>NZ_CP192100.1:7072500-9895640 GCF_050955795.1 Actinoplanes sp. CA-051413
GCTCAGGGTGGTGATGAGCGGGGTTTTGCCACTGTTTGGCGGGCCTTGCAGCCTGCCGTTCTCCGGTATCTGCGGGTTGTCGTCGGTGATGCCGCCGAGGATGTCGCTTCCGAGACCTGGTTGCAGGCCGCCCGGGATCTGCATCGGTTCTCCGGTGATTTCGGGGCTTTCCGGGGGTGGCTCTTCCGGATCGCCCGGCATCGCGGGATCGATGAGCGGCGGCGGCTGGGCCGTCGTCCTGAGGATCCGGCCGGGTCGGTGAATGCCGAGCTCCGGGCCCGGGATGCCGCCGCCGAGGCGTTCGAGGGTTCCGATACGCGGTGGGCGCTGGGGCTGATCGCCTCGCTGCCCGCTGATCAGGCCGAGGCCGTCATGTTGCGGGTGGTCGCCGGGCTGGATGTCGCCACCACGGCCAAGGTTCTCGGGAAGCGGTCCGGTGCCGTGCGGATCGCCACGATGCGGGGGTTGCGGCGGCTGGCCGCGCATCCGCAGGTGCAGGCGCGTAATGCGCCGGTGGCCGGTTCGCCGGTTGATCCGGCTCTGCCGGAGGGGGTGTAACGCGGTGGGGACATGGAGCGCTCTTCGGTCTGCGATGTCGATGAGGCGAGCCCGCCGGATCGGTCTCTCCGAGGCTGATCGGCTTGTAGCCGGTGCACGGCCGGACCCTGGCATGGAGGGTCTGGCCGAGCTGCTCGACGCCGCCAGGGCTTCCACCCCCGGGGAGGATCTGGCCGGCGAGCGGGCGGCTGTGGCCGGTTTTCTCGCCGCCCGGCAGCGTGCTGTACCGACCGCGCCGCCGAGGAGGGACCGTGCGGTCAGGACGTTCGCGATGAAGGTGGCTCTCGGATTCGCTGTCCTGGCTTTCGGTGGCACCGCCTTGGCGGCGCGGGCGGGCAGTCTGCCTCCGTCGGTGCAGGAACGCGCGCACGACATCTTCTCGGACGTGGGGGTGCCGGCTCCGGACCCGTCGACGCAGCCCACTGCTGGTGGCGGGACCACGTCAGCCGTACCGTCTCCGCTGCCGAAGCCGTCGCGCAGCGTGACTTCCTCGCCTGCCGTGACCGCTGTCCTGGATCTCTGCCGGGTCTGGGATGCCGCCCGGCAGGAGCCGCCCGGTAAGGCCGTGCCGGCGCCGGCCCGGCGGGCGCTGGCCGCGGCGGCCGGCGGGATGCCGAAGATCGACGATTTCTGCGCCGAGCTGCTCGGCAAGCCGGCCGTTACGAGCAAACCCTCTGACACCGGTACGCCCACAGAGAAGCCGAAGCCGACGCCGCCGTCCCCGGGTAAGCCTTCGGTCCCGCCCAGCCACCCCGGTAAGGGGCACGGCAAGCCCTCAGGTCCGGCCAAATGAATGCCCCTGCGGCGTTCCTTACTTGATCACTTCGACGCCGGCGAAGGTGCGCTTGCCGCGGCGCAGGACCAGGAAACGGCCCTGCAGCAGGGCCGACTCCGGGACGGTGGCCTCGGGGTCGGTGAGGCGCTCGTTGTTCAGGTACGCGCCGCCCTCGGCGATCGTGCGGCGCGCCTCTCCCCCGCTCTTGACCAGGCCGGACGTCTGGAGCAGGGCCGTCACGGTCGGGAGCTCACCGCGTACCTCCGTCAGGCCGGCCTCGGACAGCGCGGCCCGCAGCGTGTCCGCCGAGAGCTCCTCCAGCGATCCCCGGCCGAACAGCGCCTGGCTGGCGGTGACCGCCTGCCGGGCCTCCTCCTCGCCGTGCACCAGCGCGGTGATCTCGAAGGCCAGCTCGCGCTGGGCCAGCCGGGCCTGCGGCCGCTCGGCGGTCGCCTTCTCCAGCTCCTCGATCTCCTCGCGGCTCTTGAAGCTGAAGTAGCGCAGGTACTGCGAAATGTCCCGGTCGTCGGCGTTGACCCAGAACTGGTAGAACGCGTACGGCGAGGTCATCGTGGGGTCGAGCCAGGTGGCGCCGCCCTCGCTCTTGCCGAACTTGGTGCCGTCGGCCTTGAGGACCAGCGGGGTGGTGAAGGCGTGCACCGGGCCGGCGCCGCGGCGGCGGACGAAGTCGACCCCGGCGGTGATGTTGCCCCACTGGTCGGAGCCGCCGAACTGCAGCGAGCAGCCGTGCCGGCGGTGCAGCTCGTGGAAGTCGTTGGCCTGCAGCAGCTGGTAGCTGAACTCGGTGAAGCTGATGCCGGTCTCCAGGCGGTTCTTCACCACGTCGCGGGCCAGCATCTTGTTGACCGGGAAGTGCTTGCCGACGTCGCGCAGGAAGTCGATCACCGACAGGTCGCCGGTCCAGTCCAGGTTGTTGACCATGGTGGCGGCGTTCTCACCCTCGTACGTGACGAACGGGGCGAGCTGGTCGCGGATGCGCAGCACCCAGCCGGCGGTCACCTCGCGCGGGTTGAGCACGCGCTCGGCGGACTTGCCGCCCGGGTCGCCGATCTGGCCGGTCGCGCCGCCGACCAGCAGCAACGGGCGGTGCCCGGCCAGCTGGAGGCGGCGGGCGGTGACGACCTGCATGAGGTTGCCGACGTGCAGGGAGGCGGCGGTCGGGTCGAAGCCGACGTAGAACGTGATCGAGCCGCCGTCGAGGTGCTTGCGCAGCTCCTCGGGGTCGGTGGAGTCCTGGATCAGTCCGCGCCACTGCATGTCGTCAACGAGAGTCACCGGGAAATTGTCCCGCATCGGGCCGGGCCGCTCACACCGGGTTTCGGGATGCCGCGGGCGCGGCCGGGTGCGAGGCTGGGGCGATGAGTCGCCTGGGTTCCGCCGCACCACCCGTCGAGCTGTCCAAGAAGCAGGCCAAGGAGCGGCTGGAGACCGCCCAGCAGCGGCTGCTGCGCCTGCGGTTGCTGCTCGGCGGCCAGATCGGCAACAAGAAGATCGGACCGCCGCTCTGTGTCCTCTTCGAGGGCTGGGATGCCTCCGGCAAGGGCGGGGCGATCAAACGGCTGGTCGCGCCGCTGGACCCGCGGCACGTCCGGGTGTCGCAGTTCGCCGCGCCGACCTACGACGAGAAGCGGCACCACTTCCTCTGGCGCTTCTGGCCCAAGCTGCCCGGCTGGGGTGGCATGACGGTGCTGGACCGCTCCTGGTACGGCCGTGTCCTGGTCGAACGCGTCGAAGGCTTCGCCACCACGAAACAGTGGACCCGCGCGTACGACGAGATCGCCGAGTTCGAACGGACGCTGACCGCCGAGGGCGCGATCCTCATCAAGTTCTGGATGCACGTCTCGGAGGACGAGCAGCTGCGCCGGTTCGAGGATCGGGCCGGCGACCCGTTGCGCCGGTGGAAGCTCACGGACGAGGACTGGCGCAACCGGGACCGTCGCGCCGACTACGAGGTCGCGGTGGCGGAGATGCTCGACAAGACGGACAGGTCGCGGGCGCGCTGGCACGTCATCGCCGGTGACGACAAGCACTACGCCCGCTTGGCCGTCGTGGAGCGGGTCTGCAAGACCGTCGAGAAGGCGCTCACCCGGCACGGCTACGACATCCACGACGCCGACTGAGCCCGGCGCTGACTGAGCACGGGCGCGGCAACGGGGCAGAGCGATTTGCCGATCTCTTGTATGGTGCCCCGTCGTGAAGACCATCTTGCGCGCACTCGGCGCGGCTTTCGTCAGCGCCGCCGTGCTGGCAGTTCCCTCCGTGGCTCAGGCGGCCGACGAAACGCCGCTGTTCGGCGCGCTGACCGAACGCGACGCCAACGGACATTCCGTCACCTACCCGATCCGCGCGGGCGAGACCATCCCGGTCGTGCTGGGCGTGACCAACCGCGGCACCGCGCCTTCGCCGGGCGTCGTGGTCAACATCCGGGTGTTCAACGAGCTGCACCTGCCCCGGGCCTTCACCAACTGCTGGTACTACACCGACAGCAACCTCGACGGCGCCTGGTGCGAGTTCGACGGGGAGCTGCCCGTCGGCGGCACCTACGCGCTCTCGCCGTTCCAGGTCTCCGCCGACGCGGACGCGAAGGCCTTCAGCGGCAGTGTCGTCTTCCAGTGGTTCCCGAAGGACTGGGTGGACAAGAACGGCGGCATCAAGGAGTCGGCCGAGGAGCACGGCGGCCCGGGCACGACGCCGGTGGCGGGCACCGGGGGCAAGCTGGCCCTCGAGCCCAAGGAGCTGCCCGTGCCGGCGCGGACCGAGCGGGTCGGTTTCGCGTACGTCAAGCTGACGGCCCCGGCGACGACGCCGCCGACCACCGCACCGACCACCGCGCCCACCTCGGCGCCGACCGCCACCCCGACCGGCACGGACGCCGCCCCGGCCACCACCCCGCCGGCCGACGGCGGCAGCGGCGGCGGACTGCCGGTGACCGGCATCAACGCTGTCGCGATCGCGGGTGTCGGCGGTCTGCTGCTCGTGGCCGGTGTGGTCGCCTTCCTGTTCACCCGCCGCCGCAACAAGTTCACCGCCTGAGCGGTCAGGCGGCCGGGGCGTAGGCGGGTAGCCCCAGCGCCGTACGGATGGACGCCTGCACCTCGTCGGCGGAGGGGCGGGCGTCCACGTCGTGCACGACCTCCTTGCGGCCGAACAGCTCCAGCACCGGCCGGGTCTTCTCGTGGTAGTCGCGCAGCCGGGCCGCGAGAGCCTCCGGGGTGTCGTCCGCGCGGGTGATCAGCTCGGTGCCGCAGATGTCGCAGCGACCCTCCACCTCGGGCCGGTCGGCGATCAGGTTGTAGTCCATCCCGCAGCCCGGGCAGAGCCGGCGGCTGAGCACCCGGCGGCGGACCTCGTCGTCGGGCAGCTCCAGGTGGATGACGCCGTCGATGTCGTAGCTCTCCATGAAGAACTCGGCCTGCCGGCCGTTGCGCGGGAACCCGTCGATGACGAAGCCGAAGTTCCAGTCGTGCTGGTCCAGGCGGTCGCGGACCACGGACTCCACCATGTCGTCGCCGACCAGCTCGCCGGCGTTCATGGCCCGTCGCACCTGGGCGCCGAGCTTGGTGTGGCGCTGCACGTGCCAGCGGAAGATGTCGCCGACGCTGATGTGCACCAGGTCCAGGTCCTTGCTGAGCAGCTCGGCCTGGGTGCCCTTGCCGCTGCCCTGCACGCCCATGATCACGTACTTGCGCATGGTGTCGTCCTCTCTCAGTCCGCGGCGCCCACGCGGAGCGGGCCGGGGGCCTTGCGTCCGTCGAGCGCGGACGGGTCGATGCTCCACCCGTCGGCGACCCGCAGCACGTCCTGTTCGGAGACCAGCACCGTGCTCTCCTCGTCCACGCTCTCCTCGCCCAAGAAGCTGGCCGGCAGCCCGGCGGCTCGCTCGGCCGGGTCGGGGTCGCCGTGCCACGAGGTGACGTCGCCCGTCTGTCCGACGTAGCCGAACGTGCGGACCAGCTCGCCGTCGACGGCCCGTTGCCAGCGGTGCGACTCGGTCACCCGGTGGGTGGCGTAGAACTGCACCTCGGTGTGCAGGCGCGCGGAGAGCTCCACGACGTCCACCACGGTGTCGGGGCGCAGCAGGTAGCGGCCGGCTGCGAGCACCCAGGACGTGTCCCGGGCGCCCGGCAGCGCGGGCGTCACCGCGACGCGGTCGTCGCTCAGGTGCGCCAGGTCGATGCCGGCGCGCCAGGACACCTCGCCGAGGTCGCGCAGGCCGAGCGCGGCGAGCACCTGCTCCGGGTCGCCGTCGCGCACGGCGAGCCACGCCTGCTTACCGCCGAAACCGACCATAACGTCCGTATCCATGTTCACCACGGTAGTGGTCAACTCACCGGGGTGACCGGTTATGCCCAGCCGTGATCGCTGCGCAGCACACCGGCGACGCGGTCGAAGCGGACGCGGTCCAGCACCGCGCCCTCGCGGCGGATGCCGTCCTCGTCGACCTCGAGGACCCGGTCGAGGCGGATCCAGCTGGGCCGCGAGTCGCGGTCCCAGTCACCGGGGCCGAGGGCGAGCCAGTTGCGCTGGCCGTCGCGCTCGGTCTGGCTGGAGAGCATCAGGCCGAGCAGGGTACGGCCGTTGCGCCCGACCACGAGCACCGGCCGGTCCTTGCCCTGCGACGGGTCGTCCTCGTACTTCACCCAGGTCCACACGATCTCGCCCGGATCGGCGTCGCCGTCGAGGTTCGGCGAATACTCGAGGTGGCGCCCGCGCTGGGCGGTGGGGACCTGCCGCGGCGGGGCGGGGTGCGCGGTGCCCTGCGGGGCCGGGGTACGGCGGCCCGCGACCCGGCGCAGCGTGCTGGTGATGCCGTTGAGGAGTCTGCTCACCCGCGCACTGTATCGACAGGCCCTACGCTGACGGCATGACTCCCGGCGTGGACGCGTGGCAGCCGTACTCGCCGCAGGAGCTGGCCGACCGGCTGGCCGGGCTGCCCGTCACCTGGGCTGTGGCCGGCGGGTGGGCGGTTGATCTGTTCCTCGGCCGGGTCACCCGCGACCATCACGACATCGAGCTGGTCCTGCCCGCGTCGGACTTTGGGCAGCTCACCCCGCTGTTCCCGGGCTGGGAGTTCCACGTGCCGCAGTCCGGGACCCTGACGCCCGCCGACCCGGTGAGCCTGGCCGCCGAGTTCCAGACCTGGGCCCTGGACCCGGCGATCGGGAGGTGGCGCTTCGACGTGTTCCGGGAGCCGCACGACGGGGACACCTGGATCTGCCGGCGCGACGAACGGATCCGCCGCCCGTACGCGGAGGTTGTGCAGCGCACGCCGGACGGGATCCCCTTCGTCGTCCCGGAGGTGGTCCTGTTGTTCAAGGCGAAGGCCGCCCGGGACAAGGACGAGCAGGACCTGGCCGCGGTGCTGCCGGAGCTGTCGGCCGGCCGCCGGGCCTGGCTGGACGCGGCGCTGGCCCTGGCCCATCCGGACCATCCCTGGCGGGCCCGGCTGGCTCACTCCGCCGAGCGGTAGGCGACCTCGGGGTCGAGCAGTGCTGCCCAGGACGGGTGCCACGCCGGCTCCCGCGCCTGCACCTCGGCCCGCAGGTTGCTGCGCCACGGACCCGAGATGCCGTTGTCCTCCCACCAGTCCGGCCACGAGTCGTAGCGGCGTTCCACCGTCACCCCGTGCGCGGTCGTCTCGACGAACAGGAACAGCCAGCGCCCCGAGGCGTCAGCGGCCTCGGCCGACCGCAGCCGGCGGACCAGATCACTCAGCTCCCCGAACGCGCCGAACCTGCCCTCACCGGGCCGGTCGGCCGGGGCACCCTCGCCGGGCTGGGCGGCGAGGCTGCTGTCGTCGGCGTACACCCGCAGCGTGCAGCGGCCGTCACCGCCCGGCGCGCGGCTGCGCATCCAGGTGACCAGGGCGCCCAGCTCGCCGGTGGGCACCGGCTCGGGCCGTTCGCGTTCGGGCTCGGTGTGCATGGCGGCCCAGATCAGCCGGTCGTGCTCGTGGTCGCTGAGCTTGCGGACCCGCCGCCGGGCCGGTCGCCGGCCCGCGGGTGTCTGCGGCACCGAGGTGCCCGGCGCCACGCCACCGCGCACGGCGACGGCCAGGCCCGCGGCGGCGTCCAGGGCCGGATCGGCGAGCCGGGCGAGCAGGCCGGCCAGGGCGGTCCCGTCCAGCTCACGGCGGGTGCCGACCGTCAGCAGCCGTACGGCGGCAGCCCGCACGTCAGCCCGCTCGTCGGCGGTGTCGAGGTCGTGCTGCCCCCACTCGAAGACCACGTCGACCAGCGCGGCCACCGTGGCGTCCGCGTCCAGCACGGCGCCGGCCGTCGCAGCGAGCCCGTCCTGTACGCCGTCCGGATACTCGGCCCGGCGCCAGCCGCCGCCGTCGTGCCAGAGCACGTAACCGAGCTGGTCCTCGGCGGCGTACGGCACCAGGTCGTCCCAGGGCAGCCAGTCGGGCGCACCGGCGAGCAGGTCCAGCGGTGGGTCGGTGTGGGTGGTGGCGCTGTACTCGTGGTCGCAGCCGTACAGGACGGCGCGGCCGCCCTCGATCAGCGCCAGGTGGGCCCAGTTGCCCCCGCCGTCGTCGTGGTGCGCGCCGGTGTCACCCACCGACCAGACGTCGTCCCACCCGATGGCGCTCAGCGCGGCGGCCAGCGTGACCCAGCGGGTCCACACTTGGCCGGGCTCGGGCAGGTCAACGGGGATGATCACGACCACAGGCTATTGCCCCCTCGGACTTTGCTCCTGTCGGAAAGTTGCCACCTGCACCGCCAGCCATTGATGACTGACCCCAGGTCAGGCACGCTCCTCTGTGTAGTGCCCAGATCGCTCAACGTGAGCAGGATCGCCCGGAAGGTGCGTGCGTCGATGCTGCTGCCGCGGACCGAGCACCTCCCGGCCCGCCCGGCCTGGGACTGCCAGGTCTGCGCCGACCCGTGGCCCTGCCCGCAGGCCAGGACCGACCTCGCCGAGCAGTACGCCCGCTTCCCGGCCGGCCTGGCCATCTACATGGCCTCGGTGATGTACGACGCGATCGGCGACCTCACCACCGTCGGCGAACCGACCCCGGCCGACCTCTACGAACGCTTCCTGGCCTGGGTCGGTTAGCCGAGGCTGAGGGCCATGCCGAGGGAGATGGGGGCGGTGTCGACGAAGCCGTGGCGGGCGTACAGGCGGCGGCCCGGCGCGTCGGCGAGCAGGTTGACGTAGGCGTCCGGCGGGGCCACCTGCTTGATCCGGGCCAGCAGCGCCGTCAGCACCACGTCGCCGAGGCCGCGGCGCTGGTGGTCGGGCAGGACCGCCATGTCGACGATGTGGAAGTACCAGCCGCCGTCGCCGATGATCCGGCCCATGCCGGCCGCCGTACCGGTTTGCGTGTGCACGATGTGGCAGGCGTACCAGCTGCCCGGCAGCGCCGCGACCGCCTGCTCCCGGGTCTTGGGCGACAGTCCGCTGTCGCGCCGCAGCGTCAGGTACGCCTCGACCGGTGGCGGCCCTTCGACCAGCTGATAGCCCTGCGGCAGCTCCCTGTTCATGTCCCGATCCTCGCAGAGGCGATGATCTCCGGCATGACCTCCGGCCGGCACGTGCCCTTCGACAGCCTCTGCAACTTCCGCGACCTGGGCGGCTACGCGACCAGCGACGGGCGGACCACCCGCTGGCGCACGCTCTACCGCGCTGATTCCCTCGGCCGGCTGGCCGGGGAGGACGACCTGCGGCGCTTCCGGGAGCTGGGCGTCGGCACGGTCATCGACCTGCGCTATCCGTGGGAGATCGCCGCGGCCGGCCGGCTGCCCGCCACCGACGGGGTGACCTGACTCAACCTGAGCATCGAGCATCGCCCCTACGACCAGTCGCAGATCGATCCGGACCTCGACCCGTGGCGCTATCTGGCCGACCGGTACGCCGAGGTGGCCGCCGACGGCACCGCCGAGCTGCGGCAGGCCATCGAGACCATCGCCGCCGCCGACGCGCCGCTGGTGTTCCACTGCGCCTCGGGCAAGGACCGCACCGGGCTGCTCGCCGCGCTGGTGCTGGCGCTGCTGGACGTGCCGGTCGAGACGATCGCCGCCGATTTCGCCCTCACCGAGCTGGCCACGCCGCGGCTGCGGGAGCGGTGGCTGGCCGAGCATCCGGGCCGGGAGCTGCGCTGGCCCGGCTACGGCCGGGCGCCGGCCGAGCTCATCCGGATGGTCCTGGCCGAGCTCACCGCCGGGCACGGTTCGGTGCACCGGTACGCGGCCGAGCGGCTGGAGCTCGACGACAGCGTGGTGGCCGCCCTGCGTACCCGGCTTCTTATGTCTTCGTGAGTCGATCCTTAAGCGCTCCTGAGGTGGCCCCCGCGCGGGGCCGGCGGGCCGCATAGTCGCTTGTGTTGCCGTCCCCCACCCGGCTTCCTGCCGCGCCCGCGCGGCCGCGACCCGCTACTCCCGAGGTGACCGTCCGTGCCGATGCCCGCTGCCCAGAGATTCCGGTACACCCTGGTGGCGGGAGCCACCGCCGTGGTGATCGGGGTGGGTTTCACGGTCGTCGGCTTCAACCGGCAGGCCGCACCCCCGGCAACCCGTACCGCCGCGGACGTCCCCCTGGTCGTGGCCGACCCGGCCGGTGAGCCGGACACCGGCACCGATCTGCTGGACGAGACGATCCTGCCCAGCTCGGCGACCCCGTCACCGTCCCCGTCGGTGACGAGCGCCACCCCGGTGACCAAGGCGCCGACCAAGGCCGCGAAGAAGCCGGCGACGCCCTCGAAGCGCCGGACGACCGCGCCGGCGGACAAGCCGAAGCCGAAGAATGCCCCGGCGACCAGCGGCTCGATCCTGGACCAGGTGCTGGACCACATCAACGCGGCCCGCGGCGACGAGGGGCTGGCGGCGTTGTCGCTGGACAGCTCGCTGTCGAAGGCGGCGGCCCTGCACAACCAGCGGATGATCGACGGCTGCGGGCTCAACCACCAGTGCTCGGGCGAGGGCGGCATCGGCGACCGGTTCAGCGCGCAGGGTGTGCAGTGGCGTTCGGCGGGCGAGAACATCGGCTTCGGCTTCGCGGGCTCCGCGGACTCGGAGATCGTCAAGGCGGCCAACGGGCTGTGCGACAGCATGCTGGCCGAGGTGCCGCCGGCCGACGGGCACCGTAAGAACCTGCTCAGCAAGGACTTCAAGCGGATCGGGCTCAGCGTCGTCCGCGAGTCGGGCGGCAAGGTGTGGCTGACCCAGGACTTCGTCGGATGACCGGCCGGTGGCCCAGCGGCCCGGCCCGGCGCCGCCGCCTGCGGGACATGTTCGGCCCGACGCGCCCGTTCGGCCCGAACCGGCCGGGCGGGCAGTGCGGCCCGGTCAAGCGCACCCGGCCGGCCGGCCCTCGGCGCCCGGCCAGCTGACCCTCCGCCACCAACCCCGTACGGGGTTGCGGACGCCCGGCATACTCGGCGCGGCAGTGACAGACACGCCTGCCGCCGCCGACGGATCCCGCGCCCAGCCCTGCGGTTCCACTGTCTACAGTGGAGCCATTTTTGCGTCCGATCGGCGGTGCGGGCGGCATTTCACCACGGGGGAAACACCATGCCGGCCATGTCTCGTCGTACGGCGCTGAGCCTGCTCGCGCTCACCGCCGTCAGCACATCGGGTTCCTGCGGTACGGCCGGTGCACAGCCGGCCCACCACGACAGCAGAGGAAAAGGACGGGCCGCCAACCCGGTGGTCCTGGAGAACATGCTCGACGGGGACAGCGGGTGGCAGCTGGCCGGCGTACGGAGCTCGGGCGACGTCACGCGCCAGGTCCAGGGGTACGCGTCCCGCACGTCGGTCAACGTCGGCGAGTCGCTCGACTTCCACGTCTCGGTGGCCGGTGACCGGGCGTTCACCGTCTCGATCTACCGGCTCGGCCACTACGGCGGCGCGGGTGGCCGGCGCCTGCTGACCAGCGGCAGCCTGCGCGGCACCGAGATGCCCACGCCCCCCGCCGACCCCGACACGGGCCTGATCGAGTGTGACTGGCCCGTCTCCTGGACGTTGGCCGTCCCGGCCGACTGGACCTCCGGATACTTCCTGGCGGTGTTCGACACCGACGACGGCTTCCGCAGCTGCACACCGTTCGTGGTGCGCGACGACGGGCGCAAGGCCGACTTCGTCGTCGTGGTGCCGTTCAGCACCTACCAGGCGTACAACTTCTGGCCGGCCGACGGGCGGACCGCGAAGAACCTCTACAAGGGCTACGTCCGGCCCGGCAAGGTCGGCGGCATCCCGGAGCGCGCCTTCCAGGTGTCCTTCGACCGCCCCTACTCCGGCGGCGGGATGCCCAGCTGGTCCGACCTGGACATCGCCGCCGCCCGCTGGCTCGAGGCCACCGGCTTCGACGTGGCGTACGCCTCCAGCCTGGACCTGCACGAGCAGCGCATCCCGGCCGGCAAGCACGCCGCATTGATCTTCCCCGGCCACGACGAGTACTGGTCGAAAGCCATGCGCGACAGCACGGAGAGCGCCGTCGACGGTGGCACGCACCTGGCGTTCCTGGCAGCGAACAACATCTACTGGCACGTGCGGTTCGACCCCGCGCGGGACGGGCGCCGCAACCGGGTGGTGACCTGCTACAAGGACACCCCGGACCCGGGAGCGGACGGGAACGGGCCGACCTGCAACTGGCGCAAGATCGGCAAGAAGCACAGCCACGCCGAGCAACGGCTGCTGGGCGTGCAGTACAACGGGATGCTGGCCGACCCGCTGCCGCTGGTGATCAGCAAGAGCAGGCACTGGTTCTGGGCGGGCACCGGGGTCCGCGACGGCGACACCGTCCCCGGGCTCGTGGCGGTCGAGGCCGACGGCTGGAACCCGAAGATCAAGCTGTCCCGCCGGGCGAACCAGACACTGCTGTCCGAGACCCCGTACGAGGACCGGCTCGGCCGCGGGGCGCGGGTGCAGAACACCAGCCTCTACGAGACCGCCCGCGGCACGCTGGTCTTCGCGGCGGGGACGTTCCATTGGAACCTCGCCCTGGTCGACTCGGCGTACACCGACGTACGGATCCAGCGGGCGACGCGGAACCTGCTCACCCGCATGCTGGTCGGCTCGCGGGCCTAGGGGATGTCTCGCGGGGACCGGCCGGCGTAGCGGCCGCTGGGCCGGAAGCGGCTCGGCTCGTCGGCGTACTCCTCCAGGGCGTGGGCGAGCCAGCCGGCGGTCCGGGCGACGGCGAAGATCGCCTCCCCGGCGTCGGCGGGCATGCCGGTGGCCTGGGTGAAGGCGGCCAGGGCGAAGTCGACGTTCGGCGCGGCGCCGGAGTGCCGGGCCATGGCCGCCCGGACCGCCTGCGCGTCCGCGGTGGCCGGCGACTCCCCCAGCAGACCGAGCAGGACCACCGCGCGGGGGTCGCCGGCCGGGTAGAGCTGCTGACCGAAGCCCGGGACCCAGCCGTCCGCGCGCAGCCGGTCGGCGATCGTGCCGACCGGATCACCCGAGCGCGTCGCCTCGGTCAGCAGCCGGACCACGAGGTCGCTGGCCCCGCCGTGCAGCGGGCCGTCGAGGGCGGCCAGGCCGGCCTGGACGACGGCGTACGGGTGCGCCCGGGTCGAGGCGGCCACCCGGGCCGCGAAGGTGGAGGCGGCCAGGTCGTGATCGGCCAGCAGGACCAGGGCGGCGTTCAGGGTGACGAGGTCGGCCGGGGTCGGCGGGCGCTGACTCAGCCGCGCCCACAGAACACCGGCGAGGTCCGGGCTTTGCGAGGGCTGCGATTGCACGGGCAGCGCCGCGACCATGGTGGCGATGATCGTGCGGCCGCGGGCGATCACCGCGGCCGGCGTGGTGTCGAAGCGCAACCGGTCCGCGGCGGCGATCGCGGCGACCGTCACCCGGAGCCGGTCGGCCGCCCGCGCGTTCGCCGGCAGGGGCGCCGTCACCGCCTCGGCCAGCGCCAGCAGCTCGGGGTCGGGCTCCATCGGGACGTGCTCCAGCCGCCCGGTCCACAGCAGGGTGGCCACCGACTCGAAGGACGTCGTGGTGGCGAGCTCGCGAGCGCGGTGGCCGCGGTAGAAGAGGTCGTCGCCGGTGATCAGGGTGATGCCGGTGTGGATGGCCGGGGCGTCCGGCGCGGCCGCGGGACGCCGGCGCCGGGCGGCGAAGGCCGTGACCTCGGGCTCGGCGAACAGGCTCTCCTTGCCGTCGGCGTTGCGGTGGCTGCCGAGCAGGCCCCGGCTCACGTACGCGTAGACCGTCGCCTTCTTGACGCCCAGCCGGCGCGCCACTTCCTCGGTCGTCAGCAGCCGGTCTCCACCCATGTGGTCATCTTCTCATGTTGACTGGATCAATGTTGACATGCGGATCGGCGGGACCGACATTGAGGTGATGCTGACCGTGAAACCTGGACTGGCCGACGTCGTCGCGTTCGACACCCGCATCGCCGAACCCGACCGCACCGGCGGCTCCCTGCGCTACCGCGGGGTCGACATCGAGACGCTGGTCGGGCGAGCGGGCTTCGCCGACGTGTGGGGCCTGCTGGTCGACGGCGACTTCGCCCGGCCGCTGCCCGCCGCGGAGCCCTACGACCTCCCGGTCCGGACCGGCAGCCTGCGGGTGGACCTGCAGGCGGCGACCTCCATGGTGGCCGCCCGGCACGGACTACAGCCCTTGATCGACATCGACGACGACCGGGCGCGGGAAGACCTCGCCCTCACCTCGGCCACGATGCTGTCGTTCGTGGCGCAGGCCGCCCGCGGTCCGGAACTACCCGCGGTGCCGCAGGAGCAGGTCGACGCGGGCCGCACCGCCGCCGAGCAGTTCATGATCCGGTGGCACGGCGAGGCGGACCCGCGCCGGGTCGAGGCCGTCGACCGGTACTGGGTCTGCGCGGCGGAGCACGGGATGAATGCCTCGACCTTCACGGCGCGCGTGGTCGCCAGCACCGGGGCCGACGTGGCCGCCTGCCTGTCCGCGGCGGTCGCCTCCCTGTCGGGGCCACTGCACGGCGGCGCCCCGTCGCGGGCGCTGGGCATGGTCGAGGCCGTGGAGCAGAGCGGCGACCCCCGCGGCTACGTCAAGGAGGTGCTGGACAGCGGGAAACGTCTGATGGGCTTCGGGCACCCGGTCTACCGGGCCGAGGACCCCCGGGCCCGCATCCTGCGTGCGGCCGCCCGGGAGCTGGGGGCACCACGGTACGAGGTCGCGCTCGCCCTGGAAGAGGCCGCGCTGGCCGAGCTGCGCGAGCGCAAACCGGACCGGGTGCTGGAGACGAACGTCGAGTACTGGGCGGCGATCGTGCTCGACTTCGCCGGCGTACCGGCCGAGCTGTTCACGCCGCTGTTCGCGTGCGCCCGGACGGCCGGCTGGAGCGCGCACATCATCGAGCAGAAGCACCTCGGCAAGATCATCCGGCCGTCCGCGGACTACGTCGGCGAGACCGACCGGGAACCGTCCGCCCTCGCCGGCTGGGAGCGTCTCGGCGCCACCCGCTAGCGTCTGGCGGGTGAACGACTACTCCTGGCTGCGGATCCCCGCGGCCGACGTGGACCGGGCGGCGCGGGAGCTGCTCGGGTGGCGGCTCACCGCCAACGGGGTCACCGCCCGGCTCACCGAGGTCGAGGCCTACAGCGGCCTCGGCCAGGACCCGGCCAGCCACGCCCACCGGGGCATGACCGCGCGCAACGAGGTGATGTTCGGCCCGGCCGGAATGCTGTACGTCTACCAGATCTACGGCATGCACTTCTGCGCCAACGTGGTCTGCGGCGAGGAGGGGGTCGCTTCCGCCGTACTGCTGCGGGCCGGGGAGGTCGTCGCCGGGCTGGAGACCGCCCGGTCCCGGCGCCCGGCGGCCAAGCACGACCGCGATCTGGCCGCCGGGCCCGCCAAGCTGATGCAGGTGCTGGCCCTCGACCGGCGGGCCAACGCGACGTCCGTCGTGGACGGCACCGGCCCGGCAACCCTGACCCCGCCCGACGAGCCGGTGCCGGCGGCCGAGGTGGTCGCCGGCCCCCGGGTCGGGGTCACCTCCGCGCACGACGTGCCGTGGCGGTTCTGGATCAAGGGCGATCCCACGGTGAGCGGCTACCGCCGGCACACGCCCCGGCAGCGCGCCCGGAGCTGACGGTCAGTTCCGCTCCGGCTGGGCGAAACGCAGCAGGTTGCCGTACGGGTCGATCAGCTGCATCGTCGGTCCGCCCGGCGCGTCCACGTCGACGCCCGGCGGCTGGGCCGCCTCCGGACGGGACAGCAGCTCGTCGCGCAGCGCGTGGACGTCGGCGACCGGGAACCAGACGACGCCGTGCGGGCTGCCGTCGCCGTGGTGCTCGGACAGGTGCAGCACGGCCTCGGACCGCGAGACCTGCACGTACCACGGCATCCCGGGCTCGAACTGGTGCCGCCAGTCCACGGCGAAGCCGAGGTATCCGACGTAGAACCGCAACGCCACCTCGACCGACATCACCCGCAGCACCGGCACGCCGGGCGCGATCTCGGGCCGGGCCGGCCCTCCGCTGATGGTCATAGTGCATCGTCCCCTTCCCGGATGTGTGCCCGGGCCGCGCCGATGCACGGACCGGCAACGATGAGTGCGCCGACCGCCAGCGCCGCGAGAGCCTCCCCGCCGGTCGGCACCTCGGACGGCAGCCGGGGGTCGACGAGCCCGCCCGGATCGAGCACCACGATGACCGCGTCGCCGAGTTCGGCCGCCGGCCGGTCCTCGGGCCAGGACAGCAGCCGCCCGGCGACCGGCTCACCGGCGCGCAGCAGCGTGTAAGTGGCGGGACCGCGGCTGCTGCGGTGGACCTCGGCCACGGTGCCGACGGTCCGCACCCCGCGCATGTCCAGCACCACGGCCCAGAAGGCGGCCGCCGCCAGGAACATCAGCAGGGCGCTGAGGAACCAGGCGACCAGGAGCCAGACCGCGCGGGCGTTGACGTACGGCCACGGCCACGCGATGTAGAAGACGACAGGGCTCACCGCCCACACCAGGGTCCCCACCACCGGGACCAGGTCGGGGCGCACCCACGTGGTGGCGACGACCGTGTCGAGCGCGGCCACCGCCAGGAAGACCAGCAGGTACACGCCCGATCGGCCCAGCACGGCTGCGGCTCTTCGCACGGCAGCACCGTACCCGGTGGAATAAGCGCGATCCGGCCCCCGGCGGGCGGCCCGGCCGTTAGCGTTCCCGGTGGTGATCTCGCGTCGGATGTTGCTGCTGCTCGACGTCATGTGTGTGGCCGGCGTCGGCTGGGCCGGCGTGCTCATCGGCGCCCTGCTCGGCGGGGACCGGCTCGTGTCGACCACCGTGGCCGTGGTGGTCGCCGGGGTGCTCGTGCTGCCGGGCTTCACCGCCGGGATCCTCACCAACCGGCGGATCGTGCGGGGCCGGCAGCCGCAGAGCGGGTGGGTACGGTCGGTGTGGTCGCCGCCCGAGCTGCCGCGATGGGGGCTCACCCTCACCGGCCTGGTGTTCTTCGCGTTCTGGCTCGCCGGGATCAGTGCCGTCGCCGGGATGAGCCAGGAGATCCCGGCCGGGGACAGCGCCGCCGCGCAACGCCAGGTCGACCACCAGCAGCGGTTCGCGCTCGGAGTGCTCGGCGGGGTCGGGACCGGCGGCACCGCGCTGGCCGCCGCGTCACTGCTGCGGGTACGCCGCACAGCCCGCACCGGCGAGCGGCAGACGGCAGCGCGCTGAGGCGTCGAGACCGGCGCCGTCCCACGTATTGACAACTGGTTATATCTGCGTGCTTCTATGAGACACGCGATTTGACATCGTTGTCACCACGAAGGGACGGCTTCCCCCATGCTCCGTACCCTCGCCACGGCGGTCATCCTCGCCGCCGCGGCCCTCTCGGTCCCGTCGGCCGCGCAAGCGGCCGCCGATCCCGACCTCACCCAGTACGTCAATCCGTTCGTCGGCACCGACGACAGCAACTCCCCCAACCCGGTCGGCGGCGGCGCCGGCGGCAGCACCTTCCCCGGCGCCACCGTGCCGTTCGGGATGGTGCAGTTCAGCCCGGACACCCCCACCGCCTCACCGTCGGGCTACCGCGACCGGGACCGCACCGTCGAGTCGTTCAGCCTCACCCACTTCAACGGGGCCGGCTGTCCCAACAACGAGGACATCCCGATCCTGCCGGTCACCGGCGCGCTCGGCGCCTCCCCCGGATCCAGCTGGACCAGCTATGCGTCCGCCTACACCAAGAGCAACGAGAGCGCCGAGCCCGGCTACTACCGCAACCGCCTCGACAAGTACGGCGTGGACGCGGAGCTCAGCGCGACCAAGCGCACCGGCGCGCTGAAGCTCACCTACCCGGCCAGCACCACCGCCCGGGTGCTGATCAACGCCAGCCGCTCGGCCACCGGCGACCGCGACGGCAACGTCACGATCACCGGCAACCGGGTCTGGGGTGAGCACACCGCCGGCGGCTTCTGCGGCGGCAAGACGTTCAAGATGTACTACTCGATCCAGTTCGACCGCACGCCCACCGGCTTCGGCACCTTCAAGGGCGCCACGGTGACCGCCGGATCGTCGACGACCAGCGGCACCAGCACCGGCGCCTACGTCACCTTCGACACCACGGCGAACGCCGTCGTCAACGCCACCGTCGGCATCTCCTTCGTGAGCGTGGCCAACGCGCAGAACAACGCCACCGCCGAGGCGGCACCCTTCGCCACCGTGCGCGCCAACGCCGACGCCGCCTGGAACACCGCCCTGAACCGCGTGCAGGTGACCGGCGGCGCCGCCACAGACCTGCAGAAGTTCTACACCGCGCTCTACCACGTGCTGCAGAACCCGAACCTGTCCAGCGACACCAACGGCGAGTACCGCGGCTTCGACAACGCGGTGCACACGGCGAGCCACCCCGTCTACCAGAACTACTCCGGGTGGGACATCTACCGCTCCTGGGCGGCCCTGGTCGCCCTGACAGCGCCGGACGTGATGACCGACATCGTCAAGTCCATGGTGCTCGACGGTCAGCAGGGCGGACTGCTGCCGAAGTGGTCCCATCAGACCGTCGAGGACTTCGTCATGCCCGGCGACCCCGGCCCGATCATCGTGGCCAGCGCCTACGCGTTCGGCGTGCGCGGCTTCGACACGGCGGCGGCACTGGCACTGATGAAGAAGAGCGGCAGCGGCGGCTCGACCCAGGGCGTGGTGCTGCGCGGCAACCAGGCCACCTACCAGGCCAACCGCTTCATCCCGGGCAACCCCTCGGAGACCCTGGAGTACGCGGCCAGCGACTTCGCGATCGCCCAGTTCGCCGGCGCGCTCGGCGACGGCGCCGGGCACGACACGTACGCGGCCCGCTCGCAGTACTGGCGCAGCCTGTTCAACGGCGAGTCGTCCTATCTGCACACCCGCGACGGCGGCGGGGGCTGGTCGGCGAACCTGAACCCGGCCCAGGAGAGCCCGTACGTGGAGGGCAACGCCGCCCAGTACACCTGGATGGTCCCGCACAACATGGGCGCGCTGATCACCCTGATGGGCGGCCCCGGCACCGCGGTGCAACGCCTCGACCACCACTTCACCGAGCTCAACGGCGGGCTGAGCCGGCCGTACTTCTACATCGGCAACGAGCCCGAGCACAACGTGCCGTGGACGTACAACGCCGCCCGCAAGCCGGCCGGCACGAGCGACGCCGTCCGGCGGGTGATGGCCGATTCGTTCACCACCGGCGCCGGCGGCCTGCCGGGCAACGACGACCTGGGTGCGACCTCGGCCTGGTACGTCTGGTCGGCGCTGGGCCTCTACCCGGTCACACCGGGCGCGGACACCCTCGCCGCGCACGGTGCGCTGTTCCCGAGCGTGCTGATCCGGCGCGGCCCGGGCGACATCACCATCACCGGCGGCAGCGCGGCCAACCGGTACGTGCAGTCGCTGGCGGTCGACGGGAGCACGACCAGCCACAACTACCTGCGCTACGGCGACCTCGCGGACGGCGGGACGGTCACCTTCACCATGGGCGGCAGTCCGTCGAGCTGGGGCACGGGCGCTGCCGACGTACCGCCGAGCTTTGCCGCCGGGGCGACCCAGCCGCCGGCGGAACCGGATCTCGGGGCGAACCTGGCCCTGGGCCGGCCGGTGACCGGCTCGGCGGCCTGCGCCGCGAGCGAGGCCGCCGGCAAGGCGGTCGACGGCGCGCTGGCCGGCAACAGCAAATGGTGTACGTCCACCGCGCCGCGTCAGCTCCAGGTCGACCTCGGCTCGGCCCGCACGGTGTCGTCGTTCGTCGTCAAGCACGCCGGTCTGGGCGGCGAGAACACCACCTGGAACACCGGCGCGTTCACGATCGCGACCAGCACCGACGGCACCACCTTCACCCCCGCGGTGACCGTCACCGGCTCGCGGAGCAGCCGGACCTACACCCCGATCACCGCCCGCAGCGCCCGCTACGTGCGGTTCGAGACCAGCCAGCCGGCCACCGACAGCAGCGCGGCGGCCCGGATCTACGAGCTCGAGGTGTACGGCAGCAGCAGCGCCCCGCCCGACCTGGCGCTGAACCGGCCGGCGACGGCCGACTCGTCCTGCGGCGCGAACGAGGGCCCGGCCAAGGCCTTCAACGGCAGCTGGCTGGGCGGCTGGAACGACAAGTGGTGTTCCCAGGGCTCGACCCGGTGGGTGCAGACCGACCTGGGCACCCGGCAGCGCGTCGGCTCGGTGCTGATCCGGCACGCGGGCGCGGGCGGCGAGCTGCCGGCCTGGAACACGCGTGACTTCGACATCCAGACCTCGGATGACGGGTCCGCGTGGACCACCCGCGCGCAGGTCCGTGGCAACGCGGCCGACTCGACGACCACGGCGGTCGGCGTCGACGCCCGCTACGTGCGGGTGGCGGTGGTGACGCCGACGTCCGACGGCAGCGCCGCGGCCCGCCTCTACGAGGTGCTGGTGACCGCCTGAGACCCCCGGGGTGGGGGCCGGGTCCCGCGACCCCCACCCCGGGCCGGGCCGATCAGGAGGTGACGGCGTCGATCAGGTCGCCGACCGGGCGGTCGGGCAGGGCCTTGGCGACATCGGCGATCGCGACGATGCCGACCAGCTGGTGGCCGTCGATCACCGGCAGCCGGCGCACCTTGTGCTCGGACATCGTGCGCAGGATCTCGGCGGCGTCGTCGTCCGCGCCGATCGTGACGGGCTTGCCCTGGGCCAGCTCACCGGCCGTGCAGTCGGCCGGGTTGCGGTCCTTGGCCACGACCTTCACGACGATGTCGCGGTCGGTGATCATGCCCTTGAGGCGGTTGTCCTCGCCGCAGATGGGCAGCGAGCCGACGTCGAGGTCGGCCATCTTGCGGGCGGCCTCGGCCAGGTTCTCCTTCTCACCGATGCAGGTCACGTCGGGGGTCATGATCTCGCGTGCGGTGGTCATCGGGGTTCTCCCTTCGCTCGGTGGACACCTGTCGCGTACCCGGCTCAGACCGTGGCAATCGTGTATGCCACCTCGTCGACGAGTTCGCGGGCCAGAAATCCGGTGCGCCCGAACCGCGGGGCCAGGCGCTGACCGCTGACGGCGTGCGCGAACGCGCCCCAGCACGCCGCCTGGGCCGGCTCGGCACCGCGGCCCAGCAGGCCCGCCACGATCCCCGCGCGGACGTCACCGCTGCCCGAGGTGCCCAGGCCCACGTCGCCGCTCTCCTCCCGCCAGCGGCCGCCGTCCGCGGTGGCGATGTGCCCGAACAGGCTGACCGTCGCCTGGTAGCGCTGGGCCAGGTTGGCAGCCTCGGCGGCGAGGTCGTCGCCCGGCTCGCGCCCGAGCAGCCGTTCGGCCTCGGTCACGTTCGGCGTCAGCACCACCCGCGCGGACCGGCCGGCCAGCAGGTCCTGCTCCTTGCTCAGGGCGCCGAGCGCGTATGCGTCCAGCACCATCGCCGTGTCCTTGCCGACCGCGTCGAGCACGGCGTGCAACAGCCGCGACGTGAGGTCGATGTCGTCGAGGCCGGGACCGACCGCGACGACGTCGGCGTCCGCCGCGAGCTGCTCCAGCTCGTCCTGGGTCTCGCCCAGGCCGACGACCTTGGCCTCGGGCACGGCGATGCTCAGCGCGCTCACCGTGGACGGCTCGACCGCGAGCTGCAGGCGCCCGGCCCCGGCCCGCAGCGCCGCGACACCGGCCAGCAGCACGGCGCCCGGCGTCGACCGCGACCCGCCGACGACCAGGACGGTGCCGCGGGCCTCCTTGCCGCCCTGCGGATCGGGCAGCGGCCAGTCGCGCAGCACCTGCGGCGTGATGACCCGTTCGGCGTCAGACGGGCTCGGCATTGACTTCCTCCTGCCGGGTGGGTGGTGCACCTTCCTGGTGCAGGTGGGCCACGGAGTTGAACAGTTCCGGGCGCAGCCCGTCGTCACCGCGGCGCCAGGTGCTGATCGAGCAGTTCGCGACGGTGGTGGCGTGCGCGACCTCCATCAGCTCGGCCTCGCTCAGCGACTCGGCCAGGTAGCGCACGAGCAGCACGGTCGCCTCGTGACCGAACAGCAGGACCCGCCCACCGGGATGGTCCTGACGCAGCTCACGCAGCAGGGCGCGCAGGCGCAGCAGCACGTCGGCCCAGGACTCCCCGCCGGGTGGCCGGTAGTAGAACTTGCCGTGCCGGGCGCGGCGGGCGTACTCCTCGGGCAGCCGGGCCTGCACGCCGCGGCCGGTGAGCAGATCCAGCACGCCCAGCTCCCGGTCGCGCAGCCGCTCGTCGACCACCGCGGGGATGCCGGTGCCGGCCAGCGCCAGCTCGGCGGTCTGCCGGGTCCGCAGGTACGGCGAGACGATCGCCACCCGCGGCCGCTCGTCACGCCCCAGCCCGCTCAGCCAGCTGCCCACCGCCTCGGCCTGCTCGCGGCCGGTGCCGGACAGCGGCACGTCGGCATCGCGTTCCGGGATGTCGATGGCCTCCAGCCCGCCGGTCTCGGCGTCCTGCGCGATCACGTTTCCGGTGCTCTGGCCATGACGGATGACGCCCAGCCACTGCAGTTGCTCCATGGCCGACCTCTTACCCGGACGGCGTGAGGACTACCACCAACAATGAAGCCGGCCCCGGCCGTCGCGTCCAGCAGCCCTGGCCCGTTAGGAGGGAGGCAAGGTCCACGGCGCGGACCTCGCCCTGGCTACCGGAGGTATCGTGACTGACAACCAGATCAAGGCGCGGGTCAAAGCGGTGCTCAACGGCACGTCCGCGGACACCGCGACCTCGGAACACCCGCTGGTCGTGCCCGGCGGCCCGCTGCACCCGGACCACGCCCTGCAGGTGCTGACCCTGGCGCAGCGCACGGCCGAGGAACACGTCGCGATAGCCAAACGCCAGGCGGACAAGATCCGCTCCGACGCGCAGGCCGCCTCCGACCAGTCGGCCCGCGACGCCCAGGTGCACGCGCACAACGTGCGCTGCGAGGCGGACAAGGTGCTGGCCGAGGCGCGCGCCACGTCGGAGCAGGCCGCCCGCGACGCCCGGCTGCGGGCCGACGACGCCAAGCGCACCGCCGACCAGATCCTGGCCCAGGCCAAGGACGAGGCCGCGGCCGTCATCGGCGACGCCCAGGGCCACGCCGAGCAGCTCAAACTCCAGGCCCAGCAGCGCTACGAGGACTCGGTCGGCAGCCTGATCGCCAAGCGCGAGGCGCTGCAGCAGCAGATAGAGGCGCTGGAGCACTTCGACCGCGAGTACCGGGCCCGGCTCACCACCTTCATGCAGGGCCAGCTGCGCGCCCTCTGGGTCGACCGGCCGCAGGTGGGCACCGACCTGCAGGCCCCGGTGATCGGCGTCGGCGGGCCGGAGACCACACCGGCCGAGGACGGCGACACCGCGGGCGAGACGGGCGAGCGCGCCGAGGAGACCGAGCCCGCCGGCGAGACGCGGGACGCGGACTGACCCGAAGTCCTTCAGACCCGCTCGTCGTTACCGATGAGCGGGTTCATGATCGCAGGACAGCGCACGCCCGTGGTCGCCGGCGGCGCGCTGCTCGCGGTCAGCCTGGGCAACTTCGCCGCCGGGCTGCTGGGCGCCGGGCTGCACCCGGTGACCGGGTGGCTGCCGCTGCCGGTGATGGCGGTGCTGGCCGCGTACGCGTCCTGGCAGGTCGGCCGGCGCACCGAGCTGGCCGCGCCGACCCGCCGGTTCTGGCGGCACTTCGCGGCCTGTGTCGGCGTGCTGACCGTGACCCTGGTGCTGCACGCCCGCGACGCGCTCACCGGCCCGGCGCCGCACCAGCGGATCAGCCTGCCGACCACGGCTCTGTACCTGCTCTTGCTGCTGGCCCTGGTCTGGGCGCTGATGCGGTTGCCGGCCGAGGCGCGCTCGCGCGGTGACTGGGCGCGCTTCGGCTTCGACGCCGGCATCATCCTCATCACCAGCGGCATCCTGGTCTGGCACTTCGTGCTGATCCACGCGGAGGGCTGGGTCGCGCACACCGGCTCGGCGGCGCCACTGCTGGGCATCGTCATGATCGCCTCGGTGTCGCTGATCGCTTTTGTCAAGGTGGCCTTCACCGGCGCCGGTGGACTGGATCGGGGGGCCGTGCATCTGCTGTCGTTCGGCACCGCGCTGGCCGCCGCGACCGGCTCGCTGATGCCGTTCCTGGACGAGCGGCCCGAGCTGAACTCGACCTTCCTGGCCGTGCCGATCGCCTGCTTCTGCGCGCAGCTCGCCGCCGGCCGGCAGCTGCGGGCCCGGGTCGTGGCGCCCGTCGCGCGGCGCGGCCGGCAGCGGGTGAGCGTGGTGCCGTACCTGGCGGTGGCCGGCATGGACGCGATGTTGCTGGGCACCGACATCCCCAGCGCCGAGGGGCGAATCGTCGCCGTCGGGACGGTGGCGATCACCGCCCTGGTGGTGGTGCGGCAGGTCACCGCGTTGCGGGAGAACAGCCGGCTGCTCGCCACGGTCGACAGCAACCTCAGCCAGCTGCGGGCGTACCAGGAGCAACTGGCCCACCAGGTACGGCACGACTCGCTCACCGAGATCGCCAACCGGGCCAGCTTCGAGGAACAGGTCACCGCCCGGCTCGCCACCGGCGGCTTCGTCGTGGCGCTGCTCGACCTCGACGACTTCAAGACCGTCAACGACCGGCTCGGCCACGGCACCGGCGACGCCCTGCTCAAGGCGGTCAGCCGCCGCCTGCTCGGCCTGCTGCGGGCCGGGGACACGGTGGCCCGCCTCGGCGGTGACGAGTTCACGCTGCTGCTGCCCGGCCTGACCGACACCGAGGCGGCCGCCCTGCTGCGGCGGGTGATCACCGAGGTACAGGAACCGCTGCTCATCGACGGTCACGAGATGACGCCACGGATCAGCATCGGGGTCACCGCGGCCCGGCCCGGCGACACCCCGGGCGAGCTGCTGCGCCGCGCCGACGTCGCCATGTACGCGGCCAAGAACGCCGGCGGGGGCCGCTCGGCCTGGTTCGACCCGGCGATGGACGAGCGGGCCGACCGCGACGCCCGGCTCGGCGCGGACCTGCGCCAGGCCGTCGCCCGCGGCGAGCTGTCGGTGGTCTACCAGCCGATCGTCGAGCTGCCGGACGGCCGCACGGCCGGGGTCGAGGCGCTGGTGCGCTGGCAGCACGCGGTGCACGGGCAGGTGTCGCCCGCGGTGTTCATCCCGCTGGCCGAGCGCAGCGGCGCGATCATCGAGCTCGGCCGGTGGATCCTGGAGCAGGTGGTGGCCCAGGTCGCTGACTGGGACCGCACGCTAGGCGCGGACGCGCCCCGCCGGGTCAGCGTCAACGTCTCACCCCGGGAGCTGCACGAGCCCGGCTTCGTGGCCGGGGTCGCCGCGCTGCTGGCCCGGGCCGGGGTCGACCCGGCCCGGTTCACCGCCGAGATCACCGAGACCGCGGTGCTGGGCACCGGCCCCGGCCTGGAGGCGGTCCGGGCCCTGCACGAGCTCGGCCTGCGGGTGGCGCTGGACGACTTCGGCACCGGGCAGTCGTCGCTGAGCCTGCTGGTGGACTGCCCGGTGCACGTCCTCAAGGTCGACAAGTCGTTCGTCGACGGGGTCACCGCCGGCACCGCCCAGGCCGTCATCGTGGACAGCCTTATCGCCATCACCACCGGCCTGCGGATCGAGGCCGTCGCCGAGGGCGTGGAGACCGCGGCGCAGGCCCGCCGGCTGTACGCGGCCGGCTACCGCTACGCCCAGGGCTTCCACTTCGCCCGTCCGATGACCGGCGACGACATCACCCAGCTGCTCACCCCGGTGCCGCTCGGCGCATGAACCGGTCAGCCCCGGCGATCCTTCTCGATTCGCGTCCGATCGTTCTCGTCTTGCGAAGGCCGATCTGTGGACTCGTGGCGAAGCACGGCGGGAGGCTCCTGTCATGACACTGACCCGACGCGCTCTGTTGAGCGGCACGGCCGCGGCGGCGGCCCTCGGGCTGACCGGGTGCAGCGGCGTGACGCCGGGGCGCGACACCAGCGGGTCGCTCGACTACTGGAACCTGTTCGGCGGCGGTGACGGCGTCCGGATGACCCAGATGCTCGACGGTTTCCGGACCGCCAATCCCCGCGTCACGCTCAGCGCGGTCACCCTGGCCTGGGGCAATCCGTACTACACGAAGCTGGCGCTGGCCACGCTCGGCGACAAGCCGCCGGACGTCGCCATCTCGCACCTGACCCGGATGAAGACGCTGGTCAGCTCGGACCTGCTGGAGGAACTGCGGCCCGCGGACCTGGCCCGGCACGGCATCAGCGCCGACCTGTTCACCGAACGGGCCTGGCAGGCGGGGCTGGTCGACGGCAAGGCGTACGCGATCCCGCTCGACACCCACCCGTTCGTGATGTTCTACAACACCGACATCTGCTCCAAGGCGGGACTGCTCGACTCCGCCGGGGCGCTGACCCCGCTGGACACCCCGGAGAAGTTCACCGAGGCGATGCGCAAGGCCAAGGAGGCCTCCGGCGCGTACGGCGGGGTCGTGGCGATCAACAACGACACCTCGACCCCCTGGCGGATCTTCCAGTCGCTCTACAGCCAGCTCGGCGGCGAGGTCCTGGCCGACGAGGGCCGCCGGGTGGTGCTCGATGAGGCCAGGGCGAGCCAGGTGCTGACCTTCCTGCAGTCGCTGACCAAGTCCGGCCTGTTCCCCGCCAGCAGCGACTACCAGGGTTCCATCGCCACGTTCGCCAACGGCCAGGCCGGCTTCTACTTCCAGGGCGAGTGGGAGATCTCCACCTTCCAGACCGCCAAGATGCCGTTCTCCATGACGCTGTTCCCCAATGTCTTCGGCGGCAACAAGTACGCCGTGCAGGCCGACTCGCACACCCTGGTCGTCCCTCGCCGGCCGGACCAGAGCCAGGCCGGCCTCGATCGCTCGCTGCTGCTGGTGCGCTCGATGCTGGACCAGAGCAAGACCTGGGCCGAGGGCGGGCACGTGCCGGCCTGGCTGCCGTTCCGCGACAGCGCCGAGTACCAGGCGATGACGCCGCAGTCGAACTACTCCGCGGCCGCCGACGCCGCCGTCTACGACCCGGAGGGCTGGTACTCCGGCTCCGGCTCCAACTTCGAGATCGTCATGGGCTCCGCCGTCGCCACCGTCCTGGGCGGCCAGCAGTCCCCGGCCGACGCGATCGCCCAGATACGCGGCCAGCTGCAGAACCTGTCCACGACCGCGTCGCCCATCTGAGGGGGTGCCTGGTGACCACCGAGACCGTCGTACGCCCCCGCCCCGCGACCGAGGACGGGGCCCCGCCGGAGCAACGTCCCGGCACCGGCCTGCCCGCACTGGGTTTCCTGGCGCCGTTCCTGATCCTGTACCTCGCGTTCATCATCGGACCGACCATCTACGGCCTGGTGATGAGCTTCTTCGACACCAGCCTGGTCAAGCCCGGGCTGTCCGGCTTCGCGGGCTTCGGCAACTACGCCGAGGCGTTGCAGAGCAGCGACTTCTGGTCGTCGCTGTGGCACACGGTGTGGTTCACCGTGCTGACCACGCCGCCGCTGATCGTGCTCGCGTTCGTCTTCGCCCTGCTGGCCGACCGGGCCAGCCGCGGCCGGTGGTTCTTCCGGCTGGCGTTCTTCGCGCCGTTCATCCTGCCCTCGGCCGTGGTCGCGCTGATCTGGATCTTCATCTACACCCCGGGGCTGGGGCTGATCGAGACCGGCCTGCTGAAGATCGGCATCACCTCGCCGAACTGGCTGGGCGACCCGAACTGGGCCATGCCGTCGCTGGCGATGACCACCATCTGGTGGACGCTCGGGTTCAACTTCGTGCTCTACCTGGCCGGCCTGCAGGAGATCCCGCGGGACCTCTACGAGGCCTCGGCCATGGACGGCGCCTCGCCCTGGCAGCAGATCCGCAAGATCACCATCCCGATGCTCGGGCGCACCACCACGCTGGTGGCCGTGCTGCAGGTGATCGCCTCGCTCAAGGTCTTCGACCAGATGTACATCATGACCTCGGGCGGGCCGAACTTCGCCACCCGCTCGATCCTCGAGTACGTCTACGACGAGGGTTTCACCAACTTCCGGGTCGGCTACGCCGCGGCCGTGTCGATGCTGTTCTTCCTGGTCGTGCTCCTGGTCTCCGCCGTCTGGTTCACCATCGTCCGCCGCCAGGAGAAGGGGGTCTGACCCATGACGGATCTCGCTCAGCGGGCGGAGACACGCGTCAAGCTCTTCAACCGCATCTGCTTCGGCGTGCTGATCGCCTTCGCCCTGCTCTGGCTGGTGCCGCTGGCCTGGGCGCTGGACACCGCGCTCAAGCCCAACGCCGAGACCACCAGGACCACGTGGGCCATCGCCGACCCGACCCTCGACGCGTTCAGCCGGGTGCTGCGCGACACCGACATCCTCACCTGGTTCGGCTCCAGCCTGTTCATCTCGACGCTGACGGCGGTGGGCACCGTGCTGGTGGCCAGCCTGGCCGCGTACGCGTTGTCCCGGATGCGGTTCCGCTACCGCAACGTGGTGTTCTGGCTGGTGCTGGTCGGCATCATGATCCCCGGCCAGGTGCTGATCGTGCCCTGGTTCCGCGAGTTCGACGCGCTGGGCCTGCTCAACACGTGGTGGGCGGTGAGCCTGCCGCAGATCCCGACCGCGATCGCCGTGTTCATCTTCAAGCAGTTCTTCGACGGCCTGCCGCGCGAGCTGGAGGAGGTCGCACGCATGGACGGCGCCGGCTACCTGCGGATCTACCGGAAGATCATCATGCCGCTGGCCCGCCCCGCGGTCGCGGCCGTGGCCATCTTCACCTTCGTCACCTCGTGGAACGACCTGCTGTGGCCGCTGCTGGTGCTGAGCAACCCGGACATCATGACCGTGCCGGTCGGCCTGGCCACGGTGCAGGGGGCCTTCGGCATCCGGTACGCGGACACGATGGCGTCGGCTATTCTCGGCGCGATCCCGCTCGTCGCCGTGTTCCTGCTGTTCCAGCGCCATATCGTCGAGGGCATCGCCGGCAGCGGCCTGAAAGGTTGAGCATGCTTTCCGCCACCATGACCGTCGACCCCGCGTTCCGGGTGGGCGAGGTGGACCCGCGGCTGTACGGCTCGTTCGTCGAGCACATGGGCCGCTGCGTCTACACCGGCATCTACGAGCCCGGGCACCCGAGCGCCGACGATAACGGCTTCCGGCAGGACACCGCGGACCTGGTCCGCGAGCTCGGTGTCCCGCTGGTGCGCTACCCCGGCGGCAACTTCGTCTCGGGTTACCGCTGGGAGGACGGCATCGGCCCGGTCGGCGAGCGGCCCACCCGCCTCGACCTGGCCTGGCGCTCGCTGGAGTCCAACCACGTCGGGGTCGGCGAGTTCCTGACCTGGGCGCGGACCGTCGGCGTGGAGCCGATGATGGCGGTCAACCTGGGCACCCGGGGCATCGACGCGGCCCGGTCCCTGGTGGAGTACTGCAACCTGCCCGGCGGCACGTACTGGTCGGACCTGCGCGGCGGGCAGCCGTACGGGATCAAGACCTGGTGCCTGGGCAACGAGATGGACGGCCCGTGGCAGATCGGCCACAAGACCGCGGACGAGTACGCCCGGCTGGCGCTGGAGACGGCCAAGGCGATGCGCCTGGTCGACCCGACGATCGAGCTCGTCGCCTGCGGCAGCTCGGGCCGGCAGATGCCGACGTTCGGCAGCTGGGAGGCGACCGTGCTGGCCGAGACCTACGACGCCGTCGACTACGTCTCGATGCACGCCTACTACCAGCAGCACGGTGACGACCGGGACAGCTTCCTGGCCAGCGCCACCGACATGGACCAGTTCATCGACGAGCTCGTCGCGACGGCCGACCACGTACGCGCGGTCGGCCGGCACCGCAAGCGGATCAACGTCTCCTTCGACGAGTGGAACGTCTGGTACCAGAGCCGCTTCGCCGGCGAGCAGAACCTTGACGTCGAGCACGCGCCCCGGCTGATCGAGGACGTCTACTCGGTCAGCGACGCGGTCGTGGTCGGCAACCTGCTGATCAGCCTGCTGCGCCACGCCGACCGGGTGAAGATCGGCTGCCAGGCGCAGCTGGTCAACGTCATCGCCACCATCATGACCGAGCCGGGCGGCACGGCGTGGCGGCAGGCGAGCTTCCACCCGTACGCGCTGACGACCCGCTACGGGCGCGGCACCGTGTTGCAGCCGGCCATCACGGCACCGACGCACGAGACGGCCCGGCACGGTGAGGTCCCGCTGCTGGACGCGGTCGCCGTGCAGACGGATGAGGGCGTGGTGCTCTTCGCGGTGAACAGGTCGCAGACCGAGCCGATGACCCTGGACGTGGACCTGCGCGCCGTGCCCGGCCTGACCACCGCCACCCACACGGTGCTCGCGGACGACGACCCGGACGCGGTCAACACCGCCCAGCAGCCCGACCGGGTGCAGCCGCGCGACCTGAGCGAGCCCAAACTGGACGGTGGCCGGCTGCGGGCCGAGCTCCCGGCCCTGTCCTGGAACATGATCAGGCTGAGCTAGCCGATCAGGGTCGCATCCTCGAAGACCAGCGGCGCCCACTGCGGGGCGCCGGCGCGGCCGTGTTTGGGATCGACGCCGACGAAGCGGGCGCCGCCGATCCTGGTGAACGTGTGCCGGGCCGTCCAGTCCACGGTGCTGCGCTGCCGGATCCGCTCGCCGCACAGCCAGGCCCGATGGCGGAAGTCGACGATGCTCGAGTGGCCGTGCAGCTGGCTGAACGGGGGCGGCTCGGCGGCATGCAGCCAGGACTCGTACACGTCCGGGCCGGCCTCCGCCCAGAGCGGGCCGCGGTCGTGCCACAGCAGCTGGTCGGGCCGGGTGTTGAGCAGGTCCGCGGCGGTCCCGGCGGTGACCGGCGCGCCGAGCTCCTGCCAGGCACCGACGGTCAGCGCGGCGTGGGTGAGCAGGAACTCCTCGCCCTCGGCGGTGCGCAGCGCGGTGGCCACCCGCAGCTGGTCGCGCAGCCACCAGCCGCGCAGCAGGGCGGCGTCGCTCTCGGCGAGCGGCTCCGGCCAGAACACGTCACCGCCGAGGTACTGCGACTCGTGGTTGCCGATGAGCTGGATCCAGCGGGCGGGCGCGTCCGCGAGCCGCTCGGCGACGAAGGCCAGCACGCCGGAGCTGTCCGGCCCCCGGTCGACCAGGTCCCCGACCTGAACGATCACGGTGTCCTCGTCGCGGGTCAGCCCGCCGACCGCGTCCGCCAGGTGCCGCGCACACCCGCCGACGTCCCCGACCACCACGACCCGCGTCATCGGTCACCTCCGTGCCGACGACGATAACCAGGGCCTGCGTGATCAATGGACCCCGTCCGGCACAATCAGGTCCTGATACCCGCTCGAGACCCCACCGGAGCTGCTCCTTCATGTCGTCATGGCCGATCTGGACCGTGGGTGTCGTGCTGCTGCTCGGGGCGGGTTTCGCGGCGGTCGCGGTGCCCCGGCTGCGGGCCGGGGAGCTGCACCGGCGTACGGAATGGTCGGCCGCCCGGGCCGCGATCGGCACCGCCACCGTCAGCCGCGACGCCTGCCCGGTCCCGGTTGCTGAAGCCGAGCAGCTGCTGAGCCGGGCCGAGCTGATCGCCGCGGGCCGCGGCGGGCGCGCGGCAGCCCGGACGGCGGCCGAGTGCGCGCGGCAGGCCGACGCGTTGTGGCGGGAGGCCGCGCGTGGCTGACCACTTCCTGCGACGGCGGCCGGAGTGGCTGCGCTGGGCGGTGCTCGGCGTCGCCGCCGGCATCCTGGTGATCTTCCTGGGCGCCCAGCGGCAGAGCATCGACGTCAGTTACGGCGCGTCCCCGTCGACCGCGCAGCGCATCGACCAGCAGCCGCCTGGTTCGGCGAGCGTGCCCTCGGTCGAGGAGATGAGCGCGCTGATCCGGGCGAAGCCGGTGGTCCGGCTGCCCGGTGCCGTCGCGTCCTGGGACGAGGCGGCGGTCCGGGCCGCGGCCGGCGGCGCCGAGGTACGCATCCTGGTCGCGCCGCCCGGGCTGGACAAGGCAGCGCAGGACCGGGTCCGCGACGTCGAGGAGGCCACCGTCCGGATCATCGGCACCCAGGTCAGCGGCGGGCTCTACCGGTCCACCGGCAGCACGGCGGCCGACTGGCGGTCCCAGTTCGCCACCGGTGACGTGACGACGCTCCTGGTCGGTCTGGTCGCTGAGCTGAACGACCAGCCGGCGCCCGCGGAGACCGACCGGTTGGCCCGGCGCGAGCCGAGCCCCGCGGAGCTGCGGGCCGTTACCGCCGACCTGCGGCGCACGGGGGTGCACGTCGCTGCGGGCGCGACCCTGACCGACGTGCCGGCGACTGCCGCGGCGGCGGCTTTCCCGGGCCGCAAAGCGTTGTACGTGGCCCTGCCCCAGCAGCCGGCCGGAAAGCCGGTCCCCCGCTACGGGCCGTCGCTCGCGGCGAGCTTCCCGGACACCCCGATCGTGGTGATGTACGGATCGTGGATCGAGTACGACGGTCCGGACGCGGCCGGGTTCGCCGAGCTGACCACGGCCACGTACTACGGCCGGTTCGGTGATCTGCTCAGCCGGTCGGCGTACCCGCAGCGGGCGGTGCTGGCCACGTACCTGGACCGGGTCGCCGACGTGCGCTACTCGGGGCTGTTCGACCGGCCCCTGCCGTACCGTCCGCTCGACCCGGTCCGGGTCGCCCTGCCCGCCCTGCCGTGGTTGTTCACCGCCTGCGTCGTCGCCTTCCTGCTGCTGTCGGCGCGGTCCGTGCGCCGGCCCGCCCCGAGCCTGAGCACGCCGAGTCTGGGCACCCCGGCCCGGTTGGCCGGCCTGACCGGGCTGGCCGTCGAGATGTCGGCGCTCACCTCGCGGGCCAGTGACCCGGCGCTGACCCGCGGCATCACCAAGCTGCTGGCAGCCCGCGACGCGCTCGCCGGGAACCTGCCGGATCCGCACGTCCGCGAACTGCTCGACGACGCCGAGGCCGAGCTCGACGAGGCGGCCCGGCTGCTGCCCTTCGACGGCTACCGTCCCGGCGACTACCTGCGACGGAGGCCGGCGTGAGCAGACGAGTCACGCCGTTCGGCCTCGCCGTGGTGGCCTGCCTGATCCTGGCCGGCTGGGCGCTGTGGTCCGGCGGCATCCTGGACGGGGCGATCGCCCGGCAGGTCCGCTCGTCGTCGGTCTACGCCGCCCCCGGCATCGACCTGGACCGCCCGGCCGCGCAGCGGGTGATCGGCAACCGCCGGCTGGTCGTGATCATGCTGGCGCCCGGCACGGACGACCTGCGGCAGGGCTGCGACGCCGCCCGGCAGGCGGCCAAGGGCACGCTGGTGCTGGTGCTCAGCCGGCAGGACGACGAGTACGACACGTACGGCTGCGCCCTGCTGCCCGGCGTCGACGACGAGAACTTCGGCAAGGCCGCGGTGGCCGAGACGACGATCGGCTCGGGCATCGACGGGTTCGCCGACCGGCCGCTGGAAGCGCTGAAGGTGGTGGCCGTCAACTACGACGGGCTGGTCAAGGCCGGGGTGGTGCCCGACGGCGCGCGGACCATCAGCCCGTCGCTGCCGCGCTATCTGATCGCGGCGGCGGCGATCGCGGCGGTCCTGCTGGGCGCGGCCGGGCTGTACGTCGCCGGGCGCCGGGCCGGGCGGCTCGCGGTCGCCGAGCATGAGCGCCGGGCCGCGGCCGTCGACGCCGGGAACGCCACCAGCGCCGCTGCGGCGGTCCTCGCGCAGCAGATCGTCGAGCTGGACGGGCGTTCGCCGCGGGGGCGGCGCAAGACCTTCGACAACCAGTACCGGCGGCTCGCCGGTGACTATGCCGAGCTGCTCGGCGAGCTCGCGGCCGGGACGGGTTCCGCGGCGCTGGACCGGCGGATCGAGGCACTCAGCAAGCGGTGCCGGGAGCTGGCCGCCCGAACGACCTAGGCCTCTCCGGCTGCTCACGCGGCCGGCTCGGTCCCCGGCCGGGTCGCACCAGCCCGGCTCAGCCGGCTCGGTCCCCCCGGCCGGGTCGCGCCAGCTCGGCTCAGCTGGCTCGGTCCCGGGCTGTGTCGCACCAGCCAAGTTCGGCGGCCAGGCCGCGGGCGGTCTCGACGAGCTCGATCGCCCACCGGGACGGATGGTGGGCCCGCCACAGCATCGACCACGGATAGCTCGGCACCGACGGGTCGAGCGGGCGCCAGACCAGCTCGGCCGACACGCCCGCCGTCGACTCCGGGGTGCAGAGCACGCAGCGGCCCTGCAACACCAGGTCCACGGCCGCCCGCAGCGTCTGCACGCTGCCGGTGAACAGGGTCGGGAAGAAGCCCGCGGACCGGCACACCTCCGCGACGAAACCGTTGAACTCGGGCGCCTGGTCCTCGTCGGCGAGCAGCAGCGTCTCGCCGCGCAGGTCGCTGACCGGGACGTGGGTCAGGGCGGCGTACGGGTGCCCGGCCGGGACCAGCACGCCCAGCGGATCGAGCCGGAAGATCTCCGCGGCGATCTCCGGGGCCGCCCCCGGCAGCCGCCCGATGCCCACGTCGAGCCGGCCGTCGGCGAGCAGCCGGCACTGCTCCGGTACGCCCGCGAGCACCTGGTGGATCTCCAGCTCGGGGTGGCGGGCCTGCACCGCGCGCAGCACCGGGCGTACGGCGTCGTAGCCCTCGTCGAGCACTCCGACCCGCAGCGTCGGCGCGGCGAGCGCCATGCCCTGGGCCAGTACGGCGGCCCGGTCGACGTGCTCGACGATCTGCCGGGCCTCGATCAGGAAGCGGGCGCCGGCCGGGGTGAGGGCGACGTGCCGGGTGGTCCGGTCGACCAGCAGCACCCCGACCGCGCGTTCGAGGCGTTGCACCTGGGCGCTGAGCGCCGAGGGGACGATGTGCTCGCGGGCGGCGGCCCGGCCGAAGTGCAGTTCCTCGGCGAGGGTGACGAAATAGCGCAGCTGGCGCAGCTCGATGCGGTTGCCGCCGACTGTGTCGGAGACGGCGCGGAGAGCGGAGTGCCGGGGCAGGGTGCTCATGGTGCGACCTCCTCGATGACCCCGCTCATCCCATCGATACGTCCTTCGCAGTGTTATCGCTAACATTCACGTAGTCAAGGCGTAACAGAGTGGCAACATGACCCTCGGCAGGCCGTTGTTAGCGGTCACATGGGGAACTCTGTCGTTCCAATAGTTGATATAGTCGACCAAGTTAGTAGACAAGGCAGGGATTCTCGCCGAAACTCGACCGATGGATCTCACCCTGGCGTTCGCCGGACTTGGCGTCGGCATCGTGGTCGGACTCACCGGCATGGGCGGCGGCGCCCTGATGACCCCCATCCTGGTCCTGGTCTTCGGCGTCCCGCCGGTCGCCGCGGTCTCCAGCGACCTGGCGGCCAGCGCGGTGATGAAGCCGTTCGGCGGCTGGGTGCACGCCCGCCGCGGCACGGTGAACTGGCGCCTCGTCGCCTGGCTCTGCGCCGGCAGCATCCCCAGCGCCTTCCTCGGCGTCCTGCTGCTGCGCCTGCTCGGCGACGACGAGACCGTGCAGCACACGATCAAGATCGCCCTCGGCGGCGCACTGCTGCTGGCCGCCGGCGGCATGCTGCTCAAGGCCTGGGTGACGAGGAATCAGCGCGGCGACGGCCCGGCCGAGCCGATCACGGTACGGCCGATCCCCACCCTGCTGGTCGGCGTCGGCGGCGGCCTGATCGTGGGCCTGACCTCGGTCGGCTCCGGCTCCCTGATCATCGTGGCCCTGCTGGCGCTGTACCCGAAGCTGCGCGCCAACGACCTGGTCGGCACCGACCTGATCCAGGCCATCCCGCTGGTGATCTCGGCGGCGGTGGGCCACGCCCTCTTCGGCGACCTGAAACTGGACATCGCGGGCGCGGTCCTGATCGGCTCGATCCCGGGTGTGCTGCTGGGCGCGCGGATCTCGTCGCGGGCGCCGGGCGGCATCGTGCGGGCGGCGCTGGTGATCGTCCTGCTGGCGAGTGCGCTGAAGCTGCTGGACGTACCGACCGCGGCGGTGGGCGTGATCACCGGGACGGCGGTTCTCTTCGCGCTCGGACTGGGGATCTGGCGGCGGAACCGCCGGCCGGCCGCCACCGTGCCGAGCCAGAGCGGGGCGACGGAGGACGAGCACCAGGAGAGTGTGAGCGCCCGCTGAGCGGGGTCAGATCGCGTATTTGCGGAGCAGGTCGTTGATCATGCTCAGGTGCGCGACCGTGTTGTCCGGGAGCGGATCGGGGTTGAAGTGCATGACCGCGTTGCGGACCGTGCGAATAGTGTTGATCCTGGCCACGAACGTCGCCCGGTCCAGCGGCAGGCCCAGCTTTGCCCACAGGGCCGGATTCTCCAGCACCCGCTGGTAGTCCCCCATGGCCATGTCGTCGTGCGACTTGATCCGATTACCGGACGGATCGCAGGTGGCGACCACCTCAGCCAGGGTGATCTTGCGGATGATGACCCGGCGCAGCAGCCGGTCGAGATCGCCGATGAGGATGAACGGGTTCGCCATCTCGCCGTAGCGACCCGCGACGTCCGCAGCCGTGACGATGCCGGCGATCTCGTTCGATTCGTTGCGGACGAACAGGAAGCCGCGACGACGTAGCTCGTCGAGAACGGTCAGCAGGTCCGACCGGTAGCTGACATCACGCGCCGGCACGATGGCATCGGCCAGCACGGCGTGTGGATCGTCGAGCAGCGCCTGGGCGATCGACTGCCAGGTCACCGCGCCGCGCAGGTTGTGCTTGCCGGACAGCACCGCGAGCTGGGAGTAGTCGTTGAGCAGGAGTTTCGTCTTGGCTTCCTCGAGGGTCGCGGTCGGCTTCACCGACTCGGCCCCGGCGAGCGCCGACGCGAGATTGCCCACCATCAGGCCGATGTAGCGCGACTCGGCTTCGTCCTCGTCGTCCGCCGGCGTGACCGCGGCCTCCACCGCTTCGTCGGTCTCCTGATCCGCCTCCTGCGCCGCGGTGATGATCGTGACCCGGGTCTCCAGCGTCACGCTGCGGAAGTTCGGCCGGGTGGCGAGGCCGTGGTTGGCCAGGTCGGCCTCGATACGGACGATCTGGTCACCCCGGTCCCTGACTCCCCAGAAGGAGAGCAGCTCGCGGACCGAGATGCGCTCCGGTGCGTCGCCCTCCGCGCGTACCCGGGCCGTCCGCAGCCACTCGTGCACCTGCGCCGGTGATCCCACCTCGTCGTCGGAGACCTCGGCCTCCTCGACAGTGTCGGCCACGGCCTGGTCGAGCAGGTCCTGGCGCAGCGCGTCCAGGGAGGCGCCGGTCGACTCGAGCACCCAGGCGTGCCAGCCGTCCACCGCGCGCATGTTCGCGGCCACCATGGCGGCGCGCGACGGCGAGCGGTACTCGTCGCCGTCCGCCAGGCGCAGCCGCCCGGACTCCAGGACCTCGGCGACGTAGGTCTGGCCCATCCGCGGCCGGCTGAAGCGGACTCGCTCGCCGGGCTTGAGCAGCCCGGCGGCGATGAGATCGGCCAGGGTCACCCGCCGCCCGTCCAGCAGATGCATGGTACGGCCCGCCTCATCGGTCATCAGGGCCGCAGACCTTCATACTTCCGGCGGGCACCAGCAGCTTGATCCACCAACCGGCCTTGGATCTGAGCAACCTTGAGCGAGGACGGCATGTCCAGGTTGAGGTATCTGCCCAGAGCAAGCAGGTCATTCTTGACCAACTTCTTACCGTTCAATCGCACAGCAGCCAGATAGGCCAAGCCGTCGTTGGTCGTCTCCTGCTTACGCAGGCCTTCCACGATCTCGGCGTAATCGCCGGTCGTGTCCTGCTGAATCCGGGGTTGCGGGGCCTGTCGCGTCGGGCGGCTGCTCGCAACGGGAGCGGTCGGCGCCGGCTCAACCTCGCCGCCCACCGTGAGCGGGAGGCGGCCGTCGGCGATGCCCGCAAGCTGGTCGGTCGGCAAGCGGAGCAGGAAACCGGTCACCTGGTGCACGAGCTTGAGCAGGCTGTGCAGGTCAGCGCTCACGAGCGGGGCCCTCCGGAAGCGATGGCCGCGACGAACTCCTCCGAGAGCGCCCGTAGTTCGCGGCTCACGGGATCGTTCAGCGGGGCGGTGAGTACGGCGGGCACGCCGTCGCGCCCCGCCTCGGCGAAGTAGGTCGGGCTGTTGCGAATGGTCGCCTCGAAAACCGGCACCTCGCCGACCGCGCGGACCTCGTCGATCTGCATGCGCTGGCTGCCGATCGGCTTACCGGCGTAGACCTGCGTCATGGTGAACGCCACACCGGCGATGCGCGGGTCGATACGCTCGCCGGCTGCGCCGGCGCCCGGCGCGTGGCCGACATAGTCGTTGTATTCCTCGACGAGTTTGGCGACGCTGTGCTTGAGATATCCGATTCCCAGGGTGGACAGGTAATCGGGTTTGGCCGGCACCAGCAGGTAATCGCTGGCCACGATGGCGGTCTTGGTCACCAGCCCGAAATTCGGCGGGCAGTCGATCAGCACGATGTCGTAGCCGCCGAAGGCCGGGGACCGCAACGCCTCGGCGAGACAGCCGTGCAGGCGCAGAAACTTGCGCTTGTTCTCAGCCAGGGTGACACCGCCACCGAGCCGCGCGGCCATGTGCAGGTCGACGTCGATGAGGGCGAGGTGCGAGGAGATCAGGTCGAGCTGGCCGGCGCTGTCCTTGAGCACCTCGTTCACCCGCTCCGGCGTGAGGATCAGCTCGTCGAGCCGGATGCTCTGACCGGGCATGTCCCCGTCGTACCAGCGCTGAATGGTCCGGGTGTCCCGCAGGTCGGCGTTCCACTCCTCGACGGAGAAGAACGAAAACGTCAGGTTCGTCTGCGGATCAAGATCGATCATCAGGACGCGGTAGCCGCCACTGGCGATCTCGGCGGCGAGATTGGCGGTGAGCGTGGTTTTTCCCACGCCACCCTTGTAATTCATCACGGACACCACGTGCACGAGTGACCCCCAGGATCCTGCGCCGGAAATCCAGTCCACCATCGATTTCCGGTGCCGGGCAAACCTGCGGTAGCCGCGCGGAAGACATTCAGTAGGAGCGATGAACGCGCGCTCCGGCCCGGCGGGACACCGGCCGGACCTCCGGCGGAGAGGTCGGCGGCTGTCCTTACTCGTACTCGGAGCGTTGGTCCGTGACGATGCCGATGGCCAGGATGACAGCGGCGATCACCACCGGCCACAGGACCGCGCCCGTGAAGCTGCCGACGGCGCTCTCCGCCCGGGCCCGGCGTTGATGCCACTGACCGAGCAGGATGCAGACGACCACGCCCGAGGCGACGGCCAGCCAGGCGACGGCGACGTGCCGCACCACCGCGGCGAGGAGCAGCAACGTCAGCCAGACGACCAAAGATTGCCCGAGGCCGTGAGCGAAACGATCTCTGCGCACTCCGCCACCGTAGCGGGGACGGCTCGGCCCGCGATGCGGCGGCACCTGCGGGGTGCCGCCGCGCTACAGCGGACCGCCTACCGCGGCACCACGCTCTCGATGGACCACTCGCGCCAGCCGTCCAGCTTGTCCGAGGCGGTCTGGAGCTGGTCCGCCACCGGCCCCGGGCCCGTCGAGCCCGCCGTCGTCCGGGCCGCCAGGGCCGAGCGGACGCTCAGCACCTCGCGCACCGACGGATCAAGGTGTTCGCTGACCGTCTTCAGGTCCTCGTCCGAGACGTCCTCCAGCTCACACTCGCGGGCCGCGCACAGCGCCACCAGGCGGCCGGTGATCTCGTGGGCGTCGCGGAACGGGACGTGCTTGCGGACCAGCCAGTCCGCCACCTCGGTGGCCAGGGAGAAGCCGATCGGGGCGGCTGCGGCGAGGCGGTCCACCCGTACCGTCATGGTCGAGATCATTCCGGCCAGCGCGGGGAGCAGCAGCTGGAGCGTGTCGATCGCGTCGAAGGCCGGCTCCTTGTCCTCCTGCATGTCGCGGTCGTAGGTCAGCGGCAGGCCCTTGAGCATGGTCAGCACCGCGACCAGGCCGCCGATGAGCCGGCCCGCCTTGCCGCGGGCCAGCTCCGCGATGTCCGCGTTCTTCTTCTGCGGCATGATCGACGAGCCGGTGGCGAACGCGTCGTCGAGGATCACCCAGCCGAACTCCTGCGAGGTCCAGAGGACCACCTCCTCGCCGAGGCGGGACAGGTGCACGCCGATCAGGCCGGTGATGAAGAGGAACTCGGCGACGAAGTCGCGGTCCGACACCGCGTCCATCGAGTTCTGGGCCGGGGCCTTGAAACCGAGCTCCTTGGCCACCGCGCCCGGGTCCAGCGGCAGCGACGAGCCGGCCAGGGCGCCCGAGCCCAGCGGCGAGATCGCCGTCCGGGCGTCCCAGTCGCGCAGCCGGTCGAGGTCACGCAGCAGCGGCTGGACGTGGGCCAGCAGCCAGTGGCCGAAGCTCACCGGCTGGGCGTGCTGCAGGTGGGTCATGCCCGGCGCCGGCGTGTCGAGGTGCCGGCCGGCCTGCTCCAGCAGCGCGTCGGCCAGCTCGACCACCGCGGCGGCCACCCCGCGGGCGTGGTCGCGCAGGTACATCCGCAGGTCGGTGGCGACCTGGTCGTTGCGGGAACGGCCCGCGCGCAGCTTGCCGCCCAGGGTGCCGAGGCGTTCCAGCAGGCCGCGTTCCAGGGCGGTGTGCACGTCCTCGTCCTCGACGGTCGGGCGGAAATCCCCCGCCGCGCACGCCGACTCCAGGTCGTCCAGCGCGGCCAGCATCTGGCCGAGCTCGTCCGCGTCGAGCAGGCCCGCGCCGGCCAGGACGCGGGCGTGGGCCCGCGAGGCCGCGATGTCGTACGGGGCCAGGCGCCAGTCGAAATGCACGCTCACGCTCAGCCGGGCCAGGGCCTCCGCCGGTCCGCCGGCGAAACGGCCACCCCACAGCCTGGTCGGACCTTCGGTCTCCGGCACGCGCTCACTCCTTCAATTCGGTTCGGGTGACCCACGATAGGGTCCGTCCCATGACGCTCGACCTGCACGATGATGTTGTCTCATTGACCCGCGCGCTCTGCGACATCCCCTCGGTCAGCGGCGACGAGGGCAATCTCGCCGACGCCGTGGAGGCCTCCCTGCGCAAGCTGGGACACCTCGAGGTGCTGCGCGACGGCGACGCCCTGGTGGCTCGCACGAACCTGGGCCGGGACAAGCGGATCGTGCTCGCCGGGCACCTGGACACCGTACCGATCAAGGACAATCTTCCCACCTGGACCACCGGCGAGGGCGACGCCCAGCTCCTGCACGGGCGCGGCACCTGCGACATGAAGGCCGGCCTGGCCACCCAGCTGCGCATCGCCGCGACCGTCACCGAGCCGCGCCACGACCTCACCTTCGTCTGCTACGACAACGAGGAGGTCGCCTCGGTCAGGAACGGGCTCGGCCGGCTCGTGCGCAACCACCCCGACTGGCTGGCCGGTGACTTCGCCATCCTGGGCGAGCCCTCCAACAGCGGTGTCGAGGGCGGCTGCCAGGGCACGATGCGGGTGCGGATCACCCTGCGGGGCAAGGCCGCGCACACCGCCCGGGCCTGGCGCGGGATCAACGCCATCCACGCCGCCGCCCCCGTGCTGGCCATCCTCAACGCCTACGAGCCGCGGCGCCCGTTCGTCGACGGCCTGCAGTACCACGAGGGCCTCAACGCCGTGAACATCCAGGGCGGCATCGCCGGCAACGTGCTGCCCGACCAGTGCGTCATCGACATCAACCACCGGTTCGCGCCGGATCGCAGCATCGACGAGGCCTACGCGTACCTGCAGGAGGTCTTCGCCGGCTACGAGCTGGAGATCCGCGACCAGGCGCCGGGCGCGCGCCCGGGCCTGGACCAGCCGGCGGCGGCCGAGTTCCTGGCCGTGGTCGGCAAGGAGCCGGCGCCGAAATTCGGCTGGACGGACGTGGCCCGCTTCGCCGAACTCGGCATCCCGGCCGTCAACTACGCACCGGGCGACCCGCTGCTGGCCCACACCGACGAGGAGTACGTCCCCGTCGCGGAAATCCGCGAATGCGAGCGAGTGCTGGCCGCCTGGTTGAGGTAGCTTCATTTCTCCGGCGAACCCGCATTCTTGGCAATGGCTCCCGGGATCGCGTACATGTGGGCGAAGGCGCGGGCCTGCTCGCCGGTCCACAGCGACGAGCCGTAGCCGTAGACGACGCCCTGCCGGGTCGCCGCGTCCAGCAGGCTGTACGGGCTGCGGCTGCCCAGCGGGATCACGTTGCCCTTGTGCAGCCGGATCCGCACCTCGCCGGTGACCCGGGTCTGGCTGGAGTCGAGGAACGCCCGGAAGTCGTCCAGGATCGGGTCGTAGTAGACGGCCTCGTGCAGCAGGTCCCCGTACGTGTTGCCGAGCTGGAGCTTGGTGGCCTGCTGCCGGTTGCTCAGGGTGAGGCGCTCCAGCTCGCGGTGCGCCGCGATCAGGGTGAGCATGCCGGGGGCCTCGAAGCCGACCCGGGCCAGGTTGCCCACCATGGTGGAGCCCATGTGGATGCCGCGGCCGACGCCGTGCTCGGCGGCCAGGGTGTTCAGTGAGCGCAGGATGGCGTAGTTCGGCGCGCCCTGGCCGGTGCCCTCGATCGGGGTGCCGTCGAGCGTGGTCGCCGACGTGACCTCGCCCTTGTCGAAAGCCAGGATCAGTTCGATGCCGTCCGCGGGAGCGTCGTTGATGGACTTCGTGCTCTCCCAGGCCTCCTCGGGCAGGTAGTCCCAGGAGCCGTAGGTCTCCTTGCCGCCGATCGAGGTGCCGATCAGACCCTCGTTGATCGAGTACGTGGTGACCTTGTCGCTGGTCTCGAAGCCGTGCTGGCGCAGGAAGTCGCGCTCGAACTCGCGGGTCAGCCGCTCGTCGCGGATCGGGGTGATGATCTCCAGTTGCGGGGCCAGCGCGCGGATCACCGAGTCGTAGCGCACGTGGTCGGCGCCCGCGCCGGTGGAGCCGTGCGCGATCGCGTCGGCGCCGTTGTCCAGCGCGCACTGCACGACCTTCTCCGCCTGGACCAGCCGCTCCGCGCCGACGCAGGACGGGTAGCCGCCGTTGCGCAGGTAGTTCGCCTTGATCGCGTACGTGACCACGCGCGCGTACAGCTCCTCGCGGGCGTCGATGACGAAGTGCCGCGCCGAGCCCAGCTCCTCCGCGCGGGCCCGGACGACGTCACCCTCGCCGCTGTGCAGGCCACCGGTGTCGACGTTGGCGGTGAGCACCTCCCAGCCCTGCTCGCGCAGGGAGACCAGGGCGTACGAGGTGTCGAGGCCACCGGAGAAGGCGAGGACGATCTTGCGCTTGGACATCAGGATTTCCTTATCAGGACGCGGGGATCTCGAGGATGGGCACGTACGTCCGGCCCTCCTGGACGAGGTGGCCGGGGGCGAGCACGTAGTACGTGCACTCGCGGGCCTCGATGGCCTTCTGCATGGCCCGCTGCCGCTCGTAGTCGAACGGGTCGAGCAGGAACGACGGCTCCGGCTCGGGCCCGGTGACCGGCACGGTGAAGTCGTTCTCGTAGACGAACGAGCCGGGCGAGGTGTGGAACGGCACGGTCGCCACCATGATGCGCAGCCGGCCGAAACGGGTGTGCACCCGCAGGGCGCTGTTGTCGTACTGAGTGACGCCGTCGAGCTTCTGCGCCTGGTACGCCGACAGCGCCAGCGCCTTGAGCGCCTTGCCCAGCCCGACGCTGGTCCACAGCGACCACAGCGACCAGCCGACCCAGGTGCCCGGGGCCGCACTGGGCGCGGCGCAGTAGCCGGCGATCGGGATCGGGCCGTTGTAGTCGCTCTGCTTGGCCTTGTCGAACACCGCCCGCATGTGGCGCTTGGCGTCCGCGTCGAAGGCGCTGGTCTCCAGCACCTCGGTGAACGACGACTGCGGCAGCGCGGCGATGACCGCGGCCGAGGGCATCAGGATCAGGTCGACCATCACCCACTGCGGCATCGGGATGCCCCGGTCGCCGAACGCGATGCCGTTCATCACGTTGAACAGGTTGAGGAACGCGCCGGTGTCCCAGCCCTTGTCCTCGGTGGTGTCGGTGAAGTCGAGCCAGCTCAGCTTGTGGCCGTACGGGGCCTCGTTGAGGAACGGCCGCAGCGACTCGTTGGACGCCAGGTAGAACTCCAGCCCGTGGTTCAGGAGCTTCTGCATGTTGTCGGCGAAGCCGGGGAAGTGTGCCTCGACGGCGGTCATGGTTGGCTCCCTTCGGGGTCGGCACGGCTCCAGGCCGTGAGCTTCTCGGCGAGCGCGGCGCCCGGCCCGGCGCCGGAGTCGCGGGCCACCACCAGGATGGTGTCGTCGCCGGCGATGGTGCCGACGACGTCGGGCAGGCCCGAGCGGTCCAGGGCGCTGGCCAGGAACTGCGCCGCGCCCGGCGGCACCCGCAGCACCACCAGGTTGCCGCTGACGTCGACCGAGTTGAGCAGTTCACGCAGCAGCCGGATCAGCCGGGCCGGGGCCTGCTCGACCGGGCGCAGGGCGGGCAGCCCGTCCTCGGGGATGACGTAGACCCCGCCGACCTTGACCGCCCGCAGCTCCTCCAGGTCGCGCGACAGCGTCGCCTGGGTGACCTGGACGCCGTCGACGGCGAGCAGGTCGGCCAGTTCGGTCTGCGACCGCACGGCCTTGTCCCGCACCAGCTCGACGATCCGCGCGTGCCGCGCCGCCCGCGTCCCCGGCCCCGTCATGACTGCTGGTCCAGCAACCAGGTCAGCAGGGCCTTCTGGGCGTGCAGGCGGTTCTCGGCCTGGTCGAAGACCGCGCTCTGGGCGCCGTCCATCACCTCGTCGGTGATCTCCTCGCCGCGGTGCGCCGGCAGGCAGTGCAGCACGATCGCGTCGGGCGCGGCCGCGGCCAGCAGGTCCTTGTTGATCTGGTACGGCCGGAACGGCGTGTGCCGGTCGATCCCGTCGTCCTCCATGCCCATCGACGTCCACGCGTCGGTGGCCAGCACGTGCGCGCCGGTGGCCGCTTCGCGTGGGTCTCGCAGTACGGCGACGGAACCGCCGGTGCCCGCCGCGATCTCCGCCGCCCGGGCCACCACGGCCGGGTCCGGGTCGAAACCCTCCGGACCGGCGACCCGCACGTGCAGGCCCGCGGTCGCGCCGGCCAGCAGGTACGAGTGGGCCATGTTGTTGGCGGAGTCGCCCACGTAGGTCAGTGTGCGCCCGGCCGTGGCGCCCAGCCGCTCGCGGATCGTCTGCAGGTCGGCCAGCAGCTGGCAGGGGTGGAAGCCGTCGGTGAGCGCGTTGACCACCGGCACGTGCACGTCGGAGGCCAGCTCGGCCAGCCGCTCGTCGCCGGAGGTGCGGAACACGATCGCGGACACGTACCGGGAGACGACCCGGCCCGCGTCCAGCAGCGACTCGCCGCGGCCGAAGTGGGTGGCCTGGGTGTCCACCACGATGGCGTTGCCGCCCAGCTCGGGGATGCCGGTCTCGAACGACAGCCGGGTGCGCAGGCTGACCTTGTCGAAGAAGACGGCGACCGACCGCGGGCCCTCCAGCGGCCGGTACGCGAACCGGTCGGCCTTCATCGCGGCGGCCAGATCGAGCACCGCGCTCTGCTCGGCGGGCGACAGATCGTCATCGCGCAAGAAGTGGCGGGTCATTTGACGGCCTCCCCGAGCGCCGCGACGAACGCCTCGGCCTGCTCGGTGGTCAGGATCAGCGGCGGGGCGAGCCGGATCACGTCGGGCTGGATCGGGTTCACCAGGAAGCCCGCGTCCTGCAAGGACTTCGCCACCTCGGCGGAGACCGGCGCGGTGAGCTCGATGCCGAGCAGCAGCCCGGCGCCCCGGACCCCGGCGATCGCCGGACTGTGCAGACCCTCGACTCCGCGCCGGATCAGCTCGCCGACCCGCTTGACGTGATCGAGCAGGCCCTCGCCGGCGATGGTCCGGATGACGGCCAGGCCGGCCGCGCAGCTGACCGGATTGCCGCCGAAGGTGGTGCCGTGCGAGCCGGGCCCGAACAGCTCCCCGGCTTTGCCGAAGGCGATGCAGGCGCCCAGCGGCAGGCCGCCGCCGAGCCCCTTGGCCAGCGTCACGACGTCGGGCTCGACGCCCTCGCTCTGGTGGTGGAACCAGTGCCCGGTGCGCCCGATGCCGGTCTGCACCTCGTCGAGCACCAGCAGCGTGCCGGTGGCGGTGCAGATCTCCCGGGCCGCGGCCAGGTAACCGGGCGGCGGCACGACCACGCCCATCTCACCCTGGATCGGTTCGAGGATGAGCATGGCGGTCTGCGTCGTGACGGCCGCGCGCAGGGCTTCGGCATCGCCGTACGGGACGTGGGTGACCTCTCCCGGCAGCGGCCGGAACGGCTCACGCTTGCCGGGCTGACCGGTCAGGGCGAGCGCCCCCATCGTGCGGCCGTGGAAGCCCCCCTCGGTGGCGACCACGTGGGTGCGACCGGTGAGCCGGGACAGCTTGAACGCGGCCTCGTTGGCCTCCGCGCCCGAGTTGCTGAAGATGACCCGGCCGGGGCGCCCGGCCAGGGCCAGCAGCAGCTCGGCCAGGGCCAGCGGCGGCTCGGCGATGTAGAGGTTGGAGACGTGGCCCAGGGTGGCGACCTGCTGGGAGACCGCGGCGACGATGGCCGGGTGGGCGTGGCCCAGGGCGTTCACCGCGATGCCGCCGAGCAGGTCGACGTAGGACTTGCCGTCCTCGCCGACCACGACGGCGCCGGAGCCGCTGATCAGGCCCAGCGACGGCGTGCCGTAGTTGTTCATCATGCTCTGCGACCACCGGTCGCGGAATGTGGTCATGACGGAACCACCATCGTGCCGAATCCTTCCGAGGTGAACACTTCGAGCAGCGTCGAGTGCGGCACGCGGCCGTCGACCACGTGCGCCGCGGGGACGCCGCCCTGCACCGCCCGCAGGCACGCCTCCATCTTCGGCACCATGCCGGACTGAAGGCTGGGCAGCAGCTTCTCCAGGGCGTCGGTGTCGATCTGCGAGGTGAGCGAGGAGGTGTCGGGCCAGTTGGTGTAGAGGCCGGGCACGTCGGTGAGCACGACCAGCTTGCGGGCGCCGAGCGCGACGGCGAGGGCGGCCGCGGCGGTGTCGGCGTTGACGTTGTGCACCAGGCCGTCGGCGTCGGGCGCGACGGTGGCGACGACCGGGATGCGCCCGGCGGCGATCAGGTCGTCCACGGCCGAGGTGTCGACCTGCGCGACGTCGCCGACCTGGCCGATGTCGACCGGCTCACCGTCGACCACCGCGTGGCGGCGTACGGCGGTGAACAGCCGGGCGTCCTCACCGGACAGACCGACGGCGAACGGGCCGTGCTCGTTGATCAGGCCGACCAGCTCGCGGCCGACCTGGCCGACCAGCACCATCCGCACGACGTCCATCGCCTCGGGGGTGGTGACCCGCAGGCCGCCACGGAACTCGCTCTCGATGCCGAGCTTGCCGAGCATCGACGAGATCTGCGGGCCGCCGCCGTGCACCACGACCGGCTTGATGCCGGCGTAGCGCAGGAAGACCATGTCGGCGGCGAAGGCCCGCTGCAGCTCGGGGTCGATCATCGCGTTGCCGCCGTACTTGATGACGACGGTGGTGCCGTGGAAGCGTTCCAGCCAGGGCAGGGCCTCGATCAGGATGGCGGCCTTGTCGGAAGCGTTCACGAGCTGTACGCCGAGTTCTCGTGCACGTACGCGTGCGACAGGTCGGTGGTGCGGATCGTCGCGCTCATCTCACCCTCGTGCAGGTGCACGGTGATGGTCACGTCCCGGCCGCTGAGGTCCACCTTGGACCGGTCCTCGGCGGCGGCCCCGCCCCGGCACACCCACACGCCGTTGACGGCGACGTCGATGCGGTCCGGCGCGAACGCCGCGGCCGTGGTGCCGACCGCGGCCAGGATCCGGCCCCAGTTCGGGTCGTTGCCGAACAGCGCGGTCTTGACCAGGTTGTTGCGGGCGACCGTACGCCCGACCTCGACCGCGTCGGCCTCACTGGCCGCGCCCAGCACCTCGATGGCGATGTGCTTGGTGGCGCCCTCGGCGTCGTCGATCAGTTGACGGGCCAGGTCGTCGCAGACGGCGGTGACCGCGGCGGTCAGCTCCTCCTGCGTCGGCTGGACGTCGGAGGCGCCGCTGGCCAGCAGCAGCACGGTGTCGTTGGTGGACATGCAGCCGTCGGCGTCGATCCGGTCGAAGGTCAGCCGGGTGGCCTCGCGCAGGGCGGTGTCCAGCGCCTCGGAGCCGGCGACCGCGTCGGTGGTGAGCACGACCAGCATGGTGGCCAGGGCGGGGGCGAGCATGCCGGCGCCCTTGGCGATGCCGCCGACCGACCAGCCCTCGCCGTGCGCGACCGCGTTCTTGGCCACGGTGTCTGTGGTCATGATGGCGCTCGCGGCGGCCGGGCCGCCGTCCGGCTTCAGCGCCTTGACCGCGGCGGTCACGCCGGGCAGCAGCTTGTCCATGGGCAGCAGCTCGCCGATCAGGCCGGTCGAGCAGACCGCGATGTCCCCGGCGCCGACCAGCAGCGGCTTCGGCCCGCCGCGCAGCACGGCGGCGGTGTGCTCGGCGGTGGCGTGGGTGTCCCGGAAGCCCTGCGTGCCGGTGCAGGCGTTGGCGCCGCCGGAGTTGAGCACGACGGCCCGGACGACACCACCCTTGAGCACCTGCTGGCTCCACATCACGGGTGCGGCCTTGACCCGGTTGGCGGTGAAGACGCCGGCCACGGTGGCGTCGGGCCCGTCGTTGACGACGACCGCCACGTCGGGACCGCCGCCGGTCTTCAGCCCCGCGGCGACACCGCTGGCCCGGAACCCCTTGGGGGTGGTGATCGTCACGGAGCGACTCCGAATACCGTCAGGCCCGCGGTCTCCGGCAGGCCGAGCATGAGGTTGGCGCACTGCACGGCCTGGCCCGCGGCGCCCTTGCCGAGATTGTCCAGAGCACTGACGACGACGATCCGGCCGGAGTCGACGTCGAGAGTGGCCTGCAGGTGACAGGAGTTGGATCCGGCCGTGGCCGCGGTGTGCGGCCAGGTGCCGGCGGGCAGGACGTGCACGAACGGCTCGTCGGCGTAGGCGGCCTGGAGCACGGCCCGCGGGTCGGCGTCCCCGAGCGGCCTGGCCGTGACCGTGGCGAGAATGCCCCGCGGCATCGGCGCGAGCACCGGGGTCATCGACAGCGAGGTCGCGCCGGTGGCCTGCTTGATCTCGGGGACGTGCTGGTGCGCGCCGACCTTGTAGGGCGACAGGTCACCCATCACCTCGCTGGCGAGCAGGTTGACCTTGGCGGACCGGCCGGCCCCGGACGTGCCGGAGGAGGCGACCACCACGACGTCGGCGGGATCGGCGGCCCCGGCGGCGATCAGCGGGGCCAGGGCGAGGGCGATGGTGGCCGCGTAGCAGCCGGTGTTGGCCACCCGGTCGCTGGCGGCGATGGCGGCCCGGTGCCCGGGCAGCTCCGGCAGGCCGTAGGTCCAGGTGCCGGCGTGCGTGCCGCCGTAGTAGCGGCCCCAGGCGTCGGCGTCGTGCAGCCGGAAGTCGGCGCCCAGATCGACGATCTTGACCCCGGCGGGCAGCTGCGCGGCCAGCGCCGCCGACTGCCCGTGCGGCAGAGCCAGGAAGACCAGATCAGCGTCGGCCAGGGTCTCCGCGTCGGTCACCCCGAGGACCAGATCCAGGCCCGCGAGCTGCGGGTGTACGGCGGCCACGGGCGTTCCCGCCTGACTGTGCGCCGTGGCGGCGACGAGGTCGAACTCGGGGTGCCCGGCGATCAGGCGCAGCAGCTCGCCCCCGGCGTACCCACTCGCCCCGGCGACAGCGACCCTGATTCCCATACTTACCTCCGCATGACTATGCAGAGGACGGTATCAACGCGCAGAGCCAGGAAGCAACCTCGATAGGTGGCGCCCTCACCCGATCAGGTGCAGCCGGAACGCCGCGTCGCGCACGAGCAGCACGCCGATGATCGCCAGAATCCAGCCCAGCGCCCCGTCCAGGTGCCGCGACATCCACGCGCTGACCAGCTGCAACGGCTTCTCGATCCGGCGGCCCAGCGCGGTACGCACCCCGAGCAGCAGCAGCGCGGGCAGCACCATCACAACGACGTACCCGGTGAGCAGCGCCACTCGGACGGGCGCGCCAATATCCGCCGCCGTCAGCAATCCGATGGCCGCGAGGTACGGCACCATGGACAGCACCTCGATGCCCGCCGCGGCGACGCCCAGCCCGGCCATCGCCCGCGGGGAGGCCTCGGCGGTCGACAGCCGGGTCCGCCAGCGCGTCGCCGGGTCCGTCCCACCGCGGCGGGCGCGACGCCGGCGCACGCGCTTGGGCTCGAAGTAGAAGCTGAGCAGGAACAGGGCGACACCCACGACGAGCTGGACCCAGCCGACGACCTCGTTGCCGTCGAGCAGAACTCTAGGTGCCGCCCACGAAGGTCTGCTGCCCCACGGACGCGTGGTCCGGTGGGTGGTCCGGGTCAGCCGTTATCGTGCCCCGGTGAGGTCCAGTGTGCGGGTACGTCATGTCCTGGCCGTCGGTGTGGTCCTGGCCGCGCTCGCCGGCTGCGGCTCCGCCGATCCTGCCGGTCCGCCGGCCGGCGGGCCTCCACCCGGCGGCTCACCACCGCCCGGCGGCCCTCCGCCCGGCGGTCCTCCCCCGCCCGGGATGCCGCCGCCGCCGGACCGGGCGACCGCCGAGGCCTACGTCGCCGATTTGCGGCAGATCGACGCGGCCATCGTCGGGGACGGCGACATCCGCCGGCTCGTCGACCGGGGCCTGAACCAGTGCGCCAGCGTCAAGGAGTGGCCGGACGACCAGGCCAAGCTGGTGGCGCTGACCAACCAGCGCTTCACCGCCCCGGACCATCCCGACGGCTTCGGCGAGGCCACCGCCGCCCGGATCCTCGAGGTCGTGCGCAAGCGGATCTGCCCCGCCTACTGAACAGCGGTGAACGGGCGCCGGTGGACGGGCAGCGACCTGGGCGGGTATGACTTCAGCCATGGCTGACAAGGAACTGGTCCGCATCCGGGAGACCGCCCTGGCGTACGCCGAGGCCGTCCGCACCACCCAGCGTTTCTTCGACCGCGTCGAGGACCTCGACGACCCGTCCGTGCAGGCCGAGTACGCGAACCTGGCCCAGCGCGAGAAGGAGGCCGCCGGGGCCCGCCTGGACGCCATCGACGCGGCCGGGATCGAGGTCCCGAGCGTGGACAGCAGCGACAACGACGCCTGACCGTACGCACGGGTTCACGTCGGTAGCTCCGGTTCCGGTACTGATTGACCGAAGATACGACCCCTGGGGTCGCCGGTACCGGTTCCGGGCTGTGCGACACTTCCGGACGCTTACCGATGTGTTGCGTTTCGGAGGAAACCTCGTGGCCGCTGCGGACCCGTACCGTGATCCCTCGCTGCCCGTCGAGCAGCGGGTCGAGGATCTGCTCGGCCGGATGACCCTGGCCGAGAAGGTCGGCCAGATGTTGCAGCTCGACGCGCGCGGCGACCTCAAGGACGCGGTCAGCACCCGGCTCGCCGGCTCGATCCTGCACGCCTCCCCGCAGCGCATGCTGGAGGCGATCGACCTGGCCGCCGGCACCCGCCTCGGCATTCCGCTGATCACTGCCGAGGACTGCATCCACGGGCACGGCTTCTGGCCCGGCGCGACGGTCTTCCCGACCCAGCTCGCCATGGCCGCCAGCTGGGACGCGGGCCTGGTCGAGCGGGTGGCCCGGACCACCGCGATCGAGGTCTCCGCGACGGGCATCCACTGGACCTTCTCCCCGGTGCTGTGCGTCACCCGGGACCTGCGCTGGGGCCGGGTGGACGAAACTTTCGGCGAGGACCCGTACCTGATCGGTGAGCTCGGCGCCGCGATGGTCCGCGGCTACCAGGGCGACGGCCTGACCGACCCGACCGCCGTGCTGGCCTCGGCCAAGCACTTCGCCGGCTACTCCGAGACCCAGGGCGGGCGCGACGCCAGCGAGGCCGACCTGAGCCCGCGCAAGCTGCGTTCCTGGTTCCTGCCGCCGTTCGAGCGGGTCGCCCGCGAGGGCTGCGCCACCTTCATGCTCGGCTACCAGTCGATGGACGGCGTGCCCATCACCCTCAACCGGTGGCTGCTCAACGACGTGCTCAAGCAGGAGTGGGGCTTCACCGGCACGCTGGTCACCGACTGGGACAACGTCGGCCGGATGGTCTGGGAACAGAAGGTCTGCGCCGACCTGGTCGACGCCGCCGCGCAGGCCGTCCGGGCGGGCAACGACCTGGTGATGACCACCCCGGGCTTCTTCGAGGGCGCGCAGACCGCCGTCGAGCAGGGCCGGATCAGCGAGGACGAGATCGACGCGGCGGTCCGGCGGATCCTGCGGCTCAAGTTCGAGTTCGGCCTCTTCGAGAACCCGCGGGCCCCTGACGCCGTACGGCAGGCGGCCGTGATCGGGCACCGCGACCACGCCGCGCTCAACCTCGAGATCGCCCGCCGCTCGCTGGTGCTGCTGCGCAACGACGGCACGCTGCCGCTGGCCGGCGGCCTGATCGCCGACGCGGACGGGCGCGCCTCGGGGGCCACCGGCGCGCGGACCGTCGCGGTCATCGGCCCCAACGCGGACGCCCCGCAGTCGCAGCTGGGTGACTGGGCCGGCGCCTCCGGCCAGGTCGACTGGATGCCCGACGGCCAGCCCCGCGAGTTGATCGAGACGGTGCTCGACGGCTTCCGCCAAGTCGCCCCGGCCGGCTGGACGATCACCACCGCGCTCGGGGCCGAGATCGAGCGGCTGGTGCCGGACCCGGCCGGTGCGACGTACCCGGACGGGCAGCCGCGGCCGCCGATCTCCGAGCCCGCCACCGCCGACCCCGCGCTCATCGCCGAGGCGGTGGCCGCCGCGCGCGCCGCCGACTACGCGGTCGTGGTGGTCGGCGACACCGTCGCGCTGACCGGCGAGAGCAAGTCCACCGCGACGCTGGAGCTGCAGGGCGGGCAGATCGCGCTGCTGGACGCGCTCGCCGAGCTCGACACCCCGGTGGTCCTGGTACTGCTGAACTCCAAGCCGGCCGCGCTGCCGCCGTCCGCGCTGGCCTCGGCCGCGATCGTGCAGGCTTTCAACCCCGGCATGCGCGGCGGCCGGGCGCTGGCCGAGCTGCTGTTCGGGCTGGTCGAGCCGACCGGGCGGATGCCGCTGTCGGCGGCCCGGCACGTGGGCCAGCAGCCGGTCTACTACAACCAGATCCGCGGGCAGCACGGCACCCGCTACGCGGACCTGACCCAGGACCCGCTGTTCGCCTTCGGCGAGGGCCTGAGCTACACCACCATCGAGTACGCCGACCTGAAAATCGCCCAGCCGCAGGTGAGCGCCGACGGCACGGTACGGGCGAGAGTCCGGCTCACCAACACGGGGACCCGGCCGGCGCTGGAGACCGTGCAGGCCTACATCAGCGACCTCGTCACCAGTGTCACCTGGGCGGCGCGGGAGCTGAAGACGTACCGGCAGGTGCTGGTGCCCGCGGGCGAGAGTGTCACGGTCGACATCGAGCTGGCCGCGGCCGACTGCTCGCTGGTCACCGCGGACGCCCGCCGGGTGGTCGAGCCCGGCGACTTCGACCTGCTGGTGGGGCCCAGCTCGCGCCCGGAGAGCCTGCTCATCGCCCGCTTCAGCATCGGCTGACGGCCTGGCGGAGTGGTTCTATGCTGCCGTGATGGCAGCGTGTCCCGAGCTGACCGTCGCGCGCCGCCCGCGGCGCGTCGAGGGTTTCTTCGGGGTAACCCCGAGGGCGCAGGTTTGACCACCGCAGCGCATCGCCGGCGCGCCACTGCGCTTCGCGCAGCTAGGCGCAGGCACGACCGGGCATCGTCGGGGCACGCTGCCACCACGGTCGGGCGGGACGCGACGGCGCTCGCCGATGCTCTGCTGACCACGTCGTGGCGGCGGGTGGCGATGCTCAGGGCAGCTTGGGTGGTCTTCGGGCGGCGAGCGCGCTGGGTCCGGCCGGCGGTGGACGCGGTGCTCCGGGCGTACCGGGAAGCCCCGGCCGACCGGCCGCGTGAGCTGGCCGGCTTCCTCGCCGCGAGCGGACGTCTGGGCGCGCACCGCACGGTCGTGCGGCACCGCCTGGTCGCGCCGACCCGGACCATCCGGATGCGCTGGCCGACACCCCGGATCGACGACCTGGGCGCCCTGGCCGATTTCCTGTCGCTCGACGGCGACATGATGGACTGGTTCGCCGACCGGCGGGAGATCAACCGGTACGCCCGCGACGAACGGCTGCGCCACTACCGCTACACCTGGCTGCCGCACCGGCTGATCGAAGCGCCCAAGCCGATGCTGCGCGACCTGCAGCGGCGGCTGCTCGCCGAGGTCCTCGCCGAGATACCGGTGCACGAGCGGGTCCACGGGTTCGTGCCCGGGCGCGGCGTGCACACCTTCGCGGCCTCGCACGCCGGGCAGGAGGTGCTGGTCAGCCTGGATCTGCGGGCGTTCTTCTCCAGCATCACGGCCGCCCGGGTGTACGCGGTTTTCCGCCAGGCCGGCTATCCCGAGCCGGTGGCGCACACGCTGACCGCGCTGACCACCACCCGTACGCCGGCGCACGTGCTGCGCGGTGCTACCGACCCGACGCGGGCGGCGTTGCTGCGCCGGCCGCATCTGCCGCAGGGCGCGCCGACCTCCCCCGCGCTGGCCAACCTGTGCGCGTTCCGGCTGGACCGGCGGCTGACCGGCCTGGCCGACCGCTTCGGCCTGCACTACTCCCGCTACGCGGACGACCTGGCCTTCTCCGGCACGCTGGGCGACCGCCGGGTCCGCGACCTGATCGCGTACGTGCGCACCGTCGTCGCCGAGGAGGGGTTCCGGACACATCCGGACAAGACCCGGGTGCGCCGGCAGGGAGATCGTCAGCTGCTGGCCGGCCTGGTGGTCAACGCGCGACCGGCCGTGGCCCGCGAGGACTACGACCGGCTCCGGGCAATACTGCAAAACGCCGGCCGGCACGGGCTGGCCGCCGCCAACCGGGAAGGGCATCTGGATTTCGCCGCACACCTCGCCGGCCGCGTCGCCTGGATGGCCCACCGCCACCCCACCCGGGCCGCGAAGCTGCACGACCTGCTCCGGGCGGCGATGGCCGCTCCCGCTGCACCGCCCGCGCCGGTAAGCTGACGGCGACCCCGGGAGAGTGAGTGAAGCGGCCTACGATCGCCGATGTCGCGCGGCACGCCGGCGTCTCGAAAGGCGCGGTGTCGTACGCGCTCAACGGCCAGCCAGGAGTCTCGGACAGCACCCGCGAGCGCATCCTCGCCGTCGCCCGGGACATCGGATTCAGCCCCAGCAACGCGGCCCGGGCGCTGTCCCGGGCGAGCGCGAACGCCGTCGGCCTGGCCCCGTGCCGGCCGGCCAAGATCCTCGGCGTCGAGCCGTGGTTCATGGGCCTGATCAGCGGCTTCGAGCAGGAGCTGGCAGCCCGGTCCTACGCGCTGACCCTGCAGGTGGTCTCCACCCCCGAGGAGGAGGTCGAGGTCTACCGGCGCTGGTGGGGTGAGCGGCGCATCGACGGTGTGATCCTCACCGACCTGCGCGAGGACGACATCCGCATCCCCGTCCTGCAGGAGCTCGAGCTGCCGGCCGTGATGCTGGGCGGCCCGGCCGACACCGGCACGATCCCGCAGCTGTGGTCCGACGACACCGGCTCGATGACCGAGGCCGTGCGCTACCTCGCCGCGCTGGGCCATCGCCGGATCGCCCGGGTGAGCGGGCTCACCAGCCTGCTGCACACGCACGAGCGGACCCGCGCGTTCGTCGAGGCGTGCGCGGCGCTCGGCCTGCACGACGCGGTCACCGCGCAGGCCGACTACACCGGTGAGGAGGGCGGCCGGGCCACCCGGCGCCTGCTGATCCGCGCCGACCGGCCCACCGCGATCATCTACGACAACGACGTGATGGCGGTGGCCGGCCTGGCCGCGGCCCAGGAGATGGGCCTGTCCGTGCCCGCCGACCTGTCCATCGTGGCCTGGGACGACTCGCTGCTGTGCAGCCTGGTGCACCCGGCACTGACCACCCTGAGCCGGGACATCCCCGGGTACGGCGCCCAGGCGGCCCGGCAGCTGCTCAAGGTGATCGACGGCGAGAAGGTCGACAGCGCCGAGGGCAGCGCCGCCCACCTGACCACGCGCGGCAGCACGGCCCCGCCACGCTGACCGCCCATCCGGTTGGTTCCCCGTCCTGAGGGCAAGATGATCGGGAGCAGGCCGGCGAGAGGAATGACATGACCCGGATCGCGGTGACCGGTGGCAGCGGCAAGCTGGGACGGGCGGTGCTGGCCGACCTGGCCGCACACGGCAACGAGGTGGTCAACCTCGACGTCGCGGCCCCGCGCCCGGCCCTGAAGATCGACCTGACCGACTACGGGCAGACCGTCGAGGCGCTCACCGCCATCGACGACCGCTACGACAAGATCGACGCGGTGGTGCACCTGGCGGCGATCCCGGCGCCCGGCCTGATCCCGAACGCGGCGACGTTCCAGAACAACATCACGGCCACCTACAACGTCTTCTCGGCGGCCCGGCTGGCCGGGATCACCAACGTCGTGTGGGCGTCCAGCGAGACCGTGCTCGGGCTGCCGTTCAGCACCCCGCCGCCGTACATTCCGGTCGACGAGGACTATCCGGCCCGCCCGGAGTCGACGTACTCGCTGGTCAAGCACCTCGAGGAGACGATGGCCGCGCAGTTCTGCCGGTGGAACCCCGAGCTGAAGATGATCGGGCTGCGCTTCTCCAACGTCATGGACCCGGAGGACTACGCCGAGTTCCCGTCGTTCGACGCCGACCCGCGCAGCCGCAGCTGGAACCTGTGGGGCTACATCGACGCCCGCGACGGGGCGCAGGCGGTGCGCAAGGCGCTGGCGTACGGGACGCCCGGCGTGGAGGTCTTCGTCATCGCCAACGCCGACACCGTGATGAGCCGGTCGAGTGCTTCGCTGGCGGCGGAGGTCTTTCCCGGCGTACCGGTGAAGAAAGAGCTCGGGGAGCACGAGACGCTGCTCTCGATCGACAAGGCCCGCCGGGTCCTGGGCTACGAGCCCGAGCACAGCTGGCGCGACGAGGTGTCGTGAGGGCCGGACCTCACGGCGCGGTGAGCCGGGCGGCCGCGATCGGCCGCATCCGGTAGCCGAGCTTCTCGTAGGTGCGGATCGCCGCGAAGTTGTCGCCGCTGACCAGCAGCGCCACCCGGCTGCGGTCCTTGATCAGCTCGTCGGTGACAAAGGCGCAGAGCGTCGTGCCGAGGCCCTGCCCGCGGGTCCCGGCCCGGGTCGCCACCCCGGCGACAAAACCGATCTCCGGTACGGACCAGGCGTCGGCCGCCACCGCCTGTAGTTGCCCGGCGGCGTCGCGCAGACCGGCCCAGCGCCGTACCCCGGAGTCGCCGGGCTTGGCCCACGAACCGGGGTGCTCGGCCTCCAGCAGCGTCGTGACCTCGGGGATCTCGGCATCGGTGAGCCAGCGCGGCTCGCCGGCGACGCGGACCGGCGCGGGCGCCGGCGTGGTCGTGTCCATCCAGCCGAAACGGGCCACCAGTTGCAGGCCCTCGACCCGTTCGGTGAGGGCGTCGATCAGCGCCGCGTCCGCGACCGGGTTGAAGCCGGTGACCTGCGCTCGGATGCGCCGCACCAGCTCGGCGACGTCATCGGGGCTGCCGCGCAGCGCCAGCCGGTCGCGGCGGGAGACGTCCCGGCAGGCGACGGCGGCGGCGTCACCGTGAGCCCAGGCGCGGGCACCGGTACGCATGTCCTGAGCCGTCCACAGCAGCAGCGGATCGTCGTCGGCGGAGATACGGTCCAGAGCGATCATCACCGGCAATGATGCCCGGTCCGCCGGGCTTGACGCCTGCTGGCATCGTCACCGGCATGATCAGGCTCTGGTTCCGGCGCGGCGTCGTGGCGGGTGCGCTCAGCGTGGCGGCGGCGGTCCTCACCATGGCGGCCGGCGACCTTTGGGTACGCGCTGAGGCCCGCGGCCACGTCTACACCGTGGCAGCAGTCCCCGCGGCCCCGGTGGCACTGGTGCTCGGCGCCGAGGTGTATCCCGACGGCAACCCCTCGCCGTTCCTGGCCGCGCGGCTGGAGATCGCCCGGCAACTGCTCGCCGCGGGCAAGGTGCGCGCGATCCTGGTCTCCGGCGACCACATGGACTGGGGTTACAACGAGCCCGGGGCGATGTTCCAGTGGCTGGTCGACCGGGGTGTGCCGAGCCAGCGGATCGTGCTGGACCACGCGGGCTTCGACACGTACGACTCGTGCGCCCGGGCCCGCGAGGTGTTCGGCGTCAGCAAGGCGGTCGTGGTGACCCAGAGCTACCACATCGACCGCGCGGTGGCTTTGTGCCGCCGGCTGGGCGTCGACGCGACCGGGGTGGGCGACGACACCGTCCGGATCTACCGCGAGCCGTGGCGCAACAGTGTGGTCCGCGAGCGCGGTGCGGTGGTCAAGGCGCTCGCCGACGTGGTCTCCGGCCGTGATCCGGTCTTTCTCGGCCCGCGGGAACCGGGCGTCGAGACGGCCCTGAACAGCTACTGAGTGGCGCGCGTGTGGGATCTTCGGCTCATGCCGTCACGCCTGCCCAGACTGCTCGCCGCCACCGGCCTCGCGGTCTCCCTGCTCACCCTCGCCACCGCCTGCTCCGGGCAGGCGGCCGGGGACAAGTCAGCCGGACCGCCGGCCTCCGCACCCGGATCCACCGCGAAGTTCGGTGACGGCCCGGCGCCGGACGCGACCGTCACTCCCGTCGCGACGGGGACCTCGACGAAGCCGGCGGTCCTGCTGGCCGACGGCCGCTGGCCGGGCTTCATCGCCAAGGTGGCCGGCGAGACCGTGTCCATGGACCTCGTCGAGTTCCTCACCGGGGACGCGGCCGCGGCGGCGTGGCAGAAGAAGTACCCCGACTCCGAGCAGGACTCGCCGGACAACGACTACTTCATCATCAACGACAACAAAAAGCTCCGGAAGCTCCCGCTGTCCCAGTCCATCAAAGTCGAGGTCGTCGGAGCGGCGGGCCCGGGGACCGAGGAGACCATCGCGGTGTCGGCCGTGGAGAACCACTTCGGCAACCTGCTCAAGGGCACCCTGTTCTGGTTCACGGTCAAGCAGGGCGAGGTGACGAAGATCGAGCAGCAGTTCCTGCCCTGACCGCACGCCGGGGTGCGGTTATCCGCACCCCCGAACGGGAGCCACCCCCGATGTCCGGCGCGCTCCCGGCAGCCAGGCTGAACGGCATGGAATCGGTCTTGGAACTGAGGGACGTCGCCCGTGCCTTCCCGCGCGGCATCGTGGCTCTGCGGCAGGTGAGCCTGTCCGTGGGTGCCGGCGAGTTCGTCGCCGTCATGGGCGCGACCGGGTCGGGAAAGAGCACGCTGCTGCACTGCGCCGCCGGGCTCGACCGGCCCACCGCGGGCTCGGTCCGGCTGGCCGGCCGCGAGATCAGCCGGCTGCGGGAGCGACCCCTCACCCGCTGGCGGCGCGACCGGGTCGGCTTCGTCTTCCAGTCCTACAACCTGCTGTCGGAGCTCACCGTCCGGCAGAATCTGGCCCTGCCCGGCCGGCTCGGCGGCCCGCGCCGCCGCGGCATCGACGAGGTGCTGGCAGCGGTGGGGCTGGCCGGCACCGGCTCCCGGCCGGTGGGCGAGCTCTCCGGCGGCCAGCGCCAGCGCGTGGCGATCGCCCGGGCCCTGGTCACCGGCCCGTCGGTCATCTTCGCGGACGAGCCCACGGGGGCGCTCGACCCGACGACCGGCGGCCAGATCCTCGGCCTGCTGCGCCGCGCGGTCGACGAGCAGGGCGTGACCGTGCTGATGGTCACCCACGACCCGGTCGCGGCGGCCTGGAGCGACCGGCTGGTGCTGCTGCGCGCGGGCACCGTGGCCACGGACGCGGCCACCCCGGACGCCCCGGCCATCGCCGACCGGCTCCGCGCGGTCTCCACGGCGGTGGTGGCATGATCCGGCAGGCGTTACGCAGCAACCCGTGGTCGTTCCTCGGACCGTTCTCCACCCAGCTGCTGGCCGCGGCCCTGGTCGCGGCCGGCCTCGGCATCACCACCTCGTTCGACCGGGCCCCGCTGGACCCCGCCGCCCGGCAGGCTCTGACCGACAGCGGCCTCGCCGACATCGCGATCATCTTCGTGATGATCGCGATCTACCTGTCGATCATCATCGTCGGCGTGACGATGGCGGCGACGATCGCCCAGCAGGCCCGCGACATCGCCCTGGTCCGCGCGATCGGCGCCACCCCCGGCCGGGTCCGCCGCTCGGTGGCGGCCCAGGCGGCAATCGTCGCCGTGCCGGCCACCCTGCTCGGGGTTCCCCTGGGCAGCCTCGGCGGCCGAGAATGGATCAGCGGCGTCGTCAGCCACGACCTGGCCCCGGCCACGGTCACCTTCCACCCCCACCCGGCGGCCCTGCCGATCGCCCTGGCCGTCACGGTGGGCACGTCCCTGGCCGGCGCCCTGATCGCCGCGATCCGCCCGTCCCGGATGCGACCCGCCGCGGCCCTGGCCGAAACAGCGGCGCCCCGCCGGCGCCTCGGCCGCGTACGCACGACGGCCGGGCTGATCCTGGTGACCGGCGGCACCGTGCTGTCGATCGCGATCGCCGACCTGGACGCGGAAACCACCGACGCCCTGGGCCTGCTGGTGATGCTGGCCCTCTGCGTCGGCGCAGGCCTGCTGGGCCCGGCCCTGCTCCGGGTCGCGGCAGTCGTCGGAAGGTTGTTCGGCGACACCGGCCGGCTGGCGGGCGACACCATCGCCGTGCGATCGAAAGCCCTGTCCAGCGCCCTGGTGCCGCTCACCCTGGCGATCGCCTTCACCGCCGTCAAAGTCATCATCCTGAAAACCACGGAACACACGACAGGAACGGCACCGGCAGCCGCGGACCGCTGGCTGGAGTATTCCGGCACCTCGGTCTACGTCGCCTTCGCCGCGGTGGCAGCGGTCAACACCCTGGTCACCGTGATCCTGTCCCGCCGCCGAGACCTGGCGGTAACCCAACTCGCCGGAGCAACCCGCCGGCGCGCCCTGACGGTCGTGGTCTGCGAGGCTCTGCTGGTGACCGCAACAGCACTGGTGGTGGGCGCGGCGGTGGCCGCGATCACGACGCTGCCGCTGCTGCACACGGCCCTGGGCACCTGGATGCCGTGGATGCCGGTCAGCTGGCTGGTCTCCGGGGTGCTGGCCACGGCCGCCCTGGTCCTGGCGGGGACCGCGCTGCCGGCTGCCCTGGCGATGCGCCGACCCCCGATCGAGGTGGTCTCATGACCGTGCCGCCGACCGGGCAGCGGGCGGGGATCGGGGTGGTCGGGTGATCGTGCTGCGGGCCTGGCTGACCGGACGTACCTGGCGGGAGCTGGCCTACCTGGTCTCCGGGGTGTTTCTCGGACTGCCCACCTTCGTGCTGGCGGTGGTCGGTGCGGTGACCACAGTGGCGTCGGCGCTGACTGTCGGCCTGCCGCTGCTGGTCGGTGTGCTCGCCCTAGCCCGCCTCACCCCCCGCTACTTCCGCGGCCCGGCCCGGAAACTACTCGGCTGGGACTGGGCCGACCCACCGCCGCTGCCCGCCGGCACGTGGTGGGGACGGGTCCGGGCGCTGCCCAGCGACCCGACCGCGTGGCGGGCGCTGACCTATTGCCTGGCCCGGTGGCCGCTGGCGGTCGTCGGGACGTACCCGGGCCTGTTCGCCGTGGTGGCCGCGCCGGTCGGCATCACCTATCCGCTGTGGTGGTTCCTGGTCCCCGCGGACATGCGCGCGTTCGACACCGACACGTGGTCGCACACCTGGGTCATCGCTTTGCAGGGCCTCGCGGTTCTGCTGGCGACGCCCTGGTGGCTGCGGCTGATCGTGCTGCTCGACCGGTTCCTGGTGCGGGCTCTGCTGCATCCGAGCGAGGCCCAGCGCCGCATCGCGGAGCTCGAGGCCGGCCGCGCGGCCCTGCAATCGGATGCGGCGGCACTCCTGCGCCGCGTCGAGCGCGACCTGCACGACGGCACGCAGGCCCGCCTCGTCGCCCTGGGTCTGACTCTGTCCCGGATCGAGAACCGCAGCGCTGACGAGCCGGTCCGCAAGCTCGCGGCAGACGCCCGCGGCACGGTCACGGACGCCCTGGCGGAGCTCCGCGACATCGTCCGCGGCATGCACCCCCCGGCGCTGGACGACGGCCTCGAAGTGGCCCTGACAACCCTGGCGGCCCGCAGTGCCGTGCCGGCGGAAGTAACCGTGTCACTGCCCCGCCGCCCACCGGACGCGACGGCATCAGCCCTGTACTTCGCGGTGGCCGAACTGCTCACCAACGTCGCCCGCCACGCCGACGCCACCCGGGTCCGCATCGACCTCCGCACGGAGAACCGACGCCTACACCTGACGGTGACCGACAACGGCCACGGCGGCGCGGCGGTCATCACCCCCGGTAGCGCCGGATCCGCCACCACTGATCGAGACCGTCCGCCGCCCGATCCCGCCGCTTCCCTGACCGGCACCGCGCGCCCCGATCCTGGCGTCTCGGCGGCCATCCTCGCCGCTTCCTGGTCCGGGCCCGGCACCCCCGGCGGCAAGGCCGACGCCGGCCAAGCTCGGCGGCCCGCTGCCTCCGGGACAGGATTGGCCGGGCTGGCCCGGCGAGCCGCCGCACTCGACGGCTCGCTGACCGTGGACTCACCCCCGGGCGGCCCCACCACAGTGACGATGATTCTTCCCGAGATCGGAGGCTGACAGTGCGCGTGGTCATCGCCGAGGACAACCCGCTGCTGCGGGACGGGATCGCCCTGCTGCTCGGCGAGCATGGCGTCGAAGTGGTCGCCGCCGTTCCCGACGCCGGCGCGCTGCTCGCCGCTGTTGCCGCTGATCCGCCCGATGCTGCCGTTGTTGATGTGCGGATGCCGCCCACGTACACCGATGAGGGTCTGCGGGCCGCGTTGACGATCCGGTCCGCGTACCCCGGGGTCGGGGTCCTGGTTTTCTCGCAGTGGGTCGAGACCAGTTATGCGCGGCAGTTGCTCTCCGAGAACGCCGGGCGGGTCGGGTATCTGCTCAAGGACCGGATCGTCAGCACCGACGAGTTCGTCGGGGCGCTGCGGCGCGTCGCGGACGGCGGCACCGCCCTGGACCCCGAGGTCGTCCGGCAGCTGCTGGCCGCGCCGGCCGTCGACGCCGGTCTGGCGCGGCTCAGTGACCGGGAGCGGGAGATTCTCGGGCTGCTCGCCGAGGGACGGTCCAACGTGGCCATCGCCGAGGCCCTGCACCTGGTCGAACGCAGCGTCGAGAAGCACGTCACCGCCATCTTCACCAAGCTCGACCTGCCCCAGGCGCGCACCGACCACCGGCGGGTGCTGGCCGTGCTGCGGTATCTCCGGGCATGAGCGGGCGTGGTGTACCTTGCCGCGTGGTCCACCGTCCGTCCATTGAGGGAGAACGATGTCAACCAGCATGTCCCGCCGTTCGGCACTCGGTCTCGGCGCCGCGGCAGCAGTCGCGGGTGTCGGCGTGAGCACCCCCGCCCAGGCCGCGGCGGCCGGCCCGGCGAGCATCAAGAAGGTGTACGCGAAGGAGAAGGCCAAGGTCGGCGGCCTCTGGCACACCCACATCGCGGCCGTGGACAGCACCGGCGCGATCAAGCCCATCGTCGAGGACGACGCCGACCACGTCACGTACGGCTACAGCGTGCAGAAGCTCGCCGTGGCCACCGCCGTCATGGACAAGATCGACCGTGGTCAGCTGACCCTCGGCACCAAGCTGGACCTGCAGGCCGACATCATTCTCGGCGGCTCCGGCATCTACCACCTGCACCGGGTGTGGGGCGACGAGATCACGGTCGCGAACTTCCTGACCGCGATGCTGCTGGTCTCGGACAACACGGCGGTCCGCATGTGCGGACGGGTCGTGCCGGCGCTGGAGATCAACGAGATCCTCGCGGCCAAGGGCTTCGTGCACACCCGGGTCGAACCGGTGGCCAACCCCAACCGCTTCTTCCTGGGCACGACCACGCCGCGGGAGATGCACGACCTGCTGTGGCGCCTGGCGACCAAGACGCTGCTGAAGCCGGAATCGTGCGACTTCCTGCTGAGCATCACCCGCTGGCTCAACGGCTACCACGACGGCGTCCGCCGGGTGATGTCCTCCAAGGAGCGGGAGCGGGTCGCGACGAAGTACGGCGCCGACTTCAACGACCTGGGCGAGTCCCGGCACGAGGCCGGCATCATGTTCAGCCCGGACGGGGTGCCGCTGCTGACGTACGCGATGTTCGCCGAGGGCCTGGGCGACCCGGAGAACTACGGCGCGACCCACCCAGCGGTGGAGGCGCACGCCAAGATCGGCCGGACCATGCTGGACAACCTGCCGGCTGTGCCGACGTCGGCGACCGCGCGGTCGGCGGTGCCGCGCTCGCTGCCGAAGCCGTTCCACCCGGTCAACGGCGGCTGATTTCCCGTCGCCCGCGCCGGACGTGGCCACGGCATGCCAGGTGCATGCCGTGGCCACGGCCGATTTCCACGCCTACGGCAGGTCGCTGTCCCCGCCCAGGTTGTCGATCACTCGGCGCAGGACCGTCAGCGTGGCCGCGTACTCCTGCGGGGCTATGCCTTGGTGCATCTCCTCATGGGCCCGCATGTTGCGCTCCCGCGCCCGCAGCCGGCCCTCCTCCCCCGCCTCGCTCAGCGTCAGCGATCCGTCCGCCGCCCGCAGCACCCACCCGCGCCCCTCCAGGTCGTCGAAGACGGCCGCGAAATCCGTCTCCTGGTCGTCGAAGCGTTGCAGCCGCCCGGTCAGGCCGTTCCGCTCCCAGGTGCCCGGCGCCCCCGCCACATGGTTCAAGATCCACCAGTGCGGCTGGGTGAGCTGCTCCACCGCCAGCTCCGCGCGGATCCGCCCGACGACCGCCCGGTACGCCGCGCCGGTCCAGTAGCCGATCGGCTGCGCCGCGAGTTCCGCCTCCGCATACGTTTTCATCACCACGTCGAAACGCTAGAACTTCAAGCCGGCTGAAGGTCAAGAGTCGACATCTGACATCGATGAGCATGGACATCTGCTCCGGGGTGGACGACGATGCTGGGGTATGACGGATCACCGCGAAAAGCCCATCTCGTCGCGGCGCGCGTTCCTGACGGCCTCCGCGGCCGTCGCGGCGACGCCGGTCCTCGGCGCCCGGGCCGCCCATGCCGGCGGGCGGGGCGTGCACGGGCAGTCGCCGGACAAACAGCTGCGGGCGCTGCTGCGGGAGATCGACCCGAACAGGATCGGCGCCATCGTCACCCGGCTCGCCGCGTTCGGCACCCGGCACACGCTGTCCGCGCAGGACGACCCGGCGCGCGGCATCGGCGCGGCCCGGGACTGGATCTTCGAGCAGCTCACCGCCTACGCGGCCGCTTCCGGCGGGCGGATGACCGTCGAGCTGCAGTCGTTCATCCAGCCGGTCTCCCCGCGGGTCCCGGTGCCGACCCGGATCACCAACGTCGTCGCCACGCTGCGCGGCGACACCGATCCAGGCCGGGTGTACGTCGTGACCGGCCACTACGACTCACGGGCCACCGACGTGCTGGACGCCACCAGCGACGCTCCGGGCGCCGACGACGACGCGTCCGGCGTGGCGGCGATCATGGAGCTGGCCCGGGTGATGGCGACCCGGCACACCGAGGCCACCGTCGTCTTCGCCGCCGTCGCGGCCGAGGAGCAGGGCCTGTACGGCTCGGACTACCTGGCCCAGCAGTTCAAGAACGCCGGCACCGACGTGCAGGCCATGTTCAGCAACGACATCGTCGGCACCGGCGACGCGCACGACGGCTCGTCGTCGGATCCGCGCACGGTCCGGCTGTTCGTCGAGGGCGTGCCCACCGCCGAGACGGCCGCCGAGGCCACCGTCCGCAAGTCGGTCGGCGGCGAGAACGACGGGCCGTCGCGCCAGCTGGGCCGCTTCGTCCGGGACGTGGCGGAGAATCCCCAGACCGGGATGAAGGTCCGCGTCATCTGGCGCCGCGACCGCTACCTGCGCGGCAGCGACCACATCTCGTTCCTGCTGCGCGGCTATCCCGCGGCCCGCCTCACCGAGCCGCGGGAGAACTTCGCGCACGAGCACCAGAACGTCCGCGTCGAGAACGGGATCCAGTACGGCGACCTGGTCGAGTTCTGCGATTTCAAGTACATCGCGCGGGTGGCCCGGGTGAACGCGGCGGCCCTGTGGTCGCTCGCCCAGGCCCCGGGCACGCCGAAGGGGGTGGTGATCGACACCACCCAGCTGACCAACGAGACGACGCTGCGCTGGCAGCGCGGCACCAGCCCCGACCTGACCGGATACGAGGTGGTCTGGCGCGAGACCACCGCCCCGGACTGGACGAACGTGCTGGCGGTCGGCGACGTGACCACGGTGACGATCGACCTGTCCAAGGACAACGTCTTCTTCGGCGTACGCGCCGTGGACCGCGACGGTCACCGCAGCCCGGTGGCGGCCCCGCTGCCGGCCAGCTGAGCCCCGCAACCCCGGCGGCGTAATGTCGCCCGCGGGCACCTCCGTGCCCCGGGACCGGGAGGAACGGCGTGTCGTACGGCTATCTGGCGACCATGCGCACGACGGCGGGCCACCGCGACGACGTGGTGAAGATCCTGCTCAGCGGCGTGGACGGGCTGCGTGAGGTGGGCTGCCGGCTCTATGTGGTGGGCGTGTCCGAGACCGACCCGGACCTGATCTGGGTCAACGAGGTCTGGGAGAGCAAGGACCACCACGCGGCCTCGCTGCAGCTGCCCGAGACCCGGGCCGCGATCGCCCGGGCCATGCCGATGCTGACCGGCGAGTTCACCGGCCAGGAGCTGACGGTCGCCGGCGGGCTCATGTGAGCGGCTTCCCGACCGGCACCTCCGACGAGCCGGAGCTCTTTCTGCGCTGGCTGGCCTTCCTGCGCGGGGCGGTGCTGCGCAAGGCCGGCGGCATCACCGACGAACAGGCCCGCTGGCGCCCGGACGGCAAGCTGCTGCCGCTGCTCGGCCTGGTCAACCACCTCACCCACGTCGAGTGGCGCTGGATCGACGGCGAGATGCTCGGCCGGCCGACCGGCAAGAGCGCCGACGAGTACTTCCCCGGCCCGGAGCTGACGATCGAGGCCGCGATCCGGGCGTACCGCGAGCGGGCCGCGGCGACGGACGCCGCGGTCCGAGAGCTGGGAGACCTGGGTACGCCGTCACGAGCCGGCGACGGCACGGATCTACGCTTCGTCCTCATCCACTTGATCAACGAGACGGCCCGGCATGCGGGTCACGCCGACGCGGTGCGCGAACTGCTCGACGGTACGACGGGAGAATGAGTTGACGATCTCGGGCAGCGCCCTGGTCACCGGCGCCTCACGAGGACTGGGCGCCCAGATCGCCCGACGCCTCGCCGCTGATGGCTGGCCGGTCGCCGTGAACTACCGCTCCGACCGGGCGGGCGCGGAGAAGGTGGTCGCCGACATCGTCGCCGCCGGGGGCCGGGCCGCCGCGTTCGGCGCGGATGTCACGGACGAGGCCGAGGTCGCCGCGCTGGCCACCGCGATCACCACCGAGCTCGGCGCCGTACAGGTGGTGGTGGCCAACGCGACCGGCCCGCAGCCGCTCGCCCCGGCCGCCGAGGTCTCCTGGCAGGCCCACCTGGATCAGCTGGTCTTCTTCGTCAAGAGCCCGACGCTGCTGCTCCAGGCGACCCTGCCCGGCATGCGTGAGCTGGGCTCGGGGCGCTTCATCCACATCGGCTCCGACTCGTTCGAGCGGGCACTGCCCGGCGCCTCCGCGTACAACGCGGCGAAGGGCGCGCAGATCGGCCTGGCCCGGACGTGGGCGCGCGAGCTGGGTGCGTACGGCATCACGGTGAACGTGGTGGCGCCGGGCTGGATCCCGGTCGAGCGCCACGGCGTGGTGACGGCCGAGGACAGCGCCGGATACGTACGCGACGTGCCGCTGGGCCGGCTGGGCAAGCCGGAGGACATCGCCGACGTGGTGGCCTTCGTGGCCAGCGACGCCGCCCGCTTCATGACCGGGGAGCGTCTGACAGTCAACGGCGGCCACACCATCGACTGACGCGGCCCGAGGGCCGGGTGCCAGTAGGGTCATCCGGCATGAAGCTGCGTGAGGACGAGGTACGGGTACCGGCGTCCGGCTACGAGATCCGCTCGGTGGTCATCACTCCGGTGGGCGACGGCCCATGGCCGGGTGTGCTGCTGTACACCGACATCTTCCAGTTGACCGAGTCGACGCTGCGCACCGCCCGGCGCCTGGCCTCGGCCGGATTTGTCGTCTGCGTACCGGAGATCTACCCCCGCGGCGAGCTGTCCGGCGTGGTCCTGGAGTTCGACGACGCGGGCAAGCAGGCCGGCCTGGCCGGGGCGGCCGCGACCACCACCGGCCAGTTCGACGAGGACCGGGTCGCGGTGCTGGACTTCCTGGAGCAGCGCACGGACGTCACGACGCTGTTCGCGACCGGCTTCTGCATCGGCGGTCATCTGGCGTTCCGCGCCGCCTTCGACCCGCGGGTGGCGGCCACCGTGTGCTTCTACCCGACCGGCCTGCACAACGGCGCGCTGGGCGCCGACGCCGACGCCGGGTCCCTCGCCCGTGCCGCCGACATCCAGGGCCGGCTGATGATCGTCTTCGGCTCCCAGGACCCGCACGTGCCCGCCGGCGCCCGGGCCGAGATCCTGTCCGCCCTGTACGCGGCCGGCCAGGACGACCTCGAGCTGCACATCTACCAGGGCGGCGAGCACGCGTTCATGCGGGACGTCGGCGCCCGGCACGACCCGGTCCTGACCGACCTGGCCCTGACCGAGGCGATCTCGTTCCTCACCGGCCGATGACGGCCCGATACGCGGCGGATCCGGCCGGTTGTCCTTAGGCTCAGGGCATGCTCATCACCGTCGTGGCCGACTACGGCACCGGGGACCTGGCGTTCGCCGAGGTCCGTCAGACGTTCGCGGAGCTGCTGCCCGAGGCGCGGGTGGAAGCCCTGTCGGTGCCGCCGTTCGACACGGTCGGCGCCGGCTTCTGCGTGGCCCAGCTGGCCTTCGGGTCCGGGCCCGCCGACCGGGTGATCTACGCCAACGTGGCACCCCGGCAGGACGAGGAGCAGCCGCGCGAGGACAACGCCGGGGAACGGCTGGTCGCGGCGCGGCTGCCCTCCGGCGTGCTGGTCGTCGGCGTGGACTCCGGAGCCAGCCTGTCGTTCCTCGCCGACGAGGGCGTGCCGCTGCACGCGGTGAAGGTCGCCGACGCGGGCTCGCAGTTCCGCTCCCGGGACGTGTTCCCGGCCGCGGTCGCGGGCCTGGTCCGCGGCGACGACGACCTGCTCGGCGACGTGGTCCCGATCGGCCCGGCGCCGCAACGCACGGTCGTCTACACCGACGGCTACGGCAACCTCAAGACCAGCTGGTTCGAGGCGCCGGCCGAGACGGGCACGACCGTCCGGGTACGCATCGGCGACGCGGAGGCCGAGGCCGTGGTCAGCGACGGCGTGTTCGCCGTACCGGCCGGGCAGCTGTCGTTCGCGCCGGGCAGCTCCGGCTGGCCGAGCGGCACCGACGACGGCATGAAAATGTGCTTCGAGTTGCTGGCCCGCGGCGGGAACGCGGCCCAGCTCTTCGGCTTCCCACCGGCCGGCACCCCGGTCGAGATCGTCGGATGACGCGCCACGCGTTCGCCCATGACGCCGTGCTGATGATGGGCCCGGAGGCCGATCTGCGAGCGCCGGGCGGCGCGGTCACGACCGCCCTGTGCGGTCACTGGGAGCATGAACCGCCCTGCCCGGTGGCCGCGCACCACACCGCCGCCGTGCGCGTCGACGGCGAGGTCCGGGTCCACGTCCTCTTCGCGACAGAGCCGGACCGCGAGCAGCGGGTCCGCGGCCTGATCGACGCGGCGCTGGCCGCGGGGGCCTTCGCCGGCCCGGACGGTACGGCGTCCTTCTGGTCCCTGACGTCCTCGGCCCCGGGCGAGGTGGCCCCGGAGGAGACCGCGCACGCCGCCCGCCTCACCGAGCAGTGACCGCGGCGACGGATCAGCCGCCGTTCCAGCGGTAGATCTGCCCGTCCCGCAGCTCGTACGACGCCGGCGGGGCGGGTGCTGGTGACGCGGCCAGCCGGGCGAGTACCTTCACCCGGCCCCGGATCGAGATCCGCGGCTCATTCCAGTGCAGGTACGGGTGCAGCAAAGTCTTCAACGCCACCTGGTCGTGGCGTTCGACGGCCGACAGCACCTCACGAACGATTCCGTCCACCACCCCATCCTGGACCCGGCCGGCGTTTCCCCGCGACCCGGTAGCCGGGGACAGCCGCACGACGCCCGGTGAACGGGAACATGCCGCGTCGCTGGGCGTTGGGGGTAGCCAGCCCGCGCCGCGCCTAAGGTCCCCGGCCATCCCGGCCCGGCGATCCCAGCCCCGCGATCCCGGCGATCCGGCCCGGCGGTCCCGGCGATCCCAGCCCGGCGACCCCGGCCCGGCGACCCCGGCCCGGCGACCCCGCCGACCCCAGCCCCGCGATCCCGGCCCGGCGGTCGCGGCGATCCTGGCGATCCCGGCGGCGCTCGCCGGGCTCGGCGGCCGGGACGTCCCGCAGGAGATCCCGGCCGTCATCAGCTCGATCAGGCGCCGCGGAGCACAGCTCCCACCCGCGACGACGCCAGTGCCACTGCCGTGTCCCGGGCCGCCACGGCTTCCTCGACAGTCAGCGTCCGGTCCGGCGCGCGGAACGTCAGGTTGTACGCCAGGCTCTTCAGCCCCGCGCCGACCTGCTCCGAGGCGTACACGTCGAAGAGCCGCACCGACTCCAGCAGCGGGCCCGCACCCTCCGCCAGTGCCGCCTCGACCTCGGCCGCCGGGACCGCCTGGTCCACCACCAGCGCCACGTCGATCAGCGCCGGCGGGAACGTGGAGATCCGCCGGGCCTCGATCACCGGCGCCGCCGGGATCGCGTCCAGGTCCAGCTCCATCGCGCAGGTGCGCTTCGGCAGCTCCAGGGCCGAGATCACGCCCGGGTGCAGCTCGCCCGCGTACCCGATGACCGTGCCGTCGACCGCGATCGCCGCGCACCGGCCCGGGTGCCACGGGGCGTACTCGGCTGCCCGTACCGTGATCCGGTCCGGGGTCATGCCCGCCGCCGACAGCGCGATGCGCGCCGCCTCGATCGCGTCCGACCAGGTCGCGGGCCGGCCCGCGCCCCACCAGCCGGCCGGTGCCGCCTCCCCGGTCAGGACCGCGGCGAGGTGCCACGGCTGCTCGGGGACGATGGCGTTGGCCGCGGCCCAGTCCTCGTCGGACGGGCCGTGGTCCACCCCGAGCACCGGCGGCGCGACGGCCGTCAGGTGCGGCAGGAAGACCGTACCGGTCTCGTAGAGCGCCAGGTCGCGCTCGCCGCGGCCGAGGTTGCGCTTGAGCGTGCCGAGCAGCGGCGCCAGCAGCGAGGTGCGCAGCAGCGGCTCCTGCTCGGACATCGGGTTGGTGAGCCGCACCGCGCTGCGCCGCGGGTCGTCCGCGGCCAGGCCGAACGCGTCCGCCGTGCCGGGCGCCACGAACGGGTACGACAGCGCCTCGACGTAGCCGTTCTCGGCCATGGCCCGCCCGACCGTGCGCCGGCGCAGCTGGCCGGGGGTGAGCCGGCCGCCGCCGCGCACCGGCGGCAGGATGCTCGGGATGGCGTCGTAGCCGCCGAGCCGGGCCACCTCCTCGACCAGGTCGATCGGGGCCACCAGGTCGGGGCGCCAGGACGGCGGGGTGACCTCGAGTGGCTCGACCCCGCGGACCGTGCAGCCGACCTGGCCGAGCAGGGTGGTGATCTGCTCGGTGTCGTAGGCCAGGCCGATCCGCCGGGTCGCGAGGGTGGTGTCGAGCAGCACCGGGGCCGGCGCGACGACGTGGTCGAGGTCGAGCACCCGCTCGTCCACGGTGCCGCCCGCGTGCTCGGTGAGCAGGGCGACCGCCCGGTCCAGGGCGACCAGCGGCAGTTGCGGGTCGACCCCCCGCTCCCAGCGCTTCGCCGCCTCGCTGAACAGCTTGTGCCGGCGGGCCGTGCGGCCCACCATCACCGGATCCCAGTGCGCGGCCTCCAGCAGGACGTCGACCGTGTCCGGCTGCACCTCGCTGGTCTCGCCGCCCATGACCGCGGCCAGCGAGATCGGCCCGGAGTCGTCGCAGATGACCATGTCCTCGGCGTCGAGGACGCGCGCGACACCGTCCAGGGTGGTCAGCTTCTCGCCCGGGCGGGCCCGGCGCACGACCAGGCCGCCACGCAGCAGGTTCAGGTCGAACACGTGCATCGGCTGGCCCAGCTCGAGCATCAGGTAGTTGGTGATGTCGACGGCGAGCGAGATCGTCCGCACCCCGGCGGTGATCAGCCGGCGCTGCATCCACGCCGGCGACGGCGCGGACGGGTCGATGCCCCGGACCACCCGCGCGGCGAAACGGTCACAGCCGACCGTGTCGTCGATCCGCAACGGGTACGGCGCCTCGGCGGTCGCACCGGAAGCCGGCACGGCACCGGGATCGGTGTATGCCGAGGCGTACGCGTACGACAGCTCGCGAGCCACGCCCCGGATGCTCATCTCGTACCCGCGGTCCGGGGTGATTTCCACGTCGATGATGACGTCGTCGAGCCCGACGATCGGCCGCGCGTCCACGCCCGGCACAGCGGAGTTCGCGGGCAGCACGATGATGCCCGAGTGGTCGCCGCTGAGCCCGAGCTCGGCCGCGGAACAGATCATGCCGTTGGAATTGCGCCCGTACGTCTTCCGCGCACCGATCTTGAAACCGCCGGGCAGCTCACCACCGGGCAGGATGACCACGACAAGGTCGCCGACCTCGAAGTTGCGCGCACCGCAGACGATCTCCTGCGGCTCGGGGTTGCCGACGTCGACGCGGGTGAAGCGGATCGGCTTCTTGAAACCGGTCAGCTCCTCGATCTCCAGCACCCGGCCGACGACCAGGTCGCCCTTGACGGTGGCGGCCTGGTCGACGATGGACTCCACCTCGATGCCGAGGCCGACCAGCTTGCGCTCCAGCTCGTCGGCGGACAGCACCGCCGGCAGCTGCACGTACTCGCGCAGCCAGGACAGAGACAGCTTCATGATCAGACCGCCATCCCGAAGTTGCGGGTGAACCGGACGTCACCCTCGACCATGTCGCGCATGTCGCTGACCCCGTTACGGAACATCAGCGTGCGCTCGACCCCGATGCCGAACGCGAAGCCCGAATACCGCTCGGGGTCGATCCCGCAGGCGGTCAGCACCCGCGGGTTCACCAGGCCGCAGCCACCCCACTCGACCCAGCGCGGGCCGTCGCGGTGCTGGGCGAACCAGACGTCGAACTCCGCCGACGGCTCGGTGAACGGGAAGTAGTTCGGCCGCCACCGGGTCCGCGCGTCCGGCCCGAACATCGACCGGGCGAAATGGTCGAGAGTGCCCTTGAGGTGGGCGAGCGTGATGCCCTCGTCGACCACCAGGCCCTCGATCTGGTGGAAGACCGGGGTGTGCGTGGCGTCCAGCTCATCCGAGCGGTACGCCCGCCCCGGGCTCACCACGTAGATGGGGGGCTTGCGGCTCAGCATCGTCCGCACCTGGCCGGGCGACGTGTGCGTACGCATGACCAGCCCGGGCAGATCCACGTAGAACGTGTCCATGAGCCCGCGCGCGGGGTGGTCGGGGCCGATGTTGAGCGCGTCGAAGTTCGCCCATTCGAGCTCCAGCTCCGGCCCGTCGACAACCGAGTAGCCCATGCCGACGAACAGGTCGCCCATGTGCTCCATCAGCGTCGTCAACGGATGCCGGGCGCCACGCGGGGCCCGGTCCCAGGGCAGGGAGACGTCGACGCGCTCCTCCACCAGAACACGGGCGGCCCGCTCGAGCTCCAGCTCAGCGAGCCGCGCGTCGAACGCGCTCTGGATCGACTGCCGGGCCACGTTGACACGCTTGCCGGCCTCCGACTTCGCGTGCGGCGGCAGTGAACCGATCTCCCGCCGGGCCAGCGACACGGGCGAGCGGTCACCGAGATGCGCGGGCTTCAGGGCGCCGAGCGCGTCAAGGTCACCCGCACCGGCGAACGCCTTCTCCGCGTCGGCGACGGCGGCCTCGAGAGCCTCGGGGGCGAGCAGGACGGCCTGCTTCGGATCGTACGGATCGTTGCGGTAGGACATGGTCGGGCGAACTCCCTCACACCGGATGAGCCATCGGGCAGTGTACGGAGGCGCGGCTGGGCCGCAGCCCGCCGGTCAGGGGAAGTCGCGCAGGAGTGTCAGACCCGGCGCCCGCGACCAGCGGGCTGGGTAAACATCATCGGGTGCACTCGGCGCATGAGAGACAGCATACCGCCGTAGCCAACTCGGTATCACGGAGCGGCACTTTGTCCCGCGCGGCTGGGGAAGCCTCGACCCACGCGGCGGCGGCCTCGGCGCGGCTGCGGACGTCATAGCCAGCCGTTGTCTCGGGCGACGGTCGCGGCCTCGGTGCGGCTGCCGACGCGGAGTTTGGCCAGGATCGCGGTCAGGTGGTTGCGGACCGTCCCGGGCGACAAGTGCAGGCGGCGGGCGATCAGCGACACCGGCACGTCGGGCTCGGCGGAGCGCAGCACGTCGAGCTCGCGCTGGGTCAGCGGGCACTCCGGCATGCTGAGGGCGTCCGCCGCGAGTCCGGGGTCCACATACCGGCCGCCGCTGTGCACGCGCCTGATCACGTCGGCGAGCGTGCCGCCCTTGCAACCCTTGGGCAGGAAGCCTTTCGCGCCGGCGGCCAGGGCCCGCTGCACCTGCGCGGGCCGGGCGTGCCCGGTGAGGATGACCACCGCGCAGGACGGCAGGACGCGGGTCAGCTCGGCGGTGACCTCGATGCCGTCCCGGGGCATCTGGAGGTCCACGACTGCCACGTCGGGGCGGTGTTGCAGCGCTGACTCCACTGCCTCGTGGCCGTCCGCGGCGTGGGCCACCACGTCCAGATCGGCTTCGAGGTCGAGCAGCGCGGCCACGGCGACGCGGATCAGTTCCTCGTCGTCGGCGAGCAGCAGCCGGATCATGGCGCCGAGCGTACGACGGCCTCGACCGTGAACCGGCCGTCCGCCGCTCTGGTCCGCAGCACGCCGCCGGACTCGGCCAGCCGTTCCGCCAGGCCGTGCAGGCCGTGACTGTGCCGGTCAGGCGCGGCGTCGCCGGCGCCGTCGTTGACCACGGTCATCATGAACTCCGGCCCGGCCCGGACGATGTCGATCGTGCACCACGCCGCCCGGCTGTGCCGCAGCACGTTCGTGGAGGCCTCGCGCAGCACGGCGGCGAGCGGCCCGGCGACCGGCGGGGGTAGGACGCCGTCGGGTGCCTGCACCGAGCAGCGCACCCCGGAGGACTCCAGGACCTGCCCGATGGCGGTCAGTTGCTCGCGCAGGTCGACCTGGCGGTAGCCGTGCACGACCTCACGCAGCTCGGTCAGAGCTGACGTGGCGAGCCCGCGCACCTCCGCCGCCTCCCGGGCAGCCCGCGGCGGATCCACCGGGGCGAGTCGCTCGGCCAGCTCCGCCTTGAGTGCGATCACCGACAGGTGGTGACCCAGCGAATCGTGCACGTCCCGAGCGAACCGCAGCCGTTCCTCGCCGGCGGCCAGCTGGGACTGCGCTGCCCGGCCCTGCTCGGCCTGCACCAACAGCTCCCAGAACCAGACCTGCACGGCGTTGATCGCTGCTATGCCGGCTCCAAAGCCGACCGAGATGATCAGTGCGTCCCGGACCGAGCCCGGCGTGGTCAACACCGCGACCGCCGCGGTGACGGCGCTGAGCGCCAGCGCCCTCCATCTGCCGGTGATCACTGGCAGCACCCCGATGATGCAGGCGGCCAGCCAGGCCCAGCTCGGCCAGGTGCCGCCGGTGGGACCGACCAGCGGCACGGACGCGACGGACGCGGCGGCGAAGCCGAGCAAGGCGGCGCGGCGGGCCCGTGAACTGAGCCACGGCGTCACCAGGGCGTGCAGGACGAAACCCTGGGCGACCGAGAACAGCAGGATGCCGATCGCGCCGAGGACGATCCGGAACGTCTCAGGCTCACGCCAGAGACCGATCGCCGGCAGGAACAACGCCATCGAGCCGTTGGTAGCCAGCACGACCAGGGTGACGACCCGGGCTCGTCGCATCTGTCTGTGCATGCGCTGATGCTAGGCGCGGGAGCCGCACGGACGACCCATGAAAAGTTCATGGTTGCGGGATGCGCCGGCGACGGTGCCGGTTGCGCCCGGCGAGGCCGAGGCTGCTGGCATGACAATCTCAGCGGTACGCACCCGCCCCTGGCCCTTCACCCGGCACCTGCTGGAGATGCTCGCCGCGATGGTCGTCGGCATGGTGGCCCTGGGCCCGTTCTGGACACCGTCCCGGGTGGACGTGTCGGCGCTGTGGATGGCCACCACGATGTCGGTCGCGATGGCGGTCTGGATGGGCTACCGAGGCCACTCAGGGGCCGCGATCGCCGAGATGACCGCGGCGATGTACGCACCCTTCCTGCTGCTGCTCATCCCCTGGTGGGCCGGTCTGATACCGAGCCCGGCGGTGCTCCTCGGCGGACACCTCCTGATGCTGCCGGCCATGGCGCTGGCCATGCTCCACCGCGCTGACGAGTACGCCGGCGGACACGTCCACGAGCCGAGGACCGGCCTGCTGGCCCGCTGGCCGACCGCGCTGGCGTTGCTGATCACGGTGGACATGCTCGTCGAGCCGGCCGCGCTCGCGCCGTGGAAGCTGCTGGTACTGGCGTTCGCCTACCTCACCATCGGAGCGGTGCGGCGCACGTTGCGCCCGCGGGCTGTCCTGATCCGGCAGGTGGCGGCGATGGGGGTGTATCTGGGGCTGCTCCTGGCCACGGTCCTCGCCGGACCGGTGCTGAGCGTCTGGCTGGTGGGGCTGGGGTGGCTCGCGCACGCCGGCTGGGACTACTGGCACTTCCGCCGGAACGAGGTGGTCCCCCGACCATTCGCAGAATGGTGCGGCGTCGTGGACGCGGTCATCGGTGTCTCGGTCCTCGTCTACGCGGTCACGCTGTAGCGCGTCCGCGCCCACGCGCCCGCGCGGCTCCATGCGGTCACGCGGGTCCACGCGGTCACGCGGGTCCACGCAGTCACGCGGGTCCACGCAGTCACGCGGGTCACGCACGTCCACGCGCCCACGCGGGTCCACGCGGTCACCCGGTCACGTCATGGATCGGCACCGTGAGCCGCGGCCGGATCAACTCGGTGTCACGCGATCACGCGGTCAGGCGCCTACCCGGTCACGCTGTGACCGCCAGTCGGCCGGCGATGGGCGCGCGCCGAGGCGTAGAGACAAACCGCCGCAGCCGCCGCCAAATTCAGACTCTCAGCGCCGCCATAAATCGGGATCCGCACCCGCCTATCGGCCGCCTTCACCAAATCCTCCGGCAACCCATGAGCCTCCGACCCGAACAACCAGGCCGTCGGCCCCACCAACGAACCATCATCCAGTAGAGAGTCCAAGTCGTCCTCGCCATAGCCGGTCGTGGCCAACACCTGCATCCCGAAGTCCCGCAGTTCGTCGACCACCCCCAGCGGCGCCCGGACCACGTCAACGTTGAAGAGACTGCCCGCAGACGCCCGCACGCACTTGCCGTTGTAAGGATCAACCGCATCACCCGCAAAGATCACGGCCGCAGCACCGGCCGCGTCGGCGGTACGCAGGATCGTCCCCGCGTTGCCGGGGTCGCGGATCTCGGCGGCGACGGCCACCAGGCGAGGACCCTTCGACAACGCCTCAGCCAGCGGCACGTCCAACTGCTCACACACAGCCACCAGACCCTGCGGCTGGACCGTCTCAGCCAACGCCGCGAGGCCGTCTTCGGTCACCGGGGACACAACCGGCGCCTGGGAGGCCAGGTCGGCGTACCGGTTCAGTGCCGCGTCCGTACCGAAGAGCTCCAGGACGACCCCCGCGGCCAGCGCGGAACGCACCGCCTGCGGGCCCTCCGCGAGGAAGCGGCCGGTCTGGTCGCGGTCGCGGCGGCGCTGCAGGCGCCGGGCCGCGACGACCCTGGGGGTGCGGGGAGTGAAGGTCACGTGTCCTCCTGGAGGGAACAGCATCGGGGCGCCTCCCGGTCACCCGGAAGACGCCCCGAAAAAGTGCTGACGATCAGGCAGCCTGGGCGGCGGCGCCGCCGGTGCCCTCGGCCGCCACCGCGGCCCGCGCGATCTCGACGATCGCCGCGAACGAGGCGGCGTCGTTGACGGCCATGTCGGCCAGGATCTTGCGGTCCACCTCGACGCCGGCCAGCTTCAGGCCCTGGATCAGGCGGTTGTAGGTCAGGCCGTTGGCCCGTGCGCCCGCGTTGATGCGCGTGATCCACAGCTGGCGGAAGTCGCCCTTGCGGTCACGGCGGTCGCGGTACGCGTACTGCATCGAGTGCAGCACCTGCTCCTTGGCCTTGCGGTACAGCCTCGAGCGCTGTCCGCGGTAGCCACTGGCAGACTCCAGCAGCGTACGGCGCTTCTTCTGGGCGTTCACTGCCCGCTTGACGCGTGCCATTTCTGTACTCCTAACAGGGGAACGTGTGTGGCGCGCGCGTCAGCGGCCCAGCATCTTCTTGACTCGCGGGGTGTCGGCCTTGGAGACCACGACCGTACCGGTCATCCGGCGGGTGACGTGCGAGGACTTGCCCTCGAGCAGGTGGCGCTTGCCGGCCAGCTCACGCACGATCTTGCCCTTACCGGTGATCTTCACCCGCTTGCCCATGCCGGTGTGGCTCTTCATCTTCGGCACTCGGAACGCCTCTTTCTGATTACTCTGCGGTTACGGCGCTGGTGTCGGCAGCAGCCTCGGCCGGCGGTGCCTCGGCCTCTTCGCCTTCACGCGGCTCGCGGGGCGGGCGCGCGTTGGCGGCGATGACGGCAGCGGCAGCGGCCTTGGTCGCCCGATGCGGAGCCAGGACCATGATCATGTTGCGGCCGTCCTGCTTCGGACTGGCCTCGACGAAACCAAGCTCCGAGATCTCTTCGCTGAGCCTGCGCAGGAGCCGGAAACCCAGCTCGGGGCGACTCTGCTCGCGACCGCGGAACATGATCGTCACCTTGACCTTGTCGCCCGCCTTGAGGAACCGGACCACGTGACCCTTCTTGGTCTCGTAGTCGTGCGGGTCGATCTTCGGGCGGAGCTTCATTTCCTTGATGACGGTCTGTTGCTGGTTGCGCCGGGCTTCGCGCGCCTTGAGTGCACTCTCGTACTTGAACTTGCCGAAGTCCATGAGCTTGCACACCGGCGGGCGCGCCATCGGCGCTACCTCGACCAGGTCCAGGTCGACGTCCGCAGCCAGCTGCAGGGCGCGCTCGAGCGGGACGATGCCCACCTGCTCACCCTCGGGGCCGACCAGACGGACTTCCCTTGCCCGGATCTGCTCGTTCACGCGTGGTTCGACGCTGATGGGGCCTCCTCAGAACGATCTAGTGGATGTCTCCGCCTGCGGTCTTGCGCCGCGGGCAGAGCGCACTGCCAATGTCGGTCGGCCCTCTCACGCCCACTTGGCAGGGCGCCGAGGAAAGCAGAAGGCCCCGGCACGAATGCCAGGGCCCGCTCGACCGGTCATCGGCGTCCATGAGGACGCACACCGACACCGGGAAATTCCCGGAGCGGTTGACCGGACCCAGCCACCTCAGGGGCGACGGGGTGGGAACCAGCGGGCTCCTCTTTCGCGCCCCTCATGACGAGAGGCGTGGTCGACTACCGGGCGAGTCTACCAGCTCAGGAAGTCGCCGCCGAATGGAGGGCGCGAAGTGCGCGAACGCCCTCCACGGCGTACTCCTTGTCGGCCGCCTGCAGCGCATGGACCGACACGGTCTCGTCGTCGTGCAGCTCGAGCGTCGCCCAGGGTGAGTTGCGGTCGAAGCGCACCGCCCGCACCGCCGTCCACGGCAGGTCGTAGCCGCCGATCACGTTGCGCACCTTGACGCCGTCGGCGTCCGCCACCGCCCGCGGGCGGGTGAACGCCAGGATGCCCAGCCCGATCAGGATGCCGAGGCCGATCATCGCGGTCTGGTCGCCGCGCTGGTACGTGCCCATGTTGTCGCCGGTCGAGCCGTGCAGGCCGAAGCTCAGCACGGTGAAGAGGATCACCACGGCAGCCGCCGAGAAGCCGGCCACCCAGCGGATGCGCCGCGGCCGGAAGACGACCGGCGTGCTTGTCGAAGTCACGGTCACCATCGTGCCACTCCCCGTCCGACCACCCCACCGCCGCCCTTGAAAGGACTGAAGGCTCATAAACGGCAGTTGGAGATGTCGGTCACCAGGATCGCGCGGGCGCCGAGCTCGTACAGCTCGTCCATGATCCGGTGCACGTCGTTGCGGCGGACCATCGCCTGCACGGCGACCCAGCCCTCGCGGTGCAGCGGGGACACGGTCGGCGACTCGATGCCCGGTGTCAGCGCGGTCGCGTTCTCCAGCAGGTCGGCCCGGACGTCGTACGCCAGCATCACGAAGCTGCGGGCGACCAGCACGCCCTGCAGCCGCCGGATGAGCTGGGCCGCGGGGCCGGAGTCGCCGGCCGGTCCGCGGCCGATCAGGATCGCGGAGCTGCGCAGCAGCGGCTCGCCCAGGGTGACCAGGCCGGCCTGGCGCAGCGTGGTGCCGGTCTCGACCACGTCGGCGATCAGGTCGGCGACGCCGAGGCGCACCGCGTTCTCGACCGCGCCGTCGAGGCGGACCACCTCGGCCTTGAGCTCGTGCTCGTCGAGGTAGCGCTGGACGACACCCGGGTAGGCGGTGGCGATGCGGCGACCGCCGATCTCGTCCGCGGAGGCCAGCGCGCCGGCCGGGGCGGCCCAGCGGAAGGTGGCCCCGCCGAAGCTCAGGTCCAGCACCTCGGTGGCGGGCACGCCGGAGTCGACGAGCAGGTCACGGCCGGTGATACCGAGATCCAGATCACCCGAGCCCACGTACGTGGCGATGTCGCGGGGACGCAGGTAGAAGAACTCGACATTGTTGGCCTCGTCACGGCAGACGAGGTCCTTGGGGTCGGTGCGCTGGCGGTAGCCGGCGTCGCGCAGCATCTGGGCGGCCGGAGTGGACAGGGTGCCTTTGTTGGGAATGGCGATGCGCAGCATCGACGTGCTCCTTCGATCGGTCTCGATTGAGGCGGAGGAACGCTCGGCCTCCGGGAAAAACCCGATTCAAAACCGATCAGAGATGTCGGTACACGTCCTTGAGCTCGAGCCCGGTGGCGATCATCAGGACTTGTGCCTGGTAGAGCAGCTGGGAGATCTCCTCCGCGGCCCGCTCCGGCCCCTCGTGCTCGGCGGCCATCCAGGACTCGGCCGCCTCCTCGACGACCTTTTTCCCGATGAAGTGCACGCCCTTGTCCAGCGCCGCGACGGTGGACGAACCGGGGGTCCGCTGCGCCGCCTTCGCCTGCAACTCGGCGAACAACTCTTCGAACGTCTTCACGGGAGACGATTGTGGCAGCTCATCACGGGATGGCGACGGACGACCCCATCGGTTGGGACGTGGCCTAGGCTCGCGGTCATGGTCAGCAGAAACACCGTCGCCGCGCTGAGCAGCGCGGCCGTACTCCTCGCCGCCCTCGCGGGCTGCGCGCCCGCCGACGAGGCGAGCCCCTCGGCCGGCGCGTCGGCTTCCGCCTCCGGCCCGGCCTGCGCCCCCGGAACGCTGGGCACCCGCACCGCCGGCAAGCTCACGATCGGCACCGACAACCCGGCGTACGAGCCGTGGTTCAGCGACAACAAGCCCGCCAACGGCAAGGGCTTCGAGTCCGCGGTCGCGTACCAGGTCGCCGAGCGCCTCGGCTACAAGGCGCCGGACGTGGTCTGGACGAACGTGACGTTCAACAACGCCATCGCGCCGGGTCCGAAGACCTTCGACTTCGACGTCAACCAGTTCTCGATCACGCCCGAGCGGCGCAAGGCCGTCGACTTCTCGTCGCCGTACTACCTGGTCCGGCAGACGGTCATCACCACCAAGGGCTCGAAGATCGCCGGCGTCAAGACGATCGCCGAGCTCAAGGGCGCGAAGCTCGGCGCGCAGGTCGGCACCACCAGCTACCAGGCGATCAACGAGCTGATCAAGCCGACCGCCAAGGCCCAGGTCTACAACAACAACGACGACGCCAAGGCGGCCCTGGAGAACGGCCAGGTCGACGGCATCGTGGTGGACCTGCCGACCGCGTTCTACATGACCGCGGCCGAGCTCGACAACGGCGTGATCGTCGGCCAGTTGCCGCAGGTCGGCGTACCGGAGCAGTTCGGTCTGGTCCTTGATCTCGGGTCGCCGTTGACCACCTGCGTGTCGCAGGCCGTCGACCAGCTGCGGCAGGACGGCACCCTCGCGGTGCTCGAGAAGCAGTGGCTGGCGAGCACGGGCGGGGCCCCCGAGCTCTCGTGAGCACCGAGCTCCATCAGCCGTCCGAGATCCAGCGCGGGCGGATCGCCTACCGGCGACGGCAGACGGTCCGGTCCGTGCTGCTCGCGGCGCTGTCGACCGCGGTCGTCGGCGTGCTGCTCGTGGTCGCGGTCACCGGCGCGCCGGGCTGGGACCGCGTCAAGCGGTCGTTCTTCAGCCCCGAGGTGGCCTGGCGCTGGCTGCCGGAGATCCTCGAGGGCCTCTGGCTCAACGTCCGGCTGCTGGTCGTCTGCGCGCTGCTCGCGCTGACGCTCGGGCTGCTGATCGCAACGCTGCGGACCCTGCGGGGCCCGGTCTTCTTTCCGGTACGGGCAATGGCGACCGGCTACACGTACACGTTCCGCGGTCTGCCCTTGATCATCGTCATCTACCTGATGGCCTTCGGCGTCCCCGGCCTGCGGTTGCAGGGCACCCCGGGGGTGCTGGTCCTGGGCGGGGCCGCGCTGGTGATCACGTACGGCGCCTACCTGGCCGAGGTGTTCCGGGCCGGCATCGAGTCGGTGCACCCCAGCCAGCTCGCCGCGGCCCGGTCGCTGGGGCTGACGTACCGCCAGACGATGCGGCACGTGGTGCTGCCCCAGGCGATCCGCCGGGTGGCCCCGCCGCTGCTCAACGACACAGTGGCGCTGCAGAAGGACGTCGGGCTGGTCTCGCTGGCGGGCCCGATCGACGCCGTACGCGCGGCTCAGATCGGGGTCGCGCAGGACGCCAACTACACGCCGTACATCGTGGCGGGGGTGCTGTTCGTGCTGCTCGCGCTGCCGTTGATCGGTGTCACCGACTGGGTCACGCTGCGCGCGGCCCGCCGCCAGTCCGCGGGGGCCTGACCATGCTGCTGTCCTGCGAGCACGTCCGGAAGACCTTCGGTGCCGCCGTGGTGCTCGACGACCTGTCGCTGGAGGTGGACGAGCATCAGGTGGTCGCGCTGATCGGTGCCTCCGGCTCGGGCAAGTCCACGCTGCTGCGCTGCGTCAACCTGCTCACCGACATCGACGACGGCACCATCCGCCTCGACGGCGAGGACATCTCCGATCCCCGGGTGAACCCGGACCAGGTACGGCAGCGGATCGGCATGGTCTTCCAGTCGTACAACCTGTTCCCGCACATGACGGTGCTGCGCAACATCACGCTGGCCCCCGTACGGGTGCACAAGCGGTCCGCCGCCGAGACCCGGGAGCAGGCCATGCAGTGGCTGGACCGGGTCGGCCTGGCCGACAAGGCGGACAGCTATCCGGACCGGCTCTCCGGCGGCCAGCAGCAGCGGGTCGCCATCGTCCGGGCCCTGGTCAACAGCCCCCGGCTGCTGCTGCTCGACGAGGTCACCTCGGCGCTGGACCCGGAGCTGGTCGGCGAGGTGCTGACGATGATCCGCGGCCTGAAGGACGAGGGCATGACCATGGTGCTGGCCACCCACGAGATGGGCTTCGCCCGGCAGGTGGCCGACCGGGTGGTCTTCCTGGACGGCGGCCGGGTGCTCGAGGCCGGCCCGCCCGAGCAGGTGCTGGGCGACCCCACCGAGGCCCGGACCCGGCAGTTCCTGGCCCGCATCATCGAGGCCGGCCGTCTCTGACCGGCCGCCGGCTCAGACCGGCCATCGGCTCAGACCTGGCCGCGGTCTCGCGGCCCGGCCACTGGCTCAGACCCGGCCGCAATCCCGGGGCTCGGCCGGCGGCCTCAGCTTCGGCTGAGGACCTGGGTGCCGGGTTCGCGGGCCGGTCGCAGCGCCCCGGCGGCCACGGCGACCAGCAGGGCCAGCAGTACGGGGATGGACAACGCCACCGGCAGCCCGAAAGCCTCGGCCGCGCCGCCGATCAGCACCGGCCCGGCAAAGAAGCCGAGCCAGCCGATGCTCGCCACCCGGGCGATGGCCTGAGCCGGACGCTGCGGGTTGCGGTGGCCGGCAGCCGAGAACACCTGCGGCGCCACGCAGGACAGCCCGGCCCCCAGACACCCGAAGCCGATCACCCCGGCCACGGGCTGCCCGACCAGCAACGCGGTGCCCAGGCCGGCCGCCGCGAGCAGGCCGCAGCCCCGGACCAGCCGGACGGCACCGAAGCGGGCGGCCAGCCGGTCACCGGTCAGCCGCCCGGCCGTCATCGCGATGAAGAACGCCGCGAACGCCGCGGCCGCGAAGCCTTCCGTGCTGTGCAGGCTGTCACGCAGATACACCGTGCTCCAGTCGGCCGCTGCGCCCTCGCCGACGAGGGCACACAGGGCTAGCGTGCCCAGCAGGAGCACCCCGGACAGTGGGACCTGTCGCGCAGGGCCGTCGGCCGGGGAGCCCGCGGTCTCCGTCAGGGCCGCAGACCATCGGCGCGACCACAAGGCGAGGGCCGCGCCCAGAACCGCCACGACGGCGAAGGTGCCCAGCGGGCTCGCCCCGGCGGCCGCGGTCACGCCGCCCAGGACCGCACCGAGGAACCCGCCGATGCTGTAGACGGCATGGAACGACGACATGATCGGCCGTTCGGCGGCCCGCTCGATCTCCACCCCGCGGGCGTTCATCGCGATGTTCAGCACGCCGTGGACCACGCCGAACGCGAACAGCGCCGACGTCAGCGTCACCAGCGAGGGGGCCACGGCGACCGGCAGCAGGAAGCACCCGTCGACCAGCGCCGCCGGGATCATGATGCGCCGGCTGCCGTACCGGTCGACCAGCCGGCCGGAGAGCTGCATGCCGGTCACGGCGCCGAGGGCGAGCCCGACCAGGGCGATGCTGAGCCGGCCGTCGCTGAGGCCCAGGTGCTGCTTCACCGCCGGGATGCGCGCCGTCCACGTGCCGATCAGCGTGCCGTAGAGCAGGAAGAGCAGCGCGGCGGCGATCCGGCTCTGGCGTAACGTCTGCGGCACGGATCCAAGCTAGACGATCGAGGAGTCGCGCGGGGGTCAGTCCTTGCTGAGCTCGCGGATGGCCAGGACCGCGTCCAGCACCGCGACCGTCGACTGCCAGCCCTTGTCCTCGATCGAATCTTCCAGGCCGGCCCGGTCCTTGGCCTGGCCCAGGCTCTCCACGGTGAGCACGCCGTGCGCCACCGGGGTCTGCTCGTCCAGCGCCACCCGGGTCAGTCCGGCCGTCACCGCGTCGTTGACGTAGTTGAAGTGTGCGGTCTCGCCGCGGATCACCACGCCCAGCGCGACCACCGCGTCGCAGCGCTTGGCCAGGGCCTGCGCGACGATCGGCAGCTCCACCGACCCGGCCACCCGGGCCACGACCACGTCCTCCACGCCGCACGCCTTGGCGGCCGCCTGCGCCCGCTCGACCATGTGGTCGACCAGGTCGGAGTGCCAGCGCGAGCCGACGATGCCGAGCTTGAGCCCGGCGGCGTCGACGGTGTTGAGGTGCGGATCCCCGAAACCGGCCATGTGTTGCCCCCTCTTTGCCTGTAGTTTGCTCCGGCCACCGCGACGGCGCCGGGAATTCGGCCCAGAGCCCCGGCCCGGAGCCCCTCAGCCCCGGCCCGCCGGCCCAGGACCGCCGGCCAGGACGGTCAGCCCAGGGCCTCGAAGAGGTGGCCCATCCGGTCGCGCTTGGTCCGCAGATAGCGCACGTTCTCCGGGTGCGGCCGCACCGGCAGTTCCTCGCGGCCGGTGATGGTCAGGCCGTAGCCCTCCAGCCCGGCGCGCTTCGCGGGGTTGTTGGTGAGCAGCCGCATCGAGCGCACGCCCAGGTCGTACAGAATCTGGGCGCCGGTGCCGTAGTCGCGGGCGTCGGCGGGCAGGCCCAGCTCGAGGTTCGCGTCGACGGTGTCCAGGCCGCGGTCCTGCAACTGGTACGCCTGCAGCTTGTGCAGCAGCCCGATGCCCCGCCCCTCGTGGCCCCGCATGTAGAGCACGACGCCGCGACCGGCCTCGGCGACCCGATCGAGGGCGGCGTCCAGCTGGGGCCCGCAGTCGCAGCGCACCGAGCCGAAGACGTCCCCGGTCAGGCACTCGGAGTGCACCCGGACCAGCACGTCCTCGCCGTCGCCGATTTCACCGAAGACCAGCGCGACGTGCTCGGCGCCGGCCACGTCGGTGCGGTAGCCCACCGCGGTGAACTCGCCGTGCTCGGTCGGCAGCCGGGTCTCGACGACCCGCTCGACCAGGGTCTCGTGCCGGCGCCGGTACGCGATCAGGTCGGCGATGCTGATCAGCGCCAGGTCGTGCTCGGCCGCGAACTTCTCCAGGTCGGGCATCCGCATCATGGTGCCGTCGTCGTTGATCATCTCGCAGAGCACGCCGGCGGGACGCAGCCCGGCCAGCACGGACAGGTCGATCGCGGCCTCGGTGTGACCCGGCCGGCGCAGCACGCCCCCGGCCTTGGCCCGCAGCGGCACGACGTGACCCGGCCGGGACAGGTCGGTGGGCTGGGTCTCCGCGGAGCCCAGCAGGCGGATGGTGTGCGCGCGGTCGGCGGCCGAGATGCCGGTGCTGATGCCCTCCCGGGCGTCGACGGTCACCGCGTACGCGGTCCCGCGCCGGTCCTGGTTGGTGTGGAACATCGGCGGCAGGTCGAGCCGGTCGGCCTCCTCCTCGGGCAGCGGCACGCAGATGTAGCCCGAGGTGTAGCGGACCATGAACGCGACCAGTTCCGGGGTGGCGTGCTCGGCCGCGAAGATCAGGTCGCCCTCGTTCTCGCGGTCCTCGTCGTCGACCACGATGACCGGGCGCCCGGCCGCGATGTCCTTGATCGCCCGTTCGATGTCGGTGCTCATGACAGCCGCTCTCCCAGCATCTTCTCGACGTACTTGGCGATGACGTCGACCTCGAGGTTGACCGGGTCGCCGACGGACTTGGCCCCCAGCACGGTGAGCTTCAGCGTGGTCGGGATCAGCCCGACGTCGAAGGTGTCCGCGGTGACCGCCATGACGGTCAGCGACACCCCGTCCACGGTGATCGAGCCCTTCTCCACCACGTACCGCGAGAGCTCGCTCGGCAGCGAGAAGCGCAACACTTCCCACTCGTCGGCGGGCTCGCGGGCCACGATCCGGCCGACGCCATCGACGTGGCCCTGCACCAGGTGCCCGCCGAGGCGGGAGCCGACGGTCGCGGCGCGTTCCAGGTTGACCTGGCTGCCCGCGGTCAGCACGCCGAGCGACGAGCGGCGCAGGCTCTCGCCCATGACGTCAGCCGTGAAGACGCCGTCGACGTTGTCGATGACGGTCAGGCAGACGCCGTTGACCGAGATCGAGTCGCCGTGGCGGGCGTCGGAGGTGACGACGGGACCGCGCACCGCGATCACCGCCGAGTCGCCCCCCGCGTCGGTGAGGTAGACGACCTCACCCAGTTCCTCGACGATTCCCGTGAACATCAGGCCTCCTTGGCTCGGAGCGATGCGGTGAAGCGCAGGTCGGGTCCGACCCGCGCGATGTCGACGAGGTCCAGCTCGATGGCCTCGGCGATGGTGGTGACGCCCGCGCCGACCAGGGACGGCTGGCCGGCGCCGAGCATCTTGGGAGCGATGTAGCCGACGACCTTGTCGACCAGGCCGGCCGCCAGGAAGCCGCCGGCCAGGGTGGGGCCGCCTTCCAGCAGCACGGCGCGGACGCCGCGGGCGTACAGCTCGGTGAGCAGGGCGGCGAGGTCGACCCGGCCGTCGGGGCCGGTGCCGACCTCGGCCGCCGTCGCGATCCAGGTGGGTGCGGCCTGGTCGCGGATGCGGGCGGTGGCCGGGGTACGCCCGGAGGAGTCCACGACGACCCGCCACGGCTGCTTGATGGCCAGGCTGCCGTCCCGCAGGTCGCGCACGGTGAGCTGGGGATCGTCGGCGACGATGGTGCCGACCCCGGCGACGATCGCGTCGACCGTGCTGCGCAGCTTGTGCACGTCGCTGCGGGCGGGCGCGGAGGTGATCCACTGGCTGGTGCCGTCCGCCGCGGCGGAACGCCCGTCCAGGGTCGCCGCGTACTTCCAGGTCACGTAGGGCCGGCCGCGGCGTACGGCGGTCAGCCAGGCGACGTTGCCCTCCTCGGCCGGCGCTCGGCCCACCCCGGTCTCGACCCGGACCGCGGCGTCGCGCAGGGTCGCCGCCCCGCCGGCCGCCACGGGCGTGGGGTCGTCGACGGCGATGACCACCCGGATGATGCCGGCGTTGATCAGCGCCTGCGCGCAGGGGCCGGTGCGGCCGGTGTGGTTGCAGGGCTCGAGAGTGACGACAGCCGTCCCGCCACGGGCGCGCTCACCGGCCTGGGCCAGGGCGACGATCTCGGCGTGCGGCCCGCCCGCGTACGCGTGGAAGCCCTCGCCGACGACCTCGCCCTCCGCGCTGAGCAGCACGCAGCCGACCACCGGGTTGGGGCTGGTCGTGCCGAGGCCGCGGGCGGCGAGCGCGATCGCCCGGCCCATTGCCTCGTCGTCGGTGACCATCTGCGTTCCCTCTCCATGCGCGGTGCGGTCACGCGCCGAACAGAGAGAGAACAGACAAGCAGAAACAGGACATGAGGGGACGCTTCGCGCCGCCCCGGTGAGGACACGCCGCGACGAGCCCTCATCCTGCTCCCGCGCGCTGTCTCCCATCCGGACTGTCTGAGCAGTCGGCCCGAGGCCGTCCGCTCAACCGTCGGCTCTGGAGTCTCACCAGATCCACCGTCCGTCTTGGTATCGACGTCCGGGTCGCGGGCTCAGCCCTGCCGGAGCAGGGCATTACCGCCGGTTCGGAATTTCACCGAGTCCCGCCAGCGCGTGGTGGGTCACCCATGAGTCTTGCACGCGAATCGCGGGTTGCCACCTGCTGGGCGATCCACGTCACAGACCCACGCCCGACGAGGGATCCTCCGGGTCCTCGGAGTCGGCGCGGCGGCGGTCGATCGCCACGAACGAGCCGGGCTGGCTCTTGGCCACCTTCTTCATCTCCGAAGCCACCGCGACCACCTCGCGCGGGTCGCTGAAACGGCGCCCCTCGGCGGTGCCCTGGGCTACGCCGATGCTCAAGGTGACCAAGTGGGCCCGCTGCTTGTTGCCGCGGCGGTCGGGGACCTCGATGAAGCCGCGCGCCGCGTCCTCGGCGTCGTAGAGCTGGTCGGCCAGCTTCTCGTAGTCGGTCACCGTGCGCTTGGTCAGCGGCAGCACCTGCTCGGGCGTGCAGATGAAGACGAAGTCGTCACCGCCGATGTGGCCCAGGAAGATCGGCGGGCGCCCCGTGGCGGCCACCGCCCGGTGCAGGCAGCCGGCCAGCGCAGTGATGAACTCGTCGCCGCGGTCGAACCCGTACACGTCGTTGACGCTCTTGAACCGGTCGATGTCGATGTATCCGACGGCGAAGTCCTTGCCGCTGCGCATCCGCTCCGCGATCTCCCGGCGCACCCGGGCGTTGCCGGGCAGGCCGGTCAGCGGCGAGACCTCGCGGAACTCCTTGTTACGGCGCAACGTCGAGGACACCCGGGCGATCAGCTCGGCGGTGTCGAACGGCTTGACCAGGTAGTCGTCCACGCCGGCGGTGAGGCCGACCACCTTGTCGACGCTCATCCCCTTGGCGGTGAGCATGATCACCGGCAGCGCCGAGGTCAGCGGCTCGGCGCGCAGCCGGCGGGTCAGCTCGACGCCGTTCATGTGCGGCATCATCCAGTCGACCACGGCCAGGTCGGGTCGGCGGGTCTCCATGATGTCGAGGGCCTGCAGGCCGTCGCGGGCCCGCATCACCTCGAAGCCGTGCACCTTGAGGTTGAACGCGACGAAGCTGGCGATGTCCTCGTCGTCGTCGACCACCAGGATCAGGTCGGGCCGCTCCTCCGGCTCGCCGGCGCTGGCGTCCACCTTGTGCCGGACCACTCCAGTGCTCATGCGTGCACCATCGAACGCTCGGCCAGGGCGCGCAGCTTGCGGCAGGCCTCGGCGGGGTCCTCGGCGCCGTAGACCGCGGTGCCCGCGACGAACGCGTCGGCACCGGCCTCGGCGGCCTGCTCGATGGTGTCGGCGGCGATGCCACCGTCGACCTCGAGGCGTACCTCCAGGTTTTTGGCCTTGATCCGGCGGCGCACGTCACGCACCTTCTCCAGCATCTCGGGCATGAACTTCTGCCCGCCGAACCCGGCCTTGATCGTCATGATCAGCACCGTGTCCACATAGGGAATCAGCTCGAGATACGGCTCGACGGGCGTGTCGCGGTCGATGGCCAGGCCGGCCTTGGCGCCCGCCGCGCGCAGCGTCTTGGCCAGGGCCACGGGGTTCTCGCAGGCCTCGGCGTGGAACGTCACGTTGTACGCCCCCGCTTCCGCGTACCCGGGGGCCCAGCGCTCCGGATCCGTGATCATCAGGTGCACGTCGAACGGGATGGCGGTCGCCTTGCGCAGGCTCTGCACGACCGGCAGGCCGATGGTCAGATTGGGGACGAAATGGTTGTCCATGACGTCCACGTGCACCCAGTCGGCGGCGCCCTCGATGTCGTGCACCGCGGTGGCGAGGTGCGCGAAGTCCGCGGCCAGGATGCTGGGGGCGATGATCGGCGATGACTCCACCGGTGAAGTGTATGGCCTGTTTGCCGTCACCCGGGATACTCCTGGGGACTGCCTTCAGTCGGGTCCCGGAGGGTTCTATGCGACGCACGGCGGTGTTGCTGGCGGTGCTGCTCACCGCCGGTTGCTCCGGCGCGCCACCGGACGGCACCGACGGCGACCTGACCGACGACTGGCGGATGCCCTCGTCGCCGGCTCCCTTCCGGCCCGCCACCGGCCAGTGCCACGAGATGCTGGCGGCGACCGCGGCCCTGGACGACTACCGGCCGGTGGACTGCGCCGAGCTGCACGTCTCGGAGACCTTCCACGTCGGCACCGCGGCGGACGCCGATGTGGTCCCGGCTGCCGGCACGGCGGGCGCCCGGGCCGCGTTCAAGGAGTGCTCGGAGCAGGCGGCCGGCTTCCTGGGCGGGCCGTGGCGCACCGCCCGGGTGGCCGTGCAGGTGGTGTGGCCGACCAAAGCCGGCTGGTCGGGCGGCGCGCGCTGGTTCCGCTGCGACGTCACGACCGCCGACCTCGACGGGCAGAGCCGGACCAGCCGCACCGGCAGCCTGGCCGGTGAACTGGCCGGCCCGTCACCGCTCAAGCTGGGCTGCTTCAACCCGACGGTCGACGGCGAGACGGTGACGACGATGCGGCCGGTGCCGTGCGACGAGCGGCACCGGGCCGAGTTCGCCGGGCTGTGGAAAGCACCGGAGATCACCTACGCGGCACTGGAGTCCGGCACCGAGCGCAGCGCGGCGGGCTGCCGCGGGGTGATCGCCAAGTTCACGAAACTGCCGGACGACTCGGACATGCAGTACCGCACCGGCTGGATCTCGTACAACCCGACGCGCACCGAATGGCTGTCCGGCGAGCGCCGGGTGCGCTGCTTCGTGTACTTCGCCAAGCGGACCTTCACCCGCTCACTGAAGGGCGCGGGCCCCTCGGTGCTGCCCGTGGACTGAGGGCGCTACAGCTTGCCGGCGCTCTGCCGCTCCCGGATCCGCGCCTGGAAGGTCGCACTGTCGTTGGCTCGCGGGAACGGCGCGTCCGGCACCGGGACACCGAGGAAGTCGCAGAGCGGCTGCCAGCCCTGCGCGACCTCGAACTCCAGCAGCCGGTCCGCCGGGACCTCGCGGCGCACCGCCTCGTTGTGCTCGGTGAAGACCCGCACGGCGTGCTCCCGGTCGGCGAAGCGGCCGCCGAAGGTGCCCTCCCAGATGAGCGACCGGACCATGGCCAGGCCTGCGGTCACGGAGTCGTCGCCCTCGCGCGGCGCGCTCCGCGCCGCCTGGAAGATCGTGCTGTGCGCGCTGTCGTACCACTTCTGCGGGTCGCGGACCGTCAGCACCACCTTGGCGTCCGGATGCTTCTCGGTCAGCTCCCGCCAGAAGTACGTGCCCGGCCAGTCCACCGTGGAGCGGTGCCCCTCCAAGGCCTTGTCGAGGCTGGAGAGGTCACCCTCGGCGGCCCGGGCGAACAGAGTCGCCCGCTCGGGATCGTCGAGCAGCGGCAGCATGTGCATGCACGGCCCGCGGCCCAGCATCTCGAGCGCGATCTTCAAGCTGAGTGTGCCGGTACGGCCGAAACCTGCCCCGATGACATCCATGTCCATCTTTATACCGGACTTTGTTGACCGGGACAGTGCAGAAGGCACTCAGCTCGTGCGACGCAGCACCGCCAGGAACATCGCGTCGGTGCCGTGCCGGTGCGGCCACAACTGCACCGTCGGCCCCGGGCCCAGCTTCGGCATGCCCGGCGGCAGCAACGGGCGCGCGTCCACGAAGTCGACCTCCACGCCGCTGCGGCGGGCGCCCTCGGTGACGGTCACCTGGGTCTCCACCATGTGCGGTGAGCAGGTCACATAGGCGACCACGCCGCCGGGACGCACGGCCCGCAGCGCGGCCACGAGCAGCTCCCGCTGGAGCCGGGTCAACGGCGGAAGATCGGCCGGGGTACGCCGCCAGCGCGACTCCGGACGCCGGCGCAGCGAGCCCAGCCCGGTGCAGGGCGCGTCGACCAGCACCCGGTCGAAGCCCTCCTCCGGCAGGTCGGGGTCGCGCCCGACCGTACGGCCGTCGGTCGGCAGCACCGTGACCGGCAGTCCGGCGGTGGCCTGCTCGACCAGCCGGGCCCGGTGGTCGGCGACCTCGACGGCGGTGACCTCGGCGCCGCGCAGCGCGGCGATCGAACCCAGCAGCCCGGCCTTGCCGCCCGGACCCGCGCACAGGTCCAGCCACCGGTTGTCCTGGCCCTCGATCGGCGCGGCCAGCAGCGCGGCCGCCACGAGCTGCGAACCCTCGTCCTGCACGTGGGCGCGGCCCTCGCGGATGGCCGCCAGCTCGCTCGGCGAACCCCCGTTGAGATAGACCGCGTACGGCGAGAACGCGCCCGGCACACCCTCGACCTCGTCGGCCAGCTCGACCGCGTCGGACCGCCCCGGCCGCGCGCACAGGTGCACGGTCGGCGGCTGGTTGTCCTCGATCAGCAGCCGGGCGGTGTCCTCCAGGTCGCCACCGAGGGCCTCGGCGAACGACCGGATGATCCACTCCGGGTGGTTGTGCACGACCGCGAGGTTGCCGACCGGGTTCTCCGCGTAGTCCGGGGCCAGCTTGGTCAGCCACTCCTCCAGACCGGTGTCCGAGATCGTGCGCATGACCGCGTTGGCGAAACCGTGAGCGGCGGGCGCGACCGCGCGGACCAGGTCGACGGTCTGGTTCACCGCGGCGTGCGCCGGCACCCGGGTGAAGAGCAACTGGTACGCACCCAGGCGCAACGCGTCGCGAGCAGGCGGATCGATGCGCGACACGTCCCGGCCGGCCGCGTCCGCGATGATCAGATCCAGGGTGCCCACGGCGCGCAGGGTGCCGTAGGTCAGCTCGGTCGCGAACGCCGCGTCCCGGCCGTGCAGCCGCATGTCCCGCAGGATCTGGCCGAGCACCAGGTTCGCGTACGCGTCGTCACGGTGCACGGCCGCGATGGCCTCGTACGCTGCCTGCCGGGCCGGGTCCGACGGCGGGCGACCCGCTCGCGGAGCCCGCCCGGAACGGCTGTCGCGGCTCTGGTCCCGGCCCTGCCCGGGGCCGCCGGGGCGGCGCGGGCCGGCGTTGTGCGGCCGGTCGGCACTGTGCCGGCGCTGCTCCTGCGGCCGCTCGGCCCGATGGTCTTCGGTCATGAGAGGGTCTCCCCCGGGTTGAGGCGCAGGCCACGCGCCCAGTCGGAGGCCGACATCGGCTTTTTCCCGGCGGCCCGGACCTCGCCCAGGATCACCGGGGTGGTCGCCGTGCCCACCAGCACCTGGGTGCGCTCGACGAGCAGCTCCCCCGGGGCCAGCGTGGCGGCGTTGGCGACCGGGCGCACCGGCCCGAGCTTGAGCCGCTCGTCGCGCAGGGTGGTCCAGGCGCCCGGCGCCGGGGTGCAGGCGCGGATGCGCCGGTCGACGGCGAACGCCGGGTCGCTCCAGCGGACCCGGGCGTCCTCGACGGTGATCTTCGGGGCCATCGACACGCCGTCGGCGGGCTGCGGGTGCGCCCGGGCGGTGCCGGCCTCGATCGCGTCCAGGACGGCCACGAGCAGGCCGGCGCCCTCGGTGGCCAGCCGGGCGAGCAGGTCACCGGAGGTGTCGGTGGGGCGGATCTGCTCGGTCAGCGTGCCGTAGACCGGGCCGGTGTCCATCCCGGCCTCCAGCTCGAACACGCTCGCGCCGGTGACCTCGTCGCCGTGCAGGACGGCGTGCTGCACGGGGGCCGCGCCACGCCAGGCGGGCAGCAGCGAGAAGTGCAGGTTGACCCAGCCGTGCTTGGGGATCTCCAGGGCGCTGGGCGGCACCAGCGCGCCGTACGCGACCACGGGCACGCAGTCCGGGGCGAGCTCGCGCAGCCGTTCGAGGAACTCCGGCTCGCGGGGGCGCTGCGGGGTGAGCACCTCGATGCCACGTTCGTCGGCCCAGGCGCCGGCCGGTGAGCGCACCAAACGGCGGCCGCGGCCGGCCGGGGCGTCGGGACGGGTGACGACGGCGACGATCTCGTGGCTGGAGGCGGCCAGGGCGTCGAGCGACGGCAGGGTCACCTCGGGGGTGCCGGCGAAGATCAGGCGCACCGGGTCACCGCCCCAGGCCGAAGATGCCGTGCGGGTTGACCTTGACCTTCGGCGGGGCGCCGGCGTCGTACCACTCGGCGGCACGGATCTGCTTCATCGCGTCCTTACGTGCGGCGGCGTCCAGCCGGTCCAGGAAGAGCACCCCGTCGAGGTGGTCGGTCTCGTGCTGCACGCAGCGCGCCATCAGGCCGGTGCCGACCAGCTGCAACGGGTCCCCGTGCTCGGTGAAGCCCTGGGCGACGACGTGCTGGCGGCGCTTGGTGTCGACGTACACGCCCGGGATGGACAGGCAGCCCTCCGGGCCGTCCTGCTCCTCCTCGTCGGGGAACGACAGCACCGGGTTGACGATGTGGCCGGTCACGTCGTCGACGTGGAAGGTGAACACCCGCAGACCCACGCCGAGCTGGGGTGCGGCCAGGCCGGCGCCGCCCTCGTCCTGCATCGTCTCGGTGAGGTCCCGGACGAGCCGGCGCAGTTCCTTGTCGAAGTCGACCACGGCGTCGGCCGGCGTACGCAGCACCGGGTCGCCGAACAGACGGATGGGCTGGACGGTCACGCGGGTGCCACTCCTGACTGCTCACAAGAATTGCTGATCGCACCTAGTCTACGGACGCACCCGGCACCATTGTGCGGGGCCGCTTCACGCCGCCGTTGATCACGGTTCATCCGGGCTCTCTACCGTCCGGCCTCATGCGATTCCACATTCCCGGGGCGGCCGGCGCCGCCCTGCTCGCCCTCTCGCTCGGCCTGGTGGCCGCGCCCTCCGCGGCGCACTCGGCCGCCGCGCCGACCCTGACCGGCTTCGCGTCCCTGCCGGCCCTGACGTTCGTGCCGGGCAGCGAGCCGTCCGGGTCGGCCCTGGGTACGGCGCCGGTGAACGGCATCGCGGCGCCCTGGGCCGACCAGCCGGTGCAGGGCTTCTCCGGAGTGCTGCCCAACGGCGACGGCACCTACAACGTGCTCTCCGACAACGGCTTCGGCACCAAGGCGAACAGCGCCGACTTCCTGCTCCGCATCCAGAAGATCGGCCCAGTCCCGGCCACCGGCGCGGTCGACGTGCTCGGCGGCATCAACCTGACCGACCCCGACGCCAAGATCCAGTTCCCACTGGTACGGCCGGACCGCGTCCTGACCGGCGCGGACTTCGACGTCGAATCGATCGTGCGCGACCCGGACGGCTCACTGTGGATCGGCGACGAGTTCGGCCCGTGGCTGCTGCACTTCGACCGCGGCGGCCGGCTGCTGAGCGCGCCGATCCCGCTGCCGGGCGTACGCGCCCCGGAGAACGCGGCCGGCAACCCGAACCTGGGCAGCAGCAAAGGCTTCGAAGGCATGGCCCACTCCCCCGACGGCCGCTACCTGTACCCGCTGCTGGAGGGGACGGTGACCGGCGACACGGCCGGTGACCTGCGCTTCAACGAGTTCGACGTGCGGCGCGGCAGCTACACCGGCAAGCGCTGGACGTACCGCCTGGAATCGCCGTCCCACGCGATCGGCGACGCCATCCCGGTCGACACGAACCGCTTCCTGGTGATCGAACGCGACGGCGCCCAGGGCGACGCGGCCGCGGTGAAGCGGATCTACCTGGCCGACCGCCGCGACCGCAACCACGACGGCGTGATGGACAAGACCCTGGTGGTGGACCTGCTGCGGATCGCGAACCCGCGCGGGGTGGGCGGCTTCGGAAAGACGTTCCGCTTCCCGTTCCAGACGATCGAGGACGTGGCGTTGCTGGACGGCCGGACGCTGGCGGTGCTGAACGACAACAACTTCCCGGGCTCGGCGGGCCGCACGCCGGGCGTGGCGGACAACAACGAGTTCATCACCGTACGGCTGCCGTCCTCCCTGCACCCGGACCCGCGCGTCCTGCCGTGACCCCAACAAATTGACCGCGCTGGCAGTCTCATCGTCATGACGATCGAGATCAGGGTGCTCACGCATGCGGATATCGACGCTGTTGTCGGGCTGTCGCTGCGGGCGTGGGCGCCCGTCTTCGCGTCCTTCGAGACTGTGCTGGGCGAGGACATCTACCGCCGGATCTACCCGGACTGGCTGTCGTCGCAGGCCCGGGACGTGACGAAGGTGTGCACCGAACACGGCCCGACCACGTGGGTGGCCACTGTCGGCGACGAGCCGGTCGGCTTCGTCGCTCTGGTGGTCAACGATGCGGACCGCAGCAGCGAGATCGAGATGCTGGCGGTCGACCCGGTGCACCAGCGCAAGGGCATCGCGGACGCGCTTATCTCGTACGCCGTGGAGCAGGCGCGAGCGGCGGGTGCGCAGCTGGTGGCGATCGGCACCGGTGGTGACCCGGGCCACGCACCGGCCCGCCGCGCGTACGAGAAGGCCGGCTTCACCGCGCTGCCCCAGGTCAGGTACTACCGGGCGCTCTGACGGCGGGGTTACGGTCGGCGGATGACGTGGTCGACGTACGGATCATTCTTGATCTTCGCGATCGTGCTCGTCCTGGTGCCGGGCCCGGACTTCGCGGTGATCACCAAGAACACCCTGGCCGGCGGGCGCCGCCGAGGCTCGTGGAGCGCGGCCGGAGTGGCCAGCTCCAACGCGGTGCAGGGCCTGGCCGCGGCGGCGGGACTGGGCGCACTCGTGACCCGGGCGCAGCCCGTGTTCCAGGCGATCAAGTGGGCGGGCATCGCGTACCTGGCGTACCTGGGCATCCAGGCGCTGCGGTCGGCGCTGGCGGGTCGCTATGCCGAAGCTGGAAGCGAGGCTTCGGGGGCGGGGTGGCGGCAGGGGTTCCTGTCCAACATCACCAACCCGAAGGTGCTGGTCTTCTACCTGGCGGTGCTGCCACAGTTCCTAGGGCCGGACGCGCCGCTGGGGGCGCTGCTCGTGCTGGCGCTGAGTCATGCTGTGCTGTCGTTGCTGTACCTGCTGGTGGTGGTGGCTGGGTTGGCGCGGGCTCGGCGGGTGCTGGCTCGCCGGCGCGTTCGGCGCATGCTCGATGCGGCTACGGGGGCGGCGCTGCTCGGTTTCAGCGCCAAGCTGGCCACCGAGTGAGCTGTCATCCCGGTCAGGGCTGACCGGGGTTTCGGCTGCCGCCCGCCTTGTCCGGTTTGCTGTACCACCCATCGCTCATCTGGGTGCGGGGCGCGAGATCTTGGTAAAAAGTGGCCGCCATAGGGGCCGATTTTTACCTAGATCTACTGGATCACGCCAGCCATGTCCGGCTCACGTCCCGCGCGCCGCCCCACGTATCCCAGATCCTGTGCCGCCCCGTATGCGGTGCCGTGCGCCCGCGTTGGCGGTGCCGTGCGCGCGTCTGCGGTGCCGTGCGCCCGCGTTCGCGGTGCCGTGCGCACCCCCCGGCACCTGGCTGCTCGGCTTCATGCGAGCCGCTGGGTCAGAGGAGTTCGGCGGGGTCGATCTGGATGCGGATCGGCAGGTTGGACTTCTTCACGCTGCGGACCGCCGCCGCCTCGTGCAGAGCCCTGGCCAGAGCCGCCGCGCGACCCCGGGAAACACGGAGCAGCATGCGTTCCTGGTCGTCGGCTGCCGGAACCGGACCGAGGAGCTCCACGTCATCGGGCAGGCGCGCCGCGTCCAGGAACTCGGCCACCGCCTCGGCCTTGCCGGTGACGCTGGCCATCCGGGCCGCCGGCGGGAAGCCCAGCTCACGGCGTTCGGCGAGCTCACGGGCCGCGAACCAGCCCGGGTCCCAGCGCAGCAACGCCTGCACGGGTGCCAGCGAACCGTCGGCCACGACCACCACCCGGCCACCCGCCGGACCGGGCCGGGCCAGCGCGGCGGCGGACAGCCAGCGCCGCATGGTCTCCTCGGCGGCCCGCAGGTCCGCCCGGGACAGCAGCGCCCAGGTGTCCAGCAGCAACACTGCGCCGTAGCCGCCCTCGGCGACGGGCTCCGCTCCCGGTGTGGCGACGACGACGGCGGCCGTTCCGGGAACGGTGGTCAGGATTTCGTCCCGGCCGGAGGTGCGCACCGGGAACCCCGGGAAGGCCCGGCCGAGCTCTTCCGCCGTACGCCGGGCACCGGTCACCGAGGCCCGCAGCCGCCGTCCACCGCAGGCCGGGCAGGCGTAGTCGGCCGCGGCCCGGCCGCACCAGTGGCAGGCCGGCACGTCCCGCGAACCGGCAAGCCCCAGCGGACCGGAGCAGTGCGGGCACCGGGCCGGGGTGCGGCACTCGGCGCAAGCGGTGGACGGAAGGTAACCCCGCCGCGGCACCTGCACCAGAACCGGCATCCCGGCCTGCAACGCACCACGCGCCGCCTGCCAGGCAAGACTCGGCAGCCGCGCGGTCACCGCACCGGGATCCCGCGCCAGCTGCGGATCATCACCGGTCGGCGCGATGGCCGGGCTGCGCGCCCGCAAGGTGCCACGATCGGCGACGATCTCCTTGGCCCACCCGGTCTCCAGCAGCAACTGCGCCTCGCCCGTGCGGGCAAAACCCCCGACCAGCGCGGCGCAGTCGGCAAGCTGCGCGCGGGTGAGCAGAACATCCCGGGCATGCGGGTACGGCGCCCGCGGCTCGGCGTGCAGGTCATCCCCGTCGTCCCAGATCACCACGAGCCCAAGGTCAGCGACGGGCGCGAACATGGCCGCCCGCGTCCCGACGACAACAGGCACCCGATGGCGGCTGGCGGCAAGGAACCTCCTATACCGCTCAGCCGGGCCGGCGGCGGCGTTGAGGGCGACATGCCGACCATCCCCGAGCACCACGGTCAGAGCTCGATCGAGCCGCTCAAGATCCCGCGCGTCCGGCACCACGATGACCACACCCCGGCCGCCCCGCACCACGACCCCGGCAGCCTCAGCGATCCGCGCCGGCCAGTCCTCCCCGGGCAGCGCGGACCACACGGCCCGAGCCGGCCGGCCCTGCTCCAAGGCGTGCATGAAGGCCCCACCGGTGGGATAGATCCCCCACCCGTGCGCGACTGCCTCCGGCTGGACGTCACCGCGAGCCGTGATCTGGTCGAGTTCGGTGCCGGCGCCGGCCTGCGCCTCACCAACCCCGGTCCGCTGGTCGTCCACGACCTGAGCGAGCTGAACGTCACCAACCGCGTCCGGTTGGACTGACCGCCCACCGGCCGAACGGGACTGATCCGATAAATCCGGCACAGCGGAGGGGAAAGTCGCGGCGCGCGACGGCGCCGTTCCTGCAGCAGCGAATTCCTCTGCCTGAGCGAAGGCGGGGGCCGCTCCGTCGAGACGGCCAGAAGCCACTGCAACGAGATGATCGGAGCTCATCGCAGCCGAATCGCCGACGGCCTCGGGAGAGGCGGCGGCCGCCGCCTCAGGAGGGCCCGACGGCATCCCACCCACGGCCTCAGAAGAGCTGGACGATGGATCAAGGGGAGGCGGGGTGGCCTGCGCTTCCGCGCGAGCGTGACGAGGCGGCACAGCCAACCGCAGCACATCCGAGAGACTCCCCGCGTACCGGTCAGCGACAGAGCGAGCCAGCCGCGCCACCTCCGGGTCCAGCACCCGCTCCGGCGAGACCACCTTGTCCAGATAAGCCAGCTTGCCGCCGTGCGGGCTGCTCTCGGCCCGTTCCAGGAGGAAGCCGTTCACCAGCTGCCCGGCGAAGCGGACCTTCACCCGCACGCCCGGCTGAGCAGCCTCGTCGTCGGCCGCCGACACCAGGTAGTCGAACGGGCGGTCGAGGTGGGCCAGCGGCACTTCGACGCTCACCCGGGCGACCGGCAGCCGGGGTGCCGGCTCCCGGTCGGGTTTCGCTTTTGCCGCCTTCACCCGCACATTCTGGCGCGGGGGTACGACATCTTCCGGTGCAAACAGCACGGGTGCCTCGACCGGAGTCGAGGCACCCGTTCCTGGCGTCACCAAGCTCAGGCCGCGGCGGACTTCAGGTCCTGGGCGCGGTCCGTGTTCTCCCACAGCAGTTCCGGCAGTTCGCGGCCGAAGTGGCCGTACGCCGCGGTCTGCTGGTAGATCGGGCGCAGGAGGTCCAGGTCGCGGATGATCGCGGCCGGGCGCAGGTCGAACACCTCGTTGATGGCCTTCTCGATGCGCTCCACCGGCACGTTCTCGGTGCCGAACGTCTCGACGAACAGCGACACCGGGTGCGCCTTGCCGATCGCGTACGCGACCTGCGTCTCGCACCGCTCGGCCAGGCCGGCGGCGACCACGTTCTTGGCCACCCAGCGCATCGCGTACGCCGCCGAGCGGTCCACCTTCGACGGGTCCTTGCCCGAGAAGGCGCCACCGCCGTGACGGGCGTAGCCGCCGTACGTGTCAACGATGATCTTGCGGCCGGTCAGGCCGGCGTCGCCCATCGGGCCGCCGATCTCGAAGCGACCGGTCGGGTTGACCAGCAGGCGGTAGTCCTCCACGTCCAGGCCCAGGCCCTCGAGCTCCGGGGCGATGACGTGCTCGCGGACGTCGGGGGTCAGCAGCGACTCCAGCGAGATGTCGGCCGCGTGCTGCGACGAGACCACGACGGTGTTCAGCCGCACCGGGCGCAGGCCGTCGTACTCGATGGTGACCTGGGTCTTGCCGTCCGGGCGCAGGTACGGGATCGTGCCGTCCTTGCGGGCGCTCGACAGCCGCCGGGCCAGCCGGTGGGCCAGCGCGATCGGCAGCGGCATCAGCTCCGGGGTCTCCGAGCAGGCGAAGCCGAACATCATGCCCTGGTCGCCCGCACCCTGGGCGTCGAGCGCGTGCTCGGAGTTGCCCTCGCGCAGCTCGACCGCGCTGTCCACGCCCTGGGCGATGTCGGGCGACTGCGAGCCGATCGACACGCTGACGCCACAGGACGCGCCGTCGAAGCCCTTCTTGGACGAGTCGTAGCCGATCCCCAGGATGGTCTCGCGCACGATGTTCGGGATGTCCGCGTACGCCTTGGTGGTCACCTCGCCGGCCACGTGAACCTGGCCGGTCGTGATCAGGGTCTCCACCGCGACGCGGCTGCGGGGGTCCTGCGACAGCAGGGCGTCGAGAATACCGTCGCTGATCTGGTCAGCGATCTTGTCCGGGTGGCCTTCCGTGACCGACTCGGAGGTGAACAGGCGGCGTGCCACGGTGCTCCTCAGATTTGTCGAAGTTTCGTTCCGCGGCAGTGTAGTCACCACCGCTGTAGCGATGCCGGGGCGGTCTCAGCCCGTCCCAAGCGCGCCGACCTGCGGATCAAGGCGTCCGGCAACCTGATCCCATATCGCATCGGCCACATCGTCTTTCGGGAGTTCCCCCAGCGCGGTGGTGCTCCCGTCGGCGCCCAGGATCGTGACCGTGTTGTTGTCCGACCCGAAGACCAGGTCGACGCCCACCTCGTTAACGACGATGAGGTCGGCGCGTTTCCGTACCAGTTTGCCGCGGGCGTTCTCCAGCGCGTCGTGGGTCTCCGCGGCGAAGGCAACGAGCAGCTGACCAGGGCGTTTGGCCGCACCGAGCTCGGCTGCGATGTCCGGGTTGGTGACCAGCTCGAGGGTGGGCGCCGTACCCTCGTCGCTTTTCTTGATCTTCTGGCCGGCGACCGCGGCCGGCCGGAAGTCGGCCGGGGCCGCCGCCATGACCACGACGTCCGCGTCCGCGGCGGCCTCGACCGTGGCCTTGCGCAGCTCCTCGGTCGTGCCGACGCGCACCACGTCGGCGCCCGCCGGATCGTCCAGAGTGACGTTCGCCGCAATCAGGGTGACGCGCGCGCCCCGGGCGACCGCCGCGCGGGCCAGGGCGTATCCCTGCTTGCCGGACGAGCGGTTGCCCAGGAACCGGACCGGGTCCAGCGGCTCGCGGGTGCCACCTGCGGTGACGACCACCCGGCGGCCCGTCAGGTCGGTCTCCGCGGCCGCGCCGCGACGCAGCACGCGCAGGGCCGCGGCGAAGATCTGGGCCGGGTCCGGCAGCCGGCCCTTGCCGGTGTCGGCGCCCGTGAGCCGGCCCACAGCCGGCTCGATGACGATCGCGCCGCGGGACCGCAGGGTCGCGACGTTGGCCCTGGTGGCCGGGTTTTCCCACATCTCGGTGTGCATGGCCGGGGCGTAGACCACCGGGCACGTCGCCGTGAGCAAGGTGTTGGTGAGCAGGTCGTCGGCGATGCCGTGGGCCGCCTTGGCGAGCATGTCGGCGGTAGCGGGCGCGACCACGACCAGCTCGGCGTGCCGGCCGATGCGTACGTGTGGCACCTCGTGCACGTCGTCCCACACCTCGGTGGTCACCGGGCGGCCGGACAGCGCGGCCCAGGTGGGCGCGCCGACGAATTTCAGCGCGGACGCGGTCGGCACGACACGCACGCCGTGCCCCGACTCGGTGAACAGCCGTAGCAGCTCACAGGCTTTGTACGCGGCGATGCCACCGCACACCCCGAGCACGACCTCCGGCATGGGCACACTTCCCGTCAACGAAAAACCCGCGCCCGCGGTGAGCGGGCGCGGGTGCACGGTGGATCAGCGGATCAGGGGTTGTCGGTCGCCTCGGCGGTCAGCAGACCGGCGTTGATCTCGCGCATCGCGATCGAGAGCGGCTTCTCCTGCGGAGTGGTCTCGACCAGCGGGCCGACATACTCCAGCAGACCCTCGCCGAGCTGGCTGTAGTAGGCGTTGACCTGGCGGGCGCGCTTGGCCGCGAAGATCACCAGCGAGTACTTCGACGAGGTCTTGTCGAGCAGCTCGTCGATCGGCGGATTGGTGATGCCTTCGGGGTTGGCGATGGTTCCCACAGTGATGTACTTCCTTAATTCTCAGCTTGACACCGGCGGCTGAGCGGGAGTCAGAAACGACGAACCGAGCAATCCTACCAGCTCGTCGGCGGCACGCTCGACGAAGTCGTTGACGACGGTGCGGTCGAACTCCTTCTCGGCGGCGAGCTCCTCGTCGGCGTGCGCCAAGCGCCGCCGGATGGTCTCCTCGTCGTCGGTGCCGCGCCCGATCAGCCGGCGCTTGAGCTCCTCGACGCTGGGCGGGGCGAGGAAGACGAGCTGGGCGTCGGGCATCGTGGCCCGCACCTGCCGGGCGCCCTGCAGGTCGATCTTGAGCAGTACCGGACGGCCCTGCGCGAGCCAGCCCTCGACCTGGGCCCGGGGCGTGCCGTAGAGGTTGCCCGCGAACTCCGCCCACTCGAGCAGCTGGTCGCCGTCGACGAGGCGCTGGAACTCCTGCCGGGTGACGAAGTGGTAGTGCTCGCCGTCGGTCTCGTAGTCGCGCTTCTTGCGGGTTGTCACCGACACCGACAGCTTGATCCATGGCGAGCGCGCCCGGATCAGCTCGATCACGCTGTCTTTGCCCACCCCCGAGGGGCCGGACAGGACGGTGAGTCGGGCTGCCGGGCGCGCGTCGTCATCCATGCTCACAGGCTCATTCAACACGAGCCGGTGAGTCAGTTCGCAGCGAACTCCCCCAGGAGGGCCTTACGCTGCTGCTCGCCCAGGCCACGAAGACGGCGACTGTCGGCGATCTTGAGCTTCTCCATGATCTGGGTGGCCCGGATCTTGCCGATGCCCGGCAGCGCCTGAAGCACGGCCGAAACCTTCAGCTTGCCGACGACGTCGTCGCCTTCCGCCCGGTCGAGCACGGCGGCGAGGGTGGTCTTGCCAGACTTGAGCTGATCTTTCAGCTCGGCCCGGGCCTTGCGAATCTCCGCGGCCTTCTCCAGCGCGGCTTTACGCTGCTCGGGGCTTAGTTGCGGGAGCGGCACCAGTTCTCCTCAGGTCCCTATCGCACCGGTAGTCCAATACCGGCACTCTGTGAAACGTGGTGTGCCAGGGAACCAAAGGGGCATGTGGTTCCTGGCGCCGGGAAAACTAGCGGTCAGCGGCGGTTTCGGCAACGTGGGGGTACCCCCCATCCGGACCGGGGCAGGCCTGCTAGGCAGGCCGTTTCACCCGATCACGGCGCTACAGGCGGTGACCGCGCGGTCCGCGGCGGCCCGCAACGAGGTCGCCTCGGGGCCCGCGCCGAGGACCTCGCGTGAGTACGACGGCAGCACGTTCCGCAGGCTCTCCCCGAAAATTTCGCGCAGGTCCGCGGGGCTTCCACCCTGTGCTCCGAGGCCCGGGGCGAGCAGTGGTCCGTTCACCTTGGACAGGTCGTGGCCGGTCGCGCCGATGGTCGCGCCGACCACCAGCCCGAGGCTGCCGAGCGGCTCCGCACCCACGTTGACCTGCGCAATCTCGTCGATCACGGTCTGCGCGACGGTCCGTCCGCCGGCGCCGACGGCGTGCTGGACGCTCGCTCCCTCGGGATTGGAGGTCAGCGCCAGAACGAAAACGCCGCCGCCGTGTTCGGCCGCCAGGTCGAACGCGGGCTGCAATGAGCCCACTCCGAGATAGGGACTCACAGTGATCGCGTCAGCACACAGCGAACTGTCCGGATTGAGGTAAGCGCTTGCGTACGCGGCCATCGTCGAGCCGATGTCGCCGCGCTTCACGTCGAGAAGTACCAGCGCACCGGCCTCGCGTGACTGTCGGATAGTTGACTCAAGAACAGCGACGCCACGTGACCCAAATCTCTCAAAGAAAGCCGACTGCGGCTTGAGGACGGCGACCCGATCGGCCAGTGCTTCGACGACCGTTAGGGCGAAGCGTTCCAGGCCGGCGACGTCGTCCGAGAGGCCCCAGCGGGCGAGCAGAGCGGCGTGCGGATCGATGCCGACGCACAGCGGCCCCCGCTCCCGGGTGGCACGGTGCAGGCGGCTTCCGAAGGACTCCATAGGGGCGTTCTCACTTCCGTGTCAGGTGGCGGACACCGCCGCGGCGATTCCTTGGGTAATGCGGGCGACGTCGGCGTCGTCGGTGACGTACGGCGGCATCGTGTAGATCAGGTCCCGGAACGGCCGCAGCCAGACTCCGGCGGCCACGGCGGCGGCAGTCGCCGCGGCCAGGTCGACGGCGTGATCGAGCTGGACCACGCCGATCGCGCCCAGGACCCGCACGTCGGCGACCCCGGGAAGGCCCCGCAGCGGCTCCAGACCGGCCCGGAGGCCCGCTTCGATACGCCGGACCTGGCCCGGCCAGTCCTGGGCCCGCAGCAGGCCGATGGAGGCGTTGGCGACGGCGCAGGCCAGCGGGTTGCCCATGAAGGTCGGCCCGTGCGCCAGCCCGCCGGCACTGCCGGCGGAGACGGAGTGGGCCACCGCGGCGGTGCAGAGGGTGGCCGCCAGGGTCAGATAACCCCCGGTGAGGGCTTTGCCCAGGCACATGATGTCGGGCGTCACCCCGGCGTGGCCGGCGGCGAAGAGCTCACCGGTACGGCCGAAGCCGGTCGCGATCTCGTCGAAGATCAGCAGTACGCCGTGAGCAGCGGTCACCTCGCGCAGCACCCGCAGGTAACCGGGGTGATGCATGCGCATGCCGCCGGCGCCCTGCACGACCGGCTCGACGATGACGGCGGCGAGCTCATCGGCGTGCCGGGCGACCAGCTCGGTCAGCTCGGTGGCGTAGGCCTCGTCGTAGCCGGCCGGCGGCGGGCCCGCGAAGATCTGCGCGGGCAGCACCCCGGTCCAGAGCTGGTGCATCCCGCCGACCGGGTCGCAGACGCTCATCGGGTGGAACGTGTCGCCGTGGTAGCCGCCCCGCCAAGTGGCGAGCTTGCGCCGCTGCGGCCGGCCCCGGGCGAGCTGGGCCTGCAGGGCCATCTTGATGGCCACCTCGACCCCGACGGAGCCGGAGTCGCAGAGGAAGACGTGCTCGAGCCCGTCCGGGGTCAGCTCGACCAGGGTGGTGGCCAGCTCGACGGCGGGCGCGTGGGTGAGCCCGCCGAACATGACGTGGCTCATCCGGCCGGCCTGCTCGCTCAGCGCCGCGTCCAGCACGGGGTGCCGGTAGCCGTGGATGGCGGCCCACCACGACGACATGCCGTCGATGAGCTCCCGCCCGTCGGCCAGCCGCAGGCGGACACCCTCGGCGCTCTCGACGACGTAGGGCTCGCTCCGGCCGGGCATCGGCCCGTAGGGATGCCAGACGTGCGCCCGGTCGAGCGCCAGCAGCTCGGCCTCGCCCAGCGGACCACCGCGGCTCAAGACCGCCCTCGCAACCTGCCGGTGACCGCGTCATCGGTCGAGGCCCGGCGGATACGTCCGGCCGGCCGGACCAACCGGCCGGGGCCCGCAGCCGGACCGGCGGCCACGGCCCGCCCGGCGGCCGGGACGGGGGTCACGGCGTGGCCTTCTCCCCGGCGGTCGCGTAGGCCCTGGCCGCGGCCCGGACCAGGGCCGGCCCGCGGTAGATGAAGCCGGTGTAGAGCTGCACCAGCGCCGCCCCCGCGTCGAACATGCGGGTCGCGTCGTCCGGCTCGACGATGCCGCCCACGCCGATGATCGGCAGGCGGCCGCCGGTCTCCTCGTGGACGAAGTGGACGATTTTGCGGGCCCGTTCGGTGAGCGGCCGCCCGGACAGCCCGCCCGTCTCCCCCGCCCGCGGCTGGTCGGCCGCCGCCAGCCCGTCGCGGGACAGCGTCGTGTTGGTCGCGATGACGCCCGCCGCGCCGTACGCCAGGCAGACCTCGAGCAGCTCCGCGATGGCCGGTTCGGTCAGGTCCGGGGCGATCTTCACCAGCACCGGCTTCTTGCCCACCAGCGCCCCGAGCAGCGCCGCCAGGGCCGACTTGTCCTGGAGCGTACGCAGTCCGGGGGTGTTCGGTGACGACACGTTGACCGCGATGTAGTCCGCGTACGGGTGCAGCAGGTTGTAGGACGTCAGGTAGTCCTCCACCGCCTCCTCCAGCGGCGTCACCTTGGACTTGCCCAGCGAGATGCCCAGCGGCACCGCCAGCGGTCCCAGCTCGGCCAGGCGGGTGGCCAGGGCCGCCGCGCCCGCGTTGTTGAAGCCCATCCGGTTGATCACGGCCTCGCTGTCACGCAGCCGGAACAGCCGGGGCTTGTCGTTGCCGGGCTGCGGTTTCGCGGTGACCGTGCCGACCTCGACGAAGCCGAAGCCGAGCGCGGGCCAGGCCGGCAGGGCCACCCCGTTCTTGTCCATGCCGGCCGCCAGCCCCACCGGGTTTCCGAAGCGCACGCCGAAGGCCTCGACCGGGGCCTCCACCGCATAGCGCCGGTGCAGCAGAGCGCGCGGGCCGGCACCCAGCCCGGCGAGCCGTTGCAGGGTGAACTCGTGCGCCCTCTCGGCGTCACCGCCACCCAGCCGGAACAAAACAGGCCGAACAGCGCTGGTGAAGGCGCTCACTCGCCCTCCCGCAGCATGGCGTGCAGCTCCTGCAGCGGGCGGACCGTCATGTCGCCGCGCATCAGGGCCTCGATGCCCATCACCGCCGCGGCCGCGCCCGGCACGGTGGTGATGCTCGGGATGTCGTACGTGACCGCGGCGCTGCGGATCTCGTAGCCGTCCGAGCGGGCGCTCGCCCCCGAGCCCTGCGGGGTGTTGATGATCAGGGCGATCTCGCCGGCCTGGATCAGCGCCACCGCGTTCTGGCCGGGGCTCTCGAAGTGCTTGGGCACGATCTCGCACTCGATGCCGTGCCGGCGCAGCACCTCGCCGGTGCCGGCCGTGGTGACGATGGTGAAGCCCAGGTCGGCCAGGCGCTTGACCGGGAAGATCATCGAGCGCTTGTCGCGGTTGGCCACCGAGACGAAGATCTTGCCGCTGGTCGGCAGCGAGCCGTACGCCGCCGCCTGCGACTTGGCGAAGGCCGGGCCGAAGGCGGGGTCGATGCCCATGACCTCGCCGGTCGACTTCATCTCCGGGCCGAGCAGGCTGTCCACGCCCTGGCCGGCCGGGGTGCGGAACCGCTTGAACGGCAGCACCGCCTCCTTGACCGCGATCGGCGCGTTCGCCGGGGTCTCGCCGCCGTCGCGGTTGCGGAACAGGATGCCCTCGGCGCGCAGCTCCTTGATGGTGGCGCCGAGCATGATCCGGGCGGCTGCCTTGGCCAGCGGCACCGCCGTCGCCTTGGAGACGAACGGGACCGTCCGGGACGCGCGCGGGTTGGCCTCCAGGACGTAGAGCGTGTCGTCCTTGAGGGCGTACTGGACGTTGAGCAGGCCGCGCACGCCCACGCCGCGGGCGATCGCCTCGGTGTAGCGGCGTACCTCGGCCAGGTGCGAACCGGCCAGGGTGACCGGCGGCAGCGTGCAGGACGAGTCGCCGGAGTGGATGCCGGCCTCCTCGATGTGCTCCATGACGCCGCCGATGTAGACCTCGCCGGTGGCGTCGCAGAGGGCGTCCACGTCGATCTCGATCGCGTCGTCCAGGAAGCGGTCGACCAGCACCGGGTGGTCCGGCGAGATCTCGGTGGCCCGGGCGATGTAGTCGGCCAGCGTCGGCTCGTCGTACACGATCTCCATGCCGCGGCCGCCCAGCACGTACGACGGCCGGACCAGCACCGGGTAGCCGATCTCGTCGGCGATGGCCTTGGCTTCGGCGAAGCTGGTCGCGGTGCCGTGCTCGGGCGAGCGCAGGCCGGCCCGGTGCAGCACCTGGCCGAACGCGCCGCGGTCCTCGGCCAGGTCGATCGACTCGGGCGAGGTGCCGACGATGGGTACGCCCGCGGCCTTGAGCCGCTGGGCCAGGCCGAGCGGGGTCTGGCCGCCGAGCTGGACGATCACGCCGACCACGCCGGGGCCACCGGCGGCCTTGCCGGACGAGTCCTCGGAGTGGAACACCTCCAGGACGTCCTCGAAGGTCAGCGGCTCGAAGTAGAGCCGGTCGGCGGTGTCGTAGTCGGTGGAGACCGTCTCCGGGTTGCAGTTGACCATGACGGTCTCGAAGTTGACCTCACGCAGCGCCATGACCGCGTGCACACACGAGTAGTCGAACTCGATGCCCTGCCCGATCCGGTTCGGCCCGGACCCGAGGATCAGCACCTTGGGCCGGTCGGACGGCGCGACCTCGGTCTCCTCCTCGTACGTGGAGTAGTGGTACGGCGTGTTCGCCTCGAACTCGGCGGCGCAGGTGTCGACCGTCTTGTAGACCGGCCGCACCCCGAGCCGGTGCCGCAGGATGCGTACGCCGTCCTCGCCGGCCAGTTCCGGGCGCAGCGCGGCGAGCTGGCGGTCGGAGAAGCCCGAGCGCTTCGCGCGGCGCAGCAGGGCCTCGTCGAGCACCGGGGCCGCCTCGACCGCGTCGCGCAGCTCGATCAGGGCGGCGATCTCGTCGAGGAACCACGGGTCGATGCCGCCGCTGGCCTCGTGCACCTGCTCGACTGTCGCGCCGAGCCGGAGCGCGCGCTCGACGGTGTAAAGGCGCCCGTCGTGCGGGATCCGCAAGGCGGCCAAGGTCGACGCGAGGTCGGCATCGTCCGGGAGAGTCCAGAAACCGGCGGCCTTGGTCTCCATCGAGCGCATCGCCTTGTTGAGCGCCTCGGCGAAGTTGCGGCCCAGGCTCATCGCCTCGCCGACCGACTTCATCGTGGTGGTCAGCTCGGCGTCCGCGCCGGGGAACTTCTCGAACGCGAACCGCGGGATCTTGACGACCACGTAGTCCAGCGCCGGCTCGAACGCCGCCGGGGTCTTGAGCGTGATGTCGTTCGGGATCTCGTCCAGGGTGTAGCCGATGGCCAGCTTGGCGGCGATCTTGGCGATCGGGAAGCCGGTGGCCTTGGAGGCCAGCGCGCTGGAGCGCGAGACCCGCGGGTTCATCTCGATCACGACCAGGCGGCCGTCGGCCGGGTTGATCGCGAACTGGATGTTGCAGCCGCCGGTGTCCACGCCGACCTCGCGCAGCACGGCGATGCCCAGGTCGCGGAGTTTCTGGTACTCGCGGTCGGTGAGGGTCATGGCCGGGGCGACGGTGACGCTGTCGCCGGTGTGCACGCCCATCGGGTCGACGTTCTCGATCGAGCAGACCACCACGACGTTGTCGTGCTTGTCGCGCATCAGCTCGAGCTCGTACTCCTTCCAGCCGAGCACGCTCTCCTCGATCAGCACCTCGTGCACCGGGGAGGCGGCCAGGCCGCCGCCGGCCAGGCGGTCCAGGTCCTCGTCGTTGTGCGCCATGCCCGAACCGAAGCCGCCCATGGTGAACGACGGGCGGATGACCACCGGCAGGCCGAGGTCGGCGACCGCGGCGTGCACCTCGTCCATCGAGTGACAGACCCGCGAGCGGGGCGTCTCGCCGCCTGCCTTGGCGACGATGTCCTTGAAGAGCTGACGGTCCTCACCCTTGCGGATGGCGTCGACGTTGGCGCCGATCAGCTCGACGCCGTACTTTTCCAGGACGCCGTTCTCGTGCAGGGCGATCGCGGTGTTGAGCGCCGTCTGCCCGCCCAGCGTGGGCAGGATCGCGTCCGGACGTTCCTTGGCGATGACCAGCTCGACGAACTCCGGGGTGATCGGCTCGACGTAGGTGGCGTCGGCGAACTCCGGGTCGGTCATGATCGTGGCCGGGTTGGAGTTGACCAGCGAGACGCGCAGCCCCTCGGCGCGCAGCACCCGGCACGCCTGGGTGCCGGAGTAGTCGAACTCGCAGGCCTGGCCGATGACGATCGGGCCGGAGCCGATCACCATCACGTGCTGCAGATCGGAGCGCTTCGGCATCAGCGGGCCTCAACCTTCTCGACGAGCTCCACGAAACGGTCGAACAGGTAGTCCGCGTCGTGCGGGCCGGCTGCCGCCTCGGGGTGGTACTGGACCGTGAACGCGGGCACGTCCAGCGCCCGCAGACCTTCGACCACGTTGTCGTTGAGGCAGACGTGCGAGACCTCGACACCACCGAAATCGGTGTCGATGACCGTGTTCAGCGGGGCGTCGACCGCGAAACCGTGGTTGTGCGAGGTGACCTCGACCTTGCCCGTGGTCTTGTCGAACACCGGCTGGTTGATGCCGCGGTGGCCGTACCCCAGCTTGTAGGTGCCGAAGCCGAGCGCCCGGCCCAGGATCTGGCTGCCGAAGCAGATGCCGAACAGCGGCACCCGGCGGGTCAGGACCGCCCGGGCCAGTTCCACCGGTACGTCCGCGGTGGCCGGGTCGCCCGGGCCGGGTGACAGGAACACCGCGTCCGGGCTGACCTCCAGCAACTGCTCGATCGTCGAGGACGCCGGGAAGATGTGCGTGGTCACGCCGCGCTCGGCCAGCCGCCGGGAGACGTTCCGCTTGATACCGAGGTCCAGCGCGGCGACCGTGTACCGGTGCTCGCCGACCGCTTCGACCGTGTACCGCTCGGCCGTGGTGACCTCGGCGGACAGGTCGGCGCCGGTCATCTGGGGCTGGGCCAGCACCCGTGCCTTGAGCGAGGCCGGGTCGAGGTCGACGGTCGAGATGCCGACCCGCATCGCGCCGCGTTCGCGCAGGTGGCGGGTCAGGGCGCGGGTGTCGACGCCGCTGATGCCGACGATGCCCTCGGCGACGAGCCGCTCACCGAGGTCGCCGGTCGAGCGCCAGTTCGACGGCCGGCGGGCCGGGTCGCGGACCACGTAGCCGGCCACCCAGATCCGGTCCGACTCGTCGTCCTCGGCGTTGACGCCGGTGTTGCCGATCTGCGGCGCGGTCTGCACGACGACCTGCCGGTGGTACGACGGGTCGGTCAGCGTCTCCTGGTAACCGGTCATGCCGGTGGTGAACACGGCCTCACCGAAGGTCTCCCCCTCGGCGCCGTAGGACTGACCACGGAACGTGCGTCCGTCCTCGAGTACAAGAATTGCTGGCTTCATTTGACGGCCTTCCCGTCGAGGACTGTCGGCTCTCCCCGGAGGAAGGTCGCGACGATGCGACCCGGCAGGGTGGTGCCCGCGTACGGTGTGTTGCGGCTGCGGCTCGCCAGCTCGGCCGGGTCGACGACCCGGCGGGCGGACGGGTCCACCAGCGTCAGGTTGGCCGGCGTGCCGGCCGCGAGGTCGGTGCCGTGCCCGGTGAGGCCGGCGATGCGGGCCGGGGCGCGGGACATGCGCTCGGCGATGAGCTCCCACTGCTCCCCGAGGACGGAGAGCACGACCGGCAGGGCCGTCTCGAGACCCACCATGCCCGGGCGGGCGTAGGCCCACTCACATTCTTTGTCCTCGACCGCGTGCGGCGCATGGTCGGTGGCCACGATGTCGATCACACCGTCGACCAGGGCCTGGCGCAGCGCGCGCACGTCGGCGGCGGTGCGCAGCGGCGGATTGACCTTGTAGACCGGGTCGTAGCTGGCGGCGAGCTCGTCGGTCAGCAGCAGGTGGTGCGGCGTGACCTCGGCGGTCACCCGTACGCCGCGGGCCTTGGCCTGGCGCAGCACCTCGACCGACCCGGCGGTGGAGACGTGGCAGACGTGCAGGCGGCTGCCGACGTGCTCGGCCAGCAGCACGTCGCGGGCGATGATCGCCTCCTCGGCCACCGCGGGCCAGCCGGTCAGCCCCAGCCGGGTGGAGACCTCACCCTCGTGCATCTGGGCGCCCTCGGTCAGCCGCGGCTCCTCCGCGTGCTGGGCGATGATGCCGTCGAACGCCTTCACGTATTCCAGGGCGCGGCGCATCAGGCGCGGGTCGGCGACGCAGTGGCCGTCGTCGGAGAAGATCCGCACGCCGGCGGCCGAGGTGGCCATCGCACCCAGCTCGGCCAGCTGCTTGCCGGCCAGCCCGACCGTGACCGCGCCGATCGGCTGCACGTCGACCAGGCCGGCCTCGCGGCCCAGCCGCCAGACCTGCTCGACGACACCGGCGGTGTCCGCGACCGGCGAGGTGTTGGCCATCGCGAAGACCGCCGTGTAGCCGCCGAGGGCCGCGGCGCGCGAGCCGGTCTCGACCGTCTCGGCGTCCTCGCGGCCCGGCTCCCGCAGGTGGGTGTGCAGGTCGACCAGGCCGGGCAGGGCGACCAGGCCGGCGGCGTCGATGACCTCCGCGTGCGCGTCGGTCCCGGTGGCGATCACCCCGTCGCGGATCAGCAGGTCGGCCGGCGCGGCGCCGAGCAGGGAAACACCCTTGATCAGGTACGAGGTCATGCCTTGCCTCCGAGCAGCAGGTAGAGAACGGCCATCCGGGCGCTGACACCGTTGGCGACCTGTTCGACGATCGTGGAGCGGGAGGAGTCGGCCACCTCGGGCGCGATCTCCATGCCGCGGTTCATCGGTCCGGGGTGCATGACGATCGCGTGCTCCGGCAGCTTGCGCATCCGGGGCACGTCGAGGCCGTAACGCCGGCTGTACTCGCGGGCCGAGGGGAAGAAGGAGTCCTGCATCCGTTCGGTCTGCACCCGCAGCATCATCACCACGTCGGTGTCCGGCAGGACGCTGTCCAGGTCGTAGGAGACCTTGGTGGCCGGCTCCAGCGCGGCGGCGATGTCCACCGGGACCAGTGTCGGCGGCCCGACCAGCGTCACCTCGGCCCCCAGCGTGCTCAGCAGCAGCACGTTGGAGCGGGCGACCCGGCTGTGCAGGACGTCACCCACGATCGTCACCCGCAGGCCGGCGATGCGGCCGAGCCGCGAGCGCATCGTGTACGCGTCCAGCAGCGCCTGGGTCGGGTGCTCGTGGGTGCCGTCCCCGGCGTTGATCACCGAACCGTCCACCCAGGACGCCAGCCGGTGCGGCGCGCCGCTGGCCGGGTGCCGGATCACCACCGCGTCGGCGCCCATCGCCTGCAGGGTCAGCGCGGTGTCCTTGAGGCTCTCGCCCTTCGACACGCTGGAGCCCTTGGCCGAGAAATTGATCACATCGGCGGAGAGCCGCTTGGCCGCCGCCTCGAACGAGATCCGGGTGCGGGTGGAGTCCTCGTAGAAGAGGTTGACCACCGTACGGCCGCGCAGCGTCGGCAGCTTCTTGACCTCGCGGCCGGCCAGGGCGGCCATCTCGCCGGCGGTGTCCAGGATCAGGGTGGCGGTCTCGGCGTCCAGGTCGGCGGCCGAGCGCAGGTGCTTGATCATCGAGCCTCCTCCGAGCCGGAGAGCCGTACCTCGTCCACGCCGCCGTCAGTCTCGGCGAGCGAGACCCGCACGCTCTCCGACTGCGCGGTGGGGATGTTCTTGCCGACGTAGTCGGCGCGGATCGGCAGCTCCCGGTGGCCACGGTCGACCAGCACGGCGAGCTGCACGGAGCTGGGCCGGCCGACGTCGTTGAGCGCGTCCAGCGCGGCCCGCACGGTCCGGCCGGAGAACAGCACGTCGTCGACCAGGATCACCCGGCGCCCGTCGATGCCGTCGCCCGGGATCTCGGTCTTGCCGAGCGCGCGGGTGGCGTGCAGCCGCAGGTCGTCGCGGTAGAGCGTGATGTCGAGCGCGCCGACCGGCACGTCGATGCCCTCGAAGGCGTGGATGCGGGCGGCCAGCCGGCGGGCCAGCGGTACGCCGCGGGTCGGGATGCCGAGCAGCACGGTGCCGGTGGCGCCGGAGGTCTTCTCCAGGATCTGGTGCGCGATCCGGTCGACGACTCTGTGCAGGTCGGACCCGGAAAGGATGATCTTCGAAGTGCCCTGCTGGGCGGATGTGTCTGCGCGTGGGTATGCCACGGCGGACCTCCTTCCCCGCCTCACGGGACGGGTCGTTAAAGGACGTCGGTCAAGCAGACCCGGGTAGGGCCCGCTTGATGGCTGACGCTACGTTACCAGTGAGCGCGGCGTTGACCATGGTGACGTGGCTGACCCGCCGACCAGACGGACGAATGCGGGCAACTCAGTCTCGGGCCCGGCGACTCATCGGTCGACACTTGACCAGAGGTTGCAAACTCCGTACCGTCACGCAGCGTAGCGATCCGAGGAAGAACCCTCCGGGCCAGCACAGTACTGGGAGTGTCCGAATGCCGTCTGAGTACGCCAAGTCGTTGGGCGCCCGCCTGCGCTCCATCCGCCAGCAGCAGGGCCTGTCCCTGCAGGGCGTGGAAGAGAAGTCGAACGGCCGCTGGAAGGCCGTCGTCGTGGGTTCGTACGAGCGTGGCGACCGCGCCGTCACCGTGTCGCGCCTCGCCGAACTGGCCGACTTCTACCGCGTCCCCGTCTCGGAGCTGCTGCCCGACGGCAGCGGTGTCCGGCTCGAGGCCACCAACAAGATCGTGCTCGACCTGGAGAAGCTGTACGACGCCGCCGGCGAGGACCTGGCCTATGTCGCACGCTACGCCCGGGCCATACAGCAGCAGCGCGGTGACTACAACGGACGCGTCCTGTCGATCCGCGCGGACGACCTGCGCGCGCTCGCCATCGTGTACGACATCTCGCCGTCCGGCCTCATCGAGCGCCTGACCGAGCAGGGTGTGCTGGTCGCCGACCCGCGGGCGTTCTTCGCCTCCTGATCGCCGCCGCCGAAGAGGGGTCCCGCACATGCGGGTCCCCTCTTCGCGTCTTCACCGCCCCGTCTTCACCGGCGAGCCCTCCCGCTTGGACCGCCCCTCCCGCTCGGTCACCGCGCCGGGTGACCGCCACGGTCGGCCTCCTCCGCCCTGGTGACCTCACCCAAAGCGATCAACGCGGGCGCGGCACCAGATACGCGATACGCAGCGTTGCCGACCGGCCCCAACCGTCGCGATCTTGATCACAATCTTGCGTGTGGCCGGCCCGCCCGGAAACCGGCCCGGCACGACTGGACGCGGTCACGACCGGCGCCGCATCGGTCACCGAAAGTTCGCCCACTCGACTCCCGTCGATCAGATCGGCCCTGGTCAATGGCATCCCGGGCCTGATCGCCCAGGCCGGTGAGCGCCCGCCGGCGGGCACACATCCCGTGACCGCGGGTGACCGAATCACTCAGCGCAGCGTGGGTCTGACCTTCGCGCGCAGCGGCGGCTTTGACCTTCGCGCGCAGCGGCGGGTGGACCTTCGCGCGCAGCGCGGAAGCGCAACCACTCACGCACATGGCAGGGAGCGCAGCGACCGGTCTCGACGGGAGTGACGGTCAGCACCATGCAACCAGGCACGACCAGAATTTGATCTTGATCGTGAATTTCGCACAAGAAACGGCCCGGACCATCAGGCCCGGGCCGTCGCTGCAAAAACTATCTGCTGGCGAATTCTGCGATGCGTCCCAGCAGACCGTTGAGGAAGCGCGGGCTGTCGTCGGTGGACATCTGCTTGGCCAGCTCGACCGCCTCGGAGATCGCCACCGGGTCGTCGATCTCGCCCACGTAGAGCAGCTCGAAGACCGCGATCCGCGCGAGGTTGCGGTCCACCACCGGCATGCGGTCGATGGTCCAGCCCTCGGCGTAGCTGGCGATCAGCTCGTCGATCCGGTCGAGGTTCTTGGCCACGCCCTCGACCAGGCTGACCGTGTAGTCCAGGTGGTCGGGGCGGGGCTTGGAGATGCGGTCCAGGTAGGTGACCAGGACCTGGGCCGGCGGCAGATCGCGCAGGTCGGCCTCGTAGAGGACGTCCAGCGCCCGCTTGCGCGCCTTGCGGCGCGCCGGCATCTGGGTCTTGGGGCCCTCGGCCATCAGCTACGGCCGAGGTAACGGCCGTCGCGGGTGTCGACCTTGATCTTCTCACCGGTGGTGATGAAGAGCGGGACGTTGACCGTCGCGCCGGTCTCGACGGTGGCGGGCTTGGTGCCGCCGGTGGAACGGTCGCCCTGCAGGCCGGGCTCGGTGTAGGTCACCTCGAGGAACACGCTGGTCGGCAGCTCGATGTAGAGCGGCACGCCCTCGTGCGTGGCGACGGTGGCCTCGGCCTCGGGGAGCAGGTAGTTCGCGTTGTCGCCGACGGTGGGGCCGGGCACGGTGATCTGCTCGAAGGTGTCCAGGTCCATGAAGACGAAGTCCTCACCGTCCTGGTAGAGGTACTGCATCGTGCGCTTGTCGACGGTCGCGGTCTCGACCCGGGTGCCGGCGTTGAACGTCTTGTCAACGACCTTGCCGGAGAGGACGTTCTTGAGCGTGGTGCGCACGAACGCCCCGCCCTTGCCCGGCTTGACGTGCTGGAACTCGACGACGGCCCAGAGGGCGCCTTCGAGGTTGAGCACGAGGCCGTTCTTCAGGTCGTTGGTGGAAGCCATGTCCTGCCTTGGTCTTTGAAAGCGATGGTCTGGAAAGCGTGCAGGTGACCGAGCGAGTTTACCGGCGTGAGTCGTGAACAGGCGAATCGGGTCAACGGCGGCCGGCGAGGTGCTGCAGCGCGAGGCGGTAACCGTCGACACCGAGGCCCGCGATCACCCCGGTGGCGACCGCCGAGACGACCGAGTGGTGCCGGAACTGCTCACGGGCGTGGATGTTGCTGATGTGCACCTCGATCAGCGGGGCGCGCAGCATCGCGCAGGCATCGCGGACCGCGTACGAGTAGTGCGACCAGGCGCCCGGGTTGAGCACCACCGGGGCCTCCTCGTCGGCGGCGGCGTGCAGCCAGGCCAGCATCTCGTGCTCGGCGTCGGTCTGCCGCACCTCGACGTCCAGGCCGAGCTCCCGGCCCTCCTCCTGGCACAGCTTCACCAGGTCGGCGTACGAGGTGACGCCGTAGACGTCGACCTGGCGGCTGCCGAGCCGGCCCAGGTTGGGGCCGTTCAGGACGTACGTCTTCACGCGGACACCGCCCGGTAGGCCTCGGCCAGAGTCTGCTCGGAAGGACCGGTGAGGATGCCCGGCCGCGCCAGGCCGTCGAGCACGACGAAGCGCAGGGTATCGGCCCGGGCCTTCTTGTCGACGCGCATGGCGGCGAGCAGGTCGGGCCAGGCCGCGGCCGGATAGCTGACCGGCAGCCCGAGCAGGGTCAGCACCGCCCGGTGGCGAGCCGCGGTGGCGTCGTCCAGCCGGCCGGACAGCCGGGACAGCTCCCCCGCGTAGATCAGGCCGACGGCGACCGCGTGGCCGTGCTTCCAGGCGTAGTGCTCGTTCTTCTCGATCGCGTGGGCCAGCGTGTGACCGTAGTTGAGGATCTCCCGCAGCCCGGACTCGCGCAGGTCGTTGCCGACCACGTGGGCCTTGACCCGGATCGCCCGCTCGACCAGCTCCCGCAGCACGGCGCTGCGCGGGTCGGCGGCCGCGGCCGGGTCACCCTCGATGAGGTCGAGGATCACCGGATCCGCGATGAAGCCGCACTTGGCCACCTCGGCGAGCCCGGCGACCAGGTCGTCACCGGGAAGCGTGTCCAGCACGTCGAGATCGCACAGCACCCCGGCGGGCGGATGGAAGGCACCGACCAGGTTTTTGCCCGCGGCGGTGTTGACGCCGGTCTTGCCGCCGACGGCCGCGTCGACCATGCCGAGCAGCGAGGTGGAGACCGGTACCCAGCGCACGCCGCGCAGCCAGCTCGCCGCCACGAACCCGGCCAGGTCGGTCACCGCGCCGCCACCGATGCCGAGGACGACGTCGGTGCGGGTGAAACCGGCCGCGCCGAGCTCGTCCCAGCAGCGCGCGGCCACGTCGATCGACTTGCCGGCCTCGGCGTCGGGCACCTCGATCGGCAGCGGCCGGATGCCCGCCGCGGACAGGGCGTCGGCGACGGCGGCCGCCCGCTCCTTGAGCGGCGGAGCATAGAGAACGGCGGCCCGCACAGCGCCGTCGACCAGGCCGGGCAGGGCGTCGAGCAACCCCCGGCCGACGAGTACGTCGTAGGGCCGGTCACCGGGCACAGAAATTCGCGTCACGTCGTCCATCAGCGCTGATCCTAGTGCTCGCGGCATGGGGTTATAGACACCTAACCCCATCACGGGTTACATCTACGTCATGCCGAAAATCAACGTCTACCTGCCCGACGAACTGGCCGACGCGGTACGCGAGTCAGGGCTGCCGGTGTCCGCGATCTGCCAGCGAGCCCTGGAGGAGGCGGTCCGGCGGATCACCGTGATCCGGCAGACCGCCCTGGGCGACCTCGACGCCGACCAGCTCGCGGCCACCCTGCCCTCCTTCACACCCAGGGCGATCACCGTGCTCTCCCTGGCGATCAACGCCGCCCGCGAGGCCGGCGCACCGAACGTCGGCACCGGCCACCTGCTCCGCGCCATGATCACTGAAGGGGAGAACCTGGCGTTGCGCCTGCTGCGGGCGATGGAGATCGAGCCCGCCACCCTCACGTGGGCCGAGCAGGACGAGCCGGGCGGCGGGCCGGGGCTGCGCTACAGCACGCCGGCCGCGAACGCGCTGGAGATGCTGGTCGCTGAGGCGACTGCGCTCGGGCACAACTACGTGGGCTGCGAGCACCTGCTCATCGGTCTCGCGGCCGAGCCGGACGGGATCGCCGGGCGGACGCTGCGGGCGGCGGGCGCCGACGCCCGGACCGTGCGGCGGACGGTGTCGGCCGCCCTCAGCGGCTACGCCCACCTGCGGGCGACGAAGCCGCCGGTCGGACCGGAAGAGCTCACCACGGTGGTACGCCAGGAGCTGCGTCCACTGATCCAGCGCGTCGAGGCGCTCGAGGCGCGTCTGGGTTAGCGGGTGGCGTAGCGGACGAGTTGCGCGGCGTGCTCGGCCAGAGCGGTCCGCAGCTCGTCCGGCCGGACCACCGTGAACGGCCAGCCCAGGCCGGCCAGCATCTGCGCCATCCCGGGCAGGCTCTGCGCCCGGCAGCTCAGCCGCACCCCGTCGGCGACCTCGGTGACATCCGCGATGGCCGCGGGGATCCGGCGGCGCACCTGGGCGACGTCGGCCTCGATCAGCACCTCGACCTCCCACTTCCAGGGCAGCCCGGCCCACTGCCGGGTGACGTGCGCGACGGCGTCGAAGTTCGGCGGCGCCTCGAAGTCCTCGCCGGTGGGCACGGCGGCGGCGATCCGGTCCAGCCGGAACGACCGGATCTCGTCGGTGCGGTGGTCATGGGCGACGAGATACCAGCGCCCACTGTGGAAGACCAGCCCGTATGGATCAACCTGCCGCCGGCTGACCCGCGGCGCGGTCCCGGCCTCGACATCGGCCGCATCCGCCACCGGCCCGTCCGGCCCGCCCGGCTCGATCGCCGATCCCGCGACCGCGGCCGCCGCCGGTGTATCAACCGTCGGGTCCGGCGCGGCCGGCGCATCCGGCGCGTCGTCGGTGGTCGGGCGGCGGCGGGGTGTGCGATAGGTGAGCGCAAGCCGCTGCTGCGAGCGAGTCGCCGTACCCAGCGTCAGCAACAGATCAGCGGTCGACGGCGCGGCGCCGTAGCGCGGTGCGGCATCCGGCTCGCGGCGCCGCATGGTCAGGCCCAGACTCGCCCGCAGGGCCGCCAGCCGGTCACCCAACGCCGCCGGGAGGACCCGCGTGATCTTCGCTTCGGCGGCAGCACTAGCCGGGGCGTCCGTCGCCAACCCGAGACTGTCCGCCGCCACCAGGCCCAGCACCACGGCCACCGCTTCGTCGTCGGTGAGCATCAGCGGAGGCAGCTTGAAGCCAGGCAGGAGCCGATAGCCCCCGTACCGACCGCGTTCCGCTGTCACCGGGATGCCCAGTTCGGCGAGGGTGCCCGCGTACCGGCGGACCGTACGCTCATCTACCGCGAGCCGGGCCGCCAGCTCGGCCCCGCGGATGCTGCGGTGGGCCTGGAGCAGCTCCAGCATGGCCAGGACGCGTGAGGCGGGGTGCGGCATGCCGAAGATTCTCCACCCCATACCGGACCGGTATCGTCCGGTATCCGGTTTAGCGTGAGGGCATGACGACATACGTTCTGGTTTCCGGTCTCTGGCTCGGCGGATGGGCCTGGCACGACGTGACGGCGGCGCTGCGCGGCGGCGGGCACGAGGTCTTCCCGCTGACGTTGACCGGCGTCGCCGACCGCTCCCATCTGCTCGGTCCCGGCGTGGATCTGGACACCCACGTCGAGGACATCGTCCGGCTGGTCGAGACCGAGGATCTGCGGGACGTGGTGCTGGTCGGGCACAGCTACGGCGGGATGCCGGTGAGCGCCGCGGCGCTGCGGTTGCGGGAGCGGATCGCTCGGGTGGTCTATGTGGACAGTGGGCCGTTGCCGGAGGGCACCACCCAGCAGTCGATGTCCGGGGAGCCGGCCGGCCCGGGTGACGCGGTGCCGCCCCGCGAGTGGGACGCCGACGCCGACCCGGTGCTGCTGGCCGGGCTGGACGAGGCGGCGCTGACGCTGCTGCGTACGCGGAGCACACCGCATCCCCGCGCTTCGGTGGAGCAGCCGCTCGGTGCCCGGGCCACCTCCCGGGAGCTGCCGACCACGCTGGTCGCCTGCACGTTCCCGGAGGATCAGATCAAGGAGATGATGGCCGCCGGCCATCCGTTCTTCGCCGGTCTCACCGAGGCCGAGGTCGTGATGCTGCCCACCGGTCACTGGCCGATGCTCAGCGAGCCGGTCGCCCTAGCCCGGATTCTTGAGCAGCGCGGCTAGCTCGGCGGCGATCTCCTCGGGGGTGCGGGCATCGGTCGCGATCGTGTGGGTGGCCACCGACGCGTAGAGCGGGCGGCGCTGTTCCATCAGGTATTTCAGGGTCGCCCGCGGGTTCACGGACAACAGCGGGCGGCCCGCGCCGAGCCCGACCCGCTTGACCGCGTCGGACAGCTCCACCGACAGGAAGACCACGGTGTGCTCCCGCAGCGACTCGCGGGTGCCCTCGTGCAGGATCGAGCCACCGCCGAGGGCGAGCACGCCGGGAAACGAGCCGAGCGCCTCGGCGATCGTCGTGCGTTCCAGGGCCCGGAAGGCGTCCTCGCCGTCGTCGAAGAAGATCTCCGGGATCGGCTTGCCAGCACGCTCCTCGATCAGGTGGTCGGTGTCGGCGAAGTCCACGCCGAGCAGCGCGGCCACCGCCTGCCCGATCGTGGTCTTGCCCGCGCCGGGCGGGCCGACGATCACCGCGGCCGGTGCGGTCACCGGATCAGCAGACTGTCTAGGTAGCCGGCCAGGTTGCGGCGGATCTCGGCGACCGAGTCGCCGCCGAACTTCTCCGTCGCGGCCTCGGCCAGCACCAGCGCGACCATCGCCTCGGCGACCACCGCGCCGGCCGGCACCGCGCACACGTCGGAACGCTGGTTGATCGCCGTGGTGGCCTCGCCGGTGACCACGTCGACCGTCTGCAGGGCGCGGTTCAGCGAGGAGATCGGCTTCAGTGCGGCGCGGACCCGCAGGTTCTCGCCGTTGGTGATGCCGCCCTCCAGGCCGCCGGCCCGGTCGGTGATCCGCTTGACGCCGTCCGCGGTCGGGATGATCTCGTCGTGCGCGACCGAGCCGCGCGAGCGGGCCTGGGTGAAGCCGTCGCCGATCTCCACGCCCTTGACGGACTGGATGGACATCAGGGCGGTGGCCAGCCGGGCGTCCAGCTTGCGGTCCCACTGCACATGCGACCCCAGACCCGGGGGTACGGCCCAGGCCAGCACTTCCACGATGCCGCCGAGGGTGTCCGCGTCCTTCTTCGCCGCGTCGACCTCGGCCACCATCCGGGCGCTCGCCTCCGGGTCGAGGCAGCGCAGCGGGTCGGCGTCGATCCGGGCCGCGTCCTCCGGCGTGGGGATCAGGCCGGCCTTGGCCGCGACCGAACCCAGCTCGATCACGTGCGAGACGATGTCGATGCCCAGCGCCTGCTTGACCAGCGCCTTGGCGACCACGCCGACGGCCACCCGGGCCGCCGTCTCCCGGGCGCTGGCGCGTTCCAGGATCGGCCGGGCGTCGGTGTGGCCGTACTTCTGCATGCCGGCCAGGTCGGCGTGGCCGGGCCGGGGCCGGGTCAGCGGCGCGTTGCGGGCCTGGGCGGCGAGCTCCTCGGGGTCGACCGGGTCGGCGGCCATCACGGTGCGCCACTTGGGCCACTCCGAGTTGCCGATCCGGATCGCGACCGGGCTGCCGAGCGTGACCCCGTGGCGGATGCCGCCGATGATCTCGATCTCGTCCTGCTCGAACGCCATCCGCGCGCCCCGGCCGTAGCCGAGACGGCGGCGAGCGAGGTCGCGGCCGATGTCCTCGCTCGTCACCCGCACACCGGCGGGCACCCCTTCGAGAAGGGCGACGAGAGCGGGGCCGTGGGATTCACCTGCGGTAAGCCAGCGCAACACGGGTCACAGTCTGGCACGCCGTCGTCGCAGGCCGCCGCGCCGGGCAGCCCCGTCCCGCCTGCCGGACCGCGGGGCCGCAGCAGAGCTATCGTCCGGTGGTGTCGTCCCAGCCCACCACGCCGGTCGCCCGGCCTGTCCCGGCCGTGCACGGGCCCCTGCTCGTCGTCATGCTCGGGCTCATCACCGCAATCGGCCCGCTGTCGCTGGACATGTATCTGCCCGCGTTCCCGGCCCTGTCGCGGGACCTCGGGGTGGCCGACGCGCAGGTGCAGCTGTCGCTGACCACGTGCCTGATCGGGCTGGCGGTCGGGCAGCTGGTCTGCGGCCCGCTCAGCGACCGCTGGGGGCGGCGCCGGCCGCTGATCATCGGCGTCGGCGCGTACGCGATCTTCTCGTTCCTCTGCGCGCTCGCCCCGACCGCGCCGGTCCTGGCCGGGGTCCGCCTGGCGGAGGGCATCGCCGGCGGCGTCGGCGTGGTGGTGGCCCGGGCGATCGTGCGGGACCTGTACGCCGGGGTCGCCGCCGCGAAGTTCTTCTCCCGGCTGACGCTGATCTTCGGCGTGGCCCCGATCGCCGCACCGAGCCTGGGCAGCGCGGTGCTCAAGGTGACCTCGTGGCACGGCATCTTCGTGGCCCTCGGCATCATCGCGACGCTGCTCACGGCCCTGGTCGTCTGGCGCATGCCGGAGACGCTGCCACCGGAACGCCGCAGCCCCGGCGGCCTGGCCGACACAGCCCGTACGGCCCGCACGCTCTTCGCGGACCGGTTCTACCTCGGGTACGCGCTGGCCCAGGCGTTCGCGTTCGCCGCCCTGTTCAGCTACATCTCCGGCTCGTCGTTCGTGCTCCAGGACGGCTACGGCGTCTCCCCCACGGTGTTCAGCCTGCTGTTCGGTCTGAACGCCTGCGGCCTGATCGTGCTGAGCCAGGTCAACGGGTGGCTGCTGGACCGGTTCGCGCCCCGCCGGCTGCTGCTGGCCACGCTGGTGGCGCAGGTGGTGGCGGGTGGCATCGTGCTGGCCGCGGCCCTGCTGGGCAGCCTGGTGGCGCTGATCGTGGGACTGTTCGTGCTGGTCGGCACGATCGGCATGGTCACCCCGAACGGGACCGCGCTGGCCCTGGACCGGCACCCGGAACGCGCCGGGACCGCGGCCGCGCTGCTCGGCGGCATCCAGTCGGTGATCGCGGCGGTGGCCGCGCCGCTGGTCGGCTTCGGTGACCCGGGGCGGGGCGCCCCGATGGCGCTGGCGATCGTCAGCTTCGCGCTGGTGGCGCTGCTGTCCGTGCTGACGCTGACCTGGTCCCGGCGGCCGGCCTGAGCGGCTCAGCCGACGGCCGACGCCGCCGTCAGGGCCGCCCGCATCGCCGCCTCCGGCGCGGGGCGCACGCCGGTGAACTGCTCGAACTGACCCAGTGCCTGCGCCAGCAGCAGATCGAGGCCGGACACCACCGGGAGCCCGTGGTCGGCCGCCGCGGCAGCCAGCGGGGTCGGCCACGGGTCGTAGATCGCGTCGAACAGCACCGTGCCGGGCCGCCATTTCACGGCGGTCGCCAGCGCGTCGGCCGCGCCCTTGGGCACGGTCGAGATCACGGCGTCCGCGTCGAAGGCGGCCGGGGCGTCGGCCCACTCCACGCCGGTGATGGTCACGCCCAGGGCGGCCGCGGCGGGCGCGAGCTCCTCCCGGGCCTCCGGGCGGCGGGTCACGACGGTCACGTCAGCGGCGCCGAGCTGGGCCGCGGCAGCGAGGGCGGCCCGGGCCGTGCCGCCGCCACCGAGCACGGTGACGCTCGGGCCGGGGGCCAGACCCGCGTCGCCGAGCACCCGGACCATGCCCGGGACGTCGGTGTTGTCGGCGAACCAGGTGCCGTCGGGACGCCGTACCAGGGTGTTGGCCGCACCGATCGCGGTCGCGACCGGCGACGCCGCCGCGGCCAGCGTCAGCGCGACCTCCTTGAGCGGCATGGTCAGTGACAGCCCGGCCCATTCCGGGCCGAGGCCGGCCACCAGGCCGGGCAGCTCGGCCTCGGCGCACTCGATCGCGGTGTACGTCCAGGTCAGCAGACCGGCGGCAGCGAAGCCGGCGGTGTGGATGACCGGGGACAGGGAGTGCCCGATCGGTTTTCCGCAGACGGCGGCTCGCCGGGCGCGCTCAGTGGATTGCACAGGCACAGATTAGAACCCGTCAGAGGACGCCGTTCTTCTTGGCGGTCTCGATGTTCTTCTCGTGCTGCGGGTAGCTGTTGGTGAACGCCGAGTGGCCCTGCTTGTCGATCGCCACGAAGTACAGCCAGTTGCCCTTCGGCGGCACGAGGGCGCCCTGCAGCGCGGCCTTGCCGGGGTTGTTGATCGGTGTCGGCGTGAGCCCGTCCTTGCCGTGCAGGCGGTACGGGTTCTTCACGTCGTACAGCTCTTTGTCGGTCATCTTGCCGGACGGCTTCGTCGGCCTGCCGGTGAGCTGGTAGTAGTAGTTGATCCCGACGTCGAACTCCAGGCACTTGCAGTGGAAGTCGTCGCCGTAGAGCCGGTTGTAGGCCACCCGGGCGACCTTGCCGAGGTCCTCGACGTTGCCGGCCTCGGCCTGGGCCAGCGACGCCACCGTCAGCACTTCGTACGGGCTGATGTTGCGCTGGGTCTCGGCCTGCTTCACGAAGTCCACCTCGTTGGCGACGTTCATGAAGTGCTCGACCATGAGGGTCAGATACTCCGCCGCGGTGCCCTTCGGCGGGAACTCGTAGGTGTCCGGGAAGAGGAAGCCCTCGATCGACTTCGCCTTCTTCTGCCCGTCGGTGCGGTTGAACCAGAACGCCGGGACGCCGAGCGCCTCCGGGTCCTTGGCGGCGTTCTTGAAATCGGCCACCTTGACCCCGGTCGCCTTGGCCAGGATCTCGTAGACCTGGTTGGCGGTCTTGCCCTCGGGGATGGTGATGCCGTTGGTGACCCGGCTCTTGGGATCGAGCATCAGGGTCACGGCCTGCTCGGCCGCCATCTGCTTGCGCAGGTTGTAGGTGCCGGACTGGATGTTCTTGCCCTTGGGGTTGGCGTCGGCGGCCTCGGTGAAGGCGGCTGTGCTCTTGACCACATCGGCGTCGTACAGCACGTTGCCGATCTCGGTCAGCGACGCGTCCTTGGGGATCTTGACCTGCACCGGGTCGGTGCCGGGGCCGTCGTAGTCGGCCGCCGTGAAGAAGCCCTTGATCTTCGAGTAGCCCAGGTATCCGCCGACGCCGAGCACGCCCAGCAGGATGAACACCATGAGGAAGGCGACCGCGGACTTACCGCCCTTGCCGCCGCCGCCCTTCGAACCGCGGAACCCCCGCCGGTGGCGAGGTCTGCCCTTCTCCGCCTGTTCGTCGAACGCCAGGTCCAGCTCGTCGATCATCTCGTCTGCCTCCGCTGCGCGTCCAGCCAGCTCTGCAGGATCTCCACCGCGGCCGCCTGATCGACGACCGCCCGTTGCCGCTTGCCCCGTACGCCACGTTCGGCCAGCCTACGGGTTGCGACCACGGTCGACATCCTCTCGTCCGCCAGGACGATCGGAACAGACCCTACCGCCCGTTCCAGTCGACCAGCGTACGCACGTATGTCGATGGCGGCAGGCCCCTCCTCGCCGTTGAGGCGCACAGGGAGGCCCACCACGATCTGCACCACCTCGTGCTCCCCCACGAGGCGGACGAGCTGAGCAATGTCGCCGGGGACGACGTCGGGCGCCGCACCCATGTCACGGGGCACCGTGACCAGGGGGGTGGCCAGGATCCCGTCAGGGTCACTGAGTGCGACCCCGACGCGGACCTTACCCACATCCACACCCAGCCGCCTACCCCGTGGCAACGGCAACATGTCGACGGCCTCCCTCTCAGGCGGCCTCGCCGACCGCCTTCTCCACCGCTGCGAGCAAGACATTCACCTGGTCAGCGGGCACTCCGCCGCCCTGGGCGAGGTCGGCGTTGCCGCCGCCCCGGCCGGAGAGCGCGCCCTTGACTAGATCGGCCGCGGACAGACCACGACTCTTCGCCGTGGCGTTGATCGCTACGATGAGTGACGCCTTGCCGTTTGACCGGGCCGCGACCGCGACCACCGCCGGACGACCGGCGTCGATCTTGCCGCGGATCTCCTGGGCCAGGGTACGCACGTCGTTGGTCGCCGCACCCTCGGGTGCCTCGGTCCCGACGTACGCCACGCCCCGCAGATCACGGGCCTGCGCCGCCAGCGCACCGGCACCACCGAGGACCAGCTGCGCGCGCATCTTCTCGAGCTCCTTCTCGGCGTCGCGCAGGGCCGTCACGGTCTGCTCGACCCGGTCCGCGACCTGGTCGCCGGGCACCCGGAACAGCTCCGCGAGCCGCGCGACGAGCAGGTGCTCCTTGGCCAGGAAGCCGAACGCGTCGATGCCGACGAGCGCCTCGACCCGGCGGACGCCGGAACCGATCGACGACTCGTTGAGGATCTTCACCAGGCCCAGCTGACCCGAGCGGGCCACGTGCGTACCGCCGCAGAGTTCACGTGCGTAGTCGCCGACTTCAACCACTCGGACCTCGTCGCCGTACTTCTCCCCGAACAGGGCCATCGCGCCGAGCCGGCGCGCCTCCTCCTGCGAGGTGACGAACGCATGAACTTCCAGGTCACGCAGCAGCACCTCGTTGACCTGCTGCTCGACGTCGTGCAGCACCGCGGGCGAGACGGCCCCCGGGGTGTTGAAGTCGAAGCGCAGCCGGCCGGGCGCGTTCAGCGAACCCGCCTGGGTCGCCGACTCGCCGAGGAACGCCCGCATGGTCTGGTGGATCAGGTGCGTCGCCGTGTGCGACCGCGAGATCGCCTTGCGGCGGGTCACGTCGATCTCGGCGAAGCCCGCCTCACCCGCGCGCACCTCACCGCGGACGACCCGCGCCTTGTGCACGATCAGGCCGGGCAGCGGCTGCTGCACGTCGACGACCTCGACCTGCCCGCCGCCGACGTTGATCAGGCCGGTGTCGGCCTGCTGGCCGCCGCCCTCGGCGTAGAACGGGGTGGTGTCGAGCACCAGCTCGACATAGTCACCCTCGTTCGCCGCCGCGACACTGGCGCCGCCGTCGCCGAGCAGCGCGCGCACCCGCGACTCCCGGGAGACCTCCGCGTAGCCGGTGAACTGCACCGGTCCGCCGTCCTCCAGCACCGTGCGGTACGCCGACAGGTCCGCGTGGCCCGTCTTGCGCGCGGCCGCGTCCGCCTTCGCGCGGGACCGCTGGTCGGCCATCAGCCGGCGGAAGCCGTCCTGGTCGACGTCGAGGCCCTGCTCGGCGGCGATCTCCAGGGTCAGGTCGATCGGGAAGCCGTACGTGTCGTGAAGCTGGAACGCCTGCGCGCCGCTGAGCTTCGCGCCGCCGGACTTCTTGGTGTCGGTGATCGCCGTGTCGAGGATCGTCGTGCCCGCGCGCAGCGTGGACAGGAACGCCTCCTCCTCCGCGTACGCGTACGTGGAGATCCGGCCGAACTCCTTCGCCAGCTCCGGGTACGAGGGCGCCATGCAGTCGCGCGCCACCGGTAGCAGCTCGGGGAACGTGGCCCCCTGCCAGCCGAGCAGGCGCATGGCCCGGATCGCCCGGCGCATGATGCGGCGCAGCACGTAACCGCGGCCCTCGTTGGACGGGGTGACCCCGTCACCGATCAGCATCAGCGCGGTACGGACGTGGTCGGCGATCACGCGCAGCCGGACGTCGTCGGGGTGCGACAGGCCGGCCTCGTGACCGGAGTGCGCGCCGTACACCTTGCCGGACAGCTCGGCCGCCCGGGCCAGGATCGGCTTGACCTCGTCGATCTCGTACAGGTTGTCGACGCCCTGCAGGATCGACGCGACCCGCTCCAGCCCCATGCCGGTGTCGATGTTCTTCTTGGGGAGATCGCTGACGATCGTGAAGTTCTCCTTGCTCTTCACGTCGGTGATCTCGTACTGCATGAAGACGAGGTTCCAGTACTCCATGTACCGGTCCTCGTCGACCTCCGGGCCGCCCTCCTTGCCGTACTCGGGGCCGCGGTCGTAGAAGAGCTCGGAGCAGGTGCCGCCCGGGCCGGGGATGCCCATGTGCCACCAGTTGTCCTTCTTGCCCCGGCGCACGATCCGCTCGGCGGGCACACCGGTCGCGCGCCACATCTCGAACGCCTCGTCGTCGTCGAGGTAGACGGTCGGCCAGATGCGCTCCGGGTCCAGCCCGAAGCCACCCTTGTCGACCGGGTTGGTGGACAGCTCCCAGGCCAGCCGGATGGCCTCGGCCTTGAAGTAGTCACCGAAGGAGAAGTTGCCGTTCATCTGGAAGAACGTGCCGTGCCGGCTGGTCTTGCCGACCTCGTCGATGTCGGGCGTCCGGATGCACTTCTGCACGCTCACGGCCCGCTGGTACGGCGGGGTGCGCTGGCCGAGGAAGAACGGCACGAACTGGACCATGCCGGCGTTGATGAACAGCAGGTTCGGGTCGTCGATGGCCGGCAGCGGGGCACTCGGCACGACCGTGTGCCCGTTCGCCTCGAAGTGCGCCAGAAAGCGCCGCTTGATCTCCGCCGTCTTCATCGCTGGTCCTCACTCGCGTGCCGCCCCTGCGTGCCGTCACGCAGCTCGGCGAACTGGTCGTCGTAGAGCTCACCCGCGGCGAAGGCCTCGTGGATCTCCTGCTCGCGCTCGGCCATCCCCTCGCGGACGTCATCCACGAAGCTACGCAGCGACTCGACCAGACCGCCAGCGGATTGCGACAGGGAGGTGGCGATGCCGGTGGGGGTGAACTCGTTGGCCTTACGGGTGACCTTGCGGACGACGATGGCGCCGACGGCCAGGCCGACACCCAGCCAGAGCAGCCGCTTCATGGCGGTGTTCCTTCCGAGCTAGAAAAGCTGGTGAGATGGTCAGCGGGCCGCGCGGGCGGCCTTGCGGCGCTGCTTGAGGGAGGCGCGGACCTCGCGCTCGTCCTCGGCGTGCCGGCGGGCGGCGGCGGCCTTGCGCAGGCCGTAGCCGAACGACGCCACCTTGATCAACGGGTTCGCCGCGGCGGCGGACACGACGGTGGCGAGGTTGGCCACGCTGGCCGTGACGTTCTGGGCGTGCTCGGTCATGGTGTCGACCTTGGCCAGCTGCACGTTGACACCGTCCAAAGAGACCTGGACCTGGCCCAGCGCGGTGTTCACGTTGCCGACCGTCTCGGTGACGTTGCCGAGCAGCGGCCCGGTCCGGTCGTTGAGGTCGTTGATCGCCTGGGTGGCGGCGTCGACCGTGTGGCGTAGCTTGAGAATCGGGACGGCGAGCACCAGCACGAGCATCAAAAACGCGCCCGCCGCGATCAGGCCTGCGATTTCTCCGGCGGTAACGTCCATCTACGCGTCTCCTCTACTGACGTGCCTCACAGTGTGACAACGTGCAGACCCTACCGTCAGTGACCGGTGGACGCTTCACGACGCCGTCGGTGTCGGCTCCAGCAGAGGATCAGGCGTGAGAACAGGGTCGGGCGTCTCGCCGATCAAAGAGGGATCCACGGCCGGCTGCGGCTTGCCCCGCTGGTCGGTGACGGCGTTCTGCACCTTGATGCTCACGGTCGAACCGGTGCACTTGTCCGGGTCAGGAGTGGGCACCAGCCCGTCCGGCCCGACGGAAGGCTGAGTGGCCGGATCCTGCGCGGCGACAGCGTCGACAGCGCACTCGGGCAGCCGCACCCACAGGTCCAGAGTGAACTCGTCCCTGGTCCAGCAGGTGTACTTGCCGGAAGTGGTGGGCTGATCGGAGCACTCTCCGCTCCGCGCCTTCCAGCCGGCTCCGGTCAGCGCGGTGGCGTAGGCCTTGTCGGTCTCCTCGAACGGCCGCTCGGACTGCGCGGTCCGCTCCCGGAACCGGCAGTCGAAGAAACACCAGATGCTGCCGCTGGTCCGGTCCTCGACCTGCTTGTCGGCCCAGGTGGGCACGCTGAGCGCATCGAGGGAGTTGAACACGGGGTCACGCGTCGCGGACCGGATCCCGAACAGCAGCGGAAGCAGCCCGAGCACCACGACGCTGAGCGTGACCAGGGTGATGACCCGCAGCCGCCGCTCGGTCCGCAGCCGGGTGCGCAACTCGGCACCCTTACCGAGCAGACCACCGGGAGACTCACGCTCGTCGTCGGCCGAGCTGTCACCCGCATCGGGTACGGGCCCAGCGCCGACAACCGCAACCCGCCCGGGCGGAGTGACGGTGCCGGTGCCCCGCCCCGCCGCGGGGACCTGTCCGGTCCCCCGCACGGGTGAAACCTCAGCCTTGCCCCGCCCGGGCACCTCAGCCTTGCCCCGCCCGGGCACCTCGGCAGCACCACGACCGGGTACCTCAGCAGCGCCACGACCCGGCACTTCCGCGGCGCCACGACCAGGTACGCCTGCTGCGCCGCGGCCGGTCACCTCAGCGGTGCCACGGCCCGGAACCTCGGCAGCTCCCCGGCCGGAAGCGTCACCGCGCACCTGACCGGGTACTGCGGCGGCTCCGCGTCCGGGGGCGCCCGGGGCGCCGCCGTCCGGCAGGTCGGATGTGGGTCGGGTCGGCACTTCGCCGGTGCCGCGGCCACGGGGTGCCTCGACGGCGGCGCGACCAGGCAGAACCTCCGCAGCGCCGCGGCTCTGCGGAGGCTCGGGAGTGCCGCGACCTGGCGTTGCCGGGCCTGCGCCGTGGCCGGGCGTGACCGCGCCTGAGCCATGGCCTGGCGTGACCGGGCCGGTGCCGTGGCCGGATGTGACGGGGCCTGTGGCACGGCCCGGCGTCACCGGGCTTGCGCCGCGGCCCGGCGTAACGGGTCCTTGGCCCGGGGGCACGGCGGCGCCGCGGCCGGGCAGTACCGGGCCGGTCCCGCGCGCGGGGCGGCCGGGGTCGTCCAGGCTGGCCGGGCGGGCGCCCGTGCCGGTGTGCTCGTCGCCGTGCGGCCCGGCGAGGCCGCTCGGCTGCCCGGGGCCGCCAGGGCCACCAGGTTGTCCAGCGCCGGGACGGCCGCCGGGCCGACCCGGGCCGCCGAGATGACCTGGGGCGCCGGGGTGATCGGGAGCGCCAGCCTGACCGGGACCGCCGGCCTGACCCGGCCCGCCGGGCTGACCGTGACTGCCGGGCTGACCGGGACCGCCGGGCTGACCCGGGCGGCCGGGCTGTCGGGGACCGCCGGGCTGGTTCGCGGCGCCGGGCAGGCCGCTGGGCAGGCCGGGGCCGGAGAGACCGCGAGCTGGGCCGCCCGGTGCCGGGCTGCCCGGTCGGATCGGCAGCCCGCTCGGTTCGGCCGGGCTCACCGGGCTGCTGGGGTTGCGACCCGGACGGGCCGGGGCGTTCGGCTGCTGACCCGGCGCGCCGCGGCCGGGTGCGGCACGACCCGGGCCGCGAACGACACCAGCGCTGCGCTGGCCGCTCTCGACCGGGCCCGAGAAGGCTCCGGGACCGCTCGGCTGGCCAGGACCGGTCGGCTGCCCGGGGGCGCCGGCGAGGCCGCTCGGCTGCTGGTCGGGCGCGACACGGCCGCCCGGTGAACGGCCGGGCACGGCACGGCCGGCACCCGGCTGACCGGGAGCCGGCGGCTGGACACGTCCGGGCGCCGGCGGGCGGGTGCCCTGCTGACCTGGTCCGGGACGTCCGGCACCGGGCTGCGCGCGGCCGCCCGCTGCGGTTCCCGGCGCACCTCGGCCGGGCTGACCGGCAGCCGGCGACCCGGGGACCGGCGCACCGGGCACCTGCGGGCCTGCTCCCGGCTGGCCGGGAACGGGACGCTGACCGGGCCGGGGAACCCGTCCGGTGCCGCGGCCCGCCGCACGGGCAGCCGCCTCACCGGCGCGGGCGATCTGCCCGGTGGTACCGATCACACCGGACGTGCTCCCGGCCATCGCACCGGCGCGACCGGGTACGGCGGGCGTGCGCACGCCTTCGCGGCCGGGCACGACGGGCGGTACGACCGCCGACGCGCGGACCGGCCCGGTGGTGGAACCGGGTCCGCCACGGCCGGTGGGGGCGGCAGGGCCCGGGGCGCCGCGTCGGCCGATCGGTCCGGTTCCGGGCTCATCGTCGAGGTCCGGGGCGCCGTGCTGGCCACCGGCGCGGCCGGTCGGCGGCATCGCCCCGGTGTGGTGGCCGAGACGGTCGCCGGACTGCTGTCCGGGGTCGGGGCGGCCGTGGCGGCCGCCGCCGTCAGCGGGACTGGCGTCCGGCCGGGCGTGGGCTGCCGAGCCGGCGTTGCGCGCGCCGAAGGAATGGCCGTCGGCACCGGGTACCGCGGACACCGGGCGGCTCGATCCGCCGGTCTGCTGGCCGGGGCGGCCACCGGTGGCGAAGCCGCTGACCTCATCGGGCGCGGCGTGGCCGCCACGGGCGGGACCGGCCTGCTCCGGCGGGGCATACCCGGCGCGGGCCGGACCCGGCTGGTCGGGTGCCGCGTGACTCGCGTGGGCGGGACCGGGACCGAACTGTTCCGGCGCGGCATGGCCGCCCCGGGCAGGGGCATCCGGCTCGTCGGCCCGAGCCCGCCGGCCCCGGGTCACGAAGCCCGACTGGTCCCCACCGGGCACGAAGCCCGGCTGGTCAGGCTGTCCCGGATCCGCCGGACGGCCGCCGGGATCCTGGTGCCGGGCAGCACGGCTCGCGGGCGACACCGGCCCACCGGGCAAAGGCCCGGCCGCGCCAGGCGGCGGCACAGCAGCAGCAGCAGCAGCACGACGACCGCCCGCGGCCGGCCCAGCGGCAGCAGGCGGCACAGCGCCACGACGACCACCGGCAGGCGGCCCGGCCGGAGGCCCCCCAGCCGGCCCACCAGCAGCAGCAGGCGGCACAGCAGCAGAACGACCACCGGCAGGCGGCCCACCAGCAGCAGGCGGCCCGGCAGCACGACGACCACCGGCAGGCGGCCCACCGGCAGCAGGCGGCACAGCAGCACGACGACCACCGGCAGGCGGCCCACCAGCCGGCCCATCAGCGACGGGCGGCACAGCGCCACGACGACCACCGGCGGGCGGCACAGCAGGCGATCCGGTAGCCCCGGGCGTGACGGGCCAGCCCGGCGGCGTAGCAGGCGACGTCGGACGGACACCGGGCACTGCGGGAGCGTTACCCGAGGCAGGCACGGCCGAGGTGGGACTGACCGCCGGGAACGAGCCGGACGGGTTCGGGTCGATCCGGCCGCTCAGCTGCCCGGCGTCCATCTGCCGACGCCCGTGACCGGGAGCCGGCACAGCGCCGGGCTCGGGAGCCGCGGGAGCCCCGCGCCGCCCGGGCGGGCGGATGCCGGGCTCGCTGCGATCGATCGGGGCGTGCCGTCCGGTCGGCTCGCCCGGAACGCGGCGTGCTCCAGCCGGGCCCTGTCCCGGGGTGCCCTGTCCGGGTGCGGCCTGCCAGCCACCGGAGTGCTCACCGGACGGGGCCTGCCAGCCACCGGTCGTGTGCTCACCCGATCCGGCCTGCCACGCCGGCGGCTGGTCGCCGCGAGCCAGGGAGGCCGGTGCTGCCGGAGTGCCATATGCCGGACCGGACTGAGGCCCGGCCGGCGATCCCGGCACCACCGGAGATCGCGGACCAGCCGGAACACCAGGACCAGCCGGAACACCAGGACGAGAACCGGCACCCGGACGGGGCCCGGGAGCAGTACCAGGAACGGGAGCAGAACGAGGACCCGAGCGAGGCGCCGCCGGCGACCCCGGAGCAGCAGCGGAGTGCGGACCCGCCGGGGACATGGGCGCCGCCGGGAACGGGGAATCGTCCGCCGGATCGTCCGGTCCGGGCGCCCGCCGGCCGCTCTTGCTCGTGCGGCCCTCCCCCGCTGGTGTGCCGGGGCCGATCGCCGAGCGGTCCTCCTTGGCGCTGCGCAGGTCGTCGAGCCAGCCGGTCTCCTCGCGGGGCACCTCGACGGGCTCGACCGGCTCCGGCCGGCCGCGACCGAACAGGCGGCGGCTGCGACCGGCCTGTTCGCGCTGGTCGGCGTCGTCGTCGGGCCTCTCGGCACCGCGCCTGCTCACGGCTGGTCCTCTCCGGCGGCCGGGCCGCTGTCGTTCGCCTTCGACCCGTCGCCGGACGGGCCGTTCGAGCTGCCCGCGCCGGGTGGCGTGAGCCGGGTGTCCCCGCCGGGTGGCGTGGGCCGGGTGTCCGCGCCGGGTGGCGTGGGCCTGGGGTCCGCGGCCGGGCCACGGACGATTCTGCGCAGGCGGGGCAGCCGCTCGCCGACTGCGCGTTCCGCGCCGTGGTCGGTCGGGCGGTAGTAGTCCGCGCCGATCAGATCATCCGGCACATACTGCTGCCTAACAACACCCTTGGGGTCGTCGTGTGGATACCGGTAGCCCTTGCCGTGACCAAGGCCACGTGAGCCCGGGTAGTGGGCGTCGCGCAGGGCCGGTGGGACGGCGCCACCACGGCCGGCCCGGACGTCGGCCAGGGCCTCGCCCAGGGCGGTGGTCACGGCGTTCGATTTCGGGGCTGTGGCCAGGTGGACCACGGCCTGGGCCAGGTTGAGCTGGGCCTCGGGCAGGCCGACCGACTGCACCGCCTGGGCCGCGGCCGTCGCGATCAGCAGCGCCTGGGGGTCGGCCATGCCGACGTCCTCGCTGGCGAAGATCACGATGCGCCGGGCGATGAACCGCGGGTCCTCGCCGGCGACCAGCATCCGGGCCAGCCAGTGCAGGGCGGCGTCCGGGTCGGAGCCGCGCATGCTCTTGATGAACGCGCTGATCACGTCGTAGTGGGCGTCGCCGTCGCGGTCGTAGCGGACCGCGGCCACGTCGACGGCCTGCTCGGCGGTGGCCAGGTCGATCTCGGTGGCGCCCTGGGCGGCGGCGGAACCGGCTGCGGCCTCCAGCGCCGTCAGGGCCTTACGGACGTCGCCGCCGGCCAGCCGTACCAGATGCTCCTCGGCCTCGTCGGTGAGCGTGACCGCGCCGCCCAGGCCGCGGGGGTCGGTGACCGCGCGGCGGACGAGCTGGCGCACGTCGTCGTCGCCCAGCGCCTGCAGGGTGAGCAGCACGCAGCGGGACAGCAGCGGAGAGATGACCGAGAAGTACGGATTTTCGGTGGTGGCCGCGAGCAGGGTCACCGTGCGGTCCTCGACGGCGGCGAGCAGGGAGTCCTGCTGGGTCTTGCTGAAGCGGTGCACCTCGTCGATGAACAGCACGGTCGGCGGGCCGCCGGCGCGGCGTTCGCGGCGGGCGGTGTCGATGACCGCGCGCACGTCCTTGACCCCGGCGGTCAGCGCCGACATGGCCACGAACTTGCGGTCGGTGGCCCCGGCGACGAGGTGGGCGATGGTGGTCTTGCCGGTGCCGGGCGGGCCCCACAGGATGACTGACATCGGCGTGGTGCCGGTGACGAGCTGGCGCAGCGGGGCGCCGGGGGCGAGCAGGTGCTGCTGGCCGACGAGCTCGTCGATGCTCGCCGGGCGCATCCGCACGGGCAGCGGAGAGTCCTCGGACCAGGCGGTGAAGCCGGCGGACGTCGCACCGGCCGGCGGCGCGGTGCGGACACCACCCGGCTCGGTCAGTGGGAACAGTCCGTCGAATTCCATCGGCAACGACAGTACCGGCCCGCCCTCGAGTGCCGGAAATGCACCGAAGGCGGGCCGTATGCCGAAATCAGCGGATCAGCCGCGGCCGGGGCGACGGCCACGGAAGCTGCGGCCGCTGCCGCTGCTCGTGTTGCGCGGGCCGCTGCCCACGCCGGCCAGGTAGAGCGAGAGCAGGAGCAGACCCAGCGAGGCCATGGTCGAGAAGTTGAACAGGTCGGGAGCGCCGAGGTTGGTGTCGAAGAGATCGAGCAGCAGCCAGATGCCGAAGACGATCGCGGCGGCGATAGCAAGCATGGGTTTCCTCCGAGGGGATGAGAGCACTTGTCGTGCTACTACCCCGGTGCTGGTCACGAGTAAACTCCACCGTGGATCGCCGGGACGGGCTCCGACGCCGGGGCATCCGCCGGCGCTGCCGAGCCGCGGGCGACCAGGTAGAGCGGCGCGGCCACCGCCAGGACCGCCGCACCGACCAGAAGTGACATCCGCAGGTCGGCCGCCGACGCCACGGCGGTCAGCGTGACCAGGCCCAGCGCACCGGCGGGCTGACTCACCATCGAGTTCAGCGACAGCAGGCTGGCCCGGTACGGCCCGTCGACCTGACGGTGCAGCAGCCCGTTGTGCACCGGGCTCGCCGCCCCGTGCACGGTGTAACAGACCAGGTACGCCGCGATCACTCCCACCGGCCCGGCGAACAGGGCCATCCCGACCACCGTCACGCCTTGCAGGATCCGCAGCACGAAGCCGGTCCAGGGTGCTCCGATGCGGCGGGCCAGCAGCGGGATCAGGGCCGCGCCGAGGGCCGACGCCAGCCAGCCCACCGAGCCGACCGGTCCCATCAGCGCCGACGCCTGGCCCGGGTCGCCGACGACCTCGGCCAGCCGGACCGGCATCAGGCTCTCGAACGCCACCATGCCGAAGCCCCAGAAGAGCTCCACCGCCACCAGCGCCACGATGACCCGGGAGCGCCGCAGCAGGCTCAGCGCGCCACCGATCGCCGCCGGCACCCCGCGCACGGACCGGGCCAGCGCGGCGAATCCGCGGCCCGGGCGGCGCTCGGTCATCAGCAGCGCCACCGCCGCCAGCGACACGATCTGCAGGCCGAGGGCGACGTAGACGGGCAGGCTCAGGGCCCCGCCCGGCACGGTCGGGCCGACGGCGACCAGACCACCGGTGAGCAGGGCACCCGCCGCGACGGCGACGCCCAGGACGACCCCGCTGCGGCTCAGGCCGGTCTCGATGTCGGCCTGCGCGTCGGCGGCCAGCGCGTGGTCGACGTACCAGGCTTCCAGCGGGCCGCTGTCCAGGGCGCGGTAGAGGCCCTGCAACAGGTAGAAGATCATGAACATCAGCACCGAGTCGGCCACCGTGAGCAGCGACAGGGCGGTGATCTCGATGGCGCCGGCCAGCAGCAGCACCGGCCGGCGGCCGATCGCGTCGGACAGGCCTCCGGTCGGCAGCTCCAGCAGCAGGACGGCCAGACCCTGCAGGGCGGCCGCGGAGCCGTACTGGGCGAGGCTCAGGCCACGGTCCAGCGGGAGCAGCACGGTGACCGGGATCATCAGGCCGACCGGGAGCCAGCGCAGGGCGAGCAGCCACAGGAAGCGGCGCCGGGCCTGTACTGCGGTCAGCGCGGTCATGCCGGGTCCTCGATCCTCGGCACGGCGTACAGGTAGAGGAGAACCTGGCGGGCATCCGGCGCCGGGTCGCTCTCGCCGCGGGCGCGATAGCGCTCGATGACCGTGTCGAGCTCCGCGGTGAGCGCGCTGAGCTGCTCGCTGCCCAGGCTCAGGATGTAGTCGGAGAAGCCGGCGGCGGCCCGCCAGGCCGGCGGCTCGGCCGGCCGGGCCCGCTGCCAGCTCTCGGCCCGGGCGACGAGGCGCTGCAGGCCGTAGCTGTCGAGCCAGTCGGAGGCGGCGGTCGCGTCCGGGTCGCCGGCGAACGCGTCACGCTGCCAGCTGCTGATGTCGTGGGCGGCCCGCCACCAGCGCTCACGGCCCCGACCGGCGTCCTCGTCCTCGATGACCAGCCCGACATCGGCGAGCTGGCGCAGGTGGTAGCTGGTGGCGCCGGTGTTGGTGCCGAGCGCCTCGGCGAGCCGGGTGGCGGTGGCCGCCCCGTCCAGTCGCAGCTGCCCCAGCAGCCGCGCCCGCAGCGGGTGGGCGAGCACCCGGATCTGCTTGCCGTCGAGGTGGACCTGAATGGGTTCCATGAGTTGCACAATACTTGTGCACAGAATTTGTGCAAGCCGCCCGTGCCAGAATGACGGCCATGATCGAGGTCCGGCGCGCCGGCGTGGAGGATGCCGCCGAGCTCCTGCGCCTGCGCAGCGTGATGATGAATTCGGTCCGTCCCGGCGACGGTCGCGACCCGCAGGCCTGGATCGGTCCCGGCGTCGCGGTCGTGCGCCGGCTGCTCGACCCGGGCAACGACGCCATGGCCGCGTTCGTGGTGGACAAGCCGGACGGGCCGGGGCTCGCGGCCTGCGTCGTGGGCACGATCGATCAGCGGCTGCCGGGCCCGAACGACCCGACCGGGCTGCGCGGGTACGTGCTCAACGTCGCAACCGACCCCGCGTACCGCCGCCGGGGTTTGTCCCGGGCCTGCATGACCGCCCTGCTCGCCTGGTACGAGCAGCGCGGCATCGGGGCGATCGACCTGCGCGCCTCCGCGGAGGGCGAGCCGCTCTACGCCTCGCTCGGTTTCGTCCGCAACCGTGACCCGGGCATGCGCCTGTTCATCCCAGCGCGTTGACCGCCTTGGCGACCACCAGCGCCGCGGTGACCAGCGAGATCGCCGACTGCAGCATCATGGTCAGCTTGGCCCAGCGCGACAGCGGCAGCGTGTCCGTCGGACTGAAGGCGGTCGCGTTGGTGAACGCCAGATACAGATAGTCGGCGAACTGCGGCCGCCACTCCTTCGGCGCCATGTCCGGCGTGGTCATCTGCGGAAAGAGAAAATCCGGGTACGGGTCGGTGCCGGCCGCCCGCTCCAGCGCCCCGCCGCGGTCCAGCTCCCAGTACCAGACCGCGAACGTCAGCACGTTGATCAGCCAGATCGAGGCGCCGCTGCCCAGCAGTTCCGCCGCGCTGCCGGTGTCACCGCCGCCGGCGATGTCGACCACCAGCCGCACGACCGACCAGGCCGTGCCCAGGCTGGCCACGGCGATCAGGCCCAGGCTCAGCCGGCGCAGCATCGGGGTCCGGCGCTCCAGCCGGCCCGGGTTCGCCGCCACCAGCGCGCCGATGACGACCACCTCGACGGCCGGCAGCACCCACCACGCGCCCAGGCTGTACCGCTCGGGCAGGGTCAGTTGCAGCCCGATCATCACGGCGATGGCGAGGGCGAACGGCCAGCGCTGCTCGCCGCGGCTGAGCCGGCGCCAGAACGGCCGCGCGTCCAGATCCTCCTCGAAACCCACGGGCCCATCATGTCCCCTTGACCTCAACCGAGGTTCAACCCGCACGCTGCGATGATGACCGGAATTCTCGATGAGGCCCTGCGGCGGCTGCACACCACCGGGCCCGAACACGACGGCTGGCTGTCCAACCACGGCCCGATGGCGGCCGAGGTGCTGGTCCACCACGGGCACGCGGACGAGGTGCACCGGTGGCTCGACGCGTACGAGCAGCGGTTGGTGGAGGTGCCGCGGGGCATCGCGCCGATCGCCGCGGACGAGTGGCGCGAACCGCTCGGCGACCCGGTGCGCACGGGCGACTGGCTGGCGTTCTTCGACCGGGCGATGCACGCCGAGCCGTGGCCGGACGTGCTGGCGCTCTGGTGGCTGCGGCTGCTGCCCGGCATCGCGGCGGGGGCGACGCACGGGGTGATCAGGGTCGGGCACGCGGTGCGGGCGCTGCGCGAGCAGGAGACTCCGGCGCGGGTGGCGGAGCTGGGGCAGGGGCTGGCGTACTGGGCGGCGCGGTGGCAGCCGCTGGCGCCGGCCGGGCGGGGGCCGTACCGGAGCTCGGATCCGCGGGCGGCGCTCGATGCCATGCCGCGCGTGCCGGACCAGCGTTCCGGCATCCGCTCCCGGTTGGCCCAGCTCGCCGACCTGCCGGGCTGGCCGGCCGCGGTCGGGGCGGTGCCCGGCCCGGATCAGGACACCGTCGAGGACCGGCTGGCCGGGATCGTCACGGCGGCGGTCCGCCTGCACACCACCCATGGGTACGGGAACCCGGTGCTGCTCGTGCACGCGGCAACGGCACCGCTGGCCGTACTGCGAACCTTGCCGTCGCTCCCGGTCGCGCTGCACGGGCCGAGCCTCGCGGCGGCGTGGGCGGCCACCGCCGCGGTGACGGCCGCCTACGCTCCCCCGGCCGCTCGCGCCTTCACACCCGGCGCCGGTGACGCGTCGGCCGTGCTGCGGCAGGCCACCGAGTCCGGGGACGCGCACGCCATCAAGTTCGCCGACGCGGCGATCGAGATGTGGCAGCGCGACCCGGATCCGGTGCTGCTGGCCGCGTCCCGGCATGCCACGGAACTGATCCTGAACGAATGAGACGTACGCGGATCCGCGTACGCGGGTGTCGCTTCTGAGCGGACGACGCGCGGCGCCGATGCCGACACGCTGGGGCGGTGATGAGACAACGCACGATCGCCGCCACTGCCCTCACCCTCGCCGCCCTGGGTATCTGCGTGCAGATTCTCGGCGGCGCCGACTATCCCACTGTCCCTCCTGGACTGATCATCGTGCTGGCCGCGGTCGCGATCTGCGTGTGGTGGCGGCGCTGGTGGGCGCTGCTGGTGGCGGCCGCGATCAGCGCGTTCCTGCTCGTGGGCGGGGCGCTCGCGCCGGCCGTCGGCGTCAATCTGGATGCCGGCGGTGGCCGCCGCTGGGGCACGGTTCTGCAGCTGGCTGCCCTGGTGGTGGCGCTGGCCGCGGCCGGGGCGGGCGCGCTCGCCGAACGGCGCCGGGGTGCCCGCGCGGTCCGGCACTGACAGCCTCCGCGCATCTCAGCGGGGCAAAATCAATCGGGGTCCGATAACGACAGTCCTTGTGCAGAAATACGGCCGGCGGTTCGGCGCGCGCGGTTCTGCCGGCATTCCGCGACTTCGCTGGACAAGATTTTCCGGAGCACTAGAGTGGTCGCTGCTTCCACAGTGGAATTCGCTGAATGCGTAGCCACCACAAAGTCTCCCGCCGACTGAGGACGCCCATGCCCGAATCACCCTCGTCCGCCGTGCCCGCGCCGGACGACACCCTGTTGCGGGGTCGGCTGCTGTGGCTGGTCGCGGCGCCCGCCGGGGCCGCCGCGCTGCTGTTCGCGGTCACCGCCGGCTACCTCTGGGCCGGCGGGGCGGACCGGTCGGACCTGGTGCTGATCATCGTCTTCCTGCTGGGCGTGGTCGCGCTCACCGTCGTGGCGGGCCAGGCCGTGGGGACGGTCCGGCGCCTCGACGACCGGCCGGCCCGGCTGCGGGCCGAGCTCGCCGAGGCGCGCGCGCAGACCGCGCTGGCCCGCGCCGATCTCGCCGACAACCGGGCCGAGACCACGGCGGCGCTGACCGAGGCGGCCGGCTACCGCACCGCGGTCGAGAAAGCCCGGGCCGAGCTCGAGGCGCTCGGCGAGCGGGTGCGGCTGGCCGAGGAACGGCCGATGCCGGTACGCACGTCAGCCGGGCGCCAGGTCGAGGTGTTCGTCAACCTGTCCCGCCGGCTGCAGTCGCTGGTGCACCGCGAGATCAAGCTGCTGGACGCGCTGGAGAACGAGGTCGAGGACCCCGACCTGCTCAAGGGCCTGTTCCAGGTCGACCACCTGGCCACCCGCATCCGCCGCCACGCAGAGAACCTCGCGGTGCTGGGCGGCGCGGTCTCCCGGCGGCAGTGGAGCCGGCCGGTGGCGCTGACCGAGGTGCTGCGTTCGGCCATCGCCGAGGTCGAGCACTACTCCCGGGTCAAGCTGGTGCCGCCGATCGACGGGACCGTGCCCGGGCACGCGGTGGCCAGCATCATCCACCTGGTCGCCGAGCTGATCGAGAACGCGACGATGTTCGCCCCGCCGCAGACCCAGGTGCTGCTGCGCGCGCAGCACGTCGCGGCCGGGGTGGCGGTCGAGGTCGAGGACCGGGGGCTGGGCATCCAGCGCGAGGACCAGGACCGGCTGAACCGGCTGCTGCTCAACCCGGAGGACATCAACCTGGACGAGCTGCTGCGCGACGGCCGGATCGGGCTGTTCGTGGTCTCGATGATCGCCCGCCAGCACGGCGTCACCGTGCAGTTGCAGGGCAACATCTACGGCGGCACCCAGGCCGTGATCATCCTGCCGCAGCAGCTGCTCGGCTCGGCCCAGGACGACCGCGGCCCGGTGGTGGCCCAGCCGGCCCTGACCCAGAACACCATGGAACTGGTGCAGCGGGTCCCGGGCCCGTCCCAGATCGCGGCATCCCCGCCGACCTGGCCCGCCTTCACCGGCGCCCCGGACACCCCCTCCCCCGCCCTCGTCTCCGCAGTGCCCGCACCCGCGATCTCGGCGCCCCCGGAACAGAAGTCCTCGAATCAGACGCCCCCGCAGCAGGCGCCCCCGCAGCAGGCGCCGTCGGGTCCGGTGCCCCCGCAGCAGGCGCCGCCGAATCCGGTGCCGGCGGTTGCCGGGTCGCTGCGGCGCACCGGGGCCGAGGTGGCCGAGGGCCGGCCCACCGTCACCCCGCCCCCGCTGCCGCGCCGGCACAGCCAGACGCATCTGGCGCCGCAACTGCAGTTCGGGCCGCCGCCGGCCCCCGAGGACGACGGCGCCGAGCACGATCCCGGCCTCATGGCCTCGTTCATGCAGGGCGTCTCCCGCAGCGACGCCGGGCCGCACTCCCCGGCCGAGCCGGCCACGCCCGACCAGCACTGACGGTCCCCTCCCCCAGCTCCACCGAGACCCGAGCCCCATGGAGAAAGGTGTGCTCAGATGCTGAGCAACGACCCGGTACGTTCCGCCCAGGACCTCGTCTGGCTGCTGTCCGGGCTGGTCGAGCGCGTCCCGGACACCCGTAGCGCGCTGCTGCTCTCCTCCGACGGGCTGCGCAAGGCCGCGCACGGACTGGACGACGACGGCGCCGACCATCTGGCCGCCATCGCCTCCGGGCTGTTCTCGCTGGCCCGCAGCGCCGGGTCGCGCTTCGGTGGCGGGGAGGCGGTACGCCAGGTCGTGGCCGAGCTGGAGGACGCCCTGCTGTTCGTGTCCGCCGCCGGCTCCGGTGCGGTGCTGGCCGTCATCGCGGGCAAGGACGCCGATCCGGGAGTGCTCGGCTACGAGATGGCGCAGCTGGTCAAGAGTGTGCGGCCGTACCTGGGCACCCCGGTCCGGCAGGCGGCCGGCCATCCCGGCGGCGCGGGTCGGTGACGATGGGGCGGCCCGACGACGAGCACTGGCTCGACGACGCCGCGGGACGTCTCGTCCGGCCGTACACGGTGAGCAACGGGCGCACCCAGCCCAGCACCCACCTGGAACTGCTGTCGATGGTCCGGGCGACCGGCCGGCTGCCGCACGGCCAGCTCGAGCCCGACCACGCCGAGGCCCTCGGGTTGTGCGGCAGCCCCACGACGGTCGCCGAGGTCGCCGCCCGGCTGCGGCTGCCCGCGGTCGTCACCAAGATCCTGCTTTCCGACCTGGTCGACGCCGGCGCCATCGACACCCGCTCCCCCGGCCCGGCGGCCGAACCCACCAACACGGCGGTACTGGAGACCATTCTCAATGCCTTACAGCGACGACTCTGATCCGTTCCCGACACCGCTCAAACTGCTCATCGCCGGCGGGTTCGGGGTGGGCAAGACGACGTTCGTGGGCGCGGTCAGCGAGATCGAGCCCCTGCGGACGGAGGAGATCCTCACCACCGCCGGCGTCGGCACCGACAACCTGACCGGTATCGAGCGCAAGACGACCACCACGGTGGCGATGGACTTCGGCCGGATCACCATCGACCGGCGGCACATCCTCTACCTGTTCGGCACGCCCGGCCAGGAACGTTTCTGGTTCATGTGGGACGAGCTGTCCGCCGGGGCGATGGGCGCGGTCGTGCTGGCCGACACCCGCCGGCTGCAGGACTGTTTCGCGGCGGTGGACTTCTTCGAGTCGCGCGGCATCGGCTTCCTGGTGGCCGTCAACCAGTTCGACGACGCGTTCCGGTACGAGCCGGACGACGTGCGCAGCGCGCTCGACCTGCGGCCCGACGTGCCGATCGTCAGTTGCGACGCCCGTGACAGCCGGTCCGCCACGAGTGTGCTCGTCCAGCTCATCCAGCACCTGCTCGGCGTACATCCCACCCCGACGGCCATCCGGAGCTTGGCATGATCTACGACTCGTCCCCGCACCACCCGCTGACCCCGACCGACCTGGAGGTGCCGCTGCGGATGCGGCGGCTGCGCGAGCTGGGCCTCGGTGAGCAGCCGGACCCGGAGTTCGACGACTTCGCGCGCAAGCTGACCGAGGTCACCGGCGCCCCGTACGCGATGGTGAACTTCATCAGTGAGGACCGGCAGTACTTCGCCGGCCTGCACACCGTGGCCAAGGGTGACCCGTCCGCCTCGCCGGGCCGGGTCATGGACCGCGACCACGGCTACTGCCCGCACGTGGTGGTACGCCGCAAGGCGCTGGTCCTCGACGACGTCTGCGACTACCCCCGCTTCGCCGGCAACCCGGTGGTCGACGAGATCGGCATCCGGTCCTACCTGGGCGCGCCGTTGATCGACCGGACGGGCACGACACTCGGCACGATCTGCGTGGTGGACGTGGAGCCGCGCCCGTGGGGGCGGCCCGGCCTGGAGACCATCAAGGCGATGGCCGCCGAGCTGATCACCCAGATCCACCGCCGGGAGGACAGCCGCTGACCGCGGCTCACGGGGTGACGGCCTCCGCGGCCGGACGGGTGGCCAGCCGCTGGGACCACTGGCCCTTGGTCGTACCCAGGGCGACCTCGGCCAGGCGGATCAGCTGCACGTCGGAGGTGCCGGCCGGGGCGAAGATATGGTGGGCGTCGCGCAGGTAGCGCTCCACCGGCCGGTCCGCGTAGAGCCCGGCGGCGGCGTGGATCTCCATCGCGTTGCGGGCGCTGTCCAATGCGGACTCGACGTTGATGAGCTTGGCGTTCATCAGCTCCGCGTCGCAGGGCAGCCCCTGATCCAGCGTGTGCACGGCGTGGTACGCCGCCAGCCGCGCGGTCATCAGCCGGGACTGCATCTGGCCCAGTTTCAGCTTGATCGGCAGCAGTTCGCCGAGTGGCTTGCCGTAGCGGTGCCGCTCGGTCACGTACGCCGAGGTCTCCTCGACCAGGGCCTGGTGGATGCCGAGCGCCACCGCGGTCAGGTTCGGGCGGCCGTACAGGATGCTGGAGGAGTAGGCCACGGAGAGGCCGTCGCCCTCGGCACCCAGCCGGTTGGCCGCCGGAATCCGGCAGTCGGCGAAGGTGAGCTCGCCGAAGCTGAAGCCGTGCAGGCCCATCGCCGCCCGGTGCGGGCCGAGCGAGAAGCCGGGCCGGTCCGCCTCGACCAGGAACGCCGACAGGCCCTTGGAACCGGGACCGGTGCGCACGACCACGCCGTGCAGGTCACCGACGTGGCTGTTGCCGACGAAGACTTTGCGTCCATTGAGGACGTAGTCTGAGCCGTCGCGGACGGCGGTGGCCGACATGCCCAGCACGTGCCCGCCGGAGTGCTCCTCGGTGACCGCGATCGTCGGCAGGCACTCCCCCGCCGCGATGGCCGGCAGCCACTTCGCCTGCTGATCCGCGTCGCCGAAGTGCAGGATCTTGGCCACGCCCAGCTGGGACGCCTGCACCATGGCGCCCATCGCGCCGCTGACCCGGGCCAGCTCCTCGATGATGATGGTCTTGGCCAGGTGACCGAGGCCCATGCCGCCGTGCCCGGGGCCGATCGTGACCCCGATCCAGCCCTGGCGGGCGATCAGCCGCGAGAGGTCGTACTGGACCGCGCGGGAGGCTTCCATCTCGTCGATCCGCAGGCGCACCTCGGTCTCCGCGAAGGCCCGCACCTCCTGACGCAACTGTTCATGGCGCGCGGTCATGAAGTACGCGTCCACTGCAACTCCTCGTGGGGTCGGCAAGCGGCGAGAGACAACGGCGAGTCGGACACGGACACCGGTGGGCGCGCCGTCGCTGCCGCTGATCGTATCCGCGCAGACACGTATAGTGATAGATCAACGATCAAGAGAAATACTCACGATTGACTGGCGCCACCCGGGAATCCGGGCGAAACGGTCCACAGTGGAGCCCCGTCAGCGGCGCCCACCGAAGGCCCAGTTGTGCACCTCGACGGCGGCGTACCGGTCGGCGGTCAGCACCGTCCGCGCCCGGTCGGGATCGACTGCCCGGACCAGGGCCGCCGTTCCCAGCCAGGCGTCACCGTCGTCGGACAGCAGCGGCCCGTACGCGATCAGGTCGTCCGCCGCGGCCGGCACGGTGGGGTCGGCGCCCCGCCCCGCGCCCAGGCCGAGCACCAGGTAGCGATTGCCGCCGCTGCGGCCGCCGGAGAAGTCCCACATCGTGCGCCCGAGCAGGTTGCGCCACCGGCGCAGCAGCACGTCCCGGTACGCGCCGGCCTGGTAGTTGGGCTCGTCGAAGGCGAACGCCCGGGCCGCGGCGGCGCCGGGCAGGTCGACGATGTGCACGCTGCCGGTCGCCGTCTCACCGTCGTCGGTGAGAGTCGGGCCGCGGGCGATCATCCCGGCCGCATAGGCGTCCATGTAGGACCAGTGCTCCAGCAGCAGCTCATCGCGCAGCGCCGCGGAGCCCGGCCGGTCACGGTGGTAGCAGAAAAACTCCATGCCGTAGGCTAGTCGGCCAGGCGGAACAGCAGCGCGGTCTCCCACTTGTGCAGGTCCGGCTCCTCGGCCGGGTTGGTCAGCAGCACCTCCAGCCGGGCGCCCCACACCTCGCCCTCCGGGGTCGGGGTCACGTCCCAGCGCAGGCCCTGGTGCTGTCCCCAGTCCAGCAACGTGGCGGTGACGCCCATCAGCTCGTCCGGGTGGCCGATGTGGGTGAGGGTCGCGTACCGGCCCGCGGGCAGCACGTCGACGAAGTCCGGCTCGGCGACCTCGATCGGCGCCGGCAACGGGATGCCGGCCTCGACGACCAGCTCGGCGGACATGTCGATCACGCGGTAGCGGAAGAAGGGGGCACCGGCCGGGACCACCCCGCGCTCCCCCAGCCAGCCGAACATGGCCGGCAGGTGGTCGGCGACCCGCGCGAACTCGGTCATGGTGATCGACTCGCGCCGGGCGACGTACAGCTGCTCGTCGCGCCACAGGACGGTGGGTTCGGCCAGCACGGACGCCTCCTCGGTGACGGGTTCGGCTCCATCATCGGCAACGATCACCCGAAGCGCACCTCGATGACCAGGCCGCCCTCCGGGGGCGCGGCCGGGACGAGCGTCGCGCCGTGGGCGGTGGCGATCGCCCGGACGATGGCCAGGCCCAGGCCGTGACCGCCGGAATGGCCGAGCCGCTGGGCGCCGAGGCGCTGGAACGGCTGGAACAGGCGATCCAGCTCGGCCGGCGGGATGACCGCGCCGGTGTTGCGGACCGTCAGGACGGCCCGGCCGTCGAGGGTTGCGGTGCGGAGCTCGACATTGCCGCCGGGTGTGTTGTGGCGCAACGCATTGTCGACCAGGTTGGCCACCAGGCTCTCGACCAGGCGGCGGTCGCCGGTGGCCGGAGCCGCGCCGAGTTGCACCCGTACCTTGAGGTCGCGTCGCTGCGCCTCGTCCTGCCGGCCGGTCACCACCGCGCCGGCCACGTCGGCCAGGTCGAACGGCTCCCGGTGCTCGACACCCTGCTCGCCGGTGGCCAGGGTGAGCAGCGCGTCGATCAGGCGTTCCTGCGCGGCGCCGAGGTCGAGCACGTCGCGGCCCACGGCTCGCAGGCTCTCCACCGTGACGTCCGGATCGGCCAGGGCCACCTGCAGCAGGGCCCGCTGGGCGGTCAGCGGCGTACGCAGCTCGTGCGAGGCGTTGGCGACGAAGTCGCGCTGCGAGGTGAAGGACGCCTCCAGCCGCCCGAACAGGTCGTCGAGGGTCGCGGCGAGCTCGGTGAACTCGTCGTTGCGACCGGTGCGGCCGAGCCGGCGGTGCAGGTTGCGGGCCGAGATGTCCCGGGCGGTCGCGGTGATCTCCCGCAGCGGGCGCAGGAACCGTCCCGCGATCAGCCAGCCCAGCACCAGCGCGACCAGCCCCATGGCGGCCAGCCCGACCGCGGAGGCGGTGACCACCCGGGCGAAATCCGGGCCCGGGACGGGGGCCACCGGTGGCGGGCCGACGCCGATGCCCACCGGAGTGCTCTCGCGCCCTTGCAGGATCGGGATGCTGAGCAGGATCGCCCCGGACGCCAGGAACGGCACCGCGTACAGCAGGGTCAGCTGGGTCCGCAGCCGGCGGCGGGCGCTCACGGGGCGCCGATCCGGTAGCCCGCCTCGCGGACGGTGTGCACCAGCGGCGGATCACCGAGCTTGACGCGTAGCCGGCGGATGGTCGTCTTCACCGCCGTCGTGAACGGGTCCGCCGCCTCGTCCCAGACGCGTTCCAGCAGTTCCTCGGCCGGCACCAGCCGGCCCTGGGCGGCGAGCAGGCACTCCAGCACGGCGAACTCCTTTCCGCTGAGCTCGAGCCGGCGGCCGCCGCGGGTGACCACCCGCAGGTTCGGGTCGAGCATGAGGTCGCCGCTGTGCAGGACCGGCGGCAGCGCGGTGGCCGGGCGCCGCCCCAGCGCCCGGATCCGGGCCACGAGCTCGGCGAAGTCGAACGGCTTGGGCAGGTAGTCGTCGGCGCCCAGGCCCAGGCCGGCGACCCGCTGCCCGACCGTGGCGGCCGCGGTCAGCATCAGCACCCGGCTGCCCGAGCCCTCGGCGACGATCCGGCGGCACACCTCGTCACCGTGCACGCCCGGCAGGTCACGGTCGAGCACGACCACGTCGTAGCGGGTCACGGCAAGGTGCTCCAAGGCGTCCGGGCCGTCCAGGACCACGTCCACGGCCATGCCCTCGCGGCGCAGACCGGTGCCGAGGGTACGGGCCAGGATCTCGAAGTCTTCCACGACCAGCACGCGCATGACCTCACGATGCCAGGCGCCCGGTGTCAGTGGGGTGTCAGCCGGCGCCACCGTGGCGACACCGGCGCCCGCGTAGACACCACGGCATGAACGAGACCAGCATCGTCGTCAACGGCCTGCGGAAACGCTTCGGGCCCACCCTCGCCCTGGACGGGATGTCCTTCGCCGTCGAACCGGGACAGGTCACCGGCTTCGTCGGCCCCAACGGCGCCGGCAAGTCCACCACCATGCGGGTCGTCCTGGGGCTGGACGCGCCGGACGCCGGGACCGCACTGGTCGGCGGGCGGCCGTACCGGAGCTTGCCCTGCCCGCTGCGCGTTGTCGGCTCCCTGCTGGATGCCGGCGCGCTGCAGCCGGGCCGCACCGCCCGCAACCACCTGCTCTGGCTGGCCCACTCGCAGGGGCTGACCGCGGCGCGCGTCGACGAGGTGCTGGAGCAGGCGGGTCTGACCGGCGTGGCCCGGCGCCGGGCCGGCAGTTTCTCGCTCGGAATGCGCCAGCGGCTCGGGATCGCGGCGGCGATGCTCGGTGACCCGCCGGTGCTGATGCTCGACGAGCCGTTCAACGGGATGGACCCGGAGGGCATCGTCTGGATCCGCGGCTTCCTGCGGGCGCTGGCCGTCGAGGGCCGCGCGGTGCTGCTCTCCACCCACCTGATGAGCGAGCTCCAGGACACTGCCGACCACGTGGTGCTGGTCGGCCGGGGCCGGGTGCTGGCCGACCGCACGATGCCGGAGCTGCTGGCCCGGCACGGCAGCCTGGAACGGGCGTACCTGGAGCTGACCCGCGACGCGGTGGAGTTCCGGGCGGCCGGGTCGCCGGAGGCGTCGCGATGAGGGCGGTGCTGCACGCCGAGTGGACCAAGCTGCGGACGGTGCGCGGCTGGGTCGTCGCGCTGGCCGTCGCGGCCGCCGCGGTGGTCGGGCTGGGGCTGCTCACCGGCGGCCAGGGATCGTGCGGGCGCAACGGCCCGCAGTCGGAGTGCGTGCTGCCGGTCGGGCCGGGCGGACAGGAGGTCACCGACCACTTCACCTTCGTGCACCGGTCGCTGACCGGCGACGGGAGCATCACGGTACGGCTGAACGGGCTCACCGGCGTCCTGCCCCGCAAGCCCGGTCTGGGCGGACCGCCGGACGGCGCCGGCCCGCAGGTGGCCGAGGGTGGTCCCGGGGACGGTCAGCCCGGGCTCGCCCCGTGGGCCAAGGGCGGTCTGATCATCAAGGACGGCACCCGCCCCGGCTCGACGTACGCCGCGATCATGCTGACCGGGGCCCACGGCGTACGGATGCAGCACGACTACGTGCACGACCGGGCCGGCCCGCCCGCTCCGGCCACCACGCCACGCTGGTTGCGGCTCACCCGGGCCGGGCAGACGATCACCGGCGAGGAGTCGCCCGACGGTACGGCGTGGACGACCGTGGGCACCGTACGGCTGCCCGGGCTCCCGGCGACCGCCCAGGTCGGCACCTTCGCGACCTCGCCGCAGTTCACCTGGATCCTCGGCGGCGGCCGTGGGGTAGGCGGCGCGATGGGCGGCCCCAGCGAGGTCACCGCGACGTTCGACAACCTCGCCGGCCGGGACACCGGATCCGACGCGAGCTGGAGCCGGACCGTGGTCGGTGGCGACGCACCCCCGCAGCCGGAGCAGCTCGGCGCGAGCTTGCGGGTGACGGGCAGCGGCGACATCGCCCCGGCGGTCTCCGGCATCTCCGGCATCGGCACCACAGTGAGCCAGACCCTGGCCGGCACCTTCGCCGGGCTGATCCTCGTGGTCGTCGTGGCCACGATGACGATGACCGCCGAGTACCGGCGCGGGATGATCCGCACGACGGTGGCCGCGGTCCCCCGGCGCGGCCGGATCCTGCTGGCCAAGGCCACGATCATCGGCGCTGTCACCTTCGGGCTGGGTGTGCTGGCCGCGACAGTGGTCATCGTCGTCGGCCGGCGGGTGCTCCTGGCCAACGGCGTCTACCTGCATCCGGCCGCGACCGGCACCGAAGTGCGTCTCGTCGTGGGCACCGGCCTGCTGCTGGCGGGCGCGGCGGTGCTGGCGCTCGGGCTGGGTGCCCTGCTGCGGCGCGGGCTCACCGCTGTCGTGGCCGGGATCGTGGTGATCGTGCTGCCGTACCTGCTGGCCATGACGGTCCTCCCGCCGGAGCCGGCCAAATGGCTGCTGCGGGTCACGCCGGCCGCCGCGTTCGCCGTGCAGCAGAGCGCGGTCAGCTATCCGCAGGTCGACGACTTCCCCATCCCGGTGAACGGCTACTTCCCGCTGCCGCCGTGGGCCGGCCTGGCCGTGCTGGCCGGATGGGCGGCGCTGGTCCTGGGCCTGGCCGGGTTCTCACTGCGGCGGCGTGACGTATGAGGCGGGCGCTGCACGCCGAGTGGACGAAGCTGCGGACCACGCCCGGGACGGTCCTGCTGCTGCTCAGCGTCGTCGTGGCGACCGTGGGGATCAGCATCCTGGCGGCCGCGGCCACCGACTGCCCCGGCGGAATCTGCGCGGTGGACATCACCAAGGTCAGCCTCACCGGGGTCCAGCTCGGCCAGGCCGTCGTCGCCGTCCTGGCGGTGCAGCTCATCGGCGCCGAGTACGGCACCGGCATGATCCACGTCAGCCTGGCCGCGGTCCCGCGCCGGCTCACCGTCCTGGCCGCCAAGGCGCTGGTGCTCACCGCGGTGGTGACGGCCGCCGCCACCGCGGGTGTGGCCGGTTCCCTGGTGGCCGGGAACCGCCTGCTGCCGCTGACGGTCACCGACACCGCGGTGCTGCGGGCGGCCTTCGGGTCGGTGCTGTACCTGGTCCTGATCGGTCTGCTCGCGCTCGGCGTGACGGCTGCTGTCCGTACCCCCGCGACCGCGGCTGGTCTCGTCCTGGGGCTGCTCTACGTCTTCCCGATCGTCGGGCTGGCCGCGACCGACCCGGACTTCCGGCGGCACCTGGACCAGATCGCCCCGATGACGGCCGGGCTGGCGATCCAGAGCACCACCGGCCTCGACAGCCTGGCCATCAGCCCGTGGCGGGGACTCGCCGTGCTCGGCGCGTGGGCCGCCGCGGCGCTGCTCGCCGGTGGACTGCTGATCCGGCTACGCGACGCCTAGCGCCTCGACGACCCCACGCAGCCGGGTCCGGAGCAGGCCGGCGGCGAGGGTGCTGTCCAGGCGTACCTCGGCCGGGCGCGGACCCAGCCCGCCCTCGGCGATCGTGCTCACCGGCACGGTCGCCGGGTCCAGGCCGTACCGGGCGGCCACCAGCCGGCCGAGCTCGGCCCGGCTCACCGCCTGCGGGCCGGCGATGTTGATCGTGCCCGCGTGGTCCGTGCCGGCCAGCTCCAGGACCGCCGCGGCCAGGTCGGTCACGTCGATCGGGCAGCGGATCTCGTCGGTGAACAGCGCACCCGGCCGCCGGCCGGTGATCAGGTCCAGCGAGAGTTTGACCTGCTTGCTGCGCTCGTCACCGACGATCAGCGAGGTGCGGACCACGGCCGCTGCCGGGTCGATTGCGGCGACGGCCGTCTCGGCCGCGGCCTTCGCCGCACCGTACGGGTAGAGGGGGCTCGGTGCGACGTCGTCGGCGTACGGCTCGGACCGGCCGGCGTGCACCGCGTCCGAGGAGATGTGCACGAGCCGGGCGCCGATCGCGGCAGCCGCGAGAGCCACGTGGGCGGCACCGTCGGCGCAGATCGCCCAGCTGTCCATCCGGGCCGCCGTGTTGAACACGACTGCCGGCCGTACCCGGGAGATCAGCGCGTGGACCGCCTCGCGGTCCGTGATGTCCAGCCGCGACCAGCCGCCGGCACCTGTCGTAGAGGTGCCGGTGACCTGCGCGCCGGCGGTCGACGCCAGCCTGGCCGTCTCGCTGCCGAGATAGCCGCTGGCGCCGACCACCAGCATCCGCACTAGTTCGAGGGCTCCACCGGGGCTGCCACGCCGTCCGTGCCAGGCGTCGCCGCCGTGGCCTTCGGCTTCGCGTCGATGCCGGCCTCCAGCCGCTGCTGGGCGGTGATCGGCGTCGGCGCGGTGGTCAGCGGGTCGTAGCCGCCGCGGGTCTTCGGGAACGCGATGACCTCGCGGATCGACTCGTTGCCGGAGAGCAGCATGCAGGTGCGGTCCCAGCCGAGCGCGATGCCGGCGTGCGGCGGCGGGCCGTACTTGAACGCCTCCAGCAGGAAGCCGAACTTGTCCTGGGCCTCCTCCGGGGTGATGCCGAGCAGGTCGAAGACCCGGCTCTGCACGTCACCGCGGTGGATACGGACGCTGCCGCCGCCGATCTCGTTGCCGTTGACCACGATGTCGTACGCGTAGGCCAGCGCCTTGTCCGGCGCCTCCTCGAACTTGTCCATCCACTCGGCGTTCGGCGAGGTGAACGGGTGGTGCACGGCCGTCCAGCCGCCGTCGTCCGTCTTCTCGAACATCGGGGCGTCGACGACCCAGCAGAACGCCCACGCGGACTCGTCGATCAGCCCGGCCCGCTTGGCGATCTCGATGCGGGCCGCGCCCAGCAGCTCCTGGGCCTCGCGACGCTCGGTGGCGGCGGCGAAGAACACCGCGTCGCCCGGCTTCGCGCCGACCACGTCGGCCAGACCGGCCAGGTGCGCCTCGGAGAGGTTCTTGGCGACCGGGCCGCGCGCCGCGCCGGTCTCCGCGTCCAGCACCACATAGGCCAGGCCGCGGGCGCCGCGCGCCTTGGCCCAGTCCTGCCAGCCGTCGAGCTCCTTACGGGTCTGCGAGGCGCCGCCCGGCATGACGACCGCGCCGACGTAACCCCCGGCGTCGATCGCCCCGGCGAACACCCGGAACTCGGTGCCGCGCAGGAAGTCGGTCAGCTCGGTCAGCTCGAGGCCGTACCGCAGGTCGGGCTTGTCGGAGCCGTACCGGTTCATCGCGTCGGTCCAGGTGATCCGCGGGATCGGGGTCTGCACCTGGTAGCCGGCGAGCTCGCCCCAGAGCTTCACCACGAGCTCCTCGCCGAGCTCGATGATGTCGTCCTGGGTCACGAAGGACATCTCGATGTCGAGCTGGGTGAACTCCGGCTGCCGGTCGGCGCGGAAGTCCTCGTCGCGGTAGCAGCGGGCGATCTGGTAGTAGCGTTCCATGCCGGCCACCATCAGCAGCTGCTTGAACAGCTGCGGGGACTGCGGCAGGGCGTACCAGGTGCCCGGCTGCAGCCGGACCGGGACCAGGAAGTCCCGGGCGCCCTCGGGCGTCGACCGGGTCAGCGTCGGCGTTTCGATCTCATTGAAGTCCCGGGCGTGCAGGATCTCCCGGGCGATCTGGTTGGCCCGGCTGCGCAGCTTCAGCGCGTTGGCCGGGCCACTGCGGCGCAGGTCCAGGTAGCGGTACTTGAGGCGCAGGTCGTCGGAGGCGGTGATGGTGTCGTCGACGGGCAGCGGCAGCGGCGCGGCCTCGGAGAGCACGACCAGCTCGCTCGCGGTGACCTCGACGGCCCCGGTGGGCAGGTCCGGGTTCTCGTTGCCGGCCGGGCGCTGGGTGACCTCGCCGGTGACCTTCACACAGAACTCGTTGCGCAGCGCGTGCGCGTCCTCCTCGCGGAAGACGACCTGGACGACCCCCGAGGCGTCACGCAGGTCGACGAAGATGACACCGCCGTGGTCGCGGCGGCGGGCGACCCACCCGGCGAGCGTCACCGTCTGACCGGCGTGGCTCGCACGCAAGCTGCCGGCGTCATGGGTACGGATCACGGAAACTTCTCCTCACAGGGTTACGGGGCGCACCCGACATTGTGTCAGCTACGCCCCGTCCCGCTGCGCACAGGCCCGGGACCGCACCACTCACTGAGGCACGATGTACGCGGTCGCCTGCAGCGTCACCAGATTGTCGGCGCTGACCCCGGTGACCGTGACGACCACCATGCGCTGGCTGTCGCCCCGGCTGTTGGCCGCGGCCAGCGACGTCTGGATGCAGTAGGCGTCGCCCTTGCGCATGGCGTACTCCTTGGTCGACGGGATCGCGCTGAACTGGATCTGCTCGGCGCACGCGTTCGGCGTCATGGCGCTCTCCCCCACCGCCGCGACGACGCCGTCACTGAACTCCATCTTGGCGATCCCGCCCGTACACGCGTCGAGGGAGATGTCCGCCGCCCCCTCCGCGTCGAGCCGCGGCTCGTCCAGATCGATCTTCCTGGTGTCGCACCCCGTCACCTGCACGTTCAGGGTGCGCTTCTCGTAGAACAGCTTGAAGACCGACTGCGGGTTCAGCGGCGCGTTGCTCGTCTCGGCGGCGGGTGGCTCGCCCTGTCCCGGGTCGGTGGTGGGCTCCGCGCCCGCCGTCGGGTCCGCGGCCGGTGCCGTCGGCTCAGCGCCCTGTGCCCCGGCCGGCGGGGCGGGAAGGGCCGCCACGGTCTCCTCGGCGTTGTCCGCCTTGCTCAGTGCCCAGGCCGCCACTCCGAAGGAACCGAGAGAGAGCAGCACCGCGACGGCGGCGACGAGCATGGCCAGCCGCGCCGTGCCCCGACCCGGCCCGGCAGCCGGCGGCCCGGCAGCCGGGGAGCCGTAGGGCGGCCCGGAGACCGGCGACTGCTGCTGACCGGGCGCGCCGGCAGAGGCCCGCCCGAACGCGGGCGGAGGGGATGCGGAGGGCACGGACGGGCCGGCGCCGGACGGCGGCTGCGGTGAGGTCACCAGGACTCCAAGATCGCTGCGACTCGGTCGAACGGACACGACATCGACCGGAACGGTGGAAAGGGCTTTTTTACGCGCCCGGCGGTACGCAACACTCGATCGGCGCGCATCCGGGACGATATTCCGCACATCGTCGGCCGTGCATCGATGATTAGGGCAAGAGTGGTGACCGAAAGCACGAGTACCAGCACACACAGTCGACGTGACCGGTGGCGGGCCCTCAACATGGGCGACAAGGCCGGAGTGATCTCGGCCGTCATCGCGGCGATCACGGCGCTCGCGGCCGGTGGCAACTGGGCCTGGCAGCACTTCTCCGGACCGGACGACAAGGCGGCTTCGAGCACTTCCGCCACCACGCCCCCGGCACCGACGGCCGGACCGAACACGAGCCCACCGGGCGGCACCACATCCCCGGCGCCGGCGGCAGGTGCCGGCACACCGCTGGACACCCTCGACCGGATCGGCGGCGCGGTGGTGGCCCTGCCCGACGGCGTGACCGCGGCGGACTATTCGCGTCCGATGGCCATCGAGTGCCCGAGCAACAACACGGGTGACCAGACCCGGACCCTCACCTACGAACTCGACCGCCGGTTCCGCACGTTCACGGCGACGGTCAGCGGCTGGGCGGAGACCCGAGACCCGGATCCCATTCAGGTGACGGTCTACAAGAAGACCCGGCAGAAGGACGACACCTTCAGCACCCTCGAGGTGGGCGGCCAGCAGGCTGTCGTCAACGCGCCCGGCCGTGCGTTGAGCGCCAAGGTCACCGGGGCCGATCAGCTGCTGGTCGAGGTGCGCTGTCAACGTCCGGACGGGATCGTCATCCTGGACGCGGCGACACTCGCCGGCTGACCTGCGCACGTACCATTCCAGCCGTGGCCTCTCACAACGGGACAGGATCCGCCGCGGTCGACCAGCTGGATCGGCAGATCCTCCAGGGGCTGCGGCTCGCGCCGCGGGTTCCGTTCGCTCGGCTGGCGGCCGTGCTGGCCGTGTCCGAGCAGACCGTCGCCCGGCGCTATCAGCGGATGCGGACCCGGGGTCTGATCCGGGTCTTCGGGCAGGCCGATCCCGAGCGGCTGCCCGGGACCACGTACTGGACGCTGCGGATCTCCTGCCGGCCCGGCACCGCCGCCGTGACGGCGCAGGCGCTGGCGCGGCGCACCGACACGAGCTGGGTGACCATCGGGGCCGGCGGCGCCGAGCTGACCTGCGCGGTGCGGGTGACCGCGGACCACGACCGCCGTGAGGGCCTGTTGCATCATCTGCCGCGGGCGACGAACGTGCTCTCGCTCAGCGCCCATCAAGTGCTGCACCGTTTTGTGGGGCGGGGCGAGACCGACTGGATCGCCGGCGACGAGCAGTTGAGCGCGGATCAGCGCGAGCAGTTGCTGAACGGGAACGACCCCGGCGTACGGGCAAGTTTTGAAATGCGGGTGACCGACGAGGGCGGCGCCCGGGTCGAGCCCGGGGACCGGGCGCTGCTCGCCGCGCTCGCCCGGGACGGCCGGGCCGGTTATGCCGCGCTGGCCACCGTCACCGGCTGGACCCAGCGCAAGGTCGCCCTGCGGCTCGGCGCGCTGATCGCCGCCGGGGCGGTGTACTTCGACACCGAGGTGGCGGCTTCCCTGATGGGTTTCCGATCGGCGGCGAACCTGTGGCTCACCGTCGCGCCGGCCGATCTGGCTGCGGTCGGCGCCCGGCTCGCCGATCACCGCCAGCTGGCCTGGGCGGCGGCGGTCACCGGCACCGCCACCATCACCGCGATCGCTCTGTGCCGCGACGCCGAGGAGCTCTACCGCTATCTGACCACCGAGGTCGCCGCCATCCCGGAGATCCGCACCTGCGAGACGGTGCCGGTGCTGAGCCGGGTCAAGCATGCCGTCTCACTCGTGGACGGCGGTGTACTCGGGGAGCCGGTCCTCTGAGGGTGCCGGGACGGCCGGCCGTACCAAGATGAGCACCGCGATCCCGCCGAGCAGGCCCACTCCGGCCGCGACCAGGAAGCCCGCGTCCAGCCCGGCCACCGCCGCGCCGTGCAGGGCCCGGTCGACAGTGCCGCGCAGGCCGTCGGGCACCGCGGCCAGGATGCGGCCGGCCTGTCCTCCCGCGAGGGCATGCGCGGTCTGCTCCGGCTCCGGGGCACCCTGGGCGCCGAGGTGGTCCTCCGCACGGGCCGCGAAGACCGTGCCGAGTACGGCGATGCCGATCGCGAAGCCGAGCTGCCGGGCGGTGGTGACCGCGCCGCCGGCCATGCCGCCGCGGTGGGCCGGGACAGCACCCATGGCGGATTCCGCGAGGGTGGGCATGACCAGGCCGACGCCGGCGCCGATGACCGCGTACCCGGCCAGCAGTGCGGGCCAGCTGGACTGCGCGCCCAGCAGCAGTGCGCAGAGGGCGCTGCCCAGGCCGATCAGCAGCATCCCGCCGCCGATGAGCAGCCGCGGGGAGCGGCCGTGCAGCTTGGCGCCCGCGACACCCGAGACGATCACCGACACGATCGACATCGGCAGCCCGGTCAGGCCGGCCTGCAGCGGCGAGAGCCCGATGACCGTCTGGAGCCAGATCGAGGTGTAGGTGAACGCCGCGAAGGCCGCGAAGTTCACCAGCAGCGCCGCCACCAGGATGCCGGCGAAGGAGCGGTTGCGCAGCAGGGCCAGGTCCAGCATGGCGTGCGGGCTGCGGCGTTCCACCAGGACGAACGCGGCCAGCGCGAGCCCGCTGAGCAGCAGCAGGCCCCAGGTCTGGACCGAGCCCCAGCCGACGGTGGTGGCCCGGATGACGGCCAGCGTCAGGGCGCCCGCCGCGACGGTGAAGGTCAGGGTGCCGGCCAGGTCGAAGCGGCCGCGGCGGGCCGCGCGGTCGGCGGTCAGGGCGGTGAAGCACAGCACCAGCGCGGCGATGCTCACCGGCAGGTTGACCAGGAAGATCCAGCGCCAGCTCAGCGCCTCGGTGAGCAGGCCGCCCAGGATCGGGCCGATGGCCGCGGCCGCGCCGGAGACGCCGCCCCAGACGCCGTAGGCCACGCCTCGGGAGCGGCCCTGGTAGGCGCTGTTGAGCAGGGCGAAGGTGGTGGTGAACATGGCCGCGGCGCCGATGCCCTGCACCACCCGGGCGGCGATCAGCAGGCTGTCGTTGCCGGCGAGCCCGCAGGCCAGCGAGGACAGGGCGAACAAGATCAGGCCGGCGATGTAGAGCCGGCGATGCCCGAGCAGGTCGCCGAGCGCCCCGGCGCCGAGCAGCAGGACGGCCAGTGACAACGCGTAGCCGTCCACGACCCATTGCAGGGAACTGAACGACGTGCCGAGGTCCACCGCCATCTCCGGCAGGGCGACGTTCACGATGGTGACGTCGACGAGCAACATGAAAGTACCGAGGCACACCGCGATCAGCGGCCACCATTTCCGCACGGGAATCTCCTCACTAGGCGTGACCGCTTCACGATCTCTCACCGTGGCCGCGATCCGCCAGCCAGAGCTCCCTTGACGTCGGATTCCGACATGTGATGGCTTCCGGGGATCAGGAATCGACTCAGTGGATTTCTACCGGAAGATAATCCGCCACGAACCATCCGTCGGTCAGAATCGGCACCGCCGTGGTGGCGCCGAGCTGCGCCGCCACCGTGACGTCCTCGGGGAAACCATGCGCCTGCAACTCGCGCCCGGAGGCGCAGTCGCGCAGGGCGGTCGCCAGGTCGTCTGCGACGCTCCGGTACGCCGTCAGCGCCGTCCCCGCCTCGACGGAGAGACCACCGGCTCCCCGCCGTACCAGGGCCTCGATGAACGACCCCGCACCCCACAGGTCCTCGACCGCCGGCCGCAACGAACCGTCCGGCCAGCGCTCCCCCGCCGCGACCACCGCGACCGCCTCCCCCGCACCCAGCCGGCGCACGACGCTCGCCGCGGCCGCGTCCGCGTTGCGCAGCGACACGCCGACGACGGTCGAGCCGGCCTCGGCCAGCCGAGCCGAGATGGTCGCGCCGTTCGGTGAAGGCAGCACGAGCCGCTCGATCCCGGCGCTGCGCCGGATGCTGTCCGGCGACAGGCTCACCTGGCCCGGCCGCACCACCCGCTTGCGCCCGACGGCGAGCACCGCGCGATGCTCCCGGGCGACCCGCGCGGCCGAGTCGTCACCCCACCGGTACGGCAGCACGGCGATCCCCCGCTCGACGGCGACGGTCAGCGCCGTGGTGAAGGAGAGCACGTCGACCACGGCGACGAGGGCGGCACCGGGGCTGACGGCGTCCGCCCCGGCCGGACCCCAGTCGAAGCGGACCCGGCTACCGGCCTGCGTCCAAGCGTCGTTCATTCGGCGATTGTGCCGTCCGGTCCCTCGTCGAGCTGCCGCAGTGCTGTCCGGACGGCGCGGTGCTGGGCGGCGCGGTGGCCGTTCTCCGGCGCCAGGCCCAGAGCCGCCACCCGGTCGGTGACTCCATGGGTGATCCGGTAGAGCACCACCTGGACCGCGACCTCCCGCCAGTCGGTGGCCCGGGCCGGTAGCGGCCGGTGCCCGAGCACGTTCGTGAACCACGGCGGGAAAAGTTCGTAGTCGGCGACCGCGGCGTCGATCCGGTCCCGGACGTGCGCGGCGAGCCGGTCCGCGACCGAAGCGCCCGGATGCGCGCTGTACGCCTGCTGCTGCGCGGCGTCGCGGTGCAGCTCCTGCTCCGCCTCGTCACGCTGCACCCGCGCCGCCGCGACCTGCGCCTCCTGCTCATCCATCAGATCCCGCTCCGACCGGTACGCCGCTGCCGCGCGCCGGAACGCCCACCCACCGGCCTTGCGCACGGCGAGCGAACGGCTGACGCCCAGCGCCCGCTGCCGGGTCTCCGCGAGCCGGCGTTCGTCCTGCTCGAAGCGCTCGATCTGCTGCCGGCGCAGCGCCACCGCGGCATCGTCCATGATGGTGGACCGGACCTGCTCGGCCGCCCGGACATCCGCGACCAGCGGCGCCAACTCGGCCGGCACGGTGTCCAGATCCACCGGGACCTGGCCCTGCTGCCGGCGGAGCAGTCCCTCGATCTGCTGGATCTCCCCCTCCAGCCGGCTGGTTCGGGTCGCGTACTCGCGCAGCTTGCGTTCGACGTGCCGGCGCAACTCGGCCTGCTCCACGGCGAGGGCGTCCACTTTGGCATCAGTGGCGTCGAACCGCGCGAGGGCCTCCCGGGCGCGCCTCTCCGCGTTCTTGTCGATCCGCTGCATCTCCTGGGTGAGCTGGAGACGCAGGGTGTTGACCTTGCTGCCCATCTCGCGGCGCAGCCCGGCGGCGACCCGGGCCAGGTCACCGGAGGCGTCGGCGCTCACGGGCCCGTCCCCGGCACGGCCCGGGTGGTGAGGGCGTCGGCGCTCACGGGCCCGCCCCAGGCGGCCCGGGTGGTGAGGGCGTCGGCGCTCACGGCCCCGCCTCCGGTACGGCCCGGGTGGTGAGAGCGTCGGCGCTCACGGGCCCGCCCCAGGCACGGCCCGGGTGGTAAGAGCGTCGGCGCTCACGGGCCCGTCCCCGGCACGGTCCGGGTGGTGAGCCACAGAGCTATCGCCGCGGCGAGCACGACCACGACGCCGAGCAGCGCCCAGGCGGGCAGCACACTCGCTGCGACGAGCACGGCAGCCAGGGCGGCCACGCCGAGCAGCACGAACGTCAGCATCAGCCGGCGCTGGGCGGCGTCGGCCGCGAGCTCGTCGACCACCGTCATCAGCTCGTCGGTGCCGGCGAAGACCCGATCGAGCTGCCCGGCGTCGTACGGCGGCTCCGCGCCCAGCCCGCCCAGCGCGTCGTGCCGGGCGCGCAGCTCCCGCTGACGTTCGAGCAGCTCGGCCCTCCGTGACGAAGCACCCACACGCACTCCCTGCGGTCGCGTAGGGGTGTTTCGTAGATCATGGCGTCGCCGAGGCGAGGTCCAGCTCTCGCGTCGCGTCGCGGGCCGTCATGATCGACGAGACACCCCCTGAGGCAATGCTGGGCCTAGGCGGTGAGACCGGTCAATCCCTCGGAAGGGTCGAGGGCGTCCAGGACGGCGACCAGCCGCTTCTCCTCGCCGATGAAGTGCGTCTCGAGCACGGCGGCGAGCCCGTCCAGTTCGCTCTGGATCGCCGCGGCCCGGGCCGCCGTGTGCTCGTCGCGCAGCTGCCCGCTCAGCGTGCTCACCCTGGTCAGCATGCCGGCGATCACCTCATGGTCGCGTTCCATCCCGGCCAGGAACGCGCGCAGGCCGGGATGGCGCTCGGCCAGCAGCGGGAACACGCCGGTGTCCTCACCGGTGTGGTGCCGGGTGACCGCGGCGCAGAACGCCAGGCAGTGAACGCCCAGCTCGGCGTCGGGGACGAAGCCCTCCCGCAGATCGGCGAGCATGTCGCGCAGGCCGATGTGGATCTCGATCAACTGCTGTCCGTACGCCCGGAACCGGGAGTATTCACTGTCCACGGAGCTGTCCCACGGTCCGGCGCCTCCATGCCCGCGGCGGTCTCCTGGCCGGGTGCACTGCGACGCTGCGACCATCCGATCAGCCGGCGCCGGGCCGCGTCAAGTCACCCGCCGTGCGAGGCTGGATCCATGATCACACCGGATTGGGACCGCCGGATGGACGGCGCGTGGGCGGCGTTTGACTCACTTGACGAGGCGCGGTTCCTGCAGCTGGTCGAGCAGCTCACCGGCGAGCTCGCCCCGGACGATCCGGTCGGTCTCTTCGAACGGGCCGGCTCGCTGGACGCCGTCGGGCGCACCGGCCAGGCTGTGCCCCTCTACCGGCAGGCGCTGGCGGGCGGGCTGTCCGGCAGCCGTCGTCGGCAGGCTGTGATTCAGCTCGCGAGTTCGCTGCGGGAGTTGGGCGAGGCCCCGGAGAGCGTCGCGCTGCTGACCGCGGAGCTGGCCGGCGGTTCGGACGAGCTCGACGATGCGGTGAAGGCGGTGCTGGCGTTGTCGCTGGCGGACGCGGGGCGGGAGCGGGAGGCGGTGGGGATCGCGGTGGGCGCGTTGGCGGCGCACTTGCCGCGCTATCAGCGTTCGATGGAGAACTACGCCCGGCTGCTGCTGCAGCCGGAGCCGGCTGCCGACCCGGAGGCCGACGTCCGCTCCTGACCGGCCGACCTCCACATCCTCAAGCCGACCTCCGCCTCGTCAGGCCGACCTCCACTTCCTCAGGCCGACCTCCGCCTCGTCAGGCCGACCTCCGTCTCGTCAGGCCGACCTCCGCCTACTCAGGCCGACCTCCGCTCCTTCCGGCCAACGACCGGGCGGCCGGCGGGCAGGCGGGCGGCGGGCGGGCAGGCGGCGGACGGCGGACGGCGGACGGCGGGCGGCTGCGGGATCCAAACGCATGCGGACGCATCAGCGCCGCAGGTCGGCCGTCATCTCGTGCACCTCGGCCAGCCGGTCCACCAGGTCGCGAGGATGACCCGGAGCGTCGGGGCGGGCGTCCCACGGCCGCGGCCCGGACAGCGGCCGGTAGTTGACGCCCAGCGCGTCCAACCGAGCCAGATGCGGGCCGAGCCGGGCTGCAAAGTCGGCGTGGTCACGGTCCGCCGGACCCCACACCGTCTCGGCGAACGCGCACAGCCGCGGAAACGCCTGGTAATCCACCCGGCGGGCCGACTCCAGGTGCTCGGTCCACACGTTGGCCTGCGCCCCGATGATCCGACCCGCCTCAACGTCGCTCAGTCCGGGTGGGACCGGCTCGAAGGCGTACACGTCAGCCAAGGTGAGCAGAGTGCCGACCGGGGTCGGCTCGCCCGGGTCGTCGGACTGGCGGTAGTCCAGGTAGACCGAGGTGTCCGGGCACGACACCACGTCGTGGCCGGCCCGGGCGGCCAGAATCGCCGGTTCGGCACCACGCCACGCCGCGATGGTGGCCCCGGCCGGCGCGCCACCGGCGAGGATCTCGTCCCAGCCGTAGATGCGGCGGCCGTGCCCGGCCAGATGCTCGGCGATCCGGGCGGTGAACCAGGCCTGCAGCTCGTGCGGGCCGGCCAGGCCGGCGGCGGCGATCCGGGCGCGGGCTGCCGGGGTGTCCCACTCGCCCGATGGGCACTCGTCGCCGCCGATGCCGATCAGCTCGCCCGGGAAGACCGCGACGACATGGTCGAGGACCTCGCGGCAGAAATCCAGGGCCTCGTCGGAGACGTTCAGCACGTGCGGGGAGATGCCCCAGGAGGTACGGACCCCGCCCGCGAACCCGTTGCCCAGCTCGGGGTACGCGGCGATCGCGGCCTGCATGTGCCCCGGCATGTCGATCTCGGGCACCACGGTGACGTGCCGGTCGGCCGCGTAGGCGACGATCTCCCGCAGATCACCGGTGCTGTAGTAGCCGCCGTGCGGCCGGTCGTCGTAGCGGTCGTGGATCCGCGAGCCGAGCATCGTCCGGGGCCGCCAGGCGCCGACCGTGGTCAGCCGGGGCCGGCCCGGCACCTCCACCCGCCAGCCCTGGTCGTCGGTCAGGTGCAGGTGCAGCACGTTGAGCTTGTGGAACGCGGCCAGATCGATGAAACGCAGCACGTCGGCGACCGGCATGAAGTGGCGCGCCACGTCCAGCAGCACGCCGCGCCAGCCGAAGCGCGGCGCGTCCTCGATGTGTACGGCCGGCACCGGCAGCGGCCCGGGCACGATCGGGGCGCGGCGCAGGGTTTCAGCGGGCAGGAGCTGCCGGAGTGTCTGCACGCCGTGGTGCACGCCGGCCGGGGAGCCGCCCCGGATGTCGATCCCCGTGGCGCCGACATCCAGGACGTACCCCTCCGGCGCCAACCCGGCCACGACCCGCAACCGAATCCCTCCGCCCGCCCCGGCATCACCCAGCCCGGCACCACGCGGCCCGGCATCACCCAGCCCAGCACGGGCCGCTGCGGCGCCGGCCGGGAGCAGGTCCCGGACGCGAGCAGCCAGGCGCTCCAGCCCCGGATCCGCGGTCACCGGCGTCCCGGAATGCAGGGCGAAGCTGCCGCCGCCGGCCACCAGCACCGCCGGGCGGGGGATCAATCCTTCACCGCCCCGCCCAGGCCGGCGACCAGCCGGCGCCGGACCAGCAGGAAGAAGATCAGGACCGGCACGGTCATCAGCGTCGACGCCGCCATGATCGCTCCCCAGTCGTTCTCGTCGGGCTTGAAGAAGACCAGCAGCGCCATCGGCAGGGTCTGCCGGTCGGTCGCGCTGATGATGAAGGTACGGGCGAACAGGAAGTCGTTCCATGCCGTGATGAAGGAGAACACGCTGGTCGCGGCCAGTCCCGGGGCGACCAGCGGGAACAGGATCCGCCACAGCACGGTGAACCGGCCCGCGCCGTCGAGCTGGGCCGCCTCGTCCAGTTCCTCGGGGATCGCCGCCACGAAGCCGCGCAGCATCCAGATCGCGAACGGCAGCGTGAACGCCGTGTGCACCAGCATCAGGGAGCCCAGCGTGTTCAGCCCCACGCCGGGGACCTGGGTGCCGAGGTCGCGGACGAGGAAGAACAGCGGGATGGTCAGCGCCTCGATCGGCACCATCTGCGCGACCAGGAACAGCACCAGCACGGTGGTGCGCAGCCGGAACCGGAAGCGGGTCAGCGCCACGGCCGCCAGGAACGCGCACAGCCCGGAGACCGCCACGACCACCAGGGCGACCAGCAGGCTGTTGAGGAAGTAGCGGCCGAAGCTGTCGACGGCTAGCACCCGGTGGAAGCTGTCCCAGCTCGGGGCGAGGGTCCACGGGCGTTGGTGCAGCGACTGGATCTCGCCGGGCGGCTTCACCGCGGCCAGCACCATCCAGTAGATCGGGAAGACGGTGCCGAGCGCGAGCACGATCGCCAGGATGTCGAGCAGGCGGCGGGTGGCCCTCACAGCGGTTCCCCCGATCGCCGCAGCGTCCGCAGGTAGAGCAGGGTGACGACGAGCAGGATGACCATCATGACCACGCCGATCGCCGCGCCCAGGCCGTACTCGCTGGCCGCGAACGCCTGCTGGTAGGCCCAGACGTTGAGGGTCAGGTTCTGCCCGGCGATGCCGCCGCCGCGGGTCATCACGTAGATCTGGGTGAAGACCTTGAAATCCCAGATGATCGACTGGATCACCACGATGGCCAGCAGCGGGCGCAGGACCGGCACCATGATCCGCCAGAAGGTGCGCCACGCGTTCGCGCCGTCGATCGCCGCGGCCTCCAGCACCGATTTCGGGATCGCCTCGATGCCGGCGTACAGGGTGACCATCACGAACGGGAACGAGTGCCACACCACCACCGCGCCGACCAGGGCGAAGGCGGTGTAGCGGTCGTACATCCAGTTGAAGCCGGTGACGCCGAGGCTCTGGTTGACCAGGCCGAGGTCGGTGTCGAAGAGGAACATCCACACGGTGGAGCCGGAGACCGCGGGCACCGCCCAGGCGGCCATCGCGGCCAGCGACAGCAGCAGCCGCGGCACCTTGCTGATCCGGGTGAGCAGCACGGCCAGCGCGGCCCCCACGGCGAGGGTCGCGACGACGCAGGCCGCGGCGAAGAAGACGGTCGCGCCGAGCACCGACCAGAACCGGGCGTCGCCCAGCAGCTGGGTGTAGTTGGCCAGGCCCACGAACCGGGTCGGCTGGCCGCCGCTGACCTGGGCCTGCCGGAAGTCCAGGACGGACAGCAGGCCGAGCTGCCACATCGGATAGACGAACAGGGTGCCCAGGACCACCGCCGCCGGCAGCAGCAGCCACAACGGCGTCCAGCCGCGCCGGCGCGGGCGCGGCCGGACCGCCGGCAGCGCGGTGGTCACTTGCCCAGGGCCGCGTTGATCGCCGTGGCGGCCTCGTCGGTGGCCGCCTCGATCGTCGCCTTGCCGGTGACCACCTTCTCGATCATGGTGGGCAGCACCGCCTGCGCGTCGATCTTGCCCCAGCCGGGGTCGAGCGGCACGAACTTCGTCCCGGCGTCGATGGTGGCCAGGAACGGCTTGAGGAACGGTTCCTGGCCGGCCACCTCGGCCCGGGCGGCCTGCAACGTCGGCACGTTGCCCATGGCCGCGTACATCTTGGTCTGGTATTTCTTGCTCGCCAGCAGGGTGAGGAAGTCGGCCGCGAGGGCCGGCCGCCGGCTGTTGCGCATGATGCCCAGGTTGTTGCCGCCGGCGAAGGCCGGGGCGATCGAGCCGGGCTTGCTGCCGGGCAGCGGCACCACGGCGTACTTGCCCTTGGCCGCGCCCGCCTCGACGGCGGCCCGGTTGAAGTTGCCGATGATGGCCATCCCGGCCTTGCCGCTGGCGAACAGCTCGACGGTCTTGCCGCCGGTGAGGTCGGCGCATTGCTGCGGCGGGCAGTTGTCCGGCTTCAGCAGATCCGTGTACGCCTTCAGCCCGGCCCGCGACTGCGCCGAGTTGATCGAGGTGATGTCCCCGCCGGCGTCCCAGATGAACGGCAGCGCGCCGAACGTGTACTTGCCACCGACCGCGATGCCGAACAGCTCCGGCTTCTTCGCGCGGATCGTTCGGGCGGCCGTGGTGAGCTCCGCCTGGCTGGTCGGCGGGCGCAGGCCGAGCTCGGTGAACACGTCGGTGCGGTAGTACAGCGCGCGGACGCCGAGATACCAGGGGACGCCGAGCAGCGTGCCCTTGAAGGTGGCGCTGGCCCGGGCGTCGGCGCTCAGGTCGGCGCCCTCGGGCCAGGCGGTCACGGCCGGGCCCAGGTCGGCCAGCCCGCCGGCGGCCGCGTACTCGGGCAGGTCGGTGTTGCCGTACTCGACGACGTCGGGCGCGCTGGCCGGGTCGTTGAAGGCGCCCTTGAAGCGCTCGCTGCGCGTGTCGACCGCGAGGTACGCGATGTCGACCTTGGTGCCGGGGTGCGCGGCGGTGAACTCGGCGACCGCCTCCTGGGCCACGGCCTCCTTGGGCGCGCGGTTGGGCTCGTCGAAGAGCCACACCTTGAGGGTGCCGGTCCGCGCGCCGCCGTCCGAGGGCGTGGCGGTGGGCGACGAGGTGGACGGGGCGCACGCGGTCACGGTGAGGGCGAGGGCGGCGGCAACCGCCAGGCGCAGACGCATAGGGCACTCCTGACGTTCACTGAGGAACCAGGTTCGTAAGTAGTTCGTTGGTGAAGTGCCCTCAGAGTGGAGTGTGGAGCCCCGGCCGTCAACCCTCAGAAGTACGTGTGCAGCACGTCCACGACCACGTTCTCGTCGTCCACCACGGGGATGAAGCGCCACTTGTCGAAGGCGGTGCACGGGTGCGACAGACCGAAGCGCAGCAGGTCACCGACGGCGGGCGAACCACCGGTCACGTACGTGTGGTGGTCGTTCATCTTCGTCACGGTCAGCCCCTCGGTGACCGGCAGCCCCTCGTCGAAAGGCGCGTCCCGCTTGCCCATCCCCACGATGGCCAGCCCGGGCTCCGGAGTGGACAGCACCTGCGCCCAGATCTCCAGGGCGGCCGCCAGGGACCCGTCGCCCGGCTCGCGGTTGAACGGCGTGCGCGCCCGGTAGAAGCCGTCGTCGTGGGTCACCGAGGCGCCGCTGCGCAACACCGCGCGGACCCGATGGCCGTCCAGCCACTGCCCCTCGAGCGCCTTGATCACCCGGTCGAACCAGGCGCTGCCGCCGGCCGAGACCAGCACCTCGGGACCGGCCAGGTCCGCGACCGCCCGGGCCGCCTCGACCAGCATCGCCAGGAACGCGTCCACCGCGTCGACATCCGGCAGCGCGCCTTCATAAGCCGTCACCCCGAGCAGCGAGACCCCCGGCGCATTCGCGGCCGCGCGGGCCACGGCGACAACCTCCTCGACGGTACGGCAGCCCGTCCGCCCACCCGGATGCCCGAGCTCGACCAGCACCGGCAGGCCGCCCGCAGCCGCCACCGCCTGCACCCCGGCCACCGAGTCGACCTGGAGGAACACCTCCCAGCCGGCGGCGGACTCGGCGGCCAGCCAGCCCAGCGCGGTCGGATCCAGCACCTCGTTGGCGATCAGCACCCGGGGCACCCCGAGCCGGCGCAGCACCAGGGCCTGGCTCGCCGTCGCCACGGTCATCGCCCACGCGCCCGCCGCCAGCTGGGCGTCCAGCAGCGTCGGGGCCATCGACGTCTTGGCGTGCGGGGCGAAGGAGAAGCCGTACCGCTGGGCGTACGCGGCCATCGTCGCGATGTTCGCCCGTACCGCCGAGTCCCGGACCACCAGCAGCGGCCAGGTGAACGAACCGTCGAACAGGTGATGCCGCGCAGCGGCGAAGTCGCGGGTGGTGACCTCGCCGGCCGGCAGCCAGAAGCCCTTGGCCCGCCAGTCGATGAGCTCGTCCGGGATGTCGAGGGTCATGTCCGTCTCCTCAAGCTTGACCAGGGGGGCGCTTTCGCGCACGCTACTACGGACCAATTACGAACCACTAGGTGTGCGGCGGGGGGCGAGGCGTGCCGGCGGCGATGGTGATCGGCCTGGTGCTGCACGCGAGCCACCGCCCCCGGTTCGAGGAGGCGGCCCGCACCCTGACCGGGGTGACGTTCGCCTGGGCGGTCTACGAGCACGAGGACCAGATCCGGGAACGGGTCGCCGGGCTGCTGCGGGCCGAACGGCTGGACGGGCTGCTGCTGGGGCTGGTCCCGTACGCCCGGTCCCGGGATCTGCTGCCGCCGGAGCTGCCGGTCGCGGTGACCCGCTCGGCCGCCTTGGATCTGGCCCTGGCCTGGTCGCGGGCCCGGGGCAACGGCTGGCCGGCCACCCCGGTCAGCATCGACACGTTCGCCCAGGAGACCGTCGACGAGGTGGCCACCGCGCTGGAGCTGGACCGGCCGGCGATCGCGTGCCTGCCGTTCGAGCCGGAGCAGCCGATCGCCGACGTCGTCGGGTTCCACCGCGAGCAGCTGGCCCGCACCGGCGCCGCGTACGTGATCAGCGTCCGTACCGGTGTCGCCGCAGCCCTCGACGGCAGCGTCGCCGTCCTGCACGCCCTGGCCACGCCCGGCACGATCCGCGCCGACCTGCACGAGCTGGCCCTGCGCATCCGGCACAAGCGGGCCGACGGCCTGCGCTTCGCCGCCGGCGTGTTTCTCATCGCCAAGCCGGAGGAGAGCCCCGACCTGGACCGGGCCCGGGTGGGCCTGCTGCACCTGCTGCTCAACACCCCGGATTTCGCCGACGCGTGGATCGACAACCGGGGCCGGCGCGGTGTCGTGGTCTTCGCGCACGCGGCGCTCTTCGAGGCGATCACCCACCAGTGGGTGGGCCTGCCGCTGCTCGCCGAGGCCCGCGACACCCTGGGCATCCGCGCGGTGGCGGGCTTCGGGCTGGGCGACTCGGCCCGGCTGTGCGTGACGCTGGCCGAACGGGCCGCCGCCCGGGCCGAGCAGGACGCCGAGCCGGGCGCGTACCTGATCTCCGACAACGGCATGATGATCGGCCCGATGGGCGCCGGCGGGACCCCGCTGGCCTACACCTACCGCGAGCACGGCGGCATCGAGGCGCTGGCCGGACGGGTCGGGCTGAGCCCGGCGACGCTGTCGCGGCTGGCCGCGATCGAACGCAACCTGGGCGGCCGGCCGGTCTCGCCCAGCGAGCTGGCCCGCTCGCTGGGGATCACCGACCCGAGCGGGCGGCGGCTCATCCGCAAGCTGAGCGAGTCCAGCCTGGCCGTCGATGACGGCAGCTCGCAGGTGCACCGCAAGGGCCGCCCGACGCGGCTCTACCGGCTGGCCATCTCCGCGGCCCTCGAAGGTGTGGCATGACCTACGACCTGCTGTTCACCGGCGGAGAGGTGCCGGGGACGGGACCGGCGGACGTGGCGGTGCGCGACGGGCTCATCGCGGCCGTGGGAGCAGGCGTGAGCGAGGACGCCCGCACGGTGGTGGACGTCGCCGGGCTGCTGGTCACCCCGGGACTCGTCGACCTGCACGCGCACGTCGGGCCGGGCTACTGGGGCATCGAGCCGGATCCGATCGCCTGGCGCACCGGCGTCACCACCTGGGTGGATGCCGGGTCGGCGGGGGCTTACACCCTGGCCGGCCTGCGCCGGGTGGTGGCGGGCACCGACGTGCGGGTGCCGGCGCTGCTCAACATCTCCGCGGTGGGGCTGGCCGGGCGTACCGGGGAGAGCCGTGACCTGGACAACTGCGACACCGCGCTGGCGATCGACACCGTGCAGGCGCACCGCGACCTGATCCGCGGCATCAAGGTCCGCATCGACCGCGAGACCGTCGGTGACAACGGCGTCGAACCCCTGCGGCGCGGCCTGGCCGCGGCGCAGGCCTGCGGCATCCCGGTCATGGTCCACATCGGTACGGCCCCACCCGCGCTCGACGAGGTCCTCGACCTGCTGCGCCCGGGCGACATCGTGACGCACTGCGCGAGTGGCATCGCCGCTCCCCTGGGCCCGGCCGTGCGCGCCGCCCGCGAACGCGGCGTGCTGCTCGACATCGGCCACGGCTCCGGCGGCTTCGCCTTCGACGTGCTCGAACGGCAGCTCGCCGAGGGCCTGGCCCCGGACACGGTCTCCACCGACCTGCACGCCCGTTCGGTGCACGGCCCGGTCTTCGACCTGCCGACCACGATGGCCAAACTGCTCGCCGCCGGCCTGCCGCTGACCGAGGTGCTCGCCGCCGCCACCGTGCGGCCTGCCCGTGCTCTGGGGCTCCCCGGCGGGACGCTGACCGTCGGCGCACCCGCCGACCTGGCGGTGTTCCGGGTCGAGGAGGGCGCCTTCGAGGTGGTGGACGCCCACCGCCAGGTCCGGCACGCCCCGCTGCGGCTGGTCAACGAGGCGACGTACGTGGCCGGCCGCCGGATGATCCCCCGGCTGGGCCCGCCCACCCCGCCGTGGATCCCGCTGACCGACGCCCAGCGCGCCGCCCTCGCCCGGCGCGAGCGCGACCTGCGCGCCCTGCTCACCGCGCCGCTGGTCGGCGCGGACGGCCTGGCCGAACAGTTCCCGAGACCGACACCGAGGAGTCAGTAATGCCGAAGCGTGCCATCATCACCGACCGGGCCGCACCGGCCGGCGGTCCCTACTCGCACGCCGTCGTCGCCGGCGACACCATCTACCTGGCCGGCGCGGTCCCGGCGCTGCCGGACGGCACCCGGGTCACCGGCAGCTTCGCCGAGCAGGCGCACGCGGCCTTCCGCAACCTGGCCGCCGTGGCCGAGGCGGCCGGCAGCAGCCTCGACCAGGCTGTCCGGGTCGGCGTCTACCTGCGCGACTTCGCCGACTTCGCCGAGCTCAACGAGATCTACCCGCAGTACATCAAGGGCGAGCACCTGCCGGTGCGCACCACCCTGCCGGTCCCGCTGGTCGGCTTCGACATCGAGATCGACGCCGTGCTCTACACCGCCTGACGCTTGCGCACCCACTCGACGGCCTGACGCACCGCGGCGCGTGACTCGTCGGTGTGGTCGGCGATGTCGAAGCTGTGCTGCCCGTTCGGCACCTCGATGAGCTCGACGTCGCCGGCCCGGGTCAGGAACGTCTCCACTCCCGCGGCGAAGCCCGGGTGCTCGCGGCCCACCCGGGTCACCAGGAGCGGCGGGGCGCCCGGCCCGACCGCCTCGGCCGGGGCGGCGAAGCCCGGCGCGGCCACCATGCCCGGCAGCGGGGTCACCACCGGATAGGTCAGGGCGATGCCGCGCAACCAGGCGGGCGCGTCGCGGAGCCAGCCGGCGCTGAGCATGGCCCCGCCGGAGAAGAACCACAGCACCACCCGGTCCGCGTCAGCGCGCGGATCGGCCCGGGCAGCCGTCACGGCGGCGGCGACCTGATCTGCCGCCGTGGCGTAGTCCAGCACGAGGCCGTCCGGGCCCGGTGTGATGGGCAGCTGATACCCGACCACGGCGGTGAGCAGCCCCTGCTCGGCCAGCAGCCGGCCGTATCCGCGATACAGCGGCCAGTCCCGGGGCTGCGCCTCCAGCCCGGGCGGCAGCGGCGCGCCGTGCACCACCACGACGACCGGGAACGGCCCCTCCCCGTCGGGCCGGTAGGTGTCCACAGTGTCCGTCCGTTCCGGCTCGCGGGCCGGCGGTGACAGGACGAACGGGCGCAGATACTCCGGGATCTCAGCCATGCGCAGCACGCTATCGAAGCGCTGGCGACCGCACTGTCCCTTGACAGCGGGGACGGCCCTTTCTCTATAGTGCTAATAGCCTAGTTAAAGCGAGAAACAAGTGATCGACTTTCACCTGGACGTCCGGTCCGGCGTCTCGCCGTACCTGCAGCTCGTGCAGCAGGTGCAGCGGGCGCTGCGGCTCGGCCTGCTGTCCGTCGGGGACCAGCTCCCCACGGTCAAGGAGGTCGTGGCCAAGCTGGCGATCAACCCCAACACGGTGCTCAAGGCCTACCGGGAGCTGGAACATCTCGGCCTGGTCACGCCCCGCCCGGGGCTCGGCACCTTCGTGACCCACAGCCTGGCCGACGACTCGCTGGCCGCGCACGAACCGCTGCGCCGGGAGCTGCTCGGCTGGCTGGAGAAGGCCCACCGGGCCGGGCTCGACGCCGACAGCATCGAGGCCCTGTTCATGACGACATTCCGAAAGGCAACCGAGGTGACCCCATGAATCCGGTCCTGCGCACCCAGGGACTGAGCAAGAGCTACGGCAGCCGGCCCGCCCTCACCGACGTCGATCTCAGCGTTCCCGCCGGCCGCGTCGTCGGTCTGGTCGGGCCGAACGGCGCGGGCAAGTCCACATTGCTCAACCTGGCCGCCGGCATGATCGCCCCGACGGCCGGCACCATCGAGGTGCTCGGTTCCCGCCCGGCCGCCGACGCCGCCCAGCTGGCCCGGATCGGCTTCGTGGCCCAGGACACCCCGGTCTACGCCGGCCTGACCGTCGGCGACCACCTGCGGATGGGCCGTCGACTGAACCCCGGCTGGGACGACGCGCTGGCGGAGGAGCGCGTCGCCCAGGTCGGCCTCGATCCGGCCCAGAAAGCGGGCCGGCTCTCCGGTGGCCAGCGGGCCCAGCTGGCGCTGACCATCGCCGCCGCCAAGCGGCCCGAGCTGCTGATCTTCGACGAGCCGGTCGCGTCGCTGGACCCGCTGGCCCGGCGCGCGTTCCTGCAGAGCCTGATGGAGTTCGTCGCCGAGCTGGAGGTCGGCGTCATACTCTCGTCGCACCTGCTCAGCGACCTGGAACGGGTCTGCGACCACATGATCGTGCTGACCGGCTCGCGGGTGCAGCTCGCCGGCGACGTCGACGAACTGCTCGCCGCCCACTACCGCCTGGTCGCGGCCCGCGGCGACCTCGACAAGCTGCCACCGGGCGTCGAGGTGATCCAGGCGGAGCACACCGACCGGCAGAGCACCCTGATCGTGCACGACACTCTCGGCGCGGTGCCCGGGATCCCCGTCGAGGCCGAACGCATCGGCCTGGAGGACATGATCCTCGCCTATCTCACCCGGGCCGCCCTCGGTGCCGTCGGTGGATTCACCCCGCAGACCCTGGAGGCCCACCGATGATCTGGCTAACCTGGCGACAGTTCCGCGGCCAGGCCCTGGTGGCCCTCGTCGCGCTCGGCGCCCTCGCGATCTACCTCGTGATCCTCGGCCTGCAGCTGCGCAGCGCCTACGACAGCAACGTCGGCTGCACAGGCTGCTCGGTGGACTCGGGCACGCAGCTGCTCGAGGACAAGTACTTCTCCGTCCTGCTGCTCACCGGCTTCCTCATCATCCTGATCCCGGCCGCCATCGGAGCCTTCTGGGGCGCACCGCTGATCGCCCGCGAGCTGGAGACGGGGACACACCGGCTGGTCTGGAACCAGAGCATCACCCGGACCCGGTGGCTGGCGGTCAAGCTGTCGTTCGTGACGCTGGCCGCGCTGGCCTTCACCGGCGCCCTCAGCCTGCTCTTCACCTGGGCCGCCAGCCCGTACGACCGGGCGCTCGACGACCGCTTCGACCCGCTGTTCTTCCCCACCCGCAACCTGGCCCCGCTGGGCTACGCGGTGTTCGCCGTCGTCGCCGGGATCGCCATCGGGCTGCTCACCAAGCGGACCGTCATCGCTATGGCTGTCACGCTGGCCGCGTTCACAGCGATCCAGATCTTGATGCCCACGGTCATCCGCCCGCACCTGGCCGGACCGGTCACCGAGAACGTGCAGTTCACCGCGGGCGGCGCGCACGGCATCTGGACGAATCCGTCCGGCCGGGTGTCGGTGGAGGGCTACGACGTGCCGGGGGCCTGGGTGCTGACCAACGAGGCGATCCTGGTCGACAGCACCGGCGCCCAGCCCGGCAAGGCCGCGACCGAGGCCTGCTTCACCGGCGACTTCGAGAAGGACAAGGCCTGCCTGGAGGCGCTGAACCTGCACAGCGTGCTGACGTACCAGCCGGCCGACCGGTACTGGACCTTCCAGTGGCTGGAGTTCGGGATCTACCTGCTGCTCGCAATGCTGCTGGCCGGGTACGCCTTCTGGCGCATCCCCCGCGGCCTCAGCTGACCGGCGTTTCCCCCGGCGTTCCTACCGCAGGCGTGGTCTCATCAGGATGATCACGCCTGCGGTACGGGGTAACACGTCGGAAACGTCGAGCTGCGAGCATCGCTGGACGTTCAGGGGAGGTTCCTTTTGTTCCTCAGCCAGCACGAGCAGGAACGCCTGCTCATCCACGTCGCGGCGGACGTCGCCCGGCGCCGGCGGGAGCGCGGTCTGCGCCTGAACCACCCCGAGGCGACCGCGATCATCACGGCCTTCCTGCTGGAGGGTGCGCGGGACGGGCGTACGGTCGCCGAGCTCATGGACGCCGGGCGGCGGGTGCTGACCCGCGCGGACGTGATGGACGGCGTACCGGAAATGCTGGCCGAGGTACAGGTCGAGGCGACGTTCCCGGACGGCACCAAGCTCGTCACCGTGCACGGGCCGATCTCATGATTCCCGGAGAGATCATCGCCGGGGACGGTGACATCACGATCAACGCCGGACGGCCGGTGCTCGCGCTGACCGTGCGCAACACCGGCGACCGGCCCGTGCAGGTGGGCTCGCACTACCACTTCGCCGAGTCCAACGCGGCCCTGGACTTCGACCGCGAGGCCGCCTGGGGGCACCGCCTCGCCGTGCCCGCGGGCACCTCGGTGCGTTTCGAGCCGGGCATGCCGCGCGACATCGAGTTGATCCCTTTCGCCGGCCACCGCATCGTTCCCGGCCTGCGCGGCCTGGCCGGCGGCCCACTGGACAAGATCCCCGAGCCGCCACCCGCCGACCCCGAGGACATCGAGCCCGCCGGCTCGCTGGACGAGGACACCGGGGAAGACCAGCCGTCGAACGGGAGCCCCCGGTGAAACAAACCGCCGAGCCAGGCCGTCAGGGACGGCGCAGCCAACGGGAGCACAGCGAGGCCACGGCGTGACCACCCTCGACCGCGGCCGCTACGCCGCCCTGTACGGCCCCACCGCCGGCGACCGCATCCGGCTCGCCGACACCAACCTGCTGATCGAGGTCGAGGAGGACCGCAGCGCCGGCCCGCAGCCGGGCGACGAGGTCGTCTTCGGCGGCGGCAAGGTGATCCGCGAGTCCATGGGCCAGTCCCGCGCCACCCGCGCCGAGGGCAGCCCGGACACGGTGATCACCGGCGCGGTGGTGCTCGACCACTGGGGCATCGTCAAGGCCGACATCGGCATCCGCGACGGCCGGATCGTGGCGCTCGGCAAGGCCGGCAACCCCGACACCATGGACGGCGTCCACCCGGACCTGGTGATCGGCCCCGGCACCGAGATCATCGCCGGCAACGGCAAGATCCTCACCGCGGGCGCCATCGACAGCCACGTCCACCTGATCAGCCCCACCATCCTGGACACCGCGCTGGCCAGCGGCATCACCACGATCATCGGCGGCGGCACCGGCCCGGCCGAGGGCACCAAGGCCACCACGGTCACCCCGAACGCCTGGCACCTGGCCCGGATGCTGGAGTCCCTGGACCACTGGCCGATCAACGTGCTGCTGCTCGGCAAGGGCAACACCATGTCGAGCGAGTCGATGTGGGAGCAGCTGCGTGGCGGGGCCGGCGGCTTCAAACTGCACGAGGACTGGGGCACCACGCCCGCGGTCATCGACGCCGCGCTGCGGGTCGCCGACGCGTCCGGGGTGCAGGTCGCCATCCACACCGACACCCTGAACGAGGCCGGCTTCGTCGAGGAGACGCTGCGGGCGATCGGGGGACGGTCGATCCACGCGTACCACACGGAGGGAGCCGGCGGCGGGCACGCGCCGGACATCATCACGGTCGCCTCGCACCCGAACGTGCTGCCGTCGTCGACCAACCCGACGCGGCCGTACACCCGCAACACCCTCAGCGAGCACCTCGACATGCTGATGGTCTGCCACCACCTGAACTCCTCGGTGCCCGAGGACCTGGCGTTCGCGGAGAGCCGGATCCGCCCCTCCACGATGGCGGCCGAGGACTTCCTGCACGACCTGGGCGCGATCTCGATGATCGGCTCCGACTCGCAGGCGATGGGCCGCGTCGGCGAGGTCATCATGCGTACCTGGCAGACCGCCCACGTGATGAAGGCGCGCCGCGGCGCCCTGCCGGGCGACGGCCCGGCGGACAACCTCCGGGCGAAACGGTACGTCGCCAAGTACACGATCTGCCCGGCACTGGCCCACGGCATGGCCGAGCAGGTGGGCTCGGTCGAACCGGGCAAACTGGCCGACCTGGTCCTGTGGGACCCGGCGTTCTTCGGCGTCCGCCCGGCCCTGGTGATCAAGGGCGGCATGATCGCCTCGGCCCAGATGGGCGACGCGAACGCCTCGATCCCCACCCCGCAGCCGATGCTCCCCCGCCCGATGTTCGGTGCTTACGGCGTGGTCCCGTCGGTGACCTCGGTGGCCTTCGTGGCGCCGGCCGCCCTGGACGCCCTGCTGGGCGACCGCATCGGCGTCAAGCGGGCGCTGGTGCCGGTGACGGACACCCGCTCGGTGGGCAAGGCGGACCTGCCCCACAACGACGCCCTGCCCCGCATCGAGGTCGAGCCGGACACCTTCGCGGTCCGCATCGACGGCGAGGTCATCGAGCCGGACCCGGTGACCGAGCTCCCGATGGCCCAGCGCTACTTCCTGTTCTGATGCCCGATCGCCCCCCGCCACTGGCGGACCACCGATCCGGCCGGGCGCGCGGTCACTCCGAGCGAGCGGCGGGGTGCCCGGCATGAGTCTCGCGACGTTGCTGGTGCTGGCTGACGGGCGGTTGCCGTCCGGCGGGCACGCGCATTCCGGCGGGCTGGAGGCCGCGGTCGCCGCCGGCCGGGTGCGCGAGGTCCGGGACGTCGACGGCTTCCTACGCGGCCGGTTGCACACCACTGGCCTGGTATCCGCTGTTTTCGCGGCCGGGGCGTGTGCCCGTAGCGGAGCATCCGCCGATCTTGATGACGGGCTGGATGCCCGGACGCCGTCGCCGGCTCTGCGGCGGGCTTCGCGGGCCCAGGGCCGGGCGTTGTTACGCGCCGGGCGGGCGATGTGGCCGGTGCCGGCCGTCGGCCGCGAGCCGCACCATCCCGTCGCGCTCGGGGTGGTGGCCGCCGCCGCCGGGCTCGGGCCACTGGAGGCCGCGGTCGCCGCGGCGCACGGGGCCGTGAGTGGGCCGGCCAGCGCGGCCGTGCGGCTGCTCGGCCTTGACCCCTACGCGGTGCACGCCCTGCTCGCCGGGCTGGCACCCGAGATCGACCGGATCGCGGCGGACGCCGCGGCCCGGACCCACGACCCGGTCGACGCCCTGCCGGCCGCGGGCGCCCCGCTGCTCGACATCGGCGCCGAGCTCCACGCCACCTGGGAGGTGCGTCTCTTTGCATCCTGAACTGCACGAACACGGTCCCGACGAGGTTCCTCACACCCATCCCGAACCCGGCGTCGATCCGCATGCGCCGCTGCGCCCCGGCCCCCGGGCGCTGCGGATCGGCATCGGCGGGCCGGTCGGTTCCGGCAAGACCGCGCTGGTCGCGGCGCTGTGCCGGGCGCTGGGCGCCGAACTGCGGCTCGCGGTGGTGACCAACGACATCTACACCACCGAGGACGCCGACTTCCTGCTGCGCAACGGGGTGCTGCCGGCGGACCGGATCCGCGCGGTGGAGACCGGATGCTGCCCGCACACCGCGATCCGGGACGACATCTCCGCCAACCTCGACGCGGTCGAGGATCTCGAGGCGACGCTCGGGCCACTGGACCTCGTGCTGGTCGAGAGTGGCGGGGACAACCTGACCGCGACGTTCAGCAAGGGGCTGATCGACCAGCAGATCTTCGTGGTCGACGTGGCGGGCGGCGACAAGGTGCCGCGCAAGGGTGGGCCGGGGGTCACGACCGCAGACCTGCTGGTGATCAACAAGACGGATCTCGCGCCGCTGGTCGGGGCTGATCTGTCGGTGATGGACCGGGATGCCCGGGCACGGCGGGGTGAGCTGCCGACGGTGTTCCTGTCGCTGGTCGGCGACAAGGCGGCCACTCCGGTCGCCGACTGGATCCGCGCGCTGGTCGCGGCCCGGGTGCCCGCCGCCTGATGGGCTGCCGGGTGGCGAGCTGATGCGGGCCGAGGCGCGGATCGTCGCCGAGGCCGACGGGCGGGGCGGCACCCGGCTCGCGGTGCTGCGCGGGGAGTCGCCGCTGTTGCTGCGCCGCACCGGGCCGCGGACCGGCGGTGCGGTCACCGTGCACCTCGTCGGTGGGGCCGCCGGGCCGCTGCGGGGCGACGACCTGCGGCTGGACCTCGAGGTCGGCCCGGGGGCGCGGCTGGAGGTGCGCAGTGTGGCCGCGCAGCTCGCGCTGCCCGGGCGGCCGGGTGCGCCGGCGTCGCGGCTGGAGATCCGGGCGGTCGTCGCGGCCGGTGCGACGTTGCGGTGGCTGCCGGAGCCGCTGATCGCGGCGGCCGGCTGCGACCACCGCGCGATCACGCGGGTCGAGGTCGAGGCCGGCGGCACCCTGCTCTGGCGCGACGACCTGGTCTGCGGGCGGCACGACGAGCCGTCCGGCGACGTGCACACCGACCTGACCATCCGGTACGCCGGGAGCACCCTGTACCGCCACGAGCTGACGGTCGGTCCCCGGGCACCGGGCTGGTCGGGGGCGGCGGTGCTCGGTGGCGGCCGGGCGGTGGGTTCGCTCGTCCTCGCCGGTCCGGAGCTGCCGGACGCCGCACTGCTCGGCAGGGACTCGGCTCTGATGCCGCTGGCCGGGCCGGGGATGCTGGCCAGCGCCGTCGGACAGGACATCCGGCGGGTACGGGCGGCCCTGGACCCGCTCTGCATCGAGCCGCAGCGGCTGCCCGTCACGGTGTAGAGCGCCGCGGTGGGACGCGTCCCCGCTCAGCGCAGCGGCGCGAAGAAGGTGCGCAGGTCGGCGGCGAGCGCGGCCGGTTCGTGCAGGGCGACAAAATGGCCACCGGGGTTGCCGGCCGGCCAGTGCGTGATCGTGTTCTGCTCCTCGGCCAGCCGCCGGAACAGCGGCGGTCCCCCGGCGTAGACACCCGTCGGCACCGCCTTCTGCCCCTTCGGCCAGGCGAACGCCGGTGTGTCGTACATGAACCACGAGGACGAGCCCGCCGTCCCGGTGAACCAGTAGATGCTCGTGTTCGTCAGCAGCAGATCCCGGTCGATCACCAGGTCGCCGAACTCCTTCATCTTCTGCATGTGCCAGGCCAGCAGCGCCACCGGCGAGTCCTGCCACCCGTACGCGAAGGTCTGCGGCGCCGCCCGCAGCAGGGAGTGGTGGTCCACGCCCGACCCGGCCCACTCCCGCATCGCCGCGTAGTCGGCGCGTTCGGCCTCGCTCATGCCCGGCACGTCCGCCTCGGTCGGCATGCCCGGGCCGGCGTTCACGTGCACGCCCACCACCCGGTCCGGCGCCGCCACCGCGACCGCCGGTGCGAGGTACGCGCCCAGGTCGCCCCCGTGCGAGCCGTACCGCTCGTATCCCAGCCGGCTCATCAGCTGCGCCCAGATCCGGCCCACCCGCTCGACCCCGAATCCCGGCGTACGCGGGGCCGCCGAGAAGCCGAAGCCCGGCACCGACGGCACCACCACGTGGAAGTCCGCGCTGAGCACCTCGATCAGGTTGATGAACTCGACGACCGAGTTCGGCCAGCCGTGGCTCAGGATCAGCGGCAGCGCGTCCGGCCGCGGGGACCGGACGTGCAGGAAGTGGATGTCCAGGCCGTCGATCTCGGTGATCCACTGTGGGAAGGCGTTGAGCCGCGCTTCGTAGGCCCGCCAGTCGTAGCCGGTACGCCAGTGCTCGGCCAGCTCGCGCAGCCACTCCACCGGCACACCGCGGTCCCACTCAGCCCCGGGCAACTGCGCCGGCCAGCGGGTCCGGGCCAGCCGCTCGTGCAGGTCGGTGAGGTCGTACGGGTCGACGGCGATCCGGAAAGGTCTCATACTGCCGACCGTAGGAGCCTTTGCGGTCAGTTCCCGGCCGCAATACGCCGGAGGAGGCGCACCGATGCGACGGGGCCGCTGGGCGCTGACCGGGCTGCTGCTCGGCGCGGCCGCGGGAGCTCTCTGGGGATGGTTCGGCAGCGGTGGTTACGAGGCGGGCGACGCGGCCATCGGCACCGGCCTGCTGGGTGCCGTCACGGGTGCGTTGGCCGGCGCGATCTCCGGAACCGTCGCCGACCGCCGCCACCGGTGACAGAGCCGGGGCGACCCCGCGACCGGATCACCGGTCGCCGAGCCGCCCCGCCGATCAGGCGGCGACCGCGATGGGTACGCCGTGACTGTCGGTCAGTGCCAGCCGGGTCCGCAGGTTGCCCTGCTCCGCGACCCGGGCGAAGTACTCGGTCCGCCGCCGCTGCAGGCAACCCTTGCGGGTCCGCGGTCCGCCGGCCGCGACGGTGAGCAGCTCCGGGGCCAGCGAGCTGTTCAGGCCCTCCCGGAGCAGCCGCAACGCCTCGGTGCGCAGCTGCGAGATCCGCGACTCGGTGACACCGAGTTCGGCGGCCACGTCGCTGAGCGGCTGTTCCTGCAGGAAGGACTGGGTGACCACCAGGCGCAGCCGCTCGGGCAGAGCCTGGATGGCCTGGTGCAGATATCCCAGCCGTTCCCGCTTGAGCAGCAGGTCCTCGGGCCCCTCGGACAGTTCCGGGACCATCTCCTCGGCGGCGCCGGTGGGGAAGCCCTGCAGGCTGAGCAGGGCTGCCTTCTGCACGTCGTCCTCGACGCTGGCCAGTTCGGCGACGCCGATGCCGAGCATCTCGGCCACCTCGGCCTCCGACGGGGTCCGGCCGAGTGCCGCGGTGAGTTCCTGGCGGGCTGTCGCCGTCCGGCGGGCCCGGGCCCGGACCGATCGGCTGGCCCAGTCCTGTCCGCGCAGCTCGTCCAGCAGTGCGCCGCGGATCCGGACTGCGGCGAAGCGGTGGAACGGGATGCCCCGGCTCACGTCGAAGGAGCGCGCGGCGCCGAGCAGTGCGGCGAATCCGGCGGACGACAGGTCGTCGGCGTGAACGTGGCCGGGTACGCGGTTGAGCAGTTCCCGAACCAGGTGTCCCACCATCGGCATGTGTTCGCGGACCAGGTCCTCGAGGTCGCGCGCGGACGGCGCGTCGTGGACGATGCCGACGGTGGCGGGGAGTTCGGTCGTCACGGTCACGTGTTCCTCCTCGCTCGTACAAGCCGGCAGGTGAACCGGCTGATGAGGAGAACACTTATGGCCGAAGGGTGCAGTGGCGGCCGAACTCGGTTGCTTTTGTGGTGTTTTTTGCGAAAAAGGCTCAGCTATCGGGCGGGCTCCTCCGGGGCCCTCAGCTGGCGAAGTGCGGGTGGCGCGGCGCGGCCAGCATGGCGCTCAGCTCGCGGCGCACCCAGTTCATCCGGCGCACGGCGGCCTCCGGGTGGTCGCCGAACTCGGCGGCGACACCGGCCGCACAGCCGTCGCTGCCGTGGCGCAGCAGCATGGCGGTGACGGTCTCTTCGACGGTCTGGCGGCTCGGGCACTCGGACGGCTGCAGGTAGGAGACGAACAGAGCCTCCGCGGCCAGGTCCTGGACGGTGCTGATCATGTGGAACTCCCCGATGTGCGACGACTTGCCTGGTTCCAGCTAACGCTCGCGCCGGTGCCGACCGGAACCGCTCAGGTTGCAGACCGGTATCAGTCATCTTCCCCGTGGGCGTCAACCCGGCCCGCAGGCACGCCGATACGGTTCATACCGATTTCGGCGGAAGGCTCTCGTCACGGCCGTCGCGGGTCGTCACGGGCAGCACCGGTTCCTGTCGGGCTCAATTCGACCTTACGCGCAGCTCGGGCGGCCGAACCGGAACTCCGGTCGACCGCCCGAGGACGCGCTTGTCGGATTTCAGCCCACGGCCCCCGGCAGGGGCTCGTTGCCGGAAGTGTCGCCCGGGTCGGTGAACGTGTCCGTCACCGCGGGCGTCGTCTCCGTCACGGCCGGCTCCGTGGTCGTCGGCGTGACAGCCGGCGTCGTGGTCGGCGCGGACGGCTCCACCGGGGTCTCGTCGTCGTCACCGTCGTCGTCACCGTTGCCGTTGCCGCCGCCACCGGGGTCCACCACTACCCCCGGTGTCGTGGTCGTCGGCGTGACCCCGGCCGGCGCCGTCGTGGTGACCGGGACCGGGACCGCGACCCCGCCCGGGTTGATCGAGATACCCGGGATCGGCGTGTCCTTGGTCGGCACCGGACCCAGCCGGACCGTGCCGTTCGTGAGGTGCTCGACCGGCCGCGACGGCGCACCGGGCGCCGGCGAGACGAACGTCTGGCAGGTCTCCCCGCCGAGCTCGAACACCATCGGGGCGGCGTTGCTGGCCCGGTAGCGGCCGGTGAACTCGAGCGTCTTGGTCTGCTGCGGGCTCAGCGGCGTGCGACCCAGCACGGTGACACCCTGCCCCTGCTGGTCCAGCTTGAGCCCGCCGTTGCCGGACACGACCTGGTCGCCCGGCATGAGGAACCAGAGCTTCCAGTCCTTGATCGCCGAGTTCTCCCGGTTGGCCAGCGTGATCGCGGCCCGGAACTTGTTGTCCTTGTCCTCCCAGACCGCATAGCTGACCACGCACTTGTTCGAGCCGGTCAGCGTGGTCGAGCCCGCGTTCGGGGTCTTCGGCGTGCCGTCCTGGGAGAGCGCGGCCACCGCCGCCGAGGCGACCAGGACCGCCCCGACGATGGAGCCGGAGATGATGAGCACCCGGCGCCGCTGGGTGATGCCGCCGTTGCCACCGGGGCCCGAGGGGCCGGTGGCCGCGGAGCCGGGCCTGTTCTGGTTGGGCGGGCTGCCGCCACCGGGACGGGCCGGCGGCGTGTTGCCCCGGCCACCGTGGCCTCCGGCACCGGCCGGGCGGGCCGGCGACGCGGGCGAGCCACCCTCGCGGGGCGGCGGCCGGAACGCGTCGTCGCCACCGAAGGCGGGACGCAGGGCCGGGCCGGCCGGAGCGGCATCCTCGATCGGCGGCGCCGTGGCGCCCGCCGCCGAGGCGACCGCGGGAGCCGGTGGCACCGGACCGAACCGGCTGTTGCGGGCACCGCGCTGGGGCGGGGACGACACCGGGCCGACGGCCGCCTCGACCTCGGCGACCGAGACCGCCGGGGGCACCGGCGCTCCGGCCGGGGCCGGCGAGACCGGCGCCTCGGCAGCGGGAACAGCGGCGACTCCGCGGCCGGGAGCAGTGGAGTGCACCTGGGCGAGGCCCGGCCGGACCCGCCCGAAGGCGTCGGTGTCACGCCGGGCCGACGGCAGGATCGTGGTGTCCTCGCCGTTCTCGGCCCAGTCCGGCACGTAGGCGCGGCTGGCCGGCACCCCGGCCGACACCGTGCCGAGCACGTGCGCCAGCTCGGCACTGGACGGGCGGTCCGCGGGCCGCTTCTCCAGGCAGCGGGCGATCAGCGCGGAGACCGCGCTGGGCAGGCCCTCGACCGGCGGCAGCGGCTCGGGCTCCGTGTACTGGTGGGCGCGCAGCAGGGCCGTCGTCGTGCCGACGTCCCAGGGGAGCTGCCCGATCAGGGTGCGGTAGATCAGCAGGCCGACCGCGTACACGTCGGTGGCCGGGCTGACCTGGCCGCCCTCGAGCCGCTCGGGCGCCAGGTAGGCCGGCGTGCCGAGCAGACTGCCGTCCGGGTCGATGTCGTTCTCGCCGATCAGGGCCGAGATGCCGAAGTCGACGACCTTGGCGCCGCCGGAGGTGAGCATGACGTTGGCCGGGGTCACGTCGCGGTGCACGATGCCCCGGGCGTGCGCAGCAGCCAGGGCCGCCGCGACCTCGGAGGAGATGCGCACCGCGGCCGGCCACGGCAGCCGGCGCGAGCGGGCCAGGACGGCCGCCAGCGACTCGCCGTCGACGAGCTCCATGACGACGTACGGGACCGGCTCACCGTCGACGGTGGTCGCCTCGCCGTAGTCGTAGACGTTGGTGATGTGCGGGTGGCTCAGCCGTGCGGCGGCCTGGGCCTCCGCGCGGAGTCGGCGTCGGAACGAGGGGTCGGTGCTCGTCGAGGGCGGCAGGACCTTCACCGCGACCTGCCGGCCGAGCACTTCGTCGAACCCTCGCCAGACCACTGACATCCCGCCGGCGCCGAGCCGCTCGACCAGTCGGTAGCGACCGGCCAGCAGACTCGAACCGGGCAGGTCCGTCGTGCTCATGTGCCCCCACATGCGCGATCGGAAGAAACATCAGCACTGCACCGCCATGCGTGCTGATGCCGGGGCGGTTGTCGGCCCGCCGTTGGACCGAGCATTCCCCATCGACGGCGAGGATGTTAGCGGACGATCGGCCAGGTCTCGACTCCTCGACAACCCGGATGAGCTGGGCGTCGTCACGCTCTGTTCCGCGCTGTGCGCCTGCGGTGGGCAGTCGGCGCCGAGGACAGAATGCCTGGTCAGAGCTGTATAGATGGTCATGCCAAACAACGCTGGGTCGTATGCCCGCTTCGTCGGAACTTGCGGCAGGATAACGAATCTCGCGTTTCCACTACGGATTCTGCACGTGCAGTCGCGTTTGTATCACGCAAAGAGACAATGATGAGATCATGAGTGGCGCTCATCTATACCCAGCGTGATGATTGCCACAGGGCAATGACCTGGGCAACCCCGCCCGATCGGGTGATTTCCCGGCGCCGATCATTCTTTGTTGCCGCAAGCCACCAGCGTTGCTGACAAATCACCCGATCCAGGGAACCACTACGGGGAAACGGCTGTCCGGGGCGTCCGCGTGACCGCCCGGGCCGGGTGCGCGGACAGCCGTTCGGCGTGCACCACAGCGGAGTCGGCGGGCACGGCCCCCAGGCTCTCGAGGTGGTTCAGCATCGGCGCGAGCTTCTCGTAGAGCACGAGAATCACGTCGCCCGGGACGGCCAGCCGCAACGCCGCGTCGACCGCCGCCCGGTAGCCCGGGGTCCGGACCACCTGGATGAGCGGCCGGCGCCCGCGCATCTCACGTTCCACCAGTGCGGACACCTCCCCCGGCGCCCGGCCGCGCGGGTCCTCGTCGTCGTAGAGCACGGCCCGGGTGACGCCGTCCGCGAGCACCTGGGCCGAGGCCGCCAGCAGGTCGTCGCGGCGGTCGCCGGGCAACGTGACCGTGGCCAGGCACCGCTGCGGACCCCAGAGCCGGTGCAGCGTCCGCAGGACCGTCGCGATCGCCGCCGGGTTGTGCGCGTAGTCCACGAACAGGGCCACGTCGTCGAGGCGCAGCAGCGTGGCCCGGCCCGGGTTGTCCACCCGCGGCTCGAAGGCGGCCAGCCGCTCGGCCACCACGTCCGGCGGGGCGCCGAGGGCCCGGGCTGCAGCCGCCGCGGCGAGGGCGTTGACGGCCGCGTACGACGCCGCTCCCCCGAACGAGCCGGGCACGTCCGCGACGCGCAGCAACGGGGTGCGCCGGCCGCCGGTGGCCTGGACCAGCCAGCCGTCCTGGAGCACGTACGCGGTCCCGCCCCGGCCCAGGTGCTCGGCCAGCACGGGCTGCCGGCTGTCGGTGCCGAACCAGACGACGCGCTTGCGGTCGGCGCGGACCCGGGGCCGCTCGGCGATGCTGCGTACCCACGGGTCGTCAGCGTTGAGCACCAGCGTGCCCCCGTCGCGGACCCGCTCGGCGATCAGCGCCTTGACGTGGGCCAGGTCCTCGATCGACTCCAGCCCGTCCTGGCCCAGGTGGTCGGCGGTGATGTTGGTGAGCACGCCGACGTCGGTCCGGTCGTACCCCAGGCCCCGGCGCAGCGTGCCGCCCCGGGCGGTCTCCAGGACCGCCGCCTGGACCCCCGGGTCACCGAGCACCATCTGCGCCGAGCGCGGGCCGGTGGCGTCACCGACGTGCACCACCCGGCCGTCGATCGCGACCCCGTCGCTGCTGGCCACGCCCACCCGCAGACCGGTGCCGGCCAGCAGGTGCGCGACCAGCCGGGTCACGGTGGTCTTGCCGTTGGTGCCGGTCACGGCCACGGTCGGGATCCGCCCGTCGGAACCGCCGGGGAACATCGCCCGCACGATCGCGTCCCCGACGTCGCGGGAGCGCCCGCGCACGGGCGCGAGATGCATGCGCAGCCCGGGTACGGCGTTGACCTCGATCACCCCGGCGCCCAGCTCGTCGGGGTCCCCGGTCGGCGGCAGCGGCGCGGCGACGTCGGCCAGCCGCAGGTCGATGCCGGCGATGTCCAGCCCGACCAGGGCGGCGACGCGCAGGCAGAGCCGGGTCACGTCGGGGTGCACCCGGTCGGTGACGTCGCTGCCGGTGCCGCCGGTGGACAGGTTGGCGTTGTCGCGCAGCCACACCTGGCGCCCGGCCGCGGGCACAGTGCCGGGCGTGCAGCCCTGCCGGTTCAGCGCGGTCAGCGCGTTGGCGTCCAGCTCGATGCGGGTCAGCACCCGGGCGTGCCCGACCCCGCGCCGCGGGTCCGCGTTGGTCAGCGCGACCAGGTCGGCCACCGTGCTCTCGCCGTCGCCGACCACGTGGGCCGCGACCCGCTCGGCGGCGGCCACCACCTCACCCGCGACGACCAGCACGCGGTAATCCCGGCCGGCGAACTGCCGTTCGACCACCACGTCGCCGCCCGCGGCCGTGTACGCCCGTTCGACCTCCTCGGGCGTGCGCAAATTCAGCACCACGTGCTCGCCCTGGCGGCCCTGCCGCGGCTTGACCACGACCGGCGCCCCCAGCTCGCCCAGTAGGCGCACCGCTTCGGCGGCGGTACGGGCGGCCCCGCCGGGCGCGACCGGCACCCCGGCGTCCTCGAGCAACCGCCGGGTGACCTGCTTGTCCGCCGCGATGTCGACGCCGACCCCGCTGGTCCGGTCGGTCATCGCGGCCCAGGCCAGGCGCCGGCGGGTGCCCCAGCCCAGCCGCAGCAGGCTGAGGTCGGCGTACCGCTCGACCGGAATGCCCCGGCGCCGGGCCGCGGCGATGATCGACGTGGTGCTCGGGCCGGTGGCCTCCTGCTCGGCCAGCGCGGTCAGGGCGCTGAGCCGCTCGGTGAGGTCGGCGGCGGGCACGGACTCGCCGCCCGCGACCGAGGCGACCAGCTCCGCGGCGGTCTCCAGCAGCTCGCCCGGCAGTGTGGAGTCCGGCGACTCGTCCACCGGGCATTCGATGATCAGGTCGTAGAGCCCCGGCTCGCCGGCCGAGACGGTCCGGCCGAAGCTGACGTCGCGCCCGATCCGCTGGGACAGCTCGATGCTGACGTGCTCGGTGACGTGGCCGAAGTAGGTGCCACCCCGCATCCGGCTGACGAACCCGCCGGGCGAGCCGGCCGCGCAGTGGTGCTCGGCCAGGCCCGGCAGGGCGCGCAGGATCCGTTCGGTGAACCCGGCGACGTCGCTGGTCTCGCGGCCGGTGAGCTCGTCCAGGCGCAGCCGGGCCACGATCGCGGGCCGGGACAGGTGGACGTTGGGCCCGCGCAGCCGGCGAATGCTGAGGATCTTCATGCGGCCAGTTCCCGTTCCCCGGCGGACCCATCGACGATCGAGGGGCGGCGGCCGGACAGTTCGAACCTGCACCCGGCAGGCAGCACGTGCACCCGTGCCCCGGTGAGCGCGATCGGCCCGTCGGCCGGTACCCGGATGTCGGCGGCGGCTCCCGCGTCGACGATCGTCACCGCGCCGGTCCCGAGCACCTCGAAGCTGTCGCCCTCGGCGAGGATCGCGGTGTCCTCGTCGATGCCGAGGCCGAGCTCGTGCGGGTAGAGGGCGACGGCGCTGAGCAGCCGGTTGAGCCGGCCCCGCTCGGCGAAGTGCATGTCGATCAGCACGCCGGGCAGGAACTCCAGCCCGGGTCCGGTGCGCACGCTGGCCCGAGTGACCCCCGGGCTGTCGCCGCCGAGGATCATGGTGCCGGACATCATCGCGGCGCCGGCGCTGGTGCCGCCGAGCACGATCGTGCCGGTCTGCACCAGCCGCTGCAGCGCCGAGTCGGCCAGCGTGCCGCCGAGGACAGTGGTGATCCGCAGCTGGTCGCCGCCGGTGAAGAAGACGCCGGTGGCGGTGGCCAGCGCCTTGACCACGGCGGGCTCGTTGGCCTGGGCCCGGTTGTCCAGGCGCAGCGCCCGGACCCGGCCCGCGCCGAGGCGGGTGAACAGCGCGGCGTACTCGGCCTCCAGGACGGCGGGCTCCGCGCTGGCGGTGGCGATGACGATCAGCTCGGCGGCGGGACCACCGGCCAGGCCGACGAAGCGGCGCAGGATCTCGGTGCCGCCCGGACCGTAGCGTTCCGCGCCACCGATGACGAGCAGCCGGGAGTGACCGGAACGATCGACGAGTGCCACGCCGTGCCTCCTGAAGGGCCGCACCCCTCGAACCGGCGGCCTGCCCTGAGGCTAATCGGAACAATCCCGAAACATCGGGCTAATCCGTCGAGTCGGCGGGCAGCAGATGCGAGACCACCGGTGGCCCCTCGGCCAGCGCCCACGCCTTCTGCTCCTCCTGCTCGTCGCTGCCGGTGAGCCGGCCCTCGTGCTGGCGCAGATGTTCGTCCCACGTGGGCACCAGATAAACCTCGACGAACTCGTCCGCCGCCTCGCCCGGGCGGAACAGTCCCCACCGGGTGGCCCCAGTCCGCTGCCGGGAACGCCGTACGGCCTGCATCGCGGCGACGAAGGCGGCCCGGTTGGCCGGCCGGACCCGGAACGTCGAGGTGACCAGCACCGGCCCCTCGTCCAGATGCGGCTCCAGCATCAGGTGCGGCTCGGCCCAGTAGACCGCCGGGCTGCGGTCACCCTCCTGGTGGTGCAGCGGCAGCCAGCGCACGGTCACGGTGCCCAGCAGCATCAGTGCGGCCGCGGAGAGGAAGGCGGCGCGCAGGCCGAACGCCTCGGTGACCTGACCCCACAGCAGCGCGCCGATGGCCTGGCCGCCGGCGAAGACGACCTGGTAAACCGCGAAGCCGCGGGCACGCACCCAGTTCGGCAGGAACAGCTGCAGGCTCGCGTTCATCCGCGACACCTGGATCATCCAGGCCAGCCCGGCGGCGATCAGGACCGGCACCACGACGAGGACGCTGGCCACCGTGGCCACCACGAGCAGGGCGAGGCCGTAGACCACGCCGGAGATCACGAGCAGCCGGTTGGCCGGGACGTGCTCACGGACCCGGGGCATCAGCAGGGCGCCCAGGACCGCACCGACGCCCAGGGCGGCGAGCAGGATGCCGTAGCCGCTGGGGCCCATGGCCAGCTCCTGCTCGGCGACCAGCGGCAGCAGGCCCCAGACGATGCTGCCGGGCAGGACGAACACCACCACGCGCAGCAGGATCCGGCGGACCACCGGCGAGTAGCGCACGTACCGGCCGCCGGCCCGCAGCGCCGGGCCGAACCGCTCGGCGTGCGCGGTCCCGCTCTCCGGCGGCCGGCGCCAGCGCAGCAGCGCCACCGCGAAAATCACGAACGACAGCGCGTTCAGGCCGAAGACCGCGGCCACGCCCACGTGCGCGACCAGCAGCCCGGCCACCGCCGGCCCGGCCGAGCGGGCCAGGTTGGTGTTGACCGCACCGAGCGCGGACGCCGAGGCGAGCTCGTCGCGCGGGACCACCTCGGGGATGATCGCCTGCCAGGTCGGCAGGGTCAGCGCCTGGCCGACGCCGAGCAGGAAAGTGAAGATCAACAGCAGCAGCGGCGGCATCCGGTCGAGCACGGTCAGGACGGTCAGCGTCCCGGCCACGACGAACAACCCCACCTGTACGGCGAGCAGCAACCGCCGGCGATCGAAAGTGTCGGCCAGCGTGCCCGACGGCAACGCGAGCAGCAGGACCGGCAGCATCGTCGCGGTCTGCACCAGGCTGACGTAGGTGGCGGCGTCCGGCTCGTGCACCAGGTGCCACTGGGCCCCGACGGTCTGCATCCAGGTGCCGACGTTGCTCGCCAGCACCCCGATCCACAGCCCGCGGAAGATCTTGTCGCGCAACGGGGCCCACGCGGATGTTTCCCCTGCTGATGCTTGCGCCGGCGCCACGGCCAGGGAGCTTAGCGGCGGCGCTTGGCCCCCGGTCCGGGGCGGGGCGCGACCTCGCGGGGGTCGCCGATCCGGTGGCCGTGCGCGCAGTGCAGTTCGGCGTGGACCCGCGCGCCGCAGTCGCGGTGGGCCATCTCCAGCGGCGGACCCTGCGGATCGGCCAGGTAGCGGTCACCCCACTCCATCACCGCGGTGAGCACCGGGTAGAGGTCGAGCCCCTTGGCGGTGAGCCGGTACTCGTGGCGGATGCGCGCGCCGGGCTCCTGGTACGGCTCGCGGCGCAGCAGGCCGTGCTCCACCAGCGAGGCGAGCCGGTTGGTGAGGACCTGGCGCGGGATGCCGGTGCGCTCACGCATGTCGGCGAAGCGGCGGACGCCGGTGAAGACCTCCCGCAGCACCACCACGGTCCACTTCTCGCCGAGGATGCCCATCGCGCGGCCGATCGTGCAGGCGTCGACGGACCAGTCGAGGGCGGACGGGCGGGCCAGGGTGGGATTCATGACACCGAGGCTAGGTCTGTTTGACAGACACAGCAAGCCCGTGCCAATCTCCGTCCATGACGCAGACCCAGGACGGGACCCGCACGCGTACGTATTCCTGGACCGATCCGGCCGAGCATGCCGCCGTGCTGGGCACGACCAGTGGCCTGGACCTGATGCGCAAGATGGTGGCCGGCGAGCTCCCGCCCCCACCGATCATGAACCTGATCGACATCTCCGGCATGGAGGTCGAGGAGGGCAGCGTCACCTTCTACCTGGCGCCGCAGGAGTTCCACTACAACCCGCTCGGCACGATGCACGGCGGCGTGCTCTCCACGCTGCTCGACAGCGCCGCCGCGTGCTCGCTGCACTCGACGCTGCCGGCCGGGGTCGGCTACACCTCCCTCGACCTCAACGTGAAGTTCCTGCGCGCGGTCACCGTCGACTCCGGGCAGCTCACCTGCAAGGGCGGCGTGCTGCAGAAGGGCCGCCGGACCGCGCTCACCGAGGCCCGGATCACCGACACCGCGGGACGCCTCATCGCCCACGCCACCTCCAGCTGCATGATCTTCGAGGCGCCCCGCTCCTGATCAGACCGCCAGCAACCGGCGCACCGACTCGTCGCTGAGCTCGCCGGCCGGGCCCGCCCGCACCACCTCGCCCGCGTCCAGGATCACGAACCGGTCGGCCAGCCGCAGGGCCAGTTCCAGATACTGCTCGACCAGCAGGATGGTCAGCCCGGCCGCGTGCAGCTGCCGGATCGCCTCCTCGATCTCGCGCACGATCGACGGCTGGATGCCCTCGGTCGGCTCGTCCAGCAGCAGCATCCGCGGCTCGGTGACCAGCGCCCGGGCGATCGCGAGCTGCTGCTGCTGACCGCCGGAGAGGAAGCCGGCCCGCCGCTTGAGCAGCCCGCGCAGCGCCGGGAACAGGTCGAACGCCTCGTCGACCACCCCGGCCCGGCGGTTGCCCGCGGTCTCCCGCGCCACCTGCAGGTTCTCCGCGACCGTCAGCTGCGGGAACGTCTCGTGGCCTTGGGGCACGTAACCGAGCCCGAGCCGGACCCGCTCGTGCACCTTGAGCCTGGTCAGCTCCCGGCCGTCGAAACGCACCGCGCCCGAGCGGACCGGCAGCACCCCCATGATTGCCTTCAGCAGGGTGGTCTTGCCGACACCGTTGCGGCCCATCAGGCACACCAGCGACCCGGCCGGCGCGGTCAGCGAGACCCCGAAGAGCACCTGCGCCCGGCCGTACGACACCTGCAGGTCCTCGACCTCCAGCACGTCAGGCCACCTCCTTGTCGAGCTCGTCGCGTGACCGTCCTAGATAGACCTCCTGCACGCGCGGATCGGCCTGCACCTCGGCGACCGTGCCCTCACACAGCAGCCGGCCCTCGTGCAGCACCGTCACCGTGCTGGCGAAGCGGCGCAGGAAATCCATGTCGTGCTCGACCACCAGGACTGTGTGGTCGCGGGCCACCGACTGCAGCAGCTCACCCGTACGCTCGCGCTCGGTGCGGCTCATGCCCGCGACCGGCTCGTCGAGCAGCAGCAGCCGGGGCCGCTGCACGACGAGCATGCCGATCTCGAGCCACTGCCGCTGGCCGTGCGAGAGCACCCCGGCCGGGCGGTCCGCCAGCGCGCCCAGCCCGATGGTGTCCAGCGCCGAGGCGACATCGTCGGAGACGCCGTGCCGGCGGCGCAGCAGGGTCGGTAGCCGGCGCCGGAAACCCGCCGCCAGGTCCAGGTTGTCGACGACGCTGAGCTCCTCGAACACCACGGACGTCTGAAAGGTACGGCCGACGCCCGCGCGCACGACCTGATACTCCCGGCGGCCCACGAGCTCCTGCCCGGCGAAACTGACCGAGCCGGTCGCCGGTCTGGTCAGCCCCGTGATGACGTCGATCAGGGTGGTCTTGCCGGCGCCGTTGGGCCCGATCAGGAACCGCAGCTCGCCGGCGTCGAGGGAGAAGTCCAGGTCGGTGAGCGCGTGGAAGCCGGAGAAGACGACGTTCAGGCCGCGTACCTCCAGGAGTTTGCTCATGCCCGTACCTCCTCGAGAACCGGCGGGGCCGGCGCCGCCGGACGGCGCCGGGCCGCGATCACGTCGCGCAGCTGACCGGCCAGCCCGGCCAGGCCGCGGGGAGCCCAGAGCATGACCGCCACGAAGAGCGCGCCCTGCACGTAGAGCCAGCTGTCCGGCCACTGCTCGCTGAAGATGGTCTTGCCGTAGTGGAACAGCAGCGCGCCGCCGACCGCACCGGCGAGCGAGTACCGCCCGCCGATCGCCACCCCGATGAGCAGCTCCAGCGACGCGACCACGCCCAGGTTGGCCGGCGTGAGCAGGCCGACCACCGGGACGAAGAGCGCGCCGGCGATGCCGGCCAGCCCGGCCGAGACCGCGAAGGCGAAGGTCTTGACCAGTGCCGGGTCGTAGCCGAGGAAACGCACCCGGTCCTCGCCGTCGCGGATCGCCACCAGCAGCTGCCCGTAGCGGCTGCGGGCCAGCTGCCGCACGACCAGATAGGACAGTCCGAGCACGACCACGATGGCGAAGTAGAGGATCCGGCGGTCGGCGTCGTCGTAGAGGTCCAGGCCGAAGAAGAGCTGGAAGTTGGTCAGGCCGTTGGTGCCGCCGGTCAGCCCCTGCTGGCCGACGAGCAGGATGACGAACGCCGCCGCCAGCGCCTGCGACAGCACCGCGAAGTACGCGCCCCGCACCCGTTGCCGGAAGACCAGCAGCCCCAGCAGCAGCGCCACCGTCACCGGCAGCACGACCACCATCACGAGCGCGAAGACGGGGTTGGCGAACGGCTTCCAGAGCAGCGGCAACTGCTCCACGCCGCTCCACGACATGAAGTCGGGCAGCTGCCCCGGCCCGGCCTCGACGAGCTTGAGATGCATGCCCATTGCGTATCCGCCGAGCCCGAAGAACACGCCCTGGCCCAGCGTCAGCATGCCGCCGCGGCCCCAGGCCAGCGCGATGCCGAGCGCGACGATCGCATAGCAGAGGTACTTGGCCAGCAGATCCAGCCGGAACGGGCTGAACACCAGCGGCGCGGCGATCAGCATCGTGGCGATCAGGGCGAAGGCGATCCGGTTTCTCATGTGAGCGCCCGCGATCGCAGGACGAACATGCCCTGGGGCCGGAACTGCAGGAACGCGATGATCACGGCGAACACCACCACCTTGGCGAAGCTGGCCCCATTGGCCGTCCAGAACTCGACGAAGCTGTTGAGGACGCCCAGCGCGAACGCGGCGATCACCGCGCCGCGCAGCTGACCCAGCCCGCCGGCCACCACGACCAGGAACGCGTCCACGATGTACCCGCTGCCCAGCGTCGGGCCGACCGGGCCGATCAGGGTCAGCGCGACCCCGGCCACCCCGGCCAGCCCGGACCCGATGAAGAAGGTGGCCTGGTCGACCCGCCCGGTCGCGACCCCGCTGACCGCGGCCAGCTGCCTGTTCTGCATCACGGCCCGCATCCGCCGGCCCTGCCGCAGCTTGCTCAGGTACAGCGAGATCGCCACCACGCAGCCGATCGCCAGCACCAGGATGAACACCCGGTTGTACGGGATCCGTACGCCCACGTCGATCCCGCCGGTCAGCCAGCCCGGCGCAGTGACCTGCACGTTCGGCGCCCCGAAGATGTCCCGGGCGACCTGTTGCAGAATCAGGCTGATGCCCCAGGTGAGCAGCAGCGTGTCCAGCGGGCGGCCGTAGAAGCGCCGGATGAACAACCGTTCCAGGATCAGCCCGAGCACCCCGCCGACGGCGAAGGCGACGGGCAGCGCCACCAGCACGGCCTGCTCGCCGGCCAGCGGCTGCAGGACGTACGCGGTGTACGCACCGGCCATGATGAACTCGCCGTGCGCCATGTTGATGACGCCCATCTGGCCGAACGTGAAGGTCAGGCCCAGCGAGGCGAGCAGCAGCACCGCGCCGATGCTCGCCCCGATGACCAACTGGTTCAGGGTTCCCATGGCTCGCTCAGGACGCCAGTCCGGCGGCCCACGGGTAGCCCTTGAGGTAGGGATCCGGCTTCACGGGCTCGCCGGAGTTCCACACCTCCTTGATCTGGCCGTCCGGCTGGATCAGGCCGATCCGGGCGGTCTTGTAGACGTGCTGGGTCTCGCCGTCGATGGTCACCTTGCCCTCGGGCAGGTCCAGCGAGATCCCGCCGGCCGCCTTCTTGACCGCCTCGACTTCGATACTGCCCGCCTTGGCGGCCGCGGCGGCCCACAGCTTGACCGCGTTGTAGCCGGCCTCCATCGGATCGGAGGTCACCTTGGTGGCGCCGTACTTCGCCTTGTAGTTCTTGACGAACTCCGTGTTCGTCGCGCCCTCGGTGGTCTGGTAGTAGTTCCAGGCCACCAGGTGACCGGCGATGTTGGCCGGGCCGATACCGCCGACCTCCTCCTCGGCGACGCTGACACTGACCGTCGGCATGGTCTTGTCGGTGAAGCCGGCGCTGCGCAACTGCTTGAAGAAGGCGACGTTGCTGTCGCCGTTGAGGGTGTTGAAGACGACGTCGGGCTTGGCCTGGCCGAGCTTGTTGACGATGGTCGAGTATTCGGTGTTGCCCAGCGGGGTGTACTCCTCACCGGCCACGGTCATGCCGTTCGCTGCCGCGTACGCCTTGATGATCTTGTTGGCGGTGCGCGGGAAGACATAGTCGCTGCCGACCAGGAACACCGACTTCTTGCCCTGCTGCTTGAGATAGTCCAGGGCGGGCACGATCTGCTGGTTGGTGGTCGCGCCGGTGTAGAAGATGTACGGCGAGCTCTCCAGCCCCTCGTACTGCACCGGATACCAGAGCAGGGCCTTGTTGCGTTCGAAGACCGGCAGCATCGCCTTGCGGCTGGCCGAGGTCCAGCCCCCGAAGGTGGTGGCGACCTTGTCCTCGTTGATCAGCTTCTGGGCCTTCTCGGCGAACGTCGGCCAGTCCGAGGCGCCGTCCTCGACGATCGGTTCGAGCTTCTTGCCGAGTACGCCGCCGGCCGCGTTGACCTCCTCGATGGCCAGCAGCTCGGAGTCGCGGACCGTCACCTCGCTGATGGCCATGGTGCCGCTGAGGGAGTGCAGGATGCCGACCTTGATGGTGTCGCCGGAGGAACTGCCGCTCGCCGACGGATCATCGGCGCAGCCGGCCACCGCCAGAGTCGTGGACAGAAAAAGGATGGAGAGAGTCTGGGTCCACTTCGTAGATGACATGGGACTTGTCCCTTCGCCCGCGGGGGGTGGTGCCCCGAAAGCTAGGAACAGCTCATTTCACCCAACGTATTGACACATGTCGAATAAGTTAACGTGACCTCACAGGCCACATAGGATCTTCGGCGCTAGGCTGACGCGGTGCTCAGCGGAATCCTGGTGCCCGGCGGCATCGGCATCGTCCAGACCACCCTGCTGGACCTCGGCTGGGAGGCGCTGAATGACCGGCAGGCCCGCATCGAGCAGGTCACCTGGACGATGCCCGAGGGGCTGATGGAGGTCGGGCCGGAGCCGTTCGTCCGCGCCTGCGTCGCCGCGGCACTGCACCGGCTGGTCCAGCGCGACCCCGACGCCCGGCCGGTGCTGATCGCGAAGTCGCTCGGCACCCACGCCGCGACCCTGGCCGCCGACCTGGAACTGCCGGCGATCTGGCTGACCCCGCTGCTGACCGTCCCGCCCGTGGTGGACGCGATCACCCGCAACCCGGCGCCGCAGCTGCTCATCGGCGGCACCGCGGACCCGTGGTGGGTCCCGGAGGCAGCCCGCTCGACCGGCCAGCAGGTGCTGACCATCCGGGACGCCAACCACTCCCTGCGCGCGCCCGGGACCCTGCGGGACTTCACCGAGACGCTGGGCGTCATCGGCACCGCGATCGAGGACTTCCTGGACGCGCGCTGACGCTTGTCCAGGGTGGGGCTCAGCCGGCGGAGACGATCGGAGTCAGGTCCTCGGCCGGCGGCTGCCACGTGGACGCGTCGGCCTCGACCTGGTCACCCGAGCGGATGTCCTTGATCGTGTCGGCCGCGCCGTCGGCGCCGGGGAACCACACGTACGGGATGCCCCGCCGCTCGGCGAACCGGATCTGCTTGCCGAACTTGGCCGCCGACGGCGCCACCTCGGTGCTGATGCCCCGGCTGCGCAGCGCCCGGGCGATCCGGTCGCAGGCCGGGCGCAGCTCCTCGGCCGGCAACGCGACCACCACGCAGGTCGGCACCGACCGCGAGACGCCCAGCGCGCTCCGGCCGAAGAGCAACCCCAGCATCCGGGAGACGCCGATGGAGATGCCGACGCCCGGGAACCGCTCGTTGCCCGCGGTCGCCAGATTCTCGTAGCGGCCGCCGGAGCAGATCGAGCCGAACCGCTCGTACCCGCGCAGCTGGGTCTCGTAGACCGTGCCCGTGTAGTAGTCGAGCCCGCGGGCGATCTTCAGCTCCGCCCGGATCAGGCCCGGCGCGTGCTCGGTGCCCGCGTCGACGACCCGGACCAGTTCCTCAAGCCCCTCGTCCAGCAACGCGTTGTCGACACCAAGGGCCCGCACCGCGTCCACGAAGGAGGCGTCCTCCGCCGAGATCGATGCCAGCTCCAGGCAGGCCTTGGCCTGGGCGTCGGTGGCCCCGGCCGTCTCGACCAGCAGGGCCGCCACCTTCTCCGGGCCGATCTTGTCGAGCTTGTCGACGGTACGCAGCACCTGATCCGGGTCCTCGAGGCCCAGACCCCGGTAGAAGCCCTCGCACACCTTGCGGTTGTTGACCAGGATCGTGGCCGGCGGGATCGGCAACGACGCGAACGCGTCCCCGATCACCAGCGGCATCTCGGTGTCGTAGTGGAACGGCAGGTTGTCACGGTCGACCACGTCGATGTCGGCCTGCAGGAACTCCCGGTAACGGCCCTCCTGCGGGCGCTCACCCCGCCACACCTTCTGGATCTGATAGCGGCGGAACGGGAACTGCAGCTTGCCGCTGTTCTCCAGCACGAAGCGGGCGAACGGCACGGTCAGGTCGAAGTGCAGGCCGAGGGAGTCGTCGGACGGCGCGCCGGGATCCTCCTGGAGGCGGCGCAGGACGTACACCTCCTTGGAGGTCTCCCCCTTGCGCAGCAACTGGTCCAGCGGCTCGACGGCGCGGGTCTCCAGCGGCGCGAAGCCGTACAGCTCGAAGGTCGCGCGGATCCGCTCGACCACACTCTGCTCGATCATCCGCTGCGCGGGCAGCCACTCCGGGAAGCCGGAGATGGGCGTGGGCTTGCTCATGGTGCTTCTCCTAGCGAAAGTCTCAGAGGCCCCGGCCGGGCGCGGTGGTCAGCTCCCGCAGGTACGGGTTCGCCACGCGCTCGCGGCCGATGGTGGTTTCCGGTCCGTGGCCGGGCAGCACGACGGTGTCGTCGGCCAGCGGCAGGATCTTGTCCCGCAGGCTGGCCAGCATCGTCTCCGTGCTGCCGCCCGGCAGGTCGGTGCGGCCGATCGAACCGGCGAAGAGCACGTCACCGGAGAGGCAGACCTGGTCCGCCTCCCACTGCGAGCCCGCGCCGGGCAGCCGGAAGAGCACCGACCCGCCGGTATGGCCGGGCGCGTGGTCGACGGTGATCTCCAGCCCGGCCAGGCTCAGCGTGGCCCCGTCGGTCAGCTCCGCGACGTCCTCGGGCTCGGTGTACGACAGCCGGCCGCCGAACAACGCGGTCAGATCCATGCTCAGGCCCTTGGCCGGGTCGGCGAGCATCTCCCGGTCGGCGGGATGCACGTACGCCGTGATGCCGCGCGCACCGCAGACCGGCGCGACGGAGAACGTGTGGTCCAGGTGGCCGTGGGTCAGCAGCACCGCGGCCGGGTGCAGCCGGTGCTGGGCCAGCACCTCGTCGAGACGGTCGAGCACGCCGATGCCCGGATCGACCACCAGGCACTGCTCCCCCGGGCCGGCGGCCACGACGTAACAGTTGGTGCCGAAGGCGTCGGCCGGAAAGCCGGTGACGAGCACTGGGCACCCCTCTCTCGCGGTCGGATTCGCCGGTCAAGCCTAGCGGGACACACCGTACGCACCGTGACGGAACCTCGCACACCACATTCCCAGCGGTTACCCGTACACTCTTGCGGGCGTGTGGCGTGGCGCACTGACAAGAGTTTAAGGAAGGGGAGCACTCGGTGGCTTCCAGCAGGGACCGGGCGCGAAAACTGGCGCGGGAGAAGCTCGATCGGCAGCTCGCACGCCGGGCGGGCAGGCAGCGCCGGCGGCGGCAGATCCAGGCCGGGCTCGGTGCGGCACTGGCGCTCGTCCTGATCGTGGGCGGAGTGGCGTGGCTCGGCGGCGCCTTCGACGGCGACGACCCGGTCGACCCGACCGCTTCCGAGGTGTGCGCGTGGACGCCGCAGAACGCCGAGTCGAACCCCGACCTCAAAGACGTCGGTGAGCCGCCGACCAGCGGCATCCCCACCGCGGGCACCCGGCCGATGACGATCACGACCGACCAGGGCGCGCCGATCGTGGTCAGCCTCGACCTGGCTGCCGCGCCGTGCACCAGCGCGAGCCTGAGCTACCTGGCCGGCAAGCAGTTCTTCGACAACACCACCTGCCACGAGATCACCGCCGAGGGCGCGATCCACTGCGGGGACCCGAAGGGCACGGGCCAGGGCGGTCCGACGTACACGGTCTACAACGAGAACACGCCGACGGCCCCCGCTCCGGCGCCCAGCGCATCGGCCGCGGCGACGCCGCAGGAGCCGCTCTACCCCAAGGGCACCGTGGCGATGATCGGCAACCCGCCGGGCGCCAACGGCAGCCAGTTCCTGATCTTCTTCAAGGATTTCACCCCGAAGACGGAACCGCAGTATCCGATCGTCGGAAAGGTCACCGGCGGGCTGGACACGGTCGCCAAGATCGGCAAGATCGCCACCGTGGCGAACAGCGCGGGCGACAAGGTCACCCCGAAGGACAAGATCACGGTACAGAGCATCACTGTCGGCGAGCCCAGCGCAGAGCCCGCCGCCACCGCCCCCTCGGCCGCCCCCTCGGCGTCCAGCGAGTCCTGAGCTTTCCGGACCAGAATCGTCGCAACATATCCCCTCACCGCACCGAGGCATACAGGAGGAACACCGTGTCGTCGATCAAGGACCGGCAGCGCGCGGCGGCGCGGGCCCGGCTGGAGAAGGAGATGGCCGAGCGGGCCACTGCCGCGCGCAAGCGCCGGCAGCGGCAGGCCATCATCGGATCGGCCCTCGCGGTCGTCGTGATCGCGGGCGCCGCGGTGTGGATCGTCGCCGCGCTCGGCAACGACGACGACAAGAAGTCGACCGATGCGGCCGCCCCACCCCCCGGCACCGTGGCCTGCTCATGGATCCCGGAGGACGGCAGCACGGGCAGCAAGGTCAAGGACGTCGGCACGCCGCCGTCGAACGCCCCGAACGTCGGCAAGTCGACCCTCACCATGGACACCAACCTCGGCGCGATCACAGCGGCGGTGGACCTGAGCAAGGCGCCTTGCACCGGTGAGGCGTTCACGTTCCTGGCGAGCAAGAAGTTCTGGGACAACACGAAGTGCCACCGGCTCACGACCGCGGGCATCAAGGTGCTCCAGTGCGGCGACCCGACGGCGACCGGCAAGGGCTGGCGCGAAAGCGACGGCTCCGGCGGGCCCAGCTTCCGCTACGCGGAGGAGAACCTCCCGACGAACGCGAAGCCGGCGTACCCGAAGGGCACGATCGCGATGGCGAAGACGTCCGCGCCGAGCTCGACGGGTAGCCAGTACTTCATCGTGTACGAAGACACCGACCTGCCGCCGGACTACACGGTGCTGGGCACGATCACCAAGGGGCTCGACATCGTCGAGTCGGTTGCCAAGGCCGGTAGTGACAATGCCAATGGTCAGGGGGATGGGCATCCTAAGAAGGAGATCACCATCAAGACTCTGACTATGGCCAAGGGCTGATCTTCTCGGTTTTCCGGAAAGGCGGACCTCCTGTTTTCTGGGGGGCCGCCTTTCTGCTTTTGTTCCGGGTGGGGGCTTGGGGGCGGGGATGGCCCACGCAGCTCGTCAGGCTTGATATCTGCGTGGGCCATCCCCGCCCCAAGCCCGTTGTGGTCCAGGTCTGGGGATTTGCGCGATCATCCCCCGCGCCGCGGCATCCACCGGGTCGCTTCAGCCGCTGCCTCAGCTGTCTGGGCTTTCCGGGGTCCATCCCCACGCAGCACCGAGCACCGGATTTCCTCACCCCAGCCTGGAACTACCCCCGCCCATCCATCGCGCCATCCACCGGATCACCACACCCGGCGCCCCAGCCGCCCCGACCCACCGCCACCCATCCCCACGGCCTCCCACCCATCGCGCCATCCACCGGATCACCTCACCCGGTGCCCTAGTTGCCCGGACCCACCGCCGCCCATCCCCCCGGCCGCCCGTCCACCGTGCCATCCACCGGATCACCTCTCTCGGCGCCCCAGCTGCCCGGACCCACCGCCACCCACCTCCACCGCCGCCCGTCCACCGGATCACCTCACCGGCTCCCCAGGTGCCTGGGCCTTCCTCTCCGCCTGTCCCCCACGCCCGCCCGCACACCGCACTGCCCGGCTGGTTACTTGACGCTCGCCGAGCGAGGCTGCCCGCCCTGTCCCTTGTGCCTTGTCGGATTTGTCCGGCGGATTGACGTCGCGCGAGGACTCGCACAGACACGTTGGGGGCCTCAGCGCACAGCAACCTCTACCACCGGCGGGATGTCGGAGGACTCCAATCGCCGGGCCCGCTGCGCGACGCGCGTTGCGGCGACGGTCCAACCTCGTCGTTCGGCCCAACCCAGTGGCTTGGCACTGCCGGCGGCGCCGCCCTCGGCCCGGCACTGCCAGCGGCGCCGCCCTCGGCCCGGCACGGTCGACGGCGCCGCCTCCGCGAGGCGGCACGACCAAACGGCGCGGCACGGCCAGCGGGCAGCACAAGGCAGCGGTATGCCCAGCCCAGCGGGCATGGCCAAGCCCAGCGGGCGGGGCCCCCAGCGGGGCGGTGCAAGGCAGCAGCATGGCCCAGCGACGCGACGCGGCCCGGCGGGCCGCGCAACGCAGCGCATGGCCCGGCCCTGCGACGCGGCAGGGCCCCGCGGGGGGCGCAACACAGCGGAATGACCCGGCCCAGCGACGCGACGCGACGCCGCCCAGCGGGCCGCGCAACGCAGCGCATAGCCCGGCCCAGCGACGCGGCCCAGCGGGCCGCCCAACGCAGCGCATGGTCCGGCCCTGCGACGCGGCGCGGTCCCGCGGGCCGCGCAACGCAGCGGAATGACCCGGCCCAGCGACACGACGCCGCATGACCAGACGGGCAACGCGGTTCACCGACCCGGCGCGAACCTGCGACGCGATGCGGCCCAGCGGCGCAGCGTCGGGAGCGCAGCTTTCGCGGTGGCCGGGTGGGCAGCCAGAGTCCGTCACCGACGCCGCTAGCGTCGGCAGCAGCGCTTGCTGCATTCCGCCGCCTGCGCCCCCACGGTCCTGCTGCCGGGGCGTGTCCGCGGTCGCTCGGGCCGCAGGCCGGTTAGGCGCCGGAGGTTACGCGGTAGGCGTCGAAGACGCCGTCTACCTTTCGGACTGCTGCTACCAGGTGGCCCAGGTGCTTCGGGTCGGCCATTTCGAAGGTGAAGCGGCTGACCGCCACCCGGTCGCGCGTCGTGGTCACTGTTGCGGACAGGATGTTGACGCGTTCCTCGGACAGCACCCGCGTCACGTCGGCCAGGAGCTTGTGCCGGTCCAGCGCCTCCACCTGGATGGCGACCAGGAATGTCGACGCCGATGTCGGCTTCCAGCTCACCTCGACCACGCGTTCGCTCTGGTCGCGGAGGTCTTCCGCGTTGGCGCAGTCTTCGCGGTGGACGCTGACGCCGCCGGAGCGGGTCACGAAGCCGAACACCGCGTCGCCCGGGACCGGGGTGCAGCAGCGGGCCAGTTTCACCCAGACGTCGCTCACGTCCTTGACGACCACGCCGGGGTCCTGGGCGGTGCTGCGGTTGCGGGGCGGGCGGGTCGCGACGGCCGTTTCGGCGATGTCCTCGACTGCGCCTTCCTCGCCGCCGAAGCCGGCGACCAGCTTCTGCACGACCGACTGGGCGGAGACCGTGTTCTCGCCCACGGCCGCATACAGCGAGGCGACGTCGGCCAGGTGCAGGTCGCGGGCGATGGTCGTCAGGTTGTCGCTCGTCAGCATGCGCTGCAGGGGCAGGCCCTGTTTGCGCATCGCCTTGACGATCGCTTCCTTGCCGTCCTCGATCGCTTCCTCGCGGCGTTCCTTGTTGAAGTACTGGCGGATCTTGGTGCGGGCGCGCGGGCTCTTGACGAAGCCGAGCCAGTCCTGGGTCGGGCCGGCCGTGGCGGACTTCGAGGTGAATATCTCGATGACGTCGCCGTTGGACAGTGTGGACTCCAGCGGCACGAGCTTGCCGTTCACCCGGGCGCCGATGGTCTTGTGGCCGACCTCGGTGTGCACCGCGTACGCGAAGTCGACCGGCGTCGAACCGGTCGGCAGCGGGATGACGTCGCCCTTGGGGGTGAAGACGTACACCTCCTGGCTGGACAGGTCGAAGCGCAGCGCGTCCAGGAACTCGCTCGGGTCGCTCGCCTCGCGCTGCCAGTCCAGCAGCTGGCGCAGCCACGTCATCTCGTCGATGTGCGCGGGCGGGCCGACGATCGTCGCGCCCTTCTGCTCCTTGTACTTCCAGTGCGCGGCGATGCCGAACTCCGCCGTACGGTGCATGGCGAAGGTCCGGATCTGCATCTCGACCGGCTTGCCGGTCGGGCCGATGACCGTCGTGTGCAACGACTGGTACATGTTGAACTTCGGCATCGCGATGTAGTCCTTGAACCGGCCCGGCACCGGCTGCCAGTTCGCGTGGATGACGCCCAGCGCGGCGTAGCAGTCGCGGACCGTGTCGACCAGGATGCGCACGCCGACCAGGTCGTAGATGTCGTTGAAGTCGCGGCCCCGGACGATCATCTTCTGGTAGATCGAGTACAGGTGCTTGGGCCGTCCGGTGGTCTCCGCCTTGATCTTGGCCGACTTCAGGTCGAGCTGCACCCGCTGGGTGACCTGGCGCAGCAGCGCCTCCCGCTGCGGCTGGTGCTCGCCGATCAGGCGGTTGATCTCCTCGAAGCGCTTGGGGAACAGCGTGCCGAAGGCGAGGTCCTCGAGCTCCCACTTGATCGTGTTCATACCGAGGCGGTGGGCCAGCGGTGCGAGGATCTCCAGCGTCTCCTTGGCCTTCTGCTCCTGCTTGGGGCGGGGCAGGAAGGTCAGGGTGCGCATGTTGTGCAGCCGGTCGGCCAGCTTGATCACCAGGACCCGCGGGTCCTTGGCCATCGCGACGACCATCTTGCGGATCGTCTCCGCCTTGGCCGCGTCGCCGAGCTTGACCCGGTCGAGCTTGGTGACGCCGTCGACCAGCAGCGCGACCTCGCCACCGAAGTCGGCCTTCATCTGCTCCAGGCCGTAGTCGGTGTCCTCGATCGTGTCGTGCAGCAGGGCGGCGACCAGCGTCGTGGTGTCCATCCCGAGGTTGGCCAGGATGGTGGCGACCGCGAGCGGGTGCGTGATGTACGGGTCACCTGACTTGCGGTACTGCCCCGAGTGCCAGCGGGCGGCGACGTCGAAGGCCCGCTGCAGCGCCCGCCCGTCCGCCTTGGGGTGGCTGGCCCGGTGGGTCGCGATCAGTGGCTCGAGCACCTCGCTGACCTGGGTGCTCTGCCACGGCGCGTTGAAGCGCGCCAGCCGGGCCCGGACCCGTCGCCCGGTGGGCGCACTGGCCAGCCCGAAGCTGCTGCTCGGCTCGTCGGCCGGGGACAGCGGCTGGGTGGACTCGAGGTCGTGCGTCTCCCCGGTGACCGGGGCCTCGGACTTCGGGGCTTGCTCAGCCTCGGGCGCCTTCGCGCCGGTCGGCTGCACCGTGCCCTCCGTCGGAGGGGCGACGTCGCTGGACACCGGCCTCCTCACACCATCGCCGGGACCACCGGTCGTCCTCGACCGGTCCGGTCCACCACCATTGCTCACCTAGCTGAGAACGTCATCCTACCCGCCCCCACTTCCCGGATGGCCCGGCCCGATCCGCCGAAACCGTGCCACCACCGGGGGCAGATACGGATCAAACGGTCAGCAGAGCATGGACCGTACGCGGGGCCAGCCGCTTGCGGCCGTCGAGAAAGCCCAGCTCCATCAGCACCGTGAAGCCGGAGACCGTGCCGCCGGCCCGTTCGACCAGTTCCAGCGCCGCGCCGGCCGTCCCGCCGGTGGCCAGTACGTCGTCCACCACCAGCACCCGCTGACCAGCCACGAACGCGTCCTCGTGGACCTCGAGGGTCGCCTCGCCGTACTCCAGGGCGTACGAGGCGGAGTGGGTCTTGCGGGGCAGTTTGCCGGCTTTGCGCACTGGCACGACGCCCTTGCCGGTGGCGTAGGCGATGGCCGCGGCGACCACGAAGCCGCGCGCCTCCACGCCCGCCACCACGTCGAACGAGCCGGCCCCGTGGTACGCCACGATTCCGTCGATCACCTGGCGGAACACCGGCCCGTCGGCGAACAGCGGCATCAGGTCCTTGAAGACGATGCCGGGCTTGGGAAAGTCCGGTACGTCCAGCACCCGGCTCGCCACCAGCTCCGCAACCTCGGGACCGCTGTCCCCGCGTACCTCGTCAGTCTGGGTCACGCCGGACAGCCTAGACAGGCCGACGGCCCGCCACCGAAGCGGTGGCGGGCCGTTCTTGAAACGTGGTGCTCAGCGGCGCTTCTGGCCGCCGCTCGGCCGGTTGCCAGCACCCCCGCTACGCGGGTTGTTGCGCTTGGCGGCAGGCCGCACGCCGGGCCGCGGCGTGGAGGAGCCGGCCAGGGCCGGAACCTCTTCGGCCGGGGTCGCACCGGCCGGGCGGTTGCGCTCGCCGCGGGCCACGTCGCCGGAGCGGACCCCGGAACGGCGGGCCAGCACCCGGGCGGTGTGCGCCTTGATCCGCGGCTCATGGTCCTTCAGGGCGGCCAACGTCGGCGCCGCGAACATGATCGAGGACAGGACGCCGAGACCCATGCCGACGAACAGCACCAGGCCGAGGTCCTTCAGCGAACCCGCGCCCAGCAGACCGGCTCCGATGAAGAGCAGACCGCCGACCGGCAGCAGCGCCACCAGACCGGTGTTGATGGAACGCATCAGGGTCTGGTTGACCGCGAGGTTGGTCGCCTCGCTGTACGTCTGGGTGCTGCCCGCGGTGATGCCGCGGGTGTTCTCCTGCACCTTGTCGAACACCACGACCACGTCGTAGAGCGAGAAGCCGAGGATCGTCAGGAAGCCGATCACCGTGGACGGCGTGACCTCGAAGCCGACCAGCGAATAGACGCCCGCCGTCAGCACCAGGTCCAGCAGCAGCGAGGCGACGGCCGCGACCGCCATCCGCCACTCGAAGCGCACGACCAGATAACCGAGCACCAGCACCAGGAAGATGCCCAGACCCAGCAGCGCCTGCTGGGTCACCTGGGTGCCCCAAGCCGCGGAGACCCGGTTGTCGCTGATGTCCTCCGCCGGCACCTTGAGGTCGGCCACCAGCGCGTTCTTGACGGCGGTCGACTCCTCCTGGGTCAGCGCCTCGGTCCGGACCGTGTAGGTAGCGTCCGGCCCGTTGCCGACCTTCTGCGCGGTGCCGATGTCGGCCGCCTCGGCCACGCCGGCGGTCTCGACCGCGCGGGCGACGGCGCTCTGCGCCTCAGGCTGGGTGCCGATGCTGGCCGGGATGACGAACTGGGTGCCGCCGGCGAACTCGATGCCGAGGTGGAAGCCCCGGATCAGGAAGCTGCCCAGGGCGATGAGCACCAGCGCGCCCGCGATCGCGAACCACATCTTGCGGCGACCGACGATGTTCAGGTTCGCCTCGCCACGGTAGAGGCGGTCGGCAAAACCCTTGCTGGCCATGTCAGGCCTCCTTGACGTCGGTCGGGGCGCGCTTGAGGGCGCGGCCGAGGCCGCTGACCCGCGGCGACATGAACGCCTTCGTGTTGGCGAACATCGTCATGATCGGGTGTCGGAAGAGGAACACCACGACCAGGTCGAGGATCGTGGACAGGCCCAGCGCGAAGGCGAAGCCCTTCACCGCGCCGATCGACACGATGTAGAGCACCACCGCGGCCATGATCGTGATGGTGTTCGCGGAGATGATGGTACGCCGCGCACGGGCCCAGGCCCGGGGGACAGCGCTGCGCGCGCTGCGCCCCTCGTGGATCTCGTCCTTGAGTCTCTCGAAGTAGATGACGAACGAGTCCGCCGCCACACCGAGCGAGACGATGAACCCGGCTATGCCGGCCAGGGTGAGCGTGAAGCCCGTGGCCCGGCCCAGCACGACCAGCGCGCCGAAGGTGAGCAGACCCGACAGGATCAGGCTCAGGAAGATGACGGTGCCCAACAGCCGGTAGTAGAAGAACGAGTAGATCGCGACCAGGCCCATACCGATGGCGGCGGCCAGCAGACCGGCCTCGAGCTGCTGCTTGCCCAGCGTCGCGGAGACCGACTGGGTGGCGGCCGGCTCGAAGGTGACCGGCAGCGCGCCGTACTTGATCTGGTCGGCGAGCTCCTTGGCCGAGGCGGCGTCGAACTGGCCGGTGATCTGCGACTGGCCGGTCAGCACGCCCTGGATCTCGGGGGCGGAGATGACCGTCTTGTCGAGCACCACGGCGACGAGGCAGTGCGTCGCGCCGGTGGACAGCGCCTGGGCGGCGGCCACGCAGGTGTCGTTGGCGGCCGGCTGGAACGCCTCACGGGTGAGGGCGGTCCACTTGGCCTGGCCCGGGCCGGTGAAGTCGAGGGAGACGACCCACTGACCCTGCTGCTGGTCGAGCTGCGGGGTGGCGGTGTCGATGTCCTTACCGATGACCTTGGCGGCATCGAGGTACATCTTCGCGCCGCTCTGGCAGGCGACGACCTTCGAGTTGATCGCGTCGATCGCGCCGTTGGGCCGCTTGTCGAGCTGGTTCTCGCAGCCGATGGTCGGGATGTTGAACTGCATCTCCGGCGTCAGGGCGTTGACCTCGGCGCCGGTGAGCGCGCCGAAAGCCTTGAACTGCACGCCGGCCGTCGGATCGGTGGACAGGTCCACCGGGTCGGTCAGCTTCTCGGCCGCGGCCCAGGCCTTCGCACCGACCTTCTTTTCGACGGCCGCGCGCTGCTCCTTGATGTCGGCCGACACCGGGGCCGGTGCCGCCGCGGAGGCGGACGGAGCCGGCGCGGGGGCCGAGGCGGACGGCGCTGGGGCACTCGGGCTCGGTGCCCGCTCCCCGCCACCCTGACCACCGGTGGACGCCGACGGCGCCGCGCTGCCGGTGATCTTCGGAGCCGTGCCGGCGCTCGCGCTGGGCGCGGCCCCGCTCGGCGCGGCGCTCGCGGACGGCGGGTTGGCCGCCACGGCGGCGTTGTCGCCGGTCGCCTTGAGCACCTTGCGGAAGCGCATCTGGGCGGCCTGGCCGACGTTCTTCAGCTGGTCGTCGGCCTCGCCGGCGACGGAGACCACGATGTTGCGGTTGCCCTCGACAACGACCTCGGCCTCGGCCACGCCGAGCGCGTTGACCCGCTGGTCGATGATCTTGCGGGCTTCCTCCATGCTCACCTCGGACGGGGCCTTGCCCGACTCGAGCGAGGCCACGTAGGTCGCCTGGGTGCCGCCGACGAGGTCGAGGCCGAGCTTGGGCTCGATCCGCTCGTGCCAGTCGCCCTTGGCACCCGCGCCGAAGAAGACGAGGGCATAGAGGATGACGAAGAGGAGACCGAGCACGGCGAGCTGCCGCCCGGGATGACTCTGTCCCTGTGGTGGTCGTGCCACGACTGTCGATCTCCTCGTACTTTCGGCCGCGGCGGGAGCGCGCGGCGCTGGGGATGAATCGGGGGGCAGGCGGACGCCGGGCCGGTGGCCCGCCACACAGGCGGGTTTCCGGCCGATTTGCCCGGCGCCGATTATTCACAACAACGAGCCGTCCGGCTGCCCCGCCTCACGGCCTGTCGTACTTTTCCGGTGCGGCCCGCGGTGGGAACGGGCCGCAGCCGTCAGTCCTTGGTCTTGCGGGTCTCGACGACCGGGCTCTCGATCGGCGTCGTCACGCCGGGCTCGGTGACCGGGTCGGCGACGACGGGCTCGTCGTCCGGGACGACCTCGTCGACCGGCGTCTGCCTGACCACCTTGGCGATCGCCGGGCGGGCGAAACGGGCGTTCACCCCGGGCGAGATCTCCACGGTCACGACGTCGTCGGCCACGTCCACCACGGTCGCGTGCAGGCCGCCGATGGTCACGATCTCGTCGCCGGGACCGAGCGCGGACTGCATCTGCTGAGCCTCACGGCGCCGCTTCTGCTGCGGGCGGATCATCATGAAATACATGACGCCGAAGAGCAGGACGATCAGAAGCAATGGCGTGAAACTGCCACCGCCCTGCGCTTGAGCTGCGATAGACACGAAGACGACCTTCCAGACTGGCCCAGGGGCCCGCGGCGCGGCGTGGGGCACACGACGGGGCGATATACACATCCCGCTCGAACGGCGGCGAGTCTAATCCCTCTACCTGGGAAGTAAGTAAGCGGCACACGTCACGTTCACATTACGGAGAGCTTTCGGCGTCCCGGGCGAACAGGTCAGGTTGCTGCGGCATGGTGCCCCGCCCCTCCGGCGGCCGCTTGCCGAGGTGCTGCCAGCCCGCGTCAGTGGCGACCCGCCCCCGCGGCGTACGCGCGAGCAGCCCGGCCCGCACCAGGAACGGCTCACACACCTCCTCGACGGTGTCGGACTGCTCCCCCACCGCCACAGCAAGCGTGGAGAGCCCGACCGGCCCACCCCGGAACGACTCGATCAGCGCGCGCAGCACCGCCCGGTCGAGCCGGTCCAGTCCCAGTTGATCCACGTCGTACACGGTCAGAGCGGCCTTGGCGGTCGCCTCGTCGACGATGCCGTCGCCGCGGACCTCGGCGTAGTCGCGGACCCGGCGCAGCAGCCGGTTGGCGATGCGCGGGGTGCCGCGGGAGCGCCCGGCGATCTCGGCCGCGCCTTCCGGGGTGATCGGCACGCCGAGGATGCGCGCGGAACGGTGCAGCAGCGCGTCGAGGTCGGCGGGCGAGTAGAAGTCCAGGTGGGCGACGAATCCGAAGCGGTCGCGCATCGGCCCGGACAGCAGCCCGGCCCGGGTCGTGGCGCCGATCAGCGTGAACGGCTCCACGTCGAGCGGGATGGCGGTGGCCCCGGGCCCCTTGCCCACGACCACGTCGACCCGGAAGTCCTCCATGGCGCTGTAGAGCAACTCCTCGGCGGGTTTGGCGATGCGGTGGATCTCGTCGATGAACAGCACGTCACCCTCGGCGAGTCCGGTGAGGATGGCCGCGAGGTCGCCGGAGCGTTCGATGACCGGGCCGCTGGTGGTCCGGATGCCGGTGCCCAGCTCGGCGGCCACGATGTTGGCCAGCGTGGTCTTGCCCAGCCCCGGCGGCCCGCTGAGCAGGATGTGGTCGGGCGGGGTGCCGCGGCCCATCGCGCCCTTGAGCAGCAGTTCGAGCTGGTCGCGGACGCGGTGCTGGGCGATGAAGTCGGCCAGCCGGCGGGGCCGGACGCTGGCCTCGGCGTCGAGCTCCTCGTCCTCGGCGAACGGCGAGACGACGTCGCCGGGATCGTCGGTCATCGGGTGCGGCCCAGCAGCCGGATCGCCTGGCGCAGCAGCACCGGCACGGCCGGCACCTCACCGTCGATCGACTCCGCGACCGCGACGACGGCCTGGTCGGCCTGCTGCGCCGACCAGCCGAGCGCGATCACACCCTGGCGCACCTGCTCCTGCCAGCCGCCGCTGAGCGAGCCGGCCACCCCGTCGGGCCCGGTGGACACCGCGCCGATGCGGTCGCGCAGCTCCAGGACCAGTCGTTCGGCGCCTTTCTTGCCGATCCCCGGCACCCGGGTCAGGGTGGCGATGTCCCCACTGGACACCGCGCGGCGGACAACCTCGGGCTGGTGCACGGCAAGCACCGCCTGGGCCAGCCGCGGGCCGACCCCGCTGGCCGTCTGGAGCAGCTCGAACAGGTGCTTCTCGTCGTCGTCGGCGAAGCCGTACAGGGTCAGCGAGTCCTCCCGCACGACCATGCTGGTCGACAGCCGGGCCTCGGCGCCGGCCTTGAGCCCGGCCAGGGTGGCGGGCGCGCACTGCACCTGCAGGCCGACACCGCCGACCTCGATCACGGCACTGTCGGTGGCGATCGCGGCCACCACGCCACGCACGCTGGCGATCATCGTCGGGGTCCTCCCCTGCGAGCGGAGGCGGCGGCCACGGCCGCGGCCTGGATGCGGGCGCGGGTGCCACCGCGCCAGATGTGACAGATCGCGAGGGCCAGGGCGTCGGCGGCATCGGCCGGGCGCGGCGGGGCGTCCAGCCCGAGCAGCCGGGTGACCATGCTGGTGACCTGGGCCTTGCCGGCGGTGCCGGAGCCGGTGACGGCCGCCTTGACCTCGCTGGGCGTGTAGGTCTGCACCGGCAGCCCGGCCCGCGACCCGGCCAGGATGGCGACGGCGCTGGCCTGGGCGGTCCCCATCACGGTACGCACGTTGTGCTGGCTGAAGACCCGCTCGACGGCGACACTGTCGGGCTTGTGCTCGGCGACCAGTTCACCGAGCGACTTGTCCAGGTGCAGCAGCCGCAGCGCGATGTCCTCGTCGGGCTCGGAGTAGACGACGTAGTAGCCGATGAGCTTGCCCGGCCGGCCGGGCACACCCTCGACCACGCCGACGCCGCACCGGGTCAACCCCGGGTCGATGCCGAGCACCCGCACCAGAACTCCCCTCGGACGTGTGTTCGACACCCTATGGGATGGGCCGGGTCCGGCTGCGAGCGACACACACATCTCGATCAAGATCAAAGTCAAGGACATGTCGTGCCTGGTTGCCGATAACTGACCGTCGCTCATTGCTGGACCATGGATGCCGTCCGGCCCGTCAGGGCCGGGCGGCATCTGGGTTCGTCAGGCCATCGCCCACCGTTGCTGCCCCCGGTGTGAGGGCTTGCGTGAGTGTCAGCGAGGTCTGGCGGTCCGGGGACGTCCCGACTGGCGACAGGGCTACTGCGCCGTTGAGCGCCCTCAATTGAGCGTCCGGCAGTGACGGTCCCCGGGACCACCAGATGCTTGTTCCTACTGGATTTGAGCAGCAGGAGAAGCAGCTGTGAGTGTGGCAAGTGCGGCCGGGGCGGCGCCAGTGTTCGCTGGTGTCGACTGGGCCGAAAACAATCACCTCGGGTGTCTGATCGACGCCGACGGCGTGGTCATCGAGCGGGTCACGATCAGCCATGACAAGGCCGGGATCGCCCGGCTGATCACGGTGTTGACCGGCGCGCAGGTCAGCGGGGTCGGGATCGAACGCGGCGACGGGCCACTGGTGTCAGCGCTGCTGACGGCGGGTCTGACGGTGTTCGTGATCGCACCGTCGCAGGTCAAAGCCCTGCGCGGCCGGTATGGCTCGGCCGGGAACAAGGACGACCGCTTCGATGCGTTCGTGCTGGCCGATGTGGTGCGCACCGACCGGCGCCGCCTCACACCCCTGGTCCCCGACCGGGCCGACACGAGCACGGTGCGGGCGTTGGTGCGTGCCCGCAAGGACCTGGTCGGGCATCGGATCGCGGTGGCCAATCAGCTGCGGGCGCATCTGCTGACCGTGCTGCCCGCCGTGGTCGGGTTGTTCGCCGAGCTGGACGCGCCGGTATCGCGGGCGTTTCTGGCCGACTTCGGCACCCAGGACGCTGTGGACGCCCTCACCGAAGACCACCTCGCGGGATGGTTGCGGGGGCGGCGTTACACCCGCAAACCCGCCGCCGTGCTGCTGCAGCAGCTCCGCAGCGCTGTCCCGGGTGTCACCGGCCCGGCCGGGCAGGCCCTGGCCGGGATCACCCGCGCCTACCTGGCCGCCCTGGACGCGGTCATGGCCCAGATCGACGCCCTCGAACAGCAGATCGCTGTGGCACTCGCTGCGCATCCCGACGCGGCGATTTTCACGTCTCTGCCGCGGGCCGGGACGGTGCGCGCGGCCCGGCTGCTGGCCGAGATCGGTGACTGCCGGGCCCGGTTCCCGACCGCGGCCGCCCTGGCCGGGCTGGCCGGGGTCACCCCGTCAACCCGGCAGTCCGGTCACACCCGCATCGTGGCGTTCCGCTGGGCCGTCGACAAACAACTGCGCGACGCGGTCTGTGACTTCGCCGGCGACAGCCGCCGCGACAATGCTTGGGCCGCACACCTGTATGCCCAGGCCCGCGCCCGAGGGAAGAACCACAACCACGCCGTCAGGATCCTGGCCCGTGCCTGGCTCACCGTGATCTACCGATGCTGGACCACCCACACCCCCTACCAGCCAGCCCAACATCGCGCCCTGCAAACCCTCCTCGAACAAGATCCACAACCGGTTGGTTGACACAGGGCACTCCCGCCGAGACCGGGCGAGGGCGGCCAATCGCCTGGCGGCTCATGAACGGCCACCCTCGCCCTGCCGGCTGATTGCATGGCCAAGGTGGTCTTGGTGGTCGTCTTGCGCCGGGTCGGCGGTGCGCCGACCATGGGGGTCGGGAGGTCACCATGGCTTACCTGATCCCGCCGATGGAGGACGAGACTCCGCCGGAGTTCATCGCCTTCGTGGCCGCGCGGCGCGACATGCTGCTGGACGAGGCGGCCCGGCTGATCGGCGGCGACCGCTCGGCGCCGGAGCTGTGCATGCAGGTGCTGACCGACCTGGCCGGCCGGTGGCGCTGGCTGACCTGGATCAGCCGCCTCACCCACCGCGACGCCGCAGCGCAACACCTGGACCGCCGCCTCACAGCCAGGACGAAGCAGTGGCGCGAGGACCAGATCTACCCGGTCGAGGTGAGCGTCCTCCGAGAGAACGCCGTGCCGGAGAGGGCCCTGGAGCCGGTCGGCGCGCCGGCGACGACCGCCCTGTATGAACGCCCGCCGACCCCACCGGAAGAGTCCCTGGCCCAGCAACTGGCCTACTTCCTCCCATCGACAATCCGCGCCGGCTCAGAGGTGGTGGCGGACGCGGAAATCGCCTGGGTGCACGCCTACCGCCGCTACCTGTGGCACCGCTACCTCCGAATGGGCGGCGGCATGGTGCTGCTGGTCGGCGGCATGGTCCAGTTCATGTCCCAGTTCTCCGCCACCACCTGAGCGGTCAGCGGGCGCGGTATTCCGCCTCGAGCTCGGACAGCAGGAGGCTGCGCTCGCGCACGTAGGCGGGCTTGTCGCCGGAGTGAGTCAGGATGTGGACGAGAACAAGCGCGTCGTCGTCGGCGCGGTCGGGCGTCTGCTCGACGATCCAGTACTCCGGGATGCCGCGCTGGGCATACCAGGCCATCTTGTCGGTGTGCTCGCCGTTGCGCGAATTTTCCGACACGATCTCGATGACCAGGCGGTACGCCGAACCGGGCAGATTCGAATACGACGCCAGGCCCGGTGGCAGGACGTCGACGACGCCGAGATCGGGAAGACGGTTGTCCCGTGGCCGGTCGCCCAGCACGCCAGGATCCTGAAAGACCTGCAGCCCGGCCGTGTGCAGCAGCAGGAACAGCCGGCCCGCCATCGCCTTGTGCCAGAAGGTCGACGGCGTCATGATGACGAGGTTTCCCTCGTGCAGCTCGTAGCGGTAACCCTCGGGCAGGGTGAGGAGGTCGTCGACATCAATGCTCTCGATCGGCGGCAGATTGAGACTCGTCATCACAAGCACCCCCTCACCCTACTGGTCGCGTGACTAGCTGTCACGCGTCAATGGCTGCCATCACTTCGTCGCTCACGTCGAGGTTTGCGTAGATGTTCTGCACGTCGTCGCAGTCCTCGAGGACGTCGATGAGTTTGAAGCACTTGCGGGCCGCTTCCTCGTCCACCGGGACCGTCATGGTCGGGACCAGGGAGGATTCCGCCGAGTCGTACTCGATGCCGGCTTCCTGCAGTGCCGTGCGGACCGCCACCAGGTCGGTCGGCTCGCTGACCACCTCGAACGCCTCGCCCAGGTCGTTGATCTCGTCGGCGCCCGCGTCCAGGACCGCCAGCATGAGGTCGTCCTCGGACAGGCCGGCCTTCGGGACGATGATCACGCCCTTGCGGTTGAACAGGTACGACACGCTGCCGGCGTCGGCGAAGGTGCCGCCGTTGCGGGTCAGGGCCGTACGGACCTCGGTCGCCGCGCGGTTGCGGTTGTCGGTCAGGCACTCGATCAGCAGCGCCACGCCGTTGGGGCCGTAGCCCTCGTACATGATGGTCTGCCAGTCGGCGCCGCCGGCTTCCAGGCCGGAGCCGCGCTTGACGGCGTTTTCGATGTTGTTGTTCGGGACCGAACTCTTCTTGGCCTTCTGAATGGCGTCGTAGAGCGTCGGGTTGCCGGCCGGGTCACCACCGCCCGTGCGGGCCGCGACCTCGATGTTCTTGATCAGCTTGGCGAACATCTTGCCGCGCTTGGCGTCGACGACAGCTTTCTTGTGCTTCGTCGTCGCCCATTTGGAGTGGCCGGACATACAAAACCTCCGTGTTAACCGTGCGTCTTCGGCCTGCCCTTCCAACCGCCCCGCCGCCGCCCCCTAACGGGCTGAGGACTGACGAACGATCTCGACGAAGTACCGGTGGACGCGGAGGTCGCCGGTGAGCTCCGGGTGGAAAGCCGTGGCGAGCAGGTTGCCCTGCCGAACGGCGACAATCCTACCGGCGGCCGGCCCGGACGTGACGTGGCCCAGCACGCTGACTTCCGCGCCGACCTCCTCGACCCAGGGGGCGCGGATGAAAACGGCGTGGAAGTCGTCACCGGGAATGTCGTCGATGGCCACGTCGGCCTCGAACGAGTCGACCTGCCGCCCGAACGCGTTGCGCCGCACGGTCATGTCGATCCCGGCGAACGACTCCTGGTCGGGCCGCCCGTCCAGCACGGTCGTGGCCAGCATGATCATGCCGGCGCAGGAGCCGTAGACAGGCATCCCGCCGGCGATGCGCTTGCGGATCGGCTCGAGCAGCCCGAACGTGATGGCCAGGTTGCTCATGGTGGTGGACTCACCGCCGGGAATCACCAGCGCGTCGACGGCGTCGAGCTCCTCTGGCCGGCGGACGGGCCGGGCCAGGGCGTCGCACTCCGCGAGCGCGGACAGGTGTTCCCGCACGTCGCCCTGGAGGGCGAGCACTCCGATGTTCATGCAACCCTCGAAATCGTAGGTTTTCGCCACTCACGCAGCAGGAAGGGCGCAGGGTCCTGTTCTGGAGCGACAGCTCCTCGGGGCCCTGCGCCCGGCCTCGGCGGGAGCGACGGTCAGCACAATGCAACCAGGCACGACACCTGGATTTTGACGTTGAGGCCTACCAACCCCGCTCGGCGAGCCGGTGCGGCTGCGGGATCTCCTCGACGTTGATGCCGACCATGGCCTCACCCAGCCCGCGCGAAACCTTGGCGATCACGTCGGGGTCGTCGTGGAAAGTGACGGCCTTGACGATCGCGGCGGCGCGCTGGGCGGGATTGCCGGACTTGAAGATGCCGGAGCCGACAAAAACGCCCTCGGCGCCGAGCTGCATCATCATCGCCGCGTCGGCCGGGGTGGCGATGCCGCCCGCGGTGAACATGACAACCGGCAGCTTGCCCGCCGCGGCGACCTCCTTGACCAGGTCATACGGCGCCTGCAACTCCTTGGCCGCGACGAACAGCTCATCCTCGGCCAGCGACGTCAGCCGGCGGATCTCACCGCGGATGGTGCGCATGTGCGTGGTGGCGTTCGAGACGTCGCCCGTGCCGGCCTCACCCTTGGAGCGGATCATGGCCGCCCCCTCGGTGATCCGCCGCAACGCCTCCCCAAGATTGGTGGCGCCACAGACGAAAGGCACGGTGAAAGCCCACTTGTCGATGTGGTTGGCGTAGTCGGCCGGCGTCAGCACCTCGGACTCGTCGACATAGTCGACGCCGAGCGACTGCAACACCTGCGCCTCGACGAAATGGCCGATCCGAGCCTTGGCCATGACCGGGATGGAAACTGCGCTGATGATCCCGTCGATCATGTCGGGGTCACTCATCCGCGAAACGCCGCCCTGGGCCCGGATGTCCGCCGGCACCCGCTCCAACGCCATGACCGCGACAGCACCGGCATCCTCAGCGATCTTGGCCTGCTCCGACGTGACCACATCCATGATCACACCACCCTTGAGCATCTCGGCCATCCCCCGCTTCACGCGAGCGGTACCGGTGAGGGACGTGGGGCTCTCAGAGCTGGACACAGCGAAGACTCCTTAAAGGGGTTGATCTCGCCCCGATTTTACGGCGGTCGGGGGGTGCCACCGATGGCCAATCGACCCCTAGGTGGCCTGCTCCAGCTTCTTTCCTTTCCCCTTTTTTCAAGATCAAATTCTGGGTCGTGGCTGGGTGGGGGGTGCTGGACGTCGCTCACGCCGAGGTCGGTCGCTTCGCTCCCAACCTTGTGCGGGACCACTCGCCCTTGCCCGCACTGCGGGCAAACCCCGGCTACGCCTCCAGGCCTGTCTGCGCTTCGCGCAGCTCCGCGAGGGCGGGTGGTGCGGTGCTTAGGTGTGGCCTTGCGGTGCGGGGTGGCGCGATTTGGCTGGCTGGCCCGGCCGCCAGGCCAGCCGAGAGGGCGAGCGACTGGCCTGGCGGCTGCCCCGGGCGGCGGGGCAGCCCGGCCGCCCGGATGGCATGGCAGTCCGGCTGGCGGGGGTGGCGCGGCCCGGCTGGCAGGACGGCCCGACTGGCGAGGCGGCTGGGCTAGCGAGGCGGCCGGGCTGCGATGCGGCCGGGCTGGTGGAGTTGCCCGGCTGATCAAGCCTGGCTAGCAGGCCGGCGGAGCGGCTGGGTGGCGAAGCGGCCTGCTGGCAGGACGGCCGAGCGGCCGAGCTGGCGGGGCTGGCGGGCCGGCGGGCCGGCGGGGTGGCGGGGTCGACGGGCCGGCGGGGTGGCGGGGTGGCGGGGTCGGCGGGGTGGCGGGGTCGGCGCGGTCGGCGGGCGGGCGGGCGGGGTGGCCGGCGGTCGCTCGGCTAGCCGGGGTGGCGGGGTGGTCCAGGTGGCAGAGCGGCAGAGCTGACGGAGCGGCCAAGTTGGCGGGGTGGCGGGGTGGCTCAGCTGGCTTGATTGGGGAACAGTCCAGCGAGCGGGATGGCGGGGCAGCCCAGCTGACGAGGCGAGGCGGCCCAGCTCGCGGAGACCTCGGGGCGGCAGCGCGGCCCCAACCGGGGATGCTCGACGGGCACAGCTGGCGAGGCGGGAGGGGTGGGGCTGGAGCGGCTGGGATGCGAAGCGGCTGAGGTGCGGAGCGGTTGCGGCACGGCACAGCGCGGGTCGGCCGACGAGCGGAATGATGTTAGTTGGAGCGGCTCGGCCACCCGGCTGGCGGGCGGCGGAGAGGCGGAAAGCCCGGGTTGGTGGGACGGGCTCGGCTGGTGGGGCGGACTGGGCTGGTGGGGCGGCGCGCGCTAAGCGGGTTCGGCTGACGGGGTGGCAGCGCGGCCCGGCGGGCGGGGCGGCGCCGCCGGCCAGCGGGCGAGCGAGGGACGGGCGGGCTGAAGCGGGTCGAATCGGATCTGCTGGTAGATCTTGGTAAGAATTGGCCGTTATAGGGGTCAATTCTTACCAAGATCTACTGGCGCCCACGGAACCACGCAACACAAACGGGCGCGGGTTGCGCGCAAAAAGGGCCGCCCGGAGGGCGGCCCTTTTTCGATGCTCGGGAGATCAACCGATCAGGGTCGGGATCTTCTCGAACAGCTGCGTCGTGAACGTGACCATCTCGTGCAACATCCAGTTACCCGAGAACAGGATCGCCGCACCCACACCCACAGCCTTCGGGACGAACGACAACGTCGCCTCCTGGATCTGAGTCACCGACTGGAACAACGAGATCGCAAAACCGATCAGCAGCGCGGTCAACAGCACCGGCGCGCACATCTTCGCGGCGATGGTCATGGCCTGCAGCCCCAGCTCAACGATCTGCGTATCCGTCATGCCATCCCCTTCGGGCTCCCGCCCAAGCCGGGGAGCGCAGAACGGGGGCGCCACGGTTGCCGTTCGGTTCAGGCGGTCGGAAACCTCAAGTCGAGACCGGGACCGGGGGCTCCGGGGCTGGGCGCTGCGTCACCGTCAGTGGCTCCGGGAGGTACGGCTCGACGATCTCGAAGTAGCGGGGGCGTTCGTAGTGCCGGGCCATCCGGAGCATGCGGACCAACGGCCTTCTGCGGGCTGTCAGCGCGTCGCGTACCAGGTCGGTGTGCACCTGACGGGCCAGCACCACCCGGCGGCTCGTTGCCACCAGGGTGCGGGTCGACGGGTCGGTGCCGGTCAGGCGGACGGCCTGGAGCTGGCGGGTCAGGTCGTTCTCCGCTGCCTCGCGTTCGTCGGGCTCCGCGTCGAGGGCCAGGCGTGCGGCCGCGTACAGCTCGATGAAGTCGGTGTTTTCCGCCACCACGGCCGCGGCGGCTGCTCGGCGGAGCAGGTGGGCGTCCAGGGCGCGGGTTGCTGAGGCGGCGCGGACGTGGACCCGTTCGACGCGGTGGGCCGTCCAGGCCAGGTACGCCGACAGCACAGCCGCCACCGCGAGCGCACCCATGACCCACCACATGCGGGGCATCGTAGTGCCGTTTTGTGTCGGAGAGTTACGTCCCGGAGCGTGGTTCGGCCCACTCTTCGTCAAAAACGCGACCGTCCGTAGCCTCGATCGCCGTCGCGTATACCTCCAGTACACGGTTGGCTACGCTGGGCCAGTCGAAGGCCTTCACGACCTCGCGGGCGCATTCGGCCAGCAGGGTCCGGCGTTGCGGGTCGTCCAGCAACTCGGCCAGCATCGCGGTCAATGCCTCGGTGTCGCCGGTCGGGAAGAGCGCCCCGGCCCGACCACCGTCGAGGACCCGGCGGAACGCGTCGAGGTCACTGGCCGCGATCGTCGCGCCGGCCGCCATCGCCTCGGTGAGGATCATGCCGAACGACTCGCCGCCGGTGTTCGGGGCCACGTAGATGTCCACGCTGCGCAGCATCCGGGCCTTGTCGGCCTCGCTGACCAGGCCCAGGAACTCGACCCGGGGGTGCAGGTCGGCCGGGATGTCGTCGTACAGGTCGCCGCGGTCACCGGGGCCGGCCACCAGCAGGCGCAGGCCGGGCCGTTGCCGGGCGAGCGTGACGAACGCCGTACGCAGCAGCTCGAAGCCCTTGCGCGACTCGGTGAAGCGGCCCAGGAAGCCCAGCGTGCCGCCCTCGCCCGGCCAGCCCGGCAGGGCCCGGGCGGTGGCGAACTTGGCCACCGCCACCCCGTTCGGGATCTCCACCGCGCCGCCGCCGATGTGCTCGACCTGCACCTTTCGGGCCAGTTCGCTGACCGCGATGCGGGCGGTGATCTTCTCGACCACCGGCTGGAGGAAGCCCTGGGCCGCGGCCAGCGCCCGGGAGCGGACCATCGCGGTGTGGAAGGTGGCCACGACCGGGCCGCGCGCGGACAGCACCGCCAGCAGCGACAGGCTCAGCGTCAGCGGCTCGTGCACGTGCAGCACGTCGAACTGGCCGCGGGCCAGCCAGCGGCGGACCCGCGCGGTCGACACCGGGCCGAAGGCGATCCGGGCCACCGAGCCGTTGTACGGCAGCGCCATCGCCCGCCCCGCCGCCACCACGTACGGCGGCAGCTCCGCATCCTCGTCCGCCGGCGCCAGCACGCTGACCTCGTGCCCGAGCGTGATCAGGGCCTCGGCGAGGTCGACGATGTGGTTCTGCACGCCGCCCGGCACGTCGAACGAGTACGGCGAGACGATCCCGATCCGCACGCTGCCCCGCCCCTCAGACCCGGGCGCTCTGGTCGAGCCACAGTTTCTGCAGCATGTGCCAGTCCTGCGGGTGCTCGGCGATGCCCAGCTCGAACGCGTCGGCCAGCCGCTGAGTGGTGATCTTGACGCGGACGTCGAGGGCGCCCTCGTCCGGTTCGGGCAGCTCGATGCGGCGGATCCGGCCCAGCGAGCCGGTCGGGGTGAACCACAGGTCGGCCGCGTACAGCGGGGCGCCGGTGCGCAGGGCCAGGATCGCGGGGCCGGCCGGCATCCGGGTGCGGCCGCCGAAGAACCGCACCTCGATGCCGCGGGCGGACAGGTCACGGTCGGCGAGCAGGGGCACCGCGTACCCCTGGGTGGCTTTTTCGGCGAGCACGTCCAGCGGTGGCCGTTGGCCGCCGGTGAGCGGGAGCACCTCCATGCCGAGCTTCTCGCGGTACGCGATGAAGCGCTCGAACAGCCCTTCGGGCTTGAGTCGCTCCATGACCGTGACCAGCCGGTAGTCGTGCGAGACGACCCAGGCAGCGGCCGCGTCCCAGTTGGCCATGTGCGGCAGCGCCAGGATCGCGCCCTTGCCCTCGCCCAGGACGCGGTGGAACTCGTCCGCGTTGACCAGGTCGAAGTCGCGCAGGAAGTCGGCCCGGCTCCGCGAGGGCAGCCGGAAGGCCTCCATCCAGTACCGGGCGTACGAGCGCAGGCCGGCCCGGACCAGCTCGTCGAGCTCGGCCTCGGGCATGTCGGGGCCGACGACCATGCGCAGGTTGCGGCGCAGCCGCTGGGTGCCCGGGCCGTTGGCCTTGGCCGCACGGTCGGCGCCCCGGTCGAAGACGGCACGGGCGGCGCGCAGCGGCAGCATCCGCGTCACCCGCCAGCCGGCGGCGTAACCCAGCTCGGTCAGCTGATCCCGCCGCGAACTCACGCCGGACCGCCCGGCCCAGCCGGCACGCCCGGCCCGGCAGCAGCGGGCCCAGCCGACGTGGGCCCGGCCGGGACGACGTCCGACTTGGCCGCGTGGATCAGCCGCTGGAAGACCGTGATGATCGACAGCACCGACAGCACCCACAGCGCGGCCGGCAGGCCCCACTCCAGGCCGGCGGCGCCCAGCAGACCGCCGACACCCACGATGAGCAGGCGTTCGAGGCGCTCGGCGATGCCGACGTCGGCGTCCAGGCCGAGGCTCTGCGCGCGGGCCTTGACGTAGGAGACGACCTGGCCGAAGGCGAGCGAGATCAGCGCGGCGACCATGCCGCCGTACGGGTTGCCCTCGCCGGCCAGGTAGTAGGCGACGGCGCCGAAGACCGCGGCGTCGGCGATGCGGTCCATCGACGAGTCCAGCAGGGCGCCGAACTTGCCCGACGGTCCGCGCAGGCGGGCCATCGTGCCGTCGAGAGCGTCGGTGAGGGCGCTGGCCGTGACGATCACGGTGCCCCAGAACAGCTCACCGCGGGCGCCGAAGCCCAGGGCGCCGATCAGGACGCCGACGGTGCCGGCGACGGTCACCGCGTTCGGGGTGACGCCGAGGCGCAGCAGGAGGCGGGCGGTCGGATGGAGGACGTACGACACGAGGGCGCGAGCGGGCACGCTGACGATCTTTGCCATGGCCGTCCCACCATAACGGCGACCGGGGAGAACCGGTACGGCGTGCGTCACGCGTCGCCGGATCGTCACAAAGGCCGGTTGCTGACTACAAAGGGTTGCGGGGGTGACTGCGCCGGGTGTCAGATCCAAGGACGGGGGGCGTAACAGCCAGGAATGCCCGCCCGGGTCCCGCGGCAGCCGACGGGGTCGGGAGAATGGGCGCCGACCGCGGCTGCCGACAGGAGGGCGTCACCATGACGCAGAAGACCCAGGAGAAAGGGCTCACCGCACCGGTGGTGACCGAGCCCGGCAGAGTACGCAACGTGGTGCTGGTGGGCCACTCCGGCGCGGGCAAGACGACGCTGGTCGAGGCGCTGCTCGCGGCGACCGGCACCATCTCGCGTACGGGCACGGTGGCGGACGGCACCACGGTGACCGACCACGACCCTGCGGCCGTACGCCAGCAGCGGTCCGTCTCCCTCTCGTGCGCCCCGCTGGTGCACGAAGGAGTGAAGATCAACCTGCTCGACACCCCCGGCTACGCCGACTTCGTGGGTGAGCTGCGCGCCGGCCTGCGGGCCGCGGACGCCGCCGTCTTCGTGGTCTCGGCGGTCGACGGCGTGGACGAGGCGACCGTCTCCCTGTGGGAGGAGTGCGCCGCGATCGGCATGCCCCGGGCCGTGACGATCACCCGGCTGGACCATCCGCGCGCCGACTACGAGGGCACCCTGCAGGAGTGCCAGGAGGCGTTCGGCGAGAACGTCATGCCGATCTACCAGCCCATGCTCGGCGACGACGGCGCCTCCATCGCCGGCCTGCTGGGCCTGGTCACGCTGAAGGTGCTGGACTACTCGGCCGGCTATCCGCCGCGGGCCGGCGAGGCCGAGCGCGAGCACCTGCTGCCCATCAAGGACGACCGTGACCTGCTCATCGAGGGGATCATCGCCGAGAGCGAGGACGAGACCCTGATGGACCGGTACGTCGCCGGCGAGCTGATCAGCACCGACACGCTGATCCCGGACCTGGAGAAGGCGGTCGCCCGCGGCACCTTCTACCCGGTCATCCCGGTCTGCGCCGCGACCGGGGTCGGCCTGGACGCCCTGCTCGACGGCCTGGTCAGCGCCGCGCCGTCGCCCCTGGAGCACGACCTGCCGGTGGTCACCGGGGTGGACGGCAGCCCCCGCCCGCCGCTGACCTGCGACCCGGACGGCCCGCTGGTGGCCGAGGTGGTCAAGACGACGATCGACCGGCACGTCGGCCGGGTCTCGCTGGTCCGGGTCTTCTCCGGCACGCTGCGCCCCGAGCTGACCGTGCACGTCTCCGGGCACGGCCTCACCGAGCGGGGGCACCCCGACCACGACGCCGACGAACGGATCGCGCACGTCTACTCCCCGCTGGGCGCGCAGCTGCGCGAGGTGAGCGCCTGCGTCGCCGGGGACATCTGCGCGATCACCAAGTCGGGCAGCGCCGAGACCGGTGACACCATCTCCGCCAAGGACCAGCCGCTGCTCATGGAGCCGTGGAGCATGCCGGAGCCGCTGCTGCCGATCGCGGTGGTCGCCAAGACCCGCTCCGACGAGGACGCCCTGGCCAAGAATCTGGCCCGGCTCGTCGCCGGCGACCCCACGCTGCGGCTGGAACGCAATCCCGACACCCACCAGCAGGTGCTGTGGTGCATGGGCGAGTCGCACGCCGACGTGGTCCTCGAACGGCTGCGCGCCGGTGGCGTGGAGCTGGACACCGAGCCGGTGAAGGTGTCCCTGCGCGAGACCTTCAGCGCCCCGGCCGAGGGTCACGGCCGGCACGTCAAGCAGTCCGGCGGCCACGGCCAGTACGCCGTCTGCGCGATCAAGGTCGAGCCGCTGCCCCGCGGCAGCGGCTTCGAGTTCGTGGACAAGGTCGTGGGCGGCGCGGTGCCGCACAACTACATCCCGTCGGTGGAGAAGGGCGTACGTGCCCAGCTCGAACGGGGCATCGTCGCCGGTTACCCCGTGGTCGACCTGCGGGTGACGCTGGTGGACGGCAAGGCGCACAGCGTCGACTCCTCCGACGCCGCATTCCAGACGGCCGGGGCGCTGGCCCTGCGGACCGCGGCCGAGCAGGGTCAAGTGACGCTGCTGGAGCCGGTCGACGAGATCGTGGTGCGGGTGCCGGACACCTACGTCGGCCCGGTGATGAGTGACCTGTCCGGGCGCCGGGGCCGGCCGCTGGGCACCGAGGTGACCGAGGACGGCGACCACAGCCTGGTCCGGGCCGAGGTGCCGGCCACCGAGCTGGTCCGCTACGCGGTCGAGCTGCGCGCGCTCACCTCGGGCGCGGGCACCTTCAGCCGCACCTACGCCCGGCACGAGCCCATGCCGGCGCACCTGGCCGACGCCATCCGCAAGGAGCACGCGAGCAGGTAGCAGCGTTCACGCGACCGGCGCCATCGGGTAGGACGGCAGCTCGATGGCGTTGGCCGCGTCGTGCAGCGGCCGGGTGACGCGCTCGATGATCTGCCGCTTGAGCGGGTGGTACTTCAGCGTGCGCATGCCGTAGTTGCGCACCGCCAGCGAGAGCCGGCGGCCCGGGACCATGTCGCCGGCCATCTTGACGCCGAAGGCCAGGTTGCGTTCCACGTACGGGCGCAGCCTGGCCTCGTACCGGTCGAAGGCGGCCCGGTGGTCACCGGCCGCCGCGGCCAGCTCGCCGGCCAGCAGGTAGGCCCCGACCAGGGCCATGCTGGTGCCCTGGCCGGCCGCCGGTGACGGGCAGTGCGCGGCGTCGCCGAGCAGCACTACCCGGCCGGCGGAGTAGCGCGGCAGCTCGACCTGGTTGAGCGCGTCGAAGTAGACGTCGTCGGTGCTGCGCAGCAGGTCGAGGAAGCGCGGCACCTGCCAGCCCAGGCCGGCGAACCGGTCCGCCAGCACCTCCCGGCCCAGCGCCGGCTCGTCCGCGCCGAAGACCATGCCGACCTTGGCCGGCGCGGTGCCGCCGGTGCTGTAGGCGAAGACCATCCGGCCCGGCTCGGTGTAGAAGATCTCCTCCCGGTCCAGGCCCAGCTCGTTCGGCACGTCGAAGAACGCGATGTGCGCGCCCAGGTAGCGCAGCGGCACCTCCCCCATGGCCAGGCGCCGGGTGGCCGAGTGCACCCCGTCCGCGCCCACGACCAGGGCGAACCGGCGGGTGGCCCCGCTGGTGAAGGTGACGTCGACGCCGTCGGGGCCGTCGGTCATCGTGGCGATCGAGTCGCCGAAGACGTACTCCACGTCGGCCGCGGTGGCGTCGTACAGGATCCGGGTCAGGTCGGTGCGCATGACCTCGAGGTCGTCGCCGCGGCGGCCCATCAGCAGGTCGGCGTCGAGCTTGGCGATCTGCCGGCCGTCGCGCCGGACGTAGGTCACGTAGCGCATGCCGGTGTCCACCGACCGGGCCGCCTGGTAGAGGCCCATGCGTTTGAGGACGTCGGTGGCGGCGCCGCGGATGTCGACCTTGTAGCCGCCGTCGCGCAGGGCCGGGGCCCGCTCGACGACCGTGGGACGGAAGCCGTACCGGTGCAGTTGGTGGGCCAGGGCGGGACCGGCGAGGCCGGCGCCGGAGATGAGTACGTCGCGCTGCGTCATACGAATTACTATACAAACGTCTTACACGTTTGTATAGAACTTAGGATGGCGCCCATGGGACACCGCGAGGAGTTGCTGGCCGGGGCGAAGCGCTGCCTCCACGAGAAGGGCTACGCGCGGACCACCGCCCGTGACATCGTCGCGGCCTCGGGGACCAACCTCGGCTCGATCGGCTACCACTACGGCTCCACCCAGGCCTTGATGCAGGCGGCCATGCTCAGCGCGATCGAGGACTGGGGCGACGCGGTCGGGCTCGCACTGGCCACCGCCACCGGCGACGAGTCGGCGGACCCGCTGGTGCGCTACTGGCAGCGGGTGATCGGCAGCATCCGCAGCCACCGCGAGCTGTGGCTCGCCAGCATCGAGGCGATGCTGCAGAGCGAGCACTCCGCCGAGCTCAAGGCCCAGCTCGCCGAGGGCATCGAGCAGGGGCGGCGCGGCCTGGCCGCGATGCTCACCGGCCGGGACGAGGAGACGATCGACGAGCAGACGGTACGCACGATCGGCGCGGTCGCGATGGCCCTGATGTCGGGTGTGCTGACCCAGTGGCTGACCGACCCGGTCCGCGCGCCGTCCGCGGAGCAGATCGCCGCCGGGATCCGGGCCCTAAGCCTCGCCCCAGGCTTTCACGAGTAGGGCGCGGGTGTCGCCGAGCATCTGCGGCAGCACCTTGGTGCGGCCGATCACCGGCATGAAGTTGCCGTCGCCGCCCCACCGCGGCACCACGTGCTGGTGCAGGTGTGCCGCGATCCCGGCCCCGGCCACCGCGCCCTGGTTCATCCCCAGGTTGAAGCCGTGCGGGCTGCTCGCCCGCCGGATGACCCGCATCGCCCGCTGGGTGAAAGCGGCCAGCTCGACGGTCTCGGCGTCGGTCAGCTCGGTGTAGTCGGCGACGTGCCGGTACGGGCAGACCAGCAGGTGGCCCGGGTTGTACGGATACAGATTGAGCACCGCGAAGACGTGCTCACCGCGGGCCACCACGAGGCTCTCCCCCTCGTCGAGCCCGGGCGCCACGCAGAACGGGCAGCCGGCCGGTGCCTCGTAACCGCCCTCGGGCCGGTCCGCCCCCGAGATGTACGCCATCCGGTGCGGCGTCCAGAGCCGGTCGAGACCGTCCCGCTCCCCTGCGTCACTCACCCTCCCACCCTAGTCAGCCGGGCCGGTGCCCGCCCGGTGCCCGCCCGGTGCGCGCCGGACATCGACATTCGTCATAGAGTGTCGGCGATCGAGTGAGGTGGACGACCATGCGTGGGACGCATATCCGGCACCGTCGTGGTGTCCTGGTGAGCCTGATCGTGGCGGTGCTGGTGGTCGGCGTGACGGTGACGACCGTGGTCGCCCTGCGCACCGGCGACGACGAGCCGGTCGCACCGGGGGCCGCGCCGGCCGGCCTCGGCCGCCGCCCCTGGCAGGTCACCCTCGACGTGAACCAGACCTCCGGCTACGTGGTCACCGCCAGCGTCACCGACGGCGACCGGCAGACCCTCACCGTGCAGAACCTCGGGCTGGGCAGCAGCCCCGACGGCACGTACGGCGGTGAGGTGACCGCCTTCTCGCCGGGCACGCTGGACGAGAGCCAGTTCCGCGGTGCCGAGCAGATCGACGACCTCCGCTACCTGAAAGCGTTCTCCTTCGCCGGGCACACCGTCGGGGAGACCGAGCCGTGGCAGACGCCGGCGGTGGGCCGGCGGGACCCGTCCGGCACCTGGATCGTGGTCTACGCCGACACCTCCCGGGCCAAGGACAAGATCACCCGGGCGGACCTGCTCCGGCTCGCCGCCGCGGTGACCCTCGGCTCGCCCCGTGATCTGCGGCTGCCGCTGCGCCTCGGCGTCCGGATGCCCAAGGGCCTGGAGCTGACCTACCTCCGGTCGCCGGACCACCGGATCGACCGGGGAGAGACCGCTGTCGGCTTCAGCACCGGCTCCCGCGCGCCGTCGGGCGCGGCCGTCTACAACGGACTGCCGGGCGGCCTGGAGGTCGCCGTGCTGACCGCCGCCCGGGACGCGAACTGGGAGCGCAAGCGCGCGGCGCTGACCGGCCGGACCCAGGTCGGCAAGCTGCCGGCCTGGTACGAGCCCCGCGGCCGGCTGATCGTGGAAGCCGAGCACTGTGTCGTCACGGTGGAGTCGCTCTTCCCCCGGCGCGAGCTGGACGCGCTGATCGGGGAGCTCACCATCGGCGACTGCGCCGACCCGGACTCCTGGATCCCGCCGCTGAGCTGACGCGGGACCCAGGAGACGCGGGGATGTCTCAGGCCGCGGCCGGCCCGGTGTTGACCCGGCTGCGCACGATCTCGACCACGTGCGCGACCGCCTCGTCGAGCGGCACCCCGTTGCGCTGGGAGCCGTCGCGGTAGCGGAACGACACGGTGCCGCCGTTCACGTCGTCGTCGCCGGCGATCGCCATGAACGGGATCTTCTGCTGCTGGGCGGTGCGGATCTTCTTCTGCATCCGGTCGTCGGAGAAGTCGACCTCGGCCCGGATGCCCTCCTTGCGGAGCCGCGCCACGAACTCGGCCAGGTAGTCGGCGTGGTCGTCGCGGATCGGGATGCCGACCACCTGCACCGGCGCCAGCCAGGCCGGGAACGCGCCCGCGTAGTGCTCGGTCAGCACGCCGAAGAAGCGCTCGATCGAGCCGAACAACGCCCGGTGGATCATGATGGGCCGCTTGCGGGTGCCGTCCGCCGCCGAATACTCCAGCTCGAAGCGCTCCGGCAGGTTGAAGTCGAGCTGAATGGTCGACATCTGCCAGGTGCGGCCGATCGCGTCCTTGGCCTGCACGCTGATCTTCGGGCCGTAGAACGCCGCGCCGCCCGGGTCCGGCACCAGGTCCAGACCGGACTCGGTGGCCACCCGGCGCAGGGTCTCGGTGGCGCGCTCCCAGTTCTCCTCGGTGCCGACCGACTTCTCCGGGTTGCGGGTGGACAGCTCCAGATAGAAGTCGTCCAGGCCGTAGTCCTTGAGCAGCTGGAGCACGAAGGTCAGCAGCGAGGTGAGCTCGGCCTCCATCTGCTCCTCGGCGCAGAAGATGTGCGCGTCGTCCTGGGTCATGCCGCGGACCCGGGTGAGGCCGTGGATCACGCCGGACTTCTCGTAGCGGTACACGGTGCCGAACTCGAACATGCGCAACGGCAGCTCGCGGTATGACCGGCCCCGGGACCGGAAGATCAGGTTGTGGAACGGGCAGTTCATCGGCTTGAGGTAGTAGTTCGCGCCCTCCATCTCCATGGGCGGGAACATGCCGTCGGCGTACCAGTCGAGGTGGCCGGAGGTCTCGAACAGGTTGGCCTTGGTGATGTGCGGGGTGTTGACGAACGCGTACCCCGCCTCCTCGTGCTTCTGGCGCGAGTAGTTCTCCATCTCGCGCCGGATGATGCCGCCCTTGGGGTGGAACACCGGCAGGCCCGAGCCGAGCTCGTCGGGGAAGGAGAACAGGTCCAGGTCGGCGCCCAGCTTGCGGTGGTCGCGGCGGGCGGCCTCCTCCAGCAGCTTCAGGTACGCCTTCAGCTCGTCGCGGGTCGGCCACGCGGTGCCGTAGACCCGCTGGAGCTGCGGGTTCTTCTCACTGCCCCGCCAGTACGCGGCGGCCGAGCGCATCAGCTTGAAGGCGCCGATCATCCGGGTCGACGGCAGGTGCGGACCACGGCACAGGTCGCCCCAGACGCGCTTGCCGTCCTTGTCGATGTTGTCGTAGTGGGTGAGCTCGCCGGCGCCGACCTCCATGACCTCGTCGGCGTCCACCTCACCCTTGATGTCGACCAGCTCGAGCTTGTACGGCTCGTTCGCCAGCTCCACCTTGGCCTCGTCGAGCGAGCCGTACTCGCGGCGCCGGAACGTCTGGCCGGACTTGACGATCTCCTGCATCCGCTTCTCGAGCTTGGCCAGGTCGTCGGGCTGGAACGGCTTGGTCACGTCGAAGTCGTAGTAGAAGCCGTTCTCGATCGGCGGCCCGATGCCGAGCTTGGCCTCCGGGAAGACGTCCTGCACGGCCTGGGCCAGCACGTGCGCGGTCGAGTGCCGCAGCACGTTGAGCCCGTCCGGCGAGTCCAGCGGCACCGGGGTGACCTCGGTGTCCAGCTCGGGAGCCCAGTCCAGGTCACGCAACCGGCCGGCCGGGTCGCGCACGACCACGATCGCCTTCGGACCGGCGGCGGGCAGGCCGGCGGCGGCCACCGCGTCGGCCGCCGTCGTCCCGGCCGGGACGACCAGGCCCTCGGCGGGGGTACGGGGTGCAGACACAGTGGTTCTCCTTCGCGTGAAAACGGGGTCGAGCACGATGCTAGTAGGTCGCTCCGGTCAGGCCTCGCGCGACGCGGTCACCCAGTCGGGCAGCTCCTCGCGCGCCGCCAGCCAGGCCGCCGGGATCCCGTCCACCCCGGTGTACGCGGCGACGATGCCCCCGGCCATCGCGGCGGTGGTGTCCACGTCCCCGCCCGCGGTGACGCAGGCGGTGATCGCGGCCGGATAGTCGCCGAGGTGCCGGGCGGCGACCCAGACGGCGAACGGCACCGAGTCCGGCGCCGTCGACCTCGATCCGGTGCCGAGCTCGTACGCGGCCTCCGCGGGGTCGGTGAGGCGCTGGGCCCGTTCCAGGCCGTCCCGCACGTGTCCCGGGGCGACCCAGCCCGCGACAGCCGCCAGGAACTGCGCCGGCTCGGGCCGGTGACCGTCGAGGCGGGCCGCCGCCGCGATGGCCGCCGCAACAGTGACCGCCACCCCGCCGGCGATGCCCTCGGAGTGGGCGTGGGTGACCTCGGCCGCCCGGGCGCCCTGGGCCGCGGCGTGGGCCAGCGAGTCGGCGTGCCAGGCGCCGAGCGGGGCGGCCCGCATCGCGGCGCCGTTGCCGGCGGAGCCCTGACCGTCGAAGGCGGCCGCGGCGGCGATCGGCCACGGGGTGCCCTCGCGGATCTGCCGGAGCATGACCACCGCCCCCGGCCCGTAGCCGCGGTAGGCGTCGAAGTGCCGGCCGAGCAGGTCGGCGAAGTGGTCCCGGTCGAGGCTGAGCTCGTCACTGGCCGTCAGCGCGGCGACCAGGCAGCAGGCTTCCTCGGTGTCGTCGGTCCACGGCCACGGCGGGGTGGGCAGGTGGCCCCGGGAGAGGTCCGCGGCGTAATGGCCGGGGACGAAATACTGGGCGCCGAGCGCGTCGCCGACCGAGAGACCGGCCAGGCTGTCGGCGGCGAGGGCAAGACGTGCGTCGGGAAAGAGTGTGAAGGTCATCGGTACGCCCCATCCTATAGCGCCCGGTTTCCGGTGACTCTGAGTGATCGACGGCTGCCTCTGGATGACGGATTCGGCGTGGCTTGCCAAGGGCAGTACCTTCTCTGCATGGCCACGGTGTTGCTCGTCGAAGACGATCACGTCGTGCGCGGCGCCATGCTCCGGTCGCTGGCCGATCGGGGGCACGCCGTGCACGCCGTCGGCACAGCCCTGGACGCCCTGCGCCGGGTGGCCGCCGAGACCCCCGATCTGGTGGTGCTCGACCTGGGCCTGCCCGACCTGGACGGCTCGGACGCGCTGCGCATGCTGCGCGGCATCACCGACGTCCCGATCATCATCGCCACCGCCCGCGACGACGAGCAGACCGTGGTGCGGCTGCTGCGCGCCGGGGCCGACGACTACATGGTCAAGCCGTTCACCGGTGCCCACCTCGACGCGCGGATCACCACGGTGCTGCGCCGCGTCGGCCGGGCCAGCCGGACCGCCCAGCCCGCCGTGCACGAGGTCGGCGAGCTGCGGGTGGACGTCGGCGAACGCAGTGCCAGCCTGGCCGACCAGCCACTGGCGCTGACCCGCAAGGAATTCGACCTGCTGGCGTACCTGGCCGCCCGCCCGGGCCGGGTCGTGTCGCGCCGTGAGCTGTTGGAGGAGGTATGGCGACAGCCGTCAGTCGGCGAGGACCAGACGATCGACGTGCATCTGTACTGGCTACGTCGGAAACTGGGCGAATCCGCGGCGAAGCCTCGCTACCTGCGCACCGTGCGGGGGGTCGGATTCCGGTTGGTGGCGCCGGACTGAGGGCGCGGCTGGCCTACGTCAGCGCCGCCACCACCGCCATCGCCGCACTCGCGTTCCTCGTCCCGCTGGGCTGGGAGCTGCGTGAGGACCACCGTGACCAGGCCATGTCCACGGCCGAGCAGCGCAGCGCGCTGGTCGCCGGCGCCATCGCCGCCGGCGCGAACAAGAAGAACGTCGACGCCGCGGTCAAGAGCGCCGGCGGCGGGCTCGTCGTGCACCCGCCGGACACCGTGGGCGCCACCCGGGCCGGCGCCGACGACGTCCTGGACGCCGCCAAGGGCACCGAGGCGCTGGTCATCGAGGCCGAGGACGGGCTGGTCCGGCTCGAGCCGGTCCGCGCCGGCGACAAGACCTCGGTGGTCGAGGCCTTCGTCAGCGACGAGGAGCTCGGCGCGGGCACAGCCCGGGACTGGTGGATATTGCTCGGCATCATGCTCGGGCTGGTGCTGGGCTCGGTGATCGTGGTCGACCGGCTGGCCCGCGGCGCGGTGGCCTCGGTCCGCAACCTGGTGCACGCGGCGATGGCCGTCGGCGGCGGTGACCTCGGCGTGCGCATCCAGCCCTCCGGCCCGCGCGAGCTGGCCGAGGCCGGGTACGCGTTCAACCGCATGGCCGACCGCCTGGTCACCTCCCGCACCAGCGAGCGCGAGCTGGTCGCCGACCTGTCGCACCGGCTGCGCACTCCGCTGACCGTGCTGCGCCTGGACGCCGAGGCACTCGACCCGGACGACACCCACATCGGTGAGTTCTCCGCGGCCGAGCTCGACCGCCGGCGCGGGATCCGGCGCATCCGGCAGGCCATCGTGACCCTCGAGGGCGAGGTCGACCAGCTGATCAACACCACCCGGCAGGCCGTCGCCGCCCAGGTCGCGGCGCCCGAGGAGGGGCTCTGCGACGCCAGCGAGGTGGTCCGCGACCGGATGGTCTTCTGGTCCGCGCTGGCCGGCGACCAGGACCGCCAGTACCGGGTGGTCGGCGCGCACCTGCGCATCCCGGTGCCGGTGGCCCGGGCCGAGCTGGCCGCGGCCCTGGACGCCGTGCTCGGCAACGTCTTCCGTTACACCCCGCAGGGCACCGCGTTCGAGGTGGGCATCAGCCGCCGCGACGGCTGGGTCGCGCTGCGGGTCGACGACGCGGGGCCGGGCATCGACGACCCGGAGAAGGCCCTGCGCCGCGGCGAGAGCGAGCAGGGCTCGACCGGCCTGGGCCTGGACATCGCGCGGCGGGCGGCCCAGGCCACCGGCGGCTCGGTGAGCCTGGACCGGGCCGCGATGGGCGGGGCCAGCGTCGTCATGCTGCTGGCCGACGCCGAGGCCGCACCGAAACAGGTGAACCGTTTCGGCCTGGTCGGCCGGCTGGCCCGGGAACGGGATCCGGTGAAGCGCAAGTGGCCGCATCAACGCACGGACGACGCGTAGAAAACGGCCGCATCGCACCGAGCCCCGCGAAACAACCCGGACGGTACAACGATTGCTTAGATCTGTATTAAAGGCGTTCCCCTGGCGCTCCCGGGCTGGCAGGGTCTACCCCGATCCCATCCGGCCGGCCGGTCCGCAGCCCGACGCACGACCCCACACCACGGATCCGGCAGGCCACCTCGCGGTGGGAGGTGGTCACCCCATAACCCCCTCCCACCGCGCCCCCGCAGTACGAGGAGATGGTTTGTCCACCCACCGACGTCCCGCGCCGCGTGGGGAGGCGCCGTCCTCGCGACGGCGGGCTCCCGCCGACCGGGGACGCCGGCGTGCCAATCCCCGCCCGCACCGGCTGCTGCCGGTGCTGCTGGGCGTCGCGATGCTCGGCATCGGCGGCGTGGTCGGACCGAGCGTGGTCGGCGGCGGCTGGACCGGTGACGGCGACGGCCAGGACGGCGAGCGGATCACCTACGCCGCCCGGCCGGCCGACAACCCGGGCCTCGGCCTGGTCTACTTCGGGCTCAAGCCGGGTGACAAGGACTCGCTCTGCGCGGGCGTGTACGAGCTCGACGAGGAGACGTGCACCCACGGTCCCGACCCGGCCCCGGCCGGCCTGAAGGTCACCCGCGACGTCGCCCCGGTGACGGCCAAGGTGCCCGAGCCCGCCGACCCGGCCCGCGAGGCGGCATCCGTGCCCCCGGACGCCGAGATCGTCCGCGACCAGGGCGGCTCCGCACTGTCACCCGGCGCCCCGGCGCTGATCCCGGACGCGGCTCCCGGCGAGGCCGACTTCGTCATGGGTACGCACGACGTGGCCTGCGAGGGCGACGGGCGCACCGGCAAGCGGGTCCAGGTGCTCTACCTGCACGAGTTCGGCACCCCGAGCCGCTACGCCGACTTCCTCGGCTCGATGCGCACCTGGTCGGCCGGCGTCGACCAGATCTTCGACGCGAGCGCGGCCGAGACCGGCGGCTCGCGGCACGTGCGCTTCGTGACCACGCCGCAGTGCCGGGTCGACGTCGCCGAGGTCCAGGTGCCCGAGGCGGCGCTGGAGTCGTTCACCGGCAACATCGACGCGCTGCAGACGCTCGGTTACAACCGCACCGACCGCAAATACCTGATCTTCGCGGACACGAACGTGTACTGCGGCATCGGCACCTTCGTCGCCGACAAGCGGCCGGGGCTGGGCAACCGCAACAACGGCGGGCCGTCGTACGGCCGGGTCGACGCGGGCTGCTGGAGCTCGGTGGTGGCAGCGCGCGAGGTGACCCAGATGCTCGGCGCCCGGCTGCAGGACTCGCCGAACTCCACCGGCGCCGGCAGCTGCACCGACGACTACGACCTGATGTGCAACAAGGACCGCTCGGACACCGCCCTGCGTACGGTCTGCCCGAAGAAGCACGAGGACCGCCTCGACTGCGGCCACGACGACTACTTCAACACGAACCCGAAGCCGAAGAGCTACCTGGCGGACAACTGGAACGTGGCGCAGAGCGAGTTCCTGCTGCGCAGCGACGGCGGCGACGACATCCCGGACGCGCCGAACGCCGTACCGGCCGAGCCTGACGCGACCCCGCGGGCGACCCCCAGCAAGGCGGCTCCCGAGGGGCCGGAGGCCCCGGAGCCGACTGCCACCGGCGGCGACGCCTCCGACGGCGGTGGCGACGCGCTGCCGCCCGGCGCCGAGCCCGGCGCGACCGCGCCCGGCGTCCCGGCCCCCACGACCGGCGCTCCCGCGGCCGACCCGACCACGGCCGCCCCACCGCCGGTCCCCACGACCCCGGCAGCGGCTCCGGGCGTGCAGGCGGTCCTCGAGGTACGCGAGCCCAACAGCACCTCCGTACGGCTCACCTGGAGCGCCGCCGGGCCCAAGGCCGGCTACGACGTCGAGGTGGACGGCGTGAAGATCGCCACCACCGTGGCCACCCGGGCCAAGCTGATCGGCCTGCGCCCGGACGCCAAGTACCAGGTCGCGATCCGCAGCACGAACGGTTACCTGGCCAAGGGCACCGCCCAGTCGGCCCCCGCGGCGAGGCCCGCCGCGAACACGTGGTTCGTCCTGACCAACTCGCTCACCGGCGGTGCGGCGGACCTGTACGCCGCACGGACGGCCAACGGCACCCCGGTGACGCTCGGCGGCCCGGACGGCGACTCGCAGCAGCAGTGGAAGCTGGTCCCGGCCGCGGCCGGCGCGTTCTCCCTGCAGTCGCGGGCGACCGGCAAGTGCGTGATCCCGCTGGACGGCAACCCGGTGGCCGGTGCGCCGCTCGTGCAGGGCGACTGCACCTCGGCCGGCAGCGGCCGGTGGTCGCTGTTCGCCACGGACTACGGCTTCAGTCTGCGCACCACCGCCGGCGGCCTGGTCGCCGGCGTGGGCAGCCAGCGTTTCGGCGCTTCCCGGCTGCTCGTCCTGCAACAGCCGGAGCAGGCCCGGCACCAGAGTTGGACGGCGGTTCCCGGCTGAGATCCGGGCGATGGGAGTGACGATGCTGGACACCGACGTACGCACCGATCCGGAGCTGGAGCCGGACGAGGACCCGGGCCGGTTCAACCGGCGCCGGGTCGTCCGGATCGTGACGGTCCTGGTGCTGGGGATCCTCGCCGTGCTGGCGCTGTGGCAGGAGCCGCTCTACGCGGGCTTCCACTCCTCCGGCTACTGACCGGCGGCGTAGTCGTCGATCTCGGCCAGCAGCGCTGACTTGCCGGCCGGGGGCAGGAACGACGCGTGCACGGCCGCACGGGCGAGGCCGGCCACCCCGGCGGCATCGAGCTCGAGCAGCCGGGCGGCCACCGCGTACTCCTCCTCCAGGGTGGTGCCGAACATCGGCGGGTCGTCGGAGTTGATCGTGACCGGCACCCCGGCGGCGACCAGGACCGGCAGCGGGTGCTCGTCGATGCTGGGCACGGCCCGGGTCCGCACGTTGGAGGTCGGGCAGACCTCCAGCGGGATCCCGTGCTCGGCCAGGTAGGCCATCAGCTGCGGGTCCCGGGCGGCGGCGATGCCGTGCCCGATCCGTTCGGCGCCGAGGTCGCGCAGCGCGTCCCAGATGGTCTCCGGCCCGGTGGTCTCGCCCGCGTGCGGCACGCTGTGCAGCCCGGCCGCGCGGGCCTTGTCGAAGTACGGCTTGAACTGCGGCCGCGGCACGCCCACCTCGGGACCGCCGAGGCCGAAGCTGATCAGGCCGGCGGGCTGCTCGTCGAGCGCGATCCGCAGCGTCTCCTCGGCGGCGGCCAGCCCGGCCTCCCCGGGGATGTCGAAGCACCAGCGCAGGTCGACCCCGAAGTCGGCGGCGGCACCGGCCCGGGCGTCCTCGATGGCCGCGCAGAACGCCGGCGCCGGGATGCCGCGCCGCACGTGCGAGTACGGCGTCACGGTCAGCTCGGCGTAGCGGACCTGCTGGCGGGCGAGCTCGCGGGCCACCTCGTAGGTCAGCGTCCGGACGTCCTGGTCGTCGCGGATCAGGTCGACCACGCTCAGGTAGATCTCGATGAAGTGGCCGAAGTCGCGGAATGCGAAGTAGTCGGCCAGGGCGCCCGGGTCGGCCGGCACCGGGGTGTCCCCCTCGTGCCGGGCCGCCAGCTCGGCCACGATCCGCGGCGACGCCGAGCCGACGTGGTGCACGTGCAGCTCGGCCTTGGGCAGTCCGGCGATGAAGGCGGTCAGATCGGTCAACTTCTCCCCCTAGGCGATGGTCGCCACCGCGAAGATCCGGCGGAACGGGAACGCCACGTACCCGTTGCGGGCAGGGTATTCCGCCGTCAGCGTGGCACCGAGCGCGACCCGGAACTCGCGCCACGCCGGATCGTCCAGCGCGGCTTTCACCGGCCGCAGCGCGGTGCCCTCCATCCAGCGCAGCACCGGGTGCTCGGGCCCGGTGTCCGGGAGCAGGTGGATGTAAGTGGTCTCCCAGGCGTCCACGGCGGCTCCGGCGCCGGTCAGCAACGCGGCGTAGCCGACGGCGTCGTCCACCGGCGCCTCGCGGACGATGTCGCCGACGGTGTCCGCGTACGGGGCGCTGCGGGCCAGCGCACGCAGGGCGCGGTGTGAGGGTGCGTCGAAGTTGCCGGGGACCTGCATCGCGAACCAGGCGCCCGGCGGCAGGGCCGGGATCCACCGCTCGAGCAGCGCGCGGTGCTCCGGCACCCACTGCAGGACGGCGTTGGTGACGACCACATCGGTGTCGGGGCCGGGCTGCCAGTCGCCCACATCAGCAACCGCGAACTCCACGCCGGCGTCGAGCGCGCGAGCTTTGCCGATCATCTCGGGCGACGAGTCCAGGCCGGTGATCCGGGCGTCCGGCCAGCGCCGCGCGAGGCTCGCGGTGAGCTCGCCGGGGCCGCAGCCCAGGTCGGTGACGGCCCGCGGGTGCGGCGCGCCGATCCGGGCGACGAGGTCGTGGAACGGGCGGGCGCGCTCGTCACCGAAGCGGTGGTAGACGGTGGGATCCCACATGGCGATGCTCCAAACCGTACGTACGTCTTTTTTGCAGCGTACCATCGGCGGACTAGGCTCGGCGGCGTGGAAAATCGCAGCTTCGCCCGCATGGGGCGCACCGTCGGCGTGATCGGACTCGGCGCCTGGCAGCTCGGCGCCGACTGGGGCAGCGTGAGCGAGGACGACGCGCTCGCCACCCTGGGGGCGGCGGTCGACGCCGGCGTCACCTTCATCGACACCGCCGACGTCTACGGCGACGGCCGCAGCGAACAGGTCATCGGCAAGTTCATCAAGGACAAGCCGCAGCTCACCGTGGCCACCAAGATGGGCCGCCGGGTGGCCCAGGAGCCGGCCAACTACACGCTGGACAACTTCCGGGCCTGGACCGACCGCTCCCGCACCAACCTGGGCGTCGACACCCTCGACCTGGTGCAGCTGCACTGCCCGCCCACCCCGGTGTTCTCCACCGACGCGGTCTACGACGCGCTGGACACCCTGGTGCAGGAGAAGCGCATCGCGGCGTACGGCGTCAGCGTCGAGAAGGTCGACGAGGCACTGGCGGCCATCGCCCGCCCGGGCACCGCAAGCGTCCAGATCATCCTGAACGCGCTGCGCCTCAAGCCGCTGGAGCAGGTGCTGCCCGCAGCCGCCGAGGCGGGCGTCGGCATCATCGCCCGGGTGCCCCTGGCCAGCGGCCTGCTGTCCGGACGGTACGACGAGCACACCACGTTCAGCGAGGACGACCACCGCACGTACAACCGGCACGGCGAGGCCTTCGACGTCGGCGAAACCTTCTCCGGCGTCGACTTCGGCACCGGCCTGCAGGCGGTCCGGCGTCTGCTGCCGCACGTCCCGACGGGCGCGACCATGGCCCAGTTCGCACTGCGCTGGATCATCGACCAGCCCGCGGTCACCGTGGTCATCCCCGGCGCCCGCAACGCGGAGCAGGCCCGGGCCAACGCCGCGGCGGCCGAGCTGGCCCCGCTGGGCGACGAGGCCCACGAGGTGGTCCGGTCGGTCTACGACGAGCTGATCCGCCCCCAGGTCCATGACCGCTGGTGAGGGCACGCCGATGAAAGGCTGGCCGTGGCTGACCGCGGGCCTGCTCGGCGTGGTGCTGGGCGTGCTGTGGACGGCTCAGGGCCTCGACCTGCTCGGCGGCAGCGTGATGAGCGGCGTGACGATCTGGGCGGTCATCGGGCCGATCGTCGCTGTGGTGGGGCTGGTGCTGATCGTCCTCGGGGTTCGTATCCGGGCCCGTAGTAAGTCTCAGCCGTAGGTCTTTTGCTTTCGTGCCTGGGTTGCGCTGGGGGGCTTGGGGGCGGGGATGACCCACGCAGCTCGTCAGGCTTGATATCTGCGTGGGTCATCCCCGCCCCCAAGCCCGCTGTGGTCCGGCTTTCTGGTCCCCTGCCAGCTTTCCGGCCGGGCGGGATCCCTCGGGCTCCTCGGAGGGTCGGCGTCGCCGGTCCATCAGGGAGTCCGCAGCCATCCCCGGCCGAGGCAGGCCTTCTGGTCGCACGAGGGTCAGCCCGCAGCTCGCAGTCCGCAGCTCGGGCCGGCGATGCCGACGCAGCCTGGCCCAGGTGCGGCTGGCCCGGCCAGGCTGGTCCAACGCAAAGCTGGCCCAGGCTTGGCTCGCCCACGCGCAGGTCTCCCAGGCGCAGCTCGTGGGTGAGGCTCGGCCAAGCGTCGTTGGCCTTAGCACCGCTCGCCTAGCCACGGCCCGACCAGGCGCAGCTCACCCAAGCGAAGCTCGGCCAGGCGCAACTCACCAAGCACAGCTCACCCCAAGCACGGCTCGGCCAAGCACGGCCCGGCCAGGCGCAGCTCGCCCAAGCACGGCGGGGCCAGGCCCGGCACGGCACGGCCCGGCACGGCACGGCACGGCTTGGCCATGCACGGCACGGCTTGGCCATGCACGGCAAGCACGGCTCGGCCGGCATTCGGTGTCGTGGCCGCTCGCAGTGTCCACATGCCGGGCTTGCACGTCAGCCTGACCCGACGAGGGGAAGCCAGTGCCAACCTGAGCTCCAGCGAAGGCGGCCAGGCCACCAACCACGCGACCGCAGCAGGAGACGACGCCGAAAGGCAGCCTCCGCCCCACACCCCCCGCACACGCGGCTCCGGACGGCGCGGCGGAGCGGCCCTGGCCGCACGTCACCTCGACGCACGTGGCAGGTGAGGCACTGTCGGGAACCAGTGACGGCGCCGAGCTGGCAGCTTGCCTCGATGGCGGGGCACACGGTGGCCCAGCTCGTTGGGGCCCGCGCTTGCTGAGGCCGTTCAGTCGCAGTTGTGATGCCGCCGGCGAACCAACCAGGGTGACCACAACGGGCTTGGGGGCGGGGATGACCCACGCAGATATCAAGCCTGACGGTCTGCGTGGGTCATCCCCGCCCCCAAGCCCCCCAGCGCAACGACCAAAAAAACACACAGAAAAACCCCGCACCCCTCGAAGAAGGGATGCGGGGTCACTCAGGCCGATCTCCGCCAGGCGATCGGCGGCCGGCGTCGCCGCCGGCAGGATGGTCTCAGAGCGGGCGAACCTGCTCCGCCTGAGGGCCCTTCTGGCCCTGGGCGATCTCGAATTCGACCCGCTGGTTCTCTTCCAGACTGCGGTAGCCGCTCGTCTGGATGGCCGAGAAGTGGACGAACACGTCAGCACCCCCGCCATCGACGGTGATAAAGCCGAAGCCCTTGTCTGCGTTGAACCACTTCACGGTTCCCTGCGCCATGCTGAACTCTCCTTCTGAAAATGCCGGCCCGGTGATGCGGGGCCGATGGTCGTTTCCGCGCAGCGGCCGCCGCGAGGGGCGGCGTTTCAGCAGGACGAGCCTCTGAACCACGTACACGAAAACTGGCCACACTGTACCCGAAGAACCAGCCCGAAAGCTGCCCCTCAGCCGAATCCCGTCGACTTGGACAGAACCGGAAAAGGCCTCCGGCGCCGCTTGAGCGGCGCCGGAGGCCTCGACGTGCGTCTATGTAGGCGATCGATCAGTCGGGCCATTCCCCGGTGATCTTGCGGACACCGGCCGCCCCGCCGCGGTCGACGAGGGCCTTGACCGTCGCGAAGATCGCGCCCTGCAGCGCGGCCGCGGCGATGATCTCGCCCCAGCCGCGGTCCTCATCGGTGGCGTTCGGGGCGTCGTCGTCCCCGGAGGCGAACTTCCAGATCTCCTTGAAGACGAAGCCCGCGACCGCGCCGGCCCCGATGCCCAGCAACAGGCCGACCGGCTTGTACGCCACCTTCTGAAGCTTGTTGCTCACTTACGCCTCCCGCGCACGATGAGGATGATGCCGACCAGCGCCACCCCGGCCGCGAGCACGGCGGCGAAGGGGATGGGGTTGCGCTGCACCTGGACGCGCGCGTCCTGCGCCTTGTCCAGGACGCCCGACTCCTTGACCTTGTCCAGGGCGCCGGATTCCTTCACCTTGTCGCCGGCCAGGGCGACCTTGTCGCCGGCCTGCGCCTTGGCGGTGCGGACCTTCTCGGACGCGACGCCGACCGCGGCAGCCGCAGCCTCGCGGACCTTGCCGGTCGTCTCGTGCACCTGCGCCTTGGCCCGCTGCTTGGTCTGCTCGACCTGCTCCTTGGCCCGGGCCTTGACGTCCGCCTTGGCCGCGAGGGCCTGGACCGTCTCACCGAGCTCGGCGCGGGTCTGCTTGATGTCCTCGCGCAGGGCCGCCACGTCCGGCTTGCCTGCCGACGTGGACCCGTTCTTGTCACTCATGCCCGGCTCCTGCTCTTGATCGCGTGCTTCACTTCGTCGACGTCCGCCTTCGCGCTGGCGATGGCGGCCGAGGGCTCCGGCGGGACCGCCTGGGTGACCTGCTTCTTGCCGAGCAGCGCCAGCACGCCGGCCGAGGCGAAGAGCACCACGGTCACGATCAGTGCGGCCAGCCACAGCGGCAGGAACAGGTCGAGGACGATGATCAGCGTGGCGAACAGCGCGCCGACGCCGTACAGGGCCAGCACCCCTCCGCCGCCGAACAGACCCACACCGATGCCGGCGTGCTTACCCTTCTCGGTGAGCTCCGCCTTCGCGAGCGCGATCTCATCCTTGACCAGGCGGGAGATCTGCTCGCTCGCCTTCTGTACCAATTCCGAGGTGGACTGGTCGGTCCCCGGACGGGCCGGGCTACCGTTCAGGACATCGGCCATGGTGTCCTCCTTTCCCAATGGAGCCTCTATGCCCTGCACAGGGCCTGGTCAATCCTCGCCTGCCGGAGCCGAAATTACTGCCTGATACCGGACGTGGCGGCAGATGTCTGCTCTTCCGGACCACTGAAGGCCGCCGCACGCTCGTCACCGTCCCCGGCGCCGCTGAACACGCGGGCGTCGTCGTGGGTGGCGGTGTCGTCCGCCGGCGCGGTGACAGCGCTTGCGGGCACTGCCCGTTCACCCTGGGAAAGGTCTGCGCGCAGCCGTGGCAGCGAGTCGCGCCGGTGCTCGAAGACCCAGGTCACCAGGCGCTCGCGGACCAGGCAGCGCAGGTCCCACAGGGAACCCGCGTCGTGCGCGCTGACCAGGGCGCGGAGCCGGATCATGCCGCCGGTCGCCTCGGTCACCTGCAGCACGCAGACCCGGCCGTCCCACAGCTCGCTGCCCTCGCAGACGGCGCGCAGCTCGGCGCGCATCGGCTCGACCGGCGCCGACCAGTCGACGTCGATCTCCGCGGTGCCGAGCACGGCGGAACCGGTACGGGTCCAGTTCTGGAACGGCTTGGTGGTGAAGTACGAGGTCGGCAGGATCAGCCGGCGGTCGTCCCAGATCTGCACCGCGACGTACGTCAGGGTCAGCTCCTCGATCCGGCCCCACTCCCCCTCGACGACCACCACGTCGTCGATGCGGACCGCGTCGCTGAAGGCGAGCTGGAGGCCGGCGATGAGATTGCCCAGGGTGCTCTGGGCGGCGAGCGCGGCGATGACGCTGATCACGCCGGCCGAGGCGAGCACGCTGGCGCCCAGGGCTCGTACGTCCGGGAAGGTCATCAGCATGACGCCGATGGTCAGCACCACGATGGCGGCGATCGTGACCCGGCGCATTATCACGACCTGGGTCTTGACCCGGCGGGCCTTCATGTTGTCCGGGACGTCGACCCGCCAGCGGGCCAGGGCGACGTCCTCCAGCACGAGCAGCAACGCGCCGACGAGCCAGGCGACCGAGGCGATCACCAGCAGGACGAGGGCGTGCAGCACCCCGTCCCGGCCGGTGAACTCACCGGCGTAGGTGCGGACGGCCTGCTGCACGGCGTAGATGGTGACGCTGGTCAGGAACGGCTTGTGCGCCGTACTGGCCAGGTCGTTGAGCAGGGTCGAGCGGCGCCCGAGCCGTTTGACGACCCAGTGCACCGCCTCGACCAGGACGATCGCCGCACCCGCCGCGATGACGACGGCGAGCAGGGCGGTGAGCACGCTGGTCACGGGTTCCCTCTCCAGAATTCAGGGGTCGTTGCCAGCGCTCTACCTTGCCCTGCCCGCCTGTGCGAAGACACGTCTTCCACCCGCTTCGAGCTTGGTTCTGCGTCACACCTTGCGGTAGCGAGCCTGCGAGAAGCAGTAGACACCGAAGGCCGCGATGCCCAGCGCGACCAGGCCCAGCAGCCACGGGCCGTACGACTGCTCGGCCAGCAGGCGCAGCGCCGCGTCCAGGCCGCGGGCCTTCTCCGCGTCGTAGGTCACGGCCGCGGCCACGATCAGGCCACCGGCGATCGCGTACGCGACGCCCTTGGCGGAGTAGCCGGCGACACCGAGGCGACGCGTGGTCTTGCGGACGGACGGGCTCATCTGCTGGGTGTTGAGGTGCTTCTCGAACTTCTTGGTGACGCCGTAGATCACCAGGCCGACGCCGACGCCGACCACCACGAGGCCGATCAGCCCGACCAGCCAGCGGCCGCCCGAGTTGGCCATCAGGCTGGAGGCGCCCTTCTCCTGGCTGTCGCCGGTGGAGGCGTTCGCGCCCTGCAGCACCCGGATGGCGATCCAGGCGAACGACAGGTAGATCACCGCGCGGACGCCGGAGACGACGCGCTCGGCGAGTGCCTCCTTGTCCTGCGGGCCACTCTCGCCGATGGCGGCCTCGAAAGCCTGCCAGAGGGCCAGGGCGATCATGCCGATGACGGCGATCACCAGCATCGTCTTGCCGAACGGCTTGCCGGCCAGGCTCTGCAGCGCGCCGGACTGGTCACTCTCACCCTTCGAGTCGCCCAGGGCGACCTGCAGGGCCAGCCAGGCGAAGAGCAGGTGGATGACGCCGTACACGATGAAGCCACCGCGGGCGAGATATTCGAGGGGTTTGCTGTCGGCAGCACGCGACGCGGTGCTCCGGGCTTGCTGGGTGGCAGACATGCTGCCCAGATTGACCTGGGGCAACATTTTTGAAACCTGCCACCCGTGCCACCCGGACCTGCTAGCGGGAAACCTGGAAGCCGATCTGGTCGGCGGTGATGCTGTCCAGCGACACCTGGAGGCCGCCGACGTCCACGGCCTGCTGTCCCTTGGTGAGCTGGACCTGCTCGCCGGCCACCTCGAGGGTGACGGTGTTGGCGTCGGCGCTGACGAACTTGGCCTCCACGCCGAGCACGCTGGCGCTCGCGCTGGTGCTGCGGTCGAGGGTCACGGTGCACTGGTCCAGGCCGCAGTCGACGTTGTCGCTGCTGCATCCGGCCAGCAGGGTCAGACCGAGGACGGCTGAGGTGAACAGGGCGGCGATGCGCGGTGCTGCGGTGTTCATCACCCGATCAAGAGTACGGGCCGCAAGCCACCCTAGGCTGGCGACATGGACGTCACCGTGCAGGACAACCCGGCCCGCCACCGCTTCGAGATCCTGCTCGACGGCGAGGTCGGCGGGTTCGCCGACTACCGCGAGCGCGACGGTGCCGTGGTCGTCGTGCACAGCGAGGTGGACCCGGCGCACCGTGGCCAGGGCCTGGGCAGCGTGCTGGCCGCGCAGACCCTGGACGCCCTGCGGGCCCGTGGGGCGAAGGTGGTGCCCGCCTGCCCGTTCTTCGCGCGCTACGTCGCGGACCACCCCGAGTACGACGACATCATCGGCTGAGCGGCCCGCGACCTCTCCTCAGGCGGCGAGGGCCTGCGACGCGAGCTGGGGCACCGAGGAACCGGCGATGATCTCGGCCGCGGCCTGACCGCAGGCGCGGGTGGCGCCGTAGGTGGCCAGGTGCACCCCGCCGCTCACCGCGACCGGCACACCCATCTCCACCACGATCGCGTCCGGGCGTACCGCCAGCGTGTCGCGCAGGGCGTCGGCGATCCACGGGTGCCGGTGCGCGTCGCGGACCACCAGGACCAGCGGGCGACCGCCGGCTCCGGCCAGGACCGGGGCGGCCGGATCGCTCACGCCGGCGAGGTCCTCGGCGCTGAGCCGGATCGAGGTGGTGCCGGGCAGCAGGTTGCCCAGCGGCGCCCCCACTCCCCACGGCGTCTCGGCGCCGATGGCGATGTTGCGGGCCGGCGCGAACTCGACCACGTGCGGCGCGCAGCTCAGCGGCAGCTCCGGGGCGGCCGCGCCGGTGGTGACCTTGACCGCGCGCCGGGCGGCGGCCTGGCCGACGGCCGAGCCGCCGATGACGGCGACCTCGTGCGCGGCGGCGCCGGCGACCTCCGCGACGGCGCGGGCGCCGATCGCGGTCTGCGTCTCCAGCGTCCAGGTGGCCAGCTTGCGAACCCGGGCGGCGGCGTCGCGCAGGCGCTCCTCGCTCAGCTCACCGCTGCGCACAGCGGCGACGATGGCGTCCCGCAGGCGGATCGCGGTGTGCTCGTCGGCGTGGTCGCCGCCGACACAGATGGCGTCGGCCCCGGCGGCCAGCGCCCGTACGGTGGCGCCTTCGAGCCCGTAGGTGCGGCGTACGCCCTGCATCTCGATGCCGTCGGTGACGATCAGGCCCTGGAAGCCGAGCTCCTCGCGCAGCAGGCCGGTGAGGATGCGCCGGCTCAGCGTCGCGGGCAGCTCCGGGTCGTACGCGGGTACCAGCAGGTGCCCGGTCATGACCGACTGCACGCCGGCGGCGATGGCGGCCTTGAACGGCACCAGCTCCACCTCGGCGAGCCGCTCCCGGCTGCGGTCGATCACCGGTACGGCGTGGTGCGAGTCGACGGCGGTGTCCCCGTGGCCCGGGAAGTGCTTGGCGCAGGCGGCGACGCCGGCCTCCTGCAGGCCACTGATCCAGGCCGCGCCGTGGCGGGCCACGAGACCGGGCTCGGCGCCGAACGCGCGTACCCCGATGATCGGGTTGTCCGGGTTGCTGTTGACGTCGGTGTCCGGGGCGTAGTCGAGCGTGATGCCCGCGTGGGCCAGCTCGAGGCCGAGGTCCCGGGCGACGGCGTGGGTCAGCTCGGCGTCGTCGATCGCGCCCAGGCCCAGGTTGCCGGGGCGGGAGCTGCCGTGCCGCGACTCGAAGCGGGTGACGTCACCGGCCTCCTCGTCGATGGCCACGATGACGTCCGGGCGTTCCGCGCGCAGCTGGGCGGTCAGGGCCGCGACCTGTGCGGGTGTCTCGACGTTGCGGGCGAACAGGGCGACGCCGCCCAGTCCGTCCGCGAGCCAGCGACGGACCCAGTCGGGCACAGCGGTGCCTTCGAACCCGGGCTGTAACACCGTCGCGGCGAGAACTGGCAATTCGCCATGATTCGGCATGTGTCCGCGTACCTCCGGTGACGACGAATACGCGCTCAGCGAGCACGTCCCCCAACGTGATCGGCCGACAACCGTCATGGGCGCGGCGACGACCTATGGTCACCCACTTCAGCCCTTTAGTCAACAAACCTTTCTATTAAGCGAACTTAAAGTGTTTCGCCGCTTGCTCGCCTCGCTAAGCTTCCTGCGTGCGGACACAGTGGGCGACGCCCGTCCTGGCAGCCTCCGGCGTGGACTGGTCCGAGGTGCACGCGGTGCGCCTGCTCGGCGTCGCCCTCGGGGCCCTGATCCTGCTCTGGGCCATCCGCCGGATGTTCGGCGGCAAATAACCGGGGTATCCGCCCGGTATGCGAATCGGATACTTCCTGTCCAGCGAGGAATACACCCCCGCGGAGCTCATCGAGCAGGCCAAGGGCGCCGAGCGCGCCGGCTTCTCCGCCCTGTGGATCTCCGACCACTACCACCCCTGGGTCGACGCCCAGGGGCAGAGCGCGTTCGTCTGGTCCACCATCGGTGCCCTCAGCCAGGCCTGCTCCCTGCCCATCACCACCGCGGTCACCTGCCCGACCGTGCGCATCCATCCCGCCGTGATCGCCCAGGCCGCCGCGACCAGCGCGGTGCTGACCGGCGGGAAGTTCCGGCTCGGCATCGGCACCGGCGAGGCCCTCAACGAGCACATCTTCGGCGACGCCTGGCCCGAGGCCGACGTGCGGCTGGAGATGCTGGAAGAGGCCGTCGAGATCATGCGCGAGCTGTGGAAGGGCGGCACGGTGTCGCACCGCGGCAAGCACTACACCGTGGAGAACGCCCGGGTCTACACGCTGCCGGAGAAGCCGGTGGAGATCCTGGTGTCCGGCTTCGGCCCCAAGGCGATCTCGGTGGCGGCGCGCGTCGGCGAGGGCTACATCAGCACGATGCCCGACGGCGAGATGGTCCAGCAGTTCCGCTCCCAGGGCGGCGGCGACCGTACCTGTCAGGCCGGTTTCAAGGCTGCGTTCGCCACCAGCGAGGAGGAGGGCGCGCGGATCGCGTACGAGAAGTGGCCGAACGCCGGCGTGCCCGGCGAGCTCTCCCAGGTCCTGCCCTCGCCCAAGCATTTCGAGCAGGCCTCGGAGCTCGTCACCCAGGACATGATCAAGGAGGCCTTCGTCTGCGGCAACGACCCGGCGGCCCACCTGGAGATGATCGACAAGTACGCCCAGGCCGGCTTCGACGAGGTCTACGTGGCCAACACCGGCCCGCACTACCAGGGCCTGTTCGATCTCTACGCCGAGCACATCCTGCCCAAGCACTCGTAGCGTTTGGCTGTCACACCCGTGGGGCACAATGGCCGCTCGATGAAGCTACCGATCTACGGCCCGCGCCTGCGCAAGGTCGCCCGCAAGCATTTCGGGTGGCCCGGCCTGCGCCCCGGCCAGTTCAAGCCCATGCGGGCCGTGCTGCGCCGCCGCGACGCCCTCGTCGTCCTGCCCACCGGCGCCGGCAAGTCGGCGATCTACCAGATCCCGGCGGTCCTGCTGCCCGGGCCGACAGTGGTGATCTCACCGCTGCTGGCCCTGCAGCAGGACCAGATCGCCGCCCTCAACGAGCGGGACGACGCCGCCGTGCGCGCCGTACGGGTCAGCTCGGCCGAGACCCCCAACCAGCAGCGTGAGGCGATCCGGGAGATCCGGGAGGGCCGCGCCGAGTTCCTCTTCATCACCCCGGAGCAGCTGGCCAACCCGGAACGGCTGGCCGAGGTCCGGGCCCTGCGGCCGGGCCTGGTCGCGATCGACGAGGCGCACTGCATCTCCGCCTGGGGCCACGACTTCCGCCCGGAATACCTCTCCCTCGGGCATCTGATCAAGGGCATCGGCCGGCCGCCGGTGCTGGCGCTGACCGCCACCGCCTCGCCGCCGGTCCGCGACGACATCATCGCCCGGCTGCACCTGAACAAGCCCGAGATCCACGTCTCCGGCCTGGACCGGCGCAACCTGTTCCTCGAGGTCGCGTACTGTCCGGACGAGGCCTACCGGTGGCGCCGGCTCACCGCGCTGCTGGACGAGACCGAGCGGCCGGGGATCGTCTACGTCGCCACCCGGCGCGCGGCCGAGGAGCTCGCCGAGCGCCTGACCCAGGCCGGCTACAGCGCCACGTTCTATCACGGCGGGATGGCCGGCGGCGCCCGCGAGCAGGCCCACGAGGACTTCCTCGCCGACAAGGTCGACGTCATGGTGGCCACGTCGGCGTTCGGCATGGGCATCGACAAGCCCAACATCCGCTGGGTCGCGCACGTCGCCCTGCCCGACTCCCCGGACAGCTACTTCCAGGAGATCGGCCGGATGGGCCGCGACGGCGAGCCGAGCCGGGCGCTGCTGCTGTGGCGGGCCGAGGACGAGGCGATCCAGCGCTTCTTCACCGGCGGCTCGCCCGAGGTGGCCGAGATCCGCGAGCTGGCCGCCGCCCTGCGGGCCGGACCGGCCACCAAGACCGCACTGAAGGAGAAGACCGGCCTCGGGCCGCGCAAGCTGGGTCAGCTGCTGAGCCTGCTGGAGCAGGTCGGCGCGGCGGTCGCCGGCAGCGGCAACAAGTGGACGGTCCCGGTCTTCGCCCCGCTGCCGGCCGCGGCGGCCGAGGCCGCCGTCGCCGAGCACGAGCGCCAGCAGGTCGTGCAGCGCTCCCGCACCGACATGATGCGCGCGTACGCGCAGAGCAACGCGTGTCGCTCCCAGACCCTGCTGGCCTACTTCGGCGAGGATCTCGCCGAGCGTTGCGGGCACTGCGACAACTGCGCCGAGGGCGTGGCCGAGGAGACCGAGGAGGAGACCGGCGACGAGCCGTTCGCCGTGCACAGCACGGTGCGGCACGCCGAGTGGGGTCCCGGCATGGTGATGGGGTACGAGGAGGATCGCATGACCGTGCTCTTCGACGAGGTCGGCTACAAGACCCTCTCGGTGCCGGTCGTCCAGGAGCACGCGCTGCTGGTCGTTGAGAAGAAGAAGTGAGTGAGGATCCCATGACCGACGAACCGTTGTACGCCACATTCGGCTTCACCGACGCCGAGTGGGGGCTGCTGGTCGGCCTTCCGCAGTCGGTGCTGACCGCCGCGAGCGTGGCGACGCACGACAGTGCCCGTAAGACCCGGGCCGAGACGGCTGCCGGTCTCGACCAGATCTCCGACGCGCGGGCCTCGGCCAGCCGGCTGGTCACCGCGATCGCCACGGCGGTCCTGGACCAGACCGGCGACCCGGACCGGGGCGAGGAGCTGCCGGCCATCGAGCCGGCCGACCCGATGGGCTACGGCCAGGACGTGGTGAACCGCGCCGCCGAGGCGTCCGCGCTGCTGACCGCCAAGGCCGACCCCGCGGACGCGGAGACGTACAAGCACTGGCTGGTGGAGATCGCCGAGAGCGTGGTCGGTGCGGCCTCGTCCGGTGGTGTGCTGGGCATCGGCGGCGACGTCGTGACCGACAACGAGCGTGCCTTCCGCGACGCCCTGGCCAAGGCCCTGGCCGACTGATTCCCGGCCCGGGGCCGCGCCGGAGACCTGGTGACCGGCGGGGCCCTGGGCCGGCCCGCGTCGCGGTGGGATGCTCAGTTCATGGTGGTCGACGAGTCCGCGTGGGCGCGGCCGGCGGTGGCGCTGCGGCCGTACGTCGCGCACTACTCCGGCTGGCGGCAGAGCGGGGTGCCGCCGGTGACCCATCGGGGTCTGCCCTCGCCGTACCTGACGCTTGTGCTCACCCTCGACGATCCGCTGGTCGTGACCGCCCACCCGGACGGCCGCCAGGCGCCGGGCCGCTATGACGCCCTGCTCGGCGGCCTGCACCTGGCCCCCGCCCTGATCGCCCACGGCGGCCGGCAGTCCGGTGTCCAGGTGGCCGTGCATCCGCTCGGCTGCCGCACCCTGTTCGGCCTGCCCGCGGGCGAGCTGGCCGGCCTGGACCTCGACCTCGCCGACGTGCTCGGCGGCCTCGGTGTCGAGCGGCTGCGGGCCCGGCTGCTGGCCGCGCGCAGCTGGCCCGATCGCTTCGCGGCCCTGGACGCCGCCCTGCTGGCCCGGGCCCGGTGCCACGAGGCCGAGGTGCACCCCGACGTCTCGTATGCGTTCCGCCGGCTGCTGGCCACCGGCGGCCGGCTACCGGTCCGGGACCTGGCCGGCGAGGTCGGCTGGAGCCCGCGCCACCTGACCGACCGGTTCCGGGTCGAGACCGGCCTCGGGCTCAAGGAGGCCGCCCGGGTGGTCCGCTTCGACCGGGCCCGGCGCCGGCTGACCCCGGGCACGCCGCTGGCCCGGCTGGCCGCCGACACCGGCTTCTACGACCAGGCGCACCTGGCCCGCGAGTTCCGGTCCCTGGCCGGCTGCTCACCGTCGCGGTGGCTCGCCGACGAGTTCACTTTCGTCCAAGACCCTCCGCGGTCCGGAGCGCAGGATGAGGGGCATGACTGATCCGAAGACCCCACCACCGCAGGTGTGGCCCACCCTGCGAGCCCGGGACGCCCGGGCCCTGATCCGCTTCCTCGTCGACGCCTTCGGCTTCGTGGAGGTCGCCGTCTACGGCGAGGGCGACCAGGTCGCGCACGCCGAGCTGGCCTGGCCCCCGGGCGGCGGCATCATGCTCGGCTCGCACCGTGACGACCCGGACGACCCGTGGGCGCTGCGGCCGGGCACCTTCGGCGCGTACGTGGTCACCGACGACCCGGACGGCCTGCACGACCGGGCCGTGAAGGCCGGGGCGACCGTGACCCGCGAGCTGAACGTGACCGACTACGGCTCGCGGGAGTTCGGCGTCCGCGACCCGGAGGGCAACCTGTGGTCGTTCGGCACCTACCGCGGCGAGCCGGTGCCGGCGGCGTAGCGCAGCACGACCGCGCCACCGTCGAACGGCCTGCTCTCCACCAGCCGCAGCGCCCGCCCGGCGGTGGCATGGTCGAACAGTCCCGGCCCCTCCCCCAGCACCACCGGGTGCACCGCGAGCAGCAGTTCGTCGACGAGGCCGTCCGCGTCGAGCAGCGGGCCGAGCGTGGCGGGCCCGGCGGAGAGCACGATCCGGCCGTCCAGCGCGCGCAGGCCGGCGACCAGGTCACCGCTGAGGGCGCCGGGCCGGGACCGGGAGAAGACGACCTTGCGCATCCCGGCCAGGAGCTGCGCGAACTCCCAGTCGGCCGGTCCGAGCTCAGCCACGTCGTCGGGCAGCTCCCCGCGGGCGACGGTCTCCCACCAGGGCACGATGGCGTCGTACATGACCCGGCTCATCGCCCAGGTGTCGGCCTGCCGGAAGAAGCCGTTGAGGTAGGCGGACTCGGGCGCGCCCCACGGGAACGGCTCCCAGAACTACCCGTCCGCCCCGGCGATGCGCCCGTCCAGCGTGGACTGCATGTGCACGACGATGCTCCGCATCCCGGCAGCCTATTGCTGTCCGCCGAGCAGACCCCGGGCATAGGCCGCCGCGACCGCCGCCGCGCGGTCGCGGACGCCGAGCTTCGCGTACGCGTGCAGCAGATGCGTCTTCACCGTCGCCTCGCTGATGAACAGGCGGCTCGCGGTCTCCCGGTTGGAGCAGCCCTGCGCGATCAGGCCCAGCACCTCCAGCTCGCGCTGGCTCAGCTCCTCGCGGGCCGGGGAGCGCAACTCGCCCATCAACCGCCCGGCCACGGCCGGGGACAGCACCGACTCTCCGCGGTACGCCGCCGACACCGCCCGGAACAGCTCCTCCCGGGGTACGTCCTTGAGCAGGTAACCGGTCGCACCGGCCTTGATCGCCGGCAGGACGTCGCTGTCCGTGTCGTACGTGGTCAGCACCAGCACCCGGGCCGGCACGCCCTGTTCGCGCAGCGCCCGGATGGCCGTCACGCCGTCCATGCCCGGCATCCGCAGGTCCATCAGCACCACGTCCGGCTGGACCGCCCGGGCCACCGCCAGCGCCTCGTTGCCGTCGGCCGCCTCGCCCAGCACCCGGAAGCGCTCGTCACCGGCGAACATGCCGCGCAGGCCGTCGCGGACCACCGGATGGTCGTCGACGATCAGCAGACCGATCATGCGGCGGCCGCCCCGTGCAGCGCCGGTACGCAGGCCGAGATCGCCGTGCCCGCGCCCGGTTCCGACTCCACCTCCAGGGTGCCCGCGATCCGCCGTACCCGTTCCCGCATGGCCGTCAGGCCGTAGCCGCCGTCGTATCCCTGCGCGCGGCCGTGCGCCGGGTCGAAGCCGGCGCCGTCGTCGCGGACGTCCAGCGTCACCACGTCCTCCATGTAGGACAGGGTCAGCGCTACCCGGTCCGCGTCCGCGTGCCGGGCCACGTTGGCCAGCGCCTCCTGGGCGGTGCGCAGCAGGGTCGCCTCGATCTCCGGCAGCAGCGGCCGCGCGGTGCCGGTGGTGATCAGCTGGGCGGCCACCCCGTGGCGGGCCGCCCAGCCGTCGACCACCTCACCCAGCGCCTCCGGCAGGGCCGCCTGCGCGAGGGGCTGCGGGCGCAGCGCCTGCACCGAGCGGCGGGCCTCGGTGAGGCTGTCGCGGGCCAGCTGCTTCGCGGTGTCCAGGTGCCGGCGCCGGTCGCTCTCCCGGCCGGCCGCCTGGTCGGCCGCCTCGAGCTGGGTGACGATGCCGGTCAGCCCCTGGGCCAGCACGTCGTGGATCTCCCCGGCCATCCGCTGGCGCTCGTCCAGGACGCCGGCCTCGCGGGCCTGCACCAGCAGTTGCTCGTGCAGTCCGGCGTTCTCGCTCAGCGCCCCGGCCAGCTTGTCGTTGGCCTCGGTGAGCTGGCGCAGCATCTCGGCCCGGCGGGTCGCGTGGTCGGTGTTCGTGATGGACAGGTGGGTCATCGTCACCGCGATGCTGATGTTGAACGCCAGCAGGATGACGAAGGCGAGCCAGATGCGCGCCGTGGTGAGGTTGCCGAAGCCGCCGACCTGCGAGATCGCCGTGCAGCAGGCGACCGCGGCCGCGCCGGCCAGGCGCCACCGGCCGCGCAGGCTGGAGACCGCGTACAGGTAGCCGGTCCAGGCGAAGAAGCCGTAGATCGGGTGACACCACACCAGCAGCACGATCAGCACCAGCAGGCCGGCGAAGAACACGGCCCCGGGTCGCGTCCGTCCTTGCCACTGGGGATGCAGCGTGACCATCCAGAGCAGCCAGGCGGCCGTGACCGCCACGACCGCGAAGGTGGTCGGCAGTCCCTGCCGGGGCAGGCCGAGGTCGCCGGCCACGACCACCATCACGGTCGAGCCGAGCAGCGCCGCGTACGGCAGCAGCAGCAACCGCCGATCGGCCCGGCGCTGCCGCATCTCCAGCCGCTTCACCTCGGACATCGCTCTCACTCCCAGCGGAACAGTCTGGCCGCCGCCAGCCCGAACACCAGCATGTACGCCACCAGCACGGTAAGCGATCCCCAGGCCGGCCACTGCCCGCTCATCGCGTCCTGCACCGCCCGCTCGCCCGCACCCAGCGGCGTCAGGTCCGCGATCCGCCGCAGCAGCTCGGGGAACACCTCGCGCGGCGTCCACAGCCCGGCGAAGAACATGAGCGGGAAGAACAGCAGCGTGCTGATGGTGTTGGCCGCCTTGCCCCCGGGTGCCACCGCAGCCACGAACAGCCCGATGGCGAACGCGGCACCGGCGGTGGCCAGGAAGGCGACCGCGAAACCGGCGCCCTGCCGCGGCAGCGCCACGTCGAAGACCAGCTGGCCGACCAGCAGCAGCAGGACCACCGAGCCGATCGCCGTGAGCAGGCTCATCACCAGCTGGGCGCCGAGCAGCGCGACGGGCCGGGCCGGGGTGGTGGCGAGCCGGCGCAGAATGCCCCGCTCCCGGTACGTGGCCAGCACCATCGGCGCCACCTGCAACGCGAGCGAGGCCAGGGTCAGGATGATCGCGATGGCCACGTACAGGTCGACCACGCGCAGGCCGCCGAGGTCCGCGCTCGGCTCCCGGAACGGCGGTACGCAACCGAGGATGACCACCAGCAGCGACGGGAACACGAAGATCCAGAACAGCTGCATCGGTTCGCGCAGCAGCAACCGGAACTCGGACCGGGTCAGTTTGACGAAGACATGCATCAGAACGGCTCCCCCGTGCTGGCGCGCCCGGTCAGCCGGACGAACGCGTCGTCCAGGCTGGCCTGCTCGACGCGCAGGTCGTTGGCGATGATCCGGTGCGCGGCCAGGGCCGCCGTGACGGCGTGCAGCACGTTGCCCTCGCCGATCACCTCGAGCTGGGTGCCGTACCGGCGGACCTCGCGGACCTCGGCCAGGCCGGTGAGCACGCTGTCGTCCAGCGGTACGGACGGCCGGAAGCGGATCCGCTGCTCGGCCGAGACCCGGGCGACCAGCCCGGCGGGGGTGTCCAGGGCCACGACCGCGCCCGCGTCGATCAGGGCGACCCGGTCGCAGAGCCGCTCGGCCTCCTCCATGAAGTGGGTGACCAGCAGCACCGTGACCCCGCGGTCGCGGACGGACTCGACCAGCTCCCAGGTGTCCCGCCGGGCCTGCGGGTCCAGGCCGGTGGTGAGCTCGTCCAGGATCGCGATGGCCGGGTTGCCGATCAGGGCCAGCGCGATGGACAGGCGCTGCTTCTGCCCGCCGGAGAGCTTGCCGTAGCGGGTCGTGAGCTTGCTGCCGAGACCGAGCTCGTCGGCGAGGCGGCGCCAGTCGGCGGGCTCGGGGTAGAACGCGGCGTACAGCTCCAGGGCCTCGCCGGCGGTCATCTTCTCGGCGAGCTGGCTCTCCTGCAGCTGCACGCCGACCAGCCGGCGCAGCTCAGGGTCGCGCGGATCACGATCCAGCACGGTGATCGTGCCGGCGTCGGGGGTCCGCAGCCCGGCGATCGACTCGACGGTGGTGGTCTTGCCGGCGCCGTTGGGGCCCAGGACGCCGAAGATCTCACCGCGCTCGACGATGAACGACACGTCCCGGACCGCCACGGTGTCGCCGTAGCGTTTCTGCAGGTGGTCGACGGTGATGACTGTCATGAGCCCAGCGTCGCAGCGGACGCCGGGCGGCGAATCGACCAGCTCGCGAGTCCACCGGTCAACCGATCGGTGGACCCCGGGCTACACCGTCGCCTCGGCGCCCGTCTCGCTGGGCTTGCGGCCGGAGACCGCTGCGTACACCGAGCCGACCTGCGCGGCGACCCGCTTCCACGAGTACGCCTGGCGGGCCCGGTCCAGCGCCGCCGTCGCGTACGCGAAGCGCCGTACCTTGTCGTTGACCAGCCGGCGCAGCGCGCCGCCCAGCGCCCGCGGGTCGCGGGCCGGGATCAGGTCACCGGTGAGGCCGTCGACGACGGTCTCGTTGATGCCGCCGACCGAGGTGCCGATCACCGGCACGCCGCAGGCCATCGCCTCCAGCGGGGCCAGCTCGAACTGCTCCTGCCACGGCGCGGCGACCAGCAGGTCGGCCGAGCGGTACCAGCGGGGCATGTCGGCGCTGGGCACGCTGCCGACCAGCCGCACCCGGTCGGCCACCTGGTAGTGCTCGGCCAGCGCACGCAGCTTCTTGGCCTGGGGGTCGGTGGCGAGCTGGGCCGCGGACGGGCCGCCGACCACGACGTACTCGGCGCCGGGGAGATAGCGCATGGCCTGGATGACGTCGCCGTAGCCCTTGCGCTCGACCAGCCGGCCGACGGAGAGGATGCGGGGACGTTCCGGGTCGCGCTCGACCGCGGGGCCCTCCGGGGTGAACCGATCGCTGTCGACGCCGGCGGGCACCACGGTCAGCTGGGTGCGCGGCACGCCGATGCGGACGAGACCGCGTGCCTCGTTCTGGGTCTGGGCGACGACCCGGTCGACCGCCCGGCCGAGCGCGCGCTCGTAGCCGGCCCGGGTGGCTCCGCCGCCGGCCGGTCCGGCCTCGCCGAGCTCGTGGAACGACTGGACGACCGGGATGCCGACCTGGCGGGCGGCGGTGACAGCGGCCAGGCCGCTGGTCCAGAAGTGGGCGTGGGCGACCTCGGGCAGCCAGTCCGTGTCGCGCCACTCGGTGCGCAGCCACTGGGCGAAATCGCCCATGTGGGACAGCAGCTGCTCGGGCGGCAGGGCCAGTGCGGGGCCGGCCGGCACGTGCACGACCTGCACGCCCTCGCTCATCTTCACGATGGCGGGCAGGTGCGGGTCGTCGCGGCGGGTGTAGACGCGCACCTCGTGGCCCTGCTCGGCCAGGGCAGCGGACAGCTCGGCTACGTGGCGCTGCTGAACGCCGGTGGTGTCGCGCGTGGTCAGCGGGCTCGCGTGCTCGGAGATCATCGCGATACGCACGGGGTCCTCCTCCAACAGCTTGATTCCGGGAGAAAGACCGGAGTTGAGGCTGTGATACGCGGCGAGACATGCCCGTCACTCAGAAGCGTAAACATGCGGAGTGCGGGTACGAGTGCCTCGTGGCTATCGTCAAGCGTACCGTCCAGGCTTCTCCGGAGCGGGTCTTCGCCGTGCTGGCGGACGGGTGGACCTACAGCGACTGGGTTGTCGGCACGGTGCACATCAGAGACGTGGACGAGCACTGGCCCCAGGTCGGTGCCGAGTTGCACCACAAGGCCGGACCGTGGCCGCTGTCACTGCAGGACAGCTCGACGGTGCTGGCCATGGTGCCGGACCGGCTGCTGAAGCTGCGGGCGGGCCTGTGGCCGCTCGGCTCGGCGGTCGTGGAGATCGTGCTGGACCCGGTGGCCGAGGGCGGCACCCGGGTCACCATGAAAGAGGACTTCGAGGCCGGGCCGCTGCTGTTCGTCCGCAACAAGCTCAACGACCTGGTGCTGCACCGGCGCAACATCGAGTCGCTGCGCCGGCTGACCGACATCGTGCTGCGCTCGGCCAGCAAGGGGGCCGAGGCATGAGTCAGGTCGTGGTCATCGCCGGTGCGAGTGCCGGGGTCGGGCGGGCGGTCACCGCGGCGTACGCGGCCCGCGGCGCCAAGCTCGCCCTGATCGCCCGCGGCCGGGCCGGGCTCGAGGGCGCCTCGCTGGAGGCCCGCGCCGCCGGTGCCGCCGACGTGCGCACGTTCCAGGTCGACGTGGCCGACGCCGAGGCGGTGCAGGAGGTCGCCGACGAGGTCGTGCGCGCCTGGGGCGGCATCGACGTCTGGATCAACGACGCGATGGTCTCGGTCTTCGCCCCGGCCTGGGAGGTCACGCCGGCCGAGTACAAGCGGGTTACCGAGGTCAACTTCCTGGGCACGGTGCACGGCACGCTCGCGGCGCTGCGGCACATGCGCCCGGCCGGGCGCGGTGCGATTGTGCAGATCGGCTCCGCGCTGGCCTACCGGGGCATCCCGCTGCAGGCGCCGTACTGCGCCACCAAGCACGCCATCCAGGGTTTCAACGACTCGCTGCGGGCCGAGCTGCTGCACGACGGCAACCGGGTGAAGCTGTCGATGGTGCAGCTGCCGGCGGTCAACACCCCGCAGTTCTCCTGGGTGCGGACCCGGCTGCCCCGGCACCCGCAGCCCGTCCCGCCGATCTACCAGCCGGAGGTGGTGGCCCGGGCAGTGCTCTGGGTGGCCGACCACGGCAAACGCGAGATCAACGTCGGCGGCCCGACCCTGAAGACCCGGCTGGGCAACATCGTCGCGCCGGGCCTGCTCGACCGGTACCTGTCGCGCGACAAGCAGGGCTACGAGGGCCAGCAGACCGCCGACCCGATCGACCTGGCCACCTGGCAGGACAACGTCGACAAGCCGGCCGACGAGGAACGCGACCACGGCGCCCACGGCGTCTTCGACGACCAGTCCCGGACCAGCTCGTTCGCCCTGTGGGCGGCGATGCACAAGCCGCTGGTCGCGGGCGTCGTCAGCGCCGGGCTGGGTGCGGCAGCGGCGGCCCTGGTGCGCCGCCGCTGACCGGTCAGCGGTAGATGGCTTTGTGGGCGGTGCTGATCGCGGCCTCGTAGAGCCGGCCGGTCAGCGCGCGGTCGCGGGCCAGCGCCGCCCGGGCCGCGTTGGCCCCCGGCGCGCCGTGCACGCCGCCGCCCGGGTGCGCCGAGGCGCTGGCCAGGAACAGCCGGTCCACCGGGGTGTCCGGCCGGCCCAGCCCGGGGATCGGGCGCAGGAAGAGCTGCTGGAAGGCGGCTGCCGTGCCGCCGCCCAGGGCCCCGCCGACCAGTGACGGATCCTCCCGTTCCAGGTCGGCCGGGGAGAAGACGTTGCGCCCGACGACCAGCCGGCCGAAGCCGGGCGCCTGCGCTTCCAGCACGGCCTCCATGCGCTCGACGTGGGCGGCGATGTCCTCGGCGGCCCACTTCTTGCGATGCGGCAGATGGGTGTACGCCCACACCGACTCGGTGCCCTCCGGCGAGTGCGACGGGTCCGCGGTGGTCATCTGCCCCAGCAGCAGGAACGGGTCCGGCGGCATCTCGTCGACGGCCAGGAGGGCCGCGTACCGGGTCAGGCCGTTCAGGTCCGCACCCAGATGCACCGTTCCCGAGCCGGCGGCGGCCGGGTTCTTCCAGGGGATCTTGCCGTTGACCGCCCAGTCGACCTTGACGGTGGCGCCGTCCCAGCGGAAGAACTCCAGGTCCTCCTGGAACCGCGAGGGCAGCCACCGCGAGCCGACCATGTCCAGGTACAGCGCCGGGGCCGGTACGTCGGCCAGCACGGCCCGGCGGGCGCGCCAGTTGCGGCCGTCCGCCGTGCGTACCCCCATCGCCTTGCCCCGCGCGACCAGGATGCGCGTCACCGGGGTGTCGTAGGTGATCCGCCCGCCGCGCGACTCCAGGCGCGCGACCAGCGCGGACGTGATCTGCTGGGCGCCACCGACCGGGACCGGCCAGCCGTACTCCTGGCCGAGCATGGCCAGCAGCCAGCCGTAGACGCCGCCGCCCGCGTCCTCCGGTGACAGGTCCGTGTGCAGGGCGCAGCCGGCCAGGGCGAGCTGGGCGCCCTCGCCCTCGAACAGCTCGGCGCCCAGCTGGCGGACGGACAGCACGAGCCGCCGGGCCAGCCGCAGCGCGCCGCCGACCTTGAGCTGGCGGGCCAGTTCCAGCCCGGAACGCACCGGCGGGAACGGCGTGAAGAGGACGTCGAGCATCTGCTTGGAGACGTTCCGCCAGTCGTCGTACGCGTGCAGCCACCGCTCCCCGTCCCCGGGGGCGAACTGCTCCATCGAGGCCATGGTGGTCTCGACGTCGCGGTTGACGGTGGCCGCCCGGCCGTCCGGCAGCAGGTGGGTCAGCACGTCGGGGGCGTTGGTCCAGCTCAGCCCGTGGTCGCCGAGCTCGAGCCCGCGCATCACCGGCGAGGCGTAGCCCAGCGGGTAGAACGAGCTGAACAGGTCGCTCAGGTAGCCCGGGGCCGTCACGTAGCCGGAGCGCACCGCGCCGCCGGGATGCGGCGTGGCCTCCAGCACCTCGACACTCCAGCCGGCGTCGGCCAGCAGGTTCGCGGCCACCAGCCCGTTGTGTCCCGCTCCGATGACTATCGCGTCCGCACGTTCCACGTCACCCGCCGCCTCTCGTCGCGCTCGCCGTACCCGTTCGAGTTTGTCGCAAACAAGGCGCGGGTAGTGCTGTGTGTGCATGGCGTGACGGATGAGGAGCCCCACCATGACTGCCGTTGACGCCCGTACCGAAGCGACTCCCCTGCCCACCCGCTTCCGCCAGCTGCGTTGGTCGACCTGGCGCGGAGTGCTGTGGCGCAGCGCCAACGGCTACCTCGACGACGACTGCGGTGACCTCGCCGCCGCCCTGACCTACAACGCGGTGCTGGCCATCTTTCCGGTCGGCATCGTCGTGGTGGCGCTGGTCAACCTGGTCACCGACGGCCGCACGGCGGTCAACACGATCATCGGCATCCTGGAGGACCTGGGGGCCGGTTCCATCGTCGCCGACCAGAGCCTGCGGGACGTGCTCGACGCCATCATCGTGCAGCAGAGCTCGGCCAAGGTGCTGCTGGGCTTCGGTCTGCTCGGCGCCCTGTGGTCGGCGTCGAACTACGTCGGCGTCTTCACCCGCGCGTCGAACCGGATCTACGGGGTGCGCGAGGGCCGGGCGTGGTGGAAGCTGCGCCCGCTGCAGATCGGCCTGAGCGCCATCGCCCTCGTCCTGATGGCCACAGTGGCCGCGGGCCTGGTGATCAGCGGCCCGCTGGTGGACGCGGTCGGCAACGCCCTGCACGCCGGCGAGGCGGCCAAGCTCACGTACTCGATCGGCCGCTGGCCGGTGCTGGTGCTGATCCTGATGCTGCTGCTCTCGCTGCTGTTCTGGATCGCGCCCAACGTCAAGCAGCCCCGCTTCCGCTGGCTCACGCTCGGCGGCGTGGTGGCGTTGCTGGCCTGGGCCGTCGCCACCTTCGGCTTCGGCCTGTACGTGGCCAACTTCGCCTCCTACGACAAGACGTACGGCAGCCTCGGCGCCGTCATCGCCTTCCTGGTGTGGCTGTACCTGTCCAACTCCGCCCTGATGCTCGGCGTCGAGATCAACGCCGAGGTGCAGCGCGGCCGGCAGCTCCAGGCCGGCAACGAGGACTCGGATCCGCCGCTGCCGCCCCGTGAGGAACCCGACGACACGGTTTAGCCGTTCCGAGGCCGGGCACGTTTCCTGGAGACGGTCCGCGAGAGCGACCCGGGCACCACAGCAAGGCGGGGCAACAAAACTGAAGGGGAATCACCGTGAGTACAGTCACCGAGTCCGTTGACGTCAACGTCCCGGTAAACACCGCGTACAACCAGTGGACCCAGTTCGAGGAGTTCCCTCGCTTCATGGGCGGCGTCGAGGAGATCAAGCAGCTCGACGCCACCACCACGCACTGGAAGACCAACATCGACGGGGTCAAGCGGGAGTTCGACGCGAAGATCACCGAGCAGCTGCCCGACGAGCGGGTGGCCTGGACCTCGATCGAAGGCTCCAAGCAGGCCGGCGTCGTGACCTTCCACCGGCTCAGCGACACCACCACCCGCGTCACCTGCCAGATGGACTTCGAGCCGCAGGGCGTGGCGGAGACGGCCGGCGACAAGCTCGGCTTCCTCGACCGCCAAGTCAAGGGCGACATGAAGCGCTTCAAGGAGTACATCGAGCAGCGCGGCACCGAGTCCGGCGCCTGGCGCGGCCAGGTGGACCGCCCGGGAGCATGATCGCGTGACAAACGGAACGGCCGCCGGCTCACCGGCGGCCGTTTCGCCGTCCCGGACCCCGGGTACGCCACAGCCATGACTGATCGCGAAGACGGCGTGTGGCGGGACGAGGAGAAGACCTCGGTGAAGGACCTCAGCGAGGCGATGGCCAGCTGGGACACCGACGGCCAGGGCGACCCGACGGACAACGACGCCGGCGAGGAACAGGCTTTCGGCCACGGAGCCCAGGTGACGACGGAGAACGAAGCGGGCCAGACGGACCCGGACCGCGAATACCGGCCCAGCACCACCGGCCGCAGCGGGCCACACTAGTTTCTGGCTCTTCGCGGGGGTTCAGCCCCAGACGGTGACGCTGCCTACCTCGGTGCCGACGTTCATCGTGTAGCGGTCCGGGGCTTCGGGCCAGGTTGCCGGGGCCAGGACCGTGTTGGCCGGGGCTCGGGTTCGGCCCGCCCACGGGACGGCGACCAGGCCTGCGCCGCCTCGGAGGTGCAGGCGGAGCGGCGTACCCGGGGGAAGCGCGACCGCCACCTCGCCCACACCGCCGGCCACGATGATCGGGACCGTGCCGCGGGGCGCCGGGAGGCGCATGCTGACCAGGCCGGTGCCGGAGCCGAGTTCCAGGCGGCGCAGCCGGCCGGCCGACAGGTCCAGGTGTTGTTCGCCGGCGCCCGCCGGGAGGCGGATGTCCCAGCTCACCGCCCGGTTCAGCAGGATCTCCACGGTGTCCGGGCCGTCGGCGCCGGTCGGGCGCAGGCCCAGCCGGACCCGGCCGTGGGTGCCGGTGACCGCCGGCGCGAGGCCCGAATCGGCCGGTGTGCTGATCCGGTAGAGCAGGCCCGGCAGGTCCGCGAGGCGGACCTCGACCCGCGACGCCGCGTCCCGGACGATCAGAAACGCACCCGTACGGCCGTGCAACGCGCCCGCCAGCACGTGCTCCTGCGGGCCGTCCGCGGCCGGCATCTGCCGGGCGCCCAACGTCGTCACGGGAGCGCAACCGGCCCCGAAAAGGCCCACGATCATGGCGGCGAGCAGCGCGAACACGGGTCGCAGACCGACCGTGGACCGACGATGACGCTGCGCAGTAGGCACCATCGGACAACCCGAGATCGGCCGAAAGGGTGACGGTGAAGCACCCAAATCGGGCCACAATATCCGGATGCGTTCAGCCGGTTTTCTGTCCGAGCGTCAGCGCCGCCTCGCGTGGGTGGGTTTTCTGCTCGCCGCGTTCCAGGCCCCTGCCGCCGCCCAGCTCATCGACGACGCCTCCTGGCTCTTCGCCGTGGTGGTCGCTCTGCTCGTTGCCGCTGTGATCATCGCCGACGACACCCAGCGTCGCCGGCCCACGACGGAGTAGTCCCCGGACCTCTCCGCGTCACCACCCGGAGTCCCGAGCCCAGCGGGCTCGGGACCTTTCACGCGTGGGCCCGTCAGCGGGCCTCGTGGCCTTCGCGCCCCCGGGTGCGACGGCGTTCCTTCAGCTCGGCCTCGTAGAGGTGGCGCCGGCCGCCGGCCAGTTCGTCCCGGGCGTCCTTCTCCAGCGCGCGGAACTCGGCGTAGTAGCCGTCGTCGAACTCCTCGACGAGCTGGAACGTCCAGTGCCCCGGCACGACGTTGCGCCCGATCAGCTCCTGCGCGATCCGTTCCGCCAGCTTCGGCTGCCCGGCCTGCACAAAGAGCGAGACGGCCTCGTCGAGCTTGAAATCGGCCTCGCCGACCAGCTGGTGCAGCGAATACAGGTGCCCGCGCACCCGCTCGACCGTCTCCAGGGCCTCGCTGAGCTTGCCCAGCGCCTCCACCGTGACGTCGTCCACTCCGTCGGGCCGCCGGTGCTCGCTGTCCGGGCCGTCCACCATCCGTGCCTCCCTGGGCCTCTGGGTCCGGTTCAAGCTTTCCCCACCGGCGCGAGTTCAACCGAGCTGCACCGATCGGGGACACCGTTGGCTACCCCGCGATCCCTACCTTTGCATCTTATGAATGGCCTGTTCAGCGGCGCTGCCGCCCGTGCTGCCCAGCGTTCCGCCCACACCTGCCTCGAGGAGCTGACGGCCTCCGTCGGCGCCGACGGCCTCGATGCCGCGACGCAGTCCCCGGGGTTGCTCGCCACCATCGACCAGCACGCCGCGGGCATCCGCGACAGCTTGTCGTCGGACGTCCGCCCGCTGACGGCGGTCATCCTCGCCGCCTACGCGGAAGGTGTCCGCGACGCGGCGTTCAAGCACGGCTGGCGCCCGCCGGCCGGCCCGATCGACTGGACCGAGAACGACTGGGTGCTCAACCGCCTGCTGGCGGTCTGCTCGCTCGCCCGTACCCTGCCCTGACCTTTCGCTGACAGGCCACACCGACCATTCGGGGCCGGTACCGGATCACCCCGGTACCGGCCCCCTCTCATGTCCGCCGTCAGCTGTTCGGTTTGTCGTCCCGGCGTACCCGGATGACCTGGGTCTTCTCGCCGTCGGCGGGGGTGCTCTGCTGGGGCAGCGCCTGGCGCAGCTCATTGCGGGAGATCACGACCGTGCTGTCCGAATCGGCACCCGTGCCGCCCGGCCGGCCGGTGACATCCGCCGTCGTCTCCGCGTCGTCGTCCCCCGAACCCGAGGCATCCGCGCCGTCGCTGTCTTTCGCCGGTGCTTCCCCGCTGGTCGCGTCGGCGCTCTCAGCCGGCCGGTCCGGGTCTGCCTCTCCGGCGGCCGCGGATTTCGGCTCGGACTCGCCAGCCACCTGCGGCGAGCCGGCTGCCGACGCCGAGACAGCTCCGGAAGTGTCCTCTCCCGGCTTCTCTCCCACGCCCCGCGCATCATCCGACCGAGCTGCGGTGTCGGTGCCGTCCTCCGGCCGGCTACCGGAGCTGCCGGCGTCGGCGTCTTCTTCCGCCTGGCCGGCCGCATGCGAAGCGGTGTCAGTGCCGTCCTCCGGCTGACCAGCCGCGTCGCGATGCAACCAGGTCGTCGTCTCAGCCGTCTCCACCGGCTCCGGGTCGTCGAAGCCGGGCACCACATGCGGCCGATCATCACTACCCGGCCAAGGCCGCTGCATAGGAATGACCTGCGTCTTCTCCGCCGCCGCAGCCGCCGCCGCCCGCTCCCGCGCAGCCTCCTCAGCCGCCCGGGCAGCCTCCTCGGCCGCCAGAGCCGCAGCCTCAGCCGCCCGCGCCTCGGCCTCGACCGCCTCGGCCCGCGCCGCCTCAGCCGCCGCATCCTCCCGCTTCCGCCGCTCAGCCTCTTCGACCCGCGCCTGCTCAGCCAGCCGCGCCTGCTCAGCCGCCAACGCCGCCGCCTTCCGCGACGCCTCCTCCTCGGCCGCCTTCTTCTCGGCCTCGACCCGCGCCCGCTCGTCCGCATAACTGCGGGCGTGTTCCCGGATCGCCGCCGATTCCGCGCTGGCCCGCTCCAGCCAGACTTCCCAGCGCCGCTGCATCGGGCGGATCAGTCCGCCGCCGACACCCACGATGACCACCCCGGCCACGGTCGCCAGCACCGCGATCAGCACCGGCTGGGTCACCGCCGTCGCGATCTGCACCTGCTCCAGCGCCGCGATGACCCCCAGGGCCACGATCAACCAGTACGCCACCTGCGCCAGCACCCGCCCGTACGCGAGACCGCCGAGCGCGCTGCCGATCAGGTCCCGCACCGCCCCGCCGATCGCCGCGGCCACGACGATGATCACGATGGCCACGAAGGCCCGGGGCAGCCAGCCGATCAGCGCGGTGAGCAGGTCGCTGACCGCGTTCGGGCCCCAGATGCCGAAGGCCAGCTGGAGCGCGAAGAGCAGCACCGCGTAGAACGCGATCTTGGCGCAGAGGTCGCTGGGCTCGACGCGGCCACCCAGCGCCTTGCCGATCGCGCCGCGTTCGACGGCCCGGTCGAAGCCGATCCGGCGCAGGGTCTTGACCACCACCGTGCGGACCAGCCGGGCCAGTACGTAGCCGATGAGCAGGATGGCGAGGAAGGCCAGCGCCGTCGGTACGAACAACAACACGGAACGCCACATGTCGCTCAACGCATCGCTCAGATCGGCGCCGCTCATCTGCTCTCCCTGGAAGGTGTCAGCGGCCGGTGTCGATGCGGCCTGCGCCGACCATAGGTCGCCGGACCCCGATCCGCACCGTCAGCGAGAGGTGAAGCTCAGGAGCAGGGGCTGCCGTCGATCGCGCAGGCGCCCGGCAGGGCGGACAGCAGACCGGCCACCTGGAACGAGAAGGTGACCGCGCCGCCCGCGGGCACGGTCGGCTCCCCGTCCGGCGTGAACGTCACCGTCTCGCCGTCCTGCGCGACCGAGGCGCCGGTGGCGGTCACTGCGTTGCCGCCGGGCACGGTCAGGGTCACCCGCCAGCCGGTCACGTCGCGGGAGCCCGGGTTCTCGATGCGGACCGTTCCCGCGTACCCCAGGAGACCGTCCTCGGCCGGGTCCACGACGTGGCTGATCGTCGCGATCAGCGGCAGCGGCGGGGCGACGGCCGGCTGCGTCGCGGCCGGTTCCGTCGGCGCCGCCGTGGCTGCCGGCGGCGGATTCCAGGGGTCGGGCACGCCGGGCAGAGTCACGGCGTCGGGCAGTGGACGGTCGGTCTCCGAGGTGCCGGTGGTGGTCGCCGCGGTCGTGTTGCTCGTCGCGGTGGGGCCGGTGGTGCGCGCGGCGACCGGTTCGGAGCCGGGCAGTGCGGGGTCGAGCGGCGGTAGCCCGTCGGTGGGCACGTCGGACGGCGCGGTGCCCTGCGCCCGGGTGCGGGGTGCGTCCGCGGAGCCGCCGAGCGCGGCATAGCCCAGACCGGCGCCGGCCAGGATGGCGACGGCCGCGGCGGCGAGGATCGCGGTCTGAGTCCGGCGGCGCGGCTGCTGTCGAATGTGCGACACGATCGGCGCCGGGGTGACCGGCGGCGGTGACGGAACGAGAGCAGCCGGCTCGGCCGGGTGCAATTCATCGATGTACGGCGGCACGGGATCGAATTGCTGCAGCTCAGCGACGTATCCCATGACGCCGCGGCTGGGCCGGGGCCGCGGGTTCTCGCTCACCGCGGGACTATAAGCGAGTCAAGATCGGATGAGCCAAGCCCAATTTCCGTACGGCCGGACTACGCACCGTGAGATCACGCTCGATCGGGTCACGGACGGCACATGCCCCTCACCCAGGCGTACCGGGCATAATCGGACGTCCGTATGGTGCCCCCATCGTCCGAACGGCCGAGGCGGGCTACGCTCATCTCATGGTCGGCATGGGGAGCTCTCTCGCGATGACCACGCTGCCCGATCAGACCGGCGTGCCGCCGGAGCGCGCCATCGACTGCGCCGAGCTCGTCCGCCTGCACCCGTGGGCGGCGACCTCGCTGGGCCCGGCCGAGGCGTGGGACGCGGTGGTGCGCGCGACGGTCGACATGTTGCTCGCGTCGCCGGTGCCGATGGTGCTCGCGTACGGCGACGACCACGTCATGGTCTACAACGACGCGTACGCGGAAGTGCTCGGCGCCCGGCACCCGGCGGCGCTGGGCCGCCCGGCCGCCGACGTGTTCGGCGAGCTGTGGCACACCCCCGGCGTCGGTGGCGTCATCGCCGACGTCTACCGCACCGGGCAGCCGTTCCTGGAGGCCGAGACCCAGGTGGCGGTGGCCCGTGGCGGCGCCGGCCACGTCGAGCAAGCCTCGTTCACCCGCGGACACTCGGTCATCCGCGACCTGCACGGCGCCGTCGTAGGCGTGCTGACCGTGGCCGCCGAGACCACCCAGGTGACCCGCCGGCTGCAGAGCCTCGGTGACCTCACCGCCCGGCTGGCCTCGGCGCTGACCATCGACGACGTCGCCCGGGTCGTCCTGGCGTACGCGATGACCTCGTTCGACGTCGACCACTGCGTCTTCGCCGTCGACGACGGCGCGGAGTTCCGCTATGTCCGGCGGATCCGCGGCGAGATGATGGACGAGGCGGACGAGCGCCTGCCCCCGCTGTGGAAGAGGTTCGCCGCCGACCCCGACTCGCCGATGGTGTCCGCCGCGCAGACCGGCCGTCCCACGTTCCAGGCCGACGGCGCCCCGCTGGCCAAGATCGCCAGCGACCGGCACGAACGCCGGATCCGCGCGCTGGCCGCGATGCCGCTGCGCACTCCCCTGCTGCGCGGGGCCCTGACCATGGGCTACCGCACCGCGCACACCTGGCTGCCGGCCGAGCGCGCCCTGCTCTATGCGGCCGCCGAGCTGGTGGCCCAGGCCGCCGAACGGGCCCGCCGCTTCGAGGCCCAGCACGGCACCGCCCAGCTGCTGCAACGCAGCATGCTCCCGGAGCACCTGCCGGAGCTCGACCGGTTCCGCATCGCGGCGCGCTACGACGTCGGCGTGGACGGCAACGCGGCCGGCGGCGACTTCTACGACGCGTTCGAGCTGTCCGACGGCCGCCTGGCGATGGTGCTGGGCGACGTGGCCGGTCACGACGTGCGGGCCGCCGCCGTGATGGGCCAGGTCCGGGCCGCGCTGCGGGCACTTGCGCTGACCGACCCGGCCCCCGGCACCGTGCTGGCCGGGCTGGACAGGCTGGTCGGCTCGCTCGGCGCGGAGTCGCGCAACGAGGAGATCTTCGTGACCGTCGTCTACGGGGTCCTGGACCCCACCGACGGCACCATCACGCTGGCCAGTGCCGGTCACCCACCGCCGGTGCTGCGCCGCGCGGGCCTGCCGGGCGGCCCGGCCGGCGCCGAGCTCGTCCAGGTGCCGCCGGGTGCGCCGCTCGGGCTGGGCGGCCGATGGCGTACGACAGTGCTGCAGCTGGAGCCCGGCGACTCGATCCTGATGTTCAGCGACGGCGTCGTGGAGCGCCGGGACCGGCCACTGAGCGCGGGCCTCGCCGACCTGGTGGCCGCGGCGGCCGGGGCGACCAGCGGTGACCCGCGCAACCTGTGCTCGCTGGCGACAGCGGCCGTGTCCGGCAGCACCGACGACGACGTGGCGGTGCTGGCCGTGGAGCGGGCGGTGACGCTGAGCCGTTCGGCCACGATGCTGGTCCCGGCCGAGCCGACCGGTCCGAGCCGGGTCCGGCAGTGGATGTCGACCCGGCTGCGGGAGTGGTCGGTGCCGGAGCCGGTGATCGGTGCGGCCATCCTGTGCACCAGCGAGCTGACCACCAACGCGCTGCTGCACGCGGGCACCCCGGCCCAGGTGCACATCGACCTGAGTGCGGAGCGCCTGCTGGTGTCGGTGGCCGACACGGGTACGCGAGGCAGCGTGACCCGGGCCCGGACGGACGCCCTGAGCAGCCGGGGCCGGGGGCTGGGCCTGATCGAGGAGCTGAGCGACACCTGGGGCACGGACCCGACGGTGCGCGGCTCCACGGTCTGGTTCGAGATGCTCATCCCGCCCCGCTGATTCCGTTCCGCCGATCCCGCCCCGCCGCGTTTGCCGGCGCCGAACGGGGTAAACGTCCAGGTATGACAGCGAAACCCGGGGTCCTCTTCGACGTCGACGGCACCTTGGTCGACACCACGTACTTGCACACGGTGGCGTGGTGGGAGGCCCTGCGCCAGTTCGACCACGACGTACCGATGGCGGAGATCCACCGTGGCATCGGCATGGGCTCGGACAAGATCATCGACCACCTGCTGGGCACCGACCGCGACAAGGGCGCGGACGACGAGATGACCACCGCCCACGACATCCTCTACGGCGCCTGGTGGGAGCGCCTGCGCCCGCTGCCCGGCGCCGGCGACCTGCTCCGCGCCTGCGCCGATCGCGGCCTGGCTGTCGTCCTGGCCTCGTCGGCCAAGGAGTCCGAGCTGAACATCCTGCGCAAAGTCGTCGACGCCGATGATGCGATCACCGCGGCGACCTCGTCGTCGGACGCGAAGCAGAGCAAGCCGGCGCCGGACATCCTCGAGGCGGCGCTGGACCAGTCCGGGGTCGACCCCCGGCAGTCGGTCTTCGTCGGGGACGCGGTCTGGGACGTCAAGGCGGCGTCGAAGCTCGAAATCCCGTGCATCGGCCTGGCCTGCGGTGGCACCAGCGCGGCGGAGCTGAAGCGGGCCGGTGCCGTCGCAACCTACAAGGACCCGGCGGAGCTGCTGCGCGACCTGAAGAACTCGCCGATCGCCGAGCTGCCGAAGGGAGCATGAGCGGCTCAGCGCGGGTGGTCTGCGGTCCGCGGTCGGTCACCCGCGAACAGCGAGAACAACGCCAACGCGCCGGCCAGCCCGGCCGCCACCGAGATGACGAAGCCCCGATCCATGCCCTGTGGCGCCAGCATCCATCCGCCGATCAAGGCGACCACGGCTGCGGCAGCCATCGCGAGGCGGACGGTCCGCTGCGCTGCCTCGTTCGTGGTGCCACCGCCCGGACGGACGCCTGCCTCCTCGCGCTGTAGGCGCCATACGGCCACGGCGATGACCGCGGCGCCTGTTGCGCCGGCGACGCCGGTCACGATGAAGGGCACCGCCATTCCGTAGCGGCCCGGACCCGCGACGCCGACTCCGGAGAGGGCGAGCATCGCGAACACCACGACCGCGATGCCGTGCTGGGCCACGCTGCGGCGCAGCCGCCGCTGTTCGGAATTCGTCATCGCGTTCTCCGCCCGCCGCTCCGGTCGGCGTCATCGTCCCACGCGAGATTGCCCGGACCGGGCCCCGCGCTAAGGCCGGCGCCAGTCGTTGCCGGTCAGGTGGGATCCGGCCTGCGGGCCCATGTTGAGCATCCCGCCGTCGACCGGCCACGAAGCCCCGGTCACATACGTCGCGTCCGGCCCGGCCAGGAAAGCCACCACCGCCGCCACCTCGCGAGCATCGCCCGGCCGGCCCAGCGGCACCCCCGGCCGTTCAACCCCGGTCGGATCCACATCCTCCTGCCCCGTCATCGGAGTAGCGATCTCCCCCGGCGCCACCGAGTTCACCGTGATGCCGTGCTCCGCCAGCTCCAGAGCCAGGACCCGGGTCAGCAGACCCAGACCACCTTTGGCCGCGCAATACGCCCCCGCACCCACCCGCGGCGCCGTCTCGTGGACGCTGGTGATGTTGATGATGCGACCACCCCGGCCCGCCTCGACCATCCGGCGGCCGGCCCGCTGCGCGCACAGAAACGGCCCGTCGAGGTCGACGGCGAGCACCCGCCGCCATTCGTCCCAGCCGGTGTCCAGCACCGGGGTGGTTGTGCCGGTGCCGGCGCAGTTGACCAGCACCCCGATCCCGCCGAGCGCGTCCGCCAGCTCGTCGATCACGTCCGCCGCCTCGGGCAGCCGGGTCAGGTCGAGGTCGCGGATCTCGGCGCGGCGGCCGGCCTTGCGGACCTCGTCGGCCGTGCGCTGCGCGTGCCCGGCGTCGCGGTAGCTGGTGATGCCCACGTCGTAGCCGGCCGCGGCCAGGGCGACCGCCACCGCCCGGCCGATGCCGGACTCGGACCCGGTCACCACCGCCACCCGGGGATGGTTCGCGTTTCTGCCAGTCATGGCGGCCGGTTACCCCGGCGCGGTGCCGACAATCACCCCGGCGACGGCATGTTTTGCCCGCGCCAGGGGCAGTGCAGAGCGGTGCAGCTGTCCGACCTTCTCTTCGCCCTGCTCGGTGTGGGCGCCCTGCTGGCCGGAATCCTGCCTCGGGTCCTCGAACGCCGTCCCCTGTCCATGCCGATCGTCTTCCTCGCCCTCGGGATGGTCGTCTTCGCCCTCCCGCTCGGGCTGCCGACCGCTGATCCGCTCGCCCATCCGAAGCTCACCGAGCACCTCACCGAGGTGTGCGTCATCGTCGCCCTGATGGGTGCCGGCCTCAAGATCGACCGGCCGCTGACCATGCGCCGGTGGTCGTCGACGTGGCGGCTGCTGGCCGTCGCCATGCCGGTCACCATCGCGACGGTCGCCCTGTTCGGCTGGTGGTGGGCCGGGCTGGTGCCGGCCACCGCGCTGCTGCTCGGCGCGGCCCTGGCCCCGACCGACCCGGTGCTGGCCGCGGACGTCCAGGTCGGCGAGCCGACCGACGAGGAGGATTCCGAGGACGAGGTGCGGTTCGCGCTGACGTCGGAAGCGGGCCTCAACGACGGGCTGGCCTTCCCCTTCGTGTACGCGGCCATCGCGCTGGCCACGGTCGCCGTGACCGGGGAGGGCTGGGTCGGCGAGTGGGTCCTCAAGGACGTGTTCTACAAGATCCTCATCGGTGTCGCCGGTGGCCTGCTCATCGGCAAGTCGCTGGGCCGGCTCTTCTTCCGGGCCCGCAACCGCAACCTGCGCCTGGCCCACCACGCCGAGGGTTTCCTGGCGCTGGCCGCGACGTTCCTGGCCTACGGGCTCGTCGAGGTCGCCGGCGGCTACGGCTTCCTGGCCGTCTTCATCGCCGCCCGCGGGATCCGCTCGGCGCAACGGTCGCACGAGTACCACCAGGTGCTGCACGACTTCGCCGAGCAGATCGAGCGGCTGCTCACCGTACTCTTGCTCCTGCTCCTCGGGGGCGCCGTGGTCGGTGGCCTGCTCGGCTCGCTCACCTGGCCCGCTGCCCTGGCCGGGCTGGCTCTGATCTTCGTGGTCCGGCCGGTGGCCGGCTTCCTGTCGCTGCGCGGGGCGCCGGGGCACGCGGCCGAGCATGCGGTCATCGCGGCGTTCGGCATCCGCGGCATCGGCTCGTTCTACTATCTCGCGTACGCGATGACCCACGCCACGTTCCCCGACGTGGATGTCGTATGGGCGACAGTGGCCTTCGTCGTGGTCGTGAGCGTGGTGTTGCACGGCGTGGCGGTCACGCCCGTGATGCGGCTTCTGGACCGATACAACGAGCGGACCCGGACCCCCGAGGAGCGCCACGCTCAGTAATCACCGTAACTATGAGTAATCTGCATGCCGCGAAGTCGTAGTTCTTTTAGGACATTGAACCCGGGCGTAGTGGCAGAGCGTATTCATGGCTGTAAGGTGATCGGCATCTCCCCCCGGGCCGAGATTCCACGATGGAACGACAGGAAAGGTGCGGCCGATGCGTATTCGGGGCTTTGCGCCGGCGACACCCTGCTGGGTCGAGCTGGCGAGTGCTGATCCCGCCCGCGCGGCGGACTTCTACGCCGGGCTGTTCGGCTGGGAACCCGCCGGTGACCGCTTCAAGCTCGGCGGCCGGGCCGCGGCCGGACTGACCCGCGCCCGCGCCGACCGGCCCGCCGGCTGGCTCACCTACCTGACCGAGCACAATCTCGAAGCGTCGATCACCCGGGTCCGCGAGGCCGGGGGCCGCCTGGTCAGCGAGCCGATCGAGGCCCGCGGCGGACGCTCGGCGCTGATCGCCGACCCGGCCGGCGCCCTGCTGGGCCTCTGGGAGAGCGCGGGCTTCACCGGCGCCCAGGTCGGCGGCGAGCCGGGCACGATGACCTTCCCGGAGCTGCTCACCGACGACGCGGAGGCCGCGGCCCGGTTCTACGGCCAGGCGTTCGGCTGGCTGCTGCGCGACGAGTACGGCAGCGACGGCACCCGCGGCGAGTGGATCACCACGGCCCACGACGCGATGGCCGGCCTGGCCCCGAGCCGTGGCGGCAGCTGGTGGCGCGCGGCGTTCCAGGTGGCCGACTGCTCGGCGACCATGCGGGCGTGCCGCGACCTCGGCGGCGACGTCATCTCCGGCCCGACCGACATGGGTTTCGGCAGCTACGCCGAGCTGCTGGATCCGTGGGGCGTGCCGTTCGCGGTGGCGGCCCCGGCGGCCCTGCCGGTGGAGCTCAGCATGTCGTTCACCCCCACGGCAGGCATGGAGTTGACATTCGGGGGGTAGTAGCACGCCTGTTCGAGAATTCGAGGAGGCAAGGCCATGGCGAATACCGACCAGGATCCGGCGTCGAACACGATCAAGGATCCGGCCGACTGGACCACCGGTGACGAACCGGCGACCGGCGCCCAGCAGTCGTACCTGCACACGTTGGCCTCGGAGGCCCACGAGGAAGTGCCGGAGGACCTGACGAAGGCCGAGGCGTCCCAGCGCATCGACGATCTCCAGGAGAAGACCGGCCGCGGCCAGTAGGCCACCGCCACCAGAAAGGCGCCGGGCAGTCAGCCCGGCGCCTTTTCTGCGCCCTGATTGTCAACCGGAGTTGACACGGACGCCGTGTCAACGTAAGTTGACAGCATGACCGAAGCAACCGATCTCGCCGCCGCCGCCGGCAGCGCCGATCCTCGGGTCGGCCTGCGGGCGGTCGTGGCGCTGCGCCGCCTCCTGGAGGGCCTGGAGCACCTCCAGGTGGCCAACGCGCGACGCAAGGGCTGGTCCTGGCAGGAGATCGCGGACGCCCTCGAGGTGACCCGCCAGGGCGTTCACAAGAAGCACGCCGGTCGCGTGCCCATGCAGGATCCACGGGAGGGCTGAGATGTTCGAGCGATTCACCCATGCCGCACGCGACGCCGTGATGCGGGCCCAGGCGGAGGCCCGGGAGCTGCGGCAGAGCCCGATCGGCACCCAGCACGTGCTGATCGCCCTGCTCGCGGACGCCACCGGCCCGGTCGCCTCGGCCGGCGCACTGACCGTCAAGGGGGTCGACGCCCGGTTCGTCCGGGCCGAGGTCCAGCGCCTGGTGGGGCCCGGCCCCGAGCCGAGCGTCCCGGTGAGCGACACCGACGCCGAGGACGCGGCGGCCCTGAAGGCGATCGGCATCGACCTGGACGCGGTCCGCCGGGCGATCGAGGAGAACTTCGGCCCCGGCGCGCTGCGGCTGCCGCTGGCCACGGCCCCGAAGCGCCGCGGTCTGCTGCGCCGCGCCCGTCCGCGCACCCGCACCAGCGGGCACATCCCGTTCTCGCCGCGGAGCAAGAAGGTGCTCGAGCTCTCCCTGCGCGAGGCGCTCCGGCTCAAGCACAACTTCATCGCGCCGGAGCACATGATGCTGGGCATCCTGCGCGAGGGTCAGGGACTGGCGGTGCAGATCCTCACCGGTGCCGGCGTGGACCAGGAACGGCTTCGCGAGGAGGTCACCCGTTCCCTGAAGAATCAGGCGGCCTGAGCTCCCGGCCCGGGCCCGGGCCAGCGGGTGGGCGACGGCCAGACAGCACGGTACGGCGGGCAGGGCGGCACCGGCCCGGATCTCATCGGCTCCGGTGCGTTCCCGGTGCCCGCCGCCCTCCACCCGCCGGAACAACCGGCCGGCAATCCCCAGCCGCAGGAGAGCAGGGTCGACGTGGATGTAGCGCAGCCGCTCACCCGGCCACCCCCCAAGCCGTTCGCCCGGTCATCGGCGGGTGTACCAGACGGTCGCCCGGGTGGGCTGGAACGGATCGACGGCGGTGAGCCCCACCGCGAGACCTCGGTCGTTGATGTCGTTGCCCTGGCTGGTCTCCCGGCCGACGGCGTCGAGCTCCAGCGTCGCGCCCCGCCGCCAGACCACTCCCCTGGTGGCGCTGGTCCCGGTCCGGCTCCCGACCACGTCGCCACGCTCGTTGATCGCACTGCCCCCGGTCTGCGCCTGCGTCCCGCGGGCCGCATCCAGGTCGGTCATGACGCCGTTCTCCCAGCGGAACGCCCGCTCGGAGCTGGTCGCACTCGCGGCGCTCCCGGTGATCTGGCCCCGGTTGTTGATGTCGTTGGCCCGCGAGTCGGCCCCACCGAGCGTGCCGAGGTCGGTCATCCGGCCGTTGCGCCACCGGAAAGCGTGGATGTCGCCGGTGGCGGTGGTGGCGAAGCCGACGACCTCACCCCGGTCGTTGAGGTCGGTCACGGTGACCCGGTCGCCGCCGAGCGTGCCGAGGTCGGTGACCACCCCGCGGTCCCAGAAGTACGCCCGGCTGGAAAAGGTCTCGGAGACATGGTGCGCGGCGATCTGACCCCGCGCGTTCACCTTCATCGCGCTGGTGAAGCCGCTCGGGATGCCGGTGTCGGTCAGCACGCCGGCCCGCCAGTGGAACACGTGCTCGGAGCCGTCGGGCAGCGTGCTGCGGCCGGCCACGTCACCGTTGGCGCCGACCGAGCGGGCGTTGCTGGTCGGCCCGCCGAGCGTGCCGAGGTCGACCATCCGGCCCTGCCGCCACCGGAACGCGTGCGTGGAGCCGTCCGGCAGGTCACTGTCACCCACCACGTCACCGGCGTCGTTGAGGTCGAACGCGCCGGTGAACGCGCCGCCCAGCCCGCCGATATCGGTGTAGCGGCCGCGCTGCCAGATGGTGCCGCTGAGGAAGAGCAGCACCTGGTCGCGGTTGTTCACCCGCCAGGCGAGGGTGGCCTCCCCGCCGGGCGGCACGATGTCGATGCCGGGCACCACACGGCTGGGTGGGGCGGCGACCGCCGGGCCGGCCGTGGTCGCGAGAACCAGGCAGGCGACGGGCAGGATGGAGACTGTCAAACGGCGCGCGATCGAACCGGCCATGACCCACCTTCCGGTGACACGCCACCGGCCCTACCGGCGGCCCGGACTGCCACCAGAGCACACATCACATCCGCAGGCAACGACATTGCGCCAACCCGACTCTCGCACCTGCCCGGCGGTGCACCGGCGGTCGAGGCCTCCGACTGAAAGGGCGCCCACCTGGGTAGAGACACCCCGCTGATCGTCTGTTCGACGCGCGGAGGAAACGTGAACTATCGGGTCGAGTACAACGGCGAGGATCTCGAGCTCGCCACCCTGGACGCCGCGCTGGACAACGCCAAGCAGGCCATCGCCGCCGATATCGGGCCGGTCAGTGGGTGGACCGTCGAGCACGACGAGTCGATCAACGACTGGTTCGTGCAGGGGGTGATCAACGGTGAGGCGGTCGGGGCGACCGCGGTCGTCACCGGTCCCGAGCCGATGATGACCGCGCAGACCTACCCGCGGCACGCGCCGGCACACAGCGATGATCTCGCCCGGCGGCGGGTGTTCACCGGCTCGACCCCGGCCGACGCGCTCGGCATGGCGGCGAACTGGCTGGCCGGCCGCCCGGAGGTCGTCGCCGTCGACGACCTGGGCTGGCGTCAGAAGCGCGACGGTTACGAGCTGCGGGTCTACTACCGCAGCTGACCCAGCCTGGCGTAGAGCAGCCGGTCGCGCCACGCGCCGCGGATCAGGAAGTGGTCGCGCAGGTGGCCTTCGCGGGTCATGCCGATCTTCTCCAGCACCCGGACCGAGCCGGCGTTCTCCGGGTCGCAGGTGGCGGTGATCCGGTGCAGGCCGCCGCTGGTCAGGCCGAAGTCGAGGACCGCGCGCGCCGCCTCGGTCGCGTACCCCTGGCCCTGGGCCGCCGGGGCGATCAGATAGCCCATCGTGCCGCGCCGGTGCTCCGGGCTCTCGATGTGCAGCTCGGCCGAGCCGATGAGTGCCTGGTCCGCCCGGCGGACCACCGCGAACTTCCAGGTCCGGCGCGGCGTCTCGGTGTCCGACGCCAGGGCGTACGCGAGGAAGACGCCGGTCTCCTCCGGCGTGTTCGGACCCCAGTCCATCCACCGCACGACCTGCGGGTCGCCGGCGATCACGTGCAGCGCCGCGTGGTCGTCGGCGCGGAACGGGCGCAGCAGCAGCCGCGCGGTGCTGAGCTCCATCGCGCGATTATCGCCCGGTGCCCGCCTTCAGCGCAGCGCGTAAGGGCTGGACCGGCCGTCCCCGCGGCTGGCTGAATGAGGTGATGACGCGCGCCGCCTACGACGAGATCGCCGACTGGTACGAGTCCGAGTTCATCCGCCCGCAGTCCGATGAGGACGATCCGCTGGGCGTGCACGACGCGCTGCGCGAGCTGCTCGGCCCAGGCACGGGTCTGTGCCTGGAGATCGGCTGTGGCACGGGCGTGTACGCCGCGGCGGTCCGCCGGCTGGGCCGCACGCCCATCGGGGTGGATCTCTCCGCCGGAATGCTGCGGCACGCCGCGGGCCGGCTCCCGGTCGCCCGGGGCGACGCCACCCGGCTGCCGTTCGCCGACGCCTCGGTGCCCGCGGTCATCGCGATGATGGTGCACACCGACATGCCCGGCTACCCGGCCGTGCTGCACGAGGTCCGCCGGGTGCTCGCGCCCGGCGGCGTCTTCGTGCACGTCGGCGTGCACCCGTGCTTCTGCGGCGCGTTCGCCGACCGCGCCGACCCGGCCGCCACCGTCATCCGCCCCGGCTACCGCGAGCGCGGCTACAGCCGCGACTCCTGGACCAGCCAGGGCGTGCGCGACAAGGTCGGCGCGATGCACTTCCCGCTGGCCGAGCTGCTCGGCGCGTTCGTCGCCGCCGGGCTGGCCGCGGACGGGTTCGTCGAGGGCGGCGGGCCGACGCCGATCACCTTCTCAGTGCGGGCCCGCTGACCACTCGGCCAGCGCGGTCTCGCTGGTGACGTGGTCCAGCGCGAGGATCGCCGCACCGTGCAGCGCGCCGTCGTCGCCGTGCACCGCGTCGACCACCGGCGGCGGCTGTCCACGATGGAACGCCATGAGCCCGTCGGTGTAGGCGGTGTCGAAGACGTCCGGGGCGGCCGCGCGCAGCGGGGCGGCGAGCCCGCCGAGCGTGACCATGTCCGGGTCGTGCACGTTGACCAGGCCGCCGATGCCCGCGCCGAGCGCGCCCGCGACAGCCGCCAGGGCCCGGCGGGTGGCCGGGTCGCGCGGCGAGCGGTCCAGGACCTGCCGGGCGAACCCGCGGGGGTCAGCCGGGGCGGGCCCGCCGAGGTGCCGGGCCAGGGCGCGGCCGTCGATCTCGAGATCCCAGCAGCCGCGCGCCCCGCACGGACAGGACAAGGACCGGTTCCCGTACGGCTGATGGCCGTACTCACCCGCAGCACCGTGCGCACCGGTCGATGGTTGCCCGTCCACCGTGAAGGCCCCACCGATGCCGACCTCGACCATCAGGTGCAACGCCGCCCGCGCCCCCACCGCGGCCCCCGTGCGGGCCTCGGCGAGCCCGGCGAGCGTGGCGTCGTTACCGGGCAGCAGCGGGACAGTGTTGCCGGCGGTGAGCGTGGTCAGGTCGACGTCCCGCCAGCCCAGCGTCGCGGACTGGGCGAGCCGGCCGTCGTGGATCGACCCGACGACGGCGAGGGCGATCGCGCGCAGCCGGTGCCCGTAGCGCTCCCGCACAGCGTCGATCACCCGGCGGATCTCCGCGAGCACGGCCTCCGGGTCCCGGCTGACGTGCCGCGAGCCGGTGACGTCGCGCAGCTCCCCGTCGACGCCGGCGACCGCGTGCCGCCAGTCGGCCATCCGGAGGTCGATCGCCAGCACGACCGGCCCGCCCGGGTGAGCGCCGAGCACGGTGGTCGGCCGGCCCCGGCCCTGCGGCGGCGCGGGCGTCTCGGCGAGCAGGCTCAGCGCCCGCATCCGGCCGGTCAGCTCGGTGGCCAGGCCGCTGGTGAGCTGGAGGTCGTGGGCCAGGGCGGCGCGAGTCGCCCCCGGGTGCAGCCGCAGCCAGGCCAGCACCTGGGACGCCGTGTGCCAGCGGGTCTCCTGGGCGCGGCGACGGACGGGACTTGCCATGACGGGGGTTCACCACCTTATGCTCGTACGACGAGGATAATGGAGGACGGCGTGGACCTGACCATCATCGAGGCGGTGCTCTTCGACATGGACGGCACCCTGGTCGATTCGGACGCGGCCGTCGAACGCGCCTGGCGGGTGTGGGCGGCGGAGTACGCCGTGGACCCGGCCGCCGTCCTGGCTGTCGCGCACGGCGCCCCGGCCGAGCGTACGGTCCGGCTGGTCCGCCCGGACCTCACCGGGACCGGCGTCGCCGAGGCCGCGGCCCGCCAGCTGACTCTGCAGTACGACGACCTGTCCGACGTCGTGGCCACACCCGGAGCCCCCGAACTGCTGGCGGCGCTGCGAGTGCCGTGGGCCATCGTGACCAGCGCAGACGTCCGGCTGGCCAAGGCCCGGCTGGGCGCGGCCGGCATCGCGGCGCCACTGCTGGTCACGGTCGAGGACGTACGGGTCGGCAAGCCGGACCCGGAGGGCTACCGGCGCGCGGCCGAGTTGCTGGGCGTCGCGCCGGAGCACTGCCTGGTGGTCGAGGACGCGGAGGTCGGCGTGACCGCTGGCCGGGCCGCCGGCGCCCAGGTGGCCGGCCTCAAGGGCGTCGACGCCGACCTGCCCATCACCGACCTGCGCGCGCTCACCCAGCTCTTGGCCGCCGCCGGCAAAGCCCACGCCTGACCAAGCCACCGCCAGGCCAGGCCACCGCCGGACCGGGCCCCCGTCAGGCCAGGTCCCCGTCAGGCCAGGCCCCCGTCAGGCCAGGCCACTGCCGGACCCGTCTCCCACGGCCCGGCTCGCGCTCCGGCGAGCTCGCCCGTCCCGCCCGCCGGTGACCGCATCGCCCGAGCCAGTCAGGAGTGGTCGCATGGACAGCAATGTCAGGCAGGCCGGGATTGCGCAGGCGGCGCTCGGCTACGCGATCACCGCTCTCGGCGCGTGTCTCGTGCTGCTGGCCGGCGACTTCGGCGTACCCCCGGAGGCGCTGGCCTGGCTGCCCGCCACCTTCGGCTTCGGCCTGCTCGCGATGGCCCCGGCCGGACCGCTGCTGTTGCGGAGCAGTCCGCGCCCGGCCCTGGTCGGTGGCTCGCTGGCCGTAGCGGGCGGATCGACGCTGCTCGCCCTCGCACCTGTCCCAGGCGTGGCGGTCGCCGGCGCCCTGCTGCTGGGGGCGGGCGGGGCGGCGTTCGCCCTGGTCACCCCGGCGCTGCTGGCCGGGGCCCAGGCGGCGGTGCAGCTCACCAAGGTCAACGCCGCGTCCAGCACCGCCTCGGTACTGGCCCCCGCAGCGATCGGCGGCCTCAACGCCACAGGTGTGGTCAGCGGGCGGCTGGCGTTGCTGGCCGTCGTACCCCCGCTGCTTTTTCTGGCCGCGACCGCCCGCCCGACCGCGACCGGATCCGGGTCGCAACCGGGTGCCCGGCCCGCGGCCGGCGCGGTGTCGCGGCGCTGGGGCGTCGTGGTGCTGGCCGTGTCGGTCGAATTCTGCTTCACCATCTGGGCGGTGGCCCGGCTCGCCGCCGCGGGCCTGACGCCCGGAACCGCCGCCGCGCTCGGCACGGCCTTCCCGATCGGCATGGCGCTCGGCCGGCTGGCCGGTCCGGCCCTGATCCGCCGCATCCCGGTGGTCCCGATCGGCGCCGCCGTCACCGCGGCGGGCGCGCTCGTGGTCGTCGTCGCCGGCGGCGCGGCCGCGATCACCGCGGGCCTGGTCGTGGCCGGTGCGGGCGTGGCGACCCTCTACCCGGTGGCCCTGGCCGGGCTGGTCGCGACACCCCGGTTGAGCGCCGCGCACGCCGCGTCCTTGGGCGCGCTCGCTTCGGGTACGGCGATCCTGGCGGCCCCGGCGGCGCTGGCCCGGCTCGCCGACGTGGTGGATCTGCGGCTCGCCTTCCTGATCACGCTCCCCCTGCTGGCCACCCTGCTCCTGCTGCGCCGCCGGTGACGATCGCCACCGCCGTACCCCTGTTATTTCAGATTTGAAGGAGTATGGTTCTGGGCATGACCGAACCGCTCAGCGCCACCCAGCAGGCCGCCTGGCGCGCCTTCGTGGAGAGCAGCTGGGCGCTGCACAACCGCCTCGAGGACGACCTGCGGGCCGGCACCGGGCTGAGCATGGCGGACTACCACGTGCTGGTCGTGCTCTCCGAGGCGCCGGAGCACCGGCTCCGGATGGGTGAGCTGGCCGGCCGCCTGGTCTTCTCGCCCAGCCGGTGCACCTACCAGATCACCACGATGGTCAAGCGCGGCCTGGTCCGGAAGCAGAGCTGCTCCGACGACGGCCGCGGCCAGGAGGCCGTGCTGACCGACGCCGGGATGGCCGCGCTGACCGCCGCCGCGCCGCTGCATCTCGCCACCGTGCGGGAGACGTTCATCGACGACCTCGACGATGCCGAGCTCGCCACCATCACCCGCGTCTTCGGACGCCTGGGCCCCCGACTGCGCACGCAGCCGGTCGCAGTCTGAGGGAGAAGATCATGCCAGCGATCACCGTCGACGACGTCCTGGTCCTGCCGCGCCTGCCGCGGCTCGACCCCGCCACCACCAGCTACCGGCCGGTGCGCCGGCTCACCACCGCCCCGTCCGGCTTCGAGGGCGAGGGCTTCCCGGTCCGGCGGGCCTTCGCGGGCGTACCGGTGAACGAGCTCGACCCGTTCATCCACCTCGACCAGATGGGCGAGGTCGACTACGCGCCGGGCGAGCCCAAGGGCACCCCGTGGCACCCGCACCGCGGCTTCGAGACAGTCACCTACATGATCGACGGCACCATGGACCACCAGGACTCCCTCGGTGGCGGCGGCACGATCACCAACGGCGACACCCAGTGGATGACCGCGGGCGGCGGCATCCTGCACATCGAGGCCCCGCCGGAGAAGCTGGTCACCAGCGGCGGGCTCTTCCACGGCCTGCAGCTGTGGGTCAACCTGCCCCGCGCGGCCAAGATGATCGCCCCGAAGTACCAGGACATCCGCGGCCGCGAGTCGGCCCTGCTGACCACCCCGGACGGCGGCAGCCTGATCCGCGTGATCGCCGGCGAGGTCGCCGGGCACGCCGGCCCCGGCTCGACGTTCACCCCGATCAACCTGGCCCACGTCACCCTGCAGCCGGGCGCCCAGCTCGACCTGCCCTGGCAGCCGGACTACAACGCCCTGGTCTACGTGCTGGCCGGCCGCGGCACGGTCGGCGTGGAGCAGCGCCCGATCCAGATCGGCCAGCTGGCGTCCCACGGCGCCGGCGACTCGATCCGGGTGAACGCGGACAAGACCCAGGACACCAACATCCCGGCGATGGAGCTGTTCATCATGGGCGGCCGGCCGATCCGCGAGCCGGTGGCGCACTACGGGCCGTTCGTGATGAACACCCGCGAGGAGCTCATGCAGGCGTTCGAGGACTACCAGAAGGGCCGCCTGGGAGTGATCCCGGCCGAGCGTCTGCCGCACACCAGCTGACAGCGGGATCAGCGGGGCGGCGAGCAGAGGCCCAGCCACTGCTCGGCGCCCCAGGCGTCGAACCGCTCGACCTCGGCGAACCCCAGCTTCGCCGCGAGCCACATGGGGGCGACGTTGGCGGTCTGGGTGGTGAGCACCACCGGCTCCCCGGGAAGCGCTGCCGCCGCGCACGCCTCGTAGGCGTACCCGAAGCCCCACGCCCGCGGCGACCGACCTTTCCCGCGGCAGCCGGGCGGCGGAGGGCCGTCGCTCTCCGGAGCAGCACCTGGCCGATCATCTCCCCGTCGAGATCAATGACGAAGCCGATGACCGTGAGCCCGGAGAGTCCGCCGCAGCACAGCAGGACGACGACGCCCGCAATGGCGCCGGCCCGGCCCAGCGGACTCCCTCAGTCGGTGACGGACGAGGGGCCCTCCTCCGCAAACCAGCCGACTCCGATGTGCTCCCGATGGTGGCTCGGCTGCTCGACCTCGTCGATCAGCGCGATCGCCAGGTCGGCATAGGAGATCCGCGACCCGGCGTCCGCGGGCAGCACCCGGTAGGCGCCGTGGCGCGGGCCGCCGTGGTCGAAGTCGCCGGCCGGGCTGACCACCACCCAGTCCCCGTCGAGGGCAGCAACTCCGGCCGCATGGGCAAGGTAGAAGTCACGCCACTCCTGCGGGTAGCCGTCGGTGTCCATCAACAAAGTGCCGTCGGCGGTGGGCAGCACGCTGGCCAGCCCGACCACGACGATCCGTCCCGCCCCGGCCGTGGACAAGGACTTCGCCGCGCGCACGAAGAAGTCCGGACCGCTCTGATAGACCGCGCTGATCACCGCGTCGGCGCCGTCGGCATGGGCGGCGGCGTCCAGCACATCGCCCGCGATGACCCGCGCCTCCGGCGGACCCTGATAGCGGGAAACGTCCCGGACGACCGCTGTCACGTCATGGCCGCGGGTCAGGGCCTCGGCCACAGCGGTACGCCCGGCCCGGCCGCCCGCCCCGAAGATCACGATTCTGCTCATGCCGGGACGCTATGCCGACCCCCGATATCCGCTCGGATACGAAGGTGCGCCGCGGTATCCCCCGGGATACCGGCCGGGCCGTTACCGTGGACGGATGCGTGCGCCGCTGGAGCCGGACATGTTCGACCCGGTCTGCCCGTCGACCCTCACCCCGATCCGCTTCGGGGACAAGTGGGCGGGCATGATCCTCCGCTGTCTGGAGGGCGGGCCACGACGCTTCTCGGAGCTGCGGGTGCCGCTGCCCGGCGTCACCGCGCGGACCCTCACCCGCTCGCTGCGCGGCCTCGAGCGCGACGGTCTCGTCTGCCGCGCCGAGGGTCACGGCTATGCGCTGACCCCGCTGGGCGTCAGCATGCTGGAGCCGATGAACGCCGCCTGCGCCTGGGCCCGCGAGCACTGGGACGAACTCATCGACGCCCGCGAAGCCGGCCTCGGCCTGGCCGCCGACAGCCCGCACTAGCAAGCGCACCGGCCCGGCCGCCGAAAGCCCGCGCCGCCTGGCGGCCGAAAGCCCGCCTCAGCAAGAGCACCGGCGTGCCGACCGAAACGCCCGGGCTGAGGACGCGGCCCGGGATCCGCACATGCAGCCGCCGGCAGCGCGGGCGACAGGGCTGGGAGCGCCGGTCAGTTCGGGAAGGACTTGGGGTCGACGTCGCTGGTCGAGGCGTTGCCGCCGATCACCGGGGTCAGGGTGATCGTCCAGATCGAGGCCGAGAACGACGTCGTGCTGAACTTGAACGTGTCGTCGAACTTGCTGAACGAGCAGTCCCGCGTGAAGCCCTTCTTGCCCTTGTCCCAGTCCTCGCCCGACGCCGTGTAGACGCGGTACGTGCCGTCGCGCACGCCCTTTGCGGTGAAGGTGGCGCCGCCTCGGACGTACACGGTCAGGACCGGCTTGGGCTTTTTGCCCTTGGCCGGGACCAGGCTGACCGTGGTGTCGTCCGCGCCGTTCTTGATCTTCAGGTGGCCGGAGCCGCCGGTGCTCGTGCGGGCGATGAACGTGCCGTTCTTGAGGCGGCGCTTGCTTTCCTTGGGCGCTGCCGGCAGGAACGTGCCGAACTTGAACGCCGGGTCCGCGGCTGCCAGCTTCTTCGCGTCCTCGCGGATGCCGTCGGCCCAGCCGGACTGCAGGACCGTCGCCCACGGGGAGGCGGCCGGGCATTCCTGCTTGGCCGAGGCCGACTCGTCGACCATGTCGCCGAGGCTCTGCAGCTCGAGGGTCAGCTGGCCGTGCGCGGCCGCCGCGGCGGCGGGCGGCTGGACGGCGCGCAGCTTGTCGGCCTCGGCGCGGATCGTGGTCACGGCCGTCGGGGCCGCCTTGGCGAAGGCCGCGCTGTCGGCGGTGGCGAGCTTGCGGAAGCTTGTGCCGATCGCCGTGTCGGAGGCCGCCAGCACCTGGGCGTACTGCTCCGGGGCGAGCGGGGTGGTGGATTTGGGCCCGGTGCTGCCGGCGGTCGCGGCCACGCCGTTGCGGTTACCGGCCTGCGGGCTGTCGTCGTCCCCGCTGAAGACGCGGACGATGCCGCAGCATCCCAGGGCGAGCAGCACGACGAGGCTGCCGCCGATCACGGCGTTGCGCTTGGTGTTACGCGGCGCGGCCTGCGGCGGCCCGGCGAAAGCCTGAGGCTGACCGGGGAAGGGCTGGGGCTGACCGGGGAAGGGCTGGGGCTGGCCAGGAAATGGTTGCCCAGGGAACGGCTGACCCGGGAAAGGCTGGCCGGGGTAGGGCTGGCCGGGCGGCGGCGGGTAACCCGGCCCGGCCGCGGGAGCACCCGGGTAGGGCTGCGGCGGCGGGAACGGTGACGACACCCGGATGGTCACGGCGACGTTGCCGGCGGTCGGGCTCTGCACCCAGACCACCGCCCCGTCGACGGTGCCGGGGGGCACCACCACGTTGAGCGGGCCGTGCGTCGGCGACCAGACGGTCCGGCTGGTCCCTGCTGCCGCCTCCGCCTGCGGGACCTCGATGACTGCGCTGCTGTACCCCGGATCCCCCGTCATGCCGACGAGTATGGGCCAGCCGCGCCAGCCGGCGCTGCCCCATATCCGTCACATGCCACAACGGTTCGGTATCGGCAGCTCAGGACATCAGCAGCATCGCGCCCACGCCGCTGAGCACCAGCAGCAGCATCGCGATGAGCAGGCCGCGCTCCGAGGCGGCGGCCGCGTCGGCCGGGATGGCGGTCGAGGTCAGAGGCTCGGTGGTCATGGAGTGTTTCCCATCTCACTCGGGGACGCGCGCTTCAGCGTGCGTTCGGCCGTCCAGGGGCCTACGGTGAGGGCGTCGTCGACCTCGGAAGGGCTGCCCCGTGCCACTGGAGGACTGGTTCCTGACCGCGGACGAGCGTGGCAACCCGGACTCCGACATACCCACCTGGTGCACGGGAAACACCGCCGAGCCGCTTATTCACGGAAGAACGTATTTCGACCGGTTGGTGAACGAGGTCGAAGCGCTGCGTGAAGGCGACCACCTGTTCTTCACCGACTGGCGGGGTGACCCGGACGAGCGGATGCGCGACGACGGGCCGACCATCGCCGAGCTGTTCGCCGCAGCCGCCAAGCGCGGCGTGGTGGTCAAGGGTCTGCTCTGGCGCTCGCACGTCGACAAGCTGGCGTACAGCGAGGAGGAGAACCGCAGCCTCGGTGACGACATCGCCGCCGCGGGTGGTGAGGTGCTGCTCGACCAGCGGGTACGCCGCGGCGGCTCCCACCACCAGAAGCTGGTGATCATCCGTCACCCGGACGAGCCGGAGCGTGACATCGCCTTCGCCGGGGGCATCGACCTGTGCCACAGCCGCCGCGACGACGCCGACCACCACGGCGACCCGCAGCCGATCGCGATGGCCGCCGCGTACGGGAAGAACCCGCCCTGGCACGACGTCCAGCTCGCCCTGCGCGGCCCGGTGGTCGGCGCCCTGGATCTCACCTTCCGTGAGCGCTGGACCGACAAGGTGCCGCTGGACCAGCACGGCCCGATCTCCACGATCGAGGACAAGCTGCGCGGCGCCGACCTGCACGCCGACGAGCTCCCGCTGCAGCCGCCGGATCCGCCGGAGTGCGGTCCGTACGACATCCAGGTGTTGCGCACCTATCCGGCGATGCGCCCGGCGTACGGCTTCGCCCGGCTGGGTGAGCAGAGCATCGCCCGGGGCTACACGAAAGCCATCAAACGGGCCCGCCGGCTGATCTACCTGGAGGACCAGTACCTGTGGTCCAAGGAGGTCGCCCAGCTCTTCGCGGACGCGCTCAACGACAACGAGAATCTGCACCTGGTCGCGGTTGTCCCCCGGCACCCGGACGTGGACGGCCGGTTCGCCCTGCCGCCGAACCAGGTCGGCCGCGAGGAGGCCATCGAGCTGTGCCGCAAGGCGGCCCCGGATCGGGTGCACGTCTTCGACGTGGAGAACCACGCGGGCACCCCGGTCTACGTGCACGCCAAGGTGTGCGTGGTCGACGACGTCTGGGCCAGCACCGGCAGTGACAACTTCAACCGTCGTTCGTGGACCCACGACAGTGAGCTGTCCTGCGCGGTGCTGGACAACACCCGCGACGAGCGGGCGCCGCTGGATCCGGCCGGTCAGGGTGAGGGAGCCCGCACGTATGCGCGTGACCTGCGGCTCGCCCTCATGCGTGAGCACCTGGACCGCACCGACGACGACGGGCTGATCGACCCGGACGACGCGGTGCGCACGATCAGCGCCGCCGCCGACGCGTTGCGGGACTGGCACGCGAACGGCGAGCGGGGCCCTCGTCCCCCGGGCCGGGTGGTGCCCCACGAGACCGAGCGCCTGCCCTGGTGGCAGCGGCTGTGGGCAGTCCCGGCGTACAGGCTCATCTATGACCCGGACGGACGGCCGTGGCGGGCCCGCCGGGCCGGCACCTGGTAGTGCCAGGCATACCCCGGGTGTAGCCGTGGACGGCTGGGAACGACCCCGCGGCGGTCATTACCGTGACGCTGTGTCAACAATCGAGACTCCCTGGCAAGCCCTCCGCAGCCGTCACTACCTGCTCTCGTCGGGCCCGTGGCGCGCGATCCTCTACGGATTGACCACCCTGCCCCTCGCCGGTGTCGTCGGCGTCGGGCTCGGCACGCTCATCCTGCCCTGGCTGGCCGCCGGCCTGCGGTTCAACGACGGCCGGGTGATCGACGGCCCGCTGCTGTTCGTGATGGTCACCGCCCTGGCGATGTTCGCCGGCGCGGGTCCGCTGGTCGCGATCCCGCTCGCCGCCGTCGAACGCGGCCGGCTGGCCCTGATCGACCAGCGGCCCGTGCAGTCGGCCCACCGGCCGCTGCGCACGGACCCGATCACCTGGCTGCGGGTCCGCTACACCGAGGCGGCCACCTGGCGGGAGGTCCTCTACGGCGCTTTCCTGGGCCTGATCGTCCCGGTCGTCTACGGCATGTACGCCTTCCTCGCCCTGATCGACTTCGCTTTCCTGGTGAGTCCGCTGTTCGCCGCGTCCGGCACGGACAGCTGGCAGTTCGGGGTGTTCACGGTCAGCACCCTCGGTGAGGCGATCCCGCTGGCGATCGTCGGGCTGCTGCTGATCCCGGTCCTGATCTACCTGCTCGGCCTGATCGCCGCCGGTCAGGCCGCGACGGCGCGGGCGCTGCTCGGCGACCGGGACGGCACGGCGTTGCGGGCGGTGGCGCAGTCGCGGGCCCGGCTGGTGGACGCGTTCGAGGCGGAGCGGCGGCGCATCGAACGGGATCTGCACGACGGCGCCCAGCACCGGCTCACGAGCCTCACCCTGCAGCTCGGCATGGCCCGGCTGGACGTGCCCGCGAACTCGCCGGCCGCGGCACCGCTGGCGCAGGCCCACGACGAGGCCAAGGAGCTGATGGTGGTGCTGCGGGAGCTGATCCACGGCATCCGGCCGCAGTCGCTGGCCGATCTGGGTCTGCCCGCGGCGCTGCGGGAGCTGACGGTCCGCTCGCCGCTGCCGGTGACGGTCACGGTCGCGGAAGGCCTGCAACGCCCGGCTCCGCACCTGGAGAGCACGGCCTACTTCGCGGCCTCGGAGGCTCTGGCCAACGTGGTGAAGCACGCCGCGGCGAGCCGCGCCGATCTGCTGCTCGCGCAGGCGGGCGACATGCTGGTCCTGGAGGTACGCGATGACGGGCACGGTGGCGCCGACCCCGCCCACGGCACCGGGCTGACCGGGCTCGCGGACCGGGTGGCCGCCGTCGGTGGCCGCCTGCTGCTGGCCAGTCCCGCGGGTGGTCCTACCCTGATCCGGGTGGAGCTTCCGTGGCAGAGCTGATCCGGGTGGTGCTGGCCGAGGACGGTGTGCTGCTGCGCGAGGGCCTGGTCGGGGTGCTGTCCCGCTTCGGCTGCACGGTGGTGGCGGCGGTCGGTGACGGCCCCGGGCTGCTCGCGGCGGCCGCCGAGCACCGGCCCGACCTGGTGATCACCGACATCCGGATGCCACCGACCTTCACCGACGAGGGCCTGCAGGCGGCGGTCACCCTGCGCCGGGAGCAGCCGGGGCTGGCGGTCGTCGTGCTGAGCCAGTACGTGCAGGAGGAGTATGCGGCCGCGCTGCTGGACACCGGTGACGGCCGGCGGGTCGGTTACCTGCTCAAGGACCGCATCGTCGACGTGCAGGAGTTCATGACCTCGCTGCAGACGGTGGTCGGCGGCGGCACGGTGGTCGATCCCGAGGTCGTACGCCGGTTGCTGCGCCGGCCCAAGGACCCGCTGGCCGCTCTGTCCCCGCGCGAGCGGGAGGTGCTGGGGCTGGTCGCCGAGGGCCACTCGAACTCGGCGATCGCGGCCCGGCTGTTCGTGACCGAGGCGGCCGTCGGCAAGCACGTGGGCAGCATCCTGGCCAAGCTGGACCTGCCGCCGGCCGAGGACACCAACCGGCGGGTGCTGGCCGTCCTGGCCTATCTCCGGGCCTGATCGCGAAAACGCTTGACCCTGACGCTACGTCAACCCTGGACCCTGGGTGCCATGAGCACCTCACCCATGAGCGAACCCGCGATCCAGCTGCGGGGCCTGGAGAAGTCGTACAAGGAGCTGCGCGTGCTGCGCGGCGTGGACCTCGACGTGGCGCGGGGCAGCATCTTCGCGCTGCTCGGCTCGAACGGGGCCGGCAAGACCACGGTGGTGAGGATCCTCTCCACCCTGCTCAAGGCCGACGCCGGCAGCGCGACGGTCAACGGGTTCGACGTCTCGACCCAGGGCGGCGACGTCCGCCAGTCGATCAGCCTGACCGGGCAGTTCGCCGCGGTCGACGAGATCCTCACCGGGAAGGAGAACCTCGTCCTGGTCGCCCGGCTGCGGCACCTCAAGAATCCGGGGACGATCGCGGAGGACCTGCTGGCGCGGTTCTCGCTGACCGAGGCGGGCGCCCGGCGGGTGGGCACGTACTCCGGGGGCATGCGCCGCCGGCTGGACATCGCGATGAGCCTCATCGGCGACCCGCCGGTGATCTTCCTCGACGAGCCGACCACCGGGCTGGACCCGCAGGCCCGCCTCGAGGTGTGGCAGGCCGTCCGTGAGCTCGCCGAGGGCGGCACGACCGTGCTGCTCACGACCCAGCACCTCGACGAGGCCGAGCAGCTCGCCGACCGGATCGCGATCCTGCACGAGGGCCGGATCATCGTGAACGGCACCCTCGACGAGCTCAAGCGGCTGCTGCCGCCGGCCAAGGTCGAGTACGTCGAGAAGCAGCCCACGCTCGAGGACGTCTTCCTCACTCTGGTCGGCACCGCCACGAAGGGCGAACAGCGATGAACAAGCACTTCCTCGGCGACACCGCCGTCCTGCTGGGCCGTTCGCTGCGCCACATCGTGCGCAGCCCCGACACCATCATCACCACGGTGGTGACGCCGATCGCCATGCTGCTGCTGTTCGTCTACGTCCTCGGCGGCGCGATCCAGACCGGGACCGGGTCGTACGTGAACTACCTGCTGCCCGGCATCCTGATCATCACGATCGCCTCGGGCATCTCCTACACCGCCTACCGGTTGTTCCAGGACCTGCAGGGCGGCATCTTCGAGCGGTTCCAGTCCATGCCGATCGCCCGGGCGTCCGTGCTGTGGGCCCACGTCCTGACCTCGCTGGTCGCCAACGTCATCTCGCTCGTGGTGGTCCTGCTGGTCGCCCTGGTGATGGGCTTCCGGTCGGGTACGGGCGTGCTGGGCTGGCTCGCGGTCGCCGGCATCCTCGTCCTGTTCACTCTGGCGCTGACCTGGCTCGCTGTCGTCCCCGGCCTCACCGCCAGCACCGTGGACGGCGCCAGCGCGTTCGCCTACCCGCTGATCTTCCTGCCGTTCATCAGCTCGGCCTTCGTGCCCACCGAGTCCATGCCGGGCCCGGTACGCGCCTTCGCCGAGAACCAGCCGGTGACCTCCATCGTCAACACGCTCCGGGCCCTGTTCACCGAGCAGCCGGTGGGCTCCGGCATCTGGACCGCCCTCGCCTGGTGTGTCGGCATCCTGGTCGTGGCCGTGGCCTTCGCGATGCGCACCTACCGCCGTCGGATCAGCTGAGCGAGGATCGGACCATGCTCACGATCGGCCAGCTTGCGGCGTACGCCGGTGTCACGGTGCGGGCGGTGCGGCACTATCACCAGATCGGGCTGCTGCCCGAGCCGGAACGGGACGCGTCGGGCTACCGCCGGTACGGCGCCTCGGCGGTCGTGGCCCTCATCAAGATCCGCACTGTCGCGGACGCCGGCGTACCGCTGTCGCAGATCGGCCTGATGCTGCGGGCCGACGACGACACCCTCGCCGATGCCGTCGAGAAGATCGACAACGACCTGTGCGAGGAGATCGAACGGCTGGAGCTCAGCCGCAAGCGGATCGCGCAGCTCGCCGCCGGTGACGCTCTGGTGCTCCCGCCGGAGGTCACCTGCTATCTCGACCGGCTCCGCGAGCTGGGGGTGTCGCCGCGGATCCTGGAGGGCGAGCGGGACGGGTGGATCCTGATCGCGGCCCGCTGGCCCGAGCGCATGTCCGCGGCCATCGCCGCCAAGTTCGCGGAGCTGGAGAACCCGCAGTTCGTCCGGCTCTACCAGGTCCTCTCCGAGGTCGGGGACAGCGACGCCGACGATGAGTCGCGCCTGGAGGAGGTCGCCGACCTCATGGCCGGTCTGCTCGACCGGGCCTACGCCGCCGGTGAACTCGACCTGGGCGAGGCGTGGCAGGACGAGCTGCCGTTCGACCTGGTGGACAATCTCGCCGCCGGGGCCGATCCGCGGGTGCGGCGGCTCGTGGAGCTCATGCGCGAGCGCGGCTGGGACGGCTGGACCCGCCTCAAACGGGTGGACCAGGGCGCTCCGGGCGCAGCGACCAGGCCGCCGGGGCCCAGATCGGCGCCTGCGGGTCACCGGTCAGCTGGAGGGTGATCTGCCACGCCCGCATCGAGGGCCGGCCCGCCGCCTCCCAGCGGTCGATGATCGCGACGGCCTGCTCGCCGTACCCGATCGCCTGGTCTCCCCCGGCCAGGACCGAGCCGTCGGGCAGGATCGCCGCGCCGCCGCTGCCCTGCTCGTCGAGCAGGACCACGCCGCTGACGTCCCGGTCGGGCAGTGCCGCGTGGGTGGCCCGGCTGCTCCACACCCCGGCCGCGTACCAGAGGTCACGGTAGGCGTAGGAGCCCAGCGGCGGGTCCCAGCGCGGCGGTGCGAACGGCGCGAACGCGGTCAGCGCGCCGGTCGGCACCGGATGCGGATGGGAGCGCGGATGGGCGGCGGTCAGCGGGCCGGCGGCGCTCATGAACCCGGACGGGCAGATCACCGTCGCGGTGACCGGGCCCTCCGCGGCGCCGTGGACCGCCAGCACCGGATGCGTGCCGGCGTGCTCGACGGGCACGACGATCGGGCCCGGCTGGGTCTGCGCCAGCCACTGCGGCGAGACCCCGGCGACCCCGACGGTCACGATCGCCCGGTCGAAGGTCTCGCCCGGCGCGCCCGCGTAGCCGTCACCGGTGAGCACCCGTACGCCCTCGACACCGGCCGCGGCCAGCGCGGCCCGGGCCCGTTCGGCGACGTCGGCCTGCACGTCCACGCTGGTGACCCGGGCGCCCAGCGCCGCCAGCAGCGCGGCGTTGTAACCGGTGCCCGCGCCGATCTCCAGGATCCGGGCGCCGGGCTGCACCTCGAGGCCCTCCAGCATGATCGCCATCAGCGACGGCTGGCTGGACGAGCTGACCGCCACCCGGGCGTCGACCTTGGTGACCAGCACGTCGTCGCGGTAGACGGCGTCGCGAAAACCCGCCGTGCCGGGCCGGGCCCACGAGCCGTCGCGGCGCTGGAAGCCCTCGGCGACGAACAGCTCCCGGGGCACCGCGGCGAACGCGGCGGCCAGCTCGGGCGTCAGCGGGGCGCCGTTGCGACGGAGCTGCTCCACGAAGCGTCGCCGCAGGTCAGTCACCCCACCACCGTACGGCCGCGGCGGCTGCGGCGCTCAGTCGCGCCGGCACGTCGGCCCGGTGGTACGGCCACTCGGCGGGCTCGATCCGGTCGAGGAACTCGGCGTACAGCGCGGCGGAGCGCAGCTCGGCGACCGGCCTGATCAGGTCGAGGACCCGCTCGGGGTCGGCGCCGGGCACATCCGAGCGCCACCGCTGGGCCCACTGCTGCAGCACCTTGCCGGGCTCCTCCAGGCCCTCGCAGAGCCGCAGGATGTCGTACGCCGGATGGGCGACCGTGGAGTCACCCCAGTCGACGATCACGCGGGACTCCCCGTCGGCGCGTACGTTGCCGGGATGCAGGTCGCCGTGCACGAGGGTGTCGGGCAGTCCGCAGGCCTCGATCGCGGCGATCCGCCCGGGCAGCGCGTCCAGCACCGCCGCCAGCCCGTCGATCTCGTCCAGGAACGGCTCGGCCACCCGGGCCAGCCGGTCGATGTCGAAGCGCCGGTCGGGCACGCCGGCCGCCAGCAGCTCGTCGACCCGGCCGGCGAAGTGCACCTGGGCCGGATGCCAGTCGGCGGCGACGGCCGCGCAGAAGTCCTCGCCGGCGTCGTACCGGTCCTCGCCGGGCACGTGGGCGAGCACCATCCGGCCCGGGGCGGCGGACGTCAGCACCGTGGGCACCAGCCCGGGCTCGAAGCCGGCCAGCAGCGCCAGCACAGCGGGCTCGTGCGCGAACATCCGCGGGACCTGCTTGAGCCAGGCCACCGGGGCGCCGGCGGCGTCGAGGTGCCAGATCATGGACAGGTTCCAGGTGCGCTGCTGCACCGGGGTCACATCGTCGCGGCCCAGCGCGGCCAGCGCCCAGGCCACCGAGGCGGCCGGGCCGCCGGGTACGGCGTACGGGGCGCGCAGCGGGTGCGGCGCCAGGTCGGCCTCGGCCGGCGCGAGCGGCACGCCGGGCGGCTCGAAGACCTGGGCCAGGTACGTGACGTGGCCGCCGGGCTGGGCCGGACGATCAGCCGTGAGCAGCCGCAACACGTGCACGTCGAGGCCGTGCCGCTCCCGGGTGGCGGCGACCACGTCGGCGGCCTCGGGCCACCAGGGCAGCTCCACCTCGACCGGTGGCAGGGCGCCGAGCACCGCACCGGCGGCATCGACGAGGACAAGCGTCACGGTTCGGCCCACGCCAGGACGGTAGCGGCCGGGCCGGCATCGGGGCGACCGCGTTTCCGCCGCCCCGCGCCGTAACCCGGACGACATCCGGATCCGGCTACCGTGACGTCCGTGAACAACTCCCAGGTCGGTGCCACGCTCGTCTTCGACGTGACCGAGCCCGCCGAGATCGTCCTGCTGATCGCCGCCGCGGATCCGGTGTCGGAGTCGCTGTCGCTGTCCAGCGACGGCCGCAGCGTGGAGGCGGTGGAGCTGCCCGGTCGCCAGCACTACGTCCGGGCCCCCAAGGGCAGGCTGACCGTCACGTACGCGGCGGAGGTGGCCGTCTCCCGGCCGGTCCCGGCGGACGTCACCGAGCTGGACCGGATCGTCGCGCTGCGGCCGAGCCGGTACTGCCCGTCGGACAAGATGGCCGGCTTCGCGGGCACGCTGTTCAGCGGCCTGCCGGACGCCACCGCGACCGTCCGGGCGATCCGCGACTGGGTGCACGACCACCTCAGCTACGAGGCCGGCAGCAGCGGTCCGAGCACCGACGCGGCGGACACGCTGCTCGACGGCCGGGGGGTCTGCCGCGACTACGCCCACCTGGTCACCACGCTGTGCCGGGCGATGAACGTGCCGGCCCGGGTCGCGGCGGTCTACGCGCCGGGGCTGTCCCCGATGGACTTCCACCTGGTGGTCGAGACCGCGCTGGACGGCCGGTGGCAGGTCTGGGACGCGACCGGCCTCGCGCCCCGGCAGAGCCTCATCCGCATCGCGACCGGCCGGGACGCGGCGGACACCGCGCTGGCCACCACCCTGTCCGGCCTGCTGACCATGCCGGAGCTGGTGATCACCGCGGTGGCCGGCAGCGACCTGCCCCTGGACGACCACACCGGCCTGGTCGAGCTGGCTTGAGGCAGACCTAGGTCACGGCCTCGAAGCGGGCGCGCAGGACAGCGCCGTCCGGGCGGCCGTGCAGGCGCAGCCGGGCCATGCCGCCGTCCGGGAAGATGTCCAGCCGCACGTGGGTGGCGACCGGAACCACTGACACCGCGAAGCGGTGCCGCGTATCCGGGGACAGCCGCACCTGCGGCAGCAGGTCGAACCAGTCGGTCGGGTCGTCGAGCAGCCCGGTGCGGGCGTCGATGCCGCGCAGGGTGGCGCTGCCCGGCGCGTTGCCCTTGAAGTGGCTGGTGTCCAGCTCGGCCAGCTCGATCACCGACGGCACGGCCAGCTGCACCAGCACCCAGTCGTTGCCGTCGTCGCGGCGGCGGGAGGTCTCCCAGCCGTCGCCCATGGACCGGGCCAGGCCCGGGTAGATCATGTTCTGCGGGTGGCCGTAGAACATGTTGCTGCAACCGGCGATGCGGGCGCCGTACTCGGCCGCGGCCACGTCGAAGACGCTCGGCAGCAGCCGCGGGTCGGGCACGACCTCGCCGTGCACCCGCAACCGGGCCACCCCGCCGTCCGGGTAGATGTTCAGCCGGATGTGGGTGTAGCGCTGGCTGGAGTCGACCGGGAACAGGTTCTGGCTGTCCCCGACCAGCGGCGAGCGCGGCACCAGCGGCACCCAGTGCGCCTCGGCCAGCTGGATCGGATCCGGGTAGCCCTCCAGCGCCGCGCCCTCGACCGACGCGTACGGCGGGTAGTTGCCGGTGAAGAAGGCGGTGTCGATGTCGATGCCGTGCACGATGCCGGGCGCGCCGAGCCGGATGATCGCGGTGTCGTGTCCGGGTTCGCGCCGCCGCCGGGTCTCCCAGCCGTCGTACACCTGGCCCTTGTGCCCGAAGGTCTGCGGCGCGAAGACCGGCCGGGCCGGCTCGACGAGATGGTCGGCCGCGGCGAAGAACTCGTCGTTGGCGAACACCACCCCGCCGCCGAAGGTGCGCGACGCCAGGTCGGGCAGCAGCGTGAACTCCTCCATCAGGAACCCTCCCGGGTCAGGAAGACGCCGCGGGGGGCGTCGCCGGTCACGGTCCGTCCGCGCAGCCAGGTCGTGCGGACCACCCCCGTCAGAACCTTGCCCGCGTACGGCGTGACGGGGTTGCGGTGGTGCAGCCGTACGGGATCGACGGTGAAGTCCGCGGCCGGGTCGAAGGCGACCAGGTCGGCGTCCGCGCCCACCGTGATCCGGCCCTTGCCGGTGAGCCCGACCAGGTCGGCCGGGCGCCGGGCCATCCAGCTCACCACGTCGGCCAGGGAGTGTCCCCGGGCGCGGGCGGCTGTCCAGACAACCGGCAGGCCGAGCTGCACGGATGCGATGCCGCCCCACGCTGCCGCGAAGTCGCCGGTGTCCTGCCGCTTGAGCTCGGGGGTGCACGGAGAGTGGTCGCTGACCACGCAGGTGATCAGGCCGTCGGCGAGCGCGGCCCAGAGCCGGTCGGCGTTGGCGGCGTCGCGGATGGGCGGGCAGCACTTGAACTCGGTGGCGCCGGCCGGGATCTCCGCGGCGTCCAGGGTCAGGTAGTGCGGGCAGGTCTCGGCGGTCACCCGCAGGCCGTCCGCCTTGGCCTGGGCGATCAGCGGCAGGGCGCTCGCGGCGGACAAGTGCAGGATGTGCACCCGCCCACCGGTGACGCGGGCGGCCTCGATCGCGGTGGCGACTGCGGCGTGCTCGGCGTCCGGCGGCCGGGAGGCCAGGAAATCCGCGTACGCCGAGGAGGACACGGCGGCGTGCAGGTGGTCGGGGTCCTCGGCGTGCACCACGAACTGGGCGTCGACCGCGCGCAGGGCCTCGCCGAGCTGGTCGGGGGTCAGCGGCGGGAACTCGGGCACGCCGGAGTCGGCCAGGAAGGCCTTGAAGCCGTACACCCCGGCGGCGTGCAGGGCGGGCAGCGCACCGGTGTTGCCCGGGATCGCGCCACCCCAGAAGCCGACGTCCACGTGGATCTGACCGCGGGCGGCGTCCTGCTTGACGGCCAGGGCGTCAGCGTCGACGGTCGGCGGCAGGCTGTTGAGCGGCATGTCCACGATGGCGGTGACCCCGCCGGCGGCCGCGGCCCGGGTGGCGGTGGCGAAGCCCTCCCACTCGGTGCGGCCGGGCTCGTTGACGTGCACATGGGTGTCGACCAGCCCGGGCAGCAGGGCGAGGTCGCCCAGGTCCACGTTCTCGGCGGCCTCCAGCACGGCCGCGTAGTCGTCCACGGCGACGATCCGGCCCCCGGCGACGGAGACCGCGGCGGGCTGCTCGGTGCCGCCGACGACGGCACGACGGGACCGCACCACCAGATCGACCATGCGCCGAGCCTAACCGCCAACTGTTGCCACACGGCTACGTCGGGTGAAGCCGAGTCACAAGATCACAATCGGGTGTCCGGTTCCCGACCGGGCGGATCATCGGGGCTGAACGGAGCGCCGGCGGCCGGTATAAAGATCGCGGAGCGGGCGCAGCCCCCGACGCATCACCCGAGGGGGACGTGGAGTGCCGACCGTGCCGACCCGCCGCATGACCTCACGCAAGGTGGCCCTGACCGCCGCTTTCCTCGCCCTGGCCGCGGGCGGCACCGCCGCCTGCGACACAACCTACGAAGACGACTACGACGACTCCACGTACGCCTACGACTCGGACGGTTACGACGCCGGGCCCGGATCGGGTTCGGGGTCGGGGTCGGGGTCGGGGTCGGGTTCGGGTTCGGACACCGGGGCGGATTCGTCGGACGAGGACGAGAGCGGGGACGAGAGCGGGGACGACAGCGGGGACGACGCCGGGGACGAGGACGAGCAGGCGCCGGTCGACGAGGTGTTCTACTGCGCCGACGAGGACGGCGAGATCGTCGACGAGGACCTCTGCGCCGACGCCGACGAAACCTCGTCGTACTTCCTGTACCACTCCCCGTTCTACGCCCATGGCCTCAAGCCGGGCACGTACCTGGACGGCGGCGACTCCTTCTCGGCCGGCGACCGGTCGGCCCGGCGCGCGTTCAAGCTGCCGCCGACCGGCAAGGTCGGCAACGGCACCGTCAAGACCAACGTCGTCGGCCGCGGCAGCACCGGCTCCGGGCTGTCCAGCGGCACCTCGGGTGGCTGAGCGGTCCGCCGCTCAGGCCAGTGCGGTCAGCTCCTCCCGCGTGAAGCCCGCATCGTCCAACGCACCGCAGTCCAGGCCGCGGAGCAGGTAGCCGGCCAGCGCGCGGGCCGTGGCCGGCTCGTCGAGGATGCCGCCCGACTGCCGGTCCAGATAGCGCCGCAGGCGGATCGAGGCCGCGTCGACACCGTCGGCGAAGAAGGCGTAGGTGGCCGCGAAGCGGGTCGGCAGCTGCGCCGGATGCAGATCCCAGCCCTGGTAGAAGCCGCGTTCCAGCGAGCGGCGGACCAGGCGGTGGTGCAGCGCCCAGGCGTCGTGGACGGCCACGTCCGAGCCCACCGGAAGGATGTTGGTCGAGCCGTCGGACAGCCGGACGCCGGTGCCGGCCGCCGCCGCTTGGATGACCGCCTTGGCGTAGTCGGCGACCGGGTGGTCCATCGCCTGGTACGCCGCCGCCACTCCGGCCGCCGCGCTGTAGTCGTACGTGCCGTAGTGCAGGCCCGTGCACCGGCCGCCGGCCGCGGTGATGAGGCGGGCCACGGTCGCTGTGCCGTCCGCGCCGAGCACCGCCGACGGCAGCTCGATCTGGATCTCGAACGTCAGCGTGCCGGCGGCCAGCCCGTACCCGCGTTCCAGCGTCTCGCACAGCGCGACCATCGCAATGACCTGGTCCGGGCCGCTCACCTTGGGCAGCGTCACCGTGAACGGCTCCTGGTGCAGCGACAGGAACAGGTCCAGGGTGCGCAGTGAGCGGTGCCGGGTCGCCGCCTCCAGCGACTTGATCCTGATCCCGACGAACGGCGGGCGCGGCCCCTCGGCCAGCACGGCCACGGCCGCCTTGACCGCCGCGTCCTCCTGGTCGTCGTCGCGGACGCCGTAGCCGTCCTCGAAGTCGATCCGCAGGTCCTCGATCGGCTCGGTGGCCAGCTTGGCCCGGACCCGGTCGGCCAGCGCGGCCGGGAACGGCAGCGGCGGGCACTCGTCCAGCGCCGCCAGCGCCTGGGCGCCCCACTGCCGGAAGCCGCCGATCCGGTCGGCCGGGATGTACACCGTGTGCACCGGCTGCCGCCCGGTCCGCTCCCCCGGATACCGCGTGGCGAGGAACCTGTCGTGGGCGGCGAGCCGGTCGTCCAGGGCGGCGTAGTCGTCGTCGCTGAGCCGCATCGTCAGTCGATCGAGTCGTAGGCGGCCGTCGTCAGGAAGTCCGCGAAGTCGTCGGCCAGGGCCACCCGCTCGAAGAGCTTGCGCGCGTCGTCGAAGCGGCTGCCCGCCCAGGCCTGGTCGCCCAGCGCCGCGCGGATCTTGGCGAGCTCCTCGTCCTCGATCCGCCCGACCAGGTCGGCCGTGATCGTGGTGCCGTCGTCCAGGCGTACCCCGTTGTGGATCCACTGCCAGACCTGGGAGCGGGAGATCTCCGCGGTGGCCGCGTCCTCCATCAGGTTGTTGATCGCGACCGCGCCGTTGCCGCGCAGCCAGGCCTCCAGGTACTGCAGGGCGACCGAGACGTTGCCGCGCAGGCCCGCCTCCGTCACCGCGCCGCCGGTGGCCGCCACGTCGAGCAGCTGGGCCGCCTCGACACTGACGTCGTCACGCCGGCGGTCGAGCTGGTTGGGCCGGTCGCCGAGCACCCGGTCGAAGATCTCCTGACAGACCGGCACCAGGTCTGGGTGGGCCACCCAGGAGCCGTCGAAGCCGTCGGCGGCCTCGCGTTCCTTGTCCTCGCGGACCTTGGCCAGGGCGACCTCGTTGACCGCCGGGTCGCGGCGGCTGGGGATGAAGGCGGCCATGCCGCCCATCGCGAAGGCCCCGCGCCGGTGACAGGTCGAGACCAGCAGCTCCGTGTACGCCCGCATGAACGGCGCGGTCATCGTCACCGCGGCCCGGTCGGGCAGCACCATCGCCGGGTTGTCCCGGAAGTACTTGATGATGCTGAACAGGTAATCCCAGCGTCCCGCGTTGAGCCCCGAGATGTGCGGGCGCAAGGCGTGCAGGATCTCGTCCATCTCGAACGCGGCCGGGATGGTCTCGATCAGCACGGTGGCCCGGATGGTGCCGACCGGGATGCCCAGCGCCTCCTGGGCGTACGTGAACACGTCGTTCCAGAGCGCCGCCTCTTTGTGCGACTCCATCTTGGGCAGATAGAAGTACGGCCCGCTCCCGCGGCTGAGCAGCTCGGCGGCGTTGTGGAAGAAGTAGAGCCCGAAGTCGACCAGCGCCCCGACGGCCGGCTCCCCGTCCACCGGCAGGTGCCGCTCGTCCAGGTGCCAGCCGCGCGGCCGCATCACGATGGTCGGGTACGGCCCGTCGCCCAGCTCGTACGTCTTCTTGCCGGTCTCCAACCGGATCGTGCGCCGGATCGCGTCGTACAGGTTCTGCTGGCCGTCGACCACGTTCGACCAGTGCGGGGTGTTGGCGTCCTCCAGGTCGGCCAGCCACACCTTGGCGCCCGAGTTGAGGGCGTTGATGGTCATCTTGCGCTCGGTCGGGCCGGTGATCTCGACCCGCCGGTCGGTGAGGTCGGCCGGTGCGGCCGGCACCTGCCAGTCGCCCGCGCGCACGTCGGCCGTCTCGGCCAGGAAACCGAGGCTGCCCCCGGCGGCGATCTCGGCGCGCCGGGCCGCGCGGGCGGCCAGCAGCTCGTTGCGCCGCGGGCGGAACCGCCGGTTCAGGTCAGCTACGAACGTCACGGCCTCGTTGGACAGAATCTCGGTCACGGTCGGCGACTCCCCTCACTGCGATGGCTGGCTCGGAACGCACGCCTCTCCTCGTACCGTATCGGTCCGCGCGCCGGCCGCACGGAACTCGGCCCGGACATGGCAGTGGCCCCCGCGGGGAAACGGGGGCCACTGCTTTTCTCTATCTGGGGATGAGGGCGCCCCCTGGGGATTGGGGGCACCCGGTGGTGCCGACCTAGAAGTTGCCGAACGAGTCGCACTTGGCTTTCTGGACGATGCAGTTCTTGACCCGGCTGCCCAGCGCCTCGTCCTCCCAGGCGAAGAACGCGTCGCCGTGCATCGAGGAGGCGTTGCCCGACGACAGCTTGAAGCCGGCCGCGCTGCCCGAGGTCGGGTAGCCGATCACGAAGGACAGCGACGGGATCGCCACCGGGAACTTGCCGCTCGCGCAGGTGCCGTCCGGGCCGGTCCCGCCGACGTGCGACTTGTGGTCGGGGCTGTCCAGGTGCACGCCGTCCCAGCAGTCCGGGAAGGTCAGCTGGAAGGTCAGCTCGGCGGTCCTGGCGCAGACCGGCCAGTTGCCGTCCGCGCTGCGGCCGACCTCGCCACCGGCCCCGGCGCACCAGAACTGGCCGGGAGCGCCCTTCGGGGTGGCCACCTGCCGCTTGGCGTCGCCGACGATCATGCGGAAGCCCTGCGGGAAGGGCACGGTCCTGGTGGGGTCCTTGAGGCGGGAGCCGTAGTAGACCGTGACACCGTGCGGGTTGACGGCCTTGCCGTTCTCCTGCAGCTCCGGCACCCAGTATGCGGAACGGTCCTCGCCGGGCTTGCAGCTCGACCCGGCGTTGGCCAGCAGCGTCATGGTCGTGGTGTTGGCGTCGGTGCTGTTGTTGCCCAGGAACGTGTGCATGTGCGAGGCGCCGGACATGCCCGGGAAGACGATCGGGTCGTCGGGCTTGGAGTGGCTGACCGTGCAGGAGGCGTTGAACTCGGGCACCCGTACGTTGCCGGCCGGCACGGCCTTGGGCTTCATCGCCTCGAACGCGGCCAGCTGCGCCTTCCACTTGGCCTGGTCCATGGTCACCCAGCCGTCACCGGAGGGCGTCCCACCCGGGGCAGAGGTGGTAGGTGCGGGCGCGGGCGTGGAAGGCACAGGCGTAGCGGTGGTCGCCGCTCCGAACGTGAACCAGTTGACGTTCACGAAGTCGCCGGCCTGCGCGCTCTTGAGCACCGCGAAGACGGTCTGCCGGCCGGTGGGTACGGACTTCGCCGTCGCGGTGACCGTCGTCCACGTCTGCCAGCCGCCCGTGCGGGCGACCGGGAACGTCGCCAGCAGCGCACCGGTCTGCGAGCCCAGGTGCAGCTCGATCGAGCCGCCCGTGGCGTTGTCCGAGGCGATCCGGGCGGACAGGCCGGCGCCGGTCACGGAGACGTTGTCGTAGCGCAGCCAGTCCCCGGAGGCGAGCCAGCCGACGTTCTTCCCGCCGTCGGCGTCGCCGGTGCCCTCGACCTGCACGCCGGACTGGGCGGCGTACGCCTCGGCCTGCACCCGGCCCGGCACCACGGTCTCGGCGGCACTCGCGTTGGCGATGTAGATGCCACTTCCGCCCAGCGCGGCGGCGACCGCGGCGGCCAGGGCGACCCGGGTGGTGCGCCGGCGCCGCTTGGCGACCTCGCCGGGCGCGACATGGGCAGGAGTTGTCCGCATAACCATTCCTTCACTGAGGCCGTACCGGGGCGATGAAAGCTATTCGCCAGGGAGTATGCACAGCTCAGGAGGCTTGTATCAAGGCGCGAAAGAAGATTTGAGAATCGCCCGACAATGGCCCGCAGGTCGCGGCGGTTCCGCTTCCCGATAACAATTAATCGGGGCGTGTTCCTTAAGTTTTCCTAAATTCCGTCGAGCAGCCGTCGGTGGGCCCGGCGTGCGCGCAGTGTGAGCGCGCGGGCGTCGGCGTTGACCAGCCGGCCACTCTCCACCACCGGCCGGCCACCGACCAGGGCCAGCTCCACCGGCGCGGCGGGGCCGAGGACCAGCGCCGCGACCTTGTCGTCGATGCCGTCGTGGCCGAGCCCGTCGAGGCGCCAGAGCACCAGGTCCGCGAGCTTACCCACCTCGATGGAACCAAGGTCGTCGGCCCGGCCGAGACAGCGGGCGCCGCCCATCGTGCCGAGCCGCAGCGACTCGCGGGCCGACAGCGCGGCCGGGCCGCCGCGCAACCGGGCGACGTACAGCGCCTGGCGCAGCTCCTCACCCAGGTGCGCCGCCTCTTGTGAGGCCGAGCCGTCCACGCCCAGGCCCACCGGGGCGCCCGCGTCCAGCAAGTCCCGGACCCGGGCCAGGCCGGCCCCGAGGCGGGCGTTCGAGCTGGGGCAGTGCGCGACCCCGGTGCCGGTCGCGCCGAGCTTGGCCACGGCCGCGTCGTCCAGGTGTACGCCGTGCGCCAGCCACACGTCCTCGCCCAGCCAGCCGAGCTGTTCCGCGTACTCCACCGGGGAGCAGCCGAACCGGGACCGGCAGAACTCCTCCTCGTCGTCGGTCTCGGCGAGGTGGGTGTGCAAGCGGACGCCCTTGCGCCGGGCCAGCGCGGCAGCCTCGCTCATCAGCTCCCGCGTCACGGAGAACGGCGAACAGGGCGAGACGCCGATCTGCAGCATCGACCCGGGCGACGGGTCGTGCCACCGGTCGATCGCCGCCTCGGTGGCCGCCAGCGCCGCGTCCGTCTCCTCGACCACGTTGTCCGGTGGCAGCCCACCCGAGGAGCGGCCCAGGTCCATCGAGCCGCGGGTCGGGTGGAACCGCAGCCCGATCTGCCCCGCGGCCTCAATCTCGGCGGCCAGCACGTCGCCGCCGTCGTGCGGGAAGACGTAGTGGTGATCCATGCTGGTCGTGCAGCCGGAAAGGGCCAGCCAGCCCAGGCCCGCGCCCGCGGCGGCCCCGACCGCCTCGGCGTCGATGCGGCCCCAGATCGGGTAGAGCGTGGTGAGCCAGCCGAACAGGTTGTCGTCCTGGGCCAGGCCCCGGGTGACCCATTGGTAGAGATGGTGGTGGGTGTTCACCAGGCCGGGGGTGAGCAGGCAGCCGGTGCCGTCGACCCGGCGCGGCGAGCCGGGCACGGCATCTGCGCCACCCGCGCCGACCGCGGCGATCCGGCCGTCGTCGCCGACCACCACGTGGCCGTCGGTGTGCTCGGTGCCGTCCGCGTCCACCGTCGCGACAGTGACGTTCTCGATCACGATCACAGGTACCACTCCGCACTGGCCGGGGACACGTCGTCGCGGGTGACGGTGCCCTCGATGAGACCGTACGGGCGGTCGCCGGCCTGAAAGACCTCCTGCGGGTTGTCCAGCCCGAACGGCGACAGGTCCATCAGGTAGTGATGCTTGTTGGGCAGGGCCAGTCGGATCTCGGCGATCTCCGGCCGGCTCTCCAGCGCCCGCTGCCCCATCGCGTACAGGGTCTGCTGCAACGAGTGGCTGTAGGTGCCCACGAACGCCTCGACCAGCGCCTGCTTCGCGCCGGCGAACGAATCGTCCCAGTCGGCGGCGTCACCCCGATGCCGCCAGCGGGCGTCGACGGCCGTGGCCAGGATCCGCTCGGTGGTCTCCGGCAGCGTCGTGTACCGGTCGCGGGGATACCCGTGGAACTCCGAGTCGGTCGTGTTCAGCAGGACCAGGTCCTTGAGGCCGGAGACCACCTGCGTGCCCTGCTCCGCGACGGTCACCACGGCGGTGCGGACGTGGTCGCCCGAGCGGCGGAACGAGTGCGGGCCGAGGCGCTCCCAGCCGTACGACTCCAGCGAGATCTTGGCTGCGGAGACCTGCGGCTGCGTGGTCACGAAGTGCCGGGCCAGCAACAGGCCGAAGGCCTCGGGGGCGCCGACGCCGTGCTCGCGGGCGAACGCGTACACCGTGTTCTTCATCGTGTCGGTGGGCAGCACCCCGGCGTTGTCGCCGCTCAGATGGGTCGCCGCGAGGTCGCCGGAGAGCGCGACGCTCACGTTGAGATCCACCAGGTCATGGCGGTCACCGCCGCGGCGTACGTGCACCAGGCGGGTCTCCGCCTTGCCGTACCGGTTGCGGCCCAACACGATCGCCACGGGTCAGCTCCCTCGGTAGGTGGTGTAGCCGTAGCGGCTCAGCAGCAGCGGCACGTGGTAGTGCCGGTCCGGGTCGTGCACGTGGAAGGCGACGGTGATCTCCGGGAAGAAGGCCTGACCACCGAGGTACGGCTCCACGTAGAACACCAGCCGGTAGCCGCCGGCCTGCCAGTCGTGCAGCGGGACCCGGTGCCGCAGCCGGCCGTCGTCGTCGGTGCGGCCCTCGGCGATCAGCTTCCAGCCGTCGGAGTCGCGGCGCTCGAGGCGCACGTACACGTCGCGGGCCGGATCGCCGGTGACCGTGTCCAGGATGTGGGTGGAGATCTTGGCGTGCGACGTGGCCGCCGTGCCGTCATTCGAGGGCATCGAGCAGCCTCTCCAGTCGCAGCAGGGCGATCTTGCGCAGCTCATCGGTGACGACGGCCCGCTCGGTCGCCTCGTCGTTGCCGATCCGCTCGCGCGCCGCCGCCAGGATCTCCTCCTGCGTCCGCCCGCTGGCGAAGATCAGGAACACGTGCCCGAACTTGTCCTCGTAGGCGTGGTTCGCCGCGGTCAGCGCGGCCTTGGTCTCGTCGTCGCCGGTGCTCGCGGCCGTCGACTGCTCCCGCCGCGACCACGCGGCCTCCTTGGAGTCGCCCTGCGCCCGCTCACCGATCCGCGGATGCGCCGACAGCCCCTGCAGGACCTCGGGCCAGCTCAGGCTGCGTGCGCCCGCATCGGCCGCGGCCAGGACCGCTTCCTTCGACGGGTACGGCCGCAGCGCCGCGACCGCCCGGCCCCACGCCGGGGCGGCGCACACGGCGAGCAGCTCCGCCTCGAGCTGGCCGGCGGGCAGGGAGTTGAACGCCTCGACCCGGTCCACCCGTTCACCCCCTGTTGTGCCGACGGACAGTCAAGCAGGACACCCCGATCTTGCACCAGTATCCCCGCGCCCGGGGCGTCCCGGCGGCTGTGCGCGAGACTGGTCCGGTGCTGATCGCCGCGGACGCCCTGCCCGACCTGCCCATCCGCGCGGTCCTCCCGGAGGTCACCGCCGCCCTGGCCGCCGCGGGCGCCGCAGTGCTGGTGGCACCCCCGGGCACGGGCAAGACGACGCTGGTCCCGCTGGCCCTGGCCGGCGCCGCACCCACCGCCAAGGTGGTGGTGGCCGAGCCCCGCCGGGTCGCGGCCCGCGCCGCGGCCCGCCGGATGGCGTCCCTGCTCGGCGAGCAGGTCGGCGAGCAGGTGGGTTACACGGTGCGCGGTGACCGGCGCGTCTCGGCCCGGACCCGGGTCGAGGTCGTGACAACCGGTGTCCTGGTACGCCGTCTGCACCGCGACCCGGAACTGGCCGGCACGGCGGTGGTGATCCTCGACGAGTGCCACGAACGCCACCTGGACTCCGACCTGGCGCTGGCCTTCCTCATCGAGGTCCGCGCGGCCCTGCGCCCCGACCTGCACGTCCTGGCCACGTCGGCGACCGCCGAGTCGCAGCGCCTGGCCGAGGTGCTGGGCGACGCACCCGTCGTGCAGGCCGAGGCCGCGCTGTACCCCGTCGAGGTGCATTGGTCGCCGCCACCGCAGCCGATCACCCCGCCGCACGGCCTGCGCGTGGACCCGAAACTCCTCGACCACGTGGCCACGACGATCCGCCGGGCCCTGGCCGAGGGCGACGGCGACGTCCTGGCGTTCCTGCCGGGAGCCCGCGAGATCGAGACGGTCGCGTCCAGGCTCCGCGGCATCGACGCCGACATCGTCCCCCTGCACGGCCGGCAGTCCGGCTCCACTCAGGACGCCGCGCTGCGCCCCAGCCCCGTACGCCGCGTCGTGCTGGCCACCGCGGTCGCGGAGAGCAGCCTGACGGTTCCCGGCGTACGCGCCGTGGTCGACGCGGGCCTGAGCCGCGTCCCCCGGATGGACCACAGCCGCGGCCTGGGCGCCCTGGTCACGGTGCCGGTCTCGCGCGCGTCGGCGACCCAGCGGGCCGGCCGGGCCGGCCGCGAGGCCCCCGGCCGGGTCTACCGCTGCTGGTCCCAGGCCCAGCACGACCGCCTGCCGGCCCAACCGGAACCGGAGATCGCCGCCGCCGACCTGACGGGATTCGCCCTGAACCTGGCGGAATGGGGCCACCCCGACGGCACCGGCCTGAACCTCCCGGACCCCCCACCGTCCGGCGCGATGCAGGTGGCCACGGCCACCCTGCGAGCCCTCGGCGCCACGGACGTCGACGGCCGGATCACACCCCGGGGCCGCGCCCTGGCCGACGCGGGCCTGCACCCCCGCCTGGCCCGAGCCCTCCTGGACGGCGCCACCACAATCGGCCCCCGCCGAGCCGCCGAAGTGGTCGCCCTCCTGGACGCCGACCGCACAGCCGACGACCTGGCCACCGCCTGGCGCCGAGCCCGCACCGACCGAGACCCGGCCTGGCGCACCGAAGTCCGCCGCCTGACCTCAGCAATCCCCGCACCAACCACCGCCACCGGCAACGACGTCGCGGCCGGCAGCAGCGCCGGCATTCGCGATGGCGGCGGCGGTAGCGCCGGCAGCCGAGGCAACGGCGGAGGCGGCAGCCGCGGCGGCGACGGGGACGGCGGCCGGGAGTGGCTGCCAGATGACTTAGCTGCGGGACTGATCGTCGGGCTGGCGTACCCGGAAAGGGTGGCCAAGGCCCGCGAGCCCGGCGGCCGCGCGTACCTGATGGCCGGCGGAACCGCCGCCGACCTCACCGCCGGCAGCAACCTGGCCGGCACGACCTGGCTGGCGATCGCCGACGCGGACCGAGCCCCCGGCGCCCGCACCGCCCGCATCCGCAGCGCCGCCCCCCTCGACGAAGCAACGGCCCGCGAAGCGGCCTCAACCCTGCTGGAATCCAGCACGGAAATCGGCTGGCTGAACGGCGACGTGGTGGCCCGCCGCACAGAACGCCTGGGCGCGATAACCCTGGTGGAACGCCGCATCGACAAGCCAGACCCGGCCCGCCTGCAGGCCGCCCTCCTCGACGGCCTCCGCCGCGAAGGCCTCACCCTGCTCACCTGGTCCCGAACAGCCAAAGAACTCCGCGACCGCCTGGCCTTCGCCCACACCGCCCTGGGCCCACCATGGCCGCCCGTGGACGACGAATCCCTCCTGAAAAACCTGGAGGACTGGCTCCCTGTGGGCCAGTCCCGCCGCCGCGCCGACCTCGCCAAGATCGACACAGCAGGAGCCCTCCGCCGCCTCCTCCCCTGGTCGATAGCAGGCCGCCTCGACGACATAGCCCCGGAACGCCTACCCGTCCCAAGCGGCTCAAAGGTCAGAATCGACTACACCGACCCCTCAGCCCCGGTCCTGGCGGTAAAGGTCCAAGAAGCATTCGGCTGGCGCGAAGCCCCCCGCCTGGCCGACGGCCGCATCCCGATCCTGCTGCACCTGCTCTCCCCAGCCGGCCGCCCGGTAGCAGTAACCCGAGACCTCGCATCCTTCTGGTCAACGGGCTACCCCCAGGTGCGAGCAGAACTCCGAGGCCGCTACCCCCGCCACCCCTGGCCGGAAGACCCGACAACAGCCCCACCAACCCGCCGTCTGAACCCCCGAGCCCGCTAGAAGACCCAAAAGCGCGCCCACAACAGGGCTTGGGGGGCGGGGATGGCCCACGCAGATATCAAGCTTGACGGGCTGCGTGGGCCATCCCCGCCCCCCAAGCCCCACCATGCAACCAGCAGAAACTAAGACGCCAGATGCGACGAAGGAACGGTCGCCGTAAGCAGATGAACGGGCCCGGGCTGACCGAACAGATACCCCTGCCCGAAATGACACCCAAGAGCGGCAAGAGCATGAGCACGAGCAGGCGTCTCGATCCCCTCAGCCACGACAGCGATCCCGAGCTCAGCGCAAATAGCCAAGACGGAACGGCACAGAGCCCCGGCCCGCTCCGGCGACACGTCCACATCGGTCAGGGTCGAGTCCAGCTTCACGATGTCCACCGGCAGTGAGTGCAACTGCGCCAGCGCGTTGTAGCCGCTGCCGAAGTCGTCCAGGGCCACCCGTACCCCGCGCCGGCGCAGCCGCTCCGCGACCTCGATCGCGCGGGGCATGTCCGGGATGCGGCGGGTTTCGGTGATCTCCACGACCAGCCGGGACGGCCGTACGTTGTGCCGTTCCAGCGCCTGGGCCACCGCCTCCTCCAGCCCGTGCTGCCCCAGCCGGGCCGCCGAGACGTTGACGTGCACGTCGATCGGCCGGCCGTACGTGTTCGCCAGCCCGGCCGCGTCCGCGCAGGCCCGGTCCAGCACGAAGTCGTCGATCGCCGCGACCAGTCCGGTGCGTTCCGCGACCGTCACGAACACGTCCGGGTCGACCGGCCCGGCCACCGGGTCGGTCCAGCGGGCCAGGGCTTCCACCGCGACGATCGCGCCGTCGGTGAGCCGGACGATCGGCTGGTAGTAAACCTCGAAGCCGGCCGCCGCCGGGGCGCCGGACAGGGCCCGGGCCAGCAGGTGCGGCAGGTCCGCGTTGGGTCCGCCGTCCGCGCCGCCGGAGTAGCGGGCGAGGGCGTTCTTGCCGCGGCGTTTGCTGACGTACATCGCCGCGTCCGCCCGGCGCAGCAGCGTGTCCGCGGAGAGCTCCAGGTCGCCCGGCTCGGGCACGACCAGGCCGAGGCTGGCGCTGATGCCGACCGTGTGGCCGTCGATGACGAACGGTTCGCGCAGGGCCGCCAGGATGCGGTGGCCGGCCGGTTCGGCGTCGGCGGCGCGGTGGTCGAGCAGCACCGCGAACTCGTCGCCGCCGAGGCGGGCCACCAGGGCGCCGGGGCCGACCGCGGCGACCAGCCGGTCGCCGATCGCGCGCAGCAGCCGGTCGCCCATGGCGTGGCCGAAGCTGTCGTTGATGAGCTTGAAGTCGTCGAGGTCGGCGAAGAGCAACGCCACCGGTACGCCGCGGTGCCGGTACGCGTCGAGGGCCAGCACCAGCCGCTCGCGGAACAGCGCCCGGTTGGCCAGGCCGGTCAGCGAATCGTGGTACGCCTGGTGGTGCAGTCGTTGCTGCCCTTCGGAGACGCGGGCGAGCAGCACCGTGTTGTCGACGATGGTGAACATCTGCCGGGCCACCACCAGCCCCAGGCCGAGCCAGCCGAGGTACGCCTCGTACGAGGTGAGCTGCCCACCGGTCCCCGTGCGCACCGCGATGACCACGCCGGTGGCGACCACCGGCACGTACGGCAGCAGCAGGTGCAGCCATTCCGCCTCGGCGTGATCGTCGAGGCTGGGGTCGGCCAGCCCGGGGTTGCTGATCGCCGCGAGGGCGAGCAGGGCCGGACCGAGCAGGTGGCCGGCCGACTCGACCGGGGTGAGCACGCCGCTGCTCAGCTGGAGCAGCCGCAGCGTGTCGGAGACGCCCAGCGCCAGCATGGCCAGTGCGGTGAGCCGCAGCGGCACCCGCGCCGCCCGGGAGGCCGGCCGGGTGGCCAGCAGCAGCATGACCATCACCGCGATCAGCAGGTCGGCGATCGGGTACGCCGCCGCGAAGCCCACCACCCACGGGCTCTCCCCCACCTCGTGGAAGATCCGCCGGGGCACCGCCGACCAGACCAGCGCGAGCAGCGAGCCGGCGATCAGGACGCTGTCGATGACCAGCACGATCCGGTCCCGGCGCAGTGATGCCTGCACCGGCCGGGGCAGGGCCATCGAGCCCGCGACCAGGGCCAGGACGGTGAAGACGGGCAGGAGCAGGACGCCGATGTCGGCCACGTCGGCCGCGACGGCCCGGGTCGGCTCGAGCACGTCGCTGACGGTCCACCAGAGGCGGACGGCCGCGAAGCCGGCGAGGCCGGTGCCGAGCAGGATCCGCCAGCGGCGCCGGTGACCGGACCTGTCCCGCCCGGCGGCGAAACAGACCACGGCGGCGAGCACCCCGGCCGCGCACTGGGCGGCGTCGGTGAAGAGTCGCTGGCCGGCTCCGGCGGGCACGGCGTACGTGCCGATCGCCGTGACGGCGGCGACGAGCGCCAGCGTCACGGCTGACTGTGCCGACAGCCGTCCCGTCGTCATCACCACCCGCAGCAGAGCCGCGGCTGGCCGTCCCGCGACCGGAGTAAGGTACCGCAGCCCCGGGCCGTTGCGGGAAGCCCGCGGTTCCCCGGGATCACGCCGCTCAGTCGACGGCGACCAGATCGGCGACAATCACCGTGATGTTGTCCGGGCCGCCGCCCTGCAGAGCCAGATCGAGCAGCCGTTCGGCGCAGCTCTGCGGGGCGTCGCAGTCGAGCAGCTCGGCCTCGATCCGCTCGGCCGTGACCACGGTGGTGAGGCCGTCGCTGCACAGCAGCCAGCGGTCGCCCGGCTCGGGCTCGACGATCACGTACGACGGGCTGACCGGCTCGCCCTGCAGCGCCTGGGTGACGACCGCGCGGCGCGGGTGGCTGCCCGCCTCCTCCGGCCGGATCAGGCCCTGGTCGACCAGCATCTGCACGTACGTGTCGTCCTTGGTGAGCTGGTTGAGCCGGCCGTCGCGCAGCAGGTAGGCCCGGGAGTCGCCGACGTGGGCGAGGGCGGCCCGGTCGCCGGAGAAGATCACGGCGGTCAGCGTGGTGCCCATGCCCTGCAGGGCGGCGTCGGTGGCGACGGTCTCGGCGATCCGGCCGTTGGCCACCTCGAGCGCCTTGTGCAGCGCGTCCATCTGGCCGTCGTTGTCGATCGGCACGTCGAGGGAGGTCATCGCCTCGACGGCGAGGCGGCTCGCGACGTCGCCGGCGGCCATGCCGCCCATTCCGTCCGCGACGACGAGGAGCCGGTCACCGGCGTAGTAAGCGTCCTGGTTGTTGCTCCGGACGTGGCCTCTATCGGTGACGGCCGCCCACCGCAGGTGCAAGGTCATGGCGTGCAGCCTGCCAGGTCCGGTCCAACCTGTCTGCACGTGGTCGGCGGCGCGTCGCGACAAGCCGTGCGTACCCGTGCAAAACCGGAGGTCATCGCGGCCGGCCGAGGCAGCGCGGGTCGACCTCGGTGACCTGCCGGGTCGGTGCGACCCATTCGAGCGCGGACTCGTCGATCGGCCAGCCGCGTACCGTGATCCGGCTGTTCTGGGTCCGGATCGGCTCCGGGCAGAGGGTCTTGGACCGCACCTCGTCGTTGGGGATGAAGCGCACGTCACCGCCGCGCTGCAGGATCGTGGTGGCCGTGTCGTCGACGGTGATCAGCTGGCCGCGCACCACCTCGACCGCGGCACCCCGGGACCCGACCTCCACGGCGCTGTTGGGCAGCACCGGCGCGCGCAGGAAGACCACGCCGATCACGAACGGGGCGACGATCATCGCGCCGACGGCCGGCCAGTGCGTGGCGAGCCGGGCGGCGCGGGGCGGGAGCGGCCCGGTGAGCAGCCAGCCGAGCAGCGACGGGGCGATCAGCAGCGCGGCCGTGCCGTACTCGCCGGCGGCCAGCGACATCCGGATGCCCGGGCGGACCCAGAGCAGGATCAGCAGGCCGAGCACGATCGGGATCACCAGGGTGACCACGGTCAGCATCCGGCGCTCGCCGGGGTAGCGCTGCACCGCGGTCAGCGCCAGGATGACGGCGACCAGCATGAGCAGGGTGGGCAGCAGGCGCAGCTGCCAGGTGAAGCCGGCCAGCGCCACCGCGACCGCCACCACCCAGTCCGGCATGCGCAGGGCGGTGAGCGCCAGCACCGAGCGCCGGGCGGCCTCCTCCTGGTCCGGTGAGCTGACCAGCAGCAGGCCGCCGAGGGCCCGCAGCACCAGCACGACCGCCGGGACGGTCCAGATCAGCGTGATGATCAGCGCGCTGATCATGCCGAGCGGGCTGATGTACTGCACCAGCAGCAGCATCGTCGGCAGGTCCTGCCGGCTCAGGTACCAGAGCCGGAGCACGAGCAGCACCAGCGGGAACGCGGGCAGCGCGGTGAGCACCCAGTTGAGCTGGTTGCGGCGCACCCGGCGGGCCGGGCGGGCGAACGGCGTCACGGTCACGGGACCGCCTCCTCCCAGGGCAGCTCGCGGACCCGGGGCCGGGCGGTGACCGGCTGCCCCGGCCGGGACAGCGGCACGAGCTGACCGTCGGTCGCCTTGTTTTTCGCCGTCTCGGGCAGGATGTTGTTCTGGTACGCCTGCTCCCAGCGCGCGTCCTTCGGGTCCTTGAAGGACCGGTAGAGCGTGATGTTGACGAGGTCGCGCAGGGCCGCGTTGGCGCCGACGCTCACGCCCCACGCCTCGGTCTTGTCCAGCCCCAGGTCCCAGTGGTCGTACTTGTCCGGGTCGCGGGCCTTGTAGCCGCCGAGGATGGCCGCGTCGGTGGTGACCGCGTCGACCTCCTCGTGGTCCAGCAGCTCGAAGCACTCGGAGACGCGGTTGCGCCGCACCAGCTTGGCGTCGGACTCGTCCGCGGTCTTCGCGCTGGTGGAGCTGGACAGCGAGCAGACGTCCTTGTCCTTGAACTCCTCCAGGCTGGCGACCTTGTCATGACCTTTGAGGGTGATCACCGACTGCTCGGTGTGCAGGTACGACTGCGTGAACATGACGTTGGGCTCGCGCTCGCGGTCCGCGGTGATGCTGTAGCTGGCGATCACCATCTTGACCGGCACCGGTTTGCCGTCCAGATCGGTGGCCTCCATCCGGGCCCGGTCCTCGCTCTCGATGCCGTAGAAGCGCACCTCGTCGCGGCGGAAACCCAGGTCCTCGGCGATCATGTACGCGATGTCGATGTCGAAGCCGCGCCAGACGCCGTCCACAGGGTTCCGCTCGGCGATGCCGGGCTGATCGTCCTTGACCGCGATGGGCAGCGTCTGCCACTCGTCGACGCCGGCGGTGCGCCGCAGGTCCTCGATCGAGGGCGGGCCGATGTGGAAGAGCCGCACCCAGGAGAACGCCAGCACCAGAATGATGATCACGCCGACCGCCGCCAGCCGCCACGGGGCCAGCGAGCCGCCCCAGGTACGCACCACCCGATCGGGCCGGGCGAAGGCGGGCGGGAAGTCGGTCTGGGTGAAGGTGCGCCGCAGACCGCTCATCGCCCGCTGGGCGCGGGCCGAGCGCGGGCGGCGCGGCTCGGGCACCCGCCGGTGCACGACCACTTTGCGGACCTGCGCCCCGGCGTTCTCGTCGTCCATCGTCGACACAGCTCCCCCCGTTCCCGTACCGGAGCGACCATGGTGCCGGACCAATGTCACGGAACGGGGTCGGGTCCCCGGCCCGACACCGGCTCGCCCACCCCGCCCGCCCGGCGAGGATGGCATAGCGATCACCGGTTCGGGGTATGCGCGCCCCATGAGGATCGCTGCGACCCTGACGGCAGCCGCCGTCGCCGCGGCCGTGGCGGTGCGTGTCGCGCACTCCCGGGACCGCCGCTTCCTGCACCCCGACGGCCGTTCCTTCACCGGGGACCTGGAGGTCTGGGGGACGCTGGAGCCGACCGGTGCGGAGCTGTTCGACCGCCCGGGCCGGCACCCGGTCACCCTGCGGATCTCCAAGGGCATCGGCACCCGGCCCGGCCGCGCCGACATCCTCGGGGTCGCGGTACGGGTACACGGGCCCGTCGCGGGACGGCGGCACGACCTGCTCTTCTCCACCGCCGGCCGGGGCCGGGTGCTGCGGCACGTGCCGGTGCCCCGGGGCAGCTTCGACACCGTGTACGGCTCGATCCTGCCGTACCGGACCGGCTCGGGGCGCACGTTCCACCTCGGTGTGCAGGCCGACCCGGACGCTGGCCCGCTCGGCCGTACCCTCGAATCCGTGGTCGCCGCGGCCCGGCACGACGGCGGGGTCCTGCTGCTCGCGGTGGCCGACGGCAGCGCCGTCGAGGTCGTCGGCCGGTTGCGCTTCGGCGCGGAGCTGGCCACGAAGCAGGACGCGGAGCTCGCGTTCGACCCGGTCCGTAATGTCCCGGCGGACCTGCACCCGGTCGGTCTGGTGCACGGCAGCCGGGCGCTGGCCTACCGGCTGAGCCAGCGCTGGCGCGGCGCCCGGCCGGCCACGCCGAACCCGGCGGCCGTCGTGCGGACGAACCTGCACCGCTGACCACCGGGTCCCGGCTCAGCGGAAGGCGACCACCACGGCGGTCTCCGCCGGAAGCTCGACGCGGTCGCGTTGCAGCACCACGCCCTGCTCGGTGGCCAGCAGCACGCTGCGCGGCACCGCCCGCAGGCTGATCGTCTGCGGCACCGGAGCCAGGTTCGCGGCCACCGCGCAGTTCCCGCGGCGCATCACCACGTACTGATCGCCGTGCCAGACCTCGACCTTGTCCAGGCGCGGGTCGGACAAGTCGGCACGGCTGCGCCGCAGCGCGATCAGCTGACGGTGCAGCTGGAGGATCTCGGCGTGGCCCGGCTTCTCCCGCTCGTCCCAGTTCAGCTTGGAACGCTCGAACGTGGCCGGGTCCTGCGGATCGGGCACCTCGGCCTCGGCCCAGCCGTGCGAGGCGAACTCGCGGCGCCGGCCGTTCTGCACGGCCGCGGCCAGCTCCGGCTCCGGGTGGCTGGTGAAGAACTGCCACGGGTTGCCGGCCGCCCACTCCTCGCCCATGAACAGCATCGGGGTGAACGGCGAGGTGAACAGCAGCGTGGCGCCGATCTTGAGCCGGCCCGGCGACAGGGTGGCGGACAGCCGGTCACCGATCGCCCGGTTGCCGATCTGGTCGTGGTTCTGCAGGTACGCCACGAACCGGTGCCCCGGGATCCGGGCGCGGTCGACCGGGCGGCCGTGCCGGCGGTGGCGGAAGCTGGACCAGGTGCCGGCGTGGAAGAAGGCGCCGGTCAGCACGGTCTCCAGGCTCTCCAGCGAGCCGAAGTCGCCGTAGTAGCCCTGCCGCTCGCCGGTCAGCAACGCGTGCAGCACGTGGTGCACGTCGTCGTCCCACTGGCCCTGCAGGCCGTAGCCGTTGGCCTCGCGCGGGGTGATCAGCTTCGGGTCGTTGAGGTCCGACTCGGCGATCAGCGACAGCGGCCGGTTGAGGTGGGTGGACAGGCTCTCCACCTCGATCGCCATCTGCTCCAGCAGGTGTACGGCGTTGTGGTCGGCCAGCGCATGCACCGCGTCGAGCCGCAACCCGTCGACGTGGTAGTCCCGCAGCCAGCCGAGCACGTTGTCGATGATGTAGCGGCGGACCTCCTCCGACAGCGGGCCGTCGAGGTTGACCGAGTCGCCCCACGGGTTGCTGCCGGCGGCGCTGAGGTACGGCGCGAACATCGGGGCGTACGCGCCGCTGGGCCCGAAGTGGTTGTAGACCACGTCCAGGAACACGCCGATGCCCTTGCGGTGGGCGGCGTCCACGAAACGCTTGAGCCCGTCCGGGCCGCCGTACGCCTCGTGCGGGGCGTACCAGCAGACGCCGTCGTAGCCCCAGTTGTACTCGCCGTTGAAGGAGTTGACCGGCAGCAGCTCGACCAGGTCGATGCCCAGCTCGACGAGGTGGTCCAGCCGCTCGATGGCCGCGTCGAAGGTGCCCTGCGGGGTGAACGTGCCGACGTGCAGCTCGTAGAGGACCGAGCCCGGGAGCTGGCGACCGGTCCAGGAACCGTCCGTCCACGGGAAGGCCGAGTGGTCGTACACGCGGCTGGGGCCGTGCACGCCCTCGGGCTGCCACGCCGAGCGCGGGTCGGGCAGCCCACCGTCGTGGTCCGGCAGCACGTACGCGTAGTCGGTCCCCGGCCCGGCCTCGGGCACGTCGAGGCGCCACCAGCCGTCGTCGCCGCGTTCCATGTCACGGTCCGTTCCGTCGATCCGCAGCCGGACGGTCTTCTCGGGAACCCAGACTTCGAAGAGCGTCATTACTCTTTCACCAGCAGTGCGACGGGATAGGTGTGCAGCAGATCGGCCACCGCCAGGCGGTTACCGCCGTAACTGGTATTCGTGAAGACTTCCGTCCAGGTGTGGCCGTCAAGTGTCAGCGTGGTGTCGTGCCAGCCGCCGTGGCGTGACAATCCGACCGGCAGCCGGGTCGCGACCGCCACCACGCCGCCGCGGTCGAAGGCGAGCACGTGGTCGGACCCCCGGCCCTCGGCGAAGACGGGCCGGTAGCCGGTGAACAGCTCCGGCCGCTGCCGGCGCAACCGCAGCGTACGAGTGGTCACCAGCAGCTTCGCCGCACCGGTCTCGTCGATCGGCGGCTGCCAGCCGTCGTCGAGGCGGCCCAGGAGCTCACGGCGCTGGCCGAAGTCGACCGGCCGCCGGTTGTCCGGGTCGACCAGCGAGAAGTCCCACAGCTCGGTGCCCTGGTAGGTGTCGGGCACGCCGGGCATGGCCAGCTGGACCAGCTTCTGGCCGAGCGAGTTGGACCAGCCCGGCGCGGTGATCGACGCGGCGAAGTCACCGATCTCGGTGTGCAGGGCCGGGTCGTCGTAGATCTTGTCGACCATCTCGCGCAGCGCGGTCTCGAACCGGGCGTCCGGGTGCTGCCAGGTGGTCGAGACGGCGCCCTCACGGGCGGCCTTGAGCGCGTACGCCTGGAGCCGTTCCCGTTCGATCGGCCAGGCACCGACCGCGGCCTGCCAGACCAGGTGGGCCAGCGCCGGATCGCTCAGCGGGGCCGCGCGCACCCAGCGGCGCACCACCTCGGTCCAGTCCCCGGGCAGCTCGCTGAGCACGGCGAGCCGGGCCCGGACGTCCTCGCTGCGCTTGGTGTCGTGGGTGGAGAGGGTGGTCATCGTCTCGGGCCAGCGGCGCTGCCGCTCGTCGGCGTACTCGTGGAACTCGTCCGGGTGGACGCCGAACTTGGCCGGGTCGTTGCCGACCTCGTTGCGGGCGGTGAACCGGGTCCACCGGTAGAACGCGGTGTCCTCGACGCCCTTGGCCATGACCGCGCCGGTGTACTGCTGGAACCGCGCGGCCAGCTCGTCGTCGGCGCGCCGCAGCCGGGCGGTGAGCTGGTCCAGGGCCGGGATCAGGGCGGGGCGCCGCCGGCCCGCCTCGGACCGCGCCTTGGCCAGGTGCCGGGTGCCGAACGGCAGGTAGGACCGGTAGACCGGGAAGCAGGCGGCCAGTTCGGCCAGCGCGCGCGGGGCGGCCTCGATCTCCGGCACCAGCCGGCACATCCGGGCCAGTTCGGCGGCCAGCAGCGTGGTCGCGGCCTGGAGCTTGGTCTCGTGCACCAGGTCCTGCCAGCTGCGCTCGCCGCCGGTCAGGTGGTGGTCGAGGGTGTCGAAGAACGCCTCCGTGCCCGGGTCGACGAAGACGCCGCAGATCTCGGAGAGCGCGTCGTAGCCCGTCGTGCCGGCCACCGGCCAGTCCGGGAGCTGCTCGCCGGGCTCGAGGATCTTCTCGACCGTGAGCCAGGCGTCCGGTGCGCGCTCGTGCAGCCGCTGCAGGTAGTCCCCCGGGTCGCGCAGGCCGTCCGGGTGGTCGACCCGGATGCCCTGCACGGCGCCCTCGTCGTACCAGCGTAGGATCTCGCGGTGGGTGGCCTCGAACACCTCGGGGTCCTCGACCCGCAGGCCGGCCAGGTCGACGATGGCGAAGAACCGGCGGTAGTTCAGCTCCGAGTCGCCGCGGGTCCAGTTGACCAGCTCGTAGTGCTGCCGGTCGTGCACCTCGCGCGCGGTGCCCCCGCCGGTGCCGTCGGCGATCGGGTAGCGCTTGTCGTAGTAGTGGAGCTCGTCGCCCTCGACCTTCAGCTCGTCCAGCGCGGCCGGGTCGTCGGCCAGGACCGGCAGCAGCAGCCGGCCGCGGGACCAGTCGATGTCGTAGAACTTCGCGTACGCGGACTGCTCGCCGTGCTTGAGCACGTCCCACCAGGTCGGGTTGGCGGACGGGACGCCCACGCCGGCGTGGTTGGGCACGATATCGATCACCAGGCCCAGGCCGGCGCCGTCCAGGGCGGCCTTGAGCGCCAGCCGGCCCTCCTCGCCGCCGAGCGCGGGGTTGACCTGGCTGTGGTCCACGACGTCGTAGCCGTGCTCGGAGCCGGGCGTGGCAGTCAGCAGCGGCGCGGTGTAGAGGTGGCTGACGCCGAGGTCAGCCAGGTATTCGGCCAGCTCAGCGGTGGACTTCAGGGGGAATTCGGGGCGCACTTGGACGCGATAAGTACCAGAGGGGAAGCCTTCAGTCCGGTTAAGGGCGGCGGTGGGGTGGTCGGATGAGGGCAATTTAAACCGTCCTGTCCAAGACGATGAGCGAGCGGTCCGGCACGAGGATGGAGGAGCCCGCCTCGACGACCGAGGGCCGGTCCGGCGACGGCTCGGCGGTCTCGATGACCTTCTCCCACTTCTCGCCGTACTCCGTGGGGGGCGTGTGGAACTCGATGGGCGCGTCGTGGGCGTTGAAGAAGAGCAGGAAGGAGCTGTCCACGTGGCGCTGGCCGTACTGGCCGCGCTCGCGGATGCCCTCACCGTTGACGAACAGCGCCACCGCGCGCCCGAAGTCGTTGCCCCAGTCGTCGCCGGCCATCTGTCGGCCGTCCGGGGTGAACCACTCCAGGTCCGGCAGCGGGTCGCCGCCGCCGCGCGCGGTCACCGGCAGGCCGGTGAAGAACCGGCGGCGCTGGAAGACCTGGTGGCGGTGCCGGAACGCGGTCAGCTTGCGGGTGAACTCCAGCAGCGTCTCGTCGGCGTTGTCCCAGTCGATCCAGCTGATCTCGTTGTCCTGGCAGTACGCGTTGTTGTTGCCCTGCTGGGTGCGGCCCAGCTCGTCGCCGTGCGAGATCATCGGCACGCCCTGGCTGAGCATCAGCGTGGCCAGGAAGTTGCGCCGCTGCTTGGCCCGCAGCTGCAGCACCTGCTTGTCGTCGGTCGGGCCCTCGGTGCCGCAGTTCCAGGACCGGTTGTGGCTCTCGCCGTCGCGGTTCTCCTCGTTGTTGGCCTCGTTGTGCTTGTCGTTGTACGAGACCAGGTCGTTGAGGGTGAAGCCGTCGTGCGCGGTCACGAAGTTGATCGAGTGGAACGGCTTGCGGCCGTCGTCCTGGTAGAGGTCGGCCGAGCCGGTGATGCGGCTGGCGAACTCGGCCAGGGTGGCCGGCTCACCGCGCCAGAAGTCGCGCACGGTGTCGCGGTACTTGCCGTTCCACTCGGTCCAGTTCGGCGGGAAGTTGCCGACCTGGTAGCCGCCCGGGCCGACGTCCCAGGGCTCGGCGATGAGCTTGACCTGCCCGACCACCGGGTCCTGCTGGACCACCTCGAAGAAGGTGGAGAGCCGGTCCACGTCGTAGAACTCGCGGGCCAGGGTGGAGGCGAGGTCGAAGCGGAAACCGTCGACGTGCATCTCGGTCACCCAGTACCGCAGCGAGTCCATGATCAGCTGGAGGCTCTGCGGGCTGCGCACGTTGAGGCTGTTACCCGTACCCGTGTAGTCCATGTAGAAATTGGGCTGATCGTCGACCAGACGGTAGTAGGTCCGGTTGTCGATGCCCTTGAGGCTCAGCGTCGGCCCGAGGTGGTTGCCCTCCGCCGTGTGGTTGTAGACCACGTCGAGGATGACTTCCATCCCGGCCATGTGCAGCGCCTTGACCATGGCCCGGAACTCGCTGGTCTGCTGGCCGAGCGAGCCCATGGCCGAATACCCGTGGTACGGCGCGAAGAACCCGAGCGTGTTGTAACCCCAGTAGTTGCGCAGCCCCAGGTCGGCCAGCCGGTTGTCGTGCACGAACTGGTGCACCGGCATCAGCTCGACAGCGGTCACTCCGAGCTGCTTGAGGTGCTCGATGATCGCCGGGTGGCCCAGGGCGGCGTACGTGCCGCGCATGTCCTTGGGGACCTCGGGGTGCCGCTCGGTCAGGCCCTTGACGTGCGTCTCGTAGATCACCGAGTGGTGGTACGGGATGTCCGGGCGCCGGTCGTTGCCCCAGTCGAAGTACGGGTTGACCACGACACCCTTGGCCATGTGCGGCGCCGAGTCGAGGTCCGACATCTCGTCCGGGTTGTCGAAGTCGTAGGCGTACAGCGAGGGATGCCACGCGATGTCGGCGTCGACCGCCCGCGCGTACGGGTCCAGCAGCAGCTTGTGCGGGTTGCACCGCAGACCGCGCGACGGGTCGTACGGGCCGTAGACCCGGTAGCCGTAGCGCTGGCCGGGCTCGACCCCGGGCAGATAGGCGTGCCAGACGAAGGCGTCCTGCTCGTGCAGCTGTACCTTCCGCTCGTTGCCCGACGGATCGAACAGGCACAGCTCCACCGCCTCGGCGACCTCCGAGAAGATCGCGAAGTTGGTGCCCGTGCCGTCGTACGTCGCGCCCAGTGGATACCGGTGACCCGGCCACACCTGCATGTGCTGCTCCCACCCTCGACCGTCGGTGCCCTGCGGCCGCGAGGGCCTCACCGCTGGGCGGGCCCGTGTCTTCCCCGCCCGGGCGAAGCTCAATCCTGCGCGGCCGTGTCAGCGGTCATTCTCACCGATGGGGCTGCCGGCGTCCCGGCGACTGTCCGGTTACCCACTGAGACTTCCCCCTTTCGCTGAGTACATGCCACGAAATGGGTGGTTTAACGTGATCCACAATGAGCATTGAGCCGGTCGTGCCACTGAGTGAGCTTCCCGCATGACGATGCCGATCATTCTCGGACCGCAGACCTGTGGTTCGCTCGCGGCGGACGGCGGGGCCGAGCATGAGTGGCTGGTCACCGACGGACTGGGCGGTTTCGCCTCGGGCACCGCGTCCGGCCTGCGCACCCGCCGCTATCACGCGCTGCTGACAGTGGCCGATCCGGTGACCGCCGTACGCCGGGTCGGGCTGGTGGCGCTCGACCTGACGCTCACCCTGCCGTCCGGGGCGCACGTACCGCTCTACACCCACGAGTGGCAGTCCGGCGCGATCGCCCCGCAGGGCTACCGCCTCCTCGAGACCTTCTCACTCGTGGACGGGCTACCGCGCTGGCGCTGGCGGGTCGTCGACATCGTGATCGAGCGGGAACTCGCCATGGCCCACGGGTCACCGTCGCTGGCCGTCGTGCACCGGGTGGTCAGCGCCCCGGAGCCGGTCGGGCTGGCTGTGGCCGCCATGTGCACGTGGCGCGACGCGCACGGCGAACGCCACGCCGACGGTCCGGCTCTGCGCACCACGCAGCTCAGTGACGGGGTGCTGGTCGAGGACGCGTACCGGCTGGCCGAGATCGTCGAGCACGGCGTGACCGGGGTGCGCTTCGCCCCGCAGGACCCGGCATCGCTGGCCGAATCGGTGGGATCCGTCCTGGCCGACCGCGACTACGCCCGCCGCCTGGCCCGGCGCGGCCGGCGCCGGGTCCGCGAGGACTTCGCGTGGCCGGCGATCGCGGCCGACACGGTGGCGGTCTACGCGGCGGCCGGCGCCGACGGCAAGGTCACCCGGGCGGCCGAGGACGTGCTGGCCACTTCCCGAAAAATGTCACAGGGGTACGGCACCATGCTGGCATGAGTGCACCGGCCATCGAGACCTCGGAGCTCGTCAAGACCTTCGGGGACAACCGCGCGGTCGACGGCGTCGACCTGACGGTGCCGGCCGGCACCGTCTACGGCCTGCTGGGCCCCAACGGAGCAGGCAAGACCACGGTGGTGCGCATGCTCGCCACCCTGCTGAGACCCGACGGTGGCAGCGCCCGGGTGTTCGGCAACGACATCGTGTCCGAGGCCGACGCCGTCCGGGCCCGGGTCAGCCTCACCGGTCAGTACGCCTCGGTCGACGAGGACCTGACCGGCACGGAAAACCTCGTCCTGCTGGCCCGCCTGCTCGGTCACTCCCGGCCCCGGGCCCGCGAGCGCGCCGCGCAGCTGCTGGAGGCGTTCGGCCTGACCGACGCCGCCGACCGACAGGTGAAGAAGTATTCCGGCGGCATGCGCCGCCGGCTGGACATCGGCGCGAGCATCCTCAACACGCCGGACCTGCTGTTCCTCGACGAGCCGACGACGGGCCTCGACCCGCGCAGCCGCAACCAGGTCTGGGACATCATCCGGGTGGTGGTCGCCAACGGCACCACGGTTCTGCTGACCACGCAATATCTCGACGAGGCCGACCGGCTGGCCGGCCGGATCGCGGTGATCGACCACGGCCGGGTCATCGCCGAGGGCACGCCGGGCGAGCTGAAGTCCTCGGTCGGCGCGGGCACGATCCACGTCCGGATCCGCGACGCCGCGCAGCGCGGTGCCGCCGAGCGCGTCCTGGCCACCACCCTGGAAACAGCGGTCGAGCTGGACGCCGACCCGGTGGCCCTGACCGCGCGGGCGGAGGGCTCCGAGCAGGGCGCCGCCGAGCGAGCCGCCCGGGCGCTGGCTGCCTTGGCCGCCGCCGGGATCGTGGTCGACGACTTCGCCCTCGGCCAGCCCAGCCTCGACGAAGTGTTCCTGGCCCTCACCGACCGGCCGGCCGAGCAGCCGCAGGAGGTCACGGCATGAGCACCACGACCAGCACCCCGGAAGCGCCCACCGCCTACACCCCGTCCGCCGAGACCCTGGCAGCGGTGCTGACCCGCGGCGAACGCCCCCAGCGCCCGAGCGCCCTGTCGGCGTCCCTGACCTTCGGCTGGCGCGCGATCCTGAAGATCAAGCACGTCCCCGAGCAGCTCTTCGACGTCACCGCGTTCCCGATCATCATGACGCTGATGTTCACGTACCTGTTCGGCGGCGCGCTGGCCGGCTCCACCCGCGACTACCTGCAGTTCTTCCTCCCCGGCATCATGGTCACCAGCGTCGTGATGATCACCATGTACACCGGCGTGGGCCTGAACACCGACATCGAGAAAGGCGTCTTCGACCGCTTCCGCACCCTCCCGGTCTGGCGCCCCGCCGCCCTGGTCGGCATGATCTTCGGCGACGTCCTCCGCTACATCCTGGCGGCCACCGTCATCATGTGCGTGGGCCTGGCCCTGGGCTTCCGCCCCGCCGGCGGCGTGATGGGCGTGGTCTCAGCGATCGCCCTCCTGGTGATCTTCTCCTTCGCCTTCTCCTGGGTCTGGACGATGTTCGGCCTCCTGCTGCGCTCAGAAAAGTCGGTGATGGGCGTCAGCATGCTGGTCCTGATGCCCCTGACCTTCCTGAGCAACGTCTTCGTGGACCCGCGCACAATGCCGGGCTGGCTGCAGGCCTTCGTCGAGATCAACCCGATCAGCCACCTGGTGACGGGCGTCCGCTCCATGATGGCCGGCAACTGGAACATGCCCGAGATCACCTGGACCCTCCTAGCCAGCGCGGCCTTCGTGCTGGTCTTCGGCACGCTGACGATGCGCCTCTACAACCGCCGCTGAACTGTCGGGCCTTCCGGGTCCCGCCCGGTCGGATCGGCTTATCCGCAGCGCGCGGCCGTTGGGGTCAGGAGCGTCTTGGTCGCAGCTTGGACTGCAATTGGCTCGGCTTTCGCATTGGCTGGGCAGCGGACCAAGTCACCACAGCGCGCCGCATCGGGCCAGCCCGGCTTGCGCCGGGCCATGCGGGCCGGGCCACGCCAGCCGGGCCACGCCAGCCGGGCCACCCCAGCCGGGCCACGCCGGCCAGCCCGGCTTGGCCTGAGTCACGCGGACTGGGCCACCCCAGCCGGGCCACCCCAGCCGGGCCACGTCGGCCAGCCCGGCTTGGCCTGGGCCACGCGGGCTGGGCCACGCCAGCCGGGCCACGCCAGCCGGGCCACGCCGGCCGGGCCACGCCGGCCGGGCCACGCGGGCCGAGCCACGCGGGCCGAGCCACGCCGTGTGGCCAGGCCACTGCGCGCCAGGCCACGCGGGCCAGACCACGCCGTATGGCCAGGCCGCTCCGCGCCAGGCAATGCTGAGCCAGGCCAGGCCAGGCCAGACCAGGCCGCCCGTCGGGACCGCGCGGCCCCAAGCCAAGCCACACCGAGACAGCCTCACCGAGGCATTCAGGCCACGCCAGTCAGAGCAACCCGCGGCGCGGCGCCAGAAAACGCCGCCGCGCGGCGCCGGGCCACACCGAGCCGACCGGGCCGCGCAAAGGCGCGTGCTCGATCTTCAGACTTCACCGACTTCCCGCGCGGATGCCCTCCGCGCCGCGACCCGACCTCGTCGCCAGAGCCGGGCGACCACGCACCGACGCGGGATCAGGCCGTGAAGGAGTGGACGAACGCAAGCCCCGCCTTCATCGACACCCGCATCGGTTCAGCAGTTCGCAGAGTCTGACTGAGGACGCTGCCTCCCTGAAGCGCCGTCAGCAAAGCCATCGACAGCTCGTCGAGATCAGCCTCCGGCCGCAACTCACCCCGTTCGCGCATCGCTTGCAAGCCGTCGTGCAGCAGGGACTGCCAGCGCTGGAAGGCGTTGCACAGGTCTTCGCGGGTCGCTTCGTCGGTCGGGCCCAGCTCCCCCGCCAGCGACGTCAGCGTGCATTCGCCCCGCCCGCTGTTGTGCTCCTGGTGTTCGATCGCGGCATCGGCCCAGGCCCGCAGCGCGTCGAAGCTGTCCAGCGCCCCCATGATCGGCTGGCCGGGGGTCAGGGGCGCTTCGGCCTGGCGGGTGATGACCGCCCTGATCAGGGCCTGCTTGCTGTCGAAGTAGTGGTACAGCTGCGACCCGCTGATGCCGGCCGCCTTCCGTACGTCCTCCGTGCTCGTGCCGGCCACGCCGTGCTGGGCGATCAGCTCGGTCGCCGCTTCGAGGATGCGTTCCCTGGTCGCCTGCCCTTTGCGGGTCAATGTCACACGCCCAGCCTAACGGACTGGGTTGCGCAACCCAAAAAGCCCGGGTAGGAATGGGTTCACCAACCCAGAACGGAGTCACATGTCTGGTCTAAAAGGAAAAACAGCCCTGGTGACCGGGGCCACGGCGGGCATCGGCCGGGCCGTCGCGGTGCGGCTCGCGGAGAACGGGGCTGAGGTCGTGGTGCACGGCCGGGACGCACAGCGCGGGGCTGAGCTGGTGTCAGCCATCGCCGAGCGGGGCGGCCGGGCACGGTTCGTCGCCGCCGACCTTTCCGCTGCCGGGGACGTCGAGCGGCTGGCGGCCGAGGCCGGTGAAGTGGACATCCTGGTCAACAACGCCGGGGTGTACGAGTTCACCTCCACCCCCGGCACCAGCGCGGACAGCTTCGACCGGCACCTGGCGGTCAACACCCGGGCGCCGTTCCAGCTGGTCGGGGCGTTGGTTCCGGGCATGGTCAAGCGGGGGCAGGGCGCGATCGTCAACATCAGCTCGACCGCCGCCACCTCGGTCGCACCGGTCGGGGCGGCCTACGGTGCGTCGAAGGCCGCGCTGGAGACGTTGACCCGCTACTGGGCCACCGAGTTCGGCGGCGCCGGCATCCGGGTCAACGGGGTCTCCTCCGGGCCCGTGCGCACCCCGGGTACGGCACCCCTGCTGGCCGCCTACCCGGACGCGATGGATCAGCTGACCGCGCGCGGCCGGATCGGCGATCCGGAGGAGATCGCGGATGTCGTGCTGTTCCTGGTCGGGCCGCGCAGCAGCTACGTCAACGGGACCGTGGTGGCTGTCCACGGTGGAGAGCGCAGCCTGCTGCCCGGCTGACGACCATGACCCGTCAGGCGGTCTGGCTCAGCACGTCGTTGAAGATCTTCTGAACGACCGCCTTCTGCGCCGGCGGGGCGAACGCCCCCACCCCCACCTGCCACGCCCCGCCGGAGGTCGTGAAGAAGTGGCTCATGTCGAGGGTGTACCGCCCCTTGGCGTCCTTCGGCGTCTCCACGTACCAGGTGCTCTCGTCGTACGCCCGGCTCTTCGCGCCCGGATCGAACCACTCCGTGGTGAGCCGCTCCCGCTCCGCCGGTCCGCAGGGTGCCGGGCACGGCCGCAGCATGATCTGCACCCGTTGTCCGCTTCCCGGGTTGCCCTCGTCGATGCACACCCGGGCCTGCGCCTCCGGGAGGCTGACCCGGCCGGCCACGCACCCCCAGGTGCCGGGCGTGCGGAACGCGAACGGCCACCCGTTGAACGCCATCGTGTACGTGTCGTCCCCGGCGGCGTAGGCCGGACCGATCAGCTTGCGGTCCGGCGCGGACCGCAAGGTGGGCTTGCTCGACGGGACCGCCTCCGTCGCGCCCGGAGCAAGTTCCGTCGGCCGGGCCGGGATCGGCGAAACGGCGGTGGGTCGCGCCACCGGGGTGTCGGATTCCGCGTTGTCGAGCAGCGCCGCCACGCCGAGGCCGCCGCACACGCACAGCAGCAGGACCAGCGGAACCACCACCAGCGCGATCGCCGCCGGCAGGCCGCGGTACTTCTGCGGCGCCGGTCCGATCGCGCCGTCGAGCAGGGCGATCGCCGGTGCGCGGTACTCCACCTCGGCCACCTGGCCGGGATGGACCGGCACCACCGTGTCGGCGGTGCCGATCCGCGACGGCAGCAGGTACGGCACGTGCATGTGGACGTGGTGCTGACCGGGCGGCACCGGCACGACGGTCCGCCCCCAGCGGGCAGTGACCGGCTGGCCGTTGATCGCCAGGTACGGCTTGAACAGGCCCAGCATGAAGGTCAGCCACGAGTAGCGGGCCGTCACGGCAATGGCGGTCGAGCCCTGGTACCCGGGCGGTGGCGGAGGAGACGGCGCGCCCCATGAGGGCTGCGGCGGGTCGTACACGGCGGTCCTTTCCGATCAAGGACTGCGAAGCATACGGCTGCGGTCAGCCGGTCCTGCCACGGGAGTAGACCGACAGATTCGTGTACGCCGCCGCGTACAACGGCGCGTCCACGCCCAGCCGCTCCGCGTGGGCGACCAGGTCTCCCACGATCGCGTCGGCTTCGACCGGCCGGCCCGCCTGCATGTCGCGGTACATCGACGAGGTCGTCGGGACTTTGCGGGCGTTGGTGATGCTGCCGCGCAGGAACGTCAATGCCTGCTCGCGCGGCGGGTGGCCCGCTGCCGTCACGATGGCGACCGCTTCAGCGATCACCCGGTCGGTGAAGGCCGGGCCGCCCGGCGCCGCCAGCACCTCGCTCACCGGGCTGCGCATCAGCGTCGTCACCACCCCGAGGCTGGCCAGGAACAGCCACTTCTCCCACATCTGCTGGGTGACCGTGGTCGTGCCCTCGGAGTCGAACTCCGCCCCCGACAGCGCTTCGGTCACCGCGGGCAGGCGCGGGTCCGGGCCGCCGTCCAGCGGGCCGTACGCGAGCCTCTGCAACCCGGTGAGCTGCACCACGTCACCCTCGTCGGTCAGCGTGCCGGCGATCATGCACACGCCGCCGTACACGTGGCCGGATCCGAACGCCGAGATCAGCGCGTCGATGTGCCGCATGCCGTTGAGCAGCGGGACGATCACCGTCTCCGGTCCCACCGCCGGTTTCAGGTCGTTCAGGGCCCCGTCCAGGCCGTAGCTCTTCACCGCGAGCACGATCAGGTCGTACGGGCCGTCGATCTCCCCCGCCGTGACCGTCCTGACCGGGATGGTGCTGTCCCCGGCCGGGGAGTGGATCCGCAGGCCGCGCTCGGCCAGCGTGGCCGCGCGGGCCGGGCGGACCAGGAACGTGATGTCCCGGCCCGCCTCGGCCAGCCGGCCGCCGAAGTAGCCACCGGTCGCGCCGGCCCCGACGAAGAGGGTCCTCATCGGGGCTCAGGCGCCGAGCACGTCGTCAACGAAGCACCACTTCCAGTTCTCGCCCGGCTCGTAGGAGCGCATCACCGGGTGGCCATCCGTTTCGTAGTGGGCGGACATGTGCCGGCGCGGCGACGAGTCGCAGCAGGCCACGTAGCCGCAGTCCAGGCAGAGGCGCAGGTGCACCCAGTCGCGGTGGCCGTCGGCCACGCACTCGGGGCAACCGCCCTCGTACGGCGCCTGCGGTGTCGGTTCCCCGGCTTCCTTCAGGTGCTGGCAGGTCAATCGTCACTCCGGTTCAGCTGGGACTCTTCCAAATCGAGGTCGCGCTGGGCGCGGGTGAGCACCTCCTCGGAGATGCGCCCCTCGTTGCGGGCGATCTTGAAGACGTGGCGCTCAGCGGTAATCATCTCCCGACGCAGCCGACCGTACGCCGCCGACGGGGTCTCCTGCGTCTGACTGCCCAGCCGTTCCCAGGCGTTGTTGGCCCGGCTGTCGGTCAGCGCCCGCAGCCGGTCGACCACGGACCGGGGTGCGCCGTCGGCCGCGGCGTCCAGCCGTTCCAGCGCCGCGCGGCTCGCCGCGTGCTGCACCGCCGCCTCGGCCAGGGCGTCCTCGGCGGTGGTGTCCTCCTTGACGCCGAGCCGCCGGGCCAGCACCGGCAGGGTGGGTCCCTGGATCAGCAGGGTGAGCACGATGATCGCGAAGGCCACGAAGACGAACAGCTCACGCGGGTAGTCGGCGTTGGGCACGTCCTTGTTGAGCGGCAGGGTCAGCGCCGCGGCCAGGGTGACCACGCCGCGCATGCCGGCCCAGGCGATCACCGTGGGCACGCTCGGCGGCGGGCGTTCCTCCCGGGCCCGGACCCGGGGGATCAGCCTGGCCAGGTACGTGGCCGGATACATCCATGCGAACCGGACCAGCACCAGGGTCAGGAACACCGCGGCGGTGACCGTGACCGTGGTGGCCAGGTCGCGTTCGATCCGGCTGATCAGGTCGCGGATCTGCAGACCGACCAGCAGGAAGACCACACCTTCGAGCAGGAACGTGATCAGCCGCCAGACCGCGTCCATCTGCAGCCGCGAGGTCGCCGACAGCAGGTACGGGATCCGGTGGCCCAGGTAGAGCCCGGCCACGACGACCGCCACGATGCTGGAGGTGTGCAGCCGCTCGGCCACGATCACCACGACGAACGGGGTGAGCAGCGACACCGCGTCGTCGAGCAGCGAGTCCTCGATCCGCTTGTGCAGCCAGGCGGCGCCCATCGCGGCCGCGAAGCCGATGAGCACCCCGCCGCCCGCCTTGAGCGCGACCTCGCCGGCGATCTCCCAGAAGCCGACGGCCGAGCCGAGCAGCGCGCCGACCGAGATCCGCACGAGCACCAGCGCGGACGCGTCGTTGAGCAGGCTCTCGCCCTCGAGGATGGTGACCACCCGGCGGGGCAGGCCGATGCGGCGGGCGATCGCCGTCGCCGAGACCGCGTCGGGCGGCGCCACCACCGCCCCGAGCGCGATGCAGGCGGACAGCGGCACCTCGGGCAGCAGCGCGTGCACGACGAAGCCGACGGCGAACGCGGTCAGCACGACCAGCCCGACCGCGAGCAGCAGGATCGGGCGCAGGGCGCGGCGGAAGGCGACCACGTTGGTCTGCAGCGCGGCGACGTAGAGCAGGGGCGGCAGGATGCCGATCAGCACCAGCTCCGGCTCGATCTCCACCTCCGGCAGGCCGGGGACGAAGGACAGGCCGAGGCCCGCCACCAGCAGGACCAGGGGCGCGATGAAGCCGAGCCGCCGGGCGAGCGCCGCGCCGAGCACGGAGATCGCCACGAGCACGACCGTGTCGACGATGGGTTCCATGCCCGGAAGCTTAGAGAAGTCCGCCCGCGACGCCCTGTGGCGCCTCCCACCCTCTGCGACCCTGGTCCTGGTCGCCGGGCCTAGGAAGAATGAGCCGTTCTACTCACGCCGCGGACCCCGGCACTGCTGAAGGCTGGCGCCCATGACGACGACCGTTCCCCGCGTGGGTATCACCGCCGTGGCCAGTTGCCTGCCCGAGCAGCGGATGACGACCGACGATCTCCAGGCGAGGGTGGCCGGCGGCCTGCCGTTGCCGGCCGGGATGTTCGCGCAGGCCACCGGCATCACCACCCGTCGCGTCGCCGCCGACGGCGAGTACGCCTCCGACCTGGCCGTGGCCGCCGGCCGCCAGGTCCTCGAGCAGGCCGGCCTGGACGCGCTGGACGTGGACCTGCTGCTGTTCGCCTCGGCGACCCGGGACATGGCCGAGCCGGCCACCGCGCACGTCGTGCAGGCTGCGCTGGGTGGCCGGGCGCACGCCCTGGACGTGACCAACGCCTGCAACAGCTTCCTCAACGGCATCGACCTGGCCCGGTCGATGATCCTGGCCGGGCGGGCCCGCCGGGCGCTGGTGGTGACCGGCGAGACCCCGACCCGGGCGATGCGGCCCCGGCTGGACGGCATGCGCCAGGCCCGGCAGGCGTTCGCCGGCTACACCTTCGGCGACGCCGGGGCGGCCGTGCTGGTCGAGCCGGTGGCCACCGGCGGCATCCTGGACGTGGACGCCGAGACGCACTCGCAGCACTGGGCGGTGGGCGGGATCTTCGGCGGCGGCTCGCGGCATCCGCGCGGTGACGAGCACACCTACTTCACCGGCGACGGGCACAAGCTGCGCGGCGTCTTCGAGAAGATCGGGCTCGGCCTGGTCGAACGCGTCCACCACCGCACCGGCCTGGGCTGGGACGACTACGCCCGGGTGCTGGTGCACCAGGTGACGCTGCCCTATCTCCAGCGGTTCGTGGAGGTGGCCGGCGTGCCCGTGGACAAGCTCGAGGTGACCGTGCCGGAGCTGGGAAACATGGCCAGCGCCACGCTGGGCGTCCAGCTCGACCGGGTGCGTCCGGGGCTCCGCACCGGCGACAAGGTGCTGCTGGTCGGGCTGGGTGGCGGCGTGAGCCTGATGACCATGATCTGGGAGGTGTCGTGACCGCGCTGTGGGTGATCGTGCCGGCGTACAACGAGGCCGGGCGGATCGGTCAGACCCTGGCGGCGCTGGCGGCCCAGACCGACACCGATTTTGAGCTGCTGGTGGTGGACAACGGCTCGGCCGACGACACGCCGGCCATCGCGCGCGCTTTCGTCGCGCCGTTCCCCGTGCACGTGCTCATCGAGCCGGAGAAGGGCGTCGGCTGCGCCGTCGACACCGGTTTCCGGCACGCGATCGCGGCCGGGGCCACCATGCTCGCCCGTACGGATGCGGACTGCCTGCCCCGGCCCGGCTGGCTGGCGGCGGCCCGGGCCGGGCTGACCGGCGGCGCCGGGCTGATGTGCGGGCGGATCACCGCGCGCCGCGACGAGCACGGCCCGGCCGGGCGGGCGCTCTTTCGGCTACTGGTGGCACTCGCGGCGACCTTCGGGCGGCTGCGGCCGGCGCACCGCGCGGACGGCTACCGCGCGCCCTACCGGATGCACGCGGGCAACAACATGGCCATCACCGCCCACCTGTACGAGGCCTGTGGCGGCATGCCCCGGCGCCCGTCCCCCACCGACCGCACCTTCCTCAACCGGGTCCGCCGCAGCACGACGGCGATCCGGCACAGCCGCGCGATGGTGGTGGAGAATTCCACCCGGCGGCTGGCCGCGTACGGGATCGTCGGCACCGCCAAGTGGTATCTCGACCGCGGCAGCGGCGCGCTCACGGCGGACCCCCGCTGATGCTCGGCGAGCTCATCGCGGGCCTGCGGGACGACGACACCCGGCCGGCCGTGCTCGGCGCGCGGCGCACCGGGCAGACCGTGGTCCGCGCCACCCGCGCCGACCTGTCCCGGCTGACCAGCGGATACGCCGCCGCCCTGCACGCGCGCGGGCTGGTGGCCGGGGACACCGTCGGCATCGCCGTGCGCCCGGGGCCACGGTCCTTGGCGGTGCTGCTGGCGGCGTACCACCTGGGTCTGCGGATCGCGGTGCTGGACCCGACCGCCGGCCCGGAGGTGCTGCTGTCCCGGCTGCGGCTGGCCGCGCCGCGGCTGGTGCTGGCCGACGCGGCCGCGCAGGCGGTCGCCGGCTGGGCCGCTCCCCTGGCCCGCCGGGCCCACCTGGCCCTGCCTGACCTGGCCGCGCTGGCGCCCACGGTCACCATCGGGCGGCGGCTGCCCGGCACCGCGCCCGGCCTGGCCCCGGCGAGCGGACCGGCACCGGCGGGCTTCGACGGCGACGGCGACGCGGTGGTGGTCTTCACCTCGGGCACCACCAGCCGGCCGCGCGCGGTCGTGCACACCCGGGCGAGCGTCTCCGCCGGCATGCGGGCGGTCCGCGACCTGGTCCTTCCCGTGCCCGGCCGTCCGGTGCTGGGTGGCACCTTCTTCGTGCTGGTCCCGTCGCTGGCCGGCGGCGCGCCCGTGGCGTTGCCGGCGCACCGGCCGAAGACATTGGTCCGGCAGCTCGCGCGGCTCGCGCCGCAGGCCACCTATCTGACGCCGCCGCAGCTGCGGGCCGCTCTGGCCACCGGCGCCCGCTTCACCGGGCGGGTCTACAGCGGATCGGCCCCGGTCAGCGCCGGGCTGCTGGCCGCGGTTCGGCGCGCGGGCGCGGAGCAGGCCTGGGGCGTGTACGCCCTCACCGAGGTCTTCCCGGCCGCCGCGGTGGAGAGCGCCACCAAAGCCGCCTTCACCGGGCCGGGCGATCTCGTGGGTGAGCTGCTCCCGGGGGTACGCGCCCGGGTCGACGACGACGGTCAGCTGCTGCTCGCCGGGGCCAACGCGGCGGACCGCTATCTCGGCGAGCCGTCGCAGCCGTGGGTGGCGACTGGGGACATCGGCCGGCTCGACGGCCGCACGGTGGTGCTCGGCGGCCGGTGCAAGGACATGATCCTGCGCGGCGCCGAGAACATCTACCCCGGCCTGTACGAGCCCGCGCTGCACGTCCCCGGCGTCGAGCTGGCGGTGATTGTGGGCGTACCGGCGGGCGACGGCGACGAGCGGGTCGTGGCCGTGGTGCAGCCCGCGGCCGGTGCCGCGCCGGAGGCCGTACGGGCCGCGTTGCGCGAGCCGCTGGCCCGGATGGGTTCGGCCCGGCCGGACGCGGTCGTGCTCGCCGAGGTGCCACTGGCCGGGCGGTCCCGTAAGCCCGATCGCGCGGCGGCGGCCCGGCTGGCGGCCGGCGCATGAGGGACCTCGCCGTGATCGTGCCGGCCTACAACGAGGCCGCGCTGCTACCGGGGTTGCTGGCGGCGCTGGCGGCACAGTCCGATCAGGACTTCACCCTGGTCGTGGTGGACAACGGCTCGACCGACGGCACGGCCGCGATCGCCGCGGGCCACCCCGGTGACGTGGTGGTTCTGCACGAGCCCGAGCCGGGTGCGGGCACGGCCGCCGACACCGGTTTCCGGCATGCCATCGCCGGTGGTGCGACCCGGCTGCTGCGCACCGACGCCGACTGTCTGCCGGCCCGGGACTGGGTGGCGACCGCCCGGCTGCTGCTGGACGAGGCCGACCTGGTGTGCGGTCGCAGTGTGCCGCGCCGCGACGAGGGGCCGAGTCTCGCCGAGCGGCACCTCTATCCGGCCGTTGTCCGGCTGGCCGCCCGTTATGGCCGGTGGCGGCACCGCTCCCCGGCCTACCGGTGCCCGTTCGTGCTGGTCCACGGGCACAACGTGGCGATCACCGCGGAGCTCTACGAGCGTTGCGGCGGCACCCCGCGGGAGGCCCTCGGCGACGGCGCGGAGGACGTGACGATGCTCAACCGGGCCCGTCGGCACAGTGCGCGGGTGGTGCGGGCCGAGCAGCTCGTCGTCGAGTCGAGCCTGCGCCGGCTGCGCGCGTGGGGTGCCCGCCGCACACTGCTGTGGCACTGGGACCGGCGGTACCGGCCCGCGCCGGCCGCGGTGCACGTGCGATGAGGGCTCGTTCCCGGGATCGGCTGGTCTACCTCGGCAGCCATCCGATGCTGTTCGCGTTGCTCGCCGCGGGACGCCTGCGGCCGGTGCTGCGGCTGGGCGGCACGCTGCTGATCAACGACGCCGAGGCGTACACGGCCGGGCTGACCCGGATCCCGCTGGACCGCACCGCCGAGGGCACCACCGGCGGGGCCGCGGGCCGGCTCACCGGCGGTGACCTGCTGTTCGACCAGCACGGCGACGAGCACCGGCAGGCCCGGCGGGGCACGGCCGACGCGCTGGGAGCGGCCGCGGTGGCCCGGTTGCGCCCGATCTGGACGGAGGTGCTCGACCGCGGGCTCAAGCCGCTGACGGACGGCGAGACCGTTGATCTCGTACCGGTGGTGACGGAACTGGCCGGCACGACCGCGGCGGCGCTGCTCGGCCTGGAGGTGGACGGCCCCGCGCTGGCCGCGGCGGCCCGCGAGGCGGCCGCGACGGCAGCCCGCTCGCACCTGCCGGGTCCGGGCCGGCGCCGGGCCCTGACCCGGGCCCGGGCGGCGACCGACCGGCTGTCCGCGCTGGTCGCGCCGGGCGGTGGGCCCGAGGCCGGCCTGGCCGTGATGCTGGCAGTGGCCGCGGTCAACACGACGGTCGCCGCACTGCCGCGGGCCGCGGCCTGGGCCGCGGACGCCGACCTCTGGGGGTACGCCGGCAGCCCCGCCCTGGCCTCCGAGCTGCTGCGGGTCACCGCTCCGACCCCGTTGCTGCCCCGCGTCGCCGCCGCGCCCGGTCGCCTGCCGACGACCTCCGGTGGCTGCCCGGTCCGCGCCGGCGACCGGATGCTGCTCATCGCCCGGCACGCGGTCGGCGCTCACCACCTCGACCCCGACCCGGGTGCGCCTGCGCCGGCGCACATCGCCCAGCTCGTCTTCGGCGTCGGCCCGCACGCCTGCCCCGGCGCCCGGCTGGCCCGCACCCAGCTCACCGACCTGCTCCAGGCGCTCGCCCCGCTGCGCCCGGTGGTGGTCCGGGCCCGGCCCGATCGGCGCGCGGCGCTGCCGGGCTGGCGTTCCTTGACGGTACGGGCGACATGCGGCTAGCTGTCACCGGCGCGTCCGGCTTCTGTGGCGCAGCCGTCGCCCGCCTCGCCGCGGCCCACGGGCACGACGTGCTCTGCCTGGGCCGCCGCCCCGGTCCGATCGGCCGCCACGTTCCCTGGGACGCCGCCCGTGAGCTGCCCGACCTGACCGGCGCGGATGCCGTGGTCCACCTGGCCGCCGCTGTCGGTGACCCCAGGCCGGGGCGCCGGACCGAGGCGGCGTTCCGGGCCGTGAACGTGGACGGGACCGCCCGGCTGCTGCGAGCGGCGGACGGCCGGCCCCTGGTCTGGGTGAGCAGCGCCAGCGTCTACCGCCCGGGCCCGTACCGGACGCCGGTGTCCGAGGATCATCCCGTCGACGGGCACCGGGGCGTGTACGGGCGGACCAAGGCAGCCGGGGAACGACTCGCTCTGGCCGCCGGCGCGGTGGCACTGCGCCCACGGGCGGTCTACGGCGACGGCGACCGGCATCTGGTGCCGCGCCTGCGCCGGGTGGTGCGCGGGGGCCGGGCGTGGCTGCCGGGGCCTGACGTGGCGATGAGCCTGACGGCGGTGGAGAATCTGGCGGCTGCGTGCCTGGCGGCGGTGGGGTGGCCCGGGGGTGCGTACAACATCGCCGACGAGCGGCCGTACCGGCGCGACGAAGTTTTCGCCCGGGCCCTGCGCGTGCCGGTGCGGCACGTGCCGGCCGGGCCGATCCGGGCGCTGGCCGCGGTGTCACCGGCCCTGACCCGCTATGCCGTCGACCAACTCACCGACGGGATGGTCCTGGAGCTGGGCCGGGCCCGGGCGCTGGGCTACCGCCCGGAACGCACGCTGGCTGACTACTTGGTATAGACAACGACGCTACTTGGTGTAGACCACCGACGAGCGGAAGACCGTCGCAGCATGGGTGCCGTCGCCACTGCGGCGGGTCACCACCGCGTCGACCGTGAAGACATAGCCGGTCCTGCGGTCGAGGCCGGACACTGTGGCGCTCAGGAAGCCGCACGGGTTGCCCGGCTTGACCCTCACGAAGCCGATGTCACGCTGCTTGCCGAGTTTCAGGTCCTGGCTGATCGCGGTGATCCGGAACTCGACGATGTTGTAGCCGCCGACGTTGTACCAGTTCACCGTGGCCGAGGTGGTGCCCGGCGTGACGGCCAGTGCGTTGATCTTGTTGAAGTGCGGGGTGTCCCGGGCACACGTGGCCGACGGGGTGGGCCGCACCACCGGGGGCAGCGGCAGGAAGCCGCTGCTGGTCGCGGTCGGGGCCGGCGAGACGCCGCTGCTCGGCTGCGGGGTCGGCGTGGCGCTGCCCTGGGCCACGACGAGCCACTGGTCACTGCCGGTCACCTCGGAGGTGATGTCCGTGCCACCGCTCTTCTTGGCGCTGGGCGCGGTGAACAGGCTGCAACCGGTGAGCACCAACGGGGTCACCAACAGCAGGAGCCAGCGCTTGCGCAGCGGCAAGCGCCCTCCGGAGTTCGTGTCCCTGTCCTTCACAGGAGCAATCATCGACAACGTTCACGCCGACTTTAGGAACGGCGGTAGAGCTCCGTGGTGCGCCGGGCCAGGTCCTTGGTCGCGGCGGAGTTCGCCCACGTGCCGAGCACGACCGCCGCACCCGGGATGACCTTGGCGGCCATCCGCCGGGCCGCCCGGACGCCGGCCATCTGGGCCAGCTTGACGCCGAGCTTGACCATGACCCCGGACAGCGGCTGGCCGGCACTGGTGGCGAAGAGCCGGCTGGCGCGTTCCCGGCCCGCCGCCACGCCGAGCGCGAGCCGGGCGGTCTCGGCGGCCTTGTGCACCCGTTGCAGCACCAGCAGGTCGGTGGCACGGTCCGGGCCCGTCGGGTCGACGCCGTACGCGGCGGCCATGTGCAGCACCATCCGCGCCTGCGTCCACGCGAGCACGCCCACGTCGACGACCGCGCCGGGCAGGCCGGTGGCACCGGAGACGGCACCGGAGAGCCGCGCGTGGTTGGTGAACCGCTTGACCACTTGCTGGGCCAGCTCGTCCGGGGTCAGGCCAGGGTGTTCGGAGCGGGCCCGCTCGGCCCAGCGCTGCGCCTCGGGGCCGAGCCGGCGGACCGCCTCCAGGGCGAGGTGCTCCGGGGCGTACTGCGGGTCGGCCTTCATCCGGGCCCACAGCGTCCCGGGTGGGCCGGTCGGGTCGGGGCCCTGGTCAGAGGCGTTCGGCGGGGTCGGGAGGGCGGGTACGGCGGGATCGGTCACCAGATCACTCCGAGGGGTCGAGAGGCGGATCTCGTTCCATTGTGCCGTGCAGCTGCACGTGCACGGCAACGGTTGGCCGGATCCCACGCTGCGCGTCCGTCCGGTGACGCTCGCCGCCCCGGTTTTCGCTCATCCCGTCCACCGGGCGACCGATGAGCCCTGCGCAGGCACCCATCCGCGGCGGAAGGACGACGCACGCATGACGACGGGCGAAGAACAGCAGGTGGAACGGCTGCGGCCGACGCCGATGCTGATCACTGCTGTCGCCGTACTGGTCGTGTCGATCGGCGTCTTCGCGGCGAACTTCGCCGCGCAGCGCAGCCAGGTGGTGTGGGGCTGGATGCCCGCCATGATCGGTACCGCGATCGCGGGCTGGGCCTGCTGGCGTACCGCCTTCACGCCCGGGCTGGACCGGGTGACCCGGCGGGTGTGGCGCTCGCTGGCGGTGGTCTGCGTCCTGATCGTGCTGGGCCTGGCCGGCGATGCCCGCTTCACCGTGCTGCACCCCGGCCGGCTGGACCAGCAGCACGACGTGCCCACCTCGATCTGCTACGCGCTGGCCATGCTGGTGCTGCTCTGGGCCCTGCTGCGGCTGCCGATGGCCAAGCGGGAGAGCAAGGACCGGATCATGGTCCGCTTCCTGCTCGACGCCGCGACGATCAGCATCACGGTCGGCATCTTCTCCTGGTACATGCTGGTGCAGGTGGTCAACGCCTGGGACGCCGAGGGGCCGGCCGCCGTACCGGTGATCATGCTGATGGCCCTGGGCCTGGTCGGCTCGCTGGCCTTCGTCAAGGTCGCGCTCAGCGGCTTCGGCGGCGTGGACCGGATCGCCCTGCGGCTGCTCGCGGCCGCGGCGGCGGTCGGCGCCGTCGGCGGCGGGCTGTTCCCCCTGCTGTTCGACCTGCACCCGGGCCTGAGCGGCTCGCAGATGTTCGTGCCGGCGACGCTGCTGTTCGTGGCGTTCGCCGCCGACCGGCAGCGCCGGGCCGCCGGGGTCCCGCAGCCCGAGCGCCGCCGCCGGCCCTTCAGCGTGGTGCCCTACCTGGCCGTCGCGGCCACCGACGCCCTGCTGCTGACGGTCAGCAGCCAGGCCGGCGGGGCCGTGCTCATCGTCGCGCTGGCCGCGGTGCTGCTGACCGCGCTGGTCGTGCTGCGCCAGGTCAACGCGCTGTCCGAGAACGGCCGGCTGCTCGGCCGGGTGGACGCCAACCTGGTCGAGCTCAACGGCTACCAGCGCCGGCTCACCCACCGCGCCACCCACGACGCGCTCACCGACCTGGCCAACCGCACCCTGTTCGAGCAGCAGACCCGGGCGGCGCTGGCTGAGACCGGGGCCGGGGCGGTCGACACCCTGAGCCTGGCCCTGATCGACCTCGACGACTTCAAGGCGATCAACGACCGGCTCGGCCACGCCGTCGGCGACGCCCTGCTGGTGGTGGTCGCGCAGCGGCTGCGCGAGGCGGTCCGCGAGGACGACGCCGTGGCCCGTCTCGGCGGCGACGAGTTCGGCCTGCTGCTGCGCGGGCTGCGCCTGGCCGAGGCGACCGAGGTGCTGGACCGCATCGCCGAGTCGCTGACCCGCCCGGTGCACGCCCTGGGCTACGACCTGCTGGTCAAGGCCAGCATCGGGCTCGCCGAGGTGTGGCCGGAGGCCAGCCCGCAGGAGCTGCTGCGCCGCGCCGACCTGGCGATGTACGCCGCCAAGGAGCGCGGCAAGGGCCGGCACGCGGTCTACGACGCCCGCCTCGAGCAGGACCAGGCGGCCGACGCCCAGCTCGGCGCCGAACTGCGTCAGGCGCTGGACAACGGCGACTTCACGCTGGTCTACCAGCCGATCGTCTCGCTGCCCGACGGCGAGTGGACGTCGCTGGAGACGCTGATCCGCTGGAAGCACGCCGAGCGCGGATTCATCGGCCCGGACGTGTTCATCCCGATCGCCGAGCGCACCGGCCTGATCGTGCCGCTGGGCGACTGGATCCTGCGGACCGCGCTGCGCCAGGCCGCCGAGTGGCAGGACGTCTTCGGATCGGGGGCGCCCGGCGAGATCGGCGTCAACGTGTCGGCCCGGCAGCTGCGGGAGCCGGGCTTCGCCGCGGACGTACGGGCGGCGCTCGCGGACAGCGGCTTCGATCCGGAGAAGCTGGTCGTCGAGGTCACCGAGACCGCGGTGTTCGACGGCGGTGTGGCCCTGGACACGTTGCAGAGCCTGGTCACGCTCGGGGTCAAGGTGGCGCTGGACGACTTCGGCACCGGGCACTCGTCACTCGGGCTGCTGCGTACCTGCCCGGCCGACACCCTCAAGGTCGACAAGTCCTTCGTGGACGGCATCGGCGGGCGCTCGGAGGAGGCGGTGATCGCCACCGCCATGATCCAGATCACCAACGGGCTGCACCTGCAGGCCATCGCCGAGGGCGTGGAGACGGCCGAGCAGGCGGAGACGTTGTACCGGCTGGGCTACCGCTTCGCGCAGGGATACCACTTCTCCCGCCCGCTGTCCCCGCAGCAGGTCACCGACCACCTCGAAGCCGCCCGGGTGCTCGCCGTCTGAGCCCAGTCACACCACCACCGGGCTGCGCCGTTCCAGCAGCACGACGTCCCGCCAGCGGCCGTGGTGCCGACCGACGCGTTCCCGGGTGCCGATCACCCGGAACCCGGTACGCCGGTGCAGCGCCAGGCTGGCCTCGTTCTCCGGGAAGACGCCGGACTGGATGGTCCAGATGCCGGCCGCCTCGGTCGAGGTGAACAGCCGTTGCAACAGCGCCCGGCCCACGCCCCGGCCCTGGGCCCCGGCGTCGACGTAGACGCTGTGCTCGACGACTCCCGCGTACACCGGCCGGGGTGAGACCCTGGTGACAGCGACCCAGCCCAGGACGGCGCCGCCGGCCTCGGCGACCCAGCGGTGATCCGCCAGCCGGCCCGCGTCGAAGGCGGCCCAGTCCGGCGCCGTCGTCTCGAAGCTGGCGTCTCCGCCGTCGAGCGCCGCCTGGTAGATCGCGACGACGGCCGCCGCGTCACCGGGCACCATCGGCCGTAGGGAAAGATCAGACATGCACCGATCCTCGCGCGCGGGAGCAGGAATGAACACGCGCGGCCCGGTGTTCCCATCACATGGCCCGCCCCCGCGGGCGCATCTCGAGGAGGTCCGCAGCGTGCTCGACCCACAAGGGCTCTACGAGTTGGCCGACGACCTGCCCGACCTGGACGAGCCGGTGCTCGTGCAGGCGCTGACCGGGTTCGTCGACGCCGGGAGCGCGATCCAGCTCTCCCGCGAACATCTGCTGGAGCACCTGGACACCCAGGTCCTGGCGACCTTCGACATCGACCAGTTGCTCGACTACCGGTCCCGCCGGCCCTCCATGATCTTCGTCGAGGACCACTGGGAGAGCTACGAGGAGCCGAGCCTGGCCCTGCACCTCGTCCGCGACCAGCTGGGCACCCCGTTCCTGCTGCTCGCGGGCCCCGAGCCGGACCTGCAGTGGGAACGCTTCATCGCCGCCGTGACCGGCCTGATCGAGCGCTTCGGGGTCAACCTGACCGTCGGCCTCAACGCCATCCCGATGGCCGTGCCGCACACCCGCCCGGTGAGCGTCACCGCGCACGCCACCGACCAGCGCCTGCTCGGCGACCGCGAGTCCTGGCTGCAGCGCGTCCAGGTCCCGGCGAGCGTCGGCAACCTGCTGGAGTTCCGGCTGGGCGAGTCCGGGCACGACGCCATGGGGTACGCCGCCCACGTGCCGCACTACCTGGCCCAGACCACGTACCCGGCCGCCGCCGAGCTGCTGCTGGACTCCGTCTCCCGGACCACCGGGCTGGCCCTGCCCACCGGCCGGCTCCGCGAGGCCGCCCTGGTCGTCCGCCAGGAGGTCGACAAGCAGGTCGCCGACGACGAGCAGGCCAGCCGGCTGGTGCTGTCGCTGGAGGAGCAGTACGACGCGTTCCTGCGCGGACGGCAGGGCAACCTGCTGGCCGAGTCGAGCGGGCCGCTGCCGACCGCCGAGGAGCTCGGCGCCGAGCTCGAGCGCTTCCTGGCCGAGCAGAGCCGCGACAACGACCAGGGCTGAGCCCGCACCGGCTTCGCGCAATCCCACCCCGGTTTGCCCGAACTGTCTGATGATGTGAGGTGCGTCGAACGGCGACGGTCAGGCATGGGGGTTTCGCGGTGGCACCATTTCTCACGCGGCGGTCGGACGGACCGGCGCTGCGCCCGGTCCCTCGTGACGTCGAGAGCCTCGAGAAGCTGATCACGGATCTCGAGCGGGCCCAGGATCTGGCGTCGACCTGGCGGATCACGGTGGACAGCACGGTCCAGTCGCACAACTTCAGCTACGGCGCGGTCTGGCTGCCCGACGGCAAGGGCAACGTCTGCATCGAGTACGAGACCGGCCCGATCACCGGCGAGCTGCGGTCCGCGGTGCCCGCCGGTCCCGTACCGGCCGAGGTCGGCCTGGTCGGCAAGGCCTGGCGCACGAAGCAGTTCGTGTACCTGAGCTCGATGGCCGACTGCGCCGACTGCCGGCGCTGCCAGGCGGCGGGCCGGGCCGGCATGGCGGCCGCGGTGGTGATCCCCGTCATGCACCGCAATCAGCAGGTCGCGGTGCTGGAGTACTACTCGGCCGAGCCGCTCTACATCGACGGGCCGCGCAGCGAGAAGTGGGCGTCGATCGCCCGGATCGCCGAGCAGGCCCGGTTCAACGCCGTCGCCACCGCCGAACTGCGCCAGATCGCCGACGACCGGCTCGCGGTGACCAACGTGGTCACCTCGCTCGGCGACGCGACCGACTCCTCGGCGGCCCTGCGGATCGCGCTGGACTCGGTGCGCACGTCGTTCGGCTGGGCGTACGGGTCGTACTGGGAGGTCGACGACCAGGAGCACGTGCTGCGCTTCCAGGTCGAGTCCGGCTCGGCCGGCGACGAGTTCCGCAAGGTGACGCTGGCCGCCACCTTCGCCGAGGGCGTCGGCCTGTCCGGCCGGGCCTGGCGCGCCAAGGACCTGGTCTTCGTCCGCGACATCGGCGAGCTCACCGACTGCGTCCGGGCGCCCGCCGCGCAGCGCGCCGGGGTCCGGTCCGGGGTCTGTTTCCCGATCGTGAGCCACGGCCGCATCATCGGCACGATGGACTTCTTCACCTCCGAGTTCATCGACCTGTCCGAGTCCCGGGCGTCCGCCCTGCGCAACGTGGCGCAGCTGGTGTCGCAGCGGCTCGACATCGTGCGAGCGACGGAGGCGGCCCAGGAGAGCGCCCGGGCCCTGCTGGACACCGTCTCGCGGCTGCGCGCGGCCAGCGACGACGCGACCCGGGTGGCCCAGGACGCGGTGAACCGCGCCTCGGACATGACCCACGAGGTCGAGGCCCTGGGCAACGCCTCCACGGCCATCGGCGACGTCATCAAGATCATTTCGTCGATCGCCGACCAGACCAATCTGCTCGCCCTCAACGCGACCATCGAGGCCGCCCGGGCCGGTGAGGTCGGCCGCGGCTTCGCGGTGGTGGCGGGCGAGGTCAAGGACCTGGCCCGGGAGACCGCCGAGGCCACCCAGCGGGTCGCCGAGCAGATCACCGGGATCCAGAACAGCGCCCGTACGGTGTCCGCCGGCATCCTGACCACCAGCGACACGATCGGGCAGATGGACGCGGTCCAGGCCCGGATGAACGAGGTCCTCGAGGAGCAGGCCCGGATGGCCGGCGCCCTCCAGCCCTAGTTCTTCAGGGGTAGCCAGTCCAGGACGGTCTGGATCTCGGCGTCCCAGTAACCCCACTCGTGCGCACCCGGTCCGAACGCGGCGTCGAGGTCGACGCCGTGTTCGCGGCAGGCCGCCACAAAGCGCTCGTTGGCGGCGCGCAGGTGGTCCTCGGTGCCGCACCGGAGCATGAGCCGGGGCAGTTCCCGGCGGTCAGCGGTGGCGACCAGGTGCAGCAGGTCGTCATCGGTGCCGGCCAGCGGGCGGTCGAAGACCCGGCCCAGCAGCTCCTCGATGTGAGGGCGGTCGTCGTGCTGCTGCATGCCGGCCACGTCGAGGGCACCGGAGAGGCTGGCCGCGGCGGCGAAGCGTCGCGGCTCGCGCAGGGCCCACTTCAGCGCGCCGTAGCCGCCCATCGACAGGCCGGCCACGAAGGTGTCCTCGCGGCGGGTCGAGACCCGGAAGAACGACGACACCACCGCCGGCAGCTCCTCGGACAGGAACGCGAAGAACCGGGACCCGTGCGTCTCGTCGGCGTAGAAGCTGCGGTGCACCTGGGGCATGACCACGGCCAGGCCGCGGGCGGCGGCGTACCGCTCGAGCGAGGTGTAGCGGGTCCAGGCGGTGTCGTCGTCGGTCAGTCCGTGCAGCAGATAGAGCACCGGCGGCGGCGCGGCGGTGTCGTGACCGGTGATGCCGATCTGGGTGCTCGCCCGCTCGGGCAGCACGACGGTCATCGAGGTGCCGAGCGCGAGAGTCTCGGACGAGAAGTCAACACGGAGCAGGGCCATCGCTCCAGTATGTCGTGATTACGGAACGCACCCGCACGGTCACGGCAGCCCTTGGGGAATGTCGTACCCGTCGATTAGTATGTGTGTACTAAAACAAGCGCTGAGCTGCGGGGAGATCACCTTGACGACGCCCGTTTCGACCAGTTCCACCACCCTGATCCCGCCCTACGCGACGATGCTCGGTTTCACCCGCTACGTCGCCCGCACCGGGCCGGCGAAGGCCACCTTCGTCGGCGGACTGCGCCGCCAGCGCGAGCGGCGCACCGGCTTCAACCCGCACGGCCAGCTCGTCAAGGCCCTCAAGGCCGACATCGCGTTCCGCACCGGCGGCAGCTACCTCAACGGGGTCGTCGACCTCGTCAAGCCGCGGTGGAAGCCGCTCTACGAGGCGGTCAGCGCCGGGGCGACGACCTACCTGCACTCCCTCGGCGACCCGGAGGGCGTCGGCCTCGCGCAGACCCGCGACGCGCTCGCCTCGGTCGGCCCGCTGGCAGTCAAGATCAACCCCCACTTCGGCCTGCGGTACGAGGACGGCCGGCGCGAGGCTGTCCGGCTGCACTTCGACGAGCAGCCGCCCACCCCGGAGGCCGTCACCGCGACCCTGCACCTGATGGCCCGCCACATGGACCAGATCCTGCCCAACGCCGAGCCGGTGCTGGTCGACCTGCGCCGCGGCACCACCCACCGGATCGACCCGGGAGCCCGCCCGGGCGACGTGGAGAGCTGGCTGGCCGGGGAGGCGGCCGCGTTCACCGCCATGTGGGCCGCGACCGCCGCCTGACCGATCGGCAGCCCGACCTGCCCGAACGGTCCGTATTTCTCCAGGTTTCGGCGCGGGAACTTCTTAGGAGCAGCCCGGTTGCGACGATGTCTCCGGTGTAGGTGAACGGCGACACGTCGGGGGGCGTTCGGACATGCGGGTTGTGACGCGAGCAGCAGGCACCATCGCGCTGACGGTGCTCGGAGCCGCGGCGGGGGCGCTCTTCCAGACGGCGCCCGCCGCCGCGGCCACCCCGGCCATGCCGAGCCTGGTGGCGTACGTCCGCGCCGGCGACGTGTGGGTGAGCAAGGGCGCGACGGAGACGAAGCTGACCACCGGCGGCGGCTGGTCGCGGCCGCGCTTCAGCCCCAACGGGCGCTCGATCGCCCTGCTCAAGGCCGGCCAGCTGTGGACCATGAAGGCCGACGGCACCGGCCAGCGCCGGCTCACCACCCGCGCCGCGTCCGGCCCGTCCTGGTCCCCGGACAGCACCAGCATCGCGTTCGCCTCGCTCTCCTGCTCCGGCGGCCCGGGCGTCTACCAGATCTCCGCGACCACGGCCGGGGCCACGCCCACGGTGGTCTTCCCGGCGTACTGCCGCGACGAGCCGCTGCCGGCCGAGCCCGCCCCCGCCGCGAAGGCCGGGACGCCGAGCGCGCTCCCCGACCGGCTCCGCACCGACGACGCGGTGGCCTGGTCCCCCGACGGCACCCGGGTCGCCTTCCGCGGCGGCGACTGCGAATCGACGTACGACGCCTGCCTGACGGTGGGCACGGTGGCGACCGGCGGCGAGAAGACCGTCGCGGCGTACGGCGGCGGCAGCCTGCAGAACTCCGGCTTCGCGGTGATCCCGAGCTGGCGCGCCGACGGGGCGAAGCTGGCCTGGACGGCGTACCAGCAGGGCGAGACGGCCGCGGAGAACCAGCCGCTGCACGTGGTGGAATACGACACGGCGACCGGGGCGAAGCGCACGGTGGGGGCCAGCCAGGACCGCGAGCTGGCGTACGTGGACGCGAACCGCGGGGTGGCCACGGGCACGTACCGCAACGGTTCGTGGGTGATGGTGGTCAACCTGGCCACGGGGGCGCGGACGCCGTTCCACCAGGGCTCGCAGCCGAGTGTGCAGCCGGTGAGGTGATCCCGGGAGAGCGATGACGGCCGGCCCGGCGGTCCCGGCCTGCTCACGCCGCCGGATGACCGGCGGCCGGCGCTGCGTATCGTGGACGGCCTGATGAGTGAGACGACAGAGCGCCCGATCCGGACGTTCCATCCCCGGCGTGGCCGGATGGGCAGCCGGCACGCGGACGCCATGACCGACATCTGGCCGGCGTATGGGCTCACAGTCGTCGACGGTGATCGCACTCCCCTCGACCTGGTGGAGTTGTTCGGCCGCGATGCGCCCAAGGTGCTGGAGATCGGCTTCGGCATGGGTGACACGACGGCGGCGATGGCGGCCGCCGACCCCGGCCGGGACTACCTCGCGGTGGAGGTGCACACGCCGGGCATCGGCAACCTGCTCTCGTTGATCGGCGAACGCGGCCTCACCAACGTACGGGTCGCGCACGGCGATGCGATGGAGCTGGTTCGCAAGGTGCCGGCGGGCAGCCTGGACGCGGTGCACGCCTTCTTTCCCGACCCGTGGCCCAAGGCCCGGCACCACAAACGCCGCCTGATTCAGCCGGCTAACGTCGCCCTGCTGCGGGAGCGGCTCCGACCGGGCGGCACGCTCCACTGCGCGACCGACTGGGCCCACTACGCCGAGGCGATGGCCGAGACTCTGGACGCCGATCCGGGCCTGGCCAACACCCACGAGGGGTTCGCCCCGCGGCCGGCCCATCGCCCCGAGACGAAGTTCGAACGGCGTGGGGTCAGCTCCGGGCGGAAGATCTTTGACCTCATCTACCGCCGGACCTGACACCGCTGGTGGCGGCACCCACCCCGGTGGTCGACTCGATATTTTCCGGTGGTTTGCCGGTTTTATGGCTTCTTGGTCCGTAGCCTGATCTGCGGAGGTCCAAGCATGCCGCGAAGTGATCTTGGCCTCGAGCGTCCCGCCGCACCGGTGGCGCCGAGCGCCCGGCCTGCCGGAACGGCTGCGGCGGCGACCACGCCGGCCAGCACCGAACCGGACGGGCCCACGCGACCCGGCACCCCGCCGGCCGCGAAGAGCCCGGCGCCTGCCGCCCCTGGACCCACCGACCAATCCGAGCCGGCAGAGCCCGTCACCACCGGGCCGGCGGAGCCCGCCACGACCCGGCCGGCGGCCCCCAACGCCTCAACCCAGCATCCCTCACCGGCACAGCCCACGAACGGGCAGCCCGCGACCGAGCAACCCGCGAACGGGCAGCCCGCCGACGGGCAACGCACGACGGCGCAGCCCACGACCCCACCGCCGGCCAAGGGGCAACCCACGACGGCGCGGCCCGCGAACGGGCAGCCGGCAAGCGCGCAGGTCACGACCACCCAAGTCACAACCCCGCAGCCCACGGCCCCGCGGCCGACAACCGCGCACACGCCCGCCGCGCAGGCAGCAACCGCGACCGCGGTCGTCTCGCTCAACGGCATTCATCGGGCCGAACACCGGGATGCATCCCCCGCCGACCGTGGCCGGCAGTCGTGGCCGGAGATCTTCTCCGCTCACGACGACACCATCAACAGCGCCGCCGGTGAGCAGCTTGCCGCCCTCATCGCCCGCGCCGCGCATGCGCCCGGCGGGCTCGTGCATTTCGTCGACGGTGAGGCGTTGCGGATCTACGGCAGTTACGGCATGCGGATGCGCTGGGAGGACATCGGCGACACCCCGCTGCGGGACAGTCTCGCCGGGCTGGTTGTCGCCGACGGCCGGCCGTTGGTGATCACTGACTTCGCCACCGATCCGCGGATTCCGGCCAATTCTCCGATCCGGCGGCGGGGGCTCAGCGGCGCCTATCTCGGGCAGCCGATCCGGGACGCCTCCGGGGCCGTACTCGGGATCTGTTGTGCGCTCGACACCCAGCCGCATGAGTGGTCCGCCGATGATGTCGCCGCCGTCGGTGATGCCGCGCGGCTCGGGACTTTGCTCATCACTGAGCAGCAGGGGCGCCAGGAGGTTGATCGGCAGCGGCGGTTCCTCGATGCCGTGCTGGACAACCTGCATGACGGGGTCACCGCTTGCGACGCCGATGGGCGGGTTGTGCTGGTCAATGCCCGGATGCAGCGGCTCTGGGGTGGCGCGCGGATGCCCGCCGATCTCTCCGACCACCCCGCGGTCGCCGGGCCGAGTGACGGGGACGGGCTGAGTGACGGGGACGGGCGGCCCATCGCTCCCGGTGACGTCGCTTTGTTCCGGGCGCTTCGCGGTGAGCGGCTTCGCAACGAGGAGCTGGTGCTGCAGGGACGTGGTGGGCGTACCCGCTACTACCTGATCGACGCGCAACCGATTCTCGGACCCGATGGGGAGACCGTCGGCGCTGTGCAGGCCGTTCAGGATGTCACCCGGCAGCGGCGGGCCGAACGGTTCCGTACCTGTGAGCTTGCCGTGGTCACCGCCCTCGCCGCCGCGCCGACGATCGAGGCGGCCGGGCCTCGGGTGCTGGAGGCCGTGGTCGGGACGCTCGGCTGGACCCATGCCGAGTTGTGGCTGGTCGACGAGGCTGCCGGCGTGGTGCGGTCCGCCGCCAGCTGGAACTCGCCCAGCTGGCAGTCCGACATCGAGGTGCCGGCCGAACTGCCGTACGGCACCGGGTTGCCCGGCCGGGCCTGGCAGGCCGGCAAGCCGCTCTGGATCCGCGACGTCGGCCGGCCGCAGAGCCTGATCTCCCCCGAGACCGCCGAGAGCTCGCGGCTGCACACCGCGCTGGCCATCCCGGTGCGCAACGGGCTCGAGCCGCTGGGTGTGCTGACCGCTTTCGCCGACACCATCGAGGATCCCGAGGACGAGCTGGTCGCGCTCATGTCCGGGATCTCCGCGCAGATCGCCCAGTTCATCGAGAAGCGGCTGGTCGACGATCTGCAGCGGCAGCTCATCCGGACCAAGAACGAGTATCTCGCGCTGATCGGTCACGAGCTGCGGACGCCGCTGACCTCGATCGCCGCCTATACCGAGCTGCTGCGGGACGCCGACGCCGAGACGCTCGTGGCCGAGGGGCCCCGGCTGCTGGAGGTCATCGACCGCAACGCCACCCAGCTGCGGCACATCATCAACGAACTCCTTGAGCTCTCCGCGCTCGACACCGGGCACGCCGCGGTGCAGCTCAGCCCGATCAACCTGGCCGAGCTCGTCCGGGAGTCGGTGCAGGCCGCCCGGGACGCCATCACCGACGAGCCGGTGTCGATCGTCGACGAGCTGCCCGACGAGCTGGTGCTGCCCGGTGACCGGCACCGGCTGCGTCAGGTCGTCGACAACCTGCTCGGCAACGCCGTCAAGTACAGCCCCGACGGCGGGCGGATCGCGGTGCGGTTGCGGACCACCGGCCGGGCCGCCGAGCTGTCGATCTCGGACACCGGGATCGGCGTCTCGCAGGAGGAACGCGAGAAGATGTTCACCGGTCTGTACCGCACGAGCCGGGCCCGCGACCGGGCCATTCCCGGCAGCGGGCTGGGGCTGACGCTCAGCCGCGCGGTCGTGCAGCGCCACCACGGCACCATCGAGCTCAGCGAGCACGAAGGACCCGGCACGACCGTGTCCGTGCGGCTGCCGCTGGACGCTCGTTGACAACTCGTTGACAATTGTGACCCTGTTCACCGGGCTGCCGCCGGGCGAGGATGACCACCATGACGAGGTGGACACCAGACCCGACGTTCTATCCCTCCCCGCGTGACGCCGCCGGTGCGCCCGCCGAACAGCTGGCGTACATCGCCGCGTTCGACCGGTCGGCCGGGCAACCGGACGCCATCGCCGTCGTGGACACCGACCCGGTCTCCGCCACGTACGGCGCGGTCGTCGGCTGGACCGAGCTGCCGCACACCGGCGACGAGCTGCACCACTTCGGGTGGAACGCGTGCAGCAGCGCCCTGTGCCCCACCGCGCCGCACCCGCACGTCGAGCGGCGCTACCTGATCGTGCCCGGGCTGCGCTCGTCGCGGATCTACGTGCTGGACACCAAGGACGACCCGCGCAACCCCGTACTGGTCAAGGAGATCCCGGCCGAGGAGCTGGCCGGCAAGGCCGGCTACTCCCGGCCGCACACCATCCACTGCGGCCCGGACGGCATCTACGTCTCCGCGCTCGGCGGCGGCTCGTCCGACGGACCGGGCGGCATCGCGGTGCTGGACCACACGACCTTCGAGGTACGCGGCGCGTGGGAGAGCGACCGCGGCGACCAGTACCTGGCGTACGACTTCTGGTGGCACCTGACCCGAGACGTGCTGGTCTCCTCCGAGTGGGGCACGCCGTCCATGATCGAGGACGGTCTGGTCCCGGAGCTGCTGCTGGGCCGCAAGTACGGCCACCGCCTGCACTTCTGGGACCTGGCCAAACGTTCCCTGGTGCAGACGGTCGACCTCGGCGACCAGTACCAGATGACGCTGGAGCTGCGTCCCGCCCACGACCCGCGCAAGGAGTACGGCTTCCTCGGCGTCGTCACCAGCGTCGAGGACCTGTCGGCCTCGGTCTGGGTGTGGCATCGCGGCGACGACGGGCAGTTCGCGGTCACCAAGGTCATCGACGTGGCCGCCGAGCCCGCCGACGCCGAGGCCCTGCCGCCGGCGCTGCAGCCGTTCGGTGCGGTCCCGCCGCTGATCACCGACATCGACCTGTCGGTGGACGACCGCTTCCTCTACGTCTCCTGCTGGGGCACCGGCGAGCTGAAGCAGTTCGACGTCAGCGACCCGTTCCACCCGGTGCAGACCGGCTCGGTCCGGCTCGGCGGCGTCGTCGGCCGGGTGGCGCACCCGTCGTTCCCGGACGAGCGGCTGGCCGGCGGCCCGCAGATGGTCGAGGTCTCCCGCGACGGCAGCCGGGTCTACGTCACGAACTCGCTGTACGGCTCCTGGGACGACCAGTTCTACCCGGACGGCGTGGGCGCGTGGCTGGCGAAGATCGACGTGGACACCGAGCGCGGCGGCATGACCCTGGATCCGAACTTCTTCCCGCACGGCGACGAGTTCCGCGGCCGGCGCGTGCATCAGGTACGGCTGCAGGGTGGCGACGCCTCGTCCGACTCGTACTGCTTCCCGTGACCGGTGGCCAGCTCGCGGTGCTGGCGGCGCTGGGCGCCTTCCACGGGCTGAACCCGGCCATGGGCTGGCTCTTCGCGGTGGCCCGGGGCATGCAGGAACGTAGCCGGGCCGTGCTGCTGCGCTCGGTGCCGCCGATCGCCGCCGGGCACCTGGCCTCGGTGGCGATCGTGGCGGCGGTGGTGTCGGCGACCGAGTCGGTGGTGGCCGGCAACGTGGTGGCGATCGTCGGCGGGGTCGTGCTGGTCGGCTTCGGCCTGTGGCGGCTGCTCTCGGCCCGGCACTTCCGGTGGGCCGGTATGCGGCTGTCCGCGGCGCAACTGGCCGGCTGGTCGTTCCTGATGTCCTCGGCGCACGGCGCCGGGCTGATGCTGCTGCCGGTGCTGGCCACGACGACGAAGGCGCAGCCGGGCGGGCATGCCGGGCATCTCGCCGCGGCGGGCCCGGCCGGGCTGGCCGGCACGCCCGCCGCGGCCCTCGACGGGCTGCTGGCGGCGGGCGTGCACACGGTGGCGATGTTCGCGGTGCTGGCGACCTGCGCCGTGCTGGTCTACGAGTTCGTCGGCCTGAGCGTGCTGCGCCGGGCCTGGTTCAACGTGGACAAGCTGTGGGCCGCGGTGATGGTCGCGGCCGGCGCGCTGACGATCGCCCTGACGGCGTGAGGCCTGTCCCGCCGCGCGGCGGGACAGGCCATCAGGTCAGCGCCGGGGATGCACCACGCCCGCGGCACCGCTGCCACGCCGGGCCGGCTCGGCACTGGCGATCAGCTGGCCGCCGCGGCCGAACTCGATCGCGGTGGCCGCGCCCAGCTCCGCCACGGGCGGCTGGAACGCGTGCCCGAGCCGGCCCAGGGCGTCGCCGTACTGCGCGATGAACGCCGGCTCGGCCTGGACAGCGGCGGTGTTGCGCTGCGACGCCCGCGGAGCTGCCATCGCCTCCGGCAGGGTCATGCCCAGGTCGATCCGGTTGACCAGCACCTGCAGCACGGTGGTGATGATGGTGGCGCCGCCGGGCGAGCCGACGGCCAGGAACGGCCGGCCGTCCTTGAGCACGATCGTCGGCGACATGGAGCTGCGGGGACGCTTGTTCGGGCCGGGCAGGTTGGGGTCGGGCGCGCTGCCCTGCGTACCGGTGAAGTTGAAGTCGGTCAGCTCGTTGTTGAGCAGGAAGCCGCGGCCCGGCACGACCATCGCGTTGCCGCCGGTCTGCTCGATCGTCAGGGTGTATTCCACGACGTTGCCCCAGCGGTCGGCGACGGTGAGGTTGGTCGTGCTCTGCCCGTCCTCGACCTTGCCGCCGACGCGCGCCGGCGTGCAGCCCGAGGCGGTGATGTCGCCCGGCGCCACCGGCTTGGGCAGGGCCGCCGCGGGGTTGATCTGGCAGGCCCGCTGGGCCGCCCACCGGTCACTGATCAGCCGATCCAGTACGGGCTGCGGCGTGTAGGCGCCCACGTAGCGATTACGGTCCGCGAAGGACAGCGCGGAAGCCTCGAGGTACTGGTGCAGGGCCTGGGTCATGGAGACCTCGGAGAGGTCGGTCCGCTCCAGGATGTTCAGCGCCTCGCCGACCGCCGTGCCGCCGCTGGACGGGGTGGACATGCCGTAGACGGTCAGGCCCCGGTAGTCGGACTTCGTCGGGGCGGGGAACCGCAGCCGGTAGTTGGCCAGGTCGGACAGGCGCAGGTCGCCGGGGCGGATCGGGTACGCCCAGGGGGCGGCGGGGTCGGCGGCGACCGGCGGGTGCTGCACGGTGCGCACGATGTCGGCGCCGACGGGACCGCGGTAGAAGACGCCGGTGCCGCGCTTGGCGATCAGCCGGTAGGTGTCGGCCAGGTCGGGGTTGCGCTGCACGGAACCGACCGCGGGCGGGGCACCGCCGGGCAGGTACAGCTCACGGGTGGAGCCGAACTGGGCGAAGGGCGCCGCGTTGTCGGCGATCTGCTGCCGGAAGGTGGCGTCGACGGCGAAGCCCCGGTCGGCGACCTTGGCGGCGGGCTGCAACAGGCTGCCCAGGGAGCGGGTGCCCCACTTGCCGGTCGCGGCCTCCCAGGTGGCCAGGGTGCCGGGGGTGCCGACGGACAGGCCGCTGACCCGGGCCTCGGCGAAGTCGTAGGGCAGGCCGTCGGCCGGATCGACGAAGATGTCCTCGGTCATCGTGGCCGGCCCGGACTCGCGGCCGTCGATGGTGTGCACCTTGCGGTGTTTCGCGTCGTAATAGACGAAGAAGCCGCCACCGCCGATACCGGCGGAGAACGGCTCGGTGACCCCGAGGGTCGCGGCAGCGGCCACGGCCGCGTCGACGGCGTTACCGCCGCGTCGCAGCACGTCGAGGCCGACGGCGGTCGCGGTGGGGTCGACGGTGGAGACCGCGCCGCCGTAGCCGGTGGCGGTGGGGCTCAGGGGTGGCGCACCGCCGTGGGCGGAGGCCGCGGCGGGCACGAGGGCGACGGTGGTCGCGGTGAGCGTGGCCGTCATGGCCAGCGCGGTCGAGAACCGCATCATGCCTCCGGGAGCGGTGAGAACAGAGTGGACAGACTCCTGCCTACCGCGAGTGGGAGGTGCGCACAACCCGGGACACGCTCGTCACCCAGCGTCATCAAGATCAAGAGAAGGATCATGTCGTGCCTGGTTGCATGGCCCGGACCGTCACTCCCGCCGAGACCGGGCGCGGAGATCCAGTCGCTGGCGCTCCCGAACGGATCTCCGCACCCTGCCAGGTCCGTGCTCCCCCACCCGGCCGGGTTGCGCTACGTCGGGCCGGGTAGGTGCTGATGGAACGGGACAACCGATGCCGGGAGGTGTCATGGACAGCCGAACCGAACTTCGCGCGGTGGTCGAGGAACGGATCGCCGCCGTACGGGCGAAGGATCCCAAGCCCCTCGCGGCGCGCCAGCATCCCGACGTCATCACTTTCAACGTGCTGCCCCCGCTGCACGCGCAGGGCAGCGCCGCCGTGGAGCAGGCGACCCGGGCCTGGTTCGACGGGTACGCCTCGGACATCGGCTACGAGGTGCGCGACCTGCAGGTGACGGCAGACGGCGACGTCGGGTTCTGCTCGTTTCTCTACCACGTCTCCGGCACGCTGCACTCCGGCGCGCAGGTCGACATGTGGGTACGGGCCACCCTCGGCTGCCGGCGGGTCGACGGGCGGTGGTTGATCGTGCACGACCACGAGTCGGTGCCGTTCGATCCCGGCACCGGCCAGGCGTTGATCAGTCTGCGGCCGTGAAGGGCGGGATCCGCCGGCGGACATCCTCGACCGTCGCCGGCCCCGGCTGCCACGCCGACACCCAGGCGCCCTCGGTGGACCGCGGGATGATGCCCTGCTCCAGGAAGGCATAGCGGCCGCCCAGCACCCGCCGGGTGGCTTCGACGTCCAGGGAGTCGGTGTTCTCCCAGAGCGCGGCGAAGAGCGCCTCCACCCGGAGCCGGGACTGCTGGCAGAACAGGTCGGCCAGTTCGTGACCCGCGGCGCGGTGCTCGCGTTCGGCGCGGGCCCGCACGCACACCGCCGACATGGCGAACAGCTCGGCGCCGATGTCGACGATGCGGCCGAGGAAGGCCTGCTTGTGCTCCAGCCCGCCCTGCCAGCGGGACATCCCGTAGAACGTCGACCGGGCCAGCTTGCGCGAGGTCCGCTCGACGTAGCGCAGGTGCCGGGCGAGCGGGCCGAACTCGGCGTACCCGGTCGGCACCTGGCCACGCCCGACCGCCAGGCTCGGCAGCCACCGCGCGTAGAAGGCCCCGGCCCGGGCCCCGGCGCGGGCCTTGCGGCCCATCCCGGCCTCCGGGTCGATGATGTCGCCGGCCACCGTGAGGTGCGCGTCGACCGCCTCCCGGGCGATGAGCAGGTGCATGATCTCGGTGGAGCCCTCGAAGATGCGGTTGATCCGCAGGTCCCGCAGGACCTGCTCGGCCTCGGCCGCGCGTTCACCGCGGGCGGCCTGCGAGGCGGCCGTCTCGTAGCCGCGGCCGCCGCGGATCTGGATCAGCTCGTCGGCGACCAGCCAGGCCGTCTCGCTGGCGAAGAGCTTGATCAGCGCGGCTTCGATCCGGATGTCGTTGCGGTCGTCGTCGGCCAGGATGCAGCACAGATCCAGGGTGGACTCCATCGCGTACGTGGTCGCGGCGATGAAGGCCATCTTCTTGGCGACAGCCTCGTGCTGCGACACCGGCCGGCCCCACTGCACCCGCTCGGCCGACCACTCCCGCGCGACGGCGAGCGACCACTTCGACGCGCCGACACACATCGCCGGCAGCGACAACCGGCCGGTGTTGAGCGTGGTCAGTGCGATCTTGAGGCCCTTGCCGAGGCCGCCGATGACGTTCTCCTGCGGCACGAACACGTCGTGGAAGCGGGTCACGCTGTTCTCCAGGCCGCGCAGGCCGAGGAACTCGTTGCGCCGTTCCACCGTGATGCCGGGTGCGTCGCCCTCCACCACGAACGCGGTGATGCCCTTGCCGGGCACCCGGGCCATCACGACCAGCAGGGTCGCCACGGTGCCGTTGGTTGCCCACAGCTTCACCCCGTTGAGCCGGTAGCCGCCCTCGACGGGCTCGGCGACGGTGCCCAGGCGGGCCGGGTCGGAGCCGACGTCCGGCTCGGTGAGCAGGAACGCGGACACCTCGCCGGCGGCCAGCCGGGGCAGGAACGCCTTCTTCTGCTCCGGGGTGCCGAAGGTCTTGAGCGGCTGCGGCACGCCGATCGACTGGTGGGCCGACAGCAGCGCACCGACGGCCGGACTGGCCGAGCCGATCAGGGTCAGCGCCCGGCAGTAGTGCAGGTTGGACAGGCCGAGACCGCCGTACTCCTTGTCGATCTTCATGCCGAACGCGCCGAGCGCGGCCAGGCCGTGGAAGACCTCGTCGGGGATGCGGGCCTCCCGCTCGATGCGGGCGCCGTCGACCTCCGCGACCAGGTACGCCTCCAGCTTGGCCAGGAACTCCTCCGCATCGGGACGGGGCTCCGCCGCGGGCCAGGGATCGATGAGGTCGAGCCGTAACCGCCCGAGGAACAGCTCCTTGCCGAAGCTGGGCTTGCGCCACTCGGACTGGCGGGCCTCCTCGGCGACCTTGCGCGCCTGCTTCTCGGTGACGTCGGCCGGTTCGGTCACGGTCTACCCCCTTGACCCGGGTACGGCTGCTCGTAGCAGCCACGCTACCCAGCAGGGTTACCGCTGGGTAGCCCTCGACCGATGTCGATCAACGACACCCGGCAGTCACGAGTCGGCGGGGATGTCCGTCTCGAGCTGGTCGACGATGGGGTTCAGGAGCTCGTTGAGCTCTCGGACCAGCACGGCGACAGCCCGGTGCGCGCTCTGCTCGACCTCCGCCTCCGGGCCTTCCGGGGCGGGTGGCAGGTCGTCGAGCCGGACGGGTGCCTGCACCAGCAGCGAGGCGCGCAGGTGCGGGCTGCGGGTCAGGTCCTGCTCGGACGGGCCGACGTACTGGCCGAACAGCTGGGGCCAGTCGCGCCAGCCGCGGTCCCGGTCCCACTGGCGGCTCCAGGTGAGCTGGGCGGGCCACGGCGACACCAGCGTGACGTCGCAGGTCAGGCTGCCGTCCCAGGCGCTGCGCGAACAGGCCGCCGAGACGATCCGGGGATGCCGGCGGACGTAGCCGGGCTCCAGGCCGGTGGCCAGCCGCCACGCCACCACGGCGAAGGTGACCGGCGCGAAGTCGCCCCACGCGTCGGCGAACTCGCCGATGCGGCTGCGGACCTCGCCGGCGTACCGGCTCGGCCCGCCGGTCGCATGCTCGCGATCGAACTGCTCGTCGATCCAGAATGCCTGCTGCACGGTCCCCAGCCTACGGGCCGGCGGGGATCAGGCCGGCGAGGAGTGGGCCGCCCAGGTCTCGAACATCGTCGCGTAGCGGCCGCCCGCGGCCAGCAGCTCGTCGTGGCTGCCCGTCTCCACGATGCGGTGCTCGTCCACCACGATGATCCGGTCCGCCCGCATGGCCGTCGACAGCCGGTGCGCCACCAGGATCGCCGTACGCCCGTCCAGCAGGCGGTCCAGCGCCGCCTCGACCCGCAGCTCGCTGCGCAGGTCCAGGCTCGAGGTGGCCTCGTCCAGCACCACCACCCGGGGCTCGGCCAGGAACGCCCGGGCCAGGGCCAGCAGCTGGCGCTCGCCCGAGGACACCGACTGGCCGCGCTCGTGCAGCGGGGTCGCGAGGCCCTCCGGCGAGCGTTCCACCAGGTCCCGCAGGCCGACCGCGTCGACCGCCGCCCACACCTCGGCGTCGGTGGCGGCCGGACGGGCGAAGGCGATGTTGTCGCGCAGCGTCCCGGCGAACAGGAACGGCTCCTGCGGGACCACGCCGATCTGCCGGCGCAGCGAGGCCAGGGTGACCTCGCGCAGGTCGTGACCGTCGATCCGGATGCTGCCCGCGGTCGGGTCGTAGAGGCGGGTGACCAGCTTGGCCAGCGTCGACTTGCCCGCGCCGGTCGGGCCCACGCAGGCCACCGTCTCGCCCGGGTGGATCACCAGCTCCACGCCGGCCAGCACCGGGCGGTCCGGGAGGTAGCCGAACGTGACGCCGGCGAAGACGATCTCCCCGCGTACCGGTGGGAGCTCTGTCGCCGCCGGATGCTGGACCACCGACGGCCGCAGGCCGAGCAGGGTGTTGATCTTCCCGATCGCCGCCCGGCCCTGCTGGTACTGGGTGTAGAGCTGGACCAGTTGCTGCACCGGCTGGAAGAAGGCGTTCAGGTAGAGCACGAAGGCGGTCAGCTCGCCGATGGTCAGGGTGCCGCGCAGCACCATGCGGCCGCCGATCAGCAGCAGCGCCGCCATCCCGAGCAGGCCGATGACCGACGTGCCGGGGCCGTAGATCGCGTTGATCCGGCCGGTGAAATCGTTGGCGTCGCGGTAGCCGCCGACCACCTCGCGGTGCGCCACGATGTTGCGGTCCTGCCGGTTGTGCGCGGTGACCACCCGGACGCCGTTGAGGCTCTCGGACAGGTCGGCGAACATCGCGGCGATCGCGTCCCGCTGGCGGTTGTAGCCCCGGTCGGCCGCCCGGCGGAACCACAGCGAGGCGATCAGCAGCGGCGGCACGACCAGCATGAGCGTGATGACGGCCAGCCCGGCGTGGTAGTGGAACAGCACCCCGGTGACCACGACCATGGTGAGCGCCTGGATGACGAACTGGGCGAAGCCGTCGGCCAGCAGGGACTGCAGCGACTCCACGTCGGAGGTCATCCGGGTCATGGTGACGCCGGCCTTCTCCCGGGTGTAGTAGTCCAGCGACATGCGCTGCAGGTGGGCGAAGATCCGGATCCGCAGGTCGCGGGTGGCCGAGGCGGCGAGCCGGCCGCTCTGCCGCATCCGGACCGCGGTGGCCAGCCCGGTGGCCAGCACCGCCACGACGAAGGCGACGGTGGCGCCGACCAGGACGGGCAGGTTCCTGGCCGCGATGCCGTGGTCGATGCCGACCTGGACCAGGTACGGCCCGGCCTGCAGCAGCAGGGTCTCGACCAGGATCGCCAGCAGCGCCGCCACCAGCAGGCCGGGCCGCCCGATGACCAGCCGGGGCAGCGTGACCTGGGCGCCGCTGTCGGCCACCGGGTCGAACGGGACCCGCGGGTCGCCGTGCTCCGGCTCGCGCGCCTCCAGTTTGGCGACGCCCTCGGCCACGTCGGCCGGGATGCCGGCGAACGGCAGCCCGTTGCCCTTGCGCCCGGCCATCCCCATCGAGGGCCGCCCACCACTGCTGAACCCGCCGAAGCCACCACCGAAAATGCTCATGCCGCCACCGCCGAGGCGAGGACCCGGGCGTACTGCGGCTCGGTGGCCAGCAGCGACTCGTGGGTGCCGTCGGCGACCACCCGGCCGCCCGCCATCAGCACCACCCGGTCGGCCAGGCTGATCGTGGAGAGCCGGTGCGCCACGATGATCGTGGTCCGCCCGCGCATGAGGTCGCGCAGCGAGGAGTGGATGCGCTGCTCGACCGTCACGTCGATGGCGCTGGTGGCGTCGTCGAGCACGAGCACCGGCGGGTTCACCAGCAGGGCCCGGGCGATGGCGACGCGCTGACGCTGGCCGCCGGAGAGGGTGTAGCCGCGTTCGCCGACCACCGTGTCGTACCCCTCGGGCAGGTCCCGGATGAAGTCGTCCGCCCCGGCCGCCACCGCCGCCGCGACCACGGACTCGCGGTCGGCCTCGGGGCGGCCGTACGCGATGTTGTCGTGCAGCGAGAGCGAGAACAGGAACGGCTCGTCGGGCACGATGCCGACCTGGTCCCGCAGCCGGGCCAGGCGCAGGCTGCGCACGTCGTGCCCGTCCACGGTGATCCGGCCGCCGGTCACGTCGTAGAACCGGGCGAGCAGCCGGCCCAGGGTGGACTTGCCGGAGCCGGTGGCCCCGACCACGGCCACCGTCTCCCCGGCCCGGATGCGCAGGTCCAGGCCGTCGAGGGCCAGGGTGCCGTTCGGGTACGCGAACCGCACGTCCTCGAAGCACACGTCACCCCGCAGCGCCACATCCACCGGCTCGGCCGGGTCCACCACCTCGCTGGGGGTGTCGAGGATCTCGTAGATGCGCGCGGCCGAGGCCGAGGCCCGCTGACCCATCATGATCATCATGCCGAGCATCCGGAACGGCGGCTGGAGCATCAGCACGTACGAGTTGAAGGCCACGATGGTGCCGACCGTGGTCCCGCCGTCGATCACCATGATGCCGCCGACCAGCAGCACCAGGGCCAGCCCCAGCCGGGGCAGGTTGTCCAGCACGGGATTCCACCGGCTGCGGATCCGGGCGTCCTGCAGGTACGCCCAGCGGATCCGGTCCGCGGCCTCGGCCAGCGAGCGCAGCTGGCGCCCCTCGGCGGCGAACGCCTTGACGATCCGCACGCCCTGGATGTTCTCGTCGACGACGGTGGCCAGCCGGGCCAGCCGGGCCTGGATGAGCCAGGACACCGGGAAGATCGCCCTGCGCATGCCGACGCCGAGGAAGCCGATGACCGGCATGGTGGCCATCGCCACGATGGCCAGCGGCACGTTGATCGACAGCATCAGCACGAAGGCGACCACCGCGATCAGGCACTGCACCAGGATCGACGGGCCGAACGACAGGTACATCTGCACGGCGCGGATGTCCGAGCCGGACCGCGACATCAGCTCACCGGACTGGACCCGGTCGAAGAAGCCGAACGGCATCCGGGCCAGGTGCGCGTAGACGATGTTGCGCAGGTCGTACTCCAGCTCGTACGCGGTGCGCAGCAGGTAGAGCCGGGCGGCGTAGTTGATCAGGCCCTGAACCAGCGCCAGGGCGACGATCCACCAGACGTAGGTGGGCAGGTCGCCGGTGCGCTCGACGATCGCCCGGTCGATGCCGAGCCGGACCAGGTTCGGGATCTGCACCTGTACGACGAGCCCGGCGAACGACAGCACGAGCGAGGTGATCAGCAGCGCGCGGTGCGCCCGGACCAGTGGCAGCGCGCGACGCAGCCAGGATTTGCGCTGGTCAGGGTCGATGGCGGCGCGGGGCGCGCGGCGGCTCAACAGTGAGCCGGGGCGACGGCGGAAGGATGGGACACGGCGCCTCCTCCGGGATACTTAGCCAGGCTAAGGATACCCGCGCCGCGGCGCAATGCCGCCGACGCCCGCCGCCTTCGGCTCCACTCCGGGGCACCGGGTCCCGGCGGCGGGCGGCCGGACGGTCAGCAGGTAGCGGTCCACCGCCCCGCCCACACAGTCGCTCCGGCCGTAGACGGTGTGTCCCCAGCCCTCGTAGGTGAGCAGGGACGCCTTCGGGCCGAGCTGGGCGGCGACGTGCTGGGCCCAGGCGTACGGGGTGGCGGGGTCGTGCCGCGCGTTGACCAGCAGCACCGGGCCGGTCCTGGCCGGGGTGAGCGCCCGCTGCGGGTTGGCCGTGGCGCCGGTACGGCCCAGGCAGCCGTAGACCGAGGTGAGCGCGAGCGGTGAGAACGGCATCTGCGGCGACTTCGCGGCGATCCGGTCGAGGCGGGCGCGCAGGTCGGCGTACCCGGCCACCGGCATCGACCAGTCGTCGCAGAACACGGCGTGGAAGTTGTGCTCGCTGACGTCGACCGCGGCGGCCCGGCCCAGCTTGGTGCCCGCGCCACCGGTCGCCTCCTTGATGAAGACGCCGAGCGAGTGCCACTGCGGGTCGTACATCGAGCTGAACGCGACCCCGACCAGCTCGTGCAGAGTCAGCTTGTACGCCGTGTCGTTCGGGTCCCGCAGCGTGCCCCGCCGCGCCGAGGCGAGCAGCCCGGCCCAGAGCTTGCGGACGTCGCGGCCGTGCACGGCGCACTCGGTGCTGCGCGCGCACCAGGCCACGAACTCGTCGAACGAGTCCTGGGCGGTGCGCGCCTCGCCCCCCAGGAAGCCGTCGGTGTCGACGGTGTGGTCCATGACGCTGTCCAGCACCATCGCGCGGACCCGCTGCGGGTAGCGCTCGGCGTACTGCTGGCCGAGCAGGGTGCCGTACGAGGCCCCGTAGAAGCTGATCCGCTCCTCGCCCAGCGCGGCCCGTACCGCCTCCAGGTCCCGCACCACGCTCAGCGTGTCGACGTGCCCGTAGAGCGGTCCGGTGCGCCGGGCGCAGTCAGCGGCGAGCCGGCGGTTGTAGGCGACGAACGCGTCGTACGCCTTCGCACTCTCGATGGCCGGCGGCGGGGCAGCGGTCAGCACCGTCGTCGTGCACACGATCGGGTGGCTGCGGGAGATCCCGCGCGGGTCGAAGCCCACGATGTCGAAGCGCCGGCGCAGCTCGGGGCTGAAGAACGTGCTGTCGAGGGTGAAGTCGACGCCCGAGCCGCCGGGGCCGCCGGGGTTGACCACCAGCGTGCCGATCCGCTGCTTCGGGTCGGCGGCCGGGCGGCGGGCCAGCGCGATCGCCACGGACGCCCCGTACGGCCGCGCCCAGTCGACCGGTACGTCGAGGGTGGCGCACTGGGCGGTCTTGTCCTCCTCGCAGGGCTGCCACTTCGGCGCTCCCCCGCGTACCGCGTACGCGGGGGTCGCCGCCGTGGTCACCGCGGCCAGGACAGTGAGGAACGCGGCCAGGATCGGCCGTGTCTTTGCTCGCACCGGTTGTCTCTCCGCCCTGCCCGGCAGGCGCGCCGCGCGCCTCCTGTCTAGAGCAAGCGCGCGGCGCGATCTGCGGTTCTGGCGGTTTACCTCCGAAAGAGGATTACCTCTTCAGGTGACGCAGGGCCCGGCGGACCAGGTCCACGCGCTTATCCTCGGGCAGCCCCTCCAGGCCGAAGCCCAGGTAGACGCTGTCCCCGGTGGTCACGGCGGCACCGGAGTCGAAGGCGAGCTGGCTGCGCGCCCAGTCGGTGCTGTTGCGGCCCGAGCCCGGCGGCGGCCCGGCGACGGTCCAGCCGCCGAGGTCCGTCTCGAACGAGGTCTGCTGCGCGACCGCGCCGCCGACCTCGACCCGGACGTCGTCCAGGAAGACGCCCAGACCCTGGGTGCCCCAGTCCGACATGTAGGAGATCGAGAGCTCGACCTGCTTGCCCGCGTAGGCGCTCAGGTCGGCGTCGAACTGTTTCCAACCGGAGCTGGTGCCGGTTGCCGCGTTCCAGGTGCCGGTGGTGCCGGTCGACGTGCAGCCCTCGCCCTGGTAGTGGGTCAGGAACGGGTGGATCGTCTCGATGCCGGACTGGCAGCTGTCCCCGGTCTCGGTGGTGGTCAGCCCGCCCGCGTCCGGCAGCGTGGTCCAGTCGTCGGTGCCCACGACGTGCGCCTCGACGAACATGAAGTCCCAGCCCGCCTCGGTGTCGAAGGACGTCTGGAACTTCAGCCGCGCGGCGGTCGCCGCCGTCAGGTCGACGGTCTTGGTGAGCCGCTTGTACGAGACGTCCGACTGCCCGCTCCACAGGTACCAGTCGCCGTCGTACGGGTCGTACGGCGCCGCCCCGGGCAGCTGCCAGTCGATCGGCGCCCGCGAGTTGCCGAACTGCGGGAACTGCTTCGGCGGCAGGAAACTGGCCGTGGTCAGGAAGGACCCGGTGTGGTCACCGGCCGGGGTGGCACTGAAGCCCTTGAAAGCCCCCTCGGTGCCGACCAGCGGGTACGGCGTGCCCTCCGCGCTGGTGCCGCCGTCGCTGACGTAGGAGTACGCCCCGAGCCAGTACTGCTCGAAGTCGTTGCCCAGCGGCAGACAGGTCGGGTCGTTCGCCGCCAGGCACTCCGCCGGGCCGTTCGGCTGGTACACGTAGGCACCGTTGGCCGCCTGCGCGAAGCCGGCGTACTTGCCGCTGAACAGCAGCTTGCCGCCCTCGTTCAGGTAGTCACGCACGGCCAGCTCGGTCTCCAGGGCCGAGCGGGCCACCGTGCCGGCCGGCTGGCCGGGTGCCCGCGGGATGATGTCGTCGCCGGTCTCCCACAGCACGGTCCGGTAGTGCGAGAGCACACCGAGGGGGTGCGGGGCCTGACGGCCGTTGGCGTCGATGTCGTAGACGTCGGCCGAGCGGCCGGCGCGCTTGAGGGCCGCCACGTGCGCGGCGGCGTAGCGGGCGGTGGTGGCGCCGTCGGTGTTGGCCGGCGAGACGCCGGTGACGTCCTCGGCGGCGAGCACCAGCACGTCACCGCCGATCTTGCTGGCGACGGTGTAGGTGAAGCTGGCCGACTTGACCGTCCGGCGGCCGTTGCGGGCGGTGAACCAGACCTGCACCTTGTCCTTGGCGCGGGCCTTGGCGACCGTGCCCCGGCGCTCGGCGAAGTACTTGTCGACGCCGTCGCCGTAGCGCTCGCCGCCGCGCCACTCCCAGGTCCCGTCGGTGCGCTCACGCCCGCCGTTGACCCGGTAGTGCAGGGTGACGTCGCGCAGGGCCCGGCGGGCGGTCACAGCCACCTGCTGGCGCGAGCCGTACGAGGTGCTGAACGCGTCGACGGTCAGGTCGGCGGTGCTGCGCCCGACGGTCGAGACCGGGTTGTCCGGGTCGACGGCCGACCGGCCGACCGACAGCGCGAACGGCAGGTTCTTGCGGAACTCGTCCTCGATCAGCTTCTCGTCGTCCGGGAAGTTGAAGCCGCTCTCGCAGTCCTCGGCCTTCCACTGGTCGTCCGGGTAGAGGTTGGAGATCGTCTCGCAGGTGCTCATCTCCGGGGTGAAGCCGAGCGCACCGGTGCGCACCTGGGCGTGGAAGTCGGTGTCGCCGTTGGTGGTGTAGAGCTCGGCCGAGATGTCCGGGTCGTAGCCGGGCACGGCCGGGTGCGCGTCGTCGCCGGCCAGGGCGATCTGGATCTGGTCATCCGGGCTGGGCGTGCTGACCTGCCAGCCGATGCCGTAGAGCAGCAGCTCGGCGGCCGAGTGGTAGTTCACCAGGAACTCGAAGCCGACCCGCTTGAACAGCCCGTCGAGCGCCTTGGTCTCGGGCTCGGAGTTGGGGCCCGGGCCGCGGTAGGTCTCGCTGGCCGGGTCGGGCGACGAGCCCTCGTTGTCGTAGCCCCACTTCTCCGCGAAGTTGCGGTTGAGGTCGACACCGTCGCCCGCGGTGATCTCACCGTCGCCGTTGTTGTCGCGCAGGTTCTTGCGCCACAGCCGGTGGCCCTCGGTGAAGGTGAAGTCGTAACCGTCCGGGTTCACCACCGGCAGGAACCAGACCTCGGTGGTGTTGAGCAGCTTGGTCAGCGCCGGGTCGGTGCCGTAGCCGTCGATGACGTGGTGCATCAGCCGCCGGGTCATCTCGGGGGTGATCCACTCGCGGGCGTGCTGCCCGCCGAGGTAGATCGTCGCGGGGCGGCGCCCGTCGGGCACGAACCGCGCGTCGCGGGTCACCTTCACGGCCTGGATGGGTACGCCGCGGACCGTCTTGCCGACGGTGACCAGCTTGGCCAGGCGCGGGTTGCGGGCGGCGGTGTCGGCGAGCTCCTCGCGGAGACCACCGGGGGCGTTGTACTGCCGGAAGACGGTCGGCGCCGCGGCGGCCTGCTTGCGCATCGCCGTGGTCGTGCGCTTCTCGGCCAGCGGCACGCCGGCGGCGATCAGGGACTCGGCCTGGCGGCGGCCGAGGATGGGCTGGACGGTGACTTTGCCGTCGGCGGCGGCGGTCACGGCGCTCTCGTCGTGGTCGATGCCGACGGCCCGGAGGCGCTGGAGCTGTGCTGCGTCGAGGGTGCCGACGTACACCGCGAGATCCTCCTCGGCTGGTACGGCGGCGGCCGGCGCGATCCCGGACAGGGCCGCGGCGGCCACTGTCAGAAGAGATAACGCGCAGGCGGTAGCCCGGCGGGCTGGGGTCATGGTGTGAGCCTCCATGGGTGGGAAGGTCGTGAGTGGACCCTCCCGGCCATCCGCCGAGGCTGTCAAGGATGTGCATACCTGTATCGGTGAAGAAATGGTAACGGTCCGTACCCGTTCAGGTTTCTCTCAGCCAGCCGAGGCACGGTGGGTGCCATGTCAACCGCCGATCGGTCGAGGATGCGCTGGCAAGTGGCTGTTACCGCTGCTGGCGCGGCCCTGCTGGCCGCTTGCTCCGCCGAGGAGCCGGCTGCCGCTCCCGCGCCCCGCGCCAGCGCGCCGGCTGCCACCGCGCCCGCCTCGGCCGCCCCGTCCACGGACCGTGGCACCCCCGACCTGAGCGCACCGGAGACCGTGGCGACCGGGCTCGAGGTGCCGTGGGGAATGGCCTTCCTGCCCGACGGCAGCGCGCTGGTCGCCGAGCGGGACAGCGGGCGCGTGCTGCGGGTGCGGACCGGTTCCGGAAAACCGCAGCAGGTCTTCACTGTGCCGGGCGTCGCGGCCGACGGCGAGGGCGGGCTGCTCGGCCTGGCGGTCGCCGCGGACTACGCCCGGACCCGGTGGGTCTACGCCTACCACACCGCGGCGGACGACAACCGGATCGTGCGGTTCAAGCTCGGCGGGGGCGCCCCGGAAGTGATCTTCGACGGAATCACCAAGGCCGGCATCCACAACGGCGGCCGGATCGCCTTCGGCCCGGACAAGATGCTCTACGTGGGCACCGGGGACGCCGGGGACGGCAGCGCCTCGCAGGACGCCGGCGACACCAACGGCAAGATCCTGCGGCTGACCCCGGAGGGCCGGCCGGCGCCGGGCAATCCGAAGGCCGGCTCGCCGGTCTGGAGCCTGGGGCACCGCAACGTGCAGGGCCTCGCCTGGGCGGCGGACGGCACGATGTACGGCATCGAGTTCGGCCAGAACCGCCTCGACGAGGTCAACAAGATCGAGCCCGGCGGCAACTACGGCTGGCCCGAGGTCGACGGCAAGGGTGGCGACGGGGACTACGTCGACCCGGTCGTCACGTGGAGCACCGATGAGGCCTCCCCGTCCGGGGCGGCGATCGCCGGCGACACCCTGTACGTCGCCGCGCTGCGGGGGCAGCGGTTGTGGACCGTGCCGCTCGCCGGTGGCGAGCCGAAGGCCGAGTTCTCCGGGCGGTACGGACGACTACGAACCGTAGCCGTCGCGCCGGACGGTGCCCTCTGGCTCACCACCTCGAACACGGACGGCCGAGGCGACGTACAGGATGGCGACGACCGGATCCTGCGCTTCCGCGCCCGGTGACGGCTCGGGCGGCGGAAGGCAGGTGTTACGTCCGATTGTTGGGCGGAAGCAGCGGCAAGGTGGAGATGGCCGCCGCGTACTGGGCGATCTGCCGGGAGTTCGGCACGACGCCGACACTACGCAGCTGATCCTGAATGGCCTGTGCAACTTCATCCTCGGACTTGCCGCGATGCGTCTGCATGACCTTGTTGACGGCATAGTCAACACGAAGCTGCATCTGCCAGCCGACGGGCCGTTGTCCTGCACCGCCGGCGAAGCTCACTGAGGCGAGGGGTTCCATGACCTGAGTATCGGGAGCACCCCGGGTGAATCGGAAGGTTCAGGGTGCGGGTGCAACCGTCTTGCACCCGGGCCGCACCGGCTTCTCCATCAATCGGGCGGCCCGGGTCGCCGTTCAGTCGCCCACAGGCTTCCGGGGGCCGGCGTCGGCATCCGGATCCGCCTTCGCCGCGGGCACCTGGGTCGGCCGCCACCGCAGCCAGAGCAGGAAGAACGCGCCCAGCGCCAGCATCGCCAGCCCCATCCAGAGGTTGATCCGGACGCCCTGCGCCTTGTCGATCTCCGACGGGCTGTCGAAGATCCCCAGCAGCGTGACGATCAGGCCGTACACCACGAACAGCCCGCCGATCACCCGCCGCACGTCGAACAGCCGGGCCGCGGCGGACACCTTCTCCGCCTCCGCGGTCTGGGCCAGCAGTTCATCATCGGGACCGTTGGTCTCCTCGGACATCTCAACTCCTCTCGTGGCTCGCGCCGGTCACCAGACGGGGATGTACAGCAGGAACGCCAGCGCGACAGCGATGCCACCGAGCAGCACGGGGTTGCGCCACCAGACCTTGTCGCCCGCGATGATCACCTCGCCGGAGGTGGATGGTCCGGCCAGGCCGTAGACCAGGCCGCGCAGCTGGTTCTCGGGCTTGGACTCGGTCACCATGGTGACCACGACGGCGGTCAACACCGCCGTGACGAAGGCCAGGCCCGCGCCCCAGAAGCTCTCCTCCAGGTCGGAGTTGAACTTGACGACGTCCGCCAGGTACAGCAGGTACAGGGTGAGCGACGACAGCGTGCCCAGCGTCAGCGACCAGAAGCCGGCCCAGGCGGTCATCCGCTTCCAGAACATCCCGACGATGAAGGTGGCGAACAGCGGGGCGTTGAAGATCGAGAACAACGCCTGGATGTAGTTCATGATGTTGCTGAAGCCGGCCGCGATGAACGCGGTGCCGATGCCGACGACGATGCCGCCGACCGTGGCGAGCCGGCCGATCCGCAGGTAGTAGTCGTCGGAACGGTTCTTGCGGATGTACGTCTGCCACAGGTCGTAGGTGAAGACGGTGTTGAACCCGCTGACGTTGGCGGCCATGCCGGCCATGAACGAGGCGATCAGGCCGGTCACCGCGATCCCCAGCACGCCGTTGGGCAGCAGGTCGCGCATGAGCAGCGGGATGGCGTTGTTGTAGACCAGGTCACCCTCGTCGGCACCGAGCCCCTTGACCGTGATGATGGCGATCAGGCCGGGGATGACCGTGACCGCCGGGATCAGCAGCTTCGGGAAGGCGCCGATGATCGGGGTGCGCCGGGCCGCGCTCATGTCCTTGGCCGAGAGGGCCCGCTGCACCTCGGCGAAGTTCGTCGTCCAGTAGCCGAACGAGAGCACGAAGCCCAGGCCGAAGACGATGCCGATCCAGTTCGCGCCCAGCGGGTTGTCCGAGTTCGCCGTGCCCTGCCAGGTGTGCAGCGCCGCGTCGCCGAGCTTGCTGTCCCGGACCGCGTCGAAGAGGCCGTCGATGCCGCCGACCTTGACCAGGCCGACGACGGTGATCGGGATGAGCCCGGCCAGAATGACGAAGAACTGCAGCACCTCGTTGTAGATCGCCGAGGAGAGCCCGCCGATGCCGATGTAGAGCAGCACGATGGCCGCGCCGATCACGATCGACACCCAGAGCGGCCAGCCGAGCAGCGCGTCGAGCACCAGCGCCAGCGCGTACAGGTTGACGCCGGCGATCAGCACCTGGGCGACCGCGAAGGTGACCGCGTTGACCAGGTGGGTGGGCCGGTTGAAGCGCAGCCGGAGGAACTCGGGGACGCTGCGGACCTTGGACCCGTAGTAGAACGGCATCATCACGATGCCCAGGAAGACCATCGCCGGTACGGCGCCGATCCAGTAGTAGTGCAGGGTCATCAGGCCGTACTGGGCGCCGTTGGCGGCCATGCCGATGATCTCGAGGGCGCCGAGGTTGGCCGAGACGAACGCCAGGCCGGTGACCCAGGCGGGCATCGATCGGCCGGACAGGAAGAAGTCGGCGCTGGTCTTGATCGCTCTTCGGGCGGCGAAACCGACGCCCAGGACGGTCGCGAAATAGATCGCGAGGATCAGGTAGTCGAATACGTCGAGATCGAGCCGTAGCCCTTCAGCCGCGAGCGTCTCCACGGGCACCTCCTGTGCAGTCCAGGCGGCGATACCCGTCATGAAGATCCTTCACACCTGCCTGTTTCGGCGAGGTGAATCGGCGGTCCGGCTTCACCCGGGGCCTCTCGTGCGATCGAATGGCGTGGATGTCCATCGTTCCCGGAAGGACCGCCATGCCCGTTGCCGTACCCCGAGCTCTGCTCGTCGCACTTGTCGTGCTCGCCGGTCTGCTCAGCGTGCCCGCGCCCGCCTCGGCCGCCCCGCCCTTCATCCGCGGTGGCGAGACCGTGCCCGTCTACGACTACGCCGACGCCATTCGCGAAAGCGTGTGGGTCCAGACCCCCACCGACGCCGACCGGGACGGCGTGCCCGACCGGGTCGCGGTCGACCTGGTCCGCCCCCGCACGGCCGCCGGCGTCAAGGTGCCGATCATCATGGACGCCTCGCCCTACTACGCCTGCTGCGGCCGCGGCAACGAGGGCGAGCTCAAGCAGTACGACGCCCAGGGCGTGATCAGCAAGGCGCCGCTGTTCTACGACAACTACTTCGTGCCCCGCGGGTACGCCTTCGCCGCCGTCGACCTCAGCGGCACCAGCCGCTCGACGGGTTGCGAGGACGTCGGCGGCCCGGCCGAGGTGGCCGGGGCCCGCGCGGCGATCGACTGGCTCAACGGGCGGGCCCGGGGCTTCACCGCCGACGGCACCCCGGTCTCGGCCCGCTCCTGGAGCACCGGCAAGGTCGGCATGATCGGCAAGTCCTGGGACGGCTCGGTGGCCAACGGCGTCGCCGCCACCGGGGTCCGGGGCCTGGAGACCATCGTCCCGATCTCGGCCATCTCCAGCTGGTACGACTACATGCGCTACAACGGCTCCCTGCGCTCCTCGGGCTACCCGAACTACCTGCAGTCCGTGGTCAGCGACCGGCTCACCGAGTGCGCGGCGGTGACCTCCTCGCTGGCCACCGACAGCGCCGACGACACCGGTGACTACAACGCGTTCTGGCGCGCCCGCGACTACCGCCCCGCCGCCGGCCGGGTCCGGGCGAGCGTCTTCGTGGTGCACGGCCTCAACGACCTGAACGTGGCCACGCCGCAGTTCGCCGCCTGGTGGCAGGAGCTGGCCGAGCAGGGCGTGCCGCGCAAGATCTGGCTGCACCGCACCGGGCACGTGGACCCGTTCGACGTCCGCCGCGCGGAGTGGGTCGACACGCTGCACCAGTGGTTCGACTACTGGCTGCAGGGCCTGCACAACGGCGTCATGGCCCAGCCGCGGGCGACGATCGAGACCGCACCCGGGGTCTTCACCGCGGCCCGGGACTGGCCGTTGCCCGGCACCCGCAAGGTCAGTGTGCCGCTGGGGTCGGCGGTGGCCTCGTACACCGACGCGTCGCTGACCGAGGACGCGGCCGTGGCCTCGCCGTCGGAAGAGGTCGCGGGGCGGCTCGCTGTGCTCTACGGACCGCTGCGGGCACCGCTGCGCATCTCCGGCTCCCCGTCCGTACGGCTGCGGATCCGCGTCGACCGCCCGACGACCCAGCTCACCGCCCGGCTGGTCGACTACGGCACGGCGACCCGGGTGGACTATGGCACCGGTGAGGGTGTGCGGACCCTGGCCACGGAGTCGTGCTGGGGAGCGTCGACGGCGGCCGACGACGCCTGCTACCGCGACGTGGCCGAGCGGGTGGTGACCTCCGACCACGAGGTGCTGACCCGCGGCTGGCTCGACGCGGCCCACCACGTGTCGCTGCGCTTCACCACGCCACTGCGGCCGGACCGCTGGTACACCGTGACGGTCCCGCTGAGCGCCTACGACGTGACGGTCGCGGCCGGGCACACCCTGGGCCTGGTCCTGACCCAGAGCGACCCTGAGTTCACCGAGGCACCGAACACCGGTGCCACCGTACGGGTCGACCTGGCCGCCAGCCGCCTGGTCCTGCCGGTCACCGGCCGCGCCACGCTCACCCCGGCCCCGGCCGGCGCGACGGTCACCACCGCACCGGTCGCCCCGGCGGAACGCCGGGCTCCGGCCGACCGCCGGCAGCTGCCGCAGTAGCCGCGCATCGGGCCCGGCGTCTCCGGCCGGACACGCCGGGCCCGATCGGCAGTAATAATTATTATTCTGGATCTCCGCAACGCGCGTGAAATATGGTCATCCTTCGATGCGAAGGAGATCCGATGCGCCTACGGCGATTGTCCTCCACTGTGCTCGGTGCGGCGCTGGCCGCCACCACGTTGGCCGCTCCGGCGGCGGCCGCGGAGCCGCTGTCCTGGTCCGTGAGCGGCCCGGGGGCCGCGGTGAACGCGCGGCTCGCCCTCGACGAGGCGGGCCGGCTCAGCTTCGGGGTCGACCGGGCCGGCACAGCCGTGCTGTCCCCGGCACCGATCGGCCTCGTCACCACCGCCGCCGACCTCAGCGTGGGGCTGAGTTTCGTGTCGCGCGGCAACCGCACCGTCCGCGAGCGATACACCAGGACGACCGGCAAACAGCTGGCCCGTGACGTCACGCTCACCGAGTCGACGTTCGCCTTCACCGGCGCCGGCGGGGCCCGGCTGGACGTCGTGGTGCGGGTCTCGGCCGAGGGGGCCGCCTACCGGTACGTGCTGCCGGCCGGTGGCACGATCACCGGGGAGACGTCGTCGTTCTCGATGCCGGCCGACGCGCTCGCGTGGCTGCTGCCGTACTCCCCCAACTACGAGAACGAACGGGTGCAGACCACCGCGGGCGCCGCCGCCACCGGTGACTACGGTTTCCCGGCGCTGTTCCGGGTCGGCACCAACTACGCCCTCATCACCGAGTCCGACGTGGATGGTCGCTACTCCGGCGCCCGGCTGACCCACAACGCCGGCTCGGGCGCGTACGCGATCAAGCTCGCCGACCCGCAGATCGTGGCGACCGCCCGGCTGGCCACCCCCTGGCGTACGGCGATCGTCGGCGACCTGGCCACCGTCACCGGCTCGATGCTGGTCGACGACCTGGCCCCGCCGGCGAAGCTCACCGACACCTCCTGGGTGCGGCCCGGCACCACCGCCTGGTCCTGGCTCTCCGAGCACAGCAGCCCGGGCGACCCGGCCCGGCAACGGCAGTACATCGACTTCGCCGCCCGCAACGGCTGGCCCTACGTGCTCATCGACGAGGGCTGGAGTGCGGAGTGGGTGCCCGGCGTGGTCCGCTACGCCCGGGCCCGCGGGGTCGACGTGCTGCTCTGGTTCCACTGGACCGCGCTGGACACCGCGCAGGAGCGGGACACCATGCTGCCGCTGCTCAAGTCGTGGGGTGTGGCCGGGGTGAAGGTGGACTTCATGGACTCGGACAGCCAGGCCCGCTTCCGGTGGTACGACGACATCCTGGCCGCCACGGCCGCCCACAAGCTGATGGTCAACTTCCACGGCGCCACCATCCCGCGCGGGGTGCAGCGCACCTGGCCGCACGTCATGACGCTGGAGGCGATCCGCGGCGCCGAGCAGTTCCGGACCCGGGCCGCCACCAACACGATGTTCCCGTTCACCCGCAACGTGGTCGGTGGCATGGACTACACGCCGGTGACCTGGGTGGTGGCCGACCGGGACACCACTGACGCGCATGAGGTGGCCCTCGCGGTGGTCTACGAGTCCGGCTGGCAGCACCCGGCCGACAAGCCGGAGACGTACGAGTCGCATCCCGAGGCGCTGCGGACGCTGAGCCAGCTGCCGACCGTCTGGGACGAGACCAAGCTGCTCGCCGGGGCGCCCGGCCAGGAGGCCGTCATCGCCCGGCGCCACGACGACCGCTGGTACGTCGGCGGCATCTCCGCGGTGGCCGCCAAGACGTTCAGCACCCCGCTCGGGTTCCTCGGCAGCGGGCGCTACCTGGCCGAGACGCTGCGCGACGGCGACGGCGGGCTGGTGCGGGAGAGCCGGATCGTGCGCCGCGGCGACACGCTCACCGTGCCGGAGCGCACCAACGGCGGGTTCGTCACCGTGCTGTGCGCGTACACCGGATCGGCGACCTGCGACCGGCCCGTACGGCGAGTGCCCGCCACCACGCTGACCGTCGACCCGGCGAGCGCGGATGTCCGTCCGGAGGGGACAGTTTCGGTGTCGGCGACGTTCACGCTGCCCGCCGGTGGGCCGATCACCGGGGTGACGCTGGCGCCCGTACCGCCGGCGGGCTGGACCGTCTCCGGCGCGGTCGTGCGCGATGCCACCATGCGCGGCGGCGACACCCTGCGCGGCACCTGGCGGCTCACCGCACCGGCCGGCCTCGCCACCGGCTTCACCGACCTGCCGGTCGCGGCCGACTTCACCTTCCCGGCCGATCCGGGTTCGCCCGACGCGGCGGGAAGCCGCCGGCCGGTGCACGTCGAGCAGGCGGTCCGGGTCCTGGTGCCGCCGGCCGATCCGGCCGGCACCCCGGCGGTCAGCGACCTGCCGTTCCTGAGCGAGAGCAACGGGTACGGGCCGGTCGAGCGCGACCGGTCCAACGGGGAGGCCGACCGCGGTGACGGCCGCCCGCTGACCATCCGCGGCTCCGTGTACGCCAAGGGGCTCGGCATGCACGCCCCGGGCGAGATCACGGTCTGGCTGGGTGGCGCCTGCACCGGCTTCACCGCGGTGGCCGGCATCGACGACGAGGTGACCCAGTCCGGCTCGGTGGACTTCCAGGTGCTCGGCGACGCGCGGCCGCTGGCGGCGACCGGGATCCGGCGCAGTGCGGACCCGGCTGCCGCCCTCAGCGTCGACGTCACCGGCGTGCGGATCCTGACCCTGCGGGCGACCGACGGCGGGGACGGCCGCAACTTCGACCACGCGGACTGGGCCGACGCCCGGCTCAGCTGCGCGCCGAGCGCCGGTCGATAAGGGCGGCGAGGCCGTCGAGGATGCGGTCCAGGCCGAAGGTGAACGCCTGGTTCTGGCCGCCCTCGACGGCCGTCTCGCGCATGGCCGCGGTCAGCTCCGGAAAACGCGCGCCGTGCCGGGTCATGACCTCGCTCATCGCCGCGGTCATCCCGCTCTCGTCGAGCCGGGCGGCGGACTGCTGGGCCAGCATCCGGGCGTGCCCGGCCAGCACCGCGATGGCGTCCAGCCGTTCCGCGCCCGTCAGCCCGGAGCTGGTGCCCAGGGCGGCCAGGGCGCACTCCATCCAGCCGAGTTCGCGCGGGCCGAGCGGACGCCGCCCGACCGTGGCGTCGACCGACCACGGGTGCCGCAGGTAGGCCGCGAAGAGCCGCTCCGACCATTCGGTCAGCGCAACGCGCCAGGAGCCGGCCGACAACTCCGGCGGCTCCCCGATGGCCCGCTCGATCATCAGGGCCACCAGCTCCGCCTTGCCCGGCAGGTAGCGGTAGAGCGACATCTTGGTCTTGCCGAGCTCGGCGGCGACGCGCTGCATGGAGACGGCGGCCAGGCCCTCTGTGTCGGCGACCGCGATCGCGACGTCCGTGATGCCCTCCAGGGTCAGCGCCGGCTTGGGCCCGCGCGTGGGCTGGGCCCGCCCGTCCCACAGGAATTCCACTGACATCGGACAACCCTCTTGCGCTCCGGCGACAACTGTCTCTACCGTACACAGAAATAACTGATACCTATGGACACAGTTTGGAGCCACCATGACCGGCACGGTCCTGATCTCGGGCGCGAGCATCGCCGGGCCCGCCCTGGCCTACTGGCTGGGCCGCCACGGCTTCCGGCCGACGATCGTCGAGATCGCTCCGGCCCTGCGCACGGGCGGCAACGCCGTCGACTTCCGCGGCCCGGTCCACCTCGGCCTGCTGGCCCGGATGGGCGTGCTGGACGCCCTGCGCGAGGTGCAGACCGGGGGCACCGCGATGCGCTTCGTGACCGCGGACGGACAGCGGACCATGGAGATGCCCGCCGACTTCGCCGGTGGCGACATCGAGATCCTGCGCGGCGACCTGTCCCGGATCTTCTGCGCGGCCGCCGGCGAGCACACCGAGTACCTCTTCGGCGACAGCATCGCGGCCCTCGACGAGACCCCGGGCGGCGTCGACGTCACCTTCGCCTCCGGCCGGCAACGCACCTTCGACCTGGTCATCGGGGCCGACGGGGTGCACTCCAACGTCCGCCGGCTGACCTTCGGCCCGGAGCGGCAGTACGTCAGCCACCTGGGCTACTACGTCGCCGGCTGGCCGATGCCCAACCACCTCGGCCTGGGCCGCGACACCCTGGGCCACAACACCCCCGGACGGCTGGCGTCGATCGGCGGCGATCACCGGGACCCGGCGCAGGCCGGCGCGTTCGTCGTCTTCGCGTCGCCCGAGCTGAGCTACGACCGGTACGACCTCGACGCGCAGAAGCAGCTGGTGCGCGAGCGCTTCGCGGACCTCGGCTGGGAGGTACCGCGCATGCTGGCCGCCCTGGACACCGCCGACGACCTCTACTTCGACCAGATCTGCCGGGTGGACATCGAGCCCTGGTCGCGGGGGCGGATCGCCCTGGTCGGCGACGCGGCTTGCGGGGCCACCATCGGCGGCATGGGCAACGGTACGGCGCTGGTGGCGGCGTACACGCTGGCCGGCGAGCTGGCCGCGGCGGGCGGCGACCACACCGTGGCCTTCCCGCGCTACGAGGACCGGATCAGCCGCTTCGCCAAGCGCGCGCAGAAGGGCGGTGCGGGCGCGGGCCGGTTCCTGGCCCCGAAGACGGCGCACGGCCTGGCGATCCGCAACTGGCTGCACAACCGGGGGTGGTTCATGACGATGACGTACAAGATCGCCGGCGACCGCAGCAGCGGCATCGACCTGCCCACCTACCCGGAAACGGAGTCCCGGGCCGGCCGCACGGGCCGGCCCGGAGAACCGCTCAGCGGAGCTTCTCGACCGCCTCGACCGTGAGCTCGTCCAGACCGTCGATGACCAGGCCGGCCAGCGCCAGAGCGTCGGCCGCGGGCGGATAGACCCCGTGCGGCACCGCGATGACCGCGAGCCCCGCCGCGGCCGCGGACCGCAGGCCGTTGCTGGAATCCTCGACCGCCGCGCAGACCTCCGGGGTCAGACCGAGCCGCTCGACCGCGGCCAGGTAGACGTCCGGCGCCGGCTTGCCGCGCGGCACCTCCTCGGTGGACAGGGTCACCCGGAACGTGCCGGCCAGCCCGGCCGTCTCGAGGACCTGGTCGATGAGGATCCGGGCGGACGAGCTGGCCAGGGCGACGGGGAAGCGTTCCGCGAGCCGCCGGACGGCGTCGACCGAGCCGGGGATCAGCGGCAGCGCCGACCGGTAGCGCTCGGCCATCCGGGCGAGCACGTCCGCGGCGACCTGCTCCGGGGTGCGGGGCACGCCCACCTCGGCGCTCAGGTGCGTGGACCACTCGCCGGTGCTCATCCCCATCATCCGGGTCTGGGTGTCGGCGAGGAACTCGCGCCCGTGCTCGGCGACGTAGCCGCGGCGCACCTCCTCCCAGACCTCCTCGGTGTCGATGATGACGCCGTCGAGGTCGAAGACCACCGCCTGTACTGTCACAGCGCCTCGATCGCGGGCATGACCTCGGTGCGCAGCGTCTCGATCTTGCGCAGATCGGAGACGCCGGCGACCATGCCGTGCCCCACCGTGAAACCGAGCCCGGCGTAGCGGGTCAGGTCGTCGATGAGCTCCCCGACGCGCTCGCCCTTCTCCCCCGGGTCGAGGTTGAGCGTCACCGTCTTCTCGATCGCGTCGTAGTCGCGGCCCTCGGTGGCGCAGTGCTGCCGCAGCACGTCGAGCTTGTGCTCGACCTCCGGGACGGCGAAGAGGTTGCACGAGTCGGCGTACCTGGCCACGAAGCGCAGCGTCTTCTTCTCGCCGCCGCCACCGATCAGGATCGGCGGGTGCGGCTTCGACAGCGGGAGCGGGGAGTTGAGCAGGCGGCCGAGCTGGTAGTGCTTGCCGTCGTACGGCGCCTCGTCCCCGTGGAACATCCGCAGGCAGATCTGCAGAGCCTCCTCGAGGCGCTCGAAGCGTTCCGCGGTGGGCGGGAAGAACAGGCCCAGGCCGCGGGACTCCTCCTCGTTCCAGGCGGCGCCGATGCCGAGCATGGCCCGGCCGCCGGAGAGCACGTCGAGGGTGGTGACGGCCTTGGCCAGCAGGCCGGGGTCACGGTAGACGACGCCGGTCACCAGAGTGAGCAGCTTGGCGCGGCGGGTGTGCGCGGCCAGGAAGCCCAGCGCCGTGTACGCCTCCAGCATCTCGTGCTCGGGGGTGCCGAAGATTTGCCACAGGTGGTCCATGACGCTGATCCGGTCGAAGCCGGCCTCATCGGCCGCGGTGGCCACGTCGGCCAGCACCGGCCCCAGCCGCGGCGCGCCGTCGGGCCAGGTGAAATCGGCGATGTGCAGACCCAGTTTCACTGAGAATTTTCCTCTCCACGGTCGGGTGGCCGGCCGGCCCGGGGGACCGCGGCCCGCCCCGAACCCTATCCCCCGCATCCATCACCGTACGGATTCCCCGCGTCCGGAATGCCGGTTATGAGCGGGCCGAAATCCCCCCTTTCGTCACTCAGAGCAATGGGTGATCTGTCACGATTCTCGGATACTTAACCGGTAAAGGGGCACCGGAGCTGCACATTCATGACCGTCCGCCGCCGGCCCTTCCGTCACCCCGGCGACCAGTTGACGCACGGTAATCGATTGGTAAGTTGATGCCCGGTCCCCCCGATGACCTCCGTACCGCACCCGCCGAGGAGCCACCGCCATGCCTCCCGCGCCGCGACAGCCGGCGAACCACGCCTCGTGGTCGTCGCCCACCGTGACCGTCGTGATCCCCGCCCTCAACGAAGAGCACAACCTGCCGCTGATCCTGGAGAACCTGCCGCCGGTGGACGAGGTCGTCGTCGTCGACGGCCGGTCCCGCGACGACACCGTGGCGGTCGCCCGCGAGGTACGCCCCGACGTGGTCGTGGTCCGCCAGACCCGCTCGGGCAAGGGCAACGCGCTGGTCTGCGGCTTCGCCGCGAGCACCGGCGACATCGTGGTCACGCTCAACGCGGACGGCTCGGCCGACCCGCAGGAGATCCCCCGCTTCGTGGACGCCCTGCTCTCGGGCGCCGAGGCGGCCCATGGCTCGCGGCTGCGCCCGGGCGGCGACCACCGTGACGCCGGCGCCGCCGAACGCTTCGGGCACGCGGTGCTGTGCCGGGTCGTCAACCTCTTCTTCGGCACCCGGTTCACCGACCTCAGCTGCGCCTACAACGCCTACTGGCGCGAGCTGCTGCCGGCGCTGGAGCTGCCGGCCCCCGACGCGCGCGGGCCCAAGCGCGGCCGGCCGGCCTGGGGCGAGGGACCGGAGATCGACACCCTGACCACGCTGCGGATGGCGACCCAGGGCCTGCGGGTGGTGGAGGTCGCCACGGTCGGCTACCCCCGCATCCACGGCGACGACCGGCCCCGCCGGGTCCTGCCGGCGGCGCTGCGGGCCCTGCGGACCGCGTGGAGCGAGTACGTCCGCCGGTGGCGGATCGGCCGCCGCCCTGCCCCGCAGCGCTACGAGGCCGCCAAGGAGGCGCGCTTCGAGGCACACCGGGAGGCTCGCTTCGAGGAACGCCAGGAGGCTCGCTTCGAGGCTCCTCGGGGTTCCCGTTCCGAGGCCCCTCGGGAGGCGCGCTTCGACGGGCCGGCGGCGCGGCAGAGCCCCTACGCGGACGAGCCGACCGGGCGGCACGCGGCCCGGCACTCGGTGCCCCCGCCCGGCAGCGATCGCGACATCCGGGACCGCGACATCCGGGACAGCCGGGACAGCCGGGAGGGCCGGGGACGTGACGGCCGGCGACCGGTGCGGCGGCGCGGCGGCGAGCCCGGCCGCCCGGACCTCACCGTGATCCAGGGCGAGGGCCGGGACGAGCGCTGGGACGGCCCGGCGCACCTGCGGGCGGTGCCGGGCGAGAACTACCGCGGGTACTAGCCCTGGGCGACGCGGTCGCGCAGCCGGGGCAGGATCTGCTCGCCGTACACCCGCAGGAAGCGGTCCTGGTCCGGGCCCGGCGCGTGGAAGACCAGGTGCTTGAAACCCATGTTCAGGTACTCGGTGACCTTGGCGGCGTGCTCGTCCGGGTCCGAGGAGCAGATCCAGCGGCTGACCGTACGGTCCACCGACAGGGCGTCCGCGCGCCGCTGCATCTCGATCGGGTCCTCGACGCCGGTCTTCTCCTCCGGCGACAGCGCCAGCGCGCCCCAGTACTGGGTGTCGTTGCGCGCCCGCTCCAGGTCCGGGTCGAAGGAGACCTTGACCTCGATCATCAGGTCGACGTCGTCGAGTGACCTGTTCGCCTTCTCGGCGCCCTCGCGGACGGCCGGCAGCAGCGTGTCGGTGTAGAGCTCGCTGCCCTTGCCGCTGGTGGTGATGAACCCGTCGGCGATGCGCCCGGCGAGCCGGGTCGCGGCCGGGCCGGAGGCGCCGATGTAGATCGGCACCGGCTGCTCCGGCTTGTCGTAGATGGTGGCCAGCTCGGTGCGGTAGAAGGTGCCCTCGAAGGTCACCCGGTCCTCGGTCCAGAGCTGCCGGATCAGGGTGACCGCCTCCTTGAGGCGGGCGAAGCGCTCCTTGCCGTCCGGCCACTGCAGGCCGAGCGGCACCTCGTTGAGGGACTCCCCCGAGCCCACACCGAGGATGACCCGGCCGGGCGCAAGGCAGCCGAGGGTGGCGAACGCCTGGGCGACCACCGCCGGGTGGTAGCGGAACGTCGGGGTGAGCACACTGGTGCCGAGCAGGACCCGCTCGGTGCTCGTGGCGAGCGCGCCGAGCCAGGGCAGCGCGGCGGGAGCGTGCCCGCCGTCGTGCCGCCACGGCTGCAGGTGGTCGCTGACGAACACCGAGTCGAAACCCTGCTGCTCGGCCTGGATGCCGTAGCGGAGCAACTCGCGCGGGGCGAACTGCTCCGCCGATGCCTTGTAGCCGAACCGAATCATGATCCGACCCTATCCCGCGGTGCTACCCGGCGGCCTTGTACGCCTTGCCCGCCTCGGTCGGGGTCGAGGCGTCCTTGTAGAGACCGAAATCGACGCTGTCACCCACCGCGGGCAGCCCGAACCAGGCGTACCGCTCGACGAAGGAACGCTTCTCCATGCCGGTCGTGGTGCCCTTGATGAAGGCCGCCTCCTGGGCACCCGTGGGGTACTTCGGGGAGCCGGTGAAGTTCATCAGGCCGTACTCGGTGACCCAGACCGGCAGGTCGTAGCGGGCGTGAACCGCGTCGACGTAGCCGAGGAACTGCCCGACCGCGGCGGCGCTGAAGTCCGAGCCGTACCAGTGCACCGTGATGAAGTCGACGCGCAGATTTTTTTCCTTCGCGCCCTTCATGAACCGGTCCAGCCAGCCGCCGGCGGTGTCGCCGCCGTAGGCGACGGCCGGGCTGCCCAGCCGCAGGCCGGTCTCCTGCAGCTTCGGCCAGGCGGCGAGGGCGTCCTCGACGCTCATGTTCGCCTGCCCGCCCATGTCCGGCTCGTTGAAGCCGAGCAGCACGTCACCCTCGCGCTTCGCCTTGGCCAGGGTCCCGGCCGTCACGTTGGCCTTGCCCCAGATCATCGGCACGAACTCGACGTCGGCCGGCCCCGGCATGGAGTCGTTGTCGGGTGACCAGTTGTAGTACCAGCCCGCGCCGACATCGTCGAGCGCGCCCTTGATCCCGTCGAACTGCCAGGTGCCGACGCCCTTCTTGGCCGAGGTCGCGGTGGCCGGCACCGGTGCCACGGGCGCCTTGGTCTTCTTCTTCGTCGGCGAGGGCTGCGCCGACGGCGACACCGAGGTGGCGCTGGGCGTGGGCGCGGCCGGCAGGGACAGCCGCGGCGTGGGCGCGGCGGTGGAGATCACGGCCGCGTTGGCGACCGGCTTGTCGGCGTTGGAGTACACGACCACGGCCGCACCGCCACCGGCCACCGTGCCGGTCGCCAGCATCGCGGTGAGCACCCGCCGGCCGACGCCGACGCTGCCCTTCACGGCGATCTTGGCGGCCAGCGCCTTGCCCGAGACCACGTGCGCGACGTGTGAACCGGCCTGCGCGCCACCGAAGGCGGACAGAGCACCGCCGCTGAGCGTGTGCGGCAGCGGCACCAGGGCCATGCCGACCAGCAGCCGTTCCGCCGCCACCAGACCCGACCAGGCCGGTGAGCACTGCCGGCAGTCACGGGTGTGACGGGCGATGCGCTTGCGCCACAGGGCTCCGGGCCGGCCGTCCCACTCGGCGGTGACCAGCGCCAGATCCGCGCACGGCGGATTGGCGGCCAGCGCCCGCACGACGACGCGGGCCGTCTCCAGCTGGCCCTTCATCCGCTGGATCCGTACCGCGGCGTGCTGGCGGGTCACCTCGGTCGCGGCGACGATCTCGTCCCGGGTCAGCTCGCCGGAGGCCTCCAGCCACCACAGCGAGAGCAGCTCCCGGTTGTCCTCGTCGAGCCAGCGGGTGGCCTCGGCGGTCTCCCGGCGCTGACCGGCCAGCTCCAGCCGGGTGATCGCCAGGTCGGTGAAATCGGCCCCCGGGTCGCGGACGTCGTCGGGCAGCAGGGTGTCCGGCGCCGACCGGCGCACCCGGTAGCGCTCCCGCACCTGACGCACGGTGATGGCCACCAGCCAGGACCGGAACGCCTCGGGTTCGCGCAGGTCACCGAGGTTGCGCAGGACGCGCAGCATGGTGTCCTGCACGACGTCGTCGACGTCCGCGTGCCCGTCCAGGGCCCGGCCGACGATCGTGTAGACCAGCGGCAGGTACCCGGCGACCAGGCGGTCGACCGCGGCCGGGTCGCCGGCGCGGGCGGCGACCACCGTCGCGGTGTCCGGTTGAAACGCCATCAGAGTCCTGACCTCTTCCCGTGGGGCCTCGATCATTGCGCGCGGCGGCCGTTTCGCCGACCACGGGAAGGGAGACCGCCCGAACGGCCTGCGATAACAAGAACTTCGGACGGCCGGTTCCGGACCGGCGGGAAGCCGGATCGCCCGTACCGGGATTAGCCCGGCCGTCCCGCGGGAACATCACTGTCAGCGGACCGGGCGGGTGCCGGGTCGACAACGGGGGGAGGAGTCGCATGCGTATCTCGGTACGGCTCAACCTGCCGCGTGAGGTCGACAGCGTGCCCGCGGTGCGCCGGCTGCTGCGGTGTGCCCTGTCGGCGTTCCAGGTCGACCGCCAGGACGGCGACGACCTGGAGCTGGCCCTGACCGAGGCGTGCGCCAACGTGGTCAAGCACGCCACCGGCGCGGACGGCATCGAGGTCCGCCTGGACGTGGCCGAGGACCGCTGCGCGATCGACGTCGCCGACAACGGCGCCGGCTTCGACGCGAGCGCGGTCGACGACCCCGGGCCGAACAGCGAGCGCGGCCGGGGACTGTTCCTCATCAAGGCACTGAGCGACAACGTCCGGATGCAGTCGACCCCGCGCAGCGGCAGCCTCATCCACTTCGAGAAGTCCTTCGCGCTGGCCGGCGGTGCGGGCGCGCACTGAGCGACCCGCCGTACCGCCGTACCCGTTGATCCGCCGTACTCCTTGATCTGCCGTACCCCCTGATCCGCCGGGCCCGCTGCCCGCCGCCGGACCGCTTCGCGGTGCCCCTATCATCTTTGCCGTACAGCAAATATTGCTGTCCGGTCGCTGTCCCGCGCCCCGATGAGAAAGAGGTCAGCCCTTGTCCGACCGTCCGACGCTCGTCGGAGCGCTGCTGCGCGCGGCGCCGCCCGACCGGCTTCCCGAGGTCGTGGCGGACCACCTGCGCCGGCACTACGCGGCCGGCCGGGTCGAGGTGCTGCTCGGCGACCTGACCCTGACCGGCCTGTGGCCGCTGCTCGAGCTCGGCGGACCGCCTGGAAACGCCCTGGCCGTGCGCTGTTTCGGCAGCCAGCGGCCGCTGGTCGACATCGCCGCGGACGCCAACCGCGCCTACCTGCCCCTGACCGTCTGGGGCGAACGCCTCGGCGTGCTCGTCGTGCGGACCTCCCTGCCCTCGGGCACCGGGCTGACCAGCGACCTGTCGGCGGTCGCCGACGAACTCGCCGTCGCCCTGCGGGCCGCCGACTCGGTCACGGACCGCTACCGCCGGGTGGTACGCCGGGAACGCCTCACCATGGCGGCCGAGCTGCAATGGGAACTGCTGCCGGGACGCTCGCTCGGCGACGAGCGCTTCCTGGTCGCCGGGCAGCTGGAGCCCGCGTACGCGGTCTTCGGCGACCACTTCGACTGGACCCTGGCCGACGACCGGCTCACCATCACCGTGCTCAACGGCGCCGGCGACGGCCTCGACGCCGCGGTGCTCACCACCGTCGCGGTCAACGCCATGCGCAACGCCCGCCGCTCCGGCGCCGACATCGTCGAACAGGCCGAACTGGCCGGCGATGCCATCCACGCCCGGTACGGCGGCGCCGCCCACGCCGCCACCCTGCTGCTGGAGATCGACCTGATCGGCGGGCACGTGGCCGCGGTCGACGCGGGCTCACCCCGCGCCGTCATCGCCCGCGAACGGGACATCCAGCCGGTGATCCTGGAGCAGCAGCTGCCGCTGGGCATGTTCGGCGAGACCCGGTACGAGATCCAGCGGTTCCGGCTCGAACCGGCCGACCGGCTGCTCGTGGTCAGCGACGGGGTGCACGCCGCCACGCCGGGCGGACGGGCCCCGTACGGGGAGAGCGCCCTGCTGACCGCGCTGCGCCGGACGCGCCTGCAGCCCGCCACCGAGGCAGTGGGTACGGTTATGCGGGGCCTGCGCGAATATCACGCGGGCGCCGATCCGGACGACGACGCGGTCACCGTCTGCCTCGACTGGCGGCGATGACCGACGTGGTCCAGGCTGGGAGAGGCCATGACCTGGTAGGCCGAAATGCCCCGACTTTGAGCAAACAGAGGACCGGCATGGATCGCGTCACGGACGTCGCCGCGGCGATGGAGTCGACGGTGGAGTCGCTGCTGGGTGTCCTGGAGAGCGCCCGGCTCGCGCAGTCGCCCGCCGTACCCCCGGCGCAGCTGCGCGTACTCACGATCATCTCGCGGGGGCCGCACACGAACATGAGCCGCCTCGCCGAGGCCCTCGACGTGGTGCCGTCCTCGGCGAGCCGGCTCTGCGACCGGCTGGAGGCCACCGGCCTGCTGCGCCGGGTGCCGGACCCCCGCGACCGCCGCGAGGTCCGGCTGCTGCTCACCCCGACAGCCCAGCGCCTGCTGGAGGACCTGCGCGAACGCCGCCGGTCCGCGCTGGCCGAGGTGCTCGAACGGATGAGCCCGGCCAGCCGGCAGGAGCTGGTCCGGGCGATGGCGGCGTTCGACGCGGCGGCCGGCCCGGCGACGGCGACGGGCGACGAGGACGGCCTGCGCTCGGCGTGAGGTAGCGTCCTCGCGTGCGTATCGGCATCGTGATCCTTCCCGACGAACGCTGGTCCGTGGCCGGGCGGCGCTGGCGCCTGGCCGAGGAGTACGGCTTCGACCACGCCTGGACCTACGACCACCTGGGCTGGCGCGACCTCGTCGACGGCCCCTGGTTCGACGCCGTGCCGACCCTGACGGCGGCGGCGATGGTGACCCGCCGGATCCGCCTCGGGACCTTCGTGGCCTCGCCGAACTTCCGCCATCCGGTGCACTTCACCCGCGAGATCACCGCCCTGGACGACATCTCCCAGGGCCGGCTGCTGCTCGGCGTGGGCGCGGGCGGCATCGGCTTCGACTCGGCGGTGCTGGGCGCGGCCGAGCTGACCCCCAGGGAACGGGTGGACCGCTTCGCCGAGTTCCTCGAGCTGCTCACCCGGCTGCTGGAGAACGACAAGGCCGACTTCACGGGTACGTACTACAGAGCGGTGGACGCCCGCAGCACCCCCGGCCCGGTCCAGCGGCCCCGCCCGCCGCTCGTGGTGGCGGCGAACGGCCCCCGCGCCCTGCGCCTGGCAGCCCGGTACGGCGACGGCTGGGTGACCACCGGAGCGCAGGCGGTGGACGACGAAGCGGCGTGGTGGCGATCGGTGGCCGAGGTCAGCGCCAAGTTCACCGAAGCGGCAGGCGACCGGAGGGTGGACAGGTATCTCAACCTCGACTCGTCGCCGGTGCTGTCGCTGAGCAGCGTCGAAGCGTTCACGGACGCGGTGGGGCGGGCGGCGGAGCTGGGCTTCACCGATGTGCTGACGCACTGGCCCCGCAAGTCGAGCTGGTACGCCGGGGACGAACGCATCCTGGAAGCGGTGGCGCCGATGCTGCCGAAACTCCGTACCGCCTGAACCGGACTCACCGCAATCTTTCCGGTCCCGGCTATCCCAGGACGGCTATTCGCCTTACTGTCACCAGTCGCGTACGCAATGCCACCGTTAGAGATCACTCGCCGGGCGGTCATTGGGCAGTGATGCCTATGACTTTAAGGCCAGTACTCGTGGGTGGGCGCCCACTTACCTTTAGGGGTGACGGGACCGGCGCTGCTCCCTTGCCCTGGGGCAAACGTGCCGTCCGGGCCACACGATTCCCGATGAGCGCGTCGATAGCCGGCGGGCAGTTTCCGACGATGTCGCGGCCGGGACCACGGCACCGCCGTTACCGGAGACGCGGGCGGCCCGTTACCGGATGCACGGCGGATGGTCGGCAGGGCCGGGCGGCATCGGTCGGCATCGCTGCGGCGGCGGCCGCGAGGGCCATTCCTCATGCCGGCAGGCGGGATCCACCGGCGTCGGGTGTGGCTCAGGTGAACGCCGTTTCCTCGCGGACGGGCCATTCCGGAGGTCGGAGCTGCCGGTGATCGCGACGACCGTGTGGCCATTGACCGGCGCCTTTGCCGGCGCAGCCGGGCTATCCGCCGGGCCGGGGAACGGCTTTCCAGCGGGCCGCGGACTGGAGTTCCATCTGGGCGCGGGGCGGACTTTCCACCGGTCCACCCGGCCACAGCTTCTCGCCAGGCCAACGGCCGGGCTTTCCAACGAGCCGACGGCTGGGGCTTTCGACCCGGCCACGAACAACTTCCGACCGGGCCGCCGGGCCGTGCTCCCACCGGACCACCGGCCGGGCCACCCACCGAGCCGCGGCCAGAGCTGCCGGGCTCCTCACCGGGCCACCGGGCCGGGCTCCCGACCAGGCCGCGGCCGGGGCTTCCCACCGCGCCACCGACCCGGCCTTCCGCCAAGCCGCAGCATGGTGTCCACCCCTTGCTACCGGCCGCGCCTCTTGGCGCGATCCCGGTCAGCCATGGCGCATCGCTGACTGCATCCGTGCGAAAGGCCGTCCACCCGGTCACCTCCGGGCGCGGCCGGATGGACAGGGACACTCATTGCCGTACCGGAGCATGCGCCGGGGCCGGACGCAGATGCGTCCGGCCCCGGCAACCACAAGGGATCAGCGGCCGTGGGCCGCCCGATAGGCATTGCTGACACTCTGCGGGATGCGGCCCCGCTCGGAGATCTGGTGGCCGTTCTCGGCCGCCCACTCGCGAATCAGCCTGTTCTCGTCGCGGCTGCCCGCCGTGCGGCCCGTGCCACTCGACGGCCGCCCCGCGGCACGGCCGGAACCGCCCCGGCCGATGCGCGTGCCCGCCTCGATGAACGGGTCCAGCGCCTTGCGCAACTTGCCGGCATTGGCCTCGGAAAGGTCGATGGTGTAGCTCGTGCCGTCGAGGCTGAACTCCACCGTCCGATCGGCCGGCTTTCCGTCCAGGTCGTCGATGAGGGTCGTGATTACCTGCCGCGCCATAACGACTCCTGACGTAATCCGAAGAACGCGCCCAGTCTCGCCTGTGACGGACTCCGCGCGCAACTGTTCGCTTGAATTTCACAGAATAACGGAGACGCCGGGCAATTATCGCCCCGGTCACCTTCACTAATGCGACCGCGCTATTCCGTGGAATCGTGGCGGGCGGCACGGTTAGCTGTGCCCGGGTGGAAAACCCGGGTGGCTGGGGCCGTGCGGATGCCGTTAGGGTCGTCGCCATGGACGCCGACGACCGTGCCGCCTGGGAAGAGCAGCGCCGGCAGGCGGTCGCCGGGCACGGCGCCGCGCTGGAGGCCGGCCGGGCCGCCGAGGCGGAGCAGGCCGGCAAGCTGCTGGCCGACTTCGTGCGCCGGGCCACCGAACGCGGCCTGCCGCCCGTCGTGCTGCGGGCCCGCGCCTTCGACGGCCACGCGACCTACCGCACCCGCCTGCGCGGCTGGTACCTGAAGGCGAACCGCTCGGTGGCCGTCGGCGAGGACGGCCAGTACTACGTCCTGTCCGTCCCCTCCTCACTGCGCGCCCGCTTCATCGGCGCCGACGTGTCCCCCAGCCCGGCCCGGCTGATCGTCGGCGCGGGCGGCGGCGACGGTGAGACCATGCCGCTGGAGCGTCTGCTCCAGCGCCGACTCGACGCGGGAGCCGTGTGGCCGTGAGGCTCATCCCCACCCCTGCCCCGGCCCGGCGACGGATCCTGGCGGCCCTGACCGCCACCGCGACCCTCGCCACCGCGGCCCTGACCGGCCCGGCCCGCGCAGCGCAGCCACCGACCCACCCGGCCCAGGTCAACGCGGCCCAGGTCAACGCGGCCCAAGCCAGCACGGCAAAGGCCGGAGCAGGGCAAGCGCTCGCGGCGGAGGCCCAGGCAGCGCAAGCCCAGGCAGCGCCCGTGCCGTGTCCGCGCCCCAAGGTCAAGCCGCCCAAGGGGCGCCCGGCCCGCCCCACCCCGCCCAAGGACGACCCCGTCCTCCGCGCGGTGGGCGGCGACGCCCTGGCCACCGACGGCCTGATCATCCCGCGCGGCGCCCCGAGCCCGCCCGCCCTCACCGCGACCAGCTGGCTGGTGGCGGATCTGGACACCGGCGAGGTCCTTGGCGGCTGCGGCCCCCACGTGTACGGCACCCCCGCCAGCGTCCAGAAGCTGCTGCTCGTCGCCACCGTCATAGACAAGCTCGACCCCAAGCAGGTCGCCACCATCACCGACGGGGATCTGGCCATTGAGCCGTACAGCTCGGCTGTCGGGTTGCTCAAGGGTGGGAAGTATCCGGTCAGCACGTTGTGGCTCGGGCTGCTGCTCAATTCCGGCAACGATGCGGCGAACACGCTGGCCCGGCTCGGTGGTGGCCGGGGTGGACTGCCCGCCACCGTCGCCGCCATGAACGCTGAGGCGAAGCGGCTGGGTGCGTACCAGACGCATGCCGCCACGCCGTCGGGGCTGGACGGGCCGGGGCAGTTCACCAGCGCGTACGACCTGGCGCTGATCGCCCGGCAGTGTTTCGCCAAGCCGGACTTCCGCAAGTATGCGCTGACCGAGCGGGCTCAGATCCCGGCGCAGAAGAAGTTGAAGAAGGGTGGCTTCCAGATCCAGAACGAGAACAAGCTGATCTACAACTACCCGGGGGCGCTCGGCGGCAAGACCGGCTTCACCAAGCTCGCCCGGCACAGCTATGTCGGCGGCGCCGAGCGGAACGGCCGGCGGCTGGTCGCCACCGTGCTGGGCGCCGAGGCGGCTCCGCTGCGCGGCTGGCAGCAGGGCGCCGCGTTGCTGGACTGGGGCTTTTCGCTGCCCAAGGACGCGTCGGTGGGCAAGCTGGTCGAGCCGGACAGCCCGGATGCCCACGGTACGGCCACAGACGCGAGCGCCGCTCCTGCCCCGGCGGCGAAGGACGAGCGGCCCGCCGCCACCGCGGTGCGCGCCGCCACTAACAGGGGCGTGTCCATCGGGCTCGCCGCCACGATGGCGGTGCTGCTGGCCGGCGCCCCGCTGCTCCTGCTGCTGACCCAGCGTCGCCGGCGGCGGCTGCGGCGACGCACCACGGTGCCCCACGAGGCGGAGCTCAGGGTGCCCCGCTAAGCGGAGCTCAGGTGGCGAGCAGGCCGAAGACCCAGATGACCGCGATGCCCAGCGCCGCCGCGAACTCCACCAGCAGGGACAGGCCGACCGCGCCCAACGCCTGCCGGGTCGACGGCCATGCCTGACCCGGGCCCAGCCGGAGGCGCTCGGCCACCCACAGGCCGCCGACGAAGCCGAGCACCAGGCCGACCACCGGCACCACGAAGAAGCCGACGATGCCCAGCACGCCGGCGATCAGCAGCGACGACGTGGGCACGCCGGTGCTCTTGAGTCGCTTGCCGGGCCACAGGTATTTCACCACCGTGCCGCCCACCGCCACCACCGTGGCCAGGGCGAACACCACCCAGCGGCCGCCGTCCGCGTCGCCCAGGATCACCCAGAGCAGCACTGCCAGCCAGCACAGCAGCAGGCCGGGCAGGACCGGGATCACCACGCCCAGCACGCCGGCCAGCATGGCCACGCCGGCGATCAGGTTGACGGTCGTGCCGGAGTCGCTGAGATCCATGCCGACCAGCGTGCCGTAGTCACGCCACAACCCTCAAGCCGTGCCGCCCGTGACCGATGGACACTCAGCGCCGCCGAACCCCCGCGACGGTGCACCGAGAACCACGGAGGCCGGAATGACCCGCAGCGTGCTGGCGGTCGGTACGCACCCCGGTGACGTCGAGTTCGGTTGTGCCGGGACGCTCGCCGCCCACCGCGCCGCCGGCGACTCGGTCACCATGCTCGTGCTGACCTGCGACGGGCCCGACACCGTACGCAGCCGGCAGGCCGAGGCCGCCGCCCGGGAGCTCGACTGCCTGCTGGTCTGGGGCCCGCAGGCCGCCGAGCGCCGTTCCGGGGACCGCCGGGGGCACACCCGCGGCAGCAACGACCGCCGGTCGCGCCACCAGCGGCCCGGCGAGACGTGGCCCGGGCTGATCTCGTCCGCCGCGATGACGGTGGCCGCCATCGAGAACGTGCTGACCGGCGTCGACGCCGACGTGGTCTACGTGCACGCCCCCGAGGACGCCAACGCCGAGCACCGCGCCGCCGCCGTGGCCACGCTGTCCGCCGCCCGGCACAGCAGCCGGATCCTGCACTACTCCGGCGAGTCGACCCTGCAGTTCGCCCCCGCGCTGTTCGTCGACATCTCGCCGTTCCTGGACCGCAAGCTCGCCGCGCTGGCCGAGGCCCCGGTGCCGGTGGATCCGGAGCTGCCGACCGGTACCGCCCGGCACTTCGGCGCGCAGGCCCGCGTGCGCTACGCGGAAGCCTTCGCCCCCGCCCGCTTCGTCTGGGATCTCGCCGCCGTACGAGTGCCGGCCCGGGCCGCCTGAGAGCCGGATCCGAAGCAACCGGTCGGCAACTGAGCGCAACCAGAACATGTACCCGGCGTCACTCAAAGTTTCTCCTTGTCAGCCGGTGCCCACCGCCGCGGGCCACCGACAACACACGGGGGATTCACATGACCAGCACCATGACGACCGCTGCCGACCTTGCCGCCGACACCGCGACCGCCGTGCCGGCCCTGTCCGCCGCCGAGCAGGAGGAACTGATCCGCACCAACATGCCGCTGGTCGGCCACCTGGTGCGCGACATGCTCAGCCGGATCCCGAACCACATCCACCGTGACGATCTCACCAGCGCCGGCCTGCACGCCCTGGTGACCGCCGCCCGCGGCTGGGACCCGACCCGCGGCATCCCGTTCAACCGCTTCGCCACCACCCGCATCCGCGGCGCGATCCTCGACGAGCTGCGCTCGCTGGACTGGGCGACCCGCTCGGTGCGGACCAAGGCGCGGGCGACCGACACCACGCGGCAGAGCCTGACCACCACGCTGGGCCGGACGCCGACGAACGAGGAGCTGGCGCAGGCGCTCGGCACCACCACCACGGACCTGCACCAGACGGACAACGACGTGCAGCGCGCCACCGTGCTGTCGCTGCAGGGCTTCACCACCAGCAGCCCCGACGACCTGGTCACCGAGCGCACCCCCGGCCCGGAGGACATGCTGATCCGCCGCGAGCAGATCGGTTACCTGCACCACGCGATCGAGTCGCTGCCGGAGCGCCTGCAGACCGTCATCACCGAGTACTTCCTCAAGGAGCGGCCGATGGCCGACATCGCCTCCGACCTCGGGGTCACCGAGAGCCGGATCAGCCAGCTGCGCGCCGAGGCGCTGTCGCTGCTCAAGGACGGCCTCAACACCCACCTCGACCCGGAGCTGGCGCCGGCCCCGGAGAACCCGGACAGCATCATCGCCCGCCGCCGGGCCGGCTACTACGCCACCATCGCCGGCAACACCAGCCTGCACTCGCGTCTCGCGCTGACCAACGCGCACGGCTTCACGCCGCTGACGCACGGCGCGGCCGCCTGATCCACGACGACGAGCGGGGCCGGTGCGTACGCGCACCGGCCCCGCTCTGCGTTCCCGTTCAGCTCAGCGCGTCGAGCACCTTGGGCAGCTCGGCCGTGTGCAGCACACCGAGCCGCCGGGTCGCCCGGGTCACCGCGACGTAGAGGTCGCTGAGGCCGCGCGGGCTCTCCGCGATGATCTCGTCCGGCTGGACCACGATCACACTGTCGAACTCCAGGCCCTTGGCCTGCCGGACGGTCATCAGCACGATGTGGTTGAGCAGGTCGGGCTGCTCCCCCACGGCCGCCTCGGGAATGGCGGCGGTGAGCTCGCGACCCAACGACTCCTCCAGCCCCGCCGGCACCAGGACACCCACGCGCCCCTCCGCGGCGGCTGCGGCTTCCCGGCGTACCGCTGTGATCAGCTCGGTCGCCAGCTCGGCGGGCCGCACCCGGGCCGCCCACGGCTCCTCGCCGGCGGTCCGCACCGAGCGCGGCGGCTGCAGCGACGGGTCGACCGCGGCGAGCACGTCCGCGGCCACCGTCATCACCTCGGCCGGGGTGCGGTAGTTGACGGTCAGCTCGGCCAGCCGCCAGCGCTGGGCCACGTACGGCTCGAAGACCTGCTCCCAGGTCGTCGTCCCGGCCAGCTCGCCGGTCTGCGCGACGTCCCCGACCACGGTCATCGACCGGCTCGGGCAGCGGCGCATGAGCAGCCGCCAGGCCATCGGCGACAGCTCCTGCGCCTCGTCGACGATCACGTGCCCGAACACCCAGGCGCGGTCCGCGCCCGCCCGCTCCGCAGCGGTACGCGTGTCGATCACCTCGTGCCGCTCGACGAAGGCGCTGGCGTCGACGACGTCGGTGGCGGACAGGATCTCCTCCTCCTGGTCCTCGAAGTCCAGCGACCGCGAGCCCTCGACGATCTCCAGCACGCCCTCCGCGTACTCGATCGCCTGCTCGCGCTCGCGGGCCACCGCCCGGGCCCGCAGGGTGTCGTCAACCCCCAGCAGCTCGGCCAGCTCGTCCAGCAGCGGCACGTCGGCCGGCGCCCAGCCGGCCCGGCGCTCGCGCAGCAGCAGCGCCCGTTCCTCGTCGCTGAGCTCCGGCGCGGCCGAGGCGAGCCGGTCCGGATCGCTGAGCAGGTCCCGCAGGACCTGCCGCGGGGTCAGGATCGGCCACAGCTCGAAGAGCGCGGCCTGCACGTCCTCGTCCTCGCGCAGCTCGCGCCGGGTCTCGGCCAGGTCGGCCTCCTCCAGCAGGTTGTCGCCGCCGAGCGGGTCGGCGCCGATCCGCTCGGCGATCTGCAAAGACAGGGTGTGGATGACCGCGGTCACGAAGATCGACCGGGCCAGGTTGTGCGGGCGCCCGGAACGCCGGGCCTCGGCGCGCGCGTCCTCGCAGACGGCCCGCTCGATGCGCAGCGGGAAGCCGTCGTGGTCGACCTCCACGTAGTCGTCGGGCACGGTCTGCCGGTCGGCCACCGCGGCGGCGAGCACCTCGAGCATGTCGACCCGGCCCTTGAGCGCGGCGGCGGCCGGCGCCTCGGTGGCCCGGGCGGTCACGCCGGGGAACATGTCGCCGAGGGTGGCGAGCAGCACGCCGGTCTCGGCGAGCGAGGGCAGCACCTGCGAGATGTAGCGCAGGAAGGTGGCGTTCGGGCCGAGGATCAGCACGCCCTGCTTGGTCAGCTGGGCGCGGTGGGTGTAGAGCAGGTACGCCGCGCGGTGCAGCGCCACGGCGGTCTTGCCGGTGCCGGGACCACCCTGGACCACCAGGACACCGGGCAGCCCGGCGCGGATCACCTCGTCCTGTTCGGACTGGATGGTCTCGACGATGTCGCGCATCCGGCCGGTGCGGTTGGCGGTCAGCGCGGACAGCAGCGCGGCCTCACCGGTCACGTCCTCGCGGCCGTCCGTGCCACCGGCCTCGATGTCGAGCACCTCGTCGTCGATCCCGGTCAGCTCGCGGCCCCGGGTGCGCAGATGCCGGCGGCGGGTCACCCCCTCGGGGGACACCGCGGTGGCGAGATAGAACGGGCGCGCCGCGGGCGCCCGCCAGTCGATCAGCAACGGATCCTGATCACGGTCCTCGGCGAACAGTCCGATCCGGCCGATGTAGCGGGGATTGTCGGCGGCGAAATCCAGCCGGCCGAAGCACAGACCGTTCTCGACGGAATTCATCTGGGCGAGCTGCTCGGCCCAATGGCTGCGGGTCGCCTCGCGCTGGGAGCGGCCCTGCGGGGTGCCGCCGGCCTCGAGCAGAATCGCGCGCAGCCGCTCGTCGGCCTGCTCACGCAGCAGGTCGAGGCGGTCGTAGAGCACGGCCAGGTAGGCCTTTTCGGACTCGATGTCGTCGTTCCGCAGTGTTTCCGTGCCGCCGGCGGAGCTTGACAAAGCTACTCCCTGTTGTGGTAGCATTCCGAGGTCAGCCACCTTTTCAGGTGGCTTTTTTCGTTTCCGTGGAAACGCTCAGAATAGCCGATGCATCCGCCTCACGGCGAGTCCGTGACCGGGGTTACGGCCCGGTCGGCAAGTGTAAGGAATCCGTCACCGCAGGGCCTTGCCCGTTACGCCGGACGGTCCATCGACATTAAGCGGTGCATGAACCACAGCCACCCGTTCCGACGCCTCGGCGCGCTGGCGCTCATCGCCGTCGCCGCCGTCTCCCTCACCACCGCCTGCTCCGACGACAAGGAAGCCGCTCCGGCCGGTAACGCCGCCGCCGCGGCCGCCGGCGGGCCCCAGCCCAAGACGATCGAGGGCGCCAAGGCCGCCGCGCAGACCGTGTTCGACCGTTTCAGCGGCGGTGACTTCGCCGGCGCCTGGGACATGTACACCGATGCCGGTAAGAAGGCCATCACCAAGGCCGACTACGTCAAGCTCAACACCGCCTGCTCGCGCAAGGGCCTGGCCATCACGCTCAGCAGCGCCCGGATGGAGGGCGCCGACCGGGCGGTCGTGATCGCCAAGCAGCTGGTCGCGGCCCAGTCCTACACGATGGTCTACGAGAAGGACTCGTGGAAGCTCGAGCCCGCCAAGGAGGGACTGGCCCTCTACGCCAAGGGCGCCGACAAGGCGATCGCCGCCCAGAAGAAGGCCGGCACCTGCGCCAACGCGTGATCCCCGCTTGAGGCCGGCTCCGCGCGGAGCCGGCCTCAGGCCGCCACCGGCAGACCGTCGGGGCTGGTCAGCGCGAGCCGGTCGCGCAGCCCGCCGCGGGTCGCGATCTGGTCGTAGTACGCCGCCCGGCGCCGCGCCACGCAACCGTCCTTGACCGGGCTCTGGGCCGCCAGCGCCGGGTCCAGGTGCGTGTTCAGACCGTCCTTGAGCAGGGTCAACGCCTCGGCCCGCAGTTGCGACACCCGCGACTCGGTGACTCCCAGCTCCTCGGCGATCCGGGCCATCGGGCGCTCCTCGAAGAAGTAACCGGTGATCACCGCGCGCAGCCGCTCCGGCAGCACGTCGATGGCGTGCCGCAGGTAACCCAGCCGCTCACGCCGGATCAGCAGCTCCTCCGGGCCCGCGCTGGGCTCGGTCACCATGTCGTCGGCCCCCACGGTGGCGAAGCCCTGCAGGCTGAACACCACGGCGCGGGCCACGTCGTCGTCCGCGGACTCGATGTCCTCCACCGTGCAGCCCAGGTGCGCGGCGACCTCGGCCGCCGTCGGGGTCCGGCCCAGCTCGGCGGTCAGCTCCTGGCGGGCGGTGTCCGTACGCCGGGCCCGCTGCCGCACCGACCGGCTGGCCCAGTCCAGCCCGCGCAGCTCGTCCAGCAGGGCCCCGCGTACCCGGGCCGCCGCGAACCGGGCGAACGGCACGCCACGCTCCTCGTCGAAGCCACGGGCGGCGGCCACCAGGGCCGCGTACCCGGCGGAGAGCAGGTCGTCGCGGTTGACGTGGGCGGGCACCCGGGCCAGCATCTCGCGGACCAGATGACCGACGAGCGGCATGTGCGCCCGTACGACGTCCTCGCGACGGCGGTCGAAGACAACAACACCGCTCATGGGGGGTCTCTCCTCGGATACCGGCCGGCGGGGGGAGTCCGGCACTGAGGAGAAACGGTGCGGGTCGCGGGGTGCAGGGAGGGTCACAGTCGGGTGCGGCGGGGTTGCGATGCACTTACGCGTACACTTGATCTCGCGGCCCGCCCAGTTCTGCCTCGGGCCGCCTTGGATCGACCACCACGCGCCGCGACCCGTGAGGTCTGCGCCGGGCAGGACGACCCCTTCAGACTTACGGAGTTCACACCTACATGTCCTCGTTCACCGACCTCGGCGTGCCCACGAAGCTCGCCGCGGCCCTCGCCGACCTCGGCATCACCACCCCCTTCCCGATCCAGGCCGCCACGCTGCCGGACTCGCTCGCCGGCCGCGACGTGCTCGGCCGTGGCCGCACCGGCTCCGGTAAGACGTACGCGTTCGTCCTGCCCGTGCTCGCCCGGCTGGCCGAGAGCAAGTCCCCGCGGCGGCCGACCCGGCCCCGCGCGCTGATCCTGGCGCCGACCCGCGAGCTCGCCACCCAGATCGAGGCGACCATCGCCCCGCTGGCCGCGATGCTCGGCCTGCGCACCCTCACCGTCTTCGGCGGCGTCGGCGCGAACCCGCAGATCAAGGGCCTGAAGGCCGGCGTCGACATCCTGGTCGCCTGCCCGGGCCGGCTGGCCGACCACATCCAGCAGGGCTACGCCAGCCTGGACGCGGTCGAGATCACCGTGCTCGACGAGGCCGACCACATGGCCGACCTGGGCTTCCTGCCGGTGGTCCGGCGCCTGATGGACGGCACGCCGAGCAACGGCCAGCGGATGCTCTTCTCCGCGACGCTGGACGGCGGCGTGGACGTGCTGGTCAAGCGGTTCATGCACAAGCCGGTCACGCACCACGTCGACTCGGCGGCCGAGGCCCCGATCGAGATGACCCACCACGTGCTGCACGTCCGCCACGACGACCGGTTCCCGGTGCTGGTCGACCTGACCGCCGCCCCCGGCCGCACGGTGGTGTTCACCCGCACCAAGCGCCGCGCCAAGACGCTGACCCGCCAGCTCGTGCAGGCCGGCGTGCCCGCGGTCGAGCTGCACGGCAACCTCGCCCAGAACGCCCGCAACCGCAACATGGCGGCGTTCTCCGACGGCAGCGCGCAGACGCTGGTGGCCACGGACATCGCGGCCCGCGGCATCCACGTCGACGACATCGCGATCGTGATCCACGCGGACCCGCCGGTCGAGCACAAGGCGTACCTGCACCGCTCCGGGCGTACGGCCCGGGCCGGCGCGCAGGGCACGGTCATCACGCTGATGACCGACGACCAGCAGAGTGAGGTCCGCGACCTCACCCGCAAGGCCGGCATCAGGCCGACCACCAGCAAGGCCCGTCCCGGCGACGCGCTGCTCGCGCAGCTCGCCCCGGGTGAGCGCACCTACAGCGCGCCGGTGTCCCCGGTGCCCGAGCCGGTCGAGGAGCAGGGCGGCGGCCAGGCCCGGCGTGGCCGTTCGGGCGGCGGCCGGGGCGCGGCCACGGGCGGCACCCGGGCAGCGGGCGGCGGTCGTGGCACGGGCGGCGGCAGTCGCAGTGGTGGCGGCGCGCGTGGCGCGGGCGGCGACCAGCCGGCCGGTTCCGGCGCTCGTGGCCAGGGCGGTCACACCCAGGGGGCGCGTTCCTCCGGTGGCCGTTCCCAGGCGCCTCGCACCCCGGGCGCCGCTCGCGGCGGCGGCCGGCGCGGCGGCACGGGCTCGACGGCCGTGCACACCAGCCAGTCGTCCAGCGGCGGCGCGGCGGCCTTCTCGGCCCGCAGCCGGGCCGCGCGCTAACTAGACACAGGCAAAGGGCGCTGAGGGTTACCTCAGCGCCCTTTCTGCTGTCATCGGCCGGCCAGGGCCGGATCGCGCCAGGCGGTCAGCACGCAGAACTCGTTGCCTTCCGGGTCGGCCAGCACCACGTACGGCTCGTCGCCCTGCTGCCCCACGTCCGCATGCCGGGCGCCCAGGCCGATCAGGCGTTCCACCTCGGCCTGCGGGTCGGTGGCGGTCAGGTCCGGGTGGGCGCGGTTCTTCCCCGACTTCGGGCCGGCCGACGCCTGCAGCCACATGTGCTGGGCGCCGGGCGGAGCGTCGTCCGGCGGGATCAGCTTGGCGTTGCCGTCGTCGCCCTTCTCCACGCGGTAGCCCAGGGCCGCCGACCAGAAGGCCGTCATCACGTCGATGTCCTGCACATCCAGGGTCAACTGTGCGATTCGCAGCATGTCGTGCTGCATACCCCGCTCAGCCGGCTGAAACGCGGCACTCCACGGTCACCCGGACGTGCCGGCCGATCAGGGCCCGGCCCGCGCCGACTCCCGCGGCCACCCGGTCGACCGTCGTCCTGGCCCGCACGTGGTAGCCGTCGGTGACCGGCTGGACGTCCACGATGGACAACGTCAGCGGGGCCGAGCCGCCCCGGATGCTCAGCACCCCGGTGAGCTGCCAGCCGTCGGCCGTACGGCTCAGCCCGGTGCTGCGGAAGCCGATCGCCGGGTGGGTGTCGACGGCCAGGAAGCGCTTGCCGCGTACGTCCTTGTCGCGGCGCGGGTCGTCGGTGGTGAAGCTGGCCGCGTCCAGGTCGGCCGAGACGGTGGACTGCTCGGGTCTCTGCCCCACCATCACGGTGCCGGACCGTACGGCGAAGGTCGCGTCCACGGGTTTGAGGCCGAAGGTGTGGGTCGCCGTCAGCTTGACGCTGGAGCGGGCGGAGTCGATCACGTACGTGCCGGGCCGGATGTCGCCTTCGAGGCGCTGGTGCTGTGTCATACCAGCAGCCTGGCGACCGTGGCGCCCGAAGACCTCAGTACTGCCGCTGAGATCCGGTACGTAGCCAGGACGCGACCTGGGTGCGGTTGCTCAGCCCCAGCTTGGCCAGCAGGTTGCGGACGTGCGTCTCCACGGTGCGCTCGGAGAGCACCAGCCGCTCGGCGATCGCGCGGTTGGCGAGCCCGTCGGCCACCAGCGCGGCGATCTCACTCTCCCGCGCGGTCAGTGCGCCCGCTCCCCCGCGTACCCCCCTGGTCTCCTCGACCAGGACCTGCGCGCCTGCCGCGACCCGGGTCATGCCCAGCCGCCGGCCGGTCGCGGCCGCGGCGGCCGCGAGGTCGTGCGCGCGACGGCGGTCCCCCGGCGCGGCCCGGGCGATCAGCGCCCGCGCCTGGGCCAGCTGGGCCTGCGCCAGGAACGGCGGCGAACCGGCTTCCATGGTGATCGCGGCGTCGAGGTGCCCGACCGCGGTGTCGTGCTCGCCGAGCAGGGACGCGATCGCGCCGAGCGCGCGGGCGGCGGCCCCGTGGCAGTTCGTGGTGCTGTTCAGATAGACGCCGGCGTGGCGCGCGGTGCGGTCGTAGCAGGTCCGGGCCGTGTCGAGGTCGCCGAGCCCGGCCGCCAGCTCACCGCCGAGGACCAGGACGTAGACGCGCAGGCTGCCCGCGGGCACGTCGTCCAGCTTCGGCCGCAGGTGCTGCCAGCACAGCCGGGCCATGTCGCCGGCCCCCGCGTCCAGGGCCGTGCGACCGAGCTGGGCGGCCGCGATCGGCAGGGACAGGGCCGTCGACATCTGCCCGGCCGCGGCGACATATTCCGCGGCCTGCCCGGTCTGCAGGGACAGACCGGCCAGGAACGCGTAGTAGAGCCCGACCGCGGTCGGGTCCTGCATCCGGTGCCCGACCTCCCGGGCCTCGGCGGCGAGCTGCTCCGCCTCGGTGAGCCGGCCGGCCAGCAGGGCCCGCGTCGCCCGGGCCCGCAGCAGGTGCCAGCGGGCGAGCGGCCACCCCAGCCGCTGCGCCAGCGTGTCCAGCCGCAGCGTCTCCGCGTCGGCGGCGGCGTTGTCACCGGCCATCAGGTACGCGTCGATGCGCCAGGTGCGCCCCCACAGCTCGGCGTCGGGGCGGCCCAGGGCGCAACTGCGCTCGGCCAGGGCCACCACCTCGTCCGGCTGCTCGAACGGGTCGGTCACCTGGTGCCGGGCGTGCACCGCCGCCGCCATGTCGTCGGGGCTGCCGGTCAGCTCGGCCAGCGCCATCGCCTCGGCGCTGATCTCCTGCGCCCGCCGCACGTCCCCGGAGTCCGCCAGCAGGTACGCGTACTGGGCGAGCACCCGCGGGTGCCGGCCGGCGACGGCGAGCGCGCGTTCGCAGAGCAGCAACAGGGCCGGTCCCAGCTCGCCGGCGACGCCGCGGACCACCAACGCCGCCTCGACGGCCAGGTCGGCCCGGTGGTCGCGTTCAGCGCTGTCCAGCACGGCCGCGCAGTCAGTACGGGCCAGGTCGAGCCGGCCCTCCGCATACGCGGCCGTGGCCCGGGCGAGCCGGTCGGCGGGGTCGTCCGCCAGCTCGACGGCGTGGCCCTGCCAGCGGATCGTCTCGGCATAGTCGAGGGCTCGGGTGGCCGCCGTGGCCGCAGCACGGCACGCGTCGACCGCGCTCTGCCGGGAGCGGGCGTCCACGGCCGCGCGTACCCGGTGCCGGGCGATGTCGGCGGGCGCCGCACCGGCCGTGGCCAGCGCGTCGGCGAGCCGCTGATGCCAGGCGATCCGCTCGCCGCGGGACAGCTCGTCGTAGCGGGCCTGCCGGACCAGGTCGTGCGCGAAGGCCAGCAGCGCGGGCCGCCACGGGTCCTCGGTCAGCACCCCGGCGTCCAGTGCCTCGGCGAGCAGGCCGTCGACCGAGTCCGGATCGCTCGCCGCCGTACGCAGCACCGCCACGTCGATCTCCGCACCCAGCGCGGCCGCCCCGCCCAGCAGCTCCCGGCAGTCCGCGCTGAGCTGGGCCGTACGCCGGCCGACGAGCCGCCGCAGCTCGGCGGGCACCTCCAACCGGCCGGCCGGGCGGCGCAGCCGGTCCTCCCGCGACAGTTGCCGGGTCAGCTCCCGGACATAGAGCGGGTTGCCGCCGCTGAGCCGGTGCACCACGGCGGGCCACGAGCCGTGCACGCCGGGACCGGCCTCCTGGGTCAGATACGCACCGACCGCCGGCGCCTCCCACGGCTCCAGGCGCAGCACCTCGACGGCGGGCAGATCGTCGAGCGGCACCGGCGGGCGGACCGTGCCGACCACCAGCAGCCGCGAGCCGGACAACTCCCGGCAGAGCATGCGCAGCAACGCGACCGACGCGGCGTCGGCCCAGTGCAGGTCCTCCAGCACGAGCACCAGATGACCGGCCTCCCGCAGCGCGCGCACCGTGCGCTGGGCCACCCGGAAACGGACGGCGGCCTGCGACTCACCCTCGGCGGCGGTCGCGGTCAGCAGCTGCGGCGACAGCCCGGGCACGTCCTCCAGCAACCGCAGCCACGGCCAGTACGCGGGCGCGCCCTCGTCGGGCACCGCCCGCGCGACCCGGACCGTGGCACCGGCCGCCGCCGCGCGGGCCACCGCCTCCTCGACCAGGGTGGTCTTGCCGATGCCGGCCTCACCGACGATCAGGGCTGCGCCACCCTCGCCGGCTGCCGCGGCGGCGCGCAGCCGGTCCAGGGCGACGACCTCGGGCACCCGGCCCACCAGAACCACGGGCCCAGAGTAACTACGGTGTGACCGCGATCTCCGCGCCGAGCCGGTAGCCGTCGCACAGTTCCAGGTCGTCGCCGCTCCAGAAGCGGCCCGGGTCGTACCAGCTCGGCTGCTTGCCGTGCGGCAGCAGGCCCATGTCCTCGTAGGTCACCGCGACCACCTCGGCGCAGTACGCCGTCTCGAGGTCGGCCTCCTCGGCCCCGGGCTCCTGCCACGGCAGGCGGATGCGGGGCACCCGGCCACGGGCCCAGCGCCAGGCGAGCTGGGCGCTGGACGGGAACGGCGTGCCGTCGAGGCGGGCGACCGTCTTGAGAGCGCGGTCCTCCATCTCGGTGGTCACCGGCTGCTCCAGCTGCCGCAGCCAGCCGCGCTGGCCGTACCGCCGGGCCCAGACGGTGACCGCGTCACGCAGGTCGTGCAGCTGCACGCCGCGCTGGAAGGTGCCCGACCACATGTCGGGCAGCGACTTGCCCAGCTCGGCGTGCCACATCAGCGGTGGCATGTCCTCGATCACCAGCGACATGCCGACATGGTTCACCGGGCTGTTGGTCATCGCCTGGATGGCCCGGTCCGGGCCGGAGCGGCCACGGAACAGCCAGATGTCACCCGTACGCGTCAGATCTATGGCCTCGTCGAGGCTGATGTCGGCGACCACGTGTCTATCCTCAGCAGATGCGTTGGTGGAAGGTAGCGGGACTGGCCGGGCTTGCGGGAATCACAGCCACGGGGGTGGTGCTGGCTCGCTCCGAGCGGCGGCGCCGGGCGTACACCCCGGACGAGATCCGGGAACGGCTGCACGCCCGGGTCGCCGAGGGCACGGCCGACAAGGCGCCGGAGCCGGCCGACAGCGAGCGGGACTGACCTCAGACAACGTCGGTGTCCCGCAGCAGGGACCATAAACCGGCGCCGTCCGGGGCGGCGAACCACGTCTTGCCGCCCGAGCCGACCGCCTCGGGCGTGCCCGACGGCCCGGGGACCGCGCCGGCCAGCACGGCCTGGGTCGGCGAGAGCCGGCGGATGGCCACGGCTGCGACGTTGTCCGGGTGCTCGCGCGCGAACTCGGAGTAGATCTCCTGGTCGTGCTGGCCGTCGTCGCCGATCAGCAGCCACTTGATGTCCGGGAACTCGGCGGACAGCCGGCGCAGGGTGTTGCGCTTGTGCTCCTGGCCGCTGCGGAACCACCGGTCCGGGGTCGGACCCCAGTCGGTGAGCAGCAACGGGCCGGCCGGATACATGTGCCGGGACAGGAAGCGGGCCAGCGTCGGCCCCACGTTCCAGGCGCCGGTCGACAGGTAGAACACCGGCGCGCCCGGGTGGGCCGTGACGAGCCGCTCGTAGAGCACCGCCATGCCCGGAACCGCGGCGCGGGCGTGCTCGTCGAGAACGAACGTGTTCCACGCCGCGAGCAGCGGACGGGGCAGGGCGGTGACCATCACCGTGTCGTCGATGTCGGAGACGACCCCGAACTTGATGCCCGGGTCCACGACCCGGATCGGTGCCTCGACCGGCTCGGCGCCCTCGGTGCTGAGCCGGACGCTGCCCCAGCCCGGCTCGAGGTCGCCCTTGACCCGGGTGTCGACGTAGCCACTGCGGTCGGTGCGGGTCTCGTGGACCTGGTCGCCGATCTGGATCCGCACCGGCGCATTGTTCACCGGTGAGGTCGTGAAGCTGCGCCAGCCGCGCACCTTGTCCAGCTGCCGGACAGAGCGGGTGCGCCGGGTCAGCACGACCCGCGCCATCACCCGCGCCCAGCCCGGCGCGCCGTAACCGGTGTACGCGGTGATCACCGGCTCCCAGCCGCGTTGCCGCAGCCGGCGCTCGACGATCTCGTGCAGGGCATCCTCGATGCGCGCCGCACGATGCAGCCGTACGGCGGGCGGGCGGCCCGCCGGGGTCAACGACACTTCGGCCTCCTGCCGTCCGTCATCAGCGACCCCGACGGTACCTGGCCTGCCTGAGTCGCGCCTCGTAAGTCCGGGCGTGGGCAGTCCGACGGGTGACCACATTCCACTCTGGACGATCGCCGGCGGCTCAGTGCACTGCCAGCCGGGCCTTGGCCGGGCGCGCCGGCGTCCACTGCTGCCTGTAGTGCACGTCGCTGCCGGCCGGGACCCGAACCGTGCGGGCCTCGGCGCGCAGGCCGCGCAGCGTGGCGGCCGCCCGCTCCGACTCCTGCCACGCCAGCCGCTCCTGCTCTGCCGCGGCCTGGTAGGCGGCGAACCGGTGCTCCCGCACGGCGGCCCGCAGCGCGGCCTCCTGGGCGACGGGGTGCCGCCGCGGGTTCCAGCTGCCGCGGTGCGCGAGCACCTCGTTGAGCTGCGCGATCGACAGCTCCCGGTGCCGGCAGGCCGCGGTGGCCATCCGGTGCAGGTTGCGCTCGCGGTCGGCGAGCTCGGTGCGGGTGCGGCGCTGCTTGAAGATGGGGAAGGCGGCCGCGGCGGCGACCCGGCGCGCGTCCCGGTCGGCCGCGTCGAAGGCCGCCCAGGCCGCGTCGACCTGCTCCTGGGCGCGTTCCCAGGCGGCGCGGCGGCGACGGGACACCTCGGCGGCGCGGTCGGCGGCCGCGGCGCGCTCGGCAGCGCGCGGATCAGGAGGCAGCGCGGCCGGGCGGGCCGGGCGGCGGGGCACAGCGAAGAGGGCCGTCGCGGCGGCGACGGCGATGAGCAGGACCATCCACATGGTTGCGGCGGTTTCCACGATGAACATCCGCTTCTCTAGGGGTTTGTCACTGATCTGGGGCCGCTGACGGTCGCGGCGCTGCCGGCTTCCGGCGTTTCCCGTACGCGCACAGGAGTCGCTCATGAAAGCCGAGGGGCCGGCGCCGTCACGGGACGGGACGCCGGGCGGGGTGGTGGGCCCGGCTCAGGCGCGCGGCGGGCCGCGCTGGCCGTGAACCCGCAGGTTGGCGCCGGCGGCCGCGCGGGCCTCGACGCAGATCCCGCGGCCGTCGTGCCGCGGCTGGACCGGCAGCCCGGCCACGCCCTGCACCGCGCCCGCGTCGACATGCCCGGAACCCGGAGCGTCGCTCTGCCCGGTCTCCGCGGCCTCGGCGGCCTCAGCGGCCTCGGCTGTCCGGACAATCTCAGCGGCCAGGGCGGTCTCAGCGGCCAGGGCGACCTGGGCGGTCCCGGTCACGCCGCTCGCCGACTCCGGAGCGCTCAGGGCCAGACCGGCCCGGCTGCCACCCAGGCGCGGCGCGGGGACCTCGATCACCGGCACGGCCGGGCCCGCCGGGGTGTCGACCGTCGTGATGATCGTGACCGGGGACTCGGCGGGCACCTCGGCCGGGCTCAGCACCGACGGGAGCGCGAAGGCCAGGGCGATCAGCGCCAGGCCGGCCAGGAACTGCAGCAGGCGTCGACCGTCCCAGTAACGGGGCAGCAGGCGCGCGACAGTGGCCACCCTGACAACTTACCGTTCTCGGCCCCTCCGTGCACAGATAGTCGTGAGTGCGTCCTTCGTCCCACTCCGGCGAGTGAGGGACCATGGACGGGTGACGCAGATCGAACAGCTCGCCGAGTGGGTCGGCGACGGCGGCGTGGTCGTGCTGAGCGGGGCCGGCCTGTCCACCGATTCCGGCATCCCGGACTACCGCGGACCCTCCGGCGCGGCCCGCCGCACCACCCCCATGACGTACCAGGCATTTACCCGGGATCCGGTCGCCCGGCGGCGTTACTGGGCGCGCAGCCACCTGGGCTGGCGCACCATCGGCGACGCCCGGCCCAACATCGGGCACCGGGCCGTGGCGCGGCTGCAGGAGCTGGGCCGCCTCGACGGGATCATCACCCAGAACGTGGACGGGCTGCACCAGGCGGGCGGCGCGCACGGCGTGGTCGAGCTGCACGGCAACCTGTCCCGGATCACCTGCCTGGACTGCGGTGAGCTGTCCGACCGGCTGGCCCACTCGGACCGTCTCGACGCGGCGAATCCGGGCTTCGCGGCGGCTGTCAACGCGGTCAACCCGGACGGCGACGTGGAGATCGACGACGCCGAGCTGGACGGCTTCACGGTGGTCGACTGCGAGTCCTGCGGCGGGATGCTCAAGCCGGACGTCGTGTACTTCGGCGAGACCGTGCCGGCCGAGCGGGTCAGCCGCAGCTTCGAGCTGGTCGCGGGGGCGCGGACATTGCTGGTGCTCGGATCCTCGCTGACGGTGATGTCCGGGCGGCGGTTCGTGCTGCGCGCCGCCAAGGACGGCATCCGGGTGGCCATCGTCAACCAGGGCGTCACCCGCGGCGAGCCGTACGCGGACCTGATCGTGGACGCCGCCCTCGGTGCGGTGCTGCCCGACGTGGTCCGCCGGGTGGAGGGTGTCGCCGTACCCGGATGATCTGGGTACGCGGGCTCATCCGGCGGCCGGTGGCAGCGCCCTAGGTTCGGTGCCATGCCCGTCACGAAGCTCCGCGCCCTGTCCGGCCTGCTCGCCCTGGCCGCCGCCACCGTGTTCACCTGGTGGGCCTGGCTGGGCCGGGACACCACCAAGACGCTCGACCCCGAGACCGGGAACTACTCGGGCCCGTACACCACCGCCCAGGTCGCCGGTGCCGTGCTGACGCTCGCCGTCCTGCTGATCGCCGCCGTGCTGCTGCGGGTGCCGGCGCTGCCGGCGGCCGCCGTGATGACCGTCGCGTTCACCGCGGCGTGGACCGCGCAGGCCGCCGGCGAGGACGAGACGGGGCTCTATCTGGTGGGGACTTTCCTCGTGCTGGCCGGCATGACCGCCGGCACCACGGTGGTCGCTCTGATCACCGCGCGCCTGCGCCGACCGGCGACCTGATCCCGCCCGTTTCATCCGGTATCGCGGGGCTCGCGAAGCACGTAAACGAGTAAGCCGCAACCTAGTTACCGTCTCGAAACCTAAATAAAGCTACCGACGCGTTGACGTGACCCGGCTCACCGGAGTTAACTGCCCGGAACCGCTCCCGAAACCGGTTCCGAAACTGCGGTGCAACCATCTGGACACAAGTCGGAGGACACGTGCCAATCACCATCGCCGATGTGGCAGCCCGGGCCAAGGTCAGCAAGACCACGGTCTCCCGGGTGCTCAACGGCAAGGGTGAGCTGGACGAGTCGACCGCCGCCCGGGTCCGCAAGGTCATCGAGGAACTGGGCTATGTGCCCAGCTCACGGGCCGTGGGCCTGGCCCGCGGCCGGACCCGGGTGGTCGGCATGCTGGTCCCCTCGCTCACCTGGCCGTGGATCGGCGAGGTGCTGCAGGGCGCCGTGGACGTGCTCGAGACCGAGCGCTACGGCCTGCTGCTGTTCACCTGCAACCGCGGCGAGGAGTCGATGCGCCAGTTCGGCGTGCAGGTCTCCGCCAAGAGCTTCGACGGGCTGCTGGTCATCGAGCCCGAGGGCACCCTCGACTACATCGCCATGCTGCACGCCCGCGGCTTGCCGGTGGTGCTGATCGACGACCGTGACGTGCAGCCCGGCCAGATCCCCAGCGTGGGCACCACCAACCACACCGGCGCCGGCGCCGCCGCCCGGCACCTGCTCGAGATCGGCCGGCGCAAGCCGCTGGTCGTCGCGGGTCCCGAGCGCTTCGGCTGCACGGTGCAGCGGCTCGACGGCTTCGCGAGCGTCTTCGCCGAGGCCGGCCACCCGGTCACCCCGGACCGCGTGCTCCAGGGTGACTTCACGATCGCGCGCGGCTTCGAGCTCGTGCAGGCGGCGCTGGAGTCCGGTGTGGAGTTCGACGCGATCTTCGCCCACAACGACCTCTCCGCCACCGGCGCGATGCAGGCCGTGCTCGACAGCGGCCGGCGCATCCCGCAGGACGTCGCGGTGGTCGGCTTCGACGACATCCCCATGGCGGCCCACACCCAGCCGCCGCTGACCACCGTGCACCAACCGCTGCGCGAGATGGGCGAGGCGGCGGCGCGCACGCTGCTCGCCCACTTCGAGGGCTCACCCCTGCCCAACCGCCCGACCGTCATCCCCGCCACGTTCACCGTCCGGGGCTCCACCGGCGTGAGCCCGGAGCCCGACTCCGCATAAGCCTTACTCCCCCGTCACACCCCCATAGATCCGCAAAACGGCCGGCGTTCCGACGTCCGGCGCACTCGCCCTGCCTCGGGGCACCCCCTCTCACCCGATTCGCACCACCTGAGGAGACATCAGAGATGCAGCGCAGGAAATTGTTCGCGGTCGCCCTCGCGGGCGTGCTGGCCTCGGGCGGCCTCGCCGCCTGTGGCGATTCCCCCAACGAGGGCAACAAGAAGGCCGGCAGCGGGGCCACGTTCCTGACCGTCGGCATGCCCAACGGCCCGCAGACCGAGAACCACAACCCGTTCCTCACCACGTCGGCGGGCGCCTCGCTCGGCTATCGCTGGATGATCTACGAGCCGCTGCTGATGTGGAACCCGGTGAAGCCGGCCGAGCCGTCCCGCCCGTGGCTGGCCACCGGCGCCGAGTGGACGCCGGACTTCAAGAAGGCGACCATCACGGTCCGCGACAACGCGAAGTGGTCCGACGGCAAGCCGGTCACCGGTGACGACGTCGCCTACACGTTCAACCTGATCAAGAAGAACGAGGCGCTGAACCTGGCCGCCACCCCGTACGGCGACATCAGCGCCAGCGGGAACACCGTGACGGTGACGTTCACCAGCTCGATGTTCGTCTACAAGGACAAGTGGCTGGGCCAGACCCCGATCGTGCCCAAGCACATCTGGGAAGGCATCAAGGACCCCACCACCGACCCGAACAAGACGCCGGTCGGCTCGGGCCCGTACACGCTGAAGTCCTTCACCCCGCAGACCACCACGCTGACCGTGCGCGCCGACGGTTACTGGCAGGACCTGCCGCAGGTCAAGGAACTGCGCTACACGTCGTACACCGACAACAACGCGCAGACCACCGCGCTGTCCGACGGTTCGAACGAGTGGAGCTTCGTCTTCATCCCGAACTACAAGACGGTCTTCATCGACAAGGACCCGGCGCACTACAAGGTGTGGGCCCCGCCGGTGCTCGGCATCCACGGCCTCTACATCAACACCACCAAGGCGCCGTTCGACAACGTGGCCCTGCGCAAGGCGATGAGCATGGTCGTCAACCGCGAGGACATCTTCAACCAGGCCGAGGCCGGCTACTTCCACCCGCTGGTCACCAGCGTGACCGGTCTGCCGTCGCCGGCCGGTGACGCCTACGTCGCGCCCGAGTACAAGGGCAAGACCCAGGCCGTCGACGTGGAGGGCGCCAAGAAGGTCCTCACCGAGGCCGGCTTCAAGCTCGAGGGCACCACGCTGAAGGACCCGAGCGGCAAGCCGGTGAAGATCACCCTCACCGACCCGAGCGGCTGGTCCGACTACCAGACCTCGCTCGAGATCGTGAAGGACAACTTCGCGCAGATCGGCATCGCCGCCACGGTCGACAAAGCCAACCAGGACGCCTGGTTCCGCAACGTGGAGGAGGGCAAGTTCGACGCCACCTTCCGCTGGACCAACGGTGGCTCGACGCCGTACGACATCTACCAGACCATCATGGACGGCAAGCTGCTGAAGAAGATCGGCACTGCCTCCCCGGGTGGCAACTTCGGCCGCTTCAACAGCCCCGAGGCGACCGCGGCGCTGGCCGCGTACGCCAACGCCGCCGACGACGCCGCCCGCACCACCGCGCTCAACACGATCCAGAAGATCTTCGTGGAGCAGGTGCCGATGATCCCCGTCGGCGCGGACAACATCGGCATGGCCTACAGCACCAAGAACTGGGTCGGCTGGCCCGACGACACCAACCCCTACAGCGCCGGCCAGCCCACGCAGGCCAACGCCCTGGACGTCGTCCTGCACCTCAAGCCCGCCAACTCCTGACCCGCAACGCCGTGCCCCGGACGGGCTCGACCCCGTCCGGGGCACGGCACCGCGGCAGTTCACCCCTGCGAAGGAACTCGGCATGACGTTGAGCCCAGAGGCTGAGGCGCCGGCCAACGAGGTGGTGCTTGAGGCGATCGGCCTGACCAAGCACTTCCCCGTCCGCCGGAAGCTGCGCGACCTTTTCAACCGCACGCACGACGCCGTCCACGCGGTTGATGACGTACATCTCACGCTGCGACGCGGCCGCGTGACCGCCCTGGTCGGCGAGTCCGGCTCCGGCAAGTCCACCGTGGCCCGCCTGCTCGCGCAGCTCTACCCCCGCACCGCCGGGGACATCCAGCTGCACGGCCGGAGCACGAAGGTGAAGGGCGGACGGCAGTTCCGCCAGTACGCCGCCCGGGTCCAGATGATCTTCCAGGACCCGTTCGCGTCGCTGAACCCGGTGCACACCATCCGGTACCACCTCACCCGGTCGTTGAAGATCCACCACAACGCCGGCAACTCCGCCGAGGAGCTCGATGCGGCGCTGAACAACCTGCTCACCCGGGTCAGCCTGACGCCGCCGGAGCGCTACCTGGACAAGTTCCCGCACGAGCTGTCGGGTGGTCAGCGCCAGCGCGTGGCCATCGCCCGGGCGCTGGGCGCGGACCCGGAGGCGCTGCTGGCCGACGAGCCGGTGTCCATGTTGGACGTCTCGATCCGGCTCGGCGTGCTCAACCTCCTGCGCGACCTCAAGGAACGGCTCAACCTGGCCATCCTCTACATCACCCACGACATCGCCTCGGCCCGCTACTTCGCCGACGACACGATGGTGATGTACGCCGGCCGGATGGTCGAGGGCGGCGACAGCGAGTCGGTGACCCAGTCGCCGGCGCACCCGTACACCCGGCTGCTGATCGACTCCGCACCCGACCCGGACCGGATCGCCAACATGCTCGGTGACGCCGCGGACCGCGGCAACGGCGAGCCGCCCAGCCTGATCAAGCCGCCCAGCGGCTGCCGCTTCCACCCGCGCTGCCCGATGGCGATGCCGCGCTGCCTCACCGACCTGCCGGTCCGCCTGGAGATCGGCGACAAGCCCGGTCACTGGGCCGCCTGCTGGCTCTACGACGAGGCCACCGTCGCCGCCCAGCCGCCCGGCTCGGCCGCGACCGGCCACTCCCCCGAGGCCGTGGCGGTCGCGGCGGACGCGCACCCGGAGGAGGTCCGATGAAGTTCCTGATCCAGCGGATCCTGTTCTACCTCTTCACCGCGTGGGCGGCGATCACCCTCAACTTCTTCATCCCCCGGATGATCCCCGGCGACCCGGTCAAGTCGCTGCTGGCCCGCTTCCAAGGCCAGATGAGCACCGACGCGATCGACTCGCTCTACGTGCTGTTCGGCCTGGACAAGGACGCCAGCATCTGGAGCCAGTACATCGACTACTGGAAGCAGCTCTTCCAGGGCGACCTGGGCCTGTCGTTCACCGCGTTCCCGTCGCCGGTGTCCGAGGTCATCAGCGACGCGCTGCCGTGGACCGTGGCGCTGGTCGGCATCACGACCATCATCAGCTTCTTCATCGGCACCAGCCTCGGCGTGCTGGCCGGCTGGCGGCGCGGCTCGTGGATCGACGGGCTGCTGCCGGCCACCACGTTCCTGTCCTCGGTGCCGTACTTCTGGCTGGGCCTGCTGGCCATCTACCTGCTCGCCGGGCCGGACAGCTTCTTCCCGTCCTCGGGTGGCTACGGCACCGACGTGGTGCCGTACCCGGACTGGCCGTTCATCTCCAGCGCCCTGCAGCACAGCCTGCTGCCGGCGCTGACCATCCTCATCTCGTCGGTGAGCGGCTGGATCCTGAGCATGCGCAACATGATGGTCACCGTCGCGGCGGAGGACTACATCACGGTCGCGCACGCCAAGGGCCTGTCGGACCGCCGGGTGGCGCTGAGCTACGCGGCCCGCAACGCCCTGCTGCCCAACATCTCCGGCTTCGCGCTGTCGCTGGGCTTCATCGTCGGCGGCACCCTGCTGGTGGAGATCGTCTTCTCCTACCCGGGGCTGGGCTTCCTGCTGTTCCGGGCGGTCGGGGCCAAGGACTACCCGCTGATGCAGGGCATCTTCCTGGTCATCACCATCTCGGTGCTGGTGGCCAACCTGATCGCGGACATCGCCTACCTGATGCTCGACCCGCGTACCCGCAAGGAGGGCTGACAGGTGACCATCCCCACCTCCAGCATCGACCAGGTCATCCCCGGCCAGGGCGCCATGGCGCAGCCCGAGGCGGCCAAGCCGGGCAAGGCGGCCAAGCGCCGCAAGTTCCGGTTCATCTCCAACAAGAAGGCCATGACCGGGATCATCGTCCTGGGCATCTACCTGCTGTTCGCGGTCATCGGGCCGTGGGTCGCGCCCTACGACCCGGACGCCCGCGGCAAGCAGTTCGTCGCGCCGCCGTCGGCCGACCACTGGTTCGGCACCACCCACCTGGGCCAGGACGTGTTCAGCCAGATCCTGGTCGGCACCCGGGCCGTCATGCTGGTCGGCCTGGCCGCCGGCGTCATCGCCACCATCCTGGCGGTGCTCATCGGCGTCACCGCCGGCTACCTGGGCGGCGGCTGGGACGACAGCCTTTCGGCGCTGTCCAACGTGTTCCTGGTCATCCCGGCCCTGCCGCTGATCATCATCGTCACCGCGGCGGTGCCCAGCGGCGGTGACACCCTGGTCGCCCTGATCATCGGTCTCACCTCGTGGGCCTGGGGCGCACGGATCCTGAGAGCCCAGACACTGTCGCTGCGCAGACGCGACTACGTCGAGGCGTCCCGGGCCACCGGCGAATCGACCTGGCGCATCATCATCTTCGAGATCCTACCCAACCTGACCGCGATCATCGCGTCCGGCTTCGTCGGCACGGTCATCTTCGCGGTCACCTCGGAGATCACCCTGGCCTTCATCGGCATCGGCTCGGCCACCTCGTGGAACTGGGGCACGATCCTGTTCTGGGCGCAGAGCCAGCAGGCCCTGGCCCAGGGCGCGTGGTGGTGGTTCGTCCCGGCCGGTCTGGCGATCGCGTTCCTGGGCACCGCCCTCTCGCTGATCAACTTCGGCATCGACGAGTTCGTCAGCCCGCGACTGCGCAGCGCCGGCAAGACGAAGATCAAGACCACGTCCGGGCGCACCGTACGGATGCGGGTCGGCTTCACGCCGGTGCTGGACAACTCGGCCGCGCCGCACACCCACGCCAGCCCGATCCCGGTCATCGGCGGCAAGCCGACGCCGGTCATCCGCAGCAAGGAGGCCACTCGATGAACGAACCCGTTCTCGAGATCAAGAACCTCAACGTGGACTACGGCCTGGGCGACCAGGCGGTGCACGCCGTCCGCGACGTCAACCTCACCCTGCACCGCGGTGAGGTCCTCGGGCTGGCCGGCGAGTCCGGCAGCGGCAAGTCCACCCTGGCGTACGGGCTCACCCGGCTGCTCGCCCCGCCCGGCGTGGTCAGCGGCGGCGAGGTCATCTACCACCCCGAGCAGGGCGAGCCGTACGACGTCCTGGGCCTGACCGACAAGCAGCTGCAGGCGTTCCGCTGGGCCGAGACGGCGATCGTGTTCCAGGGCGCGATGAACTCGCTCAACCCGGTGCACAAGATTTCGACCCAGCTGACCGACGTGCTGGCCGCGCACGAGCCGCAGATGTCGGCGCACAGCCGCAACGCGCGGGCCCGGGAGATGCTCAAGCTGGTCGGCATCTCGGCGGACCGGATGGACGCGTACCCGCACCAGCTCTCCGGTGGTATGCGGCAGCGCGTGATGATCGGCATGGCGCTGATCCTGCAGCCGCAGGTGGTCATCATGGACGAGCCGACCACGGCGCTCGACGTGGTCATGCAACGGCAGATCCTGGGTCAGCTCATCGAACTGCGCGAGCGGCTCGGCTTCTCGGTCATCTTCATCACCCACGACCTGTCGCTGCTGGTGGAGTTCTCCAACCGGATCGCCATCATGTACGGCGGCCGGATCGTCGAGGAGGCGCAGGCGACCTCGCTGTACCGGGACTCGCTGCACCCGTACAGCATGGGTCTGTTGTCCTCGTTCCCGGCGCTGCGCGGCCCGCGCCGCGAGCTGGCCGGGATTCCCGGCTCACCGCCCGACCTCAAGGGCATGCCGACCGGTTGCTCGTTCCACCCGCGCTGCCCGAAGGCCTTCGACCCGTGCGCGGACAACATCCCGGTGCTCGGCAACCCGGACACCCCCGACGGGGCCAACCGCACCGTCGCCTGCTGGCTGCACCCGGTCAAGCAGCCGGTCGGATAACGACCGCAACGCCGACGGCCCCGGCCCCACCAGCCGGGGCCGTCACCATATCCATCCCCCTTCAGGAGAACCATGAACCCCACAGTCACGCCCGCCCCCGGGCTGCTCCTGCCCACCGCCGACCTGCCGCCGTCGTTCAAGTGGGGCGTCGCCACGTCCTCGTACCAGATCGAGGGCGCCGTCGCCGAGGACGGCCGAACACCGTCCATCTGGGACACGTTCTGCCGCGTGCCCGGCGCCGTGGTGGGCGGCGACAACGGCGACGTCGCGTGCGACCACTACCACCGGATGCCGCAGGACGTGGCGCTGATCAAGAGCCTGGGGGTAGACACGTACCGGTTCTCGGTGGCGTGGCCGCGGGTGCAGCCCGGCGGCCGCGGCCCGGCGAACGAGGCCGGCCTGGCGTTCTACGACCGGCTGACCGACCAGCTGCTGGCCGCCGGCATCGACCCGTGGGTCACCCTGTACCACTGGGACCTGCCGCAGGAGCTCGAGGACGCGGGCGGCTGGCCCAACCGGGACACCGCGTACCGCTTCGCCGACTACGCGATGCTGGTCTTCGACAAGCTCAGCGACCGGGTCGACAACTGGACCACGCTGAACGAGCCGTGGTGCTCGGCCTGGCTGGGCTACTACGTGGGCGTGCACGCACCGGGCCGGAAGAACTTCGACGACGCCATCTCGGCGGTGCACCACCTGCTGCTCGGCCACGGCCTCGCGACCCAGCGGATGCGGGCCGCGGCGACGCGCGAGATGAAGTTCGGCATCACCCTCAACATGGGTACGGCGGACCCGGCCACGGACACGGCAGCCGACCGGGACGCGGCCCGCCGCGCCGACGGCATGGGTCTGCGCATCTACCTGGACCCGCTGCGCAAGGGCAGCTACCCGGCGGACATGGTCGAGGACCTGGCGGCGCGCGGCACGGCGTTCCCGGTCCAGGACGGCGACCTGGAGGTCATCTCGACGCCGTTCGAGGTGCTCGGGGTGAACTTCTACTTCGGTCAGGACTTCAGCGGCACCGACGAGCAGGGCAACACCCACGACGCCGACGGGCACCCGGTGGTGCGGGCGGTCCTGCCGGGCGGTCCGCGTACGGCGATGAACTGGCCGATCACCGCGGAACGCTTCACCCAGCTGCTGGTCCGGCTGCACCGCGACTACCCCGGCCTGCCGATGGTGATCACGGAGAACGGCGCGGCCTTCGACGACAGCGCCGACACCGACGGGAACGTGGCCGACGAGGACCGGACCGCGTACCTGGCCGAGCACATCGCGGCGGTGGCGGCGGCCCGGGAGCAGGGCGCGGACGTGCAGGGCTACTTCGCGTGGTCGCTGATGGACAACTTCGAGTGGGCCGAGGGGTACGCGAAGCGGTTCGGCATCGTGCACGTGGACTACGACACGCAGGTGCGTACGCCGAAGCAGTCGGCCCTCTGGTACCGCGACACGATCAGCCGGGTCCGCGGCAGCTGACCACTTGCCAATACGGCGGCCCGATTGCGGGCCGCCGTATCGCCGTTCGGCCTTGCTTGCTTCTGCTGACTGCCGCTGTCATCCTGATCGGCTGTCCATCGGCCAGCCCACCGACAAGGTGGCCGGACGAGAAGGCAGGTACGAGATGACATCGCCATTGCAGTCAGCGTTGCGATCCTTGGTACGGGAAGCGCTCCACGAGTTGGCGAGCGTCGAGGGTACGCCGACCTTCGCTGACCTCCCGGATAACCGCGGGTGGAACCGTTTCGGTCAGCGAGAGTTCGGTGCCCTGCGTCGCAATGCCTGGCGGGTCTCTCCGGAGCTAGCGCACTACCGCTGGTTCGACCGGTTTCCCGCGATGGCGAAGGTGCGATCGATCGTCGCCACCGATGCTGCTCTACATGAACGCCTCGAGATCGGTGCGGGTGTGGAATTCTCCATGTCCGGCCCACAGAACCTCGGGCCGTCAGTGACTCAGCACCTAATCGAACCGATGGTGCGGAGCTCGCGGTCCTACGAATTCGACGAGCACGCCTTCAGCGAGGCATTCGCTACCCTTCTGCGCGGATTGACCGCTGCCCGGGCCCGGCTCGTCGAGTTCGTACCGATGAATGCCTTACGAGTGACCAGCGACGTCACGACGGTTGAGCTGTCAGACGACCTGACGCTGAGGGCCATGTCCGACCAGCAGGTCAGCGCCGCGATAATGCGCCACGCGGTCCCTGCGGAGTTCCTTGGCGGACCAACCTTCGTCTCGGTCGAACCTGATCACCAGTGGGCGCTGTCCGTCGAAAGCAACTTTCCCATCATCTCTGCCTCAGAGATGCCGAAACACCCGACGGCCGGGCCCTTCCCGGTACTGGACGGACCGGCCGAACGGCTGGTCAAGGCACTGCGAGTCGTCTGTGGAGGCTCGGTGGTCTCCACCCGTTCAGTACGGCTTCAGCACGACGACGACTTTCCGCTACTGTCCGGGCCCACGGCGGTACTGACCTCTCTTTCGGCCGTCGACTTCACCCGGCCGACACTCCTGACCGGAGACGATGTCGTTGAGGTCAGCCGTCTGTTCGCCTGGCTCGATGAGCCCGGCGTCCGTGCGGACCGTCTGCTGAGTGTCACTCTGGACCGGCTGGTCATCGGAGGTGCCCAGCGCGACCCCGCCCAACGGCTGACCGACTTGATGACATGCCTAGAAATGATTTTCATTAAGCGCGCCGGCCTTGACGACACGAGACAGAAGAGCATTCACATCCGGCGAGGGGCTGCCCGGCTGCTAGCTGACGATCCGGCTATCGGAGCAACCCGCAGCGAGATCGAGAACTTCATCGCAGCCGCGTACAAGAAGCGGAACGACTACATGCACGGCGATGATCCGAACTCGGGCACCCTCGTCCTCATCGATGCGGGTCCCGCAGCGAGTCTCACCGAGATGGTCGATGCTGCTGAGCTCGTGACTCGCCGGGCCGTGCACCTAACCATCACAGGAACAGCCTCGCCTTAGCCCGTACGCCGTCCTCAGCGACGGAGGCCCTGCTCCGGCTCCGCGCGTCGGCTCGCGCCACCCGGCATCCTATGACCGGCCGCGGCTCAGGGAGCGGCGGTGGGCGGCGCGGGACGGCGGGGTTGTCGGGCCCGGGGTCGCCGGGAGGCCGCCGTCGACGAGCAGCCGGGCGATCGGCAGGGTGGCCGCGCCCATCGCGACCGCGTCCGGGCCGAGCTGGCACAGGTCGATCCGGGTCCGCGAGTACGGATGCCGCAGAGCGTTTCGGGAGGCTGCGTCGCGAATGTCGGGAAGAAAGCGCTCTCCGAGGGCCAAGCCGGCCGGCCCGCCGAGCACGATGCGCTCCGGTGAGAACAGGTTGACCAGTCCCGCGATGCCCGCGCCCAGGTAACCCACGGTCTGCGTGATGACCGCCTGGGCCGGCTCGTCCAGCGCACCGTCGGCCGCGAGCATCCGGGTGAGCAACTTCGGGTCGGGCTGCTGACCGGTCGCCGCGGCGAGGCGGGCGATCACCGTCTCCGACCCGATGTACGCCTCCAGACACCCCCGCGCCCCGCACCGGCAGACGTCGCCGTCGTACACCAGGGTGGTGTGGCCCCACTCCCCGGCGTTGCTGAACGCGCCGCGATAGCCGCGCCCGTCCATCACGACCGCCGCGCCGACGCCGGTGCCGACCATGACTATCACCGCGTGCCGCGCGCCCCGGCCCGCGCCGAACCACATCTCGGCCTGGCCCAGGGTCTTGGCGCCGTTCTCCACGAACACCGGCACGTCGGTGCCGGCCCGCAACATCTCGCCCAGCGGTACGGCGTCCCAGCCGGTGGTCTGCGAGTGCACGACGGCCGAACCGGTCGAGTGGTCCACGACGCCCGGGACGCCCACGCCGAAGCCGAGCACCTCGGAACGCTCGACGCCGGCCTCGGCGATGACCGCCGCCAGCCCCTCCAGCAGCTTGGCCGCGGTCACCTGCGGGTCGGGGCCGTCGTCGCCGAGCGAGAACTGGGCCACGCCGAGGCGGGACATCGCCAGGTCGTACAGCTCCACCAGCAGGCGGGTCTCGCCCACGTCGGCGCCGGCGACGTAGCCGTACCCGGGGGCCACCCGCAGCAGCGCGCGGGGCCGCCCGCCGTCCGAACCGACCAGGCCGGCCTCTTCGACCAGGCCCTCGTCGATCATCTCGCCGATCAGGTTGCTCACGCTGGCCTGGCTCAGCGCGGTCGTGTCACCGAGCTCCTGGCGGCTCTGCCGGCCGCCGTGGAACAGGTCCGTGAGCAGGCTGGCCCGGTTCGCGCGGCGGACGTCCCGCACCGTCGTACGCCTGGTCTCCAACCCCTACCGCCTTCGCATTCAGCCCCGTCGACCTGCCATCTAACGCTATGCCACTGACATCATGTGGCACGGGAGGCCCGGAAACCACCTCGTGACCTGGCCGGGGCTGGGATACGGTCGGCGCCGTGAACGACTATCAGGTCCTGAACCGCGCCAACTGGGACGAGCGCGCGGCAGCCCACGCGGCCTCCAAGGACTACCGCGTCGCCGCCTTCGCCGACGACCCGGCGCACCTCAGCGGCGTGGTCCGCTTCGACCTGCCCCGGCTGGGCGACATCCGCGGCCTGCGCGGCGTGCACCTGCAGTGCCACATCGGTACGGACACCGTGTCGCTCGCCCGCCTCGGCGCGACGATGACCGGCGTGGACTTCTCCCCGGCGTCCCTGGCCGAGGCCCGGCGCATCGCGGAGCAGGCCGGCACCCCGGTGGAGTACGTGGAATCGGACGTCTACAGCGCGCCGGAGAAGCTGGAACGAGGCAGCTTCGACCTGGTGTACACGGGCATCGGGGCGCTCTGCTGGCTGCCCGACATCCGCCGCTGGGCGCAGGTCGTGGCCGAGCTGCTGCGCCCGGGCGGCCGGCTGTTCATCCGTGAGGGCCACCCGGTGCTGTGGGCGCTGGCCGACCCCCGGCCGGACGGTCTGCTCACGCTGGAGCACCCGTACTTCGAGCAGCCGGAACCGACGGTCTGGACCGAGGGCGGCACGTACGTCGAGACGGACGCCGAGTTCACGCACAACACCACCCACGAGTGGAACCACGGCCTCGGCGAGGTCGCCACCGCGCTGATCGAGGCGGGGATGGCGGTGACCGGGCTGGCCGAGCACCTCTCCGTGCCGTGGGAGGCGATGCCGGGCCAGATGCGGCAGCTGGAGAACGGAGAATGGCAGCTCACCGACCGTCCGCAGCGGTTGCCGCACAGCTATACGTTGCAGGCGGTCCGGGCCTCCGTTTAAAGATCGACGCATTCGGGGTATCTCGCGGCCAGTCCCCACGACCTAGGAGCCCCCGATGCGCGCAGGATCAATCGGCGGAGTCATTCTCGTCATCTGGCTCGTCCTCGGCGCCGTCGCCGCGTTCGAGCGTGGTTACTTCAAGGACACCGGCGACGCGAGCTGTGCCGAGGCCGGCACGGTCGTCGTCACGGTGGTCGCCGGTCCGCTCAACTGGATGGGTGTGAACCCGAAGATCACCTGCGACGTCCCGGAGCCCTCGAAGTAGACCAGCCCACCTCTGCCGGACGCCGCCGTCATCCCGCCCGGGGTGCCGGCGGCGTCCTGCTGTCCGGTCGCGCTCAGCGCACCCAGGGCGGGCTGATCGACGAGCCGTCGGCCAGAGTGGCCTCGAGCCCGACGGTGGTCGTCACCCACGCGGTCGCCGGAGCGCCCGAGGTGTTGTCCAACGCGAAGCTCGCCCCGGCCGGCACGAAGACCACGTCGCCGGAGCGCACCTGCGTGCCGGCGCCGTCGACGGTTGCCGTCAGCTCACCGCTCAGGACGAGAAGCACCTCCTCACGGTTCACCCGGTGCGGCACGCCGGTCGTGCCCGCCGCGACCTCCAGCCGCCAGGCGCAGAGCTCACTGCTGCCCGACGAGGGCGCGACGAAGGAATTGAAAGTGGCGCCGTGCAACTGATGCGCGACGGCGTCCTGCTCACGGATGACGGACATGGTGGAGCCTCCCCAGGTAGTCAAGCTGCTTGACTAAATAGTCAAGCAGCTTGACCGATCTGTCAAACTTCTTTTGTGGACCGTGATCTCCTCGACCTGCCGGTGCTGCTGCTCAACGCGGCCGGCGCCCTGGTGGACGCCATCGACGCGGGCGTGCGCGCCCGCGGCTTCGCCGACCTGCGCCCGGCGCACGGCTTCGCCTTCGCCCGCCTGTCCCACGACGGCGCGACGGTGGGCCAGCTCGCCGAGCACCTGAGCATGACCAAACAGGCGGCCAGCCAGCTGGTCGAAGAGCTCGTGACCAAGGGGTACGTGGAACGCCGCCCGCACCCGGCCGACGCCCGCGCCCGGCTGATCGTGCTGACCCCGAAAGGCTGGGCGTGCACCCGGGCCGCGGACGAGGCCGCCATCGAGGTCCTGCGCCCCTGGGCGGACGCCCTCGGCCCGCACCGCCTGGCCGCCCTGCGCGCCGATCTGTCCCGCATCGCCACCCCGGGCCGCCTGCGACCCACTTGGTGACCGCGCACCCGATTACTTTCGCGCGGCTGATCCGTACTCCTGGAAAGCCCACCGAACAGGAGACCCGCGATGCCGAACCTGCAGGCCGAAGTACAGGCGGAACGCACCGAGCAGGCCGACCTGCTCGCCACGCTGACCCCGGAGCAGTGGAACGCCCCGACCCTGAGTGCCGGCTGGCGCGTACGAGAAGTCATCGCCCACACGACCGCACCGTTCCGCATGTCGCTCGGCCGTACCGTTTGGGAACTGACCAAAGCCCGCGGCGACATCAACCGGATGGCGGACCGCCTGGCCCGCCGCGACGCCGCCCGGCTGTCGCCGGCGGAACTGCTCGCCGCGCTGCGCGACAACATCACCCACCCGTGGGCGCCGCCCGGCGACGGGCCGCGCGGAGCACTGTCCCACGACGTCATCCACGGCCTGGACATCACGGTCGGCCTCGGCCTGGACCGCCGGCCACCGCCCGAGCGCGTCGCGCTCGTGCTGGCCGGCCTGCGACCGAAGAACGCCAAGTTCTTCGGCGCCGACCTGACCGGGGTACGCCTGGAAGCAACAGACCTGGACTGGGTGTACGGGACGGGTGAGCCGTTGCGTGGACCGGCCCAGGACCTCCTGCTCGTGGTCTGCGGCCGGCACCTGCCCCCGGGCCGGCTGACGGGCGAGAGTGCCCCTCGGTTCCACGCGCCCGCCCTGCGTTGAGGGCCTGCGCTGGCTCGCTACAGCGTGGTCAGCACGGCGAGGAGGATCGCGGTGGTGAGCAGGCCGACGATGACCGCGAAGATCGCCCGTCCCCGGCCGTGACCGCCGCGCCGGGACGCCCGGACCAACGCCCAGACGCCCAGGCCGAAAGCAACCGGCCCGAGCGGCCAGATCACGAGCGCGAACAGGGCGACATAGCCGGAAGCGATGGACTGCCACGACCGCCCCGTCGGCAGAACCCAGTGCGAGGCGGTGGCCGGGGGATACGAAGACTGCTGCATGTGGGTGTCCTTCGGCGCGTCGAGGGCCGACCTGAACCTTTCGTGGGCTTGGCGGAAGTCGCTACCGTGAACGACAGGTGACGCCTATCCGCTGGGCGGTGAGCGATGCGGCAGGAACTCCGGACACGAGCATCGAAGATGGCCGGTGGAGCCTTCACCGGGGCTGTCATGCTGGCGATCGTGGCCTTCTGGGCTGCGGTGGCCGTCTTCATCTGGCAGGCGCTGAAACCGTACCGGTTGATGGTGGTGGACCTGTGGGAGCTCATCCCGCCCGGCGCCCGCGGCGAGGTCGGGCTGGGGCTCGCCATCGCGGGCGGGATCCTGCTGATCCTCTTCGTCATCCTGGTCATCGTCAGCGACACGCGCGTCGGGCCCAGCGGCGGCAGCAGCAGCCGGAGCACGTCCGTCGGTGTGGACCTCGACGGGGCGGACATCGACGTCTCCGGCATGTAGCAGATATCGCTGAACGTCGATTTTTACGGCCGGGCCCTGGCGTGTCCTGACAGGACCGTTCTACCGTCGCTGCATGGTGTCGCGTCGATCTGTCCTGCGGGCGTTGCCGCTCGCCACGGCCGCTCTGGTCGCACCGAAACTCCCGGCCCAGCAGGGTCCGGCGCGCGTACCGCCGGATCCGGCTGCCGCCGCGGGCGCCGCGATCGCCGTACAGGGCTTCACCGCCGACCTCTACCGTTCGCTGAGCTCCACCGCCGGCGACGGCAACGTGGTGTGCTCGCCGTACTCGGTCGCGCTCGCCCTGGCCATGACCAGAGCGGGCGCCGGCTCCACCACCGCGGACGAGATGGACGCCGTGCTGCACGCGCCGCAGCCGCGTCCCGGCGCGCTGGACAGCGGCCTCAACGCCGTCGATCAATTGCTGACCGGGCGGTACCAGGACGGGGACGGCACCAAACAACCCAAGCTGGCCACGGCGAACGCCCTGTGGACGCGGCTCGGTCTCGACCTGGAGCCGGCTTTCCGGGACACGCTGGCCGGCTACTACGGCGCCGCGCCGCACCCGGTTGACTTCCGTGGCGCGACGGACCTGACGCGTCAGGCGATCAACACCTGGGTGTCGGACCGGACCAACGCGAAGATCCCGGAGCTGTTGCAGTCCGGCTCGGTGAGCCCCGACACCACCCTGATCCTGACGAACACGACCTACCTGCGCGCGGCCTGGACGTACCCGTTCAGCGTCCCGGCGACCGCGGCGGCGCCGTTCACCCGCGATGACGGCCGGGTCGTCGAGGTGCCGATGATGCGCGGGCCGTTCGACACGATGGGGTACCTCGAAGGGGACGGCTGGCGGGCGGTCGACGTGCCGTACGCCGGTGGCGGCCTGGCCATGGCCGTCGTACTGCCGACCCGGGACGATCTCGCCGCGGTCGAGGCGCACCTGAACGAGGAGTGGCTCGGGGCACTGCTACGCGGATTCCGGTTCCAAATGGTCCAGCTGCGGCTGCCGAAGTGGACGTTCCGCCTGCCGGCCCAGCTCGGCGGCGTGCTGAGCGAGCTGGGCATGCCGACCGCGTTCTCGTCGCGGGCGGACTTCACCGGCATCAGCACCGAGCCGTCCCTGCGGATCGACGACGTGGCCCACGAGACCTTCATCGCGGTGGACGAGAAGGGCACCGAGGCGGCAGCCGCGTCGGCGGTCATCGTCCGGCCGCCGTCGATCCCCCAGGGGCCGAACTTCTTCGTCGACCGCCCGTTCCTCTACGTCATCCACGACCGCTCCAGCGGCGTACCGCTGTTCATCGGCCGGGTCCACGACCCGCTGGTCACCGCGCCGGCCTGAGCTCATCCCCCGGCGATCCGGCGGCCGGCCTTCGTGCCTTGCCGTACGGCGATCAGCCGGCTGGGCACCGTCAACGCCGCGTACAGCCCGGCCATCCGCAGGGCCAGGGCGCGGTGCGGGTGCGGGTGGCCGTGCCGGGTGAGCCGCGCCAGCCAGCGCCGCTCCAACTGCCGGCCCGCCACGGTGACGCCGACCGAAGCGGCCACGGCGGTGGTCAGCACGCCGACGCCGACGGCACCCGCCAGGACAGCTCGCCGACGCGGCGACGCGTCATCCTCGGACGGATCGCCGGCCGGCAGGTGGATGCCGACATCCACGTACGGAAGTCCGGAGCCGGCCCCCGGGACGGCGGGCTCGTCGGTGCCCGTGGCGGCAGAACGGGCGGCACGAATCCCCGGAATCGCCACGGCGCCGATGACCGCCGCCACCGCCCCACGAGCGAGACGGCGACGGGCCGGGGGCAGCTCGGCGGCGGCAACCCAGACGCCGACAGATGCGACGTCGAGGCCCGCGTCGGCGAGCGTGCTCAGGTACGGGCGCCAGGCGGCGCCGGTCGGGATCTTGGTCATCCCTCGACGGTAGAAGCCGCGGTCCACTGCCTATGCGGGATCGGGCAGGGCGGCGGTGATGGCACCGGCCCACTGACGCAGCATGTCCGGGTATCGCGCGGCGAAGTTCCGCAGGTCCTCCGCGGCCGACGCGGTCAGCGCCGTCAGCTCGTAGGTGACCTTGACGTCACTGGTGCCGACGGCATCGCCGGCCAGCTCCACAGTGACGGTGCCGGCGTTCTCGCCCGGGACCACCCGGGCGTAGCGGATGCGCCGGCCGGGCGTTCGGTCGGTCACCACCCAAGTGGTACGGCGACCGTTCGCGTCTGTCTCGAAGACCGTTCCCGGCGCGGATTCGTCGGCCGGGTCGGCCGGGAAGCGAGGCAGCCACCCCGTCACCCACCGCTGCTCCCCGCGCGGGGTGAACAGCTCGAACGCGCGCTCGGGCGGAAGTGGGACAGTCAGCCGGCCACTCAGGGCGACGTTCACGGTTCCTCCTCGCTGTGGGCATCGGCCGCGGTCAGGGTGAGTCCGTAGACCTCCCGGAGCTGCTCGATCTTGACGAGGGTCTCGGGCGAGAACGGGGGCCGGCCCTCGAACGCGTGCAGCGCCATGCCCTCGACCAGATCGCCGAGTGAGAGGTCGAGATATTCGGCCACGCCCTTGAGCACCTTCAGCACCGTCCGGTCGAGCCGGAGGCCGGTCTGAACACGATCAGCTGTTACCACGGTACCAAGGTAACACCGTCTGCACGTCCACCACCGCCTGAGCGCGGACGAACCGGTGGTGACGCGTATGGTCGGGCGGTGAATCCGGCTGACCTGCAGGGCCTTCGCTCGGGAGACCTCGAGACCCGCGAAGCACATGTGCACCGCCTGCTCGACCGGGCCAGGACGCAGGGTGACGAATCAGCCATCGCGGCGCTGCACGCGCTCGTCCGCGACTACCGCGATTTCCACCGGTCGTTGTATTCGCGGGCGATGAACCAGGCGGCCGTCTTCGCGGACAGCGCCCTCGAGGAGCCGTTGCTGGCCGCGCTCGCCGACACCCGGTACAACTGCCAGGCGTGGGCCGCGATGGGCTGCGCGGCCATGGACATCCGGGCCGCCGTACCGCAGCTCGTCACGCTCCTCGACCACTCGCAGTGGATCGTCCGGGGCGAAACGGTGACCGCGCTCGGCCGGCTGGGCGACGCCTCGGTCGTACCGTCGCTGCAGCCGCTGCTCGGCGATGAGGCCGACTGGCTCCGCCAGCGAACCGCCGACGCCCTGGCCCGCATCGGCGGCGACGCGGCACTGGAGGCCCTCTGGCACGAGTTCGAGCACCGCCGCTTCCCCCGGATCGGCTACGTGGCCAGCACACTGGCGTTGTTCGCGCCCGAGGTGGTGCCCCGCCTGCTGGCCGCGACCGAAAGCCCGGACCCGAATCAACGCTACTGGGCTGCGGTCGCGCTCGGCTCCACAGGCGACGACCGGGCGGTCCCAACCCTGGAACGGCTGATGGCCACCGACCGCGGCACAACCGTCTTCGACGGCGAAGTACGCGCTGCCGCCAAGAAGGCCCTGCGCACCCTACGTCGCATCCAGACAGCAATAGCAGAACGAGAAAGCGCCGAAGCTTGAGGCAGCAATCGACGCTGTTCCTGACCGTGGGACTCCCCTGCGCGGGAAAAACGACTGCCGCCCGGCGCATCGAAACCGAACAGGAAGCCCTGCGTCTCACGAAGGACGAGTGGATCAAGGCCCTCTACGGGGACGAGAATCCACCGGAGGCCGGCGACGTGATCGAAGGCCGACTGATCCAGATCGGCCTGCGCGCCCTGGAACTGGGCAACAACGTGGTGATCGACTACGGCCTGTGGAGCCGGGACGAGCGCTCCGCGCTGCGCCAGGCAGCGGCGGACCGGGGCGCCAGCGTGGAGATGTTGTATTTCGAAGTCTCGCCAGCCGAACAGCGGCGACGGGCTGATCGGCGCCAGGCCGAAGCGCCTCACTCGACCTGGCCCATGTCCGACGAGGAACTCACCGAGTGGGCCGCCAAAATCGAGATCCCCACCCGAGGCGAACTCGACGGCACCGAACCCATCGGCAAACCCCCACCTGGCTTCCCCACATGGGACGCCTGGCGCACGCACCGCTGGCCCCCATCAGTCCATTGACCCACCCCGAGGCGCGGCCGGTCGGTGCGGAACGGTCTCGGCTGCTCGTGCCGGACCCGTGGGAACTCATCCCGCCCGGCGACGGCATCACGCTGCTGGACGAGACCTGCGCGGTTCAGTTCGAAGAATTCGAGCGCCGCCGCGTCCCCGCGCGTTGCCGGGCGATTCGGCGCGATCAGGTCAGCTCGCGGTAAGCCCGCAACACCGCCTCGGTGCGCTCGGCAAGCTCAGAGCCGGCATCCGCCGAGATGTCCGGCCCCGCCGAGGTCAGCCGGGCAAGCGCCTCGTCCGCCTCCCTGGCCAGCGCATCGATCTCCTGATCGCGGATCAGTTCCTCACCGACCACCATAACTGCGTGCAACGCTTCCAGCCGCTGGGTCACCTCGTCATCCAGCTCTGCCAATGCCGAGGTGGCCTTCGCCATCCGAGGCGCCAGCTCGAACGCACCGTCATGCTTGGCCAGCTCGGCATGCAGTTCCCGGATTTCGTGCCGCCTCTCCAGCGCTCCGGCGAGATCGAACAACGCCTGCGCGAGCTGCCGCTCCGCCATGGGCACGTCGATGAGCGCTCCGAGCGCGGGCCATGTCTGCGACGTTCGCTGACACAGATCGATGGCGTCCGAGAATACTTTCCGATCGCGGCCGTCGACGAGTACGTGATGCTGCGCGCGGTCACTTGCGAAACTGGGCGCCGAGATCACGCCAGGTCGACGCCGCAAGCGGTACAGAACCGCCCCACCACCGACAGCGATCCCCGCCAGGACGAGAAGGCCGCCGACAAGCGCACCACCCAGCAGCATCAATCCGCCGACGATGCCGAAAAAGAGCGCAAACCCATAGAGGAGGCCCTCGAAAGGCCCTCGATCGGCGGGTTCCTCCGCAGGGGTGATCTCGACGACGCTGCCCCAGCCGAACGAAAGCCCTCGCCCGCCGACCACCTCGAGAGCAAGACGGGACACGATGACCAGCTCATCGTCGTGGGCCACATACAGGGACGGCATCGCCCTCGCTCCGCTCTCCAGTCAGGCGGCCCACATCATCCCATGCCGAAAAACACCGGACGAACGCTGTCGCGCGAATCGCCGGCCTCACGCCGCTCACGGCTGGACCGTCCGCGCGGCGACCCCACAGTCCGCCGGCGCCAAGCGTCGTCGACCTCGCCGAATCGCTACCGCGTTGCGTTCGCGTTCCATCAAAGCGACGCCGTAGACATTCGCACCGAGGCTACGGCCGCGAACCATGCCGGAACGGCTGCGTTCCTCCGGCAGCGGTGAGCCGGACTGCCAGCCGCAGCCAACGGGATTTCACTGCCGCGGAGCCATCGCTGCACGACAGCCGGCCCCCTGCTCCATACACGGCAGACCACTTTCCGCCCGGAAGGTGTACCGATCTCGCTCCCTATTGCAGTTTCCCATACGCTCAGAGTAATGCACACACCGATAGGGGCAGGGTATGAAGATCCACAGAGTGACCAGTGACAAAATCGTTCTTGTATTTTTCCTTGCAGCCGCAATAGCAGCGATCTTGGCCTCACCGCTGGTCCTCTATCTTGTATCGCGCATAGGCGGGACCGATTGGGCAATTCTCGGAAACATCGGCCAAGCGTATGGACTGGCGTCCGCGTTGGTGTCGTCCATAGCGTTGATCGCAGTAGCCCGCACACTGTCCTTCCAAGCCAAGCAGAACAACATCGCCCACATACACGCATTCCGTTCGATGCAAGCCGACGTCGCCCGTTTCTCGTTCGACTATCCGGAAGAATGCCTGGGCACGGTAGGAGCGACCACGCCGGACGAGATGGCGGCCGCCAAAGCGAACATCTTCCGCACCTTCCAGGCCAGGTACCAACTCGCCGGCTACGAGATGAACGAGTTCACCGAGTGGGATGTGCGCAACGAGTACGCTGCCGGACTGTTCTCCACCGAAGGCGGCAGGAATTGGTGGAGGTGGGCGCGACTCTCCTGGGTGGATGCCGGCACCGGCGCGGCACCGGCAAGAGTGAGATTCGGGCGCATTCTGGATGACGTGTTGATATCGCTGAGTTCGGCCGACGACCAAAGCCCGGAGATCGACGTCACCTACGACGGCCTCGCGGCAAGACTGCTCAATGGAGGCGACATCTACAGCGGCAAAGCCTGGATACCCGCGGCCACAAAGGCCCATAAGCAGAATAACGAAGCACCTGACCAACCACATGACGCCCACCACCGACGGCCAGACGCAGCCACACAACCCGAGACCGACTGACGGCCTGGGCCCCCAATGCCGAACCGCAACCGGCGAGGTATGTCCGCCTGATCCCCACCACGCCGGCCCGCACGGCGATATCCCACCAGAACCGCAGCGCGGCAACCACACCACCACTCAAGGTCGGGGGCAAGAGAAGGACCTCAGCCCGCTCGATGAGATGCCAACAATCTGCGGCCCCATGAGCACAACCTCCCCAGAACCATCGCGCCGACCGGGTCGCCGACTACGAGCCACCGTTCTGCGGTGGCGGCCGTGATCGCGGCAGGCGCCGCACTTCTTTCGGTAGGTCGGTGGGCGGCGCTGCGTCAAGTGCCGGTCGGTGGCGCGCTCATCGCCGCCGCCAGGAACGTGATCGCCCAGTCCCGGGCCGCCTCGCCCGATCCGGAGGTCGACGGGCGCTGGTTGTAGAGATTGACGCGGTCCACGGCGGTCACCGCGAGGATCCCGCGCAACCGGAACCACAGCTCCTCCGCAGGCAGGCCAGGCAGCGCCTGTCTGAAAGCGGCCACGAAGCGGTCGCGAACCGTGTCCTCGGCCGGGCCGGTCCAGGCCCGGGTCTCCTCGGCCGGGTCACTGAGGATGGTCACGATCAGCCGGGACGTCCGGGCGCCGCTCTCCGCGCCGGCCGGCATCTCGTCGAACAGCGGGCCCACGAAGGCCGCGACCAGGTCGGCGACCGCCGGGCCAGGCGTCCGGGCGAGCAACCGGTCGAGCCCGGCGGCCTGCGCGGCGTTGATCGGCTCGATCACCCGGCGGGCCACCGCGGCCAACAGCTCTGCCTTCGAGCCGAAGTGGTATGCGACGGCGGCCAGGTTCGCCCCGGCGCGGTCGGTGATCGCGCGGACCGAGGTCCCGCGGTAACCGCGCTCGGCGAACAGGTGCTCGGCCGCGTCAAGGAGCTGGGTGCGGGTGTCGATCGTAGCCACGTGTGCCACCATACAAACGTTTGATTAAAACGAACGTTTGAAAGAGGCCAAAATGAAGATCCTCGTGTACGGCGCCGGCGTCCTCGGCACGCTGCATGCCGCCCGCCTGCACGAGGCCGGGCACGACGTCGCCCTGCTCGCTCGCGGCGGGCGCCTGGCCGCCCTGCGCGAGCACGGCGTGCTGCTCGCCGAGGGCGACAACCCAGCGGTACGGCGGGTGTCGGTGCCGATCGTCGAGAAGCCCTCCAACGGGTACGACCTGATCACCGTCTTCGTCCGCACCCACCAGATCGACGCGGTGCTGGAGTCGCTGGCCGCCGTCGACGGCGACGTGCTGTTCCTGCTCAACTGGGCAGCCGGAGCAGAACCGCTGGCCGCAATGCTCGGCCGCGAGCGCGTGCTGCTCGGCTTCCCCAATTCCGGCGGAACGATGGACGGCAACGTGGTCCGCTACCGCGCCACGAGTCTGATGAACCGACTGGTCCCGATGCCGATCGGCGCCCCCGACGGCCGCCCCAGCCCACGCCTGGAACAAATCATGCAGGCGTTCCGCACGGCCGGGATCCGAACCAAGCCCGAGCCCAAAATGGACGCCTGGCTCACCACACACGCCGCCTTCGAGGCACCCCTCAGCCAAGCCGCACACGCAGCCGGCGGCCCAGCCGCACTGGCCGCCGACCCAGAAGCGGTCCGCACCATGCTCCGCCAAATCCGGGAAAACCTGTCCGCCCTCCCGACCCCACCAGTCCCCCGCGCCTTCGCCGCACTGAAGACACTGCCGGAAGCCCTCCTCGTGCCCCTCCTACGAAGCTTCCTACGCAGCCCAACAGCCGCCCGAAGCGGCCTGAGCGACACCACCCCCACCGCAACAGCCGAACACAACCGCCTGACCGAACAACTACAAAGCCGCGCCAAGAAATGACGCGGGTGCCGCCCGAGGGAGGCAAGCCTCGTGCCCGGCCTCCGCTTGGCCATTGACCGTGTCCGATCGGACATGCGCGGGCCCAGGCACCCCTGGAAGTGGGTCACAGATCGAGGCGAGCCCGGGTGGGTTCCGGGTCGAGGCACGCCCGGAAGCGGCTCACGGATCGAGTCGAAACCGAGTGAGTTACGGGTCGAGGCACGCCCGGAAGCGGGTCACGGGCCGAGGCGAAACCGGCAGGGTTGCGGATCGAGACACGCCTGCAAGTGGCTCACGGGCCGAGCCGAAACCGGGTGGGTTGCGGGTAGGCCCAACCGCTCCCGCACCGCAACCGGCGAGGTGCGTACGCAAGACCCACCACCCACGCCGGCCCGCCCAACAAAAATCCCCTGCAAAGACCACAGCGCGGCAGCCAGACCCATCACCGCAAGGGGATCACCCACAAAGCCCTGCAACCAGCGCCGAGCAACCAAAAACGCACCCGGAACAGGAAACCATGCAAGGTTGGGGGCCGGGGTGACCAAGAACGGCATAAATGCTCCTCAAGCCGATCTTGGTCACCCCGGCCCCCAACCGTCCACCCGCAAGCAAAATCAACCCCGCTCAATCAAATGCCCAACAATCTGAGGCCCCATAAGCACAGCCACCCCAGACCCATCCCGCCGATCATCAACCGCAGGAAGCTCAACAGGATCCCCGGTAGCACTGGCCCCAACCGGCCGAGGCCCGACCCAGGCAACCACCAGAGCGGTCTCCCCCTTGAGGAACCGCTGAACCCGAACCCCGCCGGTAGCCCGCCCCTTGGCCGGATACAACCCGAACGGCGTGACCTTCACCTGGGTGCCGGTCGACGTGACGACCATCGGCTCCCCATGCTGCGGATCCGTCGTGTTCACCACGTTGAACGAAACAGCCTCGGCCCCGGACGACAGGTTCATCCCGGCCATGCCACCGCCCTTCAACCCCTGCGGCCGCACCAGCTTGGCCGGGAAGCGCAGCAGCGACGCGTCCGAGGACACGAAGGCCAGGGACTCGGCGCCGTCGGTCAGCCAGGTCGCTCCCAGCAGCTCGTCGCCGTCCTTGAGGGTGATGACTTCGAACTCGTCCGAGCGGACCGGCCATTCCGGCGCGCAGACCTTGACCACGCCCTGCCGGGTGCCCATGGCCAGGCCGGGTGAGCCGGTCGCGCCGAGCGGAGCCAGTCCGACGACCTTCTCCCCCGGCTCCAGCGGGATCAGCTCCGAGGCCGACATGCCGCCGCGCACCGAGACCGTGCCGGACTGCTCCGGCAGGACCGGCAGGGGCAGTACGTCCACCTTGAACGCCCGCCCGGTGCTCGTCACGAGCAGCACGCGGCCACGGGCGGTGGAGTGCACGACCGAGCGGACCGCGTCGTGCTTGACCCGTCCGCTGCGCCGCCGTCCCTCGGTCGCTTCTTCGCTTTCCGCCGCCGTGCGGGCGATGAGCCCGGTCGCGGAGAGGATGACCTGGCAGGGGTCGTCGGCCACTTCGAGGGGACCGGCCGGCGCGGACGCCGCCAGCACCTCCTTGAGGTCGCCGTCGATCAGCGTGGTGCGCCGGGCGCCGCCGAACTCCGAGGCCACCTCGGCCAGTTCGTCCGAGACGACCTGCTTGAGGACGTCGTCGTTGTCCAGGATCCGGCTGAGCTCCGCGATCTCGCCGCGCAGACGCTCCTGCTCGGTCTCCAGCTCGATGCGGTCGAAGCGGGTGAGCCGGCGCAGCGGGGTGTCCAGGATGTACGTCGCCTGGACGTCGCTGAGCCCGAACTCGCTCATCAGGCCCGCCTTGGCCGCCGCGGCGTCGTCGCTGCCGCGGATGATGGCGACCACCCGGTCGATGTCGATGAGGGCGATGAGCAGGCCGTCGACCAGGTGCAGGCGGTCCTGACGCTTGGTGCGCCGGTGGGTGGTCCGCCGGGTGACCACCTCGTAGCGGTGGGCCAGGAACACCTCGAGCAGCGCCTTGAGGCCCAGCGTCCGCGGCTGGCCGTCGACCAGCACCAGGTTGTTGATGCCGAAGGACGACTCCAGCGGGGTCAGCCGGTAGAGGTCGGCCAGCAGGGCCTGCGGGTTGACGCCGACCTTGCACTCGATGACCAGCCGGATGCCGTGCTCGCGGTCGGTGAGGTCCTTGACGTCGGCGATGCCCTGGAGCCGGGCCGGCTGGCGCTGGCCCTTGCGCGGGCCGGAGGTGATGAGCTTGCCCTTCACCTCGTCGGTGATCGCCTCGATGATCTTCTCGGTGCCGACGCCGTACGGGAGCTGGACGACGGTGATCGCCTGGCGGCCGCGACCGCCCTCCAGCGGGCCGGTCTGGGCGCGGGCCCGCATCCGCACCACGCCGCGGCCGGTCTCGTACGCCCGGCGGACCTCGTCGAGGCCGAGCAGCTGCCCGCCGGTTGGCAGGTCGGGGCCGGGCACGAAGCGCATGAGCGTGTCGAGGTCGGCCTCGGGGTCGGTGATCAGGTGGCGGGCCGCCGTGACGACCTCGCCCAGGTTGTGCGGGATCATGTTGGTCGCCATGCCGACGGCGATCCCGGACGTGCCGTTGACCAGCAGGTTGGGGAAGGCCGCGGGCAGCACCTTGGGCTCGAGCTCGGAGCCGTCGTAGTTGGGCTTGAAATCGACCGTGCCCTCGCCGAGCTCGCCGACCAGCAGCATCGCCTCGCGGGACATCCGGGCCTCGGTGTATCGCGAGGCGGCCGGGCCGTCGTCGGGCGAGCCGAAGTTGCCGTGCCCGTCGATCAGCGGCGCGTTGAGCGAGAAGTCCTGGGCCAGGCGCACCATCGCGTCGTAGATCGCCAGGTCACCGTGGGGGTGGTAGCGGCCCATCACGTCGCCGACCACGCGGGCGGACTTGACGTAGGCCCGGTCGGGGCGGTGGCCCTGCTCCTGCATCGACCACAGGATGCGGCGGTGCACCGGCTTGAGGCCGTCGCGGGCGTCCGGCAGGGCGCGCGAGTGGATGACCGAGTAGGCGTACTCCAGGTAGGAGTCCTCGACCTCGGTGGTGAGCGGGTTGTCGATGACCCGGGCGCCGGCCTGGTCGAAGGCCGACAGGTCCACCCGGGACTGCTCGTTCTTGCGGCGTGCCATGTCTGAAACAGCCTCTCAGGCGTCGATCGTTTCCTGGTCGATGCGGCCGGCGGCCTCGATCAGCCAGTTCTTGCGCGGCTCGACCCGCTCACCCATCAGCAGCTCCAGCGTCGCCTCGGCCCGTTCGGCGTCGTCGAGGGTGATCCGCCGGACCGTGCGGGTGGCCGGGTTCATCGTGGTGTCCCACAGCTCGTCGGCGTCCATCTCGCCGAGGCCCTTGAACCGGCTCACCGGCGCGACCGACCTGCCGGCGCGCTGCAGCCGGGTCAGTGCGGCCTCCATCTCCTGCTGGGTGTACGTGAAGATGGTCTCGGCGTTGCGGCCCTTGGTGGTGATCTTGTGCAGGGGCGGCATCGCGGCGAAGAGCCGGCCCTGCTCGATCACCGGGCGCATGTACTTGGCGAAGAGGGTGATCAGCAGGGTGCGGATGTGTGAGCCGTCGACGTCCGCGTCCGCCATGATCATGACGCGGCCGTAGCGCATCGTGCTCATGTCGAAGGTGCGGCCGGAACCGGCCCCCAGCACCTGCACGATGGCCGAGCACTCCACGTTGTCCAGGACCTGTTGCAGGCTGGCCTTCTGCACGTTGAGGATCTTGCCGCGGATCGGCAGCAGGGCCTGGTATTCGGAGCTGCGGGCCATCCGGGCGGTGCCGAGCGCGCTGTCACCCTCGACGATGTAGAGCTCGCTGCGGCCGATGCCGGTGGAGCGGCAGTCGACCAGCTTGGGCGGCATGGACGCGCCTTCGAGCGCGGTCTTGCGGCGGGCCGCGTCCTTCTGCTGCTTCTGGGTCAGGCGGACCCGGGCGGCGTCGACGACCTTCTGCAGGACCGTGCGGGCCTCGCTCTTGGTGCGCCGGTCGTCGATCCAGGCCTTGAGGTGCTGCTCGACCAGGGTCTGCAGCACCCGGGTGATGCCGGCGGTGGAGAGCTCGTCCTTGGTCTGCGAGGTGAACTGCGGCTCGGGCACCCGCACGTGGATCACCGCGGTCATGCCCTCCAGCAGGTCGTCCAGGACCGGCACGTCCTCCTTGGGCTTGAGCAGGCCGCGGGCGTTGCGGATGGCGTCGCTCAGGGCCCGGACCAGGGCCCGCTCGAAGCCCTTGCGGTGGGTGCCGCCGTGCACGTTGCGGATGGTGTTGGTGAAGGACTCCACCGTGCGGTCGTAGCCGGTGCCCCAGCGGAACGCGACCTCGACCTGGGCCTTGCGCTCGACGTTGGACTGCATCACGCCGTTGGCGTCGGCGGCGTTCTCCTTGTAGGTGCCCTCGCCGGCGACCATCAGGATGCCCGAGACGGGCTTGTCGCCGGCCGGGGTGAGGAACTCCACCATGTCGGTCAGTCCGTGCGGATAGTGGAACTTCTCCTCGGCCGGCTCCTCGCCCGTGTGGTCACGCAGCACGTACGCCACGCCGGGGACCAGGAACGCGGTGTTGCGCAGCTTGGCCCGCACCACGTCGATGTCGAGCCGGGCGCCGGTCTCGAAATACCGCGCGTCGTACCAGTAGCGGATCGAGGTGCCGGTGCGCTCGCCACGCTTCATCTTGCGCACCACGCGCAGGCCGCTCTGCGACTGGAAGGGGGCGTCCGGGCCGGGGCCGGCGAACACGCCGGGCACGCCACGCTGGAAGGACAGCTCGTGCACCTTGCCGTCGCGCCGGACGGTGACGTCGAAGCGCAGGGAGAGCGCGTTGACCGCGGAGGCGCCGACGCCGTGCAGGCCGCCGGAGGTCTTGTAGCCCGAGCCGCCGAACTTGCCACCGGCGTGCAGCCGGGTGAGCACCAGCTCGACGCCGTTGAGGCCGGACTTGGCGTTGATGTCGGTCGGGATGCCGCGGCCGTCGTCGTCGACCTGCACCGAGCCGTCGGCGTGCAGGATCACCTCGACGTGCTCGGCGTGCCCGCCGACGCCCTCGTCGGTGGCGTTGTCGAGGATCTCGTTGGCGAGGTGGTTGACGCCGCGGCTGTCGGTGGAACCGATGTACATACCCGGCCGCTTGCGGACCGCATCGAGTCCTTCGAGGTGCGTGAGGTCATCAGCCCCGTAGAGGATCTCTGGTTGCGCAGTCACGAGGTATTACTCCCGGCAGTGGCAGCTGTCAACGACGCGGCGAGCCTACCGGGCACCTCCGACGACTTTCGTGAGGCCGACCGTGAGCTGGTCTCCATAACACACGACTAAAGGGGCAAATGCTCCGGGTCGTGAGCCACAACACGATTCCGGCCGGCCTGTTTGGCCGCGTAGAGGCCGGCGTCGGCCCGCCCGAGCAGGGTGTCCGGGGTCGGGTCGCTGGGGCGCAGCCGGGCCAGGCCGACGCTGATGGTCACCGGGATCGGCCCGGAGCGGGTGTCGACCGGCGTGCCGGCCACCGCGGCCCGCAGCTCCTCCGCGAGCTTGGCCCCGGCGGAGTCGATGCCCGGCAGCAGCACCGCGAACTCCTCACCGCCGTACCGGGCGACCAGGCCGTCGGCCGGCAGGCCGCCGAGCAGGCGCTGGACCACACCCTTGATCACGTCGTCGCCGACCTGGTGGCCGTGCGCGTCGTTGATCCGCTTGAAGTGGTCGATGTCGACCATGAGCGCGGTGACCGGCCCGTCCACCGCCCGGGCGGCGGCCAGCGAGCGCTCGGCGAGCTCGAAGAACCGCCGCCGGTTGGCGACGCCGGTCAGGCTGTCGGTGGTGGCCAGCTCGGTCACCCGGCTGAACAGCCGGGCGTTGTCGAAGGCGACCATGCCCTGGCCCACCAGCGCCGCCGCGAGCCCGAGGTCGGCCGCCGCGTACGCGCCCGGCCGGTCCGACGCCAGCACCAGCACGCCCACCGCGCCGTTACGGTCGTCGAGGGTGACCGTGAGCCAGCTCTGCCCGGTCGAGTCGTCGAAGGCGCCGGCCCAGGGCGGCGTACCGTTGATCATGTCGGCCTGCCGGTTGTCCAGCAGCCCCCGCAGGTCCGGATGATCGGCCAGGGCGAGCTGCACCGGGGCCGGCCCGCCGAGCACGGTGATCTCCTCCGAGTCGGAGGTGCCGAGCAGCAGCCAGCCGCGGTTCGCGCCGGGCGTCTGCCGGGCGGTCAGCAGCAGCCGGCGCAGCACCAGCTGCGGGTCCAGGGTGCCGGTGAGCCGGGCCATCGCGCGGCGCAGCGTCTCGGCGAGGTCGCGCTGGCGGTTGGCGGCGGCCACCGCGACCTCCAGCTGGGCGGCCCGGGCCGTCTCCAGGCCGACCGCGATGTGGTGGGTGATGGCGGTCAGCACGTCGGCGTCGTCCACGGTGAAGACGCCCTTGGCGACCCGGCTGTCCAGGTAGACCACGCCGAGCAGGCGGTCGTCGAGCTCCAGCGGGGCGACCAGGATGCTGCGCAGGCCGTACTGGACCACGCTCTGCGCGCCCAGCGCCTCGCCCTGCTCGGTGCCGGTGACTACGAGGGGCTCGCGGCTGTGCCGGACCTTGTCGACGACGGTGGCGCTGTAGCCGGTCAGCTCGGCGACGTCGCGGCCGCTCGAGTCGCGGCCCACGAACGGGGCGAGCACCTGGGTCTCGGCGTCCATCAGGAACAGGATGGCGCGTTCGGCCCCCAGCAGGCGGGTGGTCTCGTCCAGGGCGACGCGGGTCAGCCGGTCGGGGTCGATGACCCGGGAGGCGGCCAGGCTGAGCTGTTCCAGGGCGGCCCAGCGCTGCCCGGACCGGCCGCGGGCGGCCACCACCGGTACGCGGTTGCGGCGCCCGGCGTCGAGCCGGAACTCGGCGGCCACCCGGCGGGCCCGGTGCGGCCAGCCACGCTCCTCGGCGATCCCGGCGGCCATCCGCGCCTGCCGGTCGGCCTCTCCGGTGCTGCCGACGGCGGCGAGCGCGCGGGCGCGTACCAGGGCAGCCTCGAAAGCCGGCAGCGGCGCGTCGACCTGGCGCAGCAGGGGCTCGGCCTTGGCCAGCAGGTCCAGCGCGGCCACGCTGCGCGCCGGGTCCAGGGCGAGCAGCGCCGCGCGGGCGACCCGGTGGTGCGCGGCCACGACGGGCCGGCGCGTGACCCGGCCGAGAGCGGAGACAGCCGCCGCGGCGACGGCGACCGCGGTGTCACGGTCGGCGGGCGCGGCCCGGCGGGCCTGCTCCAGCCGGCCGTACGCCAGGTAGACGTAGTAGCAGTGCTGGGCGGGCAGCACGTCGAGCGGGCGCAGCCCGAGGCTCTCGAAGTCCGCGACGGCGTCGTCGAAGGCGCCCTCGAGGTCGTCGCGCTCGATGGCGGACAGCATCCGGGCGATGATCGTGTCGACGACCTCGTGGATCTCCTTGGGTCCGTCCCCGGCGCGGGCGAGCGTGGTGATCGCCTCGCCGGCCCGGCCGCGCATGGCCAGCAGCCCGGCGTCGACGGCGAGCACGGCACTGCGGTCGGCGTTGCCGCCGCCCTCGAGCCAGCGCTGCCGGCCCGGGCGGGCCGCCTCGGCCTCGGTGATCTCGCCGCGCAGCAGCCAGTCCCAGCCGAGGACGGCGTAGCAGTCCAGGATCAGCCCGACGTCGAGGAAGCGGTCGCGTTCGGCCAGCACCTGGCGCACCCGCTCGCCGGAGTCGGCGCCGCTGCCGTGCACGGCGATGGCGGTCATCCAGTCGATGCGGGCGAGCAGGGTGGGGTCGCCGAACTCGTGGGCCTGCCGGACGGCGGCCGCGGTGATCCGGTCGGAGGTGCGCTGCAGTCCGAGCATCCGCAGGGCGAGGGTGAGGCCGACGAGGTCGCGGGCCCGTTCCGGGGACCGGCCGAGCCGGCTCGTCGGGTGGATGAACCGCAGGCCGTAGAGCAGTGACCGCAGCGGGCGCAGGGTCCGCACGCTGCCGGAGCCGCCGTAGTGGTAGAGCGTCGTCTGCAGCCGCAGCCGCTCGCGGTAGGCGCCCTTGGCGGTGCCGTAGCCGAGCCGGGTGACGCCGATCAGGCAGCCCACGAAGAACAGCCACATGCCGGTGAGCGCGGCCAGGACCGGGTTGCGCGGCAGCGGGCGGCCCAGCTCGGCCAGGCCCTGCTCGACCGCGCGGACCTGCGCCGCGCCACCCCAGTTGCTCTCGTGCACGCGGGCCAGGTGCAGGTGCAGGTGGGCCCGCGCGATCCGGTCGGTGGTCCCCTCCAGGGCGGTGGTCAGGGCGGCGATCGCCTCGTCGAAGCGGCCGTTCTGGTGGTACGCGACACCGAGCAGCTGGTGGAACTCGCTGCCCACGGTCAGCCCGCCGGTCTCGGCGGCCTCGGCGGCGTACTCCAGGAAGGTCAGCGCCGTGTCGGGGGCGTGCTCGGCCAGCGCCCGGGCTCCGGCGGCCTGTCCCGCGCGCAGCATCCGGGCCGGCTCGTAGGAGGGGTCGCCGAGCGCGCAGTGCCGGGCGAGGGCGTACACGTCGGCACCCTCCTTACGGTCGAGCACGTCGGCGATGCGCTGGTGGAGCCGGCGTACCTCGTCGTCGGGCAGGCCGTCGATCAGCGCGAGGCGGATGCTGTCGTGCACGAACCGCACGGTGCCCTCGCGGTGCTCGACGAGGCCGCGGCGGGCGGCGTCGGAGAGGACGTCGAGGACCCGGCGGCGGCCGACGCCGGCCACCTCGGCGACCAGGCCGGGGGCGAAGGTGGCGCCGATGACGCCGGCGAGCTGCAACAGGCGGCGGTTCTCCGGGGCCAGGGTGCCCATCCGGCGCAGCAGCAGCTGGGCGGAGTCGGCCGGCAGGGCCAGCTCCTGCACGCCGGCGGTGTCCACCCGCCAGACGCCCCAGTCGGGGGTCAGCAGGCCGGCGTCGATGACCGCCCGGGCATAACCGAGGGTCGCGAACGGGTTCCCGCCGGTCAGCACGGCGATCGCGGTGGCCCCGCGCTCGTCGATCCGGACCCCGCCGGACAGGGAGCTGATCAGGTCGCCGACCGCCGCGGCACTCAGCGGCGCCAGCGTGATGTCGGTGTCGGGGCCGGGCTGGAGGCGGTTCAGGACCATGGCGGCCGCGGGCGCGCCCTCGTCGTCGTTGCGGGCGGTGGCCACCACGAGCAGCGGCACCCCGGTGAGCCCGGCGGCGAGCTGCTCCAGCACCCGGACGGTGCCGTCGTCGAACCACTGCACGTCGTCCAGGTGCAGCAGCACCGGACCGGTCGTCCGGGCCAGGCCGGTGAGCAGGTCGGCGACGGCGGCCGAGTGCCGCTCCAGGCCGATCTCGGCGGCGACGCCGGGCACGCCGAGCGCGTCGGCCAGCGCCGGCGACAGGCTGGTCACCAGGCCGGCACCCTGCCCGGCGGCGGAGCGCAACAGCTTGCCGGCGGCGGCAGCGCCACCGGGGCGGCGCAGCAGAGCCCGGACGTACGCGTCCACGGCCGCCCGCAGCGGCGCCATCGGCCGGCGGTCGCTGGGTGAGGCCGTACCCCGCAGGACGATGCCGCCGGCCGCCACGACCAGCTCGCCCAGCTCGGCGGCCAGCCGGGTCTTGCCGCTGCCGGTGCTCCCGTGCAGCACAGCGATGCCACCACGGCCCGCCGCGGCGGCACTCCAGCGCTCCCGCAGGGCGCTGAACTCGGCGTCGCGTCCGGTCAGCGGGGCGGTGGCGAGGGTGACCGGGCCGTCCTGCTCCCCGAGCGGGAACATCGCGGCCGGGTCGGCACCGAGCCGCCGCAGGTCGGCCACCAGGCCGGCGGCGCTCTGGTAACGGTCGTCGGGGTCCTTGGCGAGCAGCCGGACGATGATCGCGGCGAAGGCGGCGCCCAGGCCGGGAGCCAGGGCCCGGGGATCCGGTACGGGCGCAGTGGCGTGCAGGTGCAGCAGCTCGCCGACGTCCCCCGCGGCGAACGGCGGGGCCCCGGTGACGCACTCGAAGAGCACCGCACCCAGGGCGTACAGGTCGGAGCGGCCGTCGACGGGCCGGTTGAGCATGCCGCTCTGCTCGGGCGGGCTGTAGAGCAGCGTGCCCGCGACCGGGTCCTCGGTGATCCCGGCGCCGGCCGAGACGCGGGTGGCCAGCCCGAAGTCGACCAGTCCGGCGCCCCCGTCCGGCCCGACGACGATGTTGTCCGGCTTGACGTCGCGGTGCACCAGGTCGTGGGCGTGCGCCGCCACCAGCGCGCCGGCGATGTCGGTGCCGATCCGCACGGCCATGGCCTCGCGGACCGGACCCCGGGCCAGGCGGGCGGTCAGCGGCTCGCCCGGGAGCAGATCCATGATCACGTACGGGCGGCCGCCGGCCGTACCGGTCTTGTGCACGCGGGGCAGGCCCGGGCTGTCGACCACGGCCAGCAGCGCGCACTGGCGGCGGAACTCGCGGACGCCCTCGGTGCTCGCGGCGATGGTGTCGCGCAGGAGTCTGAGGGCGTACTCCTTGCCCCGCAGGCGTACCCGGTGCACGACCGCCTGGTTGCCCCGGCCCAGCTCGCCCAGCACTTCGAGCCCGGCGGCGTCGCCGGGCTCGAGCTGCAGCAGGGCCGGCTCAGCCGGCGGAGAAGGCGTGGCACCCACGTTGCCTTTATCGGCTCAGGTCGGCCCCGCTGAAGTATTGGCTCCCGGCGGATCTGCCGGGCGGCCGGTCAGCCGCACGTCTGCAGGATCGGTCCGGCCGTCACCACCTGCGGATACAGCGCCCGCGACAGCTCCACCGGGGCCGACTTACCGGCCACCGAGACCGGCGGCATCTCCTGGTAGACCACCGCGTGGTCGGTCACCGCCCGGGTGGCCGCGCAGACCACCACCGTGTCGTGCGGCGCGTACGCCTGCAGCCGCGCCGCCGTGCTCACCACGCTGCCGCTGACCATCCCGTACCCGCCGTCGCGGGTCTGGTCCAGGTCGACGATGGCGTCGCCGGTGGCCAGCCCGACCCGGGTCCGTACCGGGAACCGGCCGGCCAGGAGACGCCCCCGCAGCGCCTCCTGGATGGCCAGGCCGGCCCGGACCGCTCCCACGGCCGCGCAGCTCGTGTCCTCCGGCGTGCCGGGCACCGGCCCGCCCGCCCCGAAGATCGCCATGACCGCGTCCCCGATGAACTTCTCGACCACCCCGCCCGCCGCCCGGACCTCGGCCGACACGGTGGCGAAGTAGTCCATCTGCAGATCCCGGACGTCCGCGCAGTCCAGCTCGTCGACGATGCCGGTGAAACCGACGATGTCGACGAACAGCACGGTCACTGTCTGTCGCCGGCACCGGATGCCGGCAGTCATTCTGTTCATGCCCCACGCCCCTTCGCCGCATTGGCGAGGCAAACGGTGCCAGCCGGCAGGGGTACAGCGGATCCGCAGAATGACGTATCTGTGACAGCGGGCCCAGCGTCGAATTTGTGACGCAGAACAGTCCGAACCGACGAGAACGTGCTACCCGGATCGGCACTAGGCTGCCACGCATGGCCAGCGAGGGGGACGACGCGCCTATTGTCGGACGTACCGGCACTTTGACCGCGGTTCGCACGGACCTGCTGGACGCCGGTCCCAGCGGCACCGCGGCGGTGTTCGTCACCGGCGAGAGCGGCGTGGGCAAGAGCCGCCTGCTGCGCGAGACGGCGGATGCCCTGCGTGACGCGGGTGTCGCCGTGCTGTCCGGCACCTGCCTGGACATCGGCGACGCCTCTCCCCTGCACCCGGTCCTGCAGGCGCTGCGCCGCGCCGGGGTGCACGCCGACACCGCCCCGGTGGACGCCGCCGCCAACCAGGACGGCGCGGGCGTACTCCTCGAACGGGTCTCCCAGCAGCTGCGTTCGCTGGCCCAGGGCCGGCGGCTGCTGCTCGTGCTCGACGACCTCCAGTGGGCCGACCGCAGCACCCGGCAGCTCCTGCTCTACCTGCTGGCGGGCCTCGGCGAGATCAACCTGTCGGTGCTGGCGGCGGTCCGGGCCGAGTCGCTGCACGGCTCCCATCCGCTACGGCGGGTGCTGGCCGAGCTGCGCCGGTTGCGGTCCGTACGCGTGCTCGACCTGGCCCCGCTCGACCAGGAGTCGACCGGTGAGCTGGTCGCCGCGATCGCCGGCGCCGACGTGGCCCCGGAGGACGCCGACCGGGTCTACAAGCGCAGCGGCGGCAACCCGTTCGTGGTCGAGGAGCTCTCCCGGGACCTGCGGGACGGCCGGGTCGAGCTGTCCGACACGCTGCGCGAGATCTTCCTGTCCCGGGTCGACGAGCTGCCCCCGCACGCCCACGACGTGGTGCACGCCGTCGCCGCCGGGGTCGAGCCGGTCGAGCACGCCCTGCTGGCCCGGGTCCTGCCGCTGCCGGAGACGGAGCTGATCGAGGCGATCCGGGCCGCGGTCGCGCACCGCTTCGTGACCAGCGCGGCCGACGGCTACCGGCTGCGGCACCAGGTCGTCGCCGAGGTCCTCGAGCACGAGGTGTTGCCGGCCGAGCACGCCGCCCGGCACCGCCGCTACGCCGAGGCCCTGGAGGCTGTCCCCGGCGCCGCCGACCACGCCCGGCTGGCGCATCACTGGCGGCAGGCGGGCGAGCCCGCCCGGGCGATGCCCTCGGTCGTCGCCGCGGCCCGGGCCGCCGAGCAGCTCTACGGCTTCGCCGAGGCGCACCGCTACTGGAGCATGGCCCTGGAGCTGGGCTGCGACCAGGCCCCCGAGCGCACCGAGCTGCTCGCGCACGCCGCCGAGTCGGCGCACCGCTGCGGCGAGCACCAGCGGGCCCTGACCCGGCTCGAGGAGCTGGCCGCCCGCCCGGACGGCCCGGGGGCCTGCGAGATCCACCTGCGCCGGGCCCGCTACCTGGCCGCGGCGGGCCGCTCGGCGACCGCCGAGATCGAATACGAGCGGGCGCTGGCGTTCGCCGAGTGCACCCCGTCGGAGCAGGCCAGCGCGGCCGCGCACCTCGCCGAGCTGCTGGTCCACCTGGGCCGCTACGCCGACGCCGGGGTCCGCGCGCGCGACGCGCTGGAGCTGGCCGAGAAGGCCGACGGCTCGACCGCCGACCTGGTCCGGGCCAGCGCTGCGCTGGGCTTCAGCCTGGCCTTCCGGGAGGATCCCGACGCGGGGCTGGCGGTGATCCGCCAGGCGGTGGAGATCGCCGAGCGCTCGGGGCACCCGGACGACATCGGCTGCGCCTATCTGCACCTGGCCGAGCTGCTCACCGGGCCGCTGAACAGCGTCGAGGAGGGCGTGCTGGTGGCCCGCCGCGGCGCGGAGAAGCTGGCCGCGATCGGGCTCGGCCGCACCTACCAGACCCGGCTGCTGGCCATCGCCGCCAACGGGCTGTTCCGGATCGGCGACTGGACCGAGATGGAGAAGGTGCTCGACACCGCGATGCGGCACCGCCCGTCCGGCGCCGACGCGGTCGAGCTGCTGCTGTCGCGCTGCCGGCTGTGGGTCGGCGTCGGCGACGTCGAGCAGGCCGACCGCGACCTGGAGGCGGTGGCGACGATCCTCGCCGGTGGCGGGGCCCGGCACGTGCTGCCGATGCTCACCCTGCGGGCCGGGCTGGCCATGTGGCAGGGCCGGCACGCGGAGGCGCGGGCCGCCGTGCAGCGCGGCCTGACCGAGACCCGCTCGGACGACCTGGTGCTGCTCGGTGTGCTGGCCTGGCACGGGCTGCGCGCCGAGGCGGAGGCCCAGGCCGGCGGCAAGGTGCCGGTGGACCTGGGGGCGGTGCGCCGGCTGCAGACCGTGGTCGAGCGGATGGCCAAGGGTGCGGGCAACGCGGCCCCGCCGGTGCGCGCCGTGGTCGACGGTTACCTGGACCTGTGCGCGGCCGAGCAGAGCCGGATCGACGAGCGCAACGACCCGGAGCTGTGGGCCCGGGCCGCGACGGCGTGGGACAGGCGCAAGCAGCCGTACCCGGCGGCGTATTCGCGGCTGCGGCAGGCCGAGGCCACCTTCGCGCGCCGGCCGGGCCGTTCCAACCGCGGGCGGGCGGCGGCCACGATGGCGCTGCGCGAGGCGTACGCGACCGCAAGGGCCATGGGCGCCAAGCCGTTCGCGGCCGAGATCACCGCGGTGGCGACCCGGGCCCGGGTCGCCCTGACCGGCGACGAGGACACGGTTCCGATCCCGCCGCCGAGCCGCGACTCCGGCGACGAGCTGGACGTGCTGACCGAGCGCGAGCGGGAGGTCCTGGCGGCGGTCGCCGAGGGGCTGACCAACCGGGAGATCGGTCAGGCTCTGTTCATCAGTGAGCGGACCGTCGGCGTGCACGTCGGGCACATCTTCGACAAGCTCCAGGTGCGCACCCGGGTGCAGGCCAGCCGGGTGTTCCTCCGGGCGGCGTGACCTTTTCGTTATCTACGTACGCGGAATACGTCGTTCTACCGATCCCCACGCCCGTCCCCGATGAAAGGCTGACTCTCGTTCGGGGGAGCACCGCCCGGCCGGCCGGCCCGACCAGGCCGCCGGGCGGTGCTGGAGGGCCTCCGCGAGGGAGTTCCGTGTGTGGAGGACCGCGATGATCACCGATTCCGTCTGGGGGCCTGTCCGCCAGGACATGGCCGACGTGCTGGCCGGGCACCCCGATGACGTACCCGCGGTGGTCGACCAGCTCACGAAGCTCCAGGACGTACTGGAGCGGGTGCCGCCGCTGCTGGACAGCAACCCGCTCGCCGACTTCAACAAGCTCTACCTGACCATCACGACCAGCGTGCTCGAGCGCCTGTACGCGGGCCGGTTCGCCGACCCGGCGTTCCTGTCCCGCCTGGACGTGGAGTTCGCCGCCCGCTACTTCGACGCCCTGCGCCAGTGGTCGGACGCCAGCGCCGGCTGCCCGCGGGCCTGGTCCGTGCTGTTCCACCGGATCCCCGGCCCGGACGCGCGCCCGTTGCCGTCGGCGGCCGCCGGGGTCAACGCGCACATCAACTTCGACCTGCCGTTCGCCCTGGTCACGACCTTCGACCACCTGGGCTCCGACCCGGTCGACGACAGCGACCAGCACCACGACTATCTGCAGATCAACGACATCTTCGCCGAGTCCATCCCCGGGCTGCGCCGCGGCTTCCTGGAGAAGTGGCAGCTGATCATCGACATGATGAACGGCGACCTGGACGACTGGTGGCAGGGCGAGCTGATCGAGTACACCCGCAACGTGGCCTGGCGCAACTCGCAGAAGCTCTGGTGCGTACGCCATGACCTGCAGGCCCTCGGCCGGGAGCGGACGCGCCTGGACGGCACCGCCGAGGCTTTCGGCAAGCTGCTGATGTCGCCGATGGGCGCCATCCTGCAGTGACCTGATCTTTCTTCCGGGGGGCGGGGTGCAGGGCCCGTGCTTGTCCAAGAGCACGGGCCCTGAACCTCCGGGCTACTTGATCACGACGAGCCGGGCGACGTTCTTGCCGCCGTCCTTGGCGCCGGCGAGGCCGATCTCCGCGCCGCTCTTGATCGCGGCGGCCTCGGCCTTCTTCTTGTCCTGCACGACCCGCAGCTTGTCGCCGTAGGTCCAGGTCTGCGCGAAGCCGTCGGCCGACTTGACGCTCACCGTCGTGGCGTCCACGGCGGTGACCGTGCCGCGCTGCACGACGACGGTCTTGACGCCGTCCTTGCCCTGCACCGTCATCTCCCCGTGCAGAGTGTTCTTCCGTAGGAACTTGCGGGCCCGGGGGTGCTTGCCAGCCTTGTCCGGCTTGGCCGCGGCGGAGGCCGACGGCGCCGGGTCCGCCTCCAGACCGACGGCGGCGAGCGCGAAAGTCTCGTCCGCGACGTCCGCCGCGGGCGCCGCCGGGGCACCGGCCGGGGCCGCGCCACCGCCGCAGCCGCTCAGCCCGAGCAGACCGGCGAGGCTCACAGTGGTCAGGGTCAGCGCGATACGGGTTCGTGTCATGCCGCCAAGACTGCGCCGGCCGTGCACGGGCCGGATCAGCGTCATGTTCGGGTTGAGTAAGGGCCGGTGGCGGCAGGCAGGGCGATGGTGAACATCGCGCCGCCCTCGGGAGCGTGGCCGGCCGCGATGGTGCCGCCGAGCCGCCCGACCAGGCGGGCGGCCAGCGCCAACCCCAGACCGCTACCGGTACGCCGGATGCCCCGGTACCGCCGCTGCAGCGCGCCACGCTGGAACGCCACCGCCAGGTCTTCGTCGGAGAAGCCGGGACCCCCGTCCCGGATCTCGAGCACGCCGCCGTGCGGGCCGGGCCGTACCGCCAGGATCAGCGGGGCACCCGGCGGCACAACCCGCAGCGCGTTCTCACAGAGCCCGTCGATCACCTGGCGGATGCGGCCGGGATCGGTGGCCACCACGACCGGCTCGGCGAGCAGCTCGGTGCGCACCTGCGGGCCGTCCGGGCCGCAGCGCCGGGCCCACGCCTCGGCGGCCGACCCGGCCAGGTCGACCAGGTCCACCGGCACGATGTCCACGGGCAGGTCCGCGGCCTCCAGGCGGGCGAGCACCAGCAGGTCCGAGATCAGCCGGTCGAGCCGGTCGGCCTCGGCGACCATGGTCTGCCCGGCCCGCGCAGCGTCGTCGGCGGCGACCACCCCGTCGGCCAGGGCCTCGGCGTAGCCGCGGATCGTGGACAGCGGGGTACGCAGCTCGTGCGACACCGACAGCAGGAACTCGCGTTCCCGGCCCTCGCTGATCTGCAACGCCGCGCCGAGCTGGTTGAGCGCGGACGCGAGCTCGGCCACCTCGGCGGGAGGTCGCACCGCGAGGCGTACCGAGCGGTCACCGGACGAGAGCCGGCCCGCCGCCACGGCCGCCTGCCGCAGCGGCCGGGCGATGAAACGGGCCAGCAGCGCTCCGGCGAGGACACCACCGAGCAGGCCGGCCAGCAGTGCGAGCCACACTCCGCCGAGGACGCGGGCCGCCGTACCGGAAGCGGTGTCGCGGGTGAGGACCACCCCGCTGGTGTTGCCCCGCAAAGGCCGGCCGACGATCAGCACCGCGCGCCCGCCGACCGTGCCGCGGGTGTTGACCGTCGCGCCGCCGGCGACCTGGGTGACCACCCGGTCCGGCAGCCCGGCCCGGTCGACGGTGCCCCGCCGGATCAGATAGACGTCGACGCCGTCGGCCCGCAGCCGGGACACGATCCGCTCCCGGGCCACCTGACGTTCGGTGGTGAGCAGCTCGACCGCAAGCGCGGACTTCTCCATCAGTTCGTCGCGAGCGGCGTTGTTGGCCGAACGCACCGCGATGGGCAGCGCCACGAGCGCGGTGATGATGACGGCGACGACGGCCGTGGCCGCGGTGACCAGGACGGTCCGGCCGGACAGGGTGCCGAGGATGCTACGCATCGGCTGTGTAGCCGACCCCGCGGACCGTGCGGATCAGGGTCGCGGCGGCGCCCAGCTTGGCGCGCACCTGGGCCACGTGCACATCGACCGTACGGGTACCCGCCGGCGACGCGTACCCCCAGACGCTGGCCAGCAGCTCCTCCCGGGTGAAGACCCGCCCCGGGCGCCCGAGCAGGTGCGCGAGCAGGTCGAACTCGGTGGGGGTGAGCGTCAGCGGCACACCGTCCACGGTGACCAGATGTCGGCCGGAGTCCAGCTGCAACGGCCCCAGCGTGCGCACGTGGCCGCCGTCGGGTGGCCCGGCGGCGCGGCGCAGCAGGGCCCGTACCCGGGCGACCAGCTCCCGCGGGCTGAACGGCTTGGTGAGGTAGTCGTCGCCGCCGAGCTCGAGGCCGAGGATCCGGTCGACCTCGTCGTCACGGGCGGTGAGGAAGACGACGGGGGTCCAGTCACCGGCCTCCCGCAGCCGGCGGCAGATCTCGGTGCCCTCCATCCCGGGCAGCGCGATGTCCAGCACGCACGCGACCGGCCGCAACCGCCGGGCCGCGGCCAGCCCGGCCGGGCCGTCGTGCTCGACGTGCACCCCGAAGCCGTCCCGGCTCAGGTAGAGCCGGACCAGGTCCGCGATCGGCCGTTCGTCCTCGACCAGCAGGATCAGGCCCTTGGCGGGAGGTTCACTCACCGGACCATCATGCCCGGCTCAGGCCCGGCTCAATGTTCGGATGAGGTACGGGTCGACAGCGCCGCCGCCCGCAGCGTCAGATACCGCTGCTCGGGCAGGCTGGCCGTCATGGCCGCCGCCCGCAGGTAACTGCTGTGCGCCGCGGTGTGGTCGCCGGCCAGCTCCAGCAGGTGCGCGCGGACGGACTCGAGCCGGTGGTTGCCCGTCATCCGCTCGTCACCGTCGAGCTCGGCCAGCACGGCGAGCCCGGCCAGCGGCCCGCGCGCCCGGGCCACGGCCACCGCCCGGTTCAGCGTGACCACCGGACCGGGCGAGACGCGTTCCAGCACCTCGTAGAGGGCGAGGATCTGCGGCCAGTCGGTCTCCGCTGCGGTGCGGGCCTCGTCGTGCACCGCCGCGATCGCGGCCTGCAACTGGTACGGCCCCAGCGGCCCCCGGCCCAGCGTCCCGGAGACCAGCGCGACCCCCTCGGCGATGAACGCGGCATTCCACAGTCCCCGATCCTGCTCGTCCAGAGGCACCAGCGCGCCGTGCTCGTCGGTCCGCGCCGGGCGCCGCGCGTCGGTGAGCAGCATGAGCGCGAGCAGCCCGGCCGTCTCCCCGTCGCCGGGCAACAGCCGGTGCAGCATCCGGGTCAGCCGGATCGCCTCGGCGGTCAGGTCGGCCCGTTGCAGGTCGGGCCCGGCACTCGTGGTGTAGCCCTCGTTGAAGACCAGGTAGAGCACCTGCCGTAAGACCTGGAGCCGGTCGGCCCGCTCAGCCTCGGGCGGCGCCTCGAAGCCCAGCCCGCTGGTGCGGATCCGCTGCTTGGCCCGGCTGATCCGCTGGGCCATCGTGGCCTCGGGCACCAGGAACGCCCGGGCGATCTCCGCGGTGCTCAGGCCACCGACCGCGCGCAGCGTCAGGGCGAGCTGCGAGGGCGGCGACAACGACGGGTGGCAGCAGAGGAAGAGCAGAGTGAGGGTGTCGTCCTCGTCGACGGCGGCGGCCGGGTCGGCCGGCTCGAGCAGCGCGACGTGCTCCTCGCGGGCGCGGCGGGCGCTCTCGCTGCGCCACTCGTCGACCAGGCGTCGGCCGGCCACGGTGATCAGCCAGGACCGCGGGCTGTCGGGCACCCCCTCGACCGGCCACTTGAGGGCGGCGGAGAGCAGGGCCTCCTGGACCGCGTCCTCGGCGGCGTCGAACTGCCCGTACCGGCGGACGAGGACCCCGAGGACCTGCGGCGCGAGCTCGCGCAGCAGGCCCTCGACACCGGGCTGGTCCGTGGTCACTGCTCGGGCGGCCCGTCGGGAACCTCGCGCAGCTCGACCCGCTCGGCCCAGACGACGATCTGGCCGGCCCGCTCGATCGCCCGCTGCTCGTCCTTCACCTCGAGCACCCAGTAGCCGGCCAGCGACTCCTTGGCCTCGGCGAACGGCCCGTCGGTCACCACGACCTGGCCGTCGACCAGCGAGACGGTCTTGGCCGAGGTGGGATCGGCCAGCCCGCGGGCCTCGACGAACTCACCGGCCTGCTCCAGCTCGGCATTGAACGACATCATGAACTGGATCATCTCGGAGACCCACTCCTGACTCCGGCTCTGCATCATGGTGGCGCCGTCACCGAACATCATCAGCATGTACTTCATGGCTCAGTCTCCCAGCCCTCGGGTGCCCCCGGCGGGGCACTTCCACCGGTGAGTCGGAGACCCGGCCCCGTTCTCTACACACCCCACAAAGAAATTCTCGGCTCGCCCGGCCGCACTATCCTCCCGGGCATGCCGACCGTCGATGTGTTGCTGCTCGTGGCCGAGGCTGTGCTGGCCGTGCTGGTGCTCGCGTCGGCGGTCTGGCTGGTGGTGCAGCACAACCGCCGGCCGGGCCGGGTCCGGCTCTTCCGGAGGCCGGTCCCGCGACCGCGGCTGCTGGCCGGGGCGTACGCGGTGCTCGCCCTCGGGACCGGCATCCACGTGGTTCAGGACCTCACCGGCAACAGCCTCACGCTGCTGCTGATTTCGCTGGCCACTCTGGGCGCGTTCGTAATCCTGCTCTCCTTCGCTCGCCGCCCCGTCTGACGGGATTCCTTGCGGGGCGGCGTCAGCCGAGCAGCCGGTCGAGCAGGTCGTCGGTGAGGCCGATGTGACGGTCGGCCGGATCGCGCAGGGCGACCGTCAGCAGCGTCAGACCGGCGTCGGGTGACCTGGCGTGGAGCAGTCGCAGCTGCTGCCAGCCGCCGCCGTGCCGGTAGACGCGCCGGCCGCGGTGGACCCGCACGCCGATACCCCAGGCGTAGTCGAGCGGCGTGCCGTCGTCCAGGAATCCCGGCGTCTGCAGCAATCCCGAGATGTGCAGCCGGTCCTCGTTGAGGCCGTCGCCCCAGCGCAGCAGGTCGGCGGGCGTACTCCACACACCCCCGTCGCCCAGTGACAACGGGGCCGGATGCGGTGACTCGATGGGGACGGCGCCCGGGGGCTGAGCCGAGGGACCGGGCCAGTACAGCGTGCGCGACATCCCCAGCGGCGCGAAGAGGTGATCGCGGGCGAAGCCGGGCAGGGGCTGTTCCGTGGCCCGTTCCACGATCGCGGCGAGCAGGATGTAGCCGGCGTTCGAGTAGGCGAACCGGCTTCCCGGCTCGGAATCGGATGCGGGTGAGGACTTCAGGGCTGTCAGCATGCCGGCGGAGGTGCGGTCGCCGGGGCCTTGCAGCCGGGCGTCGTCGGGCAGCCCGGCCGTGTGGTGCAGCAGGTGGCGCAGCCGCACCGCGCCGGCCCAGGACGGCAGGTCCGGCAGCCAGTGGCGCGCCGATGTCTCGGTGTCCACCTGGCCCCGCCTGACCAGCAGGGCGAGACAGGCCGCCGTCATCTGCTTGGCCACGGAGGCGATGTAGATCATCGACTCCGCACCCGGACCTTCCACGGGACGCGTGACGACCATCGGTTCCTGACCCGGACGGCGGATCGCTACTGCCACCGGCTCCTGCGGTCCATAGCCCGCCCGCTCGATCAGCTCCGCAACTCCACCTTCGTCCATCGGGTCACCGTAGCCGTGGAGAGCGCTTTCCATAGGAGCCGTCTCGCCGTACCGTAAGACCGTGTTTGTCGCTTCCTGGGCACGGAATGCTTGACACATCGGAAAACTGGGCGCAACACTGCGGCGGTATGGAGAGCGCTCTCCATTGATCACTCCCCCCGTGACTCCGTCCCCGAACGTCAGGAGTTCCCGTGCATCCGGCATCCCCCCAGGCGCTGTCCCCGCACGCGCCCCGACCTCGACGCTGGCGCCGGTTGATCCCCGTCACCGTGCTCGCCGTCGTCGCCGCCTATGTGGGCGTCGTGCAGTTCACCGCGCACGCCGCCGATTCCCTGCTGTCGCAGGGCAAATCCGCGACCGCGTCGTCGCAGGAGGGTGCGGACGTCGCCGCCGCCCTCGCGGTGGACGGCAACGCCGGTACGCGCTGGTCGAGCCAGTTCAGTGATCCCCAGTGGCTGCGGGTGGACCTCGGCACCACCGCCACGATCAGCCAGGTCGTCCTGCAGTGGGAGGGCGCGTACGCGAAGGCGTACAAGATCCAGACCAGTGCCGACGCCACCACCTGGACCGACATCCACAGCACCACCACCGGCGCCGGCGGCACCGAGACGCTCACCGTGAGCGGCACCGGGCGCTACGTCCGGATGTACGGCACCACCCGCGCCAGCGGCTACGGCTACTCCCTCTACGAGTTCAAGGTCTACGGCTCCACCGGCGCACCCACGGCCTGTGGCACCACGAACGCTGCCCAGGGCAAGCCGGCCACCGCCTCCACGCAGGAGGGTGCGGACGTCGCCGCGGGCAAGGCCGTCGACGGGGACGCGGGCTCCCGCTGGTCGAGCGAGTTCGCCGATCCCCAGTGGCTGCGCGTGGACCTGGGCAGTTCCCAGGCGATCTGCCAGGTGGTCCTGCAGTGGGAGGGCGCGTACGCCAAGGCGTACAAAATCCAGACCAGTGCCGACGGCACCACCTGGACCGACATCCACACCACCACCACCGGCGCCGGCGGCACCGAGACCCTCACCGTCAGCGGCACCGGCCGCTACGTCCGCATGTACGGCACCACCCGCGCCAGCGGCTACGGCTACTCCCTCTACGAGTTCAAGGTTTTCACCGGTGGCAGCACGACGCCGCCCACCGACCCGACCACGCCGCCGCCCGTGCCCGGTGACTTCACCACCGTCTGGACCGACGACTTCAGCGGCGCCGCCAACACCTCGCCGAACGCGGCGAACTGGCTGCTGCGCACCGGCACCCAGTATCCCGGCGGCGCCGCGAACTGGGGCACCGGCGAGGTCGAGACCGCGTCGAACTCCACCGCCAACGTCTACCTCGACGGCGCCGGCAAGCTGAACATCAAGGCGACCCGTGACGGCGCCGGCAAGTGGACCTCGGGGCGTATCGAGACCCAGCGCACCGATTTCGAGCCGCTGGCCGGGCAGCAGACGAAGTTCACCGCCGTCCTGAAGCAGCCCGACGTGGCCAACGGCGCCGGCTACTGGCCCGGCTTCCGGGCCACCGGCGCGGCCTACCGGGGCAACTACACCAACTGGCCCGGCGTCGGCGAGACCGACATCATGACCGACGTCAACGGCCGCAGCCAGCTCTCCCAGACCCTGCACTGCGGCACCGCACCCGACGGGCCGTGCGCGGAGTACAACGGCCGGCAGAGCGGGCTCGCGAGCTGCACCGGCTGCCAGACCGGCTTCCACGAGTACACCCAGGTCATCGACCGCACCAGGACCGACGAGGAGATCCGCTTCTACCTCGACGGCCGGCAGACCTGGGTGGTCCGCGAGTCGCAGGTCGGCGTGACCGCGTGGCGCGCGGCCGTGCACCACGGCTTCTTCCTGCGCTTCGACCTGGCCATCGGCGGCTCGCTGCCGAACGCGATCGCGGGCTTCACCACGCCCACCCCGGAGACCACCTCGGGCGGCGTGCTCAGCGTCGACTCGGTGACCGTGGCCCGGGCCACCGGCACCACCCCGGCGGCGATGACCGACCCGGCCACCCCGGCCGGCCCGTCCACCGTCCGGGTCACCGGTACGCAGGGCAACTGGCAGCTGAACGTCAACGGCGCGCCGTACGAGGTCAAGGGCATCACCTACGGCCCGCCGCAGGCCGCCGCCGACGGCTACCTGCGGGACCTGAAGAACATGGGCGTCAACACGATCCGCATCTGGGGACCGGACGACAACACCCCGGCGCTCCTCGACCGGGCCGCCCAGCAGAACATCAAGGTCGTCGTCGGCCTCTGGCTCAACCACGGCGCCGACTACGTCAACGACACCGCGTACAAGTCCTCGGTGAAGGCCGAGATCGTGGCCCGGGTCAACGCGCTCAAGGGCCGGCAGGGCGTCCTGATGTGGGACGTCGGCAACGAGGTCATTCTGGAGATGCAGAACTACGGGCTGGCCGCCGACGTGGTCGAGGCGCGCCGGATCGCCTACGCCAAGTTCGTCAACGAGGTCGCCGAGGCGATCCACGCGGTGGACCCGAACCACCCGGTCACCTCGACCGACGCGTACACCCACGCCTGGACGTACTACAAGCCGTACGCCCCGGCCCTGGACCTGCTGGCCGTCAACTCCTACGGCGCGATCGACACGGTCAAGCGGGACTGGATCGCCGGCGGCTACACCAAGCCGTACATCCTGACCGAGGGCGGCCCGGCCGGCGAGTGGGAGGTGCCCAACGACGTCAACGGGGTCCCGGACGAGCCGACCGATCTGCAGAAGCGGGCGGGGTACACGTACAGCTGGAACGCGATCAAGGGCCACCCGGGTGTGGCGCTGGGCGCGACCGAGTTCCACTACGGACTGGAGAACGACTTCGGCGGCGTCTGGCTGAACACGTTCACCGGTGGCTGGCGGCGGCTCGGCTACCACGCGCTGAAGCAGGCGTACACCGGACAGGCGTCGGCGAACACCCCGCCGGAGATCACCACCATGACGGTGAGCCCGCAGACGGCCGTGCCGGCCGGTGGCACGTTCACCGTGAATGTCGCCGCGACCGATCCGCAGGGCGATCTCATCCGGTACAACCTGATGGCGAGCGACAAGCACATCACCGGCAACCGCGGCCTGACCAATCTGAGCTTCACCCAGAACGGCAATCAGTTCACGGTTCGCGCGCCGGAACAGCTCGGCGTCTGGAAGGTCTACGTGTACGCGTTCGACGGCCAAGGCAACGTGGGCATCGAGCAGCGCTCGTTCAAGGTGGTCCCGCCGACGATCCCGGGCACGAACCTGGCCCGCGGCAAGACGGTGACCGCGTCGACGTACCAGCCGACCGGCACGAACGGGCCGCAGCTGCCGGCGTACGCGGTCGACGGTGACTACGGCACCCGCTGGGCCAGCGAATGGGTCGACACCGCGTGGGTACAGGTCGACCTGGGCTCGGTGCAGTCGTTCAACCGGGTGCTGCTGGCCTGGGAGGCGGCGTACGCCAATGGTTACACGGTGCAGGTGTCGGACAACGGCAGCACCTGGCAGACGATCCACACGACGACCGGCGGCAACGGCGGCTTCGACGACCTGGCGATCAGCGGCACGGGCCGCTACGTCCGGGTCTCCGGCACCGCCCGCGCCACCGACTACGGCTACTCGCTCTGGGAGTTCGGCGTCTACCGCAGCTGACCACGGTGGCGCCCTCGCTCCTGCGGGGGCGCCACTGTCGAATGGACCTTCCGGCTGCTCTTCCTGGCCGAGATCGCGGTCCGGATCCTGGCCCACAGCCGGGTGCTGCGGCTGGTGCGCTTCTCCCCCGGCCTGCGGACCATCGTCTCGGCGCTGCTGCGCAGCTGATCGAGCAGGGCCTGGCCGTCTCGGCCTGGACCCTGGTCTACTACGTCAGTTACATCCTGATCACGGTGAACCTGCTGGTTAACATCCTGATCGCGGTCATCGTGAACTCGATGGAGGAGGTCCGCCGGCTGGAGCTGACCGAGGGCCTGGCGCCGGACTTCGACGCTGACGGCGACGGCGAGCCGGACGAGCTGGACCGGCTCGCGATCAGCCAGCGCCTGGACGATCTCCGCGCGGTGATCGCCGAGCTCGAACGGGATCTGCGGGTCGGCGAGCGAACCCCGGATTCTGTCGGTGGCCGGGTCTATCGTCGGCAATGAGCTGAGGAGGAGTCATGGACAAAGTCGTCCACTTCGAGGTCCCGTTCGACGATTCGGACCGGGCGCACACCTTCTATCGCGAAGCCTTCGGCTGGCAGCTGGCGAGCATGCCGGGCATGGGCTACACGATGGTCACCACCACCGCGACCGACGAGTCCGGCCGGCCGGGTGAGCCCGGCGGCATCAACGGCGGCATGCTCGCCAAGCAGGGCCCGATCACCAGCCCGGTGATCACCATCGGCGTCGACGACCTGGACGACGCCCTGGCCCGGATCGAGAAGCTGGGCGGCCAGGTGGCGATCGGCCGGCAGCCGGTCGGGGACATGGGCTTCTCGGCCTACGTCCACGACACCGAGGGCAACCTGATCGGCCTCTGGCAGAACGCCTGAGACCGCTCAGCCCGCGAGGCCGGCCGTCCAGGCCAGGACCCGGTCCACGTCGGAGCGGGTCCAGCCGACGGCCGAGTCGATCGGCACCAGCAGCGTGGGTGCCGACCGCCCGGCGGCCCAGCGGCGGCCCGCCTCGGTGTGGTTGTCGTCGATCCAGGCAACCGGGCGGTCACCCACCACCTCCGCCACCGCCGGCACCTTGGCCTCCGGCGGGAACGGTAGCGGCGGGAAGGTGACCACCGGCAGCGGGGCGACGCCCACCTTCGCGCCGAAGAGGGTGTTGGCGTCCTCGCCCCAGGCACTCGCCCAGTGCAGGTCACCGGCGGCGGCCAGCTCGGTGATCCACGCGGCGTGGTCCGGGCAGTAGCGCTCCGGGCCCTCACCGGGATAGAACTCGTGCTCGAGGTATCCGTCGGGGCAGGAGGACGCGGCGAAGGGGTTCAGCACCCCGTCGAGATCCAGCAGCAGAACGGGTCGGCTCACCGTGCCATCCAACCCCGGCGGGCTTACCGTCTCTGCATGCGGGTCATGACCTGGAACGTATGGTGGCGTTTCGGCGGCAACTGGCGCGAGCGGGCCGCCGGCATCAGAACCACCCTGGAGACGTACCAGCCGGATGTGGTGGGTCTGGTGGAGACCTGGGCCGCCGACGGCACGACACAGGCCGACGTGCTGGCGAAGCAGCTCGGCCTGCACGCGGCGTTCGCACCCACCTCGCTGCCACCCGAGCCGGATCCGGTCGAGGAGCCCGGCCAGCTCGGGGCGGTGGTCGGGCTCGGTCTGCTGAGCCGCTGGCCGATCCTGCGCACCGAGGTCCGCGAGCTGCCGCACCCCCAGCGCCCCGGTCCGCCGCCGACGGCACTGATCGGCACCCTGGACCATCCCCGGGGCAACCTGTACGTCATCGTCACGTGCCGCGAGTGGGAGCCGCACTACGCCGAGGACCGGGCCGTGCAGACGGTGGCGCTCGCCGAGCTGGTGACGGACCCGGCGTTCGACGGGCCCCTGCCGGTGCTGCTGATCGGCGACCTGAACGCGCCGCCGGACGAGCCCGAGCTGGCCCCGCTGCGCGCCGTGACCGTGGACACGTGGGAGGCCGGTGGCGGTGATCCGGGGGCGACCACTCTGGACTCGCTGCTGCCGTACGCGCCGCTGGAGGCGACCACGCTGATCGACCGCCGGATCGACCACGTGCTGGTGCGCCCGGGACGCCCGGACACCGCCGTGACGGTCCGGGGCGCTTTCATCGCCGGCGACCGCCCGATCGACGGGCTCTACCCGTCCGACCACTACGCCATCGGCGCCGATCTGGACCCGTGAGCCGAAGTGTCGTACCCCCTCTCTACCTTCTCCGCATGGTCTCCGCGACGTACTCCTACCTTGGCTCCTCGGATCTGGTCCCGGCCGGCGGGCTCACGTTGCAGACCTGCGGTGGCCCGGCGGCACACCCGAGATTCTTCACCGGCTTCCTGACCGAGCCGGGTGCCACGGCGACCGGGCTGCTGGCCGTCGCCGAGGTCGCCCGCAGCCGCTATTTCCGGCCGTTCGACCCGGCCAGCCTGGACCCGGTCGTCACCGCCGGGGCGGACAGGTTGCGCTTCGAGTCGTTCTCCGGCTGCTGCGGCGTCTACGCCCGCCTGGACGTGCTGCCGCCCGGCATCGACGGCGAGATCACCGGGCACGGCACCACCAACATCGACGTCAACCCGCCGCTGCAACGCGCGCTGACCCGGGTGGGCCGCGTCGACCCGCTGCACCTCGCGGTCGGGCCCGACGACCTGACGGTGTCCACGTTCGACGGTCCTCTCGTCGAGCGCAAGGTGCCGCTGCCGTCCCGCTGGCTGCGCGGCTTCGCCGAGGCGCAGGTGCTGACGTCCCGCTTCGACCCGCGCGCCGTGATCGGCGTGACCGAGGCCCGAGCCCTGCTCCAACGCCTGACGGCGGGCGACCGCTCCGTGCTGTGGGCGCTTCCCGCCGGGCGCTCGCTGCGCCTCACGTCCCGGCCGGTGCCGGGCGCGATCTGCCTGCCGGGTGCCGGCCGGCTGGTCGCCCTCAAACCCTTCCTGCGGTACGCGACCAGCCTGCGCGTCTACGGCCCCGCGGTCGCGACCGGCAGTGGACCGGTGGCCAGCACCTGGGAGCTGAGCATGCCGGCGCTTCGGCTGTCACTGACGTTGTCACCGGAGCCACACCGGGGTTTCTCCGGCGAGGGCGCGGTCCTGGAGTCACTGGCGAGCGACGAGGCGGCCGACGACGCCGAGCTGGTCAGCGCGCTGCTCTCCTGGGATCCGGCGATCGACGTCAACGCGCTGGCGACAGCGGCGGGCATCGGGGCCCAGCGGGTGCGCGACGCGTTGACACAGCTCGGCACGGCGGGCCGCGTCGGCTATGACGTGGCCGAGGCGGGCTACTTCCATCGCACCCTGCCGTACGCGGCGGAGGTGGTGGAGCGGATGAATCCCCGGCTGGCCGGAGCACGGGCCCTGGTCGCCGCGGGCGCGGTGGAGGTGACGGGAGAAGTCGCGGTCGTGCGGAGCGGTGACGACACGTACCACGTGCGCCACGCCGACGACGTGTTCTCGTGCACCTGCCCCTGGTGGGCGAAACACCGAGGGGAACGGGGGCCGTGCAAGCATGCGCTGGCCGTACGCATCGTCCGCGCGGGAGGGCCGGCGTGAGCCTGGAATGGGAGACGCTCGACCGCCTCACGGGCGAGGGCGAGATCGACCAGCTCGCCGGGCTGTTGCTCAGCGCGGATGAAACGCAGCGGCTGGCCTTCGCCAAGGAGTTCGAGGCCCGGATCAAGGCGATGACCGCCGACGACTGGCACCGCCCACGCCACGATCCGGCCCGGGGCTACGCCCTGATCGCGATCGCGTGCTTCTCGTCCGCCGCCAAGACGGCGGCGCTGCTGATCCGGCCGGTCATGCGCGAGGGCTGGGGCCGGCTCCCCGCCGACTGGTTCATCACGATCGCCCAGGCCCGGCAGCTGCCGTGGCTGGGCGACCTCGGCACCCGGCTGGCGGCCCGGGTGCGCCCCGACGACTCGTGGACGGGCCAATGGGAGTTCCCCGCTGCTCTGTTGCGCGCGGCGGACGCGGAGCCGCCGACCAGCGAGGGAATGGTTCGCGGCTGGCTCGCCGAGATGCTGCGGTTCCGGAACGAGGGCGGGCCGACCCGGCTGGTCGACCTCCTCCGCGAAAGCTCCTACCTCGATCTGTTCGTGCCGGCGCTGTTCACCATCGACGGCCTGGGCAACGCGTTGAACGAAGGGCACTTCTCCGAGGCGGACGGCAGCTGGCAGAGCACTCCGCTGTTCCCGTCAGCGGTCGCCCAGCTTGTTGCCGAGGGTCGGCTCGAGCGTCGGCAGATTCTTGATGCCACTGTGGATCGTCTGGTCCGCGGCGACCGGCCGGTGGCCCTGCGACCGTTCGCCATGCTGCTCGAAGCCCTGACCCCGACGAACGACGAGGTGGCCGGCCACGCCCTCGACTACGTCCGGCTGCTGCCCGACGCACCGTCACCGATCGCCACCATGGCCCAGCGCGCCCTGCGCAGCCTCGACGAGGAGGGCCGCCTGGAGCTGGAGACAGTCCTGGAAGCGAGCCGGTCGGTGCTGGTGCGGAAGGAGAGGTCTCTGGTCAAGGCTCAGCTGGTGTGGCTGGAGAGGGTCGCTCGGCGGGAGCCTGACCGCATCGCTGAGGTGATGGAGGTGGTGGCCGTCGCCTTGGAGCATCCGGCGCTTGATGTTCAGGAGCGGGCGCTGACGCTGATCGGCCGGCATGCCGCAGGGCTGCCGCCGCTCGTGGTGGCCGCTCTTGCCGAGGCGGCAGCTGGGCTTCCGGGCGCTGCCACTGTCTTCGGTCCGGCCACCGGCACCTCAGACCACTCCGGGCTCATGGGTGCAGGCGCCATCGGTCCGGGCGCTTACGGATCAGTCGGTTCTCCTGCGGACCTTCCGCTGCCGGCGCGGGTGCCGCCGGCCGTCATGCCGCCGCCGATCGCGAGCGCGGCGGAGCTGGCCGAGGAGGTGGTCGCCCTCATCCGCGAGGAGTCCGGCGTCCGCTGGGAGCGCGTGCTCGCGGGCATCGTGACCCTGCACGCCGCCGGCCGGACGTCCGACCTCGCCGAGGTTTTCGAGCCGGTGTTCGACCGCCACCCGGATGCCTTCGGCGATCAGCGGTGGAACCACCGGCCGCGCCTGGTCTTCCTCGGCGAGGCGCTCTGGAGCGTCATCGACCCGAAGCGACACGGTCGCGCCTGGGAACGCATGATCGCGGCAGTGCGTGCCGCGCGCCAGGAAGACCCGTCCCACGGCAATCCTCTGATCGCCACCCCGAACGGTGTGCCGGCGCTGCGCATTGCGGAGCTGGCAGTGGAGGTGACGCGCACGCCGGTGGCGGAGTTGTTCGCCACACCGACGCACGTCAACGGCAGCCTCGACGCCGAGACTCTGCTGGACCGGCTCGTCCGAGCCGAGGCGCAGGGCCGGCAGCCGTGGCCCACGGACTTCGAACAAGCCCTCCTACGAGTCCCCCGCGAGGTCGACGCCTCGGTCCGGCAACGGGCCCGAGCTCTGACCTCGCCGGCCGGACACCAGTTCGCCGAGTGGCTGGCCGGTGGCGGTCTGCCCGATCCGGCAAGCACCCGCTTCGAGCAACGGTCCGTCGCTTCGGAGCCCGGTGTCCTGCTCCAGGAGATCGCCGGCCGTCGCGTCATGGCGAATCTCCGCCCGGCCCGCACCGCCGGACTGCTCGAGAATCACCTGACCTGGCTGGAACGCCGCCCCAAGCCGAACTACTCCGGCGCGGAACTGACCGGTGACGTCACCACCCTGGCCATGGTGCTCCCCCACCACCGGGAGATCACCGCGGCCTGGGCGCTGCCGGCCCTCGCCCGTCTGGCCGACCAGGACGAGCGCGGCGGCGGGACGCTGCTCCCCACGCTGGCGGAATGCACGGGCCCGCCCGGCCCGGCCATGTCGCTGGCCATCACCTACGTGTTCGGCGCCCGCCATGAGCAGGACCGGGTGGCGGGCGTGGACGCGTTCCTCGCGCTGGCGGTGACCGACGCATCGGTCGCCTCGGCGATGGGAGCAGACATGGGCGACCTGTGCGCAGACGGCACGGTGAAGCTCAACCGGGTGGTGCTCGCCCTGGCCGACGCTCACCGCGCCGGAGCCTCGGCCGCGGTGTGGGACGTCCTGGTGGCTTCCATCCCGCCGTTGCTGCCGCAGGGGTCACGCGGTCTGCCCGACCTGTTGGAGCTGGCAACGCAGGTGGCCTCGGCGATCGGCGCCAGAACGGAGATCGCGGGCCTGGCGGAAGCAGCGGCCAAGCCGGGAAGTGCACGCCTGACGAGAGAGGCGAGGCGCCTGCAAGCGACGCTCACCCGATGATCCGGGGTACAAGCACCCGCCCGCGCGACCATCTCCGGAAGGGAGACCTGGGTGCCGGCCGTTCCGGGAGCTGGAGGCCCCTGCGCGCCACAGCCTCGGTGGCACCGTGGCGCGCAGGGGAATTCTGTGGGCCGGCCGCTTCGGGAGAGCGTTTTCCGGACTGAGTTGATTGTTGCCGCGGTGTTGCGGCCCGTCAATATCTTTTGGTTCCGGAACCGTGCGGCATTGGAATTCCAGATGGCGATATTGACAGGGCCTGCACCGCCGCAGAGACTGAGATGCTTCCTTTGCGAATGGAGTTTTTTGTGAGCATCGCGCTGCGGGCTGTAGCGGGCAGCTGCCTACTGACCCTGCTGCTCGGTGCCGGCGCTTGTGACTCCGGGACGTCCACCACCGCCGCACCGCCGGTCGCCAGTTCGTCGGCCGCCGGTTTCTTCGGCGGCACCGACCTGGCCTGGGTCGAGATCACCATCGCCATGAACGAGCAGCTTCTGCCGCTGCTCGACCTGGCTCCCACACACGCCTCGGATCCCGGCCTGCGGTCCCTCGCGGCCGAGGTCAAGACCACCCATGAGCAGGAGCTCAGCACCCTGCGAGGCCTGCACGACGAGGCCAGGCTGCCCGCCGAGAATCCGCACAAGGGCATGCCGATGCCGGGCATGGTGACCCCGGAGCAGGTCACTCAGGCCGCGGCCGCCCAGGGCGCCGCCTTCGACAAGCTGCTCGCCCAGCACCTCAAAGCGCATCTTGAGCAGGGCGTCAAGCTCGCCGAGAGCGAGGGGAAAGCCGGCCTCGAGCCGCGGACCAAGGACCTCGCCGCCCAGGTGCTCGCCGGATGCCGGCAATTTCTCGCACAGCTGCCGGCGACAAAATTCAGCGGGAAATAACTGTTATCCCGACGCCACGAAATGGTCCGGGCACCCGACCAGCGGCACCCGGACCATTTCGTGTGACTGTTACGGCAGGACGTAGTTCTCGTTCAGGGCCGCGCCCCGGTCCGGCTTGTACTGGTCGAAGCCGCGCGGGTCGCACTGCAGCCCACCGTTGATGCAGTGGGTCACCAGGGCGTTCAGGGTCCGCGCGTCCCAGGCGTTGTAGAAGTCGTAGTGGAACGAGTACGCCCGCCCGCTCGCCAGCCGCACGTTCGCCATGGTGCCGCTCACCGGGAACGCCATCTTGAACTCGACCATCGGGACCGCCACCGGGTGGCTGGCCGGGCACACACCGACCGTCGGGTACGCCATGTGGCTCTTGTGGTCCGGCGTGTCCAGGTGGATGCCGTCCCAGCAGCTCGGCGCCTGGTACCGGATGTTCAGCTGGGTGCCGGCCGGACAGTTCGCCGGGAAGTCCCAGTTGCGCACGCTGTCGCCGCACTCCCAGCCCTCGACCGCACCCGGCGCGTTCTTGAACTCGTCGAGGGTCGCCGACGGGCTGCCGACCACGTACCGCAGGCCCGGCGGGGACGGGCGCACGCTGCGGTAGTCGATCACGCCGCTCTTGTAGTAGATGACCTGGCGGCCCACCGGCTGCACGGCCGTGTCGCCGTTGAGCAGCGTCGGCATCCAGTAGCCGGTCTTGTCACCGGGCGTGATGCAGGAGGTGCCGCCGGCGTTGAGGCTGTTCAGGGTCGTCGCCGCGTTCGTGGTGGTGTTCCCCATGAACGTGTGCGAGTGCGAGGCGCCCGGCATGTTGGGGAAGACGATCGGGTCGTCCGGCAGGTTGGAGCGGCTCACCGAGCAGTTCGCCTGGAACTCGTGGTGGGTCGTGGGCGGGTTGGTCGCCGGTGGCGTCGCCGTCGACGGAGTGACACCGGTGACGGGCGGGTTCGCCAGGACGTAGCCGCCGCCGGCCGGGGGTGTGCTGGTGCTCGTGCCGTACACCTTGAACTCGTACAGGGAGTAGCCGTAGCCGGTGCCGCGCTGGGTGCCGTACATGCGCACGTACCGGCCGCTGCCGTTGACCGTCAGGGTCTGGCTGCCGCCGGCAGCCGTCGTGGTGCTGTAGATGGTGGTCCAGGCGTTGCCGTCCGGCGAGGTCTGGATCTGGTACGCCTTCGCGTACGCGGCCTCCCACTGCAGCACGACCTGGGTGACCGTGGCCGTGCTGCCCAGGTCGACGCGCAACCACTGGGGATCCGCCCACTGGCTGCCCCACCGGGTGTCCGTACGGCCGTCGACCGCGGCCGCCGCCGGCGACTCACCGTTCTCCAGCGACGACGCGAGCGCCGGTTTTCCCTGCGACAGCAGGGTGTCGGCGGCCTGCGCCGACTGCACTCCGGCCACCAGCAGCGATCCCGCCACGGCGGCGACACCCAGCGGCGCGACGAGCCGTCTGAGCCGGCTTCTTGCTGTTCTCATGAGTTCTCCCACGGGGGTGAGGACGGATGGCACCACGGCCGGACGTGCGGGGGATCGGCCGACATAACTTGGAGAGCGCTTTCCGAAGTGTTACGCCGAGGTTGCGCGTACGTCAATATGCCCCGGTGGTTCCGGAACCTGAGCGCCTGGAGGCGGGCCCGGAAGGCCAGGTCGGAGAGCGCTCTCCACCATGTGCTATAAAAACTGTTATGCAGACCCGGAGCCTCACCCCATGACCGCCGGCACCCGGCGGTTGCCCGTCGGCGAGCGGTTGCCGACGCTGGAGGACGTGGCCCGGGTCGCCGGCGTCTCCCGGGCGACCGTCTCCCGGGTGATCAACGGCATCCGCAACGTGGACCCGCAACTGCACGAGATGGTGTGGAACGCGGTCGGCCAGACCGGCTATGTGCCCAACCGGCTGGCCCGCTCGCTGGTCACCCGGCGCACCGGCACGGTGGCCCTGGTCGTGTCCGACTCGGAGTCGCACGATGACGACCCGTTCATGGGCCGGTTCTTCGCCGACCCGTACTTCGGCCGGGTCGTCGGCGGGCTGATGAGCGTGCTGCGCGCGGCCGGCATCCAGCTGGCGCTGCAGATCGTCGGCACCGAGGAGCAGCGCACCCGGCTGGTCGGCGACCTGCGCCACGGCCAGGCCGACGGCGTGATCGTGCTGTCGCTGCCCGGCCACGACCCGCTGCCGCGCATGCTCACCGACGCCGGCGTGCCCGCGGTGATGATCGGCCGCCCGGCCGACCCGGTGCCGATCAACTACGTGGACCTGGCCAATGACACCGGCGCGTCACTGGCCGCGGACCACCTCGTCGGCCGCGGCTGCCAGCTGGTGGCGATGATCTCCGGCCCGGCGGACGTGCCGGCCAGCAACGACCGGATCACCGGCTTCCGCCGCTCGATGGCCCGGCACGGGCACGCCTGGGTGCCGCTGGCCTCGGGCAACTTCACCCAGGAGAGCGGCGAGCAGGCGATGCGCACCCTGCTGGCCGAGCACCCGGACGTGGACGGCGTCTTCGTGGCCAACGACCTGATGGCGCTCGGCGCCCTCCTGGCCCTGCGCGACGCGGGCCGCCGCGTGCCGGAGGACGTGGCGATGGTCGGCTTCGACGACAGCAGCGCGGCGGTGGCGGCGAATCCGGCCCTGACGACGGTGCGGCATCCGCTGGAGGACATGGCCGCGGAAAGCGCACGCCTGCTGATGGCCCGCATCGAGGACCCCACGATGCGCATCTCATCGGTGATCTACGAGCCGACGCTGGTGCTGCGCCAGTCGGCCTGAAGCAGTGAGTCCCGCCGCCACGGGGGCGGCGGGACGCACCCACCGTCACAAAGCCAGGGGTACGGCAGCCTCGCGGGTGGCCGGAGGTGACGGCGGATCGTCATCGTCCGGCACTCACATCACGGCGCCCTGCGGGAGGGGCCTGACAGTCAACTGTCAAGAAGGATTTGGCGAATTCGCTCCCGGCTGTAACCGGTGGCAGCCACGATGTCTACCTGGCGCATCCCCGCTCGGTCAGCGGCGCGGATCTCCTCGGCCAGGTCGGCGCGCGCCTGGTCCACCTTCTCCCGGGCCTCCCGGATGATCTGGGCCGCCCGCTCCTGAGCACGCGGCACCCCGGCCTCCGCCATGCGGAGCTTCCGTACCGCCGCCTCAAGAGTCACGAGTGCATCGTCCCTGGTCGGCATGTAGGCCAAGTGACATATCCATTAAGTAGGCCAAGTAGAGGTCTTGACGTTTGGCCTAATACAAGGTTTTGTAGTTGGCATGCGGCAGACAGGTGAGCGGTCCGCCGACCGAGCTGGTCAGCCGTACGGCACAGAGAGGCCCCGCACAAATCACCGTGCGGGGCCTCGTCGTTTCCTCAGCCAATGGCCGGGCAGGCTACGGGCTCGCCGCCAGGAACAGGAAGGCGGCCAGCAGTCCCAAGTGGATGCCGCCCTGCAGCACGTTGGCCCGGCCCGGGACCACGGTCAGCGTGCCGACCACCACCGTCAGCGCCAGCAGCACCATCTGTGTGCCGCCCAGGCCGAGCAGCAGCGGACCCTCCAGCCAGATCATCGCGATGGCGATCGCCGGGATGGTCAGGCCGATGCTCGCCATCGCCGAGCCCAGGGCGAGATTGAGGCTCGTCTGCATGCGGTCACGTGCTGCCGCCCGTACCGCGGCAATGGTCTCCGGCAGCAGCACCAGCAACGCGATCACCACGCCGACCACCGCCTGCGGCATGCCGGCCGCGGCGACCGCCGACTCGATCGACGGGGAGACGCCCTTGGCCAGACCGACGACCGCGATCAGGGCGACCAGCAGCAGGCCCACGCTGGTCAGGGCCGCCCGGCGGGTCGGCGGTTCGAGGTGGTCCTCCTCCTTGATGATCTCGCCGGCCGTCGTGATCGGCAGGAAGTAGTCGCGGTGCCGGTGGGTCTGCACCAGCACGAACAGCAGGTAGAGCCCGAGTGAGGCCACCGCGGCGAAGCCGAGCTGGGCCGGGGAGAACTGCGGGCCCGGGCGGCTGGTCGTGAAGCTGGGCAGCACCAGGCTCAGGGTGGCGATCATCGCCACCGCGGCCAGCGCGCCGCCGGTGCCCTCGGAGTGGAAGACGGCCACCCGCCGGCGGATCGCGCCGACCAGCAGGGACAGGCCCAGGATGCCGTTGCAGGTGATCATCACGGCCGCGAAGACCGTGTCGCGGGCCAGCGCCTGCGCCTTGTCGCCGCCGCTGATCATCAGCGTCACGATGAGGGCGACCTCGATGATGGTCACGGCCACGGCCAGCACCAGCGAACCGAACGGCTCGCCGACCTTGTGGGCGACCACCTCCGCGTGGTGCACCGCGGCCAGCACGGCCCCGGCCAGCAGCAGGCCGCTGATGATCACGGCCGGCGGCGGCAGGTCGCGACCCCACGTCAGGATGAGGGCCGCGACGGCGAGGATCGGGACCCAGGCCGTCCAGCGGGCGAGGTAACTCGTGATCTTCGCGTTCATCTGTCAACCCTGCCAGAAAACCGGCCCCCGCGCCCTGCGACCAGCGTCTCCCCGGAAATTGACGCGTTGACGTTGGCGCACCCCGCTGCCGGGGCACGATAGTCTCATGGCCTACGTCAACCCGTCCGGTGAGTTCTCCCGCGACCAGCGTTACATCGCCACCCGGATCACGGCCGACGGCCGCGACGGCTATCCCGTCGAGCCCGGCCGCTACCGGCTGGTGGTCAGCCGCGCCTGCCCGTGGGCCAACCGGGCGATCATCGTACGGCGGCTGCTCGGGCTCGAGGACGTGCTGAGTATGGGCATCGCCGGCCCGACGCACGACGAGCGCAGCTGGACCTTCGACCTCGACCCCGGCGGCCGGGACCCGGTGCTCGGCATCGAACGGCTCCAGGAGGCCTTCCTCGCCCGGTTCCCCGACTACGACAAGGGCATCACCGTGCCGGCGATCGTGGACGTGCCGACCGGGCAGGTGGTGACCAACGACTTCGCGCAGATCACCGTCGACCTGAGCCTGGAGTGGAAGAAGTACCACCGCGAGGGCGCCCCCGAGCTGTATCCGGAGCACCTGCGCGAGGAGATCGACAAGGTGAACAAGTTCGTCTTCGCCGACGTCAACAACGGCGTCTACCGCGCGGGTTTCGCCGGCACCCAGGAGGCCTACGAGAAGGCGTACCACCGGCTCTTCGACCGCCTCGACAAGCTCTCCGAGCTGCTGTCCGGCCGGCGCTACCTGGCCGGCGACACGATCACCGAGGCCGACGTGCGGCTGTTCACCACGCTGGTGCGTTTCGACCCGGTCTACCACGGCCACTTCAAGTGCAACCGGCAGAAGCTCACCGAGATGCCGGTGCTGTGGGCGTACGCGCGGGATCTCTTCCAGACGCCCGGTTTCGGGGACACGATCGACTTCGTGCACATCAAGCAGCACTACTACGAGGTGCACCGCGACATCAACCCGACCGGGATCGTGCCGGCGGGCCCTGAGCTGGGCAACTGGCTCACCGAGCACGGGCGCGAGGCGCTCGGCGGCCGGCCGTTCGGCGACGGCACCCCGCCCCCGCCGCCCAAGGAGGCGGAGGTCGTCCCCACCGGGCACGGAGCGGCCGCATAGGATCTCCTCCGGTGTCCATCCTGGAGGTCCCGTGAGCGACCAGATCGACAGCACGACCGCGCAGCCCGCCCGCCGGTACAACTACTGGCTCGGCGGCAAGGACAACTTCGCGGTCGACCGGGCGTCCGGCGACGAGATCCTCAAGACCTTCCCGACGGCCCGGCTGGCCGCGCTGGAGAACCGCCGTTTCCTGCAGCGGGCCACCCGCTACCTGGCCGCGGAGGCCGGCATCCGGCAGTTCCTGGACATCGGCACGGGCCTGCCCACGGCGGACAACACCCACGAGGTGGCACAGGGCATCGCGCCGGAGAGCCGGGTCGTCTACGTCGACAACGACCCGATGGTCATGGTGCACGCCCGGGCCCTGCTGACCAGCACCCCCGAGGGTCGCACCACCTACATCGAGGCCGACCTGCGGTCGCCCGAGCAGATCCTGGCCGACCCCGACCTGCGGGCGACCCTCGACCTGGGCGAGCCGGTCGCGCTGATGCTGGTCGCGGTGCTGCACTTCGTCCAGGGGTACGGCGCCGGCCGGCCGATCGTCGGTACGTTGATGGACGCCCTGCCCAGCGGCAGTTTCCTCGTGGTGACCAACGCGACGAAGGACCCGTTGCCCGCGAAGATGGCGGCGGACTACGACGCGGCGCTGGCGGCCGGGGTCACCAACATCTGGCCCCGGGACCGCGCCGAGTTCACCGACCTGTTCAGCGGGCTGGAGCTGGTCGAGCCGGGCGTCACCCCGGTCAGCGAGTGGCGCGCGGAGTCCGAGCCGGAGCCCCGCCCGAACCCGGCCCACATCGCCATGTACGGCGCGGTCGCCCGCAAGCCCTAGCCTTCGTGCGGCTCCAGCGCGGCTCTGAGCAGGTCGGCCAGCCGGCGCTGGTCCGCCGGAGACAGGTGGCTCAGCAGGCTCTGCTGCCGGGCCAGACCGGCGGCCACGGCCCGGTCGACGACGTTGATGCCCTTCGAGGTCAACCTGACCAGCACGCCGCGGCGATCCGAGGGTGACGGGCGGCGTTCGGCCAGGCCGGCCTTCTCCAGCCGGTCCAGCCGCGCGGTGGTGCCGCCGGTGCTGAGCATCATCGAGGCGGCCAGGGCCCCCGGCGACAGCTCGTACGGCTCCCCCGACCGGCGCAGCGTCGCCAGCACGTCGAACTCCGCGCGGCCGATGCCGAAGTCCGCGTACGCCCGTTCGCCCTCGTCGCCGGCGATCCGGGCCAGCCGGTAGATCCGGCCGAACACCGCCATCGCCGTCGTGTCCAGGTCCGGACGCTCGCGATGCCATTGCTCGGTGATCCGGTCGACGCCGTCGGTGTGAGCCACCACCCCATTCTCTCGATGTCGAGCTTCTTGACAAGAAGGCAGTTCCGGGCAAGTCTCTTGATGTCGAGATACTTTGCGTCGAGGGAGTTCGGATGCGCCCGCCGGTTCTGCTGGTCACCGCCCTGACCCCGGTCGTCTGGGGCACCACGTACGCCGTCACCACCGAGTTCCTGCCGCCCGGACGGCCGCTGCTCGCCGCCGCGTTGCGCGCCCTGCCCGCGGGGCTGCTGCTGGTCGCCCTGACCCGCCGGCTACCCCGCGGCGACTGGTGGTGGCGCTCAGCGGTGCTCGGGACGCTCAACATCGGCGTGTTCTTCGCCCTGCTGTTCGTCAGCGCGTACCGGCTGCCCGGCGGGATGGCGGCAGTGCTCGGCGCGGCGCAACCACTGCTGGTCGCCGGGCTGACCGTGCTGCTACTGACCGAGCGGGTCGCGCTGCGGACGGTCCTGGCCGCGGTCGTCGGCGCGGGCGGGGTCGCGCTCGCCGTGCTGACCGCCGAGGCCCGGCTCGACCCGATCGGGCTGCTGGCCGGGCTGGCCGGGACGGCGTCGATGGCCCTCGGCCTGGTGCTGACCAAGCGCTGGGGACGCCCGGACGCCTCGCTGCTCACGACCACGGGCTGGCAGCTCACCGCCGGCGGACTGCTGCTCACGCCACTGGCGCTCGGCGTCGAGGGACTGCCGGCGACGCTCACCGGCGTGAACGTCGCCGGGTACGCGTACCTGTCGCTGGTCGGCACCGCGCTGGCGTACACGATCTGGTTCCGCGGCCTGGACCGCCTGCCCGCGGCCCGGGTCTCATTGCTCGCGCTGCTCTCGCCGGTGGTGGCGACCGCCGTCGGGTGGGCCGCCCTGGGTCAGGCGCTGACCCCCGTGCAGGTGCTCGGCATGCTGCTCGCCTTCGGCGCGGTGCTGGCCGGGACGTCAGCGCAGGTCCGCGTTCTCCACGATGCGGGTGGCGAAACCCGTGCGCGCGGCCCGGAGCATGGCCCGGCCGAGGCGGTCGGTGCTGGTCACGTACTTCGGAGCGATCTTGAACAGCACCGGGATCAGCGGCGCGGTGAGCGCGTAGGTCACCCGGTAGATGCCGGTCTTCGAGGTGGCGCCGTGGGTCGGCTGGATGAAGCCGGGACGGAAGCCGTACCCGTTCGGGAAGGTCTTGATGACCTCGATCTCCGTCCGGGCCTTGACCCGCGCCCACATCTGCCGGCCGTCGGGCTTGGTCCCCGCGCCTGACACGTAGACGAAGGTCATCCCGGGGTTCAGCCCGGCGAGCTTGTGCGCGGCCGCGACCGGATAGTCGTACGAGATCTTCGTGTACGCCGCCTCGTCGAGCCCGACCGAGGAGACGCCGAGGCAGTAGAAGCAGGCGTCGTAGCCGCGCAGCTCGTCCTCGATCGGCGTCAGGTCGGCAACATCAGCCAGGGTGACCTCGCGCAGTTTCGGGTGCCGTACCCCGGTGGGCCGGCGCCCGACGGACAGCACCTGCTCGACGTCGGCGGCCAGCAGGCTCTCGCGCAGCGCACCCTGACCGACCATGCCGGTCGCGCCGAAGATGATGACCTTCATGTGGTGTCCTTCGCGGTGAGGATCCGGACGCTCTCGACGACCGTCCGGCGGCGTGCGGCGAGGCCGTCGGGCCCCGCGGTGTGGGTCAGGGCCAGATCCGGCGAGCCGAGCACGGACAGGCCGGTGACCAGGGCCAGGAGCTCCCCGGGCGGGAAGCGGTCGCTGATCCGGCCGGCCCGCTGCGCGGCCGCGATGGCGGCGACCTTCTGCTCGTCGGCCGCGACGACGGCTGCCGGCATGGTCGCGCTGCCGCGCTCCAGGGAGTACCACAGGGCCAGGCGCAACGCGTACGGCTGCTGCTGGATCCGGTCGAACAGCCGGGCCGCATAGCCGGGCAGATCGTCCGGGTCGATCGGGACGTCCTCGACGGTGTCCACCACCAGGGCGTGGAACACGGCGTCGAACAGGTCCTCCTTGTTGCCGAAATAGGAGTAGATCAGCGCCTTGTTGGCCATGGCGGCGGCCGCGATCCGGTCGACCCGGGCGCCGGCGATGCCCCGCTCGGCGAACTCGGTCGCCGCGGCTTCCAGCAGCCGTCTCCGGGTGTCCTCAGCATCGCGGACCATGCCGGTCAGCCTAGCTGACTAACTAGTTAGTTGGCCGTATTTTGTCGTACCGGGCTTCTAGAGTGCGACAGTGCCTGTTGAACGCTGGACTGCCACCCACGTCGCCGCGCTCGCCCCCGACGCGAGCTCGCTGAAGGGTGCGCGCGGCGTGAGCAGCGCCGCCAAGTGGCAGCAGACCGGGCTGCTCGGCGAGTCACTGTGGGGGCTCTGCCGAGGCAGCGGCCGGCAGCCCTATCAGGTGTGCGTCGACCTGGCGGGCCCGGCCTACAAGTGCTCCTGCCCGAGCCGGAAGTTCCCGTGCAAGCACGCGCTCGGGCTGCTGCTGCTCTGGGCCGAGGGCGGCGGGATCGAGCCGGCCACCACGGCACCGGCCTTCGTGACGGAATGGCTCGCGGGCCGGGCCGCACGGGCCGCACCCCGGCAGCCCGGGCCGGTGGACCCGGAAGGCGCCCGCAAGCGCGGGCAGCAACGCGCCGAGCGGGTCGCGGCGGGGATGGCCGAGCTGCGGCGATGGCTGGACGACCAGGTGCAGCAAGGGCTGGCCGGGGCGCAACAGGCGGGGCGCCAGCCGTACGAGACGATGGCCGCCCGCCTCGTGGACGCGCAGGCCCCCACGGTGGCCTCGGCGGTCCGGCGCCTCGGTGGCGCGGCGGGCATCGGCCCGCAGTGGGCCGACCGGCTGGTCGGCGGCCTCGCGATGATCCGCCTGCTGGTCGCCGGTCACGAACGCCTCGACAGCCTGCCGCCCGCCCTGGCCGCGACAGTCCGGTCCCGGATCGGCTTCCCGGTGAGTCAGGAGGACGTGCTCGCGACGACGCCGGTCCGCGACCGCTGGCAGATCCTGGGCCAGGTCGACAGCGACGAGGGCGCGATCACCACCCGGCGCACCTGGCTGCTGGGGGCCACGACCGGACGGTTCGCGCTGGTCCTGTCGTTCGCCGCGCCGGGCCAGTCCCTGTCCGCCGAGCTCGTGCCGGGCAGCGTCATCGACGCGGCGCTCTGCTTCTATCCCGGAGCCGCACCGCTGCGCGCGCTCGTACGGGAGCACTTCGGCACGCCGCAGCCATTGACCGCGCCGGCCGGCGCGGCGGGGCTGCGGGCCGCCCTGGCCGGCTGGGCGACCACAGTCGCGGCCGAGCCGTGGCGTTCCGACGCGCCGATGCTGATCGGCGGCGTCGCACCCAGCGCCGACGGGTTCCTCACCGACACCGCGGGCGAGTCGTTGCCGCTGGCGCCCGGCCATCAAGAGCCCTGGTGGCTGCTGGCGGCGGCCGGCGGCGCACCGGCCACCGTCGCGGGTGAATGGTCCCCCGCGGGGCTGCGACCGCTCGCCGCCTGGGTCCACGGCCGGCACGTGCCGGCCGCCGCACCGGCCCCCGGCCCCGCGATGGCACGCCGGCCCGAGCTGCCGGCCGACCTGCTCGCGGTGGCGTTGGTGGGGACGGCTCGGCGGCCGTGGGCCTCGTCGACGGTCCACATCGGTGACCGCGAGCTGCACACCGGAGAGTCCTCGCTGCTGGAGGCGGCGGCGACCGCGCTGACGTACCGCCGAGCCGGTGTCACCCCGGAGTCCGGCCACGCACCGGTCGAGCCCGCGCCCGCGGAGGTCGATGCGCCGTTCCCGGAGGCCGCCGCGGCCCGGCTGATCCGTTTGCTCACCGACGGCGCGGCGCCCGGCGGCGCTCAGCAGGTGCAGGAGCTGCTGGCCCAGTGGCTCGGAGCAGCCGCCGCGCACGGTGGGCACGTGCCGCCCGAGACGCTGCCGGCGCTGCTGGATGCGGGCCGGCGCAACGCGGCGATCCGGCCCGCGCTCGGCAAGGTGGCGGGCAATCGTGGCGCCTGGCTGGCCGGGATGCGGCCCGACTGGCGGTGGCTGCGCGACGAGGCGCCCGCGGCCGGGGTGCCCAGCGATCCGGAGGTGTGGGAGACCGGCACGGCGGGCGAACGGCTGGCGTACCTGTCACGGCTGCGCGCCACCGATCCGGCCGCCGCTCTTGCTCTGTTGCAGAGCACCTGGCCGACGGAGGCGCCCGACGACCGTGCCCGTTTCGTGGCCGCTCTCGACACCGGCCTGTCCCTCGCCGACGACGCCTTCCTGGAGCAGGCGCTCGACGACCGCCGCAAGGAGGTCCGGGAGACGGCCCTCGACCTGCTGCAACGACTTCCCGGATCGGCGCTGGCCCAACGGATGACAGTGCGGGCGCACGAGGCGGTGCGCTGGGAAGGCCGGCTCGTCGTCACCCCGCCCGCGGAGCTGACCCCGGAGCTGCGGCGCGACGGCGTGGCGGCCCAGCCCGCACGCGGCACGGGAGTGCAGGCCTGGCTGTTGGAGGAGGTCGTCGCCGGCACGCCGCTGAGCACCTGGACCGCCGCCTTCGACCGCACCCCCGCCGCGGTCGTGGCGCTGGCCCGCGGCCACGACTGGGAGACGCCGCTGCTGCACGGCTGGGCCAAGGCCGCCATCGTCCAGGCCGAGTCCGAGTGGGCCACGGCGCTCGTCTTCAACGACACCGGGGAAGGCGCGGCCAAGCTGCGCGAGGCGGTGCGATGGGATCTGCACCTGCTGCTGCCACCGGCCGACCTGGCCCGGATCGCCGCCGACTTCCTGCGCCGCGAGGACCACCTCGCGCACCGGCTGCTCGCGGTGCACCCGGGCGAATGGCCGGAGGAGCTGGCGGTCGCGGTGGTGGAGACGATCGCCCACCGCGCGCGTACGGACAAGCACAGCTGGCAGCTGGCGGAGCTGTGCCGGGCGGCCGCGCTGGCCATGCCGCCCCGATATGCGGTGCCGGTGGCGCGGCTGGCCGAGGAGCTCGATCAGCAGCAGGGCGACGTGTCCCGGGTCCGGCCGGTGGCCGACCTGGCCCGCACCCTCGACTTCCGCTACGAGATGCTGCAGGAGCTGCGCTGACCGGCCCATCTTGTCCGGCCCATCTTGTCGGGGGGCCTGAGTAACGTTCCCGGCATCGCCCATCGCCCGCAGGGACACACAGGGAGCCCGAGTGACCGCACTGCGACCGCACGCCGAGGACCAGTATGCCGAGGAGCTGGCCCTGCTCGCCACGACGGACGAGCGCCCGCGCCCGCCCGGCTGGCGGCTGTCGCCACAGGCGGTGGTGACCTACCTGCTCGGCGACGGCGCCAAGATCACCCCGAAGTACGTGGGGCCGCGCCGGCTGATGGAGGTCGCGGTGTCCACCCTGGTCACCGACCGCGCGCTGCTACTGCTCGGCGTGCCCGGCACAGCCAAGACCTGGGTGTCCGAGCACCTGGCGGCCGCGATCTCGGGCGACTCCACCCTGCTGGTGCAGGGCACGGCCGGCACCGCCGAGGAGGCCATCCGGTACGGCTGGAACTACGCCCGCCTGATCGCCGAGGGCCCGTCCGAGGCGGCCCTGGTGCCCAGCCCGGTGATGCGGGCCATGCAGACCGGCACCATCGCCCGGCTGGAGGAGCTGACCCGCGTCCCGTCCGACGTGCAGGACGCCCTGATCACCGTGCTGTCGGAGAAGACCCTGCCGGTCCCGGAGCTCAACACGGAGGTCCAGGCTCAGCGCGGCTTCAACCTGATCGCCACGGCCAACGACCGCGACCGCGGCGTCAACGAGCTGTCCAGCGCGCTGCGCCGCCGGTTCAACACGGTGGTCCTGCCCGTGCCCGCGTCGGCCGACGAAGAGGTGGAGATCGTCGCCCGCCGGGTCGGCCAGCTCGGCAAATCCCTGGACCTGCCCGAGGTCCCCACCGCCCTGGAGGAGATCCGCCGGGTCGTGACGATCTTCCGGGAGCTGCGCAGCGGCCTCACCGAGGACGGCCGCACCAAACTGAAATCCCCCACCGCCACCCTGTCCCCGGCCGAAGCCATCTCGGTGATCACCAGCGGCATGGCCCTGGCCGCCCACTTCGGCGACGGCCACCTGCACCCCAGCGACGTGGCCGCCGGCATCGTGGGCGCAGTCATCAAGGACCCGGTCTCCGACAGCGTCGTCTGGCGCGAATACCTGGAAACAGTCGTCCGCGAACGCACCGACTGGCGAGACTTCTACCGCGCCGCCCGCGATGCCTGAACGGCTCTACGGCATCCGCCACCACGGCCCCGGCTCGGCCCGGGCGGTGGTGCAGGAGCTCGACCGCCAGCAGCCGGACATCATCCTGATCGAAGGCCCACCGGAGGCAGACGACCTGGTCCGCTGGGTGGCAGATGCCGGCCTGGAGCCGCCGGTGGCGCTGCTGGGCTACGCGGCGGACAACCCGGGGCGGGCGGCGTTCTGGCCGTTCGCGGTGTTCTCCCCGGAATGGCAGGCGATGCGGTGGGCGGCGGAGCGGGGGGTGCCGGTTCGGTTCTTCGATCTGCCGTATGCCTATCGGTTGACTGACAAGCGGACTCCGGATGCGCCGCCTTCGGCTGGGCCGCCGCCCTCGGACCCGGCGCCACCGGGTGCTGGGCCGCTTCCCGACCCGGCATCGCCTGGCGCCGCCCTCCCGCCGGATCCGGCGGCACTGCCGAGCACTGGCACGGCACCAGCGGTGTCTTCAGACCTGGATCCCTCCAGCACAGAATTTGCGAGCCCGCCCGGCGTCTCCTCAGGTCCCGCCAACCTGAGGTCTGTTGTGGACAGTGAGCACGAGATACCCGCTCAGGCTGCCGGGGGTGAGCCCGTCTTGCGGTTGCGGCCTGTTGACCCCATCGGGGAGTTGGCTGCCGCCGCCGGCTACGACGATCCCGAGCGGTGGTGGGAGGACGTTGTTGAACATCGGGGGATGCCTGCGTTCGACGCCATCGCTGAGGCCATGACGGCCATCCGGGAGAACGCGCCCGAGGATCCTGAGGATCTTTTGCGGGAGGCCTACATGCGGACGGTGCTGCGGGAGGTGCGGCGCACCCACGAGAACATCGCCGTTGTCTGCGGGGCCTGGCATGTGCCCGCGCTCGCCCGGAAGGTCACTGCGCGGGAGGATGCCGCTCTGCTCAAGGGGCGGAAGAAGGCCAAGGTCGTCTTCACCTGGGTGCCCTGGACGTACGGGCGGCTCGCCTCCTGGTCCGGTTACGGCGCCGGGGTGCGGTCGCCGGGCTGGTACCACCACCTGTTCACCACCGGTGACGACGTTGTGCCGCGCTGGCTTGTTGATGCTGCTCAGGTGCTTCGAGCCGAGGGTGTGCCCACCTCCTCCGCGCACGTCATCGAGGCCACCCGGCTGGCCGAGGCATTGGCCGCCGTTCGCGGGCGACCGTTGGCCGGGCTGGCCGAGGTGACCGAAGCTGCTGAGGCGGTCATGTGTGACGGCGAGCCGTTGCGGGTCGAGCTGATCGATCGGCGGCTGGTTGTCGGTGAGCGGCTCGGTGCGGTTCCTGATGCCATGCCCGCCGTACCGCTGGCCCGGGATCTTGCCGCCCAGCAGCGGTCCGTGCGGCTCAAGGCCGAGGCGCTCGAACGCGTTCTTGACCTTGACCTGCGCCGCGACATCGATCTGGCCCGCAGCCGGCTGTTGCACCGGCTGCGCGCGATCGGGGTGCCGTGGGGCGAGGCCGACACGACCCAGCGTGGCACCGGCACGTTCCGGGAGCAGTGGCGGTTGCGGTGGCTGCCCGACTTCGCCATCCAGTTGGTCGAGGGCAGCATGTACGGCACCACCGTCGTCGCCGCAGCCACCACCAAGGTGACCGACGCGGCCCGTAAAGCGGCGTCGCTCGGTGACGTGACCGCGCTCGTCGAGGTGTGCCTGCTCGCCGACCTCGCGGACGCGTACCCGCCGGTGCTGGCCGCGCTCGACACCCGGGCCGCGCTCGACGCCGACATCAACCACCTGATGGCCGCCATTCCCGCTCTGGCCCGCACCCTGCGGTACGGCGACGTCCGGCGCACCGATGTCGCCGGGCTGGCCACCGTCACCGCCAGCCTGCTGACCCGCGTCTGCGCCGGGTTGCCTTCCGCCGTCGGCTCGTTGTCCGACGAGGCCGCGAAGGAGTTGCGGTCTCACATCGACGGCGTGCACTCCGCGGTGAGCCTGCTCGACGACGACGAGCTGCGCGACCGCTGGCTGACCACAATGGAGTCCGCCTCGCGACGCGCGGATCTGCACGGGCTGCTCGCCGGACGGTTCACCCGGCTGCTGCTCGACGCCGGCCGGCTCGGGACCGCCGAGGTGCAGCGGCGGCTGCGGTTGCCGTTGACCATCGGTACGCCACCCGCGCACGGCGCCGCCTGGGTCGAGGGTTTCCTCGCCGGCGGTGGCCTGCTGCTCGTGCACGATGACGCGCTGCTCGAACTGCTCGACGGGTGGCTCGCCGACATCGCACCGGACGCATTCGATGACGTTCTGCCGTTGCTGCGCCGTACCTTTGGGGCTTTTGCCGCGGGTGAGCGCCGGGCGATCGGTGAGCGCGTCGCGGACCCGGGCGGGGCGGGCGGCGCCGCCGGCGAGCCGCTGGTGCTGGACCACGACCGGGCGGCTCTGGTGCTGCCGACCTTGAGTGCGTTGCTGGGCCGGGAGGTCTCATGACGGACAGCGAAGATCCCGCCCGGCGCGAGCGGCTGCGACGCTGGCGGCTCGTGCTCGGCGGTCCGGCCGAGGAGTCACTCGGCACGGCGCAGGGCCGCGACGGTGCGATGGACGCGGCCCTGTCAGCCCTGTACGACGGCGGCGGTGACGGCGAGGGCAGCCGGACAGCCCGCTCGGCGGGGCTGGGCAGTTCGGCGCCGAAGGTGGCCCGGTGGCTCGGCGACATCCGCGAGTACTTCCCCAGCACCGTCGTGCAGGTGATGCAGGCCGACGCGATCGAGCGGCTCGACCTGACCCGCCTGCTGCTGGAGCCGGAGATGCTGGCCGCGGTCGAGCCGGACGTGCACCTGGTCGGCACGCTCCTCTCGCTGAACAGGGTGATGCCGGAACGCACCAAGGACGCGGCCCGGCAGGTCGTGCGCAAGGTGGTCACCGAGCTGGAGAAGCGGGTCGCCCAGCAGACCCGGGCGGCGGTCAGCGGCGCGCTGAACCGGGCCGCGCGGATCAACCGGCCGCGGCACGCCGACATCGACTGGGACCGGACGATCCGGGCGAACCTCAAGCATTACCAGCCGGGTCCGGGCACGATCATCCCGGAACGGCTGATCGGCTACGGCCGGCGCGCCACCGCGATCCAGCGGGACGTGGTGCTCTGCGTCGACCAGTCCGGCTCGATGGCCGCCTCGGTGGTGTTCTCCGGGGTGTTCGCTGCGGTGCTGGCCTCGATGCGGTCGTTGCGGACGTCGCTGGTGGTCTTCGACACGGCGGTGGTCGACCTGACCGAGGAGCTGAGTGATCCGGTCGAGGTGCTGTTCGGCACCCAGCTGGGCGGTGGCACCGACATCAACCGGGCCATCGGCTACAGCCAGCAGCTCATCACCCGGCCCCGGGACAGCATCTTCGTGCTGATCAGCGACCTGTACGAGGGCGGGGTCCGGGAGCAGATGCTGCGCCGGGTGGCAGAGATGAAAACCGCGGGGGTGCAGGTGGTCGTGCTGCTGGCCCTGTCGGACGAGGGGGCGCCGGCCTACGACCACGAGAATGCGGCGGCTTTGGCGGCGTTGGGCGTGCCGGCGTTCGCGTGCACACCGGACGCGTTTCCGGACCTGATGGCGGCGGCGATCGAACGGCGGGATCTGATGGCATTCGCCCAACGCTTCGCCGACCGCTGAGAGGACAGCGGCGTCAGGAGGCGGCGGGACGGCGGCGGGCGAGGACTCGCCAAGCAACAACGGCCACCGCGAACGGCAGCGCCGCGTTCGCGAGCAGGATCGGCAGCTCCTCAGCCACGCTGTAGCCGGCCGACCGCACCCCGGCAGCCCACAAGAACCAGATCCGTCCCCCGCCCACCTCCGGCGAGTACAGCGATCCCACAACCACAGCAACAACCGCCGGCACCCCGAAGACCAGCCCGAACACCGCGATCTCCGCCCGCACCGGATAACCCGCCCACACCACGCCCAGCCACGCGTTCAGCACCGCGATGACATACCAGAGCGGCACGAACACGCCCGCCGCGATCAGCCCGCGCGGCCCCGAGGCCAGCAGCGCGCTCAGCACCAGCGTCGCGGCGAACAGAAGCAGGCCAGCGGCAAGGAAACGGGGCAGGCGAGGCATCAGGCGCTGATCGTCATCCGGGTCACGTGCTCACCCGCGACCTGAAAAGTGAAGTGGCTCGGCCCGTTGAAACCGCCACCACCCACCATCGCCGTCACCACGTACGCGCCGTCCTGCACCGCCACCTCCGTGACGTCGAGGGTCGCGTGCACGCCGATGTTCTCGCCGTCGCTCCACCGCCGGATCGCCTCGTGGCCGTGGAATTCCCGGCCCCAGTCGTCGACCACGCCGTCGGGTGCGAACGCCGCGAGGAACGCTTCGGTGTCGCCCGCGTTGGTCGCGTCGAAGACGGCCTGGACGGGCGCAGGCAGCAACACACTCATGTCAGCGACGATAGCGGCGGCAGGACTATCGCGGTCAGCACGAGACCGTCCTCGACCAGATACCGGCCGGTCAGCACCGAAATTGGTCCTGGCACGAGCACCCGCGCGGTGAACGTCGCCGCCTCCGGCTCGAAGCTCACCTCGGCCTCCTCGAAGCCCAGCCACTCCCCCGTCCGCGGCGACCACACCTTGTACACCGACTCCTTCGCGCTGAACAGCAGCCGCTCCCAGCACACCTCCGGCCGCGCCGACGCCAGCCCGGCCAGGTGCGTCCGCTCGTCCGGCGACGCCACCAGCTCCAGCACTCCCTCCGGCAGCGGCCCGTGCTCCTCCGCGTCGATGCCGATCCCGCCGGCCTCCGACGTACGCGCCACCGCGGCCGCCCGGTAGCCGGCGCAGTGCGTCATGCTGCCCACGATGCCGTCCGGCCAGACCGGCGCTCCGCGGACGCCGGGCAGGATCGGGGCCGGCGGCACTCCGAGCTCGGCCAGCGCCAGCCGGGCGCAGTTGCGTACCGTCGCGAACTCCTGCTTGCGCTTCTCCACGGCGTTCGTCACCAGCGCGGCCTCGGCCGGGAACAGGGACGCCGGCGGGTCCGAGCGGGTGTGAGCCGTCTGCACGGTCGGCGGCAGAATGCGGTCAAGCACCGGCGAAGAACCCCAGGATCGCGTCGTTGACCGCCGCCGGCTGCTCCAGGTAGCCGTAGTGGCCCGCGTCGGCGATGCGCGCGTACCGGGCCTGCGGGATCGCGTCGGCCAGCTCGCGGCCGCGGGCCGCGGGCGCGATCAGGTCATCGGCGAACGACAGCACCAGGGTCGGCACCCGGATCCCCTGGTACGCCGGCCGCCGATCGGTTTCCACGGTCACGCCGAGGTGCGCGCGCAGTCCCGGGTCGGCCCAGTCGGTCGGGGACACCTCCATGATGTCCAGCCAGTCCTGCGCGCTCTCCGGGTCCTCGAGGGTGCGGGGCGACAGGTTCTGCAGCGCCCGGTTCACCGCGTCGTACTCCGGCGGCAAGGTGACCCCTGAAGCGGTCATCGCCAGGTCAGCGGCCGTCATGGCCCGCGACACCACGTCCGGCCGGGCCCGGCTGGCCATCAGCACCGCCTGGGTGACCAGTTCCGGCCGCACCAACAGCAGTTCCTGCACCACGTAGGCGCCCATCGAGGTGCCGATCAGCCGGCACGGCCCGCCGGCGACTCGCTCGATCACCGCGACCGCGTCGGCCACCAGCTGCTCGATCGTCAGCCCGGGCGTCGCCGGGCCGCTACGGCCGACGCCGCGGTTGTCCAGGGTGATCGTCCGGTACCCGGCGGCGGTCAGGGCCGGCACCTGGTGCAACGTCCAGGTGCGGCCGCGGGCCGCCGAGCCGGGGATGAGCAGGACCGGCGCACCCCGGCCCGACTCCTCGTAGTGGAGGGTGATGTCACCGACACCGATCGCGGGCATGTGCGGAAGGCTAGCCGAGCCGGCGGGGCGGATACTGACGCGATGACCTCCGCGATCCGCCGGCTGGCCGCCGGGCTGCCTCGCGACCCGGGCGTCTACCGGTTCCGCGACGCCCGCGGGCGTGTGCTCTACGTCGGCCGGGCCACCGAGCTGCGGGCCCGCGTCGGGTCCTACGGCGGCGACCTGCGCGACCGCCGGCACCTGCGCCGGATGGTCCCGGCGGTGACCCGGATCGAGGCGGTGGCCTGCGAGTCGGTGCACGAGGCGGCCTGGCTCGAACGCAACCTGCTGGAGGAGTCCCTGCCCCGGTGGAACAGGACGGCCGGCGGCGAGGAAGTCCCGGCGTACCTGCGGCTTGATGCCCGGCCCGCGACGGCCGGCCTCCGCCTCACCCACGAGGCCGGGCCGCCGGTCGCGGGAGTGCGGATCTTCGGGCCGTATCTCGGCGGCACGCGCGCCCGGCTCGCGGTCAGCGCGCTGCACCGGGCGCATCCGCTCGCGGCCGCGGGCTCGGGCCTGACCGGCGCCGAACGGGAGCTGGCCGCCCGGCGCGGCGTCAGCGCCGCCGACCGCGAAAACCTGGCCGAGGCCGTCGCGGCGGTCCTGCGGCGTGATCCGGTCGCGGTCGCGGCCGCCCGAAGGAGCTTGGAGACGGTACGCGACAGAGCCGCCACCGCGCTCGCCTTCGAAATGGCCGGCCGCGTCCAGGAGGAGATCCGCGCGCTGGAGTGGGTGACGGCCGCTCAGCAGGTCACGACGCTGGAGCCGGTCGACGTCACGGTGCAGGGCTGGGCCGACGGCTGGCTGGTGTCGTTCGCCGTGCGGGCCGGCCGGGTCCGCTCGTGGAGCCAGCGCCGCAGCGCCCGGCCCCCGCAAGAGCCACCGCCGGCATGGGCGGGCTTCGCCCGGCGCAACGCCGAACTAGCCGCGACGCTGGCCAGGCTCGCCCAATGACCGGCCCAACAGCCGAGACCGGCGCAACGGCCGAGGCCAACCCAAGAGCCGAGACCGGCGCAACGGCCGAGGCCGGCCGATGACGGACACTGGCCCGGTGACGATCATCTACGGCTGGCGGGCCGGCTTCGACAACGCCGCCCTCGACGCCCTGCACGCGGCTGGTTTCGGCTATTCCGCCCAGGGAATCGACTGGAAGGGCCGGCTCGACCGGCACAGCCTGGGCTGGGTCTGCGCCCACCAGGAAGACGAGCTGGTCGGCTTCGTCAACGTGACCTGGGACGGTGGTGTGCACGCTTTCCTGGTGGACACCGTGGTGGCCACCGAGGCCCGCGGCCAGGGCGTCGGCACCACTCTGGTGGCGACCGCGGTGACCGGTGCCCGGGAGGCGGGCTGCCAGTGGCTGCATGTCGACTACGAGCCGCACCTCACCTCGTTCTATGTCGAGGCCTGCGGCTTCCGGCCGACCGCCGCCGGTCTCATGGCCCTCGATCTGTCTTCGACCTCAGGAGGAAATCATGCCGTTGACCGGTGAGTACGCCCCGAGCCCGGAGGACTGGGCCCGCGAGCAGGCCGAGAAGTTCGAGGCCAGCGGGGGCACCGAGGCCGCCGAGCTGCGGGGCCGCCCGATCATCCTGCTGACCTCGGTCGGCGCCAAGACCGGCAAGATCCGCAAGACGCCGCTGATGCGGGTCGAGCACGACGGCGAGTACGCGGTGGTCGCGTCCCGCGGCGGCGCCCCCACCCACCCGGTCTGGTACTGGAACCTGGTCAAGAACCCGCACGTCGAGCTCCAGGACGGCAACGCCAAGCGCGACTACCAGGCCCGCGAGGTCTCCGGCGAGGAGCGGGCCGTGTGGTGGGAGCGGGCGGTCGAGGCGTGGCCGCCGTACGCGGAGTATCAGACCAAGACCGACCGGATCATCCCGGTCTTCGTCCTCACCCCGATCTCCAGCTGAGAGGCATTCATGCCACTGTCCGGCGAGTACGGCCCGAGCACTTCCGCGTGGGCCCGTAAGCAGGCGGAGACGTACGAGGCGTCCAACGGCGAACGCGCGGGCGACATCAGCGGCCAGCCGGTGATCGTGCTGACCTCGGTCGGCGCCCGGACCGGCCTGCTGCGCAAGACGGCGCTGATGCGCGTCGAGCACGCCGGCGAGTATGCCGTCGTCGGCTCGCTGGGCGGTGGCCCGAAGAACCCGGTCTGGGTCTACAACCTGCGCAAGGAGCCTCGCGTCGAGCTGCAGGACGGCGACGCCCGGCACGATTACGTCGCGCGGGAGGTCAGCGGTGACGAGCGCGCGGTGTGGTGGGAGCGGGCGGTCGCGGCGTTCCCCACGTACGCGACCTACGAGAAGAAGACCGCCCGGCTCATTCCGGTCTTCGTGCTGGCTCGGGCCTGACCGGCGGGCCGTCAGCGGGTCAGGCGGGCGGCCCGTGCGGCGCGGGCCGCCGGCACCACCAATGGCGTCCGCGTCTGCGGGTCCGGGATGACCTCGCACCGCAGCCCGTAGACGTCCTCGACCAGCTCCGCGGTGACGATCTCCCCCGGTACGCCCTCCGCGACGATCCGCCCGGCCTTCATCACGATCAGGTGGGTCGCGTAGCGGCAGGCGTGGTTGAGGTCGTGCAGCACGGCGACCAGGGTCCGGCCCTGCTCGTTCAGGTCGGCGCAGAGGTCCAGCAGGTCGATCTGGTAGGCGATGTCCAGGTACGTCGTCGGCTCGTCCAGCAGCAGGATGCCGGTCTGCTGGGCGAGCGCCATGGCCATCCACACCCGCTGCCGCTGACCGCCGGACAGCTCGTCGACGGCGCGGTCCGCCAGCGCCGTCACGCCGGTGGCCTCCATGGCCGCGGCGACCTGGTTCTCGTCCTCCGGCGTCCACTGGCGCAGCAGCTTCTGGTGCGGATATCGGCCGCGGGCCACCAGGTCGGCCACCGAGATGCCCTCCGGAGCAGTGGCCGTCTGCGGCAGCAGGCCGAGGCGCCGGGCGACCTCCTTGGCCCGGTACGAGCCGATCGACGCGCCGTCCAGCACCACCGAGCCCTGCTTCGGGGTGAGCAGTGCGGACAGGGCGCGCAGCAGCGTGGACTTGCCGCAGGCGTTCGGTCCGATGATCACCGTGAAGGAGCCGTCGGGGATCGTCACGTCCAGGCCGGCGGCGATCACCCTGTCGCCGTAGGCCAGCGTCAGGCCGGTCCCGGACAGCCGCGAGGTCATCAGTTTCCCTTTCGCCATTGCCCGGCGAGCAGCCAGGCCAGATAGACCCCGCCGACCGCGCCGGTGACCACCCCGACGGGCAGCTGGGCGGGGGCCAGCAGCCGTTGCGCGACGAAGTCGCTGAGCACCATCAGCAGGGCGCCGGTGATCGCCGCCGGAAGCAGCTGCAGCGTCGGCGAGCCGGTGAGCCGCCGGGTGATCTGCGGTGCGGCCAGGGCCACGAACGCCACCGGGCCGGTCGTGGCGGTCGCCACCGCGCAGACCGCGACGGCCAGCAGGACCAGCACCAGGCGAGAGCGGTTCACCCGTACGCCGAGCGACTGCGCCGAGTCGTCACCCATCTCCAGCAACTGGAGTCGCCGGCCGAACAGCAGGAGCAGCGGGGTGAGCACCAGCAGGGCCAGGCCCAGCAGGCGCACGTACTCCCAGGTCCGGCCGTTCAGAGTGCCGACCAGCCAGACCGAGGCGGCCTGGGCGGCGTCGACCCGGGCCCGGCTGATCAGGTAGCTGTTGACCGCGACGAGCATCGCGCTGATGCCGATCCCGACGAGCACGATCCGCCGGACCGCGCCGCCGCCGGCCGCCGCCAGCCCGTACACGATCAGGGCCGTGAGCAGGCCACCCACGACGGCCGCGACCGCGGCCCCGCCCGGCCCGGCGCCGAACACGAGAATCGCGACGACCACGCCGGTGGCCGAGCCGGTGGTGAAGCCGACGATGTCGGGGCTGCCCAGCGGATTGCGCGACAGGCTCTGGAAGACCGCGCCGGACATGGCCAGCGCCGCCCCGGCCAGCAGGCCCAGGCTGACCCGGGGCAGGCGCAGGTCGAGCAGGATGAAACGGTCGGCGCGCCGGCCGCCGCCGTCGAGGATCTCGAGGATGTCGGCGACCGGCAGCCGCACGCCGACAGCGACGATGGTCCAGACCACGACGGCGGCCACGGCCAGCAGCAGGACCCCGCTGACCCCCAGTGTGCGCAGGTCGAGGCGGAGAGCGAGGCCCGGCGCCCGGACGGTGATCCGGCGTCTCACAGCGGCACGATCCGGCGGCGCAGGATGACAGCCAGGAACACCGGGGCGCCGATGAAGGCGGTGATCAGGCCCGCCTGCACCTCGCCGGGGCGCGCGATCACCCGGCCGGCGACGTCCGCGAGCAGCAGCAGCGTCGGCGCGAGCACCAGCGAGTACGGCAGCAGCCAGCGCTGGTCCGGCCCGACCAGGGTGCGCGCGATGTGCGGCACGGCGAGCCCGACGAACGCGATCGGCCCGACCGCCGCCGTGGCCGCGCCGCAGAGCAGGGTGACGGCCACCGCGGTGAGTACCCGGGTGCGGTTGAGGTTGGCGCCGAGCGCCCGGGCGGTGTCCTCGCCGAGCGCGATCACGTTGAGCGAGGGTCCGAGGGCAAGCGCCAGCACGACGCCGACCAGGATGAACGGCGCCACCGCCCAGAACACGCCGAGGTCGCGGCCGGCGAGCGCGCCGACCGTCCACAGCCGGTAGCGGTCGAAGGTGGTGACGTCGAGCAGCGCGACCGCGTTGGTGACCGCGAGCAGGGCGGCGCCGACCGCGGCACCGGCGAGCGCGAGCCGTTCCGGCGACGCGCCCGAGCGGCCGCGGGTGCCGAGCAGGTAGACCACGGCGAACGCGCCGGCCGCCCCGACGAAGGCGAACCAGATGTAGCCGGTCAGCGAGCCGATGCCGAGCACCCGGATGGCGAGCACTACGGCGGTGGCCGCGCCCGCGTTGATGCCGAGGATGCCCGGGTCGGCCAGCGGGTTGCGGGTCAGCGCCTGCATCAGCGCGCCGGCCAGGCCCAGGGCGATCCCGGCGGCGAGGCCGATGACCGTCCGCGGCACCCGCAGGTCCAGGACGATCCGGACGTCCTCCGAGGTCACCCCGTGGGTGAAGAAGGCGTCCCAGATCGTGCCCAGCGGGATCGGCTTGGTGCCGACCACGATGCTGAGCACGGCCACCGCCGCCAGCGCCCCGGTCGCGGCGACCAGCCCGAGGCCGCGGGCGGTCAGCCCGCCTCGGGCCCGGACGCGCGCCTCGAGCGGGGTGTAACCGGCGCGCTCGGCGGCGGTGCTGGTCACGCCAGGGCGGCCTTGACGAGCGGCACGAACTTTTCGATGACGAACGGGGTGCTCAGCACGGAGTTGGTGGAGAAGCCGTTGACCAGGTCGGCGTCGTCGACGATGAGCAGCCGGCCGGCCTTGGCGGACGGGATGCTGTTCAGCACCGTGTCCTTCTTGAGCTCGGCGCCGGCGCCCAGGGCGAAGATGACGGTCAGGTCGGCGTCGAGCAGGCCGACCTTCTCCTTGGAGACCTCGGCGTAGAAGTTGGCCGGCTTGAGATCCTCGATCTGCTGCGAGTTCTGGAAGCCGAGCGCCTCCATGAACTGCACCCGGCCGTCGCCGCGGGTGTACGCGCCGTACTGCCCGCTGAACGCGGCCGCGACGACCACGCTCTTGCCGGCGAACCCGGGGTTGGCTGCCTTGGCGTCGGCGAGCGCCTTGTCGTTGGCCGCGACCAGGGCCTCCCCCTCGGCCTTGCGGCCCAGCGCCTCGGCGATCAGCAGCGTCTGGTCCTTGAGGGTGGTGCCGTACGGCGCCGTGCCGGCCGGGCCGGAGAGTGTCGGGGCGAGCTTCTCCAGCTGGTCCCACTCGGCCTTGGTGTTGGCGCTCTTGGTGAAGGTGATCAGGTCCGGGCGCAGCGTGGCGACGCTCTCGAAGTTGATCTCGGGACCCTTGAGCACGGTGGGCCTGGCCCCGTTCAGCTTGGCCTGGGCCCACGGCCCGACGCCGGTCGGCCAGGCCTGGAACCAGTCGAGGATGCCGACCGGGACGACACCGAGGGCGAGCAGCGCGTCCGCGTCTCCCCAGCCGAGCGACACGACCGTCTTGGGCGCCTCCTCGACGGTGGTGCTGCCGAACTGGTGGGTCACCGTGACCGGGAACGAGCCACCGGTCGCGGCGGACGAACCACCGGTGGTCGGGCTGTCGCCGCTGTCGCTGTCGCCACAGGCCGCGAGCAGGCCGGCGGCCGCCACGCCCGCTGCACCGAAGAGCAGGTTCCGGCGCGAGATGAGCGGATGGGTCGCCATGTCGAACTCCGTTCAGGTTAGGTAACCCTCACCTTACCGACGCTCACGGATCTTGGGAAACCGGAGTGAGCAGCCGCATAGCGGCCCCGTTCGGGCCAACCTGCCGGAAAACCGGGTGCTCATCCCCCACTTCGGGTCGATCATGGGGTAATGCGTACCCCCCATCAGTCCGTCGACCGGCCCGGCAGCCGCCTGGTGGAATCGGCGGCCACGCCGACCGCCCCCGCCACCCTGCCGCTGTCCGGTGCCGTCGATGACGGTGACCGGCTGGTGGACGTGGTCGACCTGCTCGCGCTGGACGCTTTCGTCACCGGCCGGGAGCCGTTCGGCCGCACCCGGTACCTGGAAAACGTACGCGCCGAGGCCCTGCTGACCACGGAGGACGCGCGCATCGTGCGCGACGCCGTGGAGGAGGACGGGCACGGCCGGCTGTCGGTCGGCGAGGGCTGGACGCTGCACGTCACCCGCTGGAAGCAGAGCCGCCGGGCCCGGGTCACGGTCACCGCGATCAGCTCCGAGCTGGCCGAGTCGGTGCTGGCCGTCGTCGCCGAGGACGCCGTCGAGGAGCCGGAGCCGGCCGACGACAGCGTGCCGATCGGCTTCTGGCACTACGGCGCGCACGGCCCGCGCCGGGTGCAGCGCGAGATCGACGCGGCGCCGTGGGACAAGATCCGGGCCAACTACGCCGGCCCGGTGGCGAGCACCCTGGAACGGCTGATGGCCATCGACGGCACGGCGGTCAACGGCCGGCTGCTCCTGCTGCACGGCGAGCCGGGCACCGGTAAGACCACCGCGCTGCGGGCGCTGGCCCAGCAGTGGCGCTCGTGGTGCCAGGTCGACTGCGTGCTCGACCCGGAACGCCTCTTCGGCGACCCGGCCTATCTGATGAGCGTCGCCCTGGGCAGCGGCGACGACGACGAACCGCGCTGGCGCCTGCTCATGCTCGAGGACTGCGACGAGCTGATCAGCGGCGACGCCAAGGCCAGCGCCGGCCAGTCGCTGTCCCGGCTGCTCAACCTGACCGACGGGCTGCTCGGCCAGGGCCGCAACGCGCTCATCGGGATCACCACCAACGAGGACCTGGCCACGCTGCACCCCGCGGTGGTCCGGCCGGGGCGGTGCCTGGCCAGCATCGAGGTCGGGCGGCTGCCGTACGGGGAAGCAGTCGCGTGGCTGGGCACCCCGGCCGGCGTCGGCCCGCACGGCGCGACCCTGGCCGAGCTGTACGCGCTGCGCACCGGCGCCCAGCCGGTGACCGTTCCGGTGACGCCCCCGGCCACCGGCATGTACCTGTAAGTCAGCCGCTGCACTGCGGTGCTGCGTACCGGCCGTCGGCAGTGGTGGAGCTGAGCAGCTTGCCGTCCAGAGTGATCGTGCACGTGACGGGCCCGGCGTCGCCGCCACCCTTGCGCTGGCTGATGAGCACCAGCGGCTTCTTCTGCCCGGTCACCTCGAAGGTGACGCGCCAGGGCAGGGCGATGCCGTTCAGCCGGATGATGTCGCCGTCCTGGTCGGTGTAGCTCACGCTGCCGGTGTTGCGCGATCCGCTCGCCGTGACCTCGTAGACCACGACCTGGCCCCCGGCCGTGGGCGCCGCGACGCCGCCGGCCGTGGGCGCCGCCACGCCGCTGCTGACCGCGACGATCGGCTTTTTCCCCGCCGGCGCAGTGGTGGTGGCACGGCGGGTCGGCGCCGCGGCAACCGCCTTGGAGGTGGCTCCCACCGAGGGGGTCGGTCCCTGGGCATCATTGTCCTCGCCGGACCCGCCGCCGAACTGGTCGATGGCCAGCATCCCGGCGATGAACAGGGCGCCGGCCGCCAGCACGGCCACGATCCACCGGGTCGCCCGGCGGCCGCGCCGCTCCTCAGGCCCGGGCGTGGCCACCCAGCCGGACGGCACCGCGTCTTCGAAGCGGGCCGTGTCGGCCAGCGGCACCTGGCCCGCCGCGCCGGGCTCCGCTGCCGCGTCGCCGATGGCCGAGGTCGGTGCCTCGGTCAGCCAGGGATCCGCCGGCGTTGATCGGCGTACGGAATCACTGTCGTCACTGCTCACAACTCGAAGCTACGGCGGGTCCGCAACACCGTCACCAACCGCAACGGCGAGATCGGCCAGCGTCCGGAGGAACCGTTCACTGTCGACACCGTGCGGGTGCCGGCCGGCGAAGATGTCGGTGAAGATCCAGTAGTGGCTGACCGCCGCCATCAACACCGCGGCCAGCGCGGCTGGGTCGGGATGCCGGGGTGACTCGCGGGCCACCCAGCCGGTCAGGGCCTCGTGCACCCGGGCCAGCTCCTGGGTACGTACCTGGTCCAGCAGGTCCGGGAAGGACGCCAGGTCACGCAGCAGCAGCCGGTTGACGTCGCGTTCCTGCTCCAGCCGGCGCAGCCCGGCCCGGGCCACGGCGAGGAAGCGGTCCCGGCGGGACAGCTCCGCGCCGGTCTGCTCCAGATAGGCCACCAGTGGCCGCCCGGCCTCGAACTGCCGGCGCAGACCCTCCTCGAGCAGGGCGCGCTTGGTCTTGAAGTGCCGGTAGAGACCGCCGGCCCCCGCGGACAGCCCGGCGGCCGCCTCGATCTGGGCGATCGTGGTGGCGTGGTAGCCGTGGCGGCCGAAGAGGTCCATGGCCACGGTGACGATGGTGTCGCGGGTGCCGCTCAGCTCTGCTCCAGGGTCAGCTCGTAGTGCAGGGTGGTCCAGCCCTTGCGGCGGTGCATCGCCGGCACGATCCGGCCGTGCAGCCACGGATGTTTCGCGGCGAGCAGGGCCCGCACGGGCTCGGCCTCCTCCGCGCTGAGCAGCCGTGCCCGGCCGGGCACGGCCGGGCCGGTCGGACGGCCGCGCATCGTGCTGGGCGCCACCCGGACCTCGGGGAAGTTGCGCAGCCGCTTGGCCTTGCCGGCCGCGTCGTAGCTGCGGAAATAGCCGTGCCCGCCGGACACGACCAGGCTGACGGGCGTGCCGACCCAGGAGCCGTCGCGCTTGCGGGTCTCCAGCAGCACAGTCCGCTGCCGGCCGAGGGAGTCGAGGGTGGTCATGGCGCACCTCCGCACGTAAGTAAGTACCTACTTACAGGCTACCCCAGGATCCGGTCCAGCAGACCGGCCACCCGGGGATCGGACAGCGCCGAGGGCTGGTGGACCACGTGATAGGTCACCGGCGGCAGACCCTCGACCGGTACGGCGACCAGCCCGGGCGGAGCCGGCACGCACCCGTTGACGATGGCCAGCCCCACGCCCAGCGCGACGAAGTGTGTGATCAACGGCCAGCCCTCGGCCTCCACCGCGACCGTCCACTCCGCCCCGGCGCCGCGCAGCGCCCGCTCCAACAGCACCCGGTGCGGCCGATGCTGCGGTGGCACGACCAGGCTCGTACCGGCCACGTCCGGCAGGGTCACCGCGCGGCGCCGGGCCAGTCGATGGCCTTTCGGCACGAGCAGCACCTGGGGGAAGGTCGCCAGCCGCACCGCGGTCAGGTCCTCGGGCAGCACGTCGAGCACGCTCACGCCGAGCTGCGCCTGTCCGGTGCGGACCGCGGCGAGCATTTGCCGGTGGTCGCAGGTGATCAGGCGCAGCCGGGTCGGCTCCTCGGCCAGCACCGCCCGGATCGTGTCACCGAGCAGATAGAGGTAGGCGCCCTGTCCCGCCGCCAGCACGACCGGCCGGCCCGGCACGACGCCGGCGAACTCGGCCAGGAAGTCCGCGAGCCGTTCGTCGTGCGCGCGGGCGAACCGGGCGACCGCCGCGCCATCCGCGGTGAGCACGAGCCGCCGGCCGCTGCGGTGGTAGAGCGGCCGGCCCAGGGCCTGGGCCAGCTTGCGGACCTTCACGTGCAGGGCGGGCTGGGAGATGCGCAGCTCCGCGGCCGCGCGGGTGAAGTTGAGGTGCTCGGCGAACACGGCGAAGGACGTCAGGGCATCGCTCGACACCGCCCGCTCATTCATAACCGGGGACTATAGCTGCGCCGACATCGATAGTTCTGCTCTAGAGTGCTGGCACTCAGGCTGAGCTCATGACGACACAACAACTCAGGCTCGGCGTCGACATCGGCCGGGTCATCATCGGCGGCGGTGCCCCGGGCGGCAACGACACCCAGTTCTTCAGCGGAGACACCGCCCGGATGCTCGCGACGCCGGCCGTCCCCGCGGCGATCGACACGCTGGCCCGGCTGGTTCCGCTCTTCGGGCAGGTGTGGCTGGTCTCCAAGTGCGGCGAACGCGTCCAGCGCCACACCCGCCAGTGGCTCGACCACCACGACTTCGCCGCCCGGACCGGCATCCCCGGCGACCACCTGCGCTTCTGCCTGAAGCGGCCGGACAAGGCGGTCCACTGTGCCCAGCTGGGGATCACCCACTTCGTCGACGACAAGCTCGACGTGCACCAGGCGCTGCGCGGTGTCGTGCCGCACCGCTACCTCTTCGGGCCGCAGCGCACCCCGCCGCCCGACTGGGTCGAGCACACCCCGACCTGGGCGGCGGCCGAGGCGGCGATCCGGCGCAGCCTGGGATGACCACTCACCGCAGACCCGCGATCACCGTACGGGCGAACGACCGCGCGGCCGTGTCGTCGTCGCGGCGGTCCACCCAGCCCATGTGCCCGAGGAAGGCGTGCTGCATGCAGGCTCCGGCCAGCAGTCCCGCGGCCGCGTACAGGTCGGCGTCGGCTCGGATGCGGCCCGCTTGCGCCTCGGCACTCAGGTATCCCGCGATGGCCTCGTTGACCTTGTGCGGTCCCAGGCCGTGCTTGCGCAGGCCGTCGGTGTGGGCGGCGAGGATGGTGCGGTCGGAGAAGATCGACGCGAGCATCGGGAAGTTGTCGGTGTAGAACACGATGGCGGCGCCGGCCACCGCGGCCAGCCGGTCCTCGAGGTCGTCGGGGCTGTCGCCGGCCGGCCGGTCCAGCGCCACGGCCAGTTCGGCGAAGCCGGTGGAGCGTTCCTGCAGCACGGCGAGCATCAGCTCGATCTTGTCGGCGAAGTGCTTGTAGAGCGTCGCCTCGGAGAAGCCGGCCGCCGCCGCGATCTGGCGGGTGGTCACGTTGGCCAGGCCACGTTCGCGCATCACGCCGGCCGCCGCGTCCAGGATGACGTCTCGGGTTCCCACCCTTGACAGGTTAGTGAACGCTCACCACCCTGACTAGGTAGTGAGTGTTTACTAACCAGGGAGTCAGCATGAAGATCACCGTGTTCGGAGCGACCGGCGGCACCGGGGTCGAGCTGGTGCGACAAGCGCTGGAGGCGGGACACACCGTCACGGCGGTGGTCCGCTCGGCCGCGGACTTCCCTGCCGGTGCGGAGGTCGTCCGGGCCGACGTCATGGACCCGGCGGCGATCGAGCCCGCCGTGGCCGGCCGCGACGTCGTCATCTCGGCGCTCGGTCACCGGCCGGGCGCCGACGAGCCCGTGTGCGCGCCGGCCGCGGAGTCGATCATTCAGGCGATGCGGGCGACCGGGGTGCGGCGGCTGGTCGTGGTGACCGCGGCCGGCCACATCAAGGACTCCCACGACGGCTTCGTGACGGCCCGGATCGTCAAGCCCCTCCTGTGGCGGTTCCTGCGCGCCGCGTGGACCGATTTCGTGGCCACGGACCGGATCGTCGCGGCGAGCGGTCTGGACTGGACGATCATGCGTCCGCCCCGGCTGACCGACGGCGGGCCCAGGCCGTACCGCACGGCGCTCGACCACACCGTGCGTGGCGGCAGCTCGATCTCCCGCACGGACCTGGCGACCGCGACCCTGGCCGCGGCGACGGACCCGGCCACCGTCGGGCACGCCGTCGCGCTCGGCTACTGACTCGCGGGCCCGGAGGCCATACGGCATACGCTCGCGGCGACCGGCTCCCCCGTGGGCGCGCCAAGCCGCGCGGGCGCGCTCGGGCCGCGCGGACAGCTCAAGCCGCGCGGACAGCCCAGGCCGCGCGGACAGCCCAGGCCGCGCGGACAGCCCAGGCCGCGCGGGCCGCTCAGGCCGCGCGCCCGACGAGACCCGCGAACGACCAGCGCTTGTCCGTGCTCCTGGGGCCGTACGACTCCAGCACCACCGGCGCGCCCAGGAGGTCACCGATCGCGGCCGGCCAGTCCGTGGGGCGGTGCAGGTCGCCGGGGCGGGCCCGGTCGAGCAACGCGGTCAGCGCCGCCTGGTGGCCCAGGTCGCGGGGCGGGCCGGGGGCGATCCGTTCCCAGCGGGCGCCGTCCAGGTCGTAGGACGTGCAGATGCGCAGGCCGGGGACCCGGGGCGGCGCGTCGAGGTGGGTGACGGCGAGCGAGTCGACCCCGCCGGCCACCTCGACCGCGTACCGGTGGGCGACCGCGTCGAAGTGGCCGACCCGGAACGCGCCCTGCCACTCGCCCACGCCGTTGTGCGCCTCGGGCAGGTCGAGCGGCGCCTCGGTCACGAACGGCCCCGCGCCGTGCCGGGTGGCGTACGTCCGCACCACCCCCAGCCGCTCGAACGACGGACACAGCGCCGCGACGTTGTCGAATGTCGTCGTGGACCACGTCGTGTACGGGTGCCAGCCCCGCCACTCGTCCAGCAGAACCCCCTGCGCCCCCTCGAAGACGCACCGTCCCTGGGTCAGCAGTCGGTCGAGGTGACCGGAGTCCACGATGGACACGGCGCGGCCGAAGGCCAGGAAGGCGTCCGCGACGTCCTCCAGCGGCGGCACGTCGTCGAAGGGACCCAGCGCGTCGCGGACGGCGGCCAGCCGGGTGCGCAGCCGTGCGGGCGACAACACGTCCGCGACCCGGGGCGCGTCCGCGTGGCTGAGGGCGTACTCCATGGTCTGCCCGATGCCCATGCCGCACGAACCGTGCCGGGCCCCGCCGCGGCGCCGCTCGCGGGCCTGGTTGGCCGCCCGGTGCCAGGGCGTCGCGAGCAGCGCGTCGCCGTCGACGGTGAGCAGGTGGAACGGGTTGCCCAGCGCGGCCGCCTCGGCGGCCAGCGCCAGCGGGTCGACGACCACGAAACGCGACAGGTGGGTGGGCACGCCGTGCAGCGTGCCCGCCCCGAACTGCGCGAACGTGTGGTGCCGCCCGGCGGGGGTGACCACGTTGTGGGCGGCCTGCGCTCCCCCGTTGAACCTGATCACCGCGGTGACCGGGCCCGAAGCGCAGAGCGCGTCCACCACCGTGCCCTTGCCCGCGTCGCCGTAGCCGAGATCGACCACGGCGACGTGGCCCGCCGGGCCGTTCACAGCCGTTCGTTCCCGCCCGGCGTTGCCGCGCCGCCCGTCTCCAGCGGGGAACGAACGACCGTGCCGCGGCCCGCGCCCAGCGGGGCCAGGGCCTTGCCCACCGACGGGCCGGCCGGTGAGCCCACCTCGACCAGGTCGGCGAGGCCGGCGTCGAGGTCGATGGACTCCTCGCCGAGGCCGACGGTCAGCGCGATCGTCTCGCAGACCGCGTCGAGGTCGTCGAGCTCGATGACGTGCTGGCCGAGCAGCTTGCGCCAGTAGCCGAGGATCTCCGCGTCGCCGCCCCAGCCGGCTGCGGTCGGCATGATGTAGTAGACGTCGAAGCTGCGGCGCAGCTCGGCCAGCATCGCCTCGGTCGTGATCGGCTCGCGGAGGTCGTCGCCGATGAAGCGCCGCACCTCCTTGGGGTTGATCCGCGGGTAGGCCATCTCGTCGCCGATGATGAACAGGTAACCGCGGCGGCCGCGCTTGGTCACCGAGTCGAGGTCGGTGTGCCGGGCCATGAAGTACATGGCCAGCTCGTACGACTCGCGCCGCTGGCCGCCGCCCCCGCCCTCGAGCACGATGCGGGCCAGGTCCTCGTCCATCCGGTTGTCCGACTCGAATTGCCCGATCTGCAAAGGCACGCGGTCGCAGGTGGCGTCGCCGATGGCCCCGAACATGACGTGCGGGTCGGCCACGTAACCGCGGGTCAGCAGGCCGAGCAGCTGGGGCAGCTTGGTCTGCAGCACCCGCGGCACGGTGCCCATCGAGCCGGTCACGTCGAACAGGACGGCGATCGGCGTGCTGTGCGGGTGCTCGTCGCTGTCGCGGCTCTCCCGCTTGCCGACGTTCATCGGGTCCAGCGCCGGGTGGGCCTTGCGGGCCCCGCTGTCGCTGTAGGCGAAGGCGCTCGCGCCGGTCGCGGCCCGGTAGCCGGCGGCGGCGGAGTAGACATCGGTGGACCAGCGTCCGCTTCCCATTTTGTTCCTCCTGTGAGTCAGGCCGGCATCGCGAAGGGGCGAAAACGGCGGGGGCCGTACAGGTCGTCGAGGAGCTCGTCGAACTCCCGGAGCAGGCGCCAGGCGTCCTGGGGGCGCATGCGGGGCTTGTCGTAGCGGCAGCCGCGGGCGAAGCGCCGCAGCGCGACCGGCGGGTCGTGGATGAGCCGCAGCATCAGGCCGGTCGCCATGAAGATGTCGGTGGCGGCGGTGGCCGGCTGCTTGCCGGTCACCTCGGGTGGATAGGCGGCGCGGTGCTTCGCCACCAGCGCCGGGACCGTCGTGCCGGCCGGCACCGAGTAGCACCAGTCGACCAGGACCAGGCCGTGCTCGGCCGGGTGGATGAGCACGTGCTCCGGCAGGACTGCGCCGTGCACCAGGCCGGCGCGGTGGGCCCAGCCGAGGCCGGTGAGCAGCCGCCGCCACATCCAGGCGACGTCGCGCGGGTCGAGGCCGGCCGGGTAGGCGGCGTGCACCTCGGACAGCGGGACGAAGCCGCGCTGCCGGGCGATGACGTTGGCGGTGCGGCGGACGCGCGCCGCGTCCTCGTGGGTGAAGCTCTCCAGCAGCCGCGGCGCGTAGGCGCGGAACTTCGGATCGCCGTCGGCCGCCAGCGTGGTCAGCGCGGCCGCCTCGGCCCGCATCAGGTCGTTGTCACCCGGCCGGTGCGGCAGCTTGAGCAGCGCGGCGTCACCGTCGACCGCGTGCAGCCGCGTGATGTCCCCGGTCGCGACCACCCCGCCGACGCGATAAGTGGCGCGCTTCGTGGTCAGCGGCCGGTCGTCGCGCTCGCTCCACAAGGTGGTCAGCCGGGCGAGGGCCGCCGTCGCGGCCGGGCTGCGACCCGCGGGTGCGACATCGGGATGCACAACCTTGACCAGGATCCGGTACGCGTGCCCGGCATCCCCGACCGCAACACCGTGGCCGGAGCCAGCCGGCCGGGCACAGGCTGCCACGAGATCGGCGAACGTGCCCGCCCGGCCGATGGCCGCCACCGCCTCGTCGAACGTCACCGCACACCGTCCTCACGGGTCGGCCGCAGCAGCGCCGGGTGCAGCAGGTGCGCGTCGCCGGCCCGGTACAGGCGCGGCTTGGGACCACCACGCTCCCCGGCCCGGCTGGCCGTCTCGCCGGTGCTCTCCACAAATCCGGGCACCGACAGCACCTTGCGATGGAAGTTGCCGGCGTGCAGCTCCTCGCCCCAGACCGCCGCGTAGACCGCGCGCAGCTCGGCGATGGTGAACTCGTCGCCGACGAAGGCGGTGGCCAGCGGGGTGTACTCCAGCTTGGCGCGGGCCCGGTCCAGCCCGTCGGCGAGGATCGCCGCGTGGTCGAAGGCCAGCTCCCCGGCCTCGTCGACCGGCACCCAGAACGCGCCCGAGGCGTCGCCGCCCGCCCGCGGATCGGGCAGGCTCGGCGCGAACGCCAGGTAGGCCACCGAGACGACCCGCATCCGGGGGTCGCGGCCGGGGTCGCCGTAGCTACGCAGCTGCTCGAGATGCACCCGGTCGAGCACACCCTCGCCGGGGCGCAACCCGGTCTCCTCGGCGAGCTCGCGGAGCGCGGCCGCATCGAGCGTCTCCTCCTGCACGAAGCCACCGGGCAGCGCCCGCCAACCGGCGAACGGATGCCCGCCCCGCTCGACGAGCAGCACATGCAGCCGCCCGTCCCGGATGGTCAGCGCGACGACATCAACCGTGACCGCGACCGGCGCGAAAGCCCCGGGGTCATAGCTGTCGAGAAAGTCCCGCTCGTCGCTCATCGTCATCCTCGTTATGCTCGTCGTTCTCAGCTTGAGTAAAACTCGATCTGAGAAGAACCTAGCGCAGTCTCGCGCCCAGGGTCAACCACTCACGCAGAATGAAGGGTGTGCGGATCCGTTCAGGCGCCGCCGAGGCGCCTGGATCCGTGCGCCCGGCCTCGGCGGGAGCGACGGTCAGCACCATGCACGGACCTACGACCGGAATTGCTTTTGACCGCAAAAGGCCGTCACCGACGAAACGGTGACGGCCTTAGGTGAGGCTCAGCTCTACAATTACCGCGCTTCGAATGTCAGGCAGTCGGCGCGGTCCACGCCGGCGCCCACCATGATCGACGGCGCGTGGCACTCGAGCTCGGTGTTGTGCACGCACTCGCTCCGCTTACAGGCGCCGACCTGGGCTTCCGCCTGGCCCATGCCGCCCTTGTCGGCGGTGTCGATGAACGTGTCGCACTCCGAGCTGGCCCGGCCGATGGTGATCGCGAAGGCCGTGCAGCCGTCGTGGTTGTATCCGCATCCGCTGACCGTGCAGGTCTGCACGCGCGGCATGGCCATCATCTGAGTCATGTGAGGCCTCCCTTTCTCCCTGCCGACCATAAACCATCGGACGCCATTCCGCCGGTCGGCGACAAAGGTATTCGCGGGGATTCAACAAATAAGGACGACCATTCTTTAGGTAAGGCAATCCTCGCTCACCGCGGGTTGGGCGACTGGGCCCCGGCCGCCCACCGGGCCTGTCAGAATAGGGCAAAACGCCCCGACCGTCCCGGAGGTCCGCGCCGATGGCCGACGAACGACCGCCCCGCAAGCGGCTGTGGCTGGGGGCCGGGGCGGCTGTGATGGCGCTGGCGGCCACCGCCGTGGGCCTGGCGTCGGATCCCAAAGATCCGGTCCCCTCAGCGTCGGCGGCCCCGTCGGTCTCCGCAGCGTCCGGCCCGTCCGCTTCCGCGACCGCCGGCACCCGGTCGGCCCGGGCGCTGATCGCCCTGCCCCGCGCGGACGGCACCTGGCCGGGCGTCAACGGGATGTCCGGCGTCAACGGCGACCCGCTGTTCGACACGGCGCACGTCAACGCGTTCTGCACCGCGCGGGGCCGGGCGTGCCGGGTCGCGCAGACCTACACGGACCGGACCTCGTGGGCGGCGATGACCGCGGGCTCGGGCTGGACGTTCGACCTGTTCTCCGACTTCGACGGCATGCTGGTGGTGTCCCAGGGCCTGGTGCCGATCGGCGCCGGCGCCGACCTGGCGGCCTGCGCGGCCGGCGACCACGACCAGGACTGGAAGAACTTCGGCTCGCTGATGACCCGGTACGGCCGCGGCGACTCCGTGGTGCGCCTCGGCTGGGAGTTCAACGAGAAGACGTCCCCGTGGCGCGCCGACGACCCGAAGACCTGGATCGCCTGTTACCGCCGGGCCGCGACGAACATCCGCGCGACGAACCCGGACGTGCTGCTGGACTGGACGATCAACGCGCACGGCACCCCGGCGGGGACGTGCGGCGGGCTGAGCACCAACTGCTACCCGGGCGACGAGTACGTGGACATCATCGGCATCGACAACTACGACCACTACCCGTGGTCGCCCTCCAAGGCGGTGTTCGACCAGGCCGCGACGGATCCGGAGGGCCTGACCTGGCTGTACGACTTCGCCCGCCAGCACGGCAAGCCGTTCTCGGTGGGCGAGTGGGGCGTGGTGCCGACCGGTGACGCCGGTAAGGAGAACCCGTCGTTCGTGACCTGGATGCACGAGTGGTTCGCGGCGCACGCGTCGAACCTGGCGTACGAGGCGTACTTCTCGGACTGCGGGGACGGCGGTGTGCAGTCGAGCCTGTTCCGCACTGATGCGGCCTGCGTGAAGAACCCGAAGTCAGCGGCGGTCTACCGATCGCTGTTCCGAAGCTAGACAGGACTCCGCGCTGGTCAGTACGGAGAATTCACTTGTCTTCATCACTCTAAGCAATCAGATAATCACATTTCGTTACGCTTCCGGCGAGACGGCCCGGCCGATGGTTGATCGAGCGCGCGGGCCCACCCATCCAGCGACGCGGTCCCTTGTGACCGTAGGAGGACCTCGCATGAGCAAGTCCATGTCCACCACTCGATCCCGGTTGGCACGCGCCGGGTTCGCGACAGGAGCGGTCGCCGCCGTCCTGCTCGGCACGACCACACCGGCGTTCGCCGCTGGGGCGGTCACCATCGACGACGCCACCGGAGTGACCGGCCTCGTCGAAACGATCACCGCTTCATCGAGCACCCAGTTCGGCACCTCCGGGACGATCGCGGCCAACTTCTCCACCGCCTCCGTCTGCCCCACGGCGTCCACGGCGAACGCCACCAACATCGCGGCGACCAACGTCGTCCGTGTCACCAGCAGCAGCGTCACGATGTCGACACCGGCCACACTCGTGCCGGCCGTCTACAAGGTCTGCGTGTACTCGGGCGGCACTCTGGTCAACAACCCGACCACCACCCCGATCTACACGGTGTCGGCCGCCACTCCGGCGCTGAACCTCACGACCGGTCCGGCCGGCGGCGGCAACCAGATCACCGCCACGTCCGCCAATCCCTTCCTGACCGTCGCCGGCACCACGCCCGGCGTGGTGTTCTCCGTCCCCACGTGTCCGGCGGTCTCCGTGACAGCCGATGCCACGCACGTCTCGGCGTCCGCCGTGACGGTAAGCAACGACAAGACCACGGCGACGATCACCGTGCCGTCCGGCGTCGTGGCCCCGAACACGTACAACGTGTGCATCTACAAGGCCACTACCGTCGGCAGCGACCTGATCGGTAACAGCAGCAACGACTACGTCGCCGGAGCGCCGGAGGTCACCCTCAGCGCGGTCACCGGCCCGAACGGTGGCGGCAACACGCTGACCACCACGGCGGCCGCCTTCGCCGATCTTGGCGCGACCGTGCCCGCGGTGAACTTCTCCACCACCGCCTGCAGCACCACGTACGAGAACACGGGTCCGGCCGCTGCGCTGGCCGCACCGGCAACCCGGGCCAGCAACACCGTCAGCTTCGTGGTGCCGGCCGGTGTGCTCGCCCCGGACCAGTACAACGTCTGCATCTACGCCGGCAACACCGACGGGACCAGCCCGCTGGTGGCCCAGAGCAGCGCCAAGTACTCGATCCCGCTGGCCGCCGTAACCACCAGCCCGGACGTTGGCGCCTCGGCCACCAACAAGACCATCACGATCACGTCGAGCAGCCCCATCCTGAGCGGCGTCACCGCGCCGGGCGTCACCTTCTCGGTCACGGCCTGCCTGCCGACCTACACGGTCGACGGCACCCACTTCGCCGCTGACGGGACGCCGAAGCGGATCACCGACAACATCGCCTCGATGATCGTCCCGACAACGGTGGTCGTGGCCGGCGGTGTCCCCACCGCCTACAACGTGTGCCTCTACAACGGCACCGCGCCCGACAGCACGCTGGTCTCCAACGCCGGTACCTACACCGTCGCGGGGGCCGTCACCCTGGCCAACTCCCCGCTCACGGTCGCCACGAGCGGCCCGGCGCAGGGTGGCACCCTGGTCACCGTCTCCGGAACGGGCTTCCCGACCGGCGCCGGCGCCATCACCGCCAGCCTCGGCGGCAGCGAGCTGAAGAACATCAAGCGCCTCAACGGCACCACCTTCACCGGGGTCACCACCGCGCACGCCCCGGGCGTCGTCGGCCTCAGCGTCACCACGGCCGCCGGTACGCTCACCAAGGCGAACGTCTTCACGTACTCCTACGGCATCACGGTCCTGCCGAACACCGCACCGAGCGACACCACCGTTGATCTCTACATCACCGGCGCCGGCTTCTCGGAGCTGACCTTCGCCGACACCGCCGGCGGCGACCTGTCGGACAACGACGAGGCGCATGTCTACCTGGTCGACGGCGCGTACAGCGCGGCGGACAACAGCGTCCCGGGCACCAAGAACAACCCGCCGGTCGCCGAGTGCGAGGACGCGTTCGCGCTCAGCGACACGGCCCTGCTCTGCTCGTTGAACCTCGAGGAGAAGCTGAACGCGGCGGGCGCGGCCCAGCCGAACACGCCGGTGTCCAACGGCACCTACACCGTCGCCGTGGTGAACACGGGTCTGCCGGCCTCGGAGGCTGCGGCCAACAACCCGGTGCAGACGGTCAGCGCGTCCATCCTGACGAGCGGTTCCACCTTCACGGTCGCCCAGTACTGATCGGCGCCACCTGATTCATCTGACCCAACGGTGCACCACGCGGTGATGGCCCGGAGCGTTCCGCTCCGGGCCATCGCTCATGTCCGGCCCGGGCGTACGGTCACCAGGGAAACGGCCGGTCGCCCCGCTGGGCGACCGGCCGGTCCACATCGGGGAGCGAGTCAGCCCAACGTGGTCCACTGCGCGTCGATCGCGGCGACACTCAACGTCGGGGACGGCCGCCCGCCGATCTTGACGGCCACGCTGTACACGCTCTTCCCCGCGCTGGTGCGCCAGCAGATCAGCAGGGTCGGATGCTCGGTGGCCGCCACATCCGCACTCAGCCGGATGGTGTCGCTGCACCGGGCGGTGCCCACCTTGTCCCCCCGGCCGGCGACCCAGCCCAGCTCCTTGTAGCCGGTGAGGTCCTGACGTGCCGACACGACCTTGATCGTCCCGCCGTCCTGCGCCGACGTGGTCACGGCGACGTCGTCGGCGGCAACGGTGGCCGGCGACGGCAGTGGCCGTAGCACTCCGGGCCCTTTTCTCGCCGCGGTGGATCTGACCGCCGCGACCCGCTCCTCCACCGTCTTCGGGCGTTGCGACGCGCCGGACGTGGGTGACGGCTTCAGCGCGGATGCCGGCGTCGCGGTCACGGCCGGTCCGGTTAACCCGGAGGTCGCCGTCCCGGGTTCCGGCGCGGCGTTCTGCGCGGTGGGAGCGGTGCCGCGGTCGGCGTGCACCTGGTAGGCGACGAACCCGCCCACACCGAGCACGGTCAGCAGACCGGCCGTGCCGACCACCGCGCGCCGGCGGGAGCGGCGGACGCGTCCCGAGGTGCGGACGCCGTCCGGCGATGCTGCCCCATCGGGGCGGTCGTTGTCGTCACCATCGCGCATAGCTTCAGTCCTCCGCGGTCCGGGCGTAGGGCCGGTCCGCATCGGTCGCGGCTGCGGGCCCCGATCTCCGCCATGCTGCCACGCTGACGAGACAAGTTATCCCAAAACGGGTTGGGTCAGCCCAGGGCTTGCCACTCCCTGTCGATGGCCGCCACGCTTTCCTGCTCGGACGGGTCCCCGTCGAGGTCGACAGCAACCGTGTAGACGCTTTTCTGCGCACTGGTACGCCAGCACAACAACAGGTTCTGCTTCGCCTGCGCCTCGGCGTCCGCACTCACCTTGATCTTCTGGCTGCAGAAGGCACTGCCGACGGGCTTGCCCTTGTCGGCCACCAGGGCGAGCTCGCGCTGGCCGGTCAGATCGGTGCGCGCGGACACGATCCGCAGGGTCGCGCGGTCCTTGCTCAGCGACCCGGTGTTCACCACCTTGGCCGCGGCCGCGGCGGCGGCTTTGCCCTGCGGCTTCACCGGCCTCATCAACGGCACGCCGTCCTTCGCGGCAGCCGCCCGGGCATCGGCGATCTCCTTGGCGACCGACTTCCCATCGGCGGAGGCAGTGGGGGACGCGGATGCCGTTGGTGACGCTGAGGTCGGAGGCGAGACGGTCGTTCCCGGCGAGACAGCCGGAGCGGAGGACGCAGTAGACGGCGTCAGCCGCACCAGCGCCGCCGCGTCCCGGGTCGTCGCCTTGCCGTCGTCCACCACCTGGGCGGTCACCAGAGCCGCCCCGACCCCGAGGACCGCCAGTCCGGTCACGGCGATGAGGACCTGCTTGCGGCGCCGGTTGCGCTGCGCGGTCACCTCGTCGCGGCCGTAGTCCTGGTCGTCCCATTCGTTACGCATGCTGTTGTCCTCCGCAGGTCTCGACTGGGTCGGCCCACGGTCTCGCGGGCCAGGCCCCGAGCCCTCATCGTCCCATCCGAACGGACATACCGGTCTAAAACCAGCAACTTCGCAGAGCTTCCAGGGCGCCCGCGAACGCGTGGTCGGCCGGACGGGCGTACCCGATCACCAGGCCGCCCGCCGGCCCGCCCGGCGCGCGGAAGTGGTCCAGCCCGTGCAGGGCCAGGCCCCGCTCCGCCGCCCGGGCGATCACGGCCGCCTCGTCGGGCACCGGGACGAGGGCGTGCAGCCCGGCCGCGATACCGGTGACCGAGGCGCGCCCGGCCAGCGCCGCCACCAGCAGGTCGCGCCGCTTGCGGTAGCGGAGCCGGGACCGCCGGATGTGCCGGTCGTACCCGCCGCCGGCCATGAACCTGGCCAGCGTCAGCTGCTCCAGCACCCCGGCTCCCCCGCCGCTGAGCCGCTTGGCCGCGATCACCGCGTCCAGCAACGCCGGCGGCACCGCGATCCAGCCCAGCCGCAGCCCCGGCGCGAGCGTCTTGCTCACCGTTCCGACATAGGCCACCAGGTCCGGCGCGAGGCGTCGGCGCCGTCCGCGTCGACCGGCAACAGCGTCCCGCTCTGCCCCAGCACTTCCCGATGCAGCCGCAGGCCGTGCGACTCCATCGCGACGGACCCGGGCGCGAGCGCGGTCGCGAGCAGATACAACGCCTGGGTCGTGCCCGAGCAGATCACGAGGTGCTCCGGCGAGGTGCGCACGCCGCGCACCCGGGCCAGGTACGACGCCAGCTCGGCCCGCAGCCCGGGCAGCCCGCGCGGATCCGGGTAGCCGAGGGCCTCGGACGGCGCCGCCGACAACGCCGCCCGGGACGCCCGCTGCCACGCCGCCCGCGGGAACGCCGACACGTCGCCGGGGTGGCCGCGCACCTCGAGCAGCAGGTTGACCGAGCCGGCCCACGAAGCAGACATCGGCATGGATCGTAGGCGGGCGGTGGCACAAACCCGGCGTCGGTAGTAGAGAGGGCGCATGGAGAAACGCGCATTGGTGCTCGGCGGTGGTGGCGTCACCGGCGTCGCTTGGGAGATCGGCCTGCTGCACGGGCTGGCCGAGCAGGGCGTCGACCTCAGCTCGGCCGACCTGTTCGTCGGCACGTCCGCCGGCTCGGTCGTGGCAGCCCAGCTCACCAGCGGCACCGGCATCGACGCTCTGTACGAGCACGAGCTGGCCGACACCACCGGCGACACCGACGCGGTCATCGGGGCCCGGGTGCTGCTCGGCTTCGTGCTCGCCGCGCTCTGGCCCGGCGACCGGGCCCGCGGCCGGGCGCGGCTGGGCCGGGCCGCCCTCAAGGCGCGCACGGTGCCCGAGTCGGCCCGGCGCACGGCCATCGCCGCACGGGTCAAGCGGGACGACTGGCCGGCCGCCCGGCTGCTCATCCCCGCGGTCGAGGCGCGGACCGGCGTGGTCAAGGTCTTCGACAGCGAGAGCGGTGCGTCACTGATCGACGCGGTCGCCGCCAGTTGTGCCGTGCCGCTGGTGTGGCCGCCGATGACCGTCGGCGACCGTCGTTACGTCGACGGCGGCGTGCGGTCGGTCGCCAACGTCGACCTCGCCCGCGGCTACGAGCGGGTGGTGGTCATCGCCCCGGTCACCGCGGCCGCCCGGCGCGCGGACCGGCCCGCCGCACAAGCCGCCGCTCTGGGACCGGGTGTGCGTACCGCGGTCGTCAGCCCGACCGACGCGGCGCTGACGGCGATCGGCCGCAACCCGCTCGACCCCTCGCGGCGCGCGCCCGCGGCGCGGGCCGGGCGCGCGCAGGCCGCCGAGGTGATCGAGCGGGTCCGGGCCGCCTGGGATTAACCCACTCCGACGCTGTTGTGGCCGGCGGGCAGGGCGCGGCCCTTGCTGTCATACGCCTTCAGGTCGCTGACCATGCCCGCGGCCGGGTCGAACCAGAAGAACTTGACCGCGTTGTCTTCGCTCCACGCGGCCTGCCGGGCGGTGACGGTACGGCCACCGATCCGCGCGGTGATCTTCGTGGCGGCCCCCGCGTAGTAGCCGAACGACGGTGACGGCCGGCCGTCGACCTCCATGCCGCCCTGCACGGCGTGGAAGCCGGGCGCCCGGTCCGATCCCTCGGTCTCGTTGGCGACGACGACACCGGTGACCTTGCCGTCACCACGCCGCAGCCCGGCCATCACGCCGAACCGCGTACCGGGCAGCACCTTCTCCTCGATGGCCACCGCGTAGAGCACCCAGGCGCCGTCCTTCGCGCGGTATCCGGCGTCGACCGCGTCACCGAGCTTCCGCTCGGCGGGCTGGGCCGCGGGCTCCGGAGCAGCCGCCGGGGCCGAGGCCGACGCGGCGGTGACCGGCCTCGGCGTGGGCTTGCGCTGCGAGGCACCGGCGGCCACGGCTCCGGTCACCACCAGGGCGGCGGCGGTGCCGGTCACGGCAACGGCGAGGATCGATCGGCGGGACAGTCCCATTGCGCGACTCCATCAGGATGTGCGGATGGTGCATGACGCAGACCGAGACGGCCCGCCGCGGAAAAAGGTTGCTGCAACCTTTCCGGGCCCTGACCCGTCTTGGCCGTCGTGGGAGTGAGAGGCGACGATGAGTTCGTCGAGTTCGCGCAGGCGAACTCGGCCCGGCTGCAACGCGCCGCGTACCTGTTGACCGGTGACCGGCATCAGGCCGAGGACGCGGCCCAGGCCGCCCTGGTCCGGGTGTACGCGGCCTGGGGCCGGGTGCGCCGCAAGGACCCGTACGCGTACGCCCGCACGGTCCTGGCCAACCTCGTCACGGACCAGTGGCGCCGCCCGATCCGCGAGTACGCGACCGAGGAGCTCCCCGAACGACCCCTGCCCCGCGACATGGCCGACGACGTGACTCGGCGCCGCTGGCTGATCGGCGCGCTGCAGACGCTGTCGCCCCGCGAGCGCACCGTGGTCGTGCTGCGGCACTTCTTCGACGCCACCGAGGTCGACGTGGCCCGCGAGCTCAACCTGTCCCTCGGCACGGTCAAAAGCCTCAACTCGCGGGCGCTGGCCAAGCTGCGGGTCTCCATCCCGGCACCCCGGCGCGCGGAAAGCGGAGTACGCCCATGAACAACCTCGACGAGCTGAGAGACGCCATGCACTCGACGCCGGACTTCGAACCCAAGTCACTCGACCTGGCCGCCGTGATGTCCGCCGGTGGCCGGTTGCGCCGCCGGCGCCGGGCCACGGTGGGCGCCGCCTCCGGGGTGGCGGTGCTGGTCCTGCTCGTGGGCGGTTTCCAGCTGGTCCGCCCGGAGTCGTCGCAGCCGGGGGTCGCTGCGGCCGGTCAGCCGTCGAGTGCCGCGCCGGCGAAGACCGCTGAGCCGTCGGCCACCGCGGTCCAGGAGGATCCGGACGAGCCGATCACCGGGGACGCGTTCGGTGACGTCGTCGAGACCGGGATGAAGGTCGACGGGCTGGACCGGCTGCTGTGGATGCAACGGGTCGACGAGCCCGTCCTGCCGGACACCACCATGGGGATCGCCACCGGCTGGCGCACCACCGCGGGTCAGCTCGTCGTCGACGTCGTCAACAACGAGGTGGAGGGCTCGGACCGGGCACCGGGCTTCCACGCCCTGGAGATGGCGATGGTCGTCAACGACAAGCCGAGCCCCGCCTTCGGCTACTACGTCGGTGCTGCGGCGAAGATCACCGTGACCGCGGACGGCCGGACAGTCCGGGCAGAACAGGCCACCTGGAGCGAGGACCGGTCGATCGTGCTGTTCTGGTTCCCCCTGAACAAGGTCAAACCGACCAGCAAGGTCGGTAAGGCGACCGCCTACGACGACAACGGCCGCAAGCTGCCGACCGGCAACGCCACCTTCGGCGTGGGGTAAGCCTGTCCCCGTTCATGATCATCGGGTTTACTGCTGTACATGAGCATCATCTCCCCCGGGTTCGGCGGGCGGCGCCGCTCCTCGCAGCCCGACCTGCCGCCCGGGCAGTACCTCACTCATGACTTCCCGGTGCTCTCGGCCGGCCCGACGCCACGGATCCCGCTCGACCGCTGGCAGTTCACGGTCACCGACGAGACCGGCGCCAAGCACAGCTGGTCCTGGGCGGAGTTCCAGGCCCTGCCGGCGGAGGACGTCACGGTCGACATCCACTGCGTCACCAAGTGGTCCAAGCTCGGCACGACCTGGCGGGGCGTCTCGATCGACACCTTGTTCGAGAACGTCGAGACCACCGCCGACTACACGATGGTGCACGGCTACGGCGGCTACACGACCAACGTGCCGCTGGAAGATCTGCTCGACGGCAAGGCCTGGGTGGCGTACCAGTTCGACGGCGAGCCGCTCGCGCCCGAGCACGGCGGCCCGGCCCGGCTGGTGGTCCCGCACCTGTACTTCTGGAAATCGGCCAAGTGGGTCAACGGCATCGAGATGCTCCAGCAGGACGAGCCGGGCTTCTGGGAAGAGGCCGGCTACCACATGTACGGGGACCCATGGCGCGAACAGCGTTACCAAGGCGACTGACCTGGCGGGCCGCCATTCTCGAAGCGGCTCGTCAGGAGACACCGTCCGCTCGGACCCTGGTGCTGCGGGTGCCGGACTGGCCGGGGCACCTGCCCGGTCAGCACGTCGACGTGCGCCTGACCGCCCCGGACGGCTACTCGGCCCAGCGCAGCTACTCGATCGCCTCGGCCTGGCAGGACGGCGGCACGGTCGAGCTGACCGTGCAGCGCGTGGAGGACGGCGAGGTCTCGTCCTATCTGGCCGACGACCTCCAGGTGGGCCAGCCGCTGGAGCTGCGCGGCCCGGTCGGCGGCTGGTTCGTGTGGCGCAACGCTCCCCCGCCGGTGCTGCTGCTGGCGGGCGGCTCGGGTGTCGTACCGCTGATGGCGATGATCCGGGCCCGCGGCGACGTACGCGGCCGGCAACCGTTCCGGCTGATCTACTCCGTCCGCACCCCGCAGGACGCCCTGTACGCCGACGAGCTGGCCCGCCGGGTCCGCGACGACCCGGGGCTGGACGTCCGTTTCGTCTACACCCGCAAGGCCCCCGACGGCTGGCCCGATCCACCGGGCCGGCTCACCGTGGCGACGATCAACACGTACGGCTGGCCGCCGGACTTCGCGCCGGACGTGTTCGTCTGCGGCCCGACGTCGTTCGTGGAGGCGTCGGCCGACATCCTCGTCGCGCTGGGGCACGACCCGAAGAAGATCCGCACGGAACGATTCGGAGGGACGTCATGACCGAGCACGAGCTGGACGGCAACGCGATGGCCGGGGATCTGCGCGAGGTCTTCGCGGTCGATGTGACCACGGCGGTGGCCACCTGCGGCGGGTGCGGGGAGCCGAGCGTCGTCGCGCGGCTGCGGGTGTGGGGGCCGGCGCCCGGCCTGGTGGCCCGCTGCCCGTCCTGCGACGACGTGGTGCTGCGGCTGGTCCGCGGCCCGGAGCGGGCCTGGCTGGACCTGCGCGGCGCGGTCAGCCTCCAGGTCACGATGCCGCCGCTGGGCGCCGTCGCCGAGAGCTGACCCCGGCGTTCAGTCGCGGAAGGTACGGCGGAGGCGCTCGGCCAGGCCGAGGGGGCGTGGTGCGGTGGCGATCCGGTCGGCGCGCGACGGGCCGACGGTCGGCGTCGTGGGGCGGGAACGGCCGATCGGCTGGTCGTAGTCGGCCGCGGCGATCGCGTCGATGATCTGCTCGTCGGTGAAGTTCTCCGAGCCGGGGATGGACGACACGAAGCCGACCAGGACGCCGTTGCGCATCACCTGGGCCTCGAGCCCGGCCGTGCCGTCGTTGTCCCAGACCGCCTCGCGGCCATCGGGCAGGACGACCCGGATGCCGTACTGGGTGATGCCGGCGTGCGGCAGCTTCACATGGGCGAAGACGTTACGTCCGCGCAGCGTCTCGACGACCCTCCGGGCCCGTTGCTCATCCATGCGGCGACGCTAGCCCGGGTAGCTGAGCGCACGCTGAAGACCGACTGTGGCACCGGTGAAAACTTATCGCTCTGCGCACACGGCCCATGACCGCCTGACATAGATGCAGGTCACATCGACGGATGTTACTACGAGGTAACAGGAAAGTCACTGTGTTTCTTTCCTCGGGACCTTGACTTACTGTTCGGTAACCGGAGCGCTCCGGCCCCCAGTCCCCCGCGGATCCGGAGGCCACCCCGATGAGCAGACGTACCACCGTCCTCGCCTGCCTCGTCATGTCCACCCTGCTGAGCATCGTCGCCGCGACACCCGCCGCGGCCGCCACACCCCGATCCGAGTGGGACTACGTCGCGCTCGGCGACTCCTACTCCTCCGGCGTCGGCGCGTCCGGCCAAACCGGACTCTGCCTGCGCAGCCCCAATGGCTACCCCGGCCTATGGAACGCGGCGAACGACCCGAAGTCGTACCGCTCGGTCGCCTGCGGCGGCGCCACCACGCAGACCCTGCGGTCCACCCAGCTGTGGCCGCTGACCAGTAGCACCGACCTGGTGACGCTGACCATCGGCGGCAACGACGTCGGCTTCGCGTCGACCGTCATCACCTGCACCCTGTCCAGCGACAGCAAGTGCGCGGCGACCGTCGCGTCGGCGATGCAGGTCCTGCGCACGGAGATGACGGCCAAGCTCGACGGCACGTACGCCGACATCCGCCGCGAGGCCCCCAACGCCCGGGTGGTCGTCCTCGGCTACCCGATCCTGTTCGACGAGACCGCGGTCAACTGCGGGATCGGCGGCATGAGCATCGCCAAACGCAAGTCGATCAACGGCGGTGCCGCCGAACTCAACAGGCTGATCGCCGCCCGGGCCGCGGCAGCCGGCTTCACCTGGTCGGACGTGACCGACGAGTTCGCCGGCCACGGGATCTGCGCCCCCACCCCGTGGCTGAACGGCCTCACGGTGATCCCCGCGACCAACTCGTTCCACCCGAACGCCGCGGGCTACCGCAGCGGCTACCTGCCGGCGCTGAACGCGGCTTTGAACTGACCCGCAACTGACGGCCCGGCAGTCACCCTGCCGGGCCGTCAGTCAGCGGGACTCCAGCACAGACAGATCCCTCATCGCGAAGCGGTAGTGCTCGATCTCCTCTTCGAGCACGACGGCCAGACACCCGGCCACCGCGCGGACCTCGTCGGGGTAGCCCGGAGCCGGCGGCCGGGTGCAGGGCCGGCCCAGGTCGGCGTCGGTCAGGCCGTTCAGGATGCCCGCGAGCACGGCCAGCCGGTCCGCCCGGGCGGCCAGGACCTCGGCCCAGGTCGGCTCCGCCGTGAGATCGATGCCCAGGCCGGCCGCGTCCGCCGCGGCGTAGGCGGCCTGCGGAAGACCGATCCGGTGGTACGGCAGCTCCTCGTCGAGAACCGTGCGGCTGGCCCAGGAGTCGGTGATGAAGACGAGGTGGCGCAGCGTCTCGGCGAAGGACCACTCACCGTCCACCCGCTCGTCACGGGCCGGCTCGGGCAGGGCCTCCACCCAGCCAGGAGTCGACGACCTTGACGCCGGTGAGATCGCAGTCGACCAGGGTCACGCCGGTCAGATCGGCGACCTCGACGCGGGTGCCACGGAACCTGGCGGTGTCCCGGTGCGCGCCGGCGGACCAGCGGTGGGGACCGAACTGTGCAGCCATCCCGCCATCCTGCCGCACCCGATCGGCCGGTGCGGACAGCATGCTTCGGGGTCACCTGGACGGCCGGTTTCTGTCATGATCTCTCGCCATGATCCGGCTGTATTCGCTCTTCGTGCTGATCGACCTGGCGCTGCTCGTCGTCGCGCTGATCAGCTGCCTGTCCGCCGAGGAATTCGAGATCCGGGCTCTGCCCCGGATCGCCTGGGTCTTCCTCATCCTGCTGTTCTCCCCGATCGGTGCGATCGCCTGGTTCGTCGCCGGTCGTCCGGCGCGTCCGGTGCGGCTCAGCAACGGCACCACCTGGCGGCCGGGCAGCGGCTTTCCCGAGCAGGAGCGGCCCCGGCGCGCTGCCCCGCTCGCGCCGGACGACGACCCGGAATTCCTCAAGAGCCTGGGTCCGGATCGGACCGAGCTCCAGCGCTGGGAGGCGGACCTGCGCCGCCGGGAGGAAGAGCTGCGCCGGCAGGAGCCCAAGGAGCAATGACAGAACGGGGCCACCCGCAGGTGGCCCCGTTCCCGTTCAGTCCAGCAGTTCCTTGACCGTACCCGCGGCGACGGTGTGGCCGCCCTCGCGGACCGCGAAGCCGAGACCGACGTCCATCGCCACCTCCTTGCCCAGGTGCACCGTCAGGTCGACCGTGTCACCCGGCATGACCATCGGCAGCTCACCGAGGTCGATCGCGCCGGACACGTCCGTGGTGCGGAAGAAGAACTGCGGGCGGTAGTTCGCCACGAACGGCGTGTGCCGGCCACCTTCCTCCTTCGTCAGCGCGTACATGGTCGCCGTGAAGCTCTTGTGCGGCTTGACGCTGCCCGGCAGCGCCACGACCTGGCCGCGCTGCACCTGGTCGCGCTTGATCCCGCGGAGCAGGATCGCCGCGTTGTCACCGGCCTCCGCGGTCGGCAGGCTCTTGCCGAACGTCTCGAGCCCGGTCGCGACCGTGCTGAGCGTCTCGCCGAGGCCGACGACCTCGACCGGGTCGCCGACGCGCAGCGTGCCGCGCTCGATCTTGCCGGTGACCACGGTGCCGCGGCCGCTGATGGTGAGCACGTTCTCGATAGGCATCAGGAACGGCTCCCCCAGCTCCCGCTCCGGCACGGGCACGTACGCGTCCACGGCGTCGAGCAGCTCCACGATGGACTGCGTCCACCGCGGGTCACCCTCGAGGGCCTTCAGCGCGCTCACCCGCACCACCGGGACCTCGTCGCCGGGGAAGCCGTACTCGCCGAGCAGCTCACGCACCTCCAGCTCGACCAGGTCGAGCAGCTCCTCGTCCTCGACCGCGTCGCTCTTGTTGAGCGCCACGACCAGGTACGGCACCCCGACCCGCTGGGCCAGCAGCACGTGCTCGCGGGTCTGCGGCATGGCGCCGTCCTGCGCCGAGACGACGAGGATCGCGCCGTCCACCTGCGCCGCCCCCGTGATCATGTTCTTCACGTAGTCGGCGTGCCCCGGCATGTCGACGTGGGCGTAGTGCCGGGCCGCGGTCTCGTACTCGACGTGGGAGATGTTGATGGTGATGCCGCGCAGCGCCTCCTCCGGCGCCTTGTCGATGCCCTCGAAGGCGACGAACCGGTTGGCGGCCGGGTCGCGGTCGGCGAGGACCTTCGTGATGGCGGCGGTCAGGGTCGTCTTGCCGTGGTCGACGTGACCCATCGTGCCGATGTTCAGGTGTGGCTTGGTCCGGACGAACTGGCTCTTGGCCATGGTTGTACTTGTCCTCACTGGATGCGAGAAACGGTCGGGTCGAAAGGTGGAACGCGAGCCTTGCCCAGGGACGCGCGCCAGAACCGCGCAGCTACCCTTCCCCGGGTTCTGCTGCGGCTTGGGGAAGGGTCAGATTCGCGTATCGCACGCGGGAGCGGCCAGCGGGGAGAACCCCGCGGGCAGCTGCAGACCGGGTGCGAACATGCGGATCACGGTAGGCGGTAACGCCGGAACCGGCGACCTTATTTCACACCTTGCCGAGGTCGGCCGTCGGCGCCATCACGATGCGCGGCAACTGGGCCGGATCGAGCCACTGGAGCACCCGGACCACGTCGCTGCGGCTCAGCGACACGCAGCCGGCCGTCGAGCCGGCGCCCTTGACGTGCAGGAAGATCGCCGAGCCCCGCTTGACGTTCGCCGGCTTGCTGGTGACGTACTCGCCGTGAGTGGCGTCCCAGGTGATCGAGGTGGGCGCCGGGCGGTTGTAGTCGATGACCGCCGCGAACTCGTACTGCGTGGGGTACGCGGCCAGCCGTTCCGCCTCGCCCGTCCGCCAGGTGCGCTTGGCGGACGCCGACGGCTGGAACATGTTGTAGGTCTTGGGGTCCTTGTTGTCGCCGACCCAGTAGTCGTTGGTGTCGGCCCGGGTCCACGGCATCTTGGTGCTGGGACCGTTCTTCAGGCCGAAGGTCTGGGTGATCCGGAAGGTGCCCATCGGCGTGGTGCCGGAGTCCTGGATCCGCTGCCCCGCCCAGGCCCAGCCGGCATAACCGTTGCGCGCCGCCATCGCCGGGAACTTCGCCGTCCAGGTCTTGCCGTCGGCACCCAGCTGGTACGTGTACACCGTCGAGTACGAGGAGCCGCGCGACTTGCCGACCACGACGACCACCTGCCGGGAGTCGGCGACCTTGGCCAGCTTGGTCGGGTGGTACGGCGGGACCGCGGCGGCGTCGGCGGACATCGCCCGCACCACGCCGAGACCGGCCACGACAGCGCCGAGCACGATCCCGGCCGCGAGCAACCTACGCATAGTTCACGGACGATACCGTTCACCAGTCGAAGGCGCTGCCCCTCGCGACCTTGGCCCCGCCGTACCGGCTCTGGCCGAAGGTCCACGACATGATCACCTGATAGCGGCGGCCCTTGACCGGCTCGACCGTCAGCGGCCCGCAGAGCCGGGTCGGCCGGTCCTTGGTGAAGGTCAGGCCGGTGCAGACCTTCGGGCTGCCGACCGTACGGCCGGAGCTCAGGTCCTGCAGGGCGACGGCGATCCGGCCCTCGCCCGGGGTGGGGGCGGTCAGCATCGCCTGGATCCGTACCCGGCTGCCCAGCGCGTGGCAGGGGCTGACCACCAGCGGGGTGAAGCCGGCCATGCCGAACTCGCGCTCGCAGGCGTACGGGCCGTACGGCTGGGCCTCCTTGACCCGGGGTTTCGGCGTGGTCTTGCGGGTCGCCGCCGGCCGGGCCGGGGACAGCGCCTGCGCGGCGACCGCAGCGCCGGTGGGCCGACGCCGCTGGGCGGCGGGCTCGTGGGAGGCGCTGGTACGCGCGGCCGGGGCCGAGCGGGATGCGGCGACCGGGCCCGAGGGCCTGCTCGCCGGCAGCATCGGTTCGGCCGCCGCGGCACCGGCCTGCTGGCCCGGGGTACGGACCAGGTGCCAGGCCGTGGTGGCCACCCCGGAGGCCAGCATCGCCGCCGAGACCACCGCGATAGTGGCCCAGGGCCGGCCCCAGCGCCAGCTCGCCGGCTGGTTGCGTCGCCGCGGCACCGGCAGTCGCACGCCGGCCAGCGACGGGTGGACCGGCTTCGGCACCTCCGGACCGGCGGCGCGCGGCTTCCGCTCATCCCCGGCGCGCGGCTTCCGCTCATCCCCGGCGCGGGCGGGCCGGGGCGACGCAGACTCATCCGCGGCGCGGGCGGATCGGGACGACGCAGACTCATCCGCGGCTCGGGCCGACCGGGGCGACACAGACTCGTCCGCGGCAAGGACGAGCCGGGACGAGACGGGCTCGGCGGCGGACCGCTCGGGCCGCGGCAGCGCGGGTACGTCCCCCGCCGCGCGGGCCACGGCGCTCAGCTCGGCGATCAGTTCGCCGGCGGTCGGGCGGAGCCGGGGCTTCTGTTCCAGGCAGCCGGTGATGATCTCCCAGAGCGGATCGGGGATGCCCGGCAACCGCTGCGGGTTGCCCTCCAGGTGCAGCCGCATCAGGTCGTGGACGGTGTCGCTGTCGTACGGCGGCCGCCCGCACACCATCTCGTAGAGCAGCACCCCGAGGGCGTAGATGTCGGCCGCGGGGCTGACCGTGGCGCTGTGGAACGCCTCCGGCGCCATGTAGTGCGGGGTGCCGACGACGGCGTGGGTCGTGGTGAGGCTCGGGGTGTTGAGGACCCGGGCGATGCCGAAGTCGGTGAGGCGGGTGTCGAGCTCGCCGTCCGTACGGTGCAGCAGGATGTTGTCGGGTTTGAGATCGCGGTGGATGATGCCGAGCTCGTGCGCCTCGGCCAGCGCGGCCACCACCTGCGCGGCGAGGCGGGCCGCCTCGCCGGGCCTGAGGGTGTGCTGCTCGCGCAGGTATTCACGCAGGCTGCCGCCGGGGACCAGGTCCATCACCAGGCCCAGCGACTCGCCGACGCTGAACAGGTCCCGGACCCGCACCACGTTGCGGTGCCGCAGCATCAGCAGGATCGTGCGCTCCTGCACGAAGCGGGTGACCAGCTTGGGCTGCCGGAGCAGGCTCTCGTGCAGCAGCTTGACCGCGACCGGCTCGCCGGAGGCCCGGTCGACCCCCCGCCAGACCGTGCCCGTCGCCCCCTGCCCGATGGGCCGGACGAGGATGTACGAGCTGCCGACGCACCGCCCGCTCAGATCGAGGGTCGACGCGCCGTCCGAATCCGGGCGTACGCCGCTGCCCGTGGGATCCTGATCCACCTGTGGTCGTGTCCTTCCGCCGCTGCGGTGCTCTGCCAACCTTCGCTGTACCGAGGCCTTCGCTGACCAGGCGGAATGATGGTGTTTGTCCGGATCAAAAGGCAAATGCATGCGTCGGAGTTCGCACCCAAGGTAGTTGTGCGGGGTCGCCCGTCACCCCGGCGGCGCCTCGTCGTTCCAGCCCATCGAGAGCCCGTGAACAGCGAAAACTCCGCGGACGGCCGGCGCTGGGACCCGCCGGGCGGGTGTGACGGGTGGGAACATCCTCGGCCGGACGGTTGCTTTGCCGGGAAACGACCACGACGCCCCGCGCTATTGCAGATAGTGAACGACATGGGTGTCATGGCTTATCCCCTCCGATACGCGCTGGCCGATCTGGCCCTGGCGCTCAGCCGCGCCTCCCAGGATGCGGCGACCGTGTGCGCGACCGCGGCCCAGGCCGCGGCCGACATGCTCGGCGACGGCGCCGGGGTCCAGCTGTTGCGCGACGACGGCCGGTACGACGCGATCACGTTCCACCATCCCGACGACGAGCTGAACCGGCCGTACGCCCGGCTGCTCGACCGGGAGGGTGAGCTGCCCGACGACGACTTCTCCACGGGGCTGGCCGCGAGCCGCCGGCCCGTGGTGCTGGCCGGCGAGGGCACCGACCCGCTCAGTGAGCTGCCCCGCCCCCGGCACCAGGCGTACGTGGACCCGGGCGGCCACCCGCCGGCCGTGCACTCGGCCGTGCTGTGCCCGGTGATCGTGGACAACACCTACGCCGGCTACCTGGTGCTGGTCCGCGCCACCCCGGGCGCGACCTACTCCGAGGCCGATGTCGAGCTGGCCCGCGACATCGCCGGCGAGCTGTCCCTGGCGCTGTCGTCGGCCCGGGCCACGGAGCGGCTGCGGGCCAGCGAGGAACGCTACCGCCGGGTGCTGGAGACCATCCCCGAAGGCGTGCTGCAGCTCGATGCGGACGGCGTGGCCACGTACGCCAACGAGCCGATCGGTGTCGTCCTCGGCCTGCCCCGCGCCCAGCTGGTCGGGGTCTCGCTGCGCGGCTTCCTGGACGAACGCGGCCAGGCCGAGCTGATGCGCCGGCTGGCCGAGTGCCGGGCCGGGCGCTCCACGGTCGGCGGGGCCCGGCTGATGCGCGCCGACGGCTCGCAGCGCAGCGTGCGGATGAGCATGATGCCGCTGACCGACGAGCACGGCCAGCACCTCGGCGTGCTGTGCATGATCACCGACACCACCGACCACATCGACACCAAGGGGCTCAAGCGCCAGCTCGACCACCTGCGCCGGCTGGACAGCATGAGCCAGCTCATCGGCGGCATCTCGCACGACTTCAACAACCTGATGACCGTCGTGCAGGGCTCCGCCGACATGATCGCGACCACCACCGCCGAGGGCTCGCCGCAGCACCAGATGGCCAAGGACATCATGGACGCGGTCAGCACCGGCCGGACGCTGACCCATCAGCTGCTGGCGTTCGGGCGCACCGAGGGCAACCGGCCCGAGGTCATCCCGATCCCCGACCTGCTGACCGACGTGCAGAGCCTGTTCAGCCGGACCCTGGGCGAGCGGATCGGCCTCGACCTGGCGTTCGGGCCGGACGTCTGGCCGGTCCGGGCCGAGCGCGGCCCGCTCGAGCAGGCGCTGGTCAACCTGGCCGCGAACGCCCGCGACGCGATGCTGCACGGCGGCATGCTGCGGGTGGCGGCGACCAACGAGGTGGTGGCGCCCGGGCAGCTCGCCGAGGGCGCGCCGACCGGCCGGCTGGTGCACATGGTCATCCAGGACACCGGTACGGGCATGTCCGACGAGACCCGGCGGCGGGCGCTGGAGCCGTTCTTCACCACCCGGCCCACCGCGGCCGGGCTGGGCCTGGCCACCGCCGCGGGCGTCGTGCAGAGCATCGGCGGGCACATCTCGCTGGAGTCGCAGCCCCGGATGGGCACAACCGTGCACCTCTACCTGCCCGCGGCCGAGGAGCGGACCACCCCGGCGGTGGACCGGCAGAGCACCCCGTCGGTGATCGGCCGGGTGCTGATCGTCGAGGACCAGCCCGAGGTGGCCCAGCTCGTGCAGCGGCTGATCGCGCCGGCCGGCTACGAGATCACCGTGGCCACCGACGCGCTGATGGCGGTGACCCAGGTGGCCGCGGGGGCGCACCCGGACCTGCTGATCACCGACGTGGTGATGCCGGCGATGACCGGGCCGGAGCTGGCCGCGGCGCTGCGGACGCACCACCCGGACCTGCCGGTGCTCTACATGTCCGGTTACACGGCGGCGTCGCTGGGCCCGCAGCTGCACCTGGACGCGAACAGCATGCTGGTGGAGAAGCCGTTCACCCGGTCGACGCTGCTGGGGGCGATCCGTTCGCTCTGCGGGCCGCAGCCGGTCCCGCAGGCGGCCGCGCCGGCCGTCCCTCAGTCCGGGGCCTGACCTCCGCGGCTGAGACCGAGCAGGACCGAGGCGAGCACGAGGACGCCCAGGCCGAGCCAGACCCAGGCGGGCGAGGCCCAGTGCTCGTTGGCCAGGTAACCGGCGATCAGGCCGGCCCCGGCGCCGAGCAGCAGCAGACCCGCGCCGCGCATCAGCTGTGCCCCGGCCGGGCCGGGCCGACCGCGCAGGCGGCCAGCAGGTGGAACGCCTGCGCCTCGGCGGACCAGCCGGGCCGGTCGAAGGACGGCGAACCGCAGGCACCGCGGACGATGCCGTACCGGTCGACCTCGCGGGTGGCCGCGGCCAGCAGGTCCCGGCCGGTCGCGGCGTAGGACTCCGGCAGCCAGCCGTCGGCCGCGCCCACCGCCGCCGCGTAGGCGAACATCTGCGCGGCGTTGGTCTCCCGGAACGTCGCCGGGTCGTCCAGCACGTCGTGGAAGAGCCCGTCCGGTCGGCGCAGCGCCAGGCAGGCGTCCAGCACCTCCCGGGCGTGCGCGGCCAGGTCGTCGCGTTGCGGCAGCTCGGGCACGAGCCGCAGGGTGCGCGCGATGCCCGCGACCACCCAGCCGTTGCCGCCGCCCCAGTGGTCGGCGCGGCGGAGCGTTCCGCTCTCCTCCGACCAGATCGCCGCGTACAGCCCGTCCCGGCACAGCCGCCGGCGATGCCCCTCCAGCTGGGCCACGGCCAGGTCGCCCCGGCCGGAGAGCGCCAGGAAGGGCAGCACCATGTAAACGGTGTCGGCCCACATCTCGCGGGCGCCGAGCATGTGGAACAGCGTGCCGTCGGCGGCCCGCGGCGCGGCGTCGGTCAGCCAGGCGAGCTGGCGCCGGGCCGCGGCGGCAAAAACTTCTTCCCCGGTGCGGCGGTGAGCGGCCAGCACGGCCTCCCCGCAGGCAGCCCCGTTGACCACCCCGGGCTCGTCCACGTCACCGAGCCGCCCGTCCGCCGCCTGCCGGGCCACCGCCGCCTCGGCCAGCAGCAACGCGAGGTCGTCCCGCCCCAGGTCCAGGGCAGCCTGCGCGGCGACGCCCTGCTCCCACGACTGGCGCTGCACGGCCAGCAACGCGGAAAGCACCGCCTCCAGGCGACTCATGCGAACAGGGCGCTGACCGACTCGCCGTTGTGGATCCGGCGCATCGCCTCGGCCAGCGCCGGAGCCACGGACAGCACGGTCAGCTTGTCGGTGTGGTGGTCCTTGGGGATCGGCACCGTGTTGGTGCAGACGATCTCCTCGATGTCCTTCTCGGCCGACAGCCGGGCCACCGCGTCCCCGGCGAACAACCCGTGTGTGCAGGCCACCCGGACGCTGCGGACGTTGCGCTCACGCAGCCGGGCCAGCAGCTCGAAGACCGTGCTGCCCTTGGCGATCTCGTCGTCCAGCACGATCACGTCCCGGTCGGCCACCTCGCCGATCACCGAGCTGATCACCACGTTGTCGTCGGCGAAGCGCTGCTTGGCGCCGGCCGCGACCTCGATGCCGAGCAGCCGGGCGAATGCCGCGGCCTCCTTGGCGTTGCCGAGGTCCGGGGAGACCACGACGGCGTTGCTCAGGTCGTAGCCCCGGAAGTGATGGGCCAGCTCGCGCAGGGCGTGCAGGTGGTCCACCGGGACGCTGAAGAAGCCGTGGACCTGCGGAGAGTGCAAGGTCATGGCCAGGATGCGATGCGCGCCGGCGGTCTGCAACAGGTCCGCGACGAGCCGGCCACCGATCGAGATGCGCGGCGCGTCCTTCTTGTCGCTGCGGGCGTACGCGTAGTGCGGCAGCACCACGGTGATCCGTCCGGCGGAGGCCCCGCGGGCGGCGTCGAGCATGAAGAGCAGCTCGACCAGGTTCTCCTGGACGGGCGGCACGAGGGGCTGGATGAGGAAGACGTCCCGTTCCCGGCAGTTGCCCTGCAGTTGCACCTCTATGCAGTCGTTGGCGAACCGGGAGGTCTTGGTGGGTAGCAGCGGCACGCCCAGGTGATCACAGATCTCGGCTGCCAGCTCCGGGTGGGCACTCCCGGTGAAAACCGCGATGTCACGCACGGGCACCACCCTAAGCGCTGCTCCGCCGACACCACGGAGCGACCTGCTCGGCGCGCGCGGGGGTACCTCCGACGAGCGGATCTTCGCTAGCGTGGGCCCATGAACGGACTTGCCGTGGCCTGCCGCCGGGTGGTGCACATCTACCGTGCCGAGGCCGGCGACGTGGTCGCGCTGGCCGGCGTCGACCTGTCCATCGCGCCCGGAGAGACGCTGGCCCTGGTCGGGCCGTCGGGATCGGGCAAGTCGACGCTGATCGCCCTGCTCGCGGGGCTCATGCGCCCGTCGGCCGGCCGGATCAACATCGGCACGTACGACATGGGCAAGCTCTCCGACGCCGAGGTCTCCCGGCTGCGCGGCACCGAGGTGGGAGTGGTGCTGCAGGGGGCTGCGCGCAATCTGCTGCCGTACGCGTCGCTGCACCGCAACATCTGGCTGGCCCAGCGGCGCGCCGCGCACACCCGCGGCATCGAGCTCGACGACCCGGACCGCATCCTGGATCTGGTCGGGCTGCCCGGGCAGGGACGGGCGAAGATCGCCGAGCTGACCCCGGGCGCCCGGCAGCGGGCCGCCCTGGCGGTCGGCATCGCGGCCGGTCCGGGCCTGCTGCTGGTGGACGAGCCGACCAGCCGGCTGGACACGGCGGGCCGCAACGAGGTGCTGGCGGCGATGGAGACGGTCAACGCCGAACGGCAGACGACGATCGTGGTGGTCACCCACGACAACGAGGTGGGCGCGCGGCTGGGCCGGGCGGTGACGATCCGCGACGGCCGGGTCGGCGCGGAGGGCCGCGACGGTCAGGACTTCGCGGTGGTGGCCGGCGACGGCACGGTGCAGCTGCCCCCGGAGGTCCTGGGCAACTATCCGCCGGGCACGCTCTTCACGGTCGACCACGAGAACGGCACGGTCACGCTGGTCCCGGGAGGTTAGCCTTCGTCCTCCCGCTCCGGGACGGTCCGCACGGTCGGGTTGATCCTGATCGTGGAGTTCAGCGAGTTGGCGATGTAGCACTCGTGGTGGGCCTGCTCGACCAGCGCGAGCACCTGCTTCTCGTCGGTGCCGGGGGCCACGTCGATCACCGGCGCGAGCTCGATGAGCTCGATCCGTGCCCGGCGAAGGTCCTCGCTGAGATGCCCGACCGCCTCGTCGGTGTAGCCGAGCACGTCCACGTGCCGGCGGGCGGCCAGCGACAGGAAGGACAGCAGCTGGCAGGAGCTGGCCGCCATGACGACAAGCTGCTCGGGATTCAGCAGGGCGGCGTCACCACGGAAATGCGGATCGGCGCTGAGCCGCAGGTCGTCGTCGGCCGCGGCCGCGGTGTGGGCACGTGAGTAGAAACGGTAGCCCGCGCCGGTCGAGCCGTCCCACGCCAGCCGGGCGGTGTGCACCAACTTCTCCATGCACCCCAAGTTAGCGGGGCGAGCGGCTTCCGCCGTGCGAAGCGACCAGGGCGTCGGCCACGAGGGCGGCGTCCGCGTCGGCGATCTCCCCCGGATACTCCGGCAGGAGGTCGTCCCAGACGACCAGCCACGAGCCGTACAACTGGGCCTGGCCTTCCGGTCGGGCGAAGAACCACACGTGCAGATGGGCGCCACCGTCGCCGATGCGGTAGACGTGGGCCCGCGAAATGTGCGGCAGGGCCTGTACGTGGCGGACGATCCGGGTGGTCAGCAGCCCCAGCTCGGCGGCCATCTCGTCGGGCAGGTCGGCCATGTCGTAGTGGTCGCGGGGATACAGCATCAGCACCAGCGGCATGCCGACTCCGGGGATCCGGGCCAGCCGCCAGTGCTCGTTGAACCAGATCCCCTCGTCCCGGTTGCGGCAGTCGTTGCAGTCCGCGGGGTCCTCGCCGTGGCGTGGGGGCTCGGGCAGCACCGGCGGACGCAGCGGGGAGACACGCAGCCCGTCCTGCTCGAACGGGCTGATGTCCCATCCCGTCATGCGAGCCAGCGGCAGCCGGCGCTCGGTGTCAGCGATGCTAACTGCTCGGTCGTAGAACTCATCCGGTGGCAAGGCCATGCCGTCAGCGTACTTTGTGGACGGAGGACGCAAGTGGTGACCGCACTGCGGCACCTTTCCGCCGGCCCTTGACAAGGAGTATTGGACTTCCTGTCCATGCGCTTTATGCCGAGCTGGCGAATTCGTTTCACGTGCCGCATTATGTGACTTAAGAAAGGCCAGTTCGGCGGTCACCAGGTCTGAGCAACGGCACAGCTTCAGCCGCCTCAGATACGAGGCGCTGGAGGACGGGATCATGGCGGAGGTCGATCGCTCGAGCGCCAGGCCACTGCGCGCGACTCGGATCATGGCGTGGTGTTCGGCGGTCGTGGTCGGCACCTCTGTGACGGTCCTCGCCGGGGTCGGACTGGCGGCGTTGCTGGGCCGGCAGGGTGACGCGACATTCTGGAACAACCTGAGCAACGTCGGGCAGGCATTCGGCGTGCTGAGCTCGATCATCAGCGGTCTGGCGCTGGCCTACCTGGTCGTGACGAGCCGCGTGCAATTCCGGGAACTGCGGGCGAGCCGGGACGACCTCGAGCGACAGCATCAACTGTTGTTGCGCAGTAACGCTGAGTTGCAAAGAACGGCCGAGGCTGGTCGCGGGCAGCTCCATCTCGACATCCTCAAGCTCGCCATCGACGATCCCCAGCTCGCCGAGGTGTGGCCGCCTTTCCAGCCGGGACTCACGACGAAGCAGAACCGGCAGTACCTCTACGCCAACATCATCTACCAGTTCCAGCAGACGTGGATGAGGGTGGGCGGCCACAGCGACGAAGAGGTGCTCGACACCATGCGCTACCTGTTCACCAGCCCCATAATCCGGGACTACTGGCGAGCGTCGGCACGCGCCCGGATGTCCCTGACCCCCGGCAGCGACGAGCACCGGCTGGCCCAGAAGGTCGACGAACTCTGGCATGAGTACGAAGCGGTCATAGCCGCACGCCGGGAGTCGAACCACGGGTCGGTGAAAGACCTCCGCACTACCGGCGACGCGCGGGATCGATCCGACAGTGACTCGCCGGCCACCGAGGCTGCCTGAGCCTCAACTGAGCGGGATGTCCTTGCGGGCTGCGAGCAGGGTGGCGCGATTCACCATCACGATCCGCTCGTAACCGGCGACGGCGGCGTCCGGGGGAAGTTGGCCCGAGAGCTCGGTCGTCATGTCCGTCCCGATGACCGCGAAATTGCCGTCACTCAGTTCGAAGATGTCCGGGCACGTGCCGTTGGTGGCACTTCCTCGTTCGCTCGGGGGAACGCCGAGCCGGCGAATGATTTCCACTTGTATCGCCCTTCCAGGACACAGAATATGAACCCCCCGAACGCCGTGGCGACGAATTCCGGGGAGTGACTTTTCGGCCACAGCGAGTGCTCGAAGTGCCGTTCACACAACGGCCCGAGAACAAAGGCACGCTAGCACAATAGATCGTTCTGGCTGAGTTGAGCGGCAGTAGCGGTGCATTTTCTCGAAAGGAGGACGCGGCCCGCCTCCGGCGGCGCCCGTCACGCCGAGTCGTCAGCAGCAACATACCGTTCCAGACTTTGCCGTGGAGAGTGCCGATCGGCGGCAATGGCCGCTTTCCGAGCCACCGATCGAGCGCTTTGCCACCGCCGGTTGCGCGCGTCGGGTTTGCTCGGACGTATGGACGAGGACCTCACCCGGCTCGCCGCCGACCTCCGCGAACGTGAGCTGCTCGCCTCCCGCCGGGCCGGCATCACCGCCGCGATCACCCGGCTCGCCTCGGATCTGGACGCCCTGCGCCGCCGGCACGCGATCGAGCAGCGGGACGTGGACCGCCTGGAGAACCTCTCGCTGACCCGGCTGCTGGCCGACCTGCGCGGCTCCCGCGAGCAGGCCCTGGACCGGGAACGGGCCGAGGCCGAAGCCGCGTACTACCGGGTGGCCCAGGCGCAGGACCAGCTCGACACCCTCCGGACCCAGCTCGTCCAGATCGAGGCCCGGCTGGCGGCCACGTCGACAGCTCCCGGGACGTACGCGGCGTTGCTCGCCGAGAAGGAGCGACAGCTGCGGACGAGCGGGACAGGCCCGGCGGGCCGGCTGACCGAGCTGGCTGAGGAACGCGGCCGGCTCTCCGCCGAGCTCAAGGAGCTGACCGAGGCCGAGTCCGCGGCCCGGGCCGCCGCGCAGGCCCTGACCGAGGCGAACGAGCTGCTCGGATCGGCTGACAACTGGTCCACCGCCGACACGTTCCTCGGCGGTGGCGGACTGGCCAGCATGATCAAGCACAGCCGGCTGGACGACGCCGCGGCCCGGGCCGCCGAGGCCGACCGCCGGATCGCCGTGCTCCGCGCCGAGCTGCGCGACGTCGACCTGGCCGTGCCCACAGTGGCCGGCGAGCTCGGGCTGGGCGGCTTCACCCGCTTCGCGGACGTGTGGCTCGACAACATCTTCACCGACCTGTCCGTGCGCGGGCAGATCAAGAACGGTCTCGGGCAGCTCGGCCAGGCCGCCCAGCAGGTGGGCCGGATCCGGGCCGCGCTGGCCGCCCGGATCACCGAGAACCGCAACCGGCTCGCGACCCTCGACCGCGAACGGGCCGCCCTGCTACAGCCCTGACCCGGCGCGGGTCAGCCGTTCGCCCGCGGCTCGACGGCCTGCAGCGCCCAGCTGTTGCCGTCCGGGTCCTTGAAGTGGACGAAGTTGCCCCACGGCTGCACGTCGACGTCGCCGGCCTCGACGCCCGCGTCCAGCAGCTGCCGGCGGGCGGCCTCCGCGTCGGGCACCACCACCTGGATCTCCTGGGTGCCCGGCACCTTCTCGGTGATGCCGACGCCGAGCACGATGGAGCACGCCGAGCCGGGCGGGGTGAGCTGCACGAACCGCAGGCCCTCGTGCACCCGGTGGTCGTGGTCGGCGTTGAAGCCGATCCGCTGGTAGAACGCCTTGGCCCGGTCGACGTCGGTCACCGGTACGGGAATGAGCTCGATCTTCCACGTCGATGTCATGAGGACATCCTGCCAACCATTGCGGTCACTTCCTGACCGCAGCGGATCTTCGGTTCAGTACAGTGCGGGCATGGCGAACCTACGGCAGCGCATCCTGGCCGAGCTCGGCGTCAGACCGGTGATCGAGCCCGCCCAGGAGATCCGGCAGCGGGTCGGCTTCCTCAAGGACTATCTGCGCTCGACCCCGGGCGAGGGCTTTGTGCTGGGGATCAGCGGGGGCCAGGACAGCACGCTCGCCGGCCGGTTGTGTCAGCTCGCCGCCGAGGAGCTGCGGGCCGAGGGGCGGGCAGCCACGTTCGTCGCGGTGCGGCTGCCGCACGGCGTGCAGGCCGACGAGCACGATGCGAGGATCGCCCTGGAGTTCATCCGGCCCGACCGGTCGATCACGGTGAACGTGCAGCCCGGCGCGGAAGCCGTCGCGGCCGAGGCCGCGCTCGGGCTGAAGGAGCTGCTGGGTGCCGAGCCGCGGCTGCGGGACTTCGTCCGCGGCAACATCAAGGCCCGGGAACGGATGGTGATCCAGTACGCGATCGCCGGGCAGCTGAACCTGCTCGTCGTCGGCACCGACCACGCCGCGGAGGCGGTCACCGGCTTCTTCACCAAGTACGGCGACGGCGGCGTCGACATCACCCCGCTGACCGGCCTGAGCAAACGCCAGGGTGCCGCCCTGCTGCGGGAGCTCGGCGCTCCGGCCAGCGTCTGGGAGAAGGTGCCGACTGCCGACCTCGAGGACGACCGCCCGGCCCTGCCCGACGAGGAGGCGCTGGGCCTGACCTACCACCAGATCGACGACTACCTCGAGGGCGCCGACGTCGCCCCGGACGTGGCCGCGAGGATCGAGTCGATCTACCAGGCGACCCGCCACAAGCGCGCGCTGCCCGTGACCCCTCTCGACGACTGGTGGCGCCCGACTGTCTGATCAGCGCACCGTTTCCCGGGCGGTACGGGCCAGCTCCTCGTCGTACGGGCGGCCCAGCTCACCGGCCAGCGCGATGATCCGGTCCAGCGCCGCCACCGCCTCCTCGACGTGCCCGGCCGCGCGGCAGGTCTGCGCGTACGCATGAAGGCAGTCGATCTCCAGTTGCACCTCGGCGAGCGGCTCGAGCAGCTCGAGGGCCCGCCGGTGATGGTCGAGCGCCTCCTCGGGCTTGCCCATGACCATTAGCGCAACACCGAGAGCGTTGTGGCACCACGCCCGGTTGTGCTGGAGGTTGTGCTCCTCCGCGAGCCGCAATGCGTCGTGCAGCGCCCCCAGTGACTCCGCCGGGTCGTGCCCGGCCAGCGCGACGCCGAGCGTGACCAGTCCGGTGATCCGGCCGGGTCCCTCCGCCAGGGCGACCGAGGCCCGCGCGAGCTCGACGGCTTCGCTGTGCCGCCCGAGGTGCGCTGCCACCCAGCCCTCGACGGCCATTGCCTGCGCCTGCCCGGCGCGTTGCCCGAGCTTCTCGAACAGTTCCCGGGCCCGCCGGAGCTGCGCCTGCGCTGCTTGGAGGTCCCCGGAGTCCCGCCGCGCGAACCCGAGGCGCAGCGCCAGACCGGCCGCGAGGTCGTCGTCCGGCCCGGACTGCTCCGCCAGCTCGTACGCGGCGAGCGCCTCGGTGAGGCGTCCGGCGGCGGCCCGCGCGAAGCCGAGGTCTGCCAGCAGAGCAGCCCGTTGCTGGTGGCGGGCCAGCCTTCCGGCGGCGGCCGCGGCGGCTTCGAGCATGCGTACCTGTTCGTCGGTCCCGCGGTGCCGGAAGAACCAGACCCGCAGGGCCTGCGGCAACTCGGCCACCACCTCGTCCAGGCCGAGCCGCACGGCCGCGTCGAAGGCGGCGACCAGGTTGACGTACTCGGCTTCGAACCAGGCCATCGCCTTGGCCGGATCGCCCGGCGCCGGTTCGCGGCGGTGCGGTGCGGGCAGCGTCCGATCGTGGGCGACCGCCAGCGCCAGATAGTGCCGCAGGACCCGGCGCAGGGCGGCCTCGGCCTGCGGCTCCTCCGCTGCCGCCAGGTCGGCCGCGTACTGCCGGATCAGGTCGTGCATCCGGTACCGCCCGGGCGCGGGCTCCTGGATCAGGTGGGCGTCGATCAGCTCCTCCAGCACCGCGCCGACCCGGTCGGGTGGCAGGTCGGTGAGCGCGCCGGCCACCGCCGCGTCGAAGTCGGCGCCGGGCAGCAGGCCGAGCAGCCGGAACGTACGCCGCTGGACCGCGTCGAGCTGGTGCAACGACATGCCGAACACGGAGTCGAAGCGGCCGGCGGTGTCGCGCAGCCGCTCGGCCAGCACGGCCACCGTCCATCCTGGACGATGCCGCAGCCGCGCGCCGGCCATCCGCAGCGCCAGCGGAAGCCCGCCGCACTGCTGCAGGACCTGGCTCACCCCGGCCTCCTCGGTGAGCGCGAGCCCGGCCGCCCGGCCGAACAGCTCCGCCGCGTCGCCACCGGTCAGCGGTTCCAGCGACACCGGCGGCACCCCGTCCAGGTCGACCAGCCGGTGGCGGCTGGTGATCAGCACCCGCGACCGGCCCGCGCCCGGCAGCAGCGGGCGTACCTGCTCCGCGTCGACGGCGTTGTCGAGCACGACCAGCGCCCGCCGGCGGGACAGCTCCGAGCGCCAGAGCGCCGCGCGTTCGGCGGCGCCCGCCGGCGGATGACTGACGTCCAGCGCGTTCAGCAGCCGGCCCAGCGCGGCCTGCGGATCCAGGGGTTGCTGACCGGGGGTGAAACCCTGCAGGTCGAGGTAGAGACCGCCGTCCGGGTAGGCGGTGGCGAGCCGATGGGCCACGTGCACGGCCAGGCTGGTCTTGCCGACGCCGGCCATGCCGTCGACCACAACCGCACCCACGGTACGGAGCAGCTCCTCGACCAGCGCGCACTCCGCCTCGCGCCCGGTGAAGTCGAACAGGTCGGCCGGCAGGTCGTTGCGGCGTGGCACGGGCGCCGCGCCCGCCTTCGCCGCATCGGCCCACACCGCGCGCAGCGGCCGGGGATCGCGGCCCACGACCCGGCACAGCGCCACGACGGTGTCCCACGGCGGCACGAGCCGGCCGGTCAGATACCGCGACAGGGACGAGCTGCTCAGCCCCGACCGGGCGGCCAGGGCGCGCAGGCTGAGCCCGCTCAGCTCCTTGATCCGGGCGAGCTGGACCACCAGCTGTTCCTGGGGGCTGGACACCTGGAACACCGTACCGTCCCGCCCCGCGGCCCCGGATCAGCGACGCGTTTCCGCAGCTCAAGTCGCACCTGGGTGTCCCACGGTGTCCCACGCGCCGGGCGCGGCCCGGCCCGCCGGTGGTCGGATGACTCCTGTCGGGAACGCCGACGACGGAGACGGAAGGAGACCCGATGCCGACCGAGCGCATGCCGAACCCGGCGGTCCTGCTCCCCGCGGCGATGACGGCCCTGACGGCCGTCGACGCGGCCGTCGCCCGGGCCGGGCTGGACGGCAAGCTGCTGGCGCTGAGCCGGCTGCGGGCCAGCCAGATCAACGGCTGCGGCCCCGGCGTGGCCGAGGGAGTGCACCAGGCCCAGCGGTACGGCGCGAGCACAGCACAACTGCACGCGGTCGCTGCCTGGCGGGCGACCACCTGGTTCAGCGACGAGGAACGCGCCGCCCTGGCGCTGACCGAGGCGGTTACCCGGCTCGCCGACCGCCCGGACCCGGTGCCGGACCGGCTGTGGGACCTCGCCGCCAAGCACTTCGACCACCGGGAGCTGGCCGCTCTCCTGCTGACCACCGCGATCACCAATGCCGTCAACCGGCTCACCGTGCCGACCCGCCAGCAGGCCGGCCCGCGATGACCGGACACCGAGAGGAACCTGACATGCCGACCACCACGAAGACCGCCAGCGTTTTCACCGACGAGGAGCGCGGCGCGATGAAGGAGCGCGCCAAGGAGCTCAGGGCGAGCACCAAGCGGGGGGCCAAGGCCGACACCGAGAGCCAGGTGCTGGAGAAGATCGCCGGGATGGCGGAGCCCGACCGCGTCCTCGCCGAGCGGTTGCACGCCCTGATCAAGGCCGGCGCGCCGGCCCTCACCCCGAAGCTCTGGTACGGGATGCCCGCCTACGCCCGCGACGGCAAGGTGGTCTGCTTCTTCCAGAGCGCGGCGAAGTTCAAGACGCGGTATGCGGTGCTCGGCTTCAGCGACGAGGCCCGCCTCGACGACGGCGCCCTGTGGCCGACCTACTTCGCCCTGACCGAGCTCAACCCCGAAACCGAGGCGCGGGTCAGCGCCCTCGTGCGGCAGGCCGTCAGCTGAGAGCCGGGTCCATCATCCGATGGTTCCGAGGAAGACGACGGCGTCGAGCTGGTCGATGGTCGCCGGGTCCAGGGAGAGGTACGTGTGGTCGCGCGGCACCCGCGGCGTCAGCTCGCGGTCGAGGGCTGCGGCGAGACGACCGGGATCGATGACGGCGCGGTCGTACGGCAGGGTCGACAGCACGCCTTCGAGGGTGTCGGGAGGCGGGACGTCGGAGCCGCGGGTGCCGAAGGTGGTGGCGGCGAAGGCGTACTCGCCGTCGAGGCGGGTGCCGGCGATGGCCCCCGCGCTCCACCACTGCAGGGGCAGGCCGGCGAAGTGCAGGTAGCTCTTGTCGCGTTGCAGGTGACGGTTGCCGGTGAAGGCCAGCGTGGGTCCGCGCCGCCGTTCCCGGCAGACGATGGCCCCCAGGTTGTCGGCCATGATCGTGTCGCGCAGGCCCATGAGCGCGTTGACGCGGGTGGGCGCGGGGTCGGCCATTCCGGCGTGGTAGCGCAACAGTCCGGCCGCGGTACGGGCGTGCAGGTCGGCGCTCCACCAGTCATCGGCGGAGGTGACGGCCGTCAGATGGGGAGCGTGGGTGCTGAGCAGCACCCGCAGGTCGTCGACGATCAGGCGCAACTCCCGGACCTCGGGGCTGCGGCCGACCGACCGGGCCGGGTCCAGGGTGGCGGCCGGGTCGGTCCAGCGCCCGTCCGGTCCCAGCAGGCCATCGAGGTGCTCGCGGCTCCAGGGCAGGTCGAGGTGGCCGGCGAGGTAGTCGTACAGGGCGGTCACGGCGGGACGGGGGCCGGCCGGTCCGGTGACCTCCAGGGGACCGTCGAAGCCGTAGAAGCGCAGCCGCTCGGGCCGGGGCCGCTCCTCGTTGTAGGCGCGCATCCAGTGCAGGAGCTCGCGGTTGGCCGGTGAGGCGCCGAAGCCGTGGCTGAAACCCCGGCCCAGCGCCGTGTCGAGCGAGCCGGTGCCGTCGGTGACGTACGCGTCGGCGATCAGGCCGGCCAGGCAGTCGCTCTCGATGGTGATCGAGCGGTAGCCCTCGTGGGTGACCAGGTGGCGGAAGAGCTCGTTGCGCAGCTCCGGGAAGGCTTCGACGCCGTGGGTGGGCTCACCGAGGCCGAGCAGGCGGGTGCCCGGGGGCAGCAGCGCGGTGAGAGCTTCAGGGGTGAAAGGCCGGGCGGCGTCCCGGATCGAGGTCGTCATGCCCATCAACAGTATCGTTGAACTTTCTGTGTAAACTTTGCCGGAATGCGGCTGCGACCGATCGACCTGGCCCGTGAGCACGGCCTGTCCACCCAGGCGGTGCGCAACTACGAGGAAGCGGGCATCCTCCCGCCGGCCGGGCGCTCGCCCTCGGGCTACCGCGTCTACGCCCCACGTCATGCCGCGGCGTTGCGGACCTTCCTCGCTCTGATACCCGCGCACGGCCACGCGACCGCCACGGCGATCATGCGGGCGGTGAACGAGGGCGCGGTCGAGGAAGCGCTGCGCCTGATCGACGGCAGCCACGCGCAGCTGGCCGAGGACCGCCGCACGCTGGAAGCCGTGGACCTCGCCCTGGGCGGCCTGGCCCCACCGGCCGAACCGGCGCCGGGTGAGACGTTCATCGGCCCGCTCGCGCACCGGCTCGGCATCCGGCCGGCCACGCTCCGCAAGTGGCAGCGCGCCGGCCTGATCACGCCCCGCCGCGATCCGCACACCGGCTACCGCGTCTACACCGCCACCGACGTACGCGACGTGCTGCTGGCCCACCAGCTGCGCCGCGGCGGGCACGGGCTGGCCCGGATCGCCCAGGTGCTGGAGCAGGTACGGACGGCGGGCGGACCCGAGCCCCTGCAAGCGACGATGAACGAGTGGCGTGCACGGCTGACGGCCCGCGGCAGAGCGATGCTGTCCGGCGCGACCGCGCTCGACACGTACTTGAAGACACCCGGCAGCTGAGCCCGCTCAGCGCACCAAGGTCGCCTCGCCGTCGGCCAGGTGCAGTTCGTGGTCGCAGGCCGCCGCGGCCTCCGGGTCGTGGGTGGCGAAGACCACCGCCGCGCCCCGCACCGCCTCCGCGCGCAGCAGCTCGATCACCTTCTGCCGGTTGGCCGCGTCCAGCTCGCTGGTCACCTCGTCGGCCAGCAGCACATCGCCGCGCAGGGCCAGCCCGCGGGCGATCGCGGCGCGCTGCTGCTGGCCCCCGGAGAGCTCGTCGACGAGCTGGTCCGCCTGCCCGGCCAGGCCGACGCGTTCGAGCGACTCGGCGGTGCCGCGCCGGGCGTCGGCGGGGGTGCCACCGGTCGCGATGACGGCGACCGCGATGTTCTCGGCCGCGGTGAGGATCGCCGCCAGCCCGTTCTCCTGCGGGATCAGCACCACGCCGAGCGCGACGCCCTGATCACGGTCCTTGAGCTCGCCGCCGTCGACCAGCACCCGGCCGGTGGCCGGCGGCAGCAGGCCCGCCATCGCTGCCAGCAGCGTGGTCTTGCCCGCCCCGGACGGGCCGGTCACGGCCAGGATCTCGCCGGGCCGCACCGTCACGGTCACGTCCCGCAGCACCGGCACCCCGTCGCCGTAAGCGACCTGCGCCGCGTCCACCGTCAGCGTCCTCATCGGCCCTCTCCCTCGTTCACCCCGGCGGCACGCACCCGGCGCCGCAGGTCCCGGCCGGTCAGCAGGGCCACCCCGGCCAGCACGACCAGCATCGCCAGCCCGGCCGCGGCCAGCACCAGCGGCCGGGGCCAGTCGGCGAACGGCAACGGCGCCGGCTTGATGCCGGCCAGCGGCAGGGTCCAGCCGGTCAGTCCCCAGCCGGCCAGGGCGATGCCCAGGCCGGCGAGCACGGCGATCACTGCCAGGATCGGGTACGTCCACAGTGTCGCCTGCCCCGCCGCCCGCCGGTTGAGCCCCTGGGCGCGCAACGCGGACAGGTCCTGCACCCGCCGCGCCCGGTCCACGGCCGCGGCCAGGATCAGTGCGCCGGCCCCCAGCAGGGTCGCCAGGCACCCGGCGAGCACGTAGAACCACAGCGCCAGCGCAGGCCCCTGCTCATCGAGCTGAGCGCGCACCGCCGACGCCCGGGTGTCGCCGGTGATGACCAGGCCCTGCGCGGCCAGCCGGTCCAGGGTGTCGGCGGGCGCGGCCGCGGACAGCCAGACCTCGGGCAGCGTCGTGGTGGTCGCGGCGGTGGCGTAGCGGTCCAGGTATTCCAGGTCGGACACCGTCGCGCGCCGGCCGAGCCGGGGCACGGCGGGCAGGTCGGCGACCCGGGTGACCGGCACCAGCTGCCCGTCCAGGCCGGTGATCGTGTCGTCCGTGCTGCGCCCGGCCCCGGCCACCGGCAGCGGCGAGGGCGTGTCCGCCGGCTGGATCCAGGCGCCGTCGGGCAGCCCTCCCGGCGCGTCGAGGTCGACCTGGAGACCGGCGGGGACGGCGGTGAGCGTCCCGAACCGGGGCATCCGCCAGCGCTCCACGTCGGCGAGCTCGGCGGCCGGCAACGCTGCCCGGACCGGGTTGATGCTGCCCAGTCCGGTCAGGATCAGCCGGCAGCGGACCCCGTTCGTCCCGCCGATGACGGTGATCTGAAGGCCGTCGACCCGGCAGCCCGCCCGGCACACCGGCACCCGCTGCCCGTACGTGTAGGGGCCGTCCTGCAGCTCGCCGAACGCGACGGTGGCCGAGCCCAGCCCGGTCACCGAGGTGACGGTGACCGTCAGCCGCAACGGCGGGCTGCCCTCGAGCCCGCTGGCGGTGACGCTGACGTTGAGGTCCCGGCCGGGGATGACGATCGGCTCGGGGGCGGCCGGACGCAACGCCCGGGCCACCTCGGCGGCGTCGGGCCCGCCGGCCCAGTTGGCCACGGTGGCCAGCCGGGTGCTGTCCACGGCGAGACCGGGCGGCTCGCCGACGCCGCTGCCCGGGGTGCGGGCGACGGCCATCGCGAACGCGCCCTCCGGGTCGACTGCCCGTACGGCTGTGAGGAGCTGCTGCGGTGTGCCGGGTTCAACGGTCAGGACCCGGTCGGCGCCGGTGCCCAGGGTCGCCTGCACGGCCCGGTCGCGGGCGCCCACATCGGCGGCGCAGGCCGCGTAACCGGCGACGGCCACGGCCGCGACCAGCATCGCGAACAGGCCCCGGGCGCCGGAGCGGCGGGACAGTTGCAGGCCGGCCAGGGCCATGCCGAGCCGGCCCCGGCGCAGCGCGCGGACCGCGAAACGGGTGACGACCGGAAGCAGGGCCCGGCCCACCACCAGGGCGAAGGCGAAGACGATCAGGGCCGGCGCGAACAGGCCGGCCCCGGTCGGGTCGCCGGACAGGTTGAGCTGGACGCCGGTGATGATCGCCAGCAGGGCCACCGTCAGGTCCAGGACCGGCGGGCGGCGGCCGGTGACGGGCAGCCGGCGCAGCAACGCCGAGACCGGGCTGAGCAGCTGCCGGCGCTGGGCCAGCAGGGCGGCCAGGACGGCGGCGAGCGCGGCCAGCGGGGCGTACCGCAGCGAGGAGAAGGCCGGGGCGACGCCCACTCCGGGGAACCGCGCGGCCGCGATGGCGTTCACCAGCAGCTGCCCGGCCAGACAGCCGAGCAGGGCGCCGAGCACGATGGCGACCAGGCTCTCGCCGGTGGCCAGCCACCAGCGTTCCCACCAGCGCGCGCCGCGCAGGGCCACGACGGCCAGCTCGGGGCGGCGGCCCTCGGTGCCGTACCCGACCGCCAGGAAGATGACGAAGCAGGAGAGCAGGACCAGCGGCACGGCGATGACCGGCACGATCACCCGGGCCGCGGCGCGACCGGCCTCGATCCGCGCGAGCAGGTCCGGGATGCCGGTCTCGGTCAGGATCGGCGCCCCGATCTTGATGGTCATGTCCCGCAGCCCGTCCAGCGCGGCCTGGACCCCGGCGAGCTTGTCGACGTCCAGGGCGCCCGGCCCGGCGGCGCTGTCGATGGCGAGCTGCGTGTTGCCGTGGTCCATCGTGGACAGCGTGGCGTAGTCGGCGAACACCGGCTCCCCCGCGCGCGGTCCGGGATCGGCGGCGAAATAGCCGTGCGTGCCCCAGTACACCGCCGTGGGGTCGGGCACCCGGTACGTGCCCACCACGGTCACCCGCTTGGGCTGCCCCTTCGGCTCGAAGTACGGCGTCCGCGGATCCTGGCTGAACTCCGCGTACGTCAGCTCGACGGCGTCGCCGGGCGCCAGTGACCGCCGCCGCGCGGTCTGCTCGCCGATGACCACCTCGCCCTCACTGATGAGGCACCGCCCGGCCACGATGCTCAGGTGGCCGCAGACGTCCTGCCGGTAGACGAACCGGGACCGCAGCTTCACGTCCGGCTCGATGCCCAGCGTCGGATACTCGGCCGAGAAGACGTTGCCGAAGCCGGGGAACGCGACCAGGGCCGGACCGACGTTGGTGAAGCTGAGGCTGTCGCCCTCGGCCCGCGCGTCCTCGATCTTGCTGACCTGCAGGCTGCGTTCCCGAGGCAGGGCGGTCTCGACCTGCCCGGCGGCGACGGCCCGGTCAGCGGCCTGCACGTACGCGGGCGCGGCAACCGCGGCGGCGACGCTGATCATGGCGAGCAGCGCGAGGGTGAGCGCCTGGCCACGCCGGCTCCACACCATCGCCAGGACCAGGGCCATCATCGGCTGCTCCCGTGCAGGTCACGAACCAGCGGGCGGACGGCGAGCCAGCTGGTCACGCCGAGGGTGAGCAGTGCGAGCAGCCCGGCCACTAGCAGCGCGGCCGGGCCGAGGGCACCCGGCGGTGGGATCAACGTCCAGTTGTCGGTGAACGGCCGGACGGTGACCCCCACGGCGGGGCGGGCCACGGCCGCTGCCAGCAGACCGGCCAGCAGACCTGCGACCACGAGGGCGGCGCTGCCGGCGTACCCGATGGTGACGGCCGTGCGCAGCGGCAGACCCTGCAGCCGCAGCGCGGACAGCTGATCGAGCTGCGGGCCGCGTTCGACGGCCGCGGCCACCGCGACGGCCGCCGCGGCGAGCAGCAGGCCGACCATCGCGGCCAGCATGGCGAAGGTCGCGCCGACCGCGGTGCCCTGGTCCTCCAGCCGGCCGGCCTGCTCGGCCACCGTGGCGTCGTCGAGCACGGTCAGGCCGCCGGCCCGTAATGCCGTGAGCACCGACTGCGGGGCGTCCGCGGACAGCCAGACCTGGTACGTGCCACCGAGATCCGACTCGGCCGCGATCCGGCGGGCGGTGTCCAGGTCCACCAGCACCCCGGCGCCGCCGACCACCGGGAGCACCGGCGCGGTGCCGGCCACCCGGACCCGGACGGCCGGACCGCCGAACGCGTAGACGACCGCGTCGCTGAACTGCCAGGCCGGCGGCTGCGGCCCGGCCATCACGACCGGCAGCGGCAACGCGGCGTCCACGGCGAACACCCGGTTGCCGGGTGGCGAGTTGCTGCCGGTCTCGTTGCGGTCCATCCGCAGGGTGAGGGCGCCGGCGGTGGCGGAGACGTCCATCGCGGCGGCCGAGAAGTCGGGGCGCCACCGCCGCGGGTCACCCAGCGAGGCCGCGTTCAGGACCTCGGTGGACGGCTCCTGTTGCGACAGGCCGCGGATGGTCACCGCGGCACTGCTGGACGGCAGGCCGAGCCGGCCGTCGCGGCCGGCCGGCGACGACAGCTGCCAGCGGACCAGCCGGCATCCCGGCGCCTCGGTGCAGCCGCTGACCCGGGCGCGCACCCGGTGCTCGCCCGGCTTGACCGGTCCGAAGTCGACGGAGCGGCTCACGCCGGTCGCCTCGTGCTGCAGGACGGCGGTGACCACAACCGGCTGGCTGTCGGCGTTGCGCACCCGCAGGGTCAGCCGGCTGCCGGTGACCATCGCGGCGGGCGGCAACGGGGTGGCGCGGGTCGCCGCCCCCAGGGCGTCCGGCAGGCCGTACTCGGGTCGCCAGACGGCGATCGCGGCGAGCCGGGAGCTGTCGACAGCCACGACCGGCGGGGTGCTGTCGCGGTTGATCACCACGGCCATCGCCTGGGTGCCACCCGGGTCGGCGGCCCGGACCGCGTGCTGCAGAGCGGTGCGGTTGGTGGCCTGCACGGTGAGCACCCGGGGGGCGCCCAGCTCGACCTCGCTGCGCTGGGTGCGCGCCTCGCGGCCGGCGGACCAGCTGCCCGCCGTACCGGTGAAGACCGCGACCGCCACCGCGACCAGGGCGAAGACCCGGTGGGCGCCGGGCCGGCGGGCGGTCTGCGCGGCCACCAGGCCGAGCCGCAGCCGGCCGGCGCGCAGGGCGGCACTGCCGCCGCGATCGGCGATCCGGCCGAACAACCGGGCCAGCAGCAGCGCCACCGCGAGGGCGACCAGTGCGGGCGCGACCAGCGCCAGGCCGCCGGTGCTGCGCCCGGCCCGGACCTGGTACGCGGCACCGACCGCCACGGCGATGAGCACGAGGTCGATGACGTCGGCCCGCCAGTCCCGGCGGCCGGCGGAGACCCGGCTCAGCAGTTGTCCGACCGGCAGCCGCAGCACGGCCGCCTCCACCGCGAACAGCACGAGCAGGCCGCCCGCGACGACCAGGCCCACCGCCGCGGCGGACAGGCCGAGCGCCTCCAGCCGGTCGGTCGGGCCGAGCACCGGGCCGGCCAGCAGCCGGGCGGCGAGGAAGCCCAGCGGCGCCCCGACCAGCGCGCCCGCCAGCAGCGGCACCACGTGCTGGCCCAGGGCCAGCCACAGCATGCCGCGCCGGGTGCTGCCGCGCAGCTTCAGCAGGGCGGCGTCACCGCGCCGCTCGCGGCCGGTGTAGCGGCCGGCCAGCCCGATCGCGAACAGGCCGAGCACCAGCACCTGGCAGAGCGCGACGGCGACGGCCTCGCGGATCGTGCGCCGGTCCCCGGCGATCGTGCGCAGCAGCTCCGCCGTCGGGTTGACCAGGCGCAGCCCGGCCGCGTCGAAGTCCGCCTCCGCCCCGCGGACGACGGCGGCCAGGTTGTAACCGTCGTCCCCGCGGATCAGCGCCTGCGGCACGCCCACGTCGTAGGTCAGGGTGGGATCGGTGAGCCCGTCCCCGGTGAAGGTCCCGACCGGGGTGAACGCCGGCTCCAGGCCGCCGTTGGCCCGGAACAGCTTGTTGCTCCAGTACTCGCCGGCCGGATCGCTCACCACGTAGCGCGAGACGATCCGCAGCTCGACCGGCACCGTGTTCTGCGAGGCGCGCAGCACCAGCTTGTCGCCGGGCGCCAGGCCGAGCTGCTCGGCGGTGTCCTGGCTGATCGCCACCTCACCCGGGGCCGCCGGGCACGGCCCGGTGAGGAAGACGTGGGTGCAGAACTCCTCGCGGTAACTGATCGACATCGTCGGGCTGGCCTCGCCGCGGTCGGCGGTCAGCGCCACCGTCATGCCGAGCACCGGCCGCAGGTCGGCGATGGGCAGCAGCCGGTCGACGGAGGCCCGGAAGGTGTCGAGCGCGGGCTGCGGCGCGCCGTCGGTCTCGGCGTTCTGCCGCACGGAGAGCATGCGCTGGGCCGCCGGAGCCGCGGCGACGTCACCGTCGGCGGCGCGGGAGGAGGCGGCGATCGCGTACCAGGGGCCGGCGGCCGCCACGGCGGCGATCAGGCCGGTGAGGATCAGGACAGTCAGAACCTGCGCGGTACGGGCGCGGACGGCCCCGAGCACCAGCGCGACCATCGAGCCCTCCCCCGTTGAAGATCCACGGGCAGGGTACGCGATGTCACAACCACCCGCGCCGCTTCAGATACAGATACAGTCCCGCCGCGGATCCGACGATCATTCCCAGGCTCAGCAGGAAGCCCCAGAACTTCTCGTAACCCCAGTACGGCACGTTCTGTCCGAAGAAGCCGGTCAGGGCCGTCGGCACGGCGATGATCGCGGCCCAGGCGGCGAGTTTGCGGGTCACGTCGTTGAGGGCATTGCTCTGCTCGTTGAGGTCCGCCTCGAGCAGTCCGTTGATCCGGTCCCGGGCGCTGTCGATGGTCTCGATGGCCCGCCGCGCGTGGTCGTCGACGTCGCGGTAGTACGGCTCCAGGTGCTCGACGATCATCTCGGTGTCGGCCCGCATGACGTCGGCGATGAGCCCGGCCATCGGCGCGACCGGCCGGCGCAGTGCGGCCAGGGTCTTGCGCAGCGCGAAGCCGTACATCCGCACGCTGCGCGGCGCGCCGCCCTCCTCCAGCATGTCGTCCTCGGTCTTGTCCATCGCCTCGTCGAGGAGGCGGGCGGCCGCGAAGTGGCCGTCCACGATGACGTCGAGCAGGCCGTAGACGAGAAAGCCGACACCGCCCTCCGGCGCCAGCTCCGCGTCGGCGTCCCAACGCCGGATCAGCGGCGTGAGGTCGCTCTGCGACTTGCGGACGGTGATCAGCGCCCGCTCGGTGATGAAGGAACTGATCTCGGTCTTGTGCATCGCCGGACCGGGAGCCGCGGTGTCGACGTGCACGGCGTAGACGTTCATGAACAGGTGACCGGGATAGCGGTCGACCTTGGGCCGCTGGTGGTCGTGCACGGCGTCCTCGACGGCCAGCGGGTGCAGCCGGAACTCGGCGGCGACGGCCTTCAGGTCGTTCTCGTCCGGGTCGAACAGGTCCAGCCACAGCACCGCCTTGGGGTGCGCCCGCAGCTGGTCGGTGATCTCGTGCGGGTCGAAACCCTCGGCCACCACTTCCCCGGCCTCGTACAGGCGGGTGTAGGTGGGGCAGCTCGGCGCTGGTGTGTCCGTCACAACGGATCACTATGCCCCGAGCTGCCCCGGGCACAATCAGCCGTGCGTCACAGTCAGCGTGTAGAACTTCACCTTGGCCCCGTTCGAGGTGCTCTCGGACGAGGACTGGTTGTACGAGCCGGCCTTGAAATACATCCCGTACGGGTTGAACGACGACGGGATGGCGTAGCTCGTGGTGGTGCCGTTGATGGTCAGGTTGACCCGGTTACCGCCGGACACCGCGATGGTGTAGTCCCACCGGGTGCCGAGCGGGACGTTGCCGACCTTGCGGACGTCCTGACCGCCGGCCGGCGAGATCTCCGTACCGAAGTAGATGTCGCCGTTGGGCCGGTAATAGAGCTCGACCAGGGGCTTGGTCGACGGGCCGCCCGAACCGAGGTGGATCTGGCCGACGCACACGTTCTTGGTCACGTGCGGAATGCGCAGGTTGGCGGTGAGCTTGTGCGAGCCGGCCAGCCGCCAGTCGGCCGCGCTGCCGTTGGCGTTCATCTCGCGCAGCTCGGAGCGGGCGTATTTGGAGTTGGGGGTGGTCACGCCCTTCTCCGGGGCCCAGAACGTCATCGACCCGTCGGTCTTGTCGGTGAAGAAGTACGCCGGGTTGGTGTAACCGTTGGCCCCCTTGAGCTGGGACGGGGGGATGGTGGTGGGCGAGCCCGGCGACCCGGAGGGCAGCTGCAGGCTCCAGACGCCGAGGTTGAAGTTGCCGCCGGGGGCGACCGCCGGGTTGAGCGCGGCGGCGTCGGCGCTGGTGATGCCGAGGACACCGAACGTGCCCGCCACAGCGGCAGAGGTCAGGACGGCGAGGAGCGTGGAACGGCGCTTCATGCGGGGGACCTTCCTTGCGGAACGGAGGCGCCGGTGGGGACGACCTTAATAGGTAAGACGCTGAACAATAAACATTGTCATCGATGTAAAGTCAATGGCTGCTTGGCGAACGCGGCCGTACGCAGCAAGATCGGGTGAGTCGCCTGCCGAGGAGAAGCACCGTGCCCGTTCCGTCGATCCCGCTGCGCAAGCTGGGCTTCCTGACCATCGGCCTGTTCGACGGCGACGATCCGCGCGCCGGCCACGAGTCGACCCTGGAGATCATCGAGCTGGGCGAGCGGCTGGGCTTCGACAGCGCCTGGGTCCGCCACCGGCACCTGCAGTACGGCATCTCCTCCCCCGTCGCGGTGCTGGCCGCCGCCACCCAGCGCACCACCCGGATCGAGCTCGGCACCGCGGTCATCCCGCTGGGCTGGGAGAACCCGCTGCGGCTGGCCGAGGACCTGGCCACGGTCGACATCCTGTCCGGCGGCCGGCTCAACCCGGGCCTCAGCGTCGGGCCACCGATGCACTACGAGCAGGTCAAGGGCGCGCTCTACCCGGACACCGCGGACGCCGAGGACTTCAGCTACGAGCGCGTACGGCGGCTGCTCGGCTTCATCCGGGGCGAGCCGGCCACCGACTTCAGCGGCGTCGAGGGCTTCGAGGTGTTCTCCGACCGGGTCCAGCCGCACGCCGCGGGCCTGGGCCGGCGCCTCTGGTACGGCGGGGCCAGCCTGCGCTCCGCCCGCTGGGCCGGCGAGAACGGCATGAACTTCCTGACCAGCAGCGTGGTCAAGGCGGAGGAGTCGACGGACTTCGCCGAGATCCAGCTGTCGCACATCCGCGAGTTCCGCGCCCACCACCCCGACGGCGACCGCGCCCGCGTCTCGCAGGGCCTGGTGGTCATCCCGACCGACAACGCGACCGCCGACCAGCGGGCCAGATACGAGGAGTACGCCCGCAAGCGCACCCCGCGCACCGCCACGCCGCAGGGACCGGCCCGGATGATGTTCGCCCCGGACCTGGTCGGCCCCGCGGCCGAGATCGCCGAGCGGCTCTACGCGCACCCGGCGTTCCGCGAGATCGACGAGGTGGCGTTCGCCCTGCCGTTCACCTTCGGCCACGATGACTACGTGCAGATCCTCACCGACATCGCGGGCGCCCTCGGGCCGGCCCTGGGCTGGCACCGGGCATGACGACACCGGAGCACGACCGGGCCAGGGTGCTGGCCGCCGCCCGGGCCGAGTTCACCGAGCGCGGCTACCACGACGCCGACCTCGACGTGATCGCCGAGCGGGCCGGGCTGACCCGGTCGCCCGCCAGTAAGCAGGCGCTGTATTTCACGGTCCTGGCCGAGATCGCCGAGCAGGCGCCGGAGCCGCAGTACCCGCCGACCGCCCGCACCACGAAGGCGGCCCTGGGCGACTTCGCCCGGGCCCGGCTGGCCCGGCTCCCCCTGGCCACCGAGAAGCAACAGCTCGACCTGCTCCCGGAGATCCTCGCCGGCGAGACCCGCCAGGCCTACGCCCAGCTGACCAACCTGACCGCGATCGTGCTGGGGCTCGCGCTGGAGAATCTGCCGCCGGGTGCGCCGCGAATGGTCCGGGTCGCCGAGGCCGCCCTGACGGCCATGCACGGTGCCGGCCGGCTCGCCGCGGTGGCACCGGGCTTCGGCGAGCCCTTCGCGATGGTGACGGTCTGCGAGATGCTCGCCGGCCTGGAACTGGACGACGACTGGGGCCCGCCGCACCTGCCCTACGTGCCCGCGGCCGAGACGGTCGACGAGCCGTGGTCACCCCCGGCGCTGCCGGACGCCCTGCGCGCCGCGCCGGCCCGGCTGGACCGGGACGGCGTGGTCGCGGTGCTGGGAATGCACCGTCTCGGCGCGGTCGAGGAAGCGGTCCGCGCCGCGCCGGCCGGAGCGCAGGTGACCGTCGCGCTGGTCACCGGCACCCCCGACGAGGTGTCCCCGCTCGCACGCCTGGTCGTGGCCGAGCTGCGGGCGGACCTGCGGGCCGCTTTCCCGGCTTCGGCGCGGCCCAGCCTGCAGATCGTGCACGACGACACCGGCGCGCTCGCGGCCGCTGCGGGACTGCCGGCCGGCAACGGCGGTGCTCTCGCCGCCGCTGCGGGGCTGCCGGCCCGCAGCGACGCGACCGAGTTCGCGGTCCGGGTCGCTGCGGGCCGGATCGTGGCGCGCGCCGACGGCTACGGCGCCTGCTACGCCGCCGCCACCGGCTGAACGTGCTGCTCGTCCTCATCTCCGTGGGCGAACGGCCACTGCGCGCGGGCGCCGGCCTCGATCAGCGGGATCATCGAGAACGCGGCGTCGGACAGGCCACCGAAGGTGAACCTGTTCCCGGCCACCGGGGTGTGCCCGGCCCGGTAGCCGGCCAGGTTCCACGTGTACACCGGCACCCGCGCCGGCACCGCGGCCGCGACATCACGAGCGCCGTGCCAGTGCGCCTGCTCGTCGGTCAGGATCACCACCCGGTCATGCTCGGCGTAGTGCTTCCGGACCGCCCGCTCGGTGTCCGTGCCCCGGCCGAGGAAGTAGCCGTCCGCCTTGAACCGGCGCACCGCGGCCAGCACCGACTCGCCGGCCACCCGCGGGAACACCCTGGAGTCGTCGGAGAACGACACCACGGTCGCGTCCCAGGCTCGCGCGCTCAGCGCGAGGCCGAAGACCGTGGCGGCGTCCCAGCAGCGCAGCGTGCCGTCCCGGCTGAAGCCGGTGGTCATCGACCCCGAGGTGTCGATCAGGATCAGGGTCCGTGCGCCCAGGGCCGGCACGTTCGCCAGCGCCTGCTGCAGGCCCTGCTCCAACGGGTACGCCCACCGCAGGCTCGGCGCCGCGTTGAACGCCGACAGGAACCGCATCGGCAGCGCCCGGGACCGCGCGACCTCATCGGGATCGGCCAGCCGGGCAGCCACCGTGGCGGCCACCGCGTCACTCACGCCGGCCTGGTCGAAGTTGCGCAGATTCCGCAGCAACGCCAGGTAACCCATGCTCGGAATGATCGACTCCCAGGCCGTCGCGTCCATGGCCGCCTGCCGCCATCCGGCCAGCGCCTCCCACGTCATCCCGGCCGCGTGCAGCACCGCGGGGTCGGTGATCCCACGCCGCTGCTCCACCGGCAGGGCCATCAGCCCGGCCCGCGCGGTGAGCAGGGTCAGCGCGGACGGTACGGGGTTGTCCCGCTTGTGCCGCCGGTCCAGCGCGTGCCGGAACAGCTCACCCTGCCGCTCGTCCTTCGCCGTCGGGTGGGTGAGATCGATGACGTCACCGAAGCGCACCGGACGGGCGTCGGTGTCGTACTTGAGCAGGCTGCGCTCGTGGTAGAGCCGTACCACCGCGTCGGCGATGCCCCGCTTGACCGGCTTGGGCAGCGACCGGCCGTACCGGCCCAGCCAGTACGCGAGCGCCTCGCCCGGCTCGTCCGGCCGCTGCAGAGCACTGTCCACGATGGACCGCGAGCCGGGGATGCCGGCGGCGACCTGCGCGCGGGCGCCCTCCAAGGCGGCGACGACCGCGGCGGACCGAACCATCGCAGCGGTCCGCAGCCACCGCACGAACCCGGCGAACCACTGCGGATCGGCGACGGCCACCTCGGCGACGAGGGCGCGGAACCGCAGGTCGCGCTCGTCGGCACCCTCGTAGAAGGTGTCCTCGCCGACCATGAGCGAGACACCGAGCAGGAAGAGCTCGGCGCGCGGCTCCCGCAGGAAACCGGGTGCGCCCTGAGCTGTCGTCACCGGCTTCACCGGTCGGTTGAACTTGGCCATCACGTCCCCCTGACGTCGCGCCTCCCGAGATCGAAGCGGCGACGGAGACTGGCCCTTGCGGGCCTAGGTGACCTGGGCCGCTGGTCGAACCGTCCGAGGACGGTAGCGGGATTCGAACCCGCGTCTCCCCGTTATGAGCGGAAGTAGCCGTCGCCTGCGCACCGGGAGGTGCGCACCGAAAGTAGGCGCTGCCGGCGATCACCGGCAACCGAATTCACGACGGCCGGCCCGTCCCCGAACGCCGCTCCCGGAAGGCGATCATGTTCATCCGGTTGCCGCAGCGCACGCTGCAGAACCGCTTGAGGCCGTTGCGGGAGAGGTCGAGCAGCAGGCCGGTGCAGTCGTCGGCCTCACAGACCCGCAGCCGGCGCATCTCGTTCATCCGGATCACGTCGATGAGGGCCAGGGCCGCCTCGGCCCGGATGCGTTCCGCGAGCGGCGCGTCGGGCGAGGTCGCGTGCAGATGCCAGTCCAGCGCATCGTGCCGGGTGAGAAACGGCAGGGCGTTCGCATCGCGCAGCATCCCGTTGACGGACTCGACGGCGTCGTCGCGCTCGAGGGTCCACACCCGCCGGAGCTGGGCGCGGGCCTGCCGCACCTCGCGCAGCTCCACCTCGTCATGGTCGATGCGCCCGGTGTAGGCGAAGCGGGTCAGCAGCTCGGTTAGCTGATCGACGGTCACGAGTTCGTCGTCACCACTGCGCGACGCCCCGGCCTCGGTGTTGCCGAGCACCACGACGAAGGCCAGCGACTCCTCCGTGTCAGGGGCAAAAAGCAATTTGACTCCTCACTGGTACGGGCCTAGCGTCAGGACCGTAAGCCAATTTAGCCCATGACAGACTGGCCGAGCCCGGGGAGCCGCCATGAAAACGCCGTCGATGTCCACGGGCCTGATCGCCGCCCTGATCTCCTGCGTCTCGTTCAGCACGTCCGGCGCCTTCATCAAGCCCATGCTGGAGGCGGGCTGGTCACCAGTCGCGGCCGTCACCGCCCGGGCGCTCACCGCGGGTCTCGTCCTGCTGCCGTTCGTGCTCTTCTCACTGCGCGGCAGATGGGCGGCACTGTGGCGGGCACGCTGGCGCGTGCTGGGCATGGGCCTGGTCGGCGTGGCATTCACCCAGGCCGCCTACTTCGCCGCCATCCAGCGCATCCCGGTAGCAACGGCCCTGCTGATCGAATACCTGGCGCCGCTGCTGCTGGTCGCGTTCGCCTGGGCGACCACCCGGCGGATGCCCCGGGCCACGGTCCTGCTGGGTTCGGTGCTCGCGGTCGGCGGCCTGGTCCTGGTGATCGGCCCCGGCGCCCTGCAAGCGGTCGACCCGATCGGCCTGGCCATCGCCTTCAGCGCGGCGATCGGCTGCGCGGCGTACTTCGCCATCGCCGCCCGCCCCGCCGACGGCCTGCCCCCGGTGGCCCTGGCCGGCTCGGGCCTGCTGCTGGCCGGCGTCGTCCTGGCGCTGATCAGCACAACCGGCCTGCTGCCGTTCACGGCAACCTACGGCGACCTGTCACTGTTCGACACCACCGTGCCGTGGTGGGCGCCGCTGCTGGTGGTCGCGGTCATCGGCACGGCCGTGGCGTACGCGTCAGGAATCGCCGCCTCGGCCATCCTCGGCTCCCGGCTGGCGTCGTTCATCGGGCTGCTCGAAGTGGTGTCGGCGTCCATGTTCGCGTGGCTGCTGCTGGGCGAGAAGCTGACGCCGCTGCAGTTCGTGGGCGGGGCGTTGATCCTGGGCGGGATCGCGGCGGTCCGGATGGAAGGCTCGGCGCCGTCAGACGCTGCTGAGGTGCCCGACGCTGCCGGCGCACCCGATGATGCGCAGCCTGCCGATCTGACTGCCGGCCGGATCTGAATCCCCGCAGCTCGACGTGCAGAGCCGCGAAGCGGCGGGCTGGGAACAGCCCGCCGCATCACTACCTCAGTGGATCATCACCGGCGTGTCGAGGCGGCCGTCGCCCTCCTCGGCCGGCCCGCCCAGCTTCGCCGGCTGGCGCTTGCGGGGCAGGAACGCGATCGGGATGAACGTCAGCAGCACGAGCCCGAAGCCCACCCAGAACGTGGTCGCGAACGAGTCGGCCACGAACTCCAGGCCGCGCTGGATGACCGACGGTTCGACCGGCATCTGCTGGCCGTGCTGGCTGGCGATCGCCGCCCCGGCCTCGGTGATCGGCTCGCCGGTGCGCGGGTTGTTCAGGCCGGGGATCGGCTCCGAGCCGTTGAGCCGGCTGGTCAGGATCACCGACATGATCGCGGAGCCGATCGAGCCGCCGATCTGCTGGAGGATGTTCACCAGGGTGGAGCCGCGCGCCACTTCCTGGCTGGTCAGCGTGCGCAATGCCGACGTCATGATCGGCATCATCGTGCCGCCCATGCCGAGGCCCATCACGAACAGGGAACCGCACAGCAGCCAGTACGACGTGTCCGTGCCGACCTGGGTGAACGTGAAGAAACCGGCGGCGATGAGGGCCATCGCGAACGGCACCGTACGGCCCACCGGGATCTTGTCGGCCAGGGTGCCGGCGATCGGCATCGTGAGCATCGCGCCGATGCCCTGCGGCGCCATCAGCAGGCCCGCGTTCAGCGTGGATTCGCCGCGCACCTGCAGGAAGTAGCTCGGGAACAGCAGGCCGGCGCCCATGAACGCGATGATGAACACGAACAGCGAGATCGACGAGACGGTCAGGTTGCGGTTGCGGAACAGCCGCAGGTCGAGCAGCGGGTGCTTCGGCTTGAACGAGTACAGCACGAAGCCGATCACCAGCAGGGCGCCGACCAGCATCGTGGACCAGACCTTGGTGGCCGTGATCGTGCCGGTCTCCGGCAGCGACGAGACGCCGTACAGGAAAAGCGCCAGACCCGGCGACAGCATCAGCATGCCGACGAAGTCGAACGACTCCGACGACTCGGCGTTGTCCTTGGGCAGCGCGAAGAACGCGTAGACGAGCGCGATCGCGCCGATCGGCAGGTTGATCAGGAAGACCCAGTGCCAGCTGGCCGCCTCGATCAGCCAGCCGCCCAGGATCGGGCCGCCGATCGGGCCGAGCAGCATCGGGATGCCGAGGACGGCCATCAGCCGGCCGATGCGTTCCGGGCCGGCGGCCCGGGTCATGATCGTCATGCCGAGCGGCATGAGCATGCCGCCGCCGAGGCCCTGGAGCACCCGGTACGCGACGAGCTGCTCGATCGAGTCGGCGGTGGCGCAGAGCACCGAGCCGAGCGTGAACAGCAGCAGCGCGAGCATGTAGAGCCGTTTGGTGCCGAACCGGTCGGCGGCCCAGCCACTGAGCGGGATCACCGTGGCGAGCGCCAGGGTGTAGCCGGTCATGGTCCAGGCGACCTGGGCGTACGTGGCGTCGAACTCGGTCTGGAAGGTCGGCAGCGCCACACTGACGACGGTGATGTCGAGGATCGACATGATGGCACCGAGGACCACCACGCCGGCGATCTTCAGCACGGCGGCGTCCAGCCTGTTGGGCGGCGCGGCGGCTTGACCAGTCACGGAGAGCTCCAGGTTGTGTCGGGCAGTGCGGCCGGCGTCAACGTGCTGCACGTCGGGGCGCGGGCCGTGCGCAAAGCGACGATGGTGCCACTGTCCCCGGCGGCCGGCATCCGCTTTTCCGGACCGGGTCCGAGCTACCGGGGTTATTCTGCCCTGTGGCGCCCCGGCGGGCGGGGAAGTCGTGCTACTTGAATACGTGAAGCCCGCCACGTCTTCACATTTGCCGGCCCGGTCTACCGTCGGCCTGGTGAGCGGCTACATCGCGGGCGGAATCGCCATCGGTACGGCACTGCTGATCGCGGCGCTCGTCATCCGGCGCGGCCGGGCCCGCCGGGGGCGCGATCAGCTCCTGCGCCGTGCGGCCCGCGCCACCGGGCAGATCCACCGCGACGCCCGGCGCGCGCGGCGGGAGACCATCCGTGGCACGGGCACCGGGGTGAACAGCCGACCGAACAGCGCGGCCATGCTGGGAAACGACGGACCTGTCGGCCTGCCCTGAGCCCTCGGCAGCACTACGGTCAGCGTGGCGTCGCCGGCCATCAGGGCCGGCGACCGACATCGGGGTGGCGTGCATGGCGACCGAGTTCGCGCTCGACAACGAGATCATGGTCCTGGACGGCCGGGTGCTGGAGATCTTCCACAGCGGCACCGAGGAGAGCCTGCGGCTGCACGTGGCGCATCTGCGGATCAGCGCGACCCCGAACGGTGACGGCTTCAAGGTGCGCCTGGGGCGGGCGTACGGCGAGGACGACATCATGGGCGGGCGCCGGTGGAAGATGACCGCCGAGCAGTTCGCCGGGTTCCGCGCTTTCATCGCGGACGCCATCGCGGCCCGGGACCGCGGGCCCGGGCATTAACCGGACGGAGGCCGACCCGTACGGCGGGAGCGAACCATCGCGAGCCCACCGAGGACAACGGCGATCAGCCCCACCGCCACCGCCACGATGGCGCCGCCCAGTCCGTTGCCGGTGCCGACACCCCCGTCGGACGTGGCGATGACGACCCCGCCGAGCGCGGCACCGAGCAGCCCGGCCACCAGGGCAACAACGGCTCTGGTGCGACCGGCGGGACGGGTGAGAGCCAGCCAGCCGATGACCACCCCCACCAGTCCCAGCACGGCGCCCGCACTCGCCCCGAGCCGCCCGGAGCTCATGGTGGTGACGTCGGCGGCGATCGGGTGCGCCGCAGCCGGGGCGGCCGGAACGAGAGCCACCAACAGGAACATTCCGGCCCCGGCGATCGATTTCAGCAGCTTCATGACAGCGTCCTTCCGATGTGTCCCGCCCCCGGATTCCGGGTTACGCCCCGATCATGTCGCCGGGCGCGCCGCCGGTCGTCCCGCGGAAGGACGCACTTCAGGCTGCTGTCACCGGCGTACCCGGCTGCTGCGGACGCCGCAGTTGACAGCGATCTACTACCGGCGCGGTAGCTGCCGGCCATGACGATGTGGACGGTGCCCGCGTCAATCGGCCTCGGCGCGCAGGGCGCGGACCGCGGTTGCCATTCCGGCCAGCGCCGCGCGGTAGAAGCTGGGCCCGTACGAGACGCGGGCCACGCCGAGCTTGCGCAGCGTCGCCAGGTCGAGGTGTTCGCCGGTGTTGCCGTTGACCGGGCACGCCAGTTCGGTGACCAGGGTGGCGACGGCGTCCTGGTCGCGTACCCCGATGGGATAGATGCAGTCGGCGCCCGCGTCCCGGTAGAGCGTGCCCCGCCGGATGGTTTCCGCCAGCCGGTCCGGCTGGGGGATGCCGGCGGTGGGCAGGAAGGTGTCGACCCGGGCATTGATGACCAGCGGGACTCCGGCGTCGTCGGCGGCGGACCGGACGGCCGCGAGCCACTCGGCGTGGGCACCGGCTTCCTTCAGCCCGCCGGCCCGGTGGTCGGTGTCCTCCAGGTTGCAGCCGGCGGCGCCGATGTCCAGCAGGCGGTGGACGAGCTCGTGCGGCGGCATGCCGTACCCCGCCTCGGCGTCCACCGTGACCGGGACCGGCACGGTCCGGATGATCCGTTCGGCCGCGGCGAACATCTCCGGCCAGGGCGCACCCTCGCCGTCGGGATAGCCGAGCATGGCCGCGACGGCGTTGCTGGCGGTGGCGACGACCGGGAAGCCGGCCTCGACCACTACGGCGGCACTGGCCGCGTCCCAGGCGTTGGGCAGGACGAGCAGCTCTCCGCTGTGGAGCTCGCGGAGCCGCTGCGCGCGGGCTTGCAGGAGGGACAGATCAGCAGGCATGGGAGTCCTCCGGGTCGGGATTCAGCCGAGGGTGCGCGGCAGGCCGAGGTACGGCGCCACCGTGGCCTCGAAACGGGTGATCTCACAGATGCGGTCCCCGGCGAGGCCGATGACCTCGATGCCCGCGAGGCGGGAGATGCCGGTGACCGGGTCGCGGCGGTACTCGCCCCAGGCGGGCTGGCCGTTGGCGCGTACCGGAATCAAGCGGTCGGTCTGCGGTCGGCGCGCGCCGACCGCCGTGAAGAAGGCCCGCGCGGCCTCCGCGCCGTGATATTCGAACGGCACCGGCGGCATCCGCAACCACACGTCGTCGGTCATCAGCGCAACGAGCCGGTCGACGTCGAAGGCGGTGAACGCCGACACGAACTTGTCGAGCAGCTCACGCTCCTGCGGGCCGTCCGGCGCCGGCGGCGCGGGCCGGTCCGGCCGGGCCTTTGCCATCGTCGCCCGGGCCCGCTTCAGCGCGCTGGTGACGGCGTCCGGCGTGAGACCGAGCAGGTCGGCGGTCTCGGCGGCGCGGTAACCGAGCACGTCGCGCAGCAACAGCACGGCCCGCTGATTGGGCGGCAGCAACTGGACGGCGGTGACGAAGGCCAGCGAGATCGCTTCCCGCGACTCGTAACGGGCCTCGGGCCCGGGGGCCCGGTCGGCGAAACCCTCCAGCAGCGTGTCGGGATACGGCTGCAACCAGAAGACCTCACCCGTACGCGTGGGCTCGGGCACCGCCGCCGGAAGCGCGACGGGCGGCGCGGGCCGGCGCTTCGCGGACCGCAGGTGATTGAGGCAGCGGTTGGACGCGATCCGGTACAGCCAGGTGCGCACGGAGGAACGCTGCTCGAACCCCTCCAGTCCGAGCCAGGCGGCGAGCAGCGTTTCCTGGAGGAGGTCCTCGGAGTCCTGCAAGGAGCCGAGCATCCGGTAGCAGTGCGCCTGCAACTCCGCCCGGTACGGGGCGACCAGCTCGGTGAAGGCGTCATGGTTGCCCGCGCGCGCCCGCCGGATGAGTTCTGCCGTCACGTTGCCCTCGCATTCGTCGTCTTCTCATACAGACACCAGCCGCCGCGGAAAGTGGGCGGACGTCACCGTCATGCCCGGCTGACCGGCCCGGCCCGCCTCCGAATATCGACCCTCGACTATCCCTTCCGGCACTTTCTTGTCATGATGGGAGCGCTCCCACGTCCCCATCCCCGGAGGAAGCGCATGACGTCACGGACCCTTCGCATCGCTGCGGCTGCACTCGTCACCGGCGTGCTGACCGCCGCCGGCGGCGCGCTCACCACTCAATCGGCGAGCGCGCACGGCGCGGTGTCGGACCCCGTCACCCGGGCGTACGACTGCAACCAGCGGTGGCAGAGCCCCAGCGATCCGGGGATGCAGTCGCAGGACCCGATGTGTTACCAGGCGTACCAGGCCGACCCGAACGCCATGTACAACTGGAACGGCCTGTTCCGCGAGGGCGTCGCCGGCCGCCACCAGGCTGCCATCCCCGACGGCACCCTGTGCAGCGGTGGCCTGACCGCGGGCGGCCGGTATGCCGCGCTGGACGTGCCGGGCCGGTGGAACGCCACCAGCAAGCCGAACAGCTTCACCCTGAAACTGAACGACCCGTCCAGCCACGGTGCCGACTACCTGCGGATCTACATCACCAGGCAGGGCTTCGACCCGCTCACCGAGAAACTCACCTGGGGCGCGCTGGAGCTGGTCACCGAGACCGGGCGGCAGGCGCCCAGCCAGACGTACACGGCCCAGGTCAACGCCGGCACCCGCACCGGCCGGCACATCGTCTACACCATCTGGCAGGCCAGCCACCTCGACCAGTCGTACTACGCATGCAGCGACGTCGTGTTCGGCGGCGGAACCGACCCGGGTCCCACCCCCAGCGGGCCCACGCCGACCAGTCCCGCCCCGACCACTCCGGCCCCGACCACTCCCGCGCCGAGCAACCCGGGCCCGACAGGCTGCGACGCAACCATCCGGACGATCAGTCAGTGGCAGGGCGGCTACCAGGCCGAGGGCCAGGTGCGCGCGGGCGCCAACGGCACCCGGGGCTGGGCGGTCTCCTTCACCGCCACGGTCCAGAACGGCTGGAACGCCAGCTTCAGCACCAGCGGATCGTCCACCATCGCCAGCAACGCCGGCCACAACGGCACGCTGGCCGCCAACGGCACGGCGACCTTCGGCTTCCTCGGCACCGGAACGCCACCGGCAACGGCCATCTGCACCGCATCCTGACACCAGGCACCCAGCACATCGCGGTCCCCGCTGCTCATTCCGGCGGGGACCGCGTTGCTCGTCCGGACCTCCAGAATCAGGTCTCGGGCGGCGTGCTCTCGTCCGCGGCCGCCAGCTCGATCCGCTCGGTATGGCTTGCCCCGATGACCTCGATGCCTCGCGTTCCGATGTAGCCGGCCAGGTTGAGCTCGACCACGTACGGGACGATCGCGGGCTGACCGATCGGGGGCATGCAACCGACGACCTCGATGCCCCAGTACTCGGGCTTCTGCACATAGCGCAGCGGATTGAGCGACACCTGCATGTTCGCCAAGGGCTTCTGCCCGGCGACGACGAGCATGGGAGGCGGCGGTGGATAGATCATGAGGGAGACGGCGTCCGCCCGCTCGAAGTCGATGATGCGGCACGACTGGGCCAGGGGCAGGCTCTCTGCTGCGGGCATGTTAATCGCCCGCCACGTACTGAAGGCCCACCACGAATTCGAGCGCCAGCGGCAACGCCATCCAGGTTCGCTGGCCGACGACACCGTCCACCGAAACGCTCGCCCAGCCCTGGAACGCACGCACCGAAGCGTCGGTGTTCGGCCCGAACTGCCCGTCGATCTTCTGCGGCGTCGTTCCCCACAGGCCCGAGGCGCCCGACGTCAGGACCTGCTGGAGGCTGCGGACCACATCACCCTTCGACCCCTGTCTCAGCGTCGGCATCGCATTGCCGTCCGGAAGGGCCTTCCACGTCGCTTGATCGACGACGCCGGTGACCGGCAGACCCTCCGCCGTCTGGAAGTCCCTCGTCGCGGCTTCCGTCTTGGCCCCGAACTTGCCGTCCACGACGAGTGCGGTGTTCGGCGTACGCCGCAGCGCACGCTGCGCCTGACTCACTGTGTCGCCGGTGGCGCCCGGGCCGACCGTCGCCATTCCCTCGTTGGTCATGATGCTCCTCGCCTGGCGGAGTTGTGGTTCCTGCAGGTCGATGCCCAAGGGAGAATCGGCGACGCGGAGCGCGAGAAAGAATGGCCTCGGGTAGCGACGAAGGCCGTCCCATCATCGACGCCCATGGATGACTGGTCAATCGTTCCGCCGACACGGGTGCTGATGGACCCGGATGCCGGTCGTCGACGGGCTGGCCGCGACGCGACGCATCCGGTCCCGCGGCATCGGCGAACTGCCGCAAGGCTCGCCGGCGACGGTGACCGACCGGGAGCGCGAGACCACCGCCCGGGCCGCCCACCACAACGCGCAGCGAAGCGCCCGCGAAGCCCGGCAACCGCATCGCCGGACCCGACTCACAAGGGCGCCCACCGCAACGCGGGGCGTCCGGGGGCTCGGCCCCCGGAGCAGAAATGACGAGTGCCCCCGGTCCGCGCTTTCCGCGGACAGGAGGCACCTGGGACTCGTGGGCGATACTGGGATCGAACCAGTGACCTCTCCGGTGTGAACGGAGCGCTCTCCCGCTGAGCTAATCGCCCTCAACGGAGTCAGACTGTACCGGAACCCGGGCCGGGCGCGCGAACCAGGGTCCCGGCGCGTCAGGCTCCGGTGACGAACTTCCAGATCACCGCGGCCAGGTCGATGCCCATGGTGAGCTTGACCGACAGCCAGACCACGGCCGAGATGAAGATGAAGCCGGCCAGGCCGATCAGGGCGCGCATCGGCAGCGACTGTCTCAGCACCCAGTGGGTCCAGGCCTGGACGTGCTTCTTGGTGAAGTGCAGGAGTCTGCGCGCCCAGGCGAACTCGACGGCCAGGATCGCCAGGCCGAGGATCACGATGGCCCAGCCCGGTCCGGGGAACGGGATCAGCACGATGCCGACCGCCACCACGACGGCGCCCAGGACACCGATGCCGATCTTCAGGGCCAGCCGGCCGGTGGGGTTGGCGCGGATCCGGTCCAGGACCCCCGGAGGTGAGTGTTCCTCGGGTGGGGATTCGGTCAGGGGTTCCGATTGGGACATCTCGTTCACTTTCGCGGCAAAGATCGCGGGCTCCCGGTCATTTCATCCCCCAGTGTTCCCCGCCCCCGTCACTACCCGGGAGGAATGGACGTTACCGGAGTGAGTCAACTGCTGGGCCACCCGACGCCGGGCGAAACCGAGTACATGGGCAGAACAGGTCAAGATACCGTTTAACGCCTCCTCCGGAGAGCTTATCGGAAGCGCCTTCCCACTACTGGGTGAGATCAGCGTATGGCGGAGCGTAATGACAGGGATCACCTGAGTATGGGAAACGCGGGGTTCACCAGCCTCGCAGCGGTGCCGGGGGGAGTTCGTCCATGAGTACCATTCGTCCAACGACCGTCGAGGTCGAAACCTCGCTGCGGCTCGTAGCGCCAGATGCCACGGCTCTGCCCGTGCGCGCCAGTCTGCGGTACGACCCAGCCGACCCGTATGCCGTGCACGTGTTGTTCCACGCGGAATCAGCCGGTGGGGAAGCCGTTAGCTGGTCCTTCGCGCGTGAACTGCTCGTGACCGGGCTCGATGAGCCGGCGGGTATCGGGGACGTCCGGGTGTGGCCGTGGGCCACGCCGCGGGGCGACTTCGTGGCCCTCGCGCTGTCGTCGCCAGACGGCAACGCATTGTTCGAAGTGCCGCGCAGTGTCCTGGTCCGGTTCCTGCGGCGCACCTATGTGGTGGTGCCGCGGGGCCGGGAGTCCGATCACCTGGACGTGGACGCGGCGGTCAACCGGCTGCTCGCCGGTCGATAGCGACAGGAATTACCGGGGCGACCCGCGCGGACTCTGCCGGTCCGCGCGGGTCGCCTTTTTGCCGCCCGGGTCCGGGAAACGGACAGTCGGCGGATTGTCGGCGAATCCCGGGCACAAAGCGAATAGCACGACCGACCGTACTTAATGTCCGATTTGACCCTTGATTTCTGCCCCGTGACACCGATATCAGGCGCGGTCGGCACTCACACGTGCATCGCTGGTCACGGCCCGATACGGTCGGCTCGATGGTCACCTCCACCGCGCGTCCGAGCAGGTCCGCACCCGCCCCGAACTGGGCGGGCGTGGGCACGTGCACGCTGCCCGAGACCGACCTGGCGACGCCGCGCCCGGCACCGCGCCGGTTGCCGTACCACCTGCTCGCGCTGACCACCGCCGGGCACGGCACCGTGGAGATCGACTTCGTCCTGCAGCGCTGCCGGCCCGGCACCCTGCTCTGGATCCGGCCCGGTCAGGCGCTGCGCTTCGGCATCGAGCCGGGACTGGACGCCTCCCTGGTCTCTTGGGACCGGGAACTGCTCTCGGCCGCCGACGTCACCGGCGTACCGGTGGATGATCTGCCCGGGCCGAACCGCTGGCAGCTGGCCGGCGAGGACGAGGACGCGGTGATCACCGAGGTCGCGCAGCTCGGGGTCGACTGCGCCCGGCACACCTCCGGGCCGGTCGCGGCCGCACTGCTGCGTCATCAGCTCGCCGTCCTGCTGCTGCGCATCGCCCTGCTGACCAGCGGCGACGACCGGCGCGCCGGGACCACGAGCGCCGAGAGCCGCACGTTCGCGAGGTTCCGCCGCGAGCTGGAGGACGGCCATCCGCACAGCCGGCGGGTCGAGGACTACGCCGCTTCGCTCGGCTGCTCAGTGCGTACGCTGACCCGGGCCTGCCTGGCAGTCACCGGCCGCACCGCGAAACAGGTCGTCGACGACCGGGTCGCGCTGGAAGCGCGCCGGCTGCTGGCCTGCACCGAGCTGTCGGTGGCGGAGATCGGCCGCCGGCTCGGCTTCGGCGAGCCGACCAACTTCGGGCGGTTCTTCCACCGCGAGGCGGGCCTGAGCCCGGGCGCCTTCCGGGCCGGCGCCGCAGCCGCGATGCCCACCCAGGTGGCCGACGACGTGGCCGACATCGGGGCCCGGGTCCCGGCCCAGCGACTGGCCGCTGACTGAGTGTGATGCCCGAATTCCCATTATTCCCGGGGTGCGCGAGGGTCGCGGGCTTCGACGCGGCATGATGGAGGGGTGCAGATCTCCGCGCGCGGCGACTACGCGGTACGGGCGGCGCTGAGCTTGGCCCACGCCTACCCGGCCCTGATGTCCGCCCAGGCCATTGCCCAGGACCAGAACATGCCTCGGAAGTTCCTCGAGGCAGTGCTGGCCGACCTGCGCCGCGCCGGGGTGGTCAGAGCTCAGCGCGGTGCCGAAGGTGGCTACACCCTGTCACAGAGTCCCCGGGACGTGACGATCGGTCAGATCCTGCGGGCTGTGGACGGTCCACTCGCGGGGGTCCGGGGCCTGCGCCCCGAGGAGACCCAGTATTCGGGGGCGGCGGAAAACCTGCCCAACCTCTGGGTCGCCGTACGCTCCGCGGTCCGCGAGGTGGTCGACGAGGTGAGCCTGGCCGAGCTGATCAGCGGCCGGATGCCGGCCCACGTCCGCAAGCTGACGACCAGGCCCGACGCCTGGCAGCCACGCTGAGGGGTTTGCGGAAATCCACCATCGGGAATCTTCCGGCCACCTGGCTCTCCACGGAAGGACTCCCCCGATGGGCATTCAATACCGCAGTCGCAAGAAGTTCGGGCCGTTCATCCTGAACTTCACGCAGCGCGGATTCTCGTCCTGGTCCATCAAGATCGGCCGCTGGTCCTGGAACTCCAAGGCCAAGGCGCACCGCGTGGACCTGCCCGGCCCGCTGTCGTGGAAGCAGGACAAGTCGTAGCTCGTCGCTGACAGCTCACGCCGCGGCGATCACCACGTCGCCGCCGAGCCTGCCGTGCTCCGGCCGCCGGGTCACCGACCCGGCGGTCAGCAGCGCCTGCAGCACCCGGGTCGCGTCCGCGGCCCGGTAGACGGTCTCGGTCAGCGCGAAGGTCCGCAGGTCGGTCACCGTCGCCTCGCCCCCCGCGGCGAGATGCGCCAGCAGTTCACGCCGCAGCGGCCCGGGATGCGGGCTGAGCGAGATGTCGATGAGGTGGCGCTCGGGATCGCCGGGGTCGCGATAGCGCACCCCCGCGTATTCGTCGACCGCCCAGAGCGCGTCCTTGAAGCCCTCGAGGTTCTTGCCCGACTGGGTGGCGAACACCAGCACCTCCCCCGGCTCCTCGCCGGTCGCCAGCTCCACCGCCGCCACCAGCGGGAAGCCGGCCGCCCTCAGCTCGGCGCGGTAGTCGTCGGCCACGAACCCCGGGGCCGGGACCACGATCACCGCCTCCGCGGGCTTACCCGCAGTCAGCGCCGCGACGGTCGCCGGCTGCGGCGGTCCGCCCGCGGCGGTCGCATCCAGAAAAGCAAGCAGCGGTACGCGACCAGCCCCGACCGCCTTCAACGCCACTGCCAGCCGCGCGTCCGTGCCACCGGACACAGCCTGCACGGTCAGCCCCGCACCCGCGCCGGCCTCCTGCTGGATCGCGGTGAGCCGCGCACCGACCTCGCCGACCTCCTCGCCCAGCGCGAGCATCGTCAGCTCCCGCCCCCGGACCAGGTCGGACTGGTCCACGAAGACCCGCAGCGCGGCCTGCGCCAGCTCGGGCCCGGCATCGGCGTAACCGTGCACATAGGTGGCGCGGCGGGCCCGGTGCAACGCGGCGGGCGCCCACGCCTCGAGGAGGCGGACGAGGATCTCACGCTTGACGTCGGCGACGCTGTCGGCGGTCATGACCTCGTTATACGGCGTCGCGTCCAAGCGCGGCGGGCCGGGTCACCGCAAGCCGGGTCTTGTACCGAGGGTGTCCGAGCAGACACTATGAGGCACGTGGCACCTCCGCTCGCCGACCTCACCGCCCAGGCCCAGATCCTCACCTCCGCGGGCGACCTCGCCGGGGCCAGGGACGTGCTCGCCGACGCGCTGGACCCGGCCGACGCCGACCCGCAGCGCGCCTCCCCCGACCTGGCCCTGGCCGCGGCCCTGCAGGCCCGGATCCTGATCGCCCTCGGGGACCCGCACGCCGCACGCACCTGGGCCGGCTTCGCCCACGCCGCCGAGGAACGCCTGCACGGCCCGCACGACGAACGCACAATCGCGGCGGCGGCGACCCACGCGGCGGTGCTGCACCGGGTGGGCAACCACGGCCGGGCGGCCCAGCTCTACCACGACCTGGTCGCCGAACTGACCGCTGTGGACGGCCGCCTGTCGGCGCGGGTACTGGCCGCCGAGGCCGACCTGGCCACCGCCGAGCACGCGTCCGGGCAGTGCACGGCAGCGCGGAACAGGCTCGCCGACGCCTGGGCCCGGCACAACCAGGCGCACGGCGAGGACGCCCCGGCCGGCATCAAGATGCTGGCCCGGCTGGCGGCGATGGAACGCGAATGCGGCCACGAACGCGACGCGCAACAGCACTTCAGCCGGGCCCAGGAGCTGTGCGCCCGCTACCTGCCGCCGGACCATCCGCTGGGCCGGCAGGTCGCCCGCCTGGCCGGGGCGCAGCCGTCGGGCCGGCACACGTGCGGCCAGGTGCAGCGCTCGACGGGCCCGGCGGCGGACGGCCCGGCGCCGGGCGTCACCCGCGTGCCGGCGAAAACCCCGGAAGTCCATCCGGTACGCCAGGAGCCCCCGGCACCGGGCGACCCGACCGGCCGCCACGCCCGCCCCGAGCCACCGGTCCCCCTCCCCCTGATCTCGCCGGCCCCACCACCCGAGCCCACCCCACCGCCTCAGGCCGCCCTGCCGGTCGACACCGCCCCACCTTCCGAGGTCGCTCCGCCGCCTCAGGCCGATCCGCCGATCGACACCGCTCCACCGCCCGAGGCCGTCGAGCTACCTGACACTTCCCCGCGAGCCGAGACCACCCCATGGGCCGAGACTGCACCACCGCCGGCGGCCGAGGCCGGTCCGCCGCGGCTGGAGGTGACCCCGCCGCCGCAGGCGCACGGTTTCACCCCCCGGCGCCCCGACTCCGCCCCGCTGCAAGACGAAGCGCCCGCCGAGGCCGCACCAGGTGCCTGGGTGACGCCGCCCCCGCCGATCCCGGTCCAGGCGCAGCAGTCCTGGCCCGAGACGGCACCCCAGCCGCACATGGCCATGGCCGCACCGGCCCCGCCGACCCACCGGCCAGCCGAAAAGCCAGCCGAGAGGCCGGTCGAGCAGCCGATCGAGCAGCCAGTCGAGCAGCCGGTCGAGCAACCACGCCAGGGCTGGGCCGTGGAGCCGCCCGGCCCCTGGCCACCGGACTCGTTCCCACCGGCCGCGTACCCGCCCGACACCTATCCGCCCGGCCCGCGGCTCCCACTGGACGAGCCCCCCGCGCCCGGGACGGATCGTCGTCTGCCCGTACCGGTGGAGAAGCGGAACCGGCAGCCCCTGGTCCTCGCCGCCGTGCTCGTGGCCGGCATCGCGGCCGCGGCCGCGATCGTCATCGCGACCTGGCCCCGCGAGGACGCCCAGCCGGCAGCCGGCCCGACCGCCTCGGCCTCCGCACCGGTCTCCGCCGCCCCACCTGCGGCTTCCGCTTCGGCCCGGCCGAGCAACGCCGCCGTCGCGCCCACCCGGGTGACGTTGCAGGACAACCGGGACAGCGTCGCGCTGACCTGGCGGTATCCGAAGGGTTCCGAGGGGCCGGTGCTGATCTCCGGCGGCCGGACCGGGCAGGAGCAGCGGGCGTTCCAGCAGCTGCCCGCCGGCACCACCGACTACGTCGTGTACGGGCTCAACCGGCAGAACAACTACTGCTTCTCCGTGGCCGTCGTCTATACCGTCGACCAGGTCGCGGCTTCCGAGGCGGTGTGCACGAAACGGTAGTGACCGACTTGCAACCCGGCAACACCTCAGCAATCACCGCCCGCGTCCGATCGCAACGGTTGCCGAGGACCCACCGGGGACTCAACGGGGAAAGCGGGAACGCGGGTGACGACGGAGGCGGCAGAGACAGCCGGCGCCGTGGCCGTGAACGAGCGGATGACGCTCGAGGCCACCCTGGCGGAGCTCGAGGACCGTCCGCCGTCGCAGTTCCGTTCGCTGGCGACCCCGGCCGCGCTGATCGAGCGCCGGGCCGACGAGCTCGGCGCCGGGGATCTCGCCATGCGGGCGCGGCTGCTGCGCGCCATGTCGCTGGTCCGGGAGGGCCGGTCCGAGCAGGGCGGCCGGCGCGCCCACCAGGTGCTGGCCTGGGCCCAGCAGCACGACCACCCGTTCCTGCTGGGCCGCGCGCACCGGGTGCTGTCGCTGTTCTACCGGCAGATCGGCGATCTGTCCGAGGGGCTCAGCCACGCGGTGCAGTGCGTCGCCAACCTCACCGACGACGAGCCGCAGAACGTCCGGGCGCTGCACCTGATGCGGCTGGCCGTGGCACTGGACGAGAGCGGCTCGACCGAGGAGGGTGACCGCCGGTTCCGCGAGGCGCTCGCCATCGCCACCGAGATCGGCGACCTCGACCTGACGATGAACATCCTCAACAACATGGCCTACACGGCCTTCGAGAACGGCGACGAGCCCGGCGCCCGGGAGCTGGTCCGGCACATGCACGAGGTCCGGGAACGCGGCGGCCGCGACTTCGGGGCGCTGGAGATCGACACGATCGCCCGGATCGAGATGATGAGCGGCAACTACGACGCGGCCGAGGAGGCTCTGCACGTCATCCTCGACGGCGAGACCTCCGCGCTGCTCAGCCATGAGGGCGACGCCCCGGCGGTCTGCATGCTCACCCTGGCCGAGGCGCGCCGGCTCAGCCGCCGCTACGGGGCAGCCCAGGAGGCCCTGGACGCGGCGGTGGCGCTGGCCGAGGAGCGCGGCCTCGACCGGGTACGGGCCCAGATCCGCGAGGAGCAGGCGGCCCTGTTCGCCGCCACCGGCCGGTATCAGGAGGCCTACGACGAGCACCGCGCCTTCTACGCCGCGGCCAACGCCCTGAACTCGAGGCAGCGGGAGGCGCAGGCGCGGGCGCTGCAGGCGGTCTTCGAGGCCACCGAGGCGCGCCGGGCCAGCGAGCACTTCCGGGAGATGGCCCACCGGGACGCGCTGACCGGCCTGTGGAACCGCCGGTACGTCAACGAGCGGCTGCCCGCCCTGCTCAGTGAGGCCGTCGCGCGGCGCACACCGTTGTCGCTGGCGATTCTCGACCTGGACCACTTCAAGCGGATCAACGACACGCTGTCGCACAGCACCGGCGACACCGTGCTGCAGGAGGTGTCCCGGCTGCTGACCGACACGGTCACCGGCCCGATGATCGCGGCGCGGATCGGTGGCGAGGAGTTCCTGCTGGTGCTGCCGGGCCTGGACGCCGAGGAGGCGGCCGACTGCTGCGAGCGGCTGCGGCTGCGGATCCGGGCGCACGCCTGGGAGCCGGTCACCGGGACGATGCCGGTGACCACGAGCATCGGCGTCACGACCGCGCCGGAGGGCCGGGCGACCCCGTCGACGTTGCTGTCGCTGGCGGACCGCAACCTGTACGTGGCCAAGCGCGAGGGCCGCGACCGTGTGGTGGCGGACCTATAGCTCCAGGTCGACGGCGAGCGGGTAGTGGTCGGAGGCGTACTCGGTCTCGGCGCCGCGCAGCACCCGCGCGTTCGTGGCCCGGGCGGCGATCGGCGGGGCGGCCATCAGGTAGTCCAGCCGCATCCCGGTGGCGGAGAACTCGTGGCCGCCACCGCGGGTCGTGGGCACCGTGTGCCCGTCGCCCGCCCCGGCCCTCGGCCACAGGTCCACGAAGCCCGCGGCGGTGAAGGCCGCGATGGCCCGGGTGTCCGCCGTACCGTCCGGGGTCGTGTGCCGGCGGCGGTACGGCCCGCTGAGGGCCGCCAGCCGCTCGGTGTGGTCGGTGTCCGGGTCCAGGGAGTTGAGATCGCCGGCGAGCAGCACAGGGCCCTTGCCGGGCCGGTGCCGCGCGGCCAGGAAGCGGGCCTCGCGCAGCCGCCGGTACGGCGAGAGCGCGTTGAGGTGCGTGCTGACCACCGTGAGCTGCCCTGCCGTGGTCGGCACCCGGACCGCCGCGGCGGCGTGGTGCAGCCGCCACCGGACGCCGGACCAGTCGACGATCCGCAGCGGCGGCCGGACCAGCACCGCGACGCTCTGCCCGAACACCGAGCGGGCCAGGAACGGCGTCATGCCCAGCGCCCCGGCCACCTCCCGCATCCGCCGGCCCGGGAAGCCGCGCAGCTCCTGCAGCGCCAGGATGTCGGGGCTCTCCCGCCGCAGCAGGCTCACCACGGCGTCCAGCCGGCCGCCGCTGCCCCCGGTCCGGATGTTCCAGGTCAGGAAGCGGACCGTCACCGCACCGCCTCGGGCGTGCCGGCGGGCACCGTCGTCTCGGTCAGGTCGCGGTGCGCGTCGCGTTCGGTGAGCTCGCCGGCGTCGGCCCGGTTGCCCTCGGCCACGTCGGCGTTGGGCCGCAGCACGAAGTAGAGCAGGGTCAGCCAGCAGGCGGCCAGCACGCCGGCGCCGAGGAAGTCGGTCGGGTGGTGCATGCCGCGGTACATCCGGGACAGCGCGACACCGGCCGGCATGATCACCGCGAGGGCCACGAAGACCCAGCGCCACCAGGCCCGGATCCGCGGCACCAGCAGGATGGCGATCGCGGCGTAGAGGCACATGGTGGCGGCGATGTGCCCGGACGGGAACGACGAGGTGGGCATCTGCCCGTCGAGCTGCTCGACCGGCGGGCGGGGGCGGCCCACCGCGGCGGCCGCGGTCAGGAACAGGCTCAGCTCGCCGAACATGGCCAGCACCACGAACAGCACCGGGCGCCAGCGCCGCCACAGGGCCAGCACCAGCGGGCAGAACACCAGCGAGACCAGCAGGATCATGTGGGTGTCGCCGGCCTTGCTCCACAGCCAGCTGAAGTGGTCGAGCGAGGGCGTGCGAAAGGTCTGCAGCCAGCGGTCGAAGCCCACGTCGGCCGACGCGATCCAGGTGCCCCCGGTGTGGTTGGTGACGGCCCAGCCCAGCAGGTAGAGCACGCCGAAGATGAAGACCCAGCCGACGACGAGCTCGGCCGCCTTGGCCCAGGGGTGCGGCAGCAGCTTCTCCTCGTCGGGCGCCGGGGTGACGTCGTGGGCCGCCTCCGGCTCGAGTCCCTCCTCCAGCGGGCGGACGGGCTGGCCGACCTCGCGGCGCCAGAGCCGGAACGCGTACGCGGTCACGCCCAGCCAGGCCGCGCCGAGCAGCCAGCCGGCCAGCACGTCGGAGAGGAAGTGCACGCCGAGCGCGATCCGGGTGACGCCGACGGTCACGATGACCAGCCCGACCAGCGCGATCACCGCCTTGCGCCAGCGCGGCGCCACGGCGGGCAGGAAGACCAGCAGCAGGGCGCCGTACGCGACGAACGAGCCCAGCGCGTGCCCGCTCGGGAAGCTGTTGCCCGGCGCCCCGGACACCGGCACGTCGACGACCGGACGCAGCCGGCCGACCAGCGTCTTGAGGGACGGGTCGAGCAGCAGCGCACCGACGCCGGTCACGACCAGGTACGCCGCCAGACGGGTCCGGCGGCGGATCAGCAGCAGCACGACGGCCACCGACACCAGCCACATCATCACCGGCCGGCCACCGAGGTCGGTCACCGCCTCCAGCACGGTGACCACCGGCGGGTGCGGCGCGACCAGCCCGTTCAGCCCTTCGGCCACGCCCCGGTCGAGGCTCTGCAGGGGTCCCCAGTGCAGCCGAACCAGCAGCAGGAGGAGGCCGAAGCCGAGCCCGACCGCGATGACCGCGAGCAGGCCCAGGACGCTGCGCTCGGTGAAGTGCCGCAACGGCGCCCAGCCGACCCGTTTGTGGATCCTGCCTTCGTCGGTGGACATCGTCGGCTCCTGCTCGTTCGGGGGTCACGCGGTGGTGCGGCGGGACTTACCCTTTCGGCTCGGCGCTCACACCGGGGCCGCGCTGACGGGGCATCTCCCCGTCCGCCGTGTCCCCGTCGGCCGCGTCCGGCGCCGGCGGGTCGAAGTCCTTCAGGTCGGTGTCCGGGCCCGGCTCCCACTGGTCGTGCTGGGCCGGCCGGACCACCCCGACCCGCTGCGCCTCCAGCTGCGCGGCGAAGGACAGCCCGAGGAACAGCGAGATGCCGGTGAGGTTGGCCCAGAGCAGCAGCGCCATGATCGCGGTCAGCGGGCCGTAGGTGGCGCCGAAGCCGTCGCTGACGCGGACGTAGCCGGCCAGCAGCAGGCTGGCCACCCACCACAGGATCGTGGACAGCGTGGCCCCGAACAGCAGCCAGGTCAGCGCGGGCTGGTTGCGCCGCGGCGAGTGCCGGAACAGCAACCCCACCGCGAAGACGATCAGCAGCAGGCTCAGCGGCCAGCGCACCAGATTCCAGGCCGCCATGGCGCCGTCGCCCCAGCCGAACTGCCGGGCCAGGGACTTGCCCGCCGAGTGCCCGGCGACCAGCAGCAGGAAGCCGAAGAGCGCGGGCAGGCCGGCGATCAGCGCCATCACCGCGGCCCGGAAGTACTTGGGCAGGGCGGGACGGTCGCGTTCGACGCCGTAGATGCGGTTGGCGCCGCGTTCGATCTGGGCCATGGCGGTGGTGAGCGCGAACAGCCCGGTGATCAGACCCAGGGCCAGGGCCAGCTCTCCGGCCTCCTCGGTGCGCTCGTCGTCCTCGAGCAGCTCCGTGACCAGCGGCTCGCTGGCGCCCGGGGTCAGCGCGATGACCGTGTCCGCCACCACCTGGCCGCCCTCCTCGACGCCGAGGTCGGTGGCCAGGCCGGACAGGGCGATGAGGAACGGCACGATGGCCAGGCAGAGCTGCAGCGCGAAGGCCCGGGAGTGGCTGAAGCCGTCGCCGTAGCGGAACCGGACGAACGCGTCGCGCAGCAGCGGCCAGCGCCCGTAGTGGCGCAGGGCGAGGAACGCGTCGTCGGCGGAGAGTTCGTCCCCCGGCATCATCTTGGTCTCGGGGACCGGCTCCGTGCTGCTCATGCTTTCTCTTCAGCCGCGGCGCGCACCCCCTCGGCGGCCCGCTTCGCCGCGCTGCTGTCGTACGCCAGGTCGGGGTCGCCGGCGGGCTGCGGCACGCAGAGCAGCAGCGCCCGGTGCCGGACGTGGACCTTGAGGGTCTTGCCCGGGTCGATCAGGTCCCCGTCGAGCTGGCGGGGCTGGGCCCGGTTGCTGAAGATCTCCACCCGCTCGGCGGAATACGTCTCCATCAGCGGCACGCTCTTGCGCCGGCGCACCACGGCCCAGCCGAGCTCGGCCCAGTGCCGCAGGCTGCGCGGGCTCAGGATGGCCACGTCGAGCTTGCCGTCGGCGGGCTCGGCCTCGCTGAGCAGCCGTACGCCGCCCTGCAGCCGGCCCACGTTGCCGACGATCACCGAGCGCGGGCGCCGGGGCATGGGCGCGCCGCCGTCGATGACGATGCGCACCCGCATCGGGCGGTCCCGCAGGTGCTTGGCGGCGCCACCGACGTACGCCAGCCAGCCGATGTGCTTCTTGGCCGTGTCCGAGGTGCCCTCGAGCATCTGCGCGTCGAAGCCCATGCCGGCCATCACGGCGAAGCACTGGTCACCGACGGCGCCGACGTCGATGCGTTTGCGGCCGCCCTCGATCGCCACCTGCACCCCGGTGGCGGCGTCCGTGCCCAGGCCCAGATTCGCCGCGAGCAGGTTGCCCGTGCCCGCGGGCAGCACCGCCAGGGCGACGTCCGTGCCGGCCAGCGCGGTCACCGCGGCCATCACCGTGCCGTCGCCACCGCAGACGAACACCAGCTCGGCGCCGTCCTTGACCGCCTGAGCCGTCTGGCCGCGGCCGGCGTCCTCCGGGGTCGTCTCGTGCCAGGTGGGTTCGGGCCAGCCGACACTCGCGACGCCTTCGCTGACGATGCGGCGCAGCAGGTCGAGGTCGCCGACCTTGACGGGGTTGTAGATCACGGCAGAGCGAGGTCCTGTCACGGCCGTCAGTGTGCAGGACGCACATCACAACGGCGACCCGGGTGCGGGTGCGTTAGAGTGAAATCAGTTACTTGAACGTGTTCAAGAACGAGGGAGGTGAGGTCGGTGCGGGTGCTCGTCAACCTGCTTGTCGCCGTCGGCATGCTGGTGGTCGTGCCGGCCGGGCTGCGGCTGATCCGTGACCCGGCGGTGGCGTTCGCCCGGCGGTGCTGGCCGTTCGGAGCGGTCGCCGGGGCGGTGAGCCTGTGGCTGCCCCGCGGCACGGTGGCCACCAGCCTGGCTACGGTGTACGCGGTCGCGGCGGCCGTGCTGTGTGCGTACGCGCTCAGCCGCCCGGTCCGCCCCCGCCGCGAGTGGCCCACCGAGGCCGCCGTGCTCACCGCCCTGATCAGCCCGGCCATCGCGGCGAGCGCCCTGATCGCCGAGCGGGCCGGCTACCACCTGTTCGGCTTCGAGCTGGGCATTCTCACGCTGACCGTGGCGCACTTCCACTTCGCCGGCTTCGCCGCGGCACTGATCGCCGGGTTGCAAAGCCGCCTGACGCCCGGGCGGGCCGCCGACGCCGCCGCGCTCACCGTCCCGGCCGGGACGCTGCTGGTGCTGCTCGGCTACTTCACCGCTGAGGCGGTCGAGCTGGCCGGGGCGCTCATGCTCACCGCGGGCATGTGGACCGTCGGCTGGCTGACCTGGCGCTACGCGCGCACCGCGCCCGACCGGCTCACCGCGCTGCTGCTGGGCTGCTCGGCCGTCGTACTGGTGGCGTCCATGGCCCTCGCGGTCAGCTGGGCGCTGGGCGAGGCCACCGGGCTGCCGCATCCGTCGCTGGCCTGGATGGCCGCGACGCACGGAGTGGCGAACGCCCTCGGATTCGCGGTCTGCGCCATGGTGGGCCGGCACCGCGCCGGGGCATATCTGGGATCCGAGGAAGGGACGTCATGAGTGAGTTCACCTACGCCGAGGTCGGCGCGACCCGGCACGAGCCGCTGCCCCCGGGCTACCGGCACCTGCACTACCGCACGGAGCTGGACCGCGACGACTTCACCGCGGCGGCCGACGCGATCCTGACCTTCCGCATGCACCGCGCGACCGGGGCCCGGATCCGCGCGACCGCCGACCGCGCCGCGCCCGGCGTCGGCGTCACCGTCGGGCTCGGACCGCTGGTCGTACCGTGCCAGGTGGTGTGGGCCGCGGACGACGGCGACCGGGCCGGCTTCGGCTACGGCACGCGGCCCGGCCACCAGGCCCGCGGCGAGGAGTCCTTCACCGTCGAACGGGACGCCGACGGCCGGGTCTGGTTCGCGGTGACCGCGTTCAGCGTCCCGGCGCGGCTGCCGATGCGGCTGGGCGGTCCGGTCGCGGTGCTGGCCCAGCACGGGTACGCCCGGCTGTGCGGTCGTGCCCTCAGACGGCTCTGTGCCCGGTCCCGTACGGTTGGATCGTGAGCGAAACGAGCGTCACCTGGTGGGGGCACAGCACGATGTGGCTGGCCGACTCCGGGGTCTCCCTGCTCACCGACCCGTTGCTCACCGACCGGCTGATCCACCTGCGCCGGATGGCCGGGCCCACGCCGCGGCTGCCCGGCCCGCCCGACGCGGTGCTGGTGTCGCACCTGCACGCGGACCACTTCCACCTGCCGTCGCTGCGCGCGGTGCCCGGGGAGCCGCTGCTGATCCTGCCGCGCGGCGCCACCGGTTTCGTCGCCAAGGGCCTGGGCCGCGAGTGGGCGCAACGCTGCGTCGAGCTCGAGCCGGGCGAGCAGACCACGGTCGGCGCGGTCACCGTGCGCGCGGTGCCCGCGGCCCACGACGGCGGCCGCGGCCCCTGGTCCAAGCTGCGCTCGGTCGCGATGGGCTTCGTCGTCGAGGGCGCGGCCCGCACCTGGTACGGCGGCGACACCGGCCTGTTCGACGACATGGCGTCGCTGGGCCCGCTGGACCTGGCCCTGGTCCCGGTCGGCGGCTGGGGACCGACCCTCGGCGCGCACGGCCATCTGGATCCGGTCGACGGCGCCGAGGCGCTGCGCCGGGTGAAGGCGGCCTGGGCGGTCCCGGTGCATTACGGCACGTTCTGGCCGGCCGGCATGGGCCGCTTCCGGGCGCACATGTTCCACGACCCGGGCACGGAGTTCGCCCGGCGCGCCGCCGCCGCGGCACCCGACACCCACGTGCGGGTCCTCGCCCAGGGCGAGACGCTCAGTTTCGAGCCGGCCACGTGATCTCCGAGCTCGGAGCCATGGGCTGGCTGGCGCTGGTGGTCGCCTTCGGCGCCATCGTGCCGATCGTCCCCACCGGCGCGGCGGTGAGCGGAGCCGCCGCGCTGGCCTTCCACGACCACCCGCTGCTGATCGTGCTGACCATCGCGGCCGGCGCGACCGGCGCGTACGTGGGCGACCTGGTGATGTACGCGATGTGCCGGGCCGGCGGCGAGCAACTGGCCCGCCGGCTGCGCTGGCTGCGCGACGAGGAGCACCTGGCGGCGGTCAAGGAACGGCTGGAGAAGAGCCAGATCCCGGTGCTGCTGGTCTCCCGGCTGCTGCCCGGCGGCCGGGTGCCGGTGCTGCTGGCGGCGGCGTTCGTGGGCCTGAGCTGGCGCACCTTCGTGGTGGCGAACGTGCCGGCGTGCGCGCTGTGGTCGGCGGTCTACGCGGCCATCGGGGTGGTGGGCGGCTCGATCTTCCCGGAACCGTGGGAGGGCGTGGTCGCGGCGATCCTGCTGGTCCTGATCATCAGCCAGATCGTGAGCCTGATCAGCAAGCGCCGCGCCGCCCGCCAGGCCGATGCCGAGGCGGAAGCCGAGACCGCTTAGTACTTCAGGTGCTGGCGGGTCAGCTTGGCGACCTTCTGCACCAGCGTGATGCCGCCGTCCATGGACTTGTTGTTGTGCGAGAGCACCGCCACCGACACGTCCACGTCGTCGTCCGAGGTCACCCGGCCGACCGTGTTGATCGCCCACAGGCCGCCGTCCGCCGATCGGGTGTCCCAGCCGTTCTTGACCGTGGTGGTCTCGCCGGCCTTGGCCACCGCCGGCACGCCCCAGTCCTGGGCCGCGTCGACCGTGCTCATCAGCGTGAACGCCTGCTTGCGGGAGCCCGCGTCCAGCGGCCCCTTGGTGTCGACCAGCTCGGAGAGCAGCTTCACCTGGTCGTCGACCGTGGTCTTGGTCAGGCCCCAGGCGGTGTTGACCGTGGTCTGCTTCAGGCCCAGCCGCTTGTTGCACTTGCTGACCGACGACACGGCGCCGATCTTGGTGAACAGCGAGGTGGTCGCGTTGTTGTCGCTCAGCCGGATCATCGGCTTGGCCAGAGCCAGCTCACCGGCCGACAGCTTGCGGCCCGCGTCCTGGGCCCGCAGCAGCGCACAGGCGAGCACCTGCACCTTCACGATGCTGGCGGTGTCGTAGCGCTCGGATCCCCGGTACGAATAGCGCTGGCCCGTTTTCTTGTCGAGCACGGCGACGGAGAACTCCGGGGACGTGGCGTCGAGCTTCTTCAGGGCCGCGTCGAGCGCCTTGACGCGCTTGGCGCGCTGCTGGGCGGCGAGCTCTTCCGGGCTGGGGCCGGTCGGGGTCGGCGAGGGTTTCGGTGTCGGGTCGTCACCGAAGGTGAGCGAGCGGGGCAGCACGCCACCGCCGCCGGTGCCGCCGCTGTCGTCGCGCATGCCAAGACCGATCAGGGACGCGCCGCCCACGATCACCAGTGCCGCCATCGCGAAGATCCAGAGCCGGGTTCGTCGCACCCATGCATAGTGCCGTGCCCGGCGCGGGATGCCAAAACCTACTACCGCGTGCTTGATCGCCCTCACGGTTTGTCACTGGCCCCGGCGGGCACAATGGGCTCATGGCCCTGCTCCCGTCACCTGTCGCCCTCGTCCAGCTCACCCGGTACGCGGTCGGTCAGGTGGTGGAGACGGCGGCGTCGGCGGCCACCATCCCGTTCCGCCTGCTCGGCCTGCTCGGGCAGACCGAGCTGCTGGTCAGCCGGATGACCCTGCTGGCCGAGCGGGCCGAGGGCCTGATCGGCCGGGTCGACGGCGTGGTGGGCGACATCGAGCAGACCCTGCGCGACACCAAGGTGATCATGGCCGCGGCGGCGCTGGCCGTCGACGAGGCCACCGCCGTGGCGGCCCGGGCGGCGCTGGTCGTCGACGGCGCCGGCGCGGCCGTGACCGGCGCGTCCGCGCTCGTGAGCGACGCCGGGCGGATCACTGACGCGGCCTCCGGGGTGGTCCAGCAGGCGTCGGCGACCTCGGTCGAGGCCCGCACGCTGCTCGACGGGTACGCACCCGCGCTGCGCCGGGCAGCCCCGCTGGCGGTGCGGTTCATCGAGGAACTGACGCCGGAGGAGGTCACCGCGGCGATCCGGATGATCGACGAGCTGCCGCGGCTGCGCAAGCACCTCACCGAGGATGTGATGCCGCTGCTCGGCAAGCTCGACCAGGTCGGTCCCGATCTGCACTCGCTGCTGGAGGTCACCAACGACCTGCACCTGGCGATCATCGGGCTGCCGGGGCTCAAGATGCTGCGCCGCCGCGGCGAGGAGCGCGTGGCCGAGGACGACGCCACCAACGGCCGCTAGGAACGTCGCCGGCTCCGCAAATGTCGGCAAATCCCCGCTGACCAGCACCTATTCACGTTTGTAAACATTGACGAAACACAGGGTGACGGTTAATCTCGCGGCACCGTGAGAGCGCTCTCACACTCGCCCGTGGTCCACCGCCGCGGCTCCGGCGACCCCCGTCCCCATCGGAGGCACCTGGTTATGACATCCCCGCTCCCCCCTTCCCCAGTATCTCATCGGCGGCGCCGGTCCGGCCGGCTCGCCGGTCTCGCCACCGCCGTCGTGGTCGCCCTCGGCTCCGGCGCCCTCGCGGTCGCCGTCACCGGCTCCGCCGAGGCCGGGACCGTCGGCGCCGGCAGCTACACCGAGACCCTCCCGGCCGGCGCCAAGCTGCCGACCGGCTGCGGCGACATCGCGACCAACCCGCGGCAGTTCCTGACCGCGAACGCGCCGGCCGGTGCGGTGCCCACCAACGACTGGTGGTCCTCGCTGGTGTTCAAGAAGGGCGACGAGTGCAACTTCTCCCAGCCCCTGTTCGCCCACCCGGCCGCGTACAAGCCGGTGGCGAGCGGGCTCGGGATCTCGTACCAGACGGACGCCGCGATCAGCGGCAGCCCCACCGGCCTGGGTGAGTACCACTTCCCGTACGCGCAGCACGTGGTGGTCGGGGTCGCCGGGCTGAACGCGCCACGGGCGCTGGTGGACGGCTGGAGCGACTGGACCGTCACGCCGTCCTGGAGCGACGGCACCCGGACCATGAAGGCGACCATCGGGCACGGCCTGCCGATGTCGTACTACCAGGTGACCGGCGGCGACGCGCTGATCTCCGTGGTCGGGCCGCCGACCGTGTGGCAGAACAGCGGCAATCGGATCGGCTGGTCGATCGGCGGGCACGACTACGTCGCGTACGGGCCGGCCGGCTCGACCTGGTCGCTGAGCGGCAACACCTTCCGGTCCAGCCTGGCCGGTCGCGGTTACTTCTCGGTCGCGGTGCTGCCCACCACCTCGGGCACCAGCACAGCCGACAAGACGTCGCTGGCCGACCGGTACGGCGCGGTCGCGCACAACCACGTCACCGGCACCCGGGTCTCGTACACCTACAACCAGGCCGGCGGCACGGTGAACACCACGTACGCCTTCACCACCACCGCCCGCGAGGGCAGCGGCTCGGGCACGGTCATCTCGCTCTACCCGCACCAGTGGCGTTACCTGTCCGGCGGCTCCCCGCTGGCCCAGACCTACGTCTCGCCGCGCGGCGCCATGAAGACCGTCATCGGTACGTCGTTCCAGACGTCCATGAAGTACACCGGCGTGCTGCCCGAGGTGCCGGCCGTCGGCGACTCCTCCGGCGCGGACCTGTCGCAGGTCACGACGTTCCTCACCAACGAGCTCAACAACCCGGCCGACTTCCGCGGCGACGACACGTACTGGACCGGCAAGGGCCTGGGCCGGGCCGCCCGGATCGCGGAGATCGCCGACCAGCTCAACCTCACCGCGGTACGCGACTCGGCGCTGAACGTCATCCGGACCCGGATCACCGACTGGTTCACCGCCTCGCCGGGCAAGACCTCGCGGGTCTTCTACTACGACAACAAGTGGGGCACGCTGATCGGCTACCCCGCCTCGTACGCCTCCGACGAGGACCTCAACGACCACCACTTCCACTACGGCTACTTCATCGCCGCGGCCGCCACCCTGGCCAAGTTCGACCCGCAGTGGGCCTCGGCCGGCCGGTACGGCGGCATGGTCGACCTGCTCATCCGGGACGCCAACAACTACGACCGCACCGACACCCGGTTCCCGTACCTGCGCGACTTCGACATCTACGCGGGCCACGACTGGGCCTCCGGGCACGGCGCGTTCGGCGCGGGCAACAACCAGGAGTCCTCGTCGGAGGGTCAGAACTTCGCCAACGCGCTGATCCAGTGGGGTCAGGCCACCGGCAACACCGCGGTCCGCGACGCCGGCATCTGGATCCACACCACCCAGGCCGCCGCGATCAACGAGTACTGGTTCGACGTGCGCAACGAGAACTTCCCGGCGAACTGGGGGCACAACTACTCGGCCATCGTGTGGGGCTCCGGTGGCGCGTACGCGACCTGGTTCTCCGGTGAGCACGCCCTGGTGGTCGGCATCAACATGCTGCCGATGACCGGCGGCCAGCTCTACCTGGGTGACTACCCGGAGTCGGTGAAGAGCACGTACGCCGAGCTGGTGCGCAACAACGGCGGTGAGCCGACACTGTGGCGCGACATGCTGTGGCAATACCTGGCGCTCGGTGATCCGGACGCGGCGCTGGCCAAGTTCCGGGCGAACAGCTCGTACACGTCCGAGGAGGGCGAGAGCAAGGCGCACACGTTCCACTGGCTGCGCAACCTCGCGGCCCTCGGCCAGGTCGACACCGGCGTGACGGCCAACCACCCGCTGGCCAAGGTGTTCAGCAAGGGCGGCGCGAAGACGTACGTCGCGTCGAACATCACCAACACCGCGCTGACGGTGACCTACTCGGACGGCAAGTCGCTCAGCGTTCCGGCCGGCAAGACCGTGGCCAGCGGCGCGACCAACTGGAGCGGTGGCAACGCCAACGGCGGCGGAACGGTGACGACCCCGCCGACCACCTCGCCGCCCGCCTGCACCACCGGACCGCTGCTCTCGCAGGGCAAGACGGCCACCTCGTCGTCGATCGAGGCCGGCTACCCCGCGAACCTCGCCGTGGACGGTGACGCGGCCACCCGCTGGTCCAGCGCGTTCGCAGACCCGCAGTGGCTCCAGGTCGACCTGGGCACGGCGCAGCCGCTGGGCCGCGTCGAGCTGAGCTGGGAGGCCGCGTACGGCAAGGCGTACCAGATCCAGACCTCGGCGAACGGCACGAGCTGGACCACCGCCGCGACGGTGACCGCCGGGACCGGCGGCAACGTCACCCACGCGATCTCCGGCACCGCCCGCTACGTGCGCATGTCCGGCACCGAGCGCGGCACGCCGTACGGCTACTCGCTGTTCGAGTTCAAGGTGTTCGGCGCCTGCGGGACCACGACAACCCCGCCCACCACGACCCCTCCGACCACCACACCGCCCACCACGACGCCGCCGACGACACCGCCGACCACCCAGCCGGCCGGCACCGCGTGGGCGGCCAACACCGCCTACCCGGTGGGCGCGATCGTCACCTACAACGGCGTGCGCTACCGCTGCCTGCAGGCGCACACTTCGCTGGTGGGCTGGGAGCCGTCGAACGTGCCGGCGCTCTGGGCGGCCGTCTGACGGTGTGACCCACCCTGCCGTTTCACGTCCCTTTCACGGACAAAACGGCAGGGTGGGTCGCATGAGTGATCACCTGACTCGACGTACCTTGCTCACCGGCGGCGCCGCGACCGCGGCGCTGCTGCTCCTGCCCGGCACCCCGGCGCAGGCCGCCGGCGGCCTGCGCCGGCTGGAACGGGACTACGACGGCCGGATCGGTGCCGTCGGGATCGACACGGGCACCGGCCGGACCGTCGGGCACCGCGCGAACGAACGTTTCCCGCTGCTGTCCACCTTCAAGGCCCTCGCCGCGGCGGCGGTCCTGGACCGCGCCCGGGGCCGCGAGCCGGGCCTGCTGGACCGGGTCATCCACTGGACCGCGGACGACCTGCTGCCGAACTCCCCGATCACCGCCGAGCACGTCGCCGACGGGCTCACCGTCGCAGAGCTGTGCGCGGCCGCCATCGACTACAGCGACAACCTCGCCGGGAACCTGCTGCTGGAGCGGATCGGCGGACCGGCCGGGCTGACCCGCTACGCCCGCTGCCTGGGCGACCCGGTCACCCGGCTGGACCGCTGGGAGACCGAGCTGAACGACTGGTCACCGGCGTCCCCACGGGACACGACCACCCCCGCGGCCATGGCCGCCAACCTGCGCAACCTCACCGTCGGCCACGAGCTACACCCCGAGGACCGCGACCGGCTGGTCGGCTGGCTGCGCGCCAACACCACGGGCAGCGCCCGGATCCGGGCCGGCCTGCCGGATTCCTGGACGGTCGGCGACAAGACCGGCTCCGCCGACGCGTACGGCGCGGCGAACGACATCGCGATCGTCCACCCGCCGACGGGTGCCCCGCTGATCCTGGCGATCTACACCAACCGCACGGCGCCGGACGCCACCTACGACAACGCGGTCATCGCCTCGGCGGCGACACTGCTGGCGTCGGCTCTCGGCCGGCTGTGAGCAGCTCCGCCGCCGGATAACGGGCGGTCGCCGGCCCGTCGAGCAACCGGTCGTAGAAGTCGTTGAGCAGCGTGACGGTGGGCCCGTACCGTCGGACGACCGCGCGGGCCCAGGCCGGCAGGCCGGGCCCACCGTCGCGGATCAGCGCCCGCCGGCCGGTCTCGGGCGCCAGCCGATGGCAGAGCCAGTTGACCAGGTACCGCCGGGTGTCCCAGCGGTCCCAGTCGCGGTGCAGGTCGAGGAAGGCCGTTTCGGCGTTCGACAGGGCGAACGTGCCGTCGAGGGCGAGCCCGAAGTCCGAGAGGTAGAGCCGGAGGCCGGTGGCGGCCTCGATCGCGGCGAGGCGGCGGGCGACGGCCTGGTCGCCGTCCCAGTCACCGAAGTCGGGCGGTGCGGCGGGCGGCGACGGCAGGACGCGCCAGTGATGCAACAGCGGGAACCGGGCCGACACCCCGCTGCGTACCCACTGCGTGGTGGTGTGGTGGGTGGCCAGTTCCCGCCAGGCGCCGAAGCCGGTGGAGCCGACGCCGTACTGGTAGCAGGTCGGCAGACCGAAGAGGTTCGCGGTGGAGCCGAGGTGCCCGGGGCGGCGTTCCAGGTCGGTCAGCGGGATCCGCTTCACGAACACGGGCACCCCGGCCACGTCGAGCCGGGCGGTCCGCCCGCCGATCCCCACGCCCAGCGGCGTCGCGGTGTCCACCCGGGTGGCCAGCTCGTCGTCGTCCAGCCCGGTCAGTGCGGCGGCGACGGCCCGGTGCCGGTCGAGGCGGGACTCGAGGGAACCGGCGTTGCCCAGGTCTGCTGCCACGCCGCGATCTTGGCCGGACGTGGGGAACGGGTCAACTCGATCAGCGCGCGTACCCGGAGAGGGTGTTGCCCTTGATCGCGTAGAGCCGGCCGCCGGTCACGATGACGTTGCCTCCGATGACCGCGCCGATCTGGGTGCCGGCGGAGGCCCGGGCGCCGCTCGCCGCGTGCAGGATGCCGAGCGGCCGGCCACCGTCCACGGTGGCGTAGAGCAGTCCGCCCGCCCGGACCGGCTGGCCGGCGTTGCCCGGCAGGGACACGGCCCACCGCCGCGCACCGGTGCCGGCGTCCAGGGCCTCGATACCCTTCGCCATGGCCCGGTAGACGCGCCGGCCGTCGGTGGCGATGAGCGGGCTCCCCTTGCGGGCGGCGGTCCACCGGACGGCGCCGGTGGCGGCGTCCACGCAGACCATCTCGTTGCGGCTGCCCGAGGCGAAGAAACTGTCCCCGGCCGGGCTTGCCGCCTGTCCGGCCAACGCGACCTTCCGGGTCCACAGCGCCGCGCCGGTCGTCACGGACAGCGCCGACGTGCCCACCGCGCCGACCCGGCTGACCAGCACCCGGCCACCGGCCGACACCCCGGCGGAGGAGTGGTCGGCGAGCTGCCAGCGCTGCGTGCCGTCGCTGACCGCCAGGCCGATCACGGTCGGGGTGTCGGACATCGACTCCCCGGAGACCACGGCGATCCCCCGGTCGACGACCAGCGATTCCACCGGAGCCGACACCCGCTTGGTCCAGACCAGCCGGCCGGAAACAGTGTCCAGCGCGCGGACCGTGCCGTCCGGGTCGCTCTGCGACTGGCAACCCTGGTTGGCCACGATGAGCAGGCCAGCGGAGACCGCCAGGTACGGAGTGCTCTCGTCCTCGGGCGACGACCAGGTGAAACGCCACGACAGCCGCCCGGTCCCGGCCTGGTACGCCGAGACACCGGTCTCCTGAGCGACGAAGACCCGCCCACCGGCAACCACAGGCGTGGCCGCCCGCGCACACCGTTCCCGGGCCTCCGGCAGCGCGACGGTCCACCGGCGCCGCACCGCGTTGATGCTGCCCGCGTTGATCACCGACTCGCCGGGGTTGTAGTACGTGTCCCCGGCGCCGTAGCCGGGCTGGGTCCACTCCGCCGCGACGGCAGCCTGAACGGGAACGGGAACGGGCACAGCGAGCACACCGGCGGCCACCAGGGCGACGCCGAGAGCGGGCAGGACGGGCAACGGTCCTCCAGAGATCGAGCGGCACGAACGCTGTGAACGTAAACGGCCGGAATGCCGCTGGGAGGCGTCTTTGCTCGATGATCACCCGCAGTGCGTTTCATTTGTTTCATCGACGTTCACCCATGCCAAGCGATTGACAACGAGGCGATGGGCCGGTGTTCTGAGAACAGCGGTGTTACGAAATTGTTTCATCCTGTTACAGCTGTCCCTCCCCCGAAAGGACATCTCATGGCAGAACGATCCAGCCCTCGGCGTCGGCTGCTGGCCCTGGCGGCATCCGGGGTCCTGACCGTGGGCGCCGCGGCCTATGTGGTCGCCGCCGACACGGCCTCCTTCGCCGCGACGAGCGCCAGCGTCTGGCTCACCACGCCGGACCGCGGCAACCTGCTCACCCAGAAGGCCGCCGTCACCTTCGGCACGGCCGGCAGCGGCTCGACGATCACGGTCAACCCCGGCACCACCCACCAGTCCATGGTGGGCTTCGGGGCGTCGTTCACCGACGCGGCCGCCTACAACGTCTACAACTCGTCGCAGCGCAACACCATCATGAACGCGTTGTTCGGCACCGGCAGCGGTATCGGCCTGAGCTTCGTGCGGCAGCCGATCGGGGCCAGCGACTTCTCCCGGTCGTTCTACACCTACGACGACGGTGCCGCCGATCCCTCGCTGTCGCGCTTCTCGACCGCCCACGACAACGCGTACATCCTGCCGCTGCTGCAGCAGGCCCGGCAGCTCAACCCGCAGCTCACCGTCAAGGGTGCGCCGTGGAGCGCGCCGGCGTGGATGAAGACCAACAACAACCTCATCGGCGGGTCACTGGCCCAGGCCAACGAGGGTGTCTACGCCGACTATCTGGTCCGGTTCGTGCAGGCGTACCAGGCAGCCGGAGTCCCCATCGGCTACCTGAGCGTGCAGAACGAGCCGCAGTTCTCCCCGCCCGGTTATCCGGGCATGCTGATGTCCGCCGAGCAGCAGGCCCGCATCATCAACCTGCTCGCCCCGAAGCTGCGCGCCGCCGGGCTGAGCACCCGCATCCTCGGCTGGGACCACAACTGGGACAACACGTCGTACCCCCAGACCGTGAACAACGCCGCCGGCGGCAACGTGGCCGGCTCGGCCTGGCACTGCTACGCCGGTGACCCCGGCGCCCAGTCGGTCGTGCACAACGCCCAGCCCGCCAAGGACGTCTTCTTCACCGAGTGCTCCGGCACCGAGTCGGCCAACACCTTCGCCGACTCGCTGCGGTGGCAGGGCCGCAACCTGGCCGTCGGCGCCACCCGTAACTGGGCCCGGGCGGTCTCGCTCTGGAACCTCGCCCTGGACGCCAACCACGGACCGGTCATCGGCAGCTGCACCAACTGCATGGGCGTCGTCACCGTCAACGGCGGCAGCGTCACCTACAACGCCGAGTACTACGTCCTCGGCCACCTGAGCAAGTTCGTCAAGCCGGGCGCGGTCCGGATCGACTCCACCGGGTACGGCCAGGGCGGCATCGAGAACGTCGCCTTCCGCAATCCGGACGGCAGCATCGCGCTCGTGGCCGTCAACACCGGCGGCGATCAGGACTTCCAGGTCTCGTACCAGGGCGCGTCGTTCGGCTACCGGCTGCCCGCGGGCGCCATGGCCACCTTCACCTGGCCGGGCACGGGCGGCGGCACCACCACACCCCCGGCGACCACCCCGCCGGCCGGCCGGACCGGGGCTGTCACCAGCGCCAACGGCAAGTGCCTGGACGTCACCGACGGCTCCACCGCCAACGGCAACCTGCCGCAGATGTGGGCCTGCACCGCCGGGCCGAACCAGCGCTGGACCGTTGCCGCCGACGGCACGATCCGCGGGCTGGGCAAGTGCCTCGACGTCAAGGACAACGGCACGGCCGACGGTTCCGCCGTCCAGCTGTGGGACTGCGCCGGCGGCGCCAACCAGCGGTGGAGCTCCACCTCCGGCGGCACGCTGGTGAACGCCGCCTCCGGCAGGTGCCTCGACATCAAGGACAACAGCACGGCGGACGGCGCCAAGCTGCAGATCTGGTCCTGCACCGGCGCCACGAACCAGCGCTGGACCCTGCCGGCATGACCGGCGGCGGGTGTGCGTCCCTTCACCGGTACGCACACCCGCCCGATCAGCCGCCGGTGGTGATCATCAGGCCGGTCAGCTCGTACGAGGCGATCTCCTTGCGGATGCCCACCTTCGGGGCCCGCACCATGCGCAGACCCGGCAGTGCGAACAGCTTGGTCAGGAAGATGTCCGTCTCCTGAATGGCGATGTACGCCCCCGGGCAGCGGTGCGGCCCGTCGCCGAACGACAGCCCCGCGTCCCCCACCCCGTCGCCCAGCGACCGGCCCGGGCAGACCGCACCCGGGTCGGCGCCCACCGCCGCCGGATCCATGTTGGCCGCCGCCACGCCGATGTCGACCCGCGCCCCGGCCGGGATGGTCGCGTCGCCCGTCCGCAGCTCCGCCGTGGTCCAGCGGGCCAGATTGGCCACCACCGGCTCCAGGCGCAGGATCTCGTGCAGGATCGCCACCCGCTGCTTCTCGTCCCCCTGGGTGTACGCCGCGCGCAGCTCGTCGTCGGTGAACAGGTGCCAGGCCACCAGGGTGATGAACTCGCGGGTGGTGATCATGCCGGCCGCCGCGAAGGTGACGCATTCGCCGAGGATCTCGCCGCTGGAGCAACCCTCGCTCAGCAGGTGACTGATCAGGTCGTCGCGGCTGCGCTCCTTGCGGGCCTTGATCGCCGGGCGGACGTCCCGCCAGAAGAACAGCGCCATGTTGGCGTTGGAGCGGATCTCCTTCCAGGACCGGATCAGGCGGTTCGGGCTCTCCTTCTCCTCGAAGAAGCGGTCGAGCCGGCGCGCCATGCCCGGGCCGCTCTCGGTCAGCCCGATCACCTCGGCGGCCACCGCCACCGCCAGCCGGAAGGACAACTGCGAGAGATCCACGGTGCCGCGGCGGCGCAGCGTCTCGCACTGCTCCTCGGCCAGGCGGTCCATCAGGGACGCGTACGCCGTCTCGACGCGTCTCGGGGTGAAGTACTTCGCGGTCTGCCGGCGGTGCTCGCGGTGCTCGGGGCCGTCGCGGTAGAGGACGGGCATGCGCATCCGGCCCTCGAGCTTGACGGCGTTCTCCACGCCGAAGCCGGCCTGCCGGGTCTCGGTGCTGCGCAGCACCGACCGGGCGCCGGCGAAGTCCTGGACGTGCCAGACCTCGTCGGCGCCGGCGTGGACGGGGCAGCCGGGGGCCAATTCCCCTCGTGCGATCTTGCGGACGGACTCGACCGGGGTCTCAGCTGACATGCATCGATTCTCGTCGCTGCCAGGCTCACGGGAAAGGCCCCACCCGGGATCGGGTGAGGCCTTTCTCGATGGGGAGCTGGATCAGAAGACCGAGACGCCGTACACGCTCAGCGGCTCCGTCACCGGCTGGAAGTACGTGGTGCCGCCGCTGGAGCAGTTGCCACTGCCGCCCGAGGTCAGGCCCAGCGCGGTGGTGCCGGAGTAGAGCGAGCCGCCGCTGTCACCCGGCTGGGCGCAGACGGTGGTCCGGATCAGGCCGGAGACCGAACCCTCGGCGTAGTTGACCGTGCTGTTCAGCGCGGTGACCCGGCCCGAGTGGATGCCGGTCGTGCTGCCGCGGCGGTAGACCGTCGCGCCGACGGCCGGGGTGCCGGCCGACGTGATGTCCTGCGAGCCGACCGCGCCCGACTTGGCGATCGTGGTGTTGGTGTAGCGCACGATGCCGTAGTCGTTGCCCGGGAAGCTGGTGCCGGCCCGGGTGCCGAGCGTCGTGGAGCCGTTGGTCCAGGTCGCGCCGATGTTGGTGCAGTGCCCGGCGGTCAGGAAGTAGTTGGTGCCTGCGCTGTTGCGCACGTTGAAGCCCAGCGAGCAGCGGCCGCCGCCGGCGTAGATGGCGTCTCCGCCGGAGATGGTCGGCTGCAGCTTGCCGGGCACCGACTCGAGGGTGGCCTTGTCGCCGAGCTTGGCCACGATGGCCTTGACAGCGGCGAGCTTGGCCCCGGTGACCGTCTCGTCGGCGGTCACCACGATCTTGTTGCTGACCGGGTCCAGGCCGAACGAGGTGCCGGGCGTCTTGAGCTCGGCCTTCAGGGCGGAGTCGGCGGCGGCCATCGCGGCGCCGCTGTGGGCGACGTAGCGGGGGGTCGCGCCGGCGGCGGACACCGACTTGGCGGTGGCGGCGTCGGTCACGTTGACCACGAGCTTGCCGGCCGAGTCGACGTAGGAGCCGGCGGCGGCGGTGCCGAACTGGGTGTCCAGCTTGGTGGCGAGCGCGGAGGGGGCGAAGGACGGGTCGGCGGCGGGGCCGGACGGGGCGGCGGACGCGGGTGACGCGAACGCACTGCCCACCAGCAGCACGGCGGCCAGGCCGACGATCGGTCGGCCGAGCTTCGAGCCGGGGTTACGCACAGGTTCCTCCCAGGGGGACGGGGGTACGCCGGGTCTCCGGCGTACCGGTGCCTCCCTGAGTATTGAGGTGTTTCGATGTGGACTCAAGGTCGGTCATTGTTTCCACAATGTGAAGCAGATACCCACCAAACCAGTCCTGAGCTGCGGAAACAGCCTCGTCATATCATCGGGCTATGCCCGTTTCGGGATGCCGCCCGGACCGGTCCGCGAGCTACGCGGCGGCCGGGAACGCGGCCGCGATGCGCATCCCGGCGCGCAGATCGGTGACCAGCCGCCGCGCCTGGGCCCGGATCTCCGGGACCGCGGTGGTCTCCCAGCGCGCGCCCCGGCGCAGCGGCCCGATGACCCAGAGCCGGTCGTGCGCCCGGCCGTCGGCCCCGACCAGCCGCCCCGCCTCGTCGATGTCGAGACCGAGGCCGTGCGGACCCACCCGGGCCAGCCCGGTGGCCAGCAGACCGCGGACCAGCGGGCCGGCCGAACCCGGGAGCCGCCCGGGACCGGCACAGTTGACCACCGCGGCGAAGTCCGCCAGCCCAGGCCACGCCGCAACCCCACCGGAGCGGATCTCCAGTAAGCCGGCCTCGCGCAGCTCCACCACCCGGGCAGCCACCACCGGCGCCATCCGGTGCCGGTGACATTCCCACGGGCGCGCCAGATGCCGCAGGAAGGCGTCCTGCTCACCCGGCGTCAACGCGGTCCACAGCTGATCAAGCAGGGGCCGCATACCGTCCACGACCGGCCGCCAATCCCCCGCCTCGCCGGCAGCCGCGCGCACGGCGCGGACCACGTCACGCAACGTGGCGCAGTCATCGAGCGACGGCACGGCCGGCGGAATCGCATCGGTGGTGTGCGTCAGCGGCAGCAGCCCCCGCCGGCTGACCGCGACCACGGGAGCAGTCCGACGCCCGTCGGCGGTGAGAGTCAGTGCCACGTCGACAGCGGTGAGCCCAGTACCGATCAACAGCACCGGACGGTCGGCGGGCAGCGCGTCGAGCACGCCGGGGCGCCACGGGTCGGTCACGTACCGGGGGTGGTCGATCTGCTGGCGGGCGGCGGCCGGGCCACCGGTGGCCAGCACCACGTGATCGGCGTGGACCGCACCGCCGTCGTCCAGCGCGACCGTGCCGTCCGGGGCCAGTGCGGCCACCCGGGCCCGGTGCACCCGCAGCCGGCCGGGGTGGGCGCGGTCCACCTCCTCGAGCACGGAACGCAGGTAGCGCCCGTACTCGGCCCGGGGACGGAAGGCCGCCGCGGTGGTGCCGGCCCAGCGGACGAAGTGCCCCGGGTCGTCCGGGTCGGCGCTCATCGCCCCGGCCCGCGAGTTCAGCAGGTGCCACGGTTGGGCTTCGCCGTAGGCGACCCCGCCGCCGGGCTCACCGGGCTCGATCAGCACCACGTCGTCATCGCCGCCGCGCAGAAGCTCGCGGGTCACCAGAACCCCCGAACACCCTCCCCCGACCACTGCCACCACACGCCCCATGAGGCCCCCTATCTCCTATCAACACGATAGGCAAAACAGGTTTTAAGCGCCAGTGGCGCGCCGTGGCGGAACCGCATTGACGAGGACATCCGGGACAGAGCGGCTGGCGATACGCCCGATCCCAGCCGGCAGGACCGACGGAAGCGCCGGCGCGGCGCCTCCTCGGGCGCGCCGCGCCGGCGAAAGCGGAGGACCGGACCGGGTCAGACGTCGGCGATCATGACGCGCGCGCAGCGCCGGTGAGCTCCAAGATCGGACCGGGTCAGACGTCGGTGGCGGTGATGCGCGCGGTCCGGGCCGTGACCGCCGCGCCCACCCGGCTTCGGGTCCCACCAGCCCGCCCGACCCGGGTCCTAACCAGCCCGCCCAGCCCGAGGTCTCGACCAGCCACCCGGCCCCGGGTCTCCAGCAGCCTGCCCGGTCCGGGGTCTCGACCGACCAGCCCGGGGTTTCAAGCAGCCTGCCCCGCCCCGGGTCCAATCAACCCGCCCAGCCCGGGACCTCGACCAACTCGCCCAGCCCGCGGTCCCGACCAGCCCGCCCGAGCCGAAACTCGACCAACCCGCCCCGCCTGCGATTCCAACCAGCCCGCCCGAGCCGAAAACTCGACCAACCCGCCCGCCTGCGATTCCAACCAGCCCGCCCAGCCCACGGTCTCGAACAACCCACCCGGCCCACGGTCGCAACCAGTCCGCCCGGGCCGGGAACTCGACCAACCCGCACGGCCCGCGGTCCCAACCAGCCCGCCCGGCCCGCGGTCCCAACCGGCCCGGCCTGCTCCGGCCAGCGGCAGGCTGGGCGGCGGTGTTCGACGCCACGCCCAGCTCGTTGGCGAGCGCGTCGCCAACGTGCGGGAAGTCACCGACCGGACCGGGCCACCCGTCCGCGATCGCGGCGCACGTCCCCGACCAAGCGGAAGCCGAAGGCGGACCGGGCCGGACGTCGCCGGCCAGGCAGAGTCGGACCGGGCGGAGTCGGACCGGGCGGAGTCGGACCGGGCGGAGTCGGACCGGGCGACACGTCCGCGAAAGCGCGGCGCACGTCGCCGACCCGGCGGAGGCCGAAGGCGGAACCCGAGCCAGACGTCGCCGACCAGGCCGGAGCGGAGGCCGGAGCCGGAGGCCGGACCGGGTCAGGCGTCGTCGATCGTGATGCCGGCTTCGTCGGCCAGGCGATACCCGACCCCGTAGACCGTGGTCACGATCTCCGGGTCGCCGAGCTTCGTCCGCAGCCGGCTCACGTGCACGTCCACCGTGCGGACCGTGGTGTGCGTATGCCCCCAGACGTGCCCCAGGAGCTGGTTGCGGCTGAACACCTGGCGGGGGTGCCGGGACAGGAAGAGCAGCAGTTCGTACTCGAGCCGGCTCAGGTCGAGCCGGCGGCCGTCCTGGGTAACCGTGCGGGCGCGGGTGTCGAGCTGCAGGCCGGGCACCGTCTCGGCCAGGGTCGGCGGCGTCCCGGCCGGGCCGAGGTCGATGTCCGCGCCGGGGCCGGCGGCGGCGACCAGGTCACGCAGTGCCGACAGGACCCGTTCGCTCTCCTCCGAGCCGGGCCGGCCCAGGGTGATCGTGACGGTGACCGAGGAGTCGGGGGTGGCGATCGAGCGCAGCCGGGCGGCGCGCGGGCGGCCGGTCCGGCGGACCGGGGCGGGGCGGGCGAGAGGCAGATCGGCGACGGCGAGTACGGACATGATTTTGCCCCTTTGAGGAGGGTGTGGCGGCCGGCCGGGTCTCGGCCGGCGCCTGAACAATACTTTTCCCATGTGTGGGATAGGTTTATAGACGCGGAACGGCGTCGAGGGATCATTCCTTCGGGCTACCGCGGCTCTCGCACCGCGCGGTCGCGGCGGGGCACAGGGATCGCCGGTCGATCAGTGAAGGCGACAGCGTGCGCTCGCGCATCGGAGGAGATCGATGGCGAGGCGGGACGTGAGTCTTACGTCGCGCAACTGCATGGTGACCATCCTTCACACTCGGCGGCGGCAGGTCAAAACAAATCCAGGATGCGGGAGTTCAATTCAGTGACGGTCGGCACATTGCCATTCAGGCGGGCACCGGTAATGCGGCGCTGTCTCGTCGTGCTATTTCCGCGCGAACGGCGGGAATGAGCTCGCGGCCGTAGTCGATCGCGTCGTCCAGCGGGTCGTAGCCGCGGATCAGGAAGGTCGTCACGCCGAGCTCGTGGTAGTCGAGCAGGGCCCGGGCGACCGTGTCCGGCGTGCCGACCAGTGCCGTGGAGTTGCCCGCCGCGCCACTGGCCCGTGCGGTCGCCGTCCACAGTGCGCGGTCGTGCCGGTCCTGGGTCGCCGCCGCCGCGAGCAGCCGTTGCGAGCCCACGTTGGCCGGCCCTTGGCCGGCGTCGCCGAAGAAGCGGGACGGGTTGATCCGGTCCAGGATCGCGTGGGCCCGCTCCCAGGCGAGTTCCTCGGTCGCGCCGAGGATGGGCCGGAACGAGACCGAGAAGCGCGGCGCGGGCTGTCCCGCCACCGCGGCCGCGGCCCGTACGGCGGCGATCTGCTCGGCGATCTGGGCCAGCGGCTCACCCCAGAACATGTATGTCTGCGCATGCTTGACCCCCGTCGCGTACGCGGCCGGCGACGATCCCGAGAAGTACAGCGGGATGGTGCCGTGCACCGGCCGGACCTGCGAGACGAAGTCCTCGAAGCGGTAGAACCGGCCCTCGTGCGAGAACGGCGTCTCGGCCGTCCATGCCCGGCGCAGGATCGACAGGTACTCGTCGGTGCGCGCGTACCGGTCGTCCTTGGCCAGGTAGTCGCCGTCCCGGCGCTGTTCCACGTCGTGGCCGCCGGTGATGATGTTGAGCGTCACCCGGCCGCCGGTGAAGTGGTCCAGCGTGGCGAAGGTGCGCGCGGCCAGCGTCGGGGCGACGAAGCCGGGCCGGTGCGCGACCATGAACCGCAGCTTCTCGGTGTGCGCCGCCGCGTACGCCGCCAGCTGCGCACCATCCGGGTACGCCGAGCTGTAGCCGATCAGCACCTGGTCGAAGCCGGAGTCCTCGTGGGCGCGGGCGATCCGGCCCGCGTAGCCGGGGTCGATGAAGGGCACCGTGGCCGGGCTGCTCTCCGAGCCGTCCTGGGTGGCGATGAGGCCGATGAATTCGACGGGCATGACGTCTCTCCCTCTCAGGACCGGGGCTTGAGCGAGGGCAGGTTGACGACGATGGCCTCCTGCGTGGTCCGCGCGATCACCACGACCGCCTCGTTGTCGGGGTCCGGGTTCTCCTCGCGGTGCGGCACCCACGGCGGGACGAAGATGTAGTCGCCCGGCTTGGTCTCGATCCGCGTCTCGGCGCCCTCCTCGGCGGAGTAGAAGACGAAGACCGGATTGCCGCGCACCACGTAGATCGCTGTCTCGGACTCGCCGTGGTGGTGGTTGTCGCTCGCCGTCGCCGCGGAGACGTGGGTCTCGCCCATCCACAGGTCCTTGCTGCCCACGGTCTTGCCGCTGATCGCCTCGACCCGGGTCATCCCCTTGGTCTGGGCGGTCTCACCGGACAGCGCGACCGGCGCGACGTGGTGCAGCCTCTGGTGGAAATCGTCGGTCACTGATGCTCCAGGGGTGGGTCGTAGGCACGGACCGGCGGTGTCGGTCCGTCGTGGCGGGAGATCTCGACGCGGGCCTGCTGGCCGGTGCAGCCCTGCGCCAGCCGGGAGGTGCCCACGTCGCGGGTCAGCACGTTGGGGTTGCCGTGCACGCAGGTGGCGACCTCGGGCGCGGACGGGTCGAACCAGGCGCCGGTGGAGAGCTGGGCGACCCCGGGCGCGCACGCGTCGGACAGCCGCGCGCCGGCCAGGAGGCTGCCGAGGTCGTTGTGGACCCGTACGACGTCACCGTCGGCGATGCCCCGCGCGGCCGCGTCAGTGGGGTGCAACCGCAGCGGCTCGCGTCCGGCGATCTTGGCCTGCTGGGAGACCCCGCCCATGTCGAGCTGCGAGTGCAGGCGCGAGGCGGGCTGATTGCAGATCAAAACGATCGGGTACGGCGACAGCTCCGGCTCGTGGAACACGGGATGGCCGGGGCACTCGTCGTAGCCGAAACCGGCCACGGTCGCCGAGTAGAGCTCGATCTTGCCGCTCGGGGTGTCCAGCGGCCGCCCGTCCCGGAAGCCGGCGAACAGTACGGTGTCCGCGCGCCGGCCCGGCAGCTCCACCTCGCCGGCCGCCCAGAAGTCGTCGAATCCCGGCAGGTCCAGGTCGGCGCCCCAGTCCTCGTACAGGTGCCGCAGCCACTCGCCGCTGGTGCGCCCCTCGGTGAACGCCGCGCGGTAGCCCAGCCGCTGGGCCACGTCGGCGAAGATGTCGTACTCGTCGCGGGCCTCGGCGTACGGCTCGTCGGCGCGCTGCATGGCGATAAGGTGGGTGTCACCGCGGCCGGCGCCCAGGTCGTCGCGTTCCAGGGTGGTGGTGACCGGCAGCACCACGTCGGCGTGGCACGCGGTCGCCGTCCAGTACGGCTCGTGCACGATCACCGTCTCGGGCCGGGCGAAGGCGCGGCGCAGCCGGTTCAGGTCCTGGTGGTGGTGGAACGGGTTGCCGCCGGCCCAGTAGACGAGCTTCGTGTCCGGGTAGGCGTACCGGCCGCCGTCGTAGTCGAACTCCTCGCCGGGGTGCAGCAGCAGGTCGGCGATCCGGGCGCACGGGATGAAGTCCGGCACCGGGTTGCGGGCGCGCGGGAACGTCGGGAGCCCGTACGGCAGCTTGCCCCCGCCCACCTCGCCCACCGAGCCGTACCCGTGGCCGAAACCACCGCCGGGCAGCCCGATCTGTCCCAGCACCGCGGCGAGGGCGAGCCCGGCCCAGAGCGGCTGCTCGCCGTGCCGGGTGCGCTGCAGCGACCAGCTGACCGTGATCAGCGTGCGGCCGGCCGCCATCCGCCGGGCCAACGCGACGATCGCCGCCTCGTCCAGCCCGGAGATCTCCGCGGCCCAGGCCGGGGTCCTGTCCGCCACGTCGGCGAGGAACCGGCGTCCGCCGACCGTGTACTTGTCGAGGAAATCCAGGTCCGCGTGGCCGTCGGCGACGAGCTGGTGGGCCAGGGCGAACATCACCGCCACGTCCGTGCCGGGGCGGATCGCCAGCCAGTCACCGGCCAGGTCGGCGGCGAGGTCGTCGCGCAGCGGTGACACCGAGGCGACCCGCAGGCCGCGGGCCGTGGCGGTGCGCAGGTGCTCGCGGAGATCGTGCGTGGCGCGGCCGCCGGGCGAGACGTAGCTGGTCGCGGCCCGGATGCCGCCGAAGGCGACCACCAGGTCGGTGTGCGCGGCGATGACCGGCCAGTCGGTGCCGCCCCGGATGATCGCGTGCGTGCCGCGGTGGCCGACCAGGTGCGGCAGGGCCACGTTGGACGCGGCGAAGCTGTAGTTGTCGCGCGCGTCGGTGTAGCCGCCGCCGAGGGCGAGGAAGCGGTGCAGCTGGGACTGCGCGTGGTGGAAGCGGCCGGCGCTGGCCCAGCCGTACGAGCCGCCGAAGATCGCGTTGTCGCCGTGCTCCCGGGCCCGGGTCAGCGCCTCGGCCACCCGGTCGAGGGCCGTGTCCCAGGAGACCTCCTCGAAGGAGTCGTAGCCACGACCGGCCCGCGGGCGGCGCAGGGCCGGGCGCGCGACCCGGGAGCCGTGCCGGTGCGCGCCCGCGATGTTGCCCAGCAGCGGCGTGGGGTCCGGATCCCCGGGACGCGGTGTGACCTCGAGGGTCGCGCCGGCCCCGGAGACCCGGAAGGCTCCCCAGTGCGAGCTGCCGGTGCTGCTCACTGCTCGACGACGCCCAGTTCGGCGAGCAGGTCGGCGCGCAGCGCGACGAACTCCGCGTGGCCGCGGGAGCGGGCCTGCGCCGACACCTGATGGTCCGCGGCGATCCGGCCGTCGCGCATGGTCAGCACCCGGTCGGCCAGCAGCACCGCCTCGTCGACGTCGTGCGTGACCAGCAGCACAGCCGGCCGGTGCCGGGAGATCAGGTCCCGGACCAGCCCGTGCATCCGGATCCGGGTGAGCGCGTCCAGGGCCGCGAACGGCTCGTCCAGCAGCAGCAGCTCGGGTTCGCGGACCAGGGCCCGGGCCAGGGCGACCCGCTGGGCCTCGCCGCCGGACAGGGTCAGCGGCCAGGCGTCGGCGTGATCGCCGAGACCGACCTCCTCCAGCGCGGACTGGGCGCGGGCCCGGGCCGTCGCGCGCGGCAGGTTCAGGGCCACGTTGCGCCAGACCTTCTCCCAGGGCAGGAGCCGGTGCTCCTGGAAGACCACGGTGGACGAGGACGGCACGACGAGGTCACCGCCGTCGAGCCGGTCCAGGCCCGCGAGGGTACGCAGCAGCGTCGTCTTGCCGCACCCGCTCTTGCCGAGCAGGGCCACGAACTCGCCCCGGCGGATCTCGAGGTCGAGCTCGTGCAGGACGGTGCGGTCGCCGTACCGCCGGGTGACCGCGCTGGCCCGCACCGCGGGCGCGTCCACCGCCGTGGTCACAGCTTCACCGCGTGGTCCGCGATATTGATCTTGCCGCTGAGCACCTTCCGCTCGCTCAGCCAGTCGGCGCCGGCCTGCAGCTGGGCGATGCCGTCGTCGTTGATCAGGCTCCACGTGGTCTGGACGTTGCCGGCCACGATCTTCTGCACCACGGCGTCGGGGTACTTGGAGACGGCGTTGCCGATCTTCTGCGCCTCGGCCTGGTTGGCGTTGACCCAGTCGGCCTCGGCCTTGTACGCGGCGATGACCTTGCGGATGGTGTCCGCCTCCTTCTTCGCGTAGTCCTCGCGGACCAGGTACGTCGAGAAGTCGATTTGCTTGTCCAGCTCGTCGCCGTCGGTGAAGATGCGCTTGGCGCCGTACTGCACCTCGGCCAGCTCCATCGGGCCGGACCAGATGCCCCACGCGTCCACCTTGCCACTGCCGAAGGCGGGCGCGGCGTCCGGCGGGTTCAGATAGGTGAAAGTCACCGAGTCCCGCGGCACGTTGTACTTCTCCAGCGCGGCGACGAGCAGGAACTCGCCCAGCCCGGCCTTGTTCACCGCCACGTTCTTGCCGGCCAGGTCCGCGACCTTGGTGATGCCCGAGTTCGGCAGGGCCAGGATCGACGACAGGCGGGGCTTGGCCGTGGCCCAGGCGACGTACTTGAGCTTGTTGCCGGACAGCAGCGCCTGGTCGGCCGGGGTGGAGCTGCCGCCGAAGCTGAAGTCGGCGGTGCCGGTGGCGACGGCCTGCAGGGTGGGGGCGTGGTTCGGGAAGGGGCCGACCCACTCGACGTCGATGCCCTGATCCTTGAGGGTCGTCTCGAACACACCGCGGGTCTTGGGCACCGAGATGGCGCCGTAGGTCAGCCGGACCTTCTTGCGGCCGTTGGCCTCCGCCGCGTTGTCGCCGCAAGCCGCGAGCACGGGTAGAGCGAGTGCGGCTCCCAGCAGTGAGCGGCGGGACAGTGTCACTTCTTACCTCCGGAGTAGTTCGGGTGCCAGGCCAGGAGACGGCGCTCCAGGGCCCGGGCGATGAGATCGGTGCTCAGACCGATGAGCGCGTACAGGACGATGACCAGGACGATCACGTCGGTCTGAAGGAACTCGCGGGCGTTGGTGGCCATGAAGCCGATGCCGGCGGGCGCGCCGACGGTCTCGGCGATGACCAGGGCCAGCCACGCGTTGGTCAGCGCCAGCCGGACGCCCAGCAGGACGGACGGCAGCGCGCCGGGCAGGATCACCGTGCGGACCAGCCGGAGCCGGGGCAGGCCGATGACCCGGCCCATCTCCAGCAGCTTCGGGTCGACCTGGCGGATGCCGAGCACGGTGTTGAGGTAGATCGGGAACAGGGTGCCGAGCGCCACGAGGAAGTAGCGCCCGCTCTCGCCGACGCCGAACCACACCATGACCAGCGGCAGGATCGCCAGGAATGGGATGGCCCGGACGATCTGGATGTTGCGGTCCACGATCGCCTCGGCGAGCCGGGAGAAGCCGGTCAGCACGCCGAGCACCAGGCCGATGCTGCCGCCGATGGCCAGGCCGATGGCGGCGCGCTTGAGGCTCTCCCACAGGTGGGTGGGCAGCTCGCCGGTCTCGGTCAGCCGCCAGGCGGTGACCCCGACGGAGCTCGGCGCCGGCAGGACGTTGGGGGCGATGATCCCGGCCCGGGCCAGCAGCTCCCACGTGAGCAGCAGCAACAGCGGAACGACCCAGGAGATCACCCGGTACGGCAGCCCTCTCCGGCGCGCCCCGCCGGGGGCCGGTGTGCTCGTGGTCGCCGCCGGTGGGCTGACCGGGGCGGCGATGGTGGGAGTGGACATGGCCGGAACTCTGACTCATCCAAGTTCTGCATGTCAACTGAACCCCATAGGTTTACTAGGATATGGGATCACCGTTGACACCCGTGCTGCAAGGAGGGCACGGTTGGGGCCATGCCCACCCCCGCTGCGGACGCCCAGGCTCTGCCGACGCCCCGCCTTTCCCATCTGGTGGACGTGACCGCGGCCCTGGCTGCCCACGCCGAGCAGCACGACCGCACCGCCGACCTGCCGCACGCCGGCCTGGCCGCGGTGCACGAGGCCGGCCTGCTCACCCTCACCGTCGGCCCCGAGCACGGCGGCCCGGGCGGTGGCCTGGCCGACACCGTGCGCGTCCTCACCGCCCTCGGCCGCGGCGACCCGTCGGTCGCCCTGATCAGCGCGATGACGCTCTTCGCGCACGCCGCCTCGGCCGCCTGGCCCACCGACCTCTATGCCGAGGTGCTGGCCGAGTCGGCGCGGCGGCCCACCCTGATCAACTCCCTGCGGGTCGAGCCCGACCTCGGCACCCCGGCCCGCGGCGGCCTGCCGGTCACCACCGCCCGGCGGACCGCCGGCGGCTGGGAGCTCACCGGCCACAAGATCTTCTCCACCGGCGCGATCGGGTTGCGCTGGATGCAGGTCTGGGCCCGGACTGACGAGGATCCGGTACGCACCGGAGCGTTCCTGGTCCGCACCGACTCCCCCGGCATCACCGTCGAGCGCACCTGGGACCACCTGGGCCTGCGCGCCTCCCGCAGTGACGACGTGACCTTCGACCGGGTGCCCGTGCCGCACGGGGCGACGCTGGAGCTGGCCGAACCGGGAGCGCCCGGCGCGGACCCCGGCGGCCTGCGCGCCTGGAACGCCCTCGGCATCGCCGCCATCTACCTCGGGGTGGCCGCCGCGGCCCGTGACTGGCTCACCGGCTACCTGCGTGAACGGGTCCCCACCAACCTCGGCAAGCCGCTGGCCTCGCTCCCCCGCTTCCAGAGCGAGGTCGGCCTGATCTCCGCTCAGCTGCTCACCGCGACGACGCTGATCGACAGCATCGCGCAGGCGATCGACCGCGGCGAGCCGGTGGACGCTGATCAGCCGGGCCTGGCCAAGACCGTCGCCACCACCGCCGCCATCGACGCCGTGCAGCGCGGTGTGGCCCTCATCGGCAACGCCGGGCTCAGCCGCCGGAACCCGCTCGAACGCCATCTGCGCGACGTGCTCTGCGGACGCATCCACACCCCGCAGGACGACGTCGTCCTCACCGCCGCCGGTCGCGCCCAGCTCGAGAGGAATTCCTGATGACCGTCGAGTTCGTCGGCATGATCGGCACCCGGGACGTGTCCGAGACCCGCGCACCCAGCGGGCCACCGATCGACCCCGGGTACGTACGGCGCTTCAGCCGGGCGCACGAGGACGGCGGCTTCGACCGGGTGCTGATCGGCTACGGCTCGTCCACGCCGGACGGGACGCAGGTCGCCGCGTACGCCGCCGCGCACACCGAACGCCTCGGGCTGCTCATCGCCCACCGGCCCGGTTTCGTCGCCCCGACCACCGCCGCGCGCACCTTCGCGACCCTGGACCAGCTCTCCGGCGGCCGGGTCGCCGTGCACACCATCACCGGTGGCTCCGACGCCGAGCAACGCCGCGACGGTGACTACCTGGGCAAGGACGACCGGTACGCCCGCACCGAAGAGTACCTGCGGATCCTGCGCCGCGCCTGGTCGTCGCCGGAGCCGTTCTCGCACGAGGGCCGGTTCTACCGCTTCGAGAACTTCTCGCTGCTGGCCCAGCCGGCGCACCGGATCCCGCTGTACTTCGGCGGCTCGTCTCCGGCGGCGTACCGCACCGGCGGGGCGGTCGCCGACGTCTTCGCCCTCTGGGGTGAGCCGCTGAAGGAGACCGCCGAGCAGATCGCCGCCGTGCAGGCCTCGGCGGCCGCGGCCGGGCGCGGCCCGCTGGGCATCAGCGTCTCGTTCCGGCCGATCCTGGCCGCGACCGACGAGCTGGCCTGGGAGCGGGCCGAGCGCATCCTGGCCACCATCACCGAGAGCAAGGGCGGCAAGGGCTCCTTCACCGGTGACAAGACCCGCGTGCTGGGCGGGCCGCACCCCGAGAACATCGGCTCGCAACGCCTGCTCGCAGCCGCGGCCAAGGGTGACCGGCACGACCGGGCACTGTGGACGGCCACCGCGCTGGCCAGCGGCGCCCAGGGCAACTCGACCGCCCTGGTCGGCTCGCCCGAGACCGTGGCCCGCGCCCTGCTGGACTACGTCGACCTCGGCGTCACCACGATCCTGATCCGCGGCTACGACCCCGTCGACGACGCGGTCGACTACGGCCGGCACCTCATCCCGCTCGTCAGGCAGGAACTAGCCCACCGCTCCCTCGTCGCTGCTTAGGGGACCACCATGACCGTCACCCCTCTCCACCAGGACCGTGCCGTGGACGCCGACCTCTTCCGGGCGCTGCTGCGCCGCCATGCCGCTGCCGTCGTCGTGATCACCGCCCCCGGCGAGCCCCCGGCCGGCTTCACCGCCACCTCCTTCACCTCCGTCTCGCTCGACCCGCCGCTGGTCTCGTTCTGCCTGGCCAAGACCGCCTCGGCGTGGCCGGCCGTGGAGTCGGCGAGCACCATCGCCGTGCACGTGCTGACCCAGGAGCAGGAGCACGTCGCCCGCACGTTCGCGACCCGGGGCATCGACCGCTTCGCCGCGCACGGCGCCTGGCGGCCCGGACCGGACGGGGTGCCGCTGCTCGACGGCGTGCTGGCCCGCATCGTGTGCCGGGTGACCCAGCGGGTGGAGGCCGGCGACCACACCATCGTGCTGGCCGCGCCGGAGGTGGGCGAGCACCACGAGGACACGACGGTCACCCCGCTCGTCTACCACGACGGCACGTACGCGCACCTCAAGCGGTCGGCGTAGATGGAGTTCCACTGGTTCCTGCCGACCGCCGGGGACAGCCACGGCATCACCAGCGGCGGGCAGGCGGCAGCCACCGTGACCACCGAACGCCCGCCCGAGCTGGGCTACCTGGCACTGGTGGCCCGCGCGGCCGAGCGCCTCGGCTTCACCGGCGTGCTCACCCCGACCGGCACGTTCTGCGAGGACGCGTGGCTCACCACCGCCGCGCTGCTCACCGAGACGTCCACACTGCGGTTCCTGGTCGCGTTCCGGCCCGGGCTGGTGTCGCCGACGCTGGCCGCCCAGATGGCCTCGACCTACCAGCGGATCTCCGGCGGGCGGCTGATGCTCAACGTGGTCACCGGCGGAGAGTCCACCGAGCAGCGCCGCTTCGGCGACTGGCTGGACCACGACCAGCGGTACGCCCGGACCGCCGAGTTCGTCCAGGTGCTGCGCGGCGCCTGGTCGGGCGAGCCGTTCGACTTCACCGGCGAGCACTACCGGATCGAGGGCGCGACGACGCGGCAGCCGCCCGATCCTGTACCCCCGATCTTCTTCGGCGGGTCGTCACTGCCGGCGTTGCGGGTGGCCGCCGAGCACGTCGACACGTACCTGACCTGGGGTGAACCGCCGGACGCGGTCGCCGCCAAGCTGGCCGCGGTGCGCGCGCTGACCGACCGCCGGCTCACGTACGGGATCAGGCTGCACGTCATCACGAGGGACACCGCCGACGAGGCCTGGGCGGCGGCGCGCGCCCTGCTCGACCGGGTGCCGGAGGCCGCCGTCACCGCGGCGCGGGAGCGCTTCGCCCGTACCGAATCCGAAGGCCAGCGCCGGATGGCGCAGCTGGCCGGCGGGGACTCGCTCGAGGTCTCCCCCAACCTGTGGGCCGGCTTCGGCCTGGTCCGGCCGGGCGCGGGCACCGCGCTGGTCGGCAGCCACGCCGAGGTCGCCGAGCGGCTCACCGAATATCACGCGCTCGGCATCGACCACTTCATCCTGTCCGGACAACCACACCTGGAGGAGGCCTACCGCTTCGGCGAGGGCGTCCTCCCCCTGCTGAAACTGGGAGCAAACGCATGAGCGGAATCGTCGTCGTCTCGGGTAACCCGCGGCCCGGATCGCGGACCTCCGTGCTGGCCTCGGCCGTCGGGGAGGCGCTGGGCGGTGCCGCCGCCGTGGTGGAGGTCGGCGCGCTCGGTGCGGGCCTGCTGACACCGGGAGACACCGCCACGGCGGCCGCGGTGACGGCGGTCCGCGAGGCTGACGTGCTGGTGGTTGCCACGCCGACCTACAAGGGCAGCTACACCGGGGTGCTGAAGGTGCTGCTCGATCAGCTGCCCGCCAATGCGCTTGCCGGCAAACGGGCCGTACCGGTGGTGACCGCGGGTGTGGCCCCGCAAGCGGCGGCGGCCGCGGCCCTGCTGGCGCAGCTGCTCGCCGAGCTCGGCGCCGAGGTCGCGCCCGCGCTGCCGGTGGTCGAGGCGGACCTGCCCGAGTCGGCGGCGATCGCGGAGAAGTACGCGGCGTTGCACGGCGGGTGATTGGCGGCGGCTTGCCACGATGACGCCATGGAAATCCTCGTGACCGTCGCGCTCGTCGTGCTGCTGGTCGGCCTGATCCTGCTGGGCCTGGCCTCGTCGGCGAACTCCCGGCGGGAACAACTGCGGACGGCCGCCCGGCTCACCGCGATCGAGCAGAAGCTCGACGCGGTGGTCGGGCATCTCGGCATCACCGTCCGCGAGCGGGAGCAGCCCGAGGTGCTCCGGCTGATCTTCGCGGACCAGCGGGTGGCGGCGATCAAGGCCTACCGGGACGAGACCGGCGCCACGCTGCTGGAAGCGAAGAACGCGGTCGACGCTATGGCTGCCCGGCACGGGCGTTGACGCGGCGCCGCTCCCGCAGCCTCGCCGCCCCGGCCAGCAGTCCCGCGGCGGCCATCGAGACGGCTCCCCAGAACATCAGCGAGCCCACGGCATCTCCGTCGAACCAGGCCCCGTACGCCAGCACGACCGCGACCGCGACCACGACGACGCCGGGCAGGCTGGCCAGAGCCCGGCCCCGCCGGGCCGGCCGGAGCAGCCCGAACACCGCGTCCGCCACCACCAGCAGTGCGGCCACCGCGCTCATGCCGAAGGTGAACGACCGCACGTCGACCGGCACATCCGCGTCGTCGAGGCGGTAGACGATGAGCAGCAGAGCGACACCGAGGGCCAGCGCCAGGATGGCGGCGGCGCCGAGGTCCCAGCTGCGCGGCAGCGGTCGCTCCCGGTCCTGGCGCTTGCGCGGGATGTGGTCCCAGGCCCGGTTGATGGCGAAGCGGCTCGCCATCGCCCCGAAGACGCTCAGCGCGAGAAAGGCGACGATCGGGGGGACCACGCTGCGGGTCAGGTAGGCGATGATGCCGGCGACCAGGGCGGCCACCGGCAGGCCGGTGGCCGCGCCGACCAGCCAGCCGTTGCGGAAGTCGGTGCGGGCCGCGGGCAGGTCCAGCGGGTGGACCAGCGGCTGGGTCTCGGGGTCGGGCAGGTCGACGAGCTCTTCCATGACGGTCGGTGCCTCTTCCAGGGTTGTCACGGCAGCCTCCAGGGCGCGTGGTCGATGAAGGAGCTGGTGGGGTTGGGGCGGGCGATGTCGTAGACCTTCTGCCGGGAGACGCCGAGCCGGGCGGCGACCGTCACAGCGCTGAAGTCGTCGAGCAGAGCCTCGACGGCGAGCGCCCGGACCGCGGATGCCCGGGAGGTCAGGTGGGCGGTGAGGGCGCTGACCTCGGCCGCGATCAGCGCGACGGCGAGCGGACCGCCGAACGGCCCGGCCCAGTCGGCCGCACCCCCGGCGGCCGCGGCGAACATCTCGTCGCCCCCGTCGGCCAGGGCCGAGCGCACCAGCTCCGGGGACACCCCGGCCGACTCGAAGCGCTCGCGGACCGGCGCACGGGTGTCGGGGGTACGGTGCGCCAGGACGACGTCCCAGCTGTTGTCACCCCCGGGTTGACTGCTCATGGGTAGAGCATGTGTCACCCCGGGGGTGACTGTCAACCCTCCAGACTGGACCGGGCCGCCTAGAGTGCGGCTGTGCCCCCGTTCCCCCTCGCGTACCGGTGGACGCTGGGCGTCTTCCTGATCGTGGTCGCCGCCACCTGGTGGCGGCCCGAACATCCGGTCGAGCAGGCCATGCACCACTCGCTCACCGTGCTCGGCCTGGTGGCGCTACTGCTCGTGCAGCGGCGCCGCCCACTGCCGTACGCGTCGTTCCTGCTGATCCTGATCTTCCTGGTGCTGCACTCGGTGGCGGCCCGGTGGATCTACTCGTTCGTGCCGTACGACGACTGGACGGAGGCGCTGTTCGGCGTACGCCTCAACGAGCTCTTCGGGTGGCAGCGCAACAACTTCGACCGGCTGGTGCACCTGTCGTACGGGCTCTGTTTCGGCCCGGTGCTGTTCGCCCGGTTCCGGGAGGCCGGGCGCGGCATCCGCTGGGCGGCGCTGGTGGCGGTGGACGTGGTGCTGTCCACGAGCGCGGTGTACGAGCTGTTCGAGTGGGGCATCGCGATGACGCTCGCGCCCGGGGCGGCCGAGGCCTACAACGGCCAGCAGGGTGACATGTGGGACGCCCAGAAGGACATGACGCTGGCGACGGGCGGGGCGATCGTGGCGGTGGCGGTCACGGCGCTGATCGCGTACCACCGATCGGGTTTTGGCTCTCGCCGGATCCCGCAGCCGGCGGCGACGCTGGACGGATGATCAGTCTCGCGTCCCTGCTCGGCGTCACGGCCGTCGCCCTCGGCATGGTGCTCACCCCGGGCCCGAACATGATGTACCTGGTCTCCCGCAGCATCACCCAGGGCCGGCGCGCCGGCATCGTCTCGCTCGGCGGCGTGGTGATCGGCTTCCTCATCTACCTGACCGCCGCCAACCTCGGCCTCTCGGTGATCTTCGTGCACGTCCCGGAGGCGTACACGACCGTCAAGCTGGCCGGCGCGGCCTACCTGGGCTGGCTCGCCGTCAAGACGCTGCGCCCGGGCGGCACGTCGGTCTTCGCGCCGGCCTCCGCGCCGACCTCCGCGCCGGGCGACTCACCGCGCCGGCTGTTCACCATGGGCCTGCTCACCAATCTGCTCAACCCCAAGGCCGCGATCATGTATCTGTCGCTGATCCCGCAGTTCGTCCGCCCGGAAGCCGGGCACGTGCTCGCCCAGGGCTTCGTGCTCGGCGGCGTGCAGATCCTGGTCAGCCTGACGGTCAACCTGCTGATCGTGGCGGCGGCGGGCGGCATCGCGGTCTTCCTGGCCCGGCGGCCGGGCTGGCTGCGGATGCAGCGCTACCTGATGGGTACGGTGCTCGGCGCGCTCGCCGTCCACCTGGCCACGGACCGCGCCCGCCCGGCCTGACACAGGCATCTGGGCCTGTACATCCCGCAATGGCTCGGGTGTGCGCTCTCCAGCTTCATTGAATAGCGACGCCGTGGACGCCGCCGCGATCGCTCAAGCCGCTCGTGGCCGGGACATCAACCACCCGCGACTACGTCGCCCGCCGCATTAGCGAAGGCCGCATCGCGCTCCAGCCGCTCAGGAGATGACCGTGCGTGACGGCACTCGATGGAAGGCGATACCGAGAGCGGCTATGGCGGCCAACGATGCTCCTCCCGGAATCAGCCAGATCAAGCCGAATCCAGCTCCGTTGTGTACGCCTTGCAGCCAGGCCGAGCAGAGCCCAAGTCCAGTCGCGAATATGACGGATACCATGGGCACGGCGAAAATCTGAGCCGTGAGCATGCGCCGTCGACGCGGCAGTCCTCCGATGTCGATCAGCGTACGGCGCAACCTCGCCTGAACGGAGACGATGGTGGCTCCGCCGAAACCCAACAGGACCACCAGCAGGAGACCACCGGAAGCCGACCAGGCTCGCGCTAGCGCCAGGTGAATATCCGCGCCCTCGTACTGACTACGCTCTTCGGCCACCTGACCTGCGCTGGCGAGCCGGGCGACATCGGAGCGGAACTGCGCCTGAGAAACGGTCGGGAGTTTCGCGAAGTCAAGGAAGGCGATGAACTCGCCGTTGGTGGCGCGGAGTTTCAAAGAATGCGCCAACGCGCCTTCAGCCGGCAGAACGGCGCCCGGCATGTTTCCACCGAGTAGCGCATCGCCACTGGCGGGCGACTCCTCGATCCGCGAGGTCACATCACTGCCTGCGGCCAACGTGAGCAGACCAACTACACCACTTTGGATAAGGCTGGGGTCGGCCGTCAACGGCGCAGTGCTGTCGCCCGACGAGAGCGCGATGATATTGATCGGAGCGATCGAGTGTGGTGGGAAGCAGGTCAGATCCACCTCACTGAGTCGCGTTGATCTCATGCGCTTCATACACCCGGTCAGTTCAGCGCTCGCCGCTCGGACCATGGTGCTGGTCTCATCGGGAAGTCGGTAGGTGACAACGCTTTTGCCGCCGAGACGGCGGTATGAGGCGCGTAGTACATCGCCGCTTTTGGATGGCACTTCAGTCAACAGCAGAGAGCCGGACGGCTGTACCATCGGCGAAGTCTCCCGCATGGAGATCGCATTGTGCGAACCGGCTGCCGATTGCATAGTAGTCACCCAAGTCAGCAGCGCCGCCACGATCACGACCGGCAGCAGCGCATGAGCGACCATGCGCACCACCCGGCGCTCGGCTGTCCCAGCACTACGGGATGCGAGGTGGGCGATGAGCACCGGAGCAACGACGACGGCGGCGGCACCGGCGGCACCGCCGACCTGTACCGGCAGCACGCGAGCCAGGGTGAGGCCGAGCATGACGGCCCATACGGCCATCACGGCGCTTGCTACCCGTGCTGAAACACTGATTCGGGGAATCCGCCGGCGCCGTCTGCTCAGCAGGTACGCCGGGGCCGTATGGAGTACCAGAATCACCAGGGTCGGGACACCTGCGACATAGACAGCGAGCGGCAGCCACGACGCTGCGATTGTCTGCCAATCCTGACCAAAAATCGCTGACAGGTGGGACCGCCACACTGTCGCCGCGGCAAGGGTCAGAATGCTCCCGGAGACCGTGCCCATAAGGACCGCCGCCGCTCCCGCGTAACCGACGATACGCCACGAGCGCACCCTCTCCATCCCGCTGGCCTGCAACGCGGACGCATCGCGCCGTACCTTGTAGGCCGACATGGCCAACAACGCCAAGATCAGGGAGATCGAGATGGCACTCAAGGCCGGTGTGGCGTAGCTCAGCATCGACAGGACGGCGGACCGGGTCGACGAGCCCTCGTCTTCCGCCAGGATTTCCACTGTGCGGCCCTTGAGAACTCGCCGATCCAGAAGCGGGCCCAGCTCTCTGTCGGTAAAGGGATCGGCATGGGTAAGGAATACGGTTGCCTCGCGCGCATCAACGTCATCGGACAGCAGAACAACCGTGAGGTCGTCGTCGTTCGCCGGCGATGAAGTGATACCTGAAACCCGAACCGGGTGCTTCTGACTCTTCGCGTCGGTGACGATTGACTCATCGCCTACACGCAGACCGAGTGCGTCCGCCAAGAACGAGGATATCGTCGCCTCATCGGGGCGGACCGGGTAACGTCCTTCGACCAGCAGACCCAGCTCGGCAGTCGGATCACTGACGAAGCGCAGACCTGCCGGTGACTCAGCGTTCCTCGAAGCGGCCTTTCCTGCGCTGTCGATGACCGCCAGCAAATCCGTTCGCCGGGACAGCACGGGAAGAGCCTGCTGCTCGTCAAGAACTTGGACTGCGAAAGCCCGTCCGCCGGCATCGGCGGCGACTGCCTGCTCCGTGGCTGCAGTGACTGATGCTTGCAGGATATTGGCCCCGGCAAAGGCGATCGCGAGGACAAACGCTGTGCCGGCCAGTCCGCATACCGCGGCGAAGTGGAACCGGATGAACTTTCCGACCAGGAACCTCGTAGTCACGCCGGCAACTCGCTTGTCTCGCGGAAGCTTCCGTCATGGTGCACCAGCGCGCGTGACATCATGTGCGCTACCGACCGGTCGTGCGTCGCGACGACGACAGCCACCTGATGCTCCTGACTGATGTCACGCAGGAGCGTGGCCACAGTAATAGTGTTCTCCCCATCCAGTGCACCGGTCGGCTCGTCAGCCAGCAGAACTCTTGATCGGGACACCAGAGCCCTGGCGATGGCCACACGCTGCTGCTCCCCGCCGGAGAGAGTGGCTGGTGAACGCTCTTGAAGTCCGTTCAGGCCCACCCGATCGAGCGCGTTGGCGACATCCGTCTGCGAGACGTCGATCGCGCGCAGTTCCGCCGCGAGAGCGAGATTCTCCGCCACGGTTAGGAAATCAACCAACCGGTAATCCTGGTGGATCAAAGAAATTCGCGCATCGCCGCCGTTTCGGCTCCTGAGCGGCCTCCCGTTGAGGCTGACACGCCCCTGGTCAGGAATTTGAAGCCCCGCAAGAATCCGCAGAAGAGTGGACTTTCCGCTGCCGCTCGGGCCCATGATGGCCACTGACTCCGCGCCAACTTCGAGGGAAACGGATCGGAGCGGTTGCGCCCGGACAGTACCTTGCCGATATGAAACGCTGATATTTTGACACGAAAGCACGAAACAGCCTTTCAACGGCATCCGGGAACTGCAGTGGAGATGAAAGTGCCATCCGGGCCTTCTACGCCGCAATCTTGCAACGACCGCCAGAAGGCCCGGATGCGACTCAGCTAGACGCTGGTGATCTCGACCTTGACGGTATCGTTGGCGCCCCAGCCCCAAGAGCTCCACTTCCACGAATTGAGCTCCGTGAAGTACGGCGTGTAGTGATCAGGGCCGGAAGAGACAACGCCGACCCCACGCGCCCTTGAGTTGGCATTGAGAGAGGCGCACATGGCTCCGACCCGCCAGTCGTCCGGTTCCCAGTTGACGGGCCTGTCCTCAGATTTCGCAACGCAGTTTCCGCCGGGCGCAGCCGCCGCGGGGGAAGCGACCGAGAGAACAATCCCTCCGCCCAACATGGCTACAGTTGATGCGACGGCCGTAAGCTTTCTCACAGACGGACTTCCTTTCGGTAGGAGTGAACATGAGCCTGCCTCAAGGATCGATCTACGTCAACTCCATATCCTGCGCCCGATAGTTCGAGGCAGGTAAGGAGTGCGCCCATGACAAAATGGCCCTCGACGAGGGCCGGACAGTCGAATAAACGCCGGTTGCGTCGAGCGCGGGTGGCTAGAAGGGCGTGGTGAATGCGCTCTCTTCAGCAGTGGTCAGGAAATGGCAGAGGAAAACGCAGCGCAGCAAGGCGAGTCTTGAACGCAGAGGGACAACGAATGTGGGCTACCGAATGCCTTGCGCCGACTTACCGTCAATTCGTTCAGCCAACCAAGGGAAAGCTCAACAGCCGGCAGTCAATAGAGCACGGATAAGATCCAGGCGCCCACACCAACGGCTGCCACCACGGTTGATACGAGCAGGACGATCCTTCGCTGGGTCACCGATGCCGGGAGGGCAGGGGCTTCGTCCTGACGCGCCGGCTCCGGCGGCCTCGCCGCCGGAGAAGTTACGTAGAGCTGAGACTGCGGAGCCGGCCGAGCGGTTGGCAAATCGAGCATCAGCACGTCCAGCTCAGCGTACGTCTTAGCGGCATAGGCCTGCTGAAGCCGCTCGTCGTACTCGTGCAGGTCCAGCCGACCTTCGTCCAGGGCCGTTCTCAGGCGATCGACGACCTCCTCGCGGTCCTTATCACCAGCTCGTTTCGGCCCGACATGCATGGCCGAAGCGTAGCATTTCCGGTCCGGATCCGGAGTGTCCACGCGAGGGCGGCGTTGACGATCAGATCGGTCGGCATCACTGCCACCAGGGCAGGCCAAGGCCGTCAGTGAGCCTTTTGCAAGCGATCTTGCAGCTCAGGACGGTAGTGACGGGTCCGGGTGATCGACGCGCTTCCAGCCGGGCCCTCTCGGCACCACGTCGAGGCCGATCGCTGCCCAGGATCAATGAAAGGCATCTCATGGCGGGGGCGGTACGGCTGGGAGTTGGGCCACGATCGTCGGGTCCGTGATCGTGTCGTCAGCCGCCAGCAGAATCGCCTTGGACAGGATCAAAGACAGCACCCGGTCATCGTCGAAGGGCAGGTGGACCGCCGGCTTGCGTTTGTGGTCCGGGACGATGCACAGATAGGTGTCGTCGGGTTCGATCAGGATGTTGGCCGAGCCGAGGTGGATCCGGTACGTACCCCGCTGACCGCGGACCCGGAGGTATCTCTCCGTCAGCTCGCACCGCGGCCCGATCGACAGCCGCGGCAGGAGCCGGGCCAGCACGTCTCGACGCACTTCGGCCGAGGCGGTCAGAGCACCGAAGCCAGCCGACTCGCGATAGGCGCGGAAACGCGAGGTTCCCCGATCCTGCCACGCCTCGTCGGCCGCGATCGACGTAACGCCGACGAACAGGTCCACGTCGCGCATCGCCTCGCTGAACACCCGCACCGGCACCTCGGTCAGCGGCGCATCCTGCCACGCCCCGCCGGCGCGGCGGGTGAAGCGGACCTCGCCGAGAATGCAGTACACCACCTGATAGTCCGCTTCCCCGGCCGCCTCGTGGACCAGCAGCGCCCGCCACTCACCGCCACCGAGATCCTTCGAAGCTTCCGTGCGGTGACCCTGGTCCCACGTGCCGAGGTAGCTCGCCGCCCAGCCTCGGGTCCGCATCAGAGCATTGGCCTGGCGGTAGCGCAGAATGTGCCCCGCGAAACGCCGCGACGAAGTCCGGCTCGACGCCTCCGCCGGAGTCAGCGGATACACCTCCCGGAACGCCTGTTTGAACGGCTGCCGCAACTCCTCCACTCCGATGTGGTCACGCCATCTCGCCGCCTCCCCGGGCGCAGCCAACGCGGGATGCCAAAGCCGCACTCGCCCGCCGGCCGGCTCGAAGTCGTTGCCTGCCTCGTCCACCAGCCTCCAGCCGCCGTCGGCCTCGCGACGCGGAATGCCGGCCCGCCACGCCCTGCCGTCCACCGACGATTGCCAGATCAGGCGATCGGCCACAGACCCCGTGATCGGATGATCCAGATAGCGCGCCACCCAATCAGCCCACGCCCAGCTCCTCTCCTGGGACAGCAGCGACTCGACCCGATCGCGTTCCGCAGCCAGCGTCTTGGTGATCTCCTTGACCAGCGCCCTGGCCTCCGCGACGTCCACATCGGCCGGCACTCGCTTGAGCGGCCTGCCGTCCCGCATGACCACCAATCGCGCCCTGCCGTCAACGACCTCCACGAGGACAGAGCCGGGCACCGGCCAGCAGCGCCGCCCCTCCGCATCCAGGCCGTGGTCGTCGATCCCGAGTTCCAGCGCCTCGCCGGCCGCCCAGCCACGCGCGCTCTCGATCCGCGCGACCGCAGCGCGAACCCGCGCCAGCAACGGTTTGCTCCGCACCGTGAGCGCCAGCCGCACCAGTGCCCGCACCGGCGCATCACCCCCGCGATCCGCCAAGATCTCCACCGCAGCCGCCGCCGTCCGCGGCGCCTGCACCTCCGAGGATGCCGTGCCCGCCCGCACCGCGACCCGGGCCAGCAAAGCAGTCGACTCCGGATCCCGGGCGGCGAACCAGATCAGCCCCCGCACCAGCAGGTCGGTGTCCTCACCGACCGACCCTTGATAAGCACAGAACCGCTCCAGCAGGGGATTGACAACGCCCGCCGCGCCGCGCAGATCATCCGCCCGTCGCAGCCAGCCCTTGGCCGGCACCGGCTTGGCCAGCGACTCGGCGTGCCGCAGCACCGCACGCATCCCGGCATCGGTCAGCAGCGGCCGCAGCGACTCCTGCACCGCCGCGTCGAACACGTCGTCCGCCGGCAGCACGTGACCGAGCCCACCGGGATCGATCCGGTCCAGCACAGCGCCGTACGCCTGGGACAGCGAATGACGCACCCGCACAGCCAGATAGCTCGTCTTCACCGCGTCCAGCACCGCTTCGAAGGCCGGTACGAGGTCACGCAACTCCTCCGGCGGCAGCGCGGCACCGATGATGACGGGCAGGCGCCACGGGGAGCCGTCGTCGCGTCCGGTCTCGCCGGCCAGCACCCGCAGGCTCCAGATCAGGTCGTCCCGGGTCCAGTGCACGTCGTCCGTCGCCAGCGCGGCGATCACCTCGGCCGGGTGCACGAACGGGGCGTCGTCGCGGGCCGCCTCCCAGTGCAGGCGCAGACAGATCAGCCGGCGGTGGTCCGCGGGTAGCGCCGGGTCGGCATCTGTCGTCTTTACCTCGTGCAGGCGCGGGTCGGGGTCGACCGCCGGGGTCAGGTCGAGCAGGATCGGCTCCATCAGCCACCCACCAGCGGGACCAGGCGGATGAACGCCACCGTCGGATCGCCGCGCAGGTCGATGAGCTGGTCGAGGTCGTCGACCTGGTGCCGGCCGACGATCATCACGAAGCCGTTGCGGGTGAACGCCGCGCACGCCGCGTCAGCCTGCGCGGTCCAGTCGAGACGCTGTCCCCTCCGTACCGTTAAAGGCGCCAAGCCGCGGAAGACGTCGCCCGCCGTGGCATGGAAGCGGGCCACCTCCTCGCGGACCCGCAGGCGCAGCAGTTCGCGCGCGGTGATCTCGTCGGGCAGGTCCGGCAGGATCCACTCGTCGATCGCCCGGCCCGCCATGGTCTCGTCGCGCACCATCACCTCGGCCACACCCACCCCTTCCCTTCGGCCCGGTCATCATGGCGGCAGCCTCCGACAGTTTCCGGAATGCCGGGGTGACCGGCGGCGTTGGCAGGACCGAGGAGGCATCATGAAGGTTCGCAACTCGCTCCGGTCGCTCAAGAGCAAGCCGGGTTCGGTTGTCACCCGCCGGCGGGGCCGGATGGTCGTCATCAATCGCAAGAACCCCCGCTGGAACGGCCGTCAGGGCTGATCCCGCGATACCGTGACAAGGCACCAAGGCCGGGAACCCGCCGCCACGGGTTCCCGGTCTTTTGCGTGTGGGAGATCACATCGCCGCGGGTGACCGTCCACCCGGAGACTGTCCCGATGGAACCTCGCGTGCATCCGGTGCCCTCCACTGACGGCGTCACGCTGACCGTCGAGGAGTACGGCGAGCCCGGCCGCGCCGCGTCCGTGGTCTTCCTGCCCGCGCTCGGGGTGCCGGTGGCCTACTACGGCCCGCTGTTCCGCGCCTGGGCGGCCGCCGGCCGGCACGTCGTCGGCGTGGAGCTGCGCGGCATGCCGCAGAGCCCGGTCGCCGACCTGCGCCGCGACTCGTTCGGCTACGCCCATCTGGTCCGCGACGACCTGCCGGCCGTCTTCACCGATCCGGCCGTCGCCGGCGCGGCCAAGGTCGTGCTGGTGGGCCACAGCCTGGGCGGTCAGCTCGCGCTGCTGTCGGGCGCCGCCGGCACGGTACGCCCGGACGCCGTCGTCACCCTGGCCACGGGTACGAGTTCCCCGTTTGCCCGCAGCGGCCGGCTCGCCCGGGCCCAGCGCGCCGCCGGGGTCCGCTTCGTCGGCGCGGTCACCTGTTCGCTGGGCTACTGGCCGGGACACCGGCTCGGCTTCGCGGGACGCCAGCCCCGCACACTGATGAACGACTGGGGTTACGAGGCCCGCTACGGCCGCTACCGCCTGCGCGGTGACCGCACCGACTACGAGGCCGCGCTGGCCGATCTGTCCGTGCCGGCGCTGCTCGTCGACATCGCCGGCGACCGGATGATCCCGCGCGCCGCGGTCGACCACCTGGCGGCCCGGCTGCCCTCCGACGTCGACCGGGCCACGATCGACGCGGTCCCGGACCACTTCCTGTGGGCCCGCCGCACCCCGGAGAAGGTCATCACCCGCGTCGAGAGCTGGCTCACCACCCGCGGCCTCTGACCCGGCCGAGCAGCGGTCGCCGCTGGCGATCAGCCGCCGCGGGCGAAGAGCGCCAACCGCACCCGGTTGGGACTGTCGGTCTTGGTCATCAGGCTGGTGATGTGCGTCTTCACAGTCGTCACGCCGATGTGCAGCCGGTCGGCGATCTCCGTGTTGGACAGCCCTTCGGCCACCAGCTCCAGCACGTCCCGCTCCCGGGCGGTCAGCCCCGCCACCGGCCGCGGCTGGTCCACCCGGGCCGCGACCGCCCGCCGCACCAGCCGCTGCAGCACGTCCTGACTGAACGGGCTGTCCCCCGCCGCGGCCCGCCGGATCCCGTCCAGCAGCTCGACCGGCGGCGCGTCCTTCAGCAGAAAGCCGCAGGCCCCAGCCGTCAGCGCCGGATAGAGGTGGTCGTCGTCGCCGAAGGTGGTCAGCACGACGATCCGGGCGCCCGGGCGTTCCGCCAGGATGCGGCCGGTCGCCGTGATGCCGTCAACCCCCGGCATCCGCAGGTCCATGACGATCACGTCGGGGGCCAGCCGGGCGGCGAGCGTCACCGCGTCGCGGCCGTTCTCCGCCTCGCCGACCACCGTCAGGTCGGCTTCGGCGTCGCAGAGCATCCGCAGGCCGGCGCGGATCAGCGGCTGGTCGTCGACCAGCAGGACCCTGATCACACCGGCTCCGTGGACCGGCTGGCCGGCAGTACGGTCTCGACCCGCCAGCCGCCCGCCGCCGGTCCGGCCGTCAGCCGGCCGCCCAGCACCTCGACCCGTTCGCGCATCCCGATCAGACCGTGACCGCCGCCGGACGGCAGCCCGGGCACCACGCCGCCGCCGTCGTCGGTGACCGACCAGAGCACGTCCCCGTCCTGCACCTCGACCCGCAGGCTCGCCCGGGCGGCCGGTCCGGCGTGCTTGGCCACGTTGGTCAGCGCTTCCTGGGTCAGCCGCAGCACGGCCAGGCCGCGGACCACGTCCAGCGATCCGGCCTCCGGCGCGATGCTCGCGTCCACCGTCAGTCCCGCCCGCCGGGCCGTTTCGACCGCGGCTTCGAGGGCGGCCGGCAGCGCGCCGGGCTCGATCGCGGTGAGCGCCGCATCCGTACGCCGGGACGGGTCCCGCAGCACCGCGACCAGCTGCCGCAGATCGGCCAGCGCGGCCGTACCGGTGCCGTGCACGTCGTCGAACACCTCCGTCACCCGCGGGTCCACGTCCGGCAGCACGTGCCGGGCCACGCCGACCCGCAGCACCATCGACGCGACGTGGTGTGCGACCACGTCGTGCAGTTCGCGGGCGATCGCCGAGCGTTCGTCCGCGCGGGCCGCCCGGCTCTCCGACTCGGCCCGACGCCGGGCCTGCACGCCCAGCTCGCGGGTGGTCCGGATGACCAGGCCGAGCAGCACCGGTACGCCGATCACTATGAACAGCCCGAAGACCAGCCCGGAGATCTGCGACGGGTCCCGGCCCAGGGTGAAGGCCGCATAGACCGCCGCGACCAGGCCCGCGCAGGACCAGAGGATGCGCGGCCGGGGGGCCCACAGTGCCACTTCGAGCAGCAGCCAGCTGGTGCCGACCTGATTGATCGTGGTGTCGTCGATGAGCCAGAACGCCACGACCAGCAGGGCGGTCTGGGCCAGCAGGCCGGGCAGCTGCCGGCGGTGCAGGATCAGGGCGAGGGCGAACGCGGCCACCGCGAGCAGCCATTGCGTCGGGGTGGGCGCCGGGCCGGCCTGGGTGCCGAAGAGCAGGTAGCTCAGGCCGCTCAGGTCCAGCAGCACCATCCGGACGAACGTGTCCCGCGCGTCGAAGAGCCGTGCCACCCATCCCACGAGGACCACCCTAGGCGCTCTCGGCGGGGCGGTAGCGGGCCCGTACCAGCAGGTAGACCAGCAGGCCCAGGGGGCCGAGCAGGATCGTGAGCAGCAGCACCGGCGACATGATCAGCGCAGGGACGCCGCGGGTCCGGCTGTCGAGCCAGGACCAGCGGCCGACGAAGAGATCGAACGCGAGCATGTGCGCCCAGGCCGCCGCCGCGCCGTCGGCCGTGCCGAGCAGTTCGCGGACGCCGCCGAGGGTGGGCGACGCGACGGCCGGCAGCACCTCGCCGAAGGCCGGGATGACCAGCAGCGCGTAGATCACCACGACCGGCAGCACGATCAGCGGGGAGGCGATGATCCGCCGGGTCCAGGACCAGCCGGGCAGCAGGATCATGAGCGCCCAGAACGGCGCGGCGACCGCGAAGGTCAACCCGAACAAGGCCCCGGTCATGCTGGCCCTCCCAGGCCGTCGTCCGCCGCGGCCAGGTGCCGCTCGGTGCAGGCGGTCATGCCGCCAGCTCCAGAGCCGGCTGCCGGCGGCGGGCCACCACGGCGACCGTGGCAGTCGCGGTCGCGGCGGCGAGGGCGGCCCAGGCGGTCAACGTCAGGGCGTCGGGCTGCAGCAGCGGCTGGCCGCGCAGGGCCTGCCAGGTCAGTAGGGCGGTGAGGATGCCGTACGCGACGCCGCCGACCGCCAGCAGCCGGATCCGGGTGAGCTCGTCGAGCCGGTTGCCGAGCAGCAGGGCGAGCAACGGCAGCGCCTGCAACGCGTGCAGCCCGACGAAGTGGCCGATCCGCAGGTCGCCGCCGGTGGTGCTCCAGCCGACCACTGGCAGTCCCGGTCCGCCGTCGCTCACGCCGACACTGTGCCCCATCTGGGCGGGCTGCACCATCGGGATCGCCGCCACCAGGCCGAGCAGGGACAGTCCCAGGCCCCAGCGGACGGCGTGCGCGGACACCCGGTCGGCGATCCGCTGCCGGAGCACCACGACGCCGATCACGAAGTGCGCGATGAACAGCACCATGATCGCGCTGCCCATGACCTGCCACAGCGCGGAGTTCAGCGCGGAGGTCTCGTTGTAGTGGCTGGTCTGCCCGCGCAGCACCTGCGTCACGATCACGACCATCTCGGCGACGGACATGGCGACCACCACGGTGGCGGCCCATTCGGCGAGGCGGCTGCGCCGCGGGAGCAGCGAGAGCATCCAGGCCAGGGTGGAGGTGTAGAGGACGAAGGACACCGCGAACTTGAACGGCTTGAGCCAGATCGGCGCGCCGGTCAGGACGCGCGGGTCGGCGAGGGTGCCGACCGCCGCGACGAGGGCCAGGAGGGCCATCGCGGCGGCGAAGATCATCAGCGGGCGGTGCCAGCGCAGCACGTTTGTCATGCCCTTGATGCTTTCGGGGCCGGCGGGCGCTTTCGCCCATCCGCGGGCCCGTCCCGCGGCCGGTGGTCGGAGGCCGTCTCCTCCCTGGGTAGGAGGTCGCCATACTGTCCGCGTGAACGAGGTCGTGTTTCCCCGGGCCGAGGACGGCCGGCGCAGCGGTTCGGCGCTGGGCCGGGCGGTGGTCGCGGACGCTCTGCGGGTGGCGGATCCGGCGGCGGCCGCGGCGGCCGAGCGGGAGAGCGACTGGCGTACGGGCTACCTGCGGCACTTCCGGGCCCTGGTCGAGGCGGGGCTGGACGGCGGCTACGACATCGCGCGGGCCGGGCTGGCGTCGGTGCACAGCCGGATGCGGGTTACCAGCGGCGCGGACGAGGTGCCGCTCGATCAGGCGTTCACCACAAAGAGCGAAGCCGCCGAGCCGCTGGGCACCGTGACGATCCACGGTGAAAGCAAGCCTGAGCAGGAGCTGGTCCTGCCGTACCGGGGTGAGCTGCTGCGCGGGGACGCCCTGCTGCGGCGGCTCGACGACTGGGTGCGGGAGGGCACGATCGAGGAATCGTGCGCCGAGGCCGTCCGCGAGGTGGCCGCCGAGCCGGACTGGCTGGACCTGTCCGATCAGCGGCTGGTGGTGCTGGGCGCCGGCGCCGAGATGGGACCACTGCCCGCCGTACTGGCGTGGGGTGGCACGGTGATCGGCGTCGACCTGCCCCGGCCGCGGGTCTGGGAACGGGTGGCGGCCACCGCCCGGCAGAGCGCGGGCACGCTGATCGCGCCGGGTGCCACGATCGAGGGCGCGGGCGTGGACCTGCTGACCGGGCTGCCGGCGACGGCGCAGTGGCTGCTCGGCATCGAGGGCCGGCTGGTGCTCGGCAACTACGTGTACGCGCCCGGGGCGGCGTACCCCCGGCTCTCAGCGGCCGTCGACGCCCTGACCGAGCATGTGCGCCGGCAGCGACCCGGCACCGCCCTGGCCTTTCTGGCCACGCCGACGGATGCCTTCGCGGTGCCGGCCGGCGCCGTCGCGCAGGCCGCGGTGCGGTTCCGGGACCGGCCGGCGGCGGCCAAGGTGCTCGCCGCGATGTCCGGCGGCCGGCTGCTCCAGCCGAACTACCCGCCCGGCGCCGACCCCGGCATCGCCGACAGCCTGGTCCCCCAGCAGGGCCCGAACTACGCGCTGGCCAAACGCATCCAGCGGTGGCGGGCGTCGGTGGCCCGGCACGACGGCACGACGGTGAGCTTCTCGGTCGCCCCGCCGACCCGGACCCGGTCGGTGCTGAGCAACCGGCTGCTCGCGGCGGCCTACGCGGGTGCGCACGTGTTCGGCGCGGAGATCTTCGAACCCGCGACCAGCAACCGGCTGATGGCGGCGCTGCTCGTGCACCAGCTCCGCAAGCCACGGCCCGCGGCGCCGAACGCATGGACCGACGAGACCATCGGCGCGGCGCACGGCGGGCTGTGGCGGGTCGCCTACCAGCCCCGGACGGTGCTCGGGCTGGCCGCCGTACGCGGTCTGCCGGCCGCCCTGGCTAGACCCCCACGCGGCTGATCAGCGACACCAGCTCGTCCCGGCTCGGGCCGGTCGGCAGCGGGGCCCGCCAGCCGCCCGCATAGATCTCCCGGGCCCGCGGTTCGGCCGCGGCCAGCGTCGCGGGCAGAGCTTCCATCGACAGATACGGCCCGACGTGGCGCATCAGCGACGGGTCCGCCTGAGCCGCCTCGACGATGTAGCCGGAGGCGAGCGGCCGGGACAGGTTGATGTCCGCGCCTGCCCACTGGCGTACCTGTTCGGCGTCCCAGATCAGGTGGTCGTCGAACCAGGGCTTGATCTGCTCGGTGCACCACCGGTCGAACTCCAGCGTCACGGTCTCGAGATCCGCGCCGCCGGGACCGCCGATCAGCGAGACCAGGTGCTGGGCCTGCAGCAGAGACGTCGTGATGCCGCGGCCGGCGACCGGGTTGGTGGTGCAGACCGCGTCGCCGACGTGGATGAGCCCGGGCAGCGCCACCCGGCCGTCCTCGTCCAGCTGGCCCCGGTAGGCGTTGCGCAGGTGACCGCCGGGCAGCACGGCGGTGATCGGCCGGGTGCGGGCCGGATCGGTCCATTCCGCGAACCCGGGCACCGCCCGCGCGGCCGCCTCGAAAGCCTCGGTGACCCGCAGGCCGGCCAGCTTCCGGTCGGTGCTGAGCCGGCAGAACGTGGTGCTCACAGTGCGGTTGTCCTGCAGGAACACGGCGAAGAAGTAGCCCGGCATCCGGGAGATCAGGCCGACCGGCGCGTTGACCGGGCCCGGCGCGGCGCCCGGCAGCAGCTCGTACTGCCGGGAGACATAGGACAGCCCGCAGTCCCGGCCGGTGCCGGGGGCGCGCAGGTCGTCGCCGATCCGCCCGGCCCGGCCGGAGGCGTTCAGCACCAGGTCGGCGGCCACCTCGGTGCCGTCGACGCGCAGTCCGGCAGCGCGGCCGTGGGAGCGCAGCACATCCTCGACGTGTCCGCACCGCAGCGTCACGCCGGGCTCGGCCGCCGCGGTCCTGCGCAACACCAGCTCGAAGACCTCCCGGCGGCAGGCCATCCCGACCACCATCTCCGGCCGGGTGCCCTCCGCGGGCAGGATGATCAGCTCGGCGCCGGCGGCCAGCAGCGCGTCGCGCACCTCGGGCAGCTCCGCCTCGAGGGCCGTGAGGATCTGCCGGCGCAGCGCGTGCGGATGGTGGAACTGCATGACGCCTTTGCGCTGCCAGTCGCCGCCGGGTGCGGGGCCGGGGTCGCGATCCACGACGGTGACCTCGTGACCGCGGCGGGCCAGGGCGGTCGCGGCGTACAGGCCGGTGGGTCCGGTACCGACGATGGCTACCCTCATCCGCTGAGCCTAGGGGCCGGCCGGCGGCTGCTGCTCGCTCTCAGTCGGGATCCCGTCACCGCGGCTAGGCTCTGGTGATGGAGATCGCCGGTCTGGTTCTCGCCGCGGGCGCCGGTCGCCGCTACGGGATGCCCAAGGCCCTCGTTGCGCACCGGGGCAGCCTGCTCGTGGAGCGCGCGGCCGGCATCCTGCGCGAGGCCGGCGTGGCCGAGCCGGTGGTCGTGATCGGTGCGCAGGCAGCCCAGGTCCGCACTGTCGCGCCCGCACTGACCTATGTCGAGAATCCGGACTGGGCGAGCGGCATGGCCTCCTCGTTGCGCACCGGCCTGGCGGCGCTGGCCGCCGGCCCGGCCGGTGCGGCGGTGGTCCTGCTGGTCGACATGCCCGGCGTCACACCCGCAGCGGTACGCGCCATCGCCGCCGACGCCACCCCGGCCTCCCTGGTGATGGGCGGCTACGGCGAGCGCCGGTCCCATCCGGTCCTGCTCGGCCGCGAGCACTGGGACGGGGTCGCGCGCAGTGCCACCGGCGACCGCGGCGCCCGCGACTACCTGCGCGCGCACGCCGGCCAGGTCCGCGTCGTCCCGGTCGGCCACCTCGCCGACGACACCGATCTCGACGTACCGGAAGTGACCCGTGCGTGACGTCCTGGACGATCTGCTCCGCTGGTGGCGCGCGGGTGAGCCGGCCGGGCTGGCCACCGTCACCGCCACCTGGTCGAGCGCACCCCGGCAGCCCGGCGCGGCGATGCTCGTCAGCGCCGACGGCACCGCCGTCGGCAGCGTCTCCGGCGGCTGCGTCGAGGGCGCGGTCTACGAGCTCTGTCGCGAGGTGGCCGGGTCCGGCACCCCGCAGACCGTGCGGTACGGCATCAGCGACGACGACGCGTTCGAGGTCGGGCTGCCCTGCGGCGGCACGATCGAGCTCTTCGTCGAGCGGGCCGGCTTCCCCGAGCTGCCCGTGCTCGCGGAGGCGGTCGCCGCGGACCAGCCGGTCGCGCTGCTCACGTGTGTCGAGGGCCCGCCGGAGGCGCTGGGCCGGCACCTGGTCGTCAACGGCGACACCCGGCACGGCTCGCTGGGCGGTGACCGGCTGGACGACGCGGTCACCGACGACGGCCGGGGGCTGCTCGCCGCCGGGCGCACCGGGCTGCTGCACTACGGCCCGGCCGGCGAGCGCCGCGGCACCGGGCTCACCGTGCTGGTCACCTCGTTCGCGCCGGCCGCCCGCATGATCGTGTTCGGGGCCACCGACCACGCCGCCGCGGTGGCCCGGATCGGCGCGTTCCTCGGTTATCGGGTGACGGTCTGCGACGCCCGGCCGGTCTTCGCCACCGCCCGGCGCTTCCCCGAGGCCGACGAGGTCGTCGTCGACTGGCCGCACCGCTACCTGGCGGCCGAGGCGGCAGCCGGGCGGATCGACCCGCGCACCGTGCTGTGCGTGCTGACCCACGACCCGAAGTTCGACGTGCCGGTGCTGGAGGTGGCGCTCGGGCTGCCGGTGGCGTACGTGGGGGCGATGGGTTCCCGCCGCACCCACGACGACCGGCTCAAGCGGCTGCGCGAGACCGGGCTGGACCCGGCCGCGATCGCCCGGCTGGCCTCGCCGATCGGGCTCGATCTGGGCGCGCGCACCCCGGAGGAGACCGCGGTGAGCATCGCGGCCGAGATCGTGGCCGTGCGCTGGCACGGCACCGGCGGGCGGCTCACCGGCACCGCGGGGCCGATCCACTCCTGAGCGGTGGTTTGATGACCGCGTGCTGCACTTGAGGATCATCGTCCCGCCCGACCGCAGGGCCGCCGTCCAGGAGCTGCTGACCGGCAACGACGCCGTGACCCACGTGGTCGTGCTGCCCGGTGCGGCCGTCGAACCGGTCGGTGACCTGCTCTTCTGCGACGTCGTCCGGGAGGGCGCCAGCGCGATCATCGAACGACTGCGTGAGCTCGACGTCGAGCGGGACGGCTCGATCATGCTGGAGAAGGTCGACACCACGCTGTCGGCGGCGGCCGACCGGGCCGAGCGGCGGGTGCCCGGGCTCGGCGTGGACGCCGTGGTCTGGGAGGAGGTGGAGCACGCCACCGCGGCCGAGTCGGAGCTGTCCGGCGCGTTCCTGACCTTCATGATCGTGGCGACGGTGATCGCCGGCATCGGCGTCCTGCTCGACCAGCCGATCCTCATCGTCGGGGCGATGGTCGTCGGTCCCGAGTTCGGCCCGCTGGCCGCGCTCTGCGTCGGCCTGGTGCGCCGCCGGCCCGGGCTGGTCCGCCGGGCGCTGCTGGCCCTGGGGGCCGGCTTCTCCGTCGGCATGGTGGTCACCGTCGTGACCACCTGGGCGCTGACCGCGCTGGATCTGGTGAACAAGGGCATGCTGCTCGGCGAGCGCCCGCTGACCGAGTTCATCTGGCAGCCGGACGCGCTGAGCTGGGTGGTCGGTTTCCTGGCCGGGGTGGCCGGGATGCTGTCGCTGACCTCGGCCAAGGCCGGCACGCTGGTCGGGGTGCTGATCTCGGTGACCACCGTGCCGGCGGCCGCGAACGTCGCGGTGGCGCTCGCCTACGGCGTGATGGACGAGGCCGCCGGCTCGGCGCTGCAACTGCTCATCAACGTCGCCGCGATCGTCGCGGCCGGCGTGCTGACGCTGCTCGTGCAGCGGTACGCCGGACGCCGCCGCTGACCCCGTCCCACGTCCTACTGTGGACGGACACACAGCCGGCCCGCGGACCGGTATGGTGGCGCTTCCGCCGGTGACTTCGATCGTGGTCGCCGCAACGACACGGGGGCTTCGGGCGTGAGGATCAGCAGGTCACGAATGGTGGCGGGGACCGCCGCGGCGGTCACTGCGACGGCACTGACAGTGACCGGGGTCGTGCTGACCCGGTCGTCCGCCGACCCGGCCGCAGCACCGCTCGCCGCGACCGCGGCCGAGGCCGCCGCCGCACCGCTGCCCTCCGGCCCGCCGCCGGCGCCGGTCACCACGCAGTCGCTGGAGCTGGACGGCAAACCGACGATCGAGGACGGCCGCGAGACCCTGCGGCTGGCCAAGCGCACCGTCTCCCGGTTCAGCCTGCTCGGCGTGACCTGGACGGACGCCCTGCTCTCGTTCCGGGGTGACGCCGCCGTGCGCACCCGGTCGGCCGCCTCCGGCGACTGGTCCGCCTGGCAGAGCCTGGATCTGGAGCACGCGGTCGCGGCCGGCGACCCGGATCTCGTGGCCGGCCGCACCCGCGGCGGCAGCACCGGTCTGTGGGTCGGGGTCTCGAACGGCGTCGAGGTGAAGGTGGTCTCCCCCGCCGGACGCGCCTCGAGCCGGCTGCCCGCGGGCCTGCGGCTCACCCTGGTCGATCCGGGCCCCGCGACCAGCGGCGGCCAGGGCGGCGGGATGCCGCTCGCCGATCCGGAGGAGTCCGCGCCGGCCGACCCACCGGCCACCGGCACCGAGCCGCTGCCCGACCCGGAGCCCGAGCCCGAGCAGCCGCCGGCGCAGCCCGACCCCGACGACGAGACCTCGACCAGCGCCACCCCTTCGGCCCCGGCCACCACCACGGCCGCTCCGCCCACGACGACGGCCGCCACCCCGGTGCCCACCGTCCCGGCGCAGAGCGCGATGCCGGCCTACGTGAGCCGCAAGGGCTGGAGCGCCGACGAGACGCTGGTCAAGGACGCCCCGGTGTACGGCACCACGATCAACGCCCTCTTCGTGCACCACACCGCGCAGAGCGGCAGCCGGTCCAACGACTACACGTGCGCCGACGCCGGCAAGGTGATCCGCAGCATCTACACGTACGCGGTGACGGGCAAGGGCCTCAACGACATGGAATACAACTTCCTCGTCGACAAGTGCGGCACGCTCTACGAGGGCCGCAAGGGTGGCGTGGACAAGCCGGTCGTCGGGGCGCACACGCCGCCGTTCAACACCAACTACGCCGCCGTCGCCGTCCTCGGTGAGTACGGCACCACCGCCGTGCCCGCCTCGGTCACCACCAAGATCGCGCAGCTGGCGGCGTTCAAGCTCGGCCAGTACGGTCACGACCCGCTCGACCAGTTCACCACCACCGCGCAGGGCAGCAACGACAAGGTCAAGGTCGGCGACAAGGTCACCATGGGCCGGATCGCCGGGCACCGCGACGTGCAGGCGACCGAGTGTCCCGGCAACACCCTCTTCGGCAAGCTGCCCGCGTTGCGCACCGAGGCCGCCGGGGTGCTCTCCGGGCTGAAGATCACCGGGCTCAGCGGCCGCAAGGGCGTGGTCCGCGACAGCCTCACGGTCTCCTGGTCGGTCAGCACGCCCGGCGGCGAGATCGGTGGCTTCGACGTGCGCATCGACGGCCGTACGGCCGGCAGCGCCACCGCAGCCGCCCGGTCCGCCACCGTGAAGCTGGCCGCCGGCCGGCACACCGTGCAGGTGCAGATGAACCGGGTCGGCGGGCCGACGTCGGTCAGCGACACCCGCACGGTCATCGCCGACCTCACCAAGCCCACGTTCCCCGGCCGGCCGGACGTGGTGCTGCGCACCGGCACGGTCAACCCCACCGCCGCGCCGGTGACCCTCAAGTGGCAGGTGGCCGACGCCGTCGGGCTGTCCGCCGTGCAGCTCACCGCGCCCGGCCGCACCACGTTTGCCACCAGCGCCCGCAGCTGGAACACCACGGCCCGGCCCGGCACGGCGACCACCTGGCGCCTACAGGCCACCGACCTCGCCGCCAACGTGGCCACCGCCCCGGTGACCCGCACCCCCGTGCTGGTCGCCGAGACCAAGGCCAGTCGCTCCGGCAAGTGGGCCAAGGCGTCGAGCAGCGCGCACATCGGGAAGGCGGCGCTCGCCAGCTCCACCAAGAAGGCCTCGCTGAGCTGGAGCTTCACCGGCCGCTCGGTGGCGCTGCTGGCGATGAAGGGCAAGACGGCGGGCCAGGCGTACGTCTACCTCGACGGCAAGAAGGTCGGCACGATCGACCTGCGGGCGAGCAAGAACACGTACCGCCAGGCCGTCTGGACCAAGTCGTGGACCAGCGCCAAGAAGCACACCGTGAAGATCGTCGTGGTCGGCACCAAGGGCCGCCCGAAGGTCACCATGGACGGCATCGTCCACCTGAAGTGACCGCCGCCGCCGCGGGCGCGCTGATCGATTATTCGCGTGCGCCCGCGGCGGGCCGCGGAGCACACTTCCCGGCGTGCACTCCGCTGTCACGGTGACCCCGGCCCAGCTGCCCGACCTGCTGCTGCACGTGGCGGTCGTGCGGCCGGTCTTCGTGTGGGGCGCGCCGGGCATCGGCAAGAGCTCGCTGGTGCGCGCGTTCGCCGAGTCGCTCGGGCTGGACTGCGTCACGCTGGTCGGCACCCAGCTCGCCGCCGAGGACCTGATCGGCGTGCCCGAGCTGCACGACGGCCGCAGCCGCTTCGCGCCGCCGGAGTCGATCGCCCGCGACGAGCCGTACTGCCTGTTCCTGGACGAGCTCAACTCGTCCAGCCCGGAGGTGCAGAAGGCGTTCTACTCGCTGATCCTGGACCGCCGGATCGGCGGGTACGAGCTGCCGGCCGGCTCGATCGTGATCGGTGCCGGCAACCGGGCCGGCGACAACGCGCTCGCCCGGCCGATGGCCTCGGCGCTGATCAACCGGCTGGTCCACGTCCACCTGCGGGCCTCGCACACCGACTGGCTGAACTGGGCGCTGGGCGCCGGCATCCACCCGTGGATCCTGGCGTACCTGGACGAGCGCCCGGACCACCTGTGGGCCGCGCCGCCCAAGACCGAGGAGGTCTTCTCCACCCCGCGCAGCTGGCACATGCTCAGCGACGCGCTGCGCTCCTACGGCGACGACATCGCCGAGGAGACGCTGCGGCTGCTGGCGGCCGGCACGCTGAGCCCCGCGCACGCGGCGGCCTTCTGCGGCTACCTCAAGGTCGTCCGCCACCGGTACGGCCTGGAGGCCATCCTGCGCGGCGATGCGGGCTGGCCGCAGGGCAACGACGACCGGGACCTGCTCTACTTCCTCGCCGAGACGTTCCGGGCCCGGCTGATCAAGGACCTCCCGGCCGACAAGGACAAGGCGCCCGCCGCGGTACGCCGTTTCGCGCACCGGGCCAAGGGTCTGCTCGTGGAGCTGGCCGAGCTGTCCCTCGAGTGCGGCCGGCTGGTGATCGCCGCCGACGCCGACGGCGCCCCGGTGCTGCCCGCCTGGTTCCTGGTCGAGGTGAGCCGCGACCTGCCGCGCCTGGTCGCGGCCCGCGCCTGAGATGGCCAAGCAGAGCCAGCAGGACCCGAACATGCTGGCCTTCGCGGCGGCGTGGCAGGAGCTGTCGGCCCACCCGATGTTCCGCCCGCTGACCGCGAACGCGTGGCCGCGGCCCAGCGTCGGCGCGGTGCTGGTGGACAGCTCGGACCTGGGATACGCCGAGGTGTCGACCGACGGCCGGATCCGGGCCAACCGCGGCCGGCGACTCGACCGGGCACAGTGGACCTGGGTGCTGGCGCACTGCTTGCTGCACCTCGGCTTCGGTCACCTGGACCCGCGGCACGGCCACGACGCGGCGTTCCGCGACGCGGCCTGTGTGGCGGTGACCCGGTTCCAGCGGGCGGTGAAGTTGGGCAGCGAGCCGGAGCTGTTCCCGGTCGCGCTGCCCAAGGCCGACGAGGCCGCGCTGGTGCGCCAGTGGCGGCTGGACGGCGTACCGGCGGAGTTCGCCGGCTGCGGCGCGGGAGCCCCGGACCTGGTGGTGCAGGCTGATCCGGTCGCGCCCGGCCACGAGCCGGCCTGGCCGGAACGCTTCGCCCTGGGCCTGTCCGCCGCCGCCACCGCCGCGGTCGACGTGGCCGGTGGCGCCCGGACGTCGCTGACCGATCCGCGCGCCCCGCGCAAGCCGTGGGAGCGGGCGCTGAGCTGGTTCGTCGGCTCGTACCCGCTGCTGGGCGGGCTGGCCGCCGGGTTCACCCTGGTCGCCGACACCGACCTGGCCCGGGGCTGGGACATCACCGTCGCGGCGGTGTCGAGCGCGGCCGGCGAGATCTACGTCAACCCGCTGCGTGAGCTGAGCGAGGCGCAGTGGCGGTTCGTACTGGCCCACGAGATGCTGCACGTCGCGCTGCGGCACGCCGACCGGGTCGGGCCGCGGGACCCGTACCTGTGGAACGTCGCCTGCGACTACGTGGTCAACGGCTGGCTCGTCGAGATGGGCGTCGGCGAGCTGCCCGACGGTCTGCTGCTCGACCCCGCCCTGGGCGGGGCGTCCGCCGAGGAGGTGTACGACCGGATCGCCACTGACCTGCGCCGCCTGCGCAAGCTCGCGACTCTGCGGGGCCGGGGCCTCGGCGACATGCTGGGTGAGCCGCTGCCCTGGCGCGGTTCGCGTTCCGGGGGCGTGGACCTGGACGACTTCTACCAGCGGGCGCTGCTCACCGGCTACCGGTACCACCAGCGGGACGGGCGCGGCCTGCTGCCCACCGGGCTGGCCGCGGAGATCCGGGTGCTCGAGCAGCCGCCGCCGCCCTGGGACGTGCAGCTGGCCCGCTGGTTCGACGAGCACGTCCCCGGCCCGGAACGGCAGCGGACGTACGCGCGGCCGTCGCGGCGGCAGGCAGCCACGCCGGGCATCCCGCGGCCGGGCCGGCACCTGCCGGAGGAGGTCGTGCGGCGGCACACGTTCGGGGTGCTGTTGGACACCTCCGGGTCGATGAGCCACGAGCTGATGGGCAAGGCCCTGGGCGCGATCGCGTCGTACGCCGCCGCCCGCGACGTGCCCGCAGCCCGGGTGGTCTTCTGCGACGCGGCCGCCTACGACGCCGGCTACCTGCCGGTGCATGAGATCGCCGGCCGGGTACGGGTCCGCGGACGCGGCGGCACGGTCCTGCAGCCGGGCATCGACCTGCTGGAACGGGCCTCGGACTTCCCGCCGGCCGGGCCGCTGCTGGTGATCACCGACGGGCACTGCGACGTGCTGCGGATCCGGCGGGCGCACGCGTACCTGATGCCGCGTGACGCCCGGCTGCCGTTCCCGGCCCGCGGCCCGGTCTTCAGCCTGCGCTGAGGTGGGACGGCAGCTCGCGCAGCGAGGTGATCCGGTGCGCCTCGCCGGCCGGGCCGCGGTCGTGGCGGTCCAGGTGGACGGCGGACAGCCCGGCCGCGCGGGCCCCGAGCACGTCCAGCGCGTGGTCGTCGCCGACGCTGAGCACCTCGCCCGGCGGGAACCCCCAGCGCGCGCAGGCCCGGCGGAACGCCTCCGCGTGCGGCTTGGCCACCCCGAGGTCGTCGACCGTGAAGACCGGCCCGACCCGGTCGCCCAGGCCGGTCCGGCCGAGCTTCCTGAGCTGCTGGCCGCGGGAACCGTTGGTCAGCACAGCGGTGGGCAGGCCGGCGGCGGCGAGCGCGGTCAGGGCGTCGGCCACGTCGTCGTAAGCGCACCAGGCGCCCTCGTAGTGGGTCAGGTAACCGGCGAAGATCTCGTCCAGCTCGGCGTCGCTGCCCTGCGTACCCAGGAAGTCACGGACCCGGCGGCGGCGCTGCTCGGCGAAGGTGATCCGGCCGTCGCGCCAGGCCGCGAGGTGCGGCTCCTGCACGGCGGCCCAGCGGGCGATCGCCTCGTCCGTCGGCACCAGGCCGATGCTCGGCAGCCAGCCGCGCAGACCGGCGGCGGCAGCGCCCTCGTGGTCGACGAGCGTGCCGTCGAGGTCGAGCAGGACACCACGCGGATTCACGCCGGGGATCCTAGACTTCCCGGGTGGACATCACGCCGATCGCCCTGGGTACCTGGCCGACCCCGCTCGAGCCGGCACCCCGGCTCGGCACCGCCCTCGGTCTCGACGAGCTGTGGCTCAAACGCGACGACCTGACCGGCCTCGGCGGCGGTGGCAACAAGGTGCGCAAGCTGCAGTACACCTGCGCTCAGGCACTCCAGGCGGGCGCAACGACGCTGGTCACCACCGGTGCGCCGCAGTCCAACCACGCCCGGCTGACGGCTGCGGCCGCCGCCCGGCTGGGGCTGGAGTGCGTGCTGGTGCTGCGCGGGGACGAGCCGCCGGCCGTACGCGGCAACCTGATCCTGGACCAGCTGGCCGGCGCGCGCATCGTGTGGGCCGGCGACGCCCCGCTCGACGAGGTGGCGGCCGCGCAGCCGGGCTACGTCATCCCGTTCGGCGGCACGTCGGCGTTCTCCGCGCTGGGCTATGTGGACTGTGCCCGCGAGCTGACCGCGCAGCTGCCGGATCTGAGCACCGTGGTGGTGGCGGTGGGCTCGGGCGGCACGATGGCCGGGCTGGTGGCCGCGCTGGGCCCGGGCCGGGTCTTCGGCGTGGACACCGGGGCGCTGCCGGACGCGCGCGGCACCGTCGCCGCGCTGCTCGACGCCATGGGCGTGCCGGTCAAGCCCGACGAGTTGCAGATCGACCACTCGCACGTGGGCGCCGGTTACGCGGCGCTGACCCGCCCGGTGCAGGAGGCACTGAGCCTGGCCGCCCGCACGGAGGGAGTCTTCCTCGACCCGACCTACACCGGGCGGGCGCTGGCCGGGCTGCGCGCCAGCCCACCGGACGGCAAGGTCGTCTTCCTGCACAGCGGCGGCCTGCCCGGGCTCTTCGGCCACCCGGCCCTCTGACCCTCAGGCCGCCCGGGTTTCTCGGCCTCCCGGCCCACTGGCTGTCAGGCCGCCCGGGCCCTTCGGCCACCCGGCCCGCTGGCTGTCAGGCGGACCGGGCGCGCAGGCGGCGCAGCATGCGGGCGTCCACGAAGCCGACCGCGTGGGCGGCCGCCTCGACCGTCGCGCCGTGCCCGATCAGATATTCGGCGCGCTCGACCCGCAGCAGCTGCTGGTAGCGCAGCGGCGTCCGGCCGGTCGCGGCCTCGAAGCGGCGGGTCAGCGTGCGCTCGCTGACCCCGGCCGAACGGGCCAGCTCGGCCAGCGGCAGCGGCTCGGCGAAACTCTCGTCGATCCGGTCCTGCACCCGGTGCACCGCGTCGCTGAGATGCGCCCGGTGCCGCAACATCGCACTGGTCTGCTGCTGGTCCCCGTTGCGCCGGGCGTAGACGACCATCTGCCGGGCCACCTGCGCGGCGACCGCCGGGCCGTGCCGCACCGCCACCAGGTGCAACGCCAGGTCGATGCCGCTGGCGATGCCCGCCGAGGTCACCACCCGGTCGTCGGCGACGTAGAGCACGTCGCGGACCACGGTCGCCGCCGGATAGCGCCGGGCCAGCTCGTCCTGCACGTCGTGGTGGGTGGTGCACCGCCGGCCGTCGAGCAGGCCGGCCCGGCCCAGCGCGTCGGCCCCCGCGCAGACGCTGGCCACCGTGCCGCCCGCCGCGTGGTGTGCGGTGAGCCGGCCCAGCGTCTCCTCGGTGAGCAGCCCGGTGCCGGCCAGCCTGTCCGCGCGCCAGCCGGGCACCACCACCAGGTCGCCCGGGGCCAGCTCCGGCCAGCTCAGCTCGGCGCGCAGGGTGACGCCCTGGTGCGTCGGCACCTCGGTCTGCTCGGCGACGTAGGACAGCCGGTAGGGGTGCCCGTGGTCCGCCGCGGTCGAGAAGACCTGGGCGGCGCCCGCGAGGTCCAGCAGGTGCAGCCGCGGCACGAGGACGAAGACCACCTGGTTCACGATCCGGTCAAGCTCCCGGTCAGCTCGGCGACGGTCCGGACGGTGGCGAAGCGTCCGGCCAGCGCGTACTCGGTGCGGGTCACCACGTCCTCGGCGGCCAGCGTACGCGGGTCGGCCAGCAACTCGGCGACGGTCTGGCCGGCCGGGGCCTCCCAGTGCGGGATCGGGAAGGTCGCCGTTGCGTCCGTGACGAACGTGACGGCGTACCCCAGATCGGAACCGACCCGCGCCGTGGTCTCGACGCACTGCTCGGTCCGGATCCCGCAGACCGTCAGGTCGCGGATCCCCCGCTCGGTCAGGACCTGCTGCAGATTGGTCGTGGTGAACGCGTTGTGCGAGGTCTTCGTGATGATCGGCTCCCCGGGTGCCGGCTCGAGCCCGGCCATGACCCGCACGTGCCCGCGCGCCGGGTCGAACTCGCCGCCGCTGCCCGGTTCGGCGTGCAGCACCCAGACGACGAGGTCGCCGGCCGCGCGGGCGGCGTCGACGAGGACACCGACCCGCTCCACGACGGCGGGGTTGGAGACGGCCTGCCACAGCGGCCGGACCCGGAAGGACTCCTGGACGTCGATCACGACGAGTGCGTTGGTCATGCTGCCATCGTGGCGGCCGGGACGGCACCGGGCCAAGACACCGACCCGACCGGAACCGGAACGATCCGGTCAGGCGAGGCCGGGTGAGGATCGGATCCGGCCGGTAAGGTCGGCAGGCATGACAGGGCCTCTGACGGGAAAGACGGCAGTGGTGACGGGCGGCTCCCGGGGCATCGGCCGGGCGATCGTCGAACGGCTGGCGCGCGACGGCGCCACGGTGATCTTCGGCTACCGCAGCCGCGACGACGAGGCCAAGGCGGTCGAGGACGCGGTCGGTTCGGCGCGCGGCTTCCGGGCCGACCTGGCCGAGCCCGGGGCGGTCCGCGAGCTGCTCGAATGCGCCGACCACCTGGACATCCTGGTCGCCAACGCGGCGGCGAGCTTCGCACCGACGCCCATCGCCGAGGTGACCGACGAGGACTACGACCGCATTTTCGCGGTCAATGCCAAGGCCACATTCCAGGCGATCCGGTACGCGGCCCGGCACATGCGCGACAACGGCCGCATCATCACCATCTCCACCCTGAACACGACGTCCCCCGCCCCGGGCGGCAGCCTCTACGTGGGCAGCAAGGGTGCCGTGGAGCAGTTCAGCGCAGTGGCGTCCCGGGAGCTCGGCGCACGCGGCATCACGGTGAACACCGTCTCGCCCGGCGCCACGGACACCGAGCTGCTGCGCTCGACCAACAGCCCCGAGGCGCTGGAGATGGCGGCGGGGATGACGCCGCTGGGCCGGCTCGGTCAGCCGGCGGACATCGCCGACGTGGTCGCGTTCCTGGCGGGCCCGGACGGCCGCTGGATCACCGGCCAGAACATCCACGCCGGCGGCGGCCTCGCCTGAGCGTCAACCGGCGAGCAGGGCGAGCAGCTTCGGCGAGGCCTGCCGGATGGTGTCATGCCCGTCCGCCGCCTGGGCCAGCATCCGGCGGCAGCCGTCCCGCTCCACATAGATCTGCCCGGACCCCAGGTGCAGCACGACAAACTCGCTCGCCGGGCTCGTGCACGCCGGTGCGGGCGCGGCGGCCTCGACCTCTTTCCGGACTGCGGCCCACTGCTGCTCGCTGAGGTAGCGACCGGAGGCGAACTCACCGGCCGGCTTGCCGGTGCGCTGCTGATCGGCCGGCACGCGGTACGCGCAGAGCCGGACCTGGACCGGGCCGTCGAAACCCGCGGGCACGACGGCCGGCTCACCCTTGGTCCCCCACTGCGCCGAGACCCAGACCATGTCCGCCCACTGCTGGGTGCAGCCGGCCGCCGCCGCCTCCGACGACTCGATCTCCCGGATCGGCCGGGACGAGACCGGCGTCAGCCGCAGCCCGCCGAGGGCCTCGCGCACCTCGGAGCGGACCTTGCCGCAGCTGTCGTGGGGTACGCCGGGACGCACCCAGCGGCCCTGCGCGTCGAGCAGGGCGAAGAACGGCGGAAGGTACAGCTCGAGGGTGCAGGCGCCGCCGGAGAGCGGCTCGTCCGGCAGCCGCAGCGCGGCGACCAGCGCGGTCACGTCGTCGGCGCGGCTCTCCGTGGCGGTCAGGTCCTCGCCACCGTCGGCCCGGCGCAGCGGCGCCGAGTTGCACACCACCACCGCGACCGGCTGGAAGCTGTCGTCCAGCGGCGGGACTCCAGCCAGGTCGCCCCCGCCCGACGCGGGACCCGACGACGCCGCGCCCGCTGCCGCACACGAGGTCCAGGCCGGCTCGACCTTCACCTTCCCGGGAACCCCCGCCTGGCCGGCGCAACCGGCGACCGCACCGAAAAGTACCACTGAGACCACAAATGACCCACCACACCGATCCATCGCGCACCTCCGTGCCGCGTACTCGCCCTCCTCTGCGACGGTGCCGGAGGTACGACGGTTCCTCACCGGGCACTAAGTGGTCTTGAAAACGAAGCTCTCGATGACGGGGGTGACGGCGGCAATGCGTTCGTCTTCAGTAACCCCGCAGCAAATTTGGACGTTGATCGCGACGTTCCCGTCAACGGCGTTCGGCCCGAGATCCAGGATGTACTCGCGTTGCGCGCTGTCGGCATCGCTGCCCCAGAGGACGCCTGCACTGATCCCGCTGCCGACGAGCAGCGGCACCGTGGCGCTTCCGCCGCTGAACGGACACGTGCCCTTCCAGGCCGGGTCCATCTTTATATCGATCAGATAGCCACTGAGTCCGCCGACGGTCACGGCCTTCGGTTTGGTGGTCACCAGTCCCTTATGCTTGGCCAGCCATGTGGTGATGTCCTTGGCCGACTTTCCGACGCCCGGCTCCGGGCTTTCGGCACAGCTCTTCGCGGCCGCGCTGACATCGCGCCAGACGCAGACGCAGGGATGATCGTTGGCGACCAGAGCCAGGCCGAATTGTCCCGGCTCGTCCTCGAACATCTTCCACCCGGCGGGCACGGTGTACGTCAAGGGGGTTTTGAATACCTCGGACGTGTAGGTGCCCGCGGGCAATGGCAGGTGAGGGACGGGTTTTACGGGTGCGTTCGCACCCTGCGCGCTGCTGGACGCCGCCGCGGGTGTGGGGGCCTCAGGATTGCCGGAGGCGCACCCGGCGAGTAGTGCCAATATCGCCGTCACTGATGCGAATGCCAACCAGCGGGAGCCGCTTCCAAGAATATGGCCCTGGCGGGCGCTCGATTTCGCCATGTAGCCATCTCCTTCAAGCAATGAAGTGTCCGAACCCGACGAAGGAACCCTTCGCGACCACCAGGCGAGAGCGGACCTCCGTGCGCTCGACCGTGACAACGACGCACCGAAGGAAGCGGCGCCGGTCGATCTTCTTGGCGCTCAGCAGGAGCGTAAAGGCATCTGTTACAGCGTCCCCTTCTCGCCGGTCGCCCAGCTTCAACCTTTTGGACAGATCCACAACGGCTGTGGAGGCGCGGACCGGCAGTCTTGTGACCGGCACTCCACGAGATCCCGGACCGACTGATCAACAATTCCTGAGTGCCGTCCGGAAACTGGTTTTCCCTGCCGACACCTTTTCGCGCCCCTTCCAGTTGATCACGGTATGCGAAAGTTGTCGGTCTTCCTGGCACTGGTCTGCGCGTTCGTCGGCGGCGCTGTCCCGACCGCGACACCAGCGGCCGCCGTCGGTGCCCGCGCCCAGGCAGCCCCCTCGTTCAACGGCACGGTGTGGGCGATCGCGTTCCGAGGTGACGTCGTCTACGTCGGAGGGTCGTTCACGGCGGTCACCTACCGGGGCCGCAGCTTCGAACGCCGGCGGCTCGCGGCGCTCGATGCCCGTACCGGTGCGGTTCTGCGCTGGCAGCCCGCCGCGGACGGGACCGTCCGCGCCCTCGCGGTCGCCGGCCCGGCGGTCTACGCCGCCGGCGACTTCGACAGCATCTCCGGGCAGAGCCGCGACGCGGTCGCCCGGATCGACGCCTCGACCGGCCGGCCCACCCGCTTCGCCCACCGCGTGACCGGCGAGGTGGCCACGCTCGCGGTCGGCAACGGACGCGTGTACGTCGGCGGCAGCTTCTCCACCGTCGACGGCGTCACTCGGCGCAACGTCGCCGCCTTCTCGCACAGCAGCGGCGCCCTGGACCGGTCGTGGCGGCCGAGCACCGGCGGCCGGGTCCGGTCGCTGGCGGTCACCCGCAGCCGGATCTACCTCGGCGGAGAGTTCCACCAGGTCAACGGCTCACGAGCGGCGGACCGGCTGGCGGCCGTGCACCCGGCCAACGGGTCGCTGGTGCGCGGCTTCCGGCCGCACGCACCCGCGAACGTGATGGACGTGGCCGCAGACGCCAGCGGGGTCTACACGGCGACCGGCGGACCGGGCGGCCGGGCCGTCGGATACTCGTCCTCCGGGGCGATCCGCTGGACGCACCTCTTCGACGGCGATGTGCACACGATCGCTGTCATGGGCGGGATCGCTTACGTCGGGGGGCATTTCGACCGGGCCTGCCGGCGGACCAGCACTGTGCGGCAGCTCGGCTGCCTCGGGGGGTACACGGCGCGGGTGAAGCTGGCTGCGCTGGACGGAAGGGGGCGGCTGACCGGGTGGAACCCGCGGGCCAACGGCACGATCGGGACGCATGTGCTGACCACTTATCCGCCGCGGCATCGTATTGCTGCTGGTGGGGCCTTTACGCGGATCGGGGGTGCGGGGCGGGAACGCTTCGCTCTCTTCAACTGACCGCCGCGCCGCCGGGCCGGATCTCCGGCCCGGCGGTTGATGGCCCGGCCCGGCTAGAGACGGCCTGGCTACCGCGTCACGTCGTCGGTGGCTGAGAGCAGAGCAGCGAGATCAGCTCGGGACGGCAGCCCCTCGCAATCCCCGGGGACCGTGACCGCGAACCCGCCCACCGCCACAGCCGTGGCCAGCCGCTGAGCCTGCGCCGCCCCGGCGAGCCGGTCCGCCAGATACCCCGCGACGAACGCGTCCCCCGCCCCCACCGGGTCCACCACCGTCACGTCGAGGGCCTTGAGCACATACCGCTCCCCCTCGATCAGCCCCGTGCAGCCGCGCGGACCGTCCTTGATCACGACCTCGCCGGGACCGAGCGCTGCCAGTCCGTCGGCCACCGCCTCGTTACCGCCCAGCACCAGGGCCGCCTCGTCGGGTCCCGCGAAGACCACGTCTGCCCGCGACACCAGGTCGCGTAGGACGGGCGCGGCGTCGTACCGGGACCAGAGCTTGGCCCGGAAGTTGATGTCGACCGACACCGTCACCCCGGCCGCACGGGCCGTCTCGACCGACTGGAAGACCGCGGCCCGGGCCGTGTCGCTCAGCGCCGGGGTGATGCCGGTGACGTGCAGGATCCCGGCCGACCGCAGGAGGTCGGCGGGCACGTCGGTGGGGCCGAGCCGCGAGCCCGCGCTGCCCGCGCGGTGGTAGTCGACGGTCGTCAGCGCGCCCGTGCGGCGGTGCCGGACCATCAGGCCGGTGTAGGCCTCGTCGCGGACGGCCACGGTGTGCACGCCCTCGGCGCGCAGGCGGCGCTCGATCAGGTCGCCGGTGGCGTCGGGGCCGATCCGGCCCACCCAGGTGGCCCGGCCGCCGAGGCGGGCCACACCGATCGCCACGTTGCTCTCCGCGCCGCCGATGCCGAATCGGAAGCCGCTTGCATGCTCCAGCGGGCCGACCCCCTCGGCGGCGACCAGACCCATGGTCTCCCCGAGCGTGAGAAGGCCGCCGTTGTCAGGGCTCATGAGCGGGCGAACGCAACCGCGTCGACGGCCCGCCGAGCGCGCACCGCCAGCTGAGCCAAACTGCCCCCGGTAGCCGCATCCCCGATCAGCGGACCACCGAGCCCGACCGCCGAGGCCCCGGCGGTCAACCACGTGGCGATATCAGCGATCTCGATCCCCCCGGTGGGCATGATCCGCACGTCGGGCAGCGGCCCCCGCAGATCCTTGAGGAAACGAGGCCCGACCGCACCGGCCGGGAAGAGCTTGACCAGCGGCGCCCCACCCCGGCTGGCGTTGAAGATCTCCGTAGGGGTGAACGCCCCCGGATAGACCGGCACCTGGAAACCGTCGAGCGCGGCCACCCAGACCGGGGACACCAGGAAGGCAGCGCCCGCGTCCACGGCGGCCTTGGCGTCGTCGAGGGTGAGCACCGTCCCGGCCCCCACCGCGACCGAGGCCGGCAGCTGGCGGCGCAGCCCGGCGATCGCTTCCAGCGCGCCGCGGGAGGTGAGGGTCACTTCGAGGGCGGTGATGCCCGCCTCGACGAGCACATCACTGACCGCTGCGAAGGCATCCGCGGTGGGCGCGCGCAGCACGGCCACGACGCCGCTCCCGACAACCGCCTCGGTGACCGACTTGTCCGACATGGAGGCCTCCCCAGGGTCCGTCGCTGCCTCCATACTCCCCGGGCCAGGCAAGATCAACCAGTGACGCGGGACTCCGCCGGCGTCGCGTCGCGCCGGATGTACGAGCGCAGACCCCGCGACGGTGGCTCCACCGGCGGCAGGGGCGGAGTGGCCTCGATGCCGAGCTCCTCGCGGACCGCCGCCTCGAACTGCTGCATCACCAGCGGCACGTGCCCGAGCATCTCCCGGACCGACTTCTCCGGGTCGACGCCCAGTGGCGGGGTGGGGCGCTCGCCGTACAGCTTCTCGATCAGCAGGTGCACGGCCAGCGCGGCGCTGCGGACCTGCCCCGAGGCCAGCAACCGGACCTGCATGAGGGCGGGTCCGACCGAGTCGACGTAGGTGAACGGCCCGGGCGGGGGCTGACCGCTGTCGTACGCCGCGCGCAGCCGGTAGGTCGCCCGTTCGAACTCCGTCATCAGGGCGATGTAGGCCTCCTTGCGCTCGGCGTACCACCGTTTGGTGCGCTTGGCGCGGCTGCGGGCGTACTCGTCGCGGGCCGACACGAGCAGGGTCACACCGGCCCCGGCCAGCGCGAACACGACGGCGACCAGGGGTAACGCCCACCAGGGGATCTCAGACACCCGCCAACGGTAGCGATGCCGGTCCGCCGGGTCCCGGGCGAGGGCCGGATCGTGACCTGGCGTCCACCGGTTCCGGCCGATGGGCCAGGTCGGCGTCGATCGCGGCCGGCGCCGCCTCGACCACCTGGCCACCGGTCAGCACCGCGGCCCGGCGCCGGGCCGCCGTTGCCGGTCAGGTCGGCCCGCGGCGATGGCCCGCACGACGGGGTACGCCCACAGCCACGTCCCGCCCCGGCAAGGCGACCTCCGGACCAGGCCGAGGCCGTTACGCCCCCGCCGGGCTGAAGCTCGTCCCGGCCGAGGTGCCCGCGCCGCGCGCGAGCTCTGCCTGGAGCTCGCGGACCGCGGGTGACGGGTCGAGTCCGAGCGCCTCCACCACAGCCTCGGCGTGCCCGCGCAGCACCGCCGTCGCCTCGGCCGCCGGCAGCATCCGGGCCAGCACCAGCGCACCCCGCTCCCAGCACGGGTCGGCGGCCACCTCGGCCGCCAGCCGGTCGCTGCCGCCGCCCAGCTCGGCCCGGTCCGCCAGCGCCGTCCGGTGGGCCGCACCCAGCCGCGCCGCCCAGCCGGCCAGTGGCCCGGCGGGGAACTCGGGCAGCGCCGGCCCCCGCCACAACGCCAGCGCACGGTCGAGCAGTTCGGCGCGCCCGGCCGGGCCGGCGCCGGTCCGGGCCTCGCCCAGCAACCGTTCGAAGCACAGCGCGTCGACCTGCTCCGGCGCCAGCATCAGGCGGTAGCCGGCGGGCTCGTGCCGGAGGACGCCGGCCGGCAGCACCGACCGCAGCCTCGTCACGTGTGACTGCAGGCTGTTGCGGGCCGAGGGCGGCGGGTCGTCGGGCCAGAGGGCGTCGATCAGCCGTCCGATCGTGACGGGCCGCCCGGCGTGCAGGGCGAGGACGGCGAGCACGGTTCGCTGCCGCGCGCCGGCCACGACGCACGGTCCGTGCAGGCCGTCCGCCTCGAACGGCCCGAGCACCCGCACCTGCATGCGATGACCCTAGGGCGGCCGGGGTGCCGGGCGCCGTCGTATTTCCGGCTGCCGGAGCGGCCGGTCAGCCGCGCAACCGGTAGAAACGCCAGAAATCGTTCGGCGGTCTTCTCCGTGATCGTCATGGGACCACCGCTCTTGACCTCAACCCGGCTTCAGCTTGCAGAGTGGCCGCATGAGAGCAGCGGTGTTCGACCGGTACGGCCCGCCCGAGGTGTTGCGGGTGGCTGAGCTGCCCGATCCGGTGCCGGGTCCGGGCGAGGCGCGGGTCCGGGTACGCGCGGCCGGCGTGCAGCCCTTCGACGTCGCCGTACGTGAGGGGTGGATGAGACGGGGGCCGGGGCACTTCCCGCATCAGGTCGGCCAGGAGTTCTCGGGGGTGGTCGACCTGCTCGGCGAGGGTGTCACCGGCCCCGTCCCGGGCACGGCAGTACTGGGTTCCACGATGATGAACGGTCAGGCGACTCACGTGGTCGTGCCCGCCGCGAATCTGGTCGTGAAGCCGCCGCAGCTGTCCTTCCCCGCGGCGGCCGCGCTGGTGGCGGCCGGCCAGACCGCCTCCGGGGCGCTGACCCAGCTGGGCGTCACCGCCGGCGACGTGCTGCTGGTGCACGCGGCGGCGGGCTCGGTGGGCACGTTGGCCGTGCAACTGGCCCGGCTCGCCGGCGCCACCGTGATCGGCACAGCCAGCCCGGCCAATCACGACTACCTGCGCGAGCTGGGGGCCGTTCCGGTCGCGTACGGCGACGGCCTGGTCGACGCGGTCCGGGCGGTCGCACCCGGGCCGGTGACCGTGGCCCTGGACGCGGCCGGGCGCGGGGCCGTCGCCGCGTCGGTGGCTCTTGGCGTGCCCCGGGACCGGATCGGCACTATCGCCGACGACAAGGGTGCCGCCGAGTTCGGCACCCCGGTGGTACGGGCGCCACGGTCCCCCGTCCGGCTCGCCGAGGTGGTCGCGCTGGCCGGACGGGGGGTGCTGACGATGCCGCTGCGGGCGTACCCGTTGACCCAGGTCGTCGCGGCGCACGCGGCCGTGCAGGCCGGGCACGGCCGCGGCAAGGTGGTCCTGATCGTCGAGCCGGAGCAGCTCTGAGGGAACTGGTCAGGCCAGCGGCGCGCCCGCTGCGGCCTCCTCCTGGGCCCGGCGCTCGTCGCCGCTCAGCGTGTGCAGCGGCTTCTCCTTGATGAACAGGACGGCGAGCACGGCCAGCGCGGCGATCGGGGCGCCGATCAGGAACAGGCCGGCCGTGGCCTCGCCGTAGACCTCGCGGACGACGGTCAGCACCTCCGGCGGCAGGGTGGCCAGGTCGGGCACCTTCGCCGTGCCACCGGTGGCCGGCGCGCCGAAGCGGTCGGCCAGCATCGTGGTCACCCGGGAGGCCAGGACCGCGCCCAGGGCGCTGACCCCGATCGCGCCGCCCATGCTGCGGAAGAACGTCAGCGCGGACGTGGTCGCCCCGAGTTCCTGGGCCGGTACGTCGTTCTGCGCCGCCAGCACCAGGTTCTGCATCAGCATGCCGACGCCGACCCCCAGCACCGCCATGTACAGCGCGAGCATCGGCACGCTGGTGTGGGCGTCGATCGTGCTCAGCAGCACCATGCCGGCGGTCATCACCACCGCCCCCGCGACCAGGTACGCCTTCCACCGGCCGTACTTCGTGATCAGCTGGCCGGCCACGGTGGACGACACCAGCAGGCCGAAGATCAGCGGGAGGCTCATCAGGCCGGCGACCGTCGGGGTCTTGCCGAGGGAGATCTGGAAGTACTGCGACAGGAACACCGTGCCGCCGAACATGGCCAGGCCGACCAGCACGCTGGCCAGGATGGCCAGCGAGACCGTGCGGTTGCGGAAGATGCTCAGCGGGATGATCGGCTCCTTGGCCCGCGATTCCACCCGGACGGCGAGAGCGAGCAGCAGGAGCCCGGCCGCGACGAACAGTACGGTCGGCCAGGAGCCCCAGGCGAAGTGGTTGCCGGCCAGGGTCGACCAGATCAGCAGATCGCACACGCCCGCGGTGATCAGGGACGCGCCGAGCCAGTCGATCGAGACCGCTCGGCGCGGCGTCGGGGGCAGGTGCAGGGTCTTCTGCAGCAGCACGATCGCGGCCAGCGAGAACGGCACGCCGATCAGGAAGCACCAGCGCCAGCCCAGCCAGGACGTGTCCACCAGCAGCCCGCCGATCAGCGGCCCGGCGATGGTCGCGACGCCGAACACCGCGCCGAACAGGCCCGAGTAGCGGCCCAGCTCGCGCGGCGGGATCATCGCGGCCATCACGATCATCGCGAGCGCGCCCATGCCGCCCGCGCCGATGCCCTGCACGACCCGGCTGACGATGAGGATGCCGACGTCGGGGGTGAGCCCGGCGATCAGCGAGCCCGCGACGAACAGGCCCAGGGAGAGCTGGATCAGCAGCTTCTTGCTGTAGAGGTCGGCCATCTTGCCCCACAGCGGCACGGTCGCCGTCATGGCCAGCAGCTCGGTGGTGACGATCCAGGTGTAGACGGACTGGGAGCCGCCCAGGTCGGCGATGATCCGCGGCAGCGCGTTGGACACGATCGTGGAGGCCAGGATGGACACGAAGAGGCCGAGCATGAGGCCGGACAGGGCCTGGACGACCTCCCGGTGCGACATCCGGGTGGCGGACGGGGTGGTGACTGAGGTCATCGAGCTCCCTCGGTGGTGGTGAGAATGACGAGTTGCTGGGTGGCGCGGGTCATCGCGACGTACCGGTCGACGGCGCCCTCGATGCCCGGGCCGAACGCCTCCGGGTCGATGAGGACGACCAGGTCGAACTCGAGGCCCTTGGACAGCTCCGGGGTCAGCGACCGGACCCGGGGCGTGGCCGGGACGGTGGCCCCGTCGGTGCTGATGACGCAGGCGATCCCCTCGGCGTGCGCGGCGAGCCAGCCGTCGAGGATGGACTCCAGTTCGGCCACGGATCCGTGCCGTACGGGGATGCCACTGCTGCGGATGGAGGTGGGCACGTTGGCGTCGGGCAGCGCGGCCCGGATGACCGGCTCGGCCTCGGCCATGACCTCTTCCGGCGTCCGGTAGTTGATGGTCAGCGAGGACATGGTGATCCGGTCGAGCCCGATCCGTTCCAGCCGGTCCCGCCAGGACTCCGTGAAGCCGTGCCGGGCCTGGGCGCGGTCCCCGACGATGGTGAAGCTGCGGGACGGGCAGCGCTGCAGGAGCATCTGCCACTCCGCGTCGGTCAGTTCCTGGGCCTCGTCCACGACGATGTGCGAGAACGGGCCGGCCAGCCGGTCGGGCTCGGCGGCGGGCACGGCGGTCTCGTCGACCAGCGCGTCCTGGAGGTCGAGCTGGCGCAGGCTGGACAGCACCCCTTCCCCGTCGTCGTAGGTGTGGGCGTGGATCAGCTCGTCGACGACCGCGGACATGCGCTCGCGTTCGACGGCGAGGGTGGCGTCGTGCCGGCGGTTGCGCCGGGACGCCTCCGGGTCGCCGAGCCGCCGCCGGGCCGCGTCCAGCAACGGCAGGTCGGCGACCGTCCAGGGCTGTCCGGCGTCCCGGCGCAGCGCGCGGATCTCGTCGGGAGTGAGCCAGGGCGCGCACTTGCGCAGGTACGCGGGCACCGACCAGAGGTCCGCGACGAGGTCGGTCGCTTCGAGCACCGGCCAGGCGCGGTTGAAGGTGGCGAGCAGTTCCCGGTTCTGCCCGAGCGACCGCCGGACGAAGGTCTCCGGCTCGTCACCGTCGTACTTCTCCACCAGGATCGTGAGCAGCTCCTGGAAGATCTCGTCCCGGGCCTCGTTGTGCGGCGTACCGGGTCCGGGCGCCTCGAACGCCTCGGCCCAGTCGTCGGCGCTCAGCCTGATGTCGGCCTCGCCGGTGGAGACCGTCATGGCGGTGGCCGGTGGCTCCTCGTAGAACCGGACGGCTGCCTCGATCGCCCGTACCAGTTGCACCGACGACTTGAGCCGGGCCACCTCGGGGTCGGTCTCGGGGCCGGCCGCGGCGCCCTCGACGATGAGGTCGCGCAGGGTGCAGATCTGCACCTCCTCCTCACCGAGGCTGGGCAGGACGTCACCGACGTAAGCCAGGTACGGCTGGTGCGGGCCGACGAACAGGACGCCACCGCGGCGGTGACCGAGGCGGGGATCGGCGTAGAGCAGGTAGGCGGTGCGGTGCAGGGCGACGACGGTCTTGCCCGTACCCGGTCCGCCGTCGACGACGAGAGCGCCGCCGGACCCGGCGCGGATGATCGCGTCCTGGTCGGCCTGGATGGTGCCGAGCACGTCGCGCATCCGGGCCGACCGGTTGCCGCCCAGGCTGGCGATGAAGGCCGACTGGTCGTCCAGCGCGGCGTGCCCCTCGAACCCGTCCGGGCTGAACACCTCGTCCCAGTAGTCGCTGATCCGGCCGCGGGTCCACCGGTAGCGGCGGCGGCTGGCCAGCCCCATCGGGTTGGCGTGGGTCGCCCCGAAGAACGGCTCGGCCGCGGGCGACCGCCAGTCGAGCAGCAGCCGGCGGCCCGTGCTGTCGGTGAGGCCGAACCGCCCGACGTACACCGGCTCGGCGTCGTCGGCGCTGACCATGCGCCCCAGGCAAAGGTCCATCCCGAAGCGGCGCAGGGCACGTAGCCGCGCGGACAGCCGCCGTACCTCGGTGTCGCGGTCCACCGCCTGCCGGCCCTTGCCCGCGGGGGCCCGGCGCTCGGCCTCCAGCCGGTCGGACAGGTCGGCGATGGACTGCCGCAGGCTCTCCGCGATTGCCGCGAAGTGCCGCTCGTCGGCAGCGATCAGTTCCGGGTCGGCCTTCTGGGCCAGCCGGTCGGGAAGATCGAAGGCGCTGGTCGCCAAGGGATTCATTCACACCTCGATTGCGCAGATTCCGGGCTCGGCCGCTGATTCTGCGCCAGGTACGGGGTCTTGCCACAAGCCCCGGGGTGCGATATACGTTAGAGGTGGCGGAGAGTGGGTGCTCCTATCCGGCCACTTGTCAACTGCCCGTGACAGCCGGGCGGTGGATCCAGCTTCCCAGGTTCGCCGGCAGTTCCGCCTTGCCGTAGAACCAGCCCTGGCCCAGGTCGCAGCCCTGCTCGCGCAGCCAGTCGCGCTGCACCTCGGTCTCCACGCCCTCGGCGACGACGCGCAGGTTCATCGCCCGGGTCATGGCCAGCACCGCGCGCACGATGGGCTCGTTGGCGCCGTCCTCGCCGACCCGGCTGACGAACGAGCGGTCGATCTTGACGATGCCGACCGGCAGCCGGTTCAGGTAGCTCAGCGACGAGTAGCCGGTGCCGAAGTCGTCGATGCACAGCGTCACGCCGAGGCCGCGCAGCTGGTTCAGGGTGATCAGCGCGGTGTCGATGTCCTCCATCACGCCGGACTCGGTGATCTCCAGCCACAGCTGGTCCGGCGCGAGCCCGGTGTCGGCCAGCACGTCCCGCACCACCGTGACCAGGGCACCGTCGCGCAGCTGGCGGACCGAGACGTTGACCGAGACGTGCAGCCGCCGGTCGTCCGGACCGCGTTCGGCTGTCCAGGCGGCGAGCTGGGCCGCGGACTCGCGCAGCAGCCAGGCACCGCTCTGCACGATCAGACCGGTCTCCTCGGCCACCGGGATGAAGTCCACCGGTGAGACCGCGCCGAGCGTCGGGTGCTGCCAGCGCATCAGCGCCTCGAAGCCGTCCAGCTCGTCGGTGGCCAGGTCCACGATCGGCTGGTAGTGCACGGAGAGCTCACCACGGGGCAGGGCCCGGCGCAGCGCCTGCTCCAGGTTCATCCGGTCCCGGACCTCGTCGCGCAGGGACGTGTCGAACAGCGCGTACGCGTTGCGCCCGCTGCCCTTGGCCTTGTACATGGCGGTGTCGGCGTCGCGGATCAGCTCGAGGGCCTGCGCCCCGCCCAGCGACTTGGCCACCCCGATGGACGCGGAGATGACCACGTTGCCGACGGAGAGCTCGAACGGGCGGGCGAACTCGGCCAGCACCCGGTCGGCCAGCGACTCGGCCAGCGCGGAGTGCGACGGGCTGGCCGAGGCGATGACGAACTCGTCCCCGCCGATCCGGCAGACCAGGTCGGCCCCGCGGATCTGCGCGCTCAGCCGGCCCGCGACCGCGCAGAGCAGCTCGTCGCCGACCTGGTGACCCCAGTGGTCGTTGACCATCTTGAAGCGGTCCAGGTCGATGAAGAGCAGGCTGATCTCCTGCTCGTCGGCGGCGGCCCGGTCGCCCCACTCCGCGATCGTCTCGGCGAGCAGTTCGCGGTTGGGCAGGTCGGTGAGGGCGTCGTGGGTGGCCCGGCGGCGGGTGGCCCGTTCGGCGCGGGCCCGGGAGTTGTTGGAACGCACCACGCGGGCGAACACGGCCAGGATGAGCAGCACGCAGAGGACCGAGCGGACCACGCCGTTGAGGGTGGAGCCGGCCGGCACGATGGTGGTGATGATCGTCGGCACGACCACCATCAGGGCGATCAGGCCGGTGCGGATCTTGCTGAGGTCGGTGACGACCACGCGTTGCGGCTCGGTCAGCGTGCGCATGGACGGGTGCAGACCGGCCGCGCCGACCAGCAGGAACGTCGCCATGAAGAGCACGTCGACGGCGTGCTGGGGCACGTCGGCCAGGGCGCCGTCGCGAAGCATGAAGAAGAAGTCGCCGACGAACATGGTCGCCGACGCCGACAGCAGCAGCCACAGCGAAGGCTGGCGGGCCCCGCCGGAGATCGCCAGCTGGGCGGCCAGCACCACCAGCACGACGTCGATGACCGGGAAGAACGAGTTGGCGATGCGCAGCGGGGTCAGGTCGGTCTGCGCCATCGACGGCACGATCAGGTACGTCCAGCACATGAACGCCGCGGCCAGCCCGACCAGCAGCGCGTCCACCCGGGCCGGGTCGTCGTCCGCGGCCCGCCGGCGGCGCAGCATGTCGGCGAAGGCGTAGCCCATGAGCAGGTAGCCGGGCAGCACGAAAGCGTCCGGGATGAGCGCCATCGAGGTCGGCGGGGAGGCACCGGCGCCGGGCACGACGACCCGCAGCACGATGCCGGCGAAGAACATCCCGGCCGACCAGAGCAGCAGGCGCCAGGGCTTGCGGTGGGCGGGGACGGCGATCCGGCGGACCGCGTACGTGGTGGCCCACAGCCCGCCGATGATCGCGGTCAGCATCAGCGGCAGCTGCAACGACGCCGGCCCGGCCGCGAACAGGGTGATGGCGACGCCTGCCGCGGCGATGTATGACCAGGCCAGCGCGGCGCTGCGCCGGGGCAGCACCGGGTACGCCGCAGTCGGCGCGTCCACGTCGCCGCCGGCTCGGACGGGCGCCAGCACAGAGGTCACGTCCTACCTTCGGCAGAACGGCGCGACGCATTAACGAACCCCGTGCCCGGCACCCGGAACAGAGTGACCGGTGTCACGGGAATCGGCAACCCCACACATGAGAGCCGCATACGTTTCATCCTGATCTGGCCTGGTCCGAAGCCTTTCGCGGGGGGAAACGCGTGGAGAACAAGACCCAGAGACGAGTCATGGCCGCCGTGGTCGGCACAGCGATGGCGATGAGCGGCGCGGTGACCGTACTGGCCGCCGGGGGTGGTGCAGCGGCCCGCCCGGAGGCGTTGACCGTGCCCGCCACCGAGCCCACTCTGCAGACGATCGACCTGATGCCGGTGACCGGATCGTCGGTGACCGGGCGCAGCGCGTCCGCCGCCGGTGCCCGGGCCGTCGCGCCGCGTACCACCGGGCGGTTCAGCATGGTCGGGGTCACCTGGAGCGACCCGCACCGCAAGCTCGACGGCGTCGTGGAGATCCGCACCCGGCGGGCCGCCGACGGCGCCTGGACCGGATGGCAGCGGCTCGAGTCCGACGGCGCGTCGCCGGCCGAGCCGGGCTCGGGCGACGCGGAAGCGGCCCGGGGCAGCACCGACCCGCTCTGGGTCGGCGAGTCGGACGGGGTGCAGGCGCGGATCGCCGACGCCGGCCGGACCCGGCCGCTGCCCGCCGGACTGCGGATGGACCTGGTCAACCCGGGCGAGCCCGGGACCCCGGCGCCGCGGACGACGCCGGCCGCCTACGCACTGCCGGCGCCGGCCGGACGCGCCCGCGCCGACGTCACCGTGCCGCCGCGACCCGCCCCGGCGGTGGTCAGCCGGGCCCGGTGGGGGGCCAACGAGAAGATCGTGCAGGGCGCGCCCGAATACTCCACCGACGTGCAGGTGGTCTTCGTGCACCACACGGCGGGGACCAACAACTACAGCTGCGCCCAGTCCGCGGCGATCGTCCGCAGCATCCAGGCGTACCACGTGAAGAGCAACCACTGGGACGACATCGGCTACAACTTCCTGGTCGACAAGTGCGGGACCCTGTTCGAGGGCCGCGCGGGTGGTGTCTCCCGGCCGGTGCTGGGCGCGCACACCCTCGGTTTCAACGCCCGCAGCAGCGCCATCGCGGTGCTCGGCAACTACTCCGGCACCGGCGTCCCGGCCCGGGTCAAGCGGGTGATCGCGCAGGTCGCGGCGTACAAGATCGGGGCGTACGGCAACACGCCGACCGGCCGGGTCGCGATGACCTCCAGCGGCAGCGACCGCTACGCCAAGGGCAGCACCGCGATGCTGAACCGGGTCTCCGGCCACCGCGACACCGGCAAGACGGAGTGCCCCGGCAACACCCTGTACGCGCAGCTCGGCTCCATCCGCAGCCTCGCCGGCGCCGCACCCAGCGGCCTCACGGTGACCAAGGTGAACGGCGCCACCAAGGTCGGCACCACCTACTACACCCGCGGCACGATCCGCCCGTTCTGGCAGGTCAGCACTGCGACGACCATGCTGTACCGGTTCGACGTGCTCGTCGACGACGTGGTCACCGCGTCGGCGCCGCGGGGCGACCGGCAGCGACTGCTCACCCTGAGCTCGGGCCGGCACACCCTGCGTGTCCGCGCGGTCGGCCTGAACGGCAAGACGTCGATCACCAGCGTGGCCGTGCTGGTGGACCGGACCCTGCCCGAGTTCACCAGCGGACCGAGCGTCTCGCTGCGGACCGGGTCGGTCAACGGGATCGTGCCGGTCCGGGTGCGCTGGGCAGTCACGGACGCGGGCGGGCTGGGCAGCCTGGCCCTGACCGCCCCGGCGCCGGTCAAGCTGGCCACCACCACGACGACCTGGGCCGGCAGCGTCAAGCCCGAGGCCGACACCGCGTACGGGCTGCGCGCCACCGACCGGGCCGGGAACGCCAGGTCGGTGGCCGTGCAGCGCACCGCGTCCGTCACCGCGGAGACGGCCGGCGAGCGGACCGGGAGCTGGAGCACGGTGACCGGGACGGCGTACCTGGGCGGTCAGGCGCTGCGCAGTACGGCCGCGGAGTCCTCGCTGAGCTGGACCTTCACCGGCCGCTCGGCGGCGCTGGCGGTGTCCCGCACGGCGGTGTCCGGCCGGGTCCAGGTCTTCGTCGACGACGCGCCGGCCGGGATCATCGACCTGCGCTCGCCCGAGACGCTGCACCGGCGCGCGGTGTGGACGCGGGCCTGGCCCGACAGCGCGCAGCACACGGTCCGGATCGTCGTCGAGGGCACCGCGGGCCGCCCCGGCGTGATCGCCGACGGACTGGTCTACCTGCGGTGACCGCCGCCCTGCGGGTCGGGCCGGTCGGCGAGCTGCTGATCGAGCACGACCCGCAGGGACCGCATGGCGAAGTAGAGCCGGGACTTGAGCGTCTCCACCGGTATGCCCCGGGCCGCCGCCGCGTCCTCGAGCGAGACACCCTGGTAGAAGAGCTCGATCAGCACGTCCCGGTGGGCCGCGGCGAGGTCGTCCATGGCCCGGACGATGGTCGTGCCGGCGTGCGGGGACGGCGGGGTGTCGAGCGGTTGCCGGTCGTCGTGGCCGGCCATCCGGGCACTGTCGCGCAGGATCGTCCGGGCGGTCAGCACCAGCCACGGGCGTACGGCCGAGGCCCGTTGCGGGTAGCGCGACGGGTCCTGGGCGGCGCGGTAGAGCGTCTCCTTGAGCAGGCTCTCGGCGGCCGCCTCGTCGCCGCCGGTCAGCCGCAGCACGTACGTCTCCAGCGCCTCCCGGTGCGGTTCCACCAGGGTGTCGAACGCCGAGCCGGCGCGCTGCTGCGCGGTGCGGGCGGCAGCACTGCCCGGCGTCGGGACGAACAGGTCCGCGTGCAGCGGGGGATTGCGAGGCCGGTCGGCCGCGTGGCGGCCCATGGGTGCCCCTCTCTGATGCGGTGTGCCTCCATGCTGGGCCGCCGGGCCGCCCGCGGACACGGGAGAAGTACCCACGATCAGGTATTCGGGTACGGGTCGGGTAGTTCCCCCGTGTCCGCGCGCCGGGCCGAGGTGAACTGTTGGTCGCTGGAGGACCGACATGTTGTGCGTGCACGTGCCGCCCTGTCCCGGGGCGACCCAGACCGACCACGAGGCCGCGCGGGTGGTCGCCACCCATCCTGAGCAGGGGTGGAGCCTGCTCTGCAACGGTGTGGTGACCTTCGACGACAACGGCGAGCTGCTCCCCGACGGCCGCGTCACCGCGCCCCGGGTGTGCGCCGGGCTCGCCCTCGCGGCGCGACCCGAGGTGTCCGTGGGCATCCACGCGACGGCAACCGGAGGTCACACCCACTAACGTGCTCCTATGAGCACCGCCACGACCGCGCGTGGTTCCCCCGGCAACCTGCCCGCCGAGGTGACCAGTTTCGTCGGCCGGCGGCACGAGCTGACCGGGGTCCGGCGGATGCTGGCCACCAGCCGGCTGGTGACCCTGACGGGGGCCGGCGGCGTCGGCAAGACGCGGCTGGCCCAGCGCATCGGGCTGGACATGCGGCGGGCCTTCGCCGACGGCGTGTGGCTGGTCGAGCTGGCCGAGCTGCGCGATCCGGACCTGGTCGCGGTGACGGTGGCCGAGGCCCTCGGGGTACGCGAGGAGTCGGTCAGCCCCGGCGCGCCCGGACTGGTCACGTTCCTCGCCGACCAGCAGGCGCTGCTGATCCTGGACAACTGTGAGCACCTGGTCGGCGCCTGCGCGGATCTCGCCGAGACCCTGCTGCGCAGCTGCCCGGGGCTGCGCATCCTGGTGACCAGCCGGCAGGCGTTGCGGATCGCCGGCGAGGCCACGCTGACCGTGCACCCGCTCTCGGTGCCCGACGCGGACGAGGACTGCACCCCGGCCGACCTGTCCCGCTACGAGTCGGCCAGCCTGCTGGTGGAACGGGCGACCGCGGTGCTGCCCGGCTTCGCCGTCACGGACGCGAACTGCGCCACCATCAGCTCGCTGTGCCAGGCGCTGGAGGGCATGCCGCTGGCGATCGAGCTGGCCGTGGCCCGGCTGCGGGTGCTGACGCTGGACGAGATCCTGGACCGCCTGACCGACAGATACCGGTTGCTCACCGCCGGTGCCCGCAACGCGCCGGCCCGCCAGCAGACACTGCGCGCCCTGATCGACTGGAGCTGGGACCTCTGCTCCGAGCCGGAGCAGCTGCTCTGGTCCCGCCTGTCGGTCTTCTCGGGCGGCCTGGAGCTCGACGCCGCCGAGTACGTCGGCGCGGACGAGAAGCTGCCGGCCGACGCCATCCTGGACGTGGTCGCGTCGCTGGTGGAGAAGTCGATCATCGTCCGCACCGGGGACGGTCCGCGGGCCCGCTACAAGATGCTCGAGGTGATCCGCGAGTACGGCGTCGCCCGGCTGGCCGCCGCCGGTGAGCAGGCGGAGGTCGCGCGGCGGCACTGCGACTGGTTCGCCCGGCTGGCCGCGTACGGCGACACCCACTGGGTGAGCCCCGACCAGGCCGCGCTGATGCTGCGGTTGCGCCACGAGCAGGCCAACCTGCGCGTCGCCCTGGAGTACGCGGTCACCTCGGCAGCGCCCGAGACCGCCCTGCGATTCGCCGCCGACCTGCAGAACCACTGGTTCGTCCGCGGTCTGCTCTCCGAGGGCCGGCACTGGCTGGACCGCGCACTGGCCATGCCGGCGCCCCAGCACTGGACCCGGGTCAAGGCGTTGCGGGTGGCCGGGTGGATCGCCTGCGTGCAGAGCGACCCGTCGCGGGCCCAGGCGCTGTTGTCCGACGCCCGGTCGCTGGCCATGACCCTGCCGCCGTCGCCGGAGCTGGCGTTCATCCCGCTGATCGAGGGCAACATCGCCATGTTCGGCGGCGACCACGCCAAGGCGCTGCCGCTGTTCGAGCAGGCCCTGACCCGGTTCCGGGAGCTGGGCTCGCTCAGCGGCGAGATGTGGACGCTGGCGGTGCTGGGACTGGCCCGTGGCCTGGCCGACGACGACCCGACCGACGGCTATCCGGACCTGCTGGCGTGCCGGGACCTGGCGGCGGCCAACGGTGAGGTGTGGTGGCGCTCGTTCGCGATGTGGGCGCTGAGTGTGCTGCGCTGGCTGGCGGGTGACCTGGTGGGCGCGGCCGAGGCGGCCAAGGAGAGCCTCGAGGTCGGCAAGCTGGTCGAGGACGAGCAGTTCAGCGTGGGCCTGTCGCTGGAGAGCCTGGGCTGGGTGTGCGCCACCGAGCGGCGCGACCAGCGCGCGGCCGAACTGCTGGGCGCGGCCGAGCGGGTGTGGCAGGCGATGCACGCCTCGCTGGCGTCGTTCCACGGTCTCCAGGACCACCACGACGAGGCGGTCGCCACGATCCGGGCGCGGCTCGGCGACCGGGCGTTCGACGCGGCGTTCCGGCGTGGGAGCGAGCTGAGCACGGCCGAGGCGCTGACCATGGCGCTGGAACGCTCGGCTGCTCCCGGGGTCCCGGCGCCGCGTACGGCCGCGGCCGAGCCGGCTCCCACCGCGGACGCCCGGCTGGCCGAGCTGGGCCTGACCCGGCGCGAGCGCGAGGTCATCACGCTGATCGCGCAGGGGCTGACCAACCGGGAGATCGCGGCCCGGCTGGTGGTGGCCCAGCGCACGGCGGAGGGCCACGTGGAGAACATCCTGAGCAAGCTGGGCTTCACGTCCCGGGCGCAGGTGGCGGGCTGGCTGGCGACGCAACGCGATACCTGACAGAAGGTGTCAGCTACCTGGGGCAGGATTCGGTGCGTCGGCGACGATCAGCGCCGCCCGTACCCGAAAGGCTCCTGCCATGCCCGGTTTCGCCTCCCTCGCCATGATCAATCTTGACGCCGCGGATCCCCCCGGCCTGGCGACGTTCTACTCACAGGTGCTGGGCTGGGACGTCCTGCACAGCGAGGCCGAGTACGCCATGATCGGTGACGGCTCCACCAGCATCGGCTTCGGCCGGCTGCCCGGCTACTCGGCGCCCGGCTGGCCCCAGGAGACCGCCCCGAAGCGCTTCCACCTGGACTTCTACGTCGACGACCTGGACAAGGCGGAGGAGCAGGCGCTGGCCCTGGGCGCCACCAAGCCGGCCGAGCAGCCGACCCCGGAGCGCTGGCGCGTGCTGCTCGACCCGGGCGGCCACCCGTTCGACATCTGCCTGCGTTCCTGATCGGCGGACTCCAAGCAACCGCTTGACGTTCCCCGCCGCGCCGCGCAGACTCCAAGCATGTCCTTGGAGTCCAATCCGGCGCGGCGGGTCGTCACCGACCCGCTGGCCCTGCGCGCCCTCGCCCACCCGCTGCGGCTCAAGATCTGGAACCTGGTCGGCCGGGAGGGTCGGCTGACCGCCGCCGACGCCGCCCGCCAGCTGGGCATCAGCCAGGCTCTCGCCTCCCACCACCTGCGCCAGCTGGCCAAGTACGGCTACGTCGAACGAGGCAGCGCGGAGAACCAGCGCGAACGCCCCTGGCAGCTCACCGCCACCTCGCACAGCTTCGAGGGCGACGACTCCGCCGAGGGCTGGGAGGCCGTCGAGTTCCTCGACCGCTACCTGGCCGAGCAGGCCGTCAGCCAGCTCGCGGAGTGGCAGGAGCGCCGCGCCGACGAGGACCCCCGCTGGTCCGAGCACAGCGGCGTCTCGCAGAGCCTGCTCTACCTGACCGTCGACGAGCTGGCCGAGCTGGGCCAGACCTGGCGTGACCTCACCGCCGAGTACGCCCGGCGGCGCCCGCTCGGTGACGCCGAGAGCCGGGGCCCGGGCGTGGTGCCGGTCAACCTCACCCTGGTCAAGGCCCCGCTGCGGCCGACGCCCTCGGGCGGCTGACGTGGGGCGGCTGCGGACCGTGCTGGGCGGCCGCGATCTGCGGCTGCTGCTGGCCGCCAACCTGGTCTCGCTGACCGGGGACTGGATCCTGCGCACCGGGGTCGCGTACCAGATCTATGTCCTGACCGGCTCCACGCTCGCCGCCGCCGCCGCCGTGCTGGCCTCCCTGCTCCCCCAGCTGGTGCTCGGCTCGGTGGCCGGGGTCTACGCCGACCGGTGGGACCGGCGGCGGACCATGGCCGTGACCAATCTGCTGATGGCGGCGGCCCTGCTGCCGCTGCTGGCGGTGCAGGACGCCGGCCGGGCCTGGCTCGTCTACGCGGTCATCGCGGTGCAGAGCTGCCTGGCGCCCTTCTTCGGCTCGGCGGAGGCGGCGCTGGTGCCGTCCGTGGTGCCCGCCGATCAGCTCGTCACGGTCAACGCGCTCAACGGGCAGGTCCGCGACGTGGCCCGGCTGGCCGGCGCGGCGCTCGGCGGGGTCATCGCCGGGCTGGGCGGGATCGCCCTGCTGGCCGTCGTGGACGTCGCCACCTTCCTGCTGGCGGCGGCCCTGATCGCCGGCATCCGGGGCCGGTCGGTGTCCGGACCCGCGCGGCGCCCGCGCGTGTTCCGCGAGTGGGCCACCGGGCTGCGGATCGCCGCCACCGGCCGGACGCTGCGGATCTTCCTCGCCTTCACGCTGATCACCGGCATCGGCGAGGCCGTCATGGGGACGCTGATGGCGCCGTTCATCCGCGATGTGCTGGGCGGCGACGCCCGCGCCTACGGCATCGTCATGGCCGCGCAGGCCGTCGGCGGCATCGGGGGCGGCATCCTGGTGACGATGACCGGCCACCGCTTCTCGCCGCGGGCGATGTTCGGCTGGGGCGCGACCGTCTTCGGCGCCCTGGACGTGGCGCTCTTCTTATATCCGCTGGTGACGCGGGTGCTGTGGCCGGCGATCACCATCATGGTCCTGGTCGGGGTGCCGGTCGCCTTCCTGGCCGCCGGAGCGATGACCGTGTTCCAGCAGGCGACCGACGACCGCCATCGCGGCCGGGTGTACGGCGCGACCGTCGCGGTGGACGGGGCGGCGATGCTGCTGGGCACGATCGCGGCCGGCGCGCTGGGTGAGCGGGTCGGCATCCTGCCGGTCATCACCGCCCAGGGCGTGGTCTACGCGGCGGCGGGCGTCATGGTCCTGCTGGCGCTTCCGCGCGACACCACCATGGTACGGCCGGACGTGTCGCTCGCGGCCTGAGATCATCGGGCGATGCTCGCCGACCTCATCGCCGCCCTGTCCCCGCACGACGATCTCGCCGCCGCGCACCGGGCCGACGCGCTGGCCTGGCTGGCCGGCACGGACGACGTGTACCGCCGGGTCAAGCCCGCGACGCCGCCGAAGCACCTGGTGTCCTACGTGGTGCCGACCGATCCGGCCACCGGCGACGTGCTGCTGGTGGACCACCGCAACGCGATGCTCTGGCTGCCGCCGGGCGGCCACGTGGAACCGGGTGAGCACCCGGCGCTGACAGCCGCCCGCGAACTGGAGGAGGAGCTGGGCTGCACCGGTGTGGCGGCCGAGCCGGTCTTCCTGACCGTGACCGAGACGGTCGGTGTGGACGCCGGGCACACGGACGTGAGCCTGTGGTTCCCGGCCGCGGTGGGCCGCGACGAGCCGCTGCGGGTGGACGAGCGGGAGTTCGCCGGGGTGCGGTGGTGGTCCCGGGCGGAGCTGGCGGCGGCTGACCCGGCCCGTTTCGAGCCGCATCTCGGCCGCTACCTCGCCGCCCGGGACCGAACCTGACTTCACTCAGGCGAAGTACACAGCGCTGTCGGCACCGGTCCAGCCGGAACCGATCTCCACCGGGTTGCCCCAGCGGACGGTCAGGTCACCGTTGATGCCGTTGTTGTAGTAGGCGAACAGCTTGCCGTCGTCCTTGCGGATCACCTCGGCGAAACCGTCACCCGAGATGTCCGCGAAGTAGACCGCGCCATCGGCGCCGGTCCACCCTGAACCGATCTCGACGGGATCACCCCAGCGGACGGTCAGGTCGCCATTGATGCCGTTGTTGTAGTACGCGAACAACTTGCCGCTGTCCTTCCGGATCACCTCGGCGAAACCGTCACCCGAGATGTCCGCGAAATACACCGCGCCATCGGCACCGGTCCACCCCGCACCGATCTGCACCGGATCACCCCAGCGGACGGTCAGGTCACCGTTGATGCCGTTGTTGTAGTAAGCGAACAACTTGCCGCTGTCCTTGCGAATCACCTCGGCAAAACCGTCACCCGAGATGTCAGCGAAATACACCGCGCTGTCAGCACCGGTCCACCCTGAACCGATCTGCACCGGATCACCCCAGCGGACCGTCAGGTCACCGTTGATGCCGTTGTTGTAGTAGGCGAACAACTTGCCGTCGGACTTGCGGATCACCTCGGCGAAACCGTCACCCGAGATGTCGGCGAAGTACACCCCGCCGTCGGCACCGGTCCACCCCGCACCGATCTGCACCGGATCGCCCCAGCGAACCGTCAGGTCACCGTTGATGCCGTTGTTGTAGCGCGCCCGCAGCACACCGCTGTCCTTGCTGATCACCTCCGCGTGCGGGTCGCCGGACAACGAGTCGCCGCGGGTCCGCCACAGGGCCGCGGCGATGCGCGCGCCGTCGGCCGCTTCCGGCTGGTACCGGGCCGGGTACGCGGACACCTGCACGCGCTGGCAGACGTCGCCGACGACCGCGTTCTGCCAGCTGCCATTGGGGTACAGCGACAGCATCTTGCCGAGGAACGCGTTGGTCGCCCAGGTCGGGTTGAGCCGCTGGGCGCGGGTGCCCCACGAGGCCCGCTGCTGGAACAGGCCGAGACTGTCGTGGTCGACCTCCTGCGAGATGTTCTCGATGGCCGACTCGGGGATCGTCGTGGTGACCGCGATCGTGGCGGCGTGCAAGGGCAGGTTGCGGGCCCGTACGGCCTCGACGATCATGCGGGCGCAGGAGATCTTGTACCCCGTCAGCTTGTTGCGGAGCTGCCCGGTGAGCTGCGGGTTGAGTTGCCGGGCCAGGTCGTTGTCGCGGCCGGTGACGCCGGCCGGGTCGCAGGCCACGGTGACCCAGGCGTGTGCCGGTGTCGCGGTGACCGCGACAACGCCGGTGGCGATGAGCAGGGTCGCGGCCAGCCCGGACAGGCGGCGGGTGAAGGCTCTCATGGCAGGCTCCCCCGCTCAGGCGACGTAGATGGAGGTGTCGGCCATGGTCCAGCCGGAGCCCACGACCGTCGGGTTGCCCCACGTGACCTTCAGGTCCGACGTGATGCCGTTGTTGTAGCGGGCGACCAGCTCACCGTCCTGCTTGGTGATGCGGTCGGCGCGACCGTCGCCGTTCAGGTCGGCGAAGTAGACGGAGGTGTCCGCAGCGGTCAGGCCCGACTCGACCTCGATCGGGTCGCCCCAGCGGACGGTCAGGTCGCCGTTGATGCCGTTGTTGTAGTAGACGAAGAGCTTGCCGTTGTCCTTGCGGATCACCTCGGCGTAGCCGTCGCCCGAGATGTCGGCGAACTGGACGGCGTTGTCGGCTCCGGTCCAGCCGCCGCCGATGCGCACGGGACCACCCCAGATCACCGATCCGTTGCCGTGCACACCGTTGTTGTAGTAGGCGAACAGGGCGCCGTCGGCGTCCTTGCGGATCGCCTCGGCGTAGCCGTCTCCCGTGATATCGGCGAAGTACACCGAGTCGTCGGCCATCGTCCAGCCGACGCCGATCTGCTTCGATGCGGTCCAGCGGACCCCGAGGGAACTGGTGACGCCGTGGTTGTAATAGGCCTGGAGCGCCCCGGACGGGTCCTTGCGGATGGCGTCGGTCTGGCCGTTGCCGTCCAGGTCGGCGAAATAGAGAGCGTTGTCCGAGCCGGTCCAGCCGTTGCCGATCTTGACTGCGCCGCCCCAGGCGACGGCTCCGGCGCCGTCGACCCCGTTGTTGTAGTACGCGTACAGGTCACCCGCGGCGTCCTTGCGGACCAGCTCCGCGTGGCCGTCGGAGGAGAGCGAGTCGCGCCGGGCGGCGGCCAGGTTGGTACGCCGGATCGGCGTGTACGACATCAGGTCGTCCGCCTTGTTGAAGCCCAGGCTGCCGACGTTGTTGGGTCCCCACGGATTCTGCACGGTCTCGCCGTCGCTGTTGAACGAGTAAACGTACGCGCCCTGGTTGTGGTCGCCGGAGTTCTTCCAGTGCGAGAACAGTTCCATGTGCCCGTTGCGCACGATCGCGTCGCCCGGGGCGAGTTGATCCCGGCCGGCGAGTCTGGTCCAGTACGGCGAGGAGCCCTGGAAGTCGCCGGTGACATAGCTCTGGCCCAGGTGCCAGGCCATCGACACCAGGCCCGAGCAGTCACGCCGGTAGGTCTTGTCCGCCCAGGCGTCGCGGAACCAGGTGCCGGTCTGCGTGTAGGTGATCCCGGCATCCACCCAGAACTGGGCCCGGGCCAGCACCTCGGACCGGCCGACGGGTCCATTGATGACGGACGCGTGCGCGGCCTCGGGGGCTGCGACGACGGCTGAGCTCGCGCCGAAGCCGATGCCGGCCGCGGCCATGGCGAGCACGCTTGTACCGGTGGCGAGAAGGGACCTGGACGATGGGCGAAGGGGCATGGCTGTATCCCTGCTTTCTTTCGAACGGCTGTCGAATGTGGAAGCGAATTGACACCGGTCGCTACTGGCGACCGTGCGGAGGCGCGCTTAAGGTGGCCTGAGGCAGCAAGCAACCGTGTGAGGAGCCAGTCGGCGGCCTCACTCACATACGGGGTGTGCAGTGCTCGTCTCTTCGGGGCTCTTTTCTTCGGGCGTCTCCTTTTCCGGCTTCCGGCCGGGCGTCTCGGCTGGCAGGACCATCGCGCACCGGGCGGGAACGAACCTTGACCGATCCTTGACCGCCCCTGATCCCGCCGCCGGCATGATCGAGTTCCGGCTGCTGGGCGAGGTCCAGATGTGGGTGTCCGGGCACCCGGTCGCCTTGGGCCCGCTCAAGCAGCGGACCGTGCTGGCCGCGCTGCTGATCGACGCGGGCACCTCGGTGCCGACGGACACGCTCATCGACCGGGTGTGGGACGAGGCCCCGCCGGCGGAGGCACGGAACGTCCTCTACACGTACATGGCCCGGCTGCGCCGGGTCCTGCTCGCGGCGTCCGCCGACGCGCCGTCGCTGCTGCGCAAGCCCGGCGGATACCTGTTCGACGTCGACCCGGCGCTGATCGACCTGCATCTGTTGCGCCGTCTCACCACGCAGGCCCGCGAGCACCCGGAGGGCGATCCGGCCCGGTTGGCGCTGCTACGGCGGGCCGTCGACCTCTGGCACGGTGAGCCTCTGGCCGGGTTGAGCGGTGAGTGGGTGGCCCGGATCCGGGAAGGCACCCGTCAGCAGATCCACGGCCTGCTCGCCGACTGGTCCGACGCGGAGATCAGTGCCGGCCGGTACGCCACGGTGGTCGACCGGTTGTCCCCCGTCGTCGACAGTCATCCGCTGGCCGAACCGCTCATCCTGCACCTGATGCGGGCGTTGTATCTGGACGGCCGCCGGACCGGAGCCCTGGAGCGGTACGGCCGTACCCGTCAGCATCTGGCCGACGAGCTGGGCATCGATCCTTCCGCCGACCTCCAGGAGCTGCACCAGCGGATTCTGCGGGGCACCCCGGAACGGCCGGTGCCGCCCGCCGGTGCGGTCACGCCGCTGACTGTGTCACCCGAGCCGATCGAGGCCGCGGCGCCGGCCAAGCCCATCGCCGACCCGCCGTCCACCGGCTCCGACGAGGGGGTCCCGGGCCGGCAGCTCCCGGTCGGCCTCGACGACTTCACCGGCTGCGAGCCGGAGATCGCGCAGGTGCTCACCACCCTGGGCAGCCGATCCGGCGAGGACCGCCAGGTCGTCGTGGTCACCGGCCCCGGCGGCATCGGCAAGACGTCCTTCACCGTCCACCTGGCCAACCTGCTGGGCCCGCACTATCCGGACGGTCAGATCCTGGTCGGTTCCGAGGGCCGCGAGGGCCAGACCGGCGAGCTGGTCGACCGCGTCCTGCGGGCCCTCGGCGTGCAGGACGCCCACCGCCTCGGCACGATCGAGGACAAGGTGGCCCGGTACAGAGCGACCATCCGCGGTCGGCGCCTGCTGATCATCATCGACAACGCCGCCGGGGCCGGCGAGATCAGGCCGCTGGTGCCCGGCGCGCCCGGAACGGCACTCATCGTGTCCAGCCGGGCCCGGCTCACCACCATCCCCCGGGCCGAGCACGTCGAGCTGCGCCTGTTCTCCCGGGACGAGTCGCTGACGTTGCTGCGCCGCATCATCGGCCGGGAGCGCGTCGACCGCGAACCGGAGGCCGCCGTCGCCCTGGCCACTATGTGCGCCGGTCTGCCGCTGGCCCTGCGGATCGTGGCGGCACGGCTGGCAGCGCGTCCACACTGGCGGATCACCCGGTTGCTCGACCGCATGCGCGACGAGCGGCGCCGGCTCGACGAGATGGCGGTCGACGGCCTGGCCGTGCGGATCAGCGTCGGGGTGAGCTACGAGGGCCTGCCGCCGGCCGTACGAAAGGCGTTCCGGCTGCTCGGTTTTCTCGGCTGTGCCACGTTCGCCGAGTGGATGGCCGCGGCCCTGTTCGGCGAATCGGTCGGCGACGCCGGGGATCTGCTGGAGCAGTTGTTCGACGCCCGGCTCGTGGAGATCGACGACAGCCCGGCCGACTCGGTCGTGCGCTACCGGATGCACGAGCTGGTGCGCCTGTACGCCCGCGAACGGGCCCTCGAGGAGGACAGCGAAGCCGAGCTCACCGGCTCCGTGCGACGGACGGTCGTCGCGGCCACCGAGATCGTCGACCGGCTGGGCGAGTCGCTGCCGTACGCGGTGGCCCGGTCCTACCAGGGCATCAGCCCGGTGGCCGGCGTGCACCCGACGGTCCTGCAGACCGACTGCAGCGGCCCCGACTGGCTGGCCACCGAGGCCGACGCGCTGGTGGCCACCGTGGTGCGGGCCGCCGGGGCGGGCCTGGTCGAGGAGGCCTGCGTGCTCGCCGACGCGCTGGTCTATTCGTCGTTCGCGCTCAGCAACGACTTCAGCCGGTGGAACCGCGCGCATGCTGCCGCGCACGCCGCCGCACGGGCGAGCGGCAACCGCGTCGCCGAGGCGGTGATGGCCTGCGGGGTGGGCCTGCTGAGGTACAAGGAGGACCGGTTCACCGACGCGGAGCGCCACTTCACGGCGGCCATCGAGCTCTTCGGCGACGTCGGCCACGAGCACGGCCGGGCCGCCGCTGTCAGCGGTCTGGGCACTGTGCTGCGGGAGGTGGGCCGGCACCAGGAGGCGGTGCCGATGCTCGAACGCGCCCTGCCGGTCCTGGAACGGGTCGGTGATCGCGCCGGCGCGGCCCACGCCGCCTACGGCCTCGGGCACGCCCACCGCGAGCTCGGCAACGACGACCAGGCGATGCGATATCTGGAACGGGCGCGCAACCTGTACCGCTCGGCCGGGCACTGGCGCGGTGAGGCGATCGCCGTCCGCGGCATCGGGCTGGTCCACCGGGCCCGCGGTGACCTCGACGCCGCGGAGGTGTGGTTCGTCCAGGCGCACGACATGGTGCTGCGCCGCGGCGACCGACTGCTGGCCTGTTACACGACGCAGAGCCTGGCCAAGCTGTGGATCCGCCGGGGCCGGCCCGAGCAGGCCGCCGAACCGCTCGCCCGCAGCCTGCAGCTCTGCGTCGACGCGCAGGACCGCTTCGGTGCCGCGCTGCTGCGCCGCACGCTCGGCGAGATGCACCTGGCGGCGGGCCGGCCGGACGACGCGCTGCGCGACCTCTTCCTGGCCTTCGCGGTGTGGACCGAGCTGGGGCACGAGCTCGGCCGCGCCCGTACCCTGCGCGACATCGGCGCGGCGCACGTTCTGGGCGGTGACTGCGGGTCGGCTCACCAGGCCTGGCAGTCGGCGTACACCACGTTCAGCCGGCTCGGTCTGCGCGAGGCCGGCGAATTGAACTGGTGGATCCGCAGGTGGGGCTGTTACTGCGACCACGTCTGGCTCAGCGGGGACGATGCCGAGCGCACCCTGCCCTCCCGTCCGTGACTGGCCTGCAAGAAACGTTCCAGGTTCCTGTAGGTGGTGGTTCGTAGCGTGACCGCGCCGCACCGCACCCGAACGGAGACCTCGATGAGACTTGCGAAGCTGTCCCTGGTCACGACGACGCTCTGCCTCACTGCCGCCGCGGCGGCTTGTTCAAGCAACGCCGCCACACCGGCCGGCGCCCCCGCACCGATGTCCACTACTCCGTCGCCGGCAGCATCAGCGAAGGCGCCGGCAGCATCAGCCGCGGCACCGGCGACCTCGGCGGCGGCCGGGCCCGTGAAAACAGCCCCGGTAAAGAAAGCACCGGTGCAGAAGGCCCCAGCGAAGAAGGCCGCGACCGGTGCCCGCCCGCTCGATCCGGGGCCCCCGCCGACCGATCCGGCGTGCGCGCCGGCGGCCATCCTGCCGACGGCCAAGCGGCTGGTGGACGACCCGGCCGCCGGGCTGAAGGTGCAGGCCGTGCAGGTCACGGTCTGCCGCAACGGGTACGCCCGGGTGTTCACCGTCCCGGCCCGTACGCCCAAGCGGTTCGAGGGTGACCAGCTCTTTCTCCGGCTGGTGGGCGGCACCTGGACGCTGGTGGGCCGGGGCGCGAGCATCGACTGCGGCGACGCGGACCTGCGGCCGGCCATCGCCCAGGCCTGCACGGCGCTGGGCTGAGCCGGCCGCTTCTCAGCCGCCTCTCAGTAGCAGGCCGCGAGCATGTCCAGCGTGAGGTCAGTTGGCCGACCAGATGGCGGCGTTCAGGGCGGTCGCGAAGGTGACCCAGGCCCAGTACGGCACCAGCAGCCACGCCGCGGCCCGGGAGATCGGCCGGAACAGGAAGATGGTCGCGCCGATCAGCAGCCACATCGCCACGATGTCGACCAGGGCCAGGCCGTACCGGCCGAAGCCGAAGAAGATCGGTGTCCACAGTGCGTTGAGCACGAGCTGCACGGCGTAGACGGTGAGGGCGCGGTTCCAGCCCGTACGGCGCCAGACCAGCCAGCCGGCCACGGCGATCATCGCGTACAGGATCGTCCACACCGGGCCGAACAGCCAGGACGGCGGCGCCCACGACGGCTGGTCGAGGTTCTGGTATTCGGCTGCGGTGCCGGCGACGCCGAGCCCGCCGATCAGTGCGGCGGCCGCCACCGCGGCGGCGAACGGGAGCAGACCCCACCAGGAGGGCCGGTGCACAGCGGGCGCAGTGGTCATGGTCGGGGAGTACCCGTAGCCGACGCTGCGCTAACTCCGCGCAACCGCGTAGTCCTTGAGCGCGATCCGCTCGGCCTTGCCGAACTGCCGGCTCATGAGCGCCCGCAGTGGCGGCCGGGTCATCATCCGCATCGACGCGGCCCGCACCGCGATCATCGCGGCCGAGTTCGGGGCGAACGCCCGCACGCCGCCCGGCGGCAGCCGGATGCCCGCCGCCACGTAGTGGCCGAGCTCCCGCTGGTACGCCGCGAACGCCGCGGCCGGGTCACCGGGATTCCCGGCGAGTTCGCCGGCGAGGACGTACGCGCCGACCAACGCGAGGCTCGTGCCCTGCCCGGCCAGCGGCGATCCGCAGTACCCGGCGTCACCGAGCAGCACGACCCGCCCGCGCGCCCACCGTTCGACCCGCACCTGGCTGATCGCGTCCAGGTAGCAGTCATCGGCGTCCCGCAACGCGGCGAGCATTGCGGGCACCCGCCAGCCGACGCCGGCCATGCGTTCGGCCAGCACTTCCCGGGAGACGGGCCGGGGCGGCGACGTGAAGGTCAGCGAGGCCATCGCGGTGCCGGGACGGGCCGGCCGCAGACCGGCGACCCGTCCGCCCGGGGCGTTGTGCATGAGGAACCAGTGGTCCAGATCGCCGGGATCGGGCACGGTGAAATAGCTCGTGTACGCACCGAGGTGCCGGACGAAGTCCCGCTCCGGGCCGAAGGCCAGCCGGCGCACGGCCGAGCGGACACCGTCCGCCCCGACCACCACGTCGAACCGTTCGGTGCGACCGGAAGCGAACCGCACATCGACCCCGCGCTCGTCCTGGGCCAGCGCGACCAGACGGTCACCGAACCGGTGCTCGACCTCGGGTCCGACGTGTTCGCGCAGGACAGCGGCCAGGTCACCGCGCAGGATCTCGAGCTCGGCGACGATGCCCTCGCCACCGAACAGGTCTGCGCCGAGTTCGGCGAGCCGCCGGCCGGAGCTGTCGACCAGGGCCACGCCCCGTTCATCGACGCACCGGGCGCGAATCGCGGCCAGCAGCCCCATCCGCTCGACGACGCACCGCGCGGCCCCGCGGATGTCGACGGTCTGGCCGCCGGGCCGGGGCGCGGCCGCGCGTTCCACGATGGTGGCGCCGATACCGTGCCGGCCGAGCCATTGGGCCAGGGCCGGGCCGGCGATCCCGCCGCCCGAGATGAGTACCCGCATGCTTCTCCCCCGTTCGATGCGTACTTTGTACGCGCAGCTTGCTCAGCCCAGCAGGAACAAGCAAACTGCCCTAGTACGGTCGGCCCTGCCGACGCCGGTGTACTAGTACTGGGGAGGCGCGGTGACGGCTACCGTGCCGCCGTATCGCCGGATCGCGGAGGAACTGCGCCGCCGGATCATCGCCGGCGAGCTGACGCCGGGCGACCGGGTGCCGTCGACGCGGCGGCTGGCCGGCGACTTCGGGGTGGCGATCGCCACCGCGACCAAGGCGCTCGCGGTCCTGAGACAGCAGGGCTGCACGGTCGTCCGGCCCGGCGTGGGGACGGTGGTGGCACCACGGGCGACGGTCGCGCCGATCCGCGCAGCGGACGGCGAGCTGAGCCGGGAGCGCATCGTGCGGGTGGCGACGGCGGTGGCCGACGCGCACGGCCTGGGCGAGCTGTCGATGCGCCGGGTCGCGGCCGAGCTCGGGGTGGCGACGATGTCGCTGTACCGGCACGTGCCGGGCAAGGACGACCTGATCCTGCTGATGATCGACGCGGCTCTGGGCGAGGAGCGGCTGCCGGCCGTCCGCCCGGCCGGGTGGCGGGCCGGGCTGATCATCTCCACCACGCTGCTGTGGCGGCTGTTCCGCCGGCATCCGTGGCTGGCCCCGGCGATGTCGCTGACCCGGCCGCAACCGGCGCCGAACGGGCTGCTGCTGGTCGAATGGGTGCTGGAGACGCTGGCACCGACCCGGCTCGACCGACGGCAACGCCTCTACGTGCACATCCTGCTGTTCAGCTTCGCCCGCGGTATCGCGACGGCGCTGGAACCGGAGGCGGAGGCCTTGCGCGAGACCGGGGTGGGCAGCGACGAGTGGATGGGCTCACTGGCACCGCCGGCCGCACTGAGCACGGAAGCCCTGCCGCGCTTCGCCGAGCTGGTCGAGAGCGACGACTTCGACCTGGATCTGGACCTGCTCTTCCGCTTCGGCCTGGCGCGGCTGCTCGACGGTCTCGACGGGTGGCTGAACCGGACGGGCTAACCGCTGAGCAGGCCCTTGATCATGCGCTGGGCGATCGCGTCGAAGCTCGGTTCGGCGGCGGGCGCGTCCTCGGCCAGCACCCGGGCCAGTTCCGGGTACGCGCCGGTCGCCACCGCCGCCTGCAACTGCTCGACGTGCGCCGCGATCCGTTCCGGGTCGGTGATGCCGGCCTGCGCCTGGGCCAGCTCGTGGCTCACGTAGCTGGCGACGAAACCGGTCAGCAGCGCGAGGATCTCCATCTTGGCGCCGCCGGGCAGCCCGGTCGGGGCCAGGGCGGCCAGCGCGCGTTCCAGGTAGCCGAGCATGTTGGGGCCGGTGAGCTGCCGGTTGGGCAGGGCGGTGGGCAGCCAGGGGTGGCGCAGCATCAGCTGCCGCTGCCAGCGGACCAGATCGAGCAGGTCCGTGCCCTCGTGCTCCGGATCGAAGGCGCTGATCTGGTCGACCATCTGGTCGATCAGGTCGTCCTTGTCCCGCACGTACGTGTACAGCGACATCACGCCGGCACCGAGCTCGGCCGCCAGCCGCCGCATGGTGAGCGCGTCCAGCCCTTCGGCGTCGGCGACGGCGATCGCGGCGGCGACGACCTGCGTACGCGAGTGCTTGGGCGGGCGGCCTCGTGGCACGAATTCCTCCGGGGTGCTATTTTCAGTACAACGTACGGGAAAGGGATCCGGTTATGGAACCACTGCCATTTTTCCTTCGCTTGCTACGCCGCCGCGCACGGGAGGCCATGCCGTACGAGGTGCGGTGGGAGCCGGGGATCGAAGTGCCCGCCGCCGACGGCAGCCCGCTGATCACCGACCACTACGCCCCGGTCACCGACGAGGAGTGCCCGGTGCTGCTGATCCGCAGCGCCTACGGCCGCGGCTTCCCGTGGAACTCGCTGTTCGGCGCCTCCTTCGCCGCCCAGGGTTACCGCGTGATCCTGCAGAGCACCCGGGGCACCGGCGGCTCCGGCGGGGACTTCCACCTCTGGCGCAACGAGGCCGCCGACGGCCAGGCGGCGGTCGACTGGCTGCGCAAACAGGAGTGGTTCCCGGGCGCCTTCGCGACGATCGGGCCGAGCCAGTTCAGCTATGCGCAGTGGGCCCTCGGCCTGGACCCGCCACCCGAATGGCGGGCGGCGGTGCTGCAGGTCGCCGCGCACGACTTCTACGACGGCATGTACCCGGACCAGCACTGCGCCTTCCGGCTGGAACTGGCTCTGGTCGCCGGCGTGGCGTTCTTCCATCAAGGGGCGGGCACAGGCCGATACCTGCGCGCCCTGCTGCGACTGGCACGGCATCTGCGGCACGCCGTGCGTGGTGTGCCACTCCTCGACTCCTACCGCCGGGCACTCGGGGGCCGGCGGCAGGAGTTCGAGGACTGGCTCACCCACCCGTACCAGGATGATCTGTTCTGGGCCGGCGCCGACGCCGGGCCGGCGGCGGACCGGATGACCGTGCCGGTGAGCCTCGTCTCCGGCTGGCACGACCTCACCCTGGACCAGACGCTGCAGCAGTACGCCCGCCTGCGCCGCGCCGGCCAGGAGCCGACCCTGATGATCGGCCCGTGGACCCACACCTCCTTGTTCGAGCAGGGCCGGCCCGAGATCTTCGCGGACGCCTTGGAGCACCTGCGGGTGCACCTGCGCGGCGAGGGCGAGCGCGGGACCCGGATCCGGGTGCACGTCAACGACGCCTGGCGGGAGCTGAACGCCTGGCCGCCACCGAGCACTCCGATCCGCTACCACCTGCGGCCGGACGGCGAGCTGGGCGAGCTCGACGCCGGCAGCACCGCCTTCGACTACGACCCGGCCGACCCGACGCCGTCGTTCGCCGGCCAGTTGCAGTCCCGCACGGCCGGGGCCCGGGACAACAAGACCCTGGAGGCGCGGGCCGACGTCCGGACCTTCACCACCGCGCCGCTGACCTCGGCCCTGGAGATCATCGGTACGCCCACCGCCGAGCTGTACGCGAGCGGCAGCACCGGCCACTTCGACCTGTTCGTCCGCCTCTGCGACGTGCACCCGGACGGCCGCTCGGTGAACGTGTGCGACGGCTTCACCCGGCTGACCCCGGACCACGCGGACGCCGACCTGGTGCGGGTGCCCATGGGCGCGGCCGGTCACCGCTTCGAGCCCGGTCACCGGATCCGCCTGCAGGTCAGCGGGGGCGCGCATCCCCGCTTCGCCCGCAACTACGGCACCGGCGAGCCGCTGGCCACCGCGACCGAGCTGGTCGCCACCCGCACGACCCTCCACCACGATCCGGACCGCCCGTCCGCGGTGATCCTGCCGCTGCACCGGGCGGTACTTGGCGCCGCCTAATACCAGGGCTATTATGTGACGCATGATAGCGACCGATCCGGGGGACGCCGAGCGGCAGACCCAGTTGCTGCGGGGGGCGCTCGACATGTGCCTGCTCGCACTGCTGGCCCGCGAGCCCGCCCACGGTTACGAGCTGGTCCGCCGGGTCGAGGCGGCCGGCTTCGACGCGGTCGGCTACGGCACCGTCTATCCCCTGCTGACGCGCATGCGCCGGCTCGGGCTGGTCGCCGACGAGATGCAGGCCAGCCCGGCCGGGCCACCGCGCAAGGTCTACGCGCTCACCGACGCCGGCCGGGCCCGGCTGGGGTCGTGGCAGCAGCAGTGGGCCCGGTTCGTCGGCGTCGTCGACGCCATGCTGAGCGACACCGTCACCGAGAGCCCGAGGAGCTGACCGTGGACCCCATCGACGACGCGCTGGCCACCGCCGACCGCGCCTGGCGGCAGCACGGCGTGCAGCGGGCCGACCGCGAGGCGCTGGCCGCCGACCTGCGCCTGGATCTGGAGTCGGCGGCCGCGGACGGGGTCGCACCGGACCGGCTGCTGGGCGAAGACGTGTCCACCTTCGCCCGGCGGCTCGCCGACGAGGCCGGCGTCCGGCGCGAGCCACCGGAGCTGGGGCGGCTGATCGGCACCACCCTGACCGGCGCTGTGCTCGGTGCCGCCGTCGGCTTCGCGTTCTTCATATTGTTGTTCCGGATCTTCGGGCGCCTGTTCGACATGACCAGCGGCACGCACGTCCCGGTGCAGGTCGCCGTCGCGGTCTACTACGGCATGCCCGCCGTGATCGTCGTCGTCGGTGCGGTGACCGCCGTCCGCTACCACCTGCGCGCGCTGCCGCGGATCCGGGCGACCGTGCACGCGATGTGCCTGCTGCTGCCCCTCGCCGGCATCGTCATCACGCCGATCACCATGGGCTTCGCCGGGCTGACGGGTTTCAGCACCTGGGCGCCTGTCGTGCTCGCCGAGATGCTGCTGGTGCTGGCCGCGCTGGCCGGCGCCACCGTGCTGGCCCGCCGCTGGGCGCTACGCGAGCAGGCCGGTGCGCGGCAGACCAGCACGGCCTGAGCCGTACAACGGGATGGTCACGGTTGTTTAGCTCGACTCGACCAGGGGGTACATGCCGCGCCGCATCCCCCACACGAATTGAGGAACACCAATGAGCATCCAGGCTCTCTTCTACATCATCGCCGTCATCCTGCTCGTGCTCGCGGCACTGCCGATCGGCACCCGGGGCATCTCGCTGGCCCTGCTCGGCGCGGCCTTCGCGCTGCTGGCCTTCTCCTGGGACACCATCACCGGCTGATCCGGCGGTAGATGACGGCCTGCCACGGTTGCAGGACCAGATCCTCGGGCGCCGCGGCGTTGGTGAGCAGCAGTTCCGCTGCCGACCACGCCGCGGCGTCGTCGATCCCGGCCCGGACGGTCTCGCCCGAGAAGTTGCCGATGACCAGCAAAGTCGTGTCGCCGTGGGCGCGGGTGAAGGCGTACAGCCGCTCGTCGTGCGGCAGCAGCATCGTGAAGTCGCCGTAGACCACCGCCGGCTCCTCGTGCCGCAGCGCGATCAGCTTGCGGTAGAAGTGGTAGACCGAGTCCGGGTCCTTGACCGCGGCCTCCGCGTTCACCTGGGTGTGGTTCGGGTTGACGGCCAGCCAGGGCGTGCCGGTCGTGAAACCGGCGTGCGGCGAGGCGTCCCACTGCATCGGCGTCCGCGCGTTGTCCCGCCCGCGGGCCCGCAGCACGGTCAGCACATCCTCCGGGGCGCGGCCCTCCTGGTCGACGGCCTGCACGTACTGGCCCAGCGCCTCGATGTCGCGGAAGTCGGCGATGGTGGCGAACGGCGCGTTCGTCATCCCCAGTTCCTCGCCCTGGTAGACGTACGGCGTCCCGCGATGCAGGTGCAGCACCGCGCCCAGCATCTGCGCCGACCGGACCCGGTACTGCGGTGAGTCGTCACCGAAGCGCGAGACCACCCGGGGCTGGTCGTGGTTGTTCCAGTAGAGACTGTTCCACCCGTTCCCGGCCAGCCCGGCCTGCCAGCGGCCCAGGATCGCCTTGAGGTCGGTGAGCCGCAACGGGTACAGCAGCCAGGGGTCCTCGCCCCGGTCGACCCAGACGTGGTCGAACTGGAAGACCATGTCGACCTCGCCGCGGGCCGGGTCGGTGAACAGCTTCGCCTCGTCGATCGTCACGCCCGGCATCTCGCCCACGGTCAGCAGCTCCTGCGGGCGGCCGGCGAAGACCCGCTCGTGCATCTCGTGCAGGAACTCGTGGATCCGCGGGCCGTTCATGTAGGACGCCGAGCCGTCCCCGTACGCGATCCCGGGCCGCACCGGGCCGTCCGGCAGCGTGGTGTCCTTGGAGATGTAGTTGATGACGTCCATCCGGAAGCCGTCCACGCCGCGGTCCAGCCACCAGTTCATCATCGTGCAGACCGCCTCGCGGACCTCCGGGTTCTCCCAGTTGAGGTCCGGCTGCTTGCGGCTGAACAGGTGCAGGTAGTACTCGCCGGTGGCCGGGTCGTACTCCCAGGCCGGGCCGCCGAACGCCGCGCCCCAGTTGGTCGGCTCGGCGCCGGGCGCACCGGGCTCCATGCCGTCACGGGCCGGGCGCCACCAGTACCAGTCGCGCTTCGGGTTGTCCTTGGACGAGCGGCTCTCGGCGAACCACGGGTGCTCGTCCGAGCTGTGGTTCACCACCAGATCCATGATCAGTTTCATGCCGCGGGCGTGCACCCCGGCCAGCAGCTCGTCGAAACCGGCCAGGTCGCCGAAGACCGGATCGATGTCCTGGTAGTCGCTGATGTCGTAGCCGTTGTCGTCCTGCGGCGACGGATAGACCGGGGACAGCCAGATCACGTCCACGCCCAGACCCGCGAGGTGGTCCAGGTGCGCGCTGATGCCGCGCAGGTCGCCCATGCCGTCCCCGTCGGCGTCGGCGAAGCTGCGCGGATAGATCTGGTAAACGACGGCGCGGTGCCACCAGGGGTTCTGCATAGTCACTCCTTAACACGGGAACCTCCCGCGAAACATCAGTTCCGCTCCCATACTGGGGCGCATGAGAGTGGCTCTGCTCGGACCGGTCGCCTGGCGCACCCCGCCCGTTCACTACGGACCCTGGGAGCTGATCACCAGTCTGCTCGCCGAGGGACTGACCGCGCGCGGGATCGACGTGACGCTGTTCGCGACGCTCGACTCGGTCACCAAGGCCACCCTCGACGGCATCTGCCCGAGCGGCTACGAGGACACCCCGGAGCTCGACGGCCGGGTCTGGGAGGCCCTGCACGTCGCGTACGCGCTGGAACGCTCCGGCGACTTCGACCTGGTCCACAACCACCTCGACTGGCTGCCGCTGGCGTTCTCCGCGCACTGCCGGGCGCCGATGCTGACCACGGTGCACGGCTTCTCGGGGCCGAACATCCTGCCGGCGTACCGGCGGGGCCGCTCGCACTACGTCTCCATCTCGGACGCCGACCGCTCCCCCGACCTGGACTACCTGGCCACCGTCTACCACGGCGTCGACCTCGAAGGCCTGCCGTTCGATCCGGTCGGCGGGGACGGCCTGGTGGCGTTCGGGCGCATCCACCCGGACAAGGGCACGCACACCGCCATCGAGATCGCCCGCCGGACCGGCCGCCGGCTGACGCTGTGCGGGATCGTGCAGGACCGGCGCTACTTCGCCGAGCAGGTGGAACCGCACATCGACGGGGACCGGGTGGTCTACCTGGGCTCGGTCGGGCCGGCGCAACGGGCCGCGATCCTCGGCGGCAGCGCCGCCCTGCTGCACCCGATCCTGTTCGCCGAGCCGTTCGGGCTCTCCGTGGTGGAGTCGATGATCTGCGGGACGCCCGTGGTGGCGTACCGCAAGGGTTCGATGCCCGAGGTGGTCGACGACGGTCTCACCGGCCGGCTGGTCGACGACGTCGATCAGGCGGTGGCCGCGGTGGCCGACGTCGCGCGGCTGGACCGCTCGGCCTGCCGGGCGCGGGCCCGCTCGCGCTTCGGCGCGGACCGCATGGTCGAGGACTACCTGGCGATTTACCGCGATCTGGTCGGCTGAACAGCCGTTCTTGTTAATGTCTTATTACCGAATTGCGGCATTTTCACAGTCAGTCGCCGCCGAAAGCTGAAGCGTGCGCTCACGCTCCACGCCCGCGCGCGCCGGTTTGTGCTGCGGGGAGGCAGCCTCTGATCAGAAAGGCCCGTCAATGCCCGCGACCTACGGTTTTCTGAGCACGTATCCCCCCACCCAATGCGGTCTGGCGACGTTCAACGCGGCGCTCGCCAGTCACCTGACGGGCGGCACGCCCGGCAGCGGGGTGGTCCGGCTGCTCTCCGCCGACGCCGCCGGGGGCGGGCTGGCGGTCGACCGTACGGCGCCACGGGTCGCGCACACCTGGCACACCGACACCCCGGGCGGCTGGGTGGCCGCGGCCAACGTGCTCAACCGCTTCGACGTCGCCATCGTCCAGCACGAGTACGGCATCTACCCCGGCCACGACGGCGACGAGGTGCTGCCGCTGCTGCGCGCCCTCAAGGTGCCGACGATCGTCGTGCTGCACACCGTGCTCAGCACCCCCTCGATCACCCAGCGCATCGTGCTGGAACGCATCGTGGCCGCCGCCGACGCCGTGGTCACCATGACGGACACCGCCCGGCAGCGGCTGAGCACCGGCTACCGGATCGACGCCCGCAAGGTCACGGTCATCCCGCACGGCGCCGGCAGCCACTCCAGCGCACCCCGCGAGGCCCACGACGTGCCGCACCTGCTCACCTGGGGACTGCTCGGGCCCGGCAAGGGCATCGAGTGGGCGCTGCGCTCGCTCGCCCTGCTGCGCGACCTCAGCCCGATGCCGGCGTACACGGTGGCCGGACGGACGCACCCCAAGGTGCTCGAACACCACGGCGACGTCTACCGCGAGTCGCTCAAGGCACTGGCCGCCGAGCTGGGCGTCGCCGACGCCGTCCGGTGGGACGACGTCTACCACGACCAGGCGACGCTGAGCCGGCTGATCCGCTCGGCCGACGTGGTGGTGCTGCCGTACGACTCCACCGAGCAGGTCACCTCCGGCGTGCTCATCGAGGCCGTCGGCGCCGGCGTGCCCGTGGTGGCCACCGAGTTCCCGCACGCCGTGGAGCTGCTCGCCGACGGGCCCGGCCTGCTCGTACCGCACCAGGACCCGCCGGCCATGGCCGCCGCGATCCGGCACCTGCTGTCCACCCCGGACGCGGCGCCGCACCTGAACGGACTCGGCGGCGCACCGACCCTGCGCTGGCCGGCCGTCGCCGCCCGCTACCAGGCGCTGGCCACCCGCCTGGTGCAGCACCGCACGCCCGCCACCGCCCCCGTACCCGCGTGAGCGTCTCCCTGCGGCTCGTGCCGCCACCGATCCGGCTCGTCGACGCACCCGAACCGAACTGGTCCCAGATCGCCCGGCTCTCCGACGACACCGGGCTGCTCGAACACGCCCGGCACGCCACCCCGCGGCGCGAGCACGGCTACTGCGTCGACGACGTGGCCCGCGGGCTGCTCGTCGCCAGCCGGGAACCGCAGCCCACCGCCCTGGTGGCCGGGCTGGCCGAACGCTACCTGGCCTTCCTCACCCACGCCCTGACCGCGGACGGCCGGTGCCACAACCGGCTCAGCTACGACCGGCGCTGGCTGGACGAGCCCGACCTGGGCGACTGGTGGGGCCGGGCGGTATGGGGGCTGGGCACGGCGGCCGGTCGCTGCCCGGTGCCGTGGATCCGGGCGGAGGCCCGTACGGCGTTCACCATCGCGGCACGCAAGCGCTCACCCTGGCCCCGGGCGATGGCCTTCGCCGGCCTGGGCGCGGCCGAGGTGCTGCGCGCCGACCCCCGCGCCGGCGCGGCGGCCGAACTGCTCGGCGACGCCGCCACCGTGGTCGGGCTGCCCGACTCCGACCCCGAATGGGTGTGGCCGGAACGCGAACTGACCTACGCCAACCCGGCCCTGGCCGAGGTGCTCATCGCCGCCGGCGACCTGCTCGGCGACGAGCCGCTGCTCACCGACGGGCTGCGGATGCTGAGCTGGCTCTGCCGGACGCAGGAACACCAGGGCCACCTGTCCACTGTGCCGGTCGGCGGCTGGCGGCCGGACGTGCCCCGGCACCGCTACGACCAGCAACCCATCGAGGCCGCGGCGACGGCCGACGCCTGCGCCACCGCGGGCGCGGTGACCGGGGACGACCGCTGGGACGCGCCGCTGTTCCAGGCCATCGCCTGGTTCCTGGGCGACAACGACTCCGGCACCGTCATGTACGACCCCCTGACAGGTGGCGGGTATGACGGATTGACCCCGGACGGGCCTAACCTGAACCAAGGCGCCGAATCCACGCTCGCACTCGTCTCCACCCTCCAGCACGCCCGCGCGCTGGCCGGGCGGAGCGCGACCCGACCCTCAGGCGGATCCGCATGACGGCAACCATGGACCCTCAGGACGTCCGGACCACCACTCTCGCCAAGCGGCACGCACTCACCATGCAGCCCGACGGCCGGCGGGTCGTCATCAAGCTCTTCGTGCCCGGTGAGGACGCCCAGCTCGGGCAGAACCGGGCCTCGCTGATCATCGAGCGGATCCTGCAGCTCGACGACGACGAGATCACCCGGCTGCTCGACGACGTGCTGGCCCGGTTCTCCGGGCGCCACCACGACATCTGCGCCACCTTCCAGCACCACTACGACCTGGTGCAGCACCGGGTGCCGCCGGACATCGAGCTCTCCCCGAGCGCCCGGGCGCTGATCGGGGCCTACTTCAGCCACGAGTTCTCCGTCGAGGCGGCGGCGCTGTGCAATCCGTCGATGGTGCCGCACCCGGACCAGAGTGACCTGGCCCCGGGCGAGCTGCGGGCGGCGATCAGCCTGCGGCAGATCGGCGAGGGGCACATCTCCTCGGTGGGTTTCTGCTCGGCCGTGCTCGGCCCGGACGACCAGATCCGGCTCGAGGACCGCGACGGGCCGCTGATGATCGGCCAGCGGGTCGGCGCCAAGCACCACCGTGACCTGCTCGCCGCCGGACTGGCCGAGGAGGACCTGGACAACGAGATCACCGCCACGGCGCTGTCCTCGCTGCCCGAGCGCTACGACGACGACGAGTTCGAGGATGTCCTCGGCCATCTGCCCGGCGAACTGCTGGCCCGGCCCACCGCCAACGAGACGCTGGAGGCCATCCGGCGCATCGTGGCCAGCGACTACGCGGTGACCTTCCCGGCCACCGTGCCGCTGCACGAGCGGGTGCTGTGGCCGGCCACCCCGGCCGAGAGCAACGGCATGGAGGACGCGCGCTTCGTGCAGGTCGAGGAGGCGGACGGGCGGATGGCGTACCACGCCACCTACACCGCGTACGACGGGCGGCACATCGGCGGGCGGATGATGCACACCCGCGACCTGCGGCACTTCGAGGTCACCGCGCTGCGGGGCCCGGCGGCCCGCAACAAGGGCATGGCGCTGTTCCCGCGTACGGTGAACGGCCGGCACCTGGCGCTGTGCCGCTCCGACGGCGAGACCCTGGGGCTGAGCACCCGCGACGAGCAGAACCGCTGGCAGGACGCGGTGCCGCTGCTGATGCCGCACCGTGGCTGGGACCTGATCCAGGTCGGCAACTGCGGGTCCCCGGTGGAGACCCAGGCGGGCTGGCTGGTACTGACCCACGGCGTGGGCCCGATGCGGCGGTACGCGATCGGCGCGATGCTGCTCGACCTCGACCACCCGGAGCGGGTCATCGCCGACCTGCCGCACGGGCTGCTGGAGCCCGACGAGACCGAACGCGAGGGGTACGTCCCCAACGTCGTCTACTCCTGCGGCGGGCTGGTGCACGCGGGGCGGTTCTGGCTGCCGTACGGGGCCAGTGACGTCCGCGTCGGCTTCGCCAGCATCCCGCTCGACGACCTGCTCGCCGCGATGGTGCCGGTCGTCTAACGCGCGTCGTGCACCAGCAGGGCGACCTGGACCCGGTTCGTCAGGTCCAGTTTGGTGAGGATGCGCGACACGTACGCCTTGACCGTGGCCGTGCTCATCCGCAGGGCCGTGCCGATCTCCTGGTTGGTGCGGCCCTGCGCCACGAGCAACGCGACATCGTTTTCGCCGGGACTGAGCTGCTGGAGCGCCGCGCGGGCCCGGTCGCGTCCCGGGTCGTGCGCCGCGGCGGCGACGTGGTTCATCATCCGGCGCAGCACCTCGGGGGAGAGCATCGGCTCACCCGCGGCGACCCGGCGCACCGCCCGCGCGATCTCCTCGGGCGGGGTGTGCTTGAGCAGGAAGCCGCTGGCGCCGGCGCGCATCGCCCGCAGCACGTGCGCGTCGGTGTCGAAGGTGGTCAGCACGATCACCTCGGGCGGTTCGCGGCGGGCGCGCAGCGTCTCGGTGGCGGTGAGGCCGTCCATGCCGGGCATCCGGATGTCCATCAGCACCACGTCCGGGCGGTGGGTGCCGACCGCGGCGGCGACCTCGGTGCCGTCGGCGACCGCGCCGGCCACCTCGATGCCGTCGAACGCGGCCAGCATCATCGTCAGGCCGGCCCGCACGAGCGCGTCGTCGTCCACGAGCAGCACCCGTACCGGCTGCGGCTCCGCGGTCACGGGGTCCACGGCAGCCAGGCCCGCAGGTGGAACTCGCCGGTGGCGGTGGGGCCGTGGTCCAGACGGCCGCCGGCGAGCTGCACCCGTTCGCGCAGCCCGACCAGTCCGGTGCCCGAGCCCGGCAGCCCGGAGCCGCCGGCCCGCAGCAGGTTGCCGACCTCGACGACCAGTCCCTGCTCGGCGTGGCCGGTGACCGCGACCCGTACGCGCGCGCCGGGCGCGTGTTTGCGGGCGTTGGTCAGCGCCTCCTGCACGATGCGGTAGGCGTGCCGGCCGACCCCGGCCGGCACTCCGTCGGCGGCCAGTCGCAGCTCCACCTGTTCCCCGGCCTCCTGGGACTGGGCGACGAGCGCGGGCACGTCGTCGAGGGTGGGTTGCGGACGGTCCTCGGCCGGCTCGCGCAGCACGCCGATCACCTGTCGCAGTTCCTCCAGCGCCTCGTAGGCGCTCTGCCGGATCACCCCGGCCGCCAGCTGTTCGCCCCGCGGGGCGTCCCGGCGCACCTCCAGCGCTCCGGCGTGCACGGCGAGCAGCGAGATCCGGTGGGCCAGCACGTCGTGCATCTCCCGGGCGATCCGTTCCCGTTCGGCCAGCCGGGCCTGCCCCACGCGCAGTTCCTCACCCTGCTCGGCCTCGCGGGCCCGTTCGGCCAGGGACCGGACCAGCCGGCGCTGGGCCCGGACCAGCATGCCGATCCCGACGAGGATCACGTGCAGCAGCACCAGGAACGTCGTCGCCTCCCAGTAGGTGCGGGTGGGGCCGAGCGCGATCAGGTAGACGGTGGCCAGGGAGACGGCGTGCACCGCGGTGACGGCGACGGCCACCGCGGCCGAGCGGTACAGGGCGACGGCGAACAGGGCGATCGGGGTGGCGCCCATGGGCAGCCCGAAGAGCAGACCGAGCACGATCAGCACGAGGGCCAGCGCGACCGGACGGCTGCGGCGGTACCGGATCAGGGCGGTGACCGCGACCGCGCCGGCGACCAGCTCGACCCCGATCGGCCAGCCGTCACCCTCGCTCAGGGTGGACGCCAGGAAGAAACTGCCCAGGGCCAGGGCGGTGCCGGCCAGGGCCGCTTCGACGAGCCAGCGCCTCATGAGTGGACCGTACTGTGCCGGGGCCGGCTCGCGCAGTGGCCGGTCGGCGGCCGCGGCGTCGACTTTGGTCGACGCGGGTGCGACCACCGCCGCTAGCGGGAGCCCGGCGGCGGCCCGAAGACTCGGCGGTCGTGGACGAGACGGTTGTGGCGACCCCGTGGTGGGCCCGGGTGGCGGTGTGGACGGCGTTGCCGGCGGCCGGCGCCGGGCTGGGCTGGGTGATACGCGAGGTGCCGGGTTGGGTGCTGCGCATCCCGTTCGTGCCGGTACGGGGGCCGCTGCGCCTCGTGGACCGGTTCGACGAGCCGTGGGCGACGCTCGGCGCGGTGGTGCTCGGCACGATCGCCGGCCTGGTGCTGGCCGGGCTCGTCGACCGGGAGTCGCTGACCGTGCGCATCTCGGGCACGCAGGTGACGCTGACCCGTCCGGGCACCACCCGCGCAGTGCCGCGCAGCACTGTGGCGGTGGCCTACCGCGAGGGCGACCAGCTCGTGCTGCTCGGGCCGACCGGGCGGGAGGTGGCCCGCGAGCCGTCGCACCTGTCGGTCGCGCGGCTCGCTGCGGCCTTCGGCACGGTGTGGTCGGCGCAGGACCCGTACGCCGGCTCCTACCGGCGCTGGGTGCCGGACCTGCCGGATGTCCCGGCGGAGGCGGCGGCGCTCTTCGCCGCCCGGCAGCAGGCGCTGGACAAGGGTGACAGCGACGACGCCCGGGACCTGCGCGAGGAGCTGGCCCGGCTCGGTTTTGTGCTGCACGACCGTAAGAAACGCCAGCACTTCCGCCGGGTGGGGCCCTAGACCGTCGCCGCGACCACCCAGATGGTCAGGACCGCGAGGAACTCGCCGTCCGCGCCGGCCTGCTCCACCTGGTCGAACCAGCGCTCACGCAGCCCGGCCGGGGTCATCCACGACTCCTGCGGCACCTGGGGGTTGACCATCGGCAGCACCACCGCGGCCGAGTCCGGGTCGGGGAAGTAGCAGGTCACCGGAGTGGCGCTGATGTCGCGCAGGCCGTAGCCGACCAGCCGGCGGCGCAGCGTACGGCCCATGTCGAGCCGGCGCGGGGTGAGCCGGCCGTGCATGTGCGCGACGATCGTCTCGGCCAGCCCGGTGTCGACACCGTCGAAGGCCAGCGAGTCCCAGTCCGTGTCGAGCAGGCAGAGCCGGCCTCCGGGGCGGATCACCCGGATCAGCTCGCCGATCGCCACGTCCGCGTCGTCGACGTGCTGCAGCACCCGTTCGCACCACACGCCGTCGAAGCTGTCGTCGGGCAGGTCGAGGTCGGAGACGTCGCCGGTCACGTACCGGATGTCGCCGCCGTCGTGGCGGTCGCGGGCGGCGGCCAGCGTGGCCGCGGAATGGTCCAGGGCGATCACCTCGCCACCCGGCGCGACAGCCGTCGCCAGGGCCCGGGCGACGTCGCCGGCGCCGCAGCCGGCGTCGAGCAGGCGCTGCCCGGCGGCCGGGCGCAGGGCCTGCCACGCGGTGTGCCGGACCCGGCGGATCTCCGGGTGGCGGGACATGCCCTCGAGGGCGGCCACCAGCATGGCGAACATGTCCGGCGGGATGGCGTCGAGGTCCGCGAAGGGGGTGCGGTCCAGCTGTGCGGGCTCCATGGCTCCGATCGTCGCGCGGCGCGGGCCACGCTGTGGGCAGCGGTCAACCTTCCGACACGGGAAGGCTCGGATTCCGGAAGTTTTCACCGATCGGGTGACTGTGACCCGCATTCGGCAGCTGCTGCCCGCCGGCAACCTGGACCGCACCCGGCTGGCCGCGACGATCCTCGCCTGTCTCGGGCTGGCCGCCGATCTGGCTCAGGTCGGCAACGAGGAGCGGTCGCCGCACTGGCACCTGGCGTCGTTCCTGGCCATCCTGCTCGTGATGGCGGCGGTCGTGCTCACCCATCTGCGCGGCCGAGCGCCGTGGTGGGACTCGGTCACCCTGCCGGTGCTGATCACCATCGCGGGCGCCGGCCTGCGGGACCCGCTCGCGACCATCGGGCTGGCCTTCGCGGTCGCCCTGGCCCTGAGCCTGTACGGCCCCACGGGCCTGTGGATCGTGCGTACGGTCGGCGGGTTCGCGGCGATCCCGGCCGCCCTGGCCATCTCGCCGGTCTCGCTCGGCCGGGTCATCTCGTGGCACTCCCCCACCGTGGTCGCCATGCTGCCGATGCTGGTGCTGACGAGCGCGATGATGCGCGGCATCTACCTGGCGCTGCGGCACCAGGAACGGGCCGGCGCCCGCGACGCGGTGCTGGCGCAGACCGGCAGCCGCATGATCAGCCTGACCGAGGTCACCGCCGTCCGCCGGCTGGGCGTGGAAGCGGCGAACGCCATCGTCGCCCTGACCCCCGGGGTCGCGATGGCAATCGTGCGCCGGGACGAGCGGGGCCTGTTCATCAAGGCCGTGGCCGGCCTGCCGGAGGCGTTGCTGCAACAGCCCGTGCCCGAGTCGATGGTTACCGGACCGGCCGGCCTCCGGGAGCTGGCGCCCGAGTTCCGGCACTGGCGGGTCGAGTCGTTCTCCGCGGACCTGCACCTGCTGGTCGGCGGGCGCAACCCGATGGCCGAGGACGTCGTGGCGGCGTTCCGTACGGTGTCGAACCAGGTGGTGCTCGGGGAGGCGGCCTGCGTCTCGCACGCCGAGCTCGATCACCGGGCGCACCACGACCACCTCACCGGGCTGCCCACCCGCGACAAATTTTTCCGCGAGCTGGACGCGGCGACGGTGGCCGGGGCGCCGGGCAGTGTCGCGCTGCTGCTCATCGACCTGGACGATTTCAAAGCGGTCAACGACACGTACGGGCACGCGGCCGGCGACGAACTGCTGGTAGAGCTGGCCGGCCGGATCGTCGGCGCGGGCGGGCCCGGCAGTGTGGCCGCCCGGCTCGGTGGCGACGAGTTCGCCCTGCTGCTGACCGGGCTGGGCACACCGGGCGACGCCGACGCGACGGCCCGCGCAGTGAGTGCCGCCATCGTCGCTCCGGCCCGGCTCACCGACGCCACGGTGACGGTCGGCGCCTCGATCGGCATCGCCGCGGCTACCACCGGCTGCGACGCCGGCCAGCTCACCCGGCACGCCGACAAGGCCATGTACGCGGCCAAGGCGCACGGCAAGAACCGCGTCGAGCGCTACGACCCCGACCGGCTGCAACCCGCCTGAGCGGCCCGGTCGTCCGGTGCCCGGCAGCGGTGAAGATCGCGGGACGTAGGATCCGGTCCATGACGGCTACACGGATCGGACTGGTGGGGTACGGCTCGGGCGGGCGGATCTTCCACGCCCCCCTGCTCGCGGCGGCGGACGGTGCCGAGTTCGCGGGCGTGGTGACGCGTTCCGCCGAGCGGCGCGCCGAACTGGCCAAGGGCCACCCCGGCGTGCCCGCCTTCGACTCGCTCGCCGACCTCGCCGCGGCGGGTGTCGAAGCCGTCGCCATCTCCACTCCGGCGGCCACCCACGCGGCCCTGGCCCGCGAGGCGATCGCGCTCGGCCTGGCCGTGGTGGTGGACAAGCCGTTCGCGCTGGACGCGGAGGCGGCCCGCGAGGTCACGACGCTGGCGGCCGACGCGGGTGTGCTGCTCAGCGTCTACCAGAACCGCCGCTGGGACTCCGACCTGCTCACCCTGCAGCGCCTGATCGGCGAGGGGGCGCTCGGCGAGGTCCGCCGGTTCGAGTCCCGTTTCGAGCGCTGGGCGCCGGACCGGGAGCCGCCCGCGGCAGGCGGTGGCACGCTGCTCGACTTCGGTGCCCACCTGGTGGACCAGGCGCACCTGCTCTTCGGCCCGGCCACCCGGGTGTACGCGGAGTTGCGCGGCGACGGCGACCTGGACGACGACGTCTTCGTGGCCCTGCACCACGAGAGCGGCGTCGAGTCGCACCTGTGGGGCAGCTGGCGGCAGGCGGCGCCGGGTCCTCGCCTGCGGGTCAGCGGCACAACGGGCACCTACATCGTCGACGGCATCGACGGGCAGGAGGCGGCGCTCAAGGCCGGCCGTTCCCCCGCCGCCCTGGGCGAGCGCTGGGGTGCCGAGCCGGACCACGCGTGGGGACGGCTCTACCGCGGGGCCACGGGTGCGCCGGTCCGTAGTGAGCGTGGCCGGTGGGACAGTTTCTACCCGGCGTTCGCGGCGGCTGTCCGCGGGGAGGCGCCGGTCCCGGTCGACCCGTGGGACTCGGTCCGCAACATGGACGTGCTGGACGCGGCCCGGATCAGCGCGACCACCGGCGAGACGGTCGGGCTCTAGCGCAGCCGCACGTGCGGGCCCAGGACGCCCGGTCGGGCTCCAGCGCGGCCGCACCTGCGGCCCGAGACGCGCGGTCGGGCTCTAGCGCGGCCGCACGTGTGGGCCCAGGACGCGGGCGGTGGCCAGTGAGCCGGCGAAGGTGGCCGGCTCCAGGTCCAGGCCGGCCGGCAGCCAGGCCGGTTCGCCCTGATCCGGATCGGTCGCGGCGGCCAGGATGTCGGCCGGGCTCAGGCCCGCCTCCAGCAACGCGCCCAGCTCGCGCGGGTTGATCCCCGGCGGTAGCGGGCCGTTGCCCAGGTCGGTGCCGTAGCGGACTTTTCCGCCCTGGCCGAGGAATCGCCGCAGGTTGCCGAGCGCCACGTCGCGCTCGGGCGTCGCGGTGCCCCAGCCGTGGATGTCCAGCGTGCTGATCCAGGTCATCCGGTCCGCGCAGTCCCGGATCAGCCCGTCGTCGAGGGCCTCGGTCCACGGGGTGTGCGCGAGCACGTCGGCCCCGGCGGCCAGGGCGGCGGCGACCGTGCCCGGCCCTTCCGCGTGCACGACCACCGGCAGCGCCGCCGAGTGGGCCGCCTCGACCACCGCGGCCAGCGTCGCGTCGCTGAGCATCGGGCCGCCGGCGTGCGCGGTCACCTTGATCAGCGTCGCCCCGCTGCCGTGCGCCTCGTCGACCGCCGCGGCCGCGTCCGCCGCCGACCGCACTTCGCGGCAACTGCCGGCGGGCGCCCACGACCGATCGCTGGGATAACCGCCGGGAGCGATCAAAAACGGACCGGCGAAGCGTACGGCCGGAGCACCGCGCGCCGCCTCGGCCGCAACCTTGGCCGGCACGCCGCCCAGGTCCCAGACCGACGAGATGCCCCCGGCCTGCACCGTCGGCAGATCCACCAGCGCCGAGTGCACGTGCGCGTCGCACAGCCCGGGCAGCACCGTCCCGGGCAACCGCCGCCGCGCCGCCCCGGCCGGCACCTCAGCGACCGGCACGACCTCCCGCCCACCGACCGCCCCGGCCTGAGCGAAGGGCCGGGCCGGGCTCAGCGCCACGCCGGTCCGCAGCCGGCCGTCCCACCACAACGAGTCCGGCAGCAGCCAGTCCGGGCCCGCCGGGCTCACGACTGTTTCTCGAGCAGGGTGCGCAGCACGGCCAGGCCCCGGTGCACCTCGGCAAAGCTCGTGCTCAGCGGGGCCGGCCCGATCCGGATGCCGTCCGGCCGCCGGTAGTCCGGGATGACGCCGTTGTCCCAGAGGCTCTCCAGCAGCTGTTCGAAACCCGGGCGGCGCAGCGTCACGTGACCGCCGCGCGACGATGGCTCCCGAGGGCTGACCACCTCGACGCCCAGCGGCGCCAGCCAGCGATCGGCCAGCTCCAGCGCATAGCCGGTGAGCAGCACGGACTTGGCCCGTACGGCCTCGATGCCGGCCTCGGCCAGCATGTCCAGGTTGGCGTGCAGCGGGACCATGGCCAGGATCGGCGGCGTGCCGCTGAGCAGCGCCCGTACCCCTTCGGCCGGTTCGTGGCCCGGGCCCATCTCGAACGACGCCCGGTGGCCCATCCAGCCCTGGATCGGCTGCCGCAGCTCGCCCTGCAGCTCGCGGCGCAGGTAGCCGAAGGCGGGCGCGCCCGGGCCGCCGTTGAGGTACTTGTAGGTGCAGCCCACCGCCAGGTCCGCACCCCAGTCGTCGAGGCGCACCGGCACCGAGCCGACCGAGTGGCTCAGGTCCCACAGCGTCAGGGCGCCCGCGGCGTGCGCGATCCGGTTGATCTCCGCGGCGTCGGCGAGCCAGCCCGACCGGTACGCCACGTGGCTGAACAGCACCAGTGCGGTGTCCTCGTCGACCACCTCGGCGACCTGGGCCGGCGTGATGCCGGTGGCCGGGTCCGTCTCGATCCACGCCAGGCTCAGGCCGCGCTCGGCGGCGATGCCCTCCAGCACGTACCGGTCGGTGGGGAAGTTGTCGGTGTCCAGCACGATCTTGCGGCGGCCGGGCCGGGCGTCGACGGCGGCCCGGGACAGCTTGTAGAGCAGCACCGTCGTGGAGTCGGCCACCACGACCTGGCCGGCGGCGGCCCCGAGCGCGACCGCGCCGAGCCGGTCGCCGAGCTGCAGCGGCCACTCCAGCCAGCCGTCCGTCCAGCCGCGGATGAGCCGGCCGGCCCACTGCTCGCGGACGAACTCGTCGAGCAGCTGGGCGGTGGCCCGCAGCGGCCGGCCGAGCGAGTTGCCGTCCAGGTACGAGACGACGTCGAAGCCGTCCGGGGTCAGGAAACGCTCGCGCAGGTGGGCCAGCGGGTCGGCGGCGTCGAGGGCCTCGGCCCGGGACAGCAGGTCGTCGCTCACGCGCCCACCACGCCGATCTCGGTCCGGACCGCGTACAGCTCCGGGAAGAAGGTCAGGTCCAGGGCCTTGCGCAGGAAGTTCACGCCGCTGGAGCCGCCGGTGCCGGCCTTGAAGCCGATCGTGCGCTCCACGGTCTTGAGGTGGCGGAAGCGCCAGAGCTGGAAGTTCTCCTCCAGGTCGACGAACTCCTCGCAGGCCTCGTACGCCTCCCAGTTGGCGTCCGCGTTCTCGTAGATCTTGGTGAAAACCGGGACGAGCTCCTCGTGGTACCGGTAACCCTCGGTCACGTCCCGTTCCAGCAGCGACACCGGGACGTCGTGGCCGTGCCGAGCCAGGTAGCGCAGGAACTCGTCGTACACGGTCGGCGCCTCCAGCGCGCCCAGCAGCAGCTCCTGCGCCGCCGGGTCGTCGTCGAAGATCGTGAGCATCCGGCGGTCCTTGTTGCCGAGCAGGAACTCGACCGCGCGGTACTGGTACGACTGGAAGCCCGACGAGGTGCCCAGGAAGCTGCGGAACTCGGCGTACTCCGACGGGGTGAGGGTGGCCAGCACCGACCACTGCTCGGTGAGGCAGCGCTGGATGTGCTTGACCCGGGCCAGGCCCTTGAGCGCGGGCCGCAGGTCGTCGGCAGCGAGCTTGCGTTGCACGGCGCGCAGCTCGTGCAGGATCAGCTTGAGCCAGAGCTCCGACGTCTGGTGCTGCAGGATGAACAGCAGCTCGTCGTGGTGCTCCGGGACGCTGACCGGGTGCTGCGCCGAGAGGACCTCGTCGAGCCGCAGATACCGCCCGTACGACATGTTGACCTTGAAGTCGCGGACGATGCCGGCCTCCAGGGGCCGTTGATTCGACGACACGTGCCTGCCCTCCTCAGATGATTCACCTGAAGGAGATCACACCCGTCAGATGTTGGCGAGAGGCCCGTCGGTAAGGATCGGACCCCAGTACACCCACTGACCGTCGTGCCGCACGAAGCGGCTGCGCTCGTGCATCTCCCCAGGCCGGCCCGCGTCGCGGTAGTGGGCCCGGAACTCCACCATGCCCTCGGCGTCGAAGAGCCCGCCGCGGCTGGTGCCCAGCACGTCGAGCCCGGTCCAGCGCAGGCCCGGGTCCGGCTCGACGTCCGCCGGCCGGGTGTCCGGGTGCCAGGACCGCAGCACGTACGCCGCGTCGTCCAGCACGAAGGCGGCGTAGCGCGAGCGCATCAGCCCCTCCGCGGTGGCGGCGGCATGGCCCCGGTGCGCCGGGCCGCAGCATTCACCGTACGGCTGACCGAGCCCGCACGGGCAGGGCTTCGCGTCGTCGAAGCCGGTCAGCGTCGTGGTGCGGCGGGATGCGCGTCGGGCCATGCCCTCATTCTTGCTCACCGGCGGTGTCGAGCGACCGGTAGTAGCGGATCTTCCCGCGGATGTGCTCACGCTGCTCGGCCAGCTCGGCCAGGCGCCGGCCGATCTCACGGTCGTGCTCCTCGAGCAGCTCCACCCGTTCCCGCATGGTGCGTTCGTCGCGGGTCAGGTCGGCATAGCGGCGCATCTGGGCGATCGGCATGCCGGTGTCGCGCAGGCAGCGCAGGATGCCCAGCCAGGCGATGTCGTCGTCGTCGAAGACCCGCTGCCCGCCGGGTGTACGGGCGATGTCGTCGAGCAGCCCGATCCGTTCGTAGTAGCGCAGGGTGTCGAGGCTGAAGCCGGTCTTGTCGGCGATCTCGCCCGGGGAGTAGGTCGGCATCCCGCGATTCTGCCCTTGATCTGGAGTGCGCTCCAGGTGGCACCGTGCCGCCATGAGCGAAATCGTTTTGGGCGCCATGCTGTTCGGCACGCGGATCGGCGAGCGTGAGTCGTTCGCCCTGCTGGACCACTTCACCGAGCGCGGCGGGCGGTGGATCGACACCGCCAACAACTACTCCTTCTGGCTGCACGAGAGCGGCCTCGGCGGCCAGAGCGAACAGGTCGTCGGCCGCTGGCTGGCCGCGCGGCCCGGCCTGCGTGACCGGGTACGGATCAGCACCAAGCTCGGCGCGCAGCCCACTGACCCCGCCATCGGCTTCCCGTCGGCCGAGGGCCTGTCCGCACCGGTGATCCGCCGGGCCACCGAGCAGAGCCTGGCCCGGCTGGGCATCGAGCACCTCGACCTGCTCTGGGCGCACATCGAGGACCGGTCGGTGCCGCTGGACGAGACCGTGACCGCGTTCGGTGAGCTGGTGACGCGGGGCGTGGTGGGCCGGCTGGGCGCGTCGAACCACCCGGCGTGGCGGGTCGAGCGGGGCCGGCAGCTGGCCGCCGCCCAGGGTGTCGCGGGCTGGACCGCTCTGCAGTTGCGGCACTCGTACCTGCGGCCGCGGCCGGGAGCGGCGTTGCCCGCGTCGGCGCACCGGGTGGTGACCGACGAGGTGCTGGACTTCGTGCGCGGCAATGACGACGTGGTGCTGTGGGCGTACACGGCGTTGCTGAACGGGGGTTACGTGCTGCCCGAGCGGCTCGACGAGGCGTACGAGCACCGCGGCACGACCCGGCGCCTGGCCGAGCTGGATGCTGTCGCCGCCGAGCTCGGTGCCAGCCGCCACCAGGTCGTACTGTCCTGGCTACTGGGGGGCAGCCCTGGCGTGTGGCCGATCGTGGGCGCCACCACGGTGGAGCGGCTCGACGAGGCGCTGGACGCGTACGAGATCAAGCTGGACGCCGCCCAGCGCGACCGGCTCGACCGGGCCGCCTGAGGCTTCAGCGGGCCTGCTGGTCCAGCACGATCGCGCTGATCACCTGCTGGCAGCGGTCCAGCTCCTCGATCAGGCCGCGCATCTCCTCGATCGCCGAGACGGCGTTGCGGGTGTCACTGCGGATGCCGCCGACCTGCCCGCCGATCTCGCTGGTGGCCACCGCGGTCTCGTTGGCCAGGTCCTTGACCTCGCTGGCCACCACGGCGAAGCCCCGGCCGGCCTCGCCCGCCCGGGCCGCCTCGATGGTGGCGTTCAGGGCGAGCAGGTTGGTCTGCTTGGCGATGGTGGCGATGAGCTCGACGACCTTGCCGATCTCGGTGCTGCTGGCCTCCAGCCGCTGGATCACCTCGACGGCGGTCTGCGCCGCGCGGACCGCCGACCGGGTCGCCGTCGCCATGTCACTGCTGACGTCGGCGAGCCGATGCGCGGAGCCGGGCGCCGTGCTGTCCGGGTATTCCGCACCGCTCTGCCAGTCCGTCATTGCGTCCACCCCTCGCCGGCCCTACCTCCAACATCGCACCCCGCGGTTGCCGTTCGCGGCGAATTCCCGCTATCGGGTCGCGTCGGCCCGGCCGCGCGTCGCCAGCCGGGGGTCAGGGTCGTCGGCGAGCCGCAGCGCTGCTTGCCGGCGGGTCACCGGGTCCCGGCCGTTCAGCAGCCGGTAGCCCGCCCGGCGCACCTCGGGCCGGCTGTCCCCGAGCAACTCCCAGCCCAGCCCGGGAGGCACCCGCCGGTCGAACGGGCGCAGCGCCAGGGCCGCCTCCCGGACCACGGCGGCGGCCGGGTCCCGCAACAACGGCACCACCAGCTCCACCGGTACGGCGCCGAGGTGGCCGAGCGCCCGTACCGCCGCGGCCCGGATCCGCCCCGACGGGTGGCTCAGCAGCGCGACGAGCACCGGGGCGTCGCGGTCGGAGCCGGCCTCGGCCAGCCCGGCCACCGCTCCTGGCGACGGCTCGGTGGTGCGGTAGTGCGCGACGGCGTCCGTACCGGCGCGGCGGGCGGCGTCCCGGGCGATCGCGCGGACCAGCGGCGCCGGGTCGTCCAGGGCCGGGACCGCCTCGGCCGCCGGTCCGAGCCGGAGCAGCCCGGTGAGGCCGAGGGCCCGTACCCCGGCCGGCCGCGCGGCGAAGAGCCGTTCCAGGGTGGGCCGGTGCTGCCGCCCGACCGCCTGTTCGTAGGCCACCTGCGCGGCGCGGTTACGGATCTGCGCGTCGCCCTCCCGCACCGCGAGGTCCGCCAGCGCGGCCAGGTCGAGGCGGCCCTGGTGCAGGTCGGCGTCGAAGGCCAGCCGCCGCTGGTCGCGGTCGGGCGACGCGGCCAGCTGCCGCCGCACGTCGTCCGGCGCGGCGAGCACCGCGGCGGTGACCAGTTCGCGCGCGAAGTGCCCGCGGAAGCGGTCGGCGAGCTTGACGGCCATCGGTACGGCGCCCGGCAGGAACCGCCCGGGGTCGTCGCTGAGCAGCCGGGTCAGCGCCGCCCGGGCCGGGTTGCGCACCTGCGGGACCCAGTCGTCGGCCCGCAGCACCAGCAGGGCCACCAGTTCCGGGAGCGGACGCGCGGCGATGGCGACGACAGCACGTTCCCGGACCCGCCCGTCGCGATGCAGCGCGGCGGCAGCGAGGGCGATCGGCGTCCGGCGGCCCTTGGCGAATCGCCGCAGCAGCATGTCGAACGCCGGCGCCGACTCGTCCGCGTACCGCCAGGTGATCCGGCGGATCCGCTCGTCGAGACGCACCAGCAGCCGCGGCCGCCCGCCCAGCCGGGACAGCGCGGTCCGGGCCGCGAGTTCGTCGTCGCGGGAGTCCGCCTCCACGAGCAACTCGACCAGGCGCAGCACTGCCTCGTCGTCGTAGGCGGGCGTCTCGAGCGCGGCGGTCAGGGCGTCGGTCATCGGGCCATGGTGTCAACCCGGGCGCTCGTCAGCGCGGCATTATCAGCGGCAGCCCGAAGGCGGTGAACAGGCTGTCGTCCATGAAGACGACGGTGCGGGTGACGGCGCCGCCGGCGACCTCGAAGACCTGGATGGTGTGGGCGCGGCCGTCGACGTAGGCCGCCGCCGCGAGTCCGCCGTTGGCCTCGATCGGCAGCAACCGCCAGTCGGTGCCGCGCATCGCCCAGACCCGGGCGATGAAATCGGCGTACGCGTCGGCGCCCACGTACCAGTTGAGCACCGGCGGCATCTCCAGCACCACGTCGGCCACCAGGAGCCGGCGCAGCGCGTCCAGGTCCGCGTTCTCGAAGGCCGCCACGTACCGCTCGACGACGGCCGGATCAGGCGGCGGCCGCAGGTCGTCCTCCGCCACGTCGCCGACCCGGGACCGGGCCCGCTGCAAGCCACTGTTCACCGCCGCCGTGGTCGTGCCCAGGGTCGCGGCGACCTCCGCGGCGGAGAACTCCAGCACGTCGCGCAGCAGCAGGATCGCCCGCTGCCGGGCCGGCAGGAACTGCAGGGCGGCCACGAACGCCAGCCGCAGCCGGGTGCGGGCGGCGATCACGTCGGCCGGGTCGGTGCGCCAGGGCTGCAACCACGGCACTTCCGGCCGGGCCGTCATCGGCGCCTGCGGGTCGTCGAGGGCGCCGACCAGGCCGGACGGCAGCGGGCGGCGGGCCTGGCCCTTGAGCGCGGTCAGGCAGGCGTTCGTCGCGATCCGGTAGAGCCAGGTGCGCAGGGACGCGCGGGTCTCGTCGTACGTGCCGAAGGCCCGCCACGCCCGCAGCAGCGTCTCCTGCAGCAGGTCCTCGGCGTCGTGCGCCGAACCGGACATCCGGTAGCAGTGCGCCAGCAACTCCCGGCGGTACGGCGCGGTCAGTGCCTCGAACTCCACGCCCATGGATACCGCCGGGCGGCCCGGAAGTCATCGCCCGTCCCGCGATGAGTTTCCGTGGCGCCCGCGGTAGGTACGGCCGGAACCATCGGACACCCTCGAGAGGACAGGTCATGACCGACGAGAACGATGTGCGTGCGGTGCTGCGGTCGATCACCGCGGCCTGGGACGCCAACGACGCCGACGCCTTCGCCGCCGCCTACACCCCGGACGCGACGGTGGTGCTGACGGGCGGCGTCTTCCACCGCGACCGGGAGGAGATCCGGGCCTACATGGCCGCCGGCTTCGACGGGCCGTTGAAGGGCACCCGGGGGATCGACGAGCCGGAGCTGGTGCGGGTCGGCGGGGACAGCGCGGTGGTGGTCAGCCGGGCCGGCTTCCTGATGGTGGGTGAGACCGAGCTGCCGGCGGCCCGGGAACGGCGGGCGACGTGGACGCTCCGGCGCACGCCGGAGGGCTGGCGGGTCGCCGCGTACGCGAACGTTGCAACGGCGAACTGACAGTATCCGCAAGACCGGTCAGCCGTTCGTCCGCCGCTGCAAGGTCCAGTACAGGATTTGCAGAGCGCTGACGTAGGATTCCGGAGTGACCAAACGTCTCGCCGAAGTGGCGAAGAAGGCCGGCGTCAGTGAGGCGACCGTCAGCCGGGTGCTCAACGGCCGCAGCGGCGTGTCCGAGGCGACCCGGGCATCCGTGCTGACGGCCCTCGATGTGCTGGGCTACGAGCGGCCCACCAAGCTGCGCGGTGAGCGCGGCCGGCTGGTCGGCCTGGTGCTGCCCGAGCTGCAGAACCCGATCTTCCCGGCGCTGGCCGAGGTGGTGACCGCGTCGCTGGCCCAGCGCGGTTTCACCCCGGCCCTGTGCGCCCGCACGATCGGTGGTGTGCCCGAGCGCGACTACATCGAGATGCTGCTGGACCACCAGGTGTCCGGGGTGGTCTTCGCCGGCGGCTCGTACGCGCTGGCCGACGCCGAGCACGGGCACTACCGCCAGCTGCTGGACCGGCGGATGCCGGTGGTGATGGTCAACGGCGGCGTGGACGATCTCGGCTTCCCGCACATCTCCACCGACGACGCGGTGGCGGTGGAGCAGGCCTTCGGGCACCTGCGCTCGCTCGGGCACGAGCGGATCGGCATGGTGATGGGCCCGGAGGACCACGTGCCGTCGCGCCGCAAGCTGGCCGCGGTCAAGGAGGTCGCCCAGTGGACCGGCCCCGCGGCACAGTGGCCGGTCGAGCGGACCAATTTCTCGATGGAGAGTGCCCGGCTGGCCGCGACCCGGCTGATCCAGCGCGGCGTCACCGCGCTGATCTGCGCCAGCGACGTGCTGGCCCTGGGCTCGATCCGGGCCGCCCGCCGGCTCGGCCTCGACGTGCCGCGGGACGTGTCGGTGGTCGGTTTCGACGACAGCGTGCTGATGACGTGCACCGATCCGCCGCTGACCACCGTGCGGCAGCCGATCGAGCTGATGGGTCAGGCGGCCGTCGACGTCCTGGTGAACCAGATCGAGGGCGCCGCGGCCACCACCGACGAGCTGCTCTTCGAACCGGAGCTCGTGGTGCGCGGCTCGACCGGTCCGGTGCCGGTCCGGACCGGCTGACCAGCACATTCATCCTCATCATCAGGGCGGGCCCGGCGGGCCCGCCCTTCTTTGTGCCCTGGCCCACATCCGTCGAGTTTTTTCTATTGTTGGTTCACTTCTTGCGGGACCCCGTTGGACTTTGTATCGTCACCTCCACGAAACATCGCACCGATGAGTGAACCCCCTTAGGCGCGCACCCCACCCCCAGGAAGGGGTCTATTTCCCATGTTCAGAACCAGGCTGCGCAGTGCCCTCGGGCTGCTGCTCGTCGCCGGGGTCGCGATGTCCGCCGCCGCGTGCGGCGACAGCGACGACACCCCCGCGGCGACCAAGGACGGCAAGGTCACGCTGGTGGTCAACGGCCTCCCGCCGGCCACCGAGAAGGCCACCCACGAGCGGTTCCTCGCCAACGTGGCCGAGTTCGAGAAGGCCAACCCGAACATCAAGATCGACGCCCGCGAGGGCAAGATGGACCCGCAGACGTTCCCGGCCAAGCTCGCCGGCGGCCAGCTCGAGGACGTCTTCTACGTCTACTTCACCGACCCGGCCAGCCTGATCGCCAAGCGCCAGGTCTCGGACATCAGCAAGTACCTCAAGGACTACCCGGTCACCTCGCAGATCAAGCCCGAGGTGCTGCGGGTGTTCCAGGACGAGGGCGGCAAGACGTACGGGCTGCCGTACAAGAACTACTCGATGGGCCTGCTCTACAACCGGGACCTGTTCACCAAGGCCGGCCTGGACCCGAACAGCCCGCCCAAGACCTGGGCCGACGTGCGGGCGGCGGCCAAGAAGATCGCCGGCCTGGGCAACGGCACGGTCGGCTACGGCGACTACAGCAAGAACAACACCGGCGGCTGGCACTTCACCACCGAGCTCTACTCGCTCGGCGGCGAGATGGCCGTCAACAACGGTGGCACCTGGAAGGCCGCGTTCAACAGCCCCCAGGGTCAGCAGGTCCTGCAGCAGCTCAAGGACATGCGCTGGACCGACAACTCGATGGGCCAGAAGCAGCTGCTGGAGTGGGCCGACCTGCTGCAGCAGATGGGCTCGGGCAAGCTCGGCATGTACCTGGCCACCGCCGACAACATCCCGACCATCGTCAACCAGTACAAGGGCAAGTACGCGACCTACGGTCTCGGCCCGATCCCGGACGGCAAGGGCACGCTGGGCGGTGGCGAGGGCTACATGTTCAAGGCCGGGCTGAGCCCGGAGAAGATCAACGCCGGCCTCAAGTGGCTGACCTTCTGGTTCACCTCGGCCGAGCGCTATGAGGCCGAGAACAAGTGGTCGAGCGACACCGACCAGCCGGTCGGCCTGCCCGAGCCGGCCATCTTCACCGGCGCGGCGGCGCAGACCCAGGCCGCGGCCGACAAGAAGTACGCCAACGTCCCGCAGGAGAACTACGCCGCGTTCGTGGCCGCCATGCCCACCATCCCGGTGAAGCTGGAGCCGCCGAACGCCCAGCAGATCTACGCGGCGCTGGACGTGGCCATGCAGAAGGTCCTGACCGACAAGAACGCCGACATCACCAAGCTGCTCACCGACGCGGAGACCCAGGCCAACTCCATCCTGGCCGGCGTCAAGTAATTCGGAACGGGCCGCCGGCGGGCCATCCGCCGGCGGCCCGGACACCAATGAAGGAGAGAAGATGGCGGTTCTGACGGCGGCCCAGGTGCGGGAATCCCGCACGGCCCGGCTGCGCCGGAAGATCCAGGACAACCTGCTGGCGTACGCGTTCATGGCAGCGGGGCTGCTGTGCTTCGCCTTCTTCTCCTGGTATCCGCTGGTCCGGGGCGTCATCCTCAGTTTCCAGCAGAACAACTTCGTCGTGCCGCCGTACTGGGTGGGCCTGGAGAACTACCAGGCGCTGTTCGACGACCCGCTGTTCTACACGGCCTGGAAGAACACGCTGCTGTTCACCGGGCTGGCGCTGGTCTTCGGCTTCGTCCTGCCGTTCTTCATCGCGGTGCTGCTCAACGAGTTCCGCCACTTCAGCGGCTTCTTCCGGATCCTGGTCTACCTGCCGGTGATGCTGCCGCCGATCGTGGCGGTGCTGCTCTGGCGCTACTTCTACGACCCCGGCAACGGCCTGTTCAACTCGCTGCTGCGCAGTGTGGGTCTGCCGGAGTCCCAGTGGACGCAGTCGTCCAGCACCGCGATGATCTCGCTGGTCCTGGTGTCCACCTGGGCCAACCTCGGCGGCGCGACGCTGATGTATCTCGCCGCACTGCAGGGCATCCAGGGTGAGCTCTACGAGGCCGCCGAGCTCGACGGCGCGAGCGTCTGGCAGCGGCTGCGGCACGTCACGCTCCCGCAGATGCGCTTCATCATGCTGGTCCTGCTGCTGCTGCAGATCATCGCGACGATGCAGGTGTTCATCGAGCCGTTCGCGCTGACCGGCACCTCCAATCCCGACACCATCACCGTGCTGGTGCTCGTCTACCGCTACGCCTTCACGGTCAACCAGGACTTCGGCCTCGCGGCCGCGATGAGCATGCTGCTGTTCGTGGTGCTGGGCGCCTTCTCGGCGCTCTACCTGCGGCTGACCCGGACTGCGGACTGAGGGGAATTCCGATGACACTGACCGCCCCGCCGCAGACCCCGATCAGCGGCGCCACCCCGGCGCCGGTCCCGCCGCGCAGCAAGCGGAGGCTCGCCGGCACCAACCCGGCCACCCGTACGCTGATCTCCAGCGTCGACCTGCAACGCCACCGCGGCCTCTACTTCACCGTGCTGGGCCTGACGATCACCGTCTTCGTGCTGGTCTTCCTGGTCCCGCTGTACTGGATGTTCGCCAGCGCGGTGAAGTCACCGGCCGAGTACGCCCTGAGCACCCCCACCTTCATCCCGCACTCCTGGCACCCGGAGAACTACGCGACCGCGTGGGACAACATGCGCATCGCCAAGTACTTCACCAACACGGTGCTGTACGCGGCCGGCGGCTGGCTCATCGCGCTGATCTTCGATGTCGGGGTCGCGTACGCCCTCAGCAAGCTCAAGCCGATCTTCGGCCGGATCCTGCTCGGCGCGGTCCTGGCCAGCCTGATGCTGCCGGCCTCGGCCCTGCTGGTCCCGGCCTACCTGACCGTGGTCGACGTGCCGCTCATCCACGTCAACCTGCTCAACACGCCCTGGGCCCTGTGGTTGCCGGCCGCCGCCAACGCGTTCAACGTCTACGTGCTCAAGCGGTTCTTCGACCAGATCCCCGACGACCTGCTCGACGCGGCGTCGATCGACGGCGCGGGCAAGCTGCGCCAGCTGTGGTCCATCATGCTGCCGCTGTCGCGGCCGGTGCTCGGCGTGGTCTCGATCTTCATCATCATCGCGCTCTGGAAGGACTTCCTCTGGCCGCTGCTGGTGCTGCCGGACCCGGAGGCGCAGACGCTGAGCGTGGCGCTGAGCCGGCTGGCCAACACCAGTCAGGTGCCGCCGACCGAGTTCATGGCCGGGCTGGCCATCGCGAGCGTACCCATGATCGTCGTTTTCCTGATCTTCCAGCGCAGCATCATCGGCGGACTCTCCGCGGGCTCGATGAAGGGCTGATCCCCACCCGGTCCCTGAGGCGGTCAGCGTCGACCGCCAGGACCCGTGCGCCCTCCTCCTCTCTCGAGACACCCCAGAAAGCAGGTCATCGTGGCTAATTCCGACCAGGATCCCTGGTGGCGGGACGCCGTCATCTACCAGGTGTACCCGCGCAGCTTCGCCGACAGCGACGGCGACGGCATCGGGGACATCGACGGGATCCGCGCTCGCCTGGGCCACCTGTCGGACCTCGGCGTGGACGCGATCTGGATGAGCCCGTGGTACCCGTCCCCGATGGCCGACGCCGGCTACGACGTGGCCGACTTCCGCGACATCGACCCAGTCTTCGGCACGCTGGCCGGCGCCGAGGCGCTGATCACCGAGGCGCACGCCGCCGGCATCCGGATGATCGTCGACATCGTGCCCAACCACATCTCCAGCGAGCACGTGTGGTTCAAGAAGGCGCTGGCCGACCCGGGCGCTCCGGAGCGGGAGCTGTTCTGGTTCCGGCCCGGGCGCGGACCGGCCGGCGACGAGATGCCCACCGACTGGGTCGGCGAGTTCGGCGGCAGCACCTGGACCCGCACCACGAACCCGGACGGCACTCCCGGCGACTGGTACCTGCACCTGTTCACCCCGGAGCAGCCCGACCTCAACTGGGAGCACCCGGCGGTGCGCGCCGAGTTCGAGGACATCCTGCGGTTCTGGTTCGACCGCGGCGTGGACGGCATCCGGATCGACTCGGCCGCCCTTCTCCTCAAGGACCGGGACCTGCCGGCCGTGGTCGAGGGCCGGCCGCACCCGTTCCACGACCTGGACGAGGTGCACGACGTCTACCGGGCCTGGCGCCGGATCTCGGACAGCTACCCGGACCGGGCGCTGATCGGTGAGGTGTGGATGCCGGAGGTCGACCGGTTCGCCAACTACCTGCGGCCGGACGAGCTGCACGCGGCGTTCAACTTCGACTTCCTCGGCTGCGCGTGGGAGCCCGGGCTGATGCGCGAGTGCATCGACCGGACCCTGGACGCGCACCGGGCGATCGGCGCCCCGGCCACCTGGGTGCTGTCCAACCACGACGTCACCCGGCACGTCACCCGGTACGGCCGCCAGATGACCACCTTCAGCTTCGAGAACAACCTCGACGGCAGCCCGGTCGACCTGGAGCTCGGCACCCGGCGGGCCCGTGCCGCCGCGCTGCTGTCGCTGTCCCTGCCCGGCGCCACCTACGTCTACCAGGGCGAGGAACTGGGCCTCTGGGAGAACGAGAACATCCCGGTGGAGCAGCTCCAGGACCCGATGTGGGCCCGCCGCGGCCACAGCCGGGACGGCTGCCGCGTGCCGTTGCCGTGGAGCGGTGACGAGCCGCCCTTCGGCTTCTCCACCGCGTCGCCGTGGCTGCCGCAGCCGCCGGAGTGGAAGGACCGCACGGTCCAGGCCCAGACCGGCGACCCGAGCTCGATGCTGGAGCTCTACCGCGGCGCGATCAAGCTGCGCCGGGCCGAGCCGGGTCTGCACACCGCGGACATGGCCTGGCTGAGCGTCGCCCCCGGGGTGCTCGCCTACACCCGGGGACCTGAGTTCGCCTGTGTCCTCAACATGTCCGACGTCGCGGTCGCGCTGCCGGACCACCACCGATGCCTGCTCGCGAGCGGTCCGCTCGACGGTGACCTCCTCCCCCGGGACACCGCCGTCTGGCTGCACCTGCGCACCGAAAGGAAGTAAGCACCACCGAGGGGGCTTGGCCACCTGATGAAAGGGATCCCCATGGCCAACCGCACCGCCTACCTGTCCCTCGCGATACTCACCGCGGCGTCCGCTGTCACCGCCGTCATCGCCGGGGCGGCCTCCCCGGCCGCCGCGGCGGGACTGTCCCCCTTCGACATCCCCGGTCGCGGTGCCACCGTGCCGTTCACCGAGATCGAGGCGGAGAACGCCGCCACCACCGGCACGAGGACCGGCACCAGCCGCTACTACGGGCAGCTGTCCTCCGAGGCGTCCGGCCGCGAGGCCGTCACCCTGGACAATGCCGGCGAGTACGTCGAGTTCACCCTGACCAAGCCGGCCAACGCGGTGACCTTCCGCTACAGCCTGCCCGACGGCAACAACGGCGCCGGCCGGGACGCGACCATCGACGTCCGGGTCGGCAACGCGGTCGTCCGGACCGTGCCGGTGACCTCGAAGTACAGCTGGTTCTACGGCGGCTACCCGTTCAACAACAACCCGGGTGACAGCAACCCGCACCACTTCTACGACGAGGCCCGGACCATGTTCGGGACCACGTACGCGGCCGGCACCAAGGTACGGCTCCAGGTCAGCTCCACCGCGCAGTCGCCCAGCTTCACCATCGACCTGGCCGACTTCGAGAACGTCCCGGACCCGATCGGCAAACCGGCCGGCGCGGTCGACGCCGTGGCGCAATTTGGTGCGGACCCGACCGGGGCCACCGACTCCACGGCGAAAATCCAGGCAGCCGTCAACGCCGGTGGCACCGTCTACCTCCCGCCGGGCAACTACACGCTGCACAGCCACGTCATCGTCGACCGGGTCAACCTGGTCGGCGCCGGTCCCTGGTACACGGTGCTCGGGGGCCGGCACCCCACCCAGCGCAACCTGGCCGCCGGCATCTACGGCAAGTTCAACGGCCAGGGCGGACCCAGCCAGAACGTGACGGTCAAGGACCTGGCGATCATCGGCGACATCCGGGAACGGGTCGACGACGATCAAGTCAACGCGTTCGGCGGGGCGATGTCCAACTCGACCATCGACAACGTGTGGATGCAGCACACCAAGGTCGGTGCCTGGATGGACGGGCCGATGGACCGGTTCACCATCAAGAACAGCCGGATCCTGGACCAGACGGCCGACGGCGTGAACTTCCACATCGGCGTCACCAACTCCACGGTCACCAACACCTTCGTCCGCAACACCGGCGACGACGGGCTGGCCATGTGGGCCGAGCGGGTCCCGAACGTGGGCAACTCCTTCACCCGCAACACCGTGGTCGCGCCGATCCTGGCCAACAACCTGGTCAGCTACGGCGGCCGGGACATCGTGATGACCGACAACGTCGTCTCGGACACGGTGACCAACGGCGGCGGCATCCACGTCGCCAACCGCTACCCCGGCGTGAACGGCGCGACCGGCGTGCAGGGCACCTGGACGCTGGCCCGCAACACCCTGATCCGGGCCGGCAACTCCGACTACAACTGGAACTTCGGGGTCGGGGCGATCTGGTTCTCCGCGCTCAACGAGGCGTTCCAGAACCCGACGATCAACATCACCGACACCGACATCCTGGACAGCTCGTACGCGGCGCTGATGTGGATCGAGGGCCAGACCAACGGCATCCACTTCGACAACGTGAACATCCAGGGCGCGGGCACGTACGCGCTGCAGGTGCAGGCGTCCAGTCAGGTGAGCTTCAACAACGTCCGGGCGAGCGGCATCGCCCAGCCCAAGCCCATGCACAACTGCGTCGGCTCCGGCTTCCAGATCACCCGGACCGGCACCAACACCGGCTGGTACACCGACGCCCCGGACTGCGGCCTGTGGCCGGCCCCGCAGTGGGGCAACACCACCACGCCGCCGACCACTCCCCCGACGACCCCGCCGACCACCCCGCCCACGACGCCTCCGGCCACCGGGAACCTGGCGCAGGGCAAGGCTGTCACCACCTCCAGCACCTCCGGCGGATTCACCGGGGCCAACGCGGTCGACGGCAACGCGGCCACGTACTGGGAGAGTGCCAACGGTTCCTTCCCGCAGACGTACACGGTGGATCTGGGCTCCTCGCAGGCCGTCGGCCGGCTGGTTCTGAAACTGCCACCCGGCTGGGAGTCCCGCTCCCAGACCATCGCCGTGGCGGGTTCCACCGACGGGTCGTCCTACTCGTCGCTGGTCGGCGCGACGGGCTACTCCTTCAACCCGACTGCGACGATCACCCTGCCCGCGGGGAGCCGTCGCTACCTGCGCCTGACCTTCTCCGCCAACACAGGGTGGCCGGCTGCGCAGCTGTCGGAACTGGAGGCCTACGCGAGCGGTGGCACGACCACGCCGCCGCCGACCACGCCGCCGCCCACCACGACCCCGCCGGCTCCGACCGGGAACCTGGCCGCCGGCCGGCCGGTCACCGCGAGCAGCCAGGCGGACGTCTACACGCCCGCCAACACCGTGGACGGCAACGCGAACACCTACTGGGAGAGCAGCAGCAACGCCTTCCCGCAGTCGCTGACGGTGGACCTGGGCCAGGCCCGCTCGGTCTCCCGGGTGGTGCTCAAGCTGCCGCCCGCGGCCGCCTGGGCCACCCGGACCCAGACCCTGTCCGTGCTGGGCTCGGCCGACGGCTCGTCCTACAGCACCGTCAAGGCATCCGCCGGGTACACGTTCAACCCGTCCTCCGGTAACACCGCGACCGTCGCCTTCCCCGCGACCTCGCAGCGCTACCTGCGGCTGACGTTCACCGGCAACACCGGCTGGCCCGCGGGCCAGATCTCCGAGTTCGAGGCCTACACCTCGTAGCGAGCCGGGGAGGGCGGGACCCACCGAGCCCGCCCTCCCCGATCCCCCACCCAAGAAGGGCGCGCTCCCACATGTCCAGAGTCAGAAAGCTGCTAGCCGCCGCCATAGCCACCACCCTGATCCAGCTCGTCCTGCCCGCCTCCTCCGCCGCCGCGGCCGGCCCGAACCTGGCCGCCGGCAAGACGTTCACCGCCAGCAGCGTCGCCGACGTGTACGGCGCCGGCAACGCGGGCGACGGCAACGCGAACACGTACTGGGAGAGCCAGAACAACGCCTTCCCGCAGTGGTTGCAGGTGGACCTGGGCGCGTCCGTCAGCGTCAACCAGGCCGTCCTCAAGCTGCCGCCGGCCGCCGCCTGGCAGACCCGTACGCAGACCCTCACCGTGCAGGGCAGCACCACCGGCTCCGCCTTCGCCGATCTCAAGGCGAGCGCCGGCTACACCTTCAACCCGGCCTCGGGCAACACCGTGACCATCGACTTCGGCGCGGCCACCGCCCGCTACCTGCGGCTGAGCATCACCGGCAACTCCGGCTGGCCGGCCGGTCAGATCAGCGAGCTCGAGGTGTACGGGCCCACGGCCGGTGACACCCAGGCGCCCTCCGCACCCGGCGGACTGGCCTTGAGCCAGCCGGCGAGCGGGCAGATCCGGCTCACCTGGAACGCGTCCACCGACAACGTGGGCGTGACCGGCTACGAGGTCTACGCCAACGGCACCCTGCGCACCACCGTGGCCGGCAACGTGCTGACCTATCTGGACAACCAGCCCGACAGCGCCACGGTCGCGTACTACGTGCGGGCCCGGGACGCGGCCGGCAACGCGTCCGGCAACAGCAACACGGTCACCCGTACCGGGCAGGGCGGGGACAACACCGCGCCGTCCACGCCGGGTACGCTGTCCTACACCCAGCCGGCCGCCGGGCAGATCCGGCTCGCCTGGGGCGCGTCCAGCGACAACGTCGGCGTGACCGGCTACAACGTCTACGCCAACGGCGCGCTGAAGACGACCGTCACCGGGCTCACCTACACCGACAGCCAGCCCGAGAGCGCGACGGTGTCGTACTACGTCAAGGCGCGCGACGCGGCCGGCAACGAGTCGGCGGCGAGCAACACGGTGACCCGTACCGGAACGGTGACCAACGGGACCAACCTGGCGGTGGGCAAGCCGATCGAGGCGTCCTCGTCGATCTTCACCTTCGTGGCCGCCAACGCCAACGACAACGACACCGCCACCTACTGGGAGGGCAGCGCGTACCCGGCGAACCTGACCGTCAAGCTGGGCGCCAACGCCACCACCCAGTCCGTGGTAGTCAAGCTCAACCCCGACACCGCATGGGGCACCCGGCAGCAGACCTTCTCGGTCCAGGGACGCGAGCAGAGCGCCACCGGCTTCACCACGCTCGTCGGCTCAGCGACGTACACCTTCAACCCGGGCTCCGGCAACACGGTGACCGTGCCGGTGAGCGCGACCGCCGCGGACATCCGGCTCAGCTTCACCGCCAACACCGGCGCGCCGAGCGGCCAGGTCGCGGAGTTCCAGGTGATCGGCAACCCGGCACCGAACCCGGACCTCACGGTGACGGGCCTGTCGGCCTCGCCGGCCTCGCCGGTCGAGACCGACACGGTGACCCTGTCGGCCACCGTGCGCAACGCGGGCACCGCGGCCAGCCCGGCCAGCAACGTCAACTTCTACCTGGGTACGGCCAAGGTCGGCACCTCGAACGTGGGCGCCCTCGCGGCCGGAGCCTCGGCCACGGTCACGGCGGCCATCGGCGCGCGCAACGCCGGCACCTACGTCGTCAGCGCCAAGGTCGACGAGGCCAACACGGTCGTCGAGCAGAACGACGCGAACAACTCCTACACCAGCCCCACGAACCTGGTGGTGGCCCCGGTCAGCAGCTCGGACCTGGTCGCCTCCGTGGTGAGCTGGTCGCCGGGCAACCCGTCCGCGGGCCAGACGGTCACCTTCTCCGTGACGATCAAGAACGAGGGCACCCAGGCCTCGGCCGCCGGCGCGCACGGGGTCACCGTCACCGTGCTCTCCGACTCGGGCGCCACGATCAGGACGCTGACCGGCTCGTACTCGGGCACCCTGGCGGCCGGCGCGTCCTCGCCGGCGATCAACCTGGGCACTTGGACCGCCGTCAACGGCAAGTACACCGTGCGGACCGTGCTCGCCGACGACGGCAACGAACTGCCGGTCAAGCGGGCCAACAACACCAGCGAGAAGCCGTTCTTCGTCGGTCGCGGCGCCAACATGCCGTACGACATGTACGAGGCCGAGGACGGCCAGACCGGGGGCGGTGCCGCCGTGGTCGGCCCGAACCGTACCGTCGGTGACCTGGCCGGTGAGGCGTCCGGCCGCAAGGCCGTCACGCTCAACTCGACCGGCAGCTACGTGCAGTGGACGACCCGGGCCAGCACCAACACGCTGGTGGCCCGCTTCTCCATCCCGGACAACACCACCAGCTCGATCAACGTCTACGTCAACGGCACGCTGAACAAGACCCTGCCGCTCACCTCGAAGTACGCGTGGCTCTACGGCAACGAAACAGCACCGCAGAACTCCGGCTCGGGCCCGCGCCACATCTACGACGAGGCGAACATCATGCTGGCCGGCACGGTGGCCGCCGGCAGCGTCATCAAGCTGCAGAAGGACTCCGGCAACGGCGGCAACATCGCGATCGACTTCATCAACACCGAGCAGGTCGCGCCGGTTGCCAACCCGAACCCGGCGACGTACGTGGTGCCGGCCGGCTTCGACCAGCAGTCGGTGCAGGCGGCGTTCGACGCGGCCCGGATGGACAGCGGCAAGACCGGCGTCTACCTGCCCGCCGGTGACTACCAGACCTCGAACAAGTTCCAGGTGTACGGCAAGGCGATCCAGGTCGTCGGGGCCGGCCCCTGGTACACGAGGTTCCGCACGCCTGAAAATCAGACCGAGACCGACGCCGGGTTCCGCGCCGAGGCCTCGGCCAACGGCTCGACGTTCAAGAACTTCGCGTTCTTCGGCAACTACACGATCCGCCAGGACGGCCCGGGCAAGGTCTTCGACCTGTCCAACGTCTCCAACATCACCATCGACAACATCTGGGCCGAGCACACGGTCTGCCTCTACTGGGGCGCGAACACCGACCGCATGACGATCAAGAACTCGCGGATCCGCAACCTGTTCGCCGACGGCGTCAACATGACCAACGGCAGCACCGACAACCTGGTCGACAACAACGACGCGCGGGCCACCGGCGACGACAGCTTCGCGCTGTTCTCGGCGATCGACGCGGGCGGCTCCGACGAGATCAACAACGTCTACTCCAACCTGTCCAGCACGCTGACCTGGCGCGCCGCGGGCATCGCGGTCTACGGCGGCTACGCCAACACCTTCAAGAACATCTACATCGCGGACACCCTGGTCTACTCGGGCATCACGATCAGCTCGCTGGACTTCGGCTACCCGATGAACGGCTTCGGCGCCGACCCGCCGACCGTGTTCGACAACATCTCGATCGTCCGGGCGGGCGGCCACTTCTGGGGCGCCCAGGTGTTCCCGGCGATCTGGATCTTCTCCGCGTCGAAGGTCTTCCAGGGCATCCGGGTGAGCAACGTCGACATCGTCGACCCCACCTACTCGGGCATCATGTTCCAGACCAACTACACGTGCCCGACCTGCCCGCAGAACCCGATCAAGGACACCGTCTTCACCAACGTCTCGATCACCGGGGCGCAGAAGAGCGGTGACGCGTACGACGCCAAGTCCGGCTACGGCATCTGGGCCAACCCGATGCCGGAGAGCGGGCAGGGGCCGGCGGTCGGCTCGGCCACCTTCACCAACCTGCGCCTGAGCAACAATTTCAAGGACATCGAGAACCCGACCAGCACGTTCACCATCGTCCGCAACTAGCCACCGCGGCGAGAGGGGGCCCGCACCGATAATGGTGCGGGCCTCACGCGTACGCCTTGTTAGGGTGCCCCGGTGCCCGCTCACCGCCCGCTGTTGCCACGCTCGACGCCGGCCGCGTCGGGGGTGTCGTCCCGCGCGATCGGCGCGCTGCTGGACCGGTTCGAGGCGCGCTCCGTCGAGGTGCACTCCATCATGGTGGTGCGGCACGGTCACGTCGTCGCCGAGGGCTGGTGGGTGCCGTACGCGGCCGACCGCCCGCACCTGCTCTACTCGCTGACCAAGTCGTTCACCTCGGTCGCCGTGGGGCTCGCGATCGCCGACGGGCTGCTCTCGCTCGACGACCGGGTGGTGGACGTGCTGCCCGATCACGTGCCGGCCGGCCTCGGCGAGCAGGGTCGCCGGCTCACCGTGCACCACCTGCTGTCCATGACCACCGGGCACACCATGGACAGCCTCACCGAGGCCTGGGAGCTGGAGCCGGGCGACCTGGTCAAGGGCTTCCTGCGCGTGCCCTTCCCGGAGCCTGAGGGGAGCCGGCACGCCTACGACAACGCGACCACCGGCGTCCTGGCCCGGATCGTGGAGCGGGTCACCGGCCGGGGCCTGCCGGAGCTGCTCGACGAGCGTCTCTTCCACCCGATGGGCATCGAGCACGCCGAGTGGGACCGGTTGGCCGGTGGCGCCGCCTTCGGCTTTCACGGGCTGCATCTCACGACCGAGGCCGTCGCCGCGTTCGGCCAGGTGCTGCTGCACGGAGGCGCCTGGGGCGACCAGCAGCTGATCCCGCGCGCCTGGGTCGACCTCGCGACCAGCCGGCACATCGCGACCCAGCAGGATCCGGAACTCCTGCCCAATCCCGACGGACTGGCCGGGTACGGCTACCAGTTCTGGATGTCGCGGCACGGTTACCGCGGTGAAGGCGCCTACGGCCAACTGTGCGTGGTCGTCCCGGCCCACGATCTCGTGGTCGCTGTGACCGGCGGCGGCGACCCCCACCAGGAGATGCCCGGCGCCCTGTGGGAGCTGCTCCTGCCCGGCCTGGACAACCCGGGAAGCGCCCGGGACGACGAGGTCCTAGCCGAGCGGCTGGGCCGGCTGTCGTTCCCGCCGCCGCGTGGTTCGGCCGATCCGTCCCGTTCCGCCACGGCCGACATCGACGCCTCGGCCGAGGGTTCGGCTCTGCTCGACGGCACCACGGTGACCGTCGAGCCGGTCGACGGCGGGTGGCATCTGCAGCTCGGACCTTCACTCAAGCTCGCGGCCGGTCACGGTGACTGGCGGGAGAGCTCGCCGCTCGGCCGTCCGGTCGTCGCCGCCGGCGCCTGGCAGGGCGACACGTTCGTCGCCGATCTCTTCGTCATCACCAGCCCGCACCGGGTCCGGCTGGTCCTCGACGCCGGCGCCGGCCTAGCCATCGCCACCTGGAGCACCGTGCCCCTGACCACCTCGGACCTGAGGTTGCACCTGCAGTCGCCGCTGATGACCCGGCCCGACGTCGCCTAGGACAGACCCCAGGCCGTCGGGCTCAGACGGTGCGGATGCGGCCGAGGCCGGCCAGGCGGACGAAGATCCGGCGCCGGGCCACCGCGCGGCCCCGGTTGTCGAGCTGGTAGCCGTCCAGCCAGACCCAGCCCGCGTACGTCGGCCGCGCGTCCACCGCGACCACCCGGAACGTGAAGCCGAGCCGCCCGGCGAACTGCACGCTCGCCGCCCGGCCGACGACCACCACGTCGCCGGCACTGACCATCCGCTCGAGAGCCGCCACGTCAGTCACCTCCGGGTGGGTGACGCCCCGATCAACTCTGTTCCGTCCCGGCCCGCAGCTCAATGGCCCGAACAGATGTGGCACAAAGTTGTCACTCAAAGTGCAGAAACCGGGCTCCGGACGCCGTCGGCCACGTTGTACATCCGGGCCTCGGCCAGGTCGAAGTAGAGGCCGGTGAGTTCCAGCCGGCCCTCGTCGACCGCCCGCCGCACGCTCGGGTACGTCCGCAGGTTCGCCAGTTGCCGTTCCACGTTGGCGGCGATGCACTCGTCCTCGTGGGCCCGGCCGGTGAGGTCCGTCCCGGCGGACGCCAGCCAGGAGCCCAGCGCTGTCTCCGGGCCCGCCGCGCCGTCCATCATCGCCCGCACCGCGCCGCAGCCGGAGTGCCCGCAGACGGTGATCGTCGCGACGCCGAGCACGTCCACGGCGTACTCGACGCCCGCGCCGATCGAGGAGTCGCCGGTCCCGTGGGCCGGGACGATGTTGCCGACGTTACGCAGGCAGAACAGGTCACCCGGCCCGCTGGTGGTGATCATGTTGGGCACCACCCGGGAGTCGGCGCAGGTGATGAACAGCTGTTCCGGGCGCTGACCCTCGCGGGCCAGCCCGGCCAGGTGCGGGCGGACCAGCGGGGCGACGCTGCGCTCGAACTCGTCGATGCCCGCCGCCATCGCGTCGCGGCGCTGCTCGTTCAGGGAGATCCACTGGGCCCAGGAGCCGAGGAAGCGGGGCAGCCGGCCGGGCTGGGAACGGTTGACGCCGAGCCGCCCGGAGGTGGCCCGGTGGAACCAGCTGTCGCGGACCTCCTCGATGTGCACCCGGCCGCCGCCGCGCTCGTAGGCGTCCCGCCAGTCCTGGATCGTCTCGAACGCGCCGTGGTCCAGGTAGTCCAGGTGCAGCTCCAGCTCGACGGACTCGCCGGGCGGCACCGCGGCGAGCTCCCGCGCGACCCGGCCGGAACCGATGAAGGCCAGCGTGCCGGTGATGACCACGAGCCACCGTCCCGGCGCGGGCGACGAGCGGTGGATCTCGCAGCGGGCCAGCCGGGCCAGCATCAGCAGCACCGCCGTGGCCATGCCCAGCGCCACCCCGGTGAGCAGGTCGGTGAAGATCACCCCGAGGGCGGTGACCAGGTAAGTGGGCAGCTCGCGGTGCCGCACGTACGCCTTGATCTGGGCCATGCTGACCAGCCGCAGCCCGACCACCACCAGCACCCCGGCCAGCGCGGAGAGCGGGATCTGTTCCAGCAGCCCGGCGAAGAGCAGCACGCAGACCGCGATCCAGCAACCGTGCAGCACGGCTGACGCCCGGGTCCGGGCACCGGCGGCGACGTTGGTGGAGCTGCGCACGATGACGCCGGTGACCGGCAGCCCGCCGAGCGCCCCGGACACGGTGTTGGCGGCGCCCTGGGCCAGCAGCTCACGGTTGAGGTCGGCCCGCTTGCCGGTGTGCAGCTTGTCCACGGCCACGGCGGACAGCAGCGACTCGACGCTGGCGACCAGCGCGATGGTCAGCACGATGCCGGCCACCCGCAGCGGCGGCGCGTCCGGCCAGCGGGGGAAGATCAGCTCGTCCAGCGGACGGTCCGGCAGGTCCACCCGGGCGATGTCCAGCCCGGCCAGCGCCGCGGTCGCGGTGGCCACAGCGACCGCGATCAGGGCGCCGGGCAGCAGCGAGATCTTCACGAAGCGCGGCCAGATCAGCAGGATGGCGATGGTCAGCACGCCGATGCCGATCGAGACGCCGTGGTTGCCGGCGATCTGGGCGGGCAGGTCACGCAGGTTGCGCCAGGCGGAGCTCTGCGGGTCCCCGCCCAGCACCACGTGCACCTGGCTGAGCGCGATGACGATGCCGATCCCGGCGAGCATGCCGTGCACCACGGCCGGGGAGAGCGCGAGCGCGGCCCGGCCCAGCCGGGACACGCCGAGCACGATCTGCACGAGTCCGGCGAGCGCCACCACCGCCGTCGTCCCGGCCCAGCCCAGCTCGGTCACGGCCCCCGCGACGATCACCGTGAGGCCGGCGGCCGGGCCGCTGACCTGCAACGGAGAGCCGCTGAGGGCGCCCGCGACGATGCCGCCGACCACCGCCGCGATCAGACCGGCGAGCAGCGGGGCCCCGGAGGCGGCGGCGATCCCGAGCGACAACGGAATGGCGATGAGGAAGACGACGACGGAGGCGGGTACGTCGTGTCGCAGCAAGGTGCGCATCGGCGCGATGGTCCCTTCCCGAATCTCTGCGAATAAGCTCGCAATTGGGGTATTTCGGGCCACCCTAGCGTCGCTGCGTGAACGCGCCGTTACAGATACCCACCCTGGGCCATACTCTCAGTCACTTCTCAGCGAGATCGCCGGGCGCGGACGCGGGCGATCGGTGCCGCCGCCCGCACGAGCAGGGCCATCCGCCGCGGGTACGAGACGACCGCCGGCCGGGTCCGCACGCAACGCATCAGCACCTCGACCGCCCGGTCCACCGTGATCATCATCGGCTTCACCGGCCCCTTGGCCATCTTGGTGTCGACGAAGCCGAACCGCACGGTGCTGACCGCCACCCCGCGCGGGCGCAAAGTCGCACCCAGCGCGAGCAGGTAGGCCGACATGCCCGCCTTCGACGCCGCATAGCCCGGAGCCTGTGGCGTGATGAGCGCGTCGGCGAGGCTGGACAGGCCGACGAGGTGCCCGCCGCCGGCCGCCAGCAGGTGCGGCACGACCACCTCGACCGTCCGGGCGACTCCGAGCAGGTTCACCTCGATGGCCCGGGTCTGCGCTCCGAGGTCGTCGAGGTCGAGCAGGTCACCGACCCCGGCGGCGTAGACGCACAGGTCGACGCGGCCCGCGGCGGTCAGCGCCCGGGTCAGTTCCTGCGGGTAGCCGGCGGCGGTGACATCGGCCGCCACGTGCACGTACCGGTCGTGCTCGATCGTGGCGGACCGCCGGGACAGACCGGTGACCGCCCAGCCGTCGCTGAGCAGTCGCCGGGTCAGCGCCAGTCCGATGCCGTCGGTGTTGCCGATGATGATCGCGTGTCGCACGGCCCGGGAGCCTACGCGCCGGCGGCGTCAGCGGCTGTCCGAATCCCCCGCGGTGATCGCCGCCCGGCCCGCTTCCAGCCGCGCGACCGGCACCCGGAACGGTGAGCAGGACACGTAGTCCAGGCCCACCTCGTGGAAGAAGTGCACCGACTCCGGGTCACCGCCGTGCTCGCCGCAGACGCCCAGCTTCAGGTCGGGACGTACCGCCCGGCCCTCCTCGGCCGCGATCCGGATCAGCCGGCCGACGCCGTCGCGGTCGATCGACTCGAACGGCGAGATGCCGAAGATGCCCAGCTCCAGGTAGCGCCAGAAGAACGCGCCCTCGACGTCGTCGCGGGAGAAGCCCCAGCCCATCTGGGTGAGGTCGTTGGTGCCGAAGGAGAAGAAGTCGGCCGCCTCGGCGATCTGCCCGGCGGTCAGCGCGGCCCGCGGCACCTCGATCATCGTGCCGATCAGCACCCGGACGCCGCTGCCGGCCACGACCTCGGCGACGATCTGCTCGCACTCGCGGCGGACCGTCTCCAGCTCCTGCACGGCGCCGACCAGCGGCACCATGATCTCGGGGTGCGGGTCCAGGCCCTCGCCGGCCAGCTGCACGGCGGCCTCGGTGATCGCCCGGACCTGCATCGCGAACAAGCCGGGAATGACCAGACCCAGGCGTACGCCGCGCAGGCCGAGCATCGGGTTCTGCTCGTGCATCCGGCGGACCGCGTCGAGCAGCTCGGCGTCCTCGGCGTGGTCCTCGCCGCGTTCGCGGGCCACGGCCACGTTGACCGCGAGCTCCTCCAGCGACGGCAGGAACTCGTGCAGCGGCGGGTCGATCAGCCGTACGGTCACCGGCAGCCCGTCCATGGCCCGGAACAGGTCCACGAAGTCCGCCCGCTGCAACGGCAGCAACGCGGCCAGCGCGTCCGCCCGCTCGCTGGGGGTCGCCGCCAGGATCAGCCGCTCGACCAGCTCGCGCCGGTCGCCGAGGAACATGTGCTCGGTCCGGCACAGGCCGATACCCTCGGCGCCGAAGCGCCGGGCCCGGGCCGCGTCGTCGGCGGTGTCGGCGTTGGTGCGCACGGCCAGGGCCCGAGTGGCGTCGGCGTGCGAGATGATCTGGTGGACGGCCTCGACCAGCGGATCGTCGACCTCTTCCGGGGTCAGCGTGCCCTCGAAGTACTGCACGACCTCGGACGGGCGGACCGGCACCGCGCCCAGGTAGACGCTGCCCGTGGTGCCGTCCACCGAGAGCACGTCCCCCTCGGCGACCGTCCGGCCGGCCACGGTGAAGCGGTCCGCGGTGATCTCCAGCGAGTCGGCGCCGCAGACGCAGGTGCGGCCCATCCCGCGGGCCACCACCGCGGCGTGGCTGGTCTTGCCGCCGCGGGCGGTGAGGATGCCCTGAGCGGCGATCATGCCGGACAGGTCCTCCGGGTTGGTCTCCCGGCGCACCAGGATGACCTGCTCACCGGCGGCCGCCAGCTCGACGGCCCGCGCCGCGCTGAAGACCGCCTTGCCGACTGCCGCACCCGGCGACGCACCGATGCCCTTGGTCAGCGCGACCGGTTCGGTCTCCAGGTCGAAACGGGGAAACATGAGCTGGGCGAGCTGCGCCCCGGAGACCCGGCGCAGCGCCTCGTCCAGATCGATCATGCCCTCGTTGACAAGCTGGGCGGCGATCCGGAACGCGGCGCCGGCGGTGCGCTTGCCGACCCGGGTCTGCAGCATCCACAGCTTGCCGCGCTCGATGGTGAACTCGATGTCGCACAGGTCCCGGTAGTGGCCCTCCAGCGTGGCCATGATCCCCAGCAGCTCCTCGTACGAGCGGGGGTCGAGGGTGGCCAGCTCCTGCAGCGGGACGGTGTTGCGGATACCGGCCACGACATCCTCACCCTGGGCGTTGGCCAGGTAGTCGCCGTAGATGCCCTGGGCGCCGCTGGCCGGGTCGCGGGTGAACGCCACGCCGGTGCCGGAGTCCGCGCCGAGGTTGCCGAAGACCATCGCGACCACGTTCACGGCCGTGCCCAGATCCGCCGGAATGCGTTCCTGGCGGCGGTAGAGAACCGCCCGGTCGGCATTCCAGGAACGGAACACGGCGGCCATCGCCAATTCCATCTGTTCGCGCGGATCCTGCGGGAAGTCGTAGCCGGTGTGCTTGGCGAAAATGTATTTGTAGCGATCCACCAGGGCCCGCAGATCATCGGCGTCCAGATGCAGATCATCGGTCGCGCCGCGGTTGTTCTTGGCCTCGTCCAGGGCCGCGGAGAATTCCTCGCCGGGTACGTCGCAGACCGTTTTGCCGAACATCTGGATCAGCCGGCGGTACGAGTCCCAGGCGAACCGGTCGTTGCCGCCGGCCTGAGCCGCGAGCCCGACCACGCTGGCGTCGTTGAGCCCGACGTTGAGCACCGTCTCCATCATGCCGGGCATCGAGAAGGCCGCCCCGGAACGCACCGAGACCAGCAGCGGATCGGCCGGGTCACCGAGCCGCCGGCCCATCGTGGACTCCAGCGCGGCAAGATGCTCGTCGATCTCCTCGGCCAGCCCGGCGGGGTTGCTGCCGGTGGCCAGGTAGGCCTGGCAGGCCCGGGTGGTGATCGTGAATCCGGCCGGCACCGGCAGGCCCAGGCGGGTCATCTCGGCCAGGTTCGCACCCTTGCCGCCGAGCAGCTCCTTGAGCCCCCGATGACCTTCCGCAAAATCGTAGACGTACTTCTCGCCGGCCATTGTCACGACTGCCTCCCCTGAGGTGATGCGTCATCGAACGCCTGCGCTCGAACGTTCGTTAATGGTGTCCGGAGAGTAGGGGTCGCGCCACCGGGCGCCATAGCACCGGTGAGTAATTGCACAAGCACAAGCGCGCTCGGGCTCAGTGAACCGGTTTTTCGCGCAGCCGCGAGCACGAACGCGCACGCCGGGCCGGGCTTGCGAGCATCGGGGCGTGGGCGGGCGAGCATCGGGGTGTCAGGATCGTCATGCTTGGTCGGCGCCGGAAATGGGCACGTCACAGGTTCGGTACATGAGCTGGCAAGGCTCCGGACAACGGACGAGGACATAGGCGGTCGCAGGCATGACGGAGTCACTCAGGGTCTCGGAGGACGACGGCGCCAAGGAGGCGGACAGCAGCACCGGCACCGAGCTCACCCTCGGTGTCGAGGAGGAGTTGCACGTCGTCGACCTCAAGACCCGGGAGCTCGTGCCCCGGGCCCCGGAGGTGCTCGACCAGCTCGACGAGGCGCATTTCTCGGCCGAGCTGCACCGGTCGGTGGTGGAGACCAACACCCCGGTGGCGGCCACGCTGGACGAGCTGCGCGACGGGATCGTGTCGCTGCGCCGCCGGGCCATCGGTGTCGCCGAGTCGCTCGGCCTCGGCCTGGTCGCCGCGGGCACGGTCCCGCTGGTCGACCTCGACTCCCTGCCGGTCACCCCCACCTCGCGGTACCGCCGGATGCTCGACGAATACCAGATGCTGGCCCGGGAGCAGCTCATCTGCGGCGCCCAGGTGCACGTCGGCATCCCCGACCGCGACGAGGCGGTGTCGATCGCCCAGCGGGTCGCCCCGGCCCTCCCGGTGCTGCTCGGGCTCTCCGCCAGCTCCCCGTACTGGATGGGTGAGGACAGCGGCTACGCCAGCGTCCGCTCGCTGGTCTGGCTGCGCTGGCCGACCGCCGGCGACAGCGGCGTGGTGACCTCGGCCGCCGACCACGACGCCCTGGTGGCCGACCTGATCGCCTCGGGCACGATCACCGACCCGAAGATGGTCTACTTCGACGTCCGGCCCTCGGCCCACCTGCCGACCGTGGAGCTGCGGGTCACCGACTCCAGCCCGGACGCCGACACCGTGGTGCTGCTGGCCGGCCTGTTCCGCGGGCTCGTGCTGCGGGCCCGGCAGGACTACCGCGCGGGCCGGCCGATCGAGGTGATCCGGCCACCGCTGCACCGCGCCGCGATGTGGCGGGCCGCCCGGTCCGGCCTGGAGGGCGACCTGCTCGACCTGCCCCGCTCGCCCGTACCGGTGCCCGCGGCGGTCGCCGTCGAGCGGCTCATCGCGGAGCTACGGCCCCAGCTGGAGGAGCTCGGCGACTGGGAGCAGGTGTTCGACCTGTCCGTGCAGGCGCTCAGCCGGGGCAGCTCCGCGGCCCGTCAGCGCCGCGCGATGACCCGCCGCGGCCGCATCTCCGACGTGGTCGACCTGGTCATCGCCGACACCCGGGGCGGCGCGACCGGCATCGGCCCGGACGGGCAGACCGTCCCGGCCGGGCTCACCCCGTACTCGGCGGCCGGCGACGAGGCGTTCCCCAACGGCGACGTCATGCCGGACTACCAGGGGATCGTCAACGTGCTCAGCGCGCTCGGCCCGGCCGGGCTGCGCCGCCGCGAGGACGCCAAGGACGACGAGCAGCGCGCCCGCGGCATCACCTTCAGCGTGGCCGGCGAGGCGGCGACCCGGCTCTTCCCGTTCGACCTGGTGCCCCGCCTGGTGCCCGCGGCCGACTGGCGGGAGCTGCGGCTCGGCCTGGTCCAGCGGGTCCGCGCGCTGGACGCGTTCGTCAACGACGTCTACACCGACCGCGTGGTGGTCAAGGACGGCATCGTGCCGGACTGGGTCATCGACGGCTCCCCGGAGCTGCGCCCCAGCGGCGCCCTGGTCAGCCGGCCGGGCGTCCGGGCCCAGGTGGCCGGCGTGGACCTGGTCCGCGACGGCGAGGGCAACTGGTGCGTGCTGGAGGACAACCTGCGGGTGCCCTCCGGCATCGGGTACGCGATGCAGAACCGCCGGCTCACCGAGAGCGTGCTGCCGGAACTGCCCCGCCCCGACGACCTGCTCAGCATCGAGGAGACCCCGCGGTTGCTGCTGCGGGCCCTGCTCGACGCGGCCGGCCCGGCGGCGGGCGACAACCCCGCGGTGGTGGTACTCAGCCAGGGCCCGGACGACTCGGCCTGGTTCGAGCACCGGATGCTGGCCGAGGAGATGGGCGTCCCGCTGGTCCGCAGCACCGAGCTGGTGGTCGACGAGGGCCGGGTGCACCGGGTCCGCAACGGCCGCAAGTATCCGGTCGACGTGATCTACCTGCGGATGGGCGAGGACAGCCTGGTGCACTCGCCCGGCGCGAACGGCATGCCGCTGGGCCCGAGCCTGGTCACCGCCCTGCACGCGGACACCGTGGTGCTGGCCAACGCGCTGGGCAACGGCATCGGCGACGACAAGGCCGTGTACGCGTACGTGCCCCGGCTGATCGAGTACTACCTGGGCGAGAAGCCGCTGCTGGCGGACGTGCCGACGTACCTGTGCGGCATCCCCGAGCAGCGTGAGCAGGTGCTCGGCCGGCTGGAGGAGCTGGTCTGCAAGCCGGTCGACGGCTACGGCGGCGACCGGATCGTGATCGGCCCGCACGCCTCGCCCGAGGACATCGCCGCCGTCCGCCGGCAGATCCGCACCGCGCCGCACCGCTGGGTGGCCCAGGAGGTCGTCGACCTTTCCACCCACCCGGTCTTCGACGGCCAGCAGCTCGCCCCGCGCCACGTCGACCTGCGCGCGTTCGTCTTCACCGGCAGCCAGTCGGTGGTCGCGCCGGCCGCGCTGACCCGGGTCGCGCCCGCCGGCAGCATGATCGTCAACTCGTCGCGCGGCGGCGGCTCCAAGGACACCTGGCTGTTCGGGTAAGGCTGGCTCTTCGGATAAGAGCGTTACTGGCGCGATACACAATCGAAACGGGAGCAGCACACCCTGGTCAATCTTGGGTGCGCCTCCTACTGCCCCCAAGGAGGTTCAGGCCATGTGTGGAATCGGCGGCGAACTGCGGTACGACGCCCAGGCAGCGGACGGCGACGCCGTCCGGCGGATGATGCCGTGCCTGCAGTCCCGCGGGCCCGACGGCGAGGGCCTCTGGCAGCGCGGCCCGATCGCGTTCGGGCACCGCCGGCTCAAGATCATCGACCTCTCCGAGGCCGGCTCCCAGCCGATGACCGACTCCCAGCTCGGCCTGACCCTGGTCTTCAACGGCTGCATCTACAACTACCAGCAGCTGCGCGACGAGCTGCGCGGCTACGGCTACACCTTCGTGTCCACCTCCGACACCGAGGTGATCCTCAAGGCGTACCACCGCTGGGGCGCCGACTGCGTGCAGCACTTCCTCGGCATGTTCGCCTTCGCCATCGCCGAGCACGCCACCGGCCGGGTCATGCTGGCCCGGGACCGCCTCGGCATCAAGCCGATGTACCTGGCCGAGACCCCCGGCCGGCTGCGCTTCGCGTCCACCCTGCCGGCCCTGCTGGCCGCCGGCGACGTCGACACCTCGATCGACAAGGTGGCCCTGCAGCACTACATGACCTTCCACTCGGTTGTGCCGGCGCCCCGCACGATGGTCAGCGGCATCCGCAAGCTGCCCCCGGCCACGGTCCGGATCATCGAGGCGGACGGCACGTCGGTCGAGCGCGTCTACTGGGAGGCCGACCACACCCGCACGCTGATCAAGTCGCGGGCCGAGTGGGCCGAGGCGATCCACGAGTCGCTGCGCACCGCCGTCGAACGCCGGATGGTCGCCGACGTGCCGGTCGGCGTGCTGCTCTCCGGCGGGCTCGACTCCAGCTACATCGTGGCGCTGCTGGCCGAGCAGGGGCAGCGCGGGCTGACCACCTTCAGCATCGGCTTCGAGTCGGCGGCCGGCGAGAGCGGCGACGAGTTCGCCTACTCCGACATCATCGCCAAGCAGTTCGACACCACGCACCACCAGATCCGGATCGGTAAGGACCGCTTCCTGCCCGCGGTGGCGCGCACGGTCGCCGCGATGAGCGAGCCCATGGTCAGCCACGACTGCATCGCCTTCAACCTGCTCAGCGAGGACGTCTCGCAGCAGGTCAAGGTCGTGCAGTCGGGGCAGGGCGCGGACGAGATCCTGGCCGGCTACAGCTGGTACCCGCCGCTGAAGGACGTGCCGCGCGAGCAGGCCGTGGACGCGTACGCCCGGGAGTTCTTCGACCGGCCGTACGCTGAGCTGGCCCGCCAGCTCTCCCCCGAGTGGCTGCTCGACACCGACGTCAGCCGCGAGTTCGTCGCGGCGAGCTTCGCCCGGCCCGGCGCCACCACGAGTGTCGACGCGGCGTTGCGGCTGGACTCCCAGGTCATGCTCGTCGACGATCCGGTCAAGCGGGTCGACAACATGACCATGGCGTGGGGGCTGGAGGCGCGCGTGCCGTTCCTCGACCACGAGCTCGTGGAGCTTGCCGCAGCCTGCCCGCCCGAGCTCAAATTGGCCCAGGGCGGCAAGGGCGTACTCAAGGACGCGGCCCGCGGCGTGGTGCCGGACGAGGTGATCGACCGGACCAAGGGCTACTTCCCGGTTCCCGGGATCCGGCACCTGGAAGGGCCGATGCTGGAGCTGGTCCGCGACGCGCTGCACGCACCGGCGGCCCGCGCGCGCGGACTGTTCCGACAGGAGTACGTTGACGCGCTGCTGGCCGACCCGAACACTGCTCGTACGACGCTCGGGGCGAACCAGTTGTGGCAGCTGGCGCTGCTCGAGATGTGGTTGCAGGACAAGGGGATCTAGCAAACCGAGGGAGGACCCGTATGACCGGTCAGCTGAACCGTGTCGACGTCACCGTGCTGCCCGTGGGGTGGCTGAATCGGCAGTCGGGAACCCTTCCTTCGGAAGTGTCCGGCAGCTGGTCGGGGGCGCTGTCGCCCGACGGCCGGCACGCCGCGTACGTCTCCGACCGCAGCGGCTCGCCCAAGGTGTGGGTGCAGCCGGTCGGCAGCGACCTGACCTTCCTCGTGGACACGGGTGAGCACCCCGTCGTCTCGGTGCAGTGGTCCACCGGCGGCGGGTGGCTCGCCTGCCTGATCGCTCCCGGCGGCGCGCCGCGCACCGAGGTGTGGCTGGTCCGCCCGGACGGCTCGGCGCTGCACCAGGTGGCCGGCTTCGGCGCGGACAGCGCGGACAACGTGCGCTGGCTGCCCGGGCGCCCGCTGCTCGCGGTCACCGAAAACCTCGAGACCACCCTGCTGGTGGACGCCGAGCACGGCACCCGCGAGGTCATCACCACCGGCGAGCTGGTGACGCTCTTCGACGTCTCCCCCGACCGCAGCCGGGCGCTGCTGCGCCACGGCCCGCGCAGCGGCCGCTACATCGTGGTGCGCGACCTGGCGACCGGCGTCGAGGAGTACGTGACTAGCGGCGAGCACGCCTGCTTCGGCCCCGACGGCGCGGTGTACGCCCGCAGCGACGCCGGCGAGCTCCCGGTGCTGATCCGGGTGGCCGACGGCAAGGCGGAGATCCTGGCGTCGTCGGAGACCGCCGAGGTCGAGTCGTTCGCGCTGACCGCGGACGGCCGGGCGATCGCGGTGCTCTGGAACGTCCGCGGCGGCGAGTCCGAGCTGACCGTGCTGCGCGGTGGCGACACGACGAAGGTCGAGCTGCCCGGGACCGTGGCCTCCGGGGTCTCCTGGTGCTTCGACGGCAGCACCCTGGCGTTCACCGCCGAGGGCCCGGGCCAGCCGCACGGCGTGTGGACGTACGACGGCGAACTGCACCCGGTCTCGATCGAGGAGCCGGCGCCGGACGCGGTCCGGCCGGTGCTGCACCGCTTCGCCTCGCACGACGGCCTGGAGATCAGCGGCTGGCTCTTCCGGCCGGCCGGGGCGGGCCCGCACCCGACGGTGCTGTGGTTGCACGGCGGCCCGGAGGCGCAGGAACGCCCGGGTCACGGCCCGCTGTTCCAGTCGCTGGTGGACCGCGGCATCGCGGTCTTCGCGCCCAACGTACGCGGCTCGTCCGGCTTCGGCCGCAGCTTCGTCAACGCCGACAACGGCTCCCTGCGTTACGCCGCGATCGGCGACGTCGCGGCCTGCGTGGGCTACCTGGTCGAGCAGGGCGTGGCGGATCCGGCGCGGGTCGGCTGCATGGGCCGCTCGTACGGCGGTTACCTGACGCTGGCGGCGCTGACGACGTACCCGTCGATGTTCGCCGTGGGCATCGACGTGTGCGGCATGTCGAACTTCGCGACCTTCTACGAGCACACCGAGCCGTGGATCGCAGCGGCGGCGGTGTCGAAGTACGGCGACCCGGTGGCCGACGCGGAGCTGCTGCGCGACCTGTCCCCGATCACGCACATCGACAAGCTCAGGACGCCGCTGATGATCGTGCACGGTGAGAACGACAGCAACGTGCCGGTGATCGAGGCCGAGCAGGTGGCGGCGGCCCTGGCCGAGCGCGGCGTCCCGCACAAGTACCTGCTCTTCCCCGGCGAGGGTCACGAGCTGCAGCACCGCACCTCCCGCGCGGAGTATCTGCGGGAGACGGTCGGCTGGCTCACCGCCCATCTCACCCCGGCGCCGGCGCTGCTCGGCTGACGCCGCGGAACCACCCGGTCGAGTGGCGTGACGGGTCCCACGTCCCTTTTGTGACCCGGATCGTTGTCGTACCCCCGCCCTCGGAGAAAGGGTGGGGGCACGCGATCGGATGGAGTTGTTGTCATGCTGGGCGGTGCCCGGGCCTGGGCGGTATGGGCCGTGGGGCTGTCGGCCTACGTGGTCGCGGTTCTGCACCGCACGTCCCTCGGCGTCGCCGGGCTGGACGCGCAGGTCCGTTTCGACATCGGCGCCGGCACGCTGGCCTCGTTCGCCGTCCTGCAGCTGCTGGTCTACGCCGGCCTGCAGGTGCCGGTGGGGGTGCTGCTGGACCGGTTCGGCTCGTTGCGGCTGGTGGTCGGCGGCGCCGTCATCATGGCGGCCGGCCAGGCGCTGATGGCGTTCTCCGACGGGATCACCGGGGCGGTCATTGCCCGGGTGCTGGTCGGGGCCGGCGACGCGATGACCTTCATCAGCGTGCTGCGCCTGGTGCCGCAATGGTTCCCCGGCCGGCGGGTGCCCGTGGTGACCCAGCTGACCGGCCTCGTCGGGCAGCTGGGGCAGGTGCTCAGCGCCGTACCGCTGGCGGCCCTGCTGGCCGGTCCGGGCTGGACCACCGCGTTCATCTCGGCGGCCGCCGCCGGGATCTTCGTGGCGGTCGTCGCGCTGGTTGCGCTGCACGACAGCCCGCAGCGCCGGGTCAGCTCGGGTGAGGCGCTCACGCTGCGCCAGCTCGGCAGCGACCTGGCGAGCGCGTGGCGGCATCCGGGCACCCGGCTCGGGTTGTGGACCCACTTCACCACCCAGTTCCCCGGCACGGTCTTCGCGTTGATCTGGGGCTATCCGTTCCTGGTGGCCGGGGAGGGGTTGTCGCGGGGCACGGCCAGCGTGCTGCTGACCGTGTTCGTGCTGACCGGCATGGCCGCCGGTCCGGTCGTCGGGGTGCTGGTGCAGCGGCATCCGCTGCGCCGCTCGTGGCTGGTGCTGGGCGTGATCGCGGCCAACGCGCTGGGCTGGGGCCTGATCATCGCCTGGCCGGGGCGGGCGCCGCTGGCCGTGCTGGTGGTGCTGGTGCTCGCGCTCGGCCTGGGCGGGCCCGGCTCGATGATCGGCTTCGAGTTCGCCCGCACGTTCAACCCGCCGAACAGGCTCGGCACCGCCACCGGCATCGTCAACGTGGGCGGCTTCGTCGCCTCGCTGGTGTCGATCCTGCTCGTCGGCCTGATACTGGACGCGCGCACCGGCGGACAGGCCACGTACGGCATCGCGGATTTCAAGGTCGCGATGTCGGTGCAGTATGCGATCGGCGCGATCGGCCTGATCGGCATCCTGCGCACCCGCAAGCTGGCCAGACAGCGCCTCGCCGACGAGCAAGGGCTGATCATCCGGCCGCTGCGGGAGGTGCTCGCCGAGAGGGGTTGGTTTAGCGGCGAGCGCATCGGTAAACATTGACGTTTTGCCCGCTTACAGCAGTTCGATGCGAGGAGGACATGAGCGAGCACGCACCGGACCGCATCTGGTCCGGCATCGAGATCACCAAAGTCATCGCGGGCACACTCGCGGCAGTCACCGCGGCAGTGATCGGCTCCTTCCTGGGAGTCGCCGGCACCCTCGCCGGTGCTGCGGTCGCCAGTGTCGTCGGCTCGATCGGGACGGAGATCTACCAGAGGTCCTTGAACAGGGGCGCCAAGCGTCTCAGCACGATCGCGCCCACGTTCGTCAAGGCACCCGCCGCGGTGGGCACCCCTGAGGTCGCCGCGGCGACCGAGGAGGACCTGCCCTCGCACACGGTCCCGGAGCCGGCCCGCAAGCGGCAGGTCCGTTGGGGACGGGCGGCGATGCTCGCCGGCGCGGTGTTCGTGCTCGCCATGGGTGCGATCTGGATGTCCGAGAAGGCCTTCGGGGAGCCCCTGTCCACCAAGGTCGGCGTCACCGACACCACCGGCACCAGCTTGGGCAACGCCGTCGGCAACAACTCGTCGAACAACCGGCCCGCACCGGGCCCGTCGGTCGCGCCGAGCGAGCAGCCGGCGACGGATGCGACCGGTGACCCGGAGCCCACGGCGACGACAGAGCCGACCGCGACCCCGACGGACACCACGACGGAGCCGACCACGGCCCCGACGACCGGGCCGGCGGACACCGGCACGGAGCCGACCACCCCGGACGGCACCGGCGAGCAGGACCAGCAGCAACAGCAACAGCCGAACCAGGACGTCGCCCCGGACCAGGGCGCGACCGAGTAGCACCGCGGAGGGCGTCAGTGCACAGCAGAGATCTGCTCATCGAGGCCTTCGACCGGCTTCCCGAGCTCGTACGGTCGGCCGTCGACGGGCTGAGCCCCGAGCAGTTGCGGACGCCCCCGGCCGAGGGGGCCAACACGGTCGCCTGGCTGGTCTGGCACCTCACCCGGATCCAGGACGGCTACCTCGCCGAACTGACCGGCCAGGACCAGATCTGGGTGACGGGCGACCGGGCCCCGCGCTTCGGCCTGAAGCCGGACCCGGACGACAACGGCTACGCGCACACGGCAGCCCAGGTCCTGGCCGTCCGGCCGGAGAGCGCCGCGGTGCTGGTGGAGTACTACCAGGCGGTGCACGAACGCACGCAGTCCTACCTCGCCGGCCTCACGGACGGCGACCTGGACCGGGTGGTGGACGAGTCCTGGGATCCGCCGGTGACGCTGGGCGTGCGCCTGGTGAGCATCCTGAACGACGACACCCAGCACGTGGGCCAGGCGGCCTACGTGCACGGGCTGCTCGAGAACTGACGAACGCCGGCCGTCGGCGCTCCCGCAACTGCGGGGGCGCCGACGGCTTCGTCTACTGGGGAGCGGCGAGCTGACCCATCGCCTCGGGGGCGTGCAGCTGCGTCCAAGGCTCGGCCGGCCGGCCGGTGACCGTGAGGGCCACAGAGCCCGCGGCGACCCGGACCGGGACGAGCCGATCCAGCGCCTCCCCGTCGGTGGTCGCGGCCAGCACGGTACGACCCTCCACCCCATCCACCGCGGCCAGCGCTCCGGTGCCCGCCGCGGCGGCAGCACGAACCGCCGCGACGGTGGGCGCAACCTCGGTGCAGGTCCCGTCCGCGTGGGCGACGAGCACCCGGTCCGCCCGGCCGGCCGCCTGCCACGCGAGGAGATCGAGCAGGGTCGCCCGGTTGCCGCCGGCGAAGTGCTCCCACTGGTCCGCGGCGGCCCGCGCCAGCTGATCGCCGTGCCGGCCGACGCTGTGGCCGTAGCCGCGCCCCGGCAGGCTGAGATCGGTCCACAGCAGCTGCCGGTCGACGAGGTCGAGCACCATCGGCAGCAGCATCCGCGCATCCCCACGGAGGTCGAACCGCTGCTCGACCCGGGCGGCATCGAACTGCGCGCCACCGTCGAGCGGCAGCATCAGCCCGGCGAAAGCCTCGGTGAGCAGCTCGAACGGCACAGCGTTGTAGCTGAGCACCACCGGAACCGCGTAGCGCACCCCCCGGTCGGTGAGCGGCGACAGCCGCAGATCGAGGAACTCGGTGGCCCCCAGCGGAGCAGGCGCCGAGGTGAGATCACCGGAATGCACGGCGGCATCGTCGGCGAACCGCAGCTCCGTGTAGTCGCAGTGCCCCAGCCGCCGCCAGTCGGCGTCGAAGAACGCACAGGACAGGTCGAGGTCGACCCGGGACTCTTCGGTGTCCTCCCAGTGCAGGAACAACCGCAGCACCGAGGCGCCGGGCAGCGCGCGGATGCTGCCGCGCGGCCAGCCCGCGAACTGGGCCGAGGCGGCCCGCTCCCGCATCGGCGCGGGAACCCGCGCCAGGGCGGCGTCGATCACCGCCACGTCGAAACGATCGAGGGACGCGGCCCGGCGGGCCAGCTCATCATCGACGACGGTACGCACGGCGGCGATCGCTGCGGCGGGCAGAGGCTCGCGGCGCTCGGGCTCCGTCCACGTGGTGACGGTGCTGCCCCGCGGGAAGAAGACGCGCCGCGGCATCCCCGGCCCGGGCCGCCCACCGACAACCCCGGCGGCACCGCCCCCAGGCGAGTCCCCGGCTTCCGGCGCTGCGAAGGCCGCATCCGAACCGGCGTCCCCGCCAGACTCATTACCCGCCTCGGGCGCCGTGCCGGGGCCGAAGCCCGCGCCAGACGCCGCGCCACCGTCAACGGCCGCGCCACCATCGGTTGCCGCGCTGCTCTCGGTGGCCGCGCTGCTCTCGGTGGCCGCGCTGCTGTCGGGGGCGGCGCCACCGTCGGGGACCGGCGCGGCGTCGCCGGGCCGGCGCGCGGCACCCGCGTCCGGGCGTCGTCCGCCGTCCGCGGCGGATCGGCCGATGACAGCTCCGAGAGCAGCCTGAAGCGCCCGCCCCAAGCCGTTCCCCGCCGCCTCGGCCGAGGCTGCGGTCGGAGCGGCGGCCGTGGCGGTCGTGTAGGCCGCACCGCGAGCACGCACCACACCCGCAGCCCGGGCCGCAGCCACCGCCGCCAGCTGCTCCGGGGTCGCCGCCACCGTCTCGTCCCGCCCGTGCAGCTCGGCGGCCGCCGCAGCCAGCACACCCGGCGAAACCCGCCCCGCGCTGTCCCGCAGCACGTCCGTCAGCGCCCCGTGCCCATCCGGCCCGGACGCCCGCAGCAGCTGATCCACCCGCCGCCACAGCTCACCCGGACGTTCGCTGAGCAGCCGCGCCGCCCGGCCGACGTCACCCTCGGCGAACGCCTGCTCCACCAGCGCCGCATGGGAGCGGACGCGGACGGTGACCGTACCGTCGTCATGCTCGGTCAGGACCAGGCGGCGCGGGTCCGCAGCGCAAGCAGCCACGATGGCCGCGCCGAGCGCGGAATCCCGCGCCGTCCGCGTCTCGCGCAGCGCCGCGAACGCCACCGCCGCGCCCGGGTGGGCCGCCACCCGCTCGTACGGGTGCAGCCGCTCCCCGAGCCGCTTCCACACCGCAGCATGCCGCCGCAGATCCTCGGCCGCCGCCCCCGCCCCGCACGCGTCCAGGTGCGCGAGCACCACCCGTCGCAGCGCCCGCGGCAGGGCCCGAACCCGGGTGACCGGCACAGGCGTGGCCGGCTCGTCCACCGGCCGCCAGGCCTCTCCCGGCGCGGACGGCCCGTCGGCCCGCGCGGGCAGGATCAGTCCCGGGTCTCCCCCGGAGTACGCCCACAGCGTCCGCCCCGCATCGGTGGCCGTCTGCCAGCGCCGCCGCACCTCGGCCGGCACAGCCGGGTACGCCTCGGTGAGCGCGCTCGCGTGCAGCGCCCACGCCAGGACCAGGGCCAGCGTCTCCCGCGCGGGCACCGTCTCGGGCAGCCAGTCGAGCTCCGTCGGGGCAGTGGCGACCAGCACCGCGAGGTCAGCCCGATCCGCCTCACCCAGCGCCGCGGGCCGGGCCACGAGTTCGTCGCGCAGCGTTGTCGCAGCGCCGGCCGGGTCCGTTTCGAGGCGCAGCAGCCGTACCTGGATCGGGGGTCCGGCCGGACGGCGCCCGCGCGGCGCGACCATCGGCAGGTAGGGCGTGCCGGCCGCGGGCCGGCGGCCGCAGATCGGGCACGCGCTGAACTGCTCGGGCGAGAAGCAGGCCCGGCACACCGGGTGCCCGCACGGGTCCAGCGGCTCGCCGCCCTGGTCGCGGCCGCAGAGCACGCAGGGCGCGCCGGGCACGGCGAGCAGGTGGGTCAGCAGCCGGCGGACGAAGACCGCGTCGGTGTCACGCGGGGTGTCCGGGAACGAGCGGTACAGCGGGATCATGGTGCGGTCGGCGCCGACCATCTCCTCCACCGTGGCCAGCAGCCAATCCGCCCACTGCACCCGCAGCGGGTGCGGCAGGCGCGCGGCGGCGGACCGCAGCTCGTGATGCAGCAGCCAGCCCCGCTCGGCGAGGTCGGCCTCCAGGGCGCGGGCCCAGGCCGCGCCGTCGGTCGTGGCGGGCCCGGCCGCGGAGACCGCGACCTTGGCGGTACGGCGCAGCAGTACGACTGCGAGTGAATCCATGGTCCGACCCTCCCCCGGGACATGCGGAAGCGGTGGGCGGAGAGTCGCGACGCTAGATTGCGATTAAGAGTCGTGGAGAAGGAAGCACCGCGGGGAGCCGCCCACCGCTGGGCCTGATCATAGGGAGCCGGAGCTCGCGGCTCATCTCATTAACGGGACGCCTGCTCGGCCAACGGCAGGCTGACCAGGAACTTGGTGTCACCAGGCTGCGACTGCAGGACGATGTCGCCGCCGTGCCCGTTGACCACGATCCGGTACGAGATGTCCAGGCCCAGCCCGGTGCCCTCGCCGACCGCCTTCGTGGTGAAGAACGGCTCGAAGACCCGCTTGCGCAGCTCCTCGGGCACGCCCGGCCCGGTGTCGCCGATCGACACGACGACGTGGTCGTCCTCGCGGTACGTGCGGATGGTCAGCGTGCCGGCGCCGTGCATGGCCTGCACCGCGTTGTCGATGATGTTGGTCCAGACCTGGTTGAGCTCGGCCGGGTGCGCGGGCACCTGGGGCAGGCTGCGGTCGTAGTCCTTGACCACCTTGACGCCGTCGCCGATCTTGTGGCCGAGCATGACCAGGGTGCTGTCCAGCCCGGTGTGCACGTCGATCCACTGGTGCGCGGCCCGGTCCAGCTGGGAGTACTGCTTGGCCGAGGCCACCAGGGAGGAGACCCGGCCGGTCGCGTCCTCGATGTCGCTCATCAGCTGCTCGGTCTCCAGCGCGTACCCGATCCAGTGGATCGCCTGGTCGAGCAGGCCCGGCTCGACGACCTTGGCCTTGATCAGCTCGAGGCACTCGATGTCGAGGCCGCCCTGGGCGAAGACCGGTGCCAGGTCCCAGCCGCCGGTGACGTTGTGCTCCTCCATCCAGTCGCCGAGCTCGTCCTCCCGGTCGGCGGCCTGCATGGCGGTCAGCGTGGGGGCCTTCGCGGCCCGCTCGATGACGTCCTCCTGGAGCTCCACCAGCGCGTCCAGCCGCTCCGGGGCGACCTTGCCGGCGGCGAGCATGCCCAGCTTGTGCCGCATGCCGGCGACCCGCTGACGCAGCGCGCCGGTGGCCCGGGACGCCGCTGCGGCGGGATTGTTCAGCTCGTGCATCAGGCCCGCGGAGAGCGCGCCGAGGGCGACCAGCCGCTGCCGTTCGGAGATCGCCGCCTGGGTGCTGCGCATGCCCAGGGTGAGGCCTTCGAGCAGGTGGATGGCCATCGGGAACCACTCGCGCATCATCCAGCCGAAGTCCGCGGCGGTGAGCACGAAGAAGTCGGAGTCGTCGAGCGCCCGCATGGAGGCCATGTACTTGCGCTCGAGACCTTCGTCACGGATGTACGCCTGGGTGGCCCCCATGTACACGCCGCGCTGCTCCGTACGGATGGTCTGCACGTCGTCCTGCCCGACCCGGCGGGTCAGCGCGACCGTGCCGCTGAGCAGGACGAAGAAGTGACCGGCGGGCGTGCCCTCCTCGATCACCAGGTCCCCGGCGGCCACGTGCTGGACCCAGCCGTGGTCGGCGATCCAGCCCAGCTGCCCGTCCGTCAGCTTCTCGAACAGGAACAAGGTCCTCAACTCGGCAGGTGTGAGCCTGCCGCTCTCACTGGGCGCGGACATCTACTGTGCCTCCAGGTAACGATGGACCAGCGTGACGGCCATCGCGCCCTCGCCGACCGCCGAGGCCACCCGTTTCACCGAGTTGGCCCGGACGTCGCCGGCGGCGAAGATGCCGGGAACACTGCACTCCAGGTAGAACGGATCCCGGTCCCGATCCCATCCCGCCGGACGGGTGCCATTTGTGAGCAGATCCGGGCCCGTGTAGACGAAGCCCTTCTCGTCGCGGGCGACGGCGCCGCCGAGCCAGTCCGTGCGCGGCTCGGCGCCGATGAAGACGAACAGGTAGCCGCACTCGACGCTGGTCACCGTGTTGTTCTTGCTGTCACAGATGGTGATCGCCTGCAGGTGCCCGTTGCCCTGGGCGCCGACCACCTCGCACCGGGTCCGGACGTGCACGTTCTCGATCTTGTTGAGCTGTTGGATCAGGTAGTACGACATCGACGCCTCGAGGGAGTCGCCGCGCACGAGCAGGGTGACGCTGCGGGCGTACCGGGCGAAGAAGAGCGCCGCCTGACCGGCGGAATTCGCCCCGCCGATGATGTAGACGTCGCTGCCCGCGCAGGACGGCCCCTCGGTGGCCGCGGAGCCGTAGTAGACGCCGGAGCCGGTCAGCTCGGCGACGCCCTCGGCGACCAGCGGCCGGTACGCGACGCCGGTGGCCAGCACGATCGAGTGCGCGGAGATCTCCCCGCCGTCGGCGAAGTGCAGCGTGCGGGCCGAGCCGTCGGTGCGCAGCCCGACCACCTCGCGGGTGTTGAGCACCTCGGCCTCGAACTTGCCGGCCTGCCGGCGGGCCCGGTCGGTGAGCTGCGCGCCGGAGATGCCGTCGGGGAAGCCGAGGTAGTTCTCGATGCGGGAGCTCTGCCCCGCCTGCCCGCCGACCGCCTGCCGCTCCACCAGCAGCGTCTTGAGACCCTCGGAGGCGCCGTAGACGGCCGCACCGAGCCCGGCCGGCCCGCCGCCCACGATGATCAGGTCGTAGAAGTCACGCTCCGGCGCCGTCGACAGCCCGACCGCCTCGGCCACCTCCGAGTTGCTCGGCTGCGCCATCGCCCGGCCGTCCGCGGTCACCACCAGCGGGATCGACTCGGGGCCGACCCCGGCGGCCTCCAGCAGGCGGCGGCCCTCCGGGTCGTCCGCGGCGAGCCACTTGTACGGCACCAGGTTGCGCGCCAGGAAGTCCCGGATCTGGTATGACGGCTCACTCCACCGGTGCCCGACCACCCGGATGTCCTCGACCTCGCGGTCCCCGGTGGCCTGCCAGGCGTCCAGCAGCGCGTCGAGGACCGGGTAGAGCTTCTCCTCCGGCGGGTCCCAGGGCTTGAGCAGGTAGTGGTCGACGTCGACCACGTTGATCGCCTGGATCGCGGCGTCGGTGTCCGCGTACGCGGTCAGCAGGGCGCGCCGGGCGTTCGGGAACAGGTCCATCGCCTGCTCGAGGAACTCGATGCCGTTCATCTGCGGCATCCGGTAGTCGGCCAGGATCACGGCCACCCGGCCGCCGCGGAGCTTGATCTCCTTGAGCGCCTCGAGGGCCTCGGCGGCGGAGGCGGCGCGGATGATCCGGTACGCCTCGCCGTAGCGGCGGCGCAGGTCCCGGGCGATCGCCCGGGACACCGAGGCATCGTCGTCGACGGTCAGGATGGCGGGGTGGCCCATGCGTCAGTCCTCAGGGATGCGTGAACGAGGGGGCGTCCGCGACCTCGAAGGCCACGTTGTCCTGGTAGCACCACATCCAGTTCTCCCCCGGCTCGTACGACTGCACGATCGGTTCACCGGTGGCGTGGAAGTGGGCGGTGGCGTGCTTGCCGGGCGACGAGTCGCAGCAGCCGACGTGCCCGCAGGTCATGCAGACCCGCAGGTGCACCCAGCGGCCGCCCTCGGCGAGGCACTCCACGCAGCCGTCGCCGGACGGCTTGACGTCCTGGACCTGGTCGAGGTGGGTACAGACAGGCTTGTTCATCCGGGGTTTCCTCTCGCGACGAGCAGATCGTTGTACTCGGGGTGCCGTTCCACGTAACCGGCGACGAAGGGGCAGGTCACCACGACCGGCGTGGACCGGCCACGGGCGTCCTCCAGCGCGGCCGAGGCCAGCCGGCCGGCCAGCCCACGGCCCTCGAAGGCCTGGTCGATCTCGGTGTGCGCGAGCTCGACCTGCCCGCTGTGGCGGCGGTAGTGCAGGACCCCGGCCAGCTCCCCGCCGAGCAGGATCTCGTAGCGGGACTGCTCGAAGCTGTCCACGACCGTCGCATCGGTGACGTCACCGGAGCCGACCTGGGCGCTGCCCTCGACCCGCAGCTTGCGCCGGGCCCGCTCGTAGAACGAGGTCTGGCCGAAGCGGATGACCTGGGCGGCGCCGGGCACCGGGATGATGGCGAGCCGCTGGCCGGCCTCGGCGTAGCCCTGGATGATGCCGTCGACCTCGATGGCCAGCCGGCCGCTGGTCGCCAGCACGTCCAGCTCGAGCTGCTCGTCGGGGGAGAGCACCAGCGAGCGGTTGAACGAGGAATGCGCGGCGGCCGCGGAGACCAGCAGGCCCTCGACGTTGGGCGAGACGATCGGGCCGCCCGCCGAGAAGCTGTACGCGGTCGAGCCGGTCGGTGTGGCGACGATCACGGCGTCGGCCGCGTACCGGACGAAGCTGCTGCCCTCGACGTTGATGCCGACGTGGGCCAGGCCGTAGCCGGGCACCCGGACCAGCGCGATGTCGTTGAAGGCGGAGACTTCCTCGCCGCCGGGCAGCACCGTGCGCACGGCCGTACGGGGCTCGATGGTGAACCGGTGCTCGTCGATCGAGGACAGGGCGCCCGGCAGGTCCGGCAGATCGACCTCGGCGAGGAAGCCCAGCCGGCCCACGTTGACCCCGAGGACGGGCGTCTTGCGCCCCTCGACCAGGCGCATCGTGCGCAGCATGGTGCCGTCGCCACCCAGGCTGACCAGCAGTCCGGCGCGCTCGACCATCTCCTCGGCGTCGACCGCGACGGCGTCGCAGTCGATCCGGTTGATCTCGTCGTGCAGGCCGAGCACGGTGACGTCCCGCGACGTGGCCCAGCTGACGATGGCGTCGATGGCGGCACCGCAGTCCCGCCGCGGGTGCAGGACGAGCCCGACCACCTTGATCATGCCCACGACTTGTACCCCACGATCATCCAGCAACCCCCGGTCGCACGCGTGTCAGCGTTCAGCCTTGCACGTCCGACCGGGAAACCGCGAGGACCGTCAGCTGGTGAGTGCCACAGCCACCGGGGTGAGCACGCTCGTGCGGTCGCGCTGGCCGTCCTCGCCGGAGACCAGGGGGGCCGACTCGTAGGTGGTGAGGGTGCGCAGCAGCCCGGGCGGCGCGTAGCCGCGGCCGGGGTCGCCGAGCAGCACGGTCGCGCCCCGCTGCATCGCGCGGCCGATGAAGGGCAGCATCTTGGCCGCGACCTCGGCGGTGTAGAGGCAGTCCCCGGCGAGGATCACCTCGAAGTCGTCACCGTCACCGTCGGTCAGGTCGTCGGCCACGGTGGCGAGCTGCACGCCGTTGGCGTTGGCGTTCGCCTGGATCGCGGCGATGGCGTAGCCGTCCGTGTCGTTGGCGGTCACCTCGGCGGCACCGGCGATCGCGGCGGCGATGGCGACCAGGCCGGAGCCGGACGCGAGGTCGAGGACGCGGCGGCCGGCGACGACCTCCGGGTTGTCCAGGACGTACCGGGCCAGGGCCTGACCGCCCGGCCACGGGGTGGCCCAGTACGGCGCGGGCAGCGGGCCGCCGTCCTCGGCCTCGAGCCGGGCCCAGAGCAGCACGGAGTCCTCGGCGAGGAAGAGGTGGACCTCCGGAACCATCGGCACAGGGCCCATCTTCAGGGCGTCCTGCTGCACCGTGCGCGGCGGGAATGAGGCGTTACGCAGCAGTCGCCGCTGCAGGGCGCTGTGGGTCGCGGCCGCGTAAGGGGCTCCGGAGTAGGTCTTCACAGATCTCGTTTCATAGCAATAGTGGAGCCGGGGAGTCGAGCCGGGGGGAACGACCGAGGGCCGCGCCAGCCGCGGTAACGCGGCTGGCACGGCCCTCGTGACGTACGTCAGATGGGACGGATGTTCGCCGCCTGCAGGCCCTTCTGGCCCTGCTCGATGTCGAACTCGACCCGCTGGTTCTCCTCGAGGGTGCGGTACCCGTCAGAGGCGATGGCGGAGAAGTGGGCGAACACGTCCGGCGCACCGCCGTCCTGGGTGATGAAGCCGAAGCCCTTGTCCGCGTTGAACCACTTCACTGTGCCGACAGCCATGCTGAACCCTTTCGAAACCACAGGGAGCCCGCACCTCGCGAACTCCGTCGCCGCCCGTAGAGGATCAGGAAACCGGACTCATACGACAAAAGCCCAGTGGGTTCGGATACCCACCAGGCTCTGGCAAATATGAGAAATCGGAACGGCAACTCGACAAAGCTAGCACGTTCCGGCGCCAGGCGCCGTGGCGCGACGCGATGACATCGATGGACAACGATCATCGATGTTTCTTGACACTTCGTTAACAAATCGACAGACTCCGATTCAGAGAGCGCTCTCCGTTCCCCGGAGTTCCCCCAGCTCAGCGGAAGGATCCCCCATGTCCCGTGCTGTCCGTTCCCTGGGCGTCGCCACCGCGGCGCTCACCGTTCTCGGCCTGCTACCGGCCACGAGCTATGCCGCCGACACACCCGCGCCGGCCGCACCCACCGCGGCCGCCACATTCGACATGGCCCCCGGCATGGTCGCCGCCATGCGCCGCGATCTGCGGCTGACCGATGACCAGATCGCGGCCCGGCTCGCCACCGAGGCCGGCGCCCCGGTGGTCGAGAAGCAGCTGCGCACCCGGCTCGGCGCGAGCTTCGGCGGCGCCTGGATCCCCGCGGGCGGTTCCCGGCTGACCGTGGCGGTCACCGACCCTGCGGCCGCGGACGCGGTCCGCGCGGCCGGCGCGACCCCGAAGGTCGTCGCCCACAGCGATGCCGACCTGACCGCCTCCCGCCGCAAGCTCGACAAGAACGCGGCAAAGATCAAGAACACGGTGGTACGCGGCTGGTACGTCGACGTCGCGGCCAACAAGGTCGTGGTGACCGCGGCCCCGGGCAAGGCGGCTGCCGCCCGCGCCTTCGCCGAGAGCAGCGGAGCCGGGGCGGTCACCGTCGTCGAGTCGGCCGAGGCCCCCAAGCCGATGTACGACATCCGCGGCGGCGACCAGTACGTGATCAACGGCAACACGCTGTGCTCCGTGGGCTTCTCGGTCGCGGGCGGTTTCGTCACCGCCGGGCACTGCGGCGGCGTGAACAGCCCGACCCTGGGCAACAACAACGTCGCGCAGGGCACCTTCGCCGGCTCCTCCTTCCCCGGCAACGACTACGCGTGGGTCCGGACCAACGGCAACTGGACCCCGCAGCCGTGGGTCAACAACTACGCCGGCGGCAACGTGCTGGTGGCCGGCTCGCAGGACGCCGCGATCGGCAGCTCGGTCTGCCGCTCGGGCCGCACCACCGGCTGGCGCTGCGGCACGATCCTGGGCCGCAACGAGACCATCGTCTACTCCCAGGGCGCCGTGTCCGGTCTGTCCCGCAGCAACGCCTGCGCCGAGCCGGGCGACTCCGGCGGCTCGTGGATCTCCGGCAACCAGGCCCAGGGCGTGACCTCCGGCGGCAGCGGTAACTGCTCGTCCGGCGGCACCATGTGGTTCCAGCCGGTCAACGAGATCCTCGGCGTCTACGGCCTGTCGCTCACCACGAGCGGCGGCGGCAGCGGGGGCAACTCGCTGATCAGCAACCTGAACAGCAAGTGCATCGACGTGCCGAACGCCAACTTCGCCGACGGCGTGGGGCTGCAGATGTGGACCTGCAACAACACCGCGGCGCAGAAGTGGAACTTCGTCAACGGCACGCTGCAGACCTCCAACAACAAGTGCATGGACGTCGCCTGGGGCTCGACGGCCAACGGGGCGGTGATCCAGATCGTCACCTGCAGCGGCAACCCGGCGCAGCAGTTCGTCCTGTCGGCGGCCGGCGACCTGGTCAACCCGCAGGCCAACAAGTGCATCGACATCGACGCCTGGAACGCCAACGACGGCGCCCGGCTCATCCTCTGGGACTGCACCGGCGGCGCGAACCAGAAGTGGCGTCGCGCATAGCGAATAACTGTTATCGCCCGTCGATCGCGCTGTCCGCGATCGGCGGGCGACTCTTTGTGTGCGGCTTCCGTTAGAAAAACTTTAATGACGTTCTTAATTAACGGATCCGCAGTTAGGAGTCCTAATAATTAGGCGCATCCCCGCACATCCCCCTCCGGAGGCAGTCCCCCATGCGCCGCAAACGAACACTCATCCTCTCCGTGGCCGCCGTGCTCGCGGCCGCGGGGACGACCTGGATCGCCCTGCCGGCGTCCGCCGCCGCGGCGACCGCGGCCTTCACCAAGACGTCCGACTGGGGCTCCGGCTGGCAGGGTGACGTCACCATCACGAACGGCGGCTCGTCGGCGATGACCTCCTGGAAGGTCGAGTTCGACCTGCCCGCCGGCGCCACGATCGGCAGCTTCTGGGACGCCGAGATGGTCGCCGCCGGCAGCCACCGGGCCTTCACCAACCGGGCCTGGAACGGCACCGTCGCGGCCGGCGCCAAGGTCTCCTTCGGCATGGTCGGCGCGGGCGGCACGCCGCTGAACTGCCTGCTCAACGGCCAGCCCTGCGGCGGCGGCCCGACCGCCCCCACGGCCGCGCCGACCACGAGAAACCCCACCGTGGCGCCCACCACGCGGCCGCCGACGACCGCACCCACGACCCGGCCGCCGACCACGGCGCCCACCACGGCCCCGACCGGCAACCCGGCACCGCCGCCGGCCTCGAACCTGCTGCCGGTCACGGTCACCAACAACACCGGCCGCTCCGACGCGGTGTACCTCTACCTGCTCGGCGTCAACCTGAGCACCGGCAAGCTCGGCTACGTCAACGGCGCCGGCGCCTTCACCAACTGGACCGGCGGCCAGCCCACCCCGGTGCCGGCCCCCGACGTGTCGATCCCCGGACCGGCCAACGGCGCCAGCACCACCATCAAGATGCCGAAGAACCTCTCCGGCCGGCTCTACATGTCCTTCGGCAGGAAGCTCGACTTCCGGCTCAGCACCGACGGCCTGGTCCAGCCCGCGCCGTGGGCCGGCGCCGACCCCAACAAGGACATCCTGTTCGACTGGAGCGAGTTCACGCTCAACGACTCCGGCCTGTGGCTCAACAGCTCACAGGTGGACATGTTCGCCGTGCCGCACATCGTCTCGGTGCAGGGCGGCAACGGGGTGACCAGCAAGACCGGCGAGCTCAAGGCCGGCGGGCGGCAGCGGGTCATCGACCGGATCAAGGCTCAGCCGGGCTTCGAGAAGACCGTCTACACCCGGGCCGACGGGACCGTGCTGCGGGTGCTCGCCCCGGGCAAGGCGGCTGACGGCGGACAGTTCAGTGCGACGTACCTGGACCCGTACATCACGTCGGCGTGGAACGCGTACGCCGGCCGGACGCTGACCGTGGTGCCGTTCGGCGACCGCCCGGACACCAAGTTCCTCGGCCGCACCTCCGGCAACGTCATGAACTTCACCGACACCACCGGCCGGACGGTGGCCTCCTTCACCAAGCCCTCGACGGCCAACGTGTGGGGCTGCGACGGGGCCCTGGGCGCGCCGAACGACCAGGTCGTCGGGCCGATCGCCCGGACGCTGTGCGCGGCGCTGCACCGCAGCACGCTCGGCACGCTGGACACCCAGCCCGGCGGGACCGCGGCGGACTTCTACAAGGGCACGCTGACCAACCACTACTCGCGGATCATCCACGAGCAGATGGTGGACGGTAAGGCGTACGGCTTCGCCTTCGACGACGTGCAGAACCAGGAGTCGCTGGTGCACGCCGGCGACCCGCGGCAGGCCGGCATCGTGCTGACGCCGTTCTGATCCTCCGATAGTCGGCACCGGGCCCGGCGCGTCAACCGAATTACCATTCTTCGGTAGCCGCGCCGGGCCTTTCCCACAATTTCTTTTTGACTGTGACGGGCGGCACCAAATTGCTGCCCGGGGAATCCCCGCCGGAGGCCCGAACTTGTCATACCTGTGTCGGACGCTGGACAGCGACCGACCGGACGACGAGATGGGATCCACTTTCATGACCCAGGCGCCCGAACGCCTCGCAGCACCGCCGACGGCGCAGACGCCCGGGGAGCTCATGTCCCCGCGCGAGCGGCTGCAGCTCGTGCTGGTGCTCGGCTTCCTCATCGCCCTCGGCCCGCTCACCATCGACATGTATCTGCCGTCGCTGCCGACGATCACCGACGACCTGCAGACCACCACCGCCGCGGTCCAGCTGACCCTCACCGGCACCCTGGCCGGCCTGGCCCTGGGCCAGCTGCTGATCGGCCCGGTCTCCGACGCCGTCGGGCGCCGCGCGCCGCTGCTGGCCGGCGTCGCCGTGCACATCCTGGCCTCGGTCCTCTGCGTCATCGCGCCCAACCTGGCGCTGCTCGGCACGCTGCGGGTCCTGCAGGGCCTGGGCGCCGCGGCGGCCGCGGTCGTCGCCATGGCGATCGTGCGTGACCTGTTCACCGGTCTCGCCGCCGCCAAGCTGCTCTCCCGCCTGATGCTGGTCATGGGCGCCGCGCCGATCCTGGCCCCGACGCTGGGCGGCATCACCCTGAACTGGACGTCCTGGCGGGGCGTCTTCGTGGTGCTGGCCCTGTTCGGCATCGCGATGCTCACGGTGACCGCGCTGGCGCTGCCCGAGACGCTGCCCGCCGAGCGACGCCGCAACGGCGGCGTGGTGGGCACCCTGCGTGACTACGGCCGGCTCTTCGGCGACCGGGCCTACCTGGGGCTGATCCTGGTGGCCGGGCTCGCGATGGCGGCGCTGTTCGCGTACGTCTCCGGCTCCTCGTTCGTCTTCCAGGAGCAGTACGGCCTGAACGAGCAGGAGTTCGGCTACGTCTTCGGCGCGGGCGCGGTCGGCCTGATCACCGCCACCCAGCTCAACGTCCGGCTGCTGCGCCGCTGGACCCCGTCGCAGATCCTGATCAGCTCCCTGGCCGGCGGCGCGATCGCCGGCCTGGTCCTGCTGCTCTTCGCGGCCACCGGCTTCGGCGGCCTGCCCGGCGTGCTGGTCCCGCTGTGGCTGGTCCTGGCCGCAGCCGGCCTGGCCCTGCCCAACGCCCCGGCGCTGGCCCTGTCCCGCCACGGCGAGGCCGCGGGCACGGCGGCGGCCCTGCTCGGCGCGGTCCAGTTCGGCGTGGGTGCCCTGGCTGCCCCGCTGGTCGGCGTCCTCGGCACCGGCGCGGTCGGCATGGCCCTGGTGATCGCCGGCGGCATGCTCGCCGCGAACGTGGTGCTGCTGCTGGTGGTCCGCCCATGGCAGCTCCCGGTCGAGGACCCGAACCCGGCGGTCGCCACCGCCCACTGACCGTCCCACCACCAAGCTCGACGACGGGAGCCATCGGAGCAGCCCAGCTCCGATGGCTCCCGTGTCGCTGGACCTGCCCGCCTCAGCCGAAGTCGGTGCCCCAGGCGCTCTCGCCACCGGGCTCGATGGCATAGGCCTCGGCGACCCGGCGGTCGAAAACGGCAACGAGGTTGCTGGGCCGATACTCGACCGCGCCGTCCTCGGTCTCGCCGAGCGCGACCGTCAGGCTGTGCCCGGTGTCGGTCTCCAGCCGGACCGACCACAGCAGCTTGCTGCCGTCCTCGGCCTCAGCCGTGGCTGTGCCCACACCCGTGACGGTCGCGCCGATCAGCACGCGCCAGGGCCGGCTGTGGGAAACGTCGACCAGTCGACCTACCCGGGCAGCCGGGCTGGCGGCGGGATCACCGACAACGCTGAGATATTCGTAGTAGCCGTCGATCCGCCAGGCCAGCGCAAGCTCACCCGCCGTGATCGAGACCACGATGCCGTGATCGACGTCCACGACCCCGGCGAGCTCGCCGCCGGACAGTGCATCGTCGGCGCGCCAGAGCCCGATCCGCTCGATGCGGCCGCCGACCAGATCTCGCAGAGCTTGCTCCTCCGAGTCACTCATCCGTGACGCCGATGCCGTCCGCCAGAGAAATCACCACTGGGTGCCGGCCCAACTGCTCGACGGTCACTGCCTCTTCGGACCACCGCAGGTCCTCGATGAGATCGGTGTCGGCCCTCCATCGCTCGGAGCCGTCATTGTTGAAGCAGCGCATTCCCGATTCGTGGACAACCGCGAGCACGTCCAGCTTTCGCGAGACGAAGAATTCCATGAACGGCGACTCGAAATTGCTTTCCGTCACCCGGCCGGAACGCAGGTCCACGGCATAAGCGGCCAGGTCCGCACCAATCCAGACCGCGCCCGCCCACGTGCGCCCCAACAGGGTCGGCGCACTGGACGGCCGAGCGCCTTGCAGGCCGAGGCTGATGGCGCTCCCGGAGCCCGCCAGCCCGTCAACCCGCACAGTGAAGAAGGAACCGTCGGCGGAAGCCGGACTGCCCAGCATCGTCATGCCCGCCGGCCCCGAGACTTCCGCATCAGTGGCGTCCGCCCACTCACGAACAGTCGCCGTGGCGTCGCCGAGACAGATGATCAAGAGGGTGACCTCCACGTCGGGCGGGCGCCCAGCGTACCGATCACCGAGCCGGTGGACGCGGGACCGCGCGGCGACAGCGCGGTCCCGCGTCCGGTTCAGGAACGTTTCACGTTCTGCACGTCGATCCGGTGGTCCGCCTGCGCCGCCATCGGCTGGCGCACCTCCACCGTCACGTTGTACTCGCCGATCATCGGTACCTGGGACACCGCCTGGTACGTGCCCGGCGACCCGGACACCTCCGCCATCACGATCGGCCCCTGCCGGTGCGACAGCGGCATCGCCACCATGTCGGTGTACGCGACGACCTGGCCCTTGGTGATCGGGCTGTACGAGCCCGGCGCGCTGACCCGGGCGTCGATCCGGATCTGCAGGTCACCGAGGTGCTCGGCCGCCACGTCGATGGAGGCCTGCGGCTGCTTGCCGTTTCCCGCCGCGGCAGCGTGTGATGCGGCCGGCGCCGCTGCCGGAGGAGCCGCCTGCGGACGGGTCACCAGGAAGCCGACCACGCCGAGGGCCAGCGCCACCGTCATGCCCACGCAGATGCCCAGCAGCAGTCCCTGCCGGAACGGCGAGGGCACACCCGGCCGCCGAGACGGGCCCCGGGGGGCCCGGGCGCGCTTCGATGCGCGCTCGGGCCGTCCCAGCATCTCGTCGGAGAGACGAAACTTGCTCACCGTGGCCCCTCCGCTGCCTTGGCCGTCGATATCGGATGGTCGGGCAGGGCGATCAGCCCGGTCCGGGTCGTGGCGTGCACCCGGAACAGACCCCACTGCCCGCCGGTCAGGTGCCGGGCCAGGGTGTTGGAGCGGTAGAGGTAGTCACCCGCCGCGGCCCGGCGGCCACCGGCACCGCCCAGCACAGCCGGGTCGAGCACGACGTCGTAGCCGACGCCCGGGTTGAACTGGCCCTGACTCGCCGCGACCTGGGACTGCGGGTCGTTGGGCGAGCGCCGCCACACGTGGTCGTACAGGGTGAAGCTGGTCGATCGGGGTTTGCCGACCGCCTGCGCCACCCGGAAGACCGTCTTGTCCCCCGCGTACGCCTCGAACAGCGGGGTGGACGGGTCACCGTGCACCGCCGAGCTCAGGATGTTGGTGATGTTCTGATCGTTGGCATAGCGGTGCGCCCACGCCTCGTTGCGGTAGTTCACCGCCACCTCGCCCTGGTCCTCCGGGTCGTCGGCCTCCCGGCTCGGGGTCTTGACCAGGTCGAAGTTGTCCGGCACGGGCTGGTCGTCGGCGGGGTTGGCGTTGGTGTCCTTGCGGAACAACGCCAGGTCGCTGTTGAGCAGCACGATGTTCTCCCGGAAGTCGGCCTGGCCGGGGTTGCTGATCACCGCGCTGGTGCCGCTGGTCAGCGGCTGGCCGTTGGCCGGGTTGAGGTACGTCGACCCGGCCGGTTCGATCACGAGTGCACCGAACAGCCCGTGCTGGAGGTGGCTCTGCACGTCGGCCCGGTCCTGCAGCAGGGCCATCCCGGTCATGTTGGCCGGCGCCTTCCACCGGTACACCAGAGTGCCGCCCGGGGCGACGGTGGTGTCCGGGTTGCCGCCGATGTTCGAGCCCGCCGACCACTTGTCATGTTCCAGGAACTGCGGCCGGATCGACGCCCGGGCGCTGACCGGGAACGGCTGGAAGCCCGGCACGTTGTGCTCGTTGCGCGGCGGCTGGTCGATGCAGGCCGGGTACGCCACGACGCCCGTCTTGAAGCCGAGCTGCCCCGGCTCGGTGGCCTCGTGGCAACCGGGTGTCATCTTGGCCGGATCGAGCTGGTTCTTGAAGGTGACGTTGAGGCAGTCGCCCGCGTTGGCCCGGATCACCAGGGGTTCCGGTTTCTTGGTGCCGTTGGCCAGCGCCGGCAGGTCCGCCTCGAGCGCGTACATCAGCCCGCGGGGATCGTGGTCGCCGGCGTTGTTGTAGGTGATGTCCTTGTTGATCGCGACGACGGTGAAGTTCTTGACCGTGTCCGCGGTGCCGCACGGGTCGGACATCATCGTGGCCTGCGCCGCTGTGTCGGTCTTGCTCTTCGCGGGCGCGGCGAACTGCGGGCACGGGACCTGGTTGTCCGGCAGTTCATTGATCGGCGCGTCGGCTCCCTTGGGCGGATTCTTGCAGCCGTACGAGCGCAACAGCCCCCACGCGCCGAGGAAGAAGTCGTCGGTGCCGCTGTAGTTGTAGAGATAGTCGTGATAGTTGAGCGTCGCGTTCTCGGAGACCTGGTCGTCGAGCGGCACCGTCGCCTCGAAGTACTCGAGCATGCCTATGTGCTGGGCCTGGACGACATTCGACTGTGGATCCTTGGGTTCGAACTTCCATCTGAAGCGGTCCAGGTTGAAGCCGTGCGACTCCTCCTGGGACAACTGGAACAGGTTGAACTTCACCTTGTCGCCGGTGAAGGCCTGGAGTAATGGCGTGAACGGATCGCCGTGCACCCCGGAGTCGAACAGGTTCGCCGGATCGCTGTTTCTTCGGCCCTCGAACGGTTCGAGCCGGTAGTTGACGCCCATCACGCCTGCGTCGTCGGTGCTGGACGGGAACTTGGCCGGGAAGATCGGCACGCCGTTCGGGGTGATCACCCGGTCGTCGTTGGCGGTCGCGGCGCTGGCCGGTTGGAACATCGGCACGTGGTCCTCGACGAACAACGAGAAGCTGCGGTAGTCCACGCCGTCGGAGACCGTGCCGTTGTAGTCGGTCGCCGTGGTGCAGACCATGTCGAAGACGGTGCCGACGGTCTTGGGCGGTGACGGCGCACAGCCGGCCGGATGGATCGTCGACCCGCCGAACAGCCCGTTGTCCTGGTGCACGTTCGGGAAGAAGTGGTCGTGGAACGAGTTCGTCGCCGTGTTCTCGTGCACGAAGTTGCGATAGGTGATCGTCTGGTTGATGTCGGCGCCCTGGTCGTAGTTCCAGCCGTTCGCCGCGCCGTCGGAGGACAGCACGTCGAACTGCACCATGTGCTGGTGGATGCCGACCTCGTTGGTCTCCTGCGCCCGGTCGAAGACGTTGCCGCCGAACTGCCGGGGTAGCTCATTGGTCAGCTTGTAGACCACGCAGTCACCGACGTTGAGGATCGGGGCGAACGGTTCCGGTTTTCGCCCGCCCAGCACTGCCTGTTTCTCCGACTGCAGGACGTACACCCGCGATTGTGGATTGACCCACTGCAGGTCCGGGCTGTACTGCTGGCTGATCTCGATGGCCGCGACGTCGTACGTCTTCACCGGCCGCCCGGCCGGGCAGGGATTCTGGAAGAAGCCGCCGGCCACCTGCGCGCCGGGATCGGCGGAGGCCTTCTCGGCCGCGGTCGGCGGGAAGACCCCGGCCGTGCCGCGCTCGGGCACGCCCAGCGGCGGCTTCGGCGCCTTGAAACCGAACTTGCCCGGTACGAAGAGCGGGAAGCCCGGTGTGGTGGGGTTCGGTGACAACGGCGGATTCGTACCGGCCACGGCAGGCTGGTAGTCGAAGTCGGCCAGCGGTTCCAGCCGCGGGATCGGCGTGCCGTCCGGGTTCACCCGGGTGCCGTCCTCGCGTTTGTCCAGGGTCCGGTTGAGACCCCACATGCCGGTCGCGAAGTGTGGATACAGGTGGCAGTGGAAGATGATGTCGCCGAAGGTGGCGGCCTTGTCCTTGTGCGCCGAGCCGGCCCCGCCCTGCACCACCAGGCTGTAGTGGCTGCCCGGGGACACGGCCTGCACGTCCAGCACGTTGGTGACCTTGGTCAGGTGGGTGGACTTGCTGATCTCGTCGACCCCGCCCTCGTCCTTGGGGTCGAACATCCACCGGTTGACGTGCCAGTGGAAGGTGTGGGTCTCGAACTCCGCCGGGTGCAGCAGACGGACCTGGGCCGGTTCCCCGCGGTAGTTGGCGAAGACCAGGTCACCGCCGCCGGGATCGCCGTACGCCCACGACGACAGCGACGTCTCCTCACCGATGCACCGCTCGGCGTCGAAGCCCTGCCCCGCACGGCCGGCCGCCGAGCAGCCCACCTCCTCGCGGTTGAAGCCCGGCTCGGAGCGGTAGTTGAACCCGAACCACTCCAGCTTGACCGGGATCTCGCCCTGGACCAGCGCGTCGGCGTCGCCGCCACCGAGGTCCGGTAGCGTGCCCGCGGTCAGCTTGGCCAGCTCGGCCGAGGTGGGCTGACGGCACTCGTTGCCACCCTGCTCGTCGCCGGAGTCGGTACGGCAGAAGCGGGTCAGCACCCCCGGCTCGGCCTCCACCTCGTCGTGCATGAACAGCACGTTCTCCCGGAAGTCCTTGTTGTTGGGCAGCTTGATGACCGCCCGGGTGCCCGACGGCAGCGCGCCACCGGTGCGCCCGTCGACCCAGGTGGCCCCGGCCGGCTCGACCAGGATCGCGCCGAAGGCCCCGAACGAGTGCGAGCCGATGAAACGGACCTTGCCGTTGCTGTCCACCGGCCGGGTCTGCTGCGAGGACAGGTCGGCACCGTCCTTGAACTGGAACTCGCCCTCGGTCTGGGCGTACAGCCGGTAGGTGAGGGCCGCGCCCGGCGCCGCCGTGGAGTCGGGGTTGTTGCCGACGACCGAGCCGTCGGAGCCCTTGACGTCGTAGTCGAGGCCGTCGAAGTGCATCGAGGCGTTCGGCGCGGTGGCCGGGTCGAAGTCGTTGTCCGGCACGGTGCCCGCCGGGGCGAACTCGCGCGGCGTCGGCGTCACCGTGCCGGCGGCGCGCAACGTCTCACCGGGCAGCGTGAAGATCGCCGAGTTGCGGACCTGCTGGTTGACCGCGGGCGCCGGCTCGTTCAGCCGGTTGGTGAAGCGCACCTCCACGCACTCGCCCTGGTTGACCCGCAGGGTGAGCGGTTCGATCAGGTCGTTCTCGTTGGCCTTGGCCGGGTTGGCCGCGTCCTTGAAGCCGGCCCGCACCTTGGCGATGTTCTCGTCGAGGACGTACATCCGGCCCTCGGGGACGACGTCGCCGAAGCGGTTGAGGAACAGCGGCAGGTTGATCAGCGAGACGTTGAAGGTCCGGGCGGTCTGCCCCGCGACGCAGGGGTTTCCCGGTGACGTGGCCACCGGCGGGGCCGGTAACTGCGCCGCGGTGGCCTGGCTGACCAGCCACACCGCCCCGCCGGTGACGGAGATCCAGATGCCGGCCCCGATGGCCAGGGCGATCCGGTGCGGCAGTGTGCTTCTTCGCCGGCCCCGCAGGAACAGGACGGGTACGGCGGCGGCGAGCAGGAGCAGTGGAATGAGATCCGGATAGGACGCGGTCACGGTGCCTCCCCCGTGCATCGACCACGGGGGCATGCCGAAAGAGGCCGGGCTGACTGCCTCGGCCGGGTAGCGCGCGATGAATCCCCCGTGGTGCTGCGCTACATCGAAGCCGATGATTGTCGAGCCCATGGTCACTGTCAAGGGCCATTTCAGTACTCTGCGTGATCAACATCGCGGTGTCTGGCGCACCGGCCTCCGGGTACGCGAGGATCGCAGCATGCGTGATCTCTCGCGGCGGTGGGCGTGGCTGGGCGTGCTGGTCATCGGTCTGGTCCTCTACGTCATCGTGCTGCGCACCCTGGTACGGACCCAGAACCCCAACTTCATCCCGTCCCTGCTGCTGCTCGGCGCGACCGTGGTGCCGCTCGCCTTCCTGACCTTCGCGCAGGCCCGTACCGGCCACTGGCAGGTGCCGCCGTCGGCCCTCGTGGTGGCGGCCTTCTTCGGCGGCGTCATCGGCGTCGTCGTGGCCGGCACCCTGGAGTACGACGCCCTGCGCGGGCTGGGCGCGCTGCCGATGGTGTTCGTCGCGCTCATCGAGGAATCCGCCAAGATGATCGTGCCGATCGTGCTGCTGTTCGCGTTGCTGGCCCGGCACGGCCGCCGGTTGCCGTCGGACGGCCTGGTCATCGGGGTGGCGTCCGGCATGGGCTTCGCCGCGCTGGAGACGATGGGCTACGGCTTCACCGCCCTGCTGTCGTCGCAGGGCAACATCGGCACGGTCCAGGAGACGCTGTTCGTCCGCGGCCTCACGGCTCCGGCCGGGCACACCGCCTGGACCGGGCTGACCTGCGGGGCCCTGTGGGCGCTGGTGGCCGGCCCGTCGGCCCGGAAGCTGCTGGCGTTCATCGCCACCTTCGTCGGCGCCGTCGCGATGCACACCGCCTGGGACACCTTCGGCGGCGCCATCGCCTTCGTCATCCTGGCGATCATCAGTCTGGGCTGGCTGTTCCTGGCCCTGCACCGCTACCGGGCCTTCGCGGAGCACAGCACCTGGGCGCCCCGCGAGCCACTCACCATCTAGTTGCGCTGGGCGCGGCCGCGTTTCCAGTAGCCCATGAAGGCGACCGAAGCACGGTCCACGCCCCGCTCGCCGACCAGGTGCCGACGCAGCGCCACCACCGTGCCCGCCTCGCCCGCCAGCCAGGCGTAGAAGGCGCCCGCGGCTTCCTCCGGCACGTCCCAGACCTCGTCCTCGGCGGCATCCACGGCGACGGGCGGCCCGCACGGCGCCGCGACGTCCAGATGGGCTCGGACCACCGGCTCCAGCCGCTGCCCGGCCGCGCGGACCAGCCAAGTGATGGCGGCCGGGCCGCCGATCGGCAGGCAGTCGTCGCGGCTGGGCACCTCCAGGAACGCGGTGGCCGGGCGGTCCAGGCTCTCGAGGATGGCCGCGGCGGCCGGCAGCGCCGTCTCGTCGGCGGCCAGCAGCAGCCGGGTGGCGGTCGCCGGTGGGCGCCAGGCGATGTCCGTGACCGGGTGGCCGTGCGTGGCGCCGATCATCACCACCTTGTCACCGGGCCGGGCCGCCGACGCCCAGCGTGACGCCGGGCCGCTGTCACCGTGCAGCGCGAAGTCCACGTCCACCTCGAGGGCGGCGGGACGGAACGCCCGGACCGTGTACACGCGCAGCGGCGCCCATGAAGCCGGTGGGCCGCACCGCCAGGCGGCCAGCCAGTCCGGGCGGCGGGCGAACTCCTCGTGGTCGGCGTCCGGGGGCAGCAGGAGCAGATTGATGCGCTGGTCGAGCCCGTGCCCGGCGAACTCGGCGAGGGACTCCCCGGTCAGCGTGACCCGCAGGAACGTGGTGCTCAACCGGACCGCCCGGGCCACCCGCAGCGCGAACGGCCGATAGGGCTCGGCGGCGGGGCGCAGGGTGGGAGCGGCGGCGCGCGATGTCGTCGTCAAAAGACCGGTCCGATCGGTACGGGGGGTCACCAGCAAGCTAAGGCTACCCTTACCTCACGACCGGGCTAAGGGTGGTTCCGTCCCGCGAAGAGTGCGCGGGCGCGGGCGACCAGCGCCGGCGAACCACACTCCTGGGCCAGCTCCAGCCCGTCCCGCAGCACCCGGCGGGCCTGCGGCCGGCGGCGCGCCGCGTTGAGCAGGGCGCCGTGGTCGACCAGGGCTGTGGCCAGCTCGAAGCGCCGCGGCGTGCCCCGCAGCACCCGGATCGCCTCCTCGGCGGCGGCCATCCCGGCCGCGCCCGGGCGGACCTGGCCCTGGATCCGCAGCGCCCGGCCCAGCGCCGAGGCGAGCCCGTGCCGCCGGGTCAGGGCGACCTCCTCGGCGACGAGCCGCTCGGCCGCCTCCCGGGCGCCGAGTCCGACGAGGACGGACGCGGCCGCCGAGCGCCACGGCAGCACGCCGGGGTGGTCGGAGCGCCGCACGGCCAGCCGCTCGCCGCACTTGTACAGGTCGGCCAGCCCTTCGCCGGGCCGCTCGGCCGCGGTGTGCAGCTTGCCGCGGACGTAGCGCAGCAGCAGGAACTCGGGGTCGTCGGGCAGGTCGCCGTCCAGCCCGGCCGCGGTCAGCAGGCTGTCGGCCAGCGCGATGTCGCCGAGGTCGAGCAGGACCGCGAGGCGCCGCGACAGCACCAGCGAGCCGGCCGGACCGGCCTGCTCGGTGCCGGAGACCGCGAGCAGCTCCGCGGACGCGTCGGCGTCGCGGGCGGCGTCGGCCAGCCGGCCCAGCCGCCGGGCCACCGAACTGCGCTGTGAGTAGGCCATGGCCAGGCCCGCCGCCGAGCCGTCCCGGCCGGCCACGTCGATGGCGAGGGTGCAGCCGGAGTGGGCCGCCGCGAGGTCGTCCGCGTCGGCCAGCCGGCGCAGGGCATGCAGGTATCGCGGGAGGTCGTCCACGCCGACCGGCGGTGCCAGGGGCACCGGGCGGGTTGCCGGGGGAACGGCGTTGTCACCTGGGGTGATGTCCCGGCCGAGGTCCGCCAACCCCGGCCGTTCGTCACTGACGGTCATGCAAGCGTGTGTACCCTTCCGGGCGTCCGACCCACCATCGATCGGGCTTCGATCCTTCGTGGACCCCAAGGTTTTCCCAACCACGAGAGATGCACAATGCGGCATGCGCAGTCCGACCCAACGCAATCTCGACTTTTCCGCAATCGACGGCCTGCTCAGCGGCGTTTTCGGGGTGAATGTCAGCGAAGCCGGGGAATTGTCCGGGGGCGGCTTCGCGGCCGTGTGGCGCGCCCGCCTGGCCGACGGACGGGACGTGGTGGTCAAGGTCGGCCCCCCGCCCGGCGTCCGGCTGCTGCGGTACGAGCGTGACCTCATCCCCGCCGAGGCGGCGTACTTCCGGGCCGTCCGCGCCGGCGCGCCCGGGGTGCCCGTACCGGAGGTGCTGCATGTCGAGGACGACTGGATCGTCACGACCATGCTGCCCGGCAGCAGCCTGAGCGAGCCGGCAGACGCCGCCGGGACGGCCGCGGCGGCAGGGGTACGCGAGCAGCTCGGTACCGCGATCGCCGGCCTGCACCGGCTCACCGGCCCGCACTTCGGCTACACCGGCGACCGCCCGGCCGGCACCGACTGGCCGACTGCGTACGCCGCGATCATCGCCGCCCTGCTGGCCGACGCCGCCGACTGGGAGGTGCCGCTGCCACCGGGGATCGACGCCCTCGCCGCCCGGCACCACTCGAACCTGGCCCAGGTCACCCGGCCCGCGTTGCTGCACTTCGATCTCTGGGACGGCAACGTGCTGGCCGCGGGCGGCCGGCTGACCGGGCTCGTCGACGGCGAACGCTTCCTCTGGGGCGACCCGTTGCTGGACCTGGTGTCGCCGGCCCTGTTCCACCGCATCGAGGAGGAGCCGGAGCATCCGTTCCTGCGCGGGTACGCCGCCGCGAGCGGCCTGGTGCTCGACGACCCCGCCCGGACCCGGCTCGGGCTCTACCGCGTCCACCTCTACACGCTGATGCTGGCCGAGGGCCCGAGCCGCGGCATTCCGGTCGGCAGCGAACGGCACGACTATCTGACCGTGCTGCTCGAAGGAGAGCTACGCGACCTCAAGTGACGCAGATGCGAGTGTGAACGGCTCGACGGCCTGGCATCTGCGGCCTAGGCTGACGGTCGTGACGACGTACCGGATCGGTGAGGCGGCCGACCTGCTCGGGGTCAGCGTCGACACCGTGCGCCGCTGGATCGACGTCGGCCGGCTGGCGGCCGAGCGGGACGGCCACGGGCACCGCACGGTCGCCGGCGCCGATCTGGCGGCGTTCGCGCGTTCGCTGGCCGACGAGCCCGACACCGGTTTCCGGCGCTCCTCGGCCCGCAACCGGCTGCGCGGCATCGTCACGGCGATCACCCGGGACGCGGTGATGGCCCAGGTCGACATCCAGGCCGGGCCGTTCCGGCTGGTGTCGCTGATGAGCCGGGAGGCCGTCGACGACCTGGGCCTGGAGGTCGGCTCCCCGGCGACCGCGGTGATCAAGTCCACGACCGTGGTCGTGGAAAGAGGGGACGACGCATGAGGGCACGACGGCTGGCCGCGGTCGCGGTGGCCGCACTCCTGGCGCTCTCCGGGTGCAGTTCCCCGGTCTCGGACGAGCCGGTCGGCGGTGGCTCGCCCGGTCCGGCCGGCCCCGGCAGCGACGCCGCCGGACCGGTGACGGTGCTGGCGGCGGCCTCGCTGACCGAGTCGTTCACCGCCATCGGTACGAAGTTCGAGCAGCTCAACCCGTCGGCCGAGGTGAGCTTCTCGTTCGGTGGCAGCGCCGGACTGGCGCAGCAGATCACCGCGGGCGCCCCGGCCGACGTGTTCGCCGCGGCCAGTGCCGCCACCATGAAGACGGTCACGGACGCGGGCGCGGCCACCGGCACCCCGGTCACCTTCGCGCGCAACCAGCTCGTCATCGCGGTGCCGAAGGGCAATCCGAAAGGGCTGACCACGCCGGCCGCCCTGGCCGGCTCCGGCGTCAAGGTGGCCCTCTGCGCCGAGCAGGTGCCGTGCGGCGCGGCCGCCGGGAAGGCGTTGTCCGCAGCCGGCGTACGGCTGATGCCGGTGACCCTGGAGCAGGACGTCAAAGCCGCGCTGGCCAAGGTGAAGCTCGGCGAGGTGGACGCCGCGCTGGTCTACCGCACCGACGCGAAGGCCGCGGCGGCCGACGTCGACAGCGTCGAGTTCCCCGAGTCCGCCGGGGCGGTCAACGACTACCCGGTCGTCGCGCTCAAGGACGCGCCGAATCCGGCCGGCGCGACTGCCTTCCTGGCCTTCCTCCGGACCCCTGAGGCTCAGCGGATCCTCACCGACGCAGGGTTCCAGCAGCCCTGAGCCGGTCACCGTCCCGAGCGCCGCTGGCCCTGGCGATCCCCGCGATCGCCGGGCTGGCGTTCCTTGTGCTGCCGCTGGCCGGGCTGCTGATCCGGGCGCCCTGGACGACCCTGCCGCAGCGGCTCACCGAGCCCGGCGTGCTGGCGGCCCTGCGGCTGTCCCTGCTGACCGCGACCCTGGCGACCGTGGTGTGCCTGCTGCTCGGCGTACCGCTGGCCTGGCTCCTGGCCCGGGCCCGGTTTCCCGGCCGGCGGCTGGTCCGGGCGCTGGTGACCGTGCCGCTGGTGCTGCCTCCGGTGGTCGGCGGGGTCGCGCTGCTGCTGGTCTTCGGCCGGCGCGGCCTGGTCGGCGGGTGGCTGGACGCCACGTTCGGTTTCAGCCTGCCCTTCACCACCGCCGGGGTGGTGGTGGCCGAGGCGTTCGTGGCGATGCCGTTCCTGGTGATCAGCGTCGAGGGGGCGCTGCGCGGGGCGGACTCGCGCTTCGAGGAGGCCGCGGCGACGCTAGGGGCGAGCCGGTGGACGGCGTTCCGGCGGGTCACGCTGCCGCTGATCGGGCCGGGGGTGGCGGCCGGGGCGGTGCTGTGCTGGGCCCGGGCGCTGGGTGAGTTCGGCGCGACGATCACCTTCGCCGGCAACTTCCCGGGGCGCACCCAGACCATGCCGCTGGCCGTGTATCTGGCCCTGGAACAGGACCTGGACGCGGCCATCGTGCTGAGCCTGGTGCTCCTGGTGGTCAGCGTGGTCATCCTGGCCGGGCTGCGCGACCGCTGGCTGGGTGCGCCGTGAGCCTGGACGCGCGCCTGGTCGTCCGGCGGGACGGCTTCACGCTGGACGCCGTGCTGCGCGCCGAGGCCGGTGAGGTGGTGGCGCTGCTGGGCCCGAACGGCGCCGGCAAGACCACCGCTCTGCGGGCGCTGGCCGGGCTGGTCGCCCTGGACGACGGCTACCTCGAGCTGGACGGCGAACGCCTGGACGACCCGGCGGCCAAGCTGTTCACCGCGCCCGAGCACCGGCACATCGGCGTGGTCTTCCAGGACTACCTGCTGTTCCCGCATCTGTCCGCAGTGGAGAACGTGGCCTTCGGGCCGCGCTGCCGGGGCGTGCCACGAGCGCGGGCCCGGGCCGAAGCGGCCGAGCTGCTGGGCCGGGTCGGGCTCGCCGAGCACACCGGCAAGAAGCCGCGGCAGCTCTCCGGCGGTCAGGCCCAGCGGGTGGCCCTGGCCCGGGCGCTCGCCACCGGGCCGCGCCTGCTGCTGCTCGACGAGCCGCTCGCCGCGCTGGACGCCCGGACCCGGCTCGACACCCGGGCCCACCTGCGCGGCCACCTCGCGGCCCACACCGGGCCGACGGTGCTGGTCACCCACGACCCGCTGGACGCGATGATGCTCGCCGACCGGCTCGTCATCCTGGAGCACGGCCGGGTGGTGCAGACCGGCGACGCGGCCGCGATCACGTCGCGGCCGCGCACCGACTACGTGGCCCGACTGGTGGGACTGAACCTCTACCGCGGCCGGGCGGACGGCGAGCTGGTCCGCATCACCGACGACTTCGCCCTCACCACGGCGACGCCGCTGCACGGCGACGTGTTCGTGGCCTTCCCGCCCGCCGCCGTGGCCCTCTACGCGGCGCGCCCCGACGGGAGCCCCCGCAACACCTGGCGGGCGACCGTGGCGGCCGTCTCCCGGCACGGGGACGCGCTGCGCATCGAGCTGACCGGCGGGATCACGGTGGCCGCCGACGTGACGCCGGCGGCCGCCGTGCAATTGGGACTCGAGCCCGGTCGTGAGGTCTGGGCCAGCCTCAAAGCGACCGAGGCGACGACCTACCCCGCCTGAGCGGTAAAGGTGTAGCTACCGGACGCCAGGCTGTAGGCCGCCGCGCCACCGCTGTACCCCTGCGGCACAGCTTCCGCCGGGGCGGTGACAGCAGCCGCGGACGGTGCCGGGACCTGGACCGTGGCCGTCGCGTTCGGCGGGACCACCACCTTCAGCGTCAGCGTGGAGCCGGTACGGGTCCACTCCGAGCGCGTCTGGCCGTACCGGGTCTGCAGCGACGCGGTCGCGGAGGTGACCGTACCGCCGGGTTTCGGGGCGATCAGCACCTGCCGGTAGCCCGGTGCGGCCGGGGCCACCCCGCCCACCGTGCGGTAGAGCCAGTCCCCCACCGATCCCAGGCCGTAGTGGTTGAACGAGTTCATCCCCACGTCCTGCAGCGAGCCGTCGGGACGGATCCCGTCCCAGCGCTCCCAGACCGTGGTCGCGCCGCGGGAGTTCATGTAACCCCAGCCGGGATAGTCCGGCTGCTGCAGGATCCGGTACGCCGTGTCGGCGTGCCCGTGCTCGGCCAGCACCGGCAACAGATTCTCCACGCCCATGAAACCCACCGACAGGTGCCCGTTGCGGCTGGCCACCTTGGCCGCAAGCTTGTCCGCCACCGCCTGGGCGCGGCCGGCGGGCACCAGGCCGAAGGCGAGCGCGAGCACGTACCCGGTCTGGCTGTTGCTGCCCACGGTCCCATCGGCGGCGACGAACCGGTTGGTGAACGCCACCGCGATCTGATCGGCCAATGTGCCGTACCGGGTCGCCTCGGCCGTGCGCCCGGTGGCCGCGGCCATCCGCGAGAGCAGGCGGGCCGACCAGCCGAAGAACGCCGTGCTGGAGACGTCGTTCGGGGTGTTGTCGTCGACGTTGAGCCAGTCACCGAAGGTCTCGTGGTCGCGGATCAGGTCCGCACCCGCGGTCGACCTGAGGTAGTCGACGTAACGGGCCATGGCCGCGAAGTGCTTGTCCACGACGGACAGATCGCCGTAACGCTGCCACACCGTGTACGGCACGATCACCCCCGCATCGGCCCAGCCGGCCTTGCCCGCGCCGTCGATCACGGCCGGGGCCACGTCGGTGAACGCCCCGTCAGCCCGCTGGGCGTCGACCAGGTCGTCGGCGAACTTGGTGAGCAGCCCGTAAGTGTCGAAGTTGAATGTCGAGGTGGCCCCGAACGCCGCGATGTCGCCGGTCCAGCCGAGCCGCTCGTCGCGCTGCGGGCAGTCGGTCGGGATGGACAGCATGTTGGAGCGGGCACCCCAGAGGATGTTGTGCTGCAACTGGTTGACCAGCGGATCGTTGGTGCTGAAGGTGCCGGTCTCGGCGCCGTCGGTCCAGGCGGCGAGCCCGGTGAGGCTGTCCGCGGTGGGCGTGCCCGGGAAGCCGGTCAGCTCGACGTACCGGTAGCCGTGCACGGTGAAGTGCGGCTCGAAGACCTCCGGCGCGCCGGTCCCGGCGAGCGTGAAGGTGTCCGTGGCCTGGGCGGCGCGCAGGTTCGCGGTGTAGAGGGTGCCGTCCCCGTTCAGGATTTCGCCGTGCCGCAGGGTCACCCGGGTGCCGGCCGGGCCGGTCACGGTGAGCCGGTTCCAGCCGGCGAAGTTCTGCCCGAGGTCGGCGATGAAGACGCCGGGCTTGGGCTGGGTGATGCTCTTCGGCCGCAGCTGCTGCTGCACGGTGACGCCGGGGTCGACCTGGGCGACCAGGTTCGGCTTCGCGGCGGTGCGGACGGTGACGGCGGTGCCGGCCCCGGGCCGGATGCGGGCATCCTGATCCTCGCCGTGGTACAGGTCGTCGGCGACGATCACGCCGGCGGTCGCCGACCAGGAGCCATCGGTACGCACGTCAGCCCGCGTCCCGTCGGTGTACTCGATGGACAGCTGCGCCGAGTACCACGGCGAGGTGCCGTAGCGCTGGCTACCGGCGAAGCCGATGTTGCCCGAGTACCACCCGTTGCCGACGAGTGCCCCGAGGGTGTTGCTGCCCTGCTTCAGGCTGCTCGTGACGTCGTAGGCGCGGTACTGGAGGCGGTCGTTGTAGTCGGTCCAGCCGGGCGCGAGCCGCTCGGCGCCGACCTTGGTGCCGTTGAGATAGGTGTCGTGCAGGCCCAGCGCGGTGGCGAAGAGCCGGGCGCGGGCGACCGGCTTGCCGACGCTGAAACCCTTGCTCAGGTACGGCGTCGGGTTCGGCACCGTGACCTGCGCGCCCCACGGGCCGGCCCCGTAGGCAGCCGTCACCTTGGCCGCGGCCCAGCCGGAGTCGTTGAAGCCCGGCTGCTCCCAGCCCGCCGGACCGGACTGCGCGGCCTTCCACGTGCTGCCGGTCGCCACGGTCGTCGAGCCGCTGGTCAGCTTGGCGATGACACTGGCCGGTCCGGCCACGTTGTTCGCCGCGGCGATCGCGATGGTGTTCGCCCCGGCGCGCAGCTGCGCGGTGACGTCCACTGTGGTCGCCCGTTTCCACGAGTCGGTGACGCGGCGCGAGGTGCTGACCCGGGAACCGTTGACCCACACGTCGGCGGTGTCGTCACCGGTCACCACGAGGACGGATTTGGCCACTGCGGCCAGGTCGAAGGTGCGCCGGAAGAACCGCTGCTCGGCCGGGGCGGTGGTCGCCGGGTCACCCTCGGGATACCAGATCCACTCGGCGCCGGTGAGGTTGGCCGTGGCCGGGCCGCCGATGAAGTCCGCCTGCCACTCGGCCGCCGGGTTGAACAGACCGGTGTCGAAGCGGGCGGCGGCACTCCACGGGCTGGGCCGGCCCTGGGCGTCCCAGACCCGTACCCGCCAGTGGTAAGTGCGGTTGCTGGCCAGTGCCGGTCCGCCGTACGGGATGTCCACGCTCTGCCCGGAAGTGACCTGGCCGCTGTCCCAGAGGTCCGCGGCTCCCGGGGTCGTGCCGACGGTGAGCTGGTAGCGACCCTGCAGCTGGCCGGTGGCGGCCGAGACGAGCCGCCAGCCGAAGCGCGGCTTCGCCGTGTCGAGCCCGACCGGGTCGGTCCGGCGCTCGGTGGTCAGGCCGGCCAGTGTGACCGGCGAGCCGGCGCCGGGGTCGGGACCGGCGACGTCGCTGCGCCACGGCCCGGTGCCGTACGCGCCGAGGTCCTTGGCGGCGGTCCAGGTCTGCGGCACCGAGTCGGCCGCCTGCCAGCTGCCGTCGGTGACCAGGTCGACAGTGCTCTGCGCGGTGGCGACCCGGATCCGGCCGAGGACACCGGCCGGACCCGCGCTGGTGTTGCGCGCGGCGATCGTCAGGGTGTTGCTGCCGGGCTTGAGGGCGGCGGCCAGGTCGACGTAGCGGGCGGTCTTCCAGGAGTCGGCGGCCCGGGTGGAGCCGGCGAGGTAGGTATCGTTGAGCCAGACGTCGACCGTGTCGTCGCCGGTCACGACCAGCTGGGCGTCGGTGTAGGGGCCGGCCGGGGCGGTGAAGGTGCGGCGCAGGTAGCGGGTGGCGGCGGGGGCGCTCTGCGCGGGCTCCCCCTCGGCGAACCAGATCCAGTGCGCGCCGGCGAGGCCGACCGGCGCGGTAATCAGGGCGGCGGGACGGGAGACTGGAGGGGCTGCGGCGGCCGGGGAGCCGGGCAGCAGCAGGAGGGCCGCGGCGAGCAGCAGCGGTTTGCGGGCATGGAGGGATAGGGACTTGGCCATGCGATTCTCCTCGGTGGGGGGAGGTGCGCGGGGCAGCGGATCAACGCATTTAAACGTTTCAATGCGCTGACCTTTCGAGCGTAGGACGAACTACAAGATCCACTCAAGGGGTGCGGGATACGGTGGTCCCCGTGCAGGCACTCGAACTCGCCGACTACCGCGCGGCGGTGGCCCGGATCTACCTGACCGCGACCGACCTCTCCGACTTCCGCGCCCGGCGTGACGAGCTGTTCGCGTACCACCCCCAGTCACCGATCCCGAGCACCGGCGACTTCGAGGGTCTGTCCTACTTCCCGCCGACCGAGGAGTTCCGCGCCGAGGTGGAGCTGCGCCCGGCGCCCGGCGAGATCGACATCGACACGGGCGGCCCGGACGGCGTGTGCCACTACGACCGGGTGGGCATCCTGGACACCCCGTGGGGCGAGCTGTCGCTGTGGTGGCTGGCCGCGTACGGGGGTGGCCTGTTCCTGCCGGTCCGCGACGCGACCTGCGGCCCCCAGTCGTACGGCGGCGGCCGATACCTGACGGACACGGTGAAGGGCACCCACGGCCGCGGGCTGGAGATGGTGTCCCGCACCCGCGTCCTGCTGGACCTCAACTACCTCTACAACCCGAGCTGCGCGTACGACGACCAGTGGCTCTGCCCCCTGGCGCCCCCGGAGAACAGGCTGACCACCGCGATCACCGCCGGCGAGCTCAAGTACCACTGACCACGCGTCCGATTCCTTCAAGACGGTGCCGCCGCCGGGCTCCTACGCTTCGGCCATGGATGATGTCTTCGCCGCCGCCGAGCGGTTCGTCCGGGCCGAGGCCCGGCTGCTGGAGCAACGCCTGTTCGACACGCTCTTCCACGGGGCACCGGCCGGCGGGGTCGTCGACGCCCTGCGCGGTTACCAGAACGAGGACGGTGGTTTCGGCCACGGGCTCGAGCCGGACAAGCGCTGCCCGGCCAGCCTGCCCCTGGACGTCGAGATCGCCTTGCAGACCCTCGTGGCCGCCCGGACCACCGATCCGGAGATGCTACGACGGGCGGCCGGCTTCCTCGACAGCGTCGCGGTCGACGGCGCGGTCTCCCTGGCCGCGCCGGTGATCGAGGCCTACCCGCGCGCCGAGCACATGACGGACTGGACCTACGTGCCGGGGCTCAACCCGACCGCCGGTCTCGCCGCCCTGCTGTACCAGCTCGACGTCGACCACCCGTGGCGCGACGCGGCCACCCGCTACTGCTGGCGGGCGCTGGAGGAGAACCCGCCGCCCGACGACGCGCACGCCCTGCTGGAGGTGTTCGCCTTCCTGGCCCACGTCCCCGACCGGGCGCGCGCGGACAAACTGGTCGCCACCGTGACCGAGCGCCTGCTGACCACCTCGATGTTCCACCTCGACCCCGAGACCGAGGGGTACGGCCTGACCCCGCTGCACTTCGCCCCGACCGCGGACTCGCACTGGCGGTCCCTGTTCACCGACGCCCAGCTCGACGGGCACCTCGACCACCTGCTGCGGGCCCAGCAGCCGGACGGTGGCTGGGCGCTCACCTGGGAGCCGCCGGGCACCGCGTCCCGGCTGGCGTGGCGCGGCCGGGTCACCGTGGAGGCGCTCCGCACGCTGGAGTCGTACGGCCGGCTGCGACGATGAGGCCATGCGTGCGGTGATCTACGACCGGTTCGGTGAGCTGCCCGAGCTTCGCGACGTCCGCGACCCGGAGCCGCCCGACGGCGGGGTCGTCGTGGCCGTCCGCGCGACCGGGCTGTGCCGCAGCGACTGGCACGGCTGGCGCGGCCACGACACCGACATCCGGCTGCCGCACGTCCCGGGTCACGAGTTCGCCGGCGAGATCGCCGCGGTCGGCACGGGCGTCCGGGGCTGGCAGGCCGGCGACCGCGTCACCGCGCCCTTCGTCTGCGCGTGCGGCACCTGCCCGGCCTGCCTGGCCGGCGACCAGCAGGTCTGCCACCGGCAGGAACAGCCCGGCTTCACCTACTGGGGCTCGTTCGCCGACCTCGTCGTGGTGCCGCACGCCGAGACCAACCTGGTACGCCTGGACGACCGGATCAGCTTCGCCGCGGCCGCCACCCTGGGCTGCCGGTTCGCGACGGCGTTCCGCGCGGTGGTGACCCAGGGCCGGGTCCGTCCCGGCGAGTGGGTCGTGGTGCACGGGTGCGGCGGTGTCGGGCTGTCCGCGGTGATGATCGCGGTGGCGGCAGGTGCCCGGGTGGTCGCCGTCGACGTGTCGGCCGAGGCGCTGGCCCTGGCCCGGCGCTTCGGCGCGACCGCCACGGTCGATGCGACGACACCGGCGGTCGAGGCGATCCGGGAGCTCACCGGCGGCGGCGCGCACGTCTCCCTCGACGCGCTGGGCAGCCAGGTCACCCTCACGGCTTCGATCGAGGGGCTGCGCCGGCGGGGGCGGCACGTGCAGGTGGGACTGCTGCCGGCGGTGACCGGGCGTCCGACGGTGCCGATGGAGCTGGTCGTCGCCCACGAGCTGGAGATCCTGGGCAGCCACGGGATGCCGGCGCACGCGTACCCGGAGATGTTGTCGCTGGTGGAGACGGGCGCGCTGCGCCCCGGCGAGCTGATCACCGGTGAGCTCGCGCTCCCGGACGCCCCGGCGGCCCTGGCCGCCATGGACGGCGCCGCCCCGGCCGGCGTCCAGGTCATCGTGCCCTGAGCTGCTGTCACCACGATGCCGCTGAGGTGGCCACGAGGTCACCTGCAAGTCGCCATTGACGCCAACACCCGTCTGGTCATCGCCCTGGGCGACCCGCAACTGGGCAACGGCAACGACACGATCGTCTACCGCACCAGCGGCATCGACCGGAAGCCGGCCGGCGCGACGTAATGGCCGCTGGCGGCTACCGCGGCAATCTTGAGGTGATCACCCCTTACCGCCCGCGTGGAACACGCCCTGGCGGGTCTGAAGACCTACAAGATCCCGCGGGACTACCGCCGCGCCGGGCGCACACTCGCGGTCCCCGCGCCAGGCATCGCCCATCTGCACAACATCGCTCCGGCCGATCGACGCCGCCCACCCGTTTGCCCGGCAACGCCCGTACCGAGTTACGAGACATCACCTAGGAGACCGTGTCAGGAGCTTTTCTAACGGTCGTCTCAGATTCGCTCGGTACGAAGTCGGCATCAGATGAGCGAGCCGATTCGCGTGCCGGAGGTTCTGATGGTCGTCAATGTAACGCGGTCAGGGAAAGCGCCGCCCGGACGGTTGAGATTCGGGGTGGGCGCCATGGCTCTGGTGACGGCGTTCCCTGTCGCCGCCCGCGGGTCGCACGCCGAGAACAGCGCGGGGCCCGGCGCGGCTGACCCGCACAGCGCGCACGCGGGCGGGTCGTCAGCTCCACCACAGTCGCCGCGCGCCGGCGAGCAGTTCCTCGCGGTGCCGCCGGTCGGCGCTGCCGCGGTGCGCAAGAAGGACGCGAAGACCCCCGGTCTCGAACTGAAGCATCTCGCAGACGGATGCCGTACGGAAACCACGCCACATAAAAACCTGAAAGAGAGACTGGCATGAAGTCCATGGGACGCCGCGGCTTTCTGGCCGCTGCCACGGCGCTTGGCGCTGGTGCCGGCTTGTCCGCGTATGCCGCCGTTTCGGCAGCGGACGAGGACGAGACCCCGGCCAAAACTCCGGCCAAGACTTCGGACATTGCATTGCGGGATCGGGACCTGCCCTTCATCGGCGCGGAGGAGACATTTTCGACTCCCGAGTTGTTGAAGTTGAACTCCATCAATGAGGATCACATAGCGTACCTTGAGGAAATTGGTCTTTCGGATCTGGGCCAACGCCGCATCGGCGATATGGACAAGGGGGGACTCAACGTTCAGATCCTCTCTGCTCATACACCGTCCGTACAAAATGTCCCCGGGAAAAAGGGCATCGACCTCGCCCATCGTCTTAACCGGCAACTTGTAGAAGGGCCGATTGCCAAATATCCGGGCCGCTTCAAGGCTTTCGCCACCTTGCCCTTGCAGAGCCCGGAGGCGGCGGCGGACGAACTGGAACGCTCGGTCAAGGAAGATGGCTTCCTGGGCGCACTGACCAACGGACACATCACGAAGAAGTATCTCGATCATCCCGATTTCGACCCTGTGCTGGCGCGTGCCCAAGCTCTCGATGTGCCGATCTACCTGCATCCCGGTTATCCAGCTGACGAGATCTTCAAGATCTACTACAGCACCACGCGGTCCAAATACGCGGAAGAGCTCCAACCCTACATTTTCAGTGGGTCTGGATATGGCTGGCACCAGGAGGTGCTGACCCAGTGTATTCGGATGATCACGTACGGGGTGTTCGACAGATTCCCCAGACTGAAAATCATCATCGGCCACATGGGCGAAGGTCTTCCCTTCTACTACAAGCGGATCCTCGAAGACATGGGCGAGTCGACCGAAAATTCGCTCGAGAAGCCCTTCGCGCAATACTTCAAGGACAACTTCTGGGTCACCACCAGCGCATTCCCCCAGACCGAACTGCTCGATCTCCTGCTGAAGTTCATAAGCGTGGATCGAGTGATGTTCGCAACCGACTACCCGTTCGCGGACATCAAGGTCCAGACCGACTGGTTCCGCGGAGTCGATCTCCCACGCGAACACAAGGAAAAGATTGCGTTCCGAAATGCAGAGAAACTGTTCAGAATGAAAGTGCCCGTGAAGTGATACGCCGGCGTCGGCCGGAGTGAAAGAATGTGGCGAGGCCGGCCGCGTCCGGGGCTGATCGACGGCCCGGCATCGCCGGGCTCGATGCCAAGTTGAAAAGGTTCAGTACATGTCTGAAGGTTGTCGTGGCGGGTGGGCGCTCGCGGAGTGGTCGGTCACGCCGGCGCCCGCCTGCTCACCGATCTGGCCGACAAGACCGGATTGACCAGCGGCTTCGTCCAAGCATTGGGCCTGAACCGGCAGCGCCGGCCAACGCACGAACCAGGCCGCGTCGCGGTCGACCTGGCGGTGCTCGTGGCTGACAGCGGCGAAGCCAATCGCCGATCTGGCGGTGTTGCGGCAGCAGGGCGGCCCGTTCGGTCCGGTGGCCTCTGATCCGACCGCGTGGCGGGTCCTGGGATGCGATCGACACACCGCGGCCTTGGCCCGGCGGCGGGCGGCGCGCGCCCGTCGCCCGAGACCTGGCCTGGGTGCAGGTCCTCGAGACCCGGCGCTCGTGACGGCGCCCAGGTCGTCGAGCTCACCGCCCATCTCGACCCCGGCGTGCTGGCCGCGTTCCCGGCCGGTGCAGCACCGCTGCCACGCCCGCGCGGTGGCGATCGTGCTCGGCTTCCTGACGATCCGGCGGCGCGACATCGTCCGGCACCGCGCGTGGATGATCCGGGCGTACGCCATCGGCCAGGGCGCGGGCACGCAGGCGCTGACCCACGCGCCGTGGGTGCTGACGGCCGGCCAGCCCGGCGCCGGCACCCGGGCGGTGCTGATGATCGCCGCCTGGACGATCAACCTGGTGGTGGCGGAATGGATTATCCGGCGCCGTCCCCGCCCGATACGGTCAAGCCCGGGCGCCGCCGTCGACCGGGAGCACAGCGCCGGTCACGAAGGAGGCCCGGTCGCTCAGCAGCCACGCCGCGGCCTCGGCGATCTCGGCCGGATCGGCTGAACGGCGCAGCGGCGTCGCGGCGATGAGGCGGTCCGTCAGGCCGGGCGAGTCCGCCTCCCAGGTACGGATCATCTCGGTGCTCGTGTTGCCGGGCGCGATCGCGTTGACCCGGATGCCCTGCGGGCCGTACGTGACGGCGGCCGACTCCGTGAGGCTGTTGACCGCGCGTTTCATCGCCCCGTACGCGGGCAGCGCCGGATTGCCCCGCAGACTGCCCACGCTGGAGTTGTTGACGATGGCCCCGGCACCGGCCGTCTCCCGGATGGCACCGATCTCGGCGACCATGGCCAGCCACACGCCCCGCAGGTTCACGGCGTACAGCTCGTCGAAGTGCTCCTCCCGTACCTGGTCGAACGGCACCGGCGGGGTGATGGTGGCGCCGTTGTTGAAGGCGACGTCGAGCCGCCCGAAGACCTCGACGGTCCGCGCGACGGCGGCCCGCACACTGTCGGCGTCGGCCAGATCGCAGACCACGTGGTCCGCGCTGCCGCCGTCCCGCCGGATCTCCTCAGTCACGGCCTTCAACTGTTCCTCGGTACGCGCGGCCAGCAGCACCCGGGCGCCCTCGCGAGCGAACAGGCGGGCCGCGGCGGCGCCGATGCCCCGCCCGGCGCCGGAGACGAAGGCGACCTTGCCGGCCAGCAGGCCCTCAGTGGAGTCGTTGTTCATGCCTCGACCCTGCGCCCGCCGCCGAGGCCCTATCCAGGCATCGCCGGTACCTGGATAGTCACCGCCTTCGGCGACGACACTAGGTGGGTGGACAAGCGACAGCTCGCGGATTTCCTCCGTTCCCGGCGGGAGCGGATCACGCCCGCCGACGTGGGTCTCCCGGCCGGCCCGCGCCGCCGCACCCCCGGGCTGCGCCGGGAAGAGGTGGCGCAGCTGGCGTACATCTCGACCGAGTACTACACCCGGCTGGAGCAGACCCGCGGCCCACACCCGTCCCGCGAGGTGCTCGCCGGCCTGGCCCGGGCCCTGCGCCTGTCCGACGCCGAACGCGACCATCTGCACCACCTGGCCGGGCAGCCACCGGGCCCGCCGCCCGGCCCGTCCCGCGAGGTCCGGCAGAGCATCCTGGACCTGCTGCGACGCCTGCCGCTCACGGCCGCGATCGTCACCTCCGCGACGTACGAGGTGATCGCCTGGAACGACCTGGCCGCCGCGCTGATGGAGGACTTCTCCGCGCGCTCCCGCCGCGACCGCAACCTGGTGCGCCGCGTCTTCCTCGGCCCGCACCTCGACGGCCGCCGCCTGTACGGCGTTTCCGACGCGGACGCCTTCGCCCGTATGTCCGCGCTGCACCTGCGGGCCACCGCCGCCCGCTATCCCGGCGATCCGGAGGTGAGCGAACTGATCCACGACCTGCTGACGGGCAGCGAGGACTTCGCCCGCCTGTGGGGCTCGAACGACATCCGCACGGTGCCCGCCCTCATCAAGACGTTTCAACACCCGCAGGTCGGCCCGGTCACCGTCAACTGCGACGTGCTGGACATCACGGACCGGGACCAGCGGGTGGTCATCTACACCGCGGCTCCGGGCTCGCCGTCCGAGGCGGCCCTGCACCTGCTCTCGGTCATCGGCACCCAGCGCATGACCACCGCGGTCAGGCCGTGATGCGGTCCAGCCATTCACCCAGCAGCACCTTTTCGCCGGTCGAGAGGCTGGTGATCTCGGGCAGGGCGGCGTGCAGAGCCACTGCGGCGGTCACCGGCCCGGGCTCCCGGCCGACGGGCCGGTCGGTGCTGATCGCCGCGATGACCGCCTCCCGGGCGGTGACCGACAGGGCCGGCTCGCGCTGATCCGCCGGAGTGGCGATCAGCGCGAGGGTGACGCCGGAACCGGCCGCGTGCACGAGCGAGGCCGCCAGCGCCTCGGAGACCCGCAGCCGACCGGCCTCGGCGATCCGCCTGATGTGCCCGGCCAGCACGTCGGCCGCCGCGCGGGTGGCAGCCGAGGCGGCGTGGCCGGTGCGAGGTCGCCCGTACATCAGTTTGTAGAGCGCGGGGTTGGCCAGGCCCAGCTCCACGTGCAGGTCCCAGCCGCGGCGCAGGTCCGCCACCGGATCGTCGGACAGCGGAGCTGTGGACTTGGTGGCCAGATACTGCTGGAGCCCATGGGTCGCGATGACGTCGAGCAGGCCCTGCTTGTCGCCGAAGAACCGGTAGATGGTCGGCGGCTGCACCCCGGCGGCCGCGCTGACGGCCCGCGTGGAGACGGCGTCCTCGCCGCCCATGGTCAGCAGCTCCAGAGCCGCGTCGACGATGCGGTCGCGCGTGTTGTCACTCACAGAACCAATGATATCCCAATCTTGATTCCACTGGTATTTCCAGTGGTACGGTCTTTCCGTTATCACTGGAAAGGACATCACATGATCATCGTCACCGGGGCAAGCGGACAGCTGGGCCGCGCTGTTCTCGACAACCTGCTGGAGCACGTGCCGGCCGAGCAGCTCGGGGCCAGCGCCCGCGATCCACAGCAGCTCACCGCCCTGCAAGAGCGCGGCGTCCGGGTCCGGCCAGGCGACTTCGACAACCCCGCCGGCCTGGGCGACGCCTTCGAGGGGGCGTCCACCGTGCTCATCGTCTCGGTGAACAGCACCGGGGAGGAGTCCGTGCGCCGGCACCGTAGCGCCGTCGACGCCGCCGTCGCGGCGGGCGCGAAGCGGATCGTCTACACCAGCCACATGGGTGCCGACCCGGCTTCGCCGTTCCCGCCGATGCCCGACCACGCCGCGACCGAGGACGCCCTGCGGCAGTCCGGCGTCGCGTTCACCTCACTGCGCAACGGCTTCTACGCCAGCACCGTCCCGATGCTGCTCGGGCACGCGCTGCAGACGGGCGAGCTGCGGGTGCCCGAGGACGGCCCGGTCGCCTGGACCACCCACGCCGACCTGGCCGCGGCGGCCGCGCGGATCCTGATCGACGGCGGCTTCGACGGTTTCACCCCGCCGCTGACCGGCCCGGCGGCGGTCGACATGACCCGGGTGGCCGAGATCGCCGCGCAGCGCACCGGCCGGCCCATCCGCCGGGTGATCGTCGCGGACGAGGAATACCGGCAGGGACTGCTCGCCGCGGGTCTGCCCGAATCCGCCGCCGACATGCTGGTGGGCCTGTTCGCCGCGAGCCGGCACGGCGACTTCGGGCCCGCCGACCCGACGCTGGCCGCCCTGCTGGGCCGCCCCGCCATCAGCATCGAGGACTACCTGGTCAGCTCGCTGCCTGCCGGTCCGGGGCGATAAGCGACCACACCTCGGTGTCGTGGCGGACACCTTTGTAGAGGAATTCCCCGCGCAGCACGCCGTCGAGGCGCATGCCGAGGCGGCGGGCGACGTTCGAGCTCGCGGCGTTGTCCGTGCGGCAGTGCCACTCGACGCGGAAGATGCCCCGCACCTCGATCGCCCAGTCGATGATGAGCCGGGCGGCCCGGGTGATCAGGCCGCGGCCCTGGGCGGCCGGCTCCAGCCAGCAGCCGACCTCACAGGTGCCCGCGGCCACGTCGAAGTGGACGAACATGACGCCGCCGACGAGCGTGCCGTCGAGCCAGATGCCGTGCAGCCGGCCGCTGTCGTTGGCCGCCTTGTCCGCGTAGCGCTGCAGGGTCGCCGTCGCGGACTCCAGGTCGGTGCTGATGCCCGCCCACGGGATCCACGGGTCCACGGTGGCGCGGGCCCGGTCCATGTGGGCGAGGAATTCGGGTGCCTGCCACGGGTCCAGCGGCCGCAGCTGTGCTCCCCCGCCAAGATCGATCGCGTACATCCCGGCAGCCTACCCAGGGGTGACGACAAGCCCGGGCACCGCGACACCGATCCGGCCCGGGTATTCGGCCGCCGCCTCGGCAACGGCGGCACGGTGATCGGTGCCGGGCCACAGGTGGGCGAGCAGCAGGTGCCGCACCCCCGCTTCCCGGGCCTGCCGGCCCGCATCCCGCGGACCACTGAGCAGACCCAGATCATCCAGCGGTACGCCGCCCAGATGCGTTGCGTCGGCAATGAGCAGATCCGCGTCCCGGGCCAGCGCCACCACCTCGGGATTCGGCCCACAGTCCCCCGTGTACGCCAGCACCCGCCCACCCGCGGCCAGCCTGATCCCCGCATTGGGCACAAAATGCGGCAGCAGCCGGGTCGACGCAGAGAACGGGCCCACCCGGAAGGGCTCCCCCGCCGTGAGCTCATGCAGCACGTAGGCGTCGTCGAGCATCCCCGGCCGGTCCAGCGCCAGGACCGCGTCGAGCGCGCCCGGCAGGGCGTAGACCGGCAGCGGCAACGGCGGATCCGCACTCAGCGCCCGGGCGCGCAACAGCGGGTTGAGGTCCGCGCAGTGGTCGGGATGGCCGTGGCTGACAAAGACCGCGTCGACCGGCCCGGGCAGCCGCGGCATGGTGGCGTAACCCAGATCGAGCACCAGCCGGAACCCGTCGTACTCGACGAGGTAGCCGCTGGAGGCCGAGCCCGGCTCCGGCCACGCGCCGCAGGCCCCCAGCACGGTCAGCCGCATCCGCAACCGCCACTCAGCGAATTCACAACAAAAAGCCGCATAGTGGAGAGCGCCCCCGTCCGGCCTTGGAGGTCTTCATGGGTCTCGTGCTCGCCCTCGTGAGCTTGGTGTTGCTGCTGCTGCAGGTGTTGCTGATCGCCCGGGCGGTGCTCGACTGGACCGTGGCGCTGGCCGGGCCGTCCGCGTACGGGTCCGTGCGTTCCCGGCTCTCCGCCGGGGTGCACGCGGTGACCGAGCCGATCCTGGCCCCGGTCCGCCGGGTCGTGCCGCCGCTGCGTCTCGGCGGGATGTCCATCGACCTGGCCTTCATCGTGGTCTTCCTGGCCATCGTGATCATCCGCTCGCTGATCGGCTGACCCCCTCCCGACCTCCGCTGACCGACGACGGCCCGGCTGATCACTCAGCCGGGCCGTCGCTCGCTCAGGCGGGTTCGGGCACGTTGCCGGGGTCGCCCTCGGGCACGTTGCCCGGGTCGTCGGGGCCGGGCATCGGCTCGACCGGGGGCGGGGGCAGCGTCTCCGGGGTGTCCGGGGACAGCTCGCCCGGATCGTCGGGGACGGGCTCGCTCGGGTCGATCGGCGGGTAGTTGTCCGGGTCAGGACCTGGCTGCACCATGGCCATCAGTCTGCCCCACCGGCCGGCCAGCTGGAAAACTCCCCGATCCCCGGCGCGCCGGGACGCCGAAGCGCCGGGGCGCCGCGTGGCGTCCCGGCGCGTGGGTCAGGCGCCGACCTCGCCGTCGATGCCCTCGCGCAGGAAGTCCGCGTGGCCGTTGTGCCGGGCGTACTCGTGGATCATGTGCAGCATCACCAGGCGCAGGGAGACCTTCTCGCCCCACCGCGCCTGGTAGCCCGTCACGTCCAGCGACTCGGCCGCCCGCTCGATGCGGCGGGCGTGCTCGACCTCCTCCTGCCATGCGCCGAACGCCTCGGCCCGGGTGGACGCCGACGCGTCGTACGCCGCCTGGAAGTCGCCCTCGGCCGACCAGCGCAGCGGGATGTCCTCGGCGTTGATGACCCGGCGGAACCAGGTGCGCTCGACCTCGGCCATGTGCCGCACCAGGCCCAGCAGGGTCAGCGTGGACGGCGGCATCGAGCGTTGCCGAAGCTCCTCGTCCGACAGGCCCTGGCATTTCATCGCCAGCGTCGCCCGGTGGTAGTCCAGGTAGGCGCGCAGTGTCTCGCGTTCCCCGCCGAGCAGGGGTGGGTCGATCCGGTCGTCCTGCACAGGTCCCTCATTCGTTGCGGGCCGCCTCCGGGCCGGTGATCCGGCGCAGCAGCGGCATCGTGGACGCGATCACGGCGAGCGACGCCGCGAGCCCGGCGACCACGATGACATAGAACGAGATCCCGGGTGGGCTCAGCGACAACCTCATCTGCGCGGTCAGGAACAGATGCGCCGCCAGCAGTCCGGAGCCCAGCGCCACCATCGCGGCGATCACCAGCGGGGTGACGCTCTCCAGCGCGACCACCCGGCGCAGTGTGCCGAGCGGGACGCCGGTGAGCCGCAGCATGCTGAACGGGCGCTTGCGCTCGCTCAGGCCGCCCGCCACGCTCACCGCCAGGCTGCACCCGGCGATGGCCAGGCTGGCCAGGATCACCACGTTGGCCAGCCGCTTCCAGCCCTCGAAAACCTTGGCGGTCTCGGCGTTGAACTCCACGCTGGAGTACGGCGAGTAGAGCATGGGGTGGGCCAGCTGCAGGATCGTCCGCGCCCGTTCCAGCGCGGGCGTCGAGCCGTCCGTGACCGTCACGATCGACTGCGCCGGCAGGGTGTTCAGCCCGGCCGGGTCGACGTCCGCGGCGGGCCACGGTCCGGTCCACTCGTCCGGGCCGATCAGGTCGGGCCACACCCAGGCGGTACGGACCCCGGCGACGCACCCGGTCACGCCGGGTAGCCGGGCGATGTCGTCGCACGACGCCAGCACGTACGGCAGGAAGCTGGTGGAACCGGGCGGCGCCTCGGGCAGCGGCATGTCCGCGGGCGGGATCCGGGTCACGGCGACACCCCGGACACCCGGTTGCGCCGCCAGCCCGGCCGGAACCGGATCACCGACCGGCGCCACGTCCCGGTCCCGGAACAGGGTGATCAAATTGGCGGCGTCCGGCACCCGGCTCGGGGTGCCCCGGTCGGCGGCGATCGAACCCATCACGCCGACGGCCACGCTCGTGACGAACAGCGCCAGCACCAGGCCGCTGACCGAGCGGAAGCCGGCCCGCGGGTTGTCGGCGAGCCGCCGGGCCGCGATCAACGCGGCCGGCCGCCCGGCCCGGCGCGCGACCAGGCGGGAGCCGGCCATGGTCAGCCACGGGCCGGCCACGAGCAGGCCGATCATGACGACGAAGATGCCCGGTAGGAACGCCATGATCTGCCCGTTGGTGGTGTCGGGCCGGCGGCCCACGAAGTACGCCAGTTCGCCCAGGCCGGCCGCGAGCGGGATCAGCCGCCAGGCCCGGGGCGGCCGGGGCGTGACCCGCCGGGTGACACCCAGCGGGGAGATCTGCACCCGGCGCAGGGCCAGCCGGGCCGCGAGCGCGGCGACCACGGGCACCCCGAGCGCCACGCCGAGGAAGGTCACCGGGTCCAGTGCCAGGTCCTCGGGGAACATCGGTGCGCCGGTGAACGGGACCGCCGCCACCGTGTCCCGGACGAGGAAGAACAGGACGAAGCCCAGGACCGTACCGGCGAGTGCGGAGACCATGGACTCCACCGCGGACACGGTGGAAACCTGCGCCGGGGTCGCGCCGACCAGTCGCATCGCCGCGAACCGTTGCTCGCGGCGGGTGGCGGCGAGGCGGGTGGCCGTACCGATCAGGATGAACAGCGGGAAGATCAGGGCGGCCGCCACCACCGCCAGGATGAGCTGCAGCCCGGCGGTCGGGATGCCTCTCCAGCAGCCGTTCGGGCACTGCTCCGGCGGGGTCGCCGCGATCGTGCCGACCCGGGAGACACCGGCGCGCTGGGCCAGCTCCGCGGGGGTGTAGCCGACGACGGCGACCAGCGAGTCCGGGGCGGGCAACGCGTCGCGGCCGATCGTGCCGGCCAGGCGGCGGCCCGGGAAGCGGTCGGCCAGCTGGGCCGCCGGGGTGTCCGCGATCAGCTTCGCCAGCTCCGGCGACGCGAAATACTCCCCCGGGCCGGGCAGCCGGGGCAGGCCCGGCGGCACCGGCGAGCGCGGACCGGTCGCGGCCAGATCAACCCGGCCGACGGTACGGCTGTCGAAGCCGTCCACCCGCAGCTGCCACCACAGTGGATCGACGCCCTGCTCGGCCCCGGGCGCGTCCGCCGAGTTGGCCCAGCCGTACCGGTCGTTCTGACTGGTCACGCCGTTCAGGCCGGTGAGCGCCAGCAGCAGCATGCCCACCCCGAGGGCCACGGCCAGGGCGATGACGATCAGGCGTACCGCTGCCTCCCGGCCACCGGCGAGCGTGAGCCGCAGCCCGAAGCGGATCATGCGATCGCCTCGGCGGTCAGCGAATGCACCCGGCCGTCGCGGACGACGACCTCCCGGTCGGCGTACGCGGCGACCCGCGGCTCGTGGGTGACCAGCACGACCGTGGTGCCCTCGTCCCGGGCGGCGCTGACCAGCAGGTCCATGACGTGCTCGCCGGTGAGCGAGTCGAGCGCGCCGGTCGGCTCGTCGGCGAACAGCACCCGCGGCCGGGCCACCAGCCCCCGGGCCAGGGCGACCCGCTGGGCCTGACCGCCGGAGAGCTCGCCGGAGCGGCGCTCCTCGAGGCCGTCGAGCCCGAGCCGGCCGAACCAGGCCCGGGCCTCGGCCACCGCCGCCGCCCGCCGCATCCCGTTGAGCAGCAGCGGCAGGGCGACGTTCTCCTGCGCGCTGAGCTCGGGCACGAGCTGGCCGAACTGGAAGACGAAGCCGAACTTGTCCCGTCGCAGGCGGCTGCGCTCGGTCTCGCCGAGCCGGTCCACCCGCCGGCCCGCGAAGAGGATCTCGCCGGACTCCGGCACCAGGATGCCGGCCAGGCAGTGCAGCAGCGTGGACTTGCCGGAGCCGCTCGGACCCATGATGGCCAGCAGCTCGCCCTCGGTGACGGCGAGGTCGGCGCCGCGCAGCGCGGGCGTCTCGCCGAACGACAGGACGACGTCGCGCGCCTCGATGACGGTCATGACCGGACCTCCTTGGCCAGGGCGTCGAGCCGGGCGGAGGTCAGGTCGATCCAGCGCAGATCGGCCTCCAGGTGGAACAGGCCGTGGTCGGCGAGCAGGGCGTCGACCAGGCCGCCGGTGCGCTTGATCTCGGTGAGCTCGCGCATCCGTTGCAGGTGGGCGGCGCGCTGGGTGTCGAGATAGCCCTCGGCGTTGCGCCCGAGCATGAGCGCGAGGGTGACCTTGGCGAAGAGCACGGTCTGCAGGTGCGGCTCGGGGGCGACGGGCTCGGTCAGCCAGCTGTCCACCTCGGTCGCACCGAGATCGGTGATGATGTAGCGCTTGCGGTCGGGACCCTCGCCGGGCTCCAGGTCGCTGATGACGACCTTGCCGTCGCGGGCCAGGCGGGACAGCGTGGAATAGACCTGGCCGAACGAGAGCGGCTTGCCGCGCCCGAAGTAGGCGTCGTAGTCACGTTTGAGGTCATAGCCGTGGCTGGGTTCACGTTCGAGAAGCCCCAGAAGGGTCAGCGGCACCGTCATGCCGAGGACTATACGCTGAGAGTATACGCTCAGGGAATAGCGCCGGCTCCGAAGACCCAGCGGGCGTTCTGGTTGATGAAGTCACCCGGGAAGCCGAGCTCGAAGCCGGTCGCCGCCGCCAGCCGGCCGCACTGCTCGTCGGAGAGCTCGACGGACAGCGCCCCGAGGTTGTCCTGGAGCTGGGCCAGGCGCCGGGCGCCCAGGATCGGGAAGATCGCCCGGGACCGGGTCCTGATCCAGGCCAGGGCGACCTGGGCCGGAGTCGCGCCGATCTCCGCCGCGACGGCCAGCACGGCCCGGACGACGGCGTGCGTCCGCTCGTCCACGCTTGCGCGGTCCAGCCGGGTGCTGCCCGCGTCACCGTCCACTGTGTACTTGCCGGACAGCACTCCGCCACCCAACGGGCTCCACGCCGTGACGGCCAGGCCGAGCGCCTCGGCCATCGGCAGCAGCTCGCGTTCCGCGTCCCGCTGCACCAGGCTGTACGGCACCTGCAGACCGATGAACGGGCTCCAGCCCCGCCACTCCGCGAGCGTGTTGGCGCGGGCCACCACCCAGGCCGGCGCGTCCGAGATGCCGACATAGAGGATCTTGCCGGCCCGTACGGCGTCGTCCAGGGCGCGCATCGTCTCCTCGATCGGCGTCGCCCGGTCCCACATGTGCACCCAGAAGACATCCAGGTAGTCCGTGCGCAATCGGCGCAGGCTGGTCTCCAGGGAGGCGCGCAGATTCTTCCGGGCATTGCCACCGGCGTTGGGATCGGCGGCGTCGCGGGTGACCGTGTATTTGCTCGCCAGCACGAACGGGTCCCGGCGGCCCTCGAGCAGGTCGCCGAGAATCTCCTCGCTGGCCCCGCCGCGGTAGTTGACCGCGGTGTCGATCGCATTGCCGCCCGCCTCCGCGTAGGCGTCCAGCATGTCGCGGCACTCCTGCGGCGGCGCCCCGACACCGCCCTGCTCACCGAAGGTCATCGCCCCGAGGATCAGCTCGGAGACGCGCAGTCCGCTCCGGCCCAGCGTCCGATATCTCATCAGGCGACCATACAGCGTGTCTGGTTGGGGTGTACAGACATGCTGTTAGGCTCCCGGCATGGCCGCGAAGAAGGACGCCCGCCGCACCACCGCTCCGAGCGAGGGGGCGGAGCTGCGCGAACGCATGCTCAGCGCACTACGGGAGCTGCTGGACGAACGCCGCTTCGAGGCGATCAGCGTGGCGGACGTCATCGCGCGGGCCGGGGTGTCGCGGGCCAGCTTCTACTTCTACTTCCCAGGCAAGCAGGCGGCGCTCGCCGAGCTGGTCCGCCGCGCGGTCGGCCAGGGCCGGGAGGCCGCGACCCCGTGGACCGACTCGTCCGACGCGCCGGCCGACGCGCTGCGCGCGGGTGTCGCCGCCGGGGCCGAGTTGTGGCACGCCAACGCCGGCGTCCTGAAGGCCGTCGTGGAGAGCTGGCACTCCGACGACCAGCTCCGGGAGCTGTGGCTGGCCCAGATGGACGTGTTCACCGACGCCGCGGTGGCCCGCATCGAGGCCGACCCGGTGGCCTCGGCGGTGCTCGCCGGTCAGGACGTCCGGGCGGTCGCCGCATCATTGAGCTGGCTCGGCGAGCGGCTCTACTACCTCGCCGCGGCCGGGGTGCCGCCCTTCGACGACCGCGAGGTGCTCGTCCGGACGCTGACCCACGCCTGGGTGTCCACCCTCTACGGAGAGGCCGGCCGGTAGGGCGTGTTCGCCGATCGGGCCACGGATGCCGGCTGCGTTGGCTAGCGTCCGGACGCATGGATGAGCAGACGGCAGCCTTCGTCGCGGTTTTCCGGACCTTCCTCGAGGAGGTGGTCAGCGCCCAGCACGCCGAGGAGTCGTCCGGCGAGCCTGGACTGGTCGCGCTGCTGACGGATCATCTCGGCGCCGATCCGCGCCGGCTGCCGGTGGTCAGTGAGGAGTTCCCGGCCTATCGGCTCGCCGATCTGGACGTCGCGCTGGACGAGATCGAGCAGCGGGCCGGGCCGGCGACGCTGCTCGGCATCGGCGGCGGGGAGCAGCGCCGGCACCACTCGCTCAGCGAGATCCTCGAGGCGTCCGGACGCTTCCAGCAGTTCCCGGTCGGCGCGGTCGACTACAGCAGCACCGCGACCGGGCCGGACAGCACCCGGGAGATCGTCTCGTTCGGGATGCGGCTGTTCTCCTTCGACGGCGTGCCGGTGGCGGTTCTGCAACGCGGAGCCGACCCGCGTACCGGCAGCGCGAACGCCCGGATGGAGGTGCTCGCCGCGGCGCCCGGCGTGGCCGCCGCACTGATCGGCACGGTCCGGGCGGTCATGCTGGAGCGGTCTGTCCTGCGCGGGCAGGTTCTGACGCTGGGTGGCTCGGACTTCGAGCCGGGCGTCGGCGGTATCACGTTCCACCGCCGGCCGGTCCTGGCGCCCGACGACATCGTGCTGCCCGCCGGGGTGCTGGAACGGCTGCAGCGCCACGTCGCCGGGGTCGCCCGGCACCGGGACCGGCTGCGGGCCGCGGGCCAGCACCTCAAGCGCGGCCTGCTGCTCTACGGGCCGCCGGGCACGGGTAAGACCCACACGGTCCGCTACCTGCTCGGCGCGCTGCCCGACCTCACGGTCATTTTGCTCGCCGGGCCGTCCATCCAGTACGTGTCGGAGGCCGCCCTGATGGCGCGGGCCCTGCAACCGGCTCTCGTGGTGCTGGAGGACTGCGACCTGGTCGCGGAGAGCCGTGACCACCACGGCGGCGAGCAGCCGCTGCTGTTCGCGGTGCTGGAGGCCCTCGACGGGTTGAGCGACGACGCCGACGTGGCGTTCCTGCTCACCACCAACCGGGTCGACGTCCTCGAGCCGGCGCTGGCCCAGCGGCCGGGCCGGGTGGACCTGGCCGTCGAGGTGCCACTGCCGGGTCTGGCGGCCCGCCGGCTGCTGATCGCCCGGTACGCCCGCCGGCTCCCGTTCAGCGCGGACATCCTCGACGAGGTGGCCGAGCGTACGGAGGGGACCACGGCCTCGTTCGCCAAGGAGCTGGTGCGGCGGGCGGTGCTGATCGCCGCCGAGGACGACCGGGACCCCGGTGACGCCGATCTGCGGCAGGCGGTGGACGAGATGCTCGCCGAGGCCGAGAACGTCACCCGGTCCCTGCTCGGCACGTCGACAACCAACGGGTTGTACAACGAGTGAGTTGTGCGTACTGTCGGCCCATGCCCGTTGTGCAGGATGACCTGAGCCAGGTGTTCTTCGCGCTCGCCGATCCCACCCGGCGCGCGATCCTCGCCCGGCTGGCCCACGGCGACGCCACGGTCAATGAGCTGGCCGAGCCGTTGCCGATGAGCCAGCAGGCCGTCTCCAAACACCTCAAGGTGTTGGAGCAGGCCCAGCTCATCTCCCGCACCCGGACGGCGCAGTCGCGGCCCTGCGTGCTGGAGACCGGGCGGCTCGACGAGGCCGTCGAGTGGGTGGCCCGGCACCGGCAGGTCTGGGCGGACCGGCACGACCGTCTGGAGCAGCACCTCAGCAATCTGCGCAGCGCATCGGAGGGCACCCCGTGACCGGCACCGGCGAGCTCACCTTCACCCGGGTGCACCGCGGCTCCCCCGCGTTGCTCTTCGCCTGCATGACCGAGCCGGCTCACCTCGTGCATTTCTGGGGCCCGGCCGGCACCACGACACCGATCGAGGGCATCGTGGTCGACCTGCGGCCGGGCGGCGCCTTCGAGACCACCATGGTCAACGACGCCGACGGCAGCACGTACACGATGCGGGCGGTCTTCGCCGAGATCGATCCGCCGCACCGGCTCGTCTGGGTCGAGGCCGGCGTCGAGGGCGGCATGCGGACCACGGTCACCTTCACCGACCTGCACGACGGGCGTACCGAGGTCGTCACCCACCAGAGCAACGTGCCCGCCGCGTATCTCGCCGCCGGGGCCCAGGCCGGGTTCGTCACCAGCCTGGACCGCTACGCCGCCTACGTGGCCCAACTGACCAGCCAGGAGCCCACATGACCACCGTGACATCCGCCGACGGCACCGAGATCGCCTACGAGAGCGCCGGCAGCGGGCCCGCGCTCGTCCTGGTCGACGGGGCCATGTGCTACCGGGCCGCGGGCCCGATGCGGCCGCTGGCCGCGCTCCTGACGGGCACCTTCACCGTCTTCACCTACGACCGGCGGGGCCGCGGGGAGAGCAGCGACACCCAGCCGTACGCGACTGAGCGGGAAGTCGAGGACCTGCGGGCGATCGTGCGGGCCGCTGGTGGCCAGGCCGCTCTCTACGCCATGTCGTCGGGCGGCGCTCTCGCCCTGGCGACCGCCGCCGCCGATCCGGGCGTCACCGGGCTGGTGCTGTACGAGCCGCCGTTCCTGGGCGGGGACAAGGAATACACCGCGCGGCTCGGTGAGCTGCTGGCGGCGGGCCGGCGCGGGGACGCGGTCGCGCTGTTCATGACCACCGTCGGCGTGCCCGCACCGGTGATCGCCGGCATGCGGAGTGGCCCGGGCTGGTCGACCCTGGAGGCGATCGCCCCGACGCTGGCCTACGACGACACGTTGCTGGGTGACGGGCGGGTGCCGGGCGAGCTGCCGGTCACCGTACCGATGCTGGTCGTCTCGGGGACCGCAAGCCCGGCGGCAATGCAGCAGGCGGCGCAGGCGACGGCGGCCGCGTTCCCGACGGCCGAGCACCGCTCGCTGGCGGGACAGACTCACGACGTGCGGCCGGACGCCCTGGCCCCGATCATGATCGATTTCCTCCGGGGTTGAGCAGAACACCCATGACAAATATCAGTGGTTGAGTGAGTGCTCGCTCATTAAGCTCCTCTGAGTGACCTCCCCAGCCCAGAGTCCGCGACGCCGACGGGTGCCTGCCATGGCCCCCGAGGATCGGCGGGCCGCCCTGATCGCTGCCACCATCCCGCTGCTGCACGAGCACGGGCTCGACGTCAGCACCAAGCAGATCGCCCAGGCGGCCGGGGTCGCCGAGGGCACCATCTTCGGTGTCTTCCCCGACAAGAGGTCACTGCTGACCGCCGCGATGGTGCAGGCCTTCGATCCCGCGCCCACCATCGACGCCGTCGCCGCGATCGGTCCGGGCCGGGATCTGCGGGGGCGGCTGGCGGCCGCCGCCACCCTGATCATGAAGCGGTTCGCCCACAATGCCCGCCTGATGGCCGCGGTCCGGCACGCCCATCATGCCAACGATCCGGCGGGCATCGTGCGGATGAACCGGGCCCGCGAGCAGCTGCTCGCCGCCCTGACCGAGCTGATCGAGCCGGACGCCGCGCTGCTGCGCCGTTCACCGGCGGAGGTCGCCCGGCTGGTTCTGCTCTTCTGCGGAGCCAATACCTACGGCCCGTTCGCCGACCGGCGCTTCGACGGCGACGAGCTGGTGTCGCTGCTGCTCGACGGGCTGCTCGTCCAACCAGACCATTCACACGGGGGTGTCTGACCGGTGCTCGTCCGACTTCTGCGCGCGCGGCTGCGACCGTACGGAAAATCGATCTTCCTGGTCGTGCTCTTCCAGTTCGTCGCCACGCTCGCCACGCTCTACCTGCCCGCGCTGAACGCGGACATCATCGACAACGGCGTGGTGCCCGGCGACACCCGCTACGTGATGATGGTCGGCGCCGAGATGCTCGGCATCACGCTGGTGCAGATCGCCGCCCAGGTCGCCGCCGTCTACTTCGGCGCCCGCACCGCCATGGCCGTCGGCCGCGACGTGCGGGCCGCCGTCTTCTCCCGGGTGCTCGACTTCTCGGCCCGCGAGGTCGGCCAGTTCGGCGCGCCCTCGCTGATCACCCGCACCACCAACGACGTCCAGCAGGTCCAGATGCTGGTGCTGATGACGTTCCTGCTGATGGTGTCGGCCCCGATCATGTGTGTCGGCGGCATCGTGCTGGCGCTGCGCCAGGACGTGCCGCTGTCCTCGCTGCTGCTGGTCGTCGTGCCCGTCCTGGTCGGCGTGGTCACGCTCATCATCATCCGGATGCGCCCGCTGTTCCGCACCATGCAGGTGCGCATCGACAAGGTCAACCGGGTGCTGCGCGAGCAGATCACCGGCATCCGGGTGATCCGCGCGTTCGTCCGCGACGACCGCGAGCAGGCCCGCTTCGGCGTGGCCAACGCCGAGCTGACCGACGTGTCGCTGCGGGTCGGGCGGCTGATGGCGCTGATGTTCCCGACCGTGATGCTGCTGGTGAACGCCTCCAGCGTGGCGGTGCTGTGGTTCGGCGGGCACCGCATCGACGACGGCTCGATGCAGATCGGCGCGCTCACCGCGTTCCTCAGCTACCTGATGCAGATCCTGATGGCGATCATGATGGCCACCTTCATGTTCGTGATGATCCCGCGGGCCGAGGTCTGCGCCGAGCGCATCGAGGAGGTGCTGGTGCTGCCGTCCAGCGTGGTGATCGCGCCGCGGCCGGTCACCGAGCTGCGCCGGCACGGCTCCCTGGAGCTGCGCGGCGTCGACTTCCATTACCCCGGCGCCGAGGCGCCGGTGCTGTCCCGCATCGACCTCACGGCCCGGCCGCGGGAGATCACGGCCGTCATCGGCAGTACGGGCAGTGGCAAGACGACCCTGCTCAACCTGGTCCCCCGGCTGTTCGACGCCACCGGCGGCACCGTGCTGGTCGACGGCGTCGACGTCCGCGAGCTCGACCCGGTGCTGCTGTCCCGCACGGTGGGCCTGGTGCCGCAGAAGCCGTACCTGTTCAGCGGCACGGTCGCGTCGAACCTGCGCTACGGCAACCCGGACGCCACCGATGAGGAGCTGTGGACCGCGCTCGAAGTGGCCCAGGCCCGGGACTTCGTCGAACGGATGGAGGGCGGGCTGGAGGCGCCGATCGCCCAGGGCGGCACCAACGTCTCCGGCGGTCAGCGGCAGCGGCTGGCGATCGCCCGGGTCCTGGTGCACCGGCCCGAGATCTACCTGTTCGACGACTCGTTCTCGGCGCTGGACTACGCCACGGACGCGGCGCTGCGGGCGGCGCTGACCGCGCACATCGCCGACGCGACCGTGGTGATCGTGGCCCAGCGGGTCAGCACCATCCGCGACGCCGACCGGATCGTCGTGCTCGACAACGGCGTGGTCGTCGGCACCGGCTCGCACACCGAACTGATGGACACCAACCCCACGTACCGCGAAATTGTTCTTTCGCAGTTGACTGAGCAGGAGGCCGCGGCATGACCGAGCGAAGCGAGCGTCATGATCGCGTTCGGGGTCCGCTCTTTGTTTCAGGAGGCACAGCATGACTGCTCCAACTCGTCGTCCTGGACCGCCGATGGGCGGGCCCGGGGCCCGCATGATGGGCGGCGGGGGCATGCCGGCCGAGAAGTTGCAGGATTTCAAGGGTTCCAGCCTGCGGCTGCTGCGCATGCTGCGTCCGCAGCGGGTCCTGGTCGGGGTGGTGATGCTGCTCGGCATCACCAGCGTGACGCTGTCCGTCATCGCCCCGCGGCTGCTCGGCCACGCCACCGACATCATCTTCGACGGCATCGTCGGCAAGGGCCTGCCCGCCGGGGTCAGCAAGGCCGAGCTCGTCGAGCGGCTGCGCGCCGAGGGCGAGACCAACCGGGCCGACATGCTGGCGTCGATGGACGTCATCCCGGGCCAGGGCGTCGACTTCACCCGCCTCGGGCACCTGCTGCTCTGGGTGCTCGCGCTCTACGTGGCCGCGTGGGTCTTCGGCGTGTTCCAGGGCCGGCTGACCGCGACGGTGGTGCAGGCCACCGTGTCCCGGCTGCGCGAGCAGGTCGAGGCCAAGCTGGCCCGGCTGCCGCTGTCCTACTTCGACCAGCAGCCGCGCGGCGAGGTGCTGAGCCGGGCGACCAACGACACCGATAACATCGCGCAGACGCTGCAGCAGACGTTCAGCCAGCTCGTCACGAGCCTGCTGACCATCATCGGCGTGCTGGCCGTGATGTTCTGGATCTCGCCGTTGCTGGCACTGATCGCGCTGGTCACCGTACCGGTGTCGGTCTGGGTCACGACCCGGATCGGCAAGCGGTCGCAGCCGCAGTTCGTCGCCCAATGGGCGACGACCGGCCGGCTCAACGGCCACATCGAGGAGATGTTCACCGGCCACTCGCTGGTCAAGGTCTTCGGCCGCGAGCAGGAGGCGGCCGAGACGTTCCAGGAGCACAACGACAAGCTGTACGCGTCCAGCTTCCGCGCGCAGTTCATCTCCGGCCTGATCCAGCCCGCGATGATGTTCATCAGCAACGTGAACTACGTGCTGGTCGCGGTCGTCGGCGGGCTGCGGGTGGCCACGGGTTCGCTGTCGCTGGGCGACGTGCAGGCGTTCATCCAGTACTCGCGGCAGTTCAGCCAGCCACTCACCCAGGTGGCCAGCATGGCCAACCTGGTGCAGTCCGGGGTGGCGTCGGCCGAGCGGGTCTTCGCCTTGCTGGACGCGCCCGAGCAGTCCGCGGATGCACCCGCTCCGGTGCTCGGTGACACGGTCCGGGGCCGGGTCGCCTTCGAGGACGTGTCGTTCCGCTACCTGCCGGACAAGCCGCTCATCGACAACCTGTCGCTGACCGTGCAGCCCGGGCACACTGTGGCGATCGTCGGCCCGACCGGCGCCGGCAAGACCACGCTGGTCAACCTGCTGATGCGCTTCTACGAGGTGACCGGCGGCCGGATCACCCTCGACGGGGTCGACATCGCGACGATGCCCCGCGAGGAGCTGCGCGACCACATGGGCATGGTGCTGCAGGACCCGTGGCTGTTCGGCGGCACGATCTACGACAACATCGCGTACGGGGCCGATCACCCCACGCCGGAGTCCGTGGCCGAGGCGGCCGAGGCGGCCCACGTCGACCGGTTCGTCCGGTCGCTGCCGGACGGCATGGAGACGGTGATCGACGAGGAGGGCTCGAACGTGTCGGCGGGCGAGAAGCAGCTGATCACGATCGCCCGGGCGTTCCTGGCCGAGCCGAGCATCCTGATTCTGGACGAGGCGACGAGCTCGGTGGACACCCGTACGGAGGTGCTGATCCAGCGCGCGATGAACAGGCTGCGTACGGGCCGCACCTCGTTCGTGATCGCCCACCGCCTGTCGACGATCCGGGACGCGGACGTGATCCTGGTGATGGAGCACGGCGCGATCGTCGAGCAGGGCACCCACGACGACCTGATCGCCGCGGACGGGGCGTACGCCCGGCTGTATTCGGCGCAGTTCGCCCAGGCCGCTGTCGAGGTCGATTAGCGTTTCCCCCGCGGGACCCGACGCTGCCGCATCGGCCGATGCCGATGCGGTGGCGTCCGTCCTAGCGTGAGCGCGACAGCGTTCGGCTCCAGGGGGACTTATGAATGCGTTCCGGCGTCGTACCGCCGTGCTGGCCGGCATCCTGCTGCTGCTCACCGGCACGCCCGCGCGAGGGGCCGGGGCCGACACCACCGCGCCGGAGCTCGCCTCGATCGACCTGTCCCGCGAATCGATCACCGTGGCCGGCACCGATGTGGAGCTGCTCACCGTGAGCGTGCGCCTCACCGATGACGTCGGCGTGGTGACCAGGTACGACGGCGCCGGTGGCACGTCGCCGTTCCTGTTCTTCGGGAGCCGGGGAGTCCCGGTGAGTCTGGTGTTCGGCACCGGTATCCCCCAGGACGGCGTGTGGACCGGCGTGGTTGCGGTCACCTCGGACTGGGCGGCCCGCGAGCAGCCGGTTCAGGTCGTCGCGCAGGACGAGGCGGGCAACACCCTCGACGTCGACCCGCGCACGGTCATCGAGACCCCGGCGGTGACGGTGCTCAGCTCCCACACGCCGGTGGTCGACGTGACCGTGACACCGGACCCGGTCATGCCGAACGCCGCGGTCACGCAGACGGTGCGGGTGACGGACAAGGACACCGGCCTTCCGTGGCCGCGGCTGCCGATCGCGGTCGGCCTGGACAACTCCTGCCCCGAGGACGGCATCTCCACGGCTACCGCCCGGACCGACGCCAACGGCCGTTACCAGCGGATCTTCCCGGCCGGCCAGCTGTACCAGGTCGTGATGTGCGCCTGGGTGCCGGCAGCCAACGTGCCCGGACAGCGGTCCACCCGGATCGGCGGCGACGCCGCCTTCCCCCGGTACAAGTTCGTGGTCAGCGCGACCCCGGCCGCCACGTCGGCCCCGACCGGGACGAACGTCGCCGTCAACGGGTCGGTGGCCCCGCCGGTCCAGGGCAAGGTCGTGCAGCTGCAGCGGCTGTACGGCACCGAATGGCGGACGGTGGGCACCGCCGGGACCAGGGCCAGTTCCCGCTACACCGTCGTGGCCACGCCGCCCGGCGTGGGTGTCTGGACGTACCGGGTCTACGCGCCCGGCGACACGAGCCATGCCGGGAGCATGTCGCCGGCCTTCACCATCCGGGGTACCTGACCGGTGCGATCCGGTTGTGCGCCGGGTCGCGGGGCCGGTACTTCTCAGCTCCGCGGCCCGGCTCCCGACAGTTGCGGCTACGCGGCCCAGCTGGGGGCGGCGTGAGCTGAGCCGGGGGTCGCACGGTGCGCAGGATTCAGAAGCTGGCCGCCGTGGCAACGGCCGCCGTGATGCCGGGCATGCTGCTGAGCGCACCCGCCCGCGCGGACGTTCCCGCGGCGCCGCAGCCGTGCTGGCAGCCGGCCGACGGGTGCGGCTTCGCTGTTGCTCCGGGACGGGCCTACACCATCGGCGCGTCGTATCAGGCGGGGGCGATGGTGCGGGCGGTCGCTTACACGTACAGCGCCGGTGCGGGGTGGCGGAAGTGGTTCGACGGGACGCCGTACGGGCGGTCGGCGGCGTGGGCACCACTGGCCACCACCACGCCCGCTGTGCCGTCCGGCACCGAGCGGATCGGCGTCGACTTCCCGGGGGCCACGACGGTTGATGACGTCACGGTCGCCGCGGTCGCCCCCGCCCAGCGTCGGGTCGTCTACCGGCCGGCGCTGGGCCGGAAGTCGGGCCTGGTCACCAACTCGTTCGCGTACCACAACCCGAGGAGCAAGCAGGCGTTGCGCTCGGCGGTCTGGCACGTCACCACCGGTTCGCTGTTCGCCGCCGGCGGCACCGGCGACACCGGGAAGATCGACGACGGCTCCCCGGGCCCGCGCTCGGCGGTCAGCACCGGGTCGTCGGTCTTCCGGATGCATTCCGTACGGCGGGACTTCACCGACGTGCAGGTCGCGTTCCGGCTGAACATCGCCCATCAGACGTCGACCGCGTACACCCCGGAGAGCAGCTACGACGGGGTCCACATCTGGCTGCGCCACAAGTCGCAGTACGAGCTGTACGCAGCCAGCGTGGCCCGCCGCGACGGCATGGTGCTGATCAAGAAGAAGTGCGCGGGCGGCCCGGTGAACGGCGGCACCTACTACACGCTGGGCGCCGAGGTCCCCGGTGCGCCGATCGTGCGCAACAAGTGGCGGCAGGTGTCGGCAACGGTGCGCAACAACCCGGGCGGCTCGGTCACCGTCGTGCTGTACGTCGAGGGCCGGGCCATGGTCAGCGCGGTGGACACCGGGGTCGGCTGTGCGCCGATCCGGGCCGGGGCACCCATCGGCATCCGCGGTGACAACACGCGCTTCCGCTTCTCCGACGTCACGGTGACCGGGCTGTAGGAGTACTGGCGAACGGCGGAGGGGCGGCCCGTGTGGGCCGCCCCTCCTTCGTGCTGTCTGACCCGGTCGCTAGCGACCGGACCGGATCACTTGCTGACGATGCGCTTGGTGCCGGTCCAGTTGCTCAGGATGCCGAAGTTGGCGTTGGAACCCACGAGCGCCCGGAAGGTGTAGGCCGACTTGGACCGCAGTCCGGTGACGGTCCGGCTGTACTGCCCGTTGGCGTTCAGGATGCCGGTGCCGACGGTCGTCCAGGTGCCGTTGGCGTTGCGGCGCTCGAGCCGCACCGAGAGGCCACGGACCTTCGGGTTGCCGGTCACGGTGAGCGTGGCGGCACCCTTGCGGGGCGACGAACCGCCGATGACCGGCGTCTCCTTGAGGTACACGGTGACCGACTTCGACCGGACACCGTCGACCTCGACCGCGAACTGGGTGCCCCGGCTGGTCAGCGAGCCCGCGAACGAGAACTTGCCGCTGGCGCCGACCTCGAACGACTCACCGTACGGCTGGAGACCGGCGGTGCTGCCGAGCGTCTGGGCCATGGGAACCACGGTGGAGCCCGGCGTGGCGCTGCCGCTCAGGGTGACAGTGCCCGGGCCGACCCGCACGGTGGTGCTGGCGGCCAGGGTGGTGGCCACCGGCGTCACGGTGTCGTTGTCGTCCATGATCGTGACCGAGCCGGTGCCCTGCTTGACGACCACGCCGGCGGGGCCGGCCTTGCCGAGCATGACCTCGAAGTCCTCGTCGGACTCCTTGGTCTTGTCGTTGATGATCGGCACGTTGATCGTGGTCGAGTCGTGCGTCGGCGTGATCGTGGCGGTGCCACCCGACTTGGTGTAGTCGCTGCCGGCCTTGGCCGAGCCGTCGACGGTCCACCACGGCACCGAGATGGTCTGCTCGGTGGACGTCGTGTCCTCGTCGAAGGTCAGCGAGATGTCCAGGTCGACCGAACCCTCGCCCTCCTTGATGGACTCGCTGCTGACCGAGACGGCCGGCGGCAGGTCACCCGCGTCGTCGTTGATGCGGTAGTTGCCGACGTTGGTCTTGTAGCCGATCGCGCTCGGCACCGTCTCCGTCGCCGTGAGTTCGATCGTCTCGACCGGCTCGTCGATGGAGTCGTTGTTCAGGTCCAGCGTGCCCAGCGGGATCTCGCTGGTGGTACCCGCGAGCAGGGTGTAGGTGGCGAGCACGTTCTCGTCGTAGTCCGCCGTCTCGGCAGCGTCCTCGCCGCTGGATCCCAGCGTCAGCGTGAGCGGGATGTCCGCCTGCGCCGTGCCGACCGGGGTGGCGCTCACCTTGAGCGTGGTGCCCTCGGTCCCGGAACCACCGTTGAACTTGAGCGTCGGGACGGGATCGTTGTCCTTGATCGTCAACGTGGCGCTGTGCGAACCACCCGGCGCCGCCCCGGCCGCGACGAGAGTCTCGCCGGGCGCCCGGGTCAGGGAGAGCGTGGCCGTCTCGTCACCCTCGTAGACCTTGTCGCCGTTGAGAGTGATTTCGACGTAGCCGGTGGTGCTGCCCGCCGGGATCGTCACCGCGGCAGTCGGCACGTCGTAGTCCCGGCTGCCGATCGCGCCCGCGGTGGGGTCGGCGGTGACCGGGGTCAGCGTGGCGACGAGGTCGACGTCTCCGTTGGTGACACCCGACAGCGTGACGGGGAACTTGACCTTGTTGGTCACGTCGCCCTCGTCGAAGGTCGCGTTCCCGACGGTGAAGCTGGGCTGGGTGTCGTCGTCGACGATGGTGAACGGCTGCGGGCCCAGGCTCGAGGTGTTGACCGACATGTTCGGGCTCGAGAAGTTGATGTTCACGATCTCGTCGCCGGGCTCGTAGATCGTGTCACCGATCGTCTCGACCACGATCTTGCCGACGGTCGAGCCGGCCGGGATCGTCAGCGAGGTCGCCCCCGCGGGAATCGTGATCGAGCCCGAAGCCGACTTGTAGTCCACACCCGCCGTGGCAGTGCCGCCGCCGAGGGTCCAGTCCACGATGACCGGGATCGTCGACGCCTTGTCCAGCGTGAGCTCGATCTCCGTCTTCTTGGTGCTGGTGTTACCTTCCGGGCTCACCTGGTTGACGCTGAGCGAGACCTGCGGCGCGGCCTCATTGTCGCTGATCGCGCCGCTGGCGCTGGTCGGCGTGCCGAGGGCTGCGTTGACGGGGCTGGAGATTGTCGCCGTGAGTGCCTCGGGGCTGCTCTCCACGTCGTTGTCGTCGATGGTGTCGACGAGCGCCGTCTGCGACACCGAGTCCGCGGGGAACGTGACCGTCGTCCCCGCGAGCGGGGTGTAGTCCTTGCCCGCGGTGGCGCTTGCCGCCTGAGCTGTGGCCGGTCCGTCAGAAGTGCTGACGTTGACCGTGATCTCCTTCTCCGAGGCCGCGGTCAGCAGCAGCGGGAACCCGAGCGGGGATCCCTCCGCCACCTGGCCGGCACCGCCGAGGCTGACCGACGGCGCAGCGTCGTCGTCCTTGATGTTGATCGTGGTCTCACCCGCCGTGGTGTTCAGCGGGATGGCGCCCGTCACCGCCCCGCTCACCTGGACCTTGAAGTCCTGGAGGGCATCTTCGTTGCGCTTGTCGTCAACAACCTCGACATCGATGTAACCGCTGGTCTGGTTCTGCGGAATCGTGATCTTCGCGCCACCCGGGAGCGACTTGTAGTCCGGGTGATCCGGGTTGGCGACCTCGTCGACAGCAGTACCGTCCGCGGTCTCGACCGGGATGTCGATGGTGCTCCCGGCCGGATTGGACAGCGTTGCCGTGATCCGGACCTTCTTGTTGTCCTGCACCATCACGATGTTGGGAGCGACACCACTGGGCTTGGTGCCGGCCGTCTCGTCGAAGGGGCTGACCGAGGTCAGGCGATACGTCGGCTCCTCGCCGGCGTCCTCAATGGTGGCCGTGTCGTAGTCACTGCCGACGGGGGCCACGCTCTGACTGGTGGCAGTGAGGTCAAAGGTCTCGTCCGCCTCCGCGAGATCCCCGTCGACCCTCGTCTTCACGACCACTGTCGCGCTGGCGCCCGGTGCCAGAGACACAGTCGCAGGCTGCGGGTTGGCGATGTAGTCGCCGTTCGAGCCGGCGATGGCACTACCGTTCTGGGTGCTCAGCGTGTAAGTAACCAGTCCGGTACCGGGGCCCGCGTCGCGCTGGACGGTGAACACCGCGTCCTGGCCTTCTTTGACCGCGGACGGCGCAGTGACGGTCACTCCGTTCGTCGCGGCCGACGCGGGGGACGCGATCAGGATGGTCGGCACCAGGCCGACGACTCCCGCGACCGCGGCCGTCATTGCCGTCCGCAGCGACTTGGGGCCACGCAGCATGAACGGAACCGAGCCGCTCTTGGCCGCATGGGCTGGTGAATAGCGCATGTGTTTCTGTCTCCTTCGGCGGCTGGGCCGCCTCCCGCTCGGGAGGTCCCTGGCTTTGCGTCCCCGCCTCTCGACGGGTTTGCCTTTCTCGGTGCCGCACGCGACGGCTTGTGGTGCGCCGGCGTGAACCGGTTGGCGCGGGCACCTAGCGCGGGGACATAACTCGCACTTCGGAACTGCGCCGTCCGTACTGTAACCAGCGGATTGCCGAGTTGTGGGGGAATTGGACTTTTAGGCCGGATGGCCCCGTGGGTACGGTCTTGTGTCTATTTCGTCTCGGCCGAGCGGACCCTCTACCAGGCGAAATGCATCGGCGCGGCAGATCTAGACGACGACAAGACGAGCGCGGGCGACCGGGAACCAGGCGAGTAGCACGGCCAACGCCAACAGCGCCAGGAACGGCAACCGCCAGAACCGGTCCACCCCGTTCGGCAGTGGCGCCGGCGGGTCGGCCACCCACGGCCGCGCGGTCTTCGACCACGCCAGGAAGGCGTCACCGATCGGCAGCGCGCCGGCCGCATAGCGCTTGGACCACGGCGTCGACACCGGTACGCCGATCAGCTCCCCGTAGTTGCCCAGCGCCCCGGCCAGTTGCCGGTCGCCCTGCACGGCGGCCGCGCCCAGCGTCACCGCGGTGGCCGACAGGCTCACACCCAGCGGCAGCGGACCCGAGTCCACGTCCGCCGGCCCGTCCGTCCCGCGCGGATACTCCCGCACCGCGGGCCCCAGCCGCAGCGGCCGCACCACGAACAGGGACCGGAACCGCAGATACTGCTCGCGCGCGAACGCCGGGTCGATGTCGACCAGGAACCGCTGGATGATGCTCTGCGACGTGCCCCGGGCGCCCGAGGTGGGCCGGCCCGACACCGGATCGACAGTGTGCGGCAGCAGCCCGGTCGCCGGGTCGAGGCGCTGCCGGACTCCGGCCAGCCAGCGACCGGTCGTGCCGGCGTACCGGGGTGTCAGGAGCTTGTCGTGCAGGCGTAGGGAGGCGACCGCGACCGTCGTATCGACCGGCCAGGCCTGTCCCGGATAGGCCGCCAGGTACGGCGTCGCCGCCGCGTCCAGGGCCGTGGCCAGCGCCGCGGACGCGGACTCGAAGTCCCGCCGCAGCGCCGGGTCCGGCCCCAGAGAGAGAACGCCGCCTCGGAGCCAGTTGGTCCAGCCCTGATAGAAGACGCCGTACGCGGGGGTGAGAGCAGCGTCGAACGGCCGCCGACCGGCCGGTGACTCCAGCTGGGCCAGCGCCCAGCGGGCCTCGCGAGCGTCCTCGGCCGGGTCCGCCGCGGTACGGCCGAGGTCGACGCGGGCGAGGCCGTAGAGGGCGTACAGGAAGAAGTAGCCCTCCGGGAACAGTTCCTGAGCTTCCTGGGCGGCGCCGGCGTCGAGCTGCGCGCGCAGGAACGTCAGCTGCCGGCGTACCCCCGAGGTGTCCTGCGGGGCGACCAGCCGCACGGCCGCGACCAGGGCGATCAGGGTGACCACGACGGCCGCTGTCCGGCGGAGCATGACGCCGAGCCTAGGCATCGCCTGCCAGCGGTACGGTCGGGTCATGGCTTACGACGAGGCCCTGGCCGAGCGGGTCCGCGACCGGCTGGCCGAGCTGCCCGGGGTGACCGACAAGCGGATGTTCGGCTCGCTGGCCTTCCTGACCGACGGCCGGCTCACCGTCGGGGTCACCGGCGACGACCTGATGGTCCGGGTCGGGCCGGCGGCCGCCGACGAGGCGCTGACCCGGCCGGGGACCCGGCTGATGGAGATGGGCGGCCGGCGCATGCGGGGCTGGGTCCGGGTGGACGGCGCCGAACTCGACGACGATGTGCTCGAGGAATGGCTGATCCGGGCCCGCGATTTCGTCAGCACGCTGCCGCCCGGGTGAATCGCCCGGTTCTGCGTGGTCAGCGGCCGCACAACAGCAGGTCGACCCGCATTCATGCCAACCGGCACAACGACGTTCGCGCAGGCCGCGGCGGGTGGACATGTGCGGACACGACCGATTTGGACACGGGGGCAACGGTCGGCCGCGCATTAGTGCAGTCTTAAGCCCGCATTAGGCGCGGTTTTGCGAAGATGTGATCTTCACGGTGTTCCGGATACGCTCGGTCGTCGATCCACCACAAGGGAATATCTCCGAGGAAAGTAGACAGTTGATGTTGCGCAGGGCGCACGTGCCGGCCCATGCACCGGCACCGCGGCGGGGGATTCGCAGCACCCGATCGCTCACCATCATCGGCACCGCGGTGCTGGCCGTCACCGCCGGGACGCTGGTGCCCGTCTTCGCGGGCGACGACGACGGTCTCACCTTGCGGCCGGTGGCCGACACCACCGTCACCCAGGTGCCGCAGGACGGCGACACCAACGGCAAGACCACCCTGGCGAGCTGCCCGGCGCTGTGCGACGGCAACCCCAAGGGACGCCGGGACGCCACCCTGCAGTTCGCCGTCGACAAGCTCCCGGCCAACGCCACGGAGGTGAAGGCCACCCTGCGCGTCTACGCCTGGCACGACTTCGCCGCCCGGATCCTGGCCCGCACCGTCCCGGGTGACCTGGCCGCGGCGAGCAGCCCGGCCCAGCTCGCCGCCGTCGGCAGCGTGCAGGCGCTGGACAAGGTCTCCAAGGGTTACAACGAGTTCGACGTCTCGGGCTCGGTGCAGGGCAACGGCACCTACACGTTCGCCCTCTCCCAGGAGAGCCTCAACACCCGGGTCTACTGGGCCTCGCGGGAGAACTCGAAGGACAACCTGCACCCCGAGCTGGTGCTGTCGTACCGGACGCAGGCCAAGCCGACGCCGGGCAAGAGCACGCCGAGCACGGCCCTGCCCCCGGCGCCCTCGACCAAGCCGACCACGGCCGCGCCGACCGCCACGTCGCCGAGCGCGACGAAGCCGGCCACCACCGCCCCGGCGACCACCAAGCCGCCGGCCGCGCCCACCGCGCCGGCCGCCGACGGCTGGCGCCTGGTCTTCAACGACGACTTCACCTCCGGCAGCGTCGACAAGTCGAAGTGGAACCTGCGCGACGGCGAGGGTCGGTCGATCGACATCGGCTGCAACGTCGACGATCCGAAGAACACCTTCGTCAGCGGCGGCAACCTGACCCTGCGGGCCCTGAAGCAGTCCTCCACGTGCAGCTCGCAGAACCGGCAGTACACGCAGTCCTATCTGGACACGATGGGCAAGGCCTCGTTCAAGTACGGGCGCTTCGAGATCCGCGCCAAGTCGCCGAACAAGCCCGAGAGCTCCAAGGGCCTGTGGCCGGCGTTCTGGCTGCGCCCCGACGACGGCGGCAACGGTGAGATCGACGTGACCGAGCTGCCCGGCGGTCCCGGCTGGCACGACAAGTCGACCGCGGCCATCTTCTGGGACTACACGCCGGTCAAGCAGGACACCCGGATCGCCATGCCCGGCGGCGCGCACCCGGCCGACGGTTTCCACACGTACACCACCGAATGGGACGCGAAGTCGCTGAAGTGGTACATCGACGGCAAGCTGGTGTGGACCCGGGACAGCAGCACGACTCCCTGGTACGACAAGGCGTTCAACAAGCCGTACAACCTGCGCCTGAACTTCCAGGTCGGCGGCTGGCTGGGCAACCCGGACGCGAGCACGCAGTTCCCGGCGGACTTCGTGGTGGACTACGTGCGGGTCTATCAGCGCTGACACGTATCGCCTATCGTCGACGCCGTGGTCAACAAGTCAACGCGGACGTCCGTCCCGGGTCAGCGGACCCCATCCGATCCGCTGGTCGGGACGGACCCCGATCCCCGGGGCCGGCAGGACGGGCTGGGCTGGGTCACCCGCGCCATCTTCGGTGACCCCCGGCTGCGGGTGACCGTCGGCGACGACCCGGCCGCCACCGTCCGGTACGCGGTCATCCCGTCCCTGGAGCACGCCCGTTTCCTGCTCCCCCTGGCCTCCCGCAAGGTCACCGCGGCGTCCCTGCTGGCCTACAACGCCCTGCGTCCGCCCAAGGTCCGGGCCGGTCGCGCCGCCGTCGGCCTGCTGGCCAGAGTCGGCGCCCTGGGCCTGACCCGGGCACCGATCCTGTCCGTGCACGCCCCGGAGCGCGAGCTGCTGCTCTCCTCGTTCCTGGCCGACCAGCTCGGCGAGCCGGAGCTGCACGCCGCGATCGGCATCCGGCCGCCGGACCCGCACCACAAGCCGACCCTGCAGCTGTTCGACGCCCACGGCCGCCCCCGCGGCTACGCGAAGATCGGCTGGAACGACGGCACCCGCGCGATGGTCCGCGCGGAGGCCGCCACCCTGGCGGAGCTGCCGACCGGCAACGGCTTCCCGCCCGCCCCGCGGCTGATGCTGCACACGCAGTGGAACGGCCGGGAGATCGCCGTCATCGAGCCGATGCCCCGCCGGGTACGCCGGATCAGCAGGCCGGACAGTCCCCGCCTGGACGCGATGCTGGCGGTCGCCCGGTGGGGCTCACCCGCCACCGAGGCCCAGCCCGTGACGGCGCTGCTGGCCGGCTGGCGGGCGCGGGCCGAGGGCGCCGATCCCCGCATCCACGCCGCCATCGACAAGCTCGACCGGGAGCTGACGCTGGAGTTCGGCAACTGGCACGGCGACTGGGTCCCGTGGAACATGGCCCGGCACCAGGGTGGCCTGCTGGTCTGGGACTGGGAGAACAGGGCGCCGGGCGTGCCGGTCGGCTTCGACCTGGCCCACCAGGCGTTCCAGACGGCGCTGTCCACGCGGGGACGGCCCGCGGCCGAGTGCGCGACGGCCGTGGACGAGGCGTTGCGGCGTCACGGTGCCGCGCTGGGTCTGGCCGATCCGGTCCGGCAGCGGTTCGTCGCGGACGCCTACCTGGTGGAGCTGTGGCTGCGCACGTACGAGCTGTCGGGCGGGGGCGCGGGCTGGAACCCGAAGCTGCACCCCGCCCTGCTCGACATCCTCGGCGAGCGGCTGCCCTGACTAACTCCAGTCGAAGGTCATGCCCAGCCGCTCGGCCAGGGCGGCGTTGTGCGGGCGGTAGTACGCCGTCAGCTCCGCGCGTACCTCGTCGTCCATGCCTTTGCTGGGCCGGTCGTTGAAGACGTCGTAGGCGCCCAGGTCGTACGGCGGCAGCCCGATGAAGTCCAGGATCCGCGCGTACGTCGCCGCCGGCTCGCGGTACAGCGTCTCGCTGGCCACGAACAGCAGCTGCTCCCGGTCGAAGTGGTCCAGCCAGGGCGTCAGGTGCTCCAGGTAGCGGCCCCGGGCCCGGTACGAGTACCAGTCGTAGGCCTCGCTGAAGTAGTTCGGGTCGGCGAGCAGCTTCTCCCGCTCCCCCGCCGTCCGGGACTCCTCCGCCGCCAGTGCCGCCGCGAATTCCAGCGGCTCCACACCCTCGGTACGCCGTTCCTTCCAGTGCGAGTACGCGCGTTCCACCGGGTCGCGGAGCAGCACGACCATCCGGGCCCGCGGCATCAGCTGCGCGACCCGTGCGGCCACCAGGGGATGGAACATGTACAGCGGCGCGGCCTCGCCCACCTTCGGCGGTGCCCCGTGCTTGCGTTCCAGCGCCGCGCGTTGCCTCACCGTCGGGAAGTGCGAGCGGTACCAGGCCTCCCCGCGCGGCCAGTTCTCCTCGAAGTAGTGCGAGGTCTTGGTGTTCCACGCCGGGAAGAGCCGCGGCACCAGCGGGTGCTGGATCAGGTAACGCCACAGCGACGTGGTGCCGCCGCGCTTGGTGCCGATCACCAGGAAGTCCGGCAGCGGCCGCTGGTCGCTGGTGCGTTCGCCGTAGCGGACCAGCAGCTCACGGACCTGTTCCTTGGCGCCCTTGGGGGCGACGCTCTTGATCCGGTCCTTCACGGTCACGACGAGACCTCCTGGGTCGGTGCCGGCCGGAGCTGCGTCCGGACGTTGTGCAGGGCCGCGCGGACGCGGCGGTCGGCGAGGGCGGCGAGGCCGGCGGCGGCGATGACGCCGAGCGTGACGGCCAGGCCGGGCAGGCCACGGCCGGCGATCAGGACGCCGGTCGCGGCCGCGGCGCCGGTCGCGGCGATCGCCACCCCGGCGGCGAGCACGAGGGTACGGCCGAACAGCGGCTCGCCCAGCGCCCGCCGGGCCAGGATCGCGGCCAGCACGTTCTCGCAGACGATGCCGAGCGACCAGGCGACCGCCGCGCCCAGGGCACCGTGCCGCGGGATCAGCACCACGCACGCGACGACGTTGAGCACCAGCCCGGCGACGGTGGCGAGCAGGTGCCCGCGGCTGTTGCCGCTCATCAGCAGCACGGTCTGCACCAGGCCGACGCCGACGTTGACGAGCATCGCGACGGCCAGCACAGCCATCGGGGTGGCCCCGGAGCTGAACTCACGCCCGAACAGCGCCAGGAAGGCCGGCGCGAACACGGCCAGGATCAGGTAGGCCGGCCAGGAGAGCAGGACGATCCACAGGGTGGTCCGCCGGTAGACCCGGGCGGCGTCGGCGCGCCGGCCGGCTCCGAGCAGCCGGGAGAGCTGCGGTGCGATCGCGACCCGCAGGCCCTGCATGATGAGCAGGCCGGCCAGCGCGTACCGGCCGACGGCGGCGAAGACACCGGCCTCGGCCTGGGTGGCGAGGGCGCCGGTGAGCAGGACGCCGACCCACATGCTGCTGGCGTCGATGGCCACCGAGGCGGCCCGGGGCAGCGCGAAGCCCCAGAACGTGCGCCAGTCGGCCCGTACGGACCGCAGGCTCGCGCCCGCACCCAGTCCGAGCGGGCGCACGACCAGCAGCAGCGCCAGCACGACGGCCGCGGCCAGCGGCAGCAGCCAGCCGCCGAAGCCGAGCAGCACCCCGCCGCCGGTCAGCACCGCGGCGATCATCAGCACCGGCCGGGCGATCGGCACGAGCAGAAACTGCACCCCCACGTACGCCGACACGGACCGGGTGGCCCGGACCGCCGCGAGCAGCACGGTCGAGACCACGACCAGCGGGACACCGATGGCGGCGAGACGGATCAGCGCCGCGCCGTCCGGGTCGTCGAGCAGTGCCCGGGCGATCGGGCCGGCGGCCAGCAGTCCGGTCGCGGCGACCACCAGGGCCAGGCCGAACGTCGGCAGCACGGCCAGTGGCAACAGCCGGGCCGCATCACCCTGCGGGCCGAGCCGGCGCCGCGGGATGGCCCACATCAGGCCGGTGTCCGCGCCGAAGCAGCAGATCGCGCCGGCGATGGTGACCAGGCCGATGACGCTGAACAGCGCACCCGAGCCGTCGGCACCGAAGGCCCGGACGATGACGGTGGTGAGCACGAATCCGAAGGCGCCGTTGACCGCCGCACCGACCAGTCCGATGGCCCCGCTGCGGGTGCTGCGGCGCACCTCGGTGTCGGCGGGACCGGGCGCGGCGACCGCTGTCATGCCGGCACTTCCTTCGGGCTGCGGTTGACCGGCCCGTCCACCGCCGCCAGCCCGAGGCCGAGGGCGAAGAACAGCACCGACATGTTGGGGTCGATGTAGGAGTAGAACGGCGTCACGATCGCGGCGATGATCGGCAGCGCGCTCAGCCACAGCCCGGACGGCGTCACGGCCGCCGCCAGCCGGCGCGCGATCACCAGCAGCAGCAGGTAGAAGCAGAGCGTCGCCGGGATGCCGTGGCTGTAGAGCAGCTGCCAGATCATGCCCTGGGTGCCCAGCGGCTCGGACGCGTGCGTGGTGTCGACCGAGTTCGGCTGGCCGAAGCCCAGCAGCGGCGAGTGCACCACCGCGGCCCAGGTCTGTACGTAGAGGTCGAAGCGGTCCGACGTGGTGTCCGTGCTGGAGGTGCGGTTGGTGATCAGGTCGAAGACCGGGATGAACAGCGTGACGATCCAGCCGATCAGCAAGATGCCGACGACGGGCAGCAACAGCCGGACCCGGCCGCGCATCACCTCCCGGAACAGCAGGTAGGCGACCCCGGCGCCCAGGCCGATGAACATGCCGCGGTTGAGCGTCAGGAACGCCGGGACCAGCGACAGCGGCAGCGAGACCAGCAGCACGATCCGCATCGGGCCGCGGCGCACCGACGTCAGGTACGCGAGCACGAACGGCACCAGGAAGCTGTACGCCGTACCCCAGTTGTTGGTGTACGGGTACGGCGCCGCCGGCCGGTAGATCGGGTTGCGGCTGAACTTGTTGAACTCCGTCGAGTCCAGGTGGGTGATGTCGAGGATGTACCGCTCGGCCTGCACGCCGTGCGGCAGCACCAGTTCGAACGGGCTAGGGAAGCTGAACGTCGGCACGAGCACGCCGAGCCAGCCCAGCGCCACCATCGACAGCCAGAAGATCGCCAGCGGGTTGGCCACCTTGGTCCACGGCACGCCGTCGCGGATCAGGTTGTAGACGTAGATGCCGACCAGCAGACCGGTGACCAGGTGCCCGAGCCGCAGGCCGAAGATGATCAGGTTGGTGACATAGTTCAGGCGGGTGGCGCTCACCGTGACGATGCCCAGGAAGATCAGCCACAGCACGGTTCCGGTGGGCAGCCGGATGTTGCCGCGCGAGGTCAGCAGGGACAGCAGCACCGCGCCGAACAGCGGCCAGGCGATGTAGAAGAGCCCGAGACCCCACCACAGCGGCAGCAGCGCGAACATGCCGACGATCGGCCACACCGGGAGCTTCGCCTGGCGTACCGCCCAGGCGCCCGGCTCCAGCACGCCCGGCTCGACCAGGGCGACCGCGCGGGCCCGGGCCGGCGCGGACGCCCGCGCGGTCCGCCGGCCACGCACGATCGTCCTGGCCAACGCTCAGATCCCCTTACCGCGCTTCTGCGCCATCCGCAGCACCCGCTCGCCGGTCATCAGACCGAGGATGACGGGTACGGTGACCAGCACGCGCTTCTCCCGCGGGTTCAGCCGGATGACCGCGGCCAGCTCCTTCATCGCCTCGGTCCGCCGGTTGCCCGAGGCCAGCGCGAACGCGATCTGCCCGCGCAGCCGGGCCATCCCGGCGCGGCTGGTGGCCAGCTCGGGGTGCTTGCCGATGAGGTACCGCTGGGCCTCGACGATGGTCGCCCAGCGTCCGAAGTAGAACGACCCCCCGTGCCAGTCGACGATGACCAGCGCCTCCCGCACCACCGCGATCGGTGTCGTCGCCGACACCCGCAGCAGCCACTCGTAGTCCTCGCTGTAGCCACCGGGGATACCCTCGTCGACCTCGCCGGCCGCCGCCCACGTGGACCGGCGCACGAGCATGGTGCTGGAGTGCACCTCCATCACGCGGTCGGCGAGCAGCTCCTCGTGCACGACCCGGTCGCGGTCCAGCACGCGTTCCTTGTCGATGCCCGGCCCGCGCAGCCGCAGGCCGCAGCTGACCGCGCCGATCGCCGGGTCGGCGAGCTGCTCGACCTGGCGGCTCAGCTTGGTCGGCAGCCAGATGTCGTCGTCGTCGCAGAACGCCAGCAGCTCGCCGGTCGCCGCCTCCACCCCGCTGTTACGGCCGCCGGGCAGTCCCTGCCGGCGGGTGTTGGCGATCAGCTTGAGCGAGCGGTCGGGGCCGACCGGCACGTCCAGCTCCCGCACGTCGACGTGGTCGTAGACCACGACACACTCGACCCGGCCGGGATAGTCCTGGCCGAGGATGCTGGCGACGGCGCGTTCGAGCAGCCCGGGCCGGTCCCGGGTGGCGACGACGACGGTGATCTCCGGGTAGGTCTGCGGCACGGCGTTCTCCCCTGCGCTGTCGGGCACGGCGCTCTCAGGCACTGCGGCCTCCGGTGAGCACGAAGCCGACCGTCTGGGCGCCGGCCGAGCGCAGCCGGTCGACCAGGCGGGACAGCTCGGCGTTACGGGTCCGGTCGCGGGCCACCACGAGCACCGCGACCCCGGACTGCGCGGCCCGGACGCCCCGCTCGTCGGTGTCGGACGGGGGCGCGTCGATGACCACGATGCCGGACTCCGGCTCCTCGCCGAGGTTGCACAGCCGGATGACACCGCCGCCGATCAGCACGACCAGCAGCCGGCTGTCCGCGTCGCTTCCGGCCGACCCGGCCGCGACCACGGGCGTCTGCCGGACCGGCGCCTCCATGATCAGGGTGGCCTCGGGGTCGGCCGAGGTGGTCTGCACCTGGGTGGGGGCGCCGGCGGTGCGCACGCCGGAGCCGGCGACCCGGGTGACCCCCGGCGCCGCGGTGGCACCGGTGCCGCCCAGCCCGAGACGGCCCGCAGCCGCCGATCCGTTCAGCCCGGCGGGCGCGGACGTCGACAGCGTGCGGGGACGCGGCGGGGTGCGCTTCTGCGCGGCGAACAGCACCCGCTTGAGCTCCTCGTGGGTCTCCGGCGGCGCGGCCAGCGTGACGTCCTGCCCGGCCTCGGCCAGCGCGACCGCCAGATTGCCGGTCACCGTCGTGCGGCCCTCGTCGTTGCGGCCGGACAGCACGACGAGCGCGCGGTCGGGATGCCGGTCGATCCACTTGAGCACCGCCAGCGAGACGTACCGGGCGTCGGCCGCGGCGGCCTCGTCGTGATGCCGGCCGACCGCGCGGACCACGCCGAGCGCCGGCAGCCCGACCAGATCGGCGGCCTGGTCGATGGAACGGACCCGGCGGTCCAGCGCCTCCCGGGCGTGCGCGGCGACCATGCCCAGCAGGAGCCCGCCGAGCCCGGCGCCGAGCAGATAGAGCAGGCCGGCGTCGTGGCTGGACGGGATCGGCGAGCGGGCCGCGGCGGTGATCGAGCCGGGGCTCAGGTCGGCCGAGGAGACCTTGGCGCGCGCGTTGGCGAGCTGGGCGATCTGGTCGTTGAGCGCGCTCACCTGGTCCAGCGTCGCCTCGGTACGCGGCGACGCGGTGTCGGTGCTGCTCTTCTGGTTGGGCAGCGTCTTCTGCACCGCCAGCCGCTGCCCGGTCACCTGCTTGATGGTGTTGTCGTACGAGAGGATCAGCGCGGCCCGCTGCTGCTTGTAGATGTCCTCACGGACCCGCAGGTAGGTCTGCGCGGCGGTGTTGGCGCCGGTGATCGCGCTGCGCTCGCTGTCGCCGGCGTACTGGAAGCGCAGCACCTGGCCGCCCGTGGGCACCTCGGTGGTGAGCGACTCACGGACCGCCTCGGGATCGCGGTCGAGGATCCGGGCGGTCGAGTCGATGACGTCGTTGCCCAGGGCGATGCCGTTCTCGGCGGTCATGTTGATGGCCCGGTCGGCGCCACTGGACGGCAGGGTGAACGGGTCGGTGACCACGGGACGCAGCACGACAACCGTTGTCGCGCGATACGTCGCCGGGAAGAAAAAGAGGTAGGCGAGCACCGCGAGCGTGACGGCCGCGGTGGCGGACAGCACGATGCGCCACCTTCGCAGCGGAATCCGTACGACGTCCGCGAAGCCGACGACCCGCTGCCGGCTCGCGGCGACGGAATCAGTCACATCCATGAGTCGTCTCTCCCCGACATGTGTGCAGTTGTGTTTCGGTAGAGCTTGTTCTCACCGAAACCTTCCCCGGCCGGCATCCTCGCGCGGCCGGGGAAGGTTACGCAACAGAGAGTCGTCGCTCCGACGACAGTCTGTGTTACGAAGTGGCGAAGAACAGGGTCGGGTTCGACCATGTCGCCTCGGCCGTCGGCGCCGCCACCACAGTGGCGGTGGAGCCGTCGACCGCAGTCGACGCCGAGGCGTCGAAGTTGACCGTCCGCAGTGAACCGTCCGTGGAACCGTAGACCAGCTTGCCGGCCACCCAGGTCATGCCGCGCACCGTGCGCCAGTCGATGCCCGAGGTGGGCAGCGTGAAGGCGGTGCAACCGATGACGTAGCCGTCCGGCGTGAGGTAACGATAGAACAGCGCGTTGCTCGACGCTGTCGTGTAATACATCCGGCCCTGCAGATAGAACGAGCCGGTCATGCTGGCCGCGGCGTACCACGAGTTGTAGCCGCTGCCGACCCACGGGGCACCGATCGCGCCGGAACCACTGAGGATCGAGATGTTCAGCAGACTGCCGCTGGGCGCGCTGCTGTCCGTCTTGGCCCAGTACACCTTGTTGGACACCACGAACGCCGACTTGGCGTTGGTGAGCTGCGGCTGGCTGACCGTCGCCGGGGCGCCCACCCCGGACACGCCGTAGGACACCTTGGTCACCTGGCCGTTACCGGCCCCCAGGTAGAGGTAACCGGAGGCGGCCTGCGGGGCGTCCTGGATCGCGATGGTGCGTCCACCCGCGTCCGGGAAGTAGCCCTGCCGGCCGTGGTACTCGTTGCCCAGGCCATCGGCGTCGAAGCCGGCGAACAGCCCGTTCGGGCCCTTCCACAGCTCCCACATGATCGGGCCCCAGTTGGTCCCGCCGGCCGGCAGCTGGCTGCCCGGTGACCGGGTCGGGTTCCAGTTCAGCGGTACGCCGTTCTGCTGGTCCAGCGCGGCGATGCCGTAGCGGCTGACGCCACCCGGGCCCTGCGTGTCGTTGCCGTTGGCGTTGTTCTGCCAGCGGAAGTGCCCGCCGACGTAGACGACCCCGTCGGCGACCTCGAGCGAGGTGACCGAGTCGGTGCCGGTGACGTCGACCCAGGTCGCCTGGACGTTGCTGCCCCGGTCCGCGGTCTCCCAGCGGGCGGTGGAGTCGCAGTACGCGTCACCGCGGCCACCGTCGGCGATGATGACGAAGTAGCTGCCGTCGTCGTTGAAGTCGACGTCACGGGCGTAGAACGGGAACGAGCTGCTGTAGCAGGCGGCCACGTACCGGTCGGTGTTCCAGTCCGCGACGGTGGGCGTGCTCGCGGTGTCGATCATGACGACCTGGTTGCGGGCGTTGCCGTTGACCTCGGTGAAGTTGCCGACCGCCACGACCGTGTCACCGTCGGGCGCGACCGCGAGGCCCCAGACCAGCTCGGTGCTGTTGCTGTACGGCCGGGCTCCGCTGGCGTCGACCTGGAAGGTGCTGTCGATCGCGCCGGTGGTGGCGTTGAGCCGGGCCAGCAGCCCGTGCTCGGTGCCGTTGATCCAGTGGAAGGCACCGGCGATGTAGAGCTGGTTGTCGTGCACGATGGCGCGGCGCACCACCCCGCCGTCGGCGCGGCCGACCCAGCCGGTGATCGTGTCACCGGTGGCCGGGTCCAGCTCGACGAGGTTCTTGCGGGACACGCCGTTCACGGTGCCGAAGCTGCCGCCGACGATGAGCTTGCCGTCCGGGCTGACCGCGAGGGTCTGCACCGCGCCGTCGAGCACCGGGGTGAAGCCCGTGCGCAGCGCGCCGGTGCCGGCGTCGTAGGCCACCAGGTTGCTCGCCGGCGACCAGGTGCTCGCGCCGGCGGCCTTGATGCCGCTGAAGGATCCGCCGGCGTAGACCGTGTTGCCGATCTGCGCGAACGCACGGATGCTGCCGTTCTGGGCGTGCGGCGTGTAGTCCACCGGGTTGGCCGTGACGATGGTCGCGGGGTCGTTCGGGGGGACGTACACGGCGGAGGCCGGGATGGCGGTCAGAGCGACCGTCAGACTCAGCACCGCGGCGGAGGCCAGGATTCTGGCCACCGGCCGCGACCGGAGTCGACGCTTTAGGGACACGGGCCCTCCTAATGAGAATTTAAAGATTGACGCAGCCTCGTGCGGTGAGCGTCAGTTCGCTATCGACCGTCCGGACGGAGACGTTGCCTGCTCGGTTCCGGCGGGGGCACAGAGGATGGACGAAGTCTGTGCGATCACGACGGAGCCAGCCGGAACGGCGCCACCCCGGGGCTCGCCCGGACCTGCCAGGCCGCCGCCTCCGCCAGATCTTCGAGGCCGACCTCCGGCGCCTCCCGGGCCACGACCAGCTTCCTGCCTTCCAGTTCGCGGGCCATCGCGACCTGGTGGTCGTCGACGTGCTCACCGAAGGCCTTGCGCCGCGGCACGTACAGCGCGCGCTTGCCGGCCTGCATCGCCGCCAGCGCGGAGCCCACCCCGGCGTGCGCGATGACCACGTCCGCCTCGGCGAGGGCCTGGCGCATCTCGGTGATCGGCACCTGTTTCCGGGCGCCGGCGGGCATCTTATCGACCACGGTCGAGCCCACCTGCCACAGCACGTCCCATTCCGGCGGCAACAGGGTCACGAGATGGTTGAGCAGGCGCGGGAACGTGTAGCGCTCGTGGGTGCCCAGCGTCACCACGACCTTGCTCACCGGGCGCGGCTCGGCGACCGGCTCCGCCTCGAAGGCGTCGAAGATGGACCCGGCGTACTGCCAGGTGTCGTCCGCCCAGGCCGGATACTGCGTGTAGAGCCGGGTGCGCGGCACCCGGGCGGCGAGCCGGCCGGTCAGCGAGGGGCCCTCGGTGCGGGTGGCACTCTCGATGTAGGAGCACGGCACCCCGGCGCGGGTGGCGGGCAGGAAGAACGCCAGGGCCACGCTGGCGCCGGTGCTGATCACCCGCTCGTAGCGTTCACGGCGGAACATCCGCTCGGCGACGATCAGGTCCTTGACCGCGCCGACCAGGTCCCGGCTGGTGGCCGGAGGCACGAAGACGACATCCTCGCCGTCGAGCAGGGACCGGCTCTGCGGACTGTCGAAAGTCACCCAGCGCCGCTCCCCCACGTCGAGCCGGGGCCTCAGGTCGTGCAGTTCGGCGAGATGACCCCCGGTCGAAGCGACGAGCAGTGTCGTCACGACGCGTTCGCCGTGGCGACCGGCTCGGCAGCCGGGGCGGCCATAGCCTCCGTCGCGGCGGCGGGCGTCGGCGCCGGCGTCGGGCGTGGATACCGGCCGACCAGGATGCCGACAGCCAGGGCGTAGCCCAGGAACAGCGCCGGGCCGAAGACCAGGCCGCTGATGACGTCGGTGAGCCAGTGCTTCTGGGTGTAGATGCGCGAGTAGCCCTCGTACGTCGCCATGATCAGCACGACGGTGCCCAGCAGCACGTGCCAGCGCCGGCCCATCTTCCAGGTCAGCGCGACGAACAGCGCGATCGCCCCGAAGGTCATGACCACCCGGGCGATACCGCCCGACGGGTACGAGCCCAGCCCGGTCGGCGGGTGACCGCGGTTGACCATGCCGGCCAGGATGGCCTGCACGTACTGCTCCAGCGGGAAGCTGAGCAGGATCGCCACCAGCGGGATCCAGAACCGCTTGCGCCAGAACGGGGCGAAGAGCACCGCCGCCACGACCACCACGATCTTGAGCGGGTCACGGTCGCCGAGCGTGGTGTACCACCAGTTGAAGTCCTCGAAGCCGGGGCTGCGGCGGTCGGTCACCCAGAGCAGCACCGGCCAGTCGACGACGTTCTCCAGGCGGTGGGCCAGGATGCCGACCGGCCAGAAGACCGCGATGACGGCGGCGGCCCAGAACAGCACGAAGACCAGCGCGGTCATCGGCCGTCCGAGGGTCACGACCAGCCCGGCGACGGACTCGCGGGTCTTCGCCGCCAGCCGTCCACGGGCCAGCCGCCGGCCCGGCCCGTACGCCAGCAGCGGGCCCACCACCGCGGGCACGATGACCGCGAACGCGGCGATGAAATACAGCAGTACCACCGAAGTGTCCCCATCCTGCGGCGTCCCGGCCGCATGCTTGCACCACCTGTCGAACGACGCCCCACGCGCCGCTCAGTAGGCTCCCGAGCCCCGCATGACCGCCATCGCGGTCCGCATGAGGATCACCAGGTCGACGGTGAGCGACCAGTTCTCCACATACCGCAGGTCGAGCCGGATCGAGTCCTCCCAGGACAGGTCCGACCGCCCGCTCACCTGCCACAACCCCGTCATGCCGGGCTTGACCACCAGCCGCCGGCGCATGTCCTGCGGATACTGCTCGACCTCGCTGGGCAGCGGCGGGCGCGGCCCGACCAGCGACATCTCCCCCAGCAGGACATTGATCAGCTGGGGCAGCTCGTCGAGCGAGTAGCGGCGCAGGATCCGTCCGGACCGGGTGACCCGCGGGTCCGCGCGGATCTTGAACAGCACGCCGGTGTGCTCGTTCTGCTGCCGCATCGCCTCGAAGCGCGCCTCGGCGTCGGTGTGCATCGTGCGGAACTTGTACATCCGGAACGATTCGCCGCCGCGGCCCACCCGGACCTGGCGGAAGAACACCGGGCCACCGGTGTCCAGCCGGATGACCAGCGCGACCAGCAGGAACAGCGGCGCGAGCAGCACCAGCAGCAGCGCGGCCACCGACACGTCGAACATGGACTTGATCAGGCGCCGGCCGCCGGAGAGCCGCGGGTGCTCGATGTGCATCATCGGCAGCCCGTCGACCGGGCGCACGGTGATCCGGTCACCGGCGGTGTCCACCAGCGACGACGAGACGATCAGGTCGATGTCGTCGCGCTCCAGCTCCCAGGCCAGGCGGCGCAGCATCGGGCCGTCGAGCTCCGGGCAGGACAGCACCATCACCGTGTCGGCCCCGGCGGCGGCGGCCGAATTCGCTGCCGCGCCCAGGGCGCCGAACACCGGCACGTCGACCGTGTGCGCCGCGTCGGCGAGCTGGCTCGCCGGCAGGCAGGCGCCGATGACCTGGAACCCGTGGTGCGAGCGGCGGTGCAGCTGGCGGGTCATCTGTGCGACGGCCGTGGCGTGCCCGAGCGCCAGCACCCGGTGCATGCAGGCCCCGCGCCGGCGGGAACGGTGCAGCACCTTGCGCAACACGAAGCGGCCGGTCAGCGAGAGCACGGTGGTCAGCACGAGAGCGATCAGCAGATAGCCCCGGGCGATGTCCGCGTTGGCCACATAGGAGGCGAGCGCTATGCCCATGGTGAGGCGTACGCCGGCCCGCAGCACCCGCTGATATTCCTCGCCGCCGACGAAAAGCACCCGCCGTTCGTAGGCGTGCGTCAGCGCCAGCAGACCCACCCACACCGGCGGGATCAGCGCGGACAGCACCAGATACCAGTCCGCGTACGGCGCGCCCTGGAACCGCAGCACGAAGGCGGCCAGCGTGGCCACCAGGGTCGCGCCGAAGTCGATGACCAGCAGCAGCTTGACGTAGCGGGCCTCCCAGACCCATCGGTCGGCGTGGCCCCGCTCGTCGGAGACACCGAGATCCCGTTCGGTGACGCCCGCATACGATGAAGTTGTCGGAATCGGTCCGGTCGCGGCGTTGTCCGCCGTTGTTTCCGTCGTTGTCACGACGCCCCTGCCCGCCGTGAGACCCCACGCCCACTCGGCAATTTCGTGCACCCCACTTACGACGCCCCCCACCCCTTGGCCTCACAACAACAAAGCGCAAGGACGCTCAGGCGGTGAACGCTAGACGACGGCCAGGAAAATAGAGACCCCAGGGTCGCAATCTTTACGAACGCGGGACCAAGTTTTCGGATACCGGGGCGGGCGGCAACATCGTGCATTGCCGGTGAACTCGGCTCTACATCGGACAAAATAACAGGCGTACCGAGAGTGACGTCGGTGGACGACGACTGGCCGGTCCTGGTCCGCTTTTTCCACATTGGCGCCCGTGATTTGTCCGATAGAGCCGATCATGGCATCGCACCGTAACATGCCGGACGCGGAGCGCGTGCGCGGGGTAGTTGTCACCTTCGATGTCCGGCCGACTCCAATCGATCATCCGGGTTGGACAGAAGTAGCCGAATGTGAGACACGCCCGTCGATCGGCCCCCTTGACAATGGATGATCCACTGAGTCGGTCGGCAAAAAGATCATGCCGCGACCATTTCGGACGAGGTGCGGAACGGCGAGCGCGAAGCAGTTCAGCGCCGTACGAGCCGCAGCGCCAGAGCGGGGCAGCGGTCGACGGCCCGGCGGGCGGAATCCTCGAGTCGCCGCGGCACCACGGGCTCCGCCGCACCGTCGCGGGCCACCGGGTAGCCCCAGTCGTCCTCGCTCAGCAGCTCGGGCAGCAACTCGGCGCAGAGCCCGCGGCCGTCGCAGGCCGTCCGGTCCACGTGCAGCCTGGTGGTGCTCATCGCCGTACCCCCTGGTGTCCGGATGCGACGGCCAGGCAGTGGCCGGCCAGATGCGCGGTCACATCGGCCTCGAAGGCGCGCATCGCGCTGATGATCATGCGGGCCGTGCCGTCCGGGTGCCGGCAGGCGCCGCGGCCGGTGACCAGCGCGGCCAGCCGCCGCACCTCGGCCGGCAGGCCGGGCCGGGCCCGGTGGTGGGCGAGGTCGCCCAGCGTGGCGGCCAGCCGGGGCAGGCCGTTGACGCACGGGCCGCACTGGCCGGCCACCTCGCCGGCCAGGTATCCGGCGATCCGGGCGGTCTCGGCCAGGCCGCACACGTGCGCCGGGAGCGCGAGCACGATGCCCGCGCCCGGGGACGCGCCCAACGGGGTCAGCGCCGCCCGGCTCACCTCGATCCCGGGCCGGGCCGGGACCCAGCCGCCGTGGTAACCGCCGAGCAGCACAGCCTGCAGTGGAGCCGTCGCGCCGCCGGCCGCGTCGACGAGGTCACCGAGCGGGACGCCATACCCGGCCTCGATCACGCCGGGCGCGCGCACCGCGCCGCCGACCGTCGCCAGGAAGGTGCCCGGCTCGTCGGGCGTGCCCGCGGCGCGGAACCAGCCGGGACCGTGCCGGGCGATCAGCGCCAGGTGGGCCAGCGTCTCGACGTTCTGCACGAGCGTCGGCGCCCCGCCCACCCCGGAGTCGGTGATCCGCACCAGTTTGTCGGCGGGCACGGCAGGCCGTCCCGAGACGGCGGCGACCACCGCGGACTCCTCCCCCGCCACGAAGGACTGCGGCGCGACGGTCACGGTGACCGGGACCGGGTCCAGGCCGGCCCCGCGCCGCGCGGCCAGGGCCGCCCGGACCCCGTCGGCCGAGGCCGCCGCGACATAGAGACGGGCGGTACGCGCCCCGAGCGCACCGGCCACGAGCTGCAGTCCGTCCAGGACCAGATGCGGCTGGTACGCGAGCAGCGCCCGGTCCTTGCCACTGGCCGGCTCCCCCTCGGCGCCGTTCGCCACGACCACCGCCGTACCCCCGGCCCGGCGCACCGCCTCGACCTTGCGCCACGTGGGGAAGCCGGCCCCACCGCGACCGGTCAGCCCGGCGGCGCGCAGCACTTCGACGAGCTGCTCGGCGTTCAGCACCGGCGCGCGTCCGTGCCGGCCGAGATGCGTGTCGAGCCGGCCGTCGTTGTCACCGGCGAGCAGGCGCAGGCGCACTCCGCCGGGGGCGTCCACCGTGGTCATCGAACCTCCTGAGGGGTGCGGACCCGGCGCGGGGCGCGGGCGGGGAACCGGGCGAACGAGGGCGTGACCCGCCACGCGACAGCGGCGAGGACCAGCGCGGTGCTGAGCACCAGGACGGTCCGCAGCCACCAGCTCGCCGCGTCCGTGCCGGTCTGCCAGCCGTGCAGCAGGGAGATCGGCCAGCACAGGTACGCCAGCCAGTGCACGAGCCGCCAGCCCCGCACACCGAGCCGGTGCCGCAGCAGGCTGGTGGCGATCAGCGCGAGCACCAGGTCGAAGGCCAGCGTGCCCAGCCCCAGCCAGAACGGCCGGTACTCGCCGGCGAACGGCACCACCAGATCGAAGAAGCGCAGCTGCGCGTACGGGTCGAACCAGAGGCTGACCACGTGCCCGACGAGCAGCGCGACGGCCAGCAGCGCGGCGTTGCGGTGCAGCATGTTGACCGCGAAGCGGGGCAGCCCGAAGGCCGTCCGCCCGGAGCGCGCGCCGATGCCCAGCGCCACCACGATCGAGAGCAGGACGAGCGAGACGACCCCGCTGCCCCGCCCCAGGTACCACAGCGCCTCGGTCATGCCGGCCACCCGCCCAGCCGCAGCACGTCCAGCTCCGGGGTGACCAGCCGGGCGGGCCCACCGCGGAGCAGCTCCGGCGCCGCATGGCCGCGCACGACCGCAGCCGTGCTCAGTGTGTTGGCGCGCAGGCACGAGGACGCCGCGACAGAGACCGTCCGCCACACCCGGGGCGCGGGCCGGCCGGTACGCGGATCGAGGATGTGGTGCAGCAGCTCGCCGGGGCGTCCCCAGGTGCGGCCGGCCGTGCTGGAGGTGGCGAGGGCAGCGCCGGCCGGCAACCGGATCGTGCAGTGCGGGTCGCCGGGCCGGTCCTGCACCAGCACCGACCAGCCGCCGTCCGGGGCGGGCCCGGCGGTCGCGATGTCCCCGCCCAGCGCCACCAGCACGCCGACGCCGAGCCGGACGGCCACCAGCCGGGCGGCCCGGTCGGCGGCGGCGGCCTTGGCGGTCGCACCGAGGTCGAGCAGGACGCCGTCCGGCACGGTGAGCTCGCGGTCGTGCAGCTGCACCGATCGCCAGTCCGGGGTGGCGAAGACCCGGACGGCCGGGGCGACCGCGCGCCCCGTGACGGCGGCGAAGTCCCGGTCGTAGCCGAGACCGCACAGCGCGCCGCCGATCGTGGGATCGACGTCACCGTCGGTCTGCCGGGCGGCTTCGAGGGCAGCACCGACCAGGTCGGCGAGCAGCGGGCTGACCACCACCGGACGGCCACCGGCACGGCAGGCGACGGAGAGCTCGGAGTCCGGGCGGAACCGGCTGCACGCCGCGTCGACCGCGGCCAGTTCGGCCTCGACGACCGCGGTGGCCCGGGTGAGCAGGGCCGGCTCGGTGACGACGACCCGCGCCACAGTGCCCCAGACGGACCACTGGGCGGTGTCCGCCCCGATCGGCAGGGTCTCGATCAGCGGCATGTCACGACCCTCCGGAGGTGGCCTGGCCGGAGCCGTCGCTGCCGCCGGACAGCGACGGCGCCTCCGTACCGGTCGAGCCGCTGCCACTGTCGGTGGCGCTCTCGGTGGCGCTCTCGGGAGCCGTCGAGCTGTCGGTGGCCGGGGTGGTGTTCCCGGTGGAGTCGGCGGCCCGGGCGGCCAGGCCCACCCCGAGTGTCCCGGCCAGGCCGGCTGCGACCAGCACCCCGGTGAGCGCCGACGTGCGGCGTAGTGCCTTGTCCCGGTCCATCGGATCGTCCCCCTCATTTGTTGACGACTCAACCAATGTGCCGTGCCGACCTCGCCGTGGCCTGTGGCCCGGCTGGGCTCTTTCTGTGAACCGGTGACGTAACAAGGGGCCGGTAAGGTTCCCGGTGCCGGCCCGTTCTCGGAGGTGCGGTGGAGATCTTCGGACGGCAAGCCGAACAGCAGCGGCTCGCGCGCCTGCTCGACGCCCTGCCCGCGCAGGGCGGTGCCCTCGCGCTGCGCGGCGAGGCCGGCGTGGGCAAGTCGACCCTGCTGGGCTGGGCGGCCGGCGAGGCGACCCGGCGCGGCTGCCGGGTGCCGGCGGTGACGGGCGTGCAGGCCGAGTTCGACATCGCGTACGCCGGACTCGATCAGCTGGTCCGGCAGCTACCGCCGGACCCGTCGACCGGGCCGGCCCGCCGTACGGTGCTCGCGGCGGTCGACACCACCGGCCCGCCGTTGCGGCCCGCCCGGGTCGCGCTGGCCCTGCTGGAGCTGCTCACCGTCGCCGCCGCCCACGACCCCGTGCTGGTCACCGTCGACGACGCCCAATGGCTGGACGGGCCCAGCTGGACCGCGCTGTCCTTCGTCGCCCGCCGGCTCCAGACCGACGCGGTGCTGCTGCTGACGACCTTGCGCGACGGTGCCGAGGCCGACGCCCGCCTGGCCCGCGGCGGCATGGCCGAGCTCCGGCTCGACCTGCTCGGTGCGCAGCCGGCCGCCGCCCTGCTCGATCACCGCGCCCCGCACCTGCGTCCCGACCTGCGATCCCAGGTCCTCGCCGAGGCCGCGGGCAATCCGCTCGGCCTGGTCGAGCTGGCCGCCGTCGCCGTCCGCTCCGGCCCCGGCGCGTTGCTGCCCGCCTCGCTGCCGCTGACCACCCGGCTGGAGCACGCCTTCGCCCGGCTCGGGGCCGAGCTGCCCGCCGCCACCCGGGACCTGCTGCTCGTGGCCGCGCTCGACGACGGCGCCGCGGTGGACGAGATCGTGGCCGCCGCCGGCCGGCTCCAGCCGCCGGTCACCGCCGACGACCTGACGCCCGCCGTCACCGCGGATCTGATCACCATCGACGAGCCGCTCCTGGTCCGCTTCCGGCACCCGCTGATCCGTTCCGCGCTGCGCCAGCAGGCCGGCGTGGACCGGCGTCGCCGGGCGCACGCGGCGCTCGCCGAGGTGCTCGCCGGCCAGCCGGAACGCCGGATCTGGCACAGCGCCGAGGCGGCGACCGGCCCGGACGAGGGGCTCGCCCGCGAGCTCAGCACGGCCGCCGCGGCCGCCCGCCGGCGTGGCGCGGTCCGCACCGCGCTGGCCGCGCTGGAACGCGCGGCCCAGCTCAGCGAGCAGCCGCAGGAGCAGGCGAGCCGGTTGCTGGCGGCGGCCGAGGCGGCGCACGAGCTGGGCGACATCGACACGGTGCTGCGGCTGCTGCGCGGGCTGGAGAGCCGGACGCTGCTGGGCGCCGAGGAGGCCCGGTTCGCCTGGATGCGCGAGATCTTCCTGACCGCGGGCTGGTCCGGGGCCAGCCGGATGCCGGCGTTCGTGGAGATCATCGACCGGATGCGCAAGGACGGCGACACCACGGCCGCCCTGGACTCGATGGTCACGGTGAGCCTGCGCTGCTGGTGGTCCAACCCGGACCGGGCCACCCGGGACCTGATCGTCGGCGCGCTGGACCGGCTCGACGCGGCGCCGCTGGATCCCCGGCTGGTCTCGGTGCTGGCCCTGGTGGCGCCGATCGAGCAGGGCGCCCTGGCACTGCGGCGGATCGAGCAGCTCGGGACCCACCTGTCCGGCAATCCCGAGGAGCTGGAACTGCTCGCGATGGGCGCCTCGGCGGTCGGGGCGCTGCCGCTGTCGCTCGTCTTCGCCGCCGCGTCGGTGGCCGGGTTGCGCGCCCAGGGCCGGATGGGCACCCTCACCCAGGCCCTGAACGGCCAGGCCACGATGGCCGCCCAGCTCGGCGACGTACGGCTGGCCACCGCCGCGGCGACCGAGGCCCGGGCGCTGGCGCTGGAGACCGGCCAGCCCCGGTGGGCCCTGACCGCCGACCTGTCCCGCGCCCTGGCCGAGGCGTTGCGCGGCAACGGCGAGACCGCCCGCGCGCTGGCCGACGCCGGTGAGGAGGCGCTGCTGCCCATCGGCGCCCACCCGATGCTGGCGTTGGTGCAGCTCGTCCGGGGCGTCGAGGCACTGGCCGGGAGCAACTACGCCGCCGCGTACGAGCACCTGCGCCGCATCGCCGATCCCGCCGAGCTGCCGTACCACCCGGTGCTGCGCTTCTGGGCCCTCGCACACCTGGCCGAGGCCGCCGTCGGCAGCGGACGGACGGACGAGCTGCGCGCCCTGGTCGCCGAGCTCAGCCCGCTGCGGGACGTCACCTGCTCACCGGTGCTGCTGGTCGGGCTCGACTACTGCGCCGCGGTGCTGGCCGATGACGACGCCGCATTCGAGCGGGCCCTCGCCGGGCCACAGCTGGCCGGGTGGCCGTTCGAGCGGGGGCGGCTGCTGCACGCGTACGGGGCCTGGCTGCGCCGCCGGCGCCGGGTGGCCGAGTGCCGCCCGCACCTGCGCGCCGCGGTCGAGGCGTTCGAGGCGCTCGGCACCGGGCCGTGGGCCGAGCGGTCCCGGGCCGAGCTGCGCGCGGCGGGCGAACGGGTCCGGCCCCGCACCGACGCACGGGACGGGCTCACCCCGCAGGAGCTGCAGATCGCCGAGCTGGCCGCCGCCGGCCTGAGCAACCGGGAGATCGGTGAGCGGCTGTTCCTGTCGCACCGCACGATCAGCACCCATCTCTACCGCATCTTCCCGAAGCTGGGCATCACCTCCCGCACCGAGCTGAACCGCGCACTCCGGCCCGCTCTTACGTCAGGTGACGTATAGCTGCCCGCCGCCGGCCCGTCCTACGGTGAGGCCGAAGCGTGGCCCACCACGAAGGAGCAGCGCATGTCCGAGCATCCCGCGACCGTCATCCCGGCCCACACCCTCACCGACATCGCCGAGGTCAACGCGACCGGGCTGACCCCGGTCGTCTTCATCCACGGGCTGTGGCTGCTGCCGAGCAGCTGGGACCGGTGGGCCGACGTCTTCCGGGCGGCCGGCTACGCCCCGATCACACCCGGCTGGCCGGACGACCCGGAGACCGTCGCCGAGGCCAACGCGCACCCTGAGGTCTTCGCCAACAAGACGGTCGGCCAGGTCGCCGACCACTACGCCGAGGTCATCGGCAAGCTGGACAAGCAGCCGGCGGTGGTCGGCCACTCGTTCGGCGGGCTGCTCGCGCAGATCGTGGCGGGCCGGGGACTGTCGGCGGCGACCGTGGCGATCGACGCGGCCCCGTTCCGCGGGGTGCTGCCGCTGCCGATCTCGGCCCTGCGGTCGGCCGCGCCGGTGCTGACCAACCCGGCGAACAGGCACAAGGCCGTACCGCTGACCTACGACCAGTTCCGGTACGCGTTCGCCAACGCGGTCAGCGAGGAGGAGGCCCACGAGCTGTACGAGACGTACTGCGTGCCGGCGCCGGGTGCCCCGCTGTTCCAGGCGGCGACGGCCAACCTGAACCCGTGGACCGAGGTGAAGGTGGACACGGAGAACCCGTACCGCGGGCCCATGATGATCATCTCGGGCGAGAAGGACCACACCGTGCCGCGGTCGCTCTCGGACGCCGCCTACAAGCAGCAGCTGAAGAACCCGGGCATCACCGAGTTCGCCGAGATCCCCGGGCGCGGCCACGCGCTGACCATCGACAGCGGCTGGCTGGAGGTCGCCCAGACCTCCCTGGCCTTCGTGGAACGCCACACCGAACGCTGACCCGTCCCGCGGCGGCTCACAGCAGGCCGTGGCTCATCGCCCGGGTGACCGCGGCGGTCCGGTCGGCGACGTCCAGCTTCGCGAAGGCGCGCAGCAGGTGCGTCTTGACGGTGGCCTCGGTGATGAACAGCTCCCGGCCGATGTCGGCATTGGTCAGTCCCCGCGCCACCAGGCGCAGCACTTCGGTCTCCCGGGCGGAGAGCGCCGGCGGCGCGGGGCTGCGGACCTGCCGGATCAGGGTGGAGGCGACGCTGGGGGCGAGCACGGTCTCGCCGCGGGCGGCGGCCCGGACGCCCTCGGCCAGCTCCGCCGGCGAGGCGTCCTTGAGCAGATAACCCCCGGCGCCGGCCTCGATCGCCCGCAGGATGTCACGATCCGACTCGTACGTGGTCAGCACCATCACCCGCACACCGGGCACAGTGGCCACGATCTGCGCAGTCGCCTCGACACCGTCGCCACCGGGCATCCGCAGGTCCATGAGCACGATGTCCGGCCGGAGCTCGGCGGCGAGCGCCACGCCCTCGGGCCCGGACGAAGCCTCACCGACGACACTCAGGTCCGGCTCGGCCTCGAGCATGCCGCGAATGCCGTGCCGCACCACAGGATGATCGTCGACCAGAATCAACCGAATCACGCCGGCACTTCCACTTCTACGAGGGTTCCCGTGTCCGGGTCACTGTGGATGGTCAGGGTGCCGTTCACCTGCTCGGCGCGGGCGCGCATGCCGGGCAGTCCGAAGCCGGTCGTGGCCGCGGTGTCGAAGCCCCGGCCGTCGTCGCGCACCACGAGCCGGACGCTGTCCGCACCGAAGGCGAGCAGCACCGCCACCTCGTGGGCGTTCGCGTGGCGGCGGACGTTGGTCAGCGCTTCCTGTGCCGCGCGGAGCAGCACGACCTCCACGACGGTCGGCAACGCCCGGGTGTCGCCGGTGAGGCGGAAGGTCGCCGGGCTGCCGGTCTCCTCGGTGAAACGGGTCGCCTGACGGCGTACCGCATCGGGCAGTGAGCCGGTTGCCAGCGCGGCCGGCGCCAGCGCCGCGAGCAGGGCTCGCGACTCGGCCAGGTTCTCCCGGGCGGTCCGCACGGCCAGCGCGAGCCGCTCGTCGGCCAGCGCCGGATCGGCGGCCTGAAGCAGGGTGATGATGCTGGTGAAGCCCTGGGCGAGGGTGTCGTGGATCTCGCCGGCGAGCCGGGCCCGCTCGGCGGCGACGCCGGTCTCGTGCGACAGCCGGGCCACCTCGGCGCGGCTGCTCTCCAGCTCGGCGATGAGCGCGGCCCGTTCCTTGCTCTGCTCGACGACCCGGTGGATCCACACTCCGAGCCAGACCGCGGCGGCCGACGTCGTGGCGGAGATGGGGGCGACGTGGGTGAGGAAATACCAGTCGACCCCGTCGTTGGTGAGGGCGCCGACGAGCGGAAGCAGGTTGGCGCAGACGACCGCGACGACAGCCGGGCGGATTTCCAGCACCAGGAAGATCAGCGGGCAGAGCGCGAAGAGCAGGTAGCTGACGGTGGAGACCGCGACCGTGCCGACCGCGAAGACAACGAGCACGACCACGACGAACGGCAGGCCGGCCTGCCCGCGCCGCCCCCAGAGCCCGTAGAGCAGGGCGATCACCGCGATGGCCCCGACCGCGACGGCCCGGCGTCCGGTGCCGGTCTCGGACTGGCCGAGCACCGCCGCCGCCACCGCGAGGGCGACGACGGCGTAGAAGATCGCCCAGGCCCGGGAGTACCGCGCGATGGGCTCCCCCGGGCCGGCCGGCTGCACGATCATGCGTCGCGGGTGTTGGTCCAGCGGAAGGTGATCAGGCACAGCACTGATCCGATCACACACCAGGCGAGCAGCACCAAGGCGATCCGCCCGTGCTCCCAGGCGCCGCCGGCCTCGAACCCGACCGCGGAGTCCGGCAGGAAGACGGACCGGAAGCCCTGGGCCATCCACTTCACCGGGAAGATGGACGCCACCGTGATCATCCAGCCGGGCAGCTGGGTGATCGGATGGATGAACACCCCGGACAGGAACTGAAGCGCGACCACCGGCACGTTGAGCACGGCGCCGGCGGTCCGGGCCGAACGGACCAGGGCGCTCGCGGCGATCCCGAGCAGGCCGCAGGCGATGACGGAGAGCACGAAGAGCCAGCCGAAGGTGAACCAGCGCCCGGCATCAGTGGGCAGCGGCAGATCGAAGAACAGCACCCCGACACCGAGCAGCACGACCACCTCGGCGGCGGTCAGCACAGCAACCATGATCAGCTTGCCGAGGAAGTACGCGGTGGCGGTGACGGGCGTGCCCCGCAGCCGCTTGAGCGTGCCGTCCTCCCGATCGGTGGCGATCCCGACGCCCATGGTGATGAACGCGGTGGCGACGACCCCGTACGCGATCATGCTGGCGGAGAAGACCCGGGCGGCGCTGAGCCCGGGGTGGTCGTAGTCGTCGGCGAAGATCGTGCCGAAGAGCAGCAGGAGCAGGGCGGGGAAGGCAAAACTGAAGATGACGGCGGTGCGGTCGCGGAAGAACTGAAGAATCTCGACCCAGCCCCGGCTGACCCCCATCCGCGCGGTCGAGGGAAGGGTGGGGGCAGTGGTGATCATCGCTGCTCTCCGATCAGGGTCAGGTAGGTGTCCTCGAGGCTGGGGCGGGTGACGGTCAGGCTGGTCAGGTCGACGCCGGCCGCGGTGAGCCGGGTGATCAGCGCGGCGGGCTCGGTGGTCTGCTCGGACTCCCGGCCGTTCGGCCCGACCCATTCGACGGTGGCGCCGGCGCCGGCGCGGCCGCCGAGCGTGGCCGGGGTGCCCTCGGCCACCAGGGTGCCGGCGGCGATGACGGCCAGCCGGTCGGCGAGCGCCTCGGCCTCGTCGAGGTAGTGGGTGGTGAGCAGGATGGTGGTGCCCTCGGCGGCGAGCGCCCGGACCAGCTGCCAGAACTGCCGCCGCGCCTGCGGGTCGAAGCCGGTGGTGGGCTCGTCGAGGAACACGATCTCGGGCCGGCCGACGATGCCGAGCGCGACGTCGAGGCGGCGGCGCTGACCGCCGGACAGGGCCCGTACCTTGGTCTTGGCCTTGTCGGAGAGCCCGACCAGCTCGATGACCTCGGCGGCGGACCGCGGCCGGGGATAGAAGCCGGCGATGTGCCGGACGGTCTCGGCGACGGTGAGATCGGCGGCGTCGGTGGCCGACTGCAGCACGATGCCGATCCGGGCCCGCCAGGCCCGCCCGCCGGTGGCCGGATCCTGCCCGAGCACCCGCACGTCGCCGGAATCCCGCTGCCGGTGCCCCTCGAGAATCTCCACGGTGGTGGTCTTCCCGGCGCCGTTGGGGCCGAGCAGGGCGAACACCTCACCGTGCGGAACGGAAAGATCAATGCCCGCGACCGCCGGGCGGGAGCCGTAGGACTTGCGGAGGCTGGTGACCTCGATCGCTGTCATGCATAGGAGCTTGCCGAAGGAGAGGGTCCGCCCGGGACGACCGCCCGGCTGTCACCCGGTGTCCACCGATCGACGGACAGCGCACCTCACCCTGCCGGGATTGCCCCGTTACTCCCAGCGGAACTTGCGGGCGGCCGCGGTGAGCGCGACCGCGGCCCAGAGGGTGAGGCTGAGCCAGATGCTCGCCGGCACTGCGGTGCCGCTCGTGAGCGTGTCGCGCAGCGCTTCGGCGTGCGCCGCCAGCGGCAGCAGGAAGTGCCCGGCCGTGCCGAGGTCGGGCGCCGCGAACATGATCCCGCCCGCGGCCAGCATGAGCACATAGATCAGGGTGGCCGCGGCGGTGGTCGTCTCGGGCCGCAACACGCTCGCGATGAGCAGGGCCAGGCCACAGTAGGCAGCGGTGGCGAGCACGGTCACGCCGATGGCCGGCAGGACGTGGGAGAGCTCGGGCCGCCAGCCCACCACAACACCGACCAGAGCAAGGGCGAGCACCTGCAGCCCGACCAGGCAGAGGATCGCGGCGGTCTTGGAGAAGAGCAGGCCGGGGCGGGTCAGCGGGGAGGCCCCGAGGCGTTTCAGGACGCCGTAGCTGCGTTCGTAACCGGTGGTGATCGCCTGGCCGGTGAAGGCCGTCGACATCACCGTCAGGGCCAGCACGCCGGGGACGACAAAACCGAGGCGGTCGTCGCCGGGGACGTTGGTGGCGTTGGTGAGGCCGGCACCGAGCAGCACCAACAGGGGTACGCCCATGGCGAGCACCACAGCCTCACCACGGCGGGCGGTCAGCAGCAACTCCATGCGTACCTGCTGGCGGAGGATCGCCCGCATCGGCGCCCGGCCGGGAGCGGGAGTGAACGTGCCGGCTTCGGTGCTCATCGCCCAGCTCCAGGCTTCGTCGCGGTCGGGCGTCGTCGGTGGGACCCGATGGTCATCGGGTGGCTCCGGCGGTCAGGGCCAGGTAGACGTCTTCGAGGGTGCGGCGGCGGGTGTTGACCGCGGTCACCTGGGCGCCGGCCGTGGCGAACCAGCCGAGCACCGCGGCGATGGCTTCGGTGTCGAGGGCGCCGGCGATCGCGTACTCGCCCGGGTTGTCCTCGGTGACCTTGGCGTCCAGGCGGGCGGCGAGGTCGGCGACCGGGAGGGCGGGGTCCGCGCGTACCTGAAGGAGGTCGATGCCGGCCGCGGCCGTGAGCTCCGCCGGCGTGCCGGTGGCGGCGACCACGCCGTTGTCCATGATGACCACGTGGTCGGCCAGGCTCTCGGCCTCGTCGAGCAGGTGCGTGGTGAGCAGGACCGAGACACCGTCGGTGCGCAGGCTCTCGACGAGCTCCCAGGTGGTCTGGCGGGCGCCGACGTCCATGCCCGCGGTGGGCTCGTCGAGGAAGACCAGCTCGGGCCGGCCCACGAGCGCGACGGCCAGGGACAGCCGCTGCTGCTCACCGCCGGAGAGCCGGCGGAACGTGGTCTTGGCGAACTTCCGCAGCCCGAGCCGGTCGAGCAGCATGTCGGTGTCGAGCGGATGCGCGGCGAAGGAAGCGAAGAGCCGGAGGATGTCACCGGCGGTCGCCCAGGGGTAGACACCGCCCGACTGCAGCATGATGCCGAGCCGCGGCATCAGATCGTCGTGATCGGCGACCGGGTCGAGCCCCAGCACCCGGGCGGACCCAGCGTCGGGCGCGCGGAAGCCCTCACAAACCTGGAGCAAGCTGGTCTTACCGGCGCCGTTGTTGCCGAGCAGGGCCAGGATCGCGCCGCGCGGCACGGTCAGCGAAACGCCGTCGACGGCAACGACATCGCCGTACTTCACGACGACGTCCTGCACCTCGACGGCTGCCTCACGCATGCCGAAACTGTACTGGCTGGCCGGTCCGCGGCTCCCGCCTGTCCACAGCGGTGTGGTCCGGACCGCGCCGGGCCGGCCTCTTTCCGAGCAAGAACCGCAGGTCGCAGAGCGGCTGGTCAGCCGTGGAATGTGAGTGTTTCCGAACGGTTTGGCGCCGGGCGGACCATTCGCTAGGCTGGGGTTGGGAGCGCTCCCACCGCTCTCGGGCACTGCGGGGGCAGGCCGCCGGTCCGGTACCGGTTCCCCCCGGCAAGCCTGCGGCGTCACGCAGGCACCGGATCGGCGGCCTGACGCTCACTCGATGCGGTGGGAGCCTCCCGCTCTGCTGCCCTCCCGGCTTGAGCTGGTCGGTAGGGTGCTGCGCATGACTGGCTCGGCCACTGCGGTGGAGATCTACACCGACGGCGCTTGTATCCCCAATCCCGGACCCGGCGGCTGGGGTGCCGTGCTGCGCTGGGGCTCCAGCGAGAAGGACCTCTGCGGCGGCGAGGCCTCCTCCACGACCAACAACCGGATGGAGCTCATGGCCCCCATCCAGGCGTTGGAGAGCTTGACCCGGGCGCCGCTCGCCGTGCTGCTCTACACCGACAGCATCTATGTGCGGGACGGCATCACGAAGTGGATACCCCGCTGGAAGGCCAACGGCTGGCTCACCTCGGCCAAGCAGCCGGTCAAGAACGTCGACCTGTGGCAGCGCCTCGACGCAGCCGTGTCCCGGCACGACGTGCAGTGGCACTGGGTCAAGGGCCACGCCGGTCATCCCGAGAACGAGCGCGCCGACCGGCTCGCCGCGCGCGGCCTGCAGGAAGCCATCGCCGCCCGCTGAGCACTAGCTCACCTCGGGGCTCAACTGCTGGAGAACCCGCAGGAAGATCCGCTTGTCCGCCGACGTCAGCCCGCCGAGCAACTGCTCCTCGGCGGCCCGGATGCCGGCTCTCACGGACGCGTACAGCTGCCGCCCGGCCGGCGTCAGCCGCAGCAGCCGTACCCGTCGGTCCTCGGGGTCCGGCTCGCGCTCGATCAGATTGCGTTCCTGCAGCTCGTCGAGGGTCCCGATGATCCGGGTCTTGTCCGCGCCGATGGCGCGCGCGAGCGCCGCCTGGGTGCGCATCGGCTCGTCGGCCAGGGCGCTGAGCACGACGTAACCCCACATCGACACGTCGTGAGCGGCGAGCACCGGCCGCTCGGCCGCGATCAGCGCGCGGCCGAGCCGCACGACCATCGCGCCGAGATCGGGTCGGTCGCGGTCCGGGTCGGGCACGGCCGAAAACATACACCTTGACAAATCATGTACGCCCGCAGATCGTAAGCACATGCATACTATCGACCTCCTCGCCATCCATGCGCGAGCTGTCCGGGCGACCGTGCCGATCGTCGCGCAAGTCCGGCCGCCGGACTTGTCACTGCCGACACCCTGCGCCGAATGGGATCTCGGCCACCTGCTCGCCCACATGACCGCCCAGCACCGCGGTTTCGCCGCAGCAGCCGCAGGCCACGGCGACGATCTCGACATCTGGCAGCCGCGCCAGCCGGGCGACGACGTCACCCGGGAGTACGCGGGAGCAGCCGAGGCCGTCATCGCGGCATTCGCCCAGCCCGACGTTGCCGAACGCGGCTTCCTGCTGCCCGAGATCACGCCACGGCCGATTCCCGGCCGACTCGCGATCGGCTTCCACCTCGTCGACTACGTCGTGCACGGCTGGGACGTCGCGCGCACGCTCGGCCTCGCGTACGAGTTGCCGCCGGACGTACTCGCCGCGGCCCTGCCCATCGCGGAGGCCGTGCCCGCCGGTGAGGCCCGACTGGCGCCCGGAGCGGCCTTCGCGCCGCCGCTTCCGGACCCCGGTCAAGATCCGCTGGATCGCATCCTCGCCCTGCTCGGACGCGATCCGGGCAAGAATGTCGTACCGCGCCGCTAGCGTCCCGAACCATGAATCAGCGGTCGTCCGAGATGGTCACGCCCTTCGCGATCCGGGCCGGCGACGAGGCCCTCGCCGACCTGCGCGAGCGGCTTCGGCGGACGCGCTGGCCCGAGCCGGCCACCGCCGGCGGCTGGGCGCAAGGGACGCCATTGGCGGAGCTGCAGGCACTCTGCGGCTATTGGGCCGATGGTTACGACTGGCCGGCGGCCGAGGCGCGGCTCAACCGGATGCCCCAGTTCCGGACGACCGTCGACGGCCTCGGCATCCACTTCGTGCATGCGCGGTCGCCACATCCCGAGGCCGTGCCGCTGGTCCTCACACACGGCTGGCCGGGCTCGATCGCCGAGTTCACCAAGGTGATCGGCCCGCTCACCGATCCGGTCGCGCACGGCGGCGAGGCGACGGACGCCTTCCACGTGGTGTGTCCATCTTTGCCCGGGTACGGGTTCAGCGACCGTCCCGCCGAACAGGGCTGGACAGTGGAACGGACAGCCGCAGCCTGGGTGCAGCTCGTGGAGCGACTGGGCTATCCGCGTTTCGTGGCCGCGGGTCACGACTGGGGCACCAGCATCAGCACGAGCATCGCCCAGCAGCACCCCGACAGGGTCCTCGGCATCCACGTCATGCCCCCACTGGTGGCGCCCGACCCGACGACGTTCGAAACGCTCACCGAGGCGGAGGAGGCCGCCCTGCGCGACCTCGAAGCCTCGGGCGACAGCGGCGACGGCTACTCACTGGAGCAGTCGACGAGGCCGCAGACCATCGGCTACGGGCTGGTCGACTCGCCGGCCGCGCTGGCCGCGTGGATCATCGAGAAGTTCCAGGCCTGGACGGACTGCGACGGTGACCTGTCCACGGTGCTCACCCGCGACGAGCTGCTCGACAATCTGATGCTCTACTGGCTGCCCCGGACGGGTGCCTCGGCGGCGCGGCTCTACTGGGAGAGTTTCCGGGCAGTTCAGGCGCGGTTCCGCACCGGCACGACGGATGTGGTCGAGGTGCCGACGGCCTGTTCGGTGTTCCCGAAGGAGAATCCGCGACCGTCGCGCCGGTGGGCCGAGAAGCGTTTCCGGGACATCCGCTACTGGGGCGAGCCGGCTCGTGGGGGGCACTTCGCGGCCTTCGAGCAGCCGGCGCTGTTCGTCGCGGAGCTGCGGGCCGGGTGGCGGGCGATGCGGCTGTGAGGCTGAGCGCTTTGCGCAGGTCGAAGACGGCGTTCATCAGCACCCCGGAACGGCCCCGGCGGGCGGCTTCCCGGGCCTCACCGGAATCGCCGGCCCGCAGGCTGCGGCGTCCCGGGCCTCACCGAAATCCCCAGTGCGCAGGCTGCGGCGTCCCGGGCCTCACCGAAACCGCCGGTGCGCAGGCTGCGGCGTCCTGGGCCTCACCGGAATCGCCGGCGAGCAGGCGGCGGGCCATCGGGCGAACGGTCGCGGAGAGCAGCCGGAGGCTCGCTGGACACGCCGCCGCGGGCACAGGACGATGGGCGCGTGCCGCACATCAACCTGCCCGAACTGCCCGGCATGGTCGGGCTCCTGGTCCAATATCCGCACACCGCGGGCCCGCTCAACGGCCTGGCCGATGCGCTGCTGCGGGGCCCGTCACCCCTGACGCCCGGCGAGCGGGAGACGATCGCCGCGTACGTGTCGAGCCGCAACGAATGCACGTACTGCAGCGGGATCCACGGCGCGGTCGCCGCCCACCTGCTGCACCAGGAGGGCAAGACGACCGAGCACGCGCAGACCGATCAGAAGATGCGGGCACTGCTGTCGATCGCGGAGAAGGTACGGGTCGACGGCCGCAGCGTCAGCCCCGCGGACATCGACCACGCCCGCGAGCACGGTGCCGACGACAAGGCCATCCACGACACGGTGCTGATCGCGGCGGCCTTCTCGATGTACAACCGCTACGTCGACGGCCTGGCCACCCTCGCCCCGCGGGAGCCCGAGGTGTACGCCCAGCACGCCAAGAACCTCGCCGAGGGTGGCTACCTGCGTTAGGGGCGGGCGGCTCGCCACTCGGCGCGGGTCAGGGCGTATTCAACGTCACCGTGCTCGTCGCCGGGGATCCGCTCGGGCCAGTCCTGATGGAACGTGCGGATGTAGCGCAGGCCCGCCTTCTCCATGACCCGGCGCGAGCCGAGGTTCACGGCCAACGTCTCGGCGTAGACCCGTTCGACGCCGAGCTCGGTGAAGCCCTTGCGGATCAGCGCGAGGCTGCCTTCGGTCGCGTAGCCCTTGCCCCAGGACTCGCGGCGCAGGCGGTAGCCCAGCTCCACCCCGGCGTCGGCGTCACCACCGGCGGGCGGGCCGTCCGGGCGCGGGCGGAAGTGAAACCAGCCGACGAAACGCCCGGATGCCTTCTCGACGGCGGCCCAGAAGCCGAACTGCTCGCCCCGCTCGTAGTACGCCAGCCAGAAAGGAAGCACCACGTCCCGGACCTCTTCGAGCGGCGTCGCGCGGCCGCCCGTCAGGTAGCGCATCACGGCGGGATCGCTGTCCAGCTCGACGATGTGGTCGACATCGCCCGCGGTGAACTGGCGCAGCACCAGCCGCTCCGTCTCCAGGTAGACGCCCATGACCCCATCCGGACCTAACGGCTGGCCGGTGGATCGGCGTCGGGCAGGCCGGCGACGTAGGCCGCGGCCACCCGCTTCGGCACCACCATGCGCCAGGCGTCGATCACCAGCTCTTCCATCTGGCGGTGGTCGAGCTCCGCCAGCCAGGCCTGGACCCACCGGAAGCGCATGTCGGTCGCCTTCGGCAGGTGGAAGACCTTCGGCTGGGATGCCACCAGGGACTCGCGCTCCTCCTTCGGGAAGCCGAAGCCCATGACTGTCTCATCGCGGGAGAACGCCACGTAGACGATCTGTCCCACCCGGAACTTCACCCGGTCGTAGATCAGGTGCTCGGTAGTGCGGGGTAGCCTCAGGGCGACCTCGCGGACCTCCTGGACGGTGACCATGGCGCACCCTAACGCCGGGCTCTGACATTTCCCGGCGGGTCACGACTGGCGAGGGCGGGGCACCGACGGGGGCAGGCGGGTGGTGTCCTCGGAATCGTCGTCGTCGACGATCGCCTCGCGCACCTTCGCCCGGGCGACGCGGTCCGGGGTCAGGCGGTAGGTGGGGGCCCGGACGAGCTCGTCGGGGACGAGGTGGCGGCCACCGCCGGCGCTTTCGGTCTGGCCGGCGGAGGACGAGCGCCGCACGGTGGCCGACGGCGAGCCCTTGCCCGCGCTCGGCGATTCCGCCCCGGTGGGAGGCGAGCTCTCCTCCGCTCGCGGTGAACCCGTCCCTGCGGGGGATGCGCCCGCCGCCTCGCGGGGTGAACCAGGCGCTGCAGGCGAAGAGCCCGCCGCCGCGTGGGGTGAACCCGGTGTTGCGGCCGATGAGCCCGTCCCCGCGGACGATGAAGCCGGCCTTGCCGGAGACGAACCCATACCCGTGATCGACGAACCAGGTCCTACGAAAGGCGAACCAGAACCAGCAGAAGGCGAATCCAACCGTGTCCCCGACGATTCACGACCAGCGGAAGGTGAACTCGTACCCGCGACCGGCGCGCCAGGACCGGCGGAAGGCGACCTCTCCCCCAGTGCCGACGAGCCCGTCTCGACAATCGGCGGATTCTTGCCGGGGCTTGATGAGCTCTTTGTCGCAGGCGACTGGCCCTTCCCTGTGGCAAAGGGACTGTTCCCCTGGCGCGGGGAGCCGTTCCGGGTAGGACCGGAGCCGTGCGCCAGCGGCGAAACAGAAGTAGGCGCCGGGAACCCGAAAGCGGCGGCCGAATCGGTCGCCGAGGGGGAGGCAGGCCAGGGCAAGCCGGCGAGCGGACCCGACGAGGAAGCGGCCGACGACGCCGAGCGGGGCGCAGAACCAGCAGTCCCGGAAGACGAAGCGGCAGCGGAGCGGGATGAGCCGGCAGCAGCGCGGGCCGGCGCGGCCGGGGAACTGACAGCGGACGGACGAAGATCAGGAGGCGGCGGCGTCACAGACGACGAGGCGGGCAGCAGAATCACCGACTGATCAGGCCGGGACGCGACGGCCGGCGACACGACCGCCGTCCCGCGGACCGCCCGCCGGGGGCCGATCAACCGCGCCGCCAGGCTGAACACGCTGCGGGTCGCTGTGTCGTATCCGTCGCGATAGGCCTCGTCGCGGTCCAGGACTGTGCGGTACCACTGGTGCAGGCGGCCGGCGGCGTATCCCACGCAGGCCGTGAACGCGGCCAGCAGTGTGATCAGGAGTGCGTCGTTTCCGGGCGCGGTCATGAACCGATTCTTGCCAAGGTATAGACCACTAGCTATAGCCCGTTCGACGTACCCCGATCGGTCGACAATCGTCAGCGATGTGTCGCAGCCCACGTCGCGATCTGGGCCCGGCGGGACGCCGAAAGCTTGGTCAAGATGTGTTCGACGTGCGCCGACACGGTCTTGGGCGAGATCGACAGCGCCGCGGCGATCTCGCGGTTGGTCGCGCCCTCCCCGATCAGGCCCGCCACCTCCCGCTCCCGCGCGGTGAGCTCAGGCAGATTCGCGCCGGACGGCCCGGGCCCGGACAACGACGCACGTGGCGCGCCGCCGGCAGTCGCGAACGAACGGGGCCGCCCAGGGGCAGCCACGGGCAGCGGCAAAGCGGCACCAGCAGGAATTAGAACCACCGCCCCAGCCGCTGCGGCCTCCGCAGCCGCCTGGGCCGACAACCGCGCAGCATCCCCCGGCCGCCGCGACCGGTACGCACACCGCGCCTGATCAGCCACCGCCTGCGTACCCTCCCAGAAACGCCGCCGCCCCCGCCAGAACTCAGCCGCCCGCTCCAGCTCGACCCGCGCCTTCCCGGTCTGCCCCTCATGCAGATGCACCAGCCCAGCCCCATGATCAAGCGCCCCGAGCGTCCCCGGGATCTCCCGGTCCCGCAGCAGCTCCCCGGTCCGCCGCAGCCAGTCCCGCGCCCCGGTCAGGTCCTGTTTCGCCAGGTAGGCCCGCACCCCGGTCACCACGTACGGGAACACATAAGCCGCATCCCGCACCTTCGCCGAAGCCTCGTACCCGCGCTCGCACCACCCGATCGCCTCGGCCGGCTCGTCGCGCAGCAGAGCGATCGACGCCAGGCCCCACCACGCCGGTGAGATGCGCTGGAGCTCCCCCATCGCTTCCCCGAGCGCCGCCGCCTCGCGCATGCAGTCATCGGCCGTGTCGAACGATCCCCGGCCCAGGGCCACATAGCCCAGCACGTGCAGCGCCGTGATCCGGGTGGTGATGCCCTGTCCGTCGGCCAGCGCCCGGGCAGCCCCCGCCTCCGCCGCCGGCCACGCTCCCTCGGCCCAGTCCACATGGGCCAGGTGCGCCGCCATGTAGTGCCGGTCGTTGAAGCGTTCCACCGAGTCCGCGTATTCAATCCCCTCGCTCAGCCATAACCGGGCCAGGTCGTATTCGACCAGCACCGATGCCGACGAGCCGATCATCCGGTAGCCCCGGGCCGCCTCCGCTTCGAGGCCGCCGCGGCGGGCCCGGCCGATCGCGTTCGCCAGCATCTGCCAGCCTTCGTGCATGCGGCCGGCGAAGACCAGGATCGAGCCGAGCGTGCCGCCGAGGTGGCAGCGCAGCGGATGATCACAGTCCTCCACTTTGAACGCCTCGGCCAGCACCCCGACCTCGGTGGCCTCCTCGAGCCGCCGGTCCAGCATGTAGGCCGCGGACAGCGCCGCGTGCAGCCCGGCGCGGATCTCCTGGGCCGGCTCGTCGGTGCGGGACGCGATCAGGTCCAGGCCTTCGCGCAGCAGGCCGGTGCGTTGCTCCAGGCCCGCGCCGAGCAGATGACAGACCGCGACGAGCTGCGGTGCGACGGCGGCCGCGCTGAGCGCGTCCCCGGCCTCCAGACGCATCCGGTACGCCGTGAGCAGCGTCTCCGCGGCCTCACTGTTCTCGTCGACCGCCGCGAGTTCGCCGCCCAGCGCGGTCAGCAAGGCCGCCGACTCGTCCACCGGGAGGCCGGCCGGCGCTGTCCGCAAAGCTCGCCGGTACAGCTCGACGGCCTCGCGGTGCGCGGATATCCGTACTGCCGCGGCCGCCGCGGTCAGCGCGTGTCGGTGGGCCTCGGCCGGACGGTGTGCGCGTTCGTACTGGTCGCTCACGAAGGCGTCGGACAGCCCGGCCGCCAGCGCCGCCTCGGCTGCCCGGGCGTGCAGCTCGCGGCGCCGGAGCGGGGGCAGGTCCGCGTGCAGCGCGTCGCGGATCAGGGCGTGGCGGAAGTCGTACGTGAACCCGTCGGCGTGCGGCTGGATGAAGAAGCGCTCGGCCAGTTCGCGCAGACCGTCGTCGATCGGGTCCGGGCGTTCGCCGGTGATCGCGGTCAGCAGGTCCACGTCGAAGGAGCGGCCGATCACCGACGCCGTGCCGGCCAGTGACCGGGCGGCTGCGCTCAACGACGCCGCCCGGGCCAGCACCGCCTCGGCGAGCGTGTCCGGCAGGGCCGCCTCCGCGTCGACCGTGGCCAGGAACTCCTCGACGTGCAACGGGATGCCGTCGCTGCGGGCGAAGATCGCGCCGGTCACCGTCGCGGGCAGGACGCGGTCGGAGATCGCGGTGGCCAGCGCCGCGGTGTCCGCCGGGCTCAGCCGGGACAGGCGGGCCTCCTCGGCGTGCCGCTGGTTGAGCAGCCGGGTGCGCCACTCCCGCATCGGGACCCGCGGGTACAGCTCGTCGCTGCGGTACGTGCCGATGATCAGCAACGGCAGGCCGGGCAGCCGGTGGGCCAGCCTGGCCAGCGTCTGCAGGGTCACGTCGTCCGCCCAGTGCAGGTCCTCCAGCGTGATCAGCACCGGTTGCGGTCCCGCGCCGGCCTCGGCGAGCGCGTCGGCCAGGCCGGTGACCAGCAGACGACGCTGGCGGTGACTGTCGCCGTCGTGGGACTGGCGGAGGAGCTCTGCTGTGGGCGTACCGAAAGAAGAGAGTGCGTCCGTGATGAGCCCGGCGGCGACATCGGCGTCCGCCGGGAACGCGGCCGCGCCGACCACCGTGAAACCGCTCGCCACGGCCCGGCCGGCGATCTCGGTCAGCAGGCGGGTCTTGCCGATGCCGGCCTCGCCGGCCAGGAAGAGCAGCTCACCGCGGCCGCCGGCGGTCGCCGCGAGCCGGCGGTCCGCGAGCGCCAGCAGGTCGTCGCGGCCGACCAGCACGGGGCTCGGGGCACGCATGGCGTGACTCTAGGCCGAAGCCGGTGGCCTTCCTAGGTGTTATGACCGATGTCCGACGCGGGCCGTCCCCGCAGGCTGGTGCCGGTAACCGAGTGGAGGGGACGAGTTCGATGGCGAAGTTCATGGACGTGCACAGCGGGTTCCACGGGGTGACCCCGGAGCAACTGGACGCCGCGCACGAGGCCGACCTGAAGGTCGAAGGGGAGGAGGGGGTGCACTTCGAGCGGGCCTGGCTCGACGCTGAGCAGGGCAAAGCCTTCTGCCTGTCGACCGGGCCGAGCAAAGAGGCGGTCCAGCGCGTGCACGAGAAGGCCGGTCACCCGGTGACCGAGATCTACGAGCTGACCGCCGAGGCGTGAGCGGGTTCCGCCCGGGCCTTGGGGCGGCCCGGGCGGAACCGTCCGCTCAGGAGGAGGCCGGACGCGGGGCACCCGACGGCGGCGTGCCGCCCGGCGCTCCCCCGCCACCGGCGGGCGCGCCGCCGCCGCCGGTCTCCTCGCCGGACGGGTCGACCGCGATCGTGAGCTTGGCGACGTAACCGTCGGCGACGCTGCCGGTGACGGTGGCCAGTTCGGTGACCGCCGAGTCGTCACCGAACACGTTGTCGGTGTCAAGGCTGACCTGGCTCAGGTTGCTGACGCTCTTGCTGTAGCCGTCGGTGGCGTAGACGGCGTCCGCCACGTCCTGCGGGATGGCGATCTGCGAGGTCTTGACGATCGGGCCGTCCCCGCTGGTGGCGTCGGCCGGCGATGAATAGACCTCGAAGTGGATGTGCGGCCACCGGCCCGAGTAGCAGGCCGGGAAGATGCTGGTGAAAGTCGCGGTGCCGGAGGCATCGGTCTCCTGGATGCCCCGCAGATAGTTCTGGTCGGTCACCCCGGTGGAGTACAGCGAGTAGTTGCCGTCGCGGTCACAATGCCAGGCATAGACCGCGGCCCCGGTGAGGGCCTTGCCGTTGAGGTCGGTCACGACCAGCGAAAATTCCAGCGGTACGCCCTCAGCGGTCCCGCTCGAGTCCCCGAACGACGTGCGGATGTCCTTGCGCACGATGCCCGACTCGGTCCGCACGTCCGGCCCGTTCGACCCGTCCGCCGGGTACGGCCCGGCCGTCTCCGACTCGACCTCGGTGGCGGTGCCGGTGGCAGCGGCGGCGCTGGTGGCGGCGGCCGTCGTCCCCGTCTCGGCTGTGCTGCCGCAGGCCGCGGTCCCACCGACGAGGGCGAGGGCACCCACCCCGCCGAAGGCGGCCAGCAGCCGGCGCCGTGACATGGTCCGCAGGTCGAACTGCAGCCCCTTGTCGTGCACCCGGCGCACGTATGCGGCGTTGTCCTGATCCCCTTGTTCCTGCACGGTGGTGGCCTTTCCTCGCGGGTTGTCTCCCAGAAGACAACCAAGGTTCACTGTGCGTCATCTGTGTCCCGGCTGTGGCCCGGTCTTTAATGTCGGGGCATGGTGACTGTGGCGATCGTGAGTCCGGGATACATGGGCGCGGGCCTGGGCGGTGCGCTGCGGGCCGGCGGCGCGAGGGCGGTCGCGACCACGGCCGGGCGCTCGGAGCGGACCCGGCAGCTGGCCGCGGGCCTGGAACTGCTGCCCGGCATGGACGAGGTGATAGCCGCCGCGGACGTGGTGCTGTCGGTGACCCCGCCGGCGCAGGCCCTCGGGGTCGCGCACAACATCGCGGCGGCGGCCCGCCGTACCGGGGTGGCGCCGGTCGTGGCGGACCTGAACGCCGTCGCGCCGCAGACGATGGCCCGGATCGCGGAGGCCTGCGCCGGGCTGCCGGTCGTGGACGGCTCGATCTCGGGACCGCCGCCGTCCGCCCGGCCGGGCGCCCGGATCTACCTCAGCGGACCGGAGGCGGAGGTCGTGGCCGGGTTGCCGTGGGACGGTCAGGTCGAGCCGGTGGTGCTCAGCGGTGGGCTGGGCTCGGCCAGTGCACTGAAGATGTGCACGGCGGGCGTCTACAAGGGACTGACCGCCCTGGTCACGCAGGCGATGCGGACGGCTGGGCAGCACGGGGTGCTGGAGCAGGTGCTGGCGGACCTGGCGCGCAACGGCCTGGCCGACTCGGCGGGGGTGGTCAGCGCGGCCACGAAGGCGCACCGGTTCGTCGACGAGATGCGGGAGATCGCGGTCACGCAGCAGGCGGCGGGACTGACGCCGGCGCTGTTCGAGGCCCTGGCGGTGGTGTACGCGGACATCGCCGGGACCGAGCTGGCTGCCGGTACGCCGGAGTCGGCGGATCGTCAGCTCCCGCCGGAGGAGATCGTGCGGAGGCTGTCACGCTGAGCGTTGACATCCTCTCCGCCCTGAAGGACGGAGATTCCCGCCACGCCGCGCGTGGAACACGCGGCGTCCGGGTGGGTTACCGCTTCGCCGCGCGGTGCCGGGACAAGTCCCGGTCTTACCTGCGCTCCACGGTCGTTGAAGTCCGCCTGCCCGGCGGCCTTGATGTTGACGGCGGCGTTGACGTCCCGGTCGTGGTCGCTGCCGCACGGGCAGTCCCACGACCGGATCGACAGATCCATCTTGGCGTTGATCCGGCCGCAGTCCGAGCACATGCGGGTGGACGGGAAGAAGCGGTCCACCCGGGCGAAGGTGCGCCCGTACCGGGCCGCCTTGTACTCCAGCATGCCGGTGAAGCTGGCCCACGCGGCGTCGTGCATGGACTTGGCGAGCCGGGTCCGGCCGAGACCGGCCACGCACAGGTCCTCGACGTACACCGCTTGGTTGTCGCGGATCAACGTCGTGACAACTTGTGCTGCCAGTCCCGCCGGGTGTCGGCGACCCGGGCATGAGCCCGAGCGACCTTGACGACGGCCTTCTTGCGGTTGGCCGAGCCCTTGGTCTTGCGAGCAAGGGCCTGCTGCAACCGCTTGAGCCTGCGAGCCGCCCGGCGCAGAAACTTCGGTGCGGTCACCTTCTTGCCGTCGGACATGACCGCGAAGTGGGTCAGCCCCAGGTCGATCCCGACCTCGGAGTCCGTGGGCGGCAGGGTCTCGTTTTGGTCGATCGTCACGACGAACGACGCGAAGTACCGGCCGGCCGCATCCCGGATGATCGCCACGGACGACGGGTCCGAGGGCAGCTCGCGGGACCAGCGCACGTCCAGGTCGCCGATCTTCGGCAGCCGCAGCCGGCCGTTGTCCAACACCTTGAACCGGGAGTTCTTCGTGAACCGGATCGCCTGCCGGTTGTCCTTGCGGGACCGGTATCGGGGCGGGGCCACCTTGCGGCCCTTGCGCTTGCCGGTGATCGAGGCGAAGAAGTTGCGGTATGCGGTGTTCAGATCGGCTAGGGCCTGCTGCAACACGACCGACGACACCTCGCCCAGCCACGCCCGTTCCGGAGTCGTCTTGGCCTCGGTGATCAGCCGCCGGGACAGCTCGCCGTCCGAGACGTACTTCCCGCCCGCTTCCCGCGCGGACTGGCGCAGGCGCAGCCCGTCGTTGAACACCACCCGGGCACACCCGAACGACCGGGCCAACGATTCCTGCTGGCCGGGCGTCGGGTACACGCGGAAGTTGTAACGGAGCCGCATCAGGGAAAGCGTACACAAGCGTTACCATGCGTACGTGACCGACATGCCGAACGAGATCAGCGCCCGCAAGCTCCGCGAAAACCTCGCGGCCACCTTGAACGACGTGGCCGTACGGGGCCAGACCATCTGGGTGACCAATCACGGCCGCCGGATCGCCGCCATCGTTCCGGTACCGTTGGCCGAGCAGATCCAACAGCCCTCGGGTTAAGGCACTACTCAGGCCTTAGCGGCCCTCCCAGCGCGGGCCTTCACCCCCGGCCTGAGGACCGGAGCACTGGCCCGCAACCCGGTAGCGGCGCAGGGTGACCGGGCTCCCGTCGGGCGCGGTCCAGTCCGCCACGGCGCTGCCCGTGAACATCCACCCGGTGCGCTCGTAGTAGGCCGCCGCCGCGGCGTTGGCCACTTCCAGCACCAGCGGCCCGTCGTGAGCTGCGCGCGCGTGGGCGATCAACTCCCGGGCCAGGCCGGTGCCGCGCCGCTGAGGGCTGACGAAAAGCCTGCTCAGCTCTCCGTCGCCGGTCACGATCGCATGCCCGGTGATGGTCTCCCCTTCGACCGCGACCCAGGCTCCCCGAAGGCCCGGCGGCGTCAGCCAGGCCGGCGGATCGGCAGGCCAGTTCAGCGGATAGCCGTCCGCCTCGTGCACCACCCGCAGCGTGGCCATGCAGGCGGACAGGTCCCCGGCAGCTCTGGATCGGATCACCGCCCCAGCCTAATGGTAAAGAGCTGTTGCGCAACGACTCTTAACCATGCCATGGTGAGGTCATGGCTCAGATCAAGGACGCCGCCGTCCTCAAGGCGGTCGCGCATCCGGTACGACGCCGGCTCCTGGACGTGCTGCGCGTGGACGGGCCGTCCATGCCCAGCGTGCTGGCCCGTACCACCGGGCAGGCCGTGGCCAACGTGAGCCACCACCTGCGGGTGCTCGCCGAGGCCGGTCTCATCGAGGAGGCGCCGGAGCTCGCGCGCAACCGCAAGGAGCACTGGTGGCGCATGCCGGACCGCAGCATCAGCTGGAGCACGGCCGACTTCGCCGCCGACGCCGCGGACATCGCGGCGGCCGACGCGGCCATGGCGATCGGGCTGCAACGGCAGGTGGAGCTCATCTCGACCTGGCTGGGCAGCCCGGCCTCCCGGGAGGAGCCGTGGAGCGACGCGGCGTTCTCCACCGACGGTTTCCTGCGGCTGAGCCCGGCCGAGCTGGCCGAGATGGGCGCGGAGATCCAGGCGGTCATGGACCGCTACGCGGGACGCCCGGAGGCGCCGGACCGGGAGCCGGTCTTCGTGATCGGCCGGGGCTTCCCGGCCCGCCCGTGACCGCCCCGCCCCCGCCCGGCCCGGCAACGTCCATCCCGGACAAGGCCGCCGCAATCAAGGCCGACCCGGACAAGGCCGCCGCGACCGAGGCCGGCCCGGACAAGGCGAAGCGGCGCGGCGTCCTCCGTGACGCCGATTTCCGCAAGCTGTGGGCGGGCATGACCGTCAGCCGCCTGGGCAGCTCGGTCGCCGCCGTCACCACTCCCCTGATCGCCGTGCAGGTCCTGGACGCGAGCGCCTTCACCGTCAGTCTGCTGACCGCCGCCGCCTGGTTGCCCTGGCTGCTCATCGGCCTGCCCGCCGGCGCCTGGATCGACCGGGTCGCCCGCCGGCCGGTGATGCTCGTCAGCGACCTGGTCTCCGCCGTACTCGTGATCAGCGTGCCGGTCGCCGCCTGGGCCGGCGCTCTCACCATGGCCCATCTGCTCGCCGTCACCCTGCTGCTCGGCGCCGCCACGGTCTTCTTCAGCGTCGCCTGGGCGGCGTACCTGCCGGCGATGTTCGACAAGGAAGACCTGGTCGGGGCCAACTCCGCTTTGCAGAGCACCGAATCCGCCGCCCAGGTGGCCGGCCCGGCGGCGGGCGGGCTGCTCGTCGCCGCGGTCAGCGCGGTCGCCGGCCTGGTCGTGGACGCGTTCAGTTTTCTCATCTCGGCCTTCGCGCTGTGGCGCATCCGGCGCGCGGAGCGGCGGCCGGCGCCGATCGCGCGGGTGAGCATCCGCGCCGACATCGTCGTCGGCGCCCGCTGGCTGCTGCGGGACAAGTACCTGCTCAATCAGACCGTCTACGGCGCGGCTGCGAATCTGTGGCTCACCGGCATCAACGCGATCGCCGTCGTCTTCCTGGTACGTGAACTCGGGGTCAGCACCACCACCGTCGGGCTGCTGTTCGCGGCGGTGAGCCTCGGTGGGGTCGGTGCCGCTTCGCTGACCCCGCGGCTGGTCCGGCGGCTCGGTGGTGCCCGGGCGCTGGTCGCCTGCAAGACCTTCGGCGGGGTGGCTTCCGTGCTCATCCCGTTCACCCAGCCGGGCCTCGGTCTGCTCGTCTTCGTGGCCGGGATGCTCGGCGTCGCCGCCGGCGCCATCGCCGGCAACGTGATCGGGGCGAGCTTCCGGCAGGCGTACTGCCCGCCCGGCCTGTTCGGCCGGGTGCTGACCAGCATGCAGTTCGTCAACTTCGGCGCGATCCCGGTCGGGGCCGTGCTGGGCGGCACGCTGGCGGGACCGCTGGGCGTCCGCGGCGCGATCATGCTGATGGCCATCGGGTACGCCGCCAGCGGCCTGATCCTCGTGCTCGGCCCGTTGCGAGGCCGCCGCGACCTGCCGACCGCGGCGGCCCTCGCCCAGTAGTTGCTTCAGAGGGGCACGACGTCCGCGACCACGCAGGCGATGTTGTCCGGCGCGCCCGCGCGCATCGCTTCCTCGATCAGCAGCCGCACAGTCTCCTGCGGATCGTGCCCCGCCGTCAGCACCTCCGCGATCCGGCCGGCCGGCACCACCGCCCACAGGCCGTCCGAGCAGAGCAGATAGCGGTCGTCCTGGACGGCAGTGCGGACGGCGACGTCGGCCTCGGCGGCGGCACCCAGCGCCCGCACCAGCAGTGGCCGCTGCGGATGGGTGACAGCGTCCGCGGCGCTGAGCTCGCCGGCGTCGACCAGGCCCTGGACGTACGAGTGGTCGTCGGTGAAGCGGGACAGCTCACCACCGCGGACCAGGTAGGCGCGGGTGTCCCCGATGTGCGCGACGCCGATCCGGGTGCCCGACCAGAGCAGCGCGGTGAGGGTGGTGATGGGCCGCTCGTCACTGTCCGCACCGAGGGCCAGCACGGCGGCGTCAGCGTCGCGGACGGCGGCGGTCAGAGTGCCGAGCAGGTCCCCGGTGGCGGGCAGGGAGCGGAAGACGTCCACGGCTGCTGCCGCGGCCCGGTCGCCCGCCGGCCCCGAACCGTCGGCGACGGCGAGCAGGGTGCTGCCCGCGTACGCCAGGTCCTGATGGTTGTCGCGGACCTGGCCGATCTCGGAGCCGGCGGCGAAGCGCAGGCCGAGCGGGTGGGTGTCGGACATGGTGGTCCCCTTTCCGGTGAGGTGGTCGGTGAGGAAGCCGGCGAGCCGGCGCCGGGCCGCGAACTCCGCCTCGGCGTGCGCCATGTGCTCGCCGATCGCGGCGGCCAGTTCGGCGCCGGGCAGGTCGCAGACTTCCTTGATCCGCGCCAGCGGCATGTCGATGCGGCGCAGCCAGGCCACCAGCCGGGCCCGGTCGAGCTGGGCGGGCGCGTAGTAGCGGTAGCCGGAGTCCGCGTCGACGGCGGCCGGGCGCAGCAGGCCTACGTCGTCGTAGAGCCGCAGCGCCTTCGGGGACAGCCGCGCGGCCCGCGCGAACGCCCCGATGGTGAGGAACTCGTCTGCCATGTCCATCACCGTGGACCTTGCCCCACGGTCAAGGTCAAATGAGAGTGGGCCCCGCACCGGCCGGTGCGGGGCCCACTCTTTTCCAGCAGCTCAGATGGCCGCCGGCGCGGGGGCAGGCGCCGGAGCCAGGGGCTGCTGAAGTGGGCGCCGCCGCACGAACGGCGAGAAGCGTGGCGGCCGGCGGGCGGCGATGTCCTCGACCCAGCCCAGGGCGAGCACGATCACGGCCAGCGTGGTCAGTGCGATGGTGAAGTCGACGGCGCTCTCCAGGCCCTGGGTGGGGATGCGCCACAGCTTCAGCGGGTCGAAGAGGTAGACCGCGACGGTGATGGCCACGTTGTGCCACAGGTAGATCGTCACTGCCCGGTTGTTCACCATCGACACGAAGCCGTCCAGCGGCCGGGCCCGGGCGAGCCAGTCCATCTGCGGCGCCCAGCGCAGCAGGGCCAGCACAAAACCGATGGAGAAGACCGCGTACGCGACCGGCAGGCCGGTCAGGTCCATCCCGGTGTCCGCCGGATGCAGGTACGCCCAGCCGAGCCCACCGGCGACGCAGGCGGCGGCCAGTCCCAGCACCACGGCCGGCCGGAGTTTGGCCAGGTCGCCCTCTCGGTGGGCGAAGCCGAGGATCCAGCAGGACCCGAAGGCCAGCACGTTCTGCACCACCCAGCCGGCGGTCGTGCCGAAGGTGTCCGGGTAGGCAGTCAGCAGCATGAGCCCGAACAGCGGCAGCAGCACGGTCGGCAGGTTCCACCGGCGGTAGAGGCTCAGCAGCAGCGGCGACAGCAGGACCAGCCACAGGTAGGTGACCAGATACCAGAGCACTCCCGCGGCCGGGTAGCCGAACTCGCTCGCCGGCGGATCCGCGACGGGCAGGATCCAGAGCAGCAGGTGCGGCCAGGACGGCCGGTCCGGCCAGCCGCGCTGGATCATCACCGGTACGACGATGAGCGCCATCACCCACAGCGCGGGCAGCAACCGGCGCACCCGGCTGCGCACCGCCCGGGTCGCCGACCGGTCCAGGGACTTGACCATGAGCGAGCCACCGAGCGCGAACATGACGCCCATCGAGGGGAAGACGAGTTCGAGCGCGGCGAGCGGGAAGGCGTGGAACAGCACCACCCGGATGATCGCGACAGCACGCAGCGTGTCGAAGTATCGATCCCGGCCGGCGGTGATGGTGTCCGTCACAACGCCTCCAGCAGCCACTATCGGCTCCGGCCGTCGGGACCGGAGACTACAGACAGTAGTATTTCTGCCGGTCTTCGCAGCGGTCCGAACGGTTGGTCCGGGCCGCCGATCCGCTCGGTGGGGCCGGGCCGGTCGGCGTGTGCCGGGGCGGCCGCGCCGGGCGGTGTCGATGTCATAATTGCCGCCTGAGCCGTCTGCTCGCCCCGGCTTACCGTTCTCGCCGACAGTTCGGAGCACCATGCCCGCATCCCGGTCCGCCGACGGCGCCGTCGACGAATCGACCGCCCGCCGGCCGACGCTCACCCAGGTGGCCGCCCTCGCCGGCGTGAGCCTCAAGACGGCGTCGCGGGCGCTCAACAGCGAGCCGAACGTCGCCGAGGACACCGGCCGCCGGGTCCGCGACGCGGCCGACCAGCTCGGCTACCGGCTCAACGGCATCGCGCGCGAGCTGCGCCGGGGTGCCACCTCGGCGCTGGTGGCGCTGATCAGCGGCGACCTGACCAACCCGTTCTACTCGGCCGTGGCCAGCGGGATCGAGCGCGAGCTGCGCCAGCACGGGCTGCAGCTGGTGACGGCCAACAACGACGAGGACCCGACGCTGGAACGGGAGCTGATCGACACGTTCCTGGAGCGGCGGGTACGGGCGCTGCTGATCGTGCCGAGCGCGGACCGCCACGAGTATCTGGCCATCGAGGGCAGCCGCGGGGTGCCGTTCGTCTTTCTGGACCGGCCGCCGGACGGCATCGACGCCGACGTGGTGGTCATCGACAACGCCGGCGGTGCCCGGGCCGGCGCCGAGCACCTGCTCCGGGGCGGCCACCGGCGGATCGCTCTGGTGGCCGACCTGGCCCGTACGGTGCCGCAGCGCAAGCGCATCGAGGGCTTCCGGGCGGCGATGAACGCGGCCGGCAACGACGAGTGGGAGCGTTACCTGCGCACCGACGTGCACGACGTACGCCGGGCCGAGGAGACGGTGCGCGAGCTGCTGGCGCTGGACCCGGCGCCCACCGCGCTGTTCACCACGAACAACCGGCTGACCACCGGCGCGCTGCGGGCGCTCAAGGACCGGCCGGATCCGCCCGCGCTGATCGGCTTCGACGACTTCGACCTGGCCGAGGTCATCGGCACGACGGTGGTGGCGCACGACGCGGTGGCGATGGGCCGGGAGGCGGCCCGGCTGGCCCACGAACGGATCAGCGGCCACTCCGGCCCGGCCCGCTCGATCGTCATCTCGACCTCGGTCATCCCCCGCGGCAGCGGCGAACGCCCACCCCGCTGAGCGTGACGGTCACCCTGCTCACGTGTGGGGGATCGTCATCCTGCGCTGGTGATGCGGCGACCCCGGCGGCTCCCCTAGAGTGCTGCTTGTGACGTTGGAGATCGAGCGGACGCCGCTGTCGCGCGTCGACGTCGGGCTCCCGTCGGAGAGCGAGCTGCGCGCCGAGCGGCGGGCCGCCCGGGTGCGTTCCGAGGTCGCGCTCAAGGTCACCCTGGTCACCCTGATCTGGCTGGTCTCCGTGTCGCTGCTGGTCGGCTGGGGCGTCACCGGGCCCGAACGGCAGCCGGGCACCCTGCTGCTGGCCGCGCTGGCCGCTGTCGTGGGGCCGTTTGTCGGCGCTGTCATCGCCACCCGGCACGGCCAGTTCTTCCTCGGCGGCGTCTACGTGGTGCTGACCCTGGCCATGGTGCTTCCCGCGCTGAGCCTGGTCCGGGCAGGATGAGGCCATGGCGGACAAAGAGGAACGGGCCGGCGTACCCCTGACGAACCTGGACCAGGAGCTCTTCCCCGGCGCCGGGGCGACCAAGCGGGACCTGGTCGACTACCTGGACGCGGTCCGCGATCCGGTCCTGGCCGTCCTGCGCGACCGGCCGCTCTCGGTGATCCGGGTGCTGCGCGGGCAGGACAAGTTCATGCAGAAGAACCTGCCGAAATACACGCCGGAGTGGGTGCCGCGGACCGCCGTGTGGGCCGAGGCGTCGCACCGCGAGGTCCAGTACGCCCTCTGCAACGACCGCCGCACGCTGCTCTGGTTCGCCAACCAGCGCGCGGTCGAGTATCACCCCACCCTCATGACCGTGGCCGACCGCGACCACCCGACCCACCTGATCATGGATCTGGACCCGCCCGAGGGCGCCGGCTTCGACGTGGTGGTCCAGGCCGCCCACCTGGTCCGCCGGGCGCTGGCCGACGCGGGCATGGCCGGCGCGGTCAAGACCAGCGGCTCCAAGGGCGTGCACATCTTCGTGCCGCTCGACGGCAGCGCCGCGACCGTCGACGTGGCCGCCGCGACCCGAGCCGTCGCGGCACGCGCCGAGCGCCTCGATCCGGAGCTGGCGACGACAGCGTTCATCCGTGAGGACCGGCACGGCAAGGTCTTCCTCGACGCGACCCGTGCGGGCGGCGCGACTGTGGTGGCGGCGTACAGCCCGCGGGTACGGCCGGGGTTGCCGGTGTCGTTCCCGGTGGGCTGGGACGTGCTCGACGACGTGACGCCGGCGGACTTCACCGTACGGACGGCGCCGGAGCTGCTGAACGGCAGTGACCCGTGGGCGGCGCACATGCCCGCGCCGCAGCCGCTGGATCCGGGGCTGGTCGCCGAGGGACACACCATCCCCGTCGCCCGGGTGGCCGCCATGCACGAGGGCAAGCGCCGGGCCCGCGCGAAGCGGGGAGTCGAAGGCTAAGCGACGAGATCGCGCCAGAAGGCGACGGTGGGGCGGCCTGCTTCCAGAGGCTCGCCGCCGAACTCGTGGCGGATGTAGGTCGTCAGGTCAGCGCCGTAGCCGATGATGTCGGTCTGCATCACCGACAGCACCGGGTGCCCGGAGGTGCCGCGACCCGCCGGCAGATACCGGTGCGAGTAGACGGGCACGAGCCGCGGGACGGTCATCAGGAACCGGCGGGCAACCGTGACGGCGTCGGCGTTCCCGGCCGGTTGCGGACCCCAGCCCTCGTACCAGAAGCCGTTCTCGGCGACGTCGAAGAGCACGCCCTCGACCGGCATCGCCAGCTTCTCGCGGAGCTGGGCGCGGTCGCCGTCCCGCCAGTCCGGCCAGCCGCGCCCGTACGGCAGGCCGGCGGCCAGGAAGGCGCGGTGGTCGTCGGCGAACGAGAAGCCGAACTCCTGCTCCACGCCGGCCAGCTCGGACTCGGTGAGCCCGGGCCGGACCGGGAAACGGCCGTAGGCGGCGAGCACGGCGGCGGCGGTGCCTTCGTCGGTCACGCGGGTCAGCCTAGGGCGACATACGGCGATCGGTGTAGCCCCGTACTCCAAGGGAGTCGCGGCGAGAGACGGCGCCGGGACGACGCGGCCGGCCCCCCGCCGAGCCTAATTTTCCCCCATGACCGAGACCATGAGACAGCAACTGTGCCTGATCGCAGCGGGGGTGGGTGCGCTGGCCGCACTCGCCGCGCTGCACGTCGTGGCGGGACCGAGACTGGGGATCGCCGACCATGAGACGCTCATCTCGTTGACCCGGCGGCTCGCCCTGTGGATGACGGCGGCCTGCTTCAGCTACGTGGCGCTGCGGCCGCTGCGACCGACGACGGGGACGGGACGGTGATCGCCATGCCACGCTCGCTGCCCTGGGTGGCCGCCGCTCTGACGCTGGTCGGTGTCCCCGCCGGACTCGCCGTCACCGGCGGCAATCTGCAGGCCATCATGACCGCCACTGTGGCGGTGTGGCTCGCCCTGCTGATGCTGTTCGTCCGGCGCTGGCCCCTGACCGTCCTGATCGTCGCCGTCCTGACCGTCGTGGCCTGGCGTTCGTCGGACCTGATCGGCAGCGGCTGGGCCTGGCCGGCCACGGCGGCCTTCGCCGCGCTGGCCCTCGCCGGGCGGCTGCGCACGGCCGCGGTGGCCGGGGCGCTGACCCTGTCGTACGGGCTGGTCTGGGACGCCTTCGTCGAGCGGTACGACTCCGACCGGGTCCTCGGCCAGGTCGGCGGGGAGGCGCTGTGGCTGGCCGCGGTGCTCGCCGCCGCCCTCGCGTACCGCAGCACCCGCCGCTGGCAGGACGAGGTCGCCGCCCGGCTGGAGCAGTCCCTGCACGAGCAGGAGCTGGAGGCGCTGCGGCGGCGGGCCGAGGAACGCGTCGGTATCGCCCGCGACCTGCACGACGTGGTGTCACACACGCTCGCCGTGGTCGGTGTGCACCTCAACGTGGCGCTGGACGCCTTCGACGAGGAGCCGGAGGAGGCCCGCGACGCGTTGCGGCTGGCTCAGGACGTCCGGGGCCGGGCCATGAGCGACCTGAAGTCGCTCGTGGACGTGCTGCGCGAGGGCAACCGGATCGAGACCCCGGCCGCCGGGCTCGAGGGCCTGGCCGGGCTCACCGACCAGGTACGGGCGGCCGGGATCGAGGTGACCGTCACCGAGCTGGGCGAACGCGCCGAGGTGCCGGCGCCGGTCGCGACGGCGGTCTATCGCGTGGTGCAGGAGGCACTCACCAACACGGTCCGCCATGCCCGGGCCACCCGGGTCACGGTGACCCTGGACTACAGCCCGGCAAGTGTCACGGTGGAGGTCACCGACGACGGCGCCGGCGAGGCGACGAGCACGGAGGGACACGGGATCATGGGGATGCGCGAACGGGTCGCGGCGCTGGGCGGCGCCCTGACCGCGGGAGCCGGACCGGCCGGCGGCTTCACCGTCCGCGCGATGATCCCGATCGCGGCCTGACATGCCCGTCTCCGTGTTGCTCGCCGACGATCAGCACCTGGTCCGGGCCGGCTTCCGCAGCCTGCTCAAGCGCGACCGGGAGATCGTGATCGCCGGCGAGGCCGCCACCGGGGACGAGGCCGTGCGGACCGCTCGTGCGCTGCGGCCGGACGTGGTGCTGATGGACATCCGGATGCCCGGGCTGGACGGCATCGCCGCCACCCGGCGGATCATGGCGGATCCGGAGCTGCGGGACTGCCGGGTGATCATCCTGACCACGTTCGAGACCGACGAGTACGTCTTCGCCGCGCTGGAGGCGGGGGCGAGCGGTTTCCTCACCAAGGAGATCGACCCGGAGGGGCTGCGGCACGCCGTCCGGGTGGTGGCGGCCGGCGAGGCGCTGCTCTCCCCCAGCGTCACCCGGCGGGTCATCAAGCAGTTCGCGCACCGGCCGGCCCCGGCGCCGGCCGGTGGGGCGCGGCTGGCCACGCTGACGACCCGCGAGCGGGAGGTGGTCACCCTGGTCGCCTCCGGGCTGTCCAACGAGGACATCGCGCGGGAGCTGGTGATCAGCCCGCTGACCGCGAAGACCCACATCACCCGGGCGATCACCAAGCTCGGCGTCCGGGACCGGGTGCAGCTGGTGATCCTCGCGTACGAGGAAGGGCTGGTGGGCCGCTGATGCGCCGGATCGTCGTGTACGGGGTCACCGGGTCCGGCAAGTCGACGCTGGCGGCGCGGATCGGGCAGCGGCTGGGGGTGCCGTACCACTCGGTGGACGACCTGACCTGGGAGCCCGGCTGGGTCCAGGTGCCGGACGAGGTGCAGCGGGAGCGGATCGCGGCCATCTGCGCCACCGATTCCTGGGTGCTCGACTCGGCGTACGGCAAGTGGCGGGACGTGCCGCTGGCGCGGGCCGACCTGGTGGTGGGCCTGGACCTCCCGCGCTGGCGCTCGCTGGGCCGGCTGCTGCGGCGCACCGCGCGCCGGGTCGTGCTGCGGACCGAGATCTGCAACGGCAACCGGGAGCGGGTACGCAACCTGGTGCTGTCCACCGACAACATCGTGGTGTGGCACTTCCAGTCGTTCGCGCGCAAGCGGCGGCGGATGCGGGAGTGGCACGCCGACCCGGCGATGCCGCCGGTGGTCCTGTTGCGCTCGCCGGCCGAGGTGGAGAGCTGGCTGGCGGGCCTGCGCTGACATCGATGTCAATCGGGGGGCGCCGAACCCTTGCGGATCGAGAGACTTGCACGTGACGATGTGTCGCGAATGTTTCACGGCCCCGAGAAGGAGACGGCATGCACCGGCCACGATGGGGTGTCGCCCTGTTATCCGTCACATTGATCGCCGCGGCAGCGGCAGTCGCCACGGGCGGGGCGGCCGCTGCGGCCGCCGCCACCTCGTTCCGTTCGTCGTTCGAGACCGACGATCCGCAACCCACCTGGACCGACACGGTCGACGCGGTGGCCGGCAGCGGCGGCGTCGACGGCACCGTGGTCGTCGGCATGCCGGGCAGCCTGCGCGGGCACGTCACCGGCATCGCGGTCAACGCCGAGCCGAACAGCAATGAGGGCCGCAACAACCTCAACGACGGCGACTCGGCCACCAAGTGGCTGGTCGACACCCCGACGAGCTGGGCCCAGTACACGCTGGACGCCCCGGCCGAGGTCATCAAGTACGCGCTGACCTCCGCCAACGACGCTCCCGAACGCGACCCGCGGGACTGGACGCTGCAGGGCTCCACCGACGGCAGCACCTGGACCACGGTCGACACGCAGACCGGGCAGACCTTCACCGAACGCTTCCAGACCAAGACCTACACCGTCGCCGACCCGGGCACCTTCGGAATCTACCGGCTCAATATCACCGGGCACCCGTCCGGCGACCTCACCCAGCTCGCCGACCTCGAGCTGGCGGACGCCAACGTGACGCCGCCGCCGACCGGTCCGATGCAGAGCCGGGTCGGCCCGGGCCCGGCCAGTTCCCCCACCGCGAAGGCGGGCGTGGGCTTCACCGGGCTCAAGGCGTTCCAGATCGCCGGGCGGCACACCGCCGAGGGCCGCGGGCACTCCGCCAACAAGGTCTTCGACGTCGACGTGACGGTCACCGCCGACACCGAGCTGTCGTACCTGGTGCTGCCCGAGTTCAACCGCGAGGACCTGGCCAACCCGGCCACGTACACCGCGGTCGACCTGGCCTTCACCGACGGCACCTTCCTGTCCGACCTCAAGGCCGTCGACCAGAACGGGATCGTGGTGAGCGCCGCCGCGCAGGGCGCGTCGCAGACGCTCTACACCGCGCAGTGGAACAAGCGGACCGCGCGGATCGGCAAGGTCGCGGCGGGCAAGACCGTCGACCGCATCCTGGTCACATACGACAAGCCGTCCGGTCCCACGAGCTTCCGGGCCTGGTACGACGACATCGCGCTCGCCGAGGTCGCCCCGGCCAAGCCCAGGAAGCACCTCGCCGAGTACGCCGAGACGCGCCGCGGCACGATGTCCTCGGGCGACTTCTCCCGCGGCAACAACTTCCCGGCGACCGCGGTCCCGCACGGCTTCAACTTCTGGACCCCGGTCACCAACGCCGGCACCACCAGCTGGCTGTACGAGTACCACCGCCAGAACAACGCGGCGAACCGGCCGACCCTGCAGGCGTTCTCCGCCAGCCACGAGCCCAGCCCGTGGATGGGTGACCGACAGACGTTCCAGGTGATGCCGAGCGCCGCCACCGGCGTACCGGATGCCAACCGGGCCAACCGCGCGCTGGCCTTCGGTCACGAGAACGAGATCGCCAAGCCGTACCACTACGGCGTCACCTTCGACAACGGGCTCAAGACCGAGATCGCGCCGACCGACCACGCCGCGCTGATGCAGTTCACCTTCACCGGCGACAACGGCAACCTGATCCTGGACAACGTCGACAACCGGTCCGGGCTGACCATCGACGCGGCCGGCCAGGCGGTCTCGGGCTGGTCGGACGTGAACAGCGGCGGCCTCTCCGCGGGCTTCACCCGGATGTTCATGTACGCCACCGTCGACGCCCCGGTCACAGCGAGCGGCATGCTGCCCACCGGCAACCGGCCGTCCACCGGCTACCTCAAGTTCGACACCGCCGAGAACAAGACGGTGCGGATGCGCATCGCCACCTCGCTGATCAGCGTCGAGCAGGCCAAGCACAACCTGGACCTGGAGATCGCCGCCGACGCGACGCTCGCCTCGGTCCGGGACAAGGCCCGCGACCTGTGGGACGCCAAGATGCACACCGTCGAGGTCGAGGGCGCGTCCTCCGACCAGCTCGTCACGCTCTACTCGAACCTGTACCGGCTGTTCCTCTACCCCAACTCGGGCTTCGAGAACACCGGCAGCAACGACGAGCCCGTCTACCAGCACACCGTGCAGTCCGCGGTGACCAGCCCGGCCAGCTCGCCGACGCAGACCGGGGCGCCGATCAAGGACGGCAAGGTCTACGTCAACAACGGCTTCTGGGACACGTACCGCACGACGTGGCCGGCGTACTCGCTGCTCACGCCGAAGCAGGCCGGGGAGATGGTGGACGGGTTCGTCCAGCAGTTCCGCGACGGCGGCTGGATCTCGCGCTGGTCGGCGCCGGGCTACGCCAACCTGATGGTCGGCACCAGCTCGGACGTGGCTTTCGCGGACGCGTACCTCAAGGGGGTGCCCGGCATCGACGCCGAGACGGCGTACCGGGCCGCGGTGAAGAACGCGACGGTCACGCCGCCGAACGCCAACGTCGGCCGCAAGGGCCTGGCCGGCTCGATCTTCAAGGGCTACACGCCGAGCGACAGCACCGGCGAGGCGATGTCCTGGGCGATGGACGGCTACATCAACGACTACGGCATCGCCAACATGGCCGAGGCGCTGGCCAAGAAGGGCGGGCCCAAGGCGAAGGAGTACGCCGAGCAGGCCGAGTACTTCCGCAACCGCGCCCAGAACTACGTCAACATGTTCGACCCATCGGTGGACTACTTCCAGGGCAAGGACTCCGCGGGCAACTGGCGCAACTCGCCGGCCTCGTACGACCCGCGGGTCTGGGGCTACGACTACACCGAGACCGACGGCTGGAACATGGCGTTCCACGTGCCGCAGGACGGGCAGGGCCTGGCCAACCTGTACGGCGGTCGCGACGGCCTGGCCAAGAAGCTCGACAAGTTCTTCACCACACCCGAGACGGCCACCTTCTACGGCTCGTACGGCGGCCCGATCCACGAGATGTACGAGGCCCGCGACGTCCGGATGGGTCAGTGGGGCTTCAGCAACCAGCCGTCGCACCACATCCCCTACATGTACGACTACGCGGGTCAGCCGTACAAGGCGCAGAAGCTGGTCCGCGAGGCCATGTCCCGGCTGTACCTGGGCAGCGAGATCGGCCAGGGCTACCCGGGCGACGAGGACAACGGCGAGATGAGCGCCTGGCAGGTGTTCAGCGCGCTCGGCTTCTACCCGTTGCAGATGGGCAACCCCGCGTACGCGATCGGCTCGCCGCTGTTCACCAAGGCGACGGTCAACCTGGAGAACGGCAAGAAGATCGTCGTCAACGCCCCCGGCAACAGCCGCAGCAATGTCTACGTGCAGTCGCTGAAGGTCAACGGCAAGGCCTACAACTCCACTTCGCTGCCGCACGCGCTGCTGGCCGACGGCGCCCGGCTCGACTTCACCATGGGCTCGTCGCCGTCGAAGTGGGGCACCGGCAAGGACGCCGCCCCGGAGTCGCTCACCTCGGGCGACGCGGTGCCGAACCCGTTGCGCGACCTGACCGGCCCGGGCCGCGGCACGGCGTCGGACCCGGCCCTGGTCGACGACACCTCCACCACCCAGTCCACGCTCGCCGACGGCTGGCAGTACCAGTTCGCCTCCGCCGGCGAACAGGCCGCCTACTACACGCTCACCTCGGGCACCGTGGCCGAGCAGGACCCGGCCTCGTGGATGCTGAAGGGTTCCTACGACGGCACCACGTGGACCACGATCGACGAGCGCAAGGACCAGACGTTCGAGTGGCGCCGGCAGACCCGGCCCTTCAAGATCGCCAACCCGGGCCGGTACGCGTACTACCGGCTCGACGTCGCCGCGGGCACCACACTCGCCGAGGTGGAACTGCTCGGCGTCCCGGCCCCCGCCTGCACCACGACGATCGCGGACAAGGTCGTCGGCGCGGTGTCGGTCCGGTCGGGGGTCACCTGCGTCAAGGCCGGGGCCCAGATCACCGGCCTGGTCACGGTCTCCAGGGGAGCCTCGCTCTACGCCACCGGCGCGACTCTGCGCGCGGCGGTGACGGCCACCGGAGCGGGCACGGTCTCGCTGCTGAACACCACGGTCAGCGGACCGCTCACCGTCACCGGATCGGGCCCGGTCGGCCTGGAGAACTCAACCCTGAAGAGCGCGGTGACCCTGCTGAACAACAAGACGGCCACGGTCGTCGCGGGCAACACGGTCGGCGGGCCGCTCACCTGCTCCGGCAACAAGCCGGCGCCGGTGAACAACGGCCTGGCCAACAAGGTCAGCGGGGTACGGATCGGCCAGTGCGCCAAGCTCTGACCTGACCGCGCCCGCAGCCGCTCCCTCCCGCGTGGAGGGGGCGGCTGCTCTACATTCAGGGCATGTCCGATGATCTGTGGGCCGTCATCGCCGCGGCCGACCTGTGCACCCTCGCCACCATCAAGCGCGACGGCCGGCCCCAGCTGTCCGATGTGAACTACACCGCCGACGACAAGACCCGGGTGCTGCGCGTGTCGACCCGCGAGACGCTGGCCAAGGTGCACAACCTGCGGCGCGACCCGCGCGGCAGCCTGCGGGTGGCCGGACCTGGCGGAGGCGGCTACGTCGTCGCGGACGTGCACGCCACCTTCTCCGCACCGTCGGCTGAGGAGCACGACGCCACGGTCGAGGAGCTCGTCGAGGTCTACCGGTTGATCCGCCGCGAGGAGCACCCGGACTGGGACGACTACCGCCGGGCCATGGTCGCCGACGGCCGGATCGTGCTGAGCCTGCACGTCGAACGCCTCTACGGCTGGGTCATGTAGTCATGGCCCGGATCATGGACATCGTCTTCGACTGCGAGTACGCGCCCGCACTGGCCCGCTGGTGGGTGCAGGTGCTCGAGGGGTACAGCGTCGCGCCGTACGGGCCGGACGATCCGGATCCCGACGAGGACCCGACCGTGCTGGTGGTGCCCGGGCCGGAGGGTGGGCCGCGGTTGTGGTTCACCCAGGTGCCCGAGCACAAGACCGTGAAGAACCGCGTACACCTGGACCTGAACGCCGAGGACCCGGTCGCCGAACTGGCCCGGCTGATCGGCCTCGGCGCCCGGATCCAGTGGGAGACCGATGGGCTCACCGTGCTGGCAGATCCCGAGGGCAACGAGTTCTGCCTTGACAAGGATCAGGCCAGCGTCACCGCGTAGAGGTGCAGGCGGGCGTCGTTCGGCAGGGTGATCGAGCGGATCTGCTTGCCCGCCGGCACCGGCAGGCTCACCCCGAAGAGGCTGACCGGTGGCCCGTCCACGCCCTGACCCGCCTTGATCCGGTGCGGCATCGCCAACACCGCAGTCGTGCCCGCGGACGCCGTCCCACACCAGTCCGCCACGGTCACCGTGGCCGGCGCGGAAGTGCCGTCCGCGTACCCGATGGTCAGCGCGGCCGTCACCGGCCCGTTGTGCGTTGTCGCGACCAGGTGGGCCGCCGTGTGGTTGCCGGTCGGCAGGAGCAGGGACTGGCCGCGGGCCGGCACGAAGTTCTTGGCCGTCCCGGTCGGGTCCGGCGCCTGGTACGTGACGCCGCCCCAGGTCACCGGGCCGGCCTTCGGCAGCAGGTCGGCGTCGTAGCTCCAGCCGCCGCCGTCGAAGTTGCCTTCCGCCGGGTCGGCGACGGTGGCTGTGCCGTCGAGGGTGCGTTCGGCACTCAGGTCGATCAGGCAGGCGGTGTCCGCCGCACCGGCGCAGGTGAGCGGCTCCCGGACCGTGATGGTGACGGTCCGTTTCACCGTGGCGGTGCCGGGTGCGGAGACCGAGACCTCGATCGGGTACACCCCCGCGGGTGTCCCGGCCGGCGCCTGCACGGTGAGGGTGGCGGTGGTGCCGATCGGCAGGCGCCTGCTGAGCAGCACTTTGGGGTGCGGGGCGACCGTCGCCTTCCAGCCCGGCGGCGCCGTCGCCGTCACCCGGGGTGCGATCACGAGCGGGGCCTGGCCGACCACGTCGACCTGGAACGCCGCCTGCTGGGCGGTGGCTGAGCCGGCCGGCAGAGCCGCGCTGGCCGGGCGGACGCTGGCGTCGACATGGGTACGGCCGTCCGCCGGCGCCTTGTTCACCGACGGCGGCTGGGCCGCGACCGACGTGCCCCAGGACGACGGCTTCTTGCCGAGCGTGTGGGCGAGCGTGCCGCCGCGGGTCACCGCTGACCAGTCGAGCCAGGTCTTGCCGACCGATCGGCCGTTGAGCCGGACGCCTTGGATATAGCGGTTGGTGTCCGAGGCGCCGGGCGCGGTGATGGTCAGTGTCCTGCCGCCGGTGCGCACGGTCGCCTTGGGGAACTGCGGGCTGGACAGCGCCAGGAAGTTGGCGCCGCTCATGGTCGGGTAGAGGCCGAGGGACGAGAAGACGTACCAGGCGCTCATCGTGCCCAGGTCGTCGTTGCCGGTCATGCCGTCGGGGCCGGTGGTGAAGAGCGTCATCGCGGCCCGGACGACCGTCGCGGTCTTGGCCGGGTCACCCGTCCAGAGATACGTGTACGGCGCCAGCAGGTCCGGCTCGTTGTTCGGGTTGTACGTCGCCTTGGCGTAGTAGTCGTACGGCGCGGCGATCCAGTCCTCGCGCGCGGTGCCGGCCGGATCGGTGAGCAGCTTGTCGTAGACGAAGAAGTCGTCCAGCCGCTTCTCGGTCGCCGCCCGGCCGCCCATCAGCCGCACCAGCCCGGCCGGGTCCTGCGGCACCAGCCACTGGTACTGGTACGCCCCGCCCTCGTGGAACTGGTGTCCGGCGTCGACCGGGTCGTACGGCGTCAGCCACGTCCCGTCGACCGTCCGGGGCCGGAACTGCTTGATCGAGGAGTCCCACAGGTTGCGGTACCACTGCCCACGCCCGGCGAACAGCTTCGCGTCGGCGGTCTGGCCCAGCCCTTTGGCCATCAGGGCGAGCGCCGCGTCGGCGGCCGCGTACTCCAGGGTCGCCGAGGCCGGGTGGTCACAGTCGTTGTCGCCGCCCTTGTCGGCGCACTCCTTGCCCCGGCTCAGCCCGGACGGGATGTAGCCGCGGTCGGCGTAGAAGTCCTGACCCGTCCGCCCGTTGTACGGCGAGCCGGCCGGCGGCTGGGCGGTCGCGTTCTGCCGCAGGAGCGCGTACGCCTCCTGCTCGTGCCCGGCCAGCAGGCCCTTCGACCAGGCCTCGACCAGGAACGGGGTGACCGGGTCACCGGTCATGATGTTGGTCTCGCTGTTGGCCAGCGCCCAGCGCGGCAGCCAGCCACCGTCACGCCCGATCGCCACCACCGACAGCGCCACGTCCCGGGCGACCTGCGGCACGAGCAGCTCCAGCAGCTGGTTCTGCGGCCGGTAGGTGTCCCACAGCGAGAAGTTCTGGTACGGCGTGTACCCGTCGGCGGTGTGCACCTGGCGGTCGAAGCCCACGTACCGGCCGTCGACGTCGCCGGCCAGGTTCGGGTGCAGCAGGGAGTGGTAGAGCGCGGTGTAGAAGACGCTGCGCCGGTCGGCCGTCCCGCCGCCGATCGAGATCCGGTCGAGCTCCTGGGCCCAGCGGGCGCGCAGGGCGGCCCGGGTGGCGGCGAAGTCGTACGAGTCGGCGGTCTCGGCGGTCAGGTTCTGCCGGGCGCCCGCCAGCCCGGTGTAGGAGAGCCCGACCTTGACCACCACGTCGCGGTCCTGGCTCGCGTCGAAGGTGACCCAGGCGCCGTTGCTGCCGGAGCCGGCGGCGTCCCGGCCGCCGGGCGAGAGCGCCGAGCCGCGCCAGGTGCCGGTGGCGGCGAACGGGCGGTCGAAGCTGGCGGTGAAGTAGACGGTGTGGTCGTCCTGGCCGGCGCAGAAGTTGCCGGCGCGGACCCGCCCCTCGACGGTCCGGTCGCCGACGACGTGGATCTCGGAGTCGAAGACGTTCTGGTTGGCCTTGCCGGTGTTGAACAGGACGTTCGCCGCGCCGGTGGCCGGGAAGGTGTACTTCTGCCAGCCGGTGCGCGCGGTGGCGGTCAGCTCCGCGGTGGTCTGGTATTTCGTCAGCCCGACCCGGTAGTAGCCGGGCTCGGCGTCCTCGTCGTCGTGCGAGAACGGCGAACGGTACTGGTTCGGGTCCGCGGTGGTGACCGCACCGGTGGTGGGCAGCATGGGCAGCTCGCCGGCGACGCCGCAGCCGACACCGGACAGGTGGGTCTGGCTGAAGCCGTAGATGCTGTCCTGCTGGTAGTCGTAGCCGCCCTGGCCGCCGGTGTCCGGGCTGACCTGCACCATCCCGAACGGCGCGCTCGCGCCGGGGAAGGTGTTGCCGAAGTTCTGCGTGCCGACGAACGGGTGCACCAGCTCGACGGGGTCCTCGGCGGCGGCTCGGGCCTGGGCGGGGCTCGCGGTGCCGACGGAAACGACCAGCAGCAGGGCGGCCAGGAGCCGACGGGTCATCGGTAAACCTCCGGTCAACGACGTCATCGTCACGTGACAACGTTGTCACGCAGCAAAGACGCGTGTCAATGAGACGGAGTCATCGGGCACCCGAATTGCACCCGGCCATCCGGGCGAACCTCTCAGGTCCGCACCACCGTCACCCGATCACGGCAGTTACGACCCCCCTGCCCCGGGGGCCGAACGAACCGGAGATGAGTCTGATGGCAGCCAGCACAGCACCGCCGACGCCGCGTGGCGTCCACCGCTGGGCACGGCTCTGCGCCGCCGTCGCAGTCGTCGTCGCCACCTTCGGCGTTGTCCTCAGCACCGGGGTCGGCGGGCCGGACACCGCACAGATCATCTCCAACCTCGGACTTTGTGCCGCCGCCGCCTCGGCCGCCCTGGCCTGCCTGTTCCGCGCCGCGACACTGCGGGGCCGGGTGCGCGCCGGCTGGGCCCTGCTCGGCCTGGGCGTGCTGTCCTGGGGGGCCGGCCAGGGCTGCGCGGTCTGGCTGGAGACGTTCACCGGCTCGGTGCCGCTGCCGTCGCAGGCCGACATCGGCTACCTCGGCATGATCCTGCTGACCTCGGCCGGCCTGCTGGTGCTGCCGGTCGCCACCCAGACCCTGGCCAACCGGGCCCGCAGCGTGCTCGACGGCCTGATGGTCGCCGTCTCGCTGGTGCTGATCGCCTGGTTCGTGGTCATCGAGCCGCTGATCAAGGCCGGCGGCGACAGCGTCCTCGCGCTCTACCTCAGCCTCGCCTACCCGCTCGGCGACATCGTCATGGTGACGATCGTGGTCTACATGCTGGCGCTGCAGCGCCGCCGCGGCCGCGACTTCGCCCACCTCGCGCTGGTCGCGGCCGGCATCGTCGCCTTCGCGGCCTCCGACATCGGGTACGCCTACCTCAACCTCACCGGGGCGTACGCGTCCGGCAGCGGCACCGACATCGGCTGGTTCGCGGGCTTCTCGCTGATCCTGCTCGCCGCGGCCAAGCCGCTCGGGACGGCCGACCCGGCCGAGCCGGCGCCGGTGGACGGCGAGGGCGGCCAGCCGTTCGGGGTGCTGCTGCCGTACGTGGCCGTGCTCGCCGCGCTGGCCACCAGCGTCGTCTGGTTCGCCCGCACCGGGCAGGCCACCCCGTTCGTCACGTACACCCGCTCGGCGCTGATCCTGCTGATCGTCGGCCGGCAGCTGCTCACGCTGCTGGAGAACCGCGGCCTGACCCGCAACCTGGAGACCCGCGTCGCCGACCGCACCGCCGAGCTGTACGCCAGCGAGCAGCGCTTCCACGCGCTCGTGCAGCACAGCTCCGACGTCGTGACCGTGGTCGGTACCGACGCCGTGGTGCTGTACCAGAGCGAGTCCGTGCAGCGGGTCTTCGGCTACACCCCGGCCATGCTCACCGGCCGCAACCTCACCGAACGGTTCAGCCCCGAGTCGGCCGCCCGGCTGCTGGACGCGCTGCGTTCGGTGAGCGCGCGGCCGTACGCGACGACCGTGCTGGAACTGACCCTGCCGCACCTCGACCAGCGCCTGCGCCAGGCCGAGATCACCGTGACCAACCTGCTCGGCGACCCCAACGTCGGCGGCCTGGTGCTCAACACCCGCGACATCAGCGAGCGCAAGGAACTGCAGGAGCAGCTCGTGCACGAGGCGTACCACGACGCGCTGACCCAGCTGGCCAACCGCGCCCTGTTCCGTGAGCGGGTGGCCGAGGCGCTGGAGCAGCGCGGCGAGGACGACGACGTGACCGTGCTCTTCCTCGACCTGGACGGCTTCAAGGAGGTCAACGACAGCCTGGGGCACCTGGCCGGCGACCAGCTGCTGGTCCGGGTGGCCGACCGGCTGACCGCCTCGGTGCGCGACGGCGACGTGGTGGCCCGCTTCGGCGGTGACGAGTTCGCGGTGCTGATCCGCTCGGCGCTCGGCCAGGGTGAGGCCGAGATCGTGGCCCAGCGCATCGTCGACGAGCTGCACGAGCCGTTCCGCGTCGGAGATCGTGACCTGCACGTGCGGGGCAGCATCGGGCTGGCCGCGTACGCCGCCCTCGGCGAGGGTGCGGCCGGGGCCGGGCACGCCGACGACGCCGAGCAGCTGATGCGCAACGCCGACCTGGCCATGTACAAGGCCAAGGGCACGGGTGGCAGCGGCTTCGCCAGCTACGACCCGCGGATGCTGGCCGGCCTGGTCGAGCGCCTCGAGCTGGAGGCCGACCTGCGCCTGGCGCTGGAGCGCGGCGAGCTCCGGCTGCACTACCAGCCGACCATCGACATGGCCGACAGCCGGGTCATCGGCTTCGAGGCGCTGGTGCGCTGGCAGCACCCGACCCGCGGGATGATCAACCCGCTCGACTTCATCCCGATCGCCGAGGCCACCGGGCTGATCGTGCCGCTCGGCCGCTGGGTGCTGGACGAGGCCTGCCGCCAGGCGATGGAGTGGTCCGCACGCGACGGCCGCCGCCCGGTCAAGATGGCCGTCAACGTGTCGGTGCGCCAGTTCGACCGCAGCGACCTGGCCGCCGTCGTCCGCGAGGTGCTGACCGAGACCGGCATGCCGGCCGACCAGCTCTGCCTCGAGATGACCGAGAGCGTGCTGATGACCGACACCGAGGACAACCTGGCCCAGCTGGTCCGGCTCAAGGCGCTCGGCGTGACGCTGGCGATCGACGACTTCGGCACCGGCTACTCCTCGCTGGCCTACCTGCGCCGGTTCCCGGTGGACACGCTCAAGATCGACCGCTCGTTCGTGGAGCGGCTCGGCGAGCAGGCCGACGACGCCGCGCTGGCCGGCACGATCGTCCAGCTCGGCCAGAGCCTGGGCATGTCCACGGTCGCCGAAGGCATCGAGGAGTACGGCCAGCTCGCCGCGCTGCGGGAGATGGGCTGCACGTTCGCCCAGGGCTTCTACTTCTCCCGCCCGGTGCCCGCCGGTGAGGCCGGCCGCCTGCTGCTCGAAGGGGCCGGCGCCCAGCCGGCCCCGGCCTGATCCCCGTACCCCACCCCCCACCACAGTTCAGGAGTCCGCATGACCGCCGCCCTCACCGGCACCCGCGCTCAGCTCCCGGCCCAGTGGCCCGCCGCGCTGTCCCCGCACTGCCTCGAGGTCATCGACATGCCCACCCCGTACCTGGTCACCGATCTCGACACGGTCGTGGACCGGCTGTCGGCGTTCACCGCGGCACTGCCGGGCGTGCTGCCGTGTTACGCCATGAAGTGCAACCCCTCGCCGGAGATCCTCGCGACCCTGCGGGACCACGGCGCGAGCTTCGAGGTCGCCTCGCTGGGCGAGCTGCGGATGCTGGAGCGCCTCGGCGTCGACCCGGCCGGCGTGCTCTTCAGCAACCCGGTCAAGGCGCCGGGGCACATCGCGGCCGCGCACGCCGCCGGGCTGTGGCGCTTCAGCTTCGACTCGGCCAACGAGCTGCGCAAGATCGCCGAGCACGCCCCGGGCAGCGCCGTCTACCTGCGGTTGCTGGTGGACGACACCGCCAGCTCGTTCCCGTTGTCGCGCAAGTTCGGCGCCGAGCTGCCCGAGGCCCGCGACCTGCTGGTGCTCGCCCGGCGGCTGGGGCTGCGCCCGTACGGGATCACCTTCCACGTCGGCTCGCAGTGCGGCAACGCGGCCGCCTGGCGGCACGCCCTCGGCGCGACCGGGGCGATCATGGCCGACCTGCTCGACGACGGCATCCGGCTCGACATGATCGACCTCGGTGGCGGCTTCCCCGCCCGCTACCAGGCCGACGTGCCCTCGATCGGCGAGATCGGTGCCATGGTGCTGCCCGCACTGGCTGAGCTGCTGCCGTACCGGCCGGAACTGCTCGTCGCCGAGCCCGGCCGGCACCTGGTCGCCGAGGCCGCGGTCATGGCCGTCGGGGTGATCGGCCGGGAGGTCCGCGGCGGCCGCGACTGGCTGTTCGTCGACGTCGGCGCCTACAACGGCATGATGGAGACGATCCAGGTGCCGACCGGCTGGGACTACCCGATCTGGTCGTCCGTGCCCGGTCACGGCGAGGTCGCCACGCTGCCCTTCACCATCACCGGTCCCAGCTGCGACAGCTCCGACACGATGTTCCACGGCGTCGAGCTGCCGGCCGGCATCGACGTGGGCGACGTCGTCTACATCGGCTCGGCGGGTGCCTACACGCTCAGCTACGCCTCGGCTTTCAACGGTTTCGCGCCACCCACGCCGCTGTTCGTCGGCGGCGGCGCCGGCGAGCCGGACCTGCGGGAGCTGACGGATGAGCTGGTCCGGTCCGGAACCTCCGGTGGTCACTGACCGCAAGCGGCGTGAGCCCAGGAGCGGCGGGCACCGCCGCGTCGGACCGGTCGGCCTGCGCCGCGCCGGCCGGGTACGCGAGCTCGTGGTGTCCGGCGTCATCGACTCGTTCGGCATGGCGCTGGGCTGGACGGTCCTGGTGCTGCTGGCCGTCTCCCGGGGCGGTCTCGCCGAGGCCGCCCTCTACAACGCCGCGATGCTCATCGGCGTGGTGCTGTCCGCGCCGGTCACCGGCTGGCTCTCGCGGCGCTACGCCGGCCGGACGCTGCTGCGCGGGGCCGCCGGCACGGAGATCCTGCTGCGGGTCGGCGCGCTGGCCGGGCTCATCGTGGGCCTGCCGTCCTGGCTGATCGCGGTCGCCGTGACGGCGATGCACGTGGCGGCCTGGGTGGGCTTCGCCGCGATGCGGGCCGAGGTCGCGGCGGTGGACGCCCGGCCGCGGTCGATGACGCGCTACGCGCTGGCCATCGCGGCCGTCGAAGCCGCCGGCACGGGGCTGGGCGCGCTGCTGCCGGCCGGCCCGGACGGCTACCCGACCGGCTGGCCGCTGGTGCTGATCTTCATCGCGTACGCGGGCTCGCTGATCCCCACGATCATCAGCTCGCGCCGGGCCCGGATGATGCCGCACGGCGCGGCCCGCCGGATCATGCCGGCCCGGATCCTGCGGTACGCCGTCAGCACCCTGACCGGCGGCACGGGGATCACCGGGCACCGGCGCGGCCCGGCCCGCCGCCCCCGTCGCCGGCTCGCGGTCTCGCCCCGGCTGCTCGTCGCGGGCGGCGGCATCATGCTGCTGGCGTCCGGACCGACGCTGCTCGCCATCCCGCTCACCACCGAGCTGCACGGCCGGCACTGGGTGGCCGGCGCCGCCATCGCGTTCAGCCTCGGCTGCCTGCTGGCGACCGTGGCGGTCGAGGCGATCGGCACCATGAAGCTGCCGGCGGTCCTGCGCTGGACGCTGTGGGGTGTCGCCATGCTGGTCGGCTGGCTCGGCGCGCCGATGCACGCGGTCAGTGTGCTGATCGCCCAGTTCCTCGCCGGGGTGAGCCAGACGGCGTTCGAGGGCGACATGGACGCGCTGGTCGCGGACGAGGCGCCGGCCGACGGCATCACGACGGCGCTGGCCTACAGCGCGTCGGTCCGGGCTCTCGGCGGCTCGGTGGCGGTCAAGCTGCTGCCGATGATGGTCACCGCGCAGGCGATCGACAAGGCGGTCAGCGCGGCGGTGCTCGCGCTCGGCGTCGCCGCGCTGCTGATCTGGGCCGTGACCGCGCTGCCGCGGCTGCACCGGCCGCCGGTGCCGATACCGGAGTGAGGCCGGTATCCGCGGGCCGGAAACGGGTAGTGAAGGGGACATGACCAGCCACCCGACCGCGTTCGCGCCCCGGACCCCCGTCGAGCCCGGCCCCGCGCTCGACATGTCCGGTCCCCGCGAGCACGCCCGCGCGGTGGTGCTGCTGCTGCCCGGCGGCCGGGCCACCAGCGTGGCGCCGGCCCGCCGGGGTCTGGCCCATCTGCGGATGGTGCCGTTCGCCCGGGCGATCAGCTGGAGCACCCGCGGTCACGAGGTCGCGGTCTGGACGTTGCGGTACCGGGTGCGCGGCTGGAACGGCGACGCGCAGGATCCGGTGCGCGATGCCCGCTGGGCGCTGGAGGAGGCGCGCCGGTCGCATCCCGGTGCACCGGTCGTGCTGGTGGGCCATTCGATGGGCGGGCGGGTCGCGCTGCGGCTGGCCGGCGAGCCCGGGGTGGTCGGCGTGTGCGCGCTGGCGCCGTGGATCGAGGCCGGCGAGCCGGCGCCCCGGCCCGGCGCGACGATAGTGATCGCGCACGGTGACGCGGACCGGGTGACGGACCCGCGGTCGTCCGCCGCGTACGCGGCCCGGATCGGCGCCTCGTTCGTGCCGGTTCCCGGTGAGACGCACACCCTGCTGCGACGGCCGGTGTTCTGGACCCGGCTCGTCACCGCCTTTGTGACGACGGCTCTCCAGCCGGCGGCGCACGCCCGCTGACCTTCCGCCCGGTTCCGGAACCTGGCGTTGCCGGCGGGGCCACTGATCGCCCCGCGTGCCCGTTCACCTGCATCGATCCGCTTTGCGCTCTGAGAACGTGCACGAGAAAGCGCTTCCCGAGGCTCTAGCAGGCATTGACACCCGTTAACCGGCGGTTCAGAGTGACGTACCAAAGAGCGCTTTCTCATCCCCGAAGCAGTTCTGAAACCGCTCCGACACATCCTGCTGGTTTCCCCACCTCTTGATTCCCGCAAGGAGGACCGTCCATGAGTCCTGAAGTTTTCCGAAGTGGCGGGCGCCGCCTGGCGCCCGTACGGGTCGCCGCGCTCACCTTCGCCCTGCTCGGCCTGCTGGCGGCCTATCTGGTCGCCACGGTCCGCAACGCCGACGCGGCCGAGGTCGTGGTCTCCCAAGGCAAGCCGACCACCGCCTCCTCCGTCGAATGGGAGGGCACGCCCGCCTCCGCCGCCACCGACGGCAACACCGGCACCCGCTGGTCCAGCGCCTTCGCGGCGGCCCAGTGGCTGCAGGTCGACCTCGGCGCCACGACAGCGGTCAGCAGCGTGAAGCTCAACTGGGAGGCCGCGTACGCGACCGCCTTCACGGTCCAGTTCTCCACCAACGGCACGACCTTCACCAACGCCACGGGCACCCTGCGCGGCAACGCCGGCGAGCAGACGATCACGGTCGCCGGCAACACCCGCTACGTGCGGCTCAACCTGACCGAGCGGGCCCTGTCCATCTACGGCTACTCGCTGTGGGAGTTCCAGGTCTTCGCGGGTGGCAGCACGCCGACCACTCCGCCGACCGGCCCGACCACGCCGCCGCCCGCGGGCAGCGCGACGCTGCTGTCCTACAACAAGCCGGGTGCGGCGTCGAGCGAGCAGAACGACGTCAACTGCAACCCGTGCACCGTCGGCAAGGCCTTCGACCTGGACCCGGCGACCCGCTGGGCGACCAGCTCCACCACCGGCTGGGTCGACCCCGGCTGGATCTACGTCGACCTCGGGGCCACGGCCCAGATCAGCCGGGTCGAGCTGCAGTGGGACCCGGCGTACGCGACCTCGTACAAGATCCAGGTGTCGCCGAACGCGAGCAGCTGGACCGACATCTACTCGACCACCACCGGCAAGGGCTTCAAGGAGGTCCTGAACGTCAGCGGCACCGGCCGTTACGTGCGGATGTACGGCACCGCCCGGGCGACCCCGTACGGCTACTCGCTCTACGACTTCAATGTCTACGGCACCGGTGGCGCCCCCAACACGCCGCCGGCCCAGCCCGCCGACCCGGCCTTCCCGGCGAGCCGGCTGGTCTTCAACGACGAGTTCAACGACCCGTCCGGCACCAAGCCGAGCACGGCCAAGTGGACCTACGACCCGGGCGTGCCGCAGAACGGCGAGGCCCAGTACTACACCGAGAACAGCAACAACGCGCAGATGAACGGCCAGGGCCAGCTGGTGATCGAGGCCCGCAAGGAAGCCTCCAACGGCCGCGAGTACACCTCGGCCCGGATGAACACCACCGGCAAGTTCACCACCCAGTACGGCCGGGTCGAGGCCCGGATCAAGGTGCCGAAGGGCAACGGCCTGTGGCCCGCGTTCTGGATGATGGGCGCCGACTTCCTCACCGGCCGCCCGTGGCCGTACAACGGCGAGATCGACATCATGGAGGTCCTCGGGCGCAACACCAGCGAGGCGTACTCCACGCTGCACGCCCCGCAGTACAACGGCGCCGGCGGCTACGGCCAGAAGTACGCCACCGTGGACCTGTCGCAGGACTTCCACGTCTGGGCGGCGGAGTGGGACAGCAAGGGCATCAAGTTCCTGCTCGACGGCAACCAGGTGTTCTACGCCAGCAAGGCGACCGTTGAGGCGACCCGCGGGCCGTGGATCTTCGACCACCCGTTCTACCTCATCCTCAACCTGGCCGTCGGCGGCGACTTCCCCGGTCCCGTCGACGCCTCCACGCCGTTCCCGGCCCGGATGCTCGTCGACTACGTCCGCGTCTACAAGTGAGCTGACCCCCGCGCCGGGGCGGGTTTCCCCGCCCGCCCCGGCCCAGGAAGGATCCCCATGCGCAAACGACGTCTGTTCACCGCGGCCGCGGTCGCGACCGTCCTCACCGGCTTCGTGGCCGTCACCCAGGGCTCGGCCAGCGCCGCCGACGGGCTGCTGTCGGCGAACCGGCCGGCCACGGCCTCCTCCCTCGAGTCCGCGGCCTTCCCGGCCGCCAACGCCGTCGACGGCAACCCGGGCACCCGCTGGTCCAGCGCGTTCAGCGACCCCCAGTGGCTGCAGGTCGACCTCGGCGCCACCGCCTCCCTGTCCTCGGTGGTGCTGGACTGGGAGGCCGCGTACTCGCGCACCTTCAACCTGCAGACCTCCGCCAACGGAAGTTCGTGGACCACGATCAAGGCCGATGTCGCCGGCACCGGCGGCCGGCAGACCGTCGCCGTCACCGGCTCCGGACGCTACGTCCGGCTGCAGTCCACCGCCCGCGCCACCCAGTGGGGTGTCTCGCTGGCCGAGTTCGAGGTGTACGGCAGCGGCGGCGGCACCGCTCCCCCGCCGACGATCCCGCCCGGCGCCGTCCGGGTGGCCGAGTTCCTCGCGGACTGCCCGTTCAGCCACCGGCTGCCCGACGACCCGATCGTGTTCCCGAACATGCCGGGCGCCTCGCACATGCACAGCTTCTTCGGCAGCACGGTGACCAACGCGAACTCGACCGTCAACGACCTGTTCAACGCGAACAGCAACTGCAACCCGTCGATCGACAAGTCGTCGTACTGGATCCCGACCTTCTACAACGGCAACACCCCGGTCGAGCCGACCACCGGCATCTTCTACTACCTGGGTGAGGGCGTCCGGGACGACCTGATCGCCCAGACCCAGCCGCTGCCGTTCGGCCTGCGGATCGTGGCCGGCAACGCCAAGGCGACCGGCCCGGCCGACGCGTCGAACTCGCGCTGGTCGTGCCTGCACGCCGGGCAGGTGGGCTCGTCCCACAACTTCGTGGAGTGTCCGGCCGGCACGATGCTGGAGTCGTACCTCGACTTCCCGCAATGCTGGAACGGCCGCGACCTGGACTCGCCGGATCACAAGAGCCACATGGCGTACCCGGTCAACGCCGCCTGCCCGGCGAGCCACCCGGTCGTCGTGCCGAAACTGCGGCAGGTCATGCGCTACCCGGTGAGCGGCAGTCCGGCGAACTTCCGGCTGGCCTCCGGCAACGGGTACAGCATGCACGGCGACTTCTTCAACGCCTGGCCGGTCGACGAGATGGCCCGCCGGGTGAACGACTGCATCCGGATCATCGTCAAGTGCGGCACGAACGGACGGCCGTGAGATGACGTCCGCAGCCGCCGGGGCTCGTCGCCGCCCCGGCGGCTCCGGGCGTGAAAGCGCTCTCAAGCGAAAAACGCCTGGTGCTATAACAGACGCCATGACTACCCGGCCCTCCCGCGCAGGGCAGCACCCGACGATGGACCAGGTCGCCGAGGCGGCCGGGGTGTCGCGGGCCACCGTCTCCCGGGTGATCAACGGCGCCCCCAGCGTCGACGCCAAGATCCGCGAGATCGTCCAGCGCGCCATCGCCGACACCGGCTACGTGCCCAACGTGGCGGCCCGCTCGCTGGTCACCCGCAAGTCGAACTCCGTGGCCCTGGTGATCTCCGAGCCCGACCGGCCGCACAACTCCTCGTTCCTCAACCGGATCTTCACGGATCCGTACTTCGGCCGGATCACCGCCGGCGCCACCGGCGCGCTGCGCCCGCACGACGTGCACCTGGTGATCATCCCGACCGACTCGACGGACCACCACCACGTCATCCGCTACCTGCGCCAGGGCCACGTCGACGGGGTGCTGCTGATCAGCAGCCACGAGCAGGACCCGCTGCCCCGGCAGGTGCACGAGCTCGGCATCCCGGCGGTCGTCTCGGCCCGGCCCGCGTCGCCGCTGGCCGCCAGCTTCGTCGACGTCGACCAGCGGCTCGGCGCCCGGCTCGCCGCCGAGCACCTGCTCAGCCGGGGTTGCCGCCGGCTGGCCACGATCAGCGGGCCGCTGGACATCCCGGCCGGCTCCGACCGGCTCGACGGCTTCCGGTCCTTCCTGGCCAACCGCGGCCTGGGCGACGTGCCGTCGATCGAGGGTGACTTCACCCGGCACGGCGGCGAGGAATGCGCCCGCCGGCTGCTGGCCGAGCACCCCGACATCGACGGCCTGTTCGTGGCCAGCGACCTGATGAGCGAGGGCGCGCTGCGCGCGGTGCAGGATCTCGGCCGCCGGGTCCCCGACGACATCGCCGTGGTCGGCTTCGACGACAGCAGCGCCGCTCTGGACTGCCGGCCGCTGCTGACCACCATCCGCCAGCCGGTCGAGGAGATGGCCGCTGAGATGGCGGAGGTGCTGATGGCCCACATCGCCTCCCCCGGCCGGCTGCCCCGCTCGGTGACCTTCCAGCCGACGCTGGTGATCCGCGAGTCCGCGTGAAACCCGGTCGACGACATCGGCCATCATGACCGCGTGGGCGACCTTGCGATCAATCTCCTGGCGAGCGTCATCGCCGGTACGGCCGTCTGGCTCGCCGGCTTCCTGCTGCGCCGCCGCAAGCTGAGCCGCGAACGCGCCTTCTTCGGCCTCACCGAGGGCGCCAGTTGTCTGCTGGTGGTGTCCCGGCACGCCTCGTCGCCGCGCGAGTTCAGCGTGCACCGCCGCGACGTCGCCGCGCTGGTGGAGCTGGCGACCATCGCCCGCGAGTGCGGCGCGCACGCCGACCGGGTCGGGGAGAACCAGCCGACCGGTGAGATCGGCCGGCTCACCGAGTTCTGTGTCGGCGGCCCGGGCGGCGCCAGCCCGCGCAGCGCCACCCACGTGCGCACGATTCTGCGCGGCGTGACGTACGCCATCTTCGACGACGAGAAGCCCCGGCTGTCGTTCACCGTCGGCGGCACCGAGTACGTCCTCACCCCGGAGACCAGCTACGTCCTGCTCGCCCGGTTCTGGGGACCGGCCGGTGGACACCCGGTGTTCTTCATCGGCGGCCTGAGCGCGGGCAGCAACCTCGCCGGCGCCCGCTACCTGGCCACCAACCACCCCGAGCTGGCCCGCCGGTACGGCGCCGACCGCCCTTTCGCGCTGGTGCTGCGCATCGTCGAGCCGGCCGCCTACGGCACCGACTTCACCGAGCTGGCGGCCGACGTGACCGACGTCGCCTTCCAGCCGGTCCCGCAGCCGGCGGAGTAGAACAGAGTCATGGACATTCTCGTCGCCGGCGGCCACGGCAAGGTCGCCCTCCGCCTGCTGGGCCTGCTCGCCGCTCAGGGGCACACCGCCCGTGGCCTCATCCGCTCCCCTGACCAGGCCGCCGACCTCACCGCGCTCGGCGCTGTCCCGGTCATCGGCGACCTGGAGAACGACGAGACGCTGAACGCGTACGTGCAGGGTGCCGACGCCGTGGTCTTCGCGGCCGGGGCGGGGCCGGGCAGCGGGGCCGCACGCAAGCGGACGGTCGATCTGGGCGGCGCGGTCAAGCTCGCCGACGCGGCCCGCGCCACCGGGGTACGCCGCTACGTCATGGTCTCCTCGATCGGCGCCGACCGGCCGGACTCCGCGGGCGAGTCGATGCGGGCGTACCTGCAGGCCAAGGCCGAGGCCGACGACTACGTACGGGCGAGCGGGCTGGACTTCACGATCGTGCGGCCGGGGTCGCTCACCGACGACCCCGGCACCGGCCTGGTCCGGGTCTCGGCCGAGCTGGGCAACCGGGGGCCGGTGCCGCGGGACGACGTGGCGGCGGTGTTGGCCGCAGTGCTGACCACACCCGCCACCATCGGCACCACGTTTGAGCTGTTCGCCGGCGACACCCCGATCCCGGAAGCGCTCGCCGCGCTGTAGTCACGCCGTCAGCAGGTCCTGCCGCTCGCGCATCAGTCCGCTCCAGTGGGCACGGGCCGCCTCGGTGCGCCGGACGACGTCCTGGCGTACCTCCGCGACCAGCCCGGCCGACCCGTCGGTGTTGCGGATCGCCTGATTGATCTGGTCCCGCATGAGCAGGTCCGAGAAGAAGACCTGCGCGACGCCGGTCGGCGGGACCACCGGCCGCGGGGCGTGGCCCAGCGGCCGGGCCAGGCCGACGTCGGCCAGCTCGGTGTGCAGCACCACGAGGCAGCGGTCGGCGTGGGCCGCCGACCGGGCGACCCCGTCGAGCCAGTCCGGCGTACGCAGCGCCACCGCGCCGCCGAGCAGGTTGTTGCTCGTCTGGCGGCCCGAGAGCCGGTCGAGCTGCCGGCGCAGCTCGACCAGCGCACCCAGCGCGGCGTCCGCGGCCCGGCCGGCCTCATGCAGCTCACGCAGCTCCGCCTCCACCCGGCCGCGCTCGCCGGCCAGGGCCAGCAACCGGGTGACCTGCGGGCCACCGGTCCGGCGCAGGTGGCTCTCCCTGTCGTCGACCGCCCGCGCGAAGCGGGCCGGCAGGTCGGCGAACTCGGCCAGCCGCGCGTCGACGGCCGCCCGCTCGGCGCGGAGGGCGGCGAGCCGGCTCTCGCCCTCGGCGACCCGGTAGCGCGCCGCTTCGGCCTCGGCCTGCTCGCGGGACAGCTCCTCGGCATGCGCGCCGCGCAGGGACACCAGCACCCGGGACAGCGAGACGCCCTCGAGGCGCTCGACGTTGCGGACCTCCCCGGCCCACTGCGCGCGCAGCTCGGTCAGGGCGGCCGCCTGCTCGGTGAGACGCTGGTCCAGCTCGGCACGCCGGGCGCGGAGCAGCTCAGCCTCGCGGACCAGTCCGGCGAGCGCGGTCAGGCGGGTTTCGATGTCGTCGGTCACGCCCTTGATTCGAGCAGGCCGGGGCAAGCAAACGCGCGGGCGGACAGCCTGGGCGCCGATCCGCCGGTAGCCTGCGAAGGATGGGGACAACGGGGGACACACTGGCGGCCGGCAACGAGGCGATGGTCGAGGCCGCGTTCCGGACCGGGGACTACGAGGCGGCCGAGCGGACCTTCGAGGAGCTGCTGACCCAGGCCCGGGCCGACGGCGACCGGGCCCTCGAGGCCGCGGTGCTGGACCGGCAGGCGATGCTCATGCACTTCCGGGCCCTGGAGGACGAGGACCTCGGCAAGGCCGACAGCGAGGGTGAGGAAGCCCTCTTCCAGCAGGCCCTGGAGATCCGGCGGGACCTCGGCGACCCGGCCGGCACGGCTGAGTCGCTGTTCGGCGTCGGACTGGTCCACCAGGTGCTGCGCCAGGACTGGGAGGCCGCCATGCCGTACTACTGGGAGGCTCTCGACCTGGCCGACCGGTACGGCGACCTGCTGCTGCGCTCCGAGGTGCACCGCCACGTCGGCTTCTACTACGCGGCGTCCGATCTCCAGTCGGACAAGGCGCTGGAGCACCTGCGCATCTCGCACGAGCTGCGCGCCGAGCTCGGCGACCCGCGCTGGATCCCGGGCGGCACGATGGCACTGGGCATCGCCGAGCTGGCCGACGGCCTGCGCGAGCAGGGGCTGGCGCACGTCCGGGAAGCGGTCGCCCAGGGCCGGGAGGCCGGCCTGAGCCCGCACCGCATCGCCTGGATGCAGGACTTCCTCGACAAGGCGGAGGCCGAACGGTGACAACCCTGTCCGAGGCGTGGAGCCTGGCCGCGAACGAGAGCGGCCTGGCCATCGTCTCCACCCTGCGCGCCGATCAGACGATCCAGTCCTCGCTGGTGAACGCCGGCGTCGTGGCGCATCCCGGGACCGGCGAGCAGGTGCTGGCGTTCGTCACGTACGGCCGGGTCAAGCTGGCCAACCTGCGGGCCCGGCCCCAGATCACGACGGCGTTCCGCAGCGGCTGGCAGTGGGCCACGGTCGAGGGCCACGCCGAGCTGGCCGGCCCGGACGATCCCCGGCCGTGGCTGGACGCCGATCGCCTGCGCCTGCTGCTGCGCGAGATCTTCACGGCGGCGGGCGGCTCCCACGACGACTGGGCCGAGTACGACCGGGTCATGGCCGAGCAGCGGCGCACCGCGGTGCTGATCAGCCCGACCCGGGTCTACAGCAACTGACCGCTGGCAGTCGGGTCACCGGGCCGGTAGGTGCTTGGCCAGCTGCTGGGCCAGCAGGCGGTAGCCCAGCCGGTCGTAGAGCCGGCGGGCCCCGGTGTTGGCACCGTGCACGTTGAGACCCATCGTGGCGACGCCCCGCCGCGCCAGCTCGGCCTCGACCGCGGCGATGGCCGCGCGGCCGTGACCCCGGCGGCGGTAGGGCTCGTCGATCTCGATGTTGTGCAGCCAGCCCAGGGCGACCCGCGGCGGCGCCGGCAGACCGGCCCAGACCCACCCGACCGGTACGCCCCGCGCCACCACTGTGCGCAGGAGCATCCCCGGGGTCCGCGCCCCGTCGGGGAGCAGCTCGGCCAGCTTGCGGGCGGCCCGGTCCTCGGCCTCGCCGTGCCACAGGCCCCGCTCGTGCACCAGATCCTGGGCGTAGTCGGCGAACAACGCCTCGATCCGGCTCCGGTAGTCGGCCATCGGCACCAGCTCGATCCCCTCGGCCACCGGCACCTCGGCCAGCGAGCGCGAGCGCTGCTCCGCGGTCACCTCGAAGCCGAGCCGCTCGTAGAGGCGACGGGCTGTGTTGTTGTCACCGAAGACGTTCAGGCCGATCGCCGGCACGCGGCGGGCGACGAGCTCCGCCTCCGCGGCGGTGATGATCGCGCCGGCGTACCCCCGGGACCGGAACGGCGGATCGACCTCGATGTCGTTGATCCAGGCGAGGTCCGGCACGGTCGTGCCGGGCAGCGACAGCCAGATCCAGCCGACCTCGGTGCCGTCCAGCAGAGCCTTGCGCAGCAGCTGGCCTCGGGTCGCCGGACCGCGCGGCAGCCTCTCGGCGACGTCCCGCTCGGCCTCGGCCCGCGCCTGCGCGGGAGTCAGCGCCCGCGCCGTGGTGATCGCCTGCGCGTAGCTCGCGACCAGCAGCGCGCGGCGGCGCACGAAGTCGTCCGGGTTCATCTCCACGAGAGTCAGCGGCATGCGGTGACCCTTTCCGACCGGGGGAGAAGCCTGTGTCGACATTGTGCCCCGCGGCCACCGTCCGGCCCGGTAGCCCGCCCGATCGGCGGGCAGTACGGTGAACCGCATGTTGATCAGCTGCGGATGCCCGGTCTCCGGCGTGTGGGCGGATCCCCTGTCCCTGACCGGGTTTGCGATGCGCGCCGAGGAGCTGGGCTACCACGGCCTGTGGTCGTTCCAGCGGCTGCTGGCCGGTGATGAGCAGAATCTGCAGCCGGTCTACCGCAGCGTGCTCGATCCGCTGCTGGCGCTGACCTACGCGGCCGCCCGCACCACCGACATCCGGCTCGGGGTGGCCGTCATCAACCTGCCCTACCTCTCCCCCACCTACCTCGCCAAGCAGGCGAGCACCCTGGACGTGCTCTCCGGCGGCCGATTCGACCTGGGTCTGGGCACCGGCTGGTCCGAGGTGGAGTTCGTGGCGACGGGCTCGGACCCGAACCCCCGCGGCCGCCGCACGGAGGAGTATCTGCGCGTGCTGCGGGCCCTGTTCACCGGTGAGCACGTCGCCTTCGACGGAGAGTTCTACACCGTGCCGCCGAGCGTCATGGCTCCCGCGCCGGTGCAGCCCGGGGGTCCGCCGATCCTGCTGGGCGGCACGGCGGATGTCGCGTTGCGGCGCGCCGGGCGGATCGCCGCGGGCTGGGTCAGCAGCAGCCGGGCCAGCCTCGAGGACATCGCGCGGGGTGCGCAGATCGTGCGGCGCGCCGCCGAGGAGTCGGGCCGCGACCCGGACGCGCTCCGGATCGTGGTGCGCGGCGTGGTCAAGGCCGGGCTGCGCGAGAACGGCGTGCCGCTGTCGGGCACCTGGGACCAGATCCGGGGCGGCGCCCAGCTCTACGCCGAGGCCGGCGTCACCGAGCTGTTCTACGACCTCAACTGGGATCCGTTCATCGGTTCACCGGACGGCGACCCGCGGGCCGCCGGGGAACGGGCCGAGGAGATCCTGTCCGCGCTCGCCCCTAACGGCTGAAGTTCTCCCGCCTCCGTGCCATCTGCCCGTACCGGCTCTTCCGGTGCCCCGGCGCGACCCGGCAACCTGGGCGCATGAACCATCGCCGCCCGTTCGCCGCCCTCGCCGCCTGTCTCGCCCTGACGGGCTGCGGAGTGGTGGACCAAGTCTCGACGGCTTCCCCGCCGGCCGCCCCTTCGCCGACCGTCCCTGCACCGACCGCCGCCAGTGGACTGGGTGACTCGGTCAAGGACGCCGGTGACATCCCCGACCCGTGCACGCTGCTCAGCAAGAAGCAGGTCACCGAGCTGACCGGGCGGGAGATCACCCAGATCGACGAGGACGGGCTGCCGGCCGGCGACAGCAACCGCTTCTGCCAGTGGCAGCAGGCCGGCGGGCAGCTGGCCGTCTTCCTGGGCCGGACCACCGAGCAGGACTTCACCGTCAAGATCGCCGACGCGACGCCGGTGAACGACATCGGTGAGCGGGCCTTCCAGCTGGCCGGGCACCTCTACGTGCTCTACGGCACGGTCTCGATCGACGTCTACAGCCGCGGCGACAGCGACGACGAGAACCTGGCCGAGGCGACGGCGGTCGCCCAGGTGCTCATTCCGAAGATCTGAGCGACGGGTACGGCGCACCGCGGACTCCCGGTGCGCCGTACCCGCACGGTCCTACTCGAACGGCGTGAGCGTGATGCCGATCGCGGTCGGGTCGCCGCTGTGCACCAGCGACTCCTGGTTCGCCACGTCGTCGAAGGCGAACGCGTACGCCTTGCCGTCGACCATCTGCTCGTGGATCACCTTGTTGTACAGGTTGGTCGGCTCGTTGCGGTAGAACCTCGACGGGTCCGTGCTCGGCTCGACGGCCTGGGTGCCCAGGGTGGTCCGCTGCAGCGCCGCGCAGAGGCTGCGCGCGATCGGGCCGACGACGAGGTCGTTCGGGGCGCCGAGGTTGCCGTCGCAGCCCCAGACGTGCGCCGTGGTGGGCTTGGTGAACGTCGCGACCTGCGCGCCGGTGGCGTCGGTGAAAGCCATGACGTCGCCGCTGGTCCGGCCCTTGAAGATCTTGTCGGGCTGGTCGGCGAAGGGCTTCACGGTGAGGTCGGTGTTCTCGTACGCGGCCCAGGCCCGGTCGATGTAGGACGCCAGGTAGTCGGGGTCGAAGTCACCGCCGTCGGCGCCCTTGCCGGGAGCCAGCACGCGCAGCACAGTGCCGTCGGCGCGGGTCCGGACGAGACCGCTGAACGACGCGTCGGCCTTCATGGCGTCGATGACGGCGTTGCGCCCGCCGGGCTTGAGCTGACCCGTGACCGCGGTTGTGCCGTCGGAGCCGGTGGCGCTGACCGCGTGAGGCACGGCGAACATGTCGACCTGCGAGCTGTTGAGCCAGATGCCGGAGTCGTTGTAGGTGAACTCGCTCCAGTCGAACAGGATGTCGCTGTTGGGATCGCCGGCCGCCCAGGGTGCGGGCTGCACGAGACCGCCGTCCTGGCTGATCCTGAAGTCGAGCTTGTCGCCGAACGACATGTACATCCGGCCGGAGAGGCCCTTCGGCACCGGGATCGTCTTGCTGGCCCCGTCGGCCGGGCCGTTGATCGACACGTCGGGCGCCGGAGCGGGCGGGTTGGCCCCGCCGGTCCACGGGGTGAAGGTGCCGCCCTCGGTGACGTAGCCGAGCTTGCCGCCGCTGACGCCCAGCACGTACAGGTGGGTGGCTTCGCCGCGGCCGGAGTTGTTGGTGACGGTGAGCGGGAGCAGGTCGGGGCCGGTGGCGGCCTGGGCGGTGGGGATCACCGCGACGGCGGCGGGGATGGCGACCGCCGCGACGACGAGCCCGAGCAGAGATCTGCGGTTGAGACGCATGAGCACCTAACTGTCGGCCCCCGGATGACACCGGCCCGGCGAGAGGACATCCGCGCGGGAGGGATCCGGCGTCGGCCGGGCCGCTTCGGGGGCGGACAGGGAAGGGGGGTGCGTCCCGGCCATCACGCTCCGCTGTCGCTGAGAGCGCTCTCACCGAGCTTGGTACGGCCTCCCGGAGATGTCAACCGATGACGCCGGCCGATGTCCCCGCCGATAGCACAGCCTTCGCCGACCGGCACTTCGGCCCGTTACCGCAGCTCAACGTCCATGGTCGACACTTTTCGAAAAAGCCGGCCGCTGCGTTATCCTGCTGAGCCGATGACTACTCCAGCCTCCCCGCCGCCCGGCGTCTATCACTCCCGGTCGCGGGTCACCCGTAACCGGCTCGCGCTCGCCGCGGCCGGACTGGCCCTCGTCCTGCTCGGTTACCTGATCGGGCGCCTCCAGGGCGGATCGGACACCCAGGCCGCCGCCGCGGTCGCCGCCCCTCCGTCAGTGGCGTCGTCCCCCTCGGAGCCGGCCACTCCTTCGGCGGAGCCCTCACCCTCGCCGAGCACCCCGGCGCCCGGCGGCGTCGATGCCTATGCGGTGATCCAGGCCGAGACGGCCGCCGGCCAGCAGGGCACCCAGTTCCAGGAGACCGAGGACGAGGGCGGCGGGCAGAACATCGGCTGGATCAGCAACGGCGACTGGCTGCGCTTCGACGACGTGGAGTTCGGCAGCGAGCCGGCCACCAAGGTCGCCGTCCGGCTCGCCTCCGACGTGGACGGCGGCGGCGGCCGGATCGAGCTCCGCCTGGACAGCCCCGGCAACGCCCCGGTCGGCGCGGTGCCGGTCGAGGACACCGGCGGCTGGCAGGAGTGGCAGTCGCGCAGCGCGGACATCGAGCCCACCACCGGGCGGCACACCGTCTTCCTCACCTTCGCCCGCGACGACGCCGCCGAGTTCGTCAACCTGAACTACTTCGCGTTCGCCCACTGACGCACCGGGGCTGCGCACCTCGATCGGCGCACGGCCCCGGAAAAGCACCTGAACGTCAGGCGGCGGCCACCTCGAACTTGCGTGGCTTGGCCTTCTCGGTCACCGGGATGCTCAGGGTCAGCACGCCGTTGTCGTAGCGGGCGTCGAGCCGGTCGGTGTCCAGCGAGTCGGACAGGAAGACCTGCCGGCTGACCGGACCCATCGGGCGCTCGGTCACGACGTACTGCACGCCGTCGCGCTCGGCCCGCTTGCGCTGGGCGCGCACGGTGAGCACCTTGCGGTCCACGGTGATGTCGATGCCGGCCGGGTCGACGCCGGGCAGATCGATGTCGATGAAGAAGGAGTCACCCTCGCGGTAGGCGTCCAGGCGGGCGCCGGCGCTACGGGTGGCGGAGTCGAAGACGCGGGTGGTCAGGCGGTCGAAATCGGTACGCAGCACCATGGGAGGTTCCTCCGGTTGAAGGTTGAGCGTGTTGCACTCAACCTTGATAACCGGGGTGCCCCCCTGGTACTTCCTGAACAGCCCGTGAGCTGCGACACTAGGCCAGCCGGAAGTCCGCGAAGTCGAAGCCAGGCGACACCACGCAGCTCACCAGCACGGGCTCAGCACCGGCCGGGTACGCGCTCTGCCACACCCCGGCCGGCACCAGCGCCTGCGGATTCTCGGCGGTGAGCACGGCCGTCTCGCCACCCTCGACCGGATCGGGGCCGGCGCCGCCGTAGCGCAGCTCCAGCGAGCCCGAGTGCAGGAACCACAGCTCGTCGGACGCCACCACATGCCACGCGGAGAACTCGCCCGGCTGGAGCAGGAAATAGATGCCGGTGGCGGCGGCGCGCGGGCCCGCGTACCCGTCGGGCCGGATGGTGACCGCGGACCGGAAGGTCTCGCGGTACCAGCCACCCTCGGGGTGGGGTCGCAGATCGAGCTTCTCGGCCAGCGGCGGTCGCGTCGTCATGTCCCCCATCCTCGCGCGTCGCCGAATTCGAACACGTGTGCGAAGATGACGCGGTGTCCGACCAGGCGACCATCCTGCACGCCGACCTCGACTCGTTCTACGCATCGGTCGAGCAGCGGGACGACCCCGCCCTGCGGGGCCGCCCGGTCCTGGTCGGCGGCGGCGTCGTGCTGGCGGCGAGCTACGAGGCCAAGGCGTACGGCGTCCGCACCCCGATGGGCATCGCCCAGGCCCGCGCGCTGTGCCCGCACGCCCTCGTGGTCCCGCCGCGGATGTCGGCGTACTCGGCGGCCAGCAAGGCCGTCTTCGAGGTCTTCCGCGACACCACCCCGATCGTCGAGGGCATCTCCATCGACGAGGCCTTCCTCGAGGTCGGCGGGCTGCACCGGATCAGCGGCACCCCGGCCGGCATCGCGGCCCGGCTGCGCGCCGAGGTCCGCGAGCGGGTCGGCCTGCCGATCACCGTGGGCGTGGCCCGGACGAAGTTCCTGGCCAAGGTGGCCAGCGCCGTCGGCAAACCGGACGGCCTGCTGGTGGTGCCGCCGGGCGAGGAGCTCGCGTTCCTGCACCCGCTGCCGATCGAACGCCTCTGGGGCGTCGGCCCGGTCACCGCGGGCAAGCTGCGCGAGCACCGCATCCTGACCGTCGGGCACGTGGCCCGCATCGGCGAGGCCGCCCTGGTCACCATGATCGGCGCACACGCCGGCCGGCACCTGCACGCGCTCGCCCACAACCGCGACCCCCGCCGGGTCCGCACCGGCCACCGGCGCGGCTCGATCGGCTCGCAGTGCGCGCTGGGCCGCCGGCCGCGCCCGTTCGAGGAGATCGACGCGACCCTGGCCGCCCTGGTCGACCGGGTCACCCGGCGGATGCGCTCGGCCCGCCGGGCCGGCCGCACGATCACCCTGCGGCTGCGCTTCGGCGACTTCACCCGGGCCACCCGCTCCCGCAGCCTGCTCAAGGCGACCATGCAGACCAGCGCCATCCTGACCACGGCGCGCCAGCTGCTGGCCGAGGCCCGGCCACTGATCGACGAGCGCGGCCTGACCCTGGTCGGCGTCGCGGTCGGCAACCTGGACAGCGACGGCGCGGTGCAGCTGGAGCTGCCGTTCGACGAGCCGGTGGCCGACAGCCTGGACACCGCGCTGGACGCGGTCCGGGACAGGTTCGGCTCGTCCTCGGTGACCCGGGCGGCGGCGCTGGGCCGCGACCTCAACCCGTCGGTGCCGATCCTGCCCGACTGAGCACCCGGCCGCCCCGGGCTCAACCCGCGAGGTCGGCCGCCTGCGCGGGCCGGGCGGCCCGCCGGCTGCGCACCCGGCGACCCAGCGCCACCAGGCCGAGCCCGGCGGCGTAAATGACGGCGTTGACCAGCCCGTACGACCAGGGAACGGTGTCCGCGTCGGCGGGGAAGGCGGAGGTGTCGCCGCCCGTCCAGGCCCGGAGCAGAACAAGGCTCTGAAAGGTGAACACGAAGGAGTGCACGGCGATGTAGGTGAGGTAGGCCGCCGTTCGGGACCGCAGGGCCAAGCCGAGCGGAAACGCGAGCAGCACGGTGACGATCAGTTCCATGACGTTTCCTCCGAGGGTGCGCCGGTGACCGCTTCACCCTGACCCGGCAGGACCGGCGACACATCCGAGCCAGCGCCAGACCCGACTCAGTGCCGGCAGCTACGTGCTGACACTGATGACGTCGCCTACCTCAGCCCGCTCAGAGACCCAGCTGCGCGCGGCCCGTCGGGCTGAGCTCGTCGGCCGCCGGCCGGCCCGCCCAGTCGACCTCGTAGTCCTCGGCGGCGAAGTCGGTCGGGCTGACGCCCCGCAGGAACGCCTGGCCGCACTCGGCCGCGTAGGCGGCGTTCTTCTCGCAGTACGGGCTGGCCGGGATGTACATGACGTTGCCCCAGCCCTGCTGGTCCCGCACCGCGCCGACGGAGTGGATCATGTCGCCGTGCCACCAGACGGTGTCCCCCGGCTCGACCGCGGGGATCGGGGTGAGCGCGGGCATCAGCGCCGGGTGCCAGCGCTCGCTGATCGGCAACGCCTGGCCGTTGGCCGCCCCGCACAGGTCGTCGTCGGCCACATCGTCCTGCAGGGCCCGCAGCAGCAGGTAGGCCATCGCCGACGGGATCGGCACGACGTGCAGCACGCCCTCGGTCGGCGCCATGTCGGACAGCGCGGTCCAGCCCTGGAACGTCCGGAACGCCGAGCACATCACCGTGGAGTCGAACTCGTGGACCTCGGTGCGGTAGGCGCCGTCCCACGGGTCGTACGCCTCGGGGTTGCCGGCGAAGACGTGCCGGAAGACGTTCTGGTACGCCGGGAGCAGCCACCGCTCGATCGAGCCGGAGTCGGTGTGCGCGGACAGCCCGGCGGAGTCGGTGCCGGGCTCGCGGCGCCGGACCCGGTCCGGGTACGCCGTGTCGCGGGTCGGGTCGAACCACACCCGGCCCTCGGACTCGTGCTTCCAGAAGGAGTTGAGGAAGCCGCGCACGGCGACCATGTTGTCGTCCTGACGGGCCTCCATCTGCGGACGTGACCAGTAGATGGGGAAGATCGACGGCTTGCTCGCGGACAGCCCGCCGAAGATGCCGTCGTCGAGGTAGCGGTACTTGCCGGCGAAGTCGTTGCGGTCCAGGTACGACACCAGCTCGGCGTCCCAGCGCTCGGCGCGGTCACGGCCGAAGGTGCCCTTGACCACGGCACAGCCGCGGCGGCGTACCGCCTCGACGAGGTCGGCCGGCACCGTGCCGGCGGCGATGTCGGCGAACTGCACCACCGGCCAGACCTGCTCGCCGCGCTCGCGCTGCGCGACCACCTCGGCGACCTCGGCCCGCACCGCGGCCTCGGCCCGCGCGAAGGCGCCGGTGACGTCGCCGATCCGCTTGCGCAGCTCGGCCTTGGTCTCACGGATGGCGCGGGGGATGTCGTCCGGGGCGGTGTGCATCGCTGCCTCCATTTGATTAGGTGACCTAACTAGAACTTTGTCCTAATGTAGGAGATCCCGCCGGAAGATCACAAGAGGTGACGGTGAACGACGTCAGCCGGGCACTGCCGCAGACGGTGCTCCGTGCTGCCACCGACCGGCGTCTGCTCGACGAGACGATCCGCCAGGGCCGCACCACCCGCGCTGAGCTGGCCGACATGACCGGCTACTCCCGGCCCACCGTCTCCGAGGCCGTCCGCCGCCTGGTCGAGGGCGGCCTCCTGGACGCCACGGGCCTGAAGGAGACCGGCCGCCGGGGCCGGATCGGCACGTTCTACGAGCTCGGCGCGCGGGCCGGCTGGGTGCTCGCGGTCGAGCTGGACCAGTCCGGCGTCCGGGCCCGCGCCGCCGACCTGGCCGGCCGCACCCTGGACGAACACCGCCGCCCGGCCGGCGCCCCCGGCGACGTGGACGCGCTGGTGGCCAACCTGCGCGCGGCCGTCGGCGCCTTCCCCGCCCAGCCCGGGCCGCTGCGAGCCGTCGGCATCTCCATCGCGAACCCGGTGCACCCGGTAACCCACGAGGTCGTCCCGCTGGCCGGCACGCCGTTCCCGGAAGGCCTGCTCAGCCCGGCCGAACTGATCGGCGACCTGGTGTCGGCCCCGATCCTGGTCGACAACGACGTCAATCTGGCCGCGCTGGCCGAACACCGCGCCGGCCGGGCGGCGGGCGAGGCCAGCTTCGCGTACGTGTACGTGGGCGCGGGCCTGGGCGTCGGGCTTTACATCGGCGACCAGCTGATCCGCGGTGCGCACGGGCTGGCCGGCGAGATCGGGTATCTACCGGGCGCCGGGGCCCCGACGATCGCCGCTGATCTGGCGGCGGGTGGGCTCGGACGCTCGGACGCCCCGTCCAACGATGTGGCGGCGGCGCTGGAGCTGCTCGATCGCGGTGATGAGCCGGCGTTGCGGGTGCTCGCGGCGGCGGTGGCCCGGGCGATCATCTCGGTGGCGGCGGTGGTGGATCCGGCGTTGGTGCTGCTGGGAGGGCCGGTCGGGACGCATCCGGCGCTGCTGCCGCGGGTGCGGGCGGAGATCTCGTTCCCGGGGCCGACGCGGGTCGAGCACGGGACTCTGGGTACGGAGGCGGCGCTGCACGGGGCTTTGCAGTTGGCGCTGGAGCACGCACGGGCGGCAGCGGTAGCCGTCTGACCCGAAGTTCCAACTCGGGCGTCGTTGTTCCGGCGCCCGGCCTCCCGGCTTACCGGCGTCCGGCTTCCCGGTGCCCGACCCGCCCGGCGGCTTCGGCGTGGGCCTGGGGTTCGGTGCGTCGGTGGCGTGCGGCAGACTGCTGGGCGTGCGGAAGATCTACGTCATCGGGATCGGCGCGGGCGACCCGGACCACCTGACCCTGCAGGCAGCCAAGGCGATCGGCCGGACCGACGTGTTCTTCCTGCTCGACAAGGGCGACACCAAGGAGAGCCTGATCGAGCTCCGGCGCCGGCTGCTGAAGGCGTACGCCCGCCCCAGCCGGCGCATCGCCGAGGGCCGCGACCCGGACCGCGACCGCACCCCCGCCGACTACGAGGGCACGATCGCGGACTGGCGGCACCGGCGGTCCGAGGTGACCGAGGCGCTGATCCGCGAGCATCTGCTCGACGAGGAGACCGGGGCGTTCCTGGTCTGGGGTGATCCGTCGCTCTACGACTCGACGATCAGCATCCTCGACGAGATCCTGGCCCGCGGTGAGACCGCGTTCTCCTACGAGGTGATCCCGGGCATCAGCAGCGTCTCGACGCTCGCGGCCAAGCACCGGGTCGGCCTGAACCGGGTCGGCCGGCCGTTCCAGGTCACCACGGGCCGGCGGCTGGCCGAGCAGTGGCCGGCGGACGTCGACGACGTGATCGTGATGCTGGACGCGCACCAGACGTTCGGATCGGTCGACGCCGCGAACGTGGACATCTACTGGGGTGCGTACCTCGGCACCGAGGACGAGCTGCTGGTCTCCGGTCCGCTGGCCGAGGTCAGCGACGAGATCCGCCGGGTCCGCGCCGAGGCCCGGGAGCGGCACGGCTGGATCATGGACACGTACCTGTTGCGCCGCCGCGACGCCGATCAGGCGGACACCCGGTCGTAGATCAGGCAGAGCGCCCCGGATTCTGACGTCGTCGTGTCGGCGAGCGTCCACGTGGAGGCGGGGAGGCCGTCCTCCAGCAGTCTGGCGCCGCCGCCGACCACGGCCGGGCACAGCGTGATGCACAGCCGGTCCAGCAGTTCGGCGTTGAGCAGGGCGCGGATGATGCTGCTGCTGGCCAGCACGATGATGTCCCCGCCGGCCCCGGCCCGCAGCTTGCGGACCTCCTCGGGCAGGTCGCCGGCGACGACGCGGGAATTCTCCCAGGGCGCCTCGGTCAGGGTCGTGCTGAACACGACCTTCTCGGTCCGGTTGAGCCAGGCCGAGAAGGTCCGGTCGCGCTCATCGGCCTCGGGGTTGCCGGCGACGGCCGGCCAGTAGCTGCCGAAGCCCTGGTAGTTCTTGCGGCCCAGCAGCACGGTGGTGGCCGGCTCGGTCACCCGGATCATGTGGTCGCGGCCGGCGTCGGTGACCGCGTGCGGCACGATCCAGCCCATGTCGTAGTCGCCACCAACACCAGTGGTGCGGCCGTCGAGGGACAGGGAGATGTTTCCGACGACGCGGCGGTTGCTCGTTTCGCTCTTCATGCCCATGGGTCGGAGTCACCGGCGCCGGCTCGACATGCGACCGCGAACTATTCCGCGTCGCCTTCCAGATCGCCCTCGGTCTCCAGGTAGACCTGCTGCAGCGCGGCCAGGGTGGCCGGCTCCGGGGACTCCCAAAGCTTGCGGTCCGCCGCTTCCAGCAGTCGTTCGGTGATGCTGTGCAGCGCCCACGGGTTCGACTGGGTCATGAACTTCTGGTTGTCCGGGTCCAGCACGTAGCTGGCCGCCAGCTGCTCGTACATCCAGTCGGCGACCACGCCCGCGGTCGCGTCGTAGCCGAACAGGTAGTCGACCGTCGCGGCCAGCTCGAACGCGCCCTTGTAGCCGTGCCGGCGCATCGCCGCGATCCAGCGCGGGTTCACCACGCGGGCCCGGAAGATCCGGGCGGTCTCCTCGGTGAGGCTGCGGGTCTTGGTGGCGTCCGGGTTGGTCGAGTCGCCGATGTACGCCGCCGGCGCCCGCCCGGTCAGCGCCCGCACGGTGGCGATCATGCCGCCGTGGTACTGGAAGTAGTCGTCGGAGTCGGCGATGTCGTGCTCGCGGGTGTCGATGTTCTTGGCCGCGACCTCGATCCGCTTGTACGCGGTCTCCATGTCCCCGCGCGCCTCGACCCCGTCCAGCCCGCGCCCGTAGGCGAAGCCGCCCCAGACCGCGTACACCTCGGCCAGGTCGGCGTCCCCACGCCAGTTGCGGCTGTCGATCAGCGGCAGGATCCCCGCCCCGTACGCGCCCGGCCGCGAACCGAAGATCCGGGTGGTCGCCTGCCGCCACGACTTCTTCGCGTCGACGTCGGCCAGCGCGTGCGCCCGGACGAAGTTCTGCTCGGGTGTCTCGTCCAGCCCGGCCACCAGCCCGACCGCGTCGTCCAGCATGGCCACCACGTGCGGGAACGCGTCCCGGAAGAAGCCGGAGATGCGTACGGTCACGTCGATCCGGGGCCGGCCCAGCTCGGCCAGGTCGATCGGCTCGATGCCGGTGACCCGGCGGGAGGCGGGGTCCCAGATCGGGCGTACCCCCATCAGGGCGAGGATCTCGGCGATGTCGTCGCCGGCGGTCCGCATGGCGCTCGTGCCCCAGGCGGACAGGCCGACCGACTTCGGCCAGTCGCCGTAGTCGGCGCGGTAGCGGGTCAGCAGTGACTCGGCCATCGCCTGCCCGGTCTCCCAGGCCAGCATGCTCGGGATGGCCTTGGGGTCGACCGAGTAGAAGTTGCGGCCGGTCGGCAGCACGTTGATCAGGCCGCGCAACGGCGACCCGCTCGGTCCGGCCGGCACGTAGCCGCCGTCGAGGGCGTGCAGGACATTCGTCAGCTCGTCGGTGGTGCGCGCGAGCCGGGGCACGACCTCGGTCGCGGCGAAGCGCAGGACCTTGGCCACCGTCTCGTCATCGGTGACCCGGTCGGCCACGGCGGGATCCCAGCCGGCCTCCTCCATGGCGGCGACCAGCGCGTGCGCCCGCGCCTCCACGGCATCGGTCTCGGCGGTGGACGCGTCCTCGGCCAGACCGAGCGCCTCCCGCAGACCGGGCAGCGCGGCCACCTGACCGGCCCACATCTGCCGGGCGCGCAGCATGGCGAGCACCAGATTGACCCGGGCCTCGCCGCTCGGCGCGGCCCCAAGGATGTGCAGGCCGTCGCGGATCTGCACGTCCTTGATCTCGCAGAGCCAGCCGTCGACGTGCAGGATGAACTCGTCGAACTCCTCGTCGTCGGGCCGGTTGGCCAGGCCCAGGTCGTGGTCCATCTTGGCCGCCTGGATCAGGGTCCAGATCTGCGCCCGGATGGCGGGCAGCTTCGCCGGGTCGAGCGCGGCGATGTTGGCGTGCTCGTCGAGCAGCTGCTCGAGGCGGGCGATGTCGCCGTACGACTCGGCCCGGGCCATCGGCGGGATCAGGTGGTCGACCAGCGTCGCGTGGGCGCGCCGCTTGGCCTGGGTGCCCTCGCCCGGGTCGTTGACCAGGAACGGGTAGATCAGCGGCAGGTCGCCGAGCGCCGCGTCGGTGCCGTCCGAGGCGGACATGCCGACGTTCTTGCCGGGCAGCCATTCGAGGTTGCCGTGCTTGCCGACGTGCACGACCGCGTGCGCGCCGAAGTCGTCGGCCAGCCACCGGTAGGCCGCCAGGTAGTGGTGGCTCGGCGGCAGGTCGGGGTCGTGGTAGATGGCGACCGGGTTGGCGCCGAAGCCACGCGGCGGCTGCACCATCACGACCACGTTCTCGTCGCGCAGGGCGGCCAGCACGATCGCGTCGTCGTCCACGTACAGCTCGCCGGGCGCCTCGCCCCAGTGCCGTTCCATGGATTCGCGCAGGTCGGCCGGGAGCGTCGCGAACCACTGCCGGTAGGCGGAGCCGGTGATCCGTACGGGATTGCCGGCGAGCTGGTCGTCGGTCAGCCAGTCCGGATCCTGGCCGCCGGCCGCGATCAACGCGTGGATCAGCTTGTCGCCGTCGCCCTCGGCGACGCCCGGGAAGTCACCGATCCGGTAGCCGCGCTCCTGCATGGCCTGCAGCAGCCGGACCGTGGAGGCGGGCGTGTCGAGCCCGACCGCGTTGCCGATCCGGGAGTGCTTCGTCGGATACGCCGAGAGCATCACCACGATCCGGCGCTCGGCCGGCGGGATGTGCCGCAGCCGGGCGTGCGCGACCGCGATGCCGGCCACCCGGGCGGCCCGCTCGGGGTCGGGAACGTAGATCGAGAGGCCGTCCGGGTCGATCTCCTTGAACGAGAACGGCACGGTGATGATCCGGCCGTCGAACTCGGGAATCGCCACCTGGGTCGCCGCGTCCAGCGGGGAGAGCCCGTCGTCGCTGGCCTCCCACGCGGCCCGGCTGCTGGTCAGGCACAGGCCCTGCAGGATCGGCACGTCGAGATCGGCGAGCACCCCGACATCCCAGGCCTCGTCGTCACCGCCCGCGGAGACGGTGGCCGGCTTGGTGCCGCCGGCCGCCAGCACGGTCACCACCAGGGCGTCGGCCTTGCGCAGCTCGGCGAGCAGCTCGGGCGAAGCGGTGCGCAGCGAGGACGTGAAGATCGGCAGCGGCCGGGCACCCTTGGCCTCGATCGCCTGGCACAGAGCCTCGACGAACGCCGTGTTTCCGGCCATGTGATGAGCGCGGTAGTAGAGCACCGCGACGGTGGGGCCGGTATGCGCGGTCGCCTCCCGCGGCAGCAGACCCCAGTCGGGCGCGGGCACCGGAGCGGCGAAGCCGTGCCCGGTCAGCAGGATCGTGTCGGAGAGAAAGTCGTGCAGGGCGGCCAGATTGTCGGCGCCGCCGTAGGCGAGATAGCCGTGCGCCTCCGCGGCCACACCCGCGGGCACGGTGGAGAGCTTCATCAGGTCGGCGTCCGGCGCCTGCTCGCCGCCGAGCACCACCACCGGGACCGGCCCGGCGAGCAGCGCGTCGAGCCCTTCCTCCCAGGCGCGGCGACCGCCGAGGATCCGCACGACGACCAGCTCGACCCCGTCGAGCAGCGCCGGCAGATCGGCCACCTGCGTGCGCGCGGGATTGCCGAGGCGATAGGCGGCCCCGCTGGCGCGGGCGCTCAGCAGGTCGGTGTCAGACGTCGACAGCAGCAGAAACACGGCTCTCCCCTCGGGGTCCGCGCCCCGGATCGGTGGAATTCACGGCGACCGGAGTTCCTGGCTCGAAGGTCTATCAGGACCCTCTGACAGTGGCGGGACCGCGCCGGACTCGCACCGGCTTCCTCCGCGGCGTCGCCGCACGTGGCCTCCCACTCTCCAGAAGCGCACGAGCAACGTCAAGGCGAGGCGCCGGGTGTGACGATGCCGACCGCCGCCGGGAAAGTGTCGGCCCGGATCCGTAGTATCCGGGCCGTGCCCATCCCATCCGTGCGCGCCGACGCCGATGCCTGCCCGGGCGCGCTGCGGCTGCACGCCGCGGCCGACGGGCCGCTGGCGCGCGTCCGGCTGCCCGGCGGCCGGATGACCGGCGCGCAGCTCACGGCGGTGCACGAGCTGGCGGCCAGCTGGGGCGACGGGCACGTGGAGCTGACCAGCCGGGCGAATCTCCAGCTCAGAGCGCTGGGAGAGGCCCCGGTGGACGAGCTGGCGGCCCGGCTGCGGGCCGCGGGCCTGCTGCCCTCCGAAACCCACGAACTCGTACGGAACATAGCCGCCTCGCCGCTCGCCGGAGGACTGCCGGTGGGGGCCCTGGACCGGGCTCTGTGTGCCGATCCGTCCCTGGCCGAGCTGCCCGGACGGTTCCTGTTCGCCCTGGACGGCGGGGAGGGGGGCGTGGCCTTCGGGGCGGACGTGGCGGCCCTCCCGGTCGACGACGAGGTGGCGATCATCTTCGCGGGGGTGGACGCGGGCCTGCGCGTGCCGCCGGCCGAGGTGATCCCGGCGCTGCTGGCAGCGGCTCACGCCTTCCTCGAAGAACGCGCCGCCCAGACCTCCACAACCGCGACCACCCCCCACGCGCCTCCCGCAAACGCAGAGCCCACCGCGACCCGGCGCGACGCCTCCGCCGATCCCACGCGGAGCGTCCCGGTTCCCTCCTCCGCAGGCCCCGGAGCCGCCGCGGGAGTGCCCGGTGCGCGGCCCGCACCGGGTGTCGTCGACCACAGCACTTCCGTCGGAGCCCGGTCCGACGGCATCCCTGGTCCTCGGGCCGGCGGCAGCGCCGGCGGACGGCAGCGAGTGGCCTGGCGGGTTCGGGAGCTGGCGGATGGACCGGCACACGTCGCGGCGCGGACCGCCGCGGCGCTGGGCAGGACGCTCGGTGAGCCCGCGGAGCTGCCTCGGCCGGTCCTCCGGGAGCCGATCGGCGTCGTCGAGCAGGCCGACGGGACAGTCGCCGTCGGGGCCCTCGTGCCGCTCGGGCGGCTCAGCGACGTACAACTGAAAGTGCTGGAGGCGGCGGAAAGCTTGATCTTCACGCCGTGGCGTGGGGTGGTTCTGCCTGGTCTGGCGCCGCAGGCGGCCGGGTCGTGGCTGGCGGCCCTGGCCGGGGCTGGTCTCGAGGTCGAGGCCGGGTCGCGGTGGGCCGGGGTGACCGCCTGCGCGGGCCGGCCGGGCTGCGCGAAGTCGCTGGCCGACGTGCGGGCCGATGCGGATGCCGCGACCGTCGCGGGTCAGGGACTGCCGGTGCACTGGGTCGGCTGCGCACGCGGGTGCGGAAGCCCCGCCGGGCCGCATGTGCGGGTCGAGGCGACCGGGGCGGGTTACGAGGTGCGGTCGCCGTATGCGTGCGGCGTCACCTCGGTCGGTGAGGTCGGCGCGCTGGTCGGCGCCGCGAGGAAGGGCTGAGATGGAGTACGTGCGCGACGGCGCGGAGATCTACCGGCGATCGTTCGCCACGATCCGCGCGGAGGCGGACCTGTCCGGGCTGCCGGCCGACGTGGCGCGGGTCGCCGTACGGATGATCCACGCCTGCGGGATGGTGGACCTGGCCGGCGACATCGGCTTCAGCGCCGGGGTGGTGACCGCGGCCCGCAAAGCGCTGCTCGGCGGCGCGCCGATCCTGTGTGACGCCGAGATGGTGGCATCCGGGGTGACCCGCACGCGCCTGCCCGCCGGCAACGAGGTCATCTGCACGCTGCGCGACCCCGCCGTGCCCGGGCTGGCGGCGCAGCTCGGCAACACCCGCAGTGCGGCCGCGCTGGACCTGTGGGGCGACCGGCTCGGCGGTGCCGTGGTGGCGATCGGCAACGCCCCGACCGCGCTGTTCCGGCTGCTGGAGATGGTCGAGGCCGGTGCACCGCGGCCGGCGGCGGTGCTGGGCATCCCGGTCGGGTTCATCGGGGCGGCCGAGTCGAAGGAGGCGCTGGCCGCATCCGATCTGGAGTATCTGGTCGTGCGCGGGCGACGCGGCGGCAGCGCGATCACGGCGGCGGCGGTCAACGCCCTCGCCTCGGAGGAGGAGTAGCCATGGCGGGCCGACTGTTCGGGGTCGGGCTGGGCCCCGGCGACCCGGAGCTGGTCACCGTCAAGGCGGCCCGGCTGATCAGCGCGGCCGGGGTGATCGCGTACCACGCGGCCCGGCACGGCCGCAGCAACGCCCGCGCGATCGCGGAGCCTTACCTGCGCGACGGCCAGATCGAGGAACCGCTGATCTACCCGGTGACCACCGAGACGACCGACCACCCGGGCGGCTACCAGGGCGCGATCGACGAGTTCTACGCCCAGAGTGCCGAGCGGCTGGCCGCCCACCTGGACGCAGGCCGCGACGTGGTGGTGCTGGCCGAGGGCGACCCGTTCTTCTACGGCTCCTACATGCACATGCACAAGCGGCTCGCCGACCGCTACGAGACGCAGGTCGTGCCCGGCGTGACCTCGGTGAGCGCCGCCTCGGCGGTGCTCGGCCGCCCGCTGATGGAACGCGACGAGATCCTCACCGTGCTGCCCGGCACCCTGCCCCCGGCGGAGCTGGCGGCGCGGCTGGCCGCCACGGACTCGGCCGCGATCATGAAGCTGGGCCGCACATTCACGGGCGTCCGCGAAGCGCTGGCTCAAGCCGGCCGCCTCGACGACGCCTGGTACGTGGAACGCGCGACAACCGACCGGGAACGCCACGCCCGGCTGGCCGACGTCGACCCCGACACAGTGCCGTATTTCTCCCTGGCTCTGCTGCCGAGCCCGGCCGCCGCGACGTTCGTGGCCGAGCCGGTCACGCAGGAGCAGCAGGGGCAGGTGACGGTCGTCGGGCTCGGTCCGGCCGGCCGCGACTGGCTCACCCCGGAGGCGCAGGAGGCCCTGGCCGCGGCGGACGACGTGGTCGGCTACGGCCCGTACGTGGACCGCGTGCCGCCGAACGCCCGCCAGCGCCGCCACCCGTCGGACAACCGGGTGGAGGCGGAACGCGCGGCGTTCGCGCTCGACCTGGCCAAACGCGGCCGCAAGGTGGCGGTGGTGTCGTCCGGGGACCCGGGCGTCTTCGCGATGGCCGCGGCGGTGCTGGAGGTCAGCGAGGATCCGCAGTGGAAGGACGTCCCGGTCCGGGTGGTGCCGGGGCTGACGGCAGCGCAGGCGGTGGCGAGCCGGGCCGGCGCGCCGCTCGGGCACGACTTCTGCATCATGTCGCTGTCGGACCGGCTGAAGCCCTGGGACGTGATCGCGGCCCGGCTGTCGGCGGCGGCGAGCGCCGACCTGGTGCTCGCGATCTACAACCCGGCATCCAAGAGCCGCAAGGAACAGTTGGTCAGGGCCCGGGAGCTGCTGCTGCAGCACCGCCTCCCGGCGACTCCGGTGGTGGTCGGCCGGGATGTGGGCGGCCCGGAGGAGGAAATCCGCGTGACAACGCTGGGCGACCTGGACCCGGCGACGATCGACATGCGCTGCCTGCTGATCATCGGCTCGAGCCAGACCCGGGTGACGACCCGCGGGGACGGCTCTACCCAGGTGTACACGCCGCGGCACTACCCGGCCTGAGCCACTCCAGCGCGGCCTCGACGGTGGGCGCCACGTTCGCGTGGGGTGGTAGTGGTGGCCGATCGACCAGCACGACCGGAAGGCCGAGCTCGCGGGCGGCGTCGAGCTTGGCGGTGCTGCCGCCGCTGTCCTTGGTGACGAGTACGTCGATGCGGTGCTCGGTGAGGAGAGCCCGTTCGCCGGTTCGGGTGAACGGGCCTCGGTCCAGCAGCACTTGGAGGCGGCTCGGTAGGGGCCCAGTGGGCGGCTCGACGGATCGGGACAGGAACCAGCAGGCGTCCACTTCCGCGAAGGCCGCGATGCTTTGGCGGCCGGTGGTGAGGAAGACGCGTTCGCCCAGGTCGGGAAGCAGTTTTGCGGCGGTCGCGAGGTCGGGTACGCGGTGCCAGTGGTCACCTGGCTGTTCGGTCCAGCCTGGGCGGCGCAGAATCAGCAGCGGCACGTTGGCCTGCGCGGACGCGGCTGTCGCGTGGGCGGTCATCGTTGCGGCGAATGGGTGGGTGGCGTCGACGACGGCAGCTATGCGTTCGTGGCGTAGGTAAGCGGTGAGGCCGTCTACGCCGCCGAAGCCGCCGATGCGGACCTTGCCGGCGGGCAGGATCGGTGAGGTGGTCCGGCCGGCGAGGGAGCTGACCACCTCGAGGTCTGGGATGGGCGCGCAGGCGGACGCCAGCTCGCGTCCCTCAGTGGTGCCGCCGAGGATGAGCACCCGCGCAGGCGACGTCTGTCCGCTCATGGGAGCCACGGCTCCGCCCTAGCCAAGGACCGCTTGCGGCAGACACGGTTTGCCTCGCAAGAAGGCCGCTCACCGGAACCATCGGCCCACTGTCGATTGCGGCCTCCGCACGCAGGCGTGACTCTCGCTATGGGCGGCATCGGTCTGCGGAGTAGAGGTGACTGTCCGGGAAGGTCGAGGCGGTCAAGGCCGCACCGACCACGATCACGGCGGTGCGTTTGATCCCGGCGGCCGCCACCTTCGCGGCGATGTCCGCCAGCGTGCCGCGCACGATCAGCTCGTCCTCCCGGCTCGCCCGTGCCACCACGGCGACCGGGCACTCCGCGCCGTAGCTCGGCACCAGCTCACCGACCACCGCGTCGATGCGCTGGACGGCCAGGTGCAGCACCATCGTCGAGCGGCTCGCGCCCAGCGTCGCCAGGTCCTCCCCCGGCGGCATGGCGGTGGCTCGCTCGGCGGTGCGGGTCAGGATGACCGTCTGTGCGACACCCGGCACGGTGAACTCCCGGCCCAGCGACGCAGCAGCCGCCGCGAACGCCGGAACGCCGGGCGTCACGTCGTACTCGACGCCGGCCTCGTCCAGCCGGCGCATCTGCTCGGCGATCGCGCTGAACACCGAGGGGTCGCCCGAGTGCAGCCGGGCCACATCGTGCCCGGCCTTGGTGGCGGTGATCAGCTCACCGATGATGTCGTCCAGCGTCAGGCGGGCGGTGTCGACGAGCCGGGCGCCGGGCGGGCAGTAGGCGAGCAGTTCGGCGGGCACGAGGCTGCCGGCGTACAGGCAGACCGGCGAAGCCTCGATCAACCGCTGGCCCCGTACCGTGATGAGGTCGGCGGCGCCGGGCCCGGCGCCGATGAAATGCACCGTCACGGCTTCGTCACCGACCAGATGGTCACCGGCATCATCGCTCTCCATCCCGTGAACCCGCCGACCGGCGCCGCCCGCTGCACGGCAAGCCGGGTCAGTTCACCGCCCAGCTTCGCGTACCAGGCCGCCAGCACGGCCTCCGATTCCAGAGTCACCGCATTGGCGACCAACCGCCCGCCCGAGGGCAGGGCGTCCAGAGCCGCTTCGACGACCCCGTCCCGCGTCACCCCGCCACCGATGAAAACCACGTCGGGCGCCGGCAACCCGGCCAGAGCGCCGGGCGCCCGGCCCTCGACAACCCGAAGCTTCGGTACGCCCAGAGCAGCAGCATTGCGCACAATCCGCCCGGCCCGCTCAGCGGAAGACTCGACAGCGACGGCGCGGCAGTCGCGATGAGTTCGCATCCACTCGATCGCGATGCTGCCGGAGCCGGCGCCGACGTCCCAGAGGAGCTCGCCGGGCTGGGGGCCGAGCACGGCGAGCGTCACGGCTCGGACTTCGCGCTTGGTGAGCTGGCCGTCGCTCTCATAGACAGCGTCGGGCAAGCCGGGCACGAGTGGCCGAGGACCCGTCCGGTCCGGGACCGGGATGGTGGTCTGCGTGCCTTGCGCGCGTGTGGCCGCTTGCCGGTCGCTGTGTGCCACCGGTGCCGCCTGGTCAGCCGCCGGGCGCGCACCGGTCCCAGCTGAGCAGGTCACCGCGATCAAGTTCAGTGGGTCGATGTCGGTCAGGTCCACAGACGCCGCCGGGCCGGAAATCTTGCTCTCGTTCGGGGCGCCGAGCTGGGACAGGACCGTGATGGTGCTGTCGCCGTACCCCCGGGATGTGAGCAGGGCCGCCACCGCGGCCGGGGTCTTCGCGCCCGCGCTGAGAATCACGATCTTGCGGCGCGGGTGGATGAGCGGATGCAGCTCCTCGACCGGGGCGGTGACCAGGCTGAGGACGTCGACCTCCGGGAGGGGCCAGCCCAGGCGGGCCGCCGCGAGCGAGACCGAGGACGGGTGCGGGATGACTCGTACGGCCTCCGCCCCGAGCAGCCGGACCAACGTCGCGCCGATCCCGTGGAACATCGGGTCGCCGCTGGCCAGCACCGCGATGCGCCGATCGCGGTGCGCTTCGAGCAGGCCCGGCAGCGCGGGGAGCAGCGGGGACGGCCACGACACCCGGTCACCCTCGACCGCCGATGGCAGGAGAGCCAGCTGCCGGGTGCTGCCGAAGATCACCTGTGCGGCGGTCAGGGCTGCGGTGGCCGTACCCGACAGTCCCGGCCAGCCGTCGGCGCCGATGCCGACCACGGTGAGGCCGGCAGGTTCGTCAGTCACGTCGTGACGGTAGTCGTCGGTCACCGAGCCTCCTTCCGCCGTACCCCTGGTCGATGCCTGTCGATTGCTTCTGGCGCGCATCGTCCGCCCCACCACAACGCTCTGTCACCAAATGATCTATTTCGCATGTCTGTCACATTTGACAGCGCATCGACACGCCTCACCGCACCGAGGACGCTGATCGATCGCGCGGCGAGCGCGCCTCGCATCGGTCCGGCGCTGCTGATCTACCTGCGCCTGCGTCACGATCATGCCCCTGACCGGCGGACCTCGGCCTGAGTCGCCACCGCCCGCCCATGGAGCAAGATCATCCCTGGTCACGGACTTTTTCCGTTCAGGTTTGAGCCTTCACCCGCTGAACCGCGTAGTAACCGTCGACGGCCTGCCGAGACCGGACCGTCACGTCGGGCGCTGGGGGGTGGCCGATGCCGAAGGACGACTGCTGAGCGGGTGAGGTCGATGGCGCGAGCGTACGGCGATACTGCCGGCCGATCAGGGCCGACCGTGTTCCAATCCTTCGAGGACCAGCGCGAACCCGAGTACGAGCCGGCGACGTCGTTCGCGTCCACGCTGGCGCCGGAGCGTGGTTTCTGGGAGCAGCCGGACCTGAACGAGGCCGTGCCGCGCGGCGACATCATCGTCGAGGCGCCGGACGAGTCGGGCTGGCAGGGCACCGGCCCCGCGATCGTCACCGACGACCGCCCGCCCGCCGAGGCGACATCCGGTAACCGTCTGCTCACGGTGCTGTTGTTCTTCTCAGGCCTGGCCACGAGCGTCTCCCTCTGGCTCTTCGACACCCAGGCCGGGGCGATCAACGACACCGCCACGCTGATGTTGGCCGTCGGCCGGATCACCGGACTGATCGCCGGCTACCTGCTCTTCATCCAGCTGCTGATGATGAGCCGGGTGTCCTGGCTCGAGGAGTGGGTCGGCGCCCGCGACCTGCTGCGCTGGCATCGCTGGCTGGGCACGACGCTCGTCGTCACGGTGCTCGCGCACATCGTCTTCATCGTCTACGGCTACGCGTTGACCGCCGAGTCCGGCGTCGTCGACCAGGGCTGGACGATCATCACCACCCTGCCGGAGATGATCAGCGCGACGGTCGCCACGGGTCTGCTGGTGCTGATCAGCGTGATCTCGATCCGGGCCGCGCGGACCAAGCTGCCGTACGAGCTCTGGCACTTCATCCACCTCAGCGCTTACCTCGTGCTGCTGCTCGGCTACGGCCACCAGGTCGCCACCGGCGCGGATCTGTCCGGCCGCTTCGCGTCGGTCTTCTGGCCCGCGCTCGCCGCCCTGGTCATCGCCGCGCTGTTCTGGGGCCGGCTGGTCGAGCCGCTGTGGCTCAACGTGCGGCACCGCTTCGAGGTGGCCGAGGTCGTCGCCGAGGGCGCGAACACGTTCTCGATCTACATCGACGGCCGCAACCTGGACAGCCTGACCGCCCAGGCGGGGCAGTTCATGCGCTGGCGCTTCCTGACCGCCAACGGCTGGTGGCAGACGCACCCGTTCTCGCTCTCCGCCGCGCCGAACTCGCAGTGGCTGCGCCTGACCGTCACCGCGGTCGGCGGGCACACCGCGAAGCTCGCGGAGATGCAGCCGGGCACGTCGATCTGGGCGGAAGGCCCGTTCGGGACCTTCACCGCGCAGCGCCGGACGCGCCGCCGGGCTCTGCTCATCGCCGGCGGCAGCGGCATCGCACCGATCCGGGCCCTGCTCGAGGACATGCCGCCGGACACGATCGTGATCTACCGGGCCAGCCGCCCCGACGAGCTGGTCTTCCGCGAGGAGCTGGAGGAACTGGCCGAGCGCCGCGACGCCTGGGTGCGCTACATCGTCGGCTCGCGCAACGACCCCGGCCCGCGCCGGCTCTTCACGGCGAACGGCCTGCTCGGGCTGGTGCCCGACGTCAACCGCCGCGATGTCTACCTGTGCGGGCCGCCCGGGCTGGTGGACGCCGCGGTGCAGACCCTGCGCGAGCTGGAAGTGCCAGACAGCCAGCTGCACCTCGACCCCTTCGAATTCTGATTCCGGGAGTTTGCTCATGCGACGCAGTACCGCAGCAGCCGTGGGGACGTTGACCGGCGCCGCCCTGATCGTCGGGGTCCGGCTCAGCGTCTCCGCGCCGGTGGTTCCCTCGGCCGCGCCGCCCGCCGTCGACCTGGCCAACTCGGGCCAGGACGCCGACCCGGAACCGGCGGGCTCGGCATCGAAGAAGCCGTCGTCGAAGAAGCCGGCCGCGAAGCCCACCGAGGAAGCAGATGCCTCGGGCGAAGCAGGCGGCAGCGGCCTCAAGAACGGCATCTTCAAGGGCTCGGCGGCGAAGAACCCGTACGGCACCATCCAGGTCTCGATCAAGATCTCCGGCGGCAAGATCACCGCAGCGGACGCGACGTATCCGGTCACCGGCGACAGCGCGACGATCAACCCGCCGGCGATCGCCTCGCTGAAGCAGAGCACCCTCAAGGCCCAGAGCGCCGACGTCGACGCGGTCTCCGGCGCGACCTTCACCTCCGAGTCGTACGTGAAGTCGCTGCAGGCGGCCATCGACGAAGCGACGGCGTAGAGTCCCGCGCCATGCACCACGCCGAGCACGTCATGGGGACGGTCGTCAGCATCGACCTGGCCGACGATCTGCCGCAGGACAAGCTGCGCGCGATGGTCGACGATGTGTGCGGCTGGCTGCACGAGGTGGACCGGCGGTTCAGCACCTACCGCGAGGACAGCGAGGTCAGCAAGCTGCGCCGGCGGGAGATCGACCCGGCGGACTGCTCGACGGACATGCGGCACGTGCTGGAGGCTTGCGCCGACCTGTGGCGCGAGACAGACGGCTACTTCGACGCCTACGCGGCGGGCCCGCTCGACCCGAGCGGCTACGTCAAGGGCTGGTCGGTGGAGATCGCCTCCGCCCGGCTGGTGGAGGCCGGCTCGGTGAACCACTGTGTGAACGCCGGTGGCGACATCCGAGCCCGAGGACGATGCGCCACGGGAGCGCCGTGGCGGGTCGGCATCCGGCACCCGTGGGAGGCCGACAAGCTCAGCTGGGTCCTGGCGGTGAGCGACCAGGCGGTGGCCACCTCCGGCACCTACGAACGCGGTGACCACGTCTTCAACCCCCGCACCGGCGGGCCGGCCCGGGGCCTGCGGTCGGTGACCGTGGTCGGACCGGACCTGGCGCTGGCGGATGCCTACGCCACCGCGGCGCTGGCGATGGGCGAGGCGGGAATCGCCTGGCTTTCGAAGCTGGCGGCGAACGGCTACGACTCCGCGCTGGTGACGGACGACGGCCGGGCATTCAGCTCCGCCGGCCTTCCCGCCGCTGTCTGACCTCATCATTCTGATCAGAAGTCGGCGAACAGGTACGGCATCTGCTTCGGGAACAGCGCGGCCAACGGCTCGACCGCCGATGCGTCGACCTGCCCGAAGCCCCTGGTCACGACTTCGATCGGGTCGAGCACCCCGTACGCGAGCGCTGAGATGCCCGCACAGGTGACTGTCGCCTGCGGCTCGTTCTTGCTCGGCTCCACGGTGACCTGCCCGCTCTCCCCGGTCAACTGGTAGCGGCCCGCGATGAAGTCGTCGTCGACCACCTCGATCGTGATGGCCTGCTCGGCGGTCGTAGCGGTGCCCGTGAGCGCCTCCATCGACAACAAGCGGGCCATCGGTCCGTTCTGGCTGGGATGCTCGACCCGGCCCTGAGTGAGCACCGGGAAGTCGGTCCCCCACAGATCCGGCACCTCATCCGTGCCCACCTTGAGGATCACGCGCGCCACCTGGTCCACGTGCCGGGCGAAATACTGCAGGAGAAGCGCCCGGCCCAGCGAACCGGTGGTCAGCAGGTCGTCGGTCAGCAGTTCACCGCCGAACCGGTCGATGCGGTAGGTCACCGCGCCCACGACCTCGCCCTCGACCCGGGCGATCGCAACCCAGCGCGGGTTGTCCCGGAACTCAGCGGTGCGCACCTCGTCGAACACCGAGAAGCCGTGCCGTTCGCCCAGCAGACGCAGCGTGAGGGCGGTGTATTCGTCGAACGCCTCCCGCATGGGCAGACGCTCCACCTCGCCCGGCAAATCGGCCTTGAGGAGGTGTGAGAGGCCCTCAGGGGCGAAAGTGACCGTGCGCACCCGGGGCAGACCGACGAAGCCGTAGCGGCCGTAGAAGGACGGACGGAAGGGGTAGAGAGCGCTGACTGTGCAACCTTGGTCGCGCATCTGCTGGAGCAGGCGGCCCAGAAGCGCCCGGACGAAGCCTCGGCGGCGGGCGGACGGATGGGTCGCGACGGAGGCGACACCGGCCATGTCGTGCACGGTGCCGCGCACATTTTGGCGCATCGGGAAGGCACCGACGCCGGCGAGCGCCCGGCCGTCCTCCTCGGCGACAAGGCTCACGGCGGTCCGGTAGTACTGCATACGGCGGGCGTAGGTCTCCCGGTCGCCGTCGGCCCAGGGTGAGGGCATGAAGGCATACGTCTGCAGGGGAAACATGGTGTCGGTGCGCTCGTCGGCGGTGACCTGTCGGATCTGCATGAGCCCATCCAAGCGGGTACGGGGTGGCTGCGCTCGCCGGTTTCCTTACCTGTGGATTACGCCGGGGCGACGCGCCGGGGGACCCCGGTTTGGCAAGGCGGCGGGGGACCGGCTAATGTTTCATCCGTCGCCGGGGAACGCGCCGGAGAGACAAGCGGACGTAGCGCAGCTGGTAGCGCATCACCTTGCCAAGGTGAGGGTCGCGGGTTCGAATCCCGTCGTCCGCTCGGAGAGGCCGCCACAGGTTACGTGCGGGGCCAGCTCGGTGGAGTGGCCGAGAGGCGAGGCAACGGCCTGCAAAGCCGTGTACACGGGTTCAAATCCCGTCTCCACCTCGGCATCTGAACGAGGGCGATTGGCGCAGCGGGAGCGCGCTTCCTTGACACGGAAGAGGTCACTGGTTCGATCCCAGTATCGCCCACCAGGCAAAACAGCAGGTCAGAACGGGTTTCGTCCCAGCGGGACGGGACCCGATTTCTATGCCCGGACCCGGCGGGAAGAAGCTGCGAGGATTATCTTGTCAGCTGGGAGAGGTTCACCCCCTACTCCGCCAGTAGCTGATCAAGAACCGCGACCGGCGATCGCAGGTTGATCGCACGCCGGCCTCTTAACGCTGCCGTCCACAGTTCCGTAAGGTCGTCGACAAGACGCTGTGTCATCCCCGAGGCGAGGTGTGCGCATCGAGCCTGCACCGAGCCGTCCTCATGGCCCATCTGCTCGTCCATCAGCGTCGCCGGGGGACCGAGCTCAACCATCATCGTCTTATACGTGCGTCGCAGGCCGTGCGACGTCAGCCCAGGCGCGACCGACAGCCAGCAGGCGTCCGCGCATCCGACCGCGTTGCGTCCCCGGACGGGCACCCCGGGCCAGGGATCGGCCAGCACCGGCACCGGGCGTGCAGAAAGTGGAGCCTTTGCCCGGGCAGCGTCGCGGCGGGCTGGAACATTCAAATGGCGAAGCCGTTGCGCCGCTGATGAGGTGCCAGCATCGCCGCGGGCGCACCCTGGACGTAGCCGAGTTCGTCGATCGCGGCAAGCGCTCGCGCCCGTGTCGCCGGGCGACCACCGCCCGGTCGTTGAGCACGGCCGCGAGGCGGCTAGTCGGCCTCCCGGACGAGCCCGCCCCGGAGCCGTCGGCGCCAGCGATCATTGGTGAATTGACAGTACCGGCCAGACTTCGTTTCGAAGTCAGTGCGACTCCTCGTCAAGAGTCTTGACCCGCGCCATAGATCTTGGCCATCGCCTGACTGTGCCGCCTGAATTGCTCTTCACCCATCTCACGTACCAAGAATTCTCGATACAAATACTCAATGTAGGTGCTTTCCAGCAGGTCGGGGGCTTTCGCTGTCAGGACGTCCAAGGAGTTCCGCATGTATGATAGGACGGAACAAAGCAGATCAACGTAGGAACAGTAAGCGATGCCCTCAGCATAATTGGCGCGAATCTCGACCCGATTCTCCGTCAGCGTGAAGCGAACCCGGTCGCTTGTACCCTGAAAGCTCAGTTCGGTCCGTCGTTCCAGCGCGAGCAAGTCCAAATTGCTTCGCAATGACAGGCCGAAGTCGAGCACCGGCTCACGGCGGCGACTAAGCACCAGATCACCCACACGGAACTGCACCCGGGCCAGAAAGGACCCTTCACGAATTTGCCACTCCGGTGATTGCTTAATTCGTGCCACGGTCTCAGCATCATGGAGATGCACCAGGGGTTCCTCGTCGGACTTCAGCGCCGCAAATAGCTCAATCATTGCCCTACCACTCCGCGCCAGGGATGTCGTCGCCTTTAGGATACGCCGTGCGGACGGAGCCATCCGGGTTCAGGACGACCTCCGTGTCGTACACGGGGTACTTACCGTTCTCGTCGCCAGTACGACCGACCGGGTCGTCGAAGCTGCCTCGGTGAATAGTTCCGTCTCGACCGTTGGTGTTCCGCACACCATCGGGATCCTGCTCCAGGGTCTCGCGAATCCGCTTGTCGCGGTCATCCTTAGACCCGCCCCACACCGTTTTTTTCGGATCCCGAACCGTACTCTGCTCGGAATGCCCTTCATCGATGTGACGGCTGCCTATGCCGAAAAACAGACGCCGGTCACCGCCGATCTGGACGGCAGCGTGGGGGACGACGGTACGGTCGGCGAGGGAGACACCATCGGCGCCGACGTCGAGCGCCTCCTGGGCGGAAACGGCGCGGACACCCTCACCGGCAACGACGCCGACAACCGGATCTACGGCAGCTTCGGCCCGGACACCATCCACGGCGGGACCGGCAACGACGAGCTCCACGGCGGCACCGGCAACGACATCATCCTGGGGCAGAACGGAAGCGATCAGCTGTTCGGCGACGACGGCGACGACTACCTGATCGGTGAGCCGGGCGCCGGGCCGCCTGTCGCGGGCGAGACGCCGGGAAGCGACAGCGAGACAGACACTGTGGATGGCGGCCGCAACGTGACTGCGGCCCCCGGCGACAGCTGCTTCGTGCGCGCGGCGGCCACCTCAGCCCGCTGCGAAACAACACTGACCGCGACGCCGTAGGCGCCTGAGTTCCACGCGAAGCCGCGGCATCGACGCCGCGGCTTCGGACGTGTCAGCCAAGTGACGCGGATGCTCGGTGTCGGGGTCATTCAAGCCACCGGTCAAACCAGGCGCGGGTACGCCGCAGCACGTCAAGCTGGTGACCACGTTCCCGGATCGCGTGCTTCTCCCCGGGATAGACCACGTACTCGTGCTCTACCCCATACCCACGCAACGCCCGATGGAAGAGCTCCGCCTGCGATACCGGAACGTTCGTGTCGTTCTCGCCGTGCAGAATCAGCACCGGCGTGCGCACCTCCCCGGCGTATGAGATCGGGCTCTGGCGGCCATTACTTCCGCTGAGGGCGGACTCGAACCGCCCCTCCTCCCCCGTCGCGGCCAGCATTCCCCAATCACTGATGCCGGCCCCCATCACCGCGGCCTTGAACCGGTCCGTCTGCCCGACCGCCCAGGCCGCCATGAATCCGCCGTGGCTCCAGCCGCCGATGCCCAGCCGCTCGGGGTCGGCCACCCCGGCGGCGATGAGCCGGTCGATTCCGGCGCAGATATCGGTCCACTCCTCCAGCCCGACCGCCCCGGCGACCCGTACCGCGAAGTCGTGGCCGTGCCCCATGCCGCCGCGCGGATTCGGCAGGAACACCGCGTATCCCGCGGCGGCCAGCCATTGGCCGGACGGATCCCACCCGAGTTGGAGCCGGTCGGCGTGCCGGTCGTACGGGCCGCCGTGCACCAGCGTGACCAGGGGGAAGGGCCCGGATCGGCCGGGCGGCAGGATCAGCAGACCGTCGAGGTCCAGCCCGTCGGATGCCTTGTACGACAAGCGTTCCTGGACACCCCACCGGACGCCGTCCAGCTCAGGGCGCAGGTTGGTCAGCCGGGTCAGTGGCCCACCGGTCGGGCCGGCGTGGACGTCGGCCGGCTCGTAGGACGTGCTGACCACCGCCGCGACTGTGTCACCGTTCCGGTTCGTGGTCAGCGACGTTGCGTGGCCCTTGACCCGGGATACCTCGACGAGGCGGTGCCCGGCCGGACCGAACCGATGGATCGCCGTGTCGAGCCCGTCGGCGACCAACACCAGCGGCGGACCGGTGTCCACCTGGACCAGGCCGATCGGGCAGACGGTGGTGCCGGCGGTCACGCTGCGGTGTTCGCCCACCGGTACGGCGACCTCGAGAACCGCTTGCCCGCCCACCAGGAGCGGCGGGGTCTTCGCGAGGTACGCCAGGTGCCAGCCGTCCTCGGCGGACCACCAGACCAGTGACGACGCGGCCGCCGCAGCCGGACCGAGATCCTGCGCCGTGCCGCTGACCGGATCGAGCAGGTGCAGACCGGGTTCGAGCAGACCCGGGTCCACCTCAGGCGTCGACCAGGTGAGCACGGCCAGCATGCCGTCGTCGGGCCGCTGGACCACTTCGACGACATGACGATCGCCGAACGCATCAGGTGTCCGTATCTGCCCGCTGCGAACGTCGAGCAGCCGTAACCGGTCCGGGCTGACCTGGGCGTCGTCCTCGGCTGAGGCTGCGATCACGACGACCAGGTCCGGATCGGTCAGCGGGAGGTGGGCCGTCACCCCGCCCGGCCACGACGTGATCGTCTCCACCACTCCGTCGAACAGCCTGACCCGGCACACCTGCGCCGTGCCGCGTTCAGCCCGGTCGGAAAGGAAGTAGATCAGCAGCGAATTCGCGGCCCACCGCGGCGCCGCGTCGTTGCTCTCCCCCGATGTCAATCGTCGTGGCGGCTCGCTGCCGTCGGCCGCCGCCACCCAGAGCTCGCCGGTCGGGTGGTCACCGGACCGCCCGACCGGCGCGACCACGTAGGCGACCCAGCTGCCGTCCGGCGACAGCGTCAACGCGCGCGGAACGCGGCCGTTGACCACCATTTCGGCGGTGAGCCGGGTGTGAGCCACCGGGGCAGACTAGCGCTCGCAGTTGGTGCTGGTGTCCGGGCTGTAGGCGTGGCACTCGTCGCCTGTCGCGGCGTTGGTGCCGCCGTCCAGGGTGTCCGCCGCCGCCTTCTCCTCCCAGCCGAAGAGCTGGTCGTCGCCCGCGTCGCCGTACAGCTGGTCCCGGCCCTCGCCGCCCTCCACCAGGTCGTCGCCGCCTCCGCCGTGCAGCACGTCGTCGCCGGCGTAGCCCTGCAGCTGGCCCGGCCCGCTGTTTCCGGTCAGCCGGTCCTTGCCGCGGCCACCGATGATGGTCTCGATGTCGGCACCGACGGTGTCGTGCTCACCGGCCTGGCCGTCGTCACCGCTGGCCCCGTCAGCATCCACCGTGACGCCCGCGGTCCGGTCGAAGTAGGAGACCGCGTCGATGCCGGATCCGCCGAAAAGAACGTCCGCGACGAAGGGCCCGGATTCGTCGCCGTCGAGCCCGTCGTTGCCGGCGCCGCCGTCGAGGTGGTCCCGGCCCTTGCCGCCGGAGAGGCCGTCCGTGCCGGCGCCGCCGTACAGTTTGTCGTCGCCGTCGAGGCCCTCGAGGGAGTCGTCGCCCTTGCCGCCGTACAGGATGTCGCGGCCGGCCCAGCCGGCCAGGCTGTCGTTGCCGTCACCGCCGGACAGCATGTCGTTGCCGGTGTCGGCGTCGAGCTTGTCGTTGCCGGCCAGGCCGTAGAGCTTGTCGGCACCGGACATGCCGAACAGCGTGTCGTTGCGCGAGCCGCCGACCAGCCGGTCGTTGCCGGAGCCGCCCTCGGCCTTCATCGGCAGGCCGGCGTTGTTCACGACCGAGTCGTTGCTGTCGTAGAGCCGGACGGTGACCCGCTCGGGGCCCTTCTTGACGGTGCAGCGGACCTTGGTCTTGTCGCCCTTGACCGCCTTGCAACCCTTACCCGCTTTGACTTTGACCCGGTCGTCGACGGTCACGACCTTGCCCTTGCGGGTGATCACCACCCGGTTGGCGACCTTGGTGCCGGCGCGGAAGCGCACCGTCGTACCGGAGACCGAGGCGGCGCCGTCGGTGCCGGCCGCGACCGCCGGCACGGCGAACGCACCGAACGAGACGGTGGCGAGCAGGGCCGCGCCGGCACGGGCGACCCAGTTGGCGTTGATCACGTGAACTCTCCCCGGCAGCCGGCGGCGTCGATACCGCGCGGGCCGTGATCATAGACGGCGGTGTGTCAGTTCGAGGAGACGTTCCAGAGGTGGCGCGCATTGTCGGCGTCGATCGCGTACGGGGCGACCCCGCGCCGGATGCCCGGCACGAAGGGCTCCGCTTCCTGGCAGTCCTCGAAGTACTTGCCGGTGACGCCCTCGACGAGTGGCGATGCGGCAAGAAGCACTGAGGTCGCGGCGCCCTGGGCGATGGTCTTCTCGGACACTCCCGTTCTGCCGGACGGATCGAATGCTTGCGGCGGTGTTTCGAGGTGACGCCCGAGGTTCGTCTGCCAGATCCGGCCCGGGTTGAGGGCGTTCACGGCGATGCCGTCGCCGGCCCAGCGCTTGGCGGCCTCCACGGCGAACAGGATGTTCGCGGTCTTGGACTGGGCGTACGCGAGCCACGGGTCGTACGGCTCCTTGGTGAAGTCGAGGTCGTCGAAGCGGACCGGCCCGTTGACGTGTCCGACGGAACTGACCACGACGACGCGGGCATTGCCGGCGGCCTTGAGCGCGTCGTGGAGCCCGAGCGTGAGGGCGAAGTGGCCGAGGTGGTTGGTGGCGAACTGCAGTTCGCGGCCCTCGGCGGTGCGCTGCTCGGGGGTGGCCATGATGCCGGCGTTGTCCACGAGGATGTGCAGCGGTCCCGACCAATTGTGCACGAAGTTGGTGATGGAGGCGGGGTCGGCGAGATCGAGCCGGGTGCGGACCGCGATGGTGACGTCGGCGCCGGCTGCCGCGAGGGCCCGGGCCGTCTCCCGTCCCAGACCGCCGGCGCCGCCGGTGACGATCGCGCGCCGGCCGGTCAGGTCGACGCCGGCGAGGACCTCGTCCGCCGTCGAACTGGCGCCGAACGGCGTGGTGATGCGTGCTGTCATGACGCTGCCTCTCCGCGACCCGGCTGGAGCGCCGGGCGGTGACTAGAATGCAGGCGGAGTCGGGTCCGCTTATGCATTGAGCGTAAGCGGAGTCGGGTCCGTTTGCCAAGGAGGAATGTATGCGCGCGGATGCCCGGGCCAACCATGACCGGCTGCTGGAGGTGGCGGCGCGCAGCTTCGCCCGCGACGGCGCAGACGCGTCACTGAAGGCCATCGCCGCCGAGGCCGGCGTGGGCATCGGGACGTTGTATCGCCGCTTCCCTACCCGGGAAGATCTGATCGAGGCGACCTACCGCAGCGAGACGACGCGACTGTGCGAGTCGGCGTCGCGCCTGCTCGACGACCGCGTCCCGCTGGTCGCGATGCGGGAATGGATGGAGCATTTCGTTGACTACATGCTCACCAAGCAGGGCATGGCCGACGCACTGCCGGCCATCCTGGCCACCCGCGAGGGTCTGCGGCTGCACAGCCGCGAAGCACTGGGCGACGCCGTGGAGACGCTGCTGAACGCCGGCTTAGCTGCCGGCGAGTTCCGGGCCGACATCGCGCCTGCCGATGTCCTGATGGCCCTGGGCGGGATCACGCTCATCGGGGGCCACGAGCGTCAGCGTGAGCTGGCCTCGCGGCTGATCTCGCTGCTGCTGGACGGCCTGGTCGCCCACCGATAGGCGCGCGGAGCGGCGGCCACGTCCGATTTGCTCGTGGCAGCGTTGATCACCGGTGAGCGATCTGAGAACCGACGAGTCCCTGACGACCGGCACGCAGGCGCGGCGGCCGGTGACCGCCGCCGTCGGTGGTGCGTTCATCCTGGTGTGCGCCGTGGCCATCGCCGGTGCGGTAGCTGCGACAGACCACGTGCTGACGCCCGACGGTCCGGCCCGCCGGCTGGATTATCCGGCGGCAACCTGGCCGTTGCTGCTCGCGCTCGCAGTCGCCGGCGTGACGGTCATGGCCCACCACCGGTGGGCTCGCGCCGCGGCTCTGCTCGCTGCCATCGTGGCCGCGCAGCTGGTCGGCATCGGGTTGATCGCCATCCGGGCCTGGTTCACCATCAAGGGCTTCGGCGGATCGGGCAGCCTCACCGAGACCCACATCACCTACGCGGCTGCCGCGGCCCTGGTCGCGGCCGCCGCCACCGCATCGGCCGCCGCACTGGTGTGGCGCGAGCCTGTCGACGGCTGGCGCAGCCTCGTCCCGGCCCGGCCCATGCTTGTTGCCGCCGGCGTGGCGGTGCTCGGCCTGCTGCCGCAGCTGTGGAACGCGGCAGACGAAACCGGCGACATCACCGGGCTTGCCCAGATCGCCACCCTGACGTACTCGCTGCCGTGGGGCGTGGGCCTCGTCGTCGCGGGCTGGATCCGTGGCCGTTCCGCGGTCGCCGTAACGGTGTCCACGCTGCTGTTCGCCATGTTCATGGTGGCCACGAACATGCTCGGCTACTACTCGACCTACCCGCTGGGCGACTGAAACTCGGTGTCTAAATCTTGCGAAGCCCGATACACACGGTAGATGCGCGAAGAGACCCTGCCCGGCGGTAACACCACTGGTGCCGTACTCATCGACGGGTTTGTCCACAAGCGGGCCTCGCCGTGGACCGCGACCGTGCATGCTGTGTTGCGGCATCTGGAAGATGCCGGTTTTGCCGGCGCTCCGCGCGCGCTCGGCCTCGACGATCAGGGCCGGGAGGTGCTCACCTATCTGCCGGGAGAGACGATCGGTGACCGGGAGCCCTGGCCCGCCTGGACGTCGGCCGACTCGATGCTGGCCCAGGTCGGCCGGTGGCTGCGCGGTCTGCATGACCTGACCGCAGGCTTCACGGCGCCGGCGGACGAGTGCTGGTTCATCGGTGGCGCGATGGGTCCCGGTCTCGTGGTCGGGCACCAGGACGCGGCTCCCTACAACGCGGTGGTCGACGGCGACCGGCTGGTCGGTTTCTGCGACTGGGACATCGCCGGCCCGTCCTCGCGGGAGTGGGACCTGGCGTTCTCCGCGCTGTCCTGGGTGCCGCTCGCGTCGCCGCGCGACGGCGCCGGCTTGAGCGGCCCGGACCTTCGGGAGCGGTCGCGGCGGCTCCATCTTCTGCTTGACGCGTACGGGTATGACGGCGATCGGCTCGCGTTCGGTGCTGTGGTGCCGGAGCGGGCCCGGCGGCAGGCCGGGGTGATCCGCAGCATGGCCGGCGCCGGGGATCCGGCGTCGATCGCGCTGCTGCCCATCGCGGAGCTTCTCGAACGCTCCGCCACCGACGTCGAGGCCCTGCCCGACACCTTCTGGCGGCCCTCGGCGGGCTCGGCGTGATGCCGAGCCCGCCGGGTCACAGCCCTATCGCCGCAGGGTGAGCAGGCCCGGGCGCCACGGCAGGTTGTTGTAGTCGCCGCCGGCGCTGGGGTCCTTGCCCTGGTAGAGCAGCTGGAGGTTGCAGGGGTCGACGGTCTTGGTCTGGTCCGGGTTGTTGCGGACCAGGTCACCGTGGCTGATGTCGTTGGTCCAGGTGGCACCGCTGTTGGCCTTGCCCGCGAACGGGTTGCTCTCGCTGGCCGCCTGCGGGGTCCACGTGCCGTTCAGGCTGGTGGCGGTGAACGAGCGGAAGTAGCGTCCCTGGCTGCCGATCGCCTCGACGATCATCAGGTACTGGTTCTGACCCTGGACCTTGTAGACCTCGACGCCCTCGAACAGGTTGTTCGTCGAGTCGCTCATGATCGTCGTGTACGAGGAGCCGAAGCTGCCCGGGAAGTTCCCGATCGGCATGCTGGCCCGGTAGATCTTGCCGTTGTCGCCGGCGAAGAACAGGTACATGTTCGTGCCGTCACCGATGACCGTCTGGTCGATCACCCCGTACGGCGCGTCGGCGATCGTCCCGGTGAACAGCGTCTGCGCCGAGGACCAGCCGTTGGCGTTGGTCGGGTCGGTGGACGTCTTGTAGCTGAAGGACGTCGGACCCCACTGGTACGCCAGCACCCAGATGTTCCTCGGCGCGAAGTAGAACAGCGTCGGCGCCACCGTGCCCTGGCTCATCCCGTTCTGGCTGGCCGAGGCCATGTCGGACCAGTTCGTGAAGAGACCGAAGTTCATCGAGCCGTACGAGCCGTTGTTCACGTTGGACGCGTAGACCAGGTGCTTGCCGTTGTAGACGACGTTGGTGAAGTCCTTCAGCGAGACCCAGCCGTTCTTGGGGTTGGCCAGCGAGCCCGTCGACGACCAGCGATAGGTCGACGGCAGCGTGCAGGTGCCGCCCGGCGTCGAGGGTGAGACCGACGGGGACGGGGACGGAGATCCCGGTGGCGTGGTGGACGGAGACGTCGGTCCGGTCCCGCCGGTGCAGGTCACGCCGTTCAGCGCGAAGCTGGCCGGGACCGGGTTGCTGCCGGTCGACGCCCCGTTGAAGCCGAACGAGACCGTGCCGTTGGTGGCGACGGACCCGTTGTAGCTGACGTTCTTGGCGGTGACCGCGGCGCCGCTCTGGGTCAGCGTCGTGTTCCAGGCCTGGGTGACGGTCTGCCCGGCGCTGTAGGACCAGGTGAGCGTCCAGCTGGAGAGCGCGTCACCGAGATTGGTGATCGCGACGCTGGCGCCGAAGCCGCCCTGCCACTGCGACGACACGGCGTAGTTCACCGAGCAGCCCGCCGCTGCGGCACCCGCCGGCAACGCCACGGCAACCGCGGCCGACGCCAGCAGGGCGACACCGGCCGACGCCAAGCCGACACTGATCGATCTGGATCTGGTCACTGGTTCACTCCTGAGGGATGGGTCAACACGACGGTGGAGATGCTGCGGGCGGGAACGCTGACGGTGACCTGTCCCCCGTTCAGGCTGGTCGGCTGGCCGGCCGCGTTGGCGTTCTGCGAGGTGAGGTAGTACTCGGCCTTGGTGACGTTCTGCGGGGCCTGGAGCACGACATTCGTGACCGCGGAGGCCGAGCGGTTGAGGATCACCAGCGTGGTCTTGCCACCGCCCTGATAAGCGGTCACTTCCAGCGGCGAGGCCTTGGCGCTCTTCGTCAGGCCGACCCGCTGATAACCGGGGCGCACGTATTTGGCGAACTGCGAGAACGCGTAGCCGCGCTTCAGCGGAGCTCCGGCGGTGGTGCCGTAGGCCGCTTCGCCGTCACCGATGAAGGAGTAGTAACGCTTGCCGTACCACCAGATGTAGGCGTTCCAGTTGGACTCCATCGACTTGTGCACGGTGCGCATGATGTCGTCGAGGGTCTCGTTCCAGACCGCCTGATTGCTGGGATTGCCCCAGATGTTCGAGCCGTTGCCGTCGGCCTCGTGGAAGTTCCACTCGGTCATCCACACCGGCTTGTTGTACTGCTCGGCCAGGGCGTACGGCTTCAACCGTCCCGCGTCCTCGGTGCCGTACAAGTGGCCGCCGACATAGCCGATGTTGTTCCGGGCGCTCGCGTCGTTCAGGGTGGGATCGGTGTAGCCGTAGTTCAGGTTCACCGCCTCGGCCACCATGAGCTTGGTGTTCTGCACCTTGGCGCCCTGGTCGCGGACGAAGGTGCGCAGCTCGGTGCCGCTCCAGTCCATCGAGTCGTAGTCCGGGTGCCAGTCCGGCTCGTTCTGCACCGAGGTGACGTCGATGGCCACGCCCTGGTTCTTCATGTACTGGACGTAGCTGTTCAGGTGGTTCGCATAGTCGTCGTAGTAGTCGGTCTTCAGCTTGCCGCCGTTGACCCGGCTGTTGTTCGTCTTCCACGCGGCGGGGGCCGTCCACGGCGAGGCGAGGATCTTCACATCCGAGCCGTACGATTTCGCGGTTTTCAAGGCGTTGACCTGCGCGGGCCATTCGCTGGAGACCGGCGAGATGCCGGTCCGGACGATCGACAGGCCGAGCTGGTTGGCGCCCGACCCGACCAGCGTCTGGGTCTCGGCGGTGGACCACGCGCCGCCCCAGATCGATACGGCAGCCCCGAACCCGTCGATCGTCTGGTATCTGGCGGCACTGTTCACGGTGATGTCCGGCGTGCCGGCCGGTGCGGTGGTGGTCGGCGTCGTGGGCGGGGTGGTGGGTGCCGTGGGCGGGGTGGTGGGTGCCGTGGTCGGCACTGTGCCGCCGCCGCAGACGAAGCCGTTGACCGCGAAATCCGTGGGAGCGGGGTTGCTGCCGGTCGACGCGCCGTTGAAGCCGAACGAGACCGTGCCGTTGGTGGCGACGGACCCGTTGTAGCTGACGTTCTTGGCGGTGACTGCGGCGCCGCTCTGGGTCAGAGTCGTGTTCCAGGCCTGGGTGACGGTCTGCCCGGCGCTGTAGGACCAGGTGAGCGTCCAGCTGGAGAGCGCGTCACCGAGATTGGTGATGGTGACGTTGGCGCCGAAGCCGCCCTGCCACTGCGACGAGACCACGTAGCTGACCGAGCAACCGGCGGCTGCGGCCCCGGCCGGCAGCGCCACGGCGACGGCGGCGGACGCCAGGAGGGCGGCACCGGCCGAGACCAGCACGGTGTTGGCCGGCCTGAATTTCCTCATCCACAACTCCTTGACCAGGCCCCTGCCCGAACACAAACACAGGCATACTTGGGAGCGCTCCCAGCCTGATATGGATATCGATAAGTGTCAAGGCGTGTGCGGGGATGATCGATGCGACTCCCAGCGAGCCGGCGTCATAACACTTTCCGCGCGGCGCGGCTGATCGATGCTCTCATCGGGCTGGCCTGGAATAGTGATACTCGCGCAGGCGGGCGTCGACTTCCTCGCTCTTCGCCTGATGGTGTCAATCGTGCCGGGCCGTCCTGGGCCATGGCGGAAACGCGTCAATACTGCGCGCGACGGAATGGCGAGCAGGTGGGCGCGAACCGAATGGCCCCTTCTCGATTGAGCGGCGTGATCAAGCGGGTCGGGCCGGGCAGGTGGCGCGGTGTCATCGCGCCGAACCCAGAGGTGACGGCCGGCCGGAGAAGCATCCGCGGCGCGAGATCGTCAACGCGATCCTGTATCTGGTCCGCTCGGATTGCCCGTGGCGGGTATCTGCCGCCGTGGCAGATGGTGTACCGGTACTTCGTGCGCTGGGAAGACGCCGGCGTGACCGAGAAACTGTTGTCCGCGCTGCGGGTCAAGGCCCGGATCGCGCAGGGCCGCGAGCCCGAGCCGCCGGCCGGGGTGCTGGACTCGCAGAGCGTCAAGGGCGCCGACACCGTTGGACGAGACTCGCGCGGCTACCGGCTGAGCCATGTTGTGCATGCTCAGCGGTGTGCCGACGGCACTGGCGGGGCGGCGGCCCGGGCGGCAGGACCGCCCGAGCCGGTCATCGACGGGGTCCGCCGGCGCCTATCGACAGCCTGGATCGTTGCGAATGTCGAGGGCATACGCGTAGGTGACGAAAATGGTTTGCAGCGGCCCGAGGCAGGTTGTCGACTCGGATCCCGGCGGAGTGCGGGAATAGTACTTGGCGCCGTCGTCGCCACGCGAATTGAAGATGGCGTAAGCGTTGGTGCTGGCCGAGCCGAGCCGTTGGTACCCGTAGTCCCGGTAGCTTGCCGTCGGCCTCGCGGCCAGCCAGTCGGCTCTGGTCTTGTAGAAGCAGACCCGGGGGTATGCGCAGCCGTAGACGGCCGCGCTGGCCGGCGTGGCTCCGGCGACAAGTGCTGTCGTGGTCACCAGAGCAACCGTTGCCCCGGCGGCCAGTGCTTTCTTCATGATTTGCATTGATGCCTTCCTCTCTGCTCCACCACATCGATGCAAATCATTTTTGCGCCATGCAACCCGGGCTTTCCGGTGATGACCTGTTCCGGCCAATATTGCGTCAAGCCGGACCCTGGCCGGTCACCCAGCCATCCGCCGAGCCCGCCGCACGTTCACCTGAACCCGATCAGCACCTCTCAGCCACATTCTCAGAGGTCGGCATGCCGAGCAGGGAGTAGGGCGCACCCGCGCCGAAGAGCAGCTCGTGGGTTCGGTTGCCTTCGAGAGCCGCCTCGGCACTGCGCGAGAACATGGCCTGCTCGTATTCGCTGAGCGCGGCTTCGATGTCGTCCGGGCGGGCGGCGATGGCCTTGGCCAGTTCCGAGCCGTCGTACATGGCCAGGTTGGCGCCTTCGCCGTTCGGGGCGGTCAGGTGGGCGGCGTCGCCGAGCAGAGTCACCCCTGGCACCCGATCCCACCGGTGCTCGGTCGGCAACGTGTAGAGCGGCCGCAGGACCGGCGGGGTGTCGCTGTCGGTGATCAGCGCGGTGAGCTCCGGGGCCCAACCGTCGAACTCCTGCGCGATCCGGGCAGCGGCCGCGGCGGCGTCGGTGAAGTCGATGGCGGCGAACCACGACTGCGGCTCAGTGACGAACACGTAGTTGTGCAGGGTGCCGCCCCTCTCGCGGTGCGCCAGCAGGCCCTGGCCCGGCGCGAGGGCGTACATCGCTCCCTGGCCGACCGCCTTCACCGTGGCGGGGTGCCGGGTTTCGCTGTCGAAGATGTGGGTCTCGACGGCCGACATGCCGGTGTATTCGGGCGTGGCGCCGGACAGCAGGGGCCGGACGCATGACCAGGCACCGTCCGCGCCGACGAGCAGGCTCGTCACAACTGTGGAGCCGTCAGCGAAAGTCACCTCGTGCCGTCCCTCGCCGAGGGCAGCGACACGGCTGACCCGGTGGCCCCACTTGACGCTGCTGGCCGGGAGGGAGGCGAGCAGCATCCGGCGCAGGTCACCGCGGAGGATTTCGGGGCGTCCGCCCGTACCGTCGTCGCTCTGCTCGGCCAGGACGGTCCCGTCCCGGTCGAGGAACCGGCTGGCCTGGCGGCCCTCGAGGACCAGGCTGCGGAACTGGTCGATCAGGCCGGCCTCGCGCAGCGCCGGCTGGCCGTTGTAGTCGTGGATGTCGAGCAGGCCGCCCTGGGCGCGCGCGGTGGGTGCGGCCTCCCCCTCGTAGACGGTGGCGGGGATGCCGTGCACGTGCAGGACACGGGCCAGCATGAGGCCGCCGAGGCCGGCGCCGATGATCGTCACGGGAGTGGACACGGGGGGCTCCTGAGGTTTGGGGACGCAGACCGCTACCGTCTGCATGAGGCTACTCGGTTTGCTTACCTAGTAAGCTTACCGGGTAAAGCTAACACCGCTGAGGAGTCGTGTCCATGCCCAATCGGGGAGACCGTGGTGGGTCGAGGACCCGTGCCCACATCGCTGACGTCGCCACCGCGCTGTTCCTCGACCGGGGCTTCGACGACGTCACGATCGTCGAGGTCGCCGCCGCGGCGGGCGTGTCCAAGGTGACCGTCTTCAAGCACTTCGACCGCAAGGAGGACCTGCTGCTCGACCGGCTTCCCGACGTGGTCGAGATCGCGCGGGCGGCGGTGCGCGAACGGGCGGACGAGGTCAGCGCGGTCGAGGCGATCCGGCAGACGCTGCTCGCCCTGGCCGAGGAACGGCACGGGCTGTCCGCCCTGGACGAGGGCATCGAACCGTTCCTGCGGATCGTCGTGGAGGCGCCGACGCTGATCGCCCGGCTGCGGGTGTTCGAGCACGAGATCGAGGCGGCGCTGACCGAGGAGCTGGCCGCCGACGAGCGCTTCTCCGGCGACAGTGCGCTGCTCGCTGCGCTGGTCGTCGCGGCGTACCGGATCGTCGCGGTCGAGACCGTCCGGCGCCGGCTCGCCGGCGACGACCCCGCCGACGTCGCGGCGGCCCACCGGCAGCGGTTGAACCAGGCCTTCGATGCGATCGAGTACGGCATCTCGGCGCATGCACCCTGGTGACTTCATCTCCCGACCCGGACGTAGCCGTGGCCGCGCGTGATCAGCGCGAGCGGCAGAAACGCGCGACCACGGTGGCGAGTTCGGCCAGCGCGCTCAGCGGCATCAGATGGTTGGCGTTGTCGACGGTCGCGATCGCTGCTTCCGGGAGCAGCCCGGCGAGATGGGCGATCAGTCGGTGCACCGGCGGTGGGCTGTCGGCGCCCTGGATGAGCAGGACCGGCCGGGTCACCGCCGGATCGAACGTCCACGCGCCGACCGCCGGAAGCTCGCTCGCGAAGAAGGCCCCGCTGTGGTCCGCCGCTTCGTCGACGAGGCCGGCCCCGAGCACGTCGTTCATCAGCGCCCGATAGTCCGGCCCGCACACCAGCGCCATGAAAGCGTCGAAGGCGGTCGCATTGTCGCCCTGGGCGGTCGCGGCCATCGCCGCGCCCATCACCGGGCCGAAGGCGGCGTGCAGGGCGTCCACATCGGCCGGATCGGCCAGGGCGTCGACGAGCGGAGGTTCACAAAGAGCGACCGTACGGACGGCAGCCGGATCGTCCACGGCCAGCTGGAGGGCGATGGTCGAGCCCGACGAGTGGGCGACGACGTGGGCGGGCGCGGCATCCAGCTGCCGGAGCAGGGTGGCGGCGTGGCGGGCGTGGTCAGCCACCGTCAGACCGGCCGGCAGCGGGCCGCCGGTGTAGCCCGCGCGGACCATCCGGATCACCCGGTGGTGCGTCAGCTCGGGCGTCGCGGCCAGCGGCGTGAGCCAGTCGGCGAGCCCGCCGCCGTGGATCAGCAGCAGCGGTTCGCCGTCGCCGCCGGAGTCGGTGTAGGCCACCTCGGCGCCGTCGATGAGCGCCGGGGTGAGGTCGGCGTGGATGTTGATCATGGTCGTTCCTCCAGGTCAGTCGGCGTAGAGCCGGATCTCGATGCCGTCCGGGTCGTGCAGGCCGACCAGGACCGAGCCACCTTTGTGGCCGGTGACGATGCCGCCGTGCGGCTGGCCCAGGTCGTCCAGCCGGTGCCGCCAGGCCTCGACATCCGCGCGTTCCGGCACCTCGAGCGCGACCGGGTCGAAGCCGGCCAACGCCTTCGCCCGTACGGGATCGAGCCGCAGCGCCAGGCGCAACCGGCCGCTCGCGTCGGCCAGGGCCAGACCTTGCACGCTGCCGTCCTCGACAAATTCGATCTCGACCCGCAGGCCGAGCACCGACGTGTACCACTCGCGGCTGCGGGTCAGGTCGGACACGGGGAGCTTGACGTGGTGGAAGCCGGACAGGTCGGGCATCTCATCCCCACTCGTTAGAGTCAGCTCTAGTAAGTCACTAGAGTAGGCTCTAGCGTGTGACGAGATCTGTCAAGCCCCGCGTCAGCCGGGCCGAGCAAGCGCAGGCGACACGCCGGCGCATCATCGCGGCCGCCGCGGCGCAGTTCGTGGCGCACGGCTACGGCGCGACGCTGCTCGATCAGGTGGCCGAGCAGGCGGGTGTCGCGGTCCAGACCGTGTACTTCCACTTCGGCAACAAGCGCACGCTGCTCAAGGAGGCGCTGGACGTCGCCGCGGTGGGCGACGATGATCCCGTACCGCTGATGGACCGGCCGTGGGTGCTCCAGATCCGGCAGGAGACCGATCCCGTACGGATCATCGAGTTGTGGCTGGCCACCGGTCGGACCATCCTCGACCGGATCGTCCCGCTCATGCGGGTTCTGCGCGGAGCGACCGGCACGGACCCCGAGGTGGCCGCCCAGTGGGACACCAACCAGGCGCAGACGCGGGCGGCGCACGGCTTTCTCGTGGAGCTGCTCGCCGAGCGGAGCGCCCTCCGGCCCGGGCTGGACGTCGAGCAGGCTCGCGACGTCGCCTTCGTCCTCAGCAACGTCGAGACGTATCTGCAGTTCACCGACGTCTGCGAGTGGACTCCCGACCAGTGGCAGGAGCGAACGGCCGCAGTGCTCACGGCCGCACTGCTCGCGCCCTAGACTGGTGCGGTGTCCGACCCGGCCGATCGTCCCGCGTGCGTCGAGGACGTCCACGAGCTGGCCCTCGCGATGCCGCACGTCACCGTCCACGACCCGGAGGCGGACAACCCGGTCTATCAGGTGGGCGGCAAGTCGTTCATCTTCTTCCGCAACCCGCGCCCCGACGCGGTCGACCCGGAGACCGGCGAACGCTATCCCGACGTGATCGTCTTCTGGGTGGAGTCGGACGCGGACAAGCAGGCGCTGGTCCAGGACGAGACGACGCCCTTCTTCACGACTCCGCACTTCAACGGCCACCCGTCGGTGCTGATCCGGGCGAGCCGGCTCGGCGGGATCAGCCGTACGGAGCTGGCCGAAGTCATTCAGGACGCCTGGCTGTCGCGGGCCTCTCAGCGTCGCCGGGAGACGTGGCTCCGCAGCCGCTCCGGGCAGTGACCGGAGCGGCTGCGTACGCCGGTCAGTCCTCCCGGCCGCAGGGGAACCGGGCCACGCCGGCGGCCATCCGGATCCCGCCCAGCAGGTGGTCGAGCAGCAGCGGCTCGTTGTAGTACTCGGCCTTGTGCCCCAGCGCGGTGTAGAAGGCGCGACCGCCGTCGTACGGCTGGCACCAGGAGATCGGGTGGTGCCGGCCCATCCCCGGCGAGCCGCCCGGCACGCTGTAGCCGCGCGGGTCGTAGGTCCGTTCGTCCACTTCGGCGAGGACGCGGACGGTGTCCCGCGGGTTGGTGCGGAAGTTGTACCACTCCTCCTCGCGTTCCCAGCGGCGCGGCAGCGGGCGGGTGGCGGCGGTGTCATGGCCGAGGACCTTGACCGTGGCCACCTGGAACTGCGGGTTGACCGCGCCCGGGTGGTCGCGGAAGTAGGCGCCGACCAGGCCGCCGTACCAGGCCCAGTCGTACTCGGTGTCGGAGGCGGCGTGGATGCCCGCGAAGCCCCCACCAGCGCGGATGTAACGCTCGAAGGCGCCCTGCTGTGCCTCGTCGAGGACGTCGCCGGTGGTGCTCAGGAACACCACGACGTCGTACCGGGCGAGGTTCCGGTCGGTGAACGCCGCGGCGTCCTCGGTCGCGTCCACTTTGAAGTGGTTCCGGGCGCCGAGCCGCTGGATCGCGGCGACCCCGGCCGGGATCGAGTCGTGCCGGAACGCCGCGGTTTTGGAGAAGACGAGCGCTTTGAACCTCTGATGCCCGGAGGACGCCGCGGCCGGCGACCCGGCCGCCCCTGCGAGTCCCACTGCCAGCATGACCGCCATCACGAACCTGACCACGACTTTCATGACCCCTCCTCAGCGTTTTTGCGCGCGTACCGGGCTCCTATCGAAGGGTATGACTCGGACCGCACCCGGGGAAGGCGTTGCAGTCAGGCCGCGGTGGTCTTCGCCCGGCGGTCCGGGTCGAAGACGCGGTCCATCAGCAGGGCGCTCCGGCGCCGGCTCGCGAGCCGGCTCATGATCACACCGAGCTGATTGGACCGTCCGTCGATCACGCTCGGGCCCGGGTCGCGGCGCTCGAGATGGGCCAGTGCGGTGGCGACGACATCGCCCGGCGTTCGCGTCCGGCCCGAGGTCAGCACGCCTGCGCCCGGGCCCATCCCGGTGGTGAAGTCCGTATCGGTGGCGCCGGGCGAGACGGCGAACGCGGTGAGGCCCGTGCCGCGCAGTTCCGTCCAGAGGGACTCGGTGAAGCTCAACACGAAGGCCTTGCCGGCGCTGTAGACGGCCATTCGCGGTGACGGGAAGTAGGCGGAGACGCCGGCGAGATTGATGATGAACCCGTTGGCGGCGCTCAGCAGCTGCGGCATGAACGCGGCAGTGAGCTGGACCGGTGCGGCCACGTCGACGGCGATCTCAGCGGCGAGGCGGCCAGGGTCGGCATCGGCGAACCGGGAGAAGGTGCCGAAGGCCGCGTTGTTGATCAGGCTGGTGACGGCGACACCCCGGTCGGCGACAGCCTGGCGAAGCTCGCTGCCGGCGGCCGGGTGCGCGAGATCAAACGGAACGGCTTCGACCCGTACGCCGTGAGCACGGTGCAGCTCGTCCGCCATTGCTGCCAGCCGCTCGGCCCGGCGCGCGACGAGTACGAGGCTCGAGCCGCGCGCCGCCAGAGCCGTGGCGAAAGCGGCCCCGATCCCGGAGCTGGCCCCGGTGAGGAGAACGGTCTGTGCGCGGTAGTCAACGGTCATGAACCCAACCTCCCGCGCGCCGGGCAGCGTCGTCCAAGACCCGTTCCGCACCTCGTCATGCCGAAACGACATAACGAGTACGCTGCTGACATGGCCGACGGCGTACCGGACCTGGACCTGCGGCTGGTCCGCTACTTCACGGCGCTGGCCGAGCACGGCACCTTCGCCCGCGCCGCGGAGGCACTGCACGTCGCCCAGCCGTCACTGAGCCGCCAGCTCCAGCGGCTCGAGGACGCTCTCGGCGTACGGCTGCTGGAGCGCACCACCCAGGGCAGCAGGCTCACCGCCGCGGGCGAGGCGTTCCTCCCCCGGGCCCAGACCCTGCTGCAGCACGCCGACCAGGCCGTACGCGCCGCGCGTGACGCCGCCCCACCACGCACGATCACCATCGGCTACGTCGAAGACCTCAGCATCACCGCCGCAGTCCGCGACCTGCGCCGCCGCCATCCGGACGCGCATGTACGCACCCGCCACCTGGACTGGCACGAGACCCGCGCGCTGCCCGACGGCCGGGTCGACGCGCTGGTGGTCCGCACGCCCCTCCCGATCGCGACCGACGACCTCGACCTCACCGTGCTCTACGAGGAGTCACGCGTGCTGGTCCTGCCGGCATCCCATCGCCTGGCCGGAAAGGAGGTCGTCGCCCTGGCCGACTTCGCCGACGAGCCGATGGTGGCCTGTGCCGGGGCGCCCGCGGCCTGGACTGGGTTCTGGCGGCTCGAGCCGCGCCCGGACCAGGGCGGCGCACCGCTGGCGGCAATGCCCGCCGACACCATCGAGGACAAACTCGAAGCTGTCGCGGAGGGGCAGGCGGTCGCCCTGATAGCCGCGAACGACCCCCGGGTGACCGCCCGGGACGACCTCGTCACCGTCGCGGTTGACGGAATCGAGCCGTGCCACGTCGTCGTCGCCACCCGCCGGGCGGACCCCAATCCCCTTGTCGGCCAGTTCCGCCGATCCGCGCAGATCCACCTCATCCCTCGCTGATCACTCGTTTGGGTCATCGCCTTACCGTTCTGCCGTCGATGCAAGCAACGGAAGGCTGTTCATGACGTGGTATTCGGCTCTCGAGCCGTTCGACGGCGGCGTAACTGCCGGCCTCTACTCGCAGCTCGCGGGTGTCCTCACCGGAATCGCTTTCGCGGCTCTCCTGCTCTACCTGACCCGCGCGAGCAAGGAGTTCCGAGATACCGGGGATCAGGCGGTTGCCGCTCTTCTACACCCTGGCGATCATCTTTCTTCAGCGCCCGGCCCTGGCCGACATCGGCCGCATCAGCGTGTATGTCGTGGCTGCCGGCGGCCCCGTCTGGGTGCTGAGCTACGCCACGATGGCCACGATGACCGCCGTCGCCATTCGCTGCGAACCAGAATGCGGTGACCGCCCGCCGCTTGCGGTTCCTGTCGTCGTCGGCCTGATCCTGATCGCGGTTCTTCTGGTCGCGTCGTACGCCGCGATCCGGGTGCCCCGATTGCGGCCGGCGAGGTTGCGCGCCGAGGTCGGCACCATGCTGCCCGCCGTCGTCGTTCTGCTCACCACTTTCGGAGCCGGCGGCGCCTCCCTGGCATTTCCCCTGCTCGGAGATCGCTATCGGCCGTCGGACGGGCTGCTGACACTCCTGCTGAGTGTCAATTTCATCGTCCTCTTGCTGTTCTCCCGGAGCGCGTCGAACGTGCTGCGCGAGCTGCAGGCAAACGACCCACGACCGTCGTCGATCACCAGATCGGGATGTCGAGGCCGCGTTCGGATTCCGGGCGGGGGCCGGTGATGCGGCGCTCCGATTCGTCAATCGCGTGGTCGTTGATGGAGGCCTCCCGCCGGCTCATCAGGCCGTTCGGGGCGAACTCCCACAACTCGTTGCCGTAGCTGCGCCACCACTGGCCCGCGGTGTCGTGCCATTCGTACTGGAAGCGGACCGCGATGCGGTTCTCGTGGAAGGCCCACAGGGCTTTGCGGAGCGCGTAGTCCTGCTCGCGTTCCCATTTGGCGGTCAGGAATTCGATGATCGCCGGGCGGCCGGTGAAGTGCACGTCGCGGTTGCGCCACTGCGAGTCGGGCGTGTAGGCCGCGGCGACCCTGGCCGGGTCGCGGGTGTTCCAGGCGTCCTCCGCGGCCTGGACCTTCTGCCGGGCGGTCGCCAGGTCGTACGGCGGGAACGGCGGTCGGGCCTCGGTCATCGGGATCGGTCCTCTCGGTCGGTCAGCGCGGGGTTGTGCGGGTACGGGCGGTGGGCGGACTCGCGCAGCGACGGCCGGCGCGCGGCGACGAGCTGGTCGAGCTCGAAGCGGACGATGCGGCCGCTGTGCCCGTCGTCGCCGGGTCGTCCGGCCTCGCCCCATTCGATCCGAGCCGTTCCGGACAGCTGCAGGGTGGCGCCGGTGGTGAAGTCGGCGAACAGCAGCGCGGTCTCCGGGCTGACGGCCAGGTTGCCGAGGCTGTTGAACATGTTGTTGCCGGGATAGTCCGGCCACCACAGGCCGCGCTCGTCGACGCGGACGAATCCGGGCGGTCCGCCACGGTGGGACGCGTCGGCACCTCGCCGCGGGTGCGCTGTGCCGAGGAAGAAGGTGTCGGCCGAGCGGATCACCTCAACGTCGGCCGGCTCGAACGCGGCACCGCGGCGCACATCTTCCGGCGTCTCCTGGCTGGAGGCGGGCGGGGTGAGCAGCCGCTGCTGGATGTACTGCGGGCAGTTGCCGTACGCCTGCTCGACGTCGACGATCAGCAGGTCGTCGGTGGCGGCCGTGAGGGTGCCGTTGAGCCGTACCCGGCGCCGCAGGGCGAAATCCATGCTGGTCGTGCCGAGGCGCTGCCCGGCGGTGATGCCGTGCAGCGGGTCACCGGCCGGGACCCCGGCGTGGACGGCCAGCTCGGTGTCGGAGCGTACCTCGAGGTACCCGGCCGGGCCGGCCAGCGGGGAGGTCCAGAGCCGGCCGGTCGCGTCCCGGCCGGTGATGACCAGCAGGGTGCGTGCGGCGAGGAAGCCGGCGATGCCGCCGGACAGGTCCGCCGGTTCCAGCATGCGTGAGAGGCGGGCGGCGTCCTGCCGTACGCCGGCCTGACGCTGCACGGCGAGCTCGCCGCCGTGAAAGCCAGTCATCATGAGCCCCTTCCACCAGGTGGCCAGTTGTACTCCGTTGTTCTAACGGATGCAAGCCGTTTCATCCGTGATAGATTCCTGGAGTGCGCACCTGGTTGCTTCCCGACGAGCCGGTTCCGGTCCGCCTGATGGCGACGATCTGGGCCGACACCGACGGCGTGCACGACGACCTCGCCGGGCCACCGGATCTCGATGAGTGGCTGGACGCGATCGGGGTGGCCCGTCATGGCGCGACGGCGACGCGGGACGAGTTCCTGCGCGCGCGGGCGCTGCGCGATTCCGTCCGCCGGCTGGCCGCCTTCGTCACCGGCGACGACCGTCCCGCGGCGGCCTCGGCCGTGCCGGACGTCCGGCAGGCGCTCGAGTCCGTGAACGCCGTCGTCCGGGAGCTTCCGGTCCCCCAGTTGGTGATGCACGAGGCGAGCCTCGAACTGGCCGCCGGATCCGCGGCCTCGCCGGTGACCGCCGCCCTTGCCGAGGTGGCCGCCGAGGCCCAACAGCTGCTGAGCCGCGGTTCGCTGCTGCGGGCCTGCCACGCGCCCGGATGCGTGCTGTACTTCGCCAGGACGCACCCACGCCGCGAGTGGTGCTCGGTCGCCTGCGGCAATCGCGTCCGCGCGGCCCGCCACTACCGGACGGTCAGATCCGCGCGTCCGACCCGAGATCCACTGTGACCGGTCTGGTATATGTCGTTGCATCCGGTGAGGAAGGCGTGGCCATGATCGAAGTGGGCGAGCTCGCGGGCACCGTCGTGCCGCTGCTCTCGGCGGCGGCCGGGGCGTACGGCAGCGCGGTGGTCAGCAAGGCCACCGAGCAGGGCACCGACGCCGCGGCGAACGCGACCGTGGGTGCCGGGCGGCGGCTGCTGGGCCGGCTGCTGAAGTCACCGCGCGCGGCGCAGGTCGGTGCCGCGGTGACCGACCTGGGCGAGAATCCGGCCGACGAGGCGTTCGCCGCGGCGGTGTACGCCCAGGTCAAACGCGCGCTGTCGGAGGATGCCGAGCTGGCTGAGGAGATCGCGGCGATCGTCGCGGCCTCCCCCGTACGCGGGGACACCTTCACCGTCACCGTGACGAACTCGACCGGGGTGCAGGTCGGCGACCACAACGTCCTGTCCGTCCACCAGCCGCCGCCGGCGCGGTGACCGGCCCGGCCGGGCAGCCGCCCGCCGGCGGCGTCACGGTCACCGGCTCGGCCAACGTGCAGGTCGGCACCGGCAACGTGCACAACGTCATCTCGCTGGGCGGTACGGCGGCACCCACGCCGGACACCGTGGACGCTCCACCGGGGCTGGACAATCTGCCGCCGGCGTCGGCGGTGTTCGAGGGGCGTGATGTCGCCGCGCTGGACGACGTGCTGGTCCGCGGTTCGGGTCAGGCCGCGGTGCTCGGCCTGGGTGGCGTCGGGAAGTCCGAGCTGGCAGCGCACTACGCGCGGGCGTTCCGGGCTCGCCACTCACTGGTGTGGTGGATCACCGCGGACACCGCGGCGAACGTGCAGCTCGGTCTGGCCGCGTTGACGAGCCGGCTGCATCCGGTGGCGACGCTGGCGGACGCGCGTTCCTGGGCGCTGGGCTGGCTGCAGACCCATCGCGACTGGTTGCTGGTGCTGGACAACGTGGAGGACGTCGCTGACATCGAGGCGCTGCTGGCCCAGGTGGCCGGGCGGGGCCGGGTGGTGGTGACCACCCGCCGCGATCTCGGTACGGCCCGGTGGGCCCGGCTCGGGTTGACGCCGTTACGGCTGGGCGTGCTGGACCGGTCGGCGAGTGTGCAGCTGTTGCAGCGGCTGACCGGGCTGGACGACCGCGACGGCGCCGGCCGGCTGGCGGCGGCCCTGGGTGATCTGCCGCTGGCGTTGGAGCAGGCCGCGGGGTACGTCAGCCAGCACGAGGGTCTCGGTTTCGACGACTACGTCCGGTTGCTGACCGACCGGTTCGCGCTGGTCGCGGCCGACCCGGGCGAGGGGGACTCGGCGCGGCGGACGGTGGCCACGATCTGGCGGGCCGGCATGGACGCGGTGGCCGGGCGGTCGTCGCTCGCTGTGCGGGTGCTGCGAGTGCTGGCCTGGCTGGGCCCTGACGCCGTACCCGTGGAGGTGATGTCCCCGCCGCATGCTGATCCGGTCGCGACCAGCGACGCGCTCGCGGTGCTGGTGTCCTTCAGTCTGATCAACCGCCGGGCGGGCGAGGTGAGTGTGCACCGGCTGGTGCAGGCCGTCGTCCGGCAGGACCAGGACGCGGCCGCCGCTGTCTCGATCGTGCGGGCCGCGATACCGGAGGCTCCGCTGACGAATGTCGCGGGCTGGCCCCGCTGGAACCAGCTGCTGCCGCACATCGACGCGCTGACCCGGCACGCCGGGCCGGCCCACAGCAACACCCAGCTGATGTACGTCAACGACCAGGCAGCGGTCTACCGGCAGTTCCAGGGCCAGGTCTCCGCCGCGGTCGAGCTGTTCGAGCAGGTCCTCGCCGGCCGGCAACGCGTGCTCGGCGACAACCACCCGGACACTCTGACCAGCCGCCACAACCTCGCGGGCGCCTACCAGGCGGCGGGCCGGGTGGCCGCGGCGATCGAGCTGTTCGAGCAGGCCCGCACCGACCGGCAACGGGTCCTCGGCGACGACCACCCCGACACCCTGGCCAGCCTGAACGACCTTGCCTTCGCGTACCGGGCGGCCGGGCGCCTGGCCGAGGCGATCGTCCTGTTCGAGCAGGCCCGCGCGAGCCGGCGCCGGGTGCTCGGCGACGACCATCCGGACACCATGGTCAGCCGCAACAACCTGGCCAGCGCCTACCAGGCGGCGGGGCGGGTGGCGGAGGCCGTCGACCTGTTCGAGCAGATCGTCACCGACTCGCGGCGCGTGCTCGGCGACGACCACCCCGACACGCTCGCCAACCGCTACGACCTCGCCTACGCGTACCACGTGGCCGGGCGGGTGACCGAGGCGATCGACCTGTTCGAGCAGGTCCTAGCCGACCGGCAGCGGGTGCTCGGCGACGACCATCCGGACACCCTGTCCAGCCGCAGCGACCTCGCGTACGCCTACCGCACGGCCGGCCGCCTGACCGAGGCGACCGAGCTGTGGGAACAGGTCCTCCGCGACCGCCGACGCGTACTGGGCGACGACCATCCGCGGACCACGGAGATCGCGTCACTGCTGCGGGGTCAGGAAGCTTGATCGGTCAGCGGCGGCCCGCGGCCAGGGCGACCAGGAACTGGCCGCCGCCCGGGTCGACGCTGGCGGTCACCGGCAGCCCGGGCACCAGCCGGGAGAACCGGTCGACCAGCCAGTCCGCCGCCTCCTGGGCGTCCTTGCGGCTCGGGCACCGGGCGACCAGCTCCCGGCCGCCCTTGCGCTCGAGGCGGTCCGCGACCGCGACCAGCGGCGCGGGCTCGACCACGTGCAGCCGGTCCGGCCAGGCGATGACCACCTTGACCGCGCCCTTGCGGGTGTTGCAGGCGCGGTGGGCGAGCCGCTCGGTGACCTTGGCCTTGCGATCGGCGGTACGGCTGTCGACGCTCGGACCCCGCGGGTCGTTCACCGACATGCCGGCGTCGACCGGCTCATCGCACACCCAGCACCGCCAGCCGTCACGCTCGCCCACGTCATCAAGGAGACTCATCCCAGCAAACTAGCCCCTTCCCGACGGGGCTGCTCATTCAGCGTCGGTCCGGTATCGTCCCCTCCTCATCGAAGATCGACGGGGGAAAATAGGGATGGCAGTCCGGCATCGCCGTGTACCGATCGCGCTCGCCGCCGTACTGGTGCTCACCGGGGCCGGGGTCGCGATCGCCCGCGAGGTCCCCGCCGATCCCCCGCCGAGCTGGAACGAGGCCGCCGCGCCCCGGCCGTCTGCCACCGAGCTGCCCGCCGCCGATAAGCCGGCGGCGACCGCGAAGCCGAAGACCTCCGCCACCTCGGCGACCGAGCCGGCGGTCACCCGCGCCCGGGCGGTCCGGGACGCGCGTACGGCGATCCGCCGCAACGGCACGGCCATCCGGTCCGCTCCCGGCGAGCAGTACCGGGTGGTGGACACCATGGTGGACGCGGCCGGCACTCGGCACGTCCGGTTCCAGCGCACGCATCAGGGCCTCGCCGTGCTCGGCGGCGATTTCGTCGTCCACTCGGCCGCGACCGGCCGGTTCACGGACGCCACCGTGGCCCAGCGGCAGGCGATCGACGTTCCGGCGACCGCCAAGGTCGACCGCAAGCAGGCCGTCGCGGCTGCCGAACGGTTCGCCGGGCAGCAGGGCGCCGGCAACGCGCGACAGGTGATCGACGCCTTCGCCGGCGAGCCGGTGCGCGCCTGGGAGGTGACCGTCGGCACTCGGCTGGTGATCGTCGACGCGACCACCGGGACGGTCCGCCGCGCGTACGACAAAGTGCTCACCGCCGAGGCGGGCACCGGGCACGGGATGCTGGTGGGTGACGTCCCGCTGAGCACCACCCGGCTGGCCGACGGCGCGTACACGCTGGTGGACCCCGACCGGGGCGGCAACACCGTCCGCGACGGCCTGAACGAGGACTTCGTGTTCGAGCCGAAGAAGTTCGCCGAGTTCACCGACGCGGACAACGTGTGGGGCGACGGCACCCGCGCCGACCGCGCCACCCTCGCTGTCGACGTGCACTACGGCATGGCGAAGACCTGGGACTACCTGCGGGAGTCGTTCGGCCGCTCGGGTCTGCGCAACGACGGCAAGGGCCTGACCGCGTACGTCCACCACGACGTCGACGAGGCCAACGCGGCGTGGAGCAGCTCCTGCCAGTGCGTGTACTTCGGCGACGGCGCGCCCACCGGCAAGCCGTTCACGGCCCTCGACGTGGTCGGGCACGAGGTGGCGCACGGCCTCAGCTACCGTACGGCCGGCCTGGTGAGTTCCGGCGAGTCGGGCGGGCTGAACGAGTCCAGCAGCGACATCTTCGGCACGCTGGTCGAGTTCGCGGCGGACAACCCCGTCGATCCGCCCGACTATCTGATCGGCGAACTGACCGGGACCCGCGCCCCGGCGCTGCGCCAGATGGACGAGCCGAGCCGCGACGGCAAGTCGCTGTCCTGCTGGGTCCCGACGGCCAAGAGTCTCGACCCGCACTACTCGTCGGGCATCGGCAACAAGTTTTTCTACACGCTGGCCGCGGGCAGCGGCGCGACGCGATGGGGAGACAGCCCACCGTGTGGCGGCGCCGCGCCGGTCACCGGCATCGGCAACGACCGCGCCGCGCAGATCTGGTACCGCGCCCTCACCGTCTACATGGTCTCGAACACCAACTTCTCCGGCGCGCGGGATGCGACCATCCGCGCGGCCGCGGACGTGTACGGCCCGGACAGCGTCGAGCGGCGCACCGTTGACGGCGCCTGGCTGGCCGCGGGGGTGGACGGCTCCGACCCGGCGTACGGCGCCCCGCAACTGGCGTACTTCGAGGACAGCACGCCCTCCCCGCACGTCGGGGACTCCGTACGCATCCAGGTCAGCGCCCGCGATCCGCAGGGACAGCCGGTGACCTTCAGCGCCGCCAATCTGCCGCCCGGAGTGTCGATCGACGCCGACGGGCTGATCACGGGCACGCCCACGGTCAAGGGCGACTACCCCGGCGACATCATCGCGACCGACCCCGACGGCAACTCCGGGCGCGAGCTGATGTGGTGGGTGGTCAAGGGCCCGCCGGTCGCCCAGTCGGTGCCGCCGACCCAGACGATGCAGCTGGGTTACGGCGCCTTTGGCAACTTCAGCGTGACCTTCACCGACGCACCGGACCACCTGGTCGATTCCACCGACTCGTTCCAGGTGACCGCCACGGGCCTGCCCGCGGGCCTCACCCTCGGGTTGCGCCGGCCGGCTTCGGGCACGCTGGTCGCCGCCATCGGCGGGATACCCACCACCGCCGGCTCCGGCACCACCGTGCTGACCGCCACCGACGCCGACGGTGATCAGGCGACGGCTTCGGTGCCCTGGCAGGTTCTGCCGGCGCAGCCGCCGGGCGCTCCGGTCAGCGTGTCGGTCGCCGCCGGCAACGGCACCGCGCTGCTGGAGTGGGTCAGGCCCAGTTACGGCACCGGCGTGATGGTCCCCACCGGCTACATCGTGCGGCTCTCCCCCGGCCAGGAGACGACGCTTCCGGCCGCCGCCCGGTCGTTGAACCTGACCGGGCTGGACACCCGCCGCGCGTACACGATCGGGGTGCGGGCCACCAGCACGATCGGCGACGGCGCGGAGAAGACGGTCACGCTGAGCCCGACCGCCCTCCCGCTGACGGTGACGCCCAGCGCGTTCGCCTACGGCAAGTCGGCCACGCTCACCGGCAAGGTCCTCCGCGGCAGCACGGCGATCGCCGGCACGTCGGCGACGCTGGAACAACGGCCGGCCGGCAAGACGGCCTGGGCCCGGATCACCACGGTGAAGACCGACGCGAAGGGCGCCTGGCGGGCGACCATCAAGCCGTCGATCACCACGACCTACCGCATCCGGTACGCGGGATCGCCGGGCGCCTGGCCGGCAACATCGGCAACACCGGCGGCGACGGTCCGCTACACCGCCACGATCAAGGCGAGCACCACCAAACCCAAGGCCAACAAGAACATCAAGCTCACAGGTACGGCAAAACCAGGCCGCGCGGGCGTGAAGGTGACCCTGCAACGCAAGTCGGGCTCCAAGTGGGTGACCGTCACGACGGCAAAGACGACGTCAAGCGGGTCGTACTCATTCACCCGGTCCTTCAAGCGTGGCACCTGGACCCTCCGGGTCTCGGTGGCGGGCGGCGCCTACAACGCGGGCGCAACCAGCAGCGGAGTAACCCTCAAGGTCAAGTAGTCATCCACCTGTTTGCCGCTAACACTTTTTTGGGGTCAGGCGGCGGATTCTGTCCTGTTGGACAGTCATTCTTTGTTCCGGCTTAAGGGCCTGTCAGGTGCGCTTCCCACCGGCCTACCATTCCGGCGGTCGCTCGGTTCGGCCGACTTGTCGTGTTCGCTTGTTGGGAGTGACCTGTGCCGCGTTTCCCTTTCCCCGTGCCTGAGTCCGGTCGCCATGTCCGGCGCGGGCGGGGGCTGGCTGTGGCCGGCGCCGGCGTGACCGTCGCCCTCATCACCGCGGTGGTCGTGTCGGTGAGTCTCACCCAGGCGTCCGCCCGCCAGCAGCCGCAGGCCGTGGATCAGAGCCGCGCGCAGACATCAGCACCTGGCACAACACCGCCGCCGACAACCGCGACGTCGTCCCCGAAGAAGCCGTCGGTCACCGCCACCGCCACCCAGCAAACGCCGAGAGCCGGCTGGCTCCCGGTCGACCGGGCAGCCTGGAACGCGCAGGTCGCCAAGTACAAGGCCACCAAGGCCGACCCGCCGGGCAACGCCGGCAACCTGCCGGAGTTCCGGGCCGACTGCCGCTACAGCCACCGCAAGCCCGACGACCCGATCGTCTTCCCGGGGCTGCCGGGCGCCTCGCACATGCATTCCTTCGTCGGAAACAAGGCCGTGGACGCGAACACCGTGGCCGGCGATCTGATGAAATTCACGGCCACCACGTGCAAGCCGGTCGTGGACCATTCTGCCTACTGGGTGCCGACGCTGTACGAGGCCGCGACCCGCAAGCCGGTCGAGACCACTGGATTCCGGGTCTACTACCGCTCGCTCCGGAAGAACTCGGACGGGATCATGCCGATGCCGAACGGGCTGAGGATGGTCGCCGGGGACGCCAAGAAGAAGCAGCCGACGCCGCGCGGCGCGCAGGGTCAGTTCTACTGCGCCTTCTACGGACCGGGTGACATCAATGGCGTCGCCCGCAGCGACAACGGCAACTGGCCGATCTGCGGTGAGCCGGCGAGCCTGCATTTCATGTTGCAGTTCCCGGACTGCTGGGACGGCAAGAACCTGGACAGCCCGCACCACAAGGAGCATGTGGCGTTCGGGACGGACGCTGGGTGCCCGGCCGGCCATCCGGTCCGGATTCCGGCCTTGACCTTCGATATCGCGTACGGGGCCAAGGGCTCGAAGGCCGGCTACTACCTCTCCTCCGATCCGCAGGGCCGCAGTGCCTCGTCGATGCACGGCGACGCGTTCGTCATGTGGAACGTCAAGGAAATGAACCAGCGGGTCCGGAACTGCATCGCCCAGCGCCGGACCTGCGACAACGATGGCTACGACCCGTTCTCCTACTGACTCAGGGATATTGACCTTCGTCGAAGTCGCGTAAGGTGGTTCCCCGACTACACATTGTGGAGGTTCGGGGATGTCTCTACCTGCGTTGCCGCTGCCGGACGAGGACCAGCTGCCGTTCGACCCGCCGCCCGAGTACGCCCGGCTGCGCGCCGACCCGCAGGTCGTCCGCGTGACCTGCCCGACCGGCCTGGACGCCTGGCTGGTCTCGGACTACGCGGGAGTCCGGGAGGTGCTCGGCGACGGCCACCGCTTCTCGACCCGGCCCGGTCAGGCCGCTCACGTGCTGGACGCGTTCGGCGGGCCGGAGTCGCCGGTCACCGGCTTCAGCCAGCTGGACGGCCCGGAACACATCCGGATCCGGCGCAACTTCGCCCCGCAGGTGTCCCATCCCCGCCGGCTGGCCGAGCTGCGGCCGCTGGTCGAGCAGATCACCGACGAGGCGATCACCGGCATGCTGGCGTCCCCGCAGCCCTATCCGTTGCACAGCCAGTTCTCCACCGCGATCACCACCGCGGTGATCGCCGAGCTGATCGGGGTGCCACCCGAGCAGCGTCACCTGCTGCACGACGCGGCCGCGGCCCTGTTCAGGACGTCCACCACGCCGGACGAGCTGCGGCGGGCGATCGAGCCGCTGTGGGCGTACCTGTATGAGCTGGTCGCCACCCGCCGGGGCCGGCCCGGCGACGACGTGCTCAGCCGGATGATCGAGCACAGCGCCGACAGCGAGCGCCCGCTCACCGACGAGGAACTGACGCAGATGAACGGCGCGCTGCTCGTCGCCGGCTTCGACACGACCGCGTCCATGATCACGTACGGTCTGGTCTGCCTGCTGAACACCCCGGGACAGTGGGCGAAACTCTGCGCCGAGCCCGAGCTGGCCGCCTCGGCGGCCGAGGAGCTCGTGCGCTACCTGGGCGTCAGCATCGGGCTGCTACGGCAGGCCACCGAGGACACCGTGGTGAACGGACAGCCGATCAAGGCGGGCGACTACGTGGTGGTGGCGGTGCAGTCGGGCAACCGGGACACCGCGCTGCACCCGGACGCCGACACGTTCGACGTGGCCCGCAGACCCGGCGCGCACCTCGGCTTCGGGCACGGCGCGCACGCCTGCGTGGGTCAGCAGATCGCCCGGATAGAGCTGACCACGGTGCTCGGGGCGCTGGCCCGCCGGGTGCCGGCGTTGCGGATCGCGGTGCCACCCGAGGAGATCGTGTGGAAGAAGGACTCCGTGGTCCGCGGCCCCGTCGAGCTGCCGGTGACCTGGTCGTGAGAGTCACCGTCGACCGCGATCTGTGCATCGGCGCGGGCATGTGCGTGCTCACCGCGCCGGCCGTCTTCGACCAGGATCCGGAGGAGGCGGTCGTGGTGCTGCTCGACGAGCAGCCGCCGGAGTCGGAACGGCAGGCGGTGGAGCAGGCGGTCGGCCGCTGCCCCGCCGCGGTCATCCGGCTGCTGCCCTGATCCGTTGCCACAGCCGGTCCCGGGATCGCGGACGGGGTGGCGGAGAGTCGCGGCACCGTCGATGATCGTCCGATGACCGATGACGAGGTTGTCGCCGCCATCAGCGCCCGGGTCGACGCCGGCCGGGGCGCCGACCTGCCGGAGCCGTACCCACAGGAGCCGGCCTCGGCGGAAGCCCTGGCCGAGGCCGAGCAGACCATCGGCTTTCCGCTGCCGCCGCTGCTGCGCCGCCTCTACCAGGAGGTGGCCAACGGCGGCTTCGGCCCGTTCGGCGGAGTGGAAGGCGTCGAGGACGGTTACGCCAGCGAGGACGGCATGCTGGCGGACTACGTCCAGTGGCGGGACGACGAGATCCCCGACGACTTCCCGGCCTGGACACCCGGCGTGGTCTCGTTCTGCAACTTCGGGGGCGCGATGTGGGCGCTGCTCGACTGCCGCACCCCCGAGGGGCGGATCCTCTTCCTGGACCAGAGCACCCTGCACCCGCTCGACCTCACCCTGAGCCAGTGGTTCGAGCGGTGGCTCAGCGACGACCTCGACATGCACAAGCTCGTCACTGCGGGTCAGCCGTGAGCAGCGTCGCCGAGCTGCGCGCCCGCTACCAGGCGTATCTCGACTGCCTCAACGCGCGGAGCTGGTCCGAGCTGGGCGATTTCGTCGACGACGAGGTGCGCTACAACGGGCGGCCGGTCGGGCTGGCCACGTACCGCGAGCAGCGGGAAGCGGAGGCCCGGGACATCCCGGACCTGCGCTACGACGTCGAGCTGCTGGTGTGCGAGCCACCGCACATCGCGGCCCGGCTGCGGTTCGACTGCACCCCGAGCGGGGACTTCCTCGGGCTCCCGGTCCGCGGGCGGCGGATCCGGTTCACCGAGAACGTCATCTACCGATGCACCGGCACGAAGATCACCGACGTCTGGTCGGTGATCGACAAGACGGCCGTCGAGGCTCAGCTCAGAGATAGCTGACGCCCGTCAGTTCCTCGGCTGCCGCCCAGAGACGCCCGCCCGCCGCCGGGTCGGTGGCCTCCCGGCTGAATCGGGCCTCGGTGACCCGGCCCCGCGTCTCCCAGAGCCCGGCCGGGCCGAAGAACTGCCCGCCCTGCACCCCCGGGTCGGTGGCGGCGCGCAGCTGCGGCAGCGCCCCCTGCTCCACCGGCTGGGTGGCCACCAGGCCCACGCGCGCGATGACCCGGCCCAGCCGGCCGCGGTGTTCCCAGGCCCGCGGGGTCAGGTTGGTGCGGGTGAGACCCGGATGGGCCAGCACGCTGACGACCGGCGAGCCGGCGGCGCGCAGGCGGCGGTCCAGCTCGACGCCGAAGATCGTGGTGGCGAGCTTGGACCGGCCGTAGACGGCGGAAGCCCGGTAGCCCCGCTCGGCCATCAGGTCGTCGAAGTCGAGGCGCGCGGTCCGGTGCGTGATCGAGCTGAGGCTGACCACCCGCGCCGCCCGGGCCGCGGCCAGGTTGCCGAGCAGGAGGCCGGTCAGCGCGAAATGGCCCAGCATGTTGGTGGCGAGCTGCAGTTCGAAGCCGTCGGCCGAGGTGCGGCGGGGACCGAGCAGCACCACGCCGGCGTTGTTGACCAGCAGATCGATCACCGGGTGGTCGGCGGCCAGCTTCGTGGCGAACCCCCGTACCGAATCCAGCGAGGCCAGGTCCAGCTCGCGCACCTCGACGTCGCCGCCGATCCGGCGGGCGGCCGCCGCGCCGGCGGCGGTGTTGCGGACGGCGAGCACGACGTGCGCGCCGTGGCGGGCCAGCTCGGTGGCGGTGACCAGGCCCAGGCCCGAGTTCGCGCCGGTCACGACCGCGGTCCGGCCGTGCTGGTCGGGGATGCGGTCGGCGGTCCATCCGGTCATCTGCTGCTCCTGACGGTTTCGGTGCGTGGACCGCTGACGCTAGGAGCGATCCCGGCCGGTTCCGTCGTTCCCGCCTGCCTAGGTCTGCCGGACCTACCCACGGTGGTCCGGGCCGCGGCACACTTGCGGCATGAGCAGGCCCCATCCGTACGCTCGTGAGCTCGGCGACTTCCTGCGCGCCCGGCGCAGCAGGTTGCGCCCGCACGACGTCGGCCTGGAGCCGGGTGGCCGGCGCAAGGTCACCGGGCTGCGCCGCGAGGAGTTGGCCCTGCTGGCCGGGCTGAGCACCGACTACTACCAGCGGATGGAACAGGGCCGGGAGGTACGCCCGTCCGACGAGGTCCTGGAGGCCCTGGCCGGCGCACTGGCGCTCGACGACGAGGAACGCCGCCACCTGTTCACCCTGGCCTACGCGGCTCGCCGACCGATGCCGGCACGGCCGGAGCACGGCCCGGAACGGGTGCCGGACAGCACCCGGCGGCTGCTGCGCGTGATGGACACCCCGGCGGTCGTGCTCGGCCACCACCTCGACCTGCTCGCCTGGAACACGATGGCGGAGGCGCTGCTCGGCGACCCGCACGGCTACCCGGCCGACCGGCTCAACATGCTGCTGCAGATGTTCGACGACACCCGGACCGGCGAGCGGAGCTGCCCGGACTGGGAGCGCCAGGCCCTGGACTACATCGGCATGATGCGCGCCGCCGTGGCCACCGACCCCACCCATCCCCGCGCCACCGCGATCGTCGGGGAGCTGAGCATCCGCAGCGCCGAGTTCCGGCGGCTGTGGGCCCGGCACGACGTCCGCGAGTCGGTCAGCGGCACCAAGACCTTCCCGGTCCCCGAGGTCGGCGACATCGTCCTGGACTGGGACACCTATCCGCTGCCCGGCAACCCCGGCCCGGTCATGCTCATCTGGACCGCGGAACCGGGCAGCGCCGACGCGGACCGGCTGCAGCTCCTGGCGTCCTTACACGCGACCCGCTCCGCACACTCCCGGTGAAAAGACCGGCGAGTATGTCGAGAACGGCGTGGCGGCCGCGTCCCCGGTGCGGAGACGGTCATCCTGGCCGTCCGGGACCGAGGAGATCAGCATGACGATCCAGCGGATGGACAACGTCCTCATTGTGGTCGAGGACCTCGACGCGGTCATCGCGTTCTTCGTCGAACTCGGCCTGGAGCTGCAGGGCCGGGGGCCGGTTGAGGGGCCCTGGGTGGAGCAGGTCATCGGGATCGCCGACGTCAAGCAGGACATCGCGATGCTGCGGACCCCGGACGGCCGCTCCGGCGTCGAGCTGGCCAGGTTCCACACCCCGGAGGCGATCAGCGCCGAGCCGCGCATCGCCCCGGTGAACACGCTGGGCATCCGCCGCATCATGTTCGCCGTCGACGACATCGACGAGGTGGTCGCCCGCCTGCTCGCCCACGGCGCCGAGCTCGTCGGCGAGGTGGTGCGGTACGAGGACGCGTACCGGCTCTGCTACGTCCGCGGCCCGGAGGGCATCATCGTCGGGCTGGCCGAAGAGCTCGGCTAGCGTCCGCCGAGGGCCGCGCTCAGCACGTCCCGGGTCTGCTCGCGGAGCCAGGCGTGGCCGGTGTCGGTGTCGTAGCGCTGATGCCAGTTGCCCACGATCGGCACCGGCGGCAGCCGCAGCGGCTCCGGCAGCGGTGCGACGGCCAGCCCGAAGGCCGCGATCAGCGGGCGGCACATCACCTCCGGCACGGTCACGACGGCGTCGCTGTGGCCGGCCACGTGCAGGGCGGTCGCGGTGGTGCCGACCGCGGCCAGCACCCGGCGGTGCAGGCCGTGCGCTTCGAGCAGCTCGTCCACCGGGTCACTCAGCCGGCCGCGGCGGGAGACGAGCAGGTGCGGCTGAGCCGCGTACGCCTCGAGATCCAGACCCCCGGCGTACGGGTGATCACCGCGCAGCACCACGACGAGCCGGTCGTGGCCGACGGTCTCGGTCCGGATCTCCGGCAGGTCCGGGGTCGTCGCGCCGATCTCCAGGTCCACCCGGCCGTGCCGCAGGTCGTCGGTGTCCACGGCCGTCTCGGTCAGGAACCGCACCCGGACGCCCGGCGCCCGCTCGGCGATCACGGCCAGCAGCGGCGCAGCCAGTGCCGTGGTCAGGGCGTCGTGGCACTGCAGCGTGAACGTGCGTTCCAACGTCGCCAGGTCCAGGTCGCGGCTCGGTGCCAGCACCGCGCCGGCCTGCCGGACCAGCCCGCTGACCTGCTCGCGGACCGCCAGGGCGTACGGGGTGGGCGTCATGGTCCGGCCGGTCCGCACCAGGATGTCGTCGCCGGTCAGCTTCCGGATCCGGCCGAGTGAGCGGCTGACCGCGGGCGATGACAGGTGCAGCCGCTCGGCCGCTCCGCGCACGCTGCCCTCGACGAGCAGGGCGTCCAGCGTCGTCAGCAGGTTCAGATCCAGTTGCATGGCGGTAAACGTTATCTTAAAGAGAGTGCACTGTACTTAACTGAGCGCGGGGCCAAGACTCAGGTCATGACCGATGACCTGATCTCCACCACCACCGATCTGGTCCGGGAGGCCGGCGCTCGCCTGCGGAGCTTCTACGCACCCGGCAACCGCGTCGCCACCGAGGACCAGCTGTTCGCGGGCCTGCGGCGGCACGACGACGCCGTGGCCGACCTGCTGCGGCCCGCCCTGCTCGCCGCTCTGCCCGGCTCCGGCTGGGAGGAGGACGAGCACGCCACCGGCCCGATGGCCGGCGGCGACCGGTGGGTCGTCGACCCGGTCGGCGGCAACCTCAACCTGGTCCACGGCATGACCGACTGGAACATCGGCGTCACGCTGGTCCGCAACGGCCGCCCGGACTTCGTGGTGCTCTACGCGCCCTGGTCCGACGAGCTGTTCACCGCGGTCGGCGGCGGCGGGGCGTACCTCAACGGCACCCGGATGACGGTCTCCACGAAGACCGACCTGGCTCTCGCCCTGACCGGCACCGGCCAGGCCCGGCCCAGCCACTCGGCCGCGGTGGCCCGGAGCGTCGGCACCTCGATGACCGCGATGCTGCAGCACGCCCTGTACGTCCGCTCGTCGGTGCCGGTCGGGCGCGAGCTCACCCAGGTGGCGGCCGGACGCCTGGACGTGCACTGGCAGTTCGAGAACGTGCGCTCGCACATCGGCCCGCTGCTGCTGGTCCGGGAGGCCGGCGGCGTCGTCACCGACTTCGACGGCAAGCCGTGGGAGGTCACCAGCACCGGTTACGTGGCCGCCGCGCCCGGTGTGCACGCCGCCGCCCTCGACGTTCTGCAACGCACGCTCTGACCCTCCACAGTGATCGAGGAACTGTCATGCGCATTGCCGTACTCGGCGCCACCGGCGCCACCGGGACTCTGCTGGTCACCGCCGCGCTCGAACAGGGGTTGCCGGTGACGGCCATCGCCCGGCAGCCCGGACGCGTACCAGCGCGACCCGGGCTGACCACGGTCGCCGCCGACGTGCACGACCCCGAGTCCATCGCCCGGGCCGTCGCCGGATCCGACGTACTGCTGTCCGGGCTCGGCGTCGTCAAAGGCAATCCGCCCGGCGTTCTCACCGCCGGGGCCAAGGCCGTCGTCGCCTCCGGCGTCCCCCGGGTCGTCTGGCTCGGGGCGGTGGGCACGGGCCCGTCGGTCGATGTCGCCGGCCCGCTCACCCGTGCCCTGCTCAGCGTCTTCCTGCGGGACGAGGTCGCTGACAAGGTGGCGGCCGACGCCACGATCATCGCCGCGGGCGGGACCGTGTTCCACGCCGGCATGCTGACCGACGGCCCGGTCGCCCCCGGCCGGCGCACCCTGAGCCTGGACCGGACCCCGAGACGGTTCTTCCCCGGCCGGGTGAGCCGGGCGACGGTCGCGGCGGCCATGGTCGAGGAGGCGGTACAGGGACAGTTCCCCGGACAGACCGTCACGATCAGCAGCACCTGAGAGCAGGCTCATAGGTATGCCTAGGCGGCCCGCGTACCCCGTCTGAACCAGGGCGACCGCCAAGATAGGTGATCGCGTCCGATGTGACAGCTCCCCCGTCAGCCGAGGATTGATCCATCACCGGTTGACAAGGAGAGAAGCCATGATGATGCACCCGGACATCCTGTTGGACCTGGCCCACGACCGGCACCGTGAGCTGGTCGCCGAGGCGGAGCAGGGGCGCCTGCTGAGCAGCGCCCGGCGGGCCCGCCGGGCCCGCAAAGCCGCCGTCGCCCGCGGCCGTCCCACCGGTACCCTGGCGTCGTGCGAACCATCCGCGGCGGTGCCAGCCCGGTGATGATCGGGCGGGAGAGCGAGCTGCGCCGCCTGGCGCGGCTCGCTTCGGCGCATGAGCCGGCGGTCGCGCTCATCGCCGGCGAGCCCGGCATCGGCAAGACCCGGCTGGTGCACGAGTTGCTGGCCGGGGTGCCGGCGGAGACCGTGGTGCTGGTCGGCCAGGCGGAGCCCGGCTCGCTGTCCCGGCCGTACGAGGTGCTGCTCGACGCCATCGACGGCCACCCGGACATCGACGAGGAACAACTGGCCACCCTCGCGGACCCGCGGCGCAGCCCGGTCGAGCGCCTGCACATCGGGCTGGCCATCCTGGCCGACCTGATCGGCGACTCCCCCGCCGTCCTCGTCTTCGAGGACCTGCACTGGGCCGACTCGGAGAGCGCGGCGCTGTTCGAGCGGATCGCCGACCAGCGCGGGCCGCGGCTGCTCATCGGGACGTACCGGCCGGACGAGGTGACCCGCCGCCAGCCGGTGGCGGGACTGCTGGCCCGCACCGAACGCCGGCACGCCGTCACCCACGTACGGCTGGATCGCCTCACCCCCGCGCAGACCGCGGCGATGCTGGCCGCGGCCACCGGCTCGCCGGCGCCGCTGCGCGCCGCGACGGCGCTGCACCATCGCACCGGCGGCAATCCCTTCTTCCTGGAGGAGCTGCTGCGCGCGCTGCCCGGGTACGACGTGGAGGCGCTGGTCGAGCAGCCGTTGCCGTGGAGCCTGGCCGACGTGCTCCGCCGCCAGGTCGACGACCTCGACCCGCTCAGCCACCGCATCGTCGAGGCGGCCACCGTGCTGGGCCACCGCATCTCGTTCGATCTGCTGGCCGACGTGACCGGCACCGGCGAGGACGAGCTCATCGCCGCGCTGCGCGACCTGGTCACCAGCGGTGTCCTGGTCGAGTCCGGCGAGGACGAGTTCGCGTTCCGGCACGCGCTGGTGCGCGAGGCGATCGCCGATCAGATGCTCGGCCGGCAGCGCCGCCGGCTGCACGAGGCGGCGCTCGACGTGCTGCTGCGCAAGGGCGACGCCGGCCTGATCGCGAACGACGGCGGAGCCGACCCGGCCATGGTGGCCCACCACGCCCGCGGCGCCGGCCGGTACGACGACATGATCGCCGCGGCCCGCCGCGGTGCCGCCCTCTACCTCTCGATCGGCTCGGCCTACCAGGCCCTGCAGCTGGCCGAGATGGGCCTCGACGAGGTGCCCGACGACACCGAGCTGCTCGCCGCCGCGGCCCGGGCCGCGTGGCTGGCCGGGCTGCTGGACGACGCGCTGCGCTACGGCCGACGCTGGCGGGACCTCGCCGGCACCTCGACCGACCGGGCCGAGTCGCTGTATCTGCTGGTCCGCATCGCCTGGGAGTCGCGCGCGACCGACGAGATGCGCACCCTGACGCAGGACATCGAGACGCTGATCGCGCAGCTGCCGCCCGGCGCCGACCAGGCCCGGGCGATGACCGCGATCGCGCAGTCGGCGTACCTGCGGGACGACGCCGACGCCGCGCTGCACTGGTCGGACAGCGCCCTGGCCCTGGCCGACGAGTTCGACCTGCCGGCCGTGCGCCTGGCCGCGCTGCTGGAGAAGGGCTCGACCCTCACCGAACGCCCGCAGACCGCCGCCGAGGGCCGGGAGATCCTGTCCGGTCTCGTCGACGAGGCCGAGAAGGCGGGCGAGTGGGTGCTGGCCGCGCGCGCCCTCAACAACCTGGTGCACGGCGAGCCGCCCACCTCACCGGCCGAGCACGCCGAGACCCTGGAACGGATGCGGGTCGACGCCGAGCGGGCCGGCTTCGAGTCGCTCGCGGTGGCCACGTACTTCCAGGGCCGGGCCCGGCTGGCGATCCGGGCCGGCGACCTGGGCGCCGCCATCGCGGCGCTGGAGAGCGGACGCGAGCAGGACCGCGGCTACCGGCGCCGGGGCCGCTGGGCCGACTACCACGGAGTCTTCCTGGCCGGGCTCTACCTGGAGGCCGGCGAGCTGGACCGGGTCGAGCAGCTCATCACCGACCTGGCCGCCCTGACCGACAACCCGCCGACGACCATCCCCGGCCTCGCGTTCAACGTCGCCTGCCGCCGCGCCGACCTGCCCCGCGCCGAGGCAGCCCTGGACGAGCTGATCACGGCCCTCGCCGACGAGAACTGGCGCAGCGGCGAGCAGGCCCACGACCTGATCTCCGCCGCCCTGGAGATCGGCCTGCCGCCGCACCAGCTCGACCGGATGGCCGCCGCGCTGCTCGACGAGGACGTGTGGGACGCCTACCGGACCCTCGTCGACGCCCAGCTCGCCGAGGCGCGCGGCCGGCACGCCGAGGCACTCACCGGCTACCTGTCCATCACCGAGGCGCACATCCTGGGCCCGGCCAACCGCGGCACCGTCCGCGTCGGCGCCGCCCGCTGCCTGCTCGCGGAGGACCGGCGCGAGGAGGCCACCGCGCAGGCCGAGGCGGCCGCGTCCCTGCTGGCCGGGTGGCGCGGCTGGCGCGTGGACCAGCTCGCCCGGGTACGCGCCCGGCTCGGCATGGCCCCGGTCGACGCCCCACCGGCAGTGACCGGCCCGGCCGCGCTGACGCCCCGCGAACGGGAGGTGGCCGTGCTGATCAGTGACGGGCTGACCAACCCGGAGCTGGCCCGGCGCCTCTACATCTCACCGAAGACCGCCGCCGTGCACGTGTCGAACATCCTGCGCAAGCTGGGCGTCTCGTCGCGTACGGAGGTGGGCGACCTCGTCGGGCGGCACTGACCTCGGTGGTCAGTGCGGATACACGCGCGGGATGCGGGGCGAGATCTCGGCCCGGAACTTCTCGATCCGGCCGGTCACCTGACGCCGGCCCCAGGTGTTCTCGAGGCGGTCGAGGTACAGGCACCGGGCGGCGAGCTTGTCGAGGTCGACGGTGAAGTACATGGCCATCAGCGGATTGACGAACAGGGTGCTGCCGCTGGTGCGCCGGGTGAACTGGACGTCGCCGAAGTCGCCCCTGGTGGCCGCGGCGATCTGGCCGTGGACGATCGTCGGCCGCTCGGGCGTGGCGGCCTGGGCATGGGCGACGGCGTCGCGGTACAGCTCCGCCTCGCGGCTGGCGCCGGGGATGGACAGGGCCCCGAGATAACCGCCGTCCCGGTCGAGGGCGGCGAGGTTCTCCAGCACCTCGACATGGTTGACGCCGTCATGGGCGTCGATCCCGAAGCCGAGACAGGTCACCAGTTTCACCGCCACGTCCAGCCCGGCCACGGCGGCGAGGCTGGTGATGTCCTCCACCGGTGTGCCGAGGTTGCTCTCGTCGCCCCGCAACAGGATGTCGGTGCCGCCGTCTACCAGCACCACCGCGTCGATCTCCAGCTGGTCGATCAAGTGCCGGTAGCCGGCCCGCAGGCGTTCGACCCCGAGCGGCGGGAAGGCGTACACCGTCGAGGGCAGGTCCTGATCCGCCAGCCACCGGGCCAGTGTCCGCTCGGGGAAGTACCAGTCCGTGCTGGCCGAGTCGGGCGTCACCACCGCGACGTTCTCCGCCGCCCAGCTGTCCCGGTCGAGCAGGACGAGCTCGGAGAAGGACAGGTTGGCCAGGTGCACCTGGACGCCGCTGCGCCACAGGGCCAGGGCCAGGGGCAGGCCGGCGTACACATCGAACCCGCCGCCGGCCCCGGCGATCAGGACATTGCGAGCCGGAGCCAGCGCGGCGAACAACGGCGGGGTGGTCAACGAGAAGGTGCCGGATCCGATCACGGCCCCATGATCCAGCGACTACCGGGGAATCCCAAACCGCTCGCGTGGGCGGGGCAGCCGCAGCCACCCCGCCCACGAGCGGTCACTTCGCCGGCGTCAGCGGCGACTCCGGGATCAGCGTGACGACCGGCGGGCGCTGCTTACCGGTCGGCGAGGACAGCGTGGTGGCCTCCCCCGGCGGCGGCAGCGGCTCGGTGAACGGCTGCACCGAGTCCGTGCAGACCGTGCCCTTGGCGGGCGGCGTTCCGGTCAGCAGATAGTTGTCGATCGCGGTGGTGGCGCACACGCCCGATCCGTACGCGGTGTGCCCCCAGTTGTTGCTCGACAGCAGCCGCGAGTTCGGCAGCAGCCGGCTCGACGAGACGGCTCCCTGGTAGTTCGTCGCCGGGTCCCAGAAGTTGCCGACGACCAGCACCGGGGCGGCGGTCCGCTTGGTGAACGGCCCGCGGTAGGCGTCCTCGTCCTGGACCGTCCACGTCTTGTGGGCGCACTGGCTGTCGATCCAGCCCCATGCCCGGCCGAAGTACGGCGCCTGCTGGTCGCGACGGGCAGTGGCGGCCGGCCAGAGCTCGGCGTTCGCCGGGTGCCGCCCGTCGGTGCAGATGACAGCACTGCTCGCCTCGAAGCCGTTCTGGTACGGGAAGTCGTACCCCCGCTTGGTCGCCTTCGCCGCCCGGGCCCGTTCGGTCAGCGCGGCGGTTGAGCCCGCGTTCAGCGCCGCCCAGACCTCGGCGGCGATCTCCGTGACCACCTGGCCGGCGTCGGTCCCGTAGAGCGAGCCCAGGATGGCGCTGACGAAGACCGCGTACGTGACGGTGATCGTGCCGCCGGCGCCGTCCGGCAGTTCCAGCGGCTTCGCCCGCAGTTGCCGGGTGATGGTCTCGAAGTTCTTGACCGGGTCGCCGTCGGCGAAGACGCAGAACTTCTCACCGGCCCGGTCGCAGCGCTTCAGGATCTCGATCAGCGCCCGGTACGCGCCCTCGGACGAGCGCAGCCGCTCGTCGAGGATCTGCCGGGTGTTACCGACCCAGGCGGTCGGGTCGAGCACGCCGTCCACGGCCAGCGCGCGGAACCGGTCCGGGAACATGTTCGCGTAGTACTGACCGAGCGCGCTGCCGTAGCTGAAGCCCAGGTAGTTGAGCTTGCGGTCACCCACGGCGCGGCGCATGACGTCCATGTCGCGGGCCACCTCGGCGGTGGACATCGCGCCGGACAGCGGTCGGCCGGTGGTGGAGCAGGCCTTACCCAGCCGCTTCGACCCCTGCACGTACCGCTGCTCCTCGGTCTTCGTGACCGGGAACGGCACATTGAGCAGATCGAGGACCGCGGTCTGGTCCTTGACCGACTTGAAGCAGCGGATGTTCGCGCTGGCCCCGATGCCGCGGGGGTCGACGCCCACGATGTCGAAGCGCTGGAGCAGCGAGTCGCTGAGGAAGTACGGCGCGAACTGCACGAAGTCGGTCGCCGATCCGCCCGGACCGCCGGGGTTGAGGAACAGGCTGCCGATCTTGCGCTTCTGGTCCTTGGCCTTGATCCGCAGCACGGCGATCTCGGTGGTGGCGCCCTTCGGCTGGTCGTAGTCGAGCGGCAGCTGAGCGGTCGCACACTCGGCGATGTCGTAACACTTGTACCAGCCGAGCTTGGGCGTGGGCACGGCGTCGACCCGCCGGCTCTCCGCCTTGCTGGTGCGCTCGGCGGCGGCCGGGGCGGCCGACCCCGGCGCGGCGGCGACGCCGGCCAGCACGATGCCGGCCAGCGCTGCGGTCAGTAGTCGGTGCGTCTTCAATGACATACGGACGACCCTTCTGACGGTGGCCCGCGGCGGCGGTGCCGCGCCCCCCGGCATAGTAGAGCGTCGATGCCACGCTGAGTGATCATCCGGCGCTTCACAGCATTCGGGCCGGCGGTGTTCCCCACGCGGGGGCCTGCGCGCGATACCCTGAGCGCATATGGCTACCTTTCGCAGTTCCTCAACGCTTGTCTCGGCCGACGGCACCAGGACGCCCGGCACCGCCGCGCTCTTCGCGGAGCCCAGTCGCCGAGGCGGCATCCCGCCGTGGGCGGGCGACTTCCGGCCCGCGAACGACGCCGGCTACGGCCCCAAGAACGCCATCGGCAAGACCTTCACGCTGGAGCTGCCGGACGGCCGCACCGGCAAGGTCGTGGTGCAGAGTCTCAAGACCGGTAAAGGCGGCGTCACGCTGGCCCTGATGGGCGAGGACGCGCCCCCCTTCTGATCGGCGGGTGGGGAGCCGGGCATGCAATCCACGTTCCGTACGCCCGGCGGCGTCACGCTCGGTATTGAGCATTTCGGTGACGGGGCGGCACCCCTGGTGCTGCTCGCCGGTGGTACGACCATGCTTTCCTGGCCCGACTCGCTGTGCACGGCCCTCGCTCGCGGCGGACGTCACGTGGTGCGCTACGACCTGCGTGACTCCGGTGCGTCGTCGACCGTTGATCCGGACGCGCCGGCGTACACGTTGCGCGATCTTGCCGCCGATGCCGCCGCGCTCGCCCGCGGGCTGGACGACCAGCCGGCGCAGCTGGCCGGCATCGGCGTCGGCGGGATGGTCGCCCAGGTCGCCGCGCTGGACCACCCGGACGCCTTCTCGGCGCTCACCCTGGCCGGCACGCGGCCGGTGGCACCGGGCCCGGTCGACGACGACCTGCCCGACCACGACGCGGCGACCATGAGCCGGGCCTTCGCGCTCCCGCTGCCCGACTGGTCCGACCGCGCCGCGGTGGCGCAGAGCGCCGCCGCCCGCGCGGAGATCCTCGGCGACGACCCGGCCGCGGCCCGAGCGACGGCCGAGCGGATCTTCGACCGTACGCCGGACCCGCGGCCCGCCGTGCAGATGGCCAACCAGCTGGGCCTGGTGTTCGCCAAGCTCGACTGCGGGCCGCGCTGGCGCGAACGTCTGCCCGAGCTGACGATCCCGACGCTCGTGGTGCACGGCCGTCGCGACCCGTTCTTCCCGCTCGGCAACGGCGAGGCCCTCGCCCGCGAGATCCCCGACGCCCGGCTGCTCGTGCTCGACCGGGCCGCGACCAAGATTCCCGACGCCGCCGCCGAGGTCGCCGCGGCGATGCTCGCGCTGTAGGACGGGTTACGCCGGTTCGACCGGGAGCCACAGCTCGCAGGTCGCGGTGCTGAAGTCCTCCGCGCGCTCGAGGACAGCGACGATCGAGGGTCCCGGCCGGAGCCGCCAGGGATTGGACGGGAACCATTCGGTCGCGGTCGCGGCCCAGGTCTCCTGCAGCGCCTGCGGATGCGGTCCGGCGGTGCGGAAGACCGCCCACCGGCCCGCCGGTACGCGAATGGCGTCGAGGTCCTCGGGCACCGCAGTGTCGTCGGAGACAGCGACTCCGTGCAGGTAGGTGAGCTCGCTGCCCTCGGCACTGTCCGGGTCGAGGTCGTCGGTGACCTGCAGCAGGCCTTCCGGCTCGGTGTTGCCGAGAGCCTTGAGCCGGCCGTGCTCCTCCGGCGGCAGCCCGGCGATGTGCTGCTGGATGTGCGGGTTGACGCCCCGGTGCAGCAGCGGGACCCGGGCGGCGTGTCCGGCGAGCCGGAATGCGGGCCGGTCGACGATGCGGGTGTCCATGGAAATGCTCCCTTCGACGGTCAGGCGGAACCTGAGCTGTGGTTGTGTGCGAAGGGGACCGCCGTGACGCCGGACGTCACCCGGGCCGGCGCCGTGGACCGCCCGGAACGCCCGGCCGAACGCCTCGGTGGAGCCGTACCCGTGCCGGACGGCGATGGCCAGCAGATCGTCCTCACCCCTGACGACCTCGGCGGCGGCGACCGTCATGCGACGCCGACGCACGTACTCCGACAGCGGCATGCCGGCCAGCGACGAGAACACCCGGCGCAGGTGGTACTCGGTCGTGCCGAGCTCCCTGGCCGTCGCGGTGACGTCGAGTTCCCCGGTCAGATGCTGCTCGACCAGGTCGACCAGCCGGTTGAGGGCCGCTATCACGAGGCCTCCCTTCGAGATCGATCCTGGCCTGCGGCGGGCCGGCGGCGCCCGATCATCGGCGTCCGATCCGATCATCCGCCGCGCCTCGTAGGCTGACACCCCCAGGTGAGGAGGTGAGGCCGAGGTGGCTGACACGACGGTGGACGAGGTGCTGGCCGAGCTGGCCGCGCTCGAGGACCCGAAGGTCCGCGCGGTCAACGAGAGACACGGCGACGATCACGGGGTGAACCTCACCAAGCTGCGCGCGGTGGCGAAGCGGCTCAAGGTCCAGCAGGACCTCGCGCGGCGGCTCTGGGCGACCGACGACACCGCGGCGAAGCTGCTGGCGCTGCTGATCTGCCGGCCCAAGGAGTTCGGGCGGGACGAGCTGGACGTGATGGTCCGCCGGACGCGTACGCCCAAGGTGCACGACTGGCTCGTCAACTACGTGGTCAAGAAGAGCCCGCACGCCGAGGAGCTGCGGCTGGCCTGGTTCGCCGATCCCGACCCGGTGGTCGCGAGCGCCGGCTGGGCGCTGACCACCGAACGGGTGGCGAAGAGGCCGGCCGGCCTGGATCTCGACGGACTGCTCGACATCATCGAGGCCGGGATGAAGGACGCCCCCGACCGCCTGCAGTGGGCGATGAACCACTGCCTGGCCCAGATCGGGATCGAGCACCCGGAGCACCGCGCCCGCGCGATCGACATCGGCGAGCGGCTCCAGGTGCTCAAGGACTACCCGACGCCGCCGAACTGCACATCGCCGTTCGCACCGATCTGGATCACCGAGATGGTACGCAGGGAAAACTCGGGCACTCCAAAAAACTTCTGAGAATCTTCGGCGGAGTCGTCGATCGGGGCGGGCCCTTTTCGTAGCCCTGGTGAGAGGCCGGCACGGAGCCGGCCGCGCGGACCGCCCGGAGGGCATCATGACCACCACCGCCACCACCCCCGCCACCACGACGACCCGTACCGCCGGCTCCGGCATCGCCGCCCTGCTCGGGTTCGGGGTCGCCGCCACCGCGGCCGCGAGTGCCGCCACCATGATCGTCGCCGCTGCCGGTCACGCGGCCGGGGTCAGCCTCGACGTGGCCGGCGCGCCGATCCCGGTCTCCGGTTTCGGCGTGCTGACGACCGTGTTCTCGCTGGTCGGCGTGATCCTGGCCGCGGTGCTGGCGCGTACGGCCCGGCACCCGCGGCGGGCCTTCGTCCGTACGACCGTCGTGCTGACCGTTCTCTCGCTGGTCCCGGACGTGATCGTGGACGCCGCGCCCGGCACCAAGGCGCTGCTCATGTTCACCCACCTGGTCGCCGCCGCGATCGTCATCCCGGTCATCGCGCGGCGTCTGCCGGCCTGATCCGGCGACACGCACCCCGAACTTCTGTCACCATTCCAGCTGTCTATTCACCGGAGGAAAGAATCATGAAGCAGTACATGCTCGCCGTACACATGGTCGAGGGCGCGCCGACCCCGTCGGCGGAGGAGATGCAGCAGGCCTACTCCCAGGTCGACAAGGTCAACAAGGAGTTGCAGGCCGCCGGGGCGTGGGTCTTCGGCGGGGTCTTCTCCCGGCCGACAGCGCGACCGTCGTGCGGGCCGAGAGCAGCGGCACCACCATGACCGACGGCCCGTTCGCCGAGACGAAGGAGCAGCTCGGCGGGTTCTGGGTGCTGCGCTGCCAGGACCTCGACGAGGCGCTGAGCTGGGCCGCCAAGTGTTCCGCGGCCTGCATGGGCCCGGTCGAGGTGCGGCCGTTCGAAGACGAGCCCGAGAGCTGAACGGGCGGCCCGCCGGCATGGACATCGACGGCGTCTACCGGGCGGAGTACGGCCGCTGCGTGGCGACGCTCGTGCGCCTCCTCGGCGACATCAGCCTCGCCGAGGAGGCCGTCCAGGACGCGTTCGCGGTGGCCCTGGAGAAGTGGGACACCCTGCCGCCGAACCCGGGCGCCTGGATCGTGACCACCGCCCGCAACCGGGCCATCGACCGGCTCCGCCGGGAATCCACCCGCGAGGCGCGGCACGCCCAGGCGCTGCTGCTGCACCAGCCGGACGAACCCCAGGAGGTGGGACCGGTGCAGGACGACCAGCTACGACTCATCTTCACCTGCTGCCACCCGGCGCTCGCCCCCGACGCGCGGACCGCCCTGACCCTGCGCCTGCTCGGCGGACTCGAGGTGCCGGAGATCGCCCGGGCGTACCTGATGCCGGAGGCGACCATCGCCCAGCGCATCGTGCGCGCCAAGAAGAAGATCCGCGACACCGGCATCCCGTACCGGGTGCCGGGCGCCGAGGAGCTCCCGGACCGGCTGCCGCCGGTGCTGACCGTGCTCTACCTGATGTTCAACGAGGGGTATGCGGCCACCAGCGGGTCGCTGATCAGGACCGACCTGTGCGCCGAGGCGATCCGGCTGGCGCGCGAGCTGGCCGCGTTGATGCCGGACGAGCCCGAGGTCGTCGGCCTGCTGGCCCTGCTGCTGCTCACCGAGGCGCGCCGGCCGGCCCGTACCGGTCCCGCGGGTGAGCTGGTACTGCTGCCGGACCAGGACCGGTCACTGTGGAACCGGGCGTTGATCGCCGAGGGACATGACCTGGTCCGCCGGTGCCTGCGGCGCAACCGGCCGGGCCCGTACCAGATCCAGGCGGCGATCAACGCCGTGCACACCGACGGCCCGGCCACCGACTGGCAGCAGGTCCTGGCGCTCTACGACCAGCTGCAGGCGCTGGCGCCGACCCCCGTGGTCGCGCTGAACCGGGCGGTCGCGGTCGCCGAGGTGCACGGGCCGGGGCTGGCGCTGGCCGCGCTGGAGCACCTCCAGCTGCCCGGCTACCACCTGCTGCCCGCGACCCGCGCCGACCTGCTGGTCCGGCTCGGCCGGGTGCGGGAGGCCGCGGCCGCCTACGACGAGGCGATCGCGCTGGCCGGCAACGAGACCGAGCGGGCCTTCCTCCAGGACCGGCGGGCCGGCCTCACCCCTTAGCCGGCACAGGTACGGCGGTAGGCCAGCTCGGGAATGTGCCGGGCCCACTCGCTCCTGCTGAGGCCGCGGCCCGTGATCGCACAGGCATATCCCGCCGGGTCGTTACGCAGGCTGTTCAGCTTCGCGTAGCTCCACAGCGTGACGGTCACGGTGTCGCGGGACTGCCCGGTGACCGCCAGCGTCTGCCCGTCGCGCCGGAACGTCACTTCGCGCGCCTCGCCGGCGAGGCCGGACGGGATCGTGGCGACCCGGATCGACTCGGCCGGCTTCGCGGTGTCCCACAGGATCACCGTGTTGTCCCGGCCGCCGGTCGCCATGGTGCGCCCGTCATGGCTGAAGGCCACCGACTCGACCCCCCGGTCGTGACCGCCCAGAGTGGTGAGCCGGAGCGGACGGGCGCGATCGGTGACGTCCCACAGGATCGTTCTGGAGTCGAAGCCGGCGCTCGCCAGGGTCCGCCCGTCCGGGGTGAACGCCAGCGACTCCACGAAATCGGTGTGGCCGGTGAGCGCGGCCAGCCGGACGGGACGGCTGCGGTCGGCCACGTTCCACAGTGTCAACGTGCGGTCCTCGCCGCCGACGGCCAGCGTCCGCCCGTCCGGGCTGAACGCCGACGCCGTCCCGAAGCTGCCGCCGCCCAGCGTGGCCCGCAGGACCGGACGCTTCCGGTCGGTCAGATCCCACAGCATCATTGCGGTGTCGTCCGCGACGACGGCGAGGGTACGCCCGTCGGGGCTGAACGCCATCGCGTTCGTCCCCAGCACGTACTCCGGCAACACGGTGAGTGTCACCGACCGGGCCGGCCGGGCCACGTCGGAGACCGTCAGCCGGCCGTCCTTCGATCCGACCGCCGCCACCGTGCGGCCGTCCGCGCTGAACGCGACCGACCGGACGGCTCCGCTGTGGACGGTGACGTCGGCACCCGGGACGGGACGGGCCGGGTCGGTCACCTTCCACGTCCTCGCCCGGCCGTCGGAGCCGGCGGCGAGCAGGGTACGGCCGTCCGGGCCGAAGACGGTGGCCCGGTTCGAGCCGCCCGCGACGGCGAGCGCGGCCAGCCGGTCCGGGGCGGACCGGGGCCGCACGTTCCACATGGTCGCGTTCCCCGAGGTGTCGGCGGTGACGAGCGTCCCGGCGCCCGGGCCGAAGGCCAGCGTCCGGATCCCGGCGTTGGCCTGCATGCTGGTAACCACCGTACGGCCGTCCCACACAGTGACCGTCCCGTCCTCGTCACCGGTGGCCAACATCCGCCCGTCCGGGCTGAGGGTGATCGCGCTGATGGTCCCGCCGAGGCTGGGGAACCAGTCGTACGGCCCCCAGTCCGGCTCGTCGGGCGGCATGTCCGGGGGCTGCGGATCGTCGTCCATGGCCCGGATCCCGGTCCGGGCCTCGTCCCTGCGCGCCTCGATGTCGTAGTAGGCGACCGTGCCGTCGTAGCCGCCGACGATCAGCTTCTGCGAGTCCGGGGTGAAGACCATCGGGGACCCGCCGAAGCCGACGACCCCGCGCAGCGCGACCGGATCCAGCGGATCGGTCATGTCGTAGACCGGGACGAACCGGCCCTTGTCCACGATCAGAGTGCGCCCGTCCGGGCTGAACGTGAGGTCCTCCACCGGATACGGCACGAAGCCGTCCAGCTGGGTGATCAGCACCGGCTCGGCCCGGTCGCTGGTGTCCCACAAGGTGGTGATCCCGGACCGGTCCCCCGTCACGAAGGTCCTGCCGTCCGCGCTGTACGCCAGCGAGCGGACGGTGCCGTCGTTCGGCAGCGTGACCAGCCGGACGGGACGCGACCGGACAGCCACGTCCCACAGCACCGCCTTGTCCTGCGCGCCGACCACAGCCAGGGTCCTGCCGTCCGGGCTGAACAGCAGGGACCCGCCCTTCGCGGCCGGCTCACGCAGCGTGGCGATCGCCGACGGGTTCCGCCGGTCCGACACGTCCCACAACGTCACCCGGCCGTCGCTGCCGAGGGCGGCCAGGACGCCGTCCTTCGCGTACGCGGTCCAGGCCGCGTTCTTGATCGAACCGGCGTAGTTCGTCGACGTGATCACGCCGGCGAGCTCCTTGTGACTCTCGGCGTCGGGCAGCAGCTTGTGGGCGGCCGCGCCGAGCATCAGGGCCGTCTTCGGGTCGTCGACGATCGACGCCTTGGCCCGGATCATCAGTCGCCGGCTGACCGCGATCCGCTGCTGCTCGTCCGCCTTGGCCTGCTGCCGGTCGGCCTCCGCGGCCGCTTCCCGGGCGAGCCGCCGCTGCTCTTCCGCGATCTTCGCGAGCCGCTGCGCCTCTTTCTCCAACTGCCGGGCCCGCTCGGCCGCCTCCTTCGCCAGGCGCTGCTGCTCGCGCGTCCGGGTCGCCGCCCGGTCGGCGAGCCGCTGCTGCCGCCGGGCTTCCGCCGCCGCCGCGTCCGCGAGCTTCTGCTGCTCCTGCGCCAGCCGTTCGGCTTCCTCCGCCGCGGCGGTCGCGTCAGTCGCCCGGGTCCGCTGCTGCTGGGCCAGATCCTGCTGCTGCTTGGCCAGCTCCTGCTGCCGCAGCGCCTCCTGCGCGGACCGCTCGGCACTGCCGCGCTGCACTTCGGCCACCTGCTGCTGGCGCAGTGCCTCGGCCGCCGCGGCCCGCGCCCGTTCCGCGTTGCGCACCGCTGACATGCCGGTCACCGTGGCCAGCATCGTCAGCAGCACCAGCGTCGCCACCGCGCCCGAGCGCAGCCGCCGGGCCCGGCGGTGCTGCCGGACGTCCTCGCCTTCCAGCTCGTCCTTGCTGACTCCGTGCATCGGGGCCGCGAGCTGCGCGATCGCGTCGCGGAAGCGGGAATGCTGGAGGCTGAGGTGCTCGCTGCCGCGCGCCCAGCGCAGGTCGAGGAACAACGGCTCCTCGTCGAACACGCCGCGCAGCGCCGCGGGCACCGCCGTGGAGTCCTCGGTGAAGTCGTGCCGCTCGGAGTCCCACTCCCATTCGCCGTCGGTCACCACGGGCAGAATGCGGTCCGCCGTCTTGGTGGCGATCCAGTGCTCGATCTCCCGGTTCACCCACAGCGATCCGGCGGCCTCCGGCGAGGCGAGCAGCACGAAGTACTCCGAGCCGTCCAGCGCGGTCTGGATGGACGACCACAGTGCCGGGGTCACCGACAGGCCGGTCTGGTCCCGGAAGATCCACAGGGCGCGCCGGCGGTGCCAGGGCTTCGCCAACCGGTGCAGACCACGCTGCACGGCGGGCGCGAGACGCCCGTCCGCGGCATGGCTGTACGAAATGAACCCATTGAAGGTCATGACACGATCCCCCGGCAGTCGGCACGTCCAGCGACGACAGATTGTCCATGCCGGCGTCCCCCGGGAAAAGGCGGGAGACCGTATCGTCATGGTGCTTCTACAGGTTGACGAGCCTTCGTACGGGGGTCGGGGTGCGGTTCGGTGTCACCGGTCATCAGATTCTCCCGCCGGAGATCGTCGACTGCGCGAAGGACCACTGGCGCCGGGTCCTCCCGGCCGGCGCCCAGCTGTACGGGTTGTCGAACCTCGCCGACGGCGCCGACCAGCTGTTCGCCGCACACGTGCTGGCGGCCGGCGGCACCCTCGAGGTGATCCTGCCGTGCGAGGGCTACGGCTGCTCGCTGAGCGGGGCCGACAGCCGGGCCCGGTTCACCGAGCTCAGGCGGGCGGCGGCGACGGTCACTACGATGCCCTTTCCGGAGCCCAGCGAGCAGGCGTATCTCGCCGCCGGTCAGGCCCTGGTGGATCGCTGCGACCATCTCTTCGCGGTGTGGGACGGCCGGCCGGCCCGCGGCCTCGGCGGCACAGCGGACATCGTCACGTATGCCCGGACCCGCGGATGCCCGGTCACGGTGCTGTGGGTCGACGGCGTGCTCCGGGTCTGACTACCGGCCGGGAGTCGCCGTCGGCACTTCGAGGCGCGGCGCGGCGGGCACGGCCAGCTCGGCGAAGAGGCCGCGGGCGAGCTCGCGGTGCGGTCCGCCGGTGACGTCGGTGGCGGCGAGGCCGTCGTGCGCGCGGGCCTGCTCGAACCGGTCGCCGATCTCCCGCGCCAGCAGCAGCGCCTGGTCGTGCTGGCTCCGCGCCTCCTGGTCGTCACCGGCGGCGCGCAGCACCTGACCGAGGTCGTTGAGCGCTTCGGCCTCACTGGCCCGGTCCCCGATCCGGCGGTGCAACAGCAGAGCCTGCCGCAGCTGACCGGCCGCCTCGGTGAGCCGCCCGACCCGGGCGTACACGGCGGCGAGGTCGGTGAGGACGTACGCCTCCGCGGTGCGGTCGCCGGCCTGCCGGACCGCGGCGAGGCTCTGTTCCAGGTGGATGCCGGCCCGTTCGAGGTCGGCGGGCTGCTGGGTGAGCCGCGCGAGCAGGGAGAGCACGTACGCCTCGCTGAACCGGTCGCCCAGTCGCGCGAAGAGCTCCAACCCCGACCGGAGGCGTCCGGTCGCCTGGGTCTCGTCGCCGAGCCGGGCGTCGACCAGGCCCAGCCGCACCGAGGCGTCGGCCTGCCCGGCCTCGTCGCCCAGCTCGCGGTAGTGCGACCAGGCCCGCCGGTAGTGCTCCGCGGCCTGCCGGTAGTCGCCCAGTCGCCAGTGGACGCTGCCCAGGTTGCGCAGCGCCACCGCTTCGGCGGCGCGTTCACCCAGGTCGGCGTAGAGCAGCAGGGCCTGCCGGTAGGTCTCGGCCGCCTCGTCGAGCCGGCCCTGCCGCCGGTGCAAGCGGCCCAGATCGGACAGCGCCCGGGCCTGGGCCTCGCGGTCGCCGAGGGACCGGGCCGCGGACACGGCAGCGGCGGTCACGGTGACCGCTTCGGCGACCGGGCCGCCGGCGTCGAGATAGCGGAACATGGTCGCCGCGATGGTGACGGCGTGCCTGTACCAGCCGTGCGCGGCACCGTACGTGCAGGCGGCGGCCAGGTTGGGCCGTTCCGCCTCGATCCAGCTCCGGGCCGCGTCCGGGTCGCCGCCGGTCGCGGGGTCGTCCGGGTGGAGCGCGTTCATCGCCGCGGCGGAACCGGCCAGGTAGTGGTCGAAAACCCGGGTCAGGGCGGCCTTGCGCGCCGGCGCGGGGTCGTGCCCGGTCGCCAGTTCCGCGGCGTACGCCCGCAGCAGGTCGTGCATGCCGTACCGCCCGCCCCGCCCGATGTACACCAGGCTGGCCCGGACCAGCACGCCGAGCAGCCGCCGGGCCTCCCCCAGGTCTGTGCCGGTCAGCGCGGCCACCGCCGCGACGTGCACGGTGTCGCCCGGATGCAGGCCCAGCAGCCGGAACACCCGGGCCGCGTCGGCGGGCAGATTCTGGTACGACCACGAGAACACGGCACGGACCGCGGCGCGCGGATCGCCGCCCGCGTCCAGCAGGTCCAGCCGCAGCTGATGGTCGCCCAGCTCGGCGACCAGCTCGGCCAGCGAGACGTCGCTGCGCGCCGCGGCCAGCTCGGCGGCGATCCGCAGCGCCAGCGGCAACCGGGCGCAGGCCGCGGCCAGGCCGGCGGCGACGCACGGCTCCTGGTCCACCCGGGCACCGATCAGCCGGCGCAGCAGGCCCACCGCGTCGGCCAGGGGAAGCAGATCCAGGTTGACCCGCTCGGCGCCGTGGACCGCCACCATGCCCGGCAGCGAGTCCCGGCTGGTGATCAGCACCAGGCACGAGCCGGTGCCGGGCAGCAGCGGCCGGATCTGCTCCACCGACGAGGCGTTGTCGAGCAGCACCAGCATCCGGCGGCCGGTCAGCTCGGACCGGTAGCGGCCGGCGCGCTCGTCGGTGCCCAATGGCATCTCCGGACCGCGTACGCCCAGCGCGGTCAGGAAACCGGCCAGTGCGTCGGCGACTGCCACGGGCTGCTCGGCGTCGTAACCGCGCAGGTTCACGTACAGCTGGCCGTCGGGGAACGCCTCCCGCACGCGGTGCGCCCACCGTACGGCCAGGGCGGACTTCCCCACCCCGGCCGTGCCGGAGAGCAGCGCGACCGTCAGCGGCGGCTCGTCGCCCTCGGGCGGCGCCAGCAGGCGGTCCAGCGCGGCCAGTTCACCGGTACGGCCGGTGAAAGCGCGCACGTCCGCGGGCAGCTGAGCCGGCACCGTCGCGGGCGCGGCCATCTGAACAGCCGCACCCGGGGTGTCGGCGGCCGGGGCAGCCAGGGTCGGGTCGGCGGCGAGGATGCGCTCGTGCAGCCGGCGCAGCCCGGCGCCGGGATCGCTGCCGAGCTCGTCGGCGAGGCGGCGCCGGATCAGCCGGTACTGCTCGTCGGCGTCCGCCTGGCGGCCACACCTGTACAGAGCCAGCATCGACTGCTCGGTGAGCCGTTCGTCCAGCGGATGCTCGGCGACGGCGGCCGCCAGGGCGGGCAGCAGCTCACCGTGCCGGCCCAGCCGGAGCAGCACGTCGTTGCGGTCGAGCTCGGCGGCGAACCGTTCACCGAGCAGCAGCCGCCGCATCGCGTTCAGCCATGGGGTGTCCAGGCCGGCGAAGGGCTCACCGCGCCACAGGCCGAGGGCCTGCTCGATCAGCTCGGTGGCCGACCGGTCGGATTCGGCCGCCCGGGCCTGCGTGACGAGCCGGCGGAAAAGGTGCAGATCCACCGCCTGCGGATCGACCGTCAGCACGTATCCGCCGGCCCTGCGCTCGATCGCCACTTCTGCGGCGTCGGCGACGACCCGCCGCAACCGGGACAGATAGCTGTAGAGCGCGCCGGTGGCCCGTTGCGGGGCGTCGGCGCCCCACACCCGGTCGATCAGCTGGTCGACCGTGACCGGCCGGCCGGCCTCGACGAGCAGCACGCCCAGCACAGAACGCTGCCGAGCATGCCCGAGCTCGACAGGCCGGCCGCCGACCCGGGCCTCCACGGCGCCGAGCACCCCGAACTCCGCCGCCAACCGACTCAGCACACCCTTCGCCTGAACGCTTCCCACCAGGGGATTCAAGAAATCTACAAGGAACCTGACCAGTCTCCCATGCTTCGCACAAGGTCCGCCGACGACCATTGGATCCGTTGCAGGGAACAGGTCGCCCTCGCCCGGTTACGCAGCGCGTACGGGGGAATCGGGACGTTGAGGTGAGACCAAGAGCGACGGGCGACCTGCCCTGCGACAAAAGCCGAGCTGACCGTGTGTGTACCGGTATAGCCGACGAGTCGCTTGTTGCTCTTGCCGAGCGGCGTCGCGCAGCCGACCCGGCCGAGGTCTTCCCTTCTGAACTCGTCGATGTCTACGTTCCTTCACAGGCCTTGTACAGGTCCACATTCGATCCGGCCCGTCCTGCCTGATCGGCGGGGGCGGCATGACGATCGCGGAGGTTCGTCCGTGCGAAAAGCCTTGGTGGGATTATTGAGCCTGAGCCTGGCGTCCGGAGTGGGCGTTTCGCTCAGTCCGGCGGCGGTGGCGGCTCCGCCAGCCGATACAGCGGCGGCAGCGCCGTCGAAGAACGATCCGGGCGTGGCCAGCGACGAGCTGGTCAGCCCGCTGGAGAAGAAGCGGCGCACGCTGCGGGACAAGGCGGTCAGTGACGTCCTGTCCGGCCGCGCGAAGCTGGAGAAGCGCAACGGCAGCACCGTCGTCAAGGTCGGCCAGGCCGCCGGCGGTGGCGCCTTCGGCGGCGAGGCGCGCAACCGCCGCGGTGCCAAGGACAACCGCGACCAGTACGTCGAGCTGGCCCGCGAGCAGACCGACCGGATCTTCGTCATCCTCGCCGAGTTCGGTGACGAACGTGACCCGCGCTTCCCGGACAAGGACACCGACCCGACCACGCCCGGGCCGCAGCGCTTCGACGGTCCGGTGCACAACCAGATCCCCGAGCCGAACCGGGCTGTCGACAACTCGACCGTCTGGCAGGCCGACTACAACCGCGACCACTACCAGAACCTGTACTTCGGTCAGGGCCGCAACGTCGAGTCGGTCAAGACGTACTACCAGACGCAGTCCTCGGGCCGGTACAGCGTGGAGGGCACGGTCACCGACTGGGTCAAGGTCAAGTACAACGAGGCCCGGTACGGCCGCTCCGGCGACGACCCGACCGACGCCAACGGCGACGACCCGAACGTCTGCTCCAGCAACGTCTGCAACACCTCCTACGACCTGGTCCGGGACGCCGCCAACCAGTGGGTCGCCGACCAGGAGGCCCGCGGGCGCACCAAGGCCCAGATCGCCGCGGAGCTCAAGACCTTCGACCAGTGGGACCGGTACGACTTCGACGCCGACGGCAACTTCAACGAGCCGGACGGCTACCTCGACCACTTCCAGATCGTGCACGCCGGCGGGGACGAGGCCGACGGTGACCCGTACCAGGCCGAGGACGCCATCTGGAGTCACCGTGCTTTCGCGTACGGCGACGACGAAGGTGACCGCGGCCCGGCCGGCAACCTGCTGGGCGGCACCGAGATCGCCGACACCGGCCTGTGGATCGGCGACTACACGATGCAGCCGGAGAACGGCGGCCTCAGCGTCTTCGTCCACGAGTACGGCCACGACCTGGGCCTGCCCGACGACTACAACGTGCTCACCGGCGGCACCAACAACAACGAGTACTGGACGCTGATGGCGCAGAGCCGCCTCAACGCCGAGGGGGAGCCGCTGGGCACCCGCCCGGGCGACCTCGGCGCGTGGAACAAGCTCCAGCTCGGCTGGCTCGACTACGAGACGGTGGTGGCGAAGCAGAAGCGCACCCTGACCCTCGGGCCACAGGAGTACAACAGCAACAAGGCGCAGGCGGCCGTCGTGGTGCTGCCGAAGAAACGGGTGACCACCGAGTTCGGCCCGCCGTTCTCCGGCTCCCGGCAGTACTTCTCCGGCAACGCCGACGACCTGCGCAACTCGATGACCCGGCAGTTCGACCTGACCGGCGCGACCGATCCGGCCTTGTCGTTCAAGGCCCGCTACAACATCGAGGAAGGCTTCGACTACCTGTACGTCCGGGCGTCGCTCGACGGTCAGCGCTGGACGGCCCTCGACGGCACGGCCAACGGGCAGCCGTTCGGACGGGACGGGGCCAACCCGCCACGACCGGCGATCGACGGCAGCACCGACAACCAGTGGGTGGACGTGAACGTGCCGCTGGACGCGTACGCGGGCCAGAACGTCTACCTGCAGCTCTACTACCGCACCGACGGCGGCTTCTCGGCCGGTGGTTTCTTCGCCGACAACATCCAGGTCACCGACGGTGGCACGGTGCTGTTCAGCGACGACGCCGAGGGCACCACGCCGTGGACGCTGAAGGGCTTCAGCACCGTGGGCACCAGCTCCACCGGCGACTACGACAACTTCTACATCGCCGGGCACCGGACGTACGTCTCCTACGACCGCTATCTCAAGACCGGCCCGTACAACTTCGGCTTCCTCAACACGAAGCCGGACTGGGTCGAGCACTACTCGTACCAGCAGGGGGTGCTGATCTCCTACTGGGACCGGTCGCAGGTGGACAACGACACCAACTGGCATCCGGGTCAGGGCCGCAACCTCTACATCGACGCCCACCCACGGCCGCAGTACCGGCTCGACGGCCTGCCGTGGAGCGCGCGCATCCAGGTCTACGACGCGCCGTTCGGGCTCCGCAAGGCCGACTCGTTCACGCTGCACATCAACGGCCAGCCGTCGTACCTGCGGGGGCAGGCGGCGCAGCCGCTGTTCGACGACACCAAGAAGTACTTCTACGAGGAACTGCCCAACCACGGGGTCAAGCTCCCCGCGGTGGGCGTGAAGATCCGCGTCCTGGAGGAGAACGGCACCTCAGCCAAGATCCGCATCTCGTGATCCGCTGAAGCGTCACACGGTGCCCGGGAGCCTCGGCTCCCGGGCACCGTCGCGTCCGGACCAGCGTCGATCCTTGCGGGCCGCACTAGCATTACTCACCGTGCGCATTTTGAAGATCGTTGTTGTCCTTCTGCTGGCGGTGGGCGGGTCCGCCGGGTGCGGCCTGTTCAGCGATGACGCGGGGCCGTCACGGGACGAGCAGCTCCAGAAGATCCTGGACGAGAACGCGTCCTTCTCGGTGATCCTCAAGAACGAGGCGACCCCGGCGCAGCGTGCGGACGTCGAGACGGCGCTGCGGGCCCTCCCCGGCTTCACCGGCCTCACGTTCACCGACAAGCAGGCCGCGTACGAGAAGATGCACAAGATGTTCTCGGCCGATCCGTCCGACGTGGCGGGCATCAGCCCGGAGAACCTGCCGGAGAGCTTCGAGGTGCGGATGACCGACATCGCCGCGGTCCGCAAGCTCCGCGACGACGAGCGCCCGGTGAAGAGCCTGTCCGGCGTCGACCAGCTCGTCTTCACCTGCCTGACCGTGGCCGAGTGCAAGGACAAGTACTCCCCCAAGCCGACCGCGCCGCCGTCCTGACCGCGGCGCCGTCCTAACCGCTTTGCCGGCGGACCAGGACCGCGGCGACGACCAGCAGAGCACCGCACGCGGTCAGGGCCACGAGCATCCCGGTCCGGCCGGCGACGAGGGCGATCGCGAGCCCGCAGATGATCTTTCCCGCGTACTCGGCCTGGGCGAGCAGCGAATGCACCGTGGCCCGGACCGCACCGGCGGTCCGGGCGTTGACCCGGAGGGTGCCGAAGGTCCGGGTCAGCGGCAACGCACCCGCAGCCAGCAGTACGGCGAAACTGCCACTGAACGCGTCCGGGGCGAACGCCAGGCCGACAACGCCGACCGCCGCGACCCCGCAGGCCAGCACATAGGGGTGCGCACCGCCCAGCCCGGCCTGCACGAAGCTCAGGGCGACAACCCCCGCGAGACACATCAGCACGCCCAGCCCGGTGAACCAGAGAACTGGATCAACGGCCGGCGCGAGCGCAACCAGCCGCAACGGATAAAGCCGCCCGAAGGCGTCGGCCACGCCGCTGACCAGAAACGTCGCGGCGAACACAGCGATCAGCACCGGGCTGGTGCGGACCAGCGCTGACCCGCGTACCAGAATCGACCAGGCCGCCGACCACCGCCTCGCCGGCACCGGAACAAAACGCCGCTCGGGAAAAGCGGCAACGTAGAGGCCGAGGAGCGACATGGCTGCGCCGGCGAGCACCATCGCCGTGGTCCGCCCGGCGAGCCAGGCCAGCCCGCCGACGCCCGCCAGCCCGGCGACTGTCCCGGTCAGCTGGGCCTGCTCGGCCCGGATCAGCACCACCGGGACGCGGGCCGGATCATCAAGCTCGTCGCTGATCCACGCCACGTCCGCACCGCTGGCGAAGGTCCACGACAGCCCCCACAGCATCTGCGTCGCCAGCAATGACAGGAAGTCGCCGACCAGCGCGGTGGCGAGCATGGCGGCCCCCATGAGCACGTGCGAGACCACCAGCGACCACTTACGGCTGAGAGTGTCGGCGACGACGCCGGCGGGAACCTCGAACACCAACGCCACCACGGCCTGGGCGACGCCGATGAACACCAGCTGGGACGCGCCGAGCTGCGCGTCGACGACGAGGTAAACGCTGGTCACCAGCCACCAGCCGCGGTGCAACACGGCCCGGCACCACGTCCACCGCACGTACACGGTGCCCAGGTCAGCAGTCACGGATCCCTCTCCACAGCGGATGACAGGCTGGAGGCCGAAGCCGGATTCGAACCGGCGTATCCCGTTTTGCAGACGGGTCCCTGACCACTCGGGCATCCGACCGTGCGCGCCCCCGGCTGGGATCGAACCAGCGGCCCCCGGATTCGGAATCCGGTGCTCTGTCCGCTGAGCTACGAGGGCAGACGAAACGTGAGGGTGACTGGCCGGGTTCGAACCGGCGACCTCCGGGCCCACGACCCGGCGCTCTGGACCAGCTGAGCTACAGCCACAACTGCGGCCTGTTCGGCCAGTGCCCGCACCAGGGATCGAACCTGGGACATCCGCCCTGTAAAGGCGGCGCTCTCCCGCTGAGCTATACGGGCGGGACGGCTCTGACCGAACGAGCAGCCCCCGGATTCGCAAGGCGCTGCTCTGTCCGCCGAGCTACGAGGGCAGACCCATACGAACTTTGATGCTCGCCGCCGACGTCAGTCGTCGTTCACCTCGAAGCGGACGATCACAATCTCGTCGCTCGGTTGCAGCTCGGGGTAGTAGTCGCGCAGGCCGGGCAGGACGTCGGAGGCGCCGGCGAAGCCATCCTTCTGCGCCTCGTCGTCGGTGACGGTGCCGACCGGCTTGGCCACGGTGGACGTGATGTGTCCCGGCAGGGATACCTCGTCGTCGAATTCGAAGACCAACAGCGCTGGCCCGACCTGCACCGGATCATTGAATCGCATCGTCATCCGCTTGCTTCCGTCACGGACGGCGGGAAAATGGCTGGCACGGAACCGCAAGCGTTGGACCATGACGTGATTGTCCGGGGTTAGATGGCTCCGGCGGAAGGACTCGAACCTTCACCTGTACGCATTAACAGTGCGCTGCCCTGCCGATTGGGCGACGCCGGATCGTGCAGCGCGGACGGGATTCGAACCCGCACATGTCCCGGGTGAAAGCCGGGCGACTCTTCCGTTTCGTCCACCGCGCCAAGAGATGCGTGCCCCGGGCCGGGTTCGAACCAGCGACCTCCGCCTTGTCGAGGCGGCGCTCTCCCCGCTGAGCTACCGGGACGGGGACTGCACTCGCGGAGACGGGGCGAGTCGAACGCCCACGGGTTTTACCCCCAACGGTTTTCGGGACCGCGGCCGGCGCCCATCGGCTGGCGTCTCCAGGTTTTGAGCAAATGTGCGCGGAGAGCGAGGGATTCGAACCCTCGGCAGGGGCTGGTGCCCCTGCGGCGGATTAGCACTCCGCTGCCTTCAACCGGACTCGGCCAGCTCTCCCATGACCACCGGCCCGCGGTGGCCTTCTTGCGTGGACCCGGCCGGAGTCGAACCGGCCACCTCCCGCTTGCGACACGGGCGCTCTACCAGATGAGCTACGAGCCCAGGGTTCCGAGCCAGCGGCGGGACTCGAACCCGCTACCTCCCGATTACGAAACGGGTGCACGACCTGTCGTGCTCCACTGGCCTGCCTTGCGTGCCCTCGGCGCGATTCGAACGCGCACTGGCGACGTCCTCAACGTCGGGCCTCTGCCGTTGGGCTACGAGGGCGTGAGCTGCGGGCGGAGGATTCGAACCTCCAACCTCCCGGTTCAGAGCCGGGCGTGCTGCCGGATTGCACCAGCCCGCAGAGGGCCGGCGGGGTCGCGGCCCCGCCGGCCGGTCGCCGCGCCGGAAAGCGCGCGACCCAGGGTGTTCCGGAGCGGCTGCCGGGGCTCGAACCCGGGACCTCGACGTTGGCAACGTCGCGCTCTACCACTGAGCTACAACCGCGTGGGGTGCCGGGAGGGACGGCGGAGATCCGCGTTGGCCGGGTAGCTACTCCCTGCCGGCGAGCCACCGCGGGATGCGACCCGAGGTAGCCGGCGCGCGGGCTTCCGCCGTCCCTTTCCCGGCTCCGAGCGGCCCGCGGGCATCGAACCCGCTGCTCCGGTTTGGAAGACCGGCGCGTCCGCCGAGTTCACCAGGACCGCACAGAGTTGGTGCCGTCGCCCGTCCGGGGGTCGAACCCGGTCCTGGAGGATCGAGAGGGCCTCACGGGCGTTCCTTGTTTCTGTCATCCGCTGTGGAGTTTTCAAGCGCCGTTGCCGCCGGCCGGGCCGGGGCGGGGAAGCACGGGCGGCAGGAGTCGAACCCGCAACGCACGGTTTTGGAGGCCGTTGCTCTACCGATTGAGCTACACCCGTAGGGATACGAAAAAGCCGCCCGACCCGGCAGGGTGGGCGGCGGCTGTGCCGAGGAGCGCTAGTCGCGCCGCCTGCCCGATTCCTGGTTGCCGTGGCTGCTTTCACTGACCGCACTGAGCCGCCCGGTCAGGGCGACGGCAGCCTCGCGGCACGGCGTGAGCCGGTGCGCGGTGTTCGAGGGCTGCCACAACATCTCGGTCTCCTGACCATCTCGGTGCTTTTCGGTGGTGATCCATACGGTAGGCCCGCCCCCGCCGGGCGGACAACCGATTAACCGGCCTCAGGTGTCGATCTTGTCGATGCCCGGGGTGACGGCCGCCGGCCGGTCACTCACCGTGGCCCGCGTGGCCGGGCGGTTGCTCCCCGTGGCCCGCGCGGCCGGCCGCTCGCTCACCGTGGCCAGCGCCGCCAGCGGCATCCGGTCCACATCCCCGGCGTCCCCCTCGTCGGCGATCGTGCGGTAGGTCAGCGACGCCGCCCGCAGTGCCGCGAGCACGGCAGCGAGCGGGTGCAGCACCAGCCGCACCCCCGACCCGGCCAGCTCCGCGCCGGTCAAGCGCCCGCGGCCACTCGCGGTCTCGGATCGGTTCACAGCCAGCGGTACGGCGGGAAGCGCAGCTCGCAATCGACCGAGATCGTCCGCCTCGGAGATGTCCTCCGGCAGTACCGCGTCCGCCCCCGCGCCCGCGTACGCCCGGCACCGTTCGATCGTGTCGGCGAGCCCGCGGCCGCGTACCCGGGCCACCAGCACGATGCCGGGCACCTGCGCGACCAGCGCTGCGATCCGGTCGGCCGACCGGCCGGCGTCCTTGCCGTCGTCGAGGATGAGCCCGCTGATCCCGGCTCGCTGGTAGGAGAGCGCGGTCCACACCGCGTCGTCGCGGCTGTCGTAGCCGATGTCCGCGTCGGCCAGCAGCGGCACGCCTTCGAGGGCCGGGATCAGGGTCGTGGCGCGGTCGGCGATCTGCGTCGCCGGGGTGTAGCCGAGGTCCGGCCGGCCCAGCATGGTGGCCGCGATCGCCTGGCCGGACAGGTGCGCGGCCCGGTGCCCGGCCCGGACGGCGAGGGCGGCGCTGGCCGGATCCCAGACGCCCGGTACGTGCGTGAGGTGGTCGGCGGCGAGCAGCGCGCGCAGGTCGGCGGCGGTCATGGGCGGGGCACCGCGGCGTCGTTCATGTCGCTGATCATGACGGGTTCATCGGCAACTCGCGATCCCCGGAACGGTGTTAGCGTCGATCCGTGACCGAGCTGAGCATGCGTGTGGCCCGACTGCATGGCGCCGGGGACGTCCGGTTGCACTCCGAGGACCGTCCCGCGCCGGGGAGCGCCGACGCGCGGTTCGTCGAGGTGACCTCGGTCGGGGTCTGCGGCTCCGACCTGCACTGGTTCACCGAGGGCGGGATCGGCGACGCGGTGCTGGCCCGGCCGCTGGTGCTCGGCCACGAGATGGCGGGCGTGATCCGTGGCGGACCGGACGACGGCCGGCGGGTCGCGATCGATCCGGCGATCCCGTGCGGCATCTGCGAGCCCTGCCGGGAGGGGTACGGCAATTTGTGCCCCACCGTCGTCTTCGCCGGGCACGGTTCCTGCGACGGCGGCCTGCGGCAGTTCATGACCTGGCCGGCCGACCGCCTGCACCCGCTGCCGGACAGCCTCTCCGACGACGACGGTGCCCTGCTGGAGCCGCTGGGTGTCGCGCTGCACGCCCTCGACCTCGCGCATCTGCGGATGGCGTCGACCGTGGCGGTCGTCGGCTGCGGACCGATCGGCCTGCTGCTGGTGCAGCTGGCTCGCCGGCACGGCGCCACCCGGGTGCTCGCCGCCGAGCCGTTGCCGCACCGGATGGCCGTCGCCACGTCGTTCGGCGCGGAGCCGGCCGAGGGGGCCGGTGTCGCGGACGTGGTCTTCGAGGTCTCCGGGTCCGACGCGGCCGTGGACGCCGCGCTGCGGCTCGCCAGGCCCGGCGCCCGGGTCGTGCTGGTCGGCATTCCCGACGGCGACCGCACCTCGTTCAGCGCGGGGCTGGCCCGCCGCAAGGGGCTGACGCTGGTCATGGCCCGCCGGATGGGCGAGGTCTACCCGCGGGCGATCGACCTGGCCGCGCGGGGCCTCGTCGACCTGGCGCCGATCGTCTCGGACGTGTTCCCGCTGAGCGCGGTCACCACGGCCCTGAGCACCGCTGCCGCCCGTACCGGATTGAAGGTTTTGATCCATCCGAACGCCGCCGGTCAGAATGCCGCCGAGCTGACCGAGGTCACCGGGTCGGCGGCGACCACGTCGTAGCGGTTCTTGGCGGCCGGCCAGCCGTCCGGGGTCAGCGCGCCGCCGGCCTTGACCTTGCGGGGTTTCCTGCCCTCGACGGTGGCGGTCTTGGCGCCGCCGCGCAGGCGGAGCCGGACCGGGGTGCCAGCCTTGGTGCGCACGACCAGCTCGCCGACCGGGCCGCTGACCGAGATGGCTACGGTGCCCTTCGGCTCGGGCAGTTGCAGGACGAGCTGGGTGGTGCCGCCGACGATCTCGATGCCTGCCACGATGCCCGCGCGCAGGTCGATGGTCTGCTCGGCCGAGCCGCCGGCCAGCTTCAGGGTCCACGCCACCTTGGTGTTGAGCTGGAGCTCGGCACCGACCGTCCCGGGCTCGGTGGTCGGGGTCAGTTCGAGTCGCGAGCCCTGCTTGCTCTCGGTCAGGCTCGGCACCGCGCTGCGGTCCGTCGTCGCGATGTCGAACAGGTTCTCGCCGAGGTCCGCGCCGCGGACGCGCAACACGGCCGAGGCCCCGGCCACCTCGAGGCGCCGCGCCCGCACCGAGCCGAGCGGCGTGGTGATCCGATGGGCGGCGTCCGGCCACGGCTGCTCAAGAGTGCTCGGCACCGGCCCGGACGGTGTGGGCACGCCCGGTGGGAGCGCCTCGACCTGGGCGCCGGCCGCGGGCCGGTAGACCGGGTCGAACGCGGCCGTCTGCCCGAGCACGACCCCGATGGTCAGCGCCACGATCGCCACGGTGAAGACCCACAGCCGCCAGGGCCGGCGCGGCCGTTCCTGATAGACGATCACCGCCCGCGCGACCACCATCGGCGGCGGCATCCGGGGCGGCGAGGCGGTGACCAGCGGCAGGACCTGCGTCGGCTCGGTCACGGCGGCACGCGGTTCGAACCAGTCCCGGGCGTCGTCGGGCGCGTCCGGGGTCGGTCCGGACCGCGGCGGCTCCTTGCCATGTCTGCCGTTCACCGTGGCGCCTCCGCTCGCCGGATCCCTGCATCCGGCCCTGACAGTGATACGGATCTCAGGCCGTTTCGGATCGACGACTGTCAGCGCGGCTCAGGAAAGATCAGCGGTCAGGCCGGCTCGGTGGGGGTCAGCAGGCCCTCGTAGTACGGCTTCATGGCCGGGTAGTAGTCGTCGAAGCTCGGGGTGGGCAGGCCGTCCCGGGCCGCCACCAGCAGGTCGAGGTAGTACTCCCAGCCGGGACCCATCTCGCCGGTCTCGGCGACGGTGTCCAGGCGATGCACGAGCCGCAGCTCGGTCCGGCCCTCGCTGTGCGACAGCAGCAGCTCGATCTGCCGGTTGCTGGACTGCTCGGTCATCGACACAGCCAGCCGGCGCGGCGGCTCGCAGGCGTCGATCCGGACGTCGAACCAGGGCGCCCCCTCCTCGAAGGCCATCTGCACCTTGATCGTGTTGCCGGGGGCGGCGTCGCCCGTCCAGGCGCCGAACCAGCGGGCGGTGCGGTCGGACTCGGTCACGCTGGCCCACACGTCCTCGATCGGGGCCCGGAACGTCCGGCTGACCACAAGATCGCCGCCGTCGGCGGTGGGAAAGAGCCGGCCGGTAGGTGAGCTGATCATGCCGTGTTCTCCTGTCGTTGGTCCGTCGGGCCGCCTCGGCGGCGCTCGCGACGGGTGCGGTAGACCTCGGTCTCCAGGGCGTCGAAGCGGCGCTCCCAGCCGGCGGCCGCGGTGAACTGATCGAGCCACTCGATCAGCCCGGCGAGCCGCGACGGGTCGAGCTCGTAGAGCCGCCGGCGGCCGACGAGCGTGTCGCGGACCAGCCCGCTCTCCCGCAGCACCCGTAGGTGCCGGCTCACGGCGGGCCGGCTGATGGCGAACCGGTCGGCGATCTCCCCCGCGGGCAGACTCCGCTCCCGCAACATCACCAGAATGTCGCGGCGCACCGGATCGGCGATCGCCGCCGCCACCTCGTCCACCGCGGAAGCGTAACGAGTGTGTTACGCGTTTGGCAAGGACGAGCTCACGTGAATGTGGGCCCCTGATAGCCCGAACTCGGCATGGTGAGGTTCGCGCTGAACCCTGGCCACCGGCCCTCCGGCGCGCCTCCCGACGACCTCGGCGGCGCGGGCTCCGGCAACGCGGCGAGCTCGTCGAGGCGGCCCTGCTCGTCCAGCAGCTGCCGGAGCTCCACCAGCGCCTCCGGAACGCGGCGCTCGTCCCACACCCGCCGCGCCTCGTCCTCCAGCCGGCTGTCCAGCTCGCGCTCGCGCAGGAACTCCTTGACCTCACGGAAGCTCGGGCGGCTGCCGTCCGGGCCTACCCGCATCAGCTCAACCGCCTCGTCGAGCCGGCCGGTGTCGGCCAGCTGCCGGGCCAGCCGCCCATGGAACCCGGTCACCCGGGCATCGACCAGCCGGCGCCAGACCTCCGGGTCCGGCATCCCGACAGCGTCCAGGAGCAGCGCCAGACTCTGGAGTACCCCGGGGTCGCCGGTCCGCCGAGCATCCTGGGCCTGCCCCAGCAGCCCGGGACCGTCCAGGCCCGGCCACGGCTTGAACAGCGGACTCTCCTCCGGCAGACCCCGGAGAACGCTCTTGCGCAGACCCGACACGTCGGCCGGGATCCCGTGCTCGGGCAGGACCGTGAGCAGCAGCTGGTACGCCTCCGGATCAGCACGCTCGGCCCACGCCCGGAGGATCGAGATCTGCTCCGCGTGGTCGCCGGCCGCCCCGCACTTGGCCGCCAGCTCCAGGTACGTCTCCCGATCGGCGGCGAGGCCGGTGGTTATCGCGTACCGGAGACCCATCCGGGTCCACGGCAGCGGCACCAGCATCGACGGGAACAGGCAGACCACAGTAATCAGCAAGGCGGCCAGGAACGCCCAGGAGAGCCGTTCATGCAGCAGCACCCAGGACGCGACGAAGATCGCAGCCAGCAGCGCCAGCCGCATCGTCCACGCGTACCGCACCGCTTGCTTCATCCGTTGCCGATACAGCGGCGTCATTCGCCCAGTGTGCCTTGGTCTTCACACCTTCACAGCGCCCCGGCGGGTGTGGGGCTGCGCACGGTGGCCGACCGGCACTGCGCCGTCGAGCAGATCCTGCAGGAGGACCTCGTACGCCGGGTCGGACAGGTATCCACTGTGTCCCCGGGCTGCCAGCCGGGGCACGTCCGGTGAGTCCACGATGGTGGCGGGGTCCCGGAGGCGCACGTCCGCGCCGACCGTCCAGTAGCGCGGTTCCGGGCAGCCGGCGGAGGGATCCGGGCATGGCTGCGGGCAGCCGCAGCGTACGACCGGCTGGTGCTCGGCGCAGTCCGGCCCGCAGCCCATCGTGCGCCACTCGGTCAGGTCCGGACCGAACTTCTCCCGCGCCTTCGAGACCTGCCAGGAGAGCACCGGGCCGCCCAGCGGGTCGGTCCACCGGAAGGCGTTGAGCCAGCGCTGCCGCAGCCCTCCGGTGCCGACCTCGTGGAGCTGCGCGAAGCCCAGGTAGGACGGAAAGAACCGGGCATAGAGGAACTGCAACTGCGAGCCGTACGTGATCATGTGCAGCCGCCCGGCAGTGATCCGCGACCGGGCGAAGTTCAGGTCGTCCGCCTCGCCGCCCTGGCTGGACCGGCCGGCCGCCTGGTTCAGGATGACCGCGCAGGCGGCGAACGTGATCACGCTGCCCTGGCTGTGTCCGGAGAGGACAACGTGGTCGGCCCGCTCGCCGCGCGGCACCCCGCGGTCGGCCCACTGCGCGGCGCGTCCGGCCACCGCGAGGACGGCCCGGCCGCCGTACGGCGGCGGGCACAGCGGATGGCCCACCCGCGGCCAGAACGACAGCAGATCCCAGATCACCCCGACCGTGGTACGCAGCCCCGGCCGTCGCCACGTGCCCAGTCCGAGCACCACCAACCCGGTCGCCCCGAACGAGACGACCACGACCCCGAGCTGTCCGAGCGGGCCGGTCGCGTTGCCCATCAGCACCCGCGGCGGCTCGTCGTACGCGGCCAGCAGCCAGGCGCAGGCCCCCGCCGAGACGATGACCGCGAACCCACCCAGCGTGGCGAGCAGGCCGATGACGTGGTGGTAGCGGTAGCGGATCATCGCGATCCGCCAGCGGCCGGCCACCCGCGCCTGGGCTCGGATCAGACTCTCGTTGCTGGTGTAGTCCTGGCAGAGCAGGCGCCGGAAACTGTCGCGGCCGGTGAAGAACACCACGCAGGCGACCGCGAGCACCAGCACGAGACCCGCGATGAGCCACTCCGCCTGCCGGGACAGCACGTCGGCGCCGGGGTGGGCGAGCACTGCCCAGGCCGCCGTACCCAATGCGGCCAGCAACGCCGGCACCAGCAGCCACCAGGTCCGCCGGCGCAGCAGCCAGGCGGCCAGCGGCAGCAACGCCACCGTGAGCGCCACGGCGAGCGCGCCCCAGACCGCCGCCATGATCCAGTAGACAGCCGCGATCTCGATCTGCTGCGGCTGGGTCTTCGCGCCGTCGACCACAGGCTCCCCCAGCGCCCGGGCCGTCCAGAACACCGCGGCCGCGCTCATGCCCATCCCGGCCGTCGCACCGAGCGCCGCGCCGAGCCAGCCGCCCATCCCGAAGTAGAACGGCCGGAACGACACCGGAATCGCCGGCCGCTCGCCCCCGCCGAGCCGCAACTCGCTCCCCCCGGCCCCGTACGCCAGCAGCGCACAGACCCCGAGCAGCACCAGCAGCACGGCACCGAGCAGCGCGAACACGCCGTTGGCGACCGCCGAGAAGGTCGCGCCCACACCCTGCGGCGCCGCCGGCGTCACGTGGTCCAGCCCGATCGCAGCCAGTGCGACAGCGGCGAGCGCGGCTCCCGCCGTGGACCACCGCGTCGCCCGCATCCCCGTGCGCAGGGCCACCGGGTCACGGCCGTCCGGGACAGCCTCCTTCTCGTCCGGCGTCGGATTGCGGATCACCAGCCAGACTCCGCTGACCAGTCCGGCGGCCAGAACCGCGCCCACGATCCCGCAAGCCGCCGTGAAGACCGGGCTCTCGCCGGCCCAGTCGCCCGGGCGGCCGAGCATGGCCAGCGCCAGCAGACCGGCGGTGGCGCAGCCGGTCCACACGTGCGCGGCCCGCTGCCACGAGGTCTGCGCGGAAGCGCCGCGCCAGAAACCCGGATCGCCGAGGTCGCCGTTGCTGCCGGGACGCTGCGAGCGCGCGATGCCCGGCGGGTCGTGCGGGAACGACAACCGGTCGAACTGCCAGAAGACCAGCAGGACCACGCCCGGCAGCACGGCGCCGACCAGCTCGCGGACGCCCGGGGAGCGGCCGGCGTACCAGTCGAGCAGCCAGAAGCCGCCGGAGCAGGCGCCCGGGCCGCACTGCCGGGCCAGCACGTTCCAGCCCAGATAGCACGTGGTCACCACGATGGTCACGGTCAGCACCAGGCCCAGCAGCCGGATCACGCCGTCGGCCGCCCGGTCCCGGGTGCGCCGCCGCTCGGGCATCAACAGCGCGAACCGGGCCACGTTCACCAGCGCGAACGGCACCAGCAGCAGCCACAGCGCCCGCGACGGCGACCCCGCGGTGTACCGGCCCCAGTGATAGCCCTCGATCACCCGGCCGGACGGATGGGTGGCGGTGCGGCGGAAGATGCGCCCGGCGTCGTCACCGGCGACCTGGCGGGGCCACGGGTCGTCGAGGACAGACTCGATCGGCGTACCGCTGACGCCGTGCACCCGGATCTCGACGACCCTGCCGTGCGGTTGCGGGACCATGCCCGTCCTCCTGCCGCGAACCCGAGCCCTTCACTATCCGTCAATCTGCGGGAACGGCAGTCAGGTAACGGACTCAGGCAGATTCGTAACGGTGGCAGGAGACCGCGATCGACCCGGTCGCGGTCTGCGCGGCGTACTCGATCGGCCCGGCGTCGGTCCAGCCCATGCGTTCGTAGAAGGCCCGGGCCCGCGCGTTGCCGGTCGCCACGGCGAGCCAGGCGCGGCCGAAGCCGTTGGCGGAGACCAGTTCCTGACCGCGGCGCAGCAGGGCGTCCGCCACGCCCCGGCCACGGGCCTCGGCCGCCACGTACAGCTGCTCGACCTCGTCGTCGTGAGCCATCACGAAGCCGACCACCCGGTCGTCGATCGTGGCCACCACGGTGCCGGCGAGGCGGTCGGGAACCCGGCGGCGGAAGTCGTCGAGGTGCCGGTGCTGCGCCAGTTCCTCGGGCACATGACCGAGGTGGCCGTCCGGCCAGCCGGCATGCCACACTGCGGCAACGGCGGCGATGTCATCCGGGCCGGCCGCCCGCAGCGTGAACTCTGTCGTGGTCATGTCAACCTCTCCGTCAGGCCGCCAGCCGGCGCAGCGCCTCCTGCGAGGACGAGCCCGGCTCGGTCGTGAAGGTGACGAGCCACTGGTCCGGCTCCCCGGTCGCCTTCATGACGTCGACGGCGATCTCGATGTCACCCACCACCGGATGCCGCAGCCGGCAGGTGACGTCGGCCCAGTCCGCCACCTCGTGCGCGGCCCAGAGCCGGCGGAAGTCAGCGCTCGACGAGTGCAACGACTCGACGACGCCGGCCAGTGCCCGGTCGCGGGGATAACGGCCCAGATTCAAGCGAAGGTACGCGACGTGCCGGCGAGCCAGCAGTTCCCACCCCGGGTCGAGCAGCATGGACCGGAGAGGCCCGTCGAGAAAGACCAGCTGCGGCCAGCTGCCCCGATCGGACGCCGGCTCGCCGAGCAGCCGTGCGGCCGTACCGTTGCGGGCCAGGATGTTTCCGTGCCGGCCGTGCACGAACGCGGGCGTGTGGGTCATCCCGTCGATCAGGCACATCAGGTCGACGCGTACCTCGGGGTCGGCCGGCCCGGGCTCGACCCGCGGCGGGTGCACAAGATTGGTCAGGTGCTCCCGCTCGTCCCGGCTCAACCGCATCGCACCGGCAACCGCATCGAGCACCTCGGCCGACACGCTGCGGCCGTGCCCCTGCTCCAGCCGGGTGTAGTGGGTGACGCTCACCCCGGCCAGCTGGGCCAGCTCCTCGCGACGCAGCCCCGGCACGCGCCGCCGCTCGCCGTAACGCGGCACACCGACGGTCTCCGGCTGCAGCCGGGCGCGGCGCGACATCAGAAAGCCGGTCAACTCCGCACGGGTGTCCACCGCGCCAGGGTAGCCATCCGGTGGGTACCCAACCCAGGACTCTGGCTGCGCCGTGGCCGAGGTCGCAGGCTGACCGGCATGGACAAGAACCTCACCGGCCGGGAGATCCGGCTGGCCGGCCGGCCCGTCGGCACACCCGGCCACCAGCACTTCACCCTCGTCAGCACCGCGGTGCCGCCGCTCGCGGAGGGGCAGATCCTGGTCCGCAACACGTGGATGTCGGTCGACCCGTACATGCGGGGACGGATGGACGACAAACCGTCCTACCTCCCGCCGTTCCAGCTGGACGCCGCCCTCGAAGGCAGCGCGATCGGCGAGGTGATCGCCTCGAAGTCGACCACCATCCCGACCGGCGCAACGGTGTCCCACTTCCTGGGGTGGCGGGACTACGCCGTCCTGGACGCCACGAGCGCGACGCTGGTGGACACGTCGTCCGTGCCACCGCAGGCGTATCTCGGGGTGCTGGGCACCACCGGGCTGACGGCGTGCGCGGCGCTGACCGAGGCGGCGCCGGTCCGGCCGAGCGACACTGTGTTCGTGTCGGGGGCGGCCGGAGCGGTCGGCAGCGTCGCGGGCCAGCTCGCCCGCCTGCTGGGCGCCGGCACGGTCATCGGGTCGGCGGGCGGGCCGGACAAGGCCAAGAAGCTGACTGAAAGCTTCGGCTTCGACGTGGGTCTCGATTATCAGGCGGCACCGATCGCCGAGCAGCTCACCCGGGCGGCTCCGGAAGGCATCGACGTCTACGTCGACACGGTGGGCGGCGACCACCTGACCGCGGCGATCGGCGCTGCCCGGTCAGGCGCGCGAATCGCTCTGGTCGGGGCGGTCAGCTCGTACAACGCGACTGGGCCGGTTCCTGGACCGGAGAATCTGTACGAGGCGTATTGGAAGGAGCTGACGCTGCGCGGGGTGCTCGTGACTTCGTACTTCCACCGCTTCCCGGAATGGATCGAGCGGGCGAGCGGGTGGCTGCGGGACGGGTCATTGCGTACGGAAGAGACCGTGGTGCAGGGGCTGGAGCAGGCCCCGGCAGCGTTCCTCGGCATGCTGAACGGCGCCAACACCGGAAAAATGCTGGTACGCCTCGACGACTGAAGTTGACCCGTGCGCGCGGCGGCCTTTCAGCAGTCGGTGGGGTCTTGAAGATCGCGGGGCATCACCGGACTGATCTCCGCGCTGACAGTCCGCGCGCGCCGGGCCAGCGGAAGCACGTCGGCGTAGTTGTATCGGGAAAGCTGTTCCGAGCACGCGGTGAGAGAGCTGTTCGCTCCCGGCTCCAGCGGGATGCGGGCAAGCAACTCGATCTTGACGTCCGGTGGGCCTTCAGCATCCTGGGGGAAGAACCAGCCGATCGACACATTGGAGGCACCCTCGTCCGAGATGACGTTCGACTCGAACGGCTTGCTGTGTATTGCGGCGGTGATGACCTCGGCATCATCGCCGAGCGGCTCGCCGAAATTGACGGTCATCTCGTTCGGGACCGCGATGGAGAGATCCGTCTCCCCCAGGTTGAACACGCGGATCGAATAGATGGCGCCGTTGCGCTCACATACCGTCACTTGGTCGATCCGAGGCAGGTCCCACGCATGGCACATCGTTGCATCGGAGAACTCCGTGCTTTCACCGGCCGTCGGGTATCCCTCCGTCTCCTTGCCGCCGAATGCCTGCATGGCAAAAGAGATCGGCTGCCCGAAGCAGAGACCGAGGAGCCCGGTGCAGGCCTGCTTCCGAGCGATCCAGGTGCCGTCATACGAGACGTAGGAGTTGGGGTCGGGCGGTCCGACGGGTTGTACCGAAGGTCCGGGAACGAACGGTGCCTGCTCGGCGACCTGGCGAGAGTCCGGTGGCTGGAGCAACGCGAGGGTAAGGATGCCAACGGCGCAGGCAGCGAACACTCCGCCGGCGGTGAACGACTGCCACCGGGAGGATTTCCACCGCCAGTGTGCGACGACGACGCCGGCTCCGCCGACCACCACCAGCGCGAAGATCGCCCAACCACTCACGTCGAGCAATTGCGCCGCCGTTCCCAGGAAGCCCGCGACAGCGAACGGAGCAAAGGCACTCTGCAGAAGCCTGCGGAACGTCGGCTGAGTGTCGGCTTCGGAAGGCACTGACGCAGCCTCGGCGGGCGCCGGCGCAGGCTCGGCAGGCTCAGCTCGGGCCGCTCCGCCAGGGGCCGGCGCAGTGTGTTCCTGCGGTGGCGCAGCCGCAGTAGTCGGCGGGCCGGAGGGGCGATCGTCGCCAGGCATGCCCAATCCGACCGTACGCACCACAAAGAACGCACCGACCGAACAGGTACATCCATCTATCAACTGGACACCCTGTCTTGGCCGTTTCGTCGCCGAGCCCACACGGCTCAAAAACGACTCGGCCGCCTGATCCGGGGGCTCCACCAAGGGCGTTCCCCGATGTGATCGTTGCTGTTGGTGCGTCAGGCTCCGCTTGGGATTCTCACGGGGAGGTCGGGATGACGCGCATGCTCCAGTCGCTGGTCACCGTCACGGCGGCGCTGGCGGTGATCGCCGCGCCGGCCGCTGTCGCGGCCCAGCCGCCCGGCCCTGACCGGCCCGATCTGCAGCTGCGGCTTGATGATGTCGTGGCCGCCGGCGCCGTGGGCGCTTTCGCGGAGGTACGCGATCAGCACCGCACCTGGCGCAGCACCAGCGGCGTAGCCGAAGTGGGCACGACCCAACCCGTCCCGGTCAACGGCCGGTTCCGGGCCGGCAGCATCACCAAGACGTTCCTCGCCACCGTCGTCCTGCAGCTTGTCGATGAGGGCCGGCTGCGGCTGGACGACCCGGTGGAGGCGTGGCTGCCCGGGATCGTCCCCGACGGCGCTCACATCACCGTGCGCCACCTGCTCAATCACACCAGCGGCTTGTTCGACTATCTGCGTACGTTGCGGTTGCCGCCGCAGCCTGAGTTCCTTGATGACCGGTGGCGGACCCGGACCGCCGCCGAGATGGTGCAGCAGGCGGTGGCCCATCCGGTCACGTTCGAGCCGCCGGGTTCTGCTTTCGCGTACTCGAACACCGGTTATCTGCTGCTCGGCCAGATCGTCCAGGAGGTGACCGGGCGGCCGTACGGCCGGGAGATCGAGCGCCGGGTGATCCGGCCGCTGCGGTTGCGTGGCACCTCTGTGCCGGGCATTTCGCCGTGGATTCGTGGTCCGCATCCGCATGGCTATGTGCCGATCGAGCGGGACGGCGTGACGCGGCTTGTCGACTACACCGAGTCCAACCCGTCGGTGCTGAACGCCGGCGGCGAGATCATTTCCACGACTCGGGATCTCAACCGGTTCTTCGCTGCCCTGCTTCGGGGGCGGCTGCTGCCCGATCACCTGCTCGATGCGATGAAGACGCAGGGTGTCGAGGGCGCGCGGACGTACGGGCTCGGTTTGGCCTGGCGGACGACCGCCTGCGGCGTCCAGGTGTACGGCAATGACGGCGATGCCCTCGCGTACCAGGCCTGGTCTTTCTCCACGCCGGACGGTCGCCGTCAGGTGACCGTCGCGGTCACGCCCGGTCTCAACCGCGACCTGGACCGGGTGGTCGAGGCGTTTGTCGACCACGCCATCTGTTCCGGACACGAAAAACAGCCGTAGCGCTTCTATCATCGGCTCATGGCCCGACATCTGCTCGTCCCCGGACGCGGCAGACCGGGCCCGGAGCACTGGATGGTGCGCTGGGCCGGCGCGCACTCCGACTATCAGTGGGCGCCTCACCCGCCGGGGTCACCGTTCGTTCTGGAGGAGCGCGTGGCCGCGCTGCACGCGGCCATCATGGCGGACGACGAGCCGGCAGTGTTGATCGCCCACAGCGCCGGCTGCATTGCCACGGTCACCTGGGCCGGCCGCCATGCCGGTCCGGTGTGGGGCGCCCTGCTGGTCACGCCACCGCCCATCGACGGCGTCGTGCCGCGCGCGAGGTTGCCGTTCCGCAGCACGCTGGTGGCCAGCCGCACCGATCCGTACTCGACCTTCGCGAAGTTCGAGCGTTACGCCGCGGACTGGGGCGCGGAGCTGGTCGATGCCGGTGACGCCGGCCATCTCGACACGGCGAGCGGCTACGGTCCCTGGCCGGACGGTGAACGGCTGGTCGCTGCCCTCGGCTGAGCCGACGAGGTCAGGTCGCGTCCAGGACCTCGCGCAGCTTCGCCGCGAACTCCTCCGGTTTGCCCGCGTAGCCGAACTCGCCGCCCATGAAGCCACCATGATGACTCGGGAAGACCGTGGACTCCTGACCCAGCAGCGCCGCGACGCCCAGCGCCGTACGCCCGGTGTAGATCCCGGCGGATTCCTCGCCCACCGCGACCACGATCCGGGTCGGGGCGGCGGTCAACGCCGCCGCGTCCGGGCGGTAGTCGCTGATCGCCCACGAGCTTTTCGACAGCAGCGGGTCTTCGCGGGTGCCGTCGTCGTCGGTGGACATGCCGAACATCGCCGGGTCGGGTGCGGGCTGGGCGAAGTAGGCGTCGGTGAACTCGCCCTGCCACGACGTCATCGCGATGAACGCGGCCATGCCCGCGCCGTTGCCCTTGGCCTGGTACGCCTCGTGGAAGCCGGCCCGGGCCCGTTCGGCGGCCGCGGCGTCCGGGAGCACCGCGTTGATCGGCGGCTCGTGCGCGACCAGGGTCGCGACGTCGCCGGGGTACGCCGCGACCAGTTCCAGCCCGGTGACCGCGCCGCCGCTGCTGGCGAACACGTCGACCGGGCCGGCGCCGAGGGCCTCGATCAGCAGGTGCAGGTCCGCCGCCTGCTGCTGCGGGGTGTGCTCCGAGCGTCCGTCCGTGCGGGTGCTGCGGCCCAGGCCGCGCGGGTCGTAGGTGACGACCGTACGGTCGGTGAAGTGGCCGGACAGGGCGTTGAAGCCCTCCGCCGTCATCGGCTGGCCGATCATGAGCAGCGCGGGCCGGCCGCCGGCCGGTGGCAGCGGACCGCGGACGTCGTAGACCAGGTCGGCGCCCGGCACGGCGAGAGTGTGCGTCTGTGTCTGCGTCATCCGGCGACAATACGGCCGCGGCACCTCGCACGTCGCGGGCGACGGCCCACCCGGTGACATAGCCTTGCAGGCAGCCCGGCACCAGGCTCTCCGTGCGGTCGAGACCGCCGCCTCGCTCAAGGCCGGCGCCGGCAGGAGGAGCACATGCGCGCCCGACGCATCATGACCAACCTTCACGTGCCCGACCTCGAGGCGGCGAAGGGCTTCTACACCGATTTCCTCGGCCTGAGCACCGAGGAGTTCAATCTGGGCTGGGTGGCCCGCTACACCTCATCCGACGGCGGGGCGAGCGTGCAACTGGTGAGCGGTGACGCCACCGCACCCGAGGACTCGGTGATCTCCGTGCAGACCGACGACGTCGACGGGGCCTACGAGGAGGCGCAGCGGCTCGGCTACGAGATCGTGCACCCGCTGACCACCGAGCCGTGGGGCGTACGCCGCTTCTTCGTCCGGGCGCCGGACGGCAACGTGCTCAACATCGTGGCACATCGCGAGTGACCCGAGGTTGCGTGCCGGCGCGGCCAGTGGGTAGAGATGCACCATGAAGACGGTCGTGCGTGCAGCAGTAGCCGGTGGCCTGGCGCTCGTCCTGGCCGCGTGCTCCTCCGACCAGCCGGCGGCCACGCCCGCCGAGGCCGCGCCCCGCGCGACCGTGCCGGTGTCGTCGGCGCCGGCCTCCGCGCAGGTTCCGGCGCTGGTCAGCACGACCGTACGCCCGCTCGCCGGCACCGGCTCGGCGCCGTTCGACCAGAGCCGGTCGCTGCAGGCCCCACCCGGCTGGACCGTCACCGTCTGGGCCCGGGTGCCCAGCGCCCGGCTGCTGGCCTGGACGCCGGACGGCCGGCTGCTGGTCTCGCGCCCCAAGTCCGGTGACGTCGTCGAGCTGGTCCCGAGCCCGGGCGACGCCGCGCCGGCGCAGCGCACCCTGGTCAGCGGGCTGAACCAGCCGCACGGGCTGGCCTTCACCGGCAACACGCTGTACGTGGCCGAGAGCGACCAGGTGGACGCCTTCACCTACGCCGCCGGAGCGGTGTCGGGCAAACGGGTCGTGATCGACAATTTGCCCGACGCAAAGAGTCCTGACCTGGGCGGCGCCTACGCGCACGCGCTGAAGAGCGTGGCGATCGGCAAGGACGGCACCCTCTACGTCTCGGTCGGCTCCACCGGCAACGTGTCGGCCGAGGACCGGGACGCGACCCCCGAGCGGGCGTCCATCCTGCGGGCCCCGGCGAGCGGCGGAACGCCCACGGTCTTCGCGCGCGGGGTGCGTAACGGCACCGGGCTGGCGGTCGACCCCGACGGCGCGGTGTGGACGGCGGTCAACAACCGGGACAACATCGAATACCCGTACGACCGGGACTACGACGGGGACGGCGACTCGGACGAGGGCCGGGTCATGCAGGACTACGTGAACGACCACCCGTTCGAGCCGCTGGCCCGGCTGACCCAGGGACGCGACCTCGGGTGGCCGTACTGCAACCCGGAGCCCGACCTGGAGCCCGGGGCCAAGGACTCGCCGCTGAGCTACACCCGGCGCCCGTTCGTCCGCGACATCCAGAACAACCCGGGCGGCACGAAGCTCGACTGCGCCGCGCTGCCCCCGGTCGAGCAGGGCATGGGCGCCCACTCGGCGCCGCTGGGACTGAGCTTCGCCACGGCGCCGGGCCTGGCCGGCGAGTACGGACCGGGCGCCCTGGCCGGCATCCACGGCTCGTGGAACCGCAACCCGCCCCGGCCGCCGGAGGTGTCGTTCTTCGCCTGGCGCGACGGCACGCTGGGCCCGCAGCAGACGCTGCTGACCGGTTTCCAGCTGGAGAACGGCTCACGCTGGGGCCGCCCGGTCATGGCGGTGCAGGGCCCGGACCGAGCCCTGTACGTGAGCGACGACCTCGCCGGAGCTGTCTACCGCGTGACCGCAGGCTGAGTTCGGGCGGCCGGTCAGTGGCGGAACTTGTCGGAGACCATTCGTAGCTGTTGCGACAGCTGGGACAGCTCGACCGCCGCCGCTTCCGTCTGGGTTGCTGCCTCGTGGGTCAGGGTGGTCGTGTCGGCCACCCGGCCGATCGAGTCCGATACGCCCGTAGCCGACGTCACCGCCGCCGCGATGCTCGACACGATCTGCTCGGTTGCGGTCGTCTGGGCGTCCACCGCCGTGGAGATCGAGCGTTGCAGCTCGTCGATGCGGTCGATCACCTCGCTGATCCGGGTGATCGCCTCGAACGCTCCCGCCGTGTCCGTCTGCATCGCCGTCACCTTGGCCGCGATGTCGCCCGTCGCCGACGCCGTCTCCCGGGACAGGTCCTTCACCTCGCCGGCCACCACGGCGAAGCCCTTGCCCTGTTCGCCGGCGCGGGCCGCCTCGATCGTCGCGTTCAGGGCCAGCAGGTTGGTCTGCTCCGCGATGGAGGTGATGATGCTGACCACCGCGGACACCTCCTCGCTGGAGCTGCGGAGCCGGTCGATGGTGCGGTTCGTGGTGACGGCCAGCTCGACCGCCTCCTTGGCGACCGTGTCGGCCTCGGTCACGGCCGTGGTGATGTCCTGGATCGAGGTCTCCAGGCCGCGGGCGGCCGCCGTCGTCTCCTCGACGCTCGAGGTCACCAGGCCGATGTCGCGGCTCGCCTCGGCCGCTTCCGACGATGCCGTCCCGGCGCCCTGGGACAGCTGGCGGCTGGTCGCCGTGAGCTCCTCGGAGGCGGCGGCCACCGAGCCGGCGTTGCCGCCGATCTCGATCAGGGCCTGGCGCAGCGAGCCGACGATCGCGTTCAGGCTGCCGCCGAGCTGCGCCAGTTCGTCGCCGCCGGGCAGGGTGGCGTCCACCGTGAGGTCGTAGGCCGCGATCGACCGGGCCGCCGACAGGCAGTGGTCCATCCGGCGGGCGATCCGGCGGGCCAGCAGCAGCGCCGCGCCGCCCAGGACCATCGCCGCCAGCAGGCCGGTGACCAGGGTGAGCAGCTTCGCGCTGGTCGCCACCGAGTTGGCCTCGTCGTACGACTGCTTCACCCGCAGCGTGATCGCCGCCTTCAGCGCGTCCAGGGTCTGCGCGGCCTTGGCATCGACCTCGTCGTACGCGGGCCGGGCGGCCAGCGCCCCGGAGCGGGTCGGGTCCGAGGCGACCCGGCTGGCCAGGGTCACCATCCGCTGCCCGGAGGCGATCAGCTGGTCCAGGACCGGCAGCGCGCCGTCGGCCTGGGCCCGCAGCTGGGGCGCGTAGCGGATCACGTCGTCGATGCCGGCCCGGGCCTGCGCCACGTTCTCGCCCAGGCGGTCCAGCACGGTCTGGCGTTCGGTGGCGTTGTTGGTCACCAGCGCGGCCAGCACGTTGCCCCGGAACAGTGCCCGGGCCAGGTCCGCGGACTGCACGGCCTGCAGGGCGGCGGCCGAGTTCCGCGCGGTGGCCTGCTGGGCGGCGATGGCCGAGGTGCCGCGGTAGCCGATCGCGCCGGCCACGATGACCAGGACGAAGCCGGCCACGGCCAGGGCGGCGATCTGGCGCCGGATGGTGAACGTCACGGGGACCTCCTCAACCGCAGATTATCCGAAATACCCTCATACCGGGCATCTTCCGCTCAGGCCGCCGGGACTCCGGCCGAACAAACTCTTAGGCGCGTCCAGGAGGTCTCATGAGAATCGTTCCCCTGTTGCTGAGCGTCGCGGTGACCCTGGCGGCGGCCGGCTGCGCGGATTCCGCGGCGGAGATCGGCCGGCCGGTGGACCGGCTCGCCGAGGCCCGGGCCGCCCTGCCGGACTCGATCAGGCAGTCGGGCGTGCTCATCGGCGGCACCGATCCCACCTTCGAGCCGATGACCTTCATGCAGGGTCCGACCTTCGCCGGGCTTGATGTCGGGCTCGGCGAGGCCATCGCCCAGCGCCTCGGACTCAAGGTCGAGTGGCGCAAGGTCGGCTTCGGCGACCTGCTCGACCAGGTCGAGACCCACAAGATCGACTTCTCCATGTCGTCGATGTTCGACCGCGCGGAACGGCAGAAGAAGGCCGACTTCGTCAACTACCTCAACGCCGGCACGTCCATCGTGGTCGGAAAGGGCGTCGGCGACATCGGTGGCATGAGCGGGCTGTGCGGACGCAAGGTGGCCGCCCAGCCGGACACCGTCTTCGTCGAGATGGCCGAGGCGCAGAAGAAGGACTGCGGGGCGAAGAAGCTCACCGTCGTCCTGTCCGACACACCGTCGGCGTTCGTGCGCGACGGCAAGGCCCAGGCCGCGCTCAACGACTTCCCGATCGCCGCCCTCGACGTCGAGAAGATGCCGGCCCTCGAGCTCTCCGGACCCCAGATCGAGGCCATCCCGTACGGGATCGGCATCGCCAAGGACCGCAAGGAGCTGGCCACCGCCGTGCAGACCGCCCTGTACGCGCTCATCAACGACGGCTCCTACGACGAGCTGCTGGCCAAGTGGAAGGTCAAGGAGGGCGCCCTGCGTACGGGGGCCATCAACGGCGGCGCGTGACCGATCCAGCGTCATCGGACAAAGTGAATGTTTCTCGCACTCACCTTGACAGACATCGACGTCGAGCACAGTCTTTGCTGACGTTCGCGCTGCTGGAGCGAGTCCAGCGTGAGTCAAGCGGGTGCCCCCATGCCTCTTTTCCCCCTCCGCCGCCGACCCCTCGCGTTCGCCCTCGCCGTTCTCCTACCGGCAGTGGCCCTCGCGGTCTCCCCCACCGCGGCCGCCGCCGCGCCGATCACCGCCGCCGCCGACGCCCTCGACGGCACCTGCGCCGCCCTGCAGGTCTATGACGGCTCCCGCGCCCTCGGCTACGTGGTGCGCAGCTCGGCCGGCTACGGCTTCACGGGCTCCGCCTCGGCCGCCACGCCGTTCCGGCTGGAGGCCACCCAGCTGTCGCGCTACGAGCTCTTCGACGCCTCCGGGGCCCCGGCCTACCAGAGCGTCGCGGGCTTCATCCTGGCCGGTGACGCGTACGGCGACCGCGCCGACTACACGGTCACTGTGAGCGGCGACAAGTACCGCTTCACCAACACCGCCACGGGCCAGATCATGGGCTCGTTCCTGTGGAGCCTCGGCGCGGGCGGCAGCTCCCACACCATCGCCCTCACCTCGGCCTCGGGCTGCTACACCCCGCCCGACGTCGACCCGGGCGTCACCGGCACCGCCGCACCCGCCGTGGACGGCAGCGGCAAGCTCGTCGGCACGATCGACGCGCACGCGCACATCACCGCCGGCGCCGCGTTCGGCGGGCGGCTGCACTGCGGCGAGGCATGGGCCCCCGGCGGCGTACGGGATGCCCTCGCAGGTTGCTCCTCACACGCGAGCCTCAACGTGGGCGCGCTGTTCGAAGGCATCATCGGCGGCACCGACGTGGTGAACTCCGCGGAGGACGGCTGGCCCACCTTCGGCGACTGGCCGCAGCACAACTCGCTGCTGCACGAGCAGTCGTACTACCGCAGCATCGAGCGGGCCTGGCGCTCCGGTGAGCGGGTGCTGAACGCGCTGCTGGTCGCCAACCGGGTGATCTGCGAGCTGTTCCCGTATCGGGACACGTCCTGTGACGAGATGGATCAGCTGCGGGTGCAGGCCACGTACCTGTCCTCGATGCAGGACTACATCGACGCCCAGCACGGCGGCAAGGGCAAGGGCTGGTTCCGGATCGCCAAGACGCCGGCGCAGGTCCGGGCCATCGCGGCCCAGGGCAAGCTGGCCGTGCTCGTCGGCGTGGAGAATTCCGAGGTCTTCGGCTGCCGGGAGATCAAGGACGTCGCCCAGTGCACCCGGGCCGACATCGACGCCGGCCTCGACGAGCTCCAGGCGTTCGGCGTCTCCGGGCTGTACCCGGTGCACAAGTTCGACAACGCGTTCGGCGGCACCCGGTTCGACGCCGGGGTCACCGGGGCGGCGCTGAACGTGGCGAACCTGCTCTCCACCGGCCACTGGTGGACGGCGACCAGCTGCACCGGCCCGTCCGACAACGAGCAGCCGCTGGTCAGCGACGACTTCGCCGAGCTGCTCAAGCTGGGCCCGCTCGGCCTGCCGGCGGGCGCGATCCTGCCGGTCTACCCGAGCGGCAAGATCTGCAACACCCGTGGGCTGACCGCGCTGGGCACGTACCTGATCCAGCAGATGATCAGCCGCGGCATGATCATCCACATCGACCACATGGGGGTGAAGACCGCGCAGGCCGTGCTCGACCTGGTCGACGCGGCCCGCTACCCCGGCGTGACCTCGGTGCACACGTGGGCGGACCGGGCGCTGGTCGACCGGATCGTGGCCCGCGGCGGCTTCGTGGCCTCGTACGCCTTCGCGGCCGACCCGGCCGAGGGTGAGCCCGGCTTCCTCGCCGAGTGGCGCGCCAACAAGGCCCTGCCGCACGGCGCCTCGATCACCGGTTACGGCTTCGGCAGCGACGTCAACGGCCTGGGCCCGCAGGCGCCGCCGCGCGGGACCGACCCGCTGACCTACCCGTTCATCGCGCCCAACGGCACCACGGTGAGCAAGCAGGTCTACGGCTCGCGCACCTTCGACCTCAACACCGACGGCGTGGCCCAGTACGGCCTCTACGCGGACTGGACCACCGACCTCATCCGCCACGCCGGCAGCGACGACGGACCCCTGCTGCGACAGCAGCTGATGAGCGGAGCCGAGGCCTACACCCGGATGTGGGAGCAGGCGATCGCGGCGGGTTAGTCGACCGAGCGGATCCGGGTGACCAGGACTGAACCGAGCACGGTCACCGCGGCGACCACCAGGTAGAGGACCGGGTAGCCGCCGAGGTAGGCCACGATCGGGAAGGCCAGGGCCGGGCCGAGGACCTGCGGCGCCGAGTTGGCGATGTTGATGATGCCGAGGTCCTTGGCCCGGTCCTCGGCCGTCGGGAGCACCTGGGTGATCAGGGCCTGGTCGACGGAGAGGTAGACGCCGAAGCCGAGGCCCAGCACGGCGGCGGCGATCAGGGCGCCGGTCCAGGTCGGCCAGAGGGCGAGCAGTCCGGCCGCGGCCGCCATGACGTAGCCGGACACGATCACCGATGGTTTGCGCCGGCCGGTGCGGTCCGAGACGATGCCGCCGGCCACCACGGTCAGCACTGTCGTGCCGGTGTAGACCAGGATCAGCAGCAGCAGCCCGTCCTCCGGGCTGCTGTGGTGCACCCGGTCGCGCAGGAAGTACAGCAGGTACAGCGTGGCCATGGCGTTGCCGAGCTGCACCAGGAAGCGGGTGGCCCAGGCCCAGGCGAAGTCGGGGTTGGCCCGGGGGCTGAAGCGGAAGACGGCCGTCAGCCCGCGCAGGGTGACGCGCGGGGCGGCACCGGCCGCGACCGCGGGGTCGGGAGTGGCCAGCACGAACGGCAGTGCGGTGAGCACGACCAGGCCGCCGATCAGCAGGTAGCCGCTGATCGTGCCGCTGACGACCAGCGTGACCAGCAGGACGCCGAGGACCACGCCGATCGACTGGGTCAGGCCCACCCAGCCGGAGACCAGGCCGCGCTGCCGCACCGGCGTCCGGTCCGGGACGATCGCGGAGAGCCCGGCCTGCAGCGTGTTCAGGCCGGCCTGCGCGACGCACCAGCACAGGGTCAGCCCGATCAGGGTGCGCTGCCCGGAGAGCAGGGCCAGCCCCACGCAGCCGAGCAGGGCCCCGGAGGCGATCCAGGTGTGCCGCCGCCCGGTCCGGGCCGTGGTCGCGTCCGACAGCGCGCCGGCGATCGGTCCGACCAGGACGGCGACCAGCGCACCGGCGCCGGTGACGATGCCCAGCGCGGTGGTCTTGTCGATCCCGCCCAGGTCCTGTGCCTGGTTGGGCAACAGCACCTGCAGCGGACCGAAGTAGCCCATCCACAGCCCGAGGTTGGCCAGCGACAGCAGGCCGATCCAGCGGGCGCCCACCCGCGCCGGTTCCACCGCCGCGACGGGCGCGGTCATCTCTGGTCCCGCAGGGCGGCCCGCAGCCAGCCGAAAGAGTCCTTCGGGGTACGGCGCTGAGTGTCGTAGTCGACGCGGACCAGCCCGAACCGCTGCTGGTACCCCTCGGCCCACTCGAAGTTGTCCAGCAGTGACCAGACGAAGTAGCCGCGCACGTCGACGCCCTCGCCGATCGCCTGGTGCAGCGCGCGCAGGTGACCGTCGAGGTAGTCGATGCGGGCGGTGTCGTGGATCCGCCCGTCCGGGGCGACCTCGTCCACGGTGGAACAGCCGCTCTCGGTGATGTAGATCGGCGGGAGCGTGCCGGCGTACCGGTCGTGCAGTCCGACCAGCAGGTCGCGCAGCCCACCGGGGACGACGGGCCAGCCGAACGCGGTGGTCGGGACCCCCTCGATCGGCAGCATCTCGAACGGCAGCGGCGATCCGTCCGGCGCGGCGGCGACCCGGGTCGGGTTGTAGTAGTTGATACCAAGGGCGTCGAGCGGGGTCGCGATGATCTCCCGGTCCCCGTCCCGGACGCAGGGCGCGCCGTCCAGCAGCGGATTCTCGCCCAGCAGCACCGGGTCCAGGAACAGCCGGTTGTGGAAGCCGTCGTAGACCGCCGCGGCGGCCAGATCCGCCTCCGAGTCGCTCGCCGGCACCACCGGGGTGCAGTTGTTGGTGATCATCACCTCGGCGGCGCCGCTCGCCCGCAACGCGCGCACGGCCAGCCCGTGCCCGAGCAGCTGGTGGTGGGCCACCGGCAGCGCGTCGAACATCAGCTCCCGGCCGGGGGCGTGGGTGCCGAAGGCGTAGCCCTGGGCCATGTGCACGATCGGCTCGTTGAGCGTGATCCAGCGGCTGACCCGGTCACCGAGCCGGTCCGCGACCACGGCGGCGTACTCGGCGAAGCGGTAGCTGGTCTCGCGGTTCAGCCAGCCGCCGGCGTCCTCCAGGGCCTGGGGCAGATCCCAGTGGAACAGCGTGGGCACCGCGGCAATGCCCCGGGCCACCAGCTCGTCGACCAGCCGGTCATAGAAGTCCAGGCCCTTCGGGTTGACCGCGCCGGAACCGTCCGGCTGGATGCGCGGCCAGGCGATCGAGAACCGGTACGCGTCGACGCCGAGCTCGCTGAGCAGCGCCACGTCCTCGGGCCACCGGTGGTAGTGGTCGCAGGCGACGTCGCCGGTGTCACCGTCACGGACCCGGCCGGGGGTGTGGGCGAAGGTGTCCCAGATCGACGGGCCGCGCCCGTCCTGGCTGACGGCGCCTTCGATCTGATAGGCCGCGGTGGAGACGCCCCACACGAAGCTCGACGGGAAGCTGGGCAGCGCATCCATGGCCACGACTCCTCAGAAGTGAGAGGAGCTCATATTAGTGACCACCGGGGCCGTTGGTAAGTCGTCGCCGCGACCGGATTCAGCAGGAGGTCTTGTCCTGGACAACTGCCGTTCATGTCCAGGTCCCTAGCATCTAGCCATGCGCGCAGGACTGTCGACGCTCCCCGACACCGCCGAGGAGCTCGCGTACGAATTGCTGGCCCCGCTGGGCAACCGCTGGCGGCACACCGCGGGGGTCGCCGCGCGGGCGGCCCAGCTCGCCGAGCCCCTGGAGATCGACCGGGACGTGCTCGTCGCGGCCGCCTGGTTGCACGACATCGGCTACGCCGAGCGCACCGTGGCGACCGGCTTCCATCCCCTCGACGGGGCCCGCCACCTCGAACGGCTGGCTTGGCCGTCAGCGATCGTCGGCCTGGTGGCACAGCACTCCGGGGCCAGGTTCGTCGCCGCTGCCCGAGGGCTCGCGGAGGAGCTCGCTGCCTACCCGGACGACGGTGGGCTGTTCTCGGACGCGTTGACCTACGCCGATCAGACCGTGGGCCCGGACGGCCGGCGGGTGACCACCGGCCGGCGCCACGAGGAGATGCTGCGGCGGCACGGTCCGGCGTCGTGGAACGCCCTGGTGGACCACGTACGGCTGCCGCACCTGCGCGCGGTCGCCGACCGCGTCGAGCAGCGGCTGGCCCTGGCCGGCGTACGGGGCTGATCGACAGGGTCCGCTGTTTACCGTCATGTCATCGGCTATTGGGCCGGGCTCGACGCGGTCAGGGCAGGCTGAGGTGGTGAGTACATCAGTCGGCCTGGTGATCGGGGCCCTGGCCGCCGCCTGGGGTGTCGTGGTGGCATTGCTGGACCAGTCCACCGCGGCGAACAAGCACCTCACCAATCGGCTGTGCACCACGCTGCTGGTTGCGTGTGCCGCCGCGGCAGCCGGTGGCGGGCTGGCCAAGGCCACCGGGCTGTGGTGACGGCGGCCCTCGTCAGCCCTCGATGAACTGGAAGTCGCTGACGATGCGGCCGTCCGCGCCGAGCAGCAGGATCTCCAGCCCGACCGCAGCCACGTCGCCGGGGGCGCCGACCATCTCCCAGCGGAACTTCACGAGGTCCTGGAGCCGGCCCGGCGGACCGGGAGCTACGGCTCATCACGACGCTCACCCACTTCGGCACCGCCACCGACGTCACCGTGGCCGAGCTCCGGCTGGAGGCGTTCCTGCCCGCGGACGCCGCCACCAGCAGCGCGCTGCACGAGCTCGTCACGTGGTGAACGCGCGCAGGGCCAGCTCCAGCTCGAAGCGCAGCCGCGGGTCGCGGATCTGGTCGCCGAACAGCTCGGTCAGGCGGCGCAGCCGGTGCCGCACCGTCTGCGGGTGGACATGCAGGTGGCCGGCCACCTCGTTGGCGTTCTGGTTGAAACTCAGCCAGGCCAGCAAGGTCTCGGCGAGCAGCCGGCGCTTGTCCTCGCGCAACCCGTCGAGCGGGGCCAGGCGACGCCGGGCGAGCGCGGCCAGCAGCGCCTCGTCCTGGAACACGGCCAGGGTGGCCAGGTGATCGGCGCACCAGATGATGCGCCGGCGCGGGATGCGGCCGTTGGCTGACAGCTCCAGGGCCAGCCGGGCCCAGCGCCGGGACCTGCCGGCGTCCATCGGCTCGACCGGCAGTCCCACCGCCGCGTGGTGCCGGGCCAGGCCGTTGACCAGGGCCCGGACCTGGGCCCGGCCTTCCGGGTCCGGCACGATCAGGCACGGTTCGACGTGGTCGAACACGGACAGGATCTCCGGCGCCAGCATCGGTGGCTGGGACAGTGGCCCGGGGGCGGCGACGACCACGACGGCGAGGCGGCGCGGCAGGTGCCAGTGGGCCGCGGCGGCCGCGGCGGCCAGGGCCCGCTGCGAGGGTGGCGGGTCGGCGATGAGCAGCTCGGCCAGGCGGCGCCGGCGGCGGTCGAGCTCACCGACCTCGGCCTCCTGCGCCTGCGCGTAGCCCTCGGCCGAGGCCCGGGCGACCTCGTCGATGTTGTCGAAGATCGCCTCAGCCAGCCACGCCACGACGGCCGGCGGTAACGCGTGGCGCCCGGCGAAGGCCCGCAGCCGCCGGCTCGCCACCCGCGCGCAGATCCGTACGGCCGCGTGCAGCGACTCCAGGCTGCGGCCGGCCCGCATCTCGTTCGCGCCCACCGCCCGGTAGATCTCGCGCCAGTCCCGGCCCGGCCCACCGCGGCCCACGTGCTGGTCGAGCAGCTCGACGTACCGGCGCAGAGCCAGGTCGACGCCGCGGCGCAGGGCCCGGGCCTCGCGCTGGTCGGGTGCCGCGTACTCGGGGACCTGCTCCTGGATCTCGCGGACCATCTCGGCCGCCGACCCCAGCACGTCCGCGTGCAGCAGCGCGACGGTCGCCGCCTCGGTGCTGCCCGCCGGCCCGGTGATGATCGTCGCGTCCCGAATCACCCGCATGAATCGATGTTCGCCTAATTCCCGCGCAGTGGCTACCCCCGGGTAACACCGCTGCCCGGACGCCGCCGGGAGCCCGCGGATGCGCACCGCGCTGATAACTGCCCGCGTCGATACGAGCAGGCCAGTGAGTATCAGCGGGGTCGGGCGCCTCGTTAGCTTCGGGCCTCCACCAGCCCTCACCAGAAGCAGAGGTGATCCACATGCGCCTTTCCCTTCCCGGCGGCCGGGGACGCGTCAGCGTCCTGCTCACCGCCGCGCTGCTCGCCACCGGCGGTGCGGTGATCGCGGCCGGTCCCGCGGCGGCCGCCGCGGCGTGCGCGGACGTCGACGTGGTCGTCGCCCGCGGCACCAGTGAGCCGGGCCGGCTGGGGCTCATCGTCGGCGACCCGGTGTTCGCGGCGATCCAGCGGCGGGCGTCGGGCACGACGCTGACCAGCCACGCGGTCGACTATCCGGCGAGCGTCAGCCCGACGTCGCCCACCGCCGGCAACCGGGCCCTGGTCAGCCACGTGTCCGACCAGGCGCAGGCCTGCCCGGACCAGCGGTTCGTCCTGGTCGGCTACTCGCAGGGCGCGAACGTGGTCGGGAACTCGCTCGGGATCAGCTCCGCGGGGGCGAGCGTCGGCGGGCCGGTCGTGGCCACCATCCCCGCGGCGGTGCAGCCGCGGGTCGCGGCGGTCATGGTCTTCGGCTATCCGCTGCGCAAGCTGGGCCGGGGCATCACCGGCGTCTACGCGGACCGGACGCTGGACATCTGCGCGAACCGTGACGTGGTCTGCGATCCGCTGGGCGCGAGCGTGCTGGCCCACCTGAGCTACACCGACGACGCCGACGAGGCGGCCGACTTCGCCGTCGACCGCCTGTAGCCCCCAGCCGGCGGCGGCGACGGTGATGGGTCCGGCCCGGTGGCCGGGCCCATCGTCGTCAGCCCGCGAGGATCTTCGCCTCGGTGCGACCGCCGGCGGTGCCGTACTTCTGCACCACGACGAGGTCGAGCCGGCCGTCCCTGTTCCAGTCGAGCACCGACAGGCTGTGCCGGTCGTCCGTGGAGACGCGCGCGGTGATCGGCTTGCCGAGGAGGTTGCGGTACTGCGAGGCGCCGTCCAGGACCTGCAGCACCGTCTTGTCGCTCTTGGCCCCGGACTTCTGGGTCACGACCAGGTCGAGGTTGAGGTCGCCGTTGAAGTCCGCGACGGTGAAGGTGTGGCGGGCGTCCGTCGGGCCCAGCGGCGTGGGGCTGTCCTGCAGGTAACGCTGGAGGTTGGCGGCGCCGTCGAGGACCCGGACCTCCGTACGGCCGCTCTTCGTCCCGCACTTCTGGATCACGGCCACGTCCACGCGCCCGTCGGCGTTCCAGTCCGCCACGGCGAACGCGTAGCAGTCGTCACTCGGGCCGAGCACGGTGGCGGTCTCCTGCAGGTAACGCCGCAGGAACGAGGCGCCGTCGAGGACCCGGACCTCCGTACGGCCGCTCGCCGTGCCGGACTTCTGCGTCACCACCAGGTCCGGGCGGCCGTCGAAATTCCAGTCCGTCATGGCGAAGGCGGTCCGGGCGTCGGTCGGGCCCAGCGGGATGGCCGTGTGCAGCAGCAGGTTCTGGAAGTCGCTGGCGCCGCTCACAATGCGCACCTCGGTGGCGCCGCTGGTCGTGCCGGACTGCTGCAGCACGACGAGATCGGAGCGCCCGTCGCCGTTCCAGTCGGCCGTCAGCACCTGGTGCCGGTCGTCGAACGTGCCGGGCAGCCCGGGCACGGTCTGCAGCAGCGCCTTGCTGAACGGCCCGGTCGGCTTCTTGGCCGTGGACTTCTTCGGCGACTTGGTGGTGCCGCTCGTGCCGCCCGTGCCGGTCGAGCTGGTCCACAGCTGGCCGACGATGAGCCGCGCGTCGTTGGCCTCCGGCCCGTACGCCGCGGGGTAGCGGGAGACCTGCACCCGCTGGCTGATCTGGCCGATGTCGCCGGCCTGCCAGCTGCCGGCGGAGTGGGTGCGCAGCATCTTGTCGAGGAACGCGCCGGTGGCGAAGCCCGGGTCGAGCAGCTGCTCGGGGCTGCCCCAGCCCATCGACGGGCGCTGCTGGAACAGGCCGAGGCTGTCGTGGTCGACGGCGAGGGTGTAGTTGTGCAGGGTGCTCTCGGTGATGGCCGTGGTCACCGCGATCACCGCCGCCCGGGCGGGCAGGCCGCGGCCGATCACGTGCCGCACGATGGCTCGGGCGCAGGAGACGTTGTATCCGCTCAGGGCGGGGCCGAGCCGCTGGCCGGTCATCGCCGGCCGCAGGCGCTGCGCGACAGCCCGGTCGGCCGCGGTGACGCCACCGGGGGCGCACGGCGCCGACGGGATGGCGGCCTTGGCGGCAGCGGGAGCCGCGGTGGCAGCGACGGGCAGGGACAGCGACGCGGTGACCAGGGCTGCTGTGCACAGCACGCCCGAAAGAGCTGAAAGCCTCACGACACCTTCCCCCGAAGTGCGGATGGGTCGCGGCCACCCATCGAAGTGACCTTAACCAATGAGCCGCCGGATTGCCATCGTCCGAGTGGGACGCCCTACTGTCGCCGGGCGGCGTCCAGGAACGTGCCGCAAACGATTTCAGCCGCGTCCGGAAACGTCGACGGTCATCTATTGACAACGCTCCGCAAAGGATTTCACACTCTCCGCAGCACTCCAGTCCCCGGACGATGCGGAGGCAACCGATGGCGGTGACGATCAAGGACGTGGCCCGGGCGGCCGGGGTGTCGCCGTCCACCGTCTGCCGCGCTCTCTCGACACCGGAGCTGGTGCGCGCCGAGACCCGGGAACGCGTCCAGCGGTCGGCCGCCGAGCTCGACTACTCCCCCAACCGCGCCGCCCGCGGCCTCATCACCGGCCGCACCGGCAATCTCGGGCTCATCGTGCCGGACCTCGGCAACCCGTTCTTCCCCGGCGTCGTCAAGGGCATCCAGGCCCGGGCCCGCGAGGCCGACTACGCCGTCTTCCTCGCCGACACCGACGAGGACCCGGCCGCGGAGGCCCAGCTGGTCCGTACGCTCGCCAAACAGGTGGACGGGATCGTGCTGTGCTCGCCGCGGATGAGCGAGCAGGAACTGCGGGGCGTGGCCGCGCTGACCCCGGTGGTCCTGCTCAACCGCCGGGTCGGCCGGCTCCCGGCGATCACCTTCGACAACGTCGACGGCATGCGGCAGGCCGTCACCCACCTCACCGCCCTGGGGCACCGGCGGATCGCGTACGTGGCCGGGCCACGCGCGTCCTGGTCCAACCGGGAACGGGTGCGCGGCCTGCGCCTGGCCATCGCCGCGGCCGGGGCCGAGCTGGTCGAGGTCGGTCCGGTCCAGCCCCAGTTCGACGGCGGGGTCGCCGCCGCCGACCAGGTGCTCGCCGCCGGGGTCACGGCCGTCATCGCCTACAACGACGTCATCGCGCTGGGCCTGCTCAGCCGCCTGAACGCGCGCGGGATCGCGGTGCCCGCCACGATCAGCGTGCTGGGCTTCGACGACATCGCCCTGTCCGCGATGGTGCACCCCTCGCTGACCACCGTCGGCCTGCCCATGAAGAGCTGCGGCCGGGCCGGCGTGGACCTGCTGCTGGGCCTGTTGCAGGACCCGGACAAGTACGGCAGCACCCGCCGCGAGCTCGGCACCCAACTGATGGTCCGGGGCTCCACCGGTCCCGCACCGAGCGCCTGAGAATCATCTCCTCGAGGAAGGCTTCCGATGCCACCACTCGCCCGTAGACGCGCTGTCACCGCCGCGACCGCGGCCCTGCTGCTGCTGACCGCGTGCAGCGCCCCCGACTCCGGCGGTTCCGCCCAGGACACCGACGGGGAGGTGCCCGCCAAGCCCGGCAAGGCGGTGACCCTCAACATTCTGGACGTGGCCGGCAACCTGCAGCTCACCCAACCCATGATCGACGACTTCGTCAGCAAGAACTCCGGCGTGGTGAGCAAGGTGACGTACTCCAAGTCGCCGGCGCCCGAGCTGGTCGGCAAGGTCAAGGCCCAGCAGAACGCCAACCGGGTCGACATCGACCTGGTGCTGACCGGCGTGGACGGGCTGTCCGCGGGCATCGAGCAGGGCCTGTGGAACCCGCTGCTCACCAAGTACCGGGACCGGCTGCCCGGCGTACAGCAGTATCTGCCCGGAGCCGCGGCCATGCAGCAGCTGGCCGGGGATTCCGGGGTGACCGTCACCTACTACCCGTCCGGCCCGCTCATCGAGTACCTGCCCGCGAAGGTGCCGAACCCGCCGAAGTCGGCGCCGGAGCTGCTGGCCTACGCCAAGGCCAACCCGGGCGCGGTGCAGTACGCCCGGCCGTCGAACTCCGGCCCCGGCCGTACCTTCCTGATGGGCCTGCCCTACCTGCTCGGCGACTCCGATCCCAAGGACCCGACCGGCGGCTGGGACAAGACCTGGGCCTACCTGGCCGAGCTGAACAAGTACGTGACGCTCTACCCGTCGAGCACGGGCGAGACGATGAAGAACCTGGCCAACGGCTCGGCGAAGATCATCGCGTCGACCACCGGGTGGGACATCAACCCGCGGGTGCTGGGCACCGTGCCCAAGGAAGCGGCGATCGGCACCCTGCAGGGCTTCCACTGGGTGACCGACGCGCACTACGCCGTCGTCCCCAAGGGCGTGTCGACCGACAAGCAGTCGGCCGTCCTGCTGCTGCTCGCCCACATGCTCACCAAGGAGCAGCAGGCCAAGGCGTACGACAAGGGCTACTTCTACCCAGGCCCGGCGGTCAAGGACGTCGACCTGGCGATGGCGCCGGCGGACAGCCGGGCCGCGATCGAGGAGTTCGGCCGCCCGGAGTACGCCGGCCTGATCGCCGGTGCCCCACTCGAGGTGCCGCTGGGTTCCAAGCAACTGGTCGCCGCCTTCGATCGGTGGGACCGCGAGATCGGCGGCGCGAAGGTGGCCAAGTGAGCGGGCAGGCGTCATGACGGCCGCGGCACCGAGCCGGGCGGGGACCAAGGGAACGCGTCCGGGCCACTTCGAGACGCTGCGCCTGGACGGAGTCAGCCGCAGCTTCGGCGGGCAGGCGGCGCTGGCCGATCTCGACCTGACCATCCGGCGGGGTGAGTTCATCGCGCTGCTCGGCCCGTCCGGCTGCGGCAAGTCGACGGCCCTGAACTGCCTCGCCGGGCTGCTGCCACTGACCCGGGGCAGCATCTGGCAGGACGAGACCCGGCTGGACGTGCTGCCGCCCGAGCGGCGCGGATTCGGCATGGTGTTCCAGAACTACGCGCTCTTCCCGCACCTGCCGGTCCGCAAGAACATCGCGTTCGGCCTGCAGATGCGGCGGGTGCCGCGGGCCGAGATCCGCCGCCGGGTGGACGAGGCGCTGCGGCTGGTGCACCTGGAGGAGCACGCCGGCAAGCTGCCCGGGCAGCTCTCCGGCGGGCAGCAGCAGCGGGTGGCGATCGCCCGCGCGGTGGTGCTGGAGCCGTCCCTGGTGCTGATGGACGAGCCGCTGTCCAATCTGGACGCCAAGCTGCGGCTGGAGATGCGGACCGAGATCCGCCGGCTGCACCAGTCGCTCGGGCTGACCACCGTCTACGTCACCCACGACCAGGAGGAGGCGCTGTCGCTGGCCGACCGGCTGGTGGTGCTGCGCGCGGGCCGGGTGCAGCAGATCGGCACGCCGGAGGAACTGCACACCGAGCCGGCCAACTGGCACGTCGCCGACTTCATGGGCTACCGCAATCTGCTGCCGGTGCGGGCGGGTGCGCGGCAGGGCGCGGGCATCACCGTGGAGATCGAGGGGCAGCAGCTGACCGGCACGCCGGTCGGTGAGCCGGCGCCGGGCAGCGAGGTGATCGCCGGGATCCGGCCGGAGGACCTGCGGATCGGCCCGGAGGGCAGCACTGGGGTGCCGGCCGTCGTCGAGGTCGTGGAGTATCAGGGCCGCGAGGTGGCGGTCGAGGCGCGGACCGCCGGCGGCATCCCGCTGAACCTGCGGGCCGTCGACCGGCCCGCGGTCGGCGACCGGATCACCGTCACCGTCGAGCCGCGGCGGCTGCTGGTCTTCCCGGCGGACCCGCGATGACCGCGATCAACGCCGCCTCGGGCGGGGCCCGGCCGGCGCTGCGGCACCGCCTCGCCGAGCGCGGCATCGACCGGCAGTTGCTGCTGCTGATCCCGGCGGCGCTGTTCGTGCTCATCCTCTTCATCTACCCCTTCCTGTACGGCGTGGGCCTGTCCTTCCAGCCGACGGAGGGCGGGACGCTGGGGGCGTACCGGGAGTTCTTCACCGACGCGTACCTGCGGGACACGATCCTCACCACGTTGCAGCTGTCGTTGCCGGCGGCGTTGCTGAACGTGCTGGCGTCGGTGCCCATCGCGTACCGGATGCGGGGCCGGTTCCGCGGCAAGCGGTTGCTGACCACCCTGCTGGTCGTGCCGATCACGCTCGGCACGGTGCTCACCGCCCAGGGCCTGTTGAACTTCCTCGGCCCGACCGGCTGGTTCAACCGGACCCTGCTGAGCTCCGGCCTGGTGGACGCCCCGGTGCGGCTCACCAACAACTACTGGGGCGTCTTCTTCTCGCTGGTGATCACCGGTTTCCCGTTCGCCTTCCTGCTGGTGCTGTCGTACCTGTCGGGCATCGATCCCACCCTGGAACGGGCCGCGGCCACCCTCGGTGCCGGCCACTGGCAGCGCTTCCGGCGGATCACGCTGCCGCTGCTCGCACCCGGGCTGGCCACCACGTTCTGCCTGACGTTCGTGCTGGCGTTCAGCGTCTTCCCGTCGGCGGTGCTGGTCGGTGACCCGTCCGGCACGACCCGGGTGATGTCGATCGCCGCCTACGACGCCGCGTACGTGCGCTACGACTATCCGCTCGCGTCCGCGGTCGCCGTGCTCATGGGGGTGGTCGAGCTGCTGGTCATCGCCGCGGTGCTGGGCTGGCGGGCGTTGCTCTACACCGGATCGACGGCCGGGGGCAAAGGCTGATGGCCGCCCGGCGAAAGATCGTGGCCACCCCGATGGCGTGGCTCGTCTGGGGCGTGGTGCTGGCGTTCTTCGGCTTCCTGGCCGGGGTCATCGGCTCGGTGGTGGTCAGCTCGTTCGGCACCCAGTGGTTCGACACCTGGCTGCCGGTGGGCTGGACCCCGAAGTGGTACGCCCAGTCCTGGGACGAGTTCACGCTGCTGCCGGTGCTGATCGTGACCCTGGAGGTGTCGGCGCTGGTGGTCGGCATCTCGGTGCTGATCGGCGTGCCGGCCGCGTACGTGCTGGCCCGCCGCAGCTTCCCCGGGCGCCGGCTGCTCTATCTGCTGTTCCTGCTGCCGATCCTGATGCCGCCGATCACCTACGGCATCCCGCTGGCCACCGTGCTCTACAAGTACGGCTTCGCCGGCAACCTCTCCGGCGTGGTGCTGGCCAACCTGGTGCCGTCGGTGCCGTTCGTGATCCTGACCATGACGCCGTTCATCGAGCAGATCGACCCGGCGGTGGAACGGGCGGCGCGGATGTGCGGCGCCGGCACCCGGCAGGTCTTCACCCGGATCCTGGCGCCGCTGCTCGTGCCCGGCATCCTGGCCGCCTCGATCCTGGTGCTGGTCCGCACCGTGGGCATGTTCGAGCTGACCTTCCTGACCGCCGGGCCGGACTCGCAGACGCTGGTCGTCGCCCTGTACTACTCGATGTCGGCGGCCGGGATCAGGGCCCAGCAGTCCATCGACGCGATGGCGGTGATCTACACGTCGATGATGCTGGTGCTGCTGGTGCTGGCGCTGCGCTTCGTCAACCCGACCCAGCTGGTCGCCCGGGTCCGCGACGAGGGGGACTGAGATGCGCATCGCCGAGGCCCGGGTGATCGTGACGTCGCCCGGCCGCAACTTCGTGACCCTGAAGCTGGTGACGGACGCCGGCGTGACCGGGGTCGGCGACGCCACGCTGAACGGGCGCGAGCAGGCCGTGGCCGCCTATCTCGCCGAGCACGTCGTGCCGCTGGTGCTCGGGCGGGACCCGGCGCGGATCGAGGACACCTGGCAGTTGCTGTACAAGGGCGCGTACTGGCGGCGCGGGCCGGTGACGATGAGCGCGATCGCCGCCGTGGACACCGCGCTGTGGGACATCAAGGGCAAGGTCGCCGGGCTGCCGGTCTACCAGTTGCTCGGCGGGCGCAGCCGCGACGGCGTCACCGTCTACGGCCACGCCGCGGCCGAGACCGTCGACGACGTGCTCACCGACGTGGGCCGGCTCGTCGGCGCGGGCTACCGGGCGGTCCGGGTGCAGACCGGGGTGCCCGGCCTCACCGGCACGTACGGCGTCACCGCGGACCCGCGCAACTACGAGCCGGCCGGATCCGCCCTGCCCACGGAGGCGGTGTGGTCGACCCGGCGTTACCTGGCCCACGTGCCGGGCGTCTTCGAGCGGGTCCGCGCCGAGTTCGGCCCCGACCTGCGCCTGCTGCACGACGCCCACCACCGGCTGACGCCGATCGAGGCCGCCGGGCTGGGCCGGGCGCTGGAGCCGTACGGGCTGACCTGGCTGGAGGACCCGGTCCCGGCCGAGCTCCAGGAGGGATACCGGCTGATCCGGCAGCACACCACCACCCCGCTGGCCGTCGGTGAGGTCTTCAACAGCGTCTGGGACTGCCGGCAGCTGATCACCGAGCAGCTCATCGACTACATCCGGACCAGCGTCGTGCACGCCGGCGGGATCACCCACCTGCGCCGCATCTTCGACCTGGCCGACCTGTACCACGTGCGCAGCGGCTCGCACGGCGCCACCGACCTGTCGCCGGTCTGCCTGGCCGCCGCGCTGCACCTCGACCTCAGCATCCCCAACTTCGGGCTGCAGGAGTACATGCCGCACAGCGCCGAGACCGACGCGGTGTTCCCGCACAGCTACCGCTACGCCGACGGTTACCTGCACCCGTCCGAGGAGCCGGGGCTGGGCGTGGACATCGACGAGGAGCTCGCCGCGCGGTACCCGTACCGGCCGGCCTCCCTGCCGGTGAACCGCCTGGAGGACGGCACCCTGCACAGCTGGTGAGTCCCTGATCGCAACCGGACCACTCCCCGGCCTGCCTGGTCCAGCGCTTTGCCCGCGTGGCTCGCGGCCGATCAGTGTTCTGTGAAGCGTCTGCCCGCCGGTGCCGTACCCGTGCTCGCCGTGCTCTTCGGGCTGCCCACCGTGCTGCTGCCGGGGTCGGTGACGGCGCAGGTCACGTACCCGATCGGCTTCGGCCTGCTGGTGGTCCTGGCCTGGCTCGGGGTGCGCGGCCGGACCGGCCGCGCCCGGACCGCCCACGCCCTGATGGCCGGCGCGCTGACCGTCTGGCTCGGCGGTGACCTGCTGTACGCGCTGCTGGTCTGGCACTTCGGTGAGCTCGGCGACGTGTCGGCGGCGGACGTGCTGTGGGTGCTCGGCTATCCGCTGCTGGCGGCCGGCATGGTGCTGCTGGTCCGGCTCCGGGCTCCCGGCCGCCTGCGTGAGGCCGCCCTCGACGTGCTCGCCATGGCCACCGTGGTGGCCGCGCTGTTCTGGCAGTTCATGGTCGCGCCCGAGGTCACCGGGAACACGATGTCGGTCGCCGTGCTCTTCACCACCTTCTACCCGTTCGGCGACGTGCTGCTGTTCGCGGCGGGCGCGCTGGTGGTGCTCTCTCCCGGCGAGCGCACCGGCTCCATCCGGTACCTGATCGCCGCCCTGGCCCTCACCTTCGCCGGCGACGTGACGATCTCGGTGGCCACGCTGGTGTTCCCGGAGTTCGACACCTCGCAGCTGGACAGTCTGCTGCTGCTCGGGAACGGCTTGATCGCCGCGGCCCTCTGGCATCGCGACGCGGACGAGCACGCCGGTGCGCCCAAGGCCGACACCCAGCGCCTGCACCCGGCCCGGGTGGTGTTCCTGGGCGTCTCGCTGCTGGCCCTCCCGGCGATCAACGACGTGCGGATCAGCGACCAGGTGATCCAGCGGCTCACCATGCTCAGCGCCATGGTCATGCTCACCGTCATCGTGCTCATCCGGTTCACCCTGGTGGTCCGCGAGCAGGAACAGGTGCGCGCGGCGCTGGCCCACCGGGCCACCCACGACCAGCTCACCGGGCTGGTCAACCGGCAGGAGCTACACGTCCGGCTGACCGCCGCGCTGCGGCAGCGGGCCGGCGCCGGCCCGGTGGTGCACTTCCTCGACCTCAACGGCTTCAAACCCGTCAACGACCGGTACGGGCACGCGGCCGGCGACTTCGTGCTCATCGAGGTGGCCCGGCGGCTGCGCGCGACGGTACGGGACACCGACACCGTGGCCCGGCTGGGCGGCGACGAGTTCGTGGTGGTCTCCGCCGCGGTCGACGACGTCGCCGCCGTCACCGAACGTCTCCGCAACGCCGTCGCGGCCCCGTTGCACCACGACGGCCACGACCTGCGGATCGGGGTCAGCGTCGGGCACGCCTCGGCGGCGGACCTCGAGCACCCCACGTCGGACACCCTGCTGGCCGCGGCCGACGCGACCATGTACCGGGAGAAGGGCGCCACGTATGCGCCTGATGCGACTATCGGCATGTCTCGTACATATTGATGGTTCTTTTTGACCTACGACGCGAGAAGCATGGGAGGTCCGGCCCACAGGCGAGGGCGAGCAGGAACGGAGCACAACATGACGGGCAACAGAGCGGTTGTCTATCAGGGTCCCGGGCAGGTCGAGGTCCGTGACAGCGACTACCCGACGTACGAGATGAAGGACGGTCCGGGCGTCAACAAGGCCAACGTCGGCCGCCGCACGCCGCACGGCGCGATCCTCAAGACCGTCGCCACCAACATCTGCGGCAGCGACCAGCACATGGTCCGGGGGCGCACCACCGCACCGGAAGGCCTGGTGCTCGGGCACGAGATCACCGGCGAGGTGATCGACACCGGTTCGGACGTGGAGTACATCAAGGTGGGCGACATCTGCTCGGTGCCGTTCAACATCTCCTGCGGCCGGTGCCGCAACTGCAAGGAACGCAAGACCGGTGTCTGCCTCAACGTCAACCCGGACCGGCCCGGCTCGGCGTACGGCTACGTCGACATGGGCGGCTGGGTCGGCGGGCAGGCCGAGTACGTGATGGTGCCGTACGCCGACTGGAACCTGCTGAGGTTCCCCGACCGGGACCAGGCGATGGAGAAGATCCTCGATCTGGCCATGCTGAGCGACATCTTCCCCACCGGCTACCACGGGTGCGTGAGCGCCGGCGTGACCACCGGATCAACCGTGTACATCGCCGGCGCGGGCCCGGTCGGGCTGGCTGCCGCCACCTCGGCGTTCCTGCTGGGCGCGGCGGTGGTCATCGTCGGCGACCTCAACGCGGAGCGCCTGGCCCAGGCCCGCAGCTTCGGCTGCGAGACGGTCGACGTGTCCCAGGGCGACCCGGTGGAACAGGTGCAGCAGATCCTCGGCCGCGACGCGCCGGCGATCGGCCAGCCGCTGGTCGACTCGGCCGTGGACGCGGTGGGCTTCGAGGCGCGGGGGCACGGCGAGAACGCGCAGACCGAGATGCCGGCCACCGTGCTCAACTCGCTGATGGACCTCACCCGCGCGGGCGGGGCGATCGGCGTCCCGGGCCTCTACGTCACCGGCGACCCGGGCGGCGTCGACGACGCGGCGAAGCACGGCTCGCTGTCGATCCGGCTCGGGCTGGGCTGGGCCAAGTCGCACTCGTTCGTCACCGGCCAGTGCCCGGTGATGAAGTACAACCACGAACTGATGATGGCGATCCTGCACGACCGGGTGCAGATCGCGAAGAACGTGAACGCCACCCCGATCCCCCTGGACCAGGCCCCGCGCGGCTACCAGGAGTTCGACCAGGGCGCGGCCCGTAAGTACGTCCTCGACCCGCACGGCACGATCAGCAGCCGGGCCAACTGACCGCCGGACACCGGGAGCGAGCGGGCCGACCGGCCCGCCCGCTCCCGACTTGTGGCAGGCGGTCGTAGCCGGAAGTCGGCAGCCGGGATCCCGCCGTCGATGGTCCGCTGGTAGCCGTGAACGCCCGCAAACCCGCTCTCGCGCTGCTGCTGACAGCTCCGTTTCTCGGCGAGACGCTGTCGACGGCGACGCCGCCGCTCGACCTGATCCAGCCGTGGCGACTACCGGTGATGATCGCGCTGTACGGCTGCGGCGCGCTCATCTGCCGCGAGCTCACCTACCGCTACCGGCTGGGCCTGCCCGGTCTGTGCCTGCTGGCCGCCGCGTACGCCGTCTACGAGGAGGCGCTGGTCGACCGCTTCTGGTTCGATCCGCGGTACTGGGACAGCGTGGGTGTCGGCTCCTTCAGCGAGGTCTGGCACACCAACCTGCTGATCGCCGCGCATCTGACCGCCTTCCACATCGCGGTCAGCATCTGCTCGTCGGTCCTGCTCGTCGAACGGGTCTTCCCCGCTTCCCGGCAACGCCCGTGGGCCGGTCGCCGCGGCCTGGCCGTCGCCGGGTCGGCCCTCCTGGCCGTGCCGGTGCTGACCTACGCCGACTTCGCCCGCGCGCCGGCCGGTCAGCTGCTCGCCGCCGGCGGCCTGTGCGTCCTTTTCATCGGGTGCGCGTTCCTGACACCACGCCTTCCCCGGCGGCCGACTCCGGTCTCCCGCACGCCCAGACCTCGTCTCCTCGGCCTCATCGCGTTCACCGCAACGGCGACTCACTTCGTCCTCGTCTACACCGTCCCGTCGACCGGCGTCAGCTGGCCGATCGGCACGGCCACCGCCCTGCTCCCGATAGCGCTGGCCGTCCTGCTGATCCGCCGCCTGATGACGGGCGACGGACTGTGGGCCGTCACCGGGATCCTCGCGTTCTTCCTCATGCTTGACGCCGTGGTCGGGTTCGGCGGCCGCTACGACCTCACCATCGGCGCTCTCGCGGCCGCGCTGGCCCTGTGGTGGATCCACAAGCGGAGCGCGCGGGCTCAGGTGCGGTGATGTTTCTTCACGAAGGTGTAGCCGGGGGCGAGCGGGCTGGCCGGCACCTGCTCGCTCTCGACCGCCTTCTCGTGCAGCGTCACCTGTTTCTCCGAGGGCTGCGCGCCCGGCGGGAGTTTGCGGACGAAGCCGTTGACCCAGTGGTCGCGGCGGTCGGCTCCCTCGCCCTCGGCGAAGTCCGGATCACCCGGGTACGGCGCCGGCTCGACCAGGGGCGCGTAGAACAGCATTTCGGCCGGCTTCTGGCCCTCGACGGCGGGATAGGACGGGTAGCCGGCCTTGTCGACGCTGCCCGGCACCCGGGTCAGGTAGCCCTCGCGGATCAGCTGGTCGACGGCGTTGCGGAGCAGGAACGTGCCGCGAGCGCCCCGGCCCAGCCCGCAGTGCGCGGCCAGTCCTGACTCGGCGAGGACCGCGCTGCCGTCGGAGAAGACGCGGCCGAGTTTGCGTACGGCGTGCAGCACCTGACCACGGTTGGATTTGCCGGCGTCGAACTCGCGGGTGACGACCCTGGGGTCGTACTCGTGGTAGTAGTTCACGCCGTCGACCCGCATCGGCTCTTCCAGCGGAGCCGTCCGCACGACGATCTCGTCCTTGGCGGACTGCCACGACACGGTGACGAGCACGCCGGGGCGCAGGTCGGCCGGCCAGACGATGTCGCCGAACTGCCATTCGACGTCCTGGCGCAGGGCGGTCTCGAAGACCTGCCGGGCGGGCGTCACGCCGTGCTCGCGGTGCTCGAGCACGAGCGGGATGGCCGCGCGGTCCTGCAAGGTCTCGACGCATTCCTCGGGGGCGGCGCAGACGCCGCCGTCGAGATCTGCCTGCCAGAGGGCGAGTCGACGGGTCACCCGCACCATGATCCACCTCCCTGTGCCCCCGGGCCCGCACCGACCCTACCCCGCCGTTCACCGGCCCGGACCGCCCCGGATGGGCGTGCCGGACGGCCCCCGGCGAGGCGGATAGGCCAAGATCGTGAGGTGCTACTGGCTGAGGATCTCGACACGTCCACGCTCACTGATCGGCAGCAGGCGATCCTGTCCGTCATCCGGGACTGGGCGACCCGGTACGGCTACTCGCCGTCCACCCGCGAGATCGCCGACGCGGTGGGGCTGGCCTCGACGTCGTCGGTCAGCCGCCATCTGCGCATCCTGGAGGAACGTGACTTCCTGCGCCGGGGTGGCGCCACCACCCGCCCGATCGACGTCCGCATGTTCCTGGAACCGCCGGCCCGGGCCGAGGGCGACGCGACGACGGTGACCCTCCCGCTGGTCGGGTCCATCGCCGCCGGCAGCCCGATCCTCGCCGAGGAGACCCTCGACGAGACCCTGACGCTGCCGCGCGAGCTGGTCGGCCGGGGCGAGCTCTACTGCCTCCGGGTACGGGGCGACTCGATGATCGACGCGGCGATCTGCGACGGGGACATCGTGGTGGTGCGGCGCCAGAGCGAGGCCTACAACGGGGACATCGTCGCCGCGATGATCGACGAGGAGGCCACCGTCAAGGTCTTCCGCCGCCGGGGCGGTCACGTGCTCCTGGAGCCCCGCAACCCCGCGTACGAGGCCATCGACGGCGATCATGCGGTGGTGCTGGGCAAAGTGGTCTCGGTGTTGCGCCGGGTCTGACCGGTCTCAGGAGGCCCGGCCGGCGAGGGGGAAGCCGGTCTCCAGGTAGCCGACCGCGCGCGTGACAGCCGTGCTGCCGGTCGCTCCGGACCGGATCGCGGCGAGGATCGCCCCGGTCAGCGCGCCGGTGAAGACCCGCGCCTCGAAGTCGTCCGGCCCGGGTCGCAGCCGGGCGACGAGCGCTTCCGCCAGCACCGTGACGACGCGGGCCAGCTCGTCGAGCTGCGCCTGCCGCAGCTCGGGTACGGTGTCGACGAGCCGGCGGCGTTGCTCTTCCTCCTCGTTGCCGACGCGGGCCAGGCCGGCGTCGACGGCCCGGCGGAACGCGGTGAGCGGGGGCAGGTGGTCGGGCTGCTCGGCGAGGGCGGCCAGCATGATCGCTTCGAGGTCGTCGGCCAGGACCACGCGTTCCTTGCCGGCGAAGTAGCGGAAGAAGGTGCTCGGCGAGACGTCGGCGGCCGCGGCTATCTGGTCGGTGGTCGTCGCCGCGTACCCCTGCTCCGCGAAGAGCCGCAGCCCCTCGGCGCGGATCCGGTCCCGGATCTGCGCCTTCTTGCGCTCCCGCAGGCCCGGACGGCCGGGGTCAGCCGGCATCGGGGCTGCCCACCAGCTCGGCGGTGTGCTTCCCCAGCTCGCGCTCGGCGGTGGCGTCACCGGCCGGCGCGACGGCTGTGAGGGCCTTTCCCGTCTTGGCGGAGTAATAGCCGCCGGTCCGGCCGGCGAGGGCCGGATCCGTGGCCAGGCGGACGATGCCGGCCGTGCCGCGCCGGGGGTCACCCACCCGCAGGGCCTTCAGGACCCGCTCGATCGCGCCCGCGAAGCGCACCTCGCGGCCGAGGCCGGTCACGTTGAAGCCGGGGTCCAGCGCGTTGGCCGTCACGCCGGTCCCGGCCAGGCGGCGGGCCAGCTCGTTGCTGAACATGATGTCGAGCAGCTTGGTGCGGCCGTACCTGAGGGAGGACTCCCGGGCGGTGAACGAGGAGGTGTCGGTCAGGTCGGCGGGCAGGTCGAGGGTGCCGTGCCGGCGGGACGCCTCGGAGGCGACCGTGACGATCCGGGCCGGTGCGGCAGCGATCAGCGTCGCGCGCAGCGCCTCGGTCAGGACCCAGGGGGCCAGATAGTTGACGGTCACCATCTCGGGGAGACCGGCCGGAGTGGTCCGCGCCGAGAAGGCGTGCAGCCCGGCGTTGTTGATCAGCACGTCGATGCGCGGATGCCGGGCGGCGATGTCGGCGCCGGCCCGCCGGACCTGATCGAGGTCGGCGAGATCGGCCGCGACGAGGTCGACGACGGTGCCGGGGGCGGCGCTGTCGATCCGGGCGCGGGTGGCTTCGGCGCGGGCGCTGCTGCGGGCGATCAGGACCAGCGCGAATCCGCGCCGGGCCAGCTCGATCGCCGCCAGCTCACCGAGCCCGCTGGTGGCGCCGGTGAGCACCGCGATGGGGGTCGTCATATTTTGACAGTACTGTCATTTGATAGGGCTGTCATTGTGTTGCGCGTCATCGGTGTGCGCGATGCGGCTGGTCTCCCGCCAGAGGAGCAGCACGAAGACCGCCGAGCCGGCGAAGGCGAACCAGAACGGCGCCGTCACTCCGTAGTGGGTGGCCAGGGTGCCGCCGATGGCCGAACCGACCACCAGCCCGCCGTACAGGCCGATGGTGTTGACGCTGGTGACGCGGCCCTGCAGGTGTGCCGGGACGGCCCGCTGGCGGATGGTGATCGAGGTCGTGTGCCAGACGAACGCGTGCGCCCCGAAGACGAAGAAGATCACCAACGCGACGGGTGCCGAGGTGATCAGGGCGAGGGCCAGGTGGGTGAGCGTCTCGAAGATGAGTCCCGCGCGCATGACGTTGCCCAGGCTCACGCGGCGGGTGAGCGAGCCGTAGATACCCGTACCGACCAGGCCGCCCAGGGCCATCACCGTGGTGAGCGCGCCGAAGCCGATCGCGCCGAGGTCCAGCCGCTGGGTCGCGTACAGGACCAGCACCGACCAGGCGGCACCGAAGGTGACGTTGAAGATCATGATGGTCAGCACCAGCGTGCGCACCGCCGGGTTGTGCAGCACCCACCGGAAGCCCTCGGCGATGTCGCGGCGCACGTCGCCGCGAATCCGGTCCGCGGTACGGCCATGGGGCGGCAGCACGACTTTCGAGATCAGGAGCACGCCCGCGGTGACCAGGACGAGCTCGGCCGCGAACGGCCAGCCCACCCCGGCGGCGAACAGCACCGCCCCGATCGACGGGCCGATCAGCTGGTCCAGGGTGAGCAGCCCGGTCTGCAGCCGGGAGTTGGCCAGGGCGAGATCGTCGCGGTGCACCAGCATCGGCGTCAGCGTGGTCACGGTGTTGTCGGCGAACACCTCCGCGGTGGCGAGCAGGCCCAGCGCCACCAGCGCCCCGGCGACCGAGATGGTCCCGGTGGCCAGCGTGACGGTCAGCACGCCGAGCACCGCGACCCGGGCGAGGTTCGCCGCCATCACCACCCGGCGGCGGTCGTGGCGGTCGGCCAGCACACCCGCGTAGAGGCCGAACACCAGCGGAGGCGCCCAGCGCAGCATGGCGGCCAGCGAGATCAGGAACGGGTCGTGGGTCAGCGAGGCGAGCAGCAACGGGCCGGCCGCGGTGGCGATGCCGTCGCCGAGATTCGTCGACCAGGACGACGCGATCAGCCAGCGGAAGCCCGTACCGAGGCGCGCCGGCACCAGGATCTCCGCTGCTCTGCCCACAAGGCGGGAACCCTACGTCCGGCGCCGCCGAGCCGCACCCGGATATCACTCCCGCGGGGCGGGGAGGTCGCGGCCGAGGCGGGCGATCGGCGACAACGCCATCAACAGCGGGGACAGCAGCAGGCCGGCGGCTGTCACCAGCAGGCTGGTGCGCAGACCCCACTCCTGGGCGAGGAAGCCGCCGGCCAGCGAGCCGAACGGCAACAGACCCATCCCGGCGAAGTTGATCGTCGCGGCCGCGCGGCCCTGCATCCCGTACGGCGTGACGGCCTGCCGCACCACCATGACGGTCACGTTGATCAGCTGACCGAAGGCGCCGAACACGAAGTTGATCGCCACCAGCAAAGGGACCGTCACCGTGGGCGGGCCGTGCAGGGCCGGTACGCACAGCAGCACCCCGTCGCCGATCACCGCCGCGGTCACGAGCACGACGCCGTACCCGAATCGGCTCGGCAGCCGCGCGGCCAGCAGCGAGCCGACCAGCGCGCCCGGCCCCGTAGCCGCCAGGGCCAGCCCGATGGCGGTGCCGGACAGGTGCAGCTCCCGCGGCAGGAAGACGAGGTACGCGGTCATCGTGGCCGCGAAGAAGAACTGGTACGCCGCCGAGGCGAGCCCCACGGTCCGCAGGAACGCGTCGCCGGCGACGAAGCGCAGGCCCTCATGGATCTGCCGCCAGATCCGCGGGACGCGTCCGGTGCGCGCGGGAACCGACTCTTCGCGGCGGATCCGCACGATGGACCCGAACGACAGGACGAAGAACAGCGCGCTGGACGCCACAGCGATCGGCGCCGACAGCAGCGACACCAGCGTCCCGCCGAGGGCCGGGCCGCCCATCTGGGCCGCGGACCGGCTGCCCTCGATCAGGCTGTTGCCCTGTCCGAGCTGGTCGGGTCGCAGCAGCCGCACCAGGGAGGCCTGGTAGGCCAGGTCGAAGAAGACCGACAGCGCCCCGACGGTGAAGGCGACCACGAGCAGCATCGGCAGGCCGATCCCGCCCAGCAGCACGGCCAGGACCGCGCCGGCCAGCGCCACCGCCCGGCCGAGGTCCGCCAGCACCATCACGGTACGGGTACGCCACCGGTCCACCCACGCACCGACCAGCAGCGACAGCAGGAAGACCGGTGCCTGCCCGACCGCACGCAGGACGCCCAGCTGACCGGCGTCGGCGTGCAGCGTCAGGACGGCGAACAGCGGCAGGATCACCAGGCTGGCGTGCTCGCCCAGCTGGGAGGCGGTCTGGCCGGCCCAGAGCCGGCGGAAGTCGGAGTCGCGCCACAGCGGACGGGAGACAGCGGAAGAAGGCACAGTGATCCCTTGGGAGGAGGCAGAGAGGATTCGCTGTGCCGCGCGATCAGGGGCAGCACGCGATGACCGGCCGCATGCGGCCTACGACGTCAACGCGCGCTCGGACGACCGGGCATCTCTCAGCTCCTCGTGGGGGTCACTCGCCGCCCGACCCTAACCGCCGGCGGCCGGGCGGGACAGCGAATTCAGTCGAAGGCGGGCAGGCCGTCGATGCTCGCCTTGTTCTTGCGCCGGCGGTACTCGGCCAGCTCCTCGTCGCTGCGCCGGGAGCTCCAGCGGGTCAGCAGGTCACGGTCGCCCTCGTACGTCATCAGGGGCACCGCGTAACCGCAGGAGTCGCTGACCCGGTGCACGTCGATGTCGATGATGGACCGCAGACCGTGCAGATCCGGCGGCGCGGCGAACGAGGTCAGCAGTTCCGCGTACCCCGGGTCGGTGGCCGTCACGACGCGACCGGTGCCGTACAGGCGCACGATGTTGGGCTTGCCGTCGAACGCGCAGAACATCAGCGTGATCCGGCCGTTCTCCCGCAGGTGCGCGGTGGTCTCGGCCCCGCTGCCGTGGAAGTCGATGTACGCCACCCGCAGCTCGCCGAGCACCGCGAAGGTGCCGGCCATCCCCTTCGGCGAGACGTTGACGTGGCCGTCGGCACCGGTCGGCGCGGTGGCCACGAAGAACATGGGCTGGCTGACGATGAACTCCCGCAGCCGGCTGTCGATGTTGTCATGCACCTTCATGCCGCCATGCTCCCCCACGCGGCGAGCAGGGCGCGTTCCCGGTCCGGGCTGAGGCCGGCCCGGCGCGGCCGGTCCAGCCCTTCGGCGCGCTCGTAGGCGAGGACGTCAGTGACCAGCTCGGCCCGGTCGCGGTGGCGCAGGCCGGCGGCGACGGCCGCGGCCCCGGTACGGGTGGACCAGCCCTCCCAGCCCGGCTCGACGAGCCACATCGCCAGCGAGTCGACGCCCATGTACTGCTCGACCCCGCGTTCGGCGAGCCACTGCCCCGGCACGCGTACCACCGGGCCGGTGTGCCCGCCGATCCGGCGGCTCAGCTCGACCCACTCGCCGAACGGCACCGTGGGCCCGACGACGTCGTAGGCGCCCGCGGTGCCGCGCTCGGCGCAGTCGAGGATCCAGGCGGCCTGGTCCCGGACGTCGACGACCTGGGTCGGCGCAGCGGGGGTGTCCGGGACGAGCATGGGCTCCTCGGGGGCGCGGGCGGCGCGGGCCACCCAGGCGCCGGAGCGGCCGCTGGCGTCGCCGGGGCCGCCGATCAGGCCGGACCGGGCGACGAGCAGCCGGTCGCCGAGCGCGGCGGCACTCGCCCGCTCGCAGGCCACCTTCGCCTCGCCGTAGAGCTCCCGGCCGACCTCGTCCTGGTCGGTGGGTTCCCGCAGCGGCGACGACTCGTCCGCGCCGGGGGTGTCGAAGGCGGCGTAGGCGTTGCCGGACGACACGTACGTCCAGTGCCCGGCCCGGGCGGCCAGTGCGTCGAGGGCGGCCCGGACGAAGCCGGGCTGCCAGGAGACCTCGACGACCGCGTCCCAGGACCGCTGCCGCACCTCGTCGTAGGCGGCCGGGTCCCGCCGGTCGGCCGTGACCAGCCGGGCGCCGGGCGCCGGGTCGCCGCTGTGGCCCCGGGCCAGGCAGCTGACGGTGTGGCCGCGGCCGACGGCCTGCCGGGCGACCTCCCGGCCGAGGAACTGGGTGCCGCCGAGGATGAGGATGTCCATCGACCGATCTGATCAGCGCGGGTCACCCGGCGACAAGCCGGTTCGCACGCGGCGTAACCCCGGGCCGGCATTGTCAGCTGCCTCTCAGCCGCCGGTTCGTGCAACGGGCGTTCTTCCGGGTATGAGACGGACCGTGACGACACCAACTGCGGCCGTGGTCGGTCAGCTCGCCCGGGATCTTGTGCTGTCCGTCGATGATCTTCCCGGGCCCGGCTCCTCCGCCGACGCCACCGACCGGCGCGAGCAGCTGGGCGGCAAGGGCGCCAACCAGGCGGTCGGGCTGGCCCAGCTCGGGGTGCGGCCGACGCTGGTCGCCGTGGCCGGCGACGACGCCATCGGCGACGTCCTGCTCGACCAGGCGAAGCGCGACGGCATCGATGTCTCCGCCGTCGTGCGGCGCAGCGGGGTGCTGACCGGGCTGATCGTCGAGGTTCTCTCCGGTACGGAGTACCGCTACATCGAGCACCTGCCGCTGCTCACCGTGGCCGACGTCGAGGAGCGCGCCGACACGATCCGGCAGCAGGACGCGGTGGTCGTCCAGCTTCAGCAGCCCGCCGACGTGTGCGCGGCCGCCGCCCGGATCGGGCACGAGGCCGGCCGGCTGGTGGTGCTCGACGGAGCCACCTCGGACGACGCGCTGCTGGCCCGGGCCGACGTGGTGCGCGCCGATGACAAGGAGGCGGAGCTGCTGCTCGGCGTACCGCCGGAGGACATGCGGGACGCGGCGCGCAAGCTGCTGGAGAAGGGGCCGCGGCTGATCGCCGTCGCGGTCGACGACGGCAACCTCTTCGTCTGGGCCGACGGGGACGTGCACGTCCCGCTCACCGACGACAAGGTGGTCGACACCACCGGCGGCGGGGACGCGTTCGTCGCCGCGCTGACCGCGTCGCTGCTGCGCGGTGATCCGTACCCGGAAGCCGCCCGCCGGGCGACCGCGGCCTCGGGCGCCACCGTCGGGCACGCCGGCGGCCGCCCGGACCTTTCCGGTACGGCCGCCCGTGGCTGACATCGCAGCGGCCGAGCCCTGGTGCGTCCGCGAGACCGGGCTGTCCGAGGACTCGCTCAGCACCGCCGGACTGCGCCACGCCGAATCTCTCTTCGCACTGGCCAACGGGCACATCGGTCTGCGCGGAAACCTGGACGAGAACGAGCCCCAGGGCATGCCGGGCACCTACCTCAACTCGTTCTTCGAGCTCCGCGACCTCCAGCACGCCGAGGCCGGGTACGGCTACCCGGAGCTGTCCGAGACCATCGTGGACGCGCCGAACGGCAAACTGATCGGGCTGTCCGTCGACGACGAGCCGTTCGATGTGCGTACCGGTGAGCTCGTCACCCACGAACGCGTGCTGGACCTGCGGACCGGCACCCTGCGCCGCGAGGTCGCCTGGGTGTCGCCGGCCGGCGCGGCCGTGCGGATCGTCAGCACCCGCCTGGTCTCCTTCCCGCACCCGTCGGTGGCCGCGATCCGCTACGAGGTGACCGCCGGACCGGGCGTGCGGCTGCGCGTCGAGTCCGACCTGCTGGCCAACGAGGAGCAGCCGGAGCAGCGCGACGACCCGCGGGCCGCGACCACTCTGCACAACGCGTTGCGGCCGGTCCGGCACAGCGACGACGTCCTGGAGCACCGCACCCGGCGCAGTGATCTCGCGGTCGCCGCGGCCGTCAGCCACCACACCACCGGCACGCAGACGGTCACCAGCGAGCCGGACCGGATCCGCTGCACGATCACCGGCGAACGCACGCTGCGGGTGGACAAGTTCCTCGCGTACGCGTGGGGCGCCGAGGCGTCGGCGGACCGGGCCCGCCAGGACCGCGATGCGGCGGTGTCGCTCGGTTTCGACGCACTGGTGGCCGACCAGCGGGCGTATCTGGACGAGTTCTGGGCGGCCGCGGACGTCGAGCTCGACGGCGACCCCGAGGTGCAGCAGGCCGTCCGGTTCGGCCTGTTCCACGTGCTGCAGGCCGGCGCCCAGGCGGGTCCGCACCCGATCGCGGCGAAGGGCCTGACCGGCAACGGGTACGACGGCCACACGCTGTGGGACACCGAGTCGTTCGTGCTGCCCGTGCTGACGTACACCCACCCGGCCTGTGTCGGGCTGGCCCTGCAATGGCGGCACGGCACCCTCGAGGCGGCCCGGGACCGGGCCCGGGAGCTGCGCCTGGCCGGCGCGGCGTACCCGTGGCGGACGATCAGCGGCGCGGAGTGCTCCGGCTACTGGCCGGCCGGTACGGCGGCCCTGCACGTCAACGCCGACATCGCCGACGCCGTGCTGCGCTACGCCGCGGCCAGCGGGGACGACGACTTCCTGGCCGGGGCCGGGCTGGAGATCCTGGTCGAGACCGCCCGGCTGTGGTGCCGGGTCGCGCACGTGGCCGACGACGGCGAGTGGCACATCGCCGGGGTCACCGGCCCGGACGAGTACACGGCGCTGATGGACGACAACGTCTTCACCAACCTGATGGCCCGGCACAACCTGCGCGGCGCGGCCGAGGCCTGTGCCCGCTTCCCGGCGCAGGCCCACGACCTGGACGTCGGCGCCGACGAGCTGGCCGCCTGGCGCGAGGTCGCGGACAACCTGCACCTGCCGTACTCCGAGGTGCGGCAGGTGCACGAGCAGGCGGCGGGCTTCACCGGGCTCCAGGAGTGGGACTTCGCCCAGACCAAGGACGACGACTACCCGCTGATGATGCACTTCCCGTACCTGGACCTGTACCGCAAGCAGGTGATCAAGCAGGCCGACTTGGTGCTCGCCATGGCGTTGCGCTCGGACGCGTTCACCGCCGAGGAGAAGGCCCGCAACTTCGCCTACTACGAGGCCCGTACGGTCCGCGACTCGTCGCTGTCGGCGCCCGCGCAGGCGGTGCTGGCCGCCGAGACCGGGCACCTGGAGCTGGCCCACGACTACCTGGCCGAGGCAGCACTGCTCGACCTGCGGGCCGGCGGCGAGGCCAGCGGGGACGGCCTGCACATCGCGGCGTGCGCGGGCTCGTGGATCGCGCTGGTGATGGGCTTCGGCGGCCTGCGCGACCACGGCGGCCGGCTGAGCTTCGCGCCCCGGCTGCCCGAGCACCTGCCCCGGATGTGCTTCCGGTTGCGCTGGCGCGAGAGCAGCCTGCGGGTCACGGTCACCCCGGCCGAGGCGACGTACGAGGTGAGCGGGCCCCCGGTGGAGATCACCCACCACGGCGAGACGCTGACCGTGGACGGCGACCCGGTCACCCGGCCGATCCCGCGCGGCGAGGACCGGGCCGCGCCGCCGTCACCGCGCCCGCCGCAGCGCCGCCGCGACGCCCTGGAGGCCTGAGCCGGCTATCCGGGCCGGTGCGGATCCGGCGGTGGTGCCGTGGCCAGCAGCTGGAAGCACGGCCGGAGCAGGTCGATGATCTGCTCCGGGGAGGCGTCGGCGAGCCGGCCGAGGCGCAGCAGGTACCGCTCGATGATCACGCCGTGCACGATCGCGCTGAGCAGGCCGGCCCGCAGGTCGGCATCGGCGGCCGGGATCGCGGCGCTGATCTTGCTGAGCTGCGGCTCCCCCGCGGCCCGGTAGCGCTCGGCGGCGTCGGCGTTGGTCAGCATGGAGCGCAGGACGGCCAGGGAGCCGACCGGCTCACTGTCCAGGCGCCCGGCCAGCGAGGCGAGCAACGCCTCGGCCAGCTGCTCGGCGCTGCCGGCGGGCAGTTCGTCGGTGGGGAGGCTCGCGGCCCGCGCGAAGAGTTCGTCCTTCGAGCCGAAGTAGTGCATGACCAGACCAGGATCGACACCGGCGGTCTTGGCCACCGCCCGGATCGTGGTGCGGTCGTAGCCGAGGTCGGCGAACATCCGGCGGGCCGCGGCCAGAATGCTCTCCTCGCTGCGGCGGCGCTGCTGGGCCCGGGTCGGCTTGGGGCTCGGGTCGGTCACCCGTTCATTCTACGGACGTTGACTGAAGGCATCCTTCGTTCTACGGTCGTTGAATCAACGCCTGTTCGATGAGGGGGAAGCGATGACCGGCACGGCACGGGAGATCGTCGGCCGGGTGTTGCGGGCCGGGCGCGAGCTGGACGTCGAGACCTTCGTGGGGCTGATGGCCCCCGACGGCTACATCGAGTGGCCGTACCGGCCGCCCGGCCTGCCCGCGCAGGTGCGGGGCCGCGCGGCGATCAAGCAGCACCTGACCGCGGCCGCCGAAGCCTTCATCCGCCTCGACGACTACCGCGACCTCGTGCTGCACGAGACCACCGACCCGGAGGTGATCATCGTGGAGTACGAGGCGCACGGCACCGTCGTCACGACCGGCGCGCCGTTCCGGCAGACGGTCATCGCCGTGTTCCGGGTTCGTGACGGTCAGATCGTGTCGTACCGCGACTATCTCGATCCGCTGCCGTTGATCGAGGCGATGTCCGGGCGGTAGTCCGAAACAGGGCTGTTCCTGGCTTTTGCCCGAATAGAATGAGGCATGGCATTGGTGATGCTGGCCGAGGACAACGTTGATCATCAGCGGATCGTCGCGGAGGTGGTGCGGCGGCTCGGGCATGACGTCACCGTGGTCGGCGACGGGCGCGCCGGCCTGGCCGCGGTGGCCCGGCACCGGCCCGATCTGGTCGTGACCGACATCGACATGCCGCACCTGGACGGCCTGCAGTTGTGCCGCACGCTGCGCGCCGATCCCGCGCTCGCCGACATCCCGATCATGCTGCTCACCGGCTACCTGCCGCCCAGCGACCCGCAGCTGGCCTCGGTGGGCGCCACCACGGTGATGACCAAGCCGTTCAGCGTCCAGGAGCTGACCTCCGCTTTGCGCCGGCAACTGGGCGAGGACGCCCCGTCCGGCGCCGGCCGCGCCAAAGTGCAGCCGGACCCGCCCGACGCGGCGTTCGTGGAGGCCCTGCTGGAGGGTCTCGACGTCAGGGTGGTCACCTGTGACGTCGACGGCCGGCTGACGGTACGCAGCCCGGGGATGAGCGAGCTGTTCAGCGGCGACGGCATCCCGGCCGGGCCGGTGCCGCTGGAGGAGTGGACGCGGCGTTCCCGGATGCGCCACCACGACGGCACGCTCCTGCGTACCGAAGAAATGCCGTTGCTGCGCGCCCTCGCCGGGGAAGACGTCCGCGGGGCGCTCGTGCTCGCCGGCGACGCCGGCGGGCAGGAGCACTGGCTCTCGATCAACGCGCGGCCGATCCGCGACGCGACCGGCGCCATCACGGGAGCCGTCGCCGCGGTGCACGACGTCACCGCCGAGCACCGTGCGCGGCGCTTCCAGGACTGCACGACCGAGGTGCTCGAGGTGCTGTCGCGGAGCCCGGACGCGGTCACCCTCGGCGACGAGATCCTGCGGGCCGTCGCCACCGGCGTCGGCTGGCCCTACCTGCGGTTGTGGCTGGTCGACCCGGCCGGTGACGTGCTGCGCCCCGCCGCCGCGTTCCTGGCCGACAACGCGACGCCGATGCCGATGCCGGACTCCATCGCCCGCGGCGAGGGCCTGGCCGGGCTGTGCTGGCAGCGTGGCGACCTGCTGTGGGTGCCGGACGTGCACGCCCCCGGTTCCCCGCTGCTGCCGCAGGTCGTCGCCGCCGCCAAGTACCGGGCCGCCGGGGCCGTGCCGCTGCGCAGCGGTGATCAGGTCAACGGCGTCCTGACGTTCTTCTCCTGGAGCGCGCAGGAGCCCGAGCCGGCGCTCGCGGTGCTGCTGCGCGGCATTGCCGGCACCATCGGCGCGTACCTCGAACGGCGCCGCGCCGAGGAGCTGGCCGCGCACCTGGCCGCGGCCACCGACGAATACATCGCGCTGGTCGGTCACGAGCTGCGCACGCCGCTGACGTCCATCAGCGCCTACACCGACCTGATCGCCGAGTCACCCGACGAGACCACGATCGGCGAGGTCCGCAACCTCATCGAGGTCATCGAACGCAACAACAACCGGCTGCACACCCTGATCGAACGGCTGCTGGACCTGGCCGCCCTCGAATCCGGCCACGCCCAGCTGACGAGCGTCGACGTCGACCTGGCCGAGATCACCACGGCCGGCGTGGAGACGATCACCCCGGTGGCGCGGGAGCACCGGATCACCGTCGACGTCCACGTGCCGGCCGGGCTGACCGTGCCCGGCGATCCGCGCCGGCTGCGCCAGGTCGTCGACAGCCTGCTGAGCAACGCCGTCAAGTTCAGCCCCGACGACTCGACGGTGACCGTCACGCTGGCGGCCGACGGTGACCTCGCCGTGCTGACCATCACCGACCGGGGCACCGGCATCCCGGTCGCCGAGCAGGCAAGAATGTTCCGCAGCCTGTACCGGGGCCGCAACGCCCATCAGGCCGGCATCCCCGGAGCCGGGCTGGGCCTGACACTGAGCCGGGTCCTGGTCGAACGCCACCACGGAACCATCACTCTGGCCCCGAACCAGCCCACCGGCACCACTGTCACCGTCCGATTTCCCCGAGGGCGGTCCTAGTAGGGCTTTGTCACCCTTCGGGTGGGTGACGGTGACAGGTACGCGGTGATGTTGGTGTCGTTGAGTGGTGGATACCGTTGCGGTGCGGCAGCTGAGCGATGATTTGAGCGAGTACGTCGAAGACGTGTTCGCCTCGCTGAGGTATTCGGGTTGGCAGGACCGGGCCGGGCAATATCTGCGTGGTCTGATGCTCGACGGGCGGCGTAAGTCGATCCAGCCGATGGCCGCGAGGTTGCATGGACCCCATGAGCAGGCGTTGAACCACTTCGTCACGAACAGCCCGTGGGATGTGACACCGGTGCGTCGGCGGCTCGCCGAACGCATGAGCGAGGCGTTGCACGGCCCGGCGTGGGCGATCGATGACACCGGCCTGCTCAAATACGGCACAGCATCGCCGTGCGTGGCCCGCCAGTACACCGGCACCGCCGGGAAGATTACGAACTGTCAGGTCGCGGTGTCGGTGAGCCTGGTGACCGACACCGCGTCCTGCCCGGTCGACTGGCGGCTGTTCCTGCCCGAGGCCTGGGATCCGGCATCATCGAAGGCCACCGCGGACGTGGTGACGCGGCGACGGCGGGCGCAGATTCCCGATCAGGTCGGACACACCCCGAAGTGGCGGCTCGCCCTGGCGATGATCGACGAACTGCTCGGCTGGGGCCTGCGTCCCCGTGTCCTGGTCGCCGACGCCGGTTACGGCGACGCCGGCAAATTCCGCCAAGCCCTCGCCGAGCGAGACATCGACTATGCGGTGCAGGTCGCGCACACAGTCACGGCCTACCCGCTGAGCATCGGTCGCACGAGGGTGCCCTACTGCGGCGACGGCCCCTACCCGAAGAAGATCTACCGGCAACCCGCCCGCCCGGTCCGCGACTTGCTCTTAGCGGCAGGACCAGGCGCGGCCAGGCGGGTGACCTGGCGCAACAGCTCCCGCCGACGGACCGGCCAGCCGGTGGCGATGAGCTCAAAGTTCGTGTTCCAGCGCGTCCGACCGGCCGGCCCAGCCATCCGATCGGCGCACCTTGGCCAAGACCTGCCCGAGGCCTGGCTGATCGCTGAATGGCCGACCGGTGAGCCCGAACCGGTCAAGTACTGGCTGTCGAACCTGCCCGCGACCACACCGAAACGCACCCTGATCCGGCTGGCAAAACTACGCTGGCGCATCGAGCATGACTACCGGGAGGTCAAGACCGGGCTCGGCCTGGACCACTACGAAGGCCGCACCTGGCAAGGCTGGCACCACCACACCACCCTGGTCTCCGCCGCCCACGCGTTCCTGACCCTGCAACGCCTGGACCCAAAAACCCGTGCGCCGGAATGACTCTCTACGCCGTACTCCGACGCCTCCAAGCATTACTCGCCCGCCTCATCGGCACCTGCCCGACCTGCCGAACCCAGTTCCCGCAACGCCTACGACGCGCGGGACCCGGACCATGACAAAGCCCTACTAGGTCGTGCGGCAGGCGTACCTTGTGGACACGCGGCACGTCCGCCGCCGGTGATGCACGATTCCAGGACGTGACAGTCATGCGCCGACATCTGCTCCTCGCCATCTCTCTCACCACGGCCCTGCTCGTGCCGGCCGGCCCCGCCGGCGCCGCGCCCGCGGCGGACACCACGCCGCCGGAGCTCAAATCGATTGAGCTGTCCCGTTCGGCGGTCACCGTCTCCGGCCTGCAGACCGTGATGATCGACGTCCGGGTACGGCTCACCGACGAGACCGGTGTGGAACCCACCAGTGACGGCGTCGGGGGCAGCTTCCCGTACGTCGCTCTCGACGCGACACCCAACAATTTCGCCGAGCTGGAACTCACCGAGGGCACGCCGCAGGACGGCACCTGGACGGGGCAGGTGGCCGTCACCAGCGCTTGGCAGGGGACGGTGCGCGTAAAGCACGTCGCCGCCTACGACAAGGCGTGGAACCTGTTGGACGTCGACCCCGACACGGTCATCGACCCGGTAGCCGTGCAGGTGACGAGCTCGCACCGGCCGGGCATCGACATGACGTTCCCCGAGCCCGCCACCCGCGGCAAGCCGATCGTGATGACCGTCCGGGTCTGGGACACCGACACCGGACGACCGTGGGCCAACGCACCCCTGGTGATCGGCAACGACAACGGCTGCGTCGAGTCGGGCTTCCGGGTGAACGGCCGCACGGGCTCGACCGGCACGTTCCGCCGCACGGTGCCCGCGAACCAGGCCGGGGCGCTGCACTGCGCCTGGGTGCCCGGCACGTCCCGGACGTCGGGCGGCGGCCTGGACAACCGGACGATCATCGCCATCGACGCCGCCCACCTGCGCTACACCCGGTACAAGGTCAGCGCCAAGCCGGCCAGGACCGCTGCGCCGGCCGGATCGAGCGTCGACGTCACCGGCTCGGTGTCCCCGCTCAACAAGGGCAAGGTCATCCGGCTCCAGCGCTACTCGGGCGGGGCGTGGAAGAACGTCAACACGGGGCGGGTCCGGGCCAGCGGCCGGTACACCGTGGTGGCCACGCCGGCGGGCAAGGCGAGCTACTCGTACCGGGTCTACGCACCGGGTGACGGTTACGCCGTGGGCGGCAGCTCGAAGGCGTTCACCGTCCGCGGCACGTGACAGCGGGCAGGCCGGTGAGTCAGCTCCACTAGCATTGCCGCGTTCGTCAGGTGACTGCGGAGACGAGGCGACATGCGGTGGTTCCAGCTGGGCAAGCGGCGGGCCGAGCAGGATCCTGCCCGGCAGCAGGCGCTGCTGCGCGACGTCCGGCAGCGGTTCGGTGCCCATGTGCCCGCGCCCTTCGGTGCGCAGGCCGAGGCGGTTGCCGGGCTGCTGGCCGACGATGACGGGCTGATCGTGGCGGCCCGGATCCTGGGTGAGTTCGCCGACGCCGCCTACGGGGAGCTGTTCGCCCAGGCCGGGGAGCTCTACCGGCGTACCGGTCGCGGGTTCGCGGTGGACCGCCGCAACTACCGGCCGTTGTGGCAGGCGGCCGGGCCGGAGCTGCGGTGGTCGCTGTTCGAGCTGCCGGGCGGGCTGCACCCGTACGTCCAGGTCGCTGCGGCCGTCACGGTGCTCGGGGCGCAGGCCAAGCGGACCGTACGGGTGACCGACCCCGACCCCCTGCTGGCGTACGTGTTCGAGGTGCTCGACCTCACCGTGGCCGGCTGGGAGTACGGCCGGGTGCGGGTCGACGTGGACGGGGCCGCCCTCGCCGACCGGCTGATCTCGACCGCCCGGGACCTGCGCGCCGCCATGCCGGACGAGCCGCCGCCGCTGCCGCCGCCGGTCCGGGAGCTGATGCGGCGCAACAACACCGTCGACGTGTACGCCCCCACCGAGCACCGCATCGCCGGCGCCTTCAATCCGGGCCGGACGATGCGGGAGTCGCTGCTCGCCTGATCAGGTCTTGTTGCGGGCCCGGTTGAAGACGGTCAGCACGTCGCTGTCGAAGTACGGCCCGTAGTTGCGGCTCTTCCACACGTAGGCGACCACCGTGTTGGTGAAGCCGAAGCCGATGGTGGGGTCGAAGTTCTGGAACATCGGGCCACCACTGGCTCCCGGGGTGAGCCCGCAGAAGACCTTGACCTGCGCGGCGGCCGCCCACTGCAGGCTGGTCACGCAGGAGACCTGCTTCTGCCCGTCGTACGGCGCCTTCGACGGATAGGCCAGCACGGTCACCGGGATGGACTTGCTCTGGTTGAAGCTGATGCCGTTGCCGCCGGTCTTGTCGACCAGGCGCACACCGGCGAGCGGCCACACGTTGACGAACGCGAAGTCCCACCAGTGGTAGCTGTGCTGGGTCCAGCCCTTGGTGGCGTGGAACCACTTCGCCGCGAACTTGCCGTACGGGGTCTTGCCCGCGGCGTAGAGCGGCGCGTACATCCAGTTCTCGTGGTTGACGCCGCCCTTGCCGCCGTGGATGCAATGCGCGGCGGTGGAGACCAGGTTGCGCGTCTCGTTGTTCAGCGTGCTGCCGGAGCAGACGTAGTTCTTGCCGTCGGACTTGGTGAAGAAGACCTTGCCCACGCCGGCCGAGGGGTTGACCGCCCGGCCCGTACTCCTGGTGCCGCCGGCGGCCGACGGCCCGGCCGGCCGCACCGCCGTCTGGGGACGCCCGACGTTGCCTGGCCGGTCCCGCTGCTCCAGCGCCGGGTCCTCGATGACGCGCGGGTCGGGGACCGCGATGGCCGTCCGCATCCGTTCCGGCGTCCAGTAGGCGTCGATGAGCCGCTGCGCGGTCGCGGCGTCGCGGACCACCCGTCCGTTGATCAGCGCGGCCGACTCGACGGGTTCGCTGGACGGGCTCACCGCCGCGGCGCCGGCCGGTCCGGCACCCACCCCCAGAACCAACAGCACAGCGAGCGGTACGGCCAGACGGGTCATGCGTCACTCCCTCGGATCGCCGGCGCACCTCGCGCGCCCCGGCAATCGGCCACCCTACGGCCGCGAATACCCACAAAGCGGTCTAAAGAGGAAGGATCAGTCCTTCGTGGTGGATCGCGCGTCCGGCAGGGTCGGGGCGTCGGTGGGATAGAGACCGGCGACGAAGCCGTACGCCTGGTCGCCCGAGCGCGGGATCTGGGCAAAGCGGCGGGCCACCTCCTGGACCTCGGCCCAGAAGTTGCGGACCTCCTCGATCGGGATGCGGGCGTGCACGAGCAGGCACCGCAGCTCGTCGGCCTCGTGGGCGGGGGCGGCCTCGGCCGCTGCCTCGGCGAGCCCGTTGATCGCGGCGACGACCTTCTTGTCCTCGGGACGGTTCAGCGCCCCGATGTAGTAGGTCCGCGCGACCCGGCCGTAGTAGCGCTCCTCGATGGCCCGCACCCGCCGCGTCCGGACCACCCGGAGCAGCCCGGCGTCGACCAGCAGGTTCACGTGGTATGCGACCGTGCCCTTGGGGCGGCTGACCGCCTGGGCCAGCTCGGTGACCGTCGCGGCCCGCTCCAGCACCAGCTCCAGCAGGGTGCTGCGCAGCGGGTCGGCCAGTGCCCGGAGCTGGGCGGGGGCGGTGACCACGACCATCTCGTCGAGGTCGTAGTCGGGGATCTGCTCATTGACCGACAAAGTTCGACCGTTCTACTATCGTGGATCATTCGACCACTGTCGTCCGATGAGGGGAAGTGTAGAGATGGCCGGCGTCGTGCTGTTCCACCACGTGCAAGGTCTGACCGACGGGGTGCTCGCGTTCGCCGAGCAACTGCGGGCCGGCGGGCACACCGTGCACACCCCCGAGCTGTTCGACGGCGAGCGACCGGCGAGCGTCGAGGAGGGCATCGCCTTCGTCAGGAGCGTCGGTGACCAGCTCCTGGATGAGCGCGCCGACCGGGCGGTGGCCGAGTTGCCCGGGCCTCTGGCGTACGCGGGCTTCTCCTGGGGTGCGGCCCAGGCCCAGCGGTACGCCCAGACGCGACCCGGCGCCCGCGGCGCTCTGCTGTACGAGAGTTGCGTGCCGATCAGCGGCGAATGGGCCTTCGGGCCGTGGCCGGCCGGCGTGCCGGTGCAGATCCACGGCATGGACCAGGACCCGATCTTCGCGCTGGAGGGCGACCTCGACGCTGCGCGTGAATTGGTCGCGGCGGCCGGGCCCGACCTGGCCGAGTTGTTCGTCTACCCCGGCGACCGGCACCTGTTCACCGACAGCTCGCTGCCGTCCTACGACGCCGACGCGACGGCACTGGTCGTACGCCGCTCGGTGGAGTTTCTCAACCGGCTCGGCTGACAAATTGTTGAACACATCGGACAGTTCCCACTGTGATATACATCACCTGCACCATCCCGTCTCTTTTTCGTCTCTTCGCCGTCCCTGAATGGCACTGAGGAAGTCTTTGCAGGTCAGCTATCCATCGGAGGTTCCACCGCCGTACCGCGCCGCGAAAGGTGCCTTTATCGCCGACCGATCGGATTAACCCGTACGGGTCCGGTGAACGTCGGCGAAAATGCATTCAGGCTCTGTTTCCGGGTGATCGACTGACTACCGCCGGCTCAGCTGCGGTCGTCGGTCGTTCGATGGCTCTATCCCCGAGTCGGCTCCGTCATCACATACGGAAGGCCTTTACCGGTGGTAGTCGCACAGACTCGGCAACAGAGAGGCTCGCGGGCCGGCACCTCTCCCCAGGCAGTGGAGTACGTGCCACTGCCGCCCTCCGATCACGAGAAATATCTCTACTACGGACGCCAGGGCCGCTGGATCTTCTGCGTGTTCCTGCTGGCCTTCGCCGGCGTCATGTTCGGCTTGGCCCGGCTGGCGGCCAACTCGATGTGGACCAGCCTGCTCTACGAGCTGATCGCCCTGCAGGTCGTGGCCGTGCTCATCAGCCTGCTGTCGAGCACCCGGAAGCGCCGCAGCTCCCGCGCCGAGCACGACGCCCTGGTGGCGGAGTACCGGCCGGCGGCGTACCCCTCGGTCGACGTCTTCCTGCCGTCCGCCGGTGAATCGCCGGCCATTCTGGACAACACCTACCGCCACGTCGCCGCCCTGGACTGGCCGGGCCTGCTCACCGTCCACGTGCTCGACGACTCGGGCCGCGACACGGTTGCCGAGCTCGCCGCGCAGTACGGCTTCCGCTACCTTTCCCGGCCCAACCGCGGTGAGTTGAAGAAGGCCGGAAACCTGCGCCACGGATACGAGAACTCGACCGGCGATCTCATTCAGGTCTTCGACGCCGATTTCGCCCCGCGCGCCGACATGATCCGCGAACTGGCACCGTACTTCGACGATCCGGCCGTCGGGATCGTCCAGTCGCCGCAATTCTTCGATGTCCAGCAGGAGCACTTCAATTGGTTACAGCGCTCGGCCGGCGCGACCCAGGAGATGTTCTACCGCTGGATTCAGCCGGCCCGCGACGCGGTCGACGCGGCCATCTGTGTCGGCACGAATGCCGTCTACCGCCGCAGTGCGCTGCGGGCGTCGGGCGGTTTCGCGCTGATCGGGCACAGCGAGGACGTCCACACCGGAGTCAACATGGCGAAGGCCGGTTTCCGGACGCGTTATGTGCCGGTGAATCTGGCCAAAGGCGTCTGCCCGGACAACTTCGACGGCTTCGCCAATCAGCAGTACCGCTGGTGCACCGGCAGCATGAGCCTGCTGGCCGATCCAGACTTCCACCGCTCGGCGCTCACCGTCAAGCAGAAGCTCTGCTTCTGGACCGGGTTCCTCTACTACATCACCACCGCCGTCGCGGCCTTCACGAGTCAGCTGCCGGGCTTCCTGATGTTGTGGTTCTTCCCCGACCAGATCCGGCCGCTCAACTATCTGCCGCTGATCGGCACCATCTTCGTGTGGTCGACCCTGATGCCGCGGGTCACCGACTACCGCTGGTCCCCGGCCGTCGTACGGGTCCAGATGCTCATCGGCTTCTGCCACGCCCTGGCCCTGTTCGACTTCCTGCGTGGCCGTACCGCCGCCTGGGTGCCGACCGGCGCCGCCAAGCGCACGTCGACCGCCAAGCGGGTGCTGCGCCTGCTGCGGGTCTGGCTCATCGCCGCCCAGCTGCTCACCTGGTCGGGCATCGTGCTGGGAGTCATGCACTACGGCCTGGACCAGCTCTGGGCGACGGTGCTGTTCGCCGGCCCGATGCTGTACTTCGTCTGGCCGCTGCTGCTCGGCGGACGGTCCACCCCGCAACGGCACCCGAGCGCGCCGGGCAGTCCGGACGCCGATCCGCTGATTCCGGGTGCTCGCCAGATGCCCACCTACGCCCCGGTGGTGGCGTCATGACCGGCACCGCGGGACTTCTCGAAAGGGCCCGTCCGGCGGCTCAGCCGGTGCCGGCATCCGATCCGCCGGTCTTCCGGCGTGACGTGCAGGGCCTGCGTGGCCTCGCTGTCCTGCTGCTGGTCGGCTGTCATGTCGGCGTGGCCGGCCTGAGCGGCGGCGGGGTCGGCATCGACCTCTTCTTCGTGATCTCCGGCTTTGTGCTGACCGCTACGGCGTTCCGGGAGCTGCGGCAGGACGGCCGGCTGTCGCTGCGCCGGTTCTACGCCCGGCGCACGACCAGGATGGTGCCGGCCGCGACCGTGGTGGTGCTCGGCTCACTCGGTGCGGCCTGGCACTGGATGCCGCCCGCGGACCGCACGACGGTCTCCTGGGACGCCGTGGCCGCCGCGACCGCCACCATGAACGTGCGGCTGGCGACCCAGGACACCGTGCCGGTCGACGTGTCGCCGTTGCAGCACTTCTGGCCGCTGTCCCTGCTGACCCAGTTCGCTCTGGTGTGGCCGCTGCTGCTCATCGTGGGCGCGCTGGCCTGGGCCCGCCGCGGCCGCCCAAGCGTGCTGTCGGCCGCACTCCTGCTGACGGTGCTGAGCGCCGCCTCGCTGGCCCTCTGGCTGGAGCCGGCGGCGAACCCGTGGACCGGCTACGGCCTGCCGGCCCGGCTCTGGGAGTTCGGCGTCGGTGGGTTGATCGCCCTCGGCGCGCGGCGGCTCTCGGCTCTCTCGGCCACGCCCGCCGCCGTGCTCACCTGGCTGGGGCTGGGAACCGTGGCCGCCGCGGTCGCGGTCGGGGACGTCGTACCGGCCGTGCTGGGGGCCGGACTGGTGATCGCCGGCGGCTGCGCCCGTCCGTCCTGGGGTGCCCGCCGGCTGCTGCGGCTCAAGCCGGTGCAGGAGCTCGGCCGGGTCTCGTTCAGCTGGTACCTGTGGCACTGGCCGTTGCTGGTCCTCGCCCCGTACGTGCTGGGCCACCCGCTGACGACCGCGGCCGAGGTGGCCGTGGTGGTCGCGGCGCTGGTGCCGGCGGCCATGTCGGTGGCCGCCGTGGAGAACCGCATCCACCTGCATCGCGGCCTGCGCCTGCGCCCCGGCCGGGCGCTCGCCCTGGGCGGGGCGCTGACCGCGGCGACCGTGGCCCTCGCGCTGGCTGCGCCGCACCTGCCGAGCACGCAGACCACGGGTACGGCGGCTGCCCGCAAGCCCGCCGACGTGCTGGCCTCGGGCACGGCCACCGTCCCGCAGCTGCAGAAGATCATCCGGGACAGCATCATCCCGACGGTCCTCCCCCGCGAGCTGACACCCGCCCTCGCGCGGGCGGCGGCGAGCTCACCCCGGGACGGCGGATGCCTGGTGCCCCCCGCGAGCCGGTTCGTCTCCGACAACATCGGCCGGGGCTGCGAGCGGCACGGCGTCGTGACCGGCAGCCGGGTCATGGTGCTCTTCGGTGACTCGCACGCCCAGCAGTGGTTCGACGCCGTCGACACGATCGCCCGCAAGCGGGGCTGGCGGCTCGTCGTCTTCACGAAGACCGACTGCGGACCGGCCCTCGGCAAGGTCAACAAACTCGGCACCACCGTTCCGTACGCGGAGTGCGACCAGTGGCGGCTGCGGGCCCTGGACCGGATCCAGCAGTTGCGACCGGCCATGGTGGTCATGTCCGCCCGCAACCGCGAGGGCGGTCCGCTGGACGTCGAGGCGAGCGCCGGTCCCGACCAGGACTGGGCCTCGGCCTGGGCCGCCACGGTCACCCGGATCAAGCGGGCCGGGGCGCTGCCGGTCGTCATCCCGGACACCCCGGTCACGCACTACGACGTGCCGCGGTGCCTGGCGACCCACCCGGACGCCGTCAACGATTGCCATCTCGACGTGTTCCGGTCCCTGTTCCTGCCCCGGCAGCGGATCGTCCGGGCGCTGGTGCAGGCCCACGGCGGACGGGTCGTCGACTCCACCGCGTGGTTCTGCACGCCCAGGATCTGCCCCGCCGTCATCGGCGGCACCGTCGTCTACCGCGACGACAACCACCTGACGTCCGTCTACGCGAAGCAGCTCGCGGGCGTCCTGGACGAGGCACTGGCCGAATGAGGAAGCGATGACCGACGCGCAACTGTTGTCCCCCGCCGTCCCCCGGATCATCGGGCAGCGCCGCCCGGACGGGCACGTACCGGCGTCCCTGGTCCGGAGCTGGTCCGTCCTGAGCACGGTGGCCCTGGCGCTGCCGCCGGCCCTGCTCGCGCTCACCCTGTCGGTGGTCGGCATCGGCTCCCGGAGCATGTGGAACGACGAGTACGCCAGCTGGTACGCCTCCACCCTCAGCTTCCGGGACCTGGCGAAGCTGCTGGCCAACGTGGACGCGGTCGTGGCGCCGTACTATCTGGTCCTGCATTTCTGGATCGACGTCTTCGGCGATTCGGAGACCAGCCTGCGGATGCCGTCCGCGCTCGCCATGGCCGCCACCGCGGCGCTGGTCGCGGTGCTGGGCCGCCGGCTGTTCGACACGGGGGCCGGCCTGACCGCCGGGCTGATCGTGGCCGGGCTGCCCGCGGCGACGCGCTACGGCCAGGAGGCCCGCCCGTACGCGTTCGCGATCGGCTTCGCCACCCTGGCGACGCTGCTGCTGCTGCGGGCGATGGAGCGGCCGATCTGGCGGCGGTGGATCTGGTACGGCGTCGGCCTCGTCCTGGCCGGGCTCGTGCACATCGTGACCCTGACCGTGCTGCTGGCCCACGCGGTGTTCATGTGGCGGGCCTTCCGGGTCAGCGGTGAGCTGCGGTTGCTGCGCTGGTTCGCCGGGGCGTTCATCGCGGTGACCGCCGCGCTGCCGCTGGCGGCCAAGGGCTCGCAACAGTCGAGCGTCATCGCCTGGATCAAGGTCGACGCCGCGGCGCTGACCAGCCTGCCCGAGCGGATCTTCGGCTCCTGGCAGGTCGCGCTCGTGGTCTGCGTGGCGGCGCTGTCGGCGACGGTGCTGCTCTGGTCGCGCCACCGGGGACCGGTGGTCCTGCTGCTGAGCTGGGCGCTGTTCCCCCCGCTCTTCTGCTACGTCACCTTCCCGGTGCTGCATCTCTTCCTGCACCGCTACCTGCTCTTCACCGTCCCGGCGTGGGCGCTGCTGGCCGGTGCCCTGGGCTTCTCCCTGGCCCGGTTCACCCGCCGGGCCGGGTCCACCTGGCTGCTGTCGCTGAGCGGCCTGCTGGTGGTGGCCGCGGTGCTGCTCGTCAGCGGGCCGGGACAGCAGGCGGCCCGGCACAGCCCGGTCTACGGCGAGCCCGACTTCCGCAGCGCGGCCGCTGCCCTGGCCACGGTGGCCCGGCCCGGTGACGGCATCGCCTACGCCGGTACGACCCGTAACGGCCGCCGGGCCTTCGACTACGAGGTGCGGCGCCTCGGCCTGCTGCGGGACGTGCTGGTCGATCGCACGTCGCAGGAGAACGGCACCTTCGGCGCGCACGAATGCGCCGATCCCGGGCCGTGCGTCGGTGACACCCGGCGGATCTGGCTGGTGTCGACGACGGCGGCGAACCTCGACCCGATGGACGGCATGCCCGGTCCGACCCAGGGTTTCCTGCTCACGGCGTACACCCTGAGCGAGTACCGCAGCTTCGAGCAGATCCGGATCTTCGTGCTGGACCGCAAGGACCCGCGATGACGCCGTACCCGAGGAAGGAAGAACTTATGGAGCGACCGCGGCTGACCTTCGTCGGCACCGGTTATCTCGGTGCCACCTACGCCGTCTGCTTCGCCGAGCTGGGCTACGAGGTGCTCGGTTTCGACGTCGACGTGGCCCGGATCGCCGCTCTGTCGGCCGGTGCGGTGCCGTTCCACGAGCCGGGCCTCGACGAGCTGCTGCGGCGCAACCTCGCCGCCGGGCGCCTGCGCTTCACCACGTCGTACCAGGAGACCGCCGACTTCGGCGACGTGCATTTCATCTGCGTGGGCACGCCGCAGCGAGTGGGCGGCACGGGCGCCGATCTCTCGTACGTCGAGGCGGCGGTCACCGGACTGGCCCGGCACCTCACCCGCCGGGTGCTGATCGTCGGCAAGTCCACGGTCCCGGTCGGCACCGCGGAGTGGGTGGAGCGGCTGGTGGCCAAGCACACCGATCCCGGGCTGGGCATCGAGGTGGCCTGGTCGCCGGAGTTCCTCCAGGAGGGCTTCGCGGTCCAGGACGTGCTGCGGCCCAACCGGATCGTCGCCGGCCTGCGGTCGGAGTGGGCCGACGGCATGCTGCACGCCGCACACAAGGGCATCCTCGAGCTGGCCGCCGCGGAGGACCGTGAGGTGCCGGTGGTGGTCACCGACTTCGCCACCGCCGAGCTCGTCAAGGTCGCCGCGAACGCGTTCCTGGCCACCAAGATCAGCTTCATCAACGCGATGGCCGAGGTCTGCGAGGTCGCCGGCGGAGACGTCACCCAGCTCGCCCGGGCCATCGGCTACGACCCCCGCATCGGCAACCGCTTCCTCCAGGCGGGCGTCGGCTTCGGCGGCGGCTGCCTGCCCAAGGACATCCGCGCGTTCCAGGCCCGCGCAAGTGAGCTCGGCGCCGGCGAGGCCCTGCGCTTCCTGCACGAGGTCGACCTGATCAACCAGCGCCGCCGCGGCCAGGTGCTGCGGCTGGCGGCGGACCTGCTCGGCTGCCCGCCGGGCCCGGCCGGGCCGCACTTCGGCCACGCCCGCATCGCGGTGCTCGGGGCGACGTTCAAACCCCATTCCGATGACGTACGGGACTCGCCCGCGCTCGCGATCGCGGCGGCCCTGGCCCGGGCGGGCGCCGAGGTCCACGTCCACGACCCGGCGGGTATGGCCAACGCCGCCCTCGTCCAGCCGGAGCTGATCTTCGAGGACAGCCTGGACGACGCCGTCCGGGACGCGGAGCTGGTCTGCGTCCTCACCGAGTGGCCGCAGTTCCGCACGGCCGACCCGGTCCGGCTGGGCCGGCTCGCCGCGACCCGGCTGGTGATCGACGGCCGGAACTGCCTCGACGCGGCGGCCTGGACCGCGGCCGGCTGGCAGTACCACGGAATGGGTGGTCGCGCCGCCACTCCGGCCCCGGAGACCAGGACAGCCACGAACTGGGCCGCGCTGGACCGCGACAGCCCGGCCGGCCGGTGGGCGATCCCCCGCCCGGCGACCAGGTCCGTTGCAGCTCGGTAGCCATCGGCCAGGTTGGCGAAGGGACCGAGATGTCTGACCGAACCGAAGTGCGTGACGGCATCCCGGGCAAAGACATTGATCAGCCGCCGCCGCGTCGTGACCGGCGCCGCGGCCGGTGCCGCCGCCGTCGGCCTCACCGCAGCCGTACCGGCAGCGGCTGAGGCCGCCGCGGCCACCCGCACCACCACCTCCTACGTCGCGGCGGACGCCGAGCTGCACCTGCTGCGCCGCGCCACCTACGGACCCACCGCGGCCTCGGTCGCCGAGATCCGCCGGCTCGGCGCGGCGGCCTGGCTCGACCGCCAGCTCGACCCGGCGGGCATCGCCGACCCGGCGTGCGACGCGCTGCTGACCCGCTTCCCGCTCATCCAGCTCTCGATCGACGAGCTGCGCGCCCGGGTCGGCACGGGCGCCATGCGGTACGGCTGGGACACGATGCTCCAGCTCGGTTTCGCGGCCACCAGCCGGGCCATCTGGAGCGAGCGGCAGCTCTTCGAGATGATGGTCGACTTCTGGTCCAACCACCTCAACGTCACCAACCCGTCCGCCGACGTCTGGGACAACCGGCACGACTACGACCGGACCGTGATCCGGCCGTACGCGCTGGGCCGCTTCGCCGACCTGCTCAAGGCCTCGGCCCGGCACCCGGCGATGCTCACCTACCTCGACAACCGCTTCTCCACCAGGACCGCGCCGAACGAGAACTACGGCCGCGAGCTGCTGGAACTGCACACGGTCGGGCTGGGCTACACGGAATCCGACGTCAAGAACGCCGCCCGGCTGCTGACCGGGCTGACCGTCGACTGGGACACCGGCAACTACAAGTACAGCGCCAACGCGCACGCCACCGGCCCGGTCAAGGTGATCGACTTCCGGCACGCCAACACCACCGCGGCCGGGGGCGAGGCGGCAGCCCTGGCCCTGCTCAACTACCTGGCCCTGCACCCGGCCACCGCCGAGCAGATCGCCACCAAGCTCTGCGTACGCTTCGTCGCCGACAACCCGCCCGCCAAGCTGGTGGACAAGCTCGTGCAGGTCTACCTCGACCACAAGTCCGCGATCGTCCCGGTGCTGCGGGCCCTGTTCAGCTCCGCGGAGTTCAAGGCGTCCGTGGGAGCCAAGGTGCGCACGCCGTACGAGGACATCGTCGCGACGGTGCGCGCGGTCGGCTACGGCCCGGACGCCACCGGCACCGCGGGCATCGAATCGCTCTACTGGCTGATCGGCTCGCTGGGCCAGGCGCCGATGTCCTGGGCACCCCCGAACGGCTACCCCGACGTGGCCTCGGCGTGGACCTCCCCCGGCGGCATGCTGGCCCGGTGGAACGCGCACCTGCACATCGTCGCGGGCTACCGGCCCAAGGAGTTCCAGCGGCCGGCCGACCTGGCCAAGGACCTCGTCGGTGCGCTGCCCGCGACCTACGGCGAGCTGATCGACGCGCTGGCCCGGCGGCTGTTCGGCCGCACTCTGCCGGCCGCCGACACGACGGCTCTGGCGGGTTACTTCGCCAAGACCCCGGCCGCCGCGCTGAAACCGGCCGACTCCGCCGTCGGCTGGCGTTTCCCGCAGCTGGTGGCCCTGATGCTGAACTCTCCCTACTTCGCGGTGAGGTGACGAAGATGACCGGACCGAACTGTGGCTGCGCGGACGACCAGCGCACCACCATGACCCGCCGCGGTGTGCTCGGCAAGGCGCTGGCCGCCGGGGCCGCCGGGGCGTTCGCCGGACTGGCCGGCGACCAGATCTCCACCCAGCTGGCCTTCGCCGCCGGCAAGTACGCCGGGGACACCCTGGTGCTGCTGTCGCTGCGGGGCGGCTTCGACGGCCTGTCGGCGATCGTGCCGGCCGGCGACCCGGCGTACTACGCGGCCCGGCCGGACATCGCCGTGCCGAAGGCCAAGCTGATCGGCGGCGACACCCGGTTCGGCCTGCACCCGGCGCTCAAGCCGCTGCTGCCGTTCTGGAAGGCCGGCACGTTCGGTGCGGTCCACGCCGTCGGCCAGCCCGAACCGAACCGCTCGCACTTCTCCGCGATGGAGGAACTGGAACGGGCCGCGCCGGGCACCTCGGTGCGCACCGGCTGGCTCGACCGGATGCTGGGCGGCCTGGGCGCGACCAGCCCGTTCCACGGCGTCTCGGTGGGCAGCATGATGCCGTCCCGGGCGCTGGCCGGGCCGGTCCCCGCCCTGGGCATGAAGTCCATCAACGACTTCTCGATGTACGGCGACCAGGAGGGCCAGCCGATGGCGGCCACCCTGAAGACCCTCTACGCCGGGGCCCCGGCCCTGCTGGGTCAGCCGGCCGGACAGGTGATGAGCTCGCTGGCCACCACGAAGGCGCTGGCAGCCAAGGCGTACCAGCCGGCCAACGGCGCGGTCTATCCCGACGACACGCTGGGCCGGGCGCTGAAGGACGTGGCCCGGCTGATCAAGGGCAAGGCGGGTCTGATGGCGGCCTGCGTCGACTCCGGTGACTGGGACCTCCACGAGAACCTCGGTGCGGCCGTACCCGGCAAGCGGATGCACGACAAGCTGGCCCAGCTCGCGGCGGCCCTCGCCGCCTTCGCCACCGACCTCGGCACGACCGGCATGAAGCGGGTCACCGTGGTCACGGTCAGCGAGTTCGGCCGGCGGGTCCGCCAGAACGGCTCCAACGGGGTCGACCACGGCTACGGCAACGCGATGATGCTGCTCGGCGGCGGCGTCGTGGGTGGCAAGGTGCACGGGCGGTGGCCCGGCCTCGCGGACCGCTACCTGGTCGACGGCGACCTCGCCGTCACCACCGACTACCGCGCGGTCATCGGCGAGGTGCTGCACAAGCGCTGCGGCCTGGCGAACACCCGCTCGGTCTTCCCGAACGTCCGCACCACGACGTCGGGGGTCTTCCGGACCCGGTGAGCCTGCTCAGAGGGCGGCGGCGATGGCCAGCAGCAGCGCCGAGACGCCGGCCGCCAGCACGGCGATCCGGAGCACCGCCGGGTCACTGAGAATCATGATCGCCACCCGCGCGCCGGTCTCCCGCCGCGCGTAACTGTTGTCCACCATCGCCTGCTCCTCGCCTCGGCGACGCCGCGCGCCGCGATGAGACGACTATCCCGGCCGGGCGGCCCCCGCCACATCGCCACTGAGCGGGGTTCGCCCGGCCGGCCTCTGCGACGAAAGTCGTAGTGCCCGGGCCCGCCGACCTGCACCTGCGACAGAGCGCGGTCAGCCGGCGTTGAAGTTGTCGCTGACGTCGCGCTGGAGGTGGACCATCGTCTCGGCGAGCAGCTCGCGGACCTGCTGGTCGTCGGCGAGCCCGGCCGGGACGACCACTTCGGCGCGCACCACACTTCCGCCGGCCGGTGCGTCGTCGACCTGGGCGGTGCCGTGCAGGCCGGTGCTGTCCAGCGAGTGCCACTGCAGCTCAAGGTGGTCGGTGACCACTTTCACACCGTACGGGTGGACCTGCGCGCCCACCCGGACCCGCACCTCGTCCCGGCTCGCCGTTTCGGTGTTCATGCCGCGCGGCAGCCAGCGGGAGATGCGGTCGGGATCGGTCAGCACCCCGAAGACCACCTCCGCCGGCGCGGTGAAGTCGTAGGAGCCGCCGACCCGCACGGCCCCGTCTGCGTCGCCCTGTTCAGCCATCACCCCGTTAGCCCTTCCCCGTCCGCGCGCCTTCATGCCATTAGCCTTCTCGGGAGTCGACAGGAAGGGCGGTGCCATGCGGTACGTCGCGATCGGGGACAGCTTCAGCGAGGGCATGGGCGACGAACTGCCGGACGGCACGGTGCGGGGCTGGACGGATCTGGTCGCCGCCGGGCTGAGCGCGGGGCTGGCCGCCCGGGGCGAGACCCTGGAGTACGCCAACCTGGCCATCCGCGGCCGGCTGCTGCGACCCATCGTCACCACCCAGCTCGACGCCGCGCTGGCCCTGCAACCGCCCGCCGACCTGCTGACCTTCAACGGCGGCGGCAACGACATGATGCGCGCGGGCGTCGACCTGGCCGAGCTGGTGGCCATGATCGAGCAGGCGGTCCGGCGGTGCGTCGACGCTGGGGTACGCCCGGTGGTGCTCAGCGGCGCGGACCCGACCGCGCAGCTGCCGTTCGGCCGGACCATCCGCCGGCGCGGCGAATATCTGACCGCGGCCACCCGGGAGCTCTGCGCCCGGCACGACGTCACCTTCGTCGACGCCTTCGGTGACGAGGAGATCCGCGACCACCGGTACTGGTCGGCCGACCGGCTGCACCTCAACAGCGCCGGCCACCGCCGGGTCGCCGGCCTGGTCCTGCACGCGCTCGGGTACGCCGAACCGCCCGAGCCGGCGGGCAGCGCGGCCGGGACGCGGCGCCGGATGGTGGAGAACGCGCGGTACTACCGAGAGCACGTGCTGCCCTGGATCCAGCGCCGGCTGCGCGGGCAGTCGTCGGGCGACAACCGCGACCCCAAGTACCCCCGGTGGGAGCTCATCGAGCCGGCCGCTCAGAGCCCCCTGCCCTGAGCCCGCTCGCCGGGCCGGTCACGGGAGTGCGCGGGCCTCGGTCTCCTTGGCCGCGGCGGCGTGCCGGCGGGCCTCGGTCACGGCCGCCATCAGGCGGTCCCACTGCGGGTCCGGGCGGAACTGCCCGATCGGCAGATCCCGGCCGACCCGGGCCCACATGTACTCCCACCAGGCCGCCACCCGCACCGGCCACAGCCCCACCCGGACCGCCCCGGCCAGGAAGCACCGGTGCACCAGCAGCGTGGCCCCCAGGACCTCCGGATCCAGCTCCAGGCCGGGATCGTCGATGGCCCTGCCGAGCGCGCGCACGTCCCGGTGCATCTCCGAGTACGCCACCAGGTCCGGCATCGCCGGCACCGCCGTCAGCGGGTCCTCGATCATGTCGGCCGCGTACGCCGGCGTGAACACGATGTCGTCCACGGTGAGGATCAGCGGCAGCTCCTCGTGCCCACGGCGGATCCCCAGGACGACGACGGGCTGGCCGGTGGGCCCGGTGGTCACGTCATGGCTGAGCACGTCCCCCGCCGCGACACGGGCCTCGTCCCCGATCTCGGGAACCCGCACGACCAGCACATCGGCCTCGACCGAGACCCGGGTGCCGGGCACCTCACCCACCAGCCGCGCGAGTTCCTCAACGTCCATGGCCCCGGTTATACCCAACGGCCGCGAACCGATCGCCACCGGCGGGCCGCGGATCGGCCGCTACGAAGGCGCCCGGTAGTGATGCCCGCCCGGATTGTTCCGGGCCGCCGCACCGAGCAGGACCGTCACCCGGCACTCCGGGTCACCGACGGCGATGCGCTCGTCCAGCAGCACCACCGCGTCGTCATGGTTGCGGGCGGCGATCCCGCCGAACACGCTGGAGGTCATCCGGCACAGGGCGGGCGCCTGCCGCACGGTGTCGCCGAACGGGCAGCGCCGGTTGCCCAGCACGATCTTGTCCAGGCCGGTGGAGATGACGTAGAAGTCGCCGTCGATGGCCCCTTTGAGCCGCAGGTAGCAGTCGGCGACCTGCTCGGGCGTGAGCCGGCCGGTCACCGTACGGGCCTGGCGGTACTCCTCCTCCATCTGCCCGCCGACCGTGGCACCGACCTGCGCGACAAGCTGCTCGACCACGGCCGGCCCCTGATCCGCCTCGGCGGTCCGGGCCAGCTCGACGACCAGCGCCCGCAGGAACGCCTCCTTGCCGAATCCGGCCGGTCCCGCCTCGTCCGCGGCGGGCAGCGGATTGAGCCGGCGGCGCAACGGATCGAACGACACCTCGGTACGCCGGGTCAGCCCCAGCACCGCCTGGACCCGTTTGCCCTGCCCGCGCTTGGCCACCACGTCGAGGTCCTTGGCCAGCTGGGAGACGAGCCACAGGCCCCGGCCGCGCTCACTGGCGGTCTCCGGCAGCGACAGCTCACCCAGCTCGAACGCCGGACCGAGATCGTGCACGGTCAGCAACGGCCGCGCCTGGGACCAGTCCAGGCTGACCCACACCGGGCCGCCGGCATGATGCACGGCGTTGCCGACCAGCTCGGAGACCACGAGCCGGGCGTCGTCGACATCGGCCGGGTCCTCCGCGTGCCGGCGCAGAAAAGCGGTCAGCTCGGCGCGCAACGCGGCAGCCGACGCCGCGCCCACCGGCGTGAGCAACCAGTCCAACCCGCACTCTTGTCCTGACGGAGCCCCCGCGGATCGAAGCACGATAACCCGTACGGTGCGGCTCGACGCCGGGCCGGAGCCGATTCCACCCGTCGGTCCGACCCCGATCGTGGCGGGCTGGGTATCTTGCCCGGTATGAACGGTGTGGTGTCAGCGGCGGTACCGGTCTGCTACGTGCGCAATGTCGAGCAGGCCCAGGCTTTCTATGCGATGTTCGGCTACACCGAGACCCAGAGCGGCGAGGAGAACGGCGGGCTGTGGTCGTACCTGCAGAGCGGCAGCCAGACACTGCTGCTGGCCTGCGTACAGCCGCCGGTGATCCAGGCCGAGCTGCCGCTGCTCATCTACCTGTACGTGGATGACCTGGCCGCCGTACAGGAAAGATTCGAGGCCGCCGGGCACCCGGTGGAGCTGATCGGCCACCCCAGCCACGCACCCGGCGGCGAAGCCCGCACCAAGGACCCGGACGGCAACGTGGTGGTCTTCGCCCAGCGCACCGGGACGCCGGCGGACCGGGCCCGCAACACCGACGAAGCCGCCCGCAGCACCCTGATCCGGCAGGCCGCCGAGGCGATCGGCCGGCGTGGTGGTGCGCCAGCGGCCTGCCAGATCGGGCTGGCGGACGGCAGCCCGTGCGAGCAGCCCGCTGAGGTCAAGCTGGCCGATGCGTGGGGCGAGACGGTCTGGGGGTGCTTGAGTCACACGGACGAGGCGCTGCTCAACGCCCGCAGCGCCTTCATCGCGACCGAGGACGATCAGGGCCTGGGACCGTGGCTGCGCGCCCGCCGCGGCCACCCGGACGCCCTCCTGGGCCGCCCGGGCGCTTGACCGCCCTCCTTCTCAGGTCAGGACGGCGTCGATCTGGCTGACCGCGGTGGACAGGCCCTGCTCGAAGCCCATGCCGATGAGCTGGTCCATCGCGTCAGCGGACGGGAACGTCGTGACGATCACCATCCGGGTGCGGCCGGCCGGCTGCTCCTCGATGCGGACGCGGACGAGCAGCGGCGGGATGTCCGGGTCCCCCATCTCGAACTCCAGGCCGTCCGGCGGAGTCACGGCCAGCACCCGCCACCAGCCCGACCGCCGTTCGCCGTCGGGACCGGTCACGAAGTAGCCGACCTTGCCGCCCGCGCGCAGGTCATGCTCGACCACGGTGGCCGGGTGCGTCGGCGGCCCCCACCACCGTTCCAGCCGGCGCGGATCCGCCCAGAGCTGCCAGACCCCCGCGGCGCTCGCGGTGAACTCGGCGGTGAGGGTCATCGTGCGGGTCTGCGGATCTTTGTGGACGCTGGTCACGGTCATGCGGGAGCTCCGGGGTTCGGGTCCTCGGCGAGGACGTCGCCGAAACGGTCCATCCGGTCCCGCCAGACCAGCTCGAGCTGATCGAGCAGCCGGGCGGCGCGGCGTACGGTGTCGACGTTGCCGGTGACGAGCTGCTCGCGGCCGCTGCGGCGCTTGGTGACCAGGGCGGCGCGTTCCAGCACGGCGACGTGCTTCTGCACGGCGGCGAAGGTCATCGGATAGAGCCGGGACAGCGCCGACACCGAATACTCGTCACGCAACGTGCGCACCACGATGTCCCGCCGCGTGCTGTCGGCGAGCGCATGGAACACGGCATCCAACGCCCGCGGCTCGACCTCATCTACAACCATGTGGTAGTACGTTACCTCATGAGATTGAGCCTGATGCAGTTCCTGTCCCTGGACGGCGTGAGCCAAGGTCCGGGCGGGCCCGACGAGGACACCGCCGACGGCTTCACCAGCGGCGGCTGGTTCGTGCCGCACCTGGACGAGACGTTCCTGCGGCTGGTCACCGAGTGGATCCGGGAGGCGGACGGCTTCCTGCTGGGCCGGCGGACGTACGAGGCTTTCGCCCGGGACTGGCCGAAAGCCACCGACCCGGACGACGAGGTCGCCCGCCAGCTCAACAGCCGGCCGAAGTACGTCGCCTCGCGAACGCTGCGTGCAGGCGACTGGGCGCCGACCACCGTACTGTCCGGCGACGTCGCGGCCCAGGTCGCCGAGCTCAAGCAGCAGCCCGGCCGCGAACTCCAGATCCACGGCAGCTCCCGGCTGGCGCAGTCCCTGCTGGCGGCCGGCCTGATCGACGAGCTCCGGCTGATCATCGCCCCGGTGGTGGTCGGCACAGGTCGCCGCCTGTTCCCCGACGGCGGTACGCCGGCCGGCCTGCGCCTGACCCACCACCAGACAACACCGAGCGGCCTGGCGATCCACACCTACGAGCCGGCGGGAGCACCGACCACCGACACGCTGCACACGGACGACCCCCGCCGTCGCATCTGAGCTGGCGCTGGGCAGCGGATGCTAGCTTGCCCGCATGGACGCGGGGCAGCACGACGGCACCGAGCCCGGCACAGCAGCCATGCTCTACGCCGGGGCGATAGTCGGGGTACTGCTCCGCGGGGCGACGTGGGTGCTCAGCTCATTCACGCTCGGGCCGGTGCTGGGCATCGTGGACACGGTCGCCGGCGAATACATGGCCCGCCGCGAGGCGCTCTTCGTGCAGGCGGTGGTGACGGTCGCGGCCGTGGTGGCCGCGATCCTCGGAGGGCTCGCGCTGCAAAGTGACCCCGCCCGCTTCCGATGGCCGGTACGGCTGCTGTGCGGACTGTTCATTCTGGACGTGATTCTGTATCTGACGCCGATCGTGTTCGCTGCGGGCATCGGTGATATCGAGTTCACCACCGCGGCTTGGGCGGTGTTCGCGGTGGCTGTGGTCGGGAATCTCGGGCTGGCCGGCCTCTCGCTGCTGATCATCATCCGGACCCGGACCCGGACCCGGGCGCCGCGGCGGGCGGCGCAGGGGGCGGCCGGGCCGGCCGTGATCGAGCTCGGCGTGCCGCCATCGGACGGGGCGGCCCGGCCGGCCTGACCGGCCGGCGCTAGAGGTCCCGCAGGCGCAGCAGTGAGCGCGGGCGCAGGTCCTGCCGCATCCGCGGATCGTCGAGAGCATCGTTGATGCAGGCCAACGGCCGGCCCGCCGTGCGAATGCTTGCCGAGCCGGGATGCACGTCGCCCGGATCTGCCACCTCCATGACCCGAGGGTAGTGATCTGGGCGCGCACCTGTCCGCTCAAGCACACTCGGGAGAGTCGCCTGATACCGGCTTTCGGCCGGCAGTGCGGAGATGCTCGATGTAGGCCATGGCCACAGTCGCCACGACGGGGACGGCGAGCACCCACCAGATCCCGTACGCGAAGCCCAGCACCACCGCGACCGGCAGACCCAGAGCAAGCATCAGGCAGCCGGCGAGGAAAATCGGCGGCGGCGTCTCGTCATCCTGGTGAGTCACCGGCCCCGCCGCGGTGGGCAGCTCCGGATGAGGCACCGGAAGATCGGCGAAGAGCCGCAGCAGCTGCGACCGGGTACGCGCGAGTTTCGCAGCTTCCACCCGCTGCTCGTAGTCACCCGGATCGAGCCGCTTCTCCATCAGGTGCGCTTCCAGCGCCTCCTGCGCGGATTCGCGCTCGGGGGTGCCGACCAGCAGATCAGGCGCTGGTGGGTCAACGCCTCGATCGCCGTCGTCAGGGCCCGTCACGGCGACAGCCTAACGACGCGACGCCGCCGAGAGCCGTCAGAAGCGCACAGCATCCTGCCGGAGCAGGATCCCCCGCACCTCGCGAGCCTCCGCACTGCTGTGCCGGTCAAGCACCTGCTCCAACTCAACCCGATCGGCCGCACTACTGAAAGCGGCAAGCTCAGCACTGAGCCGCCGGCGGGCCGACCGCTCCACCCGCCACCGGGACACATCAGCGCGGATCTTGGCAGCAAGCTGCATGGCACGTTCCTCGTCTACCTGAAGGGAGCTTCTTAAAGCGCTTTAAGGCCACCCTACCGACACCTCGGCTGGATGCCTACGTGACAGCCGACACGGGCGGGGTACCCGGGGGTGTGACCACACGTCCACCAGGGAACATCGGCGGGGTGCGCCACTACTCCGTGAAACTCGACTCCCCGACGAGCAGCGCCTCCGGCACCGTCGCTGTCTACGGGCATTTCGGGCGGCCCGTCCTGGTTTTCCCCACCGAGCTGGGTCAGGCGTACGAGTTCGCGGACAACGGGATGGTCGCCGCGGTCGGTGATCTCATCGATGCCGGCCGGGTCAAGCTTTACTGTGTTGATTCCTTCGACGCCGCCACCTGGTCTGCCGACTACCTGCCCCTGGAGGAGCGGGCTCGCCGGCATGCCTCGTACGAGTCGTGGGTTGTCGATGCTGTGGTGCCGCACGTGCGGGCCGATTCCGGGGACGCCGTCGAGATCGCCACGGCCGGGTGTTCGATGGGCGCGTTCCATGCCTTGAATTTCGCCCTGAAGCGGGCCGATCTGTTCCCGCTCGCCCTGTGCTTCTCCGGCAATTACGAGCCGGCCGCCTGGCGCAGCTGGGGCGAACGCGGCGACGCCGTCTATTTCAACAGTCCCATCGACTACGTCGCCCATCTGCACGGTGAGCACCTGGAGTGGCTGCGGTCGCGGGTGTCGGCGCTGCTGGTGTGCGGGCAGGGCCAGTGGGAGGACACCACCGGCGCCCTCGGGTCCACTCAGCGGATGGCGCAGTTGCTGGCCGCTCAGGGGCTGCGGCACGAGCTTGACCTCTGGGGTCCCGACGTACCGCATGACTGGCCGTCGTGGCGCGCCCAGCTGGCCCACCATCTGCCCCGGTTCTGCTGACCGAAGGACCGGCGGTTCGCCGGAGCGGGCCATCGACCGGGTCGGTGCCGACCTTTGACCGTTCCGGCCGCCCCGCGGGCGCATCCTGCGAGGTACGGTCTCCCGGGCCCACCCGCGCCCGCATACCTCCAGGAGACTCACCATGCGCCGGATCCTCGCCGCTGTCGCTCTCACAGCGACCCTGTTCGCCGCGGCGGCCTGCAGCTCGGACGACGAGAAGTCGGACAAGGCCGGCGTCGGCACCAAGGTCAGTGTCGGTGTCATCCCCATCGTCGACGTCGCGCCGATCTACCTGGGTAAGCAGAAGGGCTTCTTCAGCGGGCGGGGCATCGATCTGACGCTGGTGCCGGAGCAGGGTGGCGCGCCGATCGTCAAGGGTGTGCTGGCGGGCAAATACCAGTTCGGCTTCAGCAACGTGACCTCGCTGATGGCGGCGAAGACCGACGGCGCGCCGCTCAAGGCGGTGGCCAACGGGGTCGCCTCGACCGGGCGTCCGGGGCGGGACTTCTCGGCGGTCGTGGTGGCCGGCGGCAGCCCGATCCGTTCGGCGAAGGATCTCGCCGGCAAGCGGGTCGCGGTCAACACTCTGAAGAATCTGGGCGACACCACGGTGCGGCAGTCGGTACGCCAGGACAAGGGCAACCCGGCCACCATCCAGTTCCAGGCGATGCCGTTCTCGGAGATGCCCGCCGCGTTGCAGAACCAGCAGGTCGACGCGGCGTGGGTGGTCGAGCCGCAGCTTTCCGAGGTGCTGACCCAGGGCGGCCAGGTCGTCGCCTCGAACTACGTCGACACTGCCCCGGATCTGACGGTGGCGATGTACTTCACCGGGACCTCGGTCATCGACAAGGACCCCGAGCTGGTGAAGAACTTCACCGCAGCGGTCAACGAGTCGCTGCAGTACGCCGCGGGTCACCCCGAGGAGATCCGGGCGACGGTCGGCACGTACACGAAGATCAACGATGTGGTCCGGACCGCGATGATCCTGCCGAGCTGGCCCAACGACATCAACCGGCCCTCGCTGGAGCGGCTGGCCACGCTCGGCCGCGCGGACGGCATCTTCACCAAGCCTCCGGTTCTGGACGACCTGCTGCCCTGACATCGGAGCCGGGGCAAGTAAACGCTTCCCGGCGATAGGTCGACTTTCCGCACATCGTGCCCACACTGGCTGCGGAAACTATCGGGAAGCGCTTCCCGACGGGATACTTCGGACACCCGAACGACCGCCGTCGATCTGCCGATCCCCCTCGGGCAGCCGGCGGCACCGACCCGAAGGATGCCCATGGACCGATCAAGGAAGCGCCGCGCCCTGCTGGGGGCCGCCCTGACCGCCCTGCTCACCGGAACCCTCGCCGTCACGGCGGCGGGCACCGCCACCGCGGCCACCACCGTGGTGCAGGCTGAGGCCTTCGCCGCCCAGTCCGGCGTGCAGCTGGAAGCCACCGCCGACGCCGGCGGTGGCCAGAACGCGTCCTACCTGGCCGACGGCGACTGGATGCGCTACGACGGGGTGGACCTGGGCCCGGCGGGCACGCTGAGCGTCGCGGCCCGCGTCTCGTCGGCCACCGGCTCGGGCAGCATCGAGCTGCACACCGGCTCGGCCACCGGCCCGCTGCTCGCCCGCTTCGCGATCACCGCGACCGGCGGCTGGCAGAACTGGACGACCCTGACCACCACGGCGTCCACCCACCCGACCGGCCCGCAGACCGTGTACGCCGTCCTGCGCAACACCGCGGGCGGCGACTTCGTCAACGTCAACTGGTTCTCGTTCGGCGACGGCGCGCAGAGCGATGCCGGCTGGGTGACGATGGACCAGGCGGCCTGGACGGCGCAGCTCGCCGCGTTCCGGGCCATGGCGCCACGCCCGGTGCCGGCCAACTCCGTACGGGTGCCCGAGTTCAACGCGTCCTGCCTGTACAGCCACTCGAAGCCGGACGACCCGATCGTCTTCCCGGGGATGGCCGGCGCCTCGCACATGCACAGTTTCATCGGCAACCGCAGCACCGACGCGAACACCACGACCGCCACCCTGCTGCGCAACGCGGGCACCAGCTGCAAGCCGGCCGAGGACCTCTCGGCGTACTGGATCCCGACCCTGTACGAGCGCGGCCGCGTGGTCGAGCCCAAGGACGTGGTGGTCTACTACGGCTCCCGGCTGAGCGACCCGGCCGCCACGGTGCCGTTCCCGCAGGGCTTCCGGATGATCGCCGGCGACGCCCGGTTGCAGGCTCCGACCCCGGCGGGCTCGGTCAACCAGTTCTACTGCGCGGGTGCGGGCGGCGAGATCGGCCGGAGCGCGGACGGCAACTGGCCGCTCTGCGCGCCGGGCGCGACGCTGATGTTCCAGCTGGTGTTCCCGGACTGCTGGGACGGCGTGCACCTGGACAGCCCGACCCACAAGGCGCACGTGGCGTACACCTATGACGGCCGGTGCAGCGGGAACTTCCCGGTGGCGATCCCGTCCATCTCGTTCCTGATCGCGTACCCGACCAGCGGCACGGCCGACGGTTTCGAGCTGGCCTCGAAGATGGCCTCCTCGATGCACGGCGACGCGTTCCTCGCCTGGGACAACGACGCTCTCGGCCACCGGGTGAAGAACTGCGTGGTCCAGCGGGCCAAGTGCAACACCGCCGGCGACTTCTGAGCCGTACGGCGGAATAATCCGGGCCGCGACGACTTGCACCATGGCGAGTCCTTCGACGAAGACGGAAAGGCATCGCCATGGCCAAGACTGTGTTGCAGCCCGGACCGAGTCACCCCATCACGGTCACGCCGAACCCGGCGCGGATCGTCGTCACCGTGGCCGGCAAGGTCGTCGCCGACTCCACGCGGGCGCTGACGTTGCAGGAGTCCACCTATCCCGCCGTGCAGTACATCCCGATCGAGGACGTCGACCGGTCGCTGCTGGAGCGCACCGAGACCAGCACGCACTGCCCCTACAAGGGCGACGCGAGCTACTACTCCATTCCCGCCGGCGGTGAGCGGTCGACCGACGCGATCTGGGTCTACGAGCAGCCGCACGACGCGGTCAAGGAGATCAAGGACCATGTCGCGTTCTACCCGGACCGGGTCGACAGCATCGAGGTCCAGGGCTAGACAGGGGGCATGAGCCCTGACGTGATCGAGGCGGCGCTGCGGCCGCACGTGGACAGCGGCGAGCTGGCCGGTGCGGTCGCCGTCAGCGCCGGTGGTACGGATACCGACGCCGAGGTGGTCTGCCTGGGCGTCCGCGACCTGGCGACCGGCGCGCCGATGACCCGCGACACGCTGTTCCGGATCGCCTCGCTGGTCAAGCCGATGGCCGCGGTTGTCGCCCTGACGCTGGTCGAGGACGGCACGCTGCGGCTGGACGAGCCGGTCGACCGCTGGCTGCCGGAGCTGGCCGGCCGGCCCGTGCTGCGGTCGCTCGACGCGGCGCTGGACGACGTCGTGCCGCAGGACCGGCCGATCACCGTTCGGCACGTGCTGACGTACACGCACGGGTACGGCGTGGTCATGGCCCCGCCCGGCTCGTTCCCGATCCAGCAACGGATCGCCGAGCTGGCGCTGGGGCCCGGTCCGGACCCGGAGCCGTTCTCCCGGGACGAGTGGATGGCCCGCCTGGGCACTCTGCCGATGCTGCACCAGCCCGGCGAGGGTTGGAGTTACCACGGCGGCGGCGAGATCCTCGGGATCCTGCTGCAACGGGCCACAGGTCAGGACCTCGAGACGTTGCTGCGCACACGGCTGTTCGCCCCGCTCGGCATGACCGACACGTCGTACGGTGTGACCGCGGCCGACCGGCTGGCCCAGACCTACCGACCGGCCGGACCCGGCCTGCTGGAGGTACGCGACGAGCCGGCCGGCCGTTGGTCGCCGCCGCTGCGGGTCTCCGGTGCCACCGGGCTGATCTCCACCGTCGACGACTGCCTGGCCTTCGGCCGGATGTTGCTCGACGGCGGCGGCGCGGTGCTGTCCAAGGAGTCGGTCGCCCAGCTCACCACCGATCAGCTCACCCCGGTCGAGAAGGCCGGGGCGCTCTGGCTGCCCGGCTTCTGGGACGGGTGGGGGTGGGGATTCGGCGGGGCCGTCGCCACCGGCCGGGAGGTGCCGGGGCCGGCCGCCGGCAGCTACGGCTGGACCGGCGGGCTCGGCACCGCGGCCTACACCGACCTGGCCGGTGGCCGGGTCAACGTGCTGCTGACCCAGCGCGAGATGACCTCCCCGGTGCCGGAGCCCTACGCCGACGCGTTCTGGACCGCCGTCACCGCAGGGGCCTGACGTCGCGCCGAGGTCCGCAGCAGTTGCGCACGCAGGCGGACGGCGTCCTGGGCCGGCGGGACGCCGTACGCCCGGCGGTATTCGCGGTTGAACTGGGTCGCGCTGGCGTAGCCGACCCGTTCGCCGACGATCGCCGCGGTCGTGTCGCCGGCGACCAGCAGGCGGCGGGCCTCCTGGAGGCGGACGACCTTCTGGTACTGCAGCGGGCTCATCCCGGTCGCGCGCCGGAAATGCCGGTGCAGGGTCGCCGTGCTCATGGTGGCCATCGCGGCCACGGCCTCGACCCGCAGCGGGCTCGCATGGTTCTCGCGGATCCAGCCGGCGACCCGGCGCACCTGGGTCACGTGCGAGTCGGCCAGCGCGAACTGCCGCAGCACCGGGCCGAGCGGGCCGGCGAGCAGGCGGTACAGGATCTCGCCCTCGATCCGGCCGGCCAGTGGCCCGATGTCGCGCGGGGCGTCCAGCAGGCGCACCCACCGGGTCACCGCGTCGATGAGTTCGGGGCCCATCGGCGTGCTGACCACCCCGCCCGGGTCCGGCTCCGGCAGCCCGGCCTCCTCCCCCAGCTCCAGCAGCAGATCCGCCAGCACCTGCTCGTCGAGCGTCAGCACCACCGAGCGGTACGGCAGCCGTTCGAAGGTCGCGGTGACCGGCAACTCCAGCGAGCTGACGAACATGTGCCCGGCCTCGACCAGCGCACTGTGGTCACCGGCGGTGGCGCGCTTGGCGCCGCTCGCCACGAAGCAGATCATCGGTGTGTACATCATGTCGACCACGGCGGGGGCCTCGTCGGCCGCCACCAGCGAGAGCCGGGGCACCGCGGACTCCACCCAGAATCCCGGGCAGTGGCCGGTGACAGCGCGGGCGAGCTCGTCCAGCATCGGCCGTCCTTCCCGTGAGCGGATCAGGCAAGAGTATGCGGTCGCCGGCCCATGCCGGCCGGCCCCGGCCGACCTAGCGTCGAGGCATGACAAAGCTGGAGATCCGCAGGCTGGGCGGGCAGGGCCTGACGAGCTCGGCCATCGGCCTGGGCACCATGGGCATGACCATCGCGTACGGCGCCGGGGACGACGAGAGCAGCATCGCGACCATCCGCCGCGCGCACGAGCTCGGCGTCACCCACTTCGACACCGCCGAGCTGTACGGCCAGGGCGACGGTGAACGACTGCTGGGCCGGGCCGTCCAGGGCTTCCGCGACGAGATCGTCATCGCCACCAAGTTCGGTTTCGACCTCACCGACCCGGCCCGCTACGGCGTCGCGCTGGACAGCCGGCCCGCCCACATCCGCGAGGTGACCGAGAACAGCCTGCGCTACCTCGGCACGGACCACATCGACGTGCTCTACCAGCACCGGGTCGACCCGGCCGTGCCGATCGAGGACGTCGCGGGCACCGTCGGCGAGCTGATCCGCGAGGGCAAGGTGCGGTGGTTCGGGCTCAGCGAGGCCGGCCCCGAGGTCATCCGGCGGGCCCACGCCGTCCAACCCGTGTCCGTGCTCCAGACCGAGTATTCGCTGTTCGAGCGGGCCGTCGAGACCGACGTGCTGCCGGTGCTGCGTGAGCTGGGGATCGGCTTCGTGCCGTACTCGCCGCTGGGGCGGGGCTTCCTGACCGGGGACGTGCGGCCGGCGGACAGCTACGCCGAGGACGACATGCGGCGCTGGGACGACCGGTGGCAGCCGGGCAACTACGAGGCGAACGTGGCCGCCGTACGGGCGCTCACCGAGCTGGCCACCGCCAAGGGTGTGGGGGTCACCCAGCTCGCGCTGGCCTGGCTGCTGGCCCAGGGTGACGACGTGGTGCCGATCCCGGGCACCCGCAGCCCGCAGCGCCTGGCCGAGAACGTCGCCGCCGCCGAGGTCACCCTGACCCCGGCCGACCTGGCCCGGATCCAGGAGATCGTGCCGCACGGCGCGGCCGGCTCCCGCTACCCGGCCGCGATGATGCCGTCCTGGTGACCTCGCGGGCAGACTGAGCCGCATGACCTTGACCAGCCGGGTGGCCTCACACGCCGATCTGCCGCAGTTGCGGCCGTTGATCGATGCCGCGATCGAGGAACTGCAACGGGGTTTCCTCGATCCCGCGCAGATCGCCGCCAGCCACGCCGTCATGGGCCTCGACACCCAGCTCATCGACGACGGCACGTACTTCGTGGTGGAGGCCGACGGGCAGCTCGCCGGCTGCGGCGGCTGGAGCCGGCGGGCCACTCTCTACGGCGGCGACCACTCCGGCGGGCGGGATCCGGCCCTGCTGGATCCCGCCCGGGAGCCGGCCAAGGTACGGGCGATGTACACCCGTCCCGGCTTCACCCGCCGCGGCGTCGGGCGGCTGATCCTGGACCGGTGCGAGGCCGCGGCCGCCGCCGAGGGCTTCACCACCCTGGAGCTGATGGGGACCCTCGCCGGCCGCCCGCTGTACGAGGCCGCCGGCTTCACCGTCGTCGAGCACGTGACGGAGACCTCGGGCGGCGTCTCTGTACCGCTGGTCCGGATGCGCAAACACTTGCCTTGACGCCGGTGGCAAGGCCTAGCGTGCGGTGCGGACCAACGAACGAGGTGAGTCGGATGCTGATCGGGGAGCTGGCCGAACGGGCCGGCACGAGCGCCCGCACGCTGCGCTACTACGAGCAGCACGGGCTGGTCGAGCCGCAGCGCGACGCGAACGGGTACCGCCGGTACGACGAGGCCGAACTGCGGGTCGTGCACGAGATCCGGGCGTTGCTGGCCGTCGGGTTCGGCCTCGACGACATCCGGCCGTTCGTCGCCTGCCTGCGGGCCGGCAACGCCGCCGGGCACGTCTGCCCCGATTCCGTGGCGGTACTGCGCCGCAAGCTCGCCGAGGTCGAGACCTATCTGGACCAGCTCGCCGGCGTCCGGGACCGGTTGCGCGGGCAGCTCGCCCAGGCCATCGAGGAACGGGAGAAGCAATGCTTGCGGATTCGCTGACCGAGGTCACCGACGACACCTTCGCCGAGCTGGTGCTCGGCAACCCACTGCCGGTGCTGGTGGACTTCTGGGCCGAGTGGTGCCCGCCGTGCGGGCCGGTCGCCCGCACCCTGGCCGAGCTGGCCGGCGACTTTCCCGGCGTGGTCATCGCGCAGCTCAACGCGGACGAGAATCCCGTCACGATGCGGACCTACCGGGTCATGTCCATGCCGACGCTGCTGTTCTTCCGCGACGGCGTGGTCGTGCACACCATCGTGGGGGCCCGGCCGAAGTCCGTGCTGCGCCAGGCGCTGGGCGGGGCTTTCGAGCCGTACGCGAACCGTTAGGGCTTGATGCCCTTGTCCAGCACCTTGGCCGAGACCTTGAGGGTCTTGTGCTTCTGGGCGCCGCCGCCGACGGTGTAGATCGCGTACGTGTGGGTCTCCGTCGAGCCGACCGCGCCGCTGCAGGAGAAGGTGAACTCCTGCGTGCCGTGCAGCTCGGCGGGGCCGTACGTGCCGGGCGTACCGGTCGGGTCGTCCACCGACAGCGCGGCCGAGTCGGCCCCGGTGATCTTCCACTTGATGATCAGCGGGACCGCCTCGGCGCGGAAGACCGCCGTACCCTCCGCGCACTTGGGCTTCTGCACCACCTTGAAGGAGACGATGCGCGGGCCGTGCGGCTTGGGCGCGTGCGTCGGGGTGCTCTTGTGCTTCGGGCTGCTCTTGTACTTGGGCGTCTTCTTCTTGGCAGAGGAAACCGGGGCGGCTTCCTCCGGGGACCCCATGCCGGCGGGGATGCTGCTGGCCGTCGGGGCGGCCGTGCCGTCGATCACACCGCAGCCGGTGAGCCCGGCCATGACGGTGGCGGCCACTACAAGGGCGGTGGGGTGGAGCTTCATGCTCGGCCTCCTGGCTGTTCGAGCGCCCGGACCGGGCGTGCCACTCACAGTAGGAAAACGGTGATCCGCAGTAATCCCGGAAACGTGCCGAGGCGTGCCGCGGCAGATCGGCGTACCGAATCGCTCAAGCCGGGCCCCGGCGCGGCGATGAGGTCTCCGTGGCCACGAAACCGGGAGGAGGCGCGGTATGACCGGCACGAGTCTCGTGGAGCAACGCCCGGCCGGACCCGCGGTCGTCCAGGTCGCCGTCCTGCTCGACACGGCCGAGGAGTACCGGCTCGCCGGTGACTACCGCAGCGGCTCCGAGGTGGCCCGGCAGGCCACGAAGCTGGCCGAGGCCTCGGGTGACCCGGTCGGGCAGGCCCGGGCGCTGCGTTCGCTGGCCACCCAGCTGCTGCGCCTCGGTGAGCAGGAGGACGCGGTCACCGCCTGCCGCGAAGCGGTCGCGGTGCTGGAGGCGACCGGTGACGAGGCCGGCATCTGCGAAGTCCTGACCCTGGAGGCGCTGCCGCTCAACGACCTCGGCATGCACGACGAAGCGCTCGACGTGCTGGCTCGCGGCCGCGACATCGCCCAGCGGCTCGGTGACCGCGAGCTGCTCTACTGGGTGCACAACCGGACCGGCGTCGTGCACGGCAGCATGGGCGACCGCAACCTGAGCACCGAATATCTGATGCGCGCGCTCACCATGGCCGACGGCATGGACGCCGAGGCGCGGTTCTGCATCCTCAACAACGTCGGTGACAACGCCGTCCACGAGGTCAACCGGCTGCGGGCCGCCGGCGAGCCGGAGCGGGCCGAGCAGACGCTGCGGGGCGCGCTCGGTCACGTCGACGAGGCGCTCGGGCTGGCCCGGGCCGCCCGCCACCCGTTCCGCGAGTCGATCTGCCTGGACAACTACGGGATGCTGCTGGCCCTGGCCGGTGACTTCGCCGGAGCGGCCCGGATGATCGAGGACTCGCGGGCCATCGCCGTCATCCACGGCTACCGGTCGCTGGAGTCGGCCGCGTTGCAGCACCAGGCGCACGTACGGCTGATGCGCGGCGAGTGCGCGGCGGCGGTCGAGGGCCTGCTGGAGGCGTTGGAGCGGGCGGTCGAGGCCGGCGAGAAGCCGATGGCCATGGAGATCCACCGGGAGCTGTCGGACGCGTACGAGCAGGTCGGTGACCTGGCCCCGGCGCTGGCCCACTACCGCTCGTTCCACGCCCTGGAACGGGAGGCGCACAACCACGTCGCCGTCGCCCGGGCCCGGATGGCGGTGCACCACTTCGAGCTCGACAACGCGCGGCTGGAGGCGGAGAAGGCCCGGCTCGAGGCCGAGCTGCACCGGGTCCGCAGCGCCGAGCTGGAGGCGGACAACCTGAGCTGGCAGCGCCAGGCGTCCGAGGACGCGCTGACCGGCCTGCCCAACCGGCGCTTCGCCGAGCTGCGGCTGCCGGAGCTCGCCGCCTCGGCCGGGCCGCTGTGCGTCGCGATCGCCGACGTCGACCTGTTCAAGGGGGTCAACGACCGCTTCGGGCACTTCGTCGGCGACGAGGTGCTCCGGCAGATCGCCGCGGTGCTGCGCGACAACGTCCGCGACAACGACCTGGTCGCCCGGTTCGGCGGCGAGGAGTTCCTGATCGCGCTGGACGGGCTGAGCCTGCCGGACGCGCAGGCGCGCTGCGAGCTGCTCCGGGCGCAGGTGGCCGGCTACCCGTGGGAGCTGCTGCAGCCCGGGCTGTCCGTGACGATCAGCCTGGGCGTCGCGGTGGTGCCGGCCGGTGGAGACCTGCCGGCCGCGAAGGCCCTGGCCGACGAGCGCCTGTACGCCGCCAAGCACCAGGGCCGCAACCGGGTCGTCGCGGGCTGACTCCGGTTACCAGGGCACCACCCCGGCGTCCTCGAAGAATCCGCCGGTCGGGCCGTCGTCGGGCAACGTCGCCAGCCGGATCGCGGTCGCCGCACCCTGCTCCGGGGTACGCACCCCGCGGAACCCGTTGAGGTCGGTGGCCACGAAGCCAGGGCAGGCGGCGTTGATCAGGATGTTGGTGCCGCGCAGCTCCCGGGCGTACTGGACGGTCACGCCGTTGAGGAACGTCTTCGACGGCGAGTAGGCGACGGCCACCGGACCCGTCGTGAGGTCGTCGGCCGGACCGGACTGCCGGGTGAGCGAGCCGACGCTGCTGGACATGTTCACGATCCGCGGCGCGGCCGAGCGGCGCAGCAGCGGCAGCATGGCGTTGGTGACCCGGACGACGCCGATCACGTTGGTCTCCACGACCGTCCGGATGATCGCGAGGTCCACGCTGCTCGGCTCCTGCTGGCGGTCCCCGGTGATCCCGGCGTTGTTGACCAGGACGTCGAGGCGCCCGGCCCGCTGCTCGATCAGCTCGGCGGCGGCCGTCACGCTCGCGTCGTCGGTCACGTCCAGCGGTACGCCGAAAGCGTCGACACCGGCCGCCCGCAGCTTCTCCACCGCGGCTTCCCGGCGCTGGTCGTCGCGGGCGCCGACACCGACACTCCAGCCCAGCGCGCCCAGGCCGGCCGCGATCTCGTACCCGATTCCCTTGTTCGCGCCGGTCACCAGCGCGATCGTCGTCTCAGTCATGCCCCGATCGTGTCCGCGCCCCGGCCGGCCACCAACACCGTTCGAGGAGCCATCGATACCGCGCGGGTATCGATTCCGGGTACCGTGCGGGGATGGAGACGCGGGAGCTGCGGTACTTCGTCGCCGTCGCCGAGGAGCTGCACTTCGGGCGGGCCGCACGCCGGCTCGGCATCGCGCAACCGCCGTTGTCCCGGGCGGTCGCGCAGCTCGAACGGCGGCTCGGGGTGACGCTGCTGGAACGCACCAGCCGCAGCGTCACGTTGACCGAGGCGGGGTCGGTGCTGCTGGCCGAGGGCCGGGCCGCCCTCGATGCGGTTGATGCCGCGGACCGCCGTACCCGCCGGGCTGCTCTGTCCGGTACCGGCGACCCCGGCCTGGTGCTGGTCACGAAGGCCGGGGCGTCCAGCGAGCTGCTGGCCAAGCTGCTCGACGCGTACGCCGCCGAGCCCGGTGCGGTGACCGTCGACGTGCTGCTCTGCGGCATCGGCGAGCAGGAACGGATGCTGCGCGACGGGCGGGCCGACGTGGCCCTGCTGCACCTGCCGTTCGACTCCACCGCCGGCCTGGACACCGAGGAACTGTGCACGGAGGGGCAGGTCGTGGTCCTGCCGGCCGGGCATCCCCTCAGCACCCGCTCCGAGGTACGGCTGGCCGAGGTCACCGAGCTGCCCGGCCTGCCGGAGCCACGCCGGCCCCGGCCCGACGGCACCTACCCGGACGGCCCCGGCCCCCAGGTACGCGACAGCGCCCAGCTCTACCAGCTGATCGCGCTGGGCCGGGCGTCGGCGGTCCTGCCCGAGTCGGCCCGGGCCCAGCTGAGCCCCGGCCTCGCCGTCGTACCGGTGTCCGACGCGCCGGCCGTGACGACGGTGCTCGCCTGGCCGCCGCACAGCCGTTCCCGGGCCCTGGCCGGCCTGGTCCGGACCGCGACCCGCCGCTGAGCCCTTGCCTCTCCCACCGGGGGAGGTCGCAGAGTGGGGGCCATGGCATTCCTGTCGATCGGTGAGCTGGCCCGGCGGACCGGGCTGACGGTCAAGACCGTCCGGTTCTACGCCGATCGCGGGATCGTGCCGCCGGCCGGCCGCAGCGTGGCCGGTCACCGCCGCTACGACGCCACCGCGGTCGCCCGGCTGGAACTGGTCCGCACCCTGCGCGAGCTGGGGCTCGACCTGGCGACGATCCGCCGGGTGGTGGACCGCGAGGCCACCCTGGCCGAGGTGGCGGCCGCCCACACCGAAGCTCTCGACATCCAGATCCGCACCCTGCGACTGCGCCGCGCGGTGCTGTCGGCCGCGGCGCGGTACGGATCCACCCCGCAGGAGGTCCAGCACATGCGCGAACTGGCCGGGCTCGGCGAGCGGGAACGCCGCGCCCTGATCGACGACTTCCTCGGGCAGGTCTTCGGTGGCCTGGACGGCTTCGCCGGCATCGCCCGCTCGCTGACCCCGGAACTGCCCGACGACCCGGAGCCCGCGCAGCTGGAGGCGTGGATCGAGCTGGCCGGGCTGGCCCGGGAGCCGGCGTTCCGGGACCTCATGCGGCAGCTGGCCGAACGGCACGCCGCCGACCGCGATCCGGTGCTGCTCCGCCGGGACCCGGTCGCACTGGTCCGCGACGAGGCGGGACCGGCAATGGCGGCCGGTGTCGACCCGGCCTCGGCACTGGCCGGGCGGGTGGTGACCGCGGTGCTGACCCGCTATCCGGTGCGCGAACGGCTCGAGGCTCAGCTGGAGGCGGCCCGGGACCCGCGCCGGGAGCGCTACCTGGAGCTGCTATCGGTGGTCAACGGCTGGCCGGCTCCGGAGCGTCTCGGCCCGGTGCTCGGCTGGTTCCTCACCGCGCTGCGGCACCGCTGACAGCTTCCCGACACCGCCGTCTCCCGGGTATCAGGGGCACCAGCCGGCAGCTCTGCATCCCACGGATGCGGCCGAGGGGGACGTGTCCTCGCCGCCCGTCCCTCCCCGGGCGGGCGGCGACTCACTCGGGCGAAAGGTGTGCGCACTCGTGAAACGTCACATGCGCGAGAACTATTACGTCGTCGGCGAGGGAATCCTGACCACGGACGGCAAGAGCGGGGTGTGTGAACGGCCGTCCACGGAGGCGTCCCTGCGCAAGTTCCGGTTCTCCCGGCTGCTGCCCAAGGGCGGGACCATCGACGCGACCGTCCTGGAGAAGGTCGCCACGGCGATGACCGTGGCACCCACCGCGCCGGCCGTGCAGCCGGTGTCCGCGGACCCGCCGGTCCCGGCCGGCTTCACCTACCTGGGCCAGTTCGTCGACCACGACCTGACCCTGGACAACACGGCCCGCGCGCTCGGCGAGCACGTCACCGTCAACGAGCTGCTGCAGGGCCGGTCGCCGGCTCTGGACCTGGACTCGGTGTACGGCCGCGGTCCCGGCGACCGCGACGACGACCGCTTCTACGCCCCGGACAAGCTGAAGCTGCGCGTCGGCATCACCGCGGCGATCGGCACCGGCGGCACCAACGTCAACCTCAACGGCTACGACCTGCCGCGGGTCACCCAGGGCTCGACCAAGGCGGAGCGGCAGCGCGCGCTGATCCCGGACCACCGCAACGACGAGAACCTGATCGTGGCGCAGACCCACCTGGCGTTCATCCGCTTCCACAACCGGGTCGTCGACCAGCTCGCCGACAACGGCGTGCCCAGCGCGATCCTGTTCGAGCGGGCCCGGGAAACCGTCGTCCGGCACTACCAGTGGATGCTGCGCACCGACTTCCTGCCGCGGATCGTCGACCGGGAGATCGTCGAGGACGTGTTCACCACCGGCCGCCGGTTCTTCGAGGTGCCCGGCGGCGGCCACACCAACGGCCACCAGCGGTACGCCAAGGCCGGCGACACCCCGACGATGCCGATCGAGTTCTCGGTGGCGGCGTACCGGCTCGGGCACAGCATGGTGCGGGCCGCGTACGACTGGAACCGGATCTTCTCCGGCACCCGGGGCAGCCTGCGGTTGCTGTTCACCTTCAGCGGCACCAGCGGCAACTTCGACCCGGCCAACCCGGACGTCAACGACCAGGAGTCGGGGCTCTTCGAACGGCTCCCGACCAACTGGGCGGTCGACTGGCGGCGGATGTACGACTTCGCCGCGGAGGCGTCTCGCCCTGACCTGGCCCCGCCGGCCGGCGTCAACATCGCCCAGCGCATCGACACGCTGCTGGTCAACCCGCTGGCCGGGATGCCCAAGGGCACGTTCGGCGGCAACGGCACCAGCCCGCCGGCGATCCAGCTGAACCTGGCGTTCCGCAACCTGGTCCGGGCCAACATGGTCGAGCTGGCCAGCGGCCAGCAGGCGGCGGAGTTCCTCGGCGTCACGCCGCTCACCGCGGAGCAGATCATCGGCGGTACGGACGCCGGCGCGGTGCTCACCACCCTCAGCGACGACGAGCGGAACGCGTTCGCCGCCCGGACGCCGCTGTGGTTCTACATCCTGCGGGAGGCGGAGCTCAACGGCGGACGGCTCACCGGCGTCGGTGGCCGGATCGTGGCGGAGGTCTTCCACCGGGCGATGGAGGGCAGCCGCATCTCGATCGTGCGCGACCCGTCGTGGCGCCCGACGCTGGGCCCGGACGCCGACACGTTCCGGATGGTCGATCTGCTGCTGTTCGCCTTCGAGGGCCGCGCCGAGCTGCTGGCGCCGCTCGGCGACACCGACCCCACCGCACCGCCGGCCGACCCGGCAGCGCCGCCGGTGGCCCCGACGGCCTGAGGTCACCGCTCGCCGACAGCTGCTCGCGGGCCGGGATCATCGTGGATCCCGGCCCGCGAGTTCGTCACGTCGCGTCACCACCGGGGCACCGCCTGCTGGTGACTGCGGGTGACCGCCGGACGTCTGCCATCATGGCCGGATGGTTGTGACCAGAGTCGTCCGTGCCGCCCTGGCCGTGTGTGCCGTCGCCGCTTTCGCCGGCTGCTCGTCGGACGACTCCCCCGACCCCGACGGCACCATCACCGTCGACACCGTGCGCAACGCTCTGCTCAAGCCCGCCGAGGTGGGCCCGACCTGGAAGGCCCCGCAGGAGTCGGCGGCGCCGAACCAGCTCGTCAGCATCTGCGGCGCCGACACCGCCCCGGCCGGCATCCCCGGCAAGCCGCAACTGGTCGCCGCGCCGCTCTCCGACGAGGGCACCGAGGGCGTGCAGAGCCTGACCCAGCTGGGCCTGGTCTACGAGGATGCCGTCTCCGCCGCGACCGCGCTCGCCACGCTGCGTACGGTCGCCGACGCCTGCGCACCCACCGTGTCACGGCCCGCGAAGTCCGGCGAGCGCGAGGAACCGGCGTACACGGAGACGGCCGCGACGGCCCCGCTGGAGGAGGGCGGCTGGATCGGCTTCGTCACCACCCGCCAGAAGCAGTACGACAAAGCGCACCCCGCCACCGCCGACGTGGCCGTGGCCGCGCTGGCCCGGGGCAACGTGGTGCTCGTCGACCAGTACGCGATCTACCGCCTGGGCAAGTCGGACGCGAGCGCCAACCCGCAGTTCTCCGCCGACTGGCAGAAGCTGGTCGGCACGACCGTCAAGCGGATCGGCGGCCAGTGACGGTCAGCGGGCCCGGCCCTCGAGCATCATCGCCACCGACCGGGCCACCCGCCGGGCCCTCGTCTCCGCCGCCTTCGCGCCGGTGACCTGCAGGACGTGCCAGCTCTTGTTGCTGTAGGACAGGCCGTCCCAGAACGCCTTCGCGGCCGGCTCGGCGTCGAGCGCCGCCGCGAGATCCGCCGGCACCTCCACCTCGCGGACGGCCCGGTCCAGCACGACGTCCACGTCGAGCACCTCGCCGGGCGCGATCCCGGCGGCGGCCCGGCGTTCCACGCTGACACCCAGCCAGTAGGAGCCGCTCATCCGGGCGATCGAGCTGCGCCACTCGAAGCCGTTGACGGTCACGACCACCTTGGGCCGGCCACCGCCGTCCAGCGCGGCCACCACGTCGTCGTCGACCTGGAACCCGGCTGTGTTCCCGCCGGTCGACTGCAGCTCCGCACGAAACCTCATGAGCAGGGAATCTACCCGCTCAGGGCACGGGTTCGAGGTCACGTTCCGGCTCGCGGGGGGCCGGCTCGTCGCGGACCCGGGCCAGCCGCCCCGGCCACCACATCCACCGTCCCAGGTCGAGGTTGAGCGCGGTCACCAGCACCGACCGCACGATGAGGGTGTCCAGCAGCACGCCGAACGCGACCGCGAAACCGATCTCGGCGAACGCCACCAGCGGCAGGCTGCCGAGCGCGGCGAAGGTGCCCGCGAGCACGATCCCGGCGGAGGTGATCACCCCACCGGTGGCGGCCAGGCCGATCAGCGCGCCACGCCGGGGCCCGTGCCCGTGCGTCTCCTCGCGGACCCGGGTCATCAGGAAGATGTTGTAGTCGATGCCCAGGGCGACCAGGAAGACGAACACGTACAGCGGGAACGACGTGTCCTCGCCGGCGAAGCCGAACACGTGCCGGAAGATCAGCGCGCTGACGCCCAGCGCGGCGCCGAAGGACAGCACGACCGTGGCGATCAGCACCAGCGGGGCGACGATCGCGCGCAGCAGCAGGCCCAGGATCACCAGCACCACGAGCAGGACCAGCGGGATGATCAGCCGGTTGTCGTGCTCGTTGGCCTCGTTGATGTCCAGCGTCATGGCGGTCATGCCACCCACCTGGGCGTCACCGACCGGATGCACGGCGGCGCGGACCCGCTTGATGGTGGCCATCGCCGCGTCGCTGTCCGGCGGGTCGGCCAGCAGGCCCTCGATCAGCACCAGGTCGCCCTTGACCAAGGGCTCACCGGCGGAGCTGATACCGGGTGTGGCGGCGACCGCCGACCGGATCTGGGCGGCCGCGGCCGCCTGGCCGATCACGACTACCGGCTGGCCCTGGCCGGCCGCGAAGTGCCGGGCCAGCGCCTCCTCGCCGGAGACCGACGACGGCTTGTCGACGAACTGGTCGGCCTGGGACAGGCCGTTGGCCTCGAGCTGGAGCAGGCCCAGCGACATCGCGCCGAGCACGGCCGCGGTGGTGACCCAGACCAGGCGCGGCCGGCGAGCGATCCGCGCGCCCATCTTGGCGTAGATGCCGGTGGCGGTCGGCTCGGCTGTGCCCATCGCCGGGCGCACCGGCCAGAACAGCCAGCGGCCGAAGATGACCAGCAGCGCCGGCAGCAAGGTGATCATCGCGAGCAGCCCGACCACGATGCCGAGCGCGGAGACCGGGCCCAGGCCGCTGGTCGAGTTGACCTCGGCGAGCGTCAGGCAGGACATGCCCACGGCCACGGTGGCGGCGCTGGCGATGATGGCCGGCCCGGCCCGGTGCAACGCGAGCGCCATCGCCTCGTGCCGGTCGTCGTGCCGGCGCAGCTCCTCGCGGTAGCGGGCGACGAGCAGCAGGGCGTAGTCGGTGCCCGCGCCGAAGACGAGCACTGTCAGGATGCCCGCGCTCTGCGCGTTCACCACCAGCCCGGCGTGCTTGGCGAGCAGGTAGATGACCGCCTGCGAGGTGGTCAGCGCGACCCCGGCGGAGATGATGGGCAACAGCCAGAGCACCGGACTGCGGTACGTGATCAGCAGGATGATCGCCACGATCGCCAGCGTCGTGTAGAGCAGGGTGCCGTCGATGCCCTCGAACGCCTCGGCACTGTCCGCGGCGGTGGCGGCCGGCCCGGCGTACTGAATGCTGAGCCCGTCGCTCCCGGCGCCGGTGGTGGCCTTCAGCTGGTCGACCGTGTCGACGATCTTGTCCCAGCCGTCCGCGTCCACCTTGATCGGCACGATGGTCTGCAGCGCCTGACCGTCCTTGGCCGGCACCGGCCCGGTGACGTCACCGGTGACCCCGGCGACCCGGCCCATCGCGGCAGCGTCCTGAGTGGCCTTGGCGGTGTCGGCCGGGGTGATGCCGGCGGCCCGCTCGTAGACGATGACGGCCGGCGCGATGTCGTCGGACTGGAAGGTGCCCTGCAGCTCGGAGACCTGGGTGGCCTCCGCCCCACCGGGCAGCCAGGCTGCGTTGTCGTTCTTCTGGACGTCGCTCAGCTTGCCCGCCATCGGCGCCGCGATCATGAGCACCACGACCCAGAGGCCGAGCACCACCCATTTGCTCCAGCGTCCACACACCAGCCCGGCCATCTCGGAACCCCCCGTGTCATCCGATGCGCCGCAGCGTAGGCCTGCCCGATGACCGCACCAAGCAGAAAAACGACAGGTCAGGGTTTTCTCGGGGTCGATATCGGATGATCGGCTACGCCGGCCGGGCCTTACAGCGCGCCGCGGGCGACGGCGAACCCGTACGCGGCCCGCGTGTGCGGGTCGGTCATCTCGCCCGCCACCATCATCGCCTCCAGTTGCTCCCGGGTGACCAGCCGCACATCGTCGATGCCCTCCAGGAACGCCTCCTGGGTGCCCTCGGCGGGCAGCTCGGTGACCTCGAGGTGACCCGGCCGGCGGCGGCGACCGCGGGGCCGAGCCCGGGGTACAGCACGCCGGCGACGCCCTCGGTGAACCGCCAGAGCGGGCCGCGGAGGTCGCCGACGATCTCGTCGCAGCGGGCCGCCGCCCGGCCGCCCGGGCTGCGGGACGCTCGTAGAGTGGCCGCATGCATCCCGACCCCGAGCTGCTCACCACCGCTGAGCAGGAGGCTTACCGCTTGCTGGTGCGGCTCGCCGGTGCCGGCCCGGACGAGCTGGCGCGGCTCGCCGGTACGTCCGCGCGGCAGGCCGCCGACGTGCTGGAGTCGTTGCGCGCCAAGGGCCTCGTCACTCCCGGCCCGACTTTTCACGCTCTGCCACCGGACGTCGCTCTGGGTGACACGTTGCTGCGTCAGCAACAGTCGCTGGAGTCGGCGCGGCAGGTCGTTGCCGCGCTCAGTGAGGACTACCGCAGCAGCAACCGGCGGCGCAGCGCCGAGCATCTGGTCGAGATCGTCGTCGGCGCGCAGGCGTTGCGGCGGCGGCTGTTCGAGATGCAGGACACCGCCCGGGAGGAGATTCTCTGGTTCTGCCGGGCCAACCCGATCGCCATGCAGGGACCGGAGAACGAGGAGGAGAGCTCGGCGCTGGCCCGGGGCGTGAAGTACCGCGCCATCTACGAGCGGGAGTTGCTGGAGAAGCCCGGTGAGCTGGCCAGCATCGTCGAGTCGATCAGTGCCGGCGAGGAGTCGCGGACTTTGCCCGCTCTGCCCGTACGGCTGGCGATCGCCGACCGGTCCCTGGCCATCTGCCCGCTGGTGCCGGACGAGTCCCGCGGGGTGGGCGAGCCCACCGCCGCGCTGATCCGTTCCAGTGAGCTGCTCGACGCGCTGGTGGCGCTCTTCGAGAGCTACTGGGAGCGGGCCACCCCGGTGCTCGCCGACGCCCCGCGCGGCGACCTGCCGGCGCCCGAGGTGCTGCTGCTGTCGCTGTTCGTGTCCGGGATGCCGGACAAGTCCATCGCCACCCATCTCGGGGTCAGCAAGCGCACCGTGCAGCGCCGGCTGGACCGGCTGATGGCGCTGGCCGGGGTGGACACCCGCACCGGCCTGGCGTTCCAGGCGGCCCGCCGGGGCTGGCTGGCAGCCCCGGCGGACCCGGCCGGTCAGCCGCGCGGGTAGGCGCGGACCACCGTCTGCGTCACGGTGTTGCCGGCCTTGTCCTTCGCGGTGACCCGCAGTGACACCGGGGTACGCCCGCCCGGGATCAGGGCCGTGCCGCCGACGGTCACCGCCCGCTGGAACGTGGCGCCGTCGTCGGCCGACACCTCCACCTTCAGGCTGCTCACCTTGGCCGAGAAGGTCAGCTTGAGCAGGTGTGCCCGGGTCGTGCGCGGCGCGTCGTAGCCGACGTGCAGCAGCGGCAGGGTGCCGTCGGCCCCGGAGCGGAACGTCCACTCGGTCTCGGTCCGCGTGCCGTACAGCCAGTCCTCGCCACCGCGTTGCGTGGTGAGGCGCAGCTTGTACGCCGCCGTGCCCTTGCTCGTGGCCACGTTCTGCCAGGCGTTCGGCAGCTCGGCGAGCACTTTGCCGTCCCGCCAGAGCGTGGCGGCGACGGGGTCGGGCGCCTCGGCCTCGTAGTGACCGTCGCTGTCCACGAACTCCGAGACGCGCAGTTTCAGCACGTCACCGACGCGGGTCGACGCGATGCCGGCCGGTGCCGCGGGCCGTACCACCGGCGCGGCCCAGCTCTCCGGCTCCTTGCCCGCGCTGTAGCTCCGCGGCAGCTCGGTGAAGCCACCCTGCAACTGCCCGAAGCTGCTCCACGGGTAGAGGCTGTGCACCCGGTGCTGCCACACCGAGTCGCCGGCCGACACCCACTCCTCGCGGGTCGACGGGGTGTGCACCACGCGGGAGGTGTCGTTCCACGAATACGTCTGCCAGGGGCGCCATCCGAACCGCTGCTCCTTCACCCAGTCGAAACCGCCGTTGTCGGCGTAGGTCGTCTTGATCCGCCGGCTGTTGGCGGTTGTCACCCGGTGCACGACGCGCTCCGGGATGCGGTCCTTGGACACCTGGAAGACGTCGTAGAGGTACGGGCTCGACCGGGTCAGGGTCAAATCGATCACCGCGCCCGGCCGGGCGGCCCGGGCGAGCAGCTTCTGCCCGTCGTCGTACGCCACGGCCAGCGAGGTCACCGGCAGCTGTTCGGCGTCCGGCGCGAATACCGTCCACGCGGAACGGTCGGCCGGCCGCACCAGCAGGGCTGCCGCCGCGCCGGCTCGCGCCGCCGCGGCGATCTGGTCCAGCTCGTCCTCGTCGGTCGCCGGGATCAGGACTGCTTTCCCTCGTACGGGGCCAGCACCCCACGTCGTCAACGGGAACCGCTTGGTGCCGGAGTAGGCCGGCGAGTTGCCGAACAGGTTGAGGTCGAGCGGACCGCTGACGCCGGGCACCCTGGTCTGCACCATCGGCGCCACCAGCTGCCACCGCGACGAGAACTCGAAGCTGCCCTTGGCCACCTTCTTCGTCGGCACCACGTTGACCTGCTCGACCGTGCTGAAGTGCATGACGCCGTGGGCGATGCCCCGGCCCGTGCCGGTGACCCGGTGCACGTAGTAGCTGAGCACCGCCTGCTGCTCGGAGGGCTTGGGCGTCTCGATCCGGATCGGCGTGCCCTTGCGAGCGTCGATCAGCACCTCGATGTCCTTGTCGACCCGCAGCTCCGGGATGCTCACGTAGGTGGCCTGCTCGTCGAGCGGCGCACCGTCCTCGAGCAGCGCGTCGAGCAGGTACGTCCCCTCCTGCACCTCCCACGTACGGCCACCGGTGCCGAACCAGCCGAGCACGTCGAAGCGGCTGTCGTCGCCGTGGATGGTCAGCGCGGGCACGGCTGCGGGCGTACCGCTGCGGTCGACGGCCTTGACCGTGACGGTGTGCCGGGGGCCGTCCAGGGTCGCGCCGATCGCGGTGGTGACCACGGTGCCGCTGGCGGTCGCCTTGAGCCAGCCGCTGAACTGCCCCTGGTCCTGCTTCGCGAAGTCGACGCTGAGCACGACGGACGCGGAGCCGGCGGCCGGCACGGTGACGCTGGGCTTGTCCGTGGTGAAGCCGGCCGGTGCGGCCAGGGCCAGGGTCACCGGCGTGCTGCCCGCGTTCGTGTAGGTCACGGTCTTGGTGGCGATGCTCGGCGTCTCGCCCACCGCGTGCAGGCCGAAGTCCGCGACGGCGGTGCCGGTCACCGGCTGGGTGGTGGCCCGGGTGAGGTCGACGCGGCCGGCGCCCTGGGCGTACACGGATTGGCCGGCGGCGGTCTTCGCGGTGCTGACCAGCGCTTCCTTGATCCTCGCGCCGGTCCAGTCCGGATGCTGCTGGGCCAGCAGCGCCGCCGAGCCGGCGATGTGCGGCGTCGCCATCGAGGTGCCGGAAGCCGCGGTGTAATGCTCGTCGACCGGGTCGCCCATGGTGGTGCCGGCCGCGCGGGCCGCCACGATGGCGACGCCCGGCGCGGTGATCTCGGGCTTGAGGCCGAGGTCGCCGAGGCGCGGGCCGCGGCTGGAGAAGTCGGCGAGCTGGTCGGCCCGGTCGACCGCGCCGACCGTGAGCGCGCTGGGGGCGGCCCCGGGAGTGCCGACCGTGGAGTCCGCGCCCTCGTTGCCCGCCGCGATGACGAACAGGGCGCCGCTGGCCGCGCTGATCTCGTCGACCGCGACGCTCATCGGGTCGGTGCCGTCGGTGGCCGAGCCGCCGAGGCTCATGTTGACGACCTTGGCCCCCTGCGCCACGGCCCACTGCATGCCCTGGATGATCTCCGACTCGTAGCCGGAGCCGCTGTCGTCGAGCACCTTGCCGATCAGCAGCTGGGCGCCGTACGCGACACCCTTGCGGCTGCCGCCGGAGGCCGCGCCGCTGCCGGCGACCGTGGCCGCGACGTGGGTGCCGTGGCCGAAGCGGTCGACGGTGTCCTCACTCGCGCTGAAGTTGCGCGCCTCGGCGATCCGGCCGGCCAGATCGGGGTGGCCGGCGTCGACGCCGGTGTCGAGCACGGCGACCTTGACGCCGCGGCCATCGAGTCCGGCCTGCCAGGCGGTGGGGGCGCCGATCTGCGCGGTGCTGCGGTCCAGCACCGGCTTGACCTTGCCGTCCAGCCAGATGTGGGTCTCACCCGTGGTCCGGGCGCCCGCGGTCTGCGCCTTCCAGAAGGCGGCCAGGCTGTCCTTGGCCGGCTTGATCGCGGTGGCGTCGATGCTGGTCAGGGCGCGCGCGTCGGCGGTACGGAAGGCAGCGCCGCCACCCTGGACGATCAGCGGCAGGGTCGGCGAGGCCGCGTCGCCGTAGCCCTGCGCCACCAGGTGCTCGACGTCGAACAGCTCGGCGTCGAGGCGGCCTGCGTCGACCAGCGGGATCGCGTCGGCCGGCAGCACCCGCAGGCCGCCGTCGGTCTCCAGGGTGTGGAACGTGACGCCCTCGCGGCCGGGGGCGGGGCGGACCGTGGCCGCGTACCGCCGGCCGGCCTTGGTGAGTGCGACCGTGTCGCCGGTGATCAGGGTGATGGTCACGGCGCCGGGCTCGGCCCGGGGCGGTGCCGGTGCGGCCAGGGCGGCCGCCGCGGGGCCGGGTATCGCCGTGGCTCCGATCAGGACGCCGACGAGCAGACGACTCAGCATGGGGACTCCTTCGCAGCGTGATTCGCTGCACGCATCATGGAGTCCGGATATTCACCGTCGTGTTACGTGAGGCTGCCGCAGAGCGGACATGGCGTGATGTGGACAAGCGTCACTCGGGGTCGGCCGGGCCGGCCAGACCCGCCTTCTCGTCCCGCTCGGCCCACTCCAGCAGCGGGCCGAGGTCGAAGGCGGTGTCGTCGATGCTCGCGTGCAGGTCACCCAGCTCGGCGAAGCGGGCCGGTACGGTCTGCAGGGTGAACTCGTCGGGCTCCACGGCGTCGATCTCGTCCCAGCGGATCGGCGTGGAGACCGTCCCGCGCTGGTTGCCACGCACCGAGTACGCGCTGGCGATGGTGTGGTCGCGGGCGTTCTGGTTGTAGTCGACGAACAGCTTCTCCGGGTCACGGTCCTTGCGCCACCAGGTCGTGGTCACCTCGGGCGAGCGCCGCTCCACCTCCCGGGCGAAGGCCAGCGCCGCCCGCCGTACGTCGGAGAAGCCGTGCTCCGGGGCGATCCGGACGTAGATGTGCATACCCCGGCCGCCGGAGGTCTTGGGATAGCCGGTGATGCCCAGCTCGTCGAGGACCTCGTGGGCCACGTGCGCGACCCGGCGTACGGTGTCGAACCCGCAGTCGGGCATCGGGTCCAGGTCGATGCGCCACTCATCGGGCTTCTCGGTGTCGGCGCGCCGGGAATTCCACGGGTGGAACTCGACCGTCGACATCTGCACCGCCCAGATCACCTCGCCGAGCTGCGTCACGCACAGCTCGTCGGCGTGCCGCTTGTAGCGGGGGAACTCCACCCGGACCGTCTGCAGCCAGGGCGGGGCGCCGTGCGGCACCCTCTTCTGGTGCACCTTCTCCCCGGCCAGGCCGTCCGGGAAGCGGTGCAGCATGCACGGCCGCTCGCGCAGCGCCCGCACGATGCCGTCGCCGACGCTCAGGTAGTAGTTGACCAGGTCGAGCTTGGTCAGGCCGAGCTCCGGGAAGTACACCCGGTCCGGGTTCGAGACGCGGACGGTGTGCTCCCCGGCATCGACCTCGATCGCGGGTGACTTGGTGGCCATAGGGCCAACCTAGCCGCTCGGTCCGCCGCATGAGCCCCTTACTCTGAGCGGCATGCCGACTCCGCTGCGCGTGAAACTGCAAGAGGCCCACAGCGGGATGCTGCTCGTCAGCGTCACCCCACCCCGGCAGAGCGCCGCCGCCCGGGCCGACGAGATCGCCGCCGTCACCACGGCCCGGCTCGCCGACGTGGACCTGGACGGGCTCGTCCTCTACGACATCGACGACGAGAGCGACCGCAACCCGGACGACCGGCCGTTCCCGTTCCTGCCGACGATGGACCCGGCGGACTTCCACGCCGGCCACCTCGGCGGCTTCGGCAAGCCGGTGGTCATCTACCGGTGCGTCGGCAAGTATCCGCGCGACGAGCTGTCGTCCTGGCTGCAGGCGGTGGACACCGACGAGGTGATGACCGTCTTCGTCGGCCCGTCGTCGAGCGACAAGCCAGTGCGCACCGACCTGCGCACGGCCCACGAGCTGCGCCGGGAGGTACGCCCGGACCTGCTGGTCGGCGGGGTCGCGATCACCGAGCGGTACATCCGGGGCCGCGACGAGCACCTGCGGATGGTGTCCAAACAGGAGCGTGGCTGCGCGTACTTCATCTCCCAGGTGGTCTACGACGTCGACGCCACCAAGAGCATGCTCTCGGACTACTACTACGCCTGCCGCGACCGGGGCATCGCCCCGCGCCCGGTCATCTTGACGATGTCGGTGTGCGGGTCGCTGAAGACCCTGGCGTTCCTCAAGTGGCTGGGCGTGAACGTGCCGCCGTGGCTGGAGAACACCCTGCGGCACTCGCCGGATCCGCTCGCCGAGTCGTTCGACCAGTGCGTGCGCAACGCCCGCGACCTGATCACCTTCTGCCGGCGGCTGGGGATGCCGTTCGGCTTCAACGTGGAGAGCGTGTCGATCCGCAAGGTGGAGATCGACGCGTCCATCGCGCTGGCCGTCGAGCTGCAGCAACTGCTCGACCGGGGTTAGACCGGACCTAGTCGGCGCGGTGCCGGCCCACGCGGGCCGGTTCCCGTTGCTCCGGTACGCCGTTCGCGCGCCGGCCGCCGCCGAGGTGCTTGACCGCGTACATGGCGTGGTCGGCAGCGCGCAGGGCCTGGTCCGGGTCGTCGCTCGGGGTGGCCAGGTGCACGCCGACGCTGGCCCCGATGGTGATGTCGGCGCCGAACACCTGGAACGGGCGCTCCACCGCGAGCCGTACCCGCTGGCTCATCGCGTCGGCGTCGGCCTGCGCGGTGACCCCCGGCATCAGCACCACGAACTCGTCACCGCCGACCCGGGCCAGCACATCACCCTCGCGGACGCAGGCGCTGAGCCGCTCGGCGACCTGGCGCAGCAGCTCGTCGCCGGCCTCGTGCCCGTGCGCGTCGTTGACCGGCTTGAAACCGTCGAGGTCGACGAAGAGCACGGCCACCGCGTCGTCCCGCAGCGAGGTGCCCAGCGCGTCCTGCATGCGCCGGCGGTTCGGCAGTCCGGTGAGCGCGTCGTGGGTGGCCTCGTGGTGCAGCCGCTCCTGGAACGCCCGGTTCTCGGAGATGTCCCGGGCGTTGATGACGATGCCGGTCAGCGCCGGGTTCTGCATCTGGTTGGAGGCGGTGAACTCGAACCAGGTGGCGTTGCCGGCCCGGTTGAGGATCCGGGTCTGCAACCGCAGCACCGAGTCCCGCCCGCTGAGCAGCGCGGCGAAGGCCTCCCGCATCCGCGGCCGGTCCTCCGGGTGGACCAGCTCGAAGACGCTGGAACCCTGCAGCGAGCCCGCCGGGAAGTGCAGCACCGAGGCGGCGCTGGGGCTGGAGTAGGCGACCCGGCCCTCGGCGTCGAGCACGGCGACCATGTCCGGGGCGTGCAGGAACAAGGCCTGGAACCGCTCGTCGGCGCGGCGCCGCTGGACCTGGGTGCGGTAGCCGAGGGCGGAGATGCCGACAGCGCCGATCAGCAGCATCGCCAGCAGCGTCACGTTGATGGTCTGGCTGCGGCTGTGCACCGCGCCGTCGAAGGACGCCATCGTCTGGGTGCGCACATACGCCCAGCCACCCGGCAGCGACTCGTTCTTCACGACGATGGAGATCATCTCGGTGCCGGCCGCGCGGTACTCGACGAACTTCGACCCGTCGGTCAGCCGGGCCGCGGCGGCGACCACGGCCGGGTCCATCCGGGTGCCGATCCGCTCGGCCTGGCTGGTGAAACCGACCTGCCCGGCGGTGTCCATGATCGTGGTCAGGTGCGCCGCCGATTTCAACCGCGCGGTGTACGCCTGCAGAGTCGTAGCGGCGAACTTGTGATAACCGACCAGCAACGCCGCGGTGGCGCCCCCGGCCTTGATCGGCACAGCGAAAGCCTCGACCGCGACCGTGTTCCCGCCCGCGTCCTTGACCTGCATGAGCGAGGAGACGCCGAGCTTGCCCGCCGCCAGCAACGCACGCATCGGCTGGTACCCGGCGTCGGAGCCCGGCGGCAGCGGGTTCCCCCGGGACGCGTTCAGCACGGTGCCGTCGAGCCCGGTGATCGCCGCCCCGTACGGGAAGGAGGTGGACTTCGCGACGTACGCCTCGAGTGCCTCCCGGTCCCCGGCGTAGCCGGCGCTCAGGTGGAAGGGGTAGCTGTCGGCGAAGGCCTTGAGCTCCTTGGCGGACAGCTGCTGCATCTGCCCGGCCAGGGTCGCGTTGTTGACCGCGAGCGCCAACGAGTCGGAACGGTGCACCGTGTCGGCGGCACGCAGCGCCGACCGGTTCACCATCACGCCCACGATGCCGACAGCCACCAGCAGCAGAACGCTGACGACCACGGCGAGCCAGTTGCGCAGCCGCATCTGATTGCCTCCTCGCCGCCAACGATCGGGCGCGGAGCGGGCGAGCTGAACGAAATCGCCCGGAAGTTGCGGCTGTCAGCTCACCGCGGACCATTCGGGGTCACGCCCGAGGTAACGCAGCAGCTGCGCGGCGGCGCCGTCCCGCTCACCAGCCTCCAGCGCGGGCGCGTAGGCGCCGTACTGGCGCAGCGGCTCGACGATCGCCCGGGCCACCGGCAGCAGCTCGGCGGCGAGGTCGTCGTCGAGCAGCGCGGGCCGGCCGGTCGCGACCGCGACGTCCCAGGCGTGGACGGCGGCGTCGAGCGCGGCGGCCCCGACGGCCGTGGCGGCGGGCAGGGCACCGTGCGGCAGCGGGGTCGGCGCCGTGCCGGAGGGGTCGACGGTGGCGAAGGCGGCTGCGGACGCGGCGAGGGTCGGCTCGACGAGCTCGGCCGGGCTGCCGGTCAAGGAGCCGGACGGGGCGAACGGGTCATCGGCCGGGCCGCCGCGCCCGGTGATGGCGGCGACGTAGGCGAGCTGGTCGCCCGCGGCGTGCTGCAGGACCTGGGCCACGGTCCACTCCGTGCAGGGCGTGGGCCGGCCGAGGTCGGCGTCGGTCAGCGCCGTGGTCGCGTCGCGCAGGGCTGCGTGGGCGCGGTCCAGGACGGTCCAGGTGGTCGTCGCGTTCATGATGTCTCCTCGCCGTCTCTTCCGGAACGGAATGGAATGTTCCGCTACCTCCGACGGTAGCGGAACGATCTGTTCCGCACAAGTGTTAGCCTGATCCGGACGCCACCACCGCCGTCCGGAAACGAGGTCGACCCATGACGGAGCCCGAGGTCCTGAACGGCCGCCGCGCCCGGGCCGTCCGCAACGACGGCGCGATCCTCACCGCGGCCCGGGACGTCTTCGTCGCCGACCCGGACGCCCCGATCGCCGCGGTCGCCCGAGCCGCCGGGGTGGGCATCAGCGCGCTGTACCGGCGTTACCCCAGCAAGGAGGCGTTGCTGGGGACGCTCTGCCTGGACGGCCTGCGGCAGTTCGTCGGTGTTGCGGAAGCGGCTGGTGTGGTGGCTGATCCGTGGGAGGCGTTCGTGACGTTCCTGCGGGGCGTCGTCGAGGCCGACGTGCACTCGCTGACCGTGTATCTGGCCGGCCGCTTCCCGACCACGCCGGAGCACCGTGACCTGGCCGCGCAGGCGAGGGTGCTCGCGGACGGCATCCTGCACCGCGCCCAGCAGTCGGGCGCCGTCCGTGCCGACCTGGAGAGCACCGACCTGCCGATGATCTACGAGCAGCTCGCCGCGATCCGCCTCGGCACCCCGGACCAGATACGCGAACTGCGCCGCCGCTACCTGGACATCCACCTCGCCGGCCTACGCGCCACCGCGACCTCCTACGGCAGCCTGGCCGGCACCGCCCCCACCGGCGCCGCCCTCGGCGCCCGCTGGCACCGCTCCACCTGACCCATCCCCCGCGCCCGCCGTGGGCACCGTCCCGCCTGAGCCGTCTGCCGCGCCCGCCGCCGTGGGCAGGTCGCTCCGCACGGCGGTCACAGTCGCCGCCAGTCCCAGCGCCGAAGCGCAGACCAGCAGCACCACCGAGACCGAACCGGCGTCGGCCAGCCCGCCCAGCACGTTGGTGGTGACCAGCAGTGGCACACTCTGCACGAGCACCAGCACCGCCTGGATCCGAGCCAGGTGCGTGGCCGGCGCCGCACCCAGGACCAGCGGCGCGATGTGCGCACTGAACAGCCCGGCACCCACCCCCACCACCAGCCCGGCACCGATCGCCACCGCCACGCCGGGCGCCACCGCCAGCGCCGCCACCGCCCCCGCCGCGATCAGCAGGCCGGTGATCGCCGCCGCTCCCGGCCGCCGCGCCGCACCCCGCGCCAGCACGATGCTCGCCACAACTGCTGTCCCGAGCGCCACGGCACCCACAACCGCCCCACCGGCAGCGGCGGGCCAGTGCCGCTGCCGAGCCAGCAACGGCACCAGCAAGCCCGAAACCGGCAGCAGAGAGGCGGCAGCAGCGGCAGTCAGCAACAGCGCCGGCCGCAACACCCTGTCCCGCCCGGCCGTACGTAAGCCGTCAACCGCCTGCTGCCAGAAACCGCCGGCCTGAGCCGGCGCCGCGCTCGCCGGACGACCCAGGTCCGGCAAGCTTCGCCGCAGTCCCACCAGCACCAACGCCATCAGGGCGAACGTCACCGCGTTCCCCAGCGCCGCGGCGGCGATCCCCGCGGCAGCCACCACCACCGCGCCCACCGGCGGCCCGGCAGCAGCAACGAGCTGCCCCGCGAGGTGGCGGGCCGACAACGCCCGGGCCAGGCCGGGACCGCTCACCAGCAACCGCGGCAGCGACCCCGAGCTGGGCAGATAGAAGGCGTCCACCAGCCCGACCGCCAGCGCCGCGCCCACCAGCAACCACGGCTGCTCACCCCACGCCACCGCCGCCCCCGCGACCGCCAGCATCACGGCCGTCATCACGACGTCGGCCACGATCATCACGCGCCAGGCGCCGACCCGGTCGGCCACCGCCCCGCCCGCCAGCAGCAACAGCACCCGCGGCAGGTTGATCGCCGTCAGCACCAGGCCGGCGAACGCCCCGCCGCGCCCGGCCGCCACCCAGGCCATCGCGAAGCCCAGCACCTGCGTGCCGAGCAGTGACACCGTCGCGGCCGCCAGCCAGATTCCGTATCTCCGCACGGGTGGGAGCCTGGTGCCTCGAGTTGGTCGAGGGTCAAATCCTCAGCGGCGCCACGGCGGTGGCTGGCCGTGCAGCCACCATTGCAGCGCCCTGGTGACCTGCGGCAGCACCAGGTACGTCATCAGCGGCGTCAGGCACAACGTGGTCACCAGCGTGCGCACCAGCACGTGCTGTCCGGCCAGCAGCTGCCCCAGCGTCACCGCCGCGAGCAGGCTGACCGGGAAGAAGCCCAGCCAGATGATCACCGCCTGTTTCCAGCGCGGCGGCGGACCCGGCGGCGGCGCGGTCAGGTCGTCGACCTCGTGCTCCTGCGGCGGGTCGAACCAGCCCTCGATGCCGGTGCGCCGCTCCACCCGGGTGTGCTCGACCATGCCCTGCGCCGACGACAGCCACCACTGCCGCTGCGGGGACTCCTCCCACGCGTGCAGGGCGGCGGCGTCGGCGAAGCGGTACAGCATGTGCCACTCCGTCGAGCCCAGCACCGGCCGCATCCAGCCCACCCCGAGGAAGCCGGGGAAGTCCTCGGCCAGGGTGGCGCCGGCCCGGACCCAGGCCAGCATCTCCGCGTTGCGGGACGGATCGGCCCGGCGGGTGATCGCCACGGTGACGGCGAGCTGCGGCGCTGCGGTTTCCATACCCTTGATGATTCATGCCCGGTGTCACGGCTGGGTGGCGAACGGCTCTCCGGGACTGTGATCAAAACCGCGCACCCCGTGAGCATCAGCACAGGTCACCGTCGCCGGGACGGGTCCGCGCGTGGCAGGATCGTCCGTTCGCCGAGCTTGGTCAGCGCGTTGAGCGGCGCTGTCGCCAGGCCGACGAGCCGCGCCAGGCCCGGCTGGCGCTGACGGCGCAGCAGGCGCGGGCCGATACCGGCCATCACCTCGGTCAGCGCCGGCAGCGGGCGTCCGAAGAAGGTGATCTCCCGGATCAGCCCCTGTCCGTTCAGCCGCAGCAACTGCGCTTCCTCGACCGGCTCCCGCCGGGCCATGCCGTGGTAGAAGAGCGCCCAGGTGTCGTCCGCGCCGACCTCGGTGTGATAGCGGATGTCGTGGATGACCTCGAAGGCGCTCGTCAGCACATCGGTCACCTGGGCCGGGCCGTGGAAGCGGAACTGTGCGGTCAGCGGTGAGATCATCTCGACCTCGGGGGCGAGACAGGTCGCAGCGGCCGTCGCATCGCCGTTCTCGCCCGCCGTACGCCAGGCAGTGATCGTCGGATTCCCCATCGCCGGAATCTACCGCCTGCCGATGTCGGTGGGCCGGAGTAAGTTCCCGACCATGACGCTGCGAAAGATCTCGATGGCTGCTCTCGCCCTCGTCACGCTGACCGCCACCGCGGGCTTCACCTCCGGGCACCCCACGCCGGCCTGGCGGCTGTCCGACACCGGGGTCACCGCCCGCTTCCGGGGTCTGGCCCCGGTCAGTGACAAAGTGGCCTGGGTGGCCGGTTCCGCGGGCACGATCCTGCGGACGGTCGACGGCGCGCGCAGCTGGCAGCGGGTCGATCCGCCGGGCACCGCCGAGCTCCAGTTCCGCGACATCGAGGCGTTCGACGCCGACCACGCCGTGGCGCTGACCATCGGCGAGGGCGACCAGTCCCGGCTCTACCGGACGGCCGACGGCGGTCGCACCTGGACCGAGACGTTCCGCAACGACGATCCGGCTGCGTTCTACGACTGCGTGACCTTCCTGGACCGCCGGCACGGCCTCGCGCTCTCCGACCCGGTCGGCGGCAAGTTCCGCATCCTGGCCACCGCCGACGGTGGCCGCTCGTGGCGGGTGCAGCCCACGGCCGGCATGCCCGCGGCGCTGGCCGGCGAGTTCGCCTTCGCGGCGAGCGGCACGTGCCTGGTCTCGGCCGATCGCCTCGGCGCCGGGCGGGCCTGGTTCGCCACCGGCGGCGGCGAGCGCGCCCGGGTCTTCACGACCGTGAACGGTGGCCGGTCCTGGCGGGTCACGGACAGCACGATCCCGAGCGGTCCCAGCGCCGGCGTCTACAGCCTGGCCTTCCGCGACCCGTGGCACGGCATCGCGGTCGGCGGCGACTACGCCGTGCCGGAGACGGCTCCGGACGCCGCGGCGACGACCCGGGACGGCGGCCGCACCTGGCAGACCGCAAAGGCCGAGCCGGGCGAATACCGGTCGGGCGCGGCCTGGCTGGGCCGCAGCACGGCGCTCGCGGTCGGACCGACCGGCAGCGACATCAGCCGCGACGGCGGTCGGACGTGGACCGAGTTCGACGCGGGCAGCTTCGACGCGGTGCTGTGCGTGTCCGGCGCCTGCTGGGCCTCCGGCGAGCAGGGCCGGGTGGCCAAGCTGACCTGGCGCCACTGATCCAGCGACGCCGACCCGGACGGGCGACCCGCCCGGATCGCCCGCCCGGGTCGCCCGCCCGGATCGCCCGCCCGGGGATTCGACTGCGCTCGATACAGTGAGCGCCGATGCCCGGACCTGTCCGCTCGCACCGCCGAGCCAATCCTCTGATCGACGCGCTGTTCGTCGGCGGCATGATCTTCGGGCTACTGGTCGCCGTCGTTCTGCTGCGGGTCGCCATGTTCGCGCTGAGTGAGGTCTTCGGCGGCATCGGCTTCCTGGTGGTCATCGGGATCGTCAGCGTCACCGCCTTCGGCCGGGCGTACCAGCAGGGCCGCCGCAAGCAGCGGGCGGCCGACGAGTTGCGGCACTGGGAACGCACAGCCGGATGGGAACCCGCGGCTTGGCGCTGGCCGTGGCAGTCGCTCGTGCGCTGGCCGGACACGGTCACTGTGCTGCGGGCGTACGCGAAGCGGGTTGATGGTCTTCCGGTGCGCACCGGGCTGCTGGAGTTCGACGACAACGGCCTGGGCACGACGGTCGACCGGCGGTCCGGCCGGGCCGCCTTCGCGATCGTCGCCCTGCCCCGGCCGGTGCCGTCGATGGGCGTGCGGGTCCACCGCCTGCCGGGCCGGCTGCGCGACGGCGAGGACGAGTTCCTGCACCGCTTCCAGCCGGTCGGCACGGACACCGAGCGGCTCGGTGATCCACAGCTCCGCGCCGCCCACCTGCGCGGCGACATTCCACCGTGGACGGTCATCGGCGACGAGCTGTTCGCCTTCGTGCCGCTGGACGGGCCGCTGCGCCCGGACGACCTGGAGGAGACCGCCCGGAAGGCGCTCCGGGTGGTGCGGCTGCTGGAGCTAGCCGTTGAGATAGGTGAGCACGGCTAGGACCCGGCGGTTGTCGTCGTCCGAGGGCGGCATGCCGAGCTTGGTGAAGATGTTGTTGATGTGCTTGCTGACCGCCTTCTCGGTGACGAACAGCTTCGCCGCGATCGCCGCGTTGGACCGGCCCTCGGCCATCTCCCCCAGCACCTCTCGCTCGCGCGCGGTCAGCACCGCGAGCGGCTCCCGGCGGGCGAGCAGCTGGGAGACCACCTCCGGGTCCATCGCCGTGCCACCGTCGGCGACCCGGCGGACCGCGTCGACGAACTGCGCCACGTTCGAGATGCGGTCCTTGAGCAGGTAGCCGACGCCGCCCTTGCGGTCGCTCAGCAGCTCGCGGGCGTACAGCGGCTCGACGTGCTGGGAGAGCACGAGCACCGGCAGGCCGGGGATCTCGGTGCGGGCCGCGATGGCCGCCTGCAGGCCCTCGTCGGTGAAGGTGGGCGGCAGCCGCACGTCGACCACGGCCACGTCCGGCCGGTGCTTGATCAGCGCGGGCAGCAGCGCCGGGCCGTTGTCCACGGCCTCGACCACCTCGAACTCGAAGGCCTCCAGCAGGCGGGTCAGCCCGTCGCGGAGGAGGGCGAGGTCTTCAGCGAGGACAACGCGCACGGCAACTCCATCGATACGACCGTCGGTCCGCCCGGCGGGGAGGACACCGACATGGTGCCATCGAATGCGGCCAGGCGGCGGGCGATGCCACGCAGTCCGGTGCCGTGGGCCGGATCGGCGCCGCCCACCCCGTCGTCGCTCACCGTCAGCAACAGCAGGTCGTCCACGTGCTGGACGTAGATCTGCACGGTCCGGGCCCGGCTGTGCCGCACCACGTTGGCCAGCGCCTCCGCCGTGGCGAAGTAGGCGGCGGACTCCACCGGGGTCTGCGGCCGGCCGGGCAGGTCCATCTCCACCGTCACCCGCAACGGCAGGCTCATCGCCAGGGCCCGTACCGCGCCGTCGAGGCCACGCTCGGCCAGCACCGGCGGGTGGATGCCACGCACCAGGTTGCGCAGTTCGAGCAGCGCCGTACCGCTGGCCTCGCGGGCCTCGGTGAGCAGTTTGCGGGCTGCGGCCGGATCGCGCTCGATCATCTCCTCGGCCAGGCCGATGGTCATGCCCAGCGAGACCAGCCGGGCCTGCGCCCCGTCGTGCAGATCGCGCTCGATCCGGCGCAGTTCGGCGGCCTGCGCGTCCACGGTGTCGGCCCGGGTGACGGTCAGCTGGGTGACCCGCAGCCGCAGACCGGCGGCCTTGGTCGGGGCCAGGAACAGCTTGGCGAACTGGGCGTTGACCTCGAGCAGCCACGGGGCCGCGCCCAGGCCCAGGGCCAGGAACAGCACGCCCTGCGGCATCGAGAGCATGGCCTCACTGAAGTTGGCGATCGGCCAGAAGACGCCGTACCCGTACCAGTCGATGCTCAGGTAGAGCCAGAGCGGCAGCAGCGAGATGCCCTCCAGGCCGTAGAGCGGGATGGCCACCGCGAGCAGGCCGAGCACGAAGGCGACGATCGCGCCGGGGAGCAGCCAGGCCAGGTCACGCCAGGTCGCCGGGTCGGTGGCGATCCACCGGAAGCGTTTCCAGCCGCCGGGCAGCGCCCGCGCCGGCGGCGGCTCGTACGGGCGGGCGATCGCGATGCCGGCCCGCGCGGCCAGCCGGCGTTCCAGGTTGGCCCGCATCCGGACCAGGTTGGTGGCCCACGGCAGCAGGGCCAGGCCGAGGAACGGCACCGGGGTGAGGGCGAGCGCCACGATCGACATCGCCAGCAGCGGCAGGTTGGTGATGGCCAGACCGACGGCGAACACGCCACCCGCGATGGCCCGTAGGCCGTCGCGTACCCACGAGCGCGTCTCCATGGCCTCATTCTCCTCGCCCGTCCCGGCACACCCGGTGATACCGCTCCACCATGTGCACAATCCCCCACGTTTGACGGGGGTGCTAACACCACCATCGCTGGGGATCTGACACTCCTGACCGTTCGGCCCCCGTGCCGGAGCCTGAAGGAATGACGACAACGACGGAGCGGCCGCGTTCCACGGCCGGTAGTGACTTCGCCGAGTTGAACCGCCGGGTCACTCGCGCGGGCCTGCTCGAGCGCAAACCGGCGTACTACGCCGTCAGGCTGACCGCGGTCTCCCTGATGCTCATCGGCGGCTGGACCGCGTTCTTCCTGATCGGCGCCTCCTGGTGGAACCTGGCCACGGCCGTGTTCCTCGCGGTGGCCTTCACCCAGGTGGCGCTGGTGGCGCACGACCTCGCCCACCGGCAGGTCTTCCGCACCAAGCGCCCCGGTGAGATCACCGGCCGGATCGCCGGCAACATCGGCGTGGGCATGAGTTACGGCTGGTGGATGGACAAGCACACCCGCCACCACAACAACCCCAACCACGACGACCTCGACCCCGACGTCGCCCCCGAGGTGCTGATCTGGGCGACCAAGTCGGCCTGGGGCCGCCGCGGGCTGAAGGGTTTCGTGACCCGGCACCAGGCGGGCCTGTTCTTCCCGCTGCTCACGCTGCTCGGCATCGACCTGAAGATCTCCAGCGTCAAGGCGCTGATCCGCGGCGACATGAAGCGCCGCAACCTCGAGGCCGGCCTGCTGATCGTCCACGCGGTCTGCTACCTCACCGCGCTGTTCGTGATCCTCTCGCCGCTGCAGGCCGTCGCCTTCCTCCTGGTGCACCAGGCGCTGTTCGGTGTCTACCTGGGCATGACGTTCGCCCCGAACCACAAGGGCATGCCGCACCCGGACGGCACCGAGGACTACCTGCGCAAGCAGGTGCTGACCTCCCGCAACGTGACCGGCGGCTGGCTGACCGACGCGGCCATGGGCGGCCTGAACTACCAGATCGAGCACCACCTCTTCCCGGCCATGCCGACGCCGAACCTCCGCAAGGTGCAGCCGATCGTCGAGGCGTACTGCGCCGAGATCGGTGTCTCCTACGAGTCGACCAGCTTGATCAACTCGTACCGGCAGGCGCTGCGGCACCTGCACGAGGTCGGCGCCCCGCTGCGCGAGGCCAGGGCCAGGTAACAACTCCCGCTCTGTGAGAGCGTGAGGGCATGGACCTACAGCTCACCGGCAAGGTCGCCGTCATCACCGGCGGCACGGTCGGCATCGGCCTGGCGATCGCCCGCGGCCTCGCGGCCGAGGGCGCTCACCTGGCCCTCTGCGCCCGCGACGAGCAGCGGCTGCGGGCCGTCGTGGACCAGCTCCGAGAAGAATTCAAGGTACGCGTCATCGGGGTGGCCGCCGACGTCGGAGGACTCGATGGCCCGGCTCTGCTGGAGCGCGCGGTCGTCGACGAGTTCGGCGGCGCCGACATTCTGATCAACAACGCCGGCACCGGCAGCGAGGAAACCATCCTCTCCGCGGGTGACGAGCGCTGGCAGGCGTACTGGGAACTGCACGTGATGGCCGCCGTCCGGCTGGCCCGCCTCTTCGCGCCGCTGATGAAAGCCCGCGGTGGTGGGGTGATCCTGCACAACGCGTCGATCTGCGCGACCCAGCCGCTGGGCTACGAGCCGATCTACAACGTCACCAAGGCGGCGCTGGTGATGTTCTCCAAGTGCCTGGCCAACGAGCTGATCGGCGACAACATCCGGGTCAACGCGGTCAACCCGGGACTGGTCATGACGCCGGACTGGGAGAAGACCGCGAAGGCGCTGACCGCCGGCACGGACCGCTCCTGGCAGGAGCACCTGCAGCAGATCGCGACCGACAACGCCCCGATCGGCCGGTTCGCGGACCCGGCCGAGATCGCCGACCTGTTCGTCTTCCTGTGCTCCCCGCGGGCGAGCTACACGGTCGGCTCGACGTACTACATCGACGGCGGCTGGTTACGCACGACGACGTAGCAACTGGCCCTATAGTGACGATGGTGACCGTGCCCGCCGGAATCGACGCCACCGTCCCGAACGCCGCCCGCATGTACGACTACTGGCTGGGCGGCAAGGACAACTACGCCGCCGACCGGGCTGCCGCCGAGGCGGTGCTGGCCGTGGCGCCGGAGATGCGCGAGGCTGCCCGCTCGGGCCGGGCGCTGATCAAGCGGGTGGTCGAGCACCTGGTCCGCGGCCGTGGCATCCGGCAGATCCTGGACCTCGGCTCCGGCCTGCCGGCGGCCGAGAACGTGCACGAGATCGCCCGCGCCATCGACCCGTCGGTACGCGTGGCCTACGTCGACTACGACGACGTCGTCTGCATCCACGGCCGGGCCCTGCTCTGCGACCCGGAACGCGCGATCATCCTGCGCCGTGACGTCCGCGAGCCGAAGACGATCCTCGAGGACCCGGAGCTGCGCGGCCTGCTCGACCTGGACCAGCCGGTGGCGGTGCTGATGATGTTCCTGCTGCACCTGATGCCGGACGAGGACCAGCCGCAGGACGTGGTGGCGGCGTACCGGGAGGCGCTGGCGCCGGGCAGCTTCCTGGCGATCTCACACGCGGCCAACGACGCCCGGCCGGACTACATGGCCCGGATCAGCGCCATCTACAAGGGCGCCAACGCACCGTTCACGCCCCGGCCGAGGGCGGAGATCGAGGCGTTCTTCGGTGACTTCGAGCTGGAGCCGCCGGGCCTGGTCAACGTGTGGCCGTACGAGCAGCCGCCGCCGGAGATGGACCCGGACCTGGCCCGGATGGGCTACGGCGCGGTGGGCCGCAAGCTCTGATCGTGGTCGCAGGCCCCGGTGTCGAACCGGGCCGGCCGCCCTTATGAGGGGCGGATGAGCAGCCAACGCTCCGCCTGCGGTTGCCGCGTGCGCCGCCGGGGAATCGAACCCCGAACCCTCCGTTTAAGAGACGGATGCTCTACCTGTTGAGCTAGCGGCACTGGTGTTTCCGGGAATGAAAAAACCGCCCTCCCGAACCGGGATGGGCGGCACGCTGAACGCAGCGTCAGCCGCGTCGCCGGCCCGGTCCGGGGCGCATCATCCGCTTGCCGTTCATGGTGCGGAGCATCTTCGAACCCCCTTCGGCCGGTCGCTTCGTGCGGTGTGATTCCCACAGTAAAGATCGCGGAACGAGCCCTCAACGCATTTACCCGGGCCACTCCCGCACGGTCAGGTGCCGCGGCGGGCCCGCCGTGTGCCCCGGGCAGCCGGCCCGGGTTTTGGGGAGCACGCAGCCGGCAGGGTCCGGGTGCCCGGTCACGAGCCGCCAGGCGAGTGGGCACCCGGGCCCGACCTCGGCGTGAGTGCCCTGTGTCAACCAACCGGTTGTGGATCTTGTTCGAGGAGGGTTTGCAGGGCGCGATGTTGGGCTGGCTGGTAGGGGGTGTGGGTGGTCCAGCATCGGTAGATCACGGTGAGCCAGGCACGGGCCAGGATCCTGACGGCGTGGTTGTGGTTCTTCCCTCGGGCGCGGGCCTGGGCATACAGGTGTGCGGCCCAAGCATTGTCGCGGCGGCTGTCGCCGGCGAAGTCACAGACCGCGTCGCGCAGTTGTTTGTCGACGGCCCAGCGGAACGCCACGATGCGCGTGTGACCCGACTGCCGCGTTGACGGGGTGACCCCGGCCAGCCCGGCCAGGGCGGCCGCGGTCGGGAACCGGGCCCGGCAGTCACCGATCTCGGCCAGCAGCCGGGCCGCGCGCACCGTCCCGGCCCGCGGCAGAGACGTGAAAATCGCCGCGTCGGGATGCGCAGCGAGTGCCACAGCGATCTGCTGTTCGAGGGCGTCGATCTGGGCCATGACCGCGTCCAGGGCGGCCAGGTAGGCGCGGGTGATCCCGGCCAGGGCCTGCCCGGCCGGGCCGGTGACACCCGGGACAGCGCTGCGGAGCTGCTGCAGCAGCACGGCGGCGGGTTTGCGGGTGTAACGCCGCCCCCGCAACCATCCCGCGAGGTGGTCTTCGGTGAGGGCGTCCACAGCGTCCTGGGTGCCGAAGTCGGCCAGAAACGCCCGCGATACCGGCGCGTCCAGCTCGGCGAACAACCCGACCACGGCGGGCAGCACCGTCAGCAGATGCGCCCGCAGCTGATTGGCCACCGCGATCCGATGCCCGACCAGGTCCTTGCGGGCACGCACCAACGCCCGCACCGTGCTCGTGTCGGCCCGGTCGGGGACCAGGGGTGTGAGGCGGCGCCGGTCGGTGCGCACCACATCGGCCAGCACGAACGCATCAAACCGGTCGTCCTTGTTCCCGGCCGAGCCATACCGGCCGCGCAGGGCTTTGACCTGCGACGGTGCGATCACGAACACCGTCAGACCCGCCGTCAGCAGCGCTGACACCAGTGGCCCGTCGCCGCGTTCGATCCCGACCCCGCTGACCTGCGCACCGGTCAACACCGTGATCAGCGAGGCGATCCCGGCCTTGTCATGGCTGATCGTGACCCGCTCGATGACCACGCCGTCGGCGTCGATCAGACACCCGAGGTGATTGTTTTCCGCCCAGTCGACACCAGCGAACACCACTCGCGCCGCCGGACCAGGCTCAGGCACACTCATAGCTGCTTCTCCTGCTGCTCAAATCCAGTAGGAACAAGCATCTGGTGGTCCCGGGGACCGTCACTGCCGGACGCTCAATTGAGGGCGCTCAACGGCGCAGTAGCCCTGTCGCCAGTCAGGACGTCCCCGGACCGCCAGACCTCGCTGACACTCCCGCAAGCCCTCACACCGGGGGCAGCAACGGTGGGCGATGGCCTGACGAACCCAGATGCCGCCCGGCCCTGACGGGCCGGACGGCATCCATGGTCCAGCAATGAGCGACGGTCAGCGCCATGCACCCACGCACGAGATCCAGCTCTTGATCTTCGGTTTCGCTCCGGGCCTACTTCGGCGCGTTGAGCCCGTCCAGGGCCGCGACCGCGCCGCGGTGCAGGACCACCGGGTCGGTCTTGCGGGCCTGCTCCAGGGTGATCTGCTTGGCCGCCGCGTTCGCCTGCTCGAGCTGCGGTTTGCGGTCGAAGAGCGTCTTCGTCAGCACGCAGGCCACGTTGGCGTCGAGGTTCTCCCGGACCAGCAGGAAGTTCGGCACGACGATGGTCGGCACGTCCGCCGCGGTCTTGTAGGTGGTCGCCGGGATCGTTCCGGTCTCGTAGACCGGGTTGATCTTCTTGAGCTCCGGCAGCAGTCCGGTGATGTCCAGGAACTCGACCTGGTCCGCCGACGTGGTCAGCAGGTCGGTGATGCCCGGGGTGGGCAGGCCACCGGACCAGAACAGCGCGTCGATCGAGCCGTCCTTCATGCCGTCGACGGTCTTGACCAGGTCCAGCCGCTGGGCCTGGACGTCCTTGTCCGGGTTGAGGCCCGCCGCGGTCAGCACCCGCTTGGCGATGACCTCCGTGCCGGACTTGGGCGAGCCGGTCGAGACCCGCTTGCCCTTCATGCCCGCCACGTCCTTGATGCCCGCGGCCTTGCGCACGATCACCTGGGTGTAGTTGGTGTGGATGCGGGCCAGCGCCTGGATCGGCTGCTTCGAGGTGAAACTGTTGGTGCCGTTGACCGCGTCGGCCGCGCTGTCGGCCAGCGAGAACGCGACGTCGAACTCGCCCGCGACGAGCTGCTGGATGTTCTGCACCGAGGCGCCGGTCTCCGCCGCCGTCGCCTTGACCTTGCCGCCCGTCGCGGCGATCTGCTCGGCGTAGGCGTTGCCGAGGGCGAAGTAGACGCCCGTCGCGTTGCCGGTCGCGATGCCGATCCGGGTGTCGTTGGCGACATTGCAGGTCACGTCGCCGCCGGCGTCGACCGTGGCCGCGTCCTGCTTGCCGCCGCAGCCGGTCAGCGCGGCCGCGGTGAGCGTGCCGGCCGCGGCCAGTGCGAATGCCTTCCTCATAACGTGGTCCTCCCCGTTCGATGGATGATGGCGATTCCCGCAGCCAGTGCGAGCGCGACGGCGCCGGCCGCGATGGTCAGCGGCGCCAGGTAGAGCAGGAGCAGGCCGGCGACTCCGCCGAGGACGCGGCTGGCCGGCCCGGCCGCCCCGATGCCGGGCACCCAGCCCCCGGTGGCGACGGCCAGGCCGACGACCGCGAAGGCGGCAACGACCGTGGCCCAGACGACGCCGGTGACCGGCCCGCGGGCCAGCAGGTATTCGCCGGGATCGGTGAGCACAAAGGCGATCGGGGCCAGGAAGGCGGGCAGCGCGTACTTCAGCGCCTGCCACATCGTGGGCACGGTGCGGCCGCCGGTGATCGCGCTGGCACCGACCGCTGCGAGGGCCGTCGGCGGGGTGACCTCGGAGAGCACGGAGTAGTAGAAGACGAACATCGCGGCGGCGGGCGCCGAGACGCCGAGCCCGAGCAGGGCCGGCCCGATGATCACCCAGCCGATGATGAAGCTGGCCGTGACCGGCACGGCCAGACCGAGAACCGCCAGCGCGATCGCCGCCAGCACAACCGTCAGCGCGAGCACCACGGTCGGGTTGTCGCTGACCGCCCGGGCGCCGTCGATCAGCAGAGACGCGAGCTGAGCGCCGAGACCGGTCTTGGTGGTGGTCGCCGTGATGATGCCGGCCGCGGCGCAGACCGCGACGACCGGCAGCACACCACGGACACCGGCCGACAGCGCGGCGAAGAGCCGTCGCGGGGTGAGCCAGGCACGCCGGTCCAGGAAGGAGAGCACCGCGGCCAGCAACGTCGCATAGACCACGGCTCGGGTGGCGCTCTGCCCGACGGCGAGCAGGAGCACGATGAGCACGAGCGACGAGAAGTGGTAGCCGAAGCGTCCCAGCAGCCGCCACGCGCTGGTCGCCGGAGCATCGATCGGCCGTACCTGGAAGCGCCGCACGTCGATCTCGACCGCGAGCAGAATGCCCAGGTAGTAGAGGACGGTCGGGATCATCGCCCAGCCGAGCACGGTCAGGTAGGAGACGTCGAGGTACTCGGCCACGATAAAAGCGGCGGCGCCCAGGGTCGGCGGGGAGAGGATCGCCCCGACGCCGGCGGCGGCCAGCATGCCGCCGGCCTGCTCGGCCGGATAGCCGGCCCGGCGCAACATCGGCCAGGTGACGGCGCCGACGCTGACGGCGGTCGCGGTGCCGGACCCGGAAACGGTGCCGAGCAGGAAGCCGGCGGCGACTGCCGTACGCCCGGCGGCGCTGCGCGACTTGCGGAAGGCCGCGACGGACAGGTCGACGAAGAAACGGCTCGCCCCGGACAGATCAAGCACGGCACCGTAGATGGTGAACAGCACGATGTAGGTGGCGGCCACGTCGAGCGGGGTGCCGTAGAAGCCGCTGCCGGAGTTGTAGAGCGCGTCGACGATCTGGGCGAAGTCCAGCCCGGAGTGTGCGATTGACCAGTTCTGCGGGAGCAGGCCGCCGTAATAGCCGTAGGCCAGGAAGGCCAGGCAGACAATGGGCAAGGCAAGCCCGGTGGTACGGCGGCAGGCTTCGACGACGAGCACGAGCATGACGGCGCCGGCGATGACGTCGGGGGTTTCCAGGAGGCCTTGGCGGTTGAGGAACTCGTTGTAGCCGCCGCCGAAGGGGTTCACCGGGTACAGGCAGACCAGGAGGGTGATGGCGGCGAGCGCCCAGTCGAGGGGAGACGGTAGGTCGCGGCGTTTTGGCTTGATCGTCTTGAGATCGGGCTGGTCCGCCTCGAGATCGGGCTCGTTTTTCTTTCTGGGCGGGAAGCCGGAGCGGTAGACGAGGAAGACGAGTGGCAGGGTGCCGGCAAGGAAGATGATCAGATAGAACTGGCTGCCCTGGGCGAGCGGCCGGAACACCTGCCAGAGCACAAGCAGCGCGGCGGCGAAGGCGACAACCGCGACGGCGATGCCGATGCGACCGGTCAGAGCCCGGGCGGGACGCTCCTCGTCATCGAAGTGGACAGCCGCCGGATCGGCGAGCGGGCTGTCCGGAGGCCGGTCCGCGGCCACCGCGGAAGGCGGACCGTCGGGGCCGTCATCGGCTGCCGTCCGGCCGGTCCGATATCGACCGTCGACCATGAACGGACCGTACCGTGCACCGTGGGGCTTGTAACCTGTCATTGACGCGACTGTGGATAACCCAGGACACCGTCTCGTCACAAATCGGGCAAAAGTAGTTTCCGCTCCGGGCCCGGACCGTTGATACCGGTTATGGTGCGTCGCTCTTCTCTGCAGGACATCCGCGAACAGACCTACAAGGTCCGTGACGCGTGGTGGACCGTCCTGCTCGTCGATCCGCTCGCGGCCAGGCTGGTCCGCCTGGTCGCGCCCTACCGGTGGATCACCCCGAACCTGCTGACCGTGGTGGCGATGCTGCTGGGAGTGGGATCGGCGGCCTGCTTCCTGGCCCAGGACCGCTGGTGGCTGATCGCCGGTGCCGTGCTGTTCCACCTGAGCTTCGTGGTCGACTGCATGGACGGGAAGGTGGCCCGGCTCAACGGAACAGGATCCCTGTTCGGAGCCTGGTTCGACTTCATGTTCGACCGCCTCCGGGTCTTCATGTGCGCGGCGGCCCTGTTCGGCGGCCAGTACGCACGAACCGGCCACGTGGCATTCCTGTGGACGCTGGTCGTGGTGACGTTCCTGGACCTGTTCCGCTACCTGAACTCGCAGCAGATGGCGAAGACCCGGCAGAGCATGCGGGACATGCTGGAAGAGGCCCGCGGCCCGGTGCCGCAAGAGCCGATCACGGGTACGGCGATTCCGCCGCAGGGCCCACGTGCCCGCTTCCGTGAGGCGCTGCTGCAGCGCCGGATCCGGACTCACCTGTTCAGCGGCATCGAGTTCGAGATGACCGTGTTCATCATCGGCCCGCTGACCGGTCAGGTCATCGCCACCTCGGTGGTGGCCGGGACGCTGCTGGTGGGCTTCGAGTTGCTGTTGATCGTGAAGCTCTGGCGGGCTACCCGGAGCTTCCCGGTGGCGTTGGCCAAGGCTGAGGCGACGGCGAAGCTGCGCAGGCAGCCGCCGGTTCGGCCGGAGAGCCGGGATGAGGAACTCGAGCTCAGCGAGACCACGTCGTCGCGTTAGGCGCGCAAGCGTCGTCGCGTTAGGCGCTGCGGCGTCGCGGCGTCGCGGCGTCGCGGCGTCGCGGCGTCGCGGCGTCGCGGCGTCGTCGCGTTAGGCGCGCAAGTGTCGTCGCGTTAGGCGCCGCAGCGTTTCCGGTCTCGATCACCGGGCCGGTTAGCTCTGTTGGTAGGTGACGGCTGCGATGCGGCAGCTGGCGTGCAGGAAGATGTAGTCCGCCCCCTCTCCCCAGCCCAGGTCGGCGCCGCTCACCAGGCCGACGTAGTCCATGGTCGCGGCACAGCTCGGGCACTGCGGATACTCCGCGTCCTGGATCCAGTCCGGGGCGCCACCGAGCGTCGAGCCACCCTCGCTCCAGGCGCTGGCCAGCCGCGGGCTCGCGCGGATCGGGCCCAGCTCGGGGAGCACCGGGGGCGGCTCCTCCGCGGAGGTGCGGAGATAGTCAGGGCGCTCGTTGCAAGCCGACCATACCGCGCCGCCGTCAGGGGTGACGTCGGTGAACAGCGTCGTGTAGTTGGTGCAGAGGAAGCAGGTGGTGACGCGCAGCCGGCCCGACCAGCCGGTGTGCGCGAGCGCCCGGGCGACGTCCGGATCCGCCGTATCAAGATCAAGGACTGTCCAGATCGGCGACGCACACCACGGACAGACCCTGTCGCCGTCGGTCTCCGTCTCTGTCTCTGCCTGCGCTTCTACCTTGTCGCCGTCAGCCTCCGGCGTGTCCACCATGTGGAGCTCGTAGGCGATCGGGCCGTAAAGCTCGTGGTTCGTACCGTCCGGGCGGAGGTCCCAGCCGCCCTGGCGCGCGTACGCCAAGGCGTCGACGTGCAGCCGGTCCATCCCCGGCGGTGGACTTTCCTGCCACCGCCGTAACGCGGCCGCCGCCGGCGCGCTCCGGACCTCGGACAAGATCAGCAGGAGGTGGCCGAGACGCTCGTCACCACGGTTGATCCGGGTGATGACCTCATCCACCGTCTCTTCATCCGCCGCCGCGAAGAGAACAGAGGGCCAGAGCAGCCCGCAATCCAACAGCTCCCGCAGATGCGGGCGCAGGACCGCCGGGTCGGCCTTGGCGATCTGCTCCAGCTCGTCCACCGCCTCCCAGTCGTCGGTGGCGGCCCGAGCGATGAGTGTGATCATCGGCGGATCCTAGCCATCGCCGAGGTACTTGAGCACCGCCAGGACGCGGCGGTGGTCGGTGTCGGTCGGCGGCAGGTCGAGCTTCGCGAAGATGTTGCTGACGTACTTCTCGACCGCACTGTGACTGACACCCAGCGAGTCGACGATGCCGTTGTTGGAACGCCCCTCGGCCATCAACCGCAGCACCTCCAGCTCGCGTGGCGTGAGCCGCTCCCGGAAGTCCGGCCGGCGGCGCACCATGAGCTGGGCGACCACCTCGGGGTCCAGGGCTGTGCCGCCCTCGGCGATCCGGCGCAGCGCGTCAAGAAAGTCACGGACCCGGGCAACCCTGTCCTTGAGTAGGTAACCGACCGAACTCGTAGCCGCCGACAGCAGATCGTTGGCGTACCGCTCCTCGACGTACTGCGACAACACCAGAATGGCGATCTTCGGATATCGGTGGCGGATCGTCAGAGCTGCGCGGATGCCCTCATCGGTATGGGTGGGCGGCATCCGGACGTCGACGACCACCACCTCGGGCTCGTGCTCGGCAACCGCACGGAGCAGCTCCTCGCCGTCGCCCACGGCGGCCAGCACGTCGAAGCCACCGTCGCTGAGCAATTTCGTCAGTCCGGCGCGCAGCAGCACCGAATCCTCCGCAAGGATCAGCCGCACGGCAGAACCACCTTGAGGACGGTCGGCCCACCGACCGGGCTGCTCAAGGAGAGCTGCCCGTCGACGGACGCGGTTCGTTGGATGAGTCCCGCTATCCCACCACCGGGCTTCGCGGCGGCGCCACCACGGCCCTCGTCAGCGACCTTGATATGCAATTCGCTCCCTCGGCGAGTCAATGTCACGGAGGCGGTCAGTGCTGCGGAGTGCTTGGCCACATTCGTCAGAGCCTCCGAGACGACGAAGTAGGCGACCGCCTCGATCGACGCCGGGCAGCGCGGCTGCACCTGCACGGAGACGTGGATCGGAATCTTGGCCCGGGCGGCCAGTCCGGAGATGGCGGCGTCCAGACCACGATCGTTGAGCACAGCCGGGTGCAGACCCCGCACGAACTGCCGTAGCTCGCTGAGCGCTGTGAGCGCCTCGTCGTGCGCCGCCACGATCGCATCGGCCTCGGGTGAGGGTGCCGTGATCGCCTCCCGGGCCATGCCGAGATTCAGCGCCAGGGACAGCAACCGCTGCTGGGCGCCGTCGTGCAGATCCCGTTCGATGCGCCGGCGTTCCTCATCGGTGGCGAGGACGATCGCCGCCCGGCTGCTGCGCAGCCAGTCCACCCGCTGCTTGAGGATCTCGACGTTGGTGGGGCCGAGCAGGCGGTCGGCGGTCTGCCGATCGTGGCGCACGAACCGCCGGGCCGCGGGCGGAGCAACGATCAGCACAGTCGCCGGGACGGCGATCAGCAACGCCCAGGCGTGATACATCAGCTGGCGTCCCGTGCTGCGCAGCGTCCAGGCCGGCTCGGGGATGGTGATCTCCAGCAGCCGGCGGAACCGCAACCGGTGCAGCACGGCGACCTCGTGCACGAACCAGGCGAAGACCAGAGGCAAGGCCAGCACTGCGACGACGTAGAGGACGACGAGGAACGCGCCGCCGGCCGGCCCGGTGACGAGGCTGAGCAGCGCGGCACCCCACAGGGTCACCAGCAGCCCGAACAGGCCGGCAGCCAGCATCGACAGCGCGGCGCCGACCAGAAGATGGCAGATCGATCGCCCGGTCGTCACGCGGTCCGTCGGGAAGAAGCGGATGTCCACGCCGTCGACGGTAGGGATCGGGGACCGGCCTGACCATCCGGAAAACCGCGGGCGTGGGGTGGGGAAAACCCCACCCTCGGCAGCGCGCACACCCCACTGACGCGGAACCGTCGTGCCGGAAACCTGGGAGGCGACCACGGAAGGAGCCATCATGATCGAGGCAAAGGGCCTGACCAAGCGGTACGGCGCCAAATGTGCGGTGGAGGACCTGACCTTCACGGTGCGGCCGGGCGTCGTCACGGGTTTCCTGGGGCCCAACGGCGCCGGCAAGTCCACGACGATGCGCATGATGCTGGGGCTGGACCGGCCGACCCGCGGCTCGGTGACGGTCAACGGGAAGCCGTACGCGGCCCATCGCACGCCGCTGCGGGAGGTCGGGGCGCTGCTGGACGCGCGAGCTGTGCATCCGGCGCGCAGCCCGTACCACCACCTGCTCGCCCTGGCGCAGTCCAACGGCCTGCCGCGAGCGCGGGTGCTCGACGTGATCGAGGCGGTCGGTCTGGCCGACATCGCCAAACGCCGCGCCGGCCGGTTCTCCCTCGGCATGGAGCAGCGGCTGGGCATCGCGACCGCACTCCTGGGCGACCCGCACACGCTCATCCTCGACGAGCCGCTGAACGGCCTGGACACCGAGGGAATCCGCTGGGTCCGCGGCTTGCTGCGCGACCTGGCCGCGCGGGGCCGCACAGTCTTCGTCTCCTCCCACCTCATGACCGAGATGGCGCTGACCGCGGACCACGTGGTGGTGATCGGCAAGGGGCGCCTGGTCGCCGACACGAGCCTGGCGAGCCTTGTGGCCGATTCGGGTCACAGCTCCCTCGAGGACGCGTTCGTCGACCTCACCAGCTCGGCCATCGAGTTCTCCTCCCCTACCCAGAACGGGAGCCACCGATGAGCGGCATGCGCGCCGAGCTGACCAAGTTCCGCTCGGTCTCCTCCACTGCCTGGTCCCTGCTGAGCGCCCTTGCCCTGATCATCGGCTTCGGCATTCTGTACGCGATGGTCCGCGTCACCCGCCCACCCGCCGATCCCGCGGGTTTCGACGCCGTCAGCGTGAGCCTGTCCGGAGTCCAGGTGGCCCAGCTCGCCGTAGGAGTCCTCGGGGTCCTGGTGATCACCAACGAATACACGAGCGGCCTGATCCGCACGACCTTCGCGGCCGTTCCCAGGCGCAGCCGGGTGCTCTGGGGCAAGGCAGCGGTCCTCTCAGTCGCGATTTTCACGCTGTGCCTGCCGGCTGTGTTCGGCGCTTTCCTGACCGGCCAGTCGGTGCTGTCGGCCGAGCACCTCGACGTCTCACTTGGTGAGCCCGGGGTGGCACGAGCGGTCATCGGCGCAGCGCTCTATCTGACGGTGGTTGCAGTGATCGGGCTCGGACTCGGCGCGATTCTGCGTCGTACGGCCGGCGGCGTCGCGGCGGTCATCGGAATTCTGTTCGGACCGCAGATGCTGGCCGGCTTCCTGCCATCGGAGCTGGCCGACGACGTCTACCGCTGGCTGCCCTCCCCGGCCGGGCTGGCGATCACCACGACGCGCCCCGATTCGACGCTGTTGTCCCCCTGGGCGGGGTTCGCCGTCTTCGTGCTCTACGCGACCGGCCTGCTCGCAGTGGCCGCATGGCGCCTCCGACACAGCGATGCCTGATCTCTCACCCCACCACCTGCTCACGCCAGGAGTCCACAAATGCTGACCGTCGCCACCATCATCACCGCGTTGTCCCTGACCGCCGGCCTCTCCGGGACCGCACTCCCCACTGAACCTCGGATCAACACGGGTAACACTCCAAAACTCTCCTGGCATCCCTGTGCTGTCGGACCGGACGATGCTGAGGGACAGGCCCTGGACGATGCCGGCGTCGAGTGCGGCGACGTAACTGTGCCGCTGGACTATGCCGAGCCGCACGGCCGCACCATCACCGTGGCGATCGCCCGCAGCCGGGGCAGCGACGCCGCGCACCACCTCGGTCCCATGATCATCAACCTGGGTGGCCCCGCGTCGCCCGTGCTGGACAGCGTTCCGCTCGCCCGGGCTGCGATGGGCGTGACGGGCGAACGCTTCGACCTGATCGGCATGGACCCTCGCTTTGCCGGTCGCAGTACTCCTGTGGATTGCCAATGGCCCGCCTATTGGCTGCCGCGCTCAGCCGGCGCCGACCGGGCGGGATTCGACGCGATGGTGGCCCTGGACCGTGACCTCGCCGGGCGCTGCGGGAGCGCGGAACGGAAGCTGCTCCGGCACGCGTCCACCGCCAACATGGCTCGCGACATGGACCGGATCCGGGCCGCGCTCGGCGCGCCGAAGCTCTCCTACCTGGGCTATTCGCAGGGCTCCTATCTCGGTGCGGTCTACACCCAACTGTTCCCCCGTCGGGCCGATCGGATGGTCCTGGACAGCGCGGTCGATCCGGCGTTGTCCGGAACGCGCGTGCTGCGGAATGCCGCTGCGGGACGCGAGGCCGGGCTGCGGGAGTGGGCCGCATGGGCTGCGGCACGCGACGCCGGCTACCACCTGGGCAAGACAGCCGACGCGGTACTCGGCACCGTGCGCCGGGTCTACGCGGCCTCGGCCCGGCGTCCACTGACCGTTGGCGCGTACCGGGTGGACGACACCCTGGTGCCGGCGTTGATCGTCACGCCGCTCACCGACGACACGGAGAACGGGGAGCTGGCCACTGTGGTGCGGATCCTCGCGCGGGCAGCCGACGGACTGCCCGCCGAGCCCACCGAGGGCATGACCGAGACGCTCGCGAGCCTTGTCGACGGGGCGGGATCGGCGACGCACACCGCTCAGACCGCGATCCTCTGCGGTGACGCCGCGGTCGCGCGGGACCCGGAGGTCTACTGGCGGGACATTCAGCGGCACCGAGCCTCATCACCGCTGTTCGAGCCCCTCGCTCGCACGATCACGCCGTGTTCCTTCTGGCCGTACGCGCCGGCGGAGCGGCCGATCGACGTGCACAACGGCACGCCCGCACTGATCGTCCAGGCCGAGAAGGACGTCAACTCCCAGCTTCCCGAGGCACGGGCGTTGCACCGGGCACTGACCGGCTCGCGGTTGATCGTGCTGGCCGGGGCTCGTACCCACGGCGTGTATCTGTTCCGGGGCGCAAGCTGCGTTGACGAGGCAGTTGACGCGTACCTGGGCAGCGGCCGCCTGCCTGCCGGCGACACGACCTGTTCTGAATGACCACGTCCGCCACCCCCGCGTGGGGGTGGCGGGCTCCCCGGCGGCGGGGCAGTCTGACCCAGATCAGCCTGAGGAGGAGAAATGGCGGCGACTGACGGTACGGCGGCGTTCCGCGAGGCCCGGGACTTCCTGCTGGAGCATCGCGAGGACTACGCCGAGGCGTACGCGCAGTTCAGCTGGCCGCAGCTCGGCGCGTTCAACTGGGCGCTCGACTGGTTCGACGTGATCGCCGAAGGCAACGACAGCCCCGCCCTGTGGATCGTCGAGGAGGACGGCTCGGAGCAGCGCTACTCGTTCGCCGAGATGGCCGGCCGCTCCAACCAGGTCGCCAACTGGCTGCGAGACCGGGGCGTCGCCCGCGGCGACCGGATCGTGATGATGCTCGGCAACCAGGTGGAGCTCTGGGACACCATCCTCGCGGTCATGAAGCTCGGCGCAGTCATCATCCCGGCGACGCCGCTGCTCGGTGCGGCCGACGCCCGGGACAGGGTGACCCGCGGCGGCGCGCAGCACGTCATTGCCCTCGCCTCGGCAGCCGAACGGTTCGCCGACGTCGGTGCGGAGGTCACACGCATCGCGGTCGGCTCACCCGCCGACGGCTGGCATGACTTCTCCGACGCCTACGCCGGCTCCGCCGAGTTCACGCCAGACGGAGTCACGCAGGCCAGCGACACACTTCTGCTTTACTTCACCTCCGGCACGACTGCGCGTCCCAAGCTGGTTGAGCACACGCACGCGACGTATCCCGCGGGACATCTGTCCACGATGTACTGGATCGGTCTGCAACCCGGCGACGTCCACCTCAACATCTCGTCGCCTGGCTGGGCGAAACACGCGTGGAGCAACGTGTTCGCCCCGTGGAACGCGCAGGCGTGCGTGTTCATCCACAACTACACGCGGTTCGACGCGCCGCGCCTGCTGCGCGAGATGCAGCGCTGCGGGGTCACGAGCTTCTGCGCGCCGCCGACGGTGTGGCGGATGCTGATCCAGTCCGACCTCACGGCGCTGAAGAACCCGCCACGGCTGGTGGTCGGTGCCGGTGAGCCGCTGAACCCCGAGGTCATCGAGCAGGTCCAGAAGGCCTGGGGCGTCACGATCCGCGACGGCTTCGGCCAGACCGAGACGACGGTCCAGATCGCGAACACCCCGGGCCAGAGGGTACGGCCGGGCTCGATGGGCCGCCCTGTCCCCGGCTATCAGGTGGCGCTGATCGACCCGCTGACGGGTGAATATGCGGACGAGGGCGAGATCTGCCTGCGGCTCGAGCCTCGCCCATTGGGCCTGATGGTCGGCTATCACGGCGATGCCGAGCTGACGGCCCAGGCCATGGCGAACGGCTACTACCACACGGGCGACATCGGCTCCCGCGACGCGGACGGCTACATCACCTACGTCGGCCGCACCGATGACGTGTTCAAGGCGTCGGACTACCGCATCTCGCCGTTCGAGCTGGAGAGTGTGCTGATCGAGCACGAGGCGGTCGTGGAGGCCGCCATCGTGCCGTCACCGGACGCACTGCGACTCAACGTGCCGAAGGCCTATGTGGTCCTGGCCGAGGGATGGCCGGCCAACGACGAGACCGCCCAGGCGATCTTCGCGCACTGCCGCGCGAACCTGTCGCCCTACCAGCGGGTGCGACGGATGGAGTTCACCGAGCTGCCGAAGACGATCTCCGGCAAGATCCGACGGGTCCAGCTCCGCGAGGCCGAACGCACCAAGCATGCGTCCGCAGACGCGACGCCCGACGGCGAATACCTGGACCGCGGCTGACTCTGTGGCCACGGACACAATGCGGGGGACGACGGGAAACGGAATGAAGTTCGAGTGGAGTCAAGCGTTGCGGATGCCGGCGGCGTCATGGAGGTCGAGGATCTCCACTGCCTGCTCTCGCATCTCCACCTTTCGCACTTTCCCGGTCACCGTCATGGGGAAGCCGTCCACCACATGCACATACCGCGGGACTTTGTAATGCGCGAGCTTTCCCTTGCAGAAGTCACGGACCGCTTCAGTGGTCAGCGGCGTCGCTCCCGGGCGCATCACCACCCAGGCCATCAGTTCCTCGCCGTACCTCTGGTCCGGGACGCCGATCACCTGGACGTCCGACACGTCCGGGTGGGAGTAGAGGAACTCCTCCACCTCCCTCGGGTACACGTTCTCGCCGCCACGGATCACCAGGTCCTTGATCCGGCCGACGATGTTCACGTAGCCGTGCTCGTCCATCGTGGCCAGGTCGCCCGTGTGCATCCAGCGGGCCTCGTCGATCGCTTCCGCGGTCGCCTCCGCCTGGTCCCAGTAGCCGAGCATCACCGAGTAGCCGCGAGTGCACAGCTCCCCCGCCTCGCCGCGTGGCATCGGCAGGCCCGTCGCCGGGTCGACCACCTTCGACTCCAGGTGCGGCATCACGCGGCCCACCGTTTCCGTACGGCGGTCCAAGCCATCGTCGCGGCGGGTCATCGTCGAGACCGGCGAGGTTTCCGTCATGCCGTAACAGATTGCCACCTCGGTCATGTGCATCTCGGCCACCACCCGCTTCATCACCTCCACGGGGCACGGCGAGCCCGCCATGATCCCGGTACGCAGCGACGACAGGTCGTACGCGGTGAAGTCGGGCAGGCCCAGTTCGGCGATGAACATGGTCGGTACGCCGTACAGGGAGGTGCATTTCTCCTGGGTGACCGCTCGCAGAGAGGCCGCGGGCTCGAAGCCCCGAGCCGGCAGCACCATGCACGCACCGTGCGAGGTCGCCGCCAGGTTGCCCATCACCATCCCGAAGCAGTGGTAGAGCGGCACCGGGATACAGATCCGGTCCTGCTCGGTGTAGCCGACCAGCTCGCCGACGAAGAAGCCGTTGTTGAGAATGTTGTGGTGCGACAGCGTCGCGCCCTTCGGAAAGCCCGTCGTGCCGGACGTGTACTGGATGTTGATCGGGTCGTCGAAGGCCAGCGACGCGGCGCGTTCCTCCAGCGAGCGGCCCTGGCCGGCGGCGATCAGGTCGTCCCAGTCCGGGGTGCCGATGAAGATCGTCTCGGTGAAGCCGATCTCGGCGATCATGCCGCGGTAGTCGCTCGTCTTGAACGCGACCGCGCTGACCAGCAGGCGCACGCCGGCCTGCCGGATCACATAGGCCAGTTCGTGCGTGCGGTACGCCGGGTTGATGTTCACCAGGATCGCGCCGATCTTCGCGGTCGCGTACTGCGTGATGACCCATTCCGCGCAGTTCGGCGCCCAGATCCCCACCCGGTCGCCCTTGTTGATGCCGCGGGCCAGCAGGCCACGGGCGACCTCGTTCACCGCGGCGTCGAACTCGGTATAGGTCCAGCGGCGGCCGGCGGCCACATCCACCAGCGCCTCGCGGTCGCCGTGGGTCGTGACCGTGCGTTCGAGGTTCGCGCCGATCGTCTCGCCGAGCAGCGGCACGTCGGAGGTCCCGGAAGCGTAGGAGAGCATTTCTGCAGCATGAGCCGGTCCACGTGGCGGCGCCACCCCCGTTCAGGGGTGGACCGGGAACCCGGTCCGCGACATGCTGGTGACGTGCTCGAAACAGCCGATCTGTCCGCCGCGCTGGGCCGGGTCCGGCGGGTGACCGGGCTGCCGGTCGCGTTCGGCGGGGCGGTGGCCGCCGACGGCCGGGGCATGCGGCTGACCGACTTCGCGGGCACGGTGACCGGCGCGCTGCACGGGCTGGTGGTCAGCGCCGGAAACGGTCTCGGCGGGCGGGTCGTCCGCACGGCACGGCCGGGCCGGGTAGAGGACTACGCCACCGACCCGCGGATCAGCCACGAGTACGACAAACCGGTCACCGCCGAGGGGTTGCGGGCGATCGCCGCGGTGCCGGTCGTGATGGGCGGTTCTGTCCTGGCGGTGCTGTATGCCGGCACGCGGGAGCCGCTGTCTGTGGGGACCCGCGCGCTCGACGCGATGAGCCAGGTGGCGGTGCGCATCGGCACCGAGGTGACCGTACGCCGGGAAGTGCAGCGCCGGATCGCCGAGCTGGAGACGACCGCGGCCCTGACCCGGGCGGCGCCGACGGCCCCGGAGTGGGAAGACGTCCGGCAGGCGCACGCGGACCTCCGCACGATCGCCCAAGAGGTCGACGACCCTGCGCTGCGGTCCCGGCTGCAGGACGTGTGCGCGCTGCTCGCCCAGTCCGGCGGCTCGGAGCGGTCGCCCAATCCGTTGTCGCCGCGGGAGCTCGACGTGCTGGCCATGGTTGCGGTGGGCTGCGGCAACGCGGAGGCTGCCCGGCGGCTCGGGCTCCTGCCGGAGACGGTCAAGAGCTATCTGCGCAACGCGATGCGCAAGCTGGGCACACACGGCCGGATGGAGACCGTCGTGACGGCCCGGCGGCTCGGCTTCCTGCCTTGAACGGCAGCAACAGGACGGCCATGGCGGCCACAGGACTGGCTGGGGAGGCCTAGGGTCAGGAGAGTGAAGAGACCGACGATCGCCGATATCGCCCGCGAGGCCGGGGTCTCCAAGGGCGCCGTCTCCTACGCGTTGAACGACCGGCCCGGCGTCTCCGAGGACACCCGCGCGCGCATCCTCGCGATCGCCGACCGTCTGGGTTTCCGGGCCAGCGCCGCCGCCCGGGCGCTCGCCGGGGCGCCCGCCAAGGTCGTCGGGCTCGCGCTGCGGCGGCCGGCCAGCACGCTGGGTGTCGAGCCGTTCTTCATGGAACTGGTCAGCGGGCTTGAGGCCGAGTTGTCCACCCGCTCGTACGCGTTGCTTCTGCAGATGGTCCCCGATGACGACCCGGCGGCCGAGATCGAGGTCTACCGGCAGTGGTGGATCGAGGGCCGGGTCGACGGGGTGCTGCTCTGTGACGTCCGCGCGGACGATCCACGGGTGCCGGCTGTGGCGGAGATGGGGCTGCCCGCCGTCGTCGTGGGGCCGCCTACCGAGGGTGAGCTGCTGCCGAGTCTCTGGTCCGACGACGCGGTCTCGGTGACCGAGGCGGTCGAGCACCTGGCCGGGCTCGGTCACCGCCGGATCGCCCGGGTCGCCGGGATCCCCGAGCTTGCCCACACCGGCGCCCGCAGCCGCGCCTTCGCCGAGAACTGCGAACGGCTGGGGATCAACGAGGCGCCCCCGGTCTGGACCGACTACACCGGCGAGGCCGGCGCCCAGGCCACCCGTGACCTGCTGCACACCCGGCCGCGGCCAACGGCGATCGTGTACGACAACGACATCATGGCGATCGCGGGGCTCGCCACCGCGCAGGAACTGGGGTTCGCCGTGCCGGCCGAGTTGTCCATCGTCGCCTGGGACGATTCGCCGGTCTGTGGGCTCGTGCATCCGCCGCTGACCGCGCTCACCCGCGACATCGTCGCCTACGGCGAGAACGCGGCCCGGCTGCTGCTGGCGGTCATCGCGGGCGACGAGGTCGCCAGCCGGCTCGACGAGCCCGCCCACCTGGTCGCCCGCGCCAGCACGGCACCGCCGCCACCGGTCACGGACAACAAAGACTAGACGAGTAAGTCCTAACTGAGTCAGTGGTCGTAAGCGATCAAGGACCTGGTCAAGGGTTGGCCGGTGGCGCGGTTGTGCCAGATCGCGGCGGTCATGGCGAGGAGGCGTTGCGCGATGCGGGCACCGACGCCTTCGATGCTGCGGCCGCCGTGCAGCTCCAGGTCGAGCTGGCCTTTCAACGTGTCGTTGACCGATTCGATCAACTGCCGGACGGGTTTGAGTAGGTGCTCGCCAGGGTGTGCAGTCCGGTTGCGGTAGGAAGGGCGCAGTAGCCGGGCTCCGCGATCAGCGAGCCAACGGTCAAGTTCGGCGGAGACATAGCCTTTGTCCGCGATGATCAGCTGTCCCGGCCGGGCCTCGAGCAGGCTGGGGTCGTCTTCCAGGGCAGCGGTTAAGACCTGGCGTTCGTCGGTCTTCGCGGTCGCCAGGGACCAGGCGATCGGCAGGCCCGAGGGTGTGCAGATCAGATGTAGGCGCAGCCCCCAGAAGAACCGGGAGTGTGAGGCGCAGTAGCCGTAGCCGGCCCAGCCGGCCAGCTCGGAGCGTTTCGCCGTGGGCCGGGACCGGCCGCACTCGACCGGGGTGGAGTCGGTGACCCATACGTCGTCGTGCCACAGGTCAGTGTCCGAAGCGACCAGCCGGATAGCCTTCTTGAGTAGCGGCAGCGCGGCCCGCAGGCGCTTGTTGTAGCCGGACTGACCGGGCAGATACGGGAACGCGCCGGGCAGATGCTTGGGCAAAAACCGCAGCCACCGGGCCTCGGAACGAATCCCGAGCAGGGCCTGAGCCACCGCGATGGTCAATAGTTCGGCGTCGGACAGCTTCGGAGGACGCCCGGTCCGACGACGCTTCCCGAGCCAGTCGTCGATCTTCACGTAGAGTGCGATGAGAAGGGTGTTGATGTCTGTCGTCACAAACAGATCATCGACACCCTTCACCTTTACGCGGGCCAAGCGTCCAACCGCTCAGTGCACGTGCTCAGTGCACGTGCTCAGTAGTCACGCGTACAGACCCCACCGCAGCTCACTTGCTCAACGAGTAAGGACTTACTCGTCTAGAGGAGTACGGCCGCCGCTGATTGAGTCTGGCGAAGCGGAAAGCGCAGGGCGGAACGCGGGAGGCCGGACGCGGAGGCGGAACGGGCAGCGCGGAAGGCGGGGCGCGAACGCGAGATGAGGAACGCGCAAGGCGCACGGCGCACGTGCAAGGCGTAGCGCGAAACCGCGCGGCGGGAAACGCGCAAGGCGCAGGACGAACGCGCAGCGCGGAGCACGCAAGGCAGAACCCGGAACGCGCAAAGGCGGAATGCGGGACACGCGCAAGGCGCAAGGCGAACGCGCCAGGTGTAAGGCCCAAGGTGACCGCGCCTACAGGTGAGGCAAGGCGCGAAACGCGCAAGGCGCAGCATGGAACGCGCAAGGCGGAACTTGGACGACCGAAGGCGCGAAGGCGCGAAGGCGCGAAGGCGCGAAGGCGCGAAGGCGCGAAGGCGCGAAGGCGGATCAAAGCCCCTCAAGCAGGCCCAGTACTCCGCCGCACCTCAAGACGCCCACCCTCAGCCTGCACCGGCGCCCGCACATCCCCATCCAACGCCGCAAACAGCTGAGCCACAGCCAACCCCCCATAAGCCGCAATATCCCGCCGAACAACAGTCAACGGCGGCCCCACCACCTGACAAAGCGGCGAATCCTCACAAGCCACAACCGACAGATCCCCCGGCACTGCCACCCCCAACTCCCCCGCAACCCCCAGCCCAGCCACCGCCATAACGTCGTTGTCGTAAACAATCGCCGTCGGCCGCTCCGACCCACTCAACAACAGCTCCCGGGTCCTTTCGGCCCCAGCCCGGCCCGTGTAATCAGCCCGCACGATCGTCAGCGCCATCCCCCGCTCAGCGCACGCCCGGGCCATCGCCTCGTCCCGGATCGCCGTGTGCACCATCCCCGCCGGCCCGCTCACCCGGGCCACCCGCACGTGGCCCAGCTCAGCCAGGTGCTGCACCAGCTCCAGCGTCCATCCCCGGTCGTCGCACCACGCCCCGGGCATGCCGTCGTCCGGTGTGCTCGCGATCAGCGCCGCCGGCAGGCCCAGCCGGCGGACCGCCGCCAACCTCGGATCGTCCACCCGGGGGTCGCAGATCAGCACGCCGTCGACCCGGCGTTCGGCGCTCCATCGGCGGTGGACCTGCGCTTCCTCCTCCAGGTCCGCCACCAGTTGCAACGCCAGACCGAAGCCGCGGACGGCCAGCTCTTCCTGGATGCCGGCGATCAGCTGGCGGCGGAAGACCTCCACGGTCAGCGCCGCCGACGAGCGCAGCAGCACCAGCCCGATCGCGTGGGCCGCCGCGCCGTGCAGTGCCAGCGCCGGGCCGTTCGCGCGGTAGCCGAGTTCGCGGGCGATGCCCAGGATGCGCTGGCGCAGGTCCGCGGAGACGCCGGGACGGCCGTTCAGCGCGTACGAGACGGCGATCCGGGACACGCCGGCACGCCGGGCGATGTCGGCCATCGTCGCTGCTCGCACGGCTTAGCGTAAACCCAGGTCCTATGCTCCAGCCATGATGCGTGTCGTGGTGCTGCCGGACGGGGTTCAGGTCGTCGAGGCGGCCGTTCCGGAACCGGGACCGGGTGAGGCACAGCTACGGATGGTGGTGGCGGGCGTCTGCGGCTCCGACACGCACGCCCTGCGGGGCCGGCATCCCAATGTTCATCCGCCGTACGCGCCCGGGCATGAGGTGGTCGGGGTGGTCACCGCGGTCGCCGCGGATGTGACCTCGGTCCGGGTCGGGCAGCGGGCCACCGTCGAGCCGGACCTGCCCTGCTGGGAGTGCAAGCAGTGCCGGGCCGGGCGGCAGAACCTGTGCGAGCGGCTCGGGTTCTTCGGCTGCGGGTCCGAGCAGGGCGGGATGGCCGACGTGTTCACCATCGACGCGCGGCGCCTGCATGGTGTGCCCGACGACTTCGACGATGCCACCGCGGCCCTGATCGAGCCGGTTTCCACTCCCGTGCACGCGATCCGGCTGGCCGGTGGGGTTCGCGATCGGGCGGTGGCGATTCTCGGGGTGGGAACCATCGGCCTGCTGACTTTGAAAGTGGCGCGGGCGCAGGGCGCCCGGCGGATCGTCGTGACGGCGCGCTCGGCTGCCAGCCGCAAGCGGGCGCTGGCTTTCGGTGCGGACGCCGCCGTGGACGCGACGGCTGCGGACGCTGCCGATCAGGTACGGGCAGCGCTCGGCGAGAGCGCCGACGTGGTGTTCGACTGCGTCGCCGAGCAGTCGACGGTGACGCAGTCGCTGGCGATCGCCGACAAGGGTGGCACTGTCGTGGTGGTCGGCGTGCCGGCCGGCGAAGTGACGATTCCGCTCGCGTTGCTGCAGGACAGCCAGCTGCGGATCCAGGGCAGTGCGACGTACCTGCCGGAGGACTACGCCGATGCGATGGTGCTGCTGCGCGACGGCGTGGTGACGGCGGCCGATTTCGTGACGGCGGTCCGGCCGTTGAGTCAGGCCGCGGCGGCCTTCGCCGATGCCGAGAGCGGGGAGCACATCAAGGTGCTCGTCAAGTCTGGTTCGATCGGCGTCGACGTGGTGAGCTGAGCGGCATGACGGACTACGACATCGTCGTCGTGGGCAGTGGGTTCGGCGGGAGTGTCACCGCGTTGCGGCTGACCGAGAAGGGTTACCGGGTCGGTGTGCTCGAGGCCGGCCGGCGCTTCACCCCCGAGACGCTGCCCAGGACGTCCTGGGATCTGCGGGCCTTCCTCTGGGCGCCCGCGCTGGGCCTGCGCGGCATCCAGCGGATCACCCTGCTCAAGGACATCGTCGTGCTCTCCGCGGCGGGCGTCGGCGGCGGATCGCTGGTCTACGCGAACACGCTCTACCAGCCGCCGGCCGCGTTCTTCGCCGATCCGCGCTGGGCCGGCATCACCGACTGGGCCCGCGAGCTGGAGCAGCACTACGCGCAGGCTTCCCGGATGCTCGGCGTCACCGTGCAGCCGTCGATGACACCCTCCGACGAGGTCATCCAGGCCGTCGCGCAGGACATGGGAGTCGGCGGCACTTTCCGGCGTACCCCGGTCGGGGTTTTCTTCGGTGAGCCCGGCAAAACCGTGCCGGATCCCTATTTCGGCGGGGCCGGGCCCGCCCGGACCGGGTGCACCGAGTGCGGTGACTGCATGATCGGGTGCCGGCTCGGGGCCAAGAACCGGCTCGACCTCAACTACCTCTATCTCGCCGAGCGGGCCGGTGCGGTCGTGCACCCGGACACCACCGTCTCGGCGTTGCGGCCCGTCGGCGACGGCTGGGAGCTGACCACCTCGCAGGGCACGTTCACCGCGCGGGAGGTGGTGCTGTCGGCCGGGGCGCTCGGCACGCAGCGGCTGCTGCACGCCATGCGGGACACCGGGGTGCTGCCCGCGCTCTCCGACCGGCTCGGTGCGTTGACCCGCACCAACTCCGAGGCGCTGCTCGGCGCGCAGTCTGTGTCCGTACCGGAAAAGCCGTTCTCCCGCGGGGTCGCGATCACCTCGAGCTTCCACCCGGACGCCGAGACCCACATCGAGCCGGTCCGCTACGGGCCCGGCAGCAACGCGATGGGCCTGCTCACCACCCTGCTGGTGGACGGCGGCGGCCGCGTGCCGCGGCCGGTCCGCTTCCTCGGCCAGGCGCTGCGGCACCCGGTCACGCTGCTGCGGTCGCTGTCGAAGCGACGTTGGAGCGACCGGACCATCATCGCGCTGGTCATGCAGACCGTGGACAACTCTTTGACGGTACGGCGCACCAAGCGCGGCCGGCTCACCACCGGGCCCGGCCACGGCCCGGTCAACCCGACCTGGATCCCGGTCGGTCATGAGGCGGTACGCCGGATGGCCGCCAAGATCGGTGGTCATCCCGGCGGCTCGGTGGGTGACGTCTTCGACATCCCGATGACCGCGCACATCCTCGGCGGCGTGACCATCGGCGACTCTCCCGCGACCGGCGTGGTCGACCCCTACCAGCGGGTGTACGGCTATCCCGGCCTGCACGTGGTGGACGGTTCGGTGATCCCGGCCAACCTCGGGGTGAACCCGTCGCTGACCATCACCGCACTGGCCGAGCGGGCCCTGTCCCTGTGGCCCAACAAGGGTGAGGCGGATCCGCGGCCCGCGCTCGGTGCACCCTACGAACGCGTCGAGCCGGTGGCACCCCGTTCTCCAGCGGTCCCGGCCCACGCCCCCGCGGCCTTGCGGATAACGCCGGCCGCCCCGCCGCCGGGTTGATCGGCGACGGGGCGGGGCTGCTGTGATGCTGGTGGAGGTCAGGCCCGGGTGCAGGCCGATCCGTTGAGGGTGAACGCGGACGGGCTGGCGAAGGTGCCGCTGTAGGTGCCCTGGAAGCCGAACGAGGTGCTGCCGCCGGCCGGGATGCTGCCGTTGTGGGCCGAGTTGCGGGCGGTCAGTGCGCCGCTGGTGCCCGACAGCGTGGCGTTCCACGAGTTGGTCACCGCCTGGCCGCTCGGGAGGGTGAAGCCGAGGGTCCAGCCGTTGAGCGCGCTGTTGCCGGTGTTGGCCACGGTCACGTTGGCGACGAAGCCGTTGCCCCACGAGTCGGCCGAGTAGGTGACCCGGCAGCCGGCGGTGCCGCCGGGCGGCGGGGTGGTGGGCTGCGTGGTCGGGGTCCCCGGGTTGCTGCCCCCGCCGTTGACCGCGGCCGAGAAGTTCGTGACGGCCAGGCCGGTGCCGCCGATCCACGGCTCGAAGCCCGCCTGGATGCTGGTCAGGTACCACGAGCTGGTGATCGCGCCGCGGTTCTTCACGTCGTTGATGAAGTCCAGGACGCTGAAGTTCCAGCTGGAGATCGCCGACGGGGCCACGTACGAGATGACGTTGTTGGAGCCGTTGCTGCCCTGCCAGACCTGCCAGGTGCGCCCGCCGATGGTGGTGGTGCCCACGACCGAGCCGATCGGCTGGATCGAGCCCTGGCGGTTGAACCAGATCATGATCTCCATGGCGTTGACACCGTCGCGCTTGGGCGTCGGGTCGAGCCAGATGTCGTACGCCGCGTCGTAGGTGGCGCCGGAGACGTAGTTGTAGCTGATGCTGCTGGTCGCGCTGCTGATCGAGCTGACCTGCATCGGCAGGTTGGTGCCGGGCGAGCAGTTCGTGTAGTGGCAGCCGACGAAGATGGCCGGGTAGGACACCGGCGCGCCGCTGGTGCTGCCGACGCCCTGCTGACTGGTGATGGCGAAGCCCGTGCTGGTGACGTTGATGCACTGCTGGGCGGAGGTGCCCCAGCGGTTGTTCATCACGACGTAGCGGCCGCCGATGGTGGTGGAACCGTACTGCTCGCAGATCTGCGTGTCGGCACTCGCGGGACCGGCGACCACGAATGTCGTGATCGCGCCCGCGGCGAGCAGAGCGGCGGCCGTGACGGCCCGGATGACACGTCTCATGACTGCTCCTGGTGGTGGGGATGCCCCGGGGAAGGGGCGGCGTGGGAGCGCTCCCACGCAACGTACAACACATTGACAGGCGTGAGAAGTGTTGCGGAGAAGTTTCGTAAAGTTCTCCGCCCCGGCGGCCTGCCCAACCCGGGTACGGCGGCCAATCGCCGGCGGCGTAGTGCGCCCGGACCGGGAGAATGGGACGGATGATCTGCGCGACATGCAGGGCGGACAATTTGCACACGTCGGCACGGCCGGACAGAATGAATACGCAGGAATTCTCATAGACAATGGCGCCGTCCCGGGAGCAACCACATCATGGCCAAGCAGGTAATTACCCTTCTGACCGATGACCTCGACGGCGGCGAGGCCGACCGCACCGTCGAGTTCGGACTCGACGGCGTGAACTACACGATCGACCTGTCGGAGAAGAACGCCGGCAAGCTGCGTAAGGCGTTGGACCCCTACCTCGCGGTGGCGACGCGGGTCGGCCGGTCCGGTGTCGAGTCTCGTTCCGCCCGCCGCGGTGGCGCCCCGGCGAGCACCGGCCGCGCCAGCCGCGACCAGAATCAGGCCATTCGGGAGTGGGCCGGCAAGAACGGCTACGAGGTCTCCGAGCGGGGCCGCATCCCGAGCTCGATCGTCGAGGCGTACCACAGCAAGCGATAGCTCCCGCACCGGCAAATCGGCGCCGCCCGGTGGGCGGCGCCGATTTGTGCTTAAGGATGGTTAAGGCGTTCTCAGCCCAGGTACGGCAACAGCTTGTCCAGCCGCACCGGCAGGTCCCGCACCCGGATGCCGGTGGCGTGCCGGACCGCGTTCACGATCGCCGCGGGCGAGCCCACGATGCCGATCTCGCCGATGCCCTTGCTGCCCATCGGGTTGACCGCCCGGTCGTCCTCGGAGAGCCAGGCCGCCTCGATGGACTCGATGTCCGCGTGCACCGGTACGTGGTATTCGGCCAGGTCGTGGTTGACCCAGTCGCCCATCGCCGGGTCGAGCACGCCCTCCTCGTGCAGCGCCATGCCCAGGCCCATCGTCATGCCACCGATGAACTGGCTGCGGGCGGTCCGCGGGTTCAGGACCCGGCCGACCGCGTACATGCCGAACAGGCGCGACACCCGGACCTCGCCGGTGTCCGCGTCCACCCGGACCTCCGCGAAGTGCGCGCCGTACGCGTGCTTGCCGTCCTTCTCCTGCCGCTGCACCTCCTCGGTGCTGTCGTAGACCGCCTCCTCGTTGCCGGAGCGGCGCAGCTCGCGGCAGGCTCCAGTCACCGCCCAGCCCCACGAGGCGCTGCCGGACGATCCGCCCGCCACCGACGCCTTGGGCAGCGTGCTGTCCCCGATCCGGACGCGGACCCGGTCGACCGGCACGCCGAGCTCGTCCGCCGCGATCTGGGTGAGGATCGTCCGGGCGCCGGTGCCGATGTCAGTGGCGGCCACCGCCACGTCGTAGCGGCCGTCGGGCAGGGCGCGGACCCGGGCGGTCGAGGGCTGCGCCATCGTCGGGTAGGTCGCGCCGGCGACGCCCAGGCCGACCCACCAGTTGCCCTCGCGGCGGCTGCGTGGCCGGGGATCACGGTCGGCCCAGCCGAAACGCTCGGCTCCCTCGCGCAGGCACTGAAGGTATTGCCGGCTGCTGAACGGGACGCCGGACTCGGGCTCCACCCGCGGCTCGTTGCGGACCCGCAGCTCGATCGGGTCCATGCCGAGCTCTTCGGCCAGCTCGTCCATCGCGCACTCGAGGCCGACCATGCCGGGCGCCTCACCGGGGGCCCGCATCCAGCGAGGGGTCGGCATGTCGAGGCGAACCAGGCGGTGGCCGGTGTGCCGGTTCGCGGCGGCGTACATGTGCCGGGTCGCGACCGTGGTCTGCTCGGCGAACTCGTACAGCCGGGAGGTGTGCTCGACGGCCTCGTGGTCGATGGCGGTCAGCGTGCCGTCGCGCTCGGCGGCCAGCCGGATCCGCTGGATGGTCGGCGTGCGGTGGCCGACCATGCTGAACAGGGCCTGACGGGGCAGGGCCAGCTTCACCGGCCGGCCCACCACCCGGGCACCCAGCGCGGCCAGCACGGCGTTGGGGCGGGCCGAGCCCTTGGAACCGAAGCCGCCGCCGACGTGCTCGGTGATCACATGGACCCGCTCGGCGGGCAGGCCGAAGACCGCGCCGACGGCACCGGCCACGCCCGGCGGGTGCTGGTTCGAGTCGTACAGGACCAAGTCGTCGCCCTGCCACAGGGCGATGGTGGCGTGCGGTTCCATCGGGTTGTTGTGCAGCGCCGGGGTCCGGTAGGTCACGTCCACCCGTACCGGTGCGGCGGCGAAGGCCTGCTCCACGTCGCCGGAGCGGGTGTCGGCCGGGAACGCCGGATTCACCTGCTCCGGGGAGTAGATCTCCGGGTGGTCGGCGGTCAGCAGCGTGTCGTGCGGCTCCTCGGTGATCTCCAGCCCGATGACCTGCGCGGCGCGCCGGGCGGCCTCCAGGGTGCGGGCGACGACCAGCGCGACCGCCTGACCGCGGTAGCTGATCCGCTCGGACTGCAGGACGGCCAGCTCCGGATCGTCGGGCTGCTCCAGCCGCGGGGCGTTGCCGTGCCAGAGGACGGCGAGCACGTCGTCGTCCTCGGTGGTCGGATCGACGATGACGGCGTCGAGGGTGCCGCGGGCCACGGGCGACTGGACCACCCAGGCGTGGGCGACGTCCTCCACCGGATACTCGGCGGCGTACCGGGCCGCGCCGGTGACCTTGGCCGGGCCCTCGATCCGGCCGAGCGGGCTGCCGACGGCGGGGGCGGTGGTGGCGGTCATCGGGCGGCTCCCGTCAGGCCGGTCAGCGTCGCGGCGACCAGGTTGCGGATCAGCGTGACCTTGAAGGCGTTGTCGCGCAGCGGTTCGGCGGCGGCGAGTTCGGCGTCCGCCGCGGCCAGGAAGGACTCGCGGGTGGCGGGGCGGCCGAGCAGGGCCTGCTCCGCCGCGTACGCCCGCCAGGGTTTGTGGGCCACGGCGCCGAAGGCCAGCCGTACGTCGTGCACCACGCCGTCCTCGGCGTGCACCGCCGCGGCCACCGACCCCACCGCGAAGGCGTAGGAGGCCCGGTCCCGGGCCTTGCGGTACGCGGACACCCGGGCCGCCTCCAGCACGGGCAGGTCCACCGCCGTGATCAGCTCCCCGTGCCGCAGCACGGTGTCGACGTGCGGGGTGTCGCCGGGCAGCCGGTGCAGTTCGTTGAGCGGGATGCCGCGCTCGCCGTCCGGTCCGGTCACCCGCACGGTCGCGTCCAGGGCGGCCAGCGCAACGGCCATGTCGGACGGATGGGTGGCGACGCAGTGCTCGGAGGCGCCGAGGATCGCCAGATTGCGGTGGTCACCGTCGCGGGCCGGGCAGCCGGTGCCCGGCGCGTGCTTGTTGCACGGCTTGGTGGCATCCATGAAATACCGGCAGCGGGTGCGCTGCAACAGGTTGCCGCCGGTGGTGGCCATGTTGCGCAGCTGCCCGGAGGCGCCGGCGAGCAGGGCCTGGCTCAGCACCGGGTACGACCGGCGGACCTCCGGGTGCGCGGCCAGGTCGCTGTTGCGGACTCCGGCGCCGATCCGCAGGCCGCCGTCGGGCAGTGTGGTCACCTCGTGCAGCGGCAGCCGGTTGATGTCGACCAGCACGTCCGGGGTGGCCACACCGAGCTTCATCAGGTCGACGAGATTGGTGCCACCGGCCAGGAAGGTGCCGCTGGGCGCGCCGGCCAGCAGGGCGACGGCCGAGGCGACGTCGTCGGCGGGTGCGTACTCGAATGTCCTCATCGGCCGGACGCCTGCGCGATGGCCGGGACGATGTTGGCGTACGCGCCGCAGCGGCACAGGTTGCCGCTCATCCGCTCGCGGATCTCGGCATCCTCGAGGCGCACGTCGTCGCCGCGGGTGACCGCGCTGGGCCAGCCGCGGGCAACCTCGTCGAGCATGCCCACCGCGGAGCAGATCTGCCCGGGCGTGCAGTAACCGCACTGGAAGCCGTCGTGGTCGAGGAAGCCCTGCTGCACCGGATGCGGCTCCTCCTCGGTGCCGAGGCCTTCCACGGTGGTGATCCGGGCGTCCTGCTGGCTGATCGCCAGGATCAGGCAGCTGTTCACCCGGCGGCCGTCGAGCAGCACTGTGCAGGCGCCGCACTGGCCGTGGTCACAGCCCTTCTTGGCCCCGGTGAGGTGCAGGTGCTCGCGCAGAGCGTCCAGCAGGGTGGTGCGCGGGTCGAGGTCGAGCGTGTGCTCGACGCCGTTCACGACGAGATCCATGGACGGCTCCTACCCGGGCCCCGGTGGTTCAACCGCGGCCCGCCGGGTACCAGCACACGATGCGAGTGGTGATCGTCGGAGCGACCGGGAACTCAGGCACGGCCCTGCTGCGCCGGCTGCGGAACGAGCCGGGCGTCGATCTCGCCGGGGTGGTCCGCCGGCTGCCGCCCCGGGTCGAGCCGTACGACGCGGTGGAGTGGCACTCCTGCGACATCGGGGCCCTGGGCGCCGCGCAGCAGCTGACCGAGATCTTCCGGGGCGCCGACGCGGTCGTGCACCTCGCCTGGCAGATCCAGCCCAGCCACGACCAGCGGCTGCTGTTCCGCACCAACGTGCTGGGCAGCCGGACGGTGGTCGAGGCCGTGCTACGCGCCGGGGTGCCGACGCTGGCGTACGCCTCCTCGGTCGGGACCTACGCGCCCGGCCCGAAGCACGCCTTCGTCACCGAGGCGTGGCCCCGCACAGGTGTGCTCGGTTCTTCCTACAGCCGGCACAAGGCGCTGGTCGAGGGTCTGCTGGACCGGGTGGAGTCGGATCACCCGATGCTGCGGATCGTCCGGCTGCGGCCGGGGCTGATCTTCCAGCGGGACATCGGTACGGAGATCGGCCGGTACTTCGCCGGTCCGCTGCTGCCCGCGCGGCTGTTGAAGTTCGGGCGCATCCCGGTGATCCCCTCGCATCCGGGACTGCGGGTGCAGGCGGTGCACGCGGACGATGTGGCTGATGCGTACGCCCGGGCTCTGCTGGCCGATGTGCGGGGCGCTTTCAACGTGGCCGCGGGTCCGGTGCTGGATCCCTCGGTCGCGGCGGCCGCGTTCCAGGGCCGGGAGGTGCCGGTGCCGGGCTTCGTTCTGCGCGGCGCGGCCGATCTGAGCTGGCGGTTGCGGTTGCAGCCGGTCGACGTGGGCTGGGTCCGGCTGGGGCTCAAGGCGCCGCTGATGTCGTGCGACCGGATCAAGGCGGAGCTGGGCTGGCGGCCGCTGGTGGACGCGGTGCACACCCTCAAGGAGCTGGTGGCCGGCCTGGCCGACCGGGCCCACACGGACAGCCCGCCGCTGTCCGGTGATCCCGCGCTACCGGGCCGTCTGGGCGGGGTGCTGCGGGGCCGGCTGCCCGGCTCCGGCAACCCTTACTGATCCACAGCGGCAGGCCCGGCTGCCGAAGCGTCCGGGCCTGCTCGAACACCGTATGGCGGGTCAGCGTCGGCCACCCCCGGTGCTGATGATGACCACGCCACCGCCACCGCTACCTCCGCGGTAGCGGTAGCAGTGCCGGCGGCGGTCGTCGCGGCTCGGGGTGCGAGCGCTCCAGTCGTCGCCGTCGCCCCAGTCGTCGTACCAGTCGTGGTGCCAGGGGAACCAATGGCCGTGCGATTGGTACCAGCAATGCCGCCGATGATCGGGGGCGGAGCCGGTGGCCGAGGCGGGGGCCGCGATAGCGAGACTGGAGCCGGTCGCCAGCAGCACACCGGCGAGGAGCAGGCCCGGACGTCGCATGGTTTGTCCTTTCAGGGTCGGTTGGTGAACACCCGAAAGTCTTTCGCGTTCGCCCGGGGCCCGAGGGCGCTTCCGGATAAAAATCAAATGCAGTGGAAAAGTCAGGCCACAGCGAGCGGCAGCGGGTTGCGCAGCCAGGCCAGCGCCTCGGTCGCGTCCAGCGGCGCCGAGTAGTAGTAGCCCTGCCCCAGCGGACAGCCCAGCTGGGCCAGGATGAGCCGGTGGGTGGCGTCCTCGATGCCCTCGGCGACCACGGTCAGATTGAGCGTGCGGGCCAGGCTCACGATGCCCGCCACCAGTGCGAGCTGCTGCTCGCTGCCGACCATGTCGTCGATGAAGGTCTTGTCGATCTTCAGCACGTCGATCGGGCGCTGCCGCAGGTAACCCAGCGACGAGTAGCCGGTGCCGAAGTCGTCGATCGCGATCCGCACGCCGAGCTCCTGCAGCACGGCCAGATCAGCCCAGATCTGCTCGTCGTCACCCATCAGCAGGGTCTCGGTGATCTCCAGCATCAGCGCCCGGGCCGGCACCCCGGCGTACTCCAGCGACGCCTTGACCTGCTCGACGAAGCCGGACTGGCGGAACTGGCGGACCGAGACGTTGACCGACACGTACGGCTGGCGGGCGCGCGGCAGGATGCGCCGCCACTGCGCGACCGTGTGCAGGGCCTGGTCGAGGACCCAGCGGCCCATCGGGACGATCAGCCCGCTCTCCTCGGCCACCTCGATGAACTCGTCCGGCGCGATGATCCCGCGCTGCGGATGGTGCCAGCGGACCAGCGCCTCGAAGCCGACCGCCTCGTCCGTGGCGAGGTCGACGATGGGCTGGAACTGGAGCAGGAAGTGGCCCTCGTTGACCGCGTGGTCCAGCGCCGAGCGCAGTTCCAGCCGCTCCACCATCGCGCTGTGCAGGTGGGACTGGTAACGCCGCCACTGGTTCTTGCCGGCGCCCTTCGCCACGTAGAGGGCCAGGTCGGCCTGGCGCAGCAGGGCGTCGGCGGTGTCCGCTTCCGGCGTGGTGGTGATGCCGATGCTGGCCACGGCCTGCAACGACCCGCCGTCGACGATGATCGGCTCGGACAGCGCGGCCAGGATCCGGGTCGCCGTCTCCTCGACCGCCCCCGGGTCCTGCACGTTCTCCACCAGCGCGGCGAACTCGTCGCCGCCGAGCCGGGCGGCCGTGTCGTCGGCCCGCAGCGCGCCGGCGATCCGCCCGGCCACCGCGATGAGCAGCTGGTCGCCGGTCGCGTGGCCCAGGGTGTCGTTGACGACCTTGAAATCGTCCAGGTCGATGAAGAGCACGCCGACCACCGAGCCGTCCCGGGCGCCGCGGGCCAGCGCGTGCTGGAGCCGGTCGGCGAAGAGCACCCGGTTGGCCAGCCCGGTCAGCGAGTCGTGGAACGCCTGGTGGGTGAGCTCGCGTTCGAGCTGGCGGCGCTCGGTGACGTCACGCAGGGTGACGACCAGGCCGGCGACGGTCTGGTCCGCGCGCAGGTCCCGGCAGTGCATCTCGAGCATCACTTCGGTACGGCGCCGCCCGACAGCCCGGAAGTCCAGCCCCTCCTGCGTCCCCTCGCCACCACGGACGGCGGCGAGCACGTCGGCCAGTCGCAGCCGGTCGCCGGGGTGGATCAGGTCGGGCAGGGACACGCCCACCGGGTCGGCGCCCAGCACGTGACCGGCGGACGGGCTCGCGTACCGGACCCGGTCCTCCTCGTCGATGATCAGGATGACGTCGGAGGTGTTCTGCACCAGCGTGCGGAAGTAGGCCTCGCTGTTGCGCCGGGTCACCTCGCGGCTCAGCGCGATCCGCTCCAGAGCCAGCGCGACCTGGGTGGCCAGCACCTCCAGCGCCCGCTGCAGGCCGAGCAGGGCCCAGGTGGGGCCGCCGACGTGCAGCACGCCGACGAGCGGGTCGCCGGTCGGGCGGTCCTGCAGCACCAGCGGGCAGCGCAGCACCATGTTGAACTGGGTGAGCCGGACCGCCACGGCCCAGTCGACGTCGCGGGTGGCGACCAGGCGGGCAGCCGTACCGGTGCTGCGGTCGTGGTCGGACTGGGCCGCGGCCTCGGGTGAGACGGGCTCCTCCGGCTCGGTGATGGCCATGGCCAGCACCACCCGGTGCGGCACGTCGGCCGGCAGCAGCTGGGCCACGGCCGTCCGGACCGCTTCGCCGACCTCGTCGGCGTCGGCCGCGGAGACCAGCGCCGCCGAGGCCTCGCGGAGCCCCCGCTCGCGGGCCAGGGCCAGCCGGTGGCTGGCCATGATGCCCGCCATCCGGGCCAGGACCAGCAGGAACGTGCAGGCGCTGAGGCCGGCGACCACGTCCAGGTCGGGCACCTCGCCGTCGACGCCCATCTGGAGGATCAGCACGGCCGGGGCGACCAGCGAGGCCAGGGCGAGCAGGGCGAGGCGGACCCGGCCCAGCTCGGCCAGCGGGGTGGCGACCGGCCGGGTCAGCGCGGCCATCGAGGGGCTCAGCGCGGCCAGGCCGACGGCGGCGTACAGCGGGACCCGGCCGAAGACGGCCAGGAAGGCGATGTCGTCGCGCAGGGTGACAAGATTGCCGCCGACATCGGCGAGCAGCAGGGCCAGGACACCGGCGGCGAGCCAGCCGCCCGCAGGCAGCCGCCGTCCGGAAGCGGTCAGCAGCCGGGTCAGCAGGGCCAGGCAGAGCAGGTCCCCGACCGGGAACGCGACCGCGATCCACTGCCCGACCGTCGACAGCTCGGTGTCACGCAGGTGCGGGCCGATCACGAAGGTCCAGGCCAGCAGGGCCACACCGGAGGTCAGGGTGAGGGCGTCGAGCAGTCCGCCCCGATCGCGGCGGCCACCCGTGCGGAGCCGGACGAACCAGTAGAGCACCAGGGCCAGCGCCGGGTAGGCGGCGAGCAGCATGCCCGTACCGATCGAATGCAGGCTGGGACCGGCCAGCAGGGCGTCCGGGCCGGCGCTGTAGGCGGCCGTGCCGAGCACCGAGAGCACGACGGAGACGGCCAGCAGGTGCCACGGCCCGCGCCGGACCGGGTCGTGCCGGCGCAGGCCGAAGACCACGGCCAGCACGGCGGAGACCCCGGCGACCAGGTGTACGGGCAGCTGCCAGGCCGGCTCCAGCGCGAAGACGGCGCCGAGCGCCACCATCCAGGTGGCGAAGAGGGCAGCCGTCACTCTGGTCGGCATGCTGCTCCTCTCCGCGTCGTCAAAGCTGGACGCTGCCCTGATCGGTCCCGCACCGGAGCAACTGAGCAGAATCAGTACGTGTCCACCGACTTCGTCCGCGCCAACACACGGCTCGCGCCCGTGCCCTTCCTCCCCGAACTGGTGCTGTACCAGGCCGAGGAGCCGATCGAGCTCTGGGAGCGCACCGAGGCGGCCGGCGCCGAGCAGCCGCCGCCGTTCTGGGCGTTCGCCTGGGCCGGTGGCCAGGCCCTGGCGCGGCACGTGCTCGACGAACCCGACCTGGTCAGCGGGCGGGCGGTGCTGGACCTGGCGACCGGCTCGGGCCTGGTCGCGGTGGCGGCGGCCCGCGCCGGGGCCCGCATCGTCACGGCCAACGACATCGACCCGCTCTCACTGGCCGCCGCCGAGGCCAACGCGGAGGCCAACGGTGTGCCGATCCGGCTGGTGGAGGGTGATCTGCTCGCGAGCGGGTATCCGGACGCCGATGTGATCCTGGCCGGGGACGTGTTCTACAGCCGGGAGATGGCCGGGCAGGTGCTGCCGTTCCTGCGGCGCGCGGCCGGGCGCGGCGCGTTGGTGCTGGTCGGGGATCCGGGGCGGGCCTACCTGCCGGTCGACGGGATGATCCGGCGGGCGACGTACGAGGTGCCGGTGCTGGAGGCGCTGGAGTCGGTGCCGGTACGGCGGACCAGCGTCTGGCAGGTGGATTTCACGAGCCGGTAACCGCGGATTGTTCAACAACTCTTGTGGGATCGTTGAACAATCCCTACCGTCAGGGGTGCCTCCATCGAACTACCCCGATCCGAGGAGCGCCCATGACCACGCAGACGCCCACTCCCGCCCGCACCCGCCGGACCGCCCTGATCGGCGCCATCTTCCTGATGGCGACCAGCGCGATCGGGCCCGGATTCATCACCCAGACCACCACTTTCACGGCGGCCCTGGGCGCCGCGTTCGCGTTCGGCATCCTGATGTCGATCCTGGTGGACTTCGTCGTCCAGATGAACATCTGGCGGATCATCTCGGTCAGCGGCAAGCGGGCGCACGAGCTCGCCAACGCCGTCGTGCCGGGCGCCGGCCATCTGCTCGCGGCGCTGGTCATCCTCGGCGGACTTGTCTTCAACATCGGCAACGTGGCCGGCTCGGGACTCGGCCTTAACGCCGCCCTGGGCCTGGACCCGAAGCTCGGCGGCCTGATCAGTGCGCTGATCGCGATCTCCATCTTCCTGGTCAAGCGGGCCGGGATGGCGATGGACCGGCTGCTCATCGGGCTCGGCGTCCTGATGATCGTGCTGACCGTGTACGTCGCGATCGTCTCGGACCCACCGGTCGGCGAGGCGTTGCGCCAGACGGTCCTGCCCGAGGAGATCGACTTCGCCGCGATCACCACGATCATCGGCGGTACGGTCGGCGGCTACATCACCTACTCCGGCGCGCACCGGCTGCTGGACAGCGGCACCACCGGCCCCGAGCACGCCCGCGAGGTCACCCGGGGCGCCCTGACCGGCATCGCCGTCACCGGCCTCATGCGCTTCGTGCTCTTCCTGGCAATCCTCGGCGTGGTCAGCAGTGGCGTCGTGCTCAACACCAAGGGCAACGCGACCGCGCAGGCCTTCGAGTCGGCGGCCGGCGAGTTCGGGCTGCGGGCGTTCGGCGTGATCCTCTGGGCGGCGGCCATCACCTCGGTGGTCGGCGCGGCGTTCACCTCGGTGTCGTTCTTCGACGCCTTCTCCAAGCGCTTCAGCGAGCCGCGCCCCCGGTCCTGGGCGACGGTCGCGTTCATCGCCGTCACCACGACCATCTTCCTGCTGATCGGTACGGCGCCGTCGGCCCTGCTGGTCTTCGCCGGCGGGTTCAACGGGCTGATCCTGCCGATCGGGTTCACCATCCTGCTGTACGCCGCCTGGCGCCGGCGCGAACTGCTGCGGGGGTACGCGTACCCGATGTGGCTGCTCGTCCTCGGCGCGGTGGTCGCGGCACTGACCTGGTACATGGGCATCACCTCGGCCCGCTCGATCTTCGAATACCTCGCCGGCTGACCTGGAGGAGAAACAATGGATCTCAACAGCGACCTCGGCGAGGGCTTCGGCACCTGGCAGCTCGGCGACGACAACGCCATGCTCGACGTGGTCAGCAGCGCCAACATCGCCTGCGGCTTCCACGCCGGCGACCCGCGGACCCTGATGGCCACCTGCGAACGGGCCGTCTCCAAGGGCGTCGTGATCGGCGCCCAGGTCGGCTACCGGGACCTCGCGGGCTTCGGCCGGCGCTTCATCGACTACGACAGCGCCGACCTGACCGCGGACGTGATCTACCAGCTCGGCGCGCTGGACGGGCTGGCCCGGGCGGCCGGCGACCGGGTGCTCTACGTCAAGCCGCACGGCGCGCTCTACAACTCGATCGTGCACCACGAGCAGCAGGCCGCCGCCGTGGTCGAGGCCGTCCGCCGGTACGACCCGGACCTGCCCGTGCTCGGCCTGCCCGGCTCGGTCTTCCTGCACCGGGCCGAGGAGGCCGGGCTGACCACCGTCCGCGAGGCCTTCGCCGACCGCGGGTACAACCCCGACGGAACGCTGGTCCCGCGGCGCGAGCCCGGCGCGTTGCTGCACGACCCGGCCGAGGTCGCCGAACGGATGCTGCGGCTGGTCACGGACCGGACCCTGGTCGCGGTGGACGGCTCGGTGGTCAAGGTGGAGGCCGACTCGATCTGCGTACACGGTGACTCCCCGGGCGCGGTGGCGATGGCCCGGGCGGTCCACGACGCCCTCTCCGACGCCGGAGTGACGATCACCGCGTTCGCCGGGACCGGCTCGTGAAGCCGGCCGCCGACCTGCGGGCCACGTTCCGGGCCGGGCTGATCCGCCCGACCGCCGGACTGGCCCCCGGCGTGGCCCAGGCCAACCTGATCGCCGTGCCCCGCGACTGGGCCTGGGACATGCTGCTGTACGCCCAGCGCAACCCCAAGCCGTGCCCGGTGCTGGACGTCAGCGACCCGGGCTCACCGGCCACCGTGCTGGCCGAGGGCGCCGACCTGCGCACCGACCTGCCGCTGTACCGGATCTGGCGGGACGGCCGGCTCGTCGAGGAGGTGCCGGACGCCACCGCCGCGTGGCGCGACGACCTGGTGGCGTTCCTGATCGGGTGCAGCTTCAGCTTCGAGGCGTCACTGATCGCCGCCGGCATCGACGTGCGGCACATCTCCACGGGCCGCAACGTGCCGATGTTCCGTACCTCCCGGAACTGCCGACCGGCCGGGCGGATGCGCGGTGAGCTCGTCGTCTCGATGCGGCCCATCCCCGCGGAGCGGGTGGCCGAGGCCGTCACGATCAGCGCGCGCTTCCCGGCCGTGCACGGCGCCCCGGTGCACATCGGTGACCCGGCCGGGCTCGGTATCACCGACCTGGACCGGCCCGACTTCGGCGAGCCGGTGGAGATCCGCCCGGGCGAGGTCCCGGTGTTCTGGGCCTGCGGCGTGACCCCGCAGGCAGCCGTGATGGCATCCCAGGTGCCGTACGCGATCACCCACGCGCCCGGCCACATGTTCGTGACCGACGTCCCCGACACGGAATATGAGCGATGACGAGTTTTCTCCGCTGCGGCCGCGAGGCGCTGCTGGCCGAGGTCGACGACCTCGACGCGGCCCTGGCCCTCTACGCCGCGCTGCGGTCGGCCGCCCTGCCCGGGGTGGTCGATCTGGTGCCCGCCGCCCGCACAGTGCTGATCAAGATCGATCCGGCGGTCACCTCGCCGGCGGCCGTGCAGGAGGCCACCGCCGGCCTGCGCATCGACGCCCAGCGCGAGGCCGGGAGCGGCACTGTGGAGATTCCGGTGCGCTACGACGGCCCCGACCTCGCCGAGGTGGCCGAACGCACCGGTCTCAGCCCCGACGAGGTGGTCGAGCTGCACACCGGTTCGCGGTGGACGGTGGCCTTCGCCGGCTTCGTCCCCGGCTTCGGCTACCTCACCGGCGGCGACCCCCGGCTCGACGTACCCCGGCGCGACTCGCCCCGCACCCGGATCCCGGCCGGCTCGGTCGGGCTGGCGGGCCGCTTCTCGGGCGTCTACCCCAGCGACAGCCCGGGCGGCTGGCAACTGATCGGCAGCACCACGGAACGCATGTGGGACCTGGACCGGCCCGAGCCGGCCCTGCTGGTCCCCGGCGTCGAAGTGATCTTCAAGGCGGTGGACCGATGACCATGACCATCCTGCGCACCGGACCGCTGACGGTGATCAAGGACGAGGGCCGGCCCGGGCACGCCGGGCAGGGGGTGGCGCCCTCCGGGGCGGTGGACCGCGGCGCGTACGCCCGGGCGAACGCGCTGGTCGGCAACCCGCGCGGGGCTGCGGTGCTGGAGTGCACTCTGGGCGGCCTGCGGGTCCGCTTCGACGAACCGGCGACGGTCGCGCTGACAGGTACGGACGCGGTGCTCACTGTGGACGGTACGCGGACGGCGGTCGAGGAGGTCGTCAGCGTCCCGGCCGGGGCCGAGGTGGCGGTGACCATGCCGCGGCGGGGGCTGCGTAGCTATCTTGCCGTTCGCGGTGGTCTGGCCGTGCCTGCGGTGCTGGGCTCGCGCTCCACCGACCGGCTCGCGGGGATCGGCCCCGCCAAACCGGCAGTCGGCGACACCCTGCCCATCGGCCCAGCTCCCACGGCACCGTCATCCGTCGACGTGCCACCCCAAGCGGGAGACCCGGACGCACCGCTTGAGGTTGACCTCGGGCCGCGGGACGACTGGTTCACCGCCGCGGCGATCGAGACTCTGCTCAGCGCGGAGTTCACCGTCTCCCCCAGCAGCGACTCCGTCGGCCTCCGCCTGGACGGACCCGTGCTGGCCCGCGCCCGCACCGACGAGCTACCCAGCGAAGGCGTGGTCCGCGGCTCGGTTCAGGTGCCACCGGACGGGCACCCGATCGTCTTCCAGGCCGACCACCCGGTGACCGGCGGCTATCCGGTCATCGCCGTGCTCACCCCGGCCGCCGCCGACCGCGCCGCGCAGGCCCGCCCGGGCGCCCGGCTGCGGTTCGTGGTCGCGCCCGCGTGACGGGCCGGCTCCGGCGGCTGGTTGACTGACCCGGTGACGACGGTGGAGAAGCCCGGCTCCGCGGCCAGGGCGGTGGAGCAGCTGCGCAGTTCGATGATCAACGGCGAGCTGGCGCCGGGCACCCGGCTCTCCGAGTCCTCGCTGACCGGTCCGCTGGGCGTCTCCCGCAACACGCTGCGGGAGGCTTTCTCGACGCTGGTCGAGGAGGGGCTGCTGGTCCGCCGGCCGCACCGGGGTGTCTTCGTGGCCACCCTGAGCTCGGCGCAGATCGCGGACATCTACCGGGTGCGGGTCCTGCTGGAATGCTCGGCGCTGGAGCAGGCCCCGACCGATCCGCCCCGCGCCGCCGGGATGCGGGCCGCGGTCGACGAGGCCCAGCGCGGGGTCGCGGCCGGTGACTGGCGCGCGGTCGGCACGGCGAACATGCACTTCCACGAGCAGATCGTGGCGCTGACCGGCAGCCCGCGGCTCGATGGCTGGATGCGCCAGCTGACCGCCGAGCTGCGGCTGGCCTTCGCCGCGGCGCCGAACATCGAGGCGCTGCACCGGCCGTTCGTCGCGATGAACGACGAGATCGCCGCCCGCTACGAGGCCGGCCAGGCCCGCGAGGCGGCGGCGATGCTCCGCGACTACCTGCTCACCTCGGAACGCGTGGTCCTGGGCCACTTGCCCTGAGCCGGCCGGCTGTCTCAGCGCACCGGCAGCAGGTCACGCAGGCCGAAGCCGTCCTCGACCACGGCGTCCGGCTCCGGGAAGGCAGCCGGGTCCTCACGGTCGGTGCGTGACGACCGCATCAGGATGGCCGCCGCGACGTCGGCCCGCCGGGCGCACACGACGTCACGCTGGCGGCTGTCCCCGACGAACCAGCACTTCTCCGCGCGTACCCCGAGGTCGCGCGCGGCGCGCCAGATCATCTCCGGGTTCGGCTTACGGACGCCGGCCTCGTCGCTGTAGATCTGCACGCCGAAGAGACCGCCGATGCCGGCCTTGGTGAGGAAGTCACGGTGCGCGGCCCCGCACAGTGTGTTGCTGACGACGGCCATCGGCAGCTCCGCGGCGCGGGCCGCCCGCAACGCCTCCGGGATGCCGGGGCGCAGGGCCCACGTCGAACGCCAGGCCCAGTCGTAGCTGAGCTTCGTGGCGTGCAGGCGTACGGCGTCCTGAGCCCGCCGCGGCCACTCCCCGGTGACAAAGCGCTGCCAGACCTCGGCGTGCCCGAGCTCATCGGGATGGTCCTCGTCCCGCCACCGCGCGTACGCGTGATGCCCGGCGGTCAGCGACCGGTTGATCTCCCCGGGTGTCAGCGTCCCGTCGGTCACGTTGTAGAGCCGCAGCACCAGCTCGGGTGGCGCCGGATCCTGTGGCGGGGCGTCGGCGAGCACACCACCGAAGTCGAGAAGCAGGGCGGCCGGGACGCTCAGCATGCCTCCAACCTATCGAGGCGAACCTATCGGCCGCCGTCCGCCCGCAGCGTCCACGCGCGGACCCCGCCGACGATGCCGGCGGTGTTGGGCACCACCACGACGTCGTCGCCCATCCGGGCCAGCTGGGTCGGCGTGATCAGCCGCGAGTTGCCGCCGCCCAGGTAGATGCGGTCCCAGAGGAAGACCGGGCGCAGCCCCTCGACCACGTTGCGGACCCGCCGCGACCAGAGCGCGTCACCGAGCCGGCGCCGCTCGTGTTCCCCGATGTATGTGTCGTAACTCATCCCCCACCGCACCGGCGCCTGCGACATCTCCAGGTGCGGGGCGAGCTGGCCGCCGTCGAACAGCGCGCAGCCCAGCCCGGTGCCCAGGGTCAGGATCAGCTCGCAGCCGGTGCCGGCGACCACCCCGGCGCCGTGCACCTCGGCGTCGTTGAGCACCAAGGTGGGCAGCCCGAACGCCTCGGCCAGCGCGGTCCGCGCGTCGAAGCCGTACCAGGCGTCGACCAGCTCCGGGTCCACCTTCGTCCGGGGGCCGCTGCGGGTCACGTAGTGCGGCGTCGCGACCACCACCCCGTGGCGCAGCATGCCCGGCATCCCGACGGTCACCCGGTCCGCGGTCGGCAGCCGTTCGCCGAGCTCGACCAGCGTCTTGACGAACAGGTCGGGGGGCAGCGGATACGGCGTCGGGACACGCAACGGCTGGGCGCGCATCGTGCCGGCCTCGTCGAGCACCGACCCCTTGATGCCACCGCCGCCGCAGTCGATCGTCAACGTGAAAGCCACGCCCCAGTGTGCAACGTGCGTCCGGCGGATGACAGTCAGAACCTCGCGAACGATCGGATGGGCATCCGCGGGCCGAATTTGGGGGCACTGATCCCGCCGGCGGCCAGCAGGTCGCACACCCGCCCGCGGTGCCCGGCGTACGGCTCCAGCAGCTCCAGCATCCGGGCGTCGGTGCCGCGGGCCTCGCCGGCCAGCGCCCAGGCGACCGTGTTGGGGATGTGGAAGTCGCCGACGCTCACCGCGTCCGCGTCGCCGTACGTGGTGCGGACCACCTCGGCGGCTGTCCACGGGCCGATGCCCGGGATCGCGGTGAGCCGGCGGGTGGCCTCGGCGCTGTCGGCGCACTGCTCCAGCCGGGCGGCGACCACGGCCGCCCGCTGCAGGGCCTGGGTGCGGCGCTGCTCGACGCCGAAGGGATGGAAGACCCAGTACGGCGTAGTGGCGACGGCCTGCGGGTCGGGCGGCAGCAGCAGGCCGGCCGGTCCCGGCGCCGGCTCGCCGAAGTGCTTCACGATCGCCCGGTACGCCCGGTGCGCCTCGATGCCGGTCACCTTCTGCTCCAGAATCGCCCGGAGCAGCCGGTGGAAGACCTGGCCGGTGGCGGGGAAGCGTACCCCGGAAAAGGTCTTGGCCAGCCGCGCGACCACCGGGTGCGCGACCGCCCGGGCCGCGAAGTCGCCGAGGTCGTCGCGCAGGCCGGCGATCGCGTCCGCGCGATCGACCAGCCAGGCCGCGCCGGGCCCGTGCCCGGTCGCGGTGAGCTCCGCGCCGGCGCGGGCGAGATGCAGAGAGCCAGGACCCTCGGGGGTACGCGCGGAGAGCCAGAAATCGCGGTCGTCGAACGTGCCGCACGGGTCGTAGCGGACGACGAGCAGGGATCGCACCGTACGGGTGAAGTGGTAGCCGTCCGGCAGCTGCAGCCGGCGCGTCGTCGTCACCCGGGACACTGTGCCACCATCTGGCCGCCCGGGCCACCTTCCGGGCACCGGGTCACTTCCTGCCGCCCGGCCGGCCCGTTCCCGGCTGCGGACATGCCGATGGCCCTGACCGCGCTCCTGGTCAGGGCCATCGGTGCGGGTTGGCGGACACCCGAGTCGGTCCGCGTCACCCGGTAGCGGAGCTGCGTAGCTCGGCTCGAGCGGTCCCGCGCCTCCTTTCGTCAGCCGATTCCTTACCCGAACCGCCTGCCGCAGGTCTTGCCGTCCTCAGGGGGGTGGACGGCGGCCGGTCCCGACGGGGGGTCCCTCGCGGGGCGGCGACACCTGAAGGTGGCGCGCCCCGCGGGGTTCGGTCCCGGTGCGGCAGGGCTCCGTACTCAGTTCTGGTTCTGGCCGTTCTGGTTCTGGTCGTTGTTGTTGCCACCCTGCTGGCCACCCTGGTCCTGCTGACCGCCCTGCTGACCGCCCTGCTGGCCACCCTGGTTCTGGTCGCCGCCCTGGTTCTGGTCACCCTGGCCCTGGTCGCCCTGGTCCTGGTTACCGCCGCCGCCGACCCGGATGCGCACCGCGTCGAAGGCGGGGGTCTGGTTGGCGCGCTGCATCATCGGGATGCGGTGCGAACCGTCACCGGCCCACGAGGCGCACTGTGCATCGCCCTCGGCAGGCAGCCCGGCGACCTGGATGGTCACGGTGTCGGGGGCGCGGCCACCCTGCTTGTCCTCGGTCGCCACGAAGAACGCGGGGACCGGCGCCGGGTCGGGAGCCTCGTTGGTGCTGGCCAGCATGCGGCAGGCGGTGTGGAAGTGACCCCGGACGATGCCGTCCTGCAGGACCGAGCTCTCCACGTAGTAACCACCCTGGCCGGCCGCGAGGAAGCGGTCCCGGATCAGGTTGCGGGTGCTCACCTTGAGGGTGAACGGCGTGTTCGGGGCGACCTCGGTGGGCGCCTCGGTGATCAGCAGCGACGGGTTGTTCTCCTGCGCGCCGACCTCACCGAACTCGGTGGAGACACAACGGTTGCCGTTCTGGAAGCCGTCGTGCGCGGTCAGCTGGCTGCCGTCGCAGCTGTTGGCCAGAATGCCCAGACCAGCGCCCGGAGGCGGGGTCGCGGCGCCGCCGCCGTTGTTGCCACCGTTGTTGTTGCCACCGTTGTTACCGCCGGTGTTGCCACCGTTGTTGCCGCCACCGGTGTTGCCGCCCTCGCCGGCGTTGGTGCCGTTGCTGGCCGAGGGGGCCGGGGACGCGGCGCCACCGTTGTTGTTGCCGCCGTTGTTGTTGCCGCCGCCGCTGTTGTTGCCGGCGTTCTGCATGACCCACTGCCGGCAGCGGGCGCGCATCTGCGCGGTCGTCGGCACGTCGCCGGCGCCGTCGTCCGCGTGCTGGGTCACCTTGCCACCGTTGGTGGTGTAGGTGCCCTTCTTGGTCTTGGTCGACAACTTCGACGACTTCGGGGCCTGGATGTTGTTACAGGCGGCCAGAGCACGCTGGGTGGAACGCTTCGTGCTCGCGTCCGAGACCTGCGTGACGGTGACAATGCCGCCGAAGGCAACCAGGGTGGCTACCGCGGCGATGATCCGGCGCCGACCGGTGAACCACTTTGATTTCGAGGATTCGCGCCGGTACTGCGACCTTCGCATGGTGACACCTTTCTCTGTCGCACACGTGGCGGGCGGTGGAGCAGCCGCCTGGGGGTGATGCCGTACGGCCTGGTCGGCTGGCCAGGTCGGACCGTCCGCGGGCTATCGCGTCCGGAAGATGCGCATGGTGGTGATCACACCGGCCACGAGGGCACCGGCGAGAACGAGGAGGATGACCGAGGTGTTCACGCCCGGTACACCGCCGGCGCCCGCCGCGGCGAGCATCTGGTTGTCGACCGGCACCGGGCCACCACCGGCCGCGGCCGGGGCCGGGGCGGTCGGCAGCGAGCCGTAATCGACGATGCCGCTGCTTTCCAGCAGGGTCATGTGGGTCATCACGAACTGGTTCGCCTGCTGCGCGAGCTTGCGCACCGAGTCGTTGCGGGTGCTGGCCCGGATCGTCGCGATGGCCGGGAAGATCTTGCCGTGCGCGGCCCGCAGCCGGTCGATGTAGATCTGGTCGAAGGTCGCGGCCGACGATGCGTTCTTCATCTCGTTCAGCCAGCCCTGCTGGTCACTGTTCGGCTGGTTCGGCAGCGCGATGCCCAGCTTCTTGGCGACCGCGATGTCGAGCTTGTCCAGCACCACGTGCTGCTGCGAGATCGACTTGCCGATGTTGACGACGCGGGGGTCCTCGGACTTCTCCACGGCCATGTTGCCGGCCGGGATCTCCCACAGGCCGGCGAGCCGGACCTTGATGACGAAGTCCCGATCGGCGGCAGTGACGGCGCCGGCGCCCTTGTCGGTCAGGCCGGTGTTCGGCGGGACCGGCACGGGGCCGGGTTCCGCGGCGCGGGCCATCCCGGCCGGCGCCAGCAGGACCGTCAGGACCATTGCCAGGACGCCCACCAGCCAGCGGTGCAGCCGGCGCGAGGAGCGGGCGGCAATCATCTTTCACACCTCCGACAACGATTCGGGTAAACAATTCCGGTGGCCTGTCGGCCGATCGAGCGAAACGCTACGAGAAGCGTTTCCTGACGGGCCCGTCAATGCGATGTATTTAGGCCCGATTTAACGAAGACTTATAGCGGTTCCGGTCTTTCGTGGTGGTAGCCGGCCGACGCCGTGGACGTCGACCGGCCGCCACCCGTACAGGTCGATCAGTAGCTGTAGTCGGAGCCTGACTCGGCGCTACCGGCGTCACCGGACGAGTCGCTGCCGCCCTCTTCCTCTTCGTCCGCGGGCGGTGCGACAGCCTTGGACGGGGCCGGGAGACAGGTCAGGTTCTTCTTGCCGTCGGGAGTGATGACGAACCACTTCTTGCCGACGTTCTGGCCCTTCCACTGACCGGCCTTCTTGTCACCGATGTAGGTGTACACCGGCCACTTCTCGATGGTCAGCTGGAGCGTGCCGTCCTCGCGGGTGACGGTGCCGACCTTGTCCGCGTCGACGCCCTTCAGCTTGGGCTTCTCACCCTTGTTGATGACCGCGGGCGGCCACACCTTGGCGCAGTCACCGTTGCACTCGGAGACGACCTCGGGCTTCACCTTGTCGTCGTCGAAGCGGTACAGCACGAAGCCGTCCTCGTTCTGGACCGTCTCGCCCATCCGCTTGACCTTGGCCGCGTTCAGCTCGGAGGTGACCTCGTCCTCGCTGAGCTCCGGGGCGTCGGCCTCGTCACCCTCGGGGGCGTCACCGTCCGGCTCCGCGGTGGGATTCGGGGTGGCGGTCGCGTCGACCGCGTTCGCCGCCGGCTCCGCGCCGTAGTCGCTGGCGTTGTCCAGTCCCGCCGGGGCGCAACCGGTCAGCACGAACGCCGCCGCGATAGAGGCGCCGACGACCTTCAACTTCCGCTTCTCCGGTACCACTGGTGCCCTCCAACTGGGATCGTCGATCTCCGTGTTCGGGCTGTAGTACGCGCCGGCGCCGCCGGCGGTTGAAGAATCGGGCCAATCAATTTCTCTGAATTTGGATTGAACCGAACGCCGGCGCGGTACGTGATTGAGTGGCCCATCTGCGCCTTTGTCGCACAGCGTGCCGGGCCGATTAGCAATCAGTAATTGCCCATTCATTTGCGCTGGGCCTTCGCCGGCGCAGAAACAGCGAAGCCCGGCCGCTGACGCGGCCGGGCTTCGTAGTTCTGTCTCAGATCAGGGAACGCGAACCAGCGTCTCGGTGCCGCCCTTGTCGTCCACCGACTGGATCTGCAGGAAGGCGATGTCCGCCCGCGGCAGCGCCGTGACGGCCTGCAGCAGCAGCGGCTCGGGCTGCGCGGCCGTGCCCCAGCCCTTGTCGCCGACCTTCCAGGACGACAGGACCTCCGAGGCGCCGTCCCGGCGGACCACGACGAGCCGGCAGGTCAGCGGACCCTTGATGTTGGAGACCGCGAACGACACCTGGGTGCCCCAGTCCTTGGCCTCCAGGCCCACGTCGGCGCTGACGCCGCTGCGCGGATCCGTGCCGCCGATCCGCTCGCCCACCAGGTCCGGCCCGCCGATACCGGTGCCGCCCTCGGCGGCCGGCAGCGGATCGAGCTGCTTGCTCGACCGGGCCTGCTGCGGGTTCTGCGGGTCGGAGTTGCCGAGCCACTGACCACCGGCGAAGAGCGCGCCGATGGAGAGCATCGCGAAGACCACGACCGCCGCGGCCAGCGAGTAGAGCCGCCGGCTGTTGGCCCGGCGACGTTCCCGCTTCACCTCACCGATCATCGTCTTGAGCATCAGGCCGTCCCGGCGCGACTGCTCGGTCGCCACCAGGGCGTCCGCGTCCACGTCCGAGAGGATGTCCACGACCGGCAGCAGCGACTCGAGCTCGATGGCGCAGGCCGGGCAGTCGATCAGGTGATCCTCGAAGCGGGAGGCGTCACGCTCGTCGAGCACGCCCAGCGCGTACGACGCGACGTCGAAGTGTTGTTCCTGTGTCATTCCGTCACCCCCCGCTGCTGCAAGGCCGTACGCAGGGCCCGCAGGGCGTAGTACACACGAGACTTGGCAGTGCCCAGCGGCAGGCCGAGAACCTCGGCCGCCTCCGGAACAGTCTTGCCGCGGAAGTACGTCTCGACCAGGATCTCACGGTGCGACTGGCTGAGCGTACGGAGCGCGTCGGTCACGGTCATGAGCTGCAACACGCGGTCGGTGTCGTCGGCGGTGCTGGGAAAACTCTCCAGCTCCCGGTCGTACGTCTCCGGTGGCCGGGCGCTCACGCTGCGGTGATCGTCGATGGCGATGCGCCGGGCGACGGTGACCAGCCACGGACGCAACGACTGCTGACCCTGGGCACCGAGCCGGTGCGCGTTGCGCCAGGCCCGCAGGAGCGTCTCCTGCACGATGTCCTCGGCCCGCTGCCGGTCGCCGCCGGTGAGCCGCAGCACGAACATCAGCAGGGGACCCGCGTGCTCCTCGTAGAGCATGCGGACAAGCGTGTCCTCGTGGCTCGCCGTCTCCGACGCAGCCCCGTGCCGGGCCTGTCGTGGAATCACGGCATCATCATTGTCCGCACCACGGCCTCCGTCGAGAGCCTGCCACCTACCACCGGACCGCTGCTGCGTCATCGCGCACACCCTGTCCGGCGTGAGCCGCTCCATGACCAACGCATGCATCGAATCCTCCAGCCGGTGCTTTCCCCGTCGCCTGTCATACGGCTCGGAACACCGGCCGGGATCAAAGCGAACGGGAAAATTTCCGGAAGCCCGAGGGGCCGGCCGGCAGCGAGGCGCAGTTGCAAGAGATTCCTCCGGGTCCAAGCCGCGAGGGGGCGCGACTTTCATGCATAGACACCGATATGTACTCGGGGGCACGCGAATAATACTCAGCAAGCCGGTGGGGACGACAGACGCGGAGTCCGCTATCGCCTTGCCGGGAGTGGTCTTGGTCGCGGCGGGTGCGGTTGCCCTCACCGACTGTTGGCATTTGGCCAAGAGGGTGGGCGGGGGTGGGGTCTGGTGCGGACGGCGCGGGGCCGCGTGGCCAGCGGAAACCGACCGGTCCGCCACGGTGGGGGCGCGAACGGTCAGCGGTCTATGCGTCCCGGAAAACTCACAAAGATTCCGAATCGCCCACCGGACTGGTCCGCGGCGTTCCCGAGCCTGGCCTACAGCCTGCCCGCAGCGGAGTGAGCGGCCTCGGCCATCCCGCCAGACCGGGCACTAACCGGCCCGCCGCCGGCCTGGGTAGCGAAGTGGGTGGTCCCGGCCATCCCGCCCGGTATGGCCCAACCGGCCCAGCGCCAGCCCCGGCAGCGAAGTGAGCGGTCCGGGCTGTCCCGCCCGGCCTGCCCCAGCCCCAGGCGACGGAAGTGGGCGGTTCTAACCATCCCGTCGGGCTCGGCCCCAACTGATCCACCGCCAGCCGGGCGGTCCGGCCATCCCGCCAGGCCCCGCCCAACCAGCCCAGCGCCAGCCCCGGGCAGCGGAGTGGGCGGCCTCGGCCATCCCGCCCGGCCGGGCCGGTGGGTCGGTGCCGCCGGCGTGCCGGGTGGCCAGGCTGAAGCGGTCCCCGACCACCTGGCCGTTCGGGTGGCTGTCGTTTCCGTCCAAGACGGCGGCCGTGGCCGCGTTCTAGCGTGGATCCGACCGCTCCCCCGAGCATGAGGAGACAGCACCATGCGTGACCTGGTCTACACCGGTTTCATGTCGCTGGACGGCGTCGTGGACTCGCCCGGCGGCGGGCCGGGCGAGGAGCATCGCAGCGGCGGCTGGGTGGTCAAGGACCTCGAGTTCGTCCCGGAGGCCTGGTCGCTGAAGGGTGAGGAACTCGCCGACACGACGGCGCTGATGTTCGGCCGCCGCAGCTATCAGGCGTTCGCGTCGATCTGGCCCGGTTCCGAGGACCACGCCGACTACAAGGACCTGCCCAAGTACGTCGTGTCGAGCACGCTGACCGACGACGCCCTGGTCGACGGGTGGGGTCCGACGACGATCCTGCGCTCGACCGAGGACGTCGTCGCGCTCAAGCAGGGTGAGGGCGGCGCGATCTTCATCCACGGGAGCGCCGAGCTGGCTCGGCGGTTGTCGGACGCGGGCCTGATCGACCGGTACCACCTGCTCGTCTTCCCCGTGCTGCTCGGTGCCGGGAAGAGCTTGTTCGACCGGGCCGACCGGGACAAGCACATGCTCACGCTGCGGGAGTCGGAGAGCTACTCGAACGGGATCCTGAAGCTGGTCTACGACGTCAAGCGCTGATCCAGATCGAGGGCGATCGCGCCGCCGTCGCCCTCGCGCAACTGCCTCGCGGTGCGCCCGACGTAGCAGCGCAGGGCCCGGGCCAGGTGCGGCTCGTCGAAGTAGTCGAGCTTGGCGACGACGTCGGCGGCCGGGTCGCCGCCCGCCAGCAGCTCCGCCGCTGCGCGGGCCCGCTCGATCTGCCGGACCGCGCCCCGGGTCATTCCGGTCGCGGCGCGGAACCGGCGTTCGACCGTACGCTCAGAGACGTCTGGGCGGTGACCCCGCAGCACGTCGGCGACAAGCGGGTCCCGGACCACGATCCCGCCCTGGACAAGACGTGCGACGAGGGCCTCCGCGTCATCTGGGCCGGGAGTCTCCCAGCGCGCACCGTCCAGCCGGAATGTCCGGCGCGTGGTGTCGGGAAGCCCGATACCGCCGTCGACCAGCGCCGGGGTGGGCACGGCTCGCAACGAGGTGCCCACGGCGAACTCGATGCCCATGAAGGTCGCGCCCTCCGGCACGGGCGCCGTTCCGGTCCGGGTCTCCGGACCGGTGACGCCCGCGTACGCCTGGCCGGCCTGCGTCCAGAACACCAGGCCCCAGCGCACCCCGGCGACGGACGTCATCGCGGTGACCTGCTCACTCACGCAGGTCCACACGGCGTCGACCCACGGCGAGTCGGACCGGCGCGTCTCGAACCGCAGTCCCACGGGCAGAAAGATACGCCGGAGGACGGCGCGGCGGAGGGCGGCGGGGTCAGCGGCTCCGGGCGGTGGCCAGGGTCAGGGCGCGGTGCAGCACCCGCGCGTCGCCCAGCATCCCGCGCAAGCGCCGCTCAAGACCCGCGATCGGCACGAGGTTCTGCGGCGCGCGGGGGTCCTTGTAGGACGACGAGGCGAACCTCGGCAAAGTCGCGGACGACAGATCCGCCAGCTCGATCGCCTCGGCCGGGGTCAGGTCCGGGGAGCACTCGATCCGGACGATGCCCGACCACGGCGCTCCCGAGGCGCCCGGCAACCTGAGATACCAGGACCAGCCGCCCCAGACCGTGCCCATCTGGAAGACCGGTGTGCGCTGGGTCGGCCGCAGTGAGGTCACCACGGCGGTCAGCGCCGCGGGCAGATACTGCTTCTGCTGCGTCTTCACATAGCCGATCGTGCGGGGCAGCTGCCTCCTGTTACGCAACGGGCCGTCCACCACCAGCAGGTCGGCGCCGTCCGAGCCGCCGTCGCGGGCCGCGCCTGAGATGTCGATCTCCAGGGCGGTCAGGGGCGCCTGGACCGCGGCCGGCAGCTTGCTTGCCTCGCCGGTGCCGCTGACCCGGTGCACCTCGTAGCGCACCGAGCCGGCCTGGAGGTCTTCCGCGCTCGGCGAGGCAGTGAACAGACCCCGGGCCACGCGCGCTCCGGCTAGCTCCGCGATGCCGTTGCGCAGGTCGCAGCGCACCACGCCGGCGGCGTACGAGGCGGCCAGGCCGGCGTACGACAGGCCGTCCTCCTCGGCTGTCCACAGGCCGGCGTCGTTGCGGCGGACGCCGTCGACCAGGAACACCACGTCGGGGCAGCGGACCCGGGACGAGACGTCGATCGGGGCCCACTGGTCGGCGGGCACCTCGACGTCCGTGTCGACCTGCGCGCTGCTGGGCGACGCCGGGCCGTCCGACGAGTCGCCCTCGAACGACGCCCCGTACGACGGATCCCAGGCGTCGACGAACATCCGCGTCACAGACCAACCCTTTCCACATAAGCCGTACGGGCGTCCTTGTGCACCTCGAACCGCACCGGTACGCGTTCCGCCAATGCGTTGACGTGGGTGACCACCCCGACCATCCGGTCCCCGCGGGCAGCCAGGTTTTCCAGGGTCGCCGCCACCACGTCCAGCGTCGCCGCGTCCAGGGTGCCGAAGCCCTCGTCGAGCACGATCGACTCCAGGCTGGCCGCTGTCGTCGACATGCCGGCCAGCTGCTCGGACAGGGCGAGCGCCAGCGCGAGGGACGCCTGGAAGGTCTCGCCACCGGACAGTGTGCGTACCCCGCGCCGCAGGCCCGCGTCGTGGTGGTCGATGACGAAGAACTCACCCTTGTCGTGCATCAGGTCGTACTGTCCCCCGGTCAGCTCGCGCAGGATCCGCGACGCGCCGTCGACGAGCAGATCCAGCGCCTCCTCGAGCAGCCAGCGCTCGAAGTTGTTGGCCCGCAGGTGACCGGCCAGGGCCTTGGCCACCCGGCCGTCGCGCAGCAGGGTGGCGCGCTGCTCGGCGAGCTCCCGGGCCTGCTCGCGGCGGTCGACCAGCCGCTGCCACGCCGCCTCGGCCCGTTCGGCGGCCACCGCGGCGGCCCGGATGAGGTCTGCGTCGGCGCCGCCGGACGGCGCATTGAGCCCGGCGTCGGTGAACAGGGTCAGCACGGCCGCGCGGGCCTGCTGGGTCTCCGCGTGCGCGGCCTCGACCGCCGCCGCGGCCTCGGCGCGGGCTGCCTCCCGCTCCCGGGCGGACGTCCGCGCCCACTCGACCAGCGTGGACCAGGCCGCGGCGAGGTCGTCACGGTCGGCCGGCGGGGGCGAGAACCGGGCCACCGCGTCGCGGACCGTGTCGAACGAACGCCAGGCCGTACGCTGCTGCTCGTCGGCCGCCGTGACCGCCGCGTGCGCCCGCCGCTGGGTGTCGCGGGCCTCGCGGACTGCCGCACCGGCGTGGTCGAGCTTCTTCTGCAGCTTGGTGAGCTCCTCCAGCTGCCGGCGCAGGGCGTCGACGCCGGGCGAGTCGGCCAGTGCGGCGCGCACCTCGGTGAGCCGGGACCGGTGCTGCTCCAGCTGGGCACGCTTGCGGTCGAGGCCGCGCTCGAGCTCCCGCGCCACGGCATCGCGCTGCTTGAACGCTGTCGACGCCACGTCCGCCGCCGCCCGGGCCGCCTTGCCCGTGCGCTCGGCTGCCTGGACCGCCGAGCCCTCCGGCATCGGTGGCACCTCGGTCACCGGCTGGGCGCACACCGGGCAGTCATGACCGGCCGTCAGGTGCGCCCGCAGGGCAGCCGCGCGGTCCAGGGTCTGGGCCTCGGCGTACTCCAGGCGGGCCTGCTCCAGCAGCTGCTCGGCACCGGTGTGCGCGGCCCGGGCCAGGTCGGCGGCCGCCACGGCGTCCTTGTATTCCACCTCGGCCACGGAGACCTCGCCCGCGAACCACTCCGCCTGGCCGGTCAGCCTGTCCAGTTCGAGGTGGCGGTCCAGCAGCAACCCGAGCGAACCCGCGTCACCGGCGGCGGCCAGCTCACCCCGTACCTTTTCCTCGCGCTCCTCGGCCGCGCGCACGCCCGCCGCCGCCTCCTCGGCACCGGCCCGGGCGGCGGCCGCGGCCTCGGCGACCTTGGCGCTGCCGGCCGGCATCTTGACCCGGGCGAGCACGGCCAGCTCGCCGGCGATCGCGTCGCGGGCTGCGGCCAGCTCCGTCTCGCGGACCCGGACCACGCTGAGCTGCGGCACCGCCTGCTCGACGGCCCGGGTCAGCTCGCGCATCGCGGTCAGGCGGGTCTCGGCGGCGTCGACCGCCTCGTCGTCGGCGTCGGTCAGCCCGGCCAGCAGCTGGTCGAGGGTGGCCAGCTGGGCCTCCGCCTTCGTCGCGCGGGTCGAGGCCTTGGCCTGGACCTCCTCGTAGACGTGCAGGCCGAGCAGGTTGACCAGGATCTGCTGGCGGGTGGCCGGCTTGGCGTGCAGGAAGTCGGCGAACTGGCCCTGCGGCAGGATCACGCAGCTGGTGAACTGCTCGTACGGCAGCCCGACCGCCTCGACGATCGCACTGTCCATCTCGGCCGGGGTCCCGGCGAGCACGTCACCGAGGTCCTCCAGGCTCATCCCGGTGTCGAGCCGGGTCACGTCGAAGCCCGGCGGCATGAGCTGCAGGCCCGCGCCGGCCGTCTTGACGTTGCCCCGGCCGTCGCGGCGCACCACCCGGGTCGCCACGTAGCGGGAGCCGGCGGACTCGAAGACGAGCCGCACCCGGGCCTCGGTGGCCGAGGGCGCCAGCGCGTTGCCGATGCCGCGGCTGCCGCCCCAGCGGGGCACACTGCCGTAGAGGGCGAAGCAGATGCCGTCGAGCACCGTCGACTTCCCCGAGCCGGTCGGCCCCACCAGCGCGAAATAGTCCGCGTCGGTGAAGTCGACCGTGGTCTCCTCCCGGAAGACCGTGAAACCGGCCATGTCGAGCCGTAGCGGCCTCATGAGTGGGTGCTCACCTCGTCGTAGAGCTCGTCGAAGAGTTCCCGGACGCCTTCCTCGGCGTTGCCGCGACTGTCCAGATAGTCGCCGAAGAGCTGGCGGGGGCTGCGCCCGGCGCGCTGCGCCATCCGCTCCCCGGCCCGGTCGGGGACCATGTCCGGATCGATGCGCACCTCCAGGGCGTTGGGCAGGAGCTCCTGGACGTCCTCGCGCAGCCCGACCCGTGGCGTCTCACGGACGAATACACGCAGCCAGGCATCCGGAAGGTTCACCGTGGCGAGCTGATCGAGCGAGCCGCGCACGGTGCGCAGCGTCTTGGCCGAGGTCACGGGCACATCGCGGACTTTCGCCGCCTTCTCGGCCGCGACGTCCACGATCGCGACGGAGCTGATGTTCTCCTCCTCGCCGAAGTCGACGGCGAGCGGGCTGCCGCTGTAACGCACCGGGCAGGGGCCGATGACCGCCTGCGAACGGTGCAGGTGGCCCAGGGCGACATAGTGCGTGCCGGGCGGGAAGACGGTTGCCGGGACCGCGTACCCCATGATGGTGTGGGCCTCGCGCTCGCCACCGCCGGCGCTGGCGCCGACCACGGTCAGGTGGGCGGTGAGCAGGTTGACCACGCCGGGCTCGCCGAAGTCCTCCGCGAGCCGGGCGATCAGCCGCGCGATGTGGTCGGCGTACGTCTGGCTGGCCTCGGCCGCGGTCAGCTCGTACATCTCCACGGCGCGGATCGCGTAGCGCTGGGAGAGGAAGGGCAGCGCGGCCAGCCGCCAGCGCTCACCGCCGGCGGTCGTCCCGGTCAGGATCAGGTCGTCGGGCTTGTCGCGCACGGACCCGCGCAGCGTGATCCCGGCCGCCTCGGCCCACGGGCGCAGCGCGTCCAGCGCCTGGCCGTTGTCGTGGTTGCCGCCGATCGCGATCACCGTGGCGCCGGTCTGCCGCAGGGCGGACAGCGCCCGGGTCACCACGCGGACGGCGTCCGGTGAGGGCGCGGCCGTGTCGTAGAGGTCACCGGCGATGATCACGAGGTCGGGCTGCTCGGCCCGGGCGATCTCCACGACCTGGCCGAGCACCTTGATGTGTTCCTCGTGCCGGTTCCGGCCCTTCAGAACCTTCCCGACGTGCCAGTCGGACGTGTGCAGGATGCGCATCGCTCTATCTTTCGCCGTTTGGTGTTGACGTGCGCCGGAGGCGCCCTGGAAGGCTAGAACGGGATGTCGTCGTCGGACGAACCGCCGCGGCCGCCGACCACCGCGAACGGGTCTACCCCCTGCACGATCGAGCGCATCGTGGCTGCCGGGGGCGGTCCCGACTCGGACTTGCGGGTGGCCCAGGCCGGGAACGGGAACTCGACACACAGTGGGACGGGGATGTCCGGCTGGTTGACGAACATCGTGCCGGGCCGGGCCAGCAGGGCCCGCTGACGCATCGCCGGGGGCAGGAAGCCGTATTCCGGGCGGGACGCCTCGGCCGGGTCGAGGCGGCCGACCACCCGGATCGCCGAGTTGGTGACGATCCGGCGCTCCACCTCGCTGGCCGTCTGCTGCGCGCCGATCAGGATCACGCCCAGTGAGCGGCCGCGCTCGGCGATGTCGAGCAGCACCTCCTTGATCGGGGACGAGCCCTCGCGGGGAGCGTATTTGTTGAGCTCGTCGAGCACGACGAACAGCAGCGGGCGGCCGGTGCCCGACTTCTCCTTGTCGTCGAACTCCGTCTTGAGGGTCACGCCGACCACGAAGCGCTGCGCGCGGTCCGGCAGGTTGTGCAGGTCGACGACGGTGACCTGGGCGCTCTCGGCGGTCTTGATCTGGTGCGGGCGGCGGGCGGCGAGGTCGCCGCGGATGAGCCGGGCCAGGTCGCGCTTGCTGCCGATCAGCCGGCGGGCGAACGCGTTGACGGTGCCCATGTTGACCGCGCTGCCGGCCCAGGTCGAGCGGGTCTCGTCGTCGGTGAGCTGGTCGACGACGTGGTCCACGAGGTCGCCGTACGAGGACAGCCGCCGGCCGTCGATGCTGATGCCACCCTCGGCGGGCACCGCGTGCCGGGCCAGGTGCGCGGTCACCGAGTGGACGACCATCGTGTACTGCTGGCGTTCGTCGTCGGCGTCGGCGAAGACGTACGGCAGCAGCCGCTTCTCGCAGAACTCCTCGAGCGTCCAGTAGAAGCTGTCGACCCCGGTGAGCCGGCTCTGCACGTCGGGCGCCCCGGAGGAGTCACCGGCCCGCGGCGGCGCGTAGACCCGCACGTCGGGGAACGGGGTGGCGGGCAGGCCGAGCCGCGCGTACGCCGCCTCGGTGGCCTCGTCGAGCTTGGTGTTGGGGTGGTCGAGGAAGAGCAGGTCCTCGCCCTTGACGTTGAAGATCAGGGCGCGGGCGTTGACCGCGTCGCCGCCGAGCTGCCCGGACCGGAACACCGAATAGAGCAGGAAGGTGGCGAAGCTGGTCTTGGTGGCCACGCCCGAGATGCCGGAGATGGACACGTGCGCGCCGCGGGTGCCGTCGAGGAAGTCGGCGTTGAGGAAGACCGGCACGCCGTCGCGGCCGGTGCCCATCGGGACCCGCCGCTCCATCCGGTCGAAGTGCAGGGCCGCGTCGCGCGCGGCGCCGGAGGCCCGGTGCACGACGGCGCCGGGTGCGGGCGGCACGTAGAGCTCCGGGTCGACCCGGGTGGTGGTGATCTCGGCCGCCTCCTGCACCAGGGCCGGCAGGGTGCCCTCGGCGATGGCGAAGACGTCGGAGTCGAACTGGGCGCCCTCGTGCCGGGCGCGGACCTGGGTCACCACGCCGGCGATCGTCACCGGCTCGCGGCCGGGCAGCTCGCGCTTGGTCACGACGACGTCGTCGAGCTGCAGGTAGCTGCCCGGCGTGACCGCCGTCCAGAACTGCAACGGGGTGGCGTCGGCAGTGCCGAGGACACGCCCGACCGGTTCGCTTACTTCGACCACTTCGTCAGACACGCCGATCATGTTGCACCAGACGTATGACAAACGACGGACGGCACGTCGGTTGGCACGCGTTGTCCACAACTTCTAGGGGTCATCCACAGGTTTGTCCACAACTTCTAGCGGCTGCGGGCGTACCGGAGAAAAAGCATGTCCCCGTCGGCCAGGATGCCGGCCAGCGACATCTCCCGCGGCGGGCCGTCGGGCCCGGCCGCGATCCGGCCGGCACCGCCGGCGACCAGCCGGGGCGAGATCGTCAGGCACAGCTCGTCGACCAGATCGGCGGCGATCATCGCGCCTAACAGGTGCGGGCCGCCCTCGCAGAGCAGCTGGGTCGCGCCCCGCGCGTGCAGCTCGCGGACCGCCGCGGCGAGGTCGACCGATTCCTCACCTACCGTGACGATCTCGGCCACTTCAGCCAGGGCCGCCCGGCGATCGACGGGCGCTCCGGCGTGGGTGACGATCAGCGGCCGGATCGGCGCGTCCGAGAAGACGAGCTGCTCGGGATCCAGATCAAGAGAGCCCGAGACGACCACCATCAGTGGGAACTCGCTCAGGCCGTGGGCCCGGCGCCACTCCCGCGCCGGCCCGGTCAGCCGTAACGCGTCGTAGTTCTCGGTGCGGACTGTGCCCGCCGCGACCACCAGCGCGTCGCAGAGCATCCGCAGTGTGTCGAAGATCATTTTGTCGCCCGGGCCACCGAGGCCGGCGGACTTGCCGTTCACCGTCACGGCGCCGTCGATGCTGGCCACGAAATTCACCCGCAGGGTGGGCTCCGGGCGACGCGGATAGCAGGCGACCAGGTCGGCATCCTGGACGTCGATCACGGTGAAGCCGGGCCCGTGACCGGCGGGGTCGGCTCGACGGGACGGTGCTGGCAGTCGCACCACGACCCGCCCCGGCAGTCCTCGTGACGGCGCTCGCGGCAAGCGTGACAGATCATTCCTGAACCCTAGGCGCCCGGCGTCGCCCGGGCAGCCCGGAACCAGGCAAGGTCAAATCTGACAGCGTACGGGCGAGACATCGGCGGTCCTGAGGGCGATAATGCCCGGATGACCAGGCAACCCGTCCGTGCACCGGGGCGACCGACGCTCGACGCCGTCGCGGCGCGCGCCGGCGTCGGCCGCGGCACCGCATCGCGCGTCCTGAACGGGTCGTCGCAGGTCAGCGCGCAGGCCAAGGCCGCCGTCGAGGCCGCCATCCAGGAGCTGGGCTACGTCCCCAACCGGGCGGCGCGCTCCCTGGTGACCCAGCGGACGGACTCGGTGGCGCTGGTCGTCTCCGAGTCGCAGGAGCGCGTCTTCGGCGAGCCGTTCTTCGCCGGCGTGTTGCGCGGCATCAATGCGGCCCTGCTCGAGACGCCGCTGCAGCTGTGGCTGGCGATGGCCGCGTCCCCTGAGCAGCGCGAGCGGGTCGAGCACCACCTGACCGGCCAGCACGTCGACGGGGTCCTGCTGCTCTCCCTGCACGACGACGATCCGCTGCCGGCCGTGCTGCGCGAGCGCGGCATGCCGTTCGTGTTCGGCGGCCGCTCCGCGCGCGCCGCCGAGAGCGACTTCCTGGTCGACGTCGACAATTCCGCGGGCGCCCGCAAAGCGGTCGAATACCTGATCGGCAACGGCGCCCGGCGGGTCGCCACGATCGCCGGACCGCAGGACATGGAGGTCGGCCGGGCCCGGCTGGCCGGCTACCGCGCGGCGGTGAGCGGGCCGGAGCTGGTGGCGTACGGCGACTTCAGCGAGGCCGGCGGGGCCAAGGCGATGCGCGCCCTGCTCAACCGGGAGCCCGACCTCGACGCCGTCTTCGTCGCCTCCGACCTGATGGCCAGCGGGGCGTTGCGCGCTCTGCGTGACGCGGGCCTGCGCGTGCCGCAGGACGTGGCGGTCATCGGCTTCGAGGACGCACCGGTGGCCCGCCAGTGCGAGCCCCCGCTGACCACGGTCCACCAGCCCGTCGAGGAGATGGGCCGGCGCATGGCCGAGCTGCTGGTGTGCCGGATCCGCCGCGAGCCGGTCGAGATTTCCCACGTTCTGCTCGACACCCATCTGGTCCGTCGCGCCTCCGCCTGACCCGTCCTACCCTGAAGTGTGATTCCGGGCATATCTCTGTCCCTTGACGGCCGGGACACGGCGCCGCAACGGGTGCGAAACGCCGGTTGGGCAATCTGGGCGCTTGGGACGGCACTGCCGTGCCGTTCTCCAGACGGGAGGAGTTGCATGTTGCTGCGGGTACGGGTCACTCTGCCGGACCGCCCTGGAGCCCTCGGTCAGGTCGCGCGCACGCTCGGCGTCGCCGGGGCCGACATCGTCCAGGTCGTCGTGCTGGAGCGGCTCGGCGGGCGGGCCGTGGACGACTTCACCGTCGTCTGGCCGGGTGCCTCCCGCGTCGAACGACTCCTCGCCGGCCTCGCCGCCATCCCCGGAGTGCAGGTCGACGGCGTCTGGCGGGCGATCGGCGCACCGGTCTCCGGCGGTCACGACGCCGAGCTGCTGGCCCAGGTCGCGGCCAATCCGGCGGACGGGCTGGCCACGCTGGTCGACGCCGTACCCGGGCTGCTGGCCGCCGACTGGGCCGCCGCCGCGATCGTGCCGGCCGACTGGGCCGCGCGCACTGCCGCGCCCCGGCCGGTCCCGGTCGACGAGCCGTCTCTGCGCCTGCCGACCGGCAGCGAGCCCACGGTGACGTACGCGAGCTGGCGCGCCCCGTCCCCGCTGCTCCTGCCCGAGGTGACCCCGCTGCGCGCCCGGCCGATGACCGGATCCGACGGCACCCGGTACGCGGTGGCCCCGTTCGGCCGCGCTGGTCTGGTCCTGGTGATCGCCCGGAGCGACGACGACGATCTGCCCGCCGCCGCCTTCCACATCACCGAGGTCGACCGGATCGCCCAGCTGGTCCGCGCGGCCGCCGTGATCCTCGGTGACCGCCTCGACCGGGCCGGTGTGCCGTCCGTCGCCACGGCTGTGACTGACCCCTCATAGCCGTTCCAGCGGAAGCAATGCGCAGGTAACACCGGCGAGGCACGCTTAGGTTCGGTTCAGTGAGTCGATCCGGGAGAGGGAGTGCCGAGCATGGCGCTGTGGCGCATCAGGGCAACCGTCGAGGACAAGCCGGGCTACCTCTCCGTGCTGACCGCCAGCCTCGCGCTGCGGTCCGTCAACATTCTCGCCGTCCAGGTGCACACCACCGAGGGCGGCGCGGTCGACGACTTCCTGGTCGACGCGCCCGACACCATGTCGGAGCAGGAGCTGCAGGCCGCGATCGCCCGTGGCCGGGGTCGCGACGCCTTCGTCACGCGGGCCGAGGCCCAGGGCCTGGCCGACCAGCCGACCCGGGCCCTCGCGCTGGCCGGCCGGCTGGTGCACGACCCCGACTCGCTGGGCGAGGCCCTGGTCACCCTGCTCGACGCGGCCGAGGTGCGCTGGCGGCCCGAGGGCACGGTGGTGCTGCACGGCTTCGACGAGGAGCGGATGACGCTCATCGACCCGGCCGGCGGCAGCTACGAGGTGCTGCGGCCGGCGCCGGCCTTCACCCCGGCCGAGTACGCCCGGGCCCAGGCGCTGGTCGAGGTCAGCGGCGCCCTGGTGCGCCGCACCACCGACCAGACCACGCTGCTGCTGCCGGACGGCGCCGAGCTGCTGATCCGCGCCGCGACCGGCGATGACGTCGAAGGCGTACGGCGTATGCACGCCCACAGCTCCATGCTGTCGCGCCGGCGCCGCTATCTCGGTGGCGGGCAGATGCCCTCGGAGGCCCGCCTGCGCCGGATGCTCGAGCCGGCGAACGGCCTGACGCTGCTCGCCCTGCACGTCGACCCGGCGAGCGGCGAGGAACGGGTCGTCGCGATGGCCAACCTGCTCACCGAGGGCGACCTCGGCGAGGTGGCCCTGCTGGTGCAGGACGCCTGGCAGCGCCGGGGCATCGGCACGGTGCTGCTGCGCCGGCTGACCGCCTGGGCGGCCCGGACGAACTTCTCGGCCCTGGTGGCGCACACCGGTGCCGACAACGTCGCGATGCTCCGCACGCTGCGCCGCTTCGGCGTCGCGGACGGCGACCGCGACGGGGCTCTGCTGACCCTGACCCTGCCTGTCGCGGGTCACCGGTCGGCGAGCGACGAGACTCCTGCCACCTCCGGGTGACGGGTGAGAGCGGCGACGGCGGGCCTCCCACGAGGTCCGTCGTCGCCGATGGGTCGCTCTAGGAGTGGCGCACGCCGTGCTCGACGCAGGTCGCCGTCCAGCCGGTCGGCACGACCTGCACCTTCATCCGGCGCCGGCAGTCCGGGCAGAAACGGGGCGGCTCCAGCTCCCGGGCCGCCGCGCACGCCGAGTGGTCACCCTCCGCGGCCGCCTGACCGCACCGGTCGCAATACACCAGGACCGTCACAGCGTCGCCGAGAGCGCCTTGACCGGCATCTTCAGCTCCTGCAGCAGCTCCAGGTCGGAGGTGGCCGGGCGACCCAGCGTTGTCAGATAGTTGCCGACGATCACCGCGTTGATGCCGCCGAGCAGGCCGTCGCGGGTGCCGAGGTCGCCCAGGGTGATCTCGCGGCCGCCCGCGTACCGCAGGATGGTCCTGGGCATCGCCAGCCGGAAGGCGGCGATCGCGCGCAGCGCGTCCTTGCCCTCCACCACCGGGCGGTCGCCCAGCGGGGTGCCCGGGCGCGGGTTGAGGAAGTTCAGCGGGACCTCGTGCGGGTCCAGCTCGGCGAGCTGCGCGGCGAACTCGGCCCGCTGCTCGACGGACTCGCCCAGGCCGAGGATGCCGCCGCAGCAGACCTCCATGCCGGAGTCGCGCACCATCTTGAGCGTGCCCCAGCGCTCCTCCCACGAGTGGGTGGTCACCACGTTCGGGAAGTAGGACTGGCAGGTCTCGAGATTGTGGTTGTAGCGGTGCACGCCCATCTCGACGAGCTCGTCGACCTGCTCCTGGGTGAGCATGCCCAGACTGGCCGCGACCTGGATGTCGACGGCCTCCTTGATCGCCTTGACGCCCTCGCGCATCTGCGCCATGAGCCGCTGGTCGGGCCCGCGCACGGCGGCCACGATGCAGAACTCCGTCGCCCCGGTCGCCGCGGTCTGCTTGGCCGCCTCGACCAGCGAGGGGATGTCGAGCCAGACCGCGCGCACCGGCGAGGTGAACAGGCCGGACTGCGAGCAGAAATGGCAGTCCTCGGGGCAGCCGCCGGTCTTGAGCGACACGATGCCCTCGACCTCGACCTCCGGGCCGCACCACTTCATCCGGACGTCGTGCGCCACCTGGAGCAGCTCCGGCAGATCCTCGTCGGGCAGCCGCAGCACCTCGAGGATCCCCGCCTCGTCGAGCCCGGCACCGTCGGCAAGAACCTGGGCCCGGGCCCGGTCGAGGATCTCTGGCATGCCCGTACCCTACAAGGCGTTCCGCCCGGCCGGGATGTCGGAGCCGGGTGATAGTTTGCCCGGCGGACGGGGTTCCGGCGATGAGGGTGAGGGTGCTTTGGCGGGCTGGCAGGAGGCGCTCGAGCGCCAGGCCCGCACGCGGGCCAAGGCCGGGCTGACCAGGACCTTGCGGCCGCGACCGGCCGACGACCGGGTGGTCGACCTGGCCGGCAACGACTACCTCGGCCTGGCCGTGCACCCCGAGGTGATCGCGGCGTCGGTCCGGGCCCTGCAGGAGTACGGCCTGGGCGCCACCGGTTCGCGTCTGGTCCGCGGCTCGACCCGGGCTCACGCCGCCCTGGAGACCGACCTGGCCGACTGGCTCGGCGCGGAGCAGGCGCTGGTGTACTCCTCGGGCTACCTGGCCAATCTGGGTGCGGTCCGCGCGCTGGCCGGCCCCGAGACCCTGCTCGTGTCGGACCGCTACAACCACGCGTCGCTGATCGACGGCTGCAAGAGCTCGGGCGCCGAGGTGGTCGTCGCCCCGCACGCCGACCCGGCCGCCCTCGCGGCGATCCTCGACGCCCACCCCGGCCGGCCCGCTGTGTTCGTCACCGAGTCGGTCTTCTCCGTGGACGGCGACCTCGCGCCGCTGGCCGAGCTGCACGCGGTGACCTCCGCCCGCGACGCTCTGCTGCTGGTCGACGACGCCCACGCGGTAGGTGTGCTCGGCGCCGAGGGCGCGGGCGGTGTCGCGGCGGCGGGCCTGGCCGGCCGGCCGGACGTCGTCGTGACGGCGACCCTGTCGAAGTCATTGGGCGGCGCGGGTGGCGTGGTCGCCGGTCCGGCCGCGCTGATCCGGCATTTGATCGACACGGGCCGCACGTTCATTTACGACACGGCGCCGCCGCCGGCTGTGGTGGCCGGTGTGCACGCGGCGTTGCGGGTGGCCCGGGCCGCGGACGACCTCCGGGCCGTGCTCGCCGCGCGGGGTGAGCTGACCGCGCGCCGGCTCGGTGCGGCCGGGTTCGAGGTGTCGCGGCCGGCGGCTGGGGTGTTGTCCGTGCCCGCGCCGGGTCCGGAGGCGGCGGTGGCCTGGGCGGCTGACTGCGCCGACCGGGGCATCGCGGTGGGCTGCTTCCGTCCCCCGTCGACGCCGGACGGCTCGTCCCGGCTGCGCCTGACCCTGAACGCCGGTGTCACGGCGGCGGACTTCGCCCGAGCCTTGGACGTGATCGTGGAGTGCGCACCGTGACGTGGGACCAGACCGCCCCGCCCCGCTCCCCGGAGGAAGATCCCCGCCCGGTCTCCCCCGCAGTGCCCGCGCCTGTCTCCCCGGCGATCCCAGGCCCCGGCTTCCCCGGCGCCCCGCGGCCAGGCCATCAGCCGGACGAACCCCGGCCGGGCGAACCCCGGCCAGGTCACCAGCCGGGCGAACCCCGGCCGGGTCACCAGCCGGGCGAACCCCGGCCAGGTCACCAGCCGGGCGAACCCCGGCCGGGCCATCAGCCGGGCGAACCCCGGCCAGGTCACCAGCCGGGCGAACCCCGGCCGGGCCATCAGCCGGGCGAACCCCGGCCAGGTCACCAGCCGGGCGAACCCCGGCCGGGCCATCAGCCGGAGAGCCCTCAGCCAGGCGAGCCCCAACCCGACCCCGAGCCGGACCGCCCGAACGAACCGGCCATGCCGGTGCCGGTCTCGCCCGGAGTAGGCCCCGCCTCCCCCGCGGACGCCGATCTCTCCCCCGAGACGATCCGGGCCACCGTCGCTGCCGAGCCCGAGCCGGCCACCCGCTCCGCCGCCCGCCCCGCCGAAGCCGGCGAGTGGCGCGGCATCGTCCTGGTCACCGGCACAGACACCGACGTGGGCAAGACCATCGTCACCTCGGCCATCGCGGCCGCCGCCCAGGCCGCCGGCCTGCGGGTGGCCGTGGTCAAGCCGGGCCAGACCGGCACCGCCGGCGGCGGCCCCACCGACATCGACCTGATCACCCGGCTCGCGCATCCGCACACCGCGCGCACCCTGGCGTCCTATCCCGAGCCGCTGGCTCCGCTCGCCGCCGCGAAGGTCGCCGGGATGGAGCCGCTGGAGCTCTACGAGGTCGTGGACGCGATCCGGGCCGAGGCGGACAAGCACGATCTGGTGCTCGTCGAGGGCGCCGGTGGCCTGCTGGTGCCGATGGGCGTCCGTCCTTCGGGTGAGGCCTGGACCGTCGCCGATCTCGCCACCACGCTCGGGGGCCGGACGATTGTGGTGTCCCGGGCCGGGCTGGGCACGCTCAACCACACCGCTCTGACGTTGGAGGCGCTGGATCGCCGGGGGGTGCCGGCCAAGGTGGTGCTGGGTGCGTGGCCGGCGGAGCCGGAGCTGGTGCACTGGGCCAACCTGACCGAGCTGGTTCCGCACCTGGTCGGCGCGTTGCCGGACGGTGCCGGCGGGATGGAGCCGGGTGTCTTCCAGCGGTCCGCTCCGGGCTGGTTGACGCCCGCGTTGTTCGGCGTGCTGGACGACTGGCGCGTCTGGGCCGACGAGGTCAGCTGATGGAGATCACCATCGCGGCGGCCGATCCGGCCGACGCCGGTGAGGTGCTCACCGTGCAGCGGGCCGCTTTCCTGGCCGAGGGCGCGCTGAACAACTCGTTCACGCTGCCGCCGCTGACCGAGACCCTGGACGAGGTGCGGGCCGTGCTGGCCGACCCGGACACGGTGGTGCTCGTGGCCCGGCTGGGGCACCGGCTGGTCGGCTCGGTACGCGCCCGGGTGGCCGGCCGCACCGGGCACATCGGCCGCCTCGCGGTGGCTCCCGACCTGCAGGGACAGGGGCTCGGACGGCGGCTGACGACTGCCGTCGAGGAGGCGCTGGCCGGCCGGGTCGACCGCTTCGAGCTGTTCACCGGCGCCACCAGTGCGGCCAACCTCCGGCTGTACCGCGGTCTCGGGTACGTCGAGTCCGGCTGGGGGCCGGGGGCGGCGCCGGTCGGGATCACGTACCTGGAAAAGCGGGTTTGAACTGTTTTTCCTGCCTGCCGCCGCGCGGCGGTAACCGAGTGTCTATAGCCTGTGGGGCTCGTGATCCGAACGCCTGAGGGGCTGAAACTGTCGTGGATGGCATAGGCGGGCAGGTCTTGCTCGTGCTGGTGCTGGTGCTGGTCAACGCGGCCTTCTCCGGTAGCGAGATGGCGCTGGTGTCGTTGCGTGACAGCCAGGTGCACAAGCTGGAACGAGCTTCCCGGCGCGGGCGGGTGCTGGGCCGGCTGACCCGGGATCCGAACAGGTTCCTGGCCACCATTCAGATCGGTATCACGCTGGCCGGCTTCCTGGCCTCGGCGGCCGCCGCGGTCTCGTTGTCCCGGCCGCTCGTCGAACCGCTGGGTTTTCTCGGTTCGGCCGCCGAGCCGGCCGCCATCGTGATCGTCACCATCGTGCTGACGTTCGTCACGCTGGTGATCGGTGAGCTGGCGCCGAAGCGGATCGCCATGCAGCGCACCGAGGGCTGGGCGTTGCTGGTGGCGCGCCCGCTGGACATCCTGTCGACCATCTCCCGGCCCGCGGTCTGGCTGCTCAGCGTCGCGACCAACCTGCTGGTCCGGCTGGCCGGCGGTGACCCGTCCGCACAGCGCGAGGAGGTCAGCACCGAGGAGATCCGCGACATGGTCGCGGCGCAGCAGGACTTCTCGATCGAGCAGCGGACCATCATCAGCGGTGCGTTCGAGATCGCCGACCGGATCCTGCGGGAGATCCTGGTGCCGCGCCGCGACGTGCTGACCCTCGCGACCGGGCTGGCCGCCCCGGAGGCGTTGAGCCAGCTCATCGCCGGCGGGCACTCCCGCGCGCCGGTCGTCGGGCCGGCCGGGCTGGACGACGTCTTCGGCGTCGTCCACCTGCGGGACCTGGTGGGCGCGCAGGGCCCGGTCGACGCGGTGGCCCGGCCGGGGCTGTTCCTGCCGGAGACGCTGCGGGTCTCCGACGCGCTGCGCCAGATGCGTCTGGAGCGTCAGCAGATCGCCCTCGTGGTCGACGAGCGCGGCGCCATCGACGGCATCATCACCATGGAGGACCTGGTCGAGGAGATCGTCGGGGAGATCTACGACGAGACCGACCGGGACGTGCAGTCGGTGGTCAAGGAGGCGGACGGCGCGCTGCTGATGCCGGGGTCGTTCCCGATCCACGACCTGCCCGACATCGGCTTCGACAACGCGGGCGACGAGGGCGACTACACGACCGTCGCCGGCATGGTGCTCGCGGTGCTCGGGCACATCCCGACCGAGCCGGGTGAGGTGGTGACCCTGCCGCAGTTCACCGCCGAGGTGGTCGAGGTGACCGGCCGGGCGATCACCCGGGTCCGGTTGCGCGCGCTGCCCCGCACCGAAGAGGACGACGAGGACTGACCGCGCCTGACAATTTGTGCGACATTCGCGCTCGCCGCGATCATCGTGGCCATTTTGGCGGCTGCGCCCATTGCGAATGACCTGCCTGCTTTCACTAGGCTCTCAGTGACCGCGAGCGATCATTGCGTGAGGTGGGTCCCATGACGAACAGCAGCCCCGTATCGGGCAACGCCTATGAATACCTGGACAGCGTCGACCCCGAGGAGCAGCGCCGGCTCGAGGCGGTGCGCCGCTATCGGCTGGTCGACCAGCCGGTGGAGGACGCGTACGACCGGATCGCCTTCGTGGCCGGCGCCATCTTCGACGCTCCGATCGCGACGGTGTCCCTGGTGGAGCAGGACCGGGTCTGGCTGGCCGCCTGCCAGGGCCTGACCGGCGTCCGGGAGGTCGGCAAGGAGCCGGGCCTGTGCGCCTCGGTCATCGCCCAGGACGACGTCTACGTGATCAACAATGCCGCGGTCGACCCGCGCACGCTGGAGCACCCGCTGGTACGCGGCGAGCTGGGTCTGCGCTTCTACGCCGCGGCCCCGATCCGCACCCACGACGGCTACCGGCTGGGCACCGTCAACGTGATCGACAACCGCCCCCGCGAGGTGACGCAGCGGCAGCTGACCGCCCTGGAGCACCTGGCGTCGATGGTGTCGGACGAGCTGGAGCTGCGGCTGATGGTGATCCGCAGCGCGGCCGCCGAGCAGCGCATGCGCGAGAGCGTGCACTGAGGATCCGCAGCGTGGGAGCAGGGGCGGCCACCGCGGCCGCCCCTCCCTCTTGAGGTGCCAGGTAGCAGGTTGCGAATTAGCTATCATCCATATGTCTTGTGCTGCCGCCCGCCATGCCTCATCCTGATATAGCGGCCAGACGTAGCTAAAAAGGGCATCGTCGTGCCGCTCGTTCGGGAGGGAGCGGCCCGATGACACGACGGAATCGACCCCGGCCCCGCAGCGTCGAGCACCGGCTCGCGCGCCGCGAGGCGCACCGCCTGACGCCCCATCGCCGAGGCGTCACCCGCACAATGATCGCGACGAAGCGGACCCGACCCGGGTCCGTTCTTCGTCTGCTCTCCGCCATCGGATCAGTCCTGGCATCGGTGGTGGCCATCGTCCACCACGTGATCCAGATGATCCGCGGGAGCTGAGGGCCAGTTCGGAGCCGCGCCCACCGCCATGGGCGTAGGAATGTGTGGCATCGGGTAAACGCCGGTGCCATGCGGAATCCCCGGAAAGTCGCCGTGGTCGCCCACCGGCGCAAGACTCTCGGCGGCGGGCTCGACGAGCTGCGCCGGCTCATCACCGACGAGGGTGTCGACGAGCTCGACTGGCACGAGGTGCCCAAGAGTCGCAAGGCGCCCAAGCAGGTCCGCAAGGCCCTCGCCCAGGAACCGGACCTGCTGCTGGTGTGGGGCGGGGACGGCATGGTGCAGCGCAGCCTGGACACCGTCGCCCGCACCAAGGGCGGCGCCAAGGTCCCGGTCGGCATCATCCCGGCCGGCACGGCGAACCTGCTGGCCACCAACCTCGGTGTGCCGCACGACCTGGCCGAGGCGGTCCGGATCGCGTTCCACGGCCGGCGGCACAAGCTGGACCTGGGCGTGCTCAACGGCGAGCACTTCGCGGTGATGGCCGGCATCGGCTTCGACGGCGCCATGATCCAGGACGCGGACGGCAAGCTGAAGGACCGGCTGGGCAAGCTCTCGTACGTCTACACCGGCCTGCGCCACCTCAACGGCGAGGCTCCCAAGGCGACGATCAAGGTGGACGGCACCCCGTGGTTCGCCGAAGACGCCAGCTGCGTACTGGTCGGCAACGTCAGCACGGTGACCGGCGGCATCAAGGCCTTCGACGACGCGAAGCCGGACGACGGCTGGCTGGACGTCGGCGTCGCGACGGCCCGCGGCGTGACGCAGTGGGCGCGCACAATGGGCCGGATGGCCGTGGGCCGTTCCGAGGACTCGCCGTTCGTGCACATGACCCGGGCCCGGCGCATCGACGTCAAGCTGAAGAAGCCGCTGATGTACGAGCTGGACGGTGGCGCCCGGGAAGCGGTCAAGAAGATCCGCGTGCAGGTCGCCCCGGCCGCCGTCAAGGTCTGCGTACCGGAACAAGGGATCGGATAAGCGACAGAAAACGTATGTCGCCCTCCGTACCGTTAATTCGGATTCATCGCTCTTAAGACCGATTAATCCTCTGGTCCGTGGCGGTGCCGCGACCCACACTGAGTGGCGTCGGGCACCGCTACGCATCTCCAGGGGGACGGCAATGCCTTACCACCAGAGTTCCGCAGTGAGCGTCGCAACGGTCATGACCGCCGCCACCGTCATCATCATCGGCTACCGCATCGGCCGGGCCCACGCCGCCTGGCGTGACGTCCGGTCGGTCAAGCGCGACCTGCCGGCCAAGCGCAAGATCGCCTGGGGACACACCAGGCCGCTGGTCTTCGGCGCACTCTTCCTGATCCTGACGTTCGCCGCCGCGGCCTACGACGCCGGCCATTGACAACGACGGACGCCCCGAGCCAGAGCGAAGATCAAGGCGATGTCGTGCCTGGTTGCATGGCACCAGCCGTCGCTCCCGCCGACACCGGGCGAGGGTGACCAATCGCCTGGCGGCTCATGAACGGCCACCCTCACCCTGCCAGGTCCGTGCGTGGGGAAAACCCGGGGCATGTCGGGTATGCGGATCTGTGGTCCGGTGCTGCCGGACCTGGCAGAGTGCCCCCATGATGTGGACCGGGCGGGCCGATGAGGCCGGCGCTCTCGGCTTGCTGCTGGATCGCACGTACGCCGACGTGGCTGCGGCGGCCGAGCGTCCCCGGTCGCTCGATCGGGAGTTCCTCATCGGTCAGTTCGACCTGTGGGACAACCATCTGCTGCCTGCCGTGGCCGCGGGGACCGCTCCCCCGTGGACCCGGCGTTCCGCGGCGCGCGCTGTATGGCGCCGGCTCGGGTTCGCGGCCGGGGACGAGCACCGGCAGTGGATGGCCGGTCATCTCGACGGGCTCGGGCACGATCCGGTCGCGTTGCTCGGTCCGGAGCGGGACCGCCGCCCGTCCCGGACTCAGGACGGCAGGCTCATCCCGGTGCCGCAGCCGTTGACGGCCGAGGCCGCCGAGCTGATCCGCGCGGATTACGACCTGACTGGCGGCACTCTCGCCGGCGCCCGGATCGACGTGCGCGGCGGCGATCCGCAGCGGATCAGCGGGGCATTCAAACTCACCGCGAGCAGCCGGCGATATCCCACGGACAGCCCGGTCCCACCCACGCTGTCCGCGGACAGCCGGCCACACACCGCGGACAGCCCGGCCCCGCCGGCCCTGTACTTCCACGTCGGCGAGCTGACGTCCGCGGTCTTCCCACACGCAGAGCACGGCTCGGTGCGGCTGAAGGGAGAGCCGACCGTCGTCGTGACCGCGCCGGACGAGGTCAGTCTCGAAAGCTCAGCACTGCGATTCGCGGGCCGGGATTTCCTCTGGTATCCCGACGACATGGACTGGTCCGGGTCGGCGGCGGCTCAAGCCTCAGAGGAAGGCATCCGCGAGAACGCCCCCGAACTGCCCGAGCTCGCCGCGCGCGGTGCCGACGTGCTGGGCGTCCTGCAGCTCACGATCATGTGGCAGTTACGCCGGATGCGCTACGCCGGCTTGCTGCGGCGCTGGGAGCTGGCCGCGGCCGCCACCCTCTGCGGCGGACTGAACGCCCAGCTCTTCCGCGTGACCCCCACAGCGCTGCGGGCCCGCTGGGCGGCGCGCCGGGTCCGCACGATGCTGGAGACCGAGGACAGCCAGGCCCGGGCCCTGCTGCGGATCGTCGGCCGGCATCTGCCGCTCGAGGTGCCCGAGCTGCCCGGCGCCGCCGTACCACCGGCCCCGAGCCGGATCACGGTCAGCACCGCCGGGCGGTTGCCGGCCGAGCTGGACTTCACCGGCGGCCGGCTGCGTTTCGTGGATGTCGCCGCCGGCGAGACCGTCATCCACCTGGACGCCCGGCGCGGTGACCGGGACACGATCGTCGTGATCCTGCTGAGCGAACCGCTGGGCTGCGCTCCCCTGACCGTCATTCCGGACGGCCTGACTCTCGCCGGCCGACCGGGCTTGGACGTCACCGCCGACGACGTGACCCTGACGGTTCCCCTGCCCGGCGGCGACTGGACGGTCCGGGCCGCCGCCGGTTCCTGGTACGCCGACTGAGACTCAGCCCTTCAGGCCCGTGTGGGCGAGTCCCTCGATGAACTGGCGCTGGGCGATCACGAAGACGATCAGCACCGGGATCGCCGTCATCGAGGCCGCCGACAGCTGCACGTTCCACAGTGGCCCCTGGTAGACGTCGGTGAACTGGGTCAGCGCCTGCGGCAGGGTGAACTTCTGCTTGCTGGAGAGGTACACGATCGGCTCCAGGTACAGGTTCCAGCTGTGCAGGAAGGTGAAGATGGCGACCGCGCCCAGGGCCGGTTTGGCCAGCGGCAGCGCGATGCGGCGGAAGATCGCCGGGCGGCCCAGGCCGTCCATCCGGGCCGCCTCCTCCAGCTCGGCCGGCAGCGTGATGAAGAACTGCCGCATGATGAACGTCGCCAGCACGCACGGCGCCCCGAAGATCGGTACGAGGATCAGCGGCCAGTGAGTGTCGATCATCCCGAGCCCGTTGAACATCCGGAACAGCGGGACGATCGTCACCTCGCTGGGGATGAGCAGGCCGGTCAGTACCACCAGGAACAGGGCGTTCTGGCCGGGGAAACGGATCCGGGCGAACGCGTAGCCGGCCATCGACGCGACCACCAGCGTGCCCACCGTGACCACGACCGCGATGTACGCGCTGTTCCAGTACTGCTGGGCGAACGGCTGCATGGTGAACACGTCGCCCCACGCCTTGAGGGACGGGTCACCGGGCCACAGCCGCGGCGGGAAGGCGAAGATCTCCGCGTTCGGCTTCAGCGACGACGTGACCATCCACCAGGTCGGGAACACGAACGGGACGCAGAGCACCAGCAGGACGGCGTACAGCGCGACCTTGGCCCTATTGCTCATGGAAGACCCACCTCTTGCGCAGGTGCCACTGCACGACGGTGAGCAGCAGGACGATGAGGAAGAGCAGCACCGACAGCGTCGCGCCGTAGCCGAAGGTGTGGAACTGGAACGCCTGCTGATACAGGTAGTAGACGAGCACCGTGGTGGACGTGCCCGGCCCGCCCTGGGTGAGCACGGCGATCTGGGCGAAGACCTGCAACGACCCGACCACCGTGATGATCGAGGTGAGCAGAATCGTGGGGCTGATCAGCGGCAGGGTGATCCGCCGGAACGCCGTCCACCGGCTGGCCCCGTCGACCCGGGCGGCCTCATAGAGGTCCTGCGGCACCCCTTGCAGCGCGGCCAGGAACAGCACCATGTTGAGGCCGACGTTCTTGAAGACCTGCACCACGACCACCGCCGCCATCGCCGTGCCGCCGGAACGCAGCCAGTTCGGGCCCTGGACGCCGATGGTGTCGAGCAGCCCGTTGATGCCGCCGTTGGACTGGAGCATGAAGTGCCACACGATGGTCCAGGCGACCAGCGACACCACCACCGGGGAGAAGAACAGCACCCGGAAGACAGTGGTGCCGCGCAGTTTCTGGTTCAGCAGGACCGCGAGCAGCAACGCCAGCGCGAGGTTGAGCAGCACCAGGCCGGCCGAGAAGAGCAGCGTGGCCCGCAGCACCGACGGCAGCTTCGGGTCGTCGAGCAGCCGCTGGTAGTTGTCCGTGCCGACGAAGTCGAAGGTGTCGGCCAGCACGTTCCACTCGTGCAGGCTGTACCAGCCGACCAGCACCAGCGGGACCAGCACGAAGACGACCGTGCCGAGCAGCTGCGGCGCGATGAACAGGTAGCCGGTGAGCCGGTCACGCCGCCGGGTCGTCCAGTACGCGGGCCTCGGCCGGGTCTCCTCGGCCGGGGACCGCACCGCGGTGAGGGTGCTCATTTCGCCAGGAGGGGCTGGATCGCCGCGCAGACCCCGTCCAGCACCGGCTTGACCTGGGCGTCGGCCTTCCACAGCGGGTCCAGCGCGGAGCGGACCGCCTGGCCGATCTCGGCGCTGTCGCGGTGGCTGGGCTTGACCACGCCGGTGGAGATGCCGTCGATGACGACGTCCTGGAGCTGTTCGGGCTTGAGCAGCGGGTTGGACTTGGCCAGGGTGGCCGCGGTGAGCTGCGAGCGGCGCGGCGGCGGGAAGAACTGGGCGAGTTTGGCCGAGTTGGCCTCGTTGGTGAAGAACGCCAGGAAGTCGGCGGCGGCGTCGGCGTTCTTGCCCTTCTTCAGCACTCCGAGCCCGCCCTGGCCGATGACGGCGTACTCGCCCTTGGGGCCGGCCGGCAGTGGCACCAGGGTCCACTTGAACTTCGCCTCCTTGAGCAAAGAGGCCCGGGAGATCTGGGTGATCGTCATCGCCGACTCACCGGCGAAGAAGTCCGCGGCGACGCCGGGGCCGGGCATCGCCTTGTCGGTGAAGATCGCCTTGTGGATGAAGGTCATCGCGTCGACCATCGGCTGCTGGTTGAAGCCGCAGGTCTTGCCGTCGGCGCTCCACGCCTCGGCGCCCCAGCCGTTGAAGATGCTGGCCAGGTTGTCCCAGGCCTTGTAGTCGAAGTCGCGGACGACGAGTCCCTGCTTGCCGCTGGCCTTCGCCGCGCCGGCGGCGGCCGCCATCGCGTTCTCCCACGTCCACTTGTCCCCGGCCGGCAGGTCCTTGACCAGGTCGGTGTTGACGAAGACCCCGAACGGCGAGGTCGAGAACGGGTACGCGGCGAGCTTGCCGTCCGCCTGCCACAGCTTGGTGGCCGCCGGGACCAGGTCGGACTCCTTCTCGACCTTTCCGTCCAGCGGCGCGAGGGCGCCCGAGGAGACGAAGTCGGGTGCCGACCCCTCCAGGATCCAGGCCAGGTCGGGCGCGTTGCCGCCGGCGATCTGGGTGGTCAGCGTGGTCGTGTAGTTCTCGAACGGCAACGCGTCGAACTGCACGGTGACGTCGGGATGGGTGGTCTTGTACTCCGCGGCGAAATCGGTGAAGAGCTTGACGTGTGCCTCGTTGGCGGACCAGGTGGTCATCCGCAGGGTGAGCGGGCCGTCCGAGGTGGAGTCGCTGCCACACGCCGCGAGTCCGCCGAGCAGAACCGTTGCCGCTATGAGTGCCCTTGCTTTCATCGGTGGGGTCCTTCCTCAGTAACCGCTGATGTCGGGCCAGCGCAGCTCGACGCCGTCGGCGGTCAGGCGTTGACGAAAGTCGGCCAGCAGGGCCGGGGTGTTGCGGACCGCGCGCGGGGTGACCGCGCGGGCCAGGCAGAAGTCGGCGAGGATGCCGGCGACCTCGCCGACGTTCCACTCGACGGGGTGCAGGCGGTGGGATCCGTTGGTGATGTGGGTGGTGCCGATGTTCTTGCCGGCGGGCAGCAGGTTCTCCACGCGCCGCGGGATGAGCGCGCCGAGCGGGATCTCGAACGGGCACGAGCCCACGTCGATGTACGTGTCACCGCCGGTGGACGGGTGCAGGTCGATGCGGTACATGCCGACGCCGATCGAGTCCGGGTGCGAGACCGCGCCCTTGTCGCCGCGTACAGCCAGCGACAGGTCCTGCTCGACGATCGTGTACTCGGCGCGGATACGACGGGACTCGCGGATGTACGGCGCCTGAGCCAGCCCGTCGGCGCTGCCGGTCACGTCGCCGCGCAGCCGCAGCCCGGGCCAGCCGGTGCCGCCGTCCGGGCGCGGCGCCTCGGTCTGCAGCCAGTAGAGGACGCTGTAGGACAGCTCCCGCGCCCGCTGCACGTGGTGGGCGGCGTCCGGCACGTCGATGATCGGCGCCTCGAAGTAGTCGATCATCGGCCAGTTCACCAGGCAGATGTCGCTGGGGTAGGAACCGTCGGTGAAGGTGCGCCGGGCGGCGATGCGCCGGAACGTCCACAGGTTGCCGTCGCCGGGGTTGACCCGCTGATCGGCCTGGACCAGCCACGGGTCGTCGTCCGGGTTCGGGGTGAACGACCGGGTGGAGGTGGCCAGCGTGCGCGGGTTCGGCGTCTGCCAGGAAAGCATCCTCGCGCCCCAGAACGGCGGCTGGTAGTCGCGCCAGAAGTCGTACGCCGCGGGCCGGTCGATGGTGTGGTCGCCGTCCACGTGGTCGATCGCGAAGCAGACCGAGAACGCCTGCATGTTGCCCGGGTCGGCGACGTCGGGCGCGTTCGGCTCCCCGGTCTCGGCCTGCGACTCGAACCCGGTGACGTACTCGGTGCCGGTCAGCGGCAGCAGCTCGCCGGTCTCGGTCGCGTCCAGAATGTACGGACCGCTGAGCATCAGCTCCTCGCCCGGCCCGCGGACCGTGACCGCGGTGACCCGATCACCGTCGGTCTCCGCCGCGACGGGCACAAAACCCATCAGAACCCGGAGCAGACCCGACCCACGGTACGGCGCCAGCATCGCCTCGATGACCGCGACGGCGACCCGCGGCTCGTGACACAGCCGGCTCACGTGCCCGGCGCCGGGATTGAGGTCCGGGATACGCCGCGCCCGCTCGGTCAGCGGGTAGTGCCGCCGGTAGTACTCCCGGATGCCGTCCCGCAGTGCCCGGTAACTCGCCGTCACACCGAACTGCTCGACCCAGCTGTGCTCGTCGGGCGGCACGGCCTGGCTGGTCAGCTGGCCGCCGAGCCACTCGTACTCCTCGGTCAGCAGCACCGACCGCCCGGCCCGCAGAGCGCCGAGCGCGGCCGCCACCCCGCCGAGCCCGCCGCCGATGACGACGACGTCCGCGCGCAGTTCACGCATGCGCCACCGCCGCCAGGGTCGCGCCGGCCACCGGCTCGCAGGGCAGGATCCGCTGGGTCACCGCGGTGGTCCCCTCGAGCATGGCGGCCAGCACCTCCACCGCCTGCCAGCCCATCTCCCGGCGCGGGATCCGGTAGCCGGTGAAGTCGATGTCGGTCGCCGCCGGCCGGGTCGGGTCGCCGAGAGCCACGAACGACAGCTCCTCGGGTACGCGCAGACCGCGCTCGGCGGCGAGTTGGGCGAGCACCACCCCGTCGGCGAACTCCTCGACGAACACACAGGTACGCCCGTCGGCGAGGATCGCGTCCAGCACCGCCGCGGCCGAGAACCCGGCGACGGCCTGACGCCGGCCGTCCGCGTCGGCCTGGGCGACCGCGGGCGGAGACCCGGCGATGGCCGGGTGCCGCCCGTCCACATCTGACTGGGCGACCGCGGGCGAGGACCCGGCGATGGCCAGGTGCCGCCCGTCCACATCGGCCTCCGCGACCGCGGCCGCGAAACCGCGCAGCCGGTCGGCGTGCGATTCCGGGCCGGCGCCCTCGCCCACGTAGGCGAGCCGCCGGTGCCCGAGCGCGACAGCAGCGCGCACCTGGGCCGCGGTGGCGCCCGGGTAATCCGCACCCACGTAGGGCACCGGACCACCGGCGTCGTCGCGGCGCCCGACGCTGACGAAGGGCTGCCCCTCGGCGAGCAGCCGGGCCAGCTCCGCCGGATCGAGCGAGCGACCCAGCAGCACGCACCCGTCCGCGAGCCGCAGCCGGTTGTCCTGGTGGAAGATCCGGCGCCGCCCGTCGATCACCGGCGCGCTGGTGAGCAGCAGCAGGTCGCAGCCGACCCGCTCCGCGCACTCCTCTATCCCGGCCAGGAACGGGTGGTAGAAGTCGCCGAGCCCGGCCGGGAACACCGACTCGTAGGTGAAGACGCCGAGGATCCGGTTGTGCCGCGCGGCGAGGCGGCGGGCGATCGGGTCGGCGACATAGCCGGTGCTGCGAATGGCCTGCAGCACCCGTTCCCGGGTCTCAGGGGCGATCCGGACGTCGGCGTCGTCCCGCCCGTTGAGTACCAGCGAGACGGTGGCCTGGCTGACCCCGGTCATCCTGGCGATGTCCTGCTGCGTCACGCGCCTCCGCGTCACAGTCACGATCTGTTCCCCTCGGTTACGAAGGTAATACGCATTAGTTGCGGCTGAGTGACATCGTCAGCCGGTCCGAGCCCGCCGGTCAAGACGCTAATACCTATTACCTAAGGCAAGGCGCCAAAAAGGAACCCGCCGCCCTCGAGGGCGGCGGGTTCTCACCATGCAATCAGTCGGCAATCGGCGGGAGCGACGGTCTGCACCACGCACGGACCTACGACATGAGGTTCAAGATCTTGATCTTGATCCTCAGGCGATAGCTTGCCACCAGCCGTCGACGGCCGGCGGGTTGTCGACGTCCACCCGCTCGCCCGGCCGCGGGACCGCCAGCCGCACGTCGCGCGCCTTGGCCTCGCGCCAGGTGCGGTCGGCCGGCTCCGGCCAGTCGTGCAGCGCCAGGTTGAACGTGCCCCAGTGCACCGGGATCATGAGACCGCCCTGCACGTCCACGTGGGTCGCGACGCCGTCCTCGGGCACCATGTGGATGTCCGGCCAGGCGTCGCCGTAAGCGCCGATCTGCACGAGCGTCACGTCGAACGGGCCGTGCTCCTCGCCGATCTGCGCGAAGCCCGGGAAGTAGCCGGTGTCGCCGGAGTAGAACGCCTTGCGGGTGGGCCCGGCGATCACCCAGGACGACCACAGGGTCTCGTCGCGGGTGAAGCCGCGGCCGGAGAAGTGCCGGGCGGCGGTCGCGACGAACTCGATGCCCGCCACGGTCGCCCGCTCGTCCCAGTCCAGCTCGATGATCCGGGTGGCCGGCACACCCCAGCGCTCCAGGTGCGCGCCGACGCCCAGCGGCACCAGGAACGGCGCCGCCTGCAGGTCCACCAGGTTGCGGATGGAGTCCATGTCGAGGTGGTCGTAGTGGTCGTGGGAGATCAGCACCGCGTCGATCGGCGGCAGCTCGCGCAGCGCCAGCGGGGGCTCGTGCAGCCGCTTCGGGCCGGTCAGCCGGGACGGGGAGCAGCGCTCGCTCCACACCGGGTCGAGCAGGACCCGGCGGCCCTCGATCTCGACCAGCGCCGACGAGTGGCCGAACCAGGTGACGTGCAGCCCGCCCGGGTCGCCGCCGAACTCGGGGCGCAGCACCGGGATCGGCTGGTTCGGGTGCCGGCGGTCGCGGTCGGTCAGCGTCGCGGCCAGGATCCGGGGCATCGAGCCCGCGGTCACCATTGTCGCCGGCACCGTGTTGCGGAACTTGCCGTCGGAGAACTGCGGGGAACGGGTGTACCGCTCGCCGCGCTCGCCGTCGGCGCGGGCCCCGATCTTGCGGCCGCCGATCTGCGCGGGGATGTCACGAGCGGCCCAGGCCGCAGCGGCCCCCAGTGCCAGGGCCACCAATGCCCCGGTGCGCCCTCGACGGCCGTCTGCCTGTTTCGCCATGCGAGATCCTCCGTGTCAGTTCTGTCCGGCTGCAAGTCTGACCGCCCACCGGCACCCGGCGCCACCGTCGTGCTGAGGATCTCCTCAGCAAAGCGCTGGTATGTCACACTGCCGCCGTGACTGTCGACACCCTTCAGACCCAGCAGCAGCTCATCGTGCGTCAGCGCGTCCGCTTGATGGTCAACCAGTACGAGGTCCACGCCGTCGCCCCGGACGGCTCGGAGGCCGGCGTGCTCGCGTTCGCCCAGCAGAAGCGGATGGCGTTCAAGGAGCAGGTGACTCTCTACACCGACGACACCAAGACCACTCCCGTCCTCGGTTTCAAGGCCCGTCAGGTCCTCGACCTCGGCGCGACCTACGACATCACGGACGCCTCCGGTAGTCCTATCGGCCTGTTCCGGAAGAACTTCAAGGAATCCCTGCTGCGCTCGACGTGGCACCTGGAGCAGCCCGGCTACGGCGAGATGATCGGCCGGGAGACGAACCTGACCGTCGCGATCCTGCGCCGCTTCGTCGACTCGCTGTCCTGGCTGCCGTACCACTTCGAGTTCCTGCTGAACGGCCGCCCGGCGTTCTCCGTGGTCAAGAAGTGGGGCCTGCGCGACAAGTATGTCGTGACGATCCACGACCCGCAGCTGGACCGCCGGCTGGTCGCCGCGATGTCGGTAGCCCTGGACGCGCTCCAGTCCCGGTAATCCGGTGCGTTAGCGTCGGGCGCATGGACGATCCACGCGCCCGGCGCCTCTTCGGCGACAGCCTCGTCGCCCCCGGCGACCTCGCCACCAGCCCCTTTCGCGTCGACCGGGACCGGATCGTCAGCTCGCCGTTCTTCGCCCGCCTCGGCGGCGTGACCCAGGTGATCAGCCCCGGCGGCGCCGGCCTGCTGGTGCACAACCGGCTCACGCACAGCCTGAAGGTGGCCCAGGTGGGCCGGGCGATCGCGGAACGCCTGGCCGCGAACCCCCGCTACGCCGACGTGCTGGACAAGCTCGGCGGCTGCGACCCCGACGTGGTCGAGGCCGCGGCGCTCGCGCACGACCTCGGGCACCCGCCGTTCGGCCACCTCGGCGAGCGGGTGCTGGACCAGCTCGCCCGGCAGCGGCTGGGGCTGCGCGACGGCTTCGAGGGCAACGCCCAGTCGTACCGGATCGTCACCAGCACCGAGATCCGGGGCCAGGCCACCATCGGGCTGAACCTCACGGCCGCCACCCGCGCGGCCATCCTGAAGTACCCGTGGACCCGCCGGACCCACCCGGCGCCGCATCCCCGGTTCATGGAACCGCCGCCGCGCGGTGCGGCGGCGCCACCGGACGACCCGGACGGCGGTTCGCTGAAGTTCGGCGCGTACACCACCGAGGTCGAGGACATGGTGCAGGCCCGGCTGCCGTTCGCCGGACGGGTCGCCGACTGGCAGCAGACCGCCGAGGCCTCGGTCATGGACACGGCCGACGACATCGCGTACGCGATCCACGACCTCGAGGACGTGCACCGGGTCGGGGTGCTGCAGCAGGGCTCGGTGGCGGCGGAGCTGATGGCGTGGCAGCGCTCGTCGTTCCGGGAGGTCCCGGACGAGGACCTGACCCTCGCCCAGCGCCGCCCGGGCAGCTCGATCGAGGCGCTGCGCCGCCAGCTGCACCGCAAGGACAGCTGGATCAGTGACGACGAGGCGTTCGCCGCAGCGGTGGAGCACGTCCGCGCCGAGCTGGTGGACGGCCTGCTGGCCGAGGCCTTCGACGGCTCGCTGGACGCGGAGGCGCAGGTGGCCGCGTTCTCGGCGAACTGGACCCGGCGCCTGGTCGAGTCGATCGAGGTGACCGACACGCCGGCGGTGCGCTCGGGGCACGTCCTGCTGGCTCCGGCCCAGTGGCACGAGGTGCAGGTGCTCAAGTTCGTGCAGAACAGGTTCGTGCTGGCCCGCCCGGATCTGGCGCTGCACCAGCGGGGCCAGGCGCGGCTGCTGGGCTCGCTGGTGGAGGCCCTGCTGGCCTGGCTGGCCGACCCGGACGAGACCGAGCGTCTCCCCCGGCGGATCCGGGACCTGGTGGAGCTGGCCGAGGCGGAGCTGCCGGAGGGGACCCCGGACCGGATCTACCGGGCGCGCGGCCGCGCGGTGATCGACTTCGTGGCCGCCCTGACCGACAGCCAGGCCGTGGCGCTGATGGACGCCCTGTCCGGGCGCTCTCGCCAGCTGTGGACCGATGCCTTTGTCCTCTGAGAGCTGAACGCGTTTCCTGGCGCAAGCGGAGCAACGGTGTAAGCATGTAATCATCGCTTCGCTTGGAGGTTCCCATGCGTTTCCGTCCACCCTCCGGGGCCCGCACCGAGCCACCCGCCGCCGATGACGCCGCCGCCTGGATCACCGGGGCGACGCCCGACGGCTGGTTCACCGAGCCACCCCAGGTCGTCGTCGACCGCGACGAGATCATCATCTGGGGCCGGGTGCCCACGCCCGACCTGGGCGCCGACGCCACCGACGCCGACCGTTCCGCCGCGCAGTCCGGGCGGATCCACCAGTTCCGCGAGGACACCCGCGACGGCCGGATCAAGGTCGCCCTCCAGGTCGAGCACCGCTACCAGCGCAAGGTGAGCTGGGGTGTGCGCTGCGGCGACACCGAGGAGCTGTTCACCCACCTCTCCGCCCCGGTGATGACCCGGCTGCGCCAGCCCGAGCGGCAGGTGCTCGACACCCTGGTCGACGCCGGCGTGGCCCGCAGCCGCTCCGAGGCGCTGGCCTGGTGCGTCAAGCTGGTCGGCGAGCACACCGAGGAGTGGCTCACCGAGCTGCGCGACGCCATGACCAAGGTCGAGGACCTGCGCCGCCGCGGCCCGGACGCCGCCTGACCCGAGGCCGGCACGCCGCCCGCTAGGGTGAGCGGCGTGCTGTCCGAGGTCATCGCCACCCGTTACGTCACCCCGCTGCGGGAGGGCGGCTCGCTGCCCGGCATCGTCGAGGCCGACAACCTCGGCACGTACGTGGTCAAGTTCCGCGGCGCCGGCCAGGGCCCCAAGGCGCTGGTCGCCGAGGTCATCTCCGGTGAGCTGGCCCGCCGGCTGGGCCTGCCCGTGCCGGAGCTCGTCGTCACCCAGCTCGACCCGGTCGTCGCGCGGGCCGAGCCCGACGAGGAGGTGCAGGAGCTGATCAAGGCCAGCGCCGGCGCCAACCTGGGGATGGACTACCTGCCGGGGGCGCTGGGCTACGACCCGGTGGCCCACCCGGTCGACGCCGAGCTGGCCTCGCGCACGCTGGCCTTCGACGCGTTCGTGGAGAACGTGGACCGCAGCTGGCGCAACCCCAACCTGCTGATCTGGCACGGCGGGCTTTGGCTCATCGACCACGGCGCGACGCTGTACTTCCACCACAACTGGCCGCGTGCGGCGAACGTGGTGCACCGGGCGTACAAGTGGGACGACCACGTGCTGAAGCCGTACGCGACCGCCCTGGCGACCGCCGGCCCGGAGCTGGCCGCCCAGCTCACGCCCGCGCTGCTGGCCGAGGTCATCGACCTGGTCCCGGACGAGTGGCTGGCCGAGTTCGACTTCGCCTCGTCCGGCGAGGCCCGCCACGCCTACCTCGACCACCTGGTGGCCCGGGCCGCCGAGCCCGCCGCCTGGCTGCCGGGGATCGCGGCATGAGGGTCCCCTACGAGTACGCGATCGTCCGCGCGGTCCCCCGGGTCGAGCGCGGCGAGTTCATCAACGTCGGCGTGGTCCTCTACTGCCAGCGCCTCGACTTCCTCGCTGCCCGCACCCACCTGCACGAGCCGCGGCTGCTCGCCCTGGATCCCAACGCCGACCTGGACGGCATCCGGGCGTCGCTGCAGTCCTGGGAGATCACCTGTGCCGGGGGCGCGGACGGCGGCGCGGCCCGCGAGATGAAGCTGGGCGAGCGCTTCCGCTGGATGGTCGCCCCGCGCAGCACGATCCTGCAGGCCGGTCCGGTGCACATGGGCCTGGCGGTGAACCCGTCGGCGGAGCTGGACCGGCTGGTCGAGCTACTCGTCCGGTAGGGCGCCGCGGTCAGGGACCCACGGGCTGGGCGACATGCACGAACGGGTCGGTGCCGGCGATCCTGTGCCAGTCGGCCAGGTAGATCTCGCGTACGGGCGCATTGAGGACCAGGCCCTCGGCGTCGACGTGCCGGGCCAGGGTGTCGTAGGCCTGCATGATCCGCGGATAGAAACAGTCGTCGCGGGCGACCGTGGTGTAGAGCTCGGTGTGCGCGGGCTCCAGCCGGATCACCATCGTGCCCGCCGGCTCGGCCGGCCCGGTGAACGGCACGCAGACCTCGACCGTGGCCTCGCTGTCCGGGGTCACGAAACCGTAGTAGATCACCCAGTGCTCGGCGGTGGTGGTGGCGCCGGCCAGCTGGTCGCGTACCCGCCACTGGAGCTCGTGGATCGTGCCGGCGAGTCCCTGCTGGTCGGTGGCCCGCCGGATGGACGCGACCTTGGTGTCCGGCACTGCCCGCCGGTGCACCTCGTACGTCATGGCGGGCTGGGTGGCCGCGGCGAGCTGGACGCGGAGCCAGCCGATGCTGCCCCGTTTCGCCGCCGTGGCCTGCTCCTGCGCCGCCCACCAGCGGTCGAGCCGTACCACCGCCTCCTCGTCGGTGCCGGCCAGCACCTCGGCGACGACGGCCAGCGGCATGTCGAGTCGGCGCAGCAGACTGATCCGGCGGGCCCGGTCGAGCTGGCTGACGGCGTACCGGCGGTAGCCGCTGACCGGGTCCACCTCGGCCGGTGGCAGCAGACCGGACAGGTCGTAGAGGCGCAACGCCTTGACGGACAGGCCGGACCGCCGGCCGAACTCGCCGATCGTCAGGCCCCGCAGCTCCCGCACGGTCATGCGTACGAGTGTGCACCCCGCCCCTGGGGACGACTCAAGCCCCGCGGCGCAGCCGGCGCACGCCGACCGCCACCGTGGTCGAGGCCAGCGCCGTCGCGGTGGCGGCGAGCGCCGCGACCGGCAGCCGGCCCCAGCGCGCCGGTCCACCCTCGACCCGGCCGGCGGCCCGGAAGACGTTGCCGGCGTCCGGCGCGACCCGGCGCCGGCTCAGGCCCAGCCGGCCCATCATCGGCCCGACCAGCGCGTCGTACACCGGCGGCATGGCCTTGAAACCCAGCTCGGTGAACCGGTTGGCCGCGCCGACCGACAGCTCCCGGCGAGGGCGGTCGGCGAGCCGCAGGATTCCCGCGCCCATCCGCTCGGCGGAGTCCACCGGCGGCGGCGGACGGCCCACGAAACCGGCGTAGTTGGCCGCGCTCGTGTAGATCGGCGTGTCCACGCTGCCCGGCACGAGCTGGCAGACGTTGATGTCCGGCGCGTCGCGGGTCTCCTGCCGCAGGGTCCGGGCCAGGCCGCGCAGACCCCACTTCGAGGTCACGTACGCCGACATGTACGGCGCGGTGATGTGCCCGAGCAGCGAGCCGCACAGGATCACCGTCCCGTGGCCCTGACTCCGGAACACCCGCAACGCCGCCCGGGCGACGTTCGCGGAACCGAGCAGATCCGTCCGGACCACCTGGTCGAAGACCTCCGCGGGCACGTCCTCGAACTTGCCGTACGCCATCACCGCCGCGCTGTCGGCCCACACGTCGATGCGGCCGAACCGGTCGACGGCGGCGTCCGCGAGCTCCTCCACCTGCGCCCGTACGCTGATGTCGGTCGGCACCACCAGCGGGCTCCCGCCGCAGCTCGCGGCCACCTTCTCCAGATCGGCCAGGCCCCGGGCGGCGAGCACCAGCCGGTCCCCTCGCGCGGCGAAGGCCAGCGCGGCGGCCCGGCCGATCCCGCTGGACGCACCGGTCAGTACCACCACACGTGAGCTCATGGCCCACCCATACCCGGCGATCGGCCCGGCGAACTTGACGGACCGGTGCGTCCGGGCTTCCTTTCCGGGCGCGAACGGGGAGACTGGGCCGATGGACCTGCCGATCAACCCGCCCGTGAAGCCGATGCTGGCCAAGCCCGTCGCGGACATCCCCGCCGGGCAGCTCTACGAGCCCAAGTGGGACGGCTTCCGGTCGATCATCTTCCGCGACGGCGACGAGGTGGAGATCGGCAGCCGCAACGAGAAGCCGATGACCCGCTACTTCCCCGAGGTGGTCGAGGCGGTGCTGGCCAACTTCCCGGCCCGGGCGGTGATCGACGGCGAGATCATCGTGGCCGACACCGAACGCAACACCCTCGACTTCGAGGCCCTCCAGCAGCGCATCCACCCGGCGGCGAGCCGGGTCAAGCTGCTCTCCGAGCAGACCCCGGCCGGCTTCGTGGCCTTCGACCTGCTGGCGCTGGGCGACGAGGACCTGACCACGCGGCCCTTCGCCGAGCGGCGGGCCCGGCTGGAGCAGTGCCTGGCCGAGGCGAAACCCCCGGTGTACGTGACCCCGGCGACCGACGACCTGGAGACCGCGCGACGGTGGTTCGGCGAGTTCGAGGGCGCCGGGCTCGACGGGCTGATCGCCAAGGGCAAGGACCTGGGCTACGAGCCGGACAAGCGGGTCATGACCAAGATCAAACACAAGCGTACGGCGGACTGCGTCGTGGCCGGTTACCGCGTGCACAAGTCCGGCGAGAACCGGATCGGCTCGCTGCTGCTCGGCCTCTACGACGAGCGCGACGTGCTGGTCTCGGTCGGGGTCATCGGCTCGTTCCCGATGGCCGTCCGCGAGGAGCTCTTCACCGAGATGCAGCACCTGGTCACCACCTTCGAGGGGCACCCGTGGAACTGGGCCGCCCACGAGCAGGGCGAGCGCACCCCGCGCAAGAACGAGGTCAGCCGCTGGAACAACGGCAAGGACCTGTCTTTCGTGCCGCTGCGCCCCGAACGGGTGGTCGAGGTCCGCTACGACTACATGGAGGGTCTGCGCTTCCGGCACACCGCCCAGTTCGAGCGCTGGCGCCCGGACCGCGAGCCCCGTACGTGCACCTACGAGCAGCTGGAGCGGCCGGTCCGGTTCCAGCTCGCCGATGTGCTGACGAGCCGCTGAGCGAGGTTGTCAGACTTCTCGGCTAGCCTCGTGCGAGCAAGAGCCGATCGAGAAAGGCCGCGCACTGTGCCGCGTACCCCCCGCCTGGTCCTGGCCGCACTGGTCGCCGCGGTCATCGCGACCGCCGGTTGCACGCTGCCGGTCTTCGCCCCCGACGACCCCGACGGCGCCGCGCCGGTGACCACCGGCAGCAAGGCGCCGCCCGCGGTGCCCGGCACCCAGGCCCAGTGGACGCCCTGCCCGGACGTGCCGGAGAAGCTGGTCGGCCGGGCCGCGTCCGGCATGACCTACGACTGCGCGTCGGTGGCCGTGCCCCGCAACTGGGCGGCCCCGCAGTCCGGTGAGACCTACAAGGTCGCGATGATCCGGATCCGCTCGGCCACGCAGCACGACCGGATCGGCTCGTTGCTGGTCAACCCCGGTGGCCCCGGCGGCTCGGGCATCGACTACTCGGTCTACGTCTCCTTCGGCCAGGCGCTGGGCGGGCTGCCCACCGAGGTGACCGACCGGTTCGACATCGTCGGTTTCGACCCGCGCGGCGTCGGGCGCTCCGACCCGATCAAGTGCATCAGCAACAAGGACCAGGACGCCACCTTCGCGGCGGCACCGGATCCCGAGACCGAGGCCGAGTTCCAGGAGGTCGTCGCGCTCAACAAGCGCGTGGCCGAGGGCTGCGGCCAGAAGTACGGCCCCCAGCTCCCGTTCTTCTCCACCGAGCAGGCCGCCCGCGACATGGACGCGATCCGCGCGGCTGTCGGCGACCAGAAGACGACCTACCTGGGCCTGTCCTACGGCACCCTGCTCGGCGCCACGTACGCCCAGCTCTTCCCGGACAAGGTGCGGGCGCTGGTGCTCGACGGCGCGATCAACCCGAAGCAGGACTTCATCGCCGGCTCCGAGTCGCAGGCCAAGGGCTTCGAGCGGGCGTTCACCAACTTCACCACCTGGTGCAAGGCCAACGCGGCCAAGTGCCCGATCGCCCCGGACGCCCGCGGCGCGGTCACCGACGCCCTGGCCAAGGCCGAGGCGTCCCCGGTCGAGGGGCCCGACGGCCGCGAGGCCACCCCCGGCTGGATCTTCGTGGCGGTGATCTCGTCGCTCTACACCGAGTCCGGCTGGCAGCAGCTCGCCAAGGCGGTCGACGGCCTGCAGACCGGCGACGCCAGCGACATCTTCGACCTCGCCGACCAGTACGCCGACCGCAAGCCGGACGGCAGCTACTCCAACCTGTTCGACGCCAACCTCGCGGTGAACTGCGCGGACACCGCCGGCGCCCCCACGGTGGAGAAGATCCGCCAGCTGCAGGGCGAGTGGCGCAAGAAGTACCCGCTGTTCGGTGCGGCGCTGGCGATGGGCATGCTGCCGTGCACCTTCTGGCCGGGCGCCCGGGACCCGTACCCGGCCGGTGCGGCCACCGGCGCGCCGCCGATCGTGGTCGTCGGCACCACCGGTGACCCCGCCACGCCGTACGAGAACACCGCCGAGCTGGCCAAGATGCTCGGCACCGGGCAGGTCCTCACCTGGGAGGGCGAGGGACACACGGCGTATCCCAGCACCAAGTGCATCGTCGAGGCGGTCGACGGCTACCTCATCGGTCTGGAGCTGCCGAAGGAGGGGCTGCGCTGTCCGGCGCGGTGATCCCCTCCCGGGCGGCCAGCTCTGAGAGCAGCTGACGCACCTCCCGCAGGTTGTTCTTCAGCTCCTCCTGCTCGTCGTGCTGGAACGCGTCGTGATCGACGATGAGCTTGCTGGCGAACTGGGCCGTGATCAGCGGGACGACGATCAGCACCATGAGCGAGATGAGCAGGCCGGCCATCACCCGGCCCACGCCCGTCTTGGGGGAGATGTCGCCGTAGCCGACCGTCGAGGCGGTGACCACGGCCCACCACAGGGCGTCGCCGTAGGTCACCTTCTCGACGAAGTGGTAGATCACGCTGCACATCGCGATGAGCAGCGAATAGGACAGGATCAACGTGGGCGGCGAGTTGGCGAGCCAGACCAGCCCGCGGTAGATCCCCCGCACCGGGACCAACAGCAGTCGCATGCGGTCATCGTGCCCGTCCGGGGCCAGTCGGCGGCTCAGCCCGTCGGGCGTGTCAGGATGGCCGCGTGGCCCCCGTGATCTTCCGCAGCGCGAACCGAGCCGATGTCCCGGCGATCCTCGAGCTGCTCACCGACGACGAAATCGCCCGGTCCCGCGAGGCCGGCGTCGCGCCGTCGCCGGCCGGCGGGGCCGGTGGGCTCACTCCCGAGGCGGTGGACGCGGCCGCCTGGGCGGCGTTCGAGGCTATAGACGCGGACCCTCGTAACGAGCTGATCGTGGCGGACGAGGACGGCACGGTGGTCGGCACCTGCCAGCTCACCTTCACCCCGTCGCTGAGCCGGCGCGGCGCCGAGCGGATGACCATCGAGGCGGTCCGGGTGCGCGGCGACCTGCGCGGCCGCGGCATCGGCCGGGCGATGATGGTCTGGTCGCTGGAGCGGGCCCGGGAACGCGGCTGCGGCCTGGCCCAGCTGACCACGGACAAGCGCCGTACGGACGCCCACCGCTTCTACGCGTCGCTCGGCTTCGAGCCCTCACACCTGGGCTTCAAGCTCGCGCTTTAGCGGATCACCAGTTGGCCTCGTTCTTGCGGCTGGGCTGCACCCGCGGCGGCTCGCCGGGCATCTTGGGGTGGTCCGGCGGATACGGCAGGTCGCCGAGCCCGGCCTGCTCGTCCCGCGCCGACCACTCCAGCAGCGGCGCGATGTCGTGGGCGACCTCGTCGATCCCGGCGTGCGGGTCACCGATCTTGGCGAACCGCTCGGGCACGGTCCGCAGGTCGAAGTCGTCCGGCTCGACGTCGGGCAGCTCGGCCCAGGTCACCGGCGCGGAGACGGTCGCCCGGCCGTTGGCGCGCAGCGAATACGCACAGGCGATCGTCCTGTCCCGGGCCGTCTGGTTGTAGTCCAGGAAGACCCGCTCGCCGCGCTCCTCCTTCCACCACGCCGTGGTGATCCGGTCCGGGCTGCGGCGTTCCACCTCGCGGGCCAGCGCGATCGCCGCCCGGCGCACGTCCACGAAGGAGTGGGTGGGAGCGATCCGCACGTACACGTGCACGCCGCGCCCGCCGGAGGTCTTCGGGTAGCCGGTCCAGCCCAGTTCGTCCAGGACCTCGTGCACCACCCCGGCGGTTGTGATCACGTCGCGGAAGTCCGTGCCCGGCTGCGGGTCGAGGTCGATGCGCAGCTCGTCCGGCTGGTCCGGGGACGCGGCCCGCACCGGCCAGGGGTGGAACACGATGGTGCCCATCTGCGCGGCCCAGGCGACGTGCGCGAGGTCGGCGGGGCAGAGCTCGTCGGCGGTACGCCCGCTCGGGAAGGTGATCGTGGCGCTCTCGACCCAGGCCGGCACGCCCCGGGTGGAGATCCGCTTCTGGAAGAACATCTCCCCCTCGATGCCGTCGGGGAAGCGTTGCAGCGTCGTCGGGCGGTGGTCGAGCGCGCGCATGATGCCGTCGCCGACCGCCAGGTAGTACTCGAAGACGTCCCGCTTGGTGTAACCCCGCTGCGGGAAGACGACCTTGTCGGGGCTGCTCAGCCGTACCGGCCGGCCGGCGACCTCGACCTCGACGGCGGGTGACTTCGACGATGCCATGCCAAGACCTTAAGCCCGCAACGGCGAAGGCCGCCCCCGGATGTTCCCGGGGACGGCCTTACGAGGCAGTTGCCGCTGCTCAGGCGCTACGACGACGCCGGCCGTAGTACACGGCGGCCGCGCCGCCCGCGACCATCAGGCCGCCGAGCGCGATGGTGAGACCCATCGGCGCGCCGGTCAGCGGAAGCGTGCCGCCCGCGCTGACGCCGCCCGGGGTGCTCTGGCTCGGCGCCGGCGAGGTGGCCGGGCTCTCGCCGCCCGGCGGGACGGTGTCGACGCTGGCGGTCGGCGTCGACGGGCTCGGCGACGGCGTCGGGCTCTCGCCACCGTAGCCACCGCTGCCACGGGTGGGTCCGGTGCCGTTGTCGTCCGGCGTCGCACCGTTGTCGCCCGGCTTGTTGTCGCCCGGCTTCTCATCGTCGGTGTAGCCGTAGTCGCACTTGTCGCCACGCTGCACCTCGGAACACGGCGTGGTCATCACGGCGGGCTGCTTGGCGCGAGCGGCGGACTCGTCGCCCGTCGCGGCGGCCGGGGCCCCGGTGAGGGCCAGAGCGGCGAGGACGGTGACGCCGGCCGCGGGCAGTCCAGCGGCCAACCGGCGCGTCAAACTCATGAAGGGAATCCGTTCTGTTGCGGTAAGTCCGTCTTGGTCCGGTGGGAGCTTAGCGGCTAATGCCGGATTTGGTGGCATTGCCCCTCCGGCGAGTCCCCACCGAATAGGTGAACGGGCTCAGCTCGGCAGGCCGCCGAAGCGGTGACTGCGCCACAGGTGGGACAGCGCGAAGACCTTGAGCTCGAACTGCGGATCGGCGGCGAACAGCTCACCGCTGTACGGCGCCTGCAACTGCACGCTCGCGCCCGACTCCAGGTAGACGGAGACGACCGTGCGGGCGCCGCGGCGCTCGGCCCGCAGGTCCACGACCCGGCTCCACGGCTGCACCCCCGCGCCGAACGGGGTCACGGTCCGGATGCCGCCGGCGTCGATCTCGGTGCCCAGCCGCGGCCGCAACAGCACCCCGGCCAGCGCACCGACCAGCGGCGGACCGAACGCCAGCACCGCCCACACCCAGGCCGGTGGCGCTGTGGCCGCCGCCCAGGAGATGGCCACCATGGTGGCGAGCAGACCGGCCGACACTCCCACCACCGCACCGAGAACGCCGAGGTACATGCCACGGGCGAGGGCCTGCTGCCAGGTGGGGCTGAAACGCGTCGCATCCATGACCGTTCAACGGCTGCGGCCCGGCCCGTCGGCGCACTGGCGGTGCGCCACAGCCGTGCCGACGTACCTTTGGAGCATGGCAACTGACAAGACCACCCTGCCCACCACCGAAGAAGAGTGGCGGGTCCGCCTGAGCCCCGACGAGTTCCGGGTGCTGCGCCAGGGCGCCACCGAGCCGGCCTGGCGCGGCGAGTACGTCGACACCAAGACCGAGGGCACCTACGAGTGCCGGGCCTGCGGCGCCGCCCTGTACCCGAGTGACACCAAGTTCGACTCGCACTGCGGCTGGCCGTCGTTCGACGACGCCATCCCGGGCGCGATCAAGGAGATCGAGGACCGCAGCCTCGGCATGGTCCGCACCGAGATCCAGTGCGCCCGTTGCGGCAGCCACCTGGGCCACGTGTTCAAGGGCGAGATGATGACGGCGAAGAACACCCGGCACTGCGTGAACAGCCTGTCCATCAAGCTCGACCCGAAGTGAGCTCCTCCACGGTGTAACGCACGCCGGTGTCCGACGTCCTGGTGTCGGCACCGGCGGTGAGCTGCCATTCCGGCCCGAGCCGAGGGGCGAAGGTGTCCCCCTCGACGGCGAGGTCGATGCGGGTCCGCACGATGTGCCCGGCGTACGGCAGCAGCGCGGTGTAGACCGCCGCCCCGCCCATCACCCAGAAGTCGTCGTGGACCCGCAGCAGCTCGCCGACCGAACCGAAGGTCTCGGCCCCGGCGGCGGCCCAGCCCGGTTGCCGGGTCAGCACCACGTTGCGCCGGCCGGGCAGTGGTCGGAAGCGCTCGGGCAGCGAATCCCAGGTCGTCCGGCCCATCACCACGGTCGCGCCCATCGTGCGCTCCCGGAAGATCTTCTGCTCGCCGGGCACGTGCCAGGGGATTGCCCCCTTGGCGCCGATGACACCACCACGCGCCTCGGCCCAGATCATATGGATCGTCATACTGCGACCGGCGCACGCAGAGCCGGGTGATGCTGATAGTCGACCACCGAGAAGTGCTCGTAGGTGTAGTCGAAGAGCGACTCCGCCGGCGCGATCTCCAGCTTGGGGAACGGGTACGCGGGCCGGCTGAGCTGCTCGCGCACCTGCTCGACGTGGTTGGCGTAGATGTGGCAGTCGCCGCCCACCCAGATGAAGTCGCCGGGGATCAGCCCGGTCTGCGCCGCGATCATCTGCGTCAGCAGCGCGTAGCTGGCGATGTTGAACGGCACGCCCAGGAACATGTCGGCGCTGCGCTGGTAGAGCTGGCAGGAGAGCCGGCCGTCGGCGACGTAGAACTGGAACAGCGCGTGGCACGGCGCGAGGGCCATCTCGGGCAGCTCGGAGACGTTCCAGGCCGAGACGATCATGCGGCGCGAGTCGGGGTCGCGGCGCAGCGTGGCGAGCAGCTCGCTGATCTGGTCGACGTGGCCGCCGTCCGGGGTCGGCCAGGACCGCCACTGCTTGCCGTAGACCGGGCCCAGCTCGCCGTTCTCGTCGGCCCACTCGTCCCAGATGGTCACGCCGCGCTCGCGCAGCCACCGGGTGTTGCTGTCGCCGCGCAGGAACCAGAGCAGCTCGACCGCGACCGACTTGAAATGCACCCGCTTGGTGGTGATCAGCGGGAAGCCCTGGGACAGGTCGTAGCGCAGTCGCTCACCGAAGAGGCTGACCGTGCCGGTGCCGGTGCGGTCCGCCTTCGGGATGCCGGTCTCGAGGACCCGGCGCAGCAGCTCTTCGTACTGGGTGTCGACCATGGCGCCACGCTAGCGCCTCCGCCGCCCCGGAGCCGAGAGGGACCCGGGCGGCGGAGGTCACATCGCCACCACTAGTGAGCCCAGGACTCACTCATGGCCGAGATCTGCTGGTTGAGCTGCTGGAGGTCACGGTTCGGCTCCTCGCGCTGCTTGGCCGGGTCGACCGCGGCGAAACCGAGCTGAGTGCCGAGCTGCTGCCAGCGGGCGAACAGGATGGACTCCATGAGCACGTCCTTGACGTCCTCGTGGGCTGCCTCGAGCTCATGCACGGCGGCCTCGTACCGCTCCACCTTTTTGAGCAGGTCAGAACTCTCGTGAATGGTCATACCGGCAGGTTACCCAGAAATGAACCTTTTTCAGGTTGATATCCGGATACCGAGGAATGTCCGCCCAGGCCACGCTACAGGTCGAACTCGCCGTCCTTGGCGCCGCCGACGAAAGCGTCCCATTCGTCCGGCGTGAAGAAGAGCACGTCGCCGTCGGGCTTGCGGGAGTCACGGACAGCGACCCCGCCGTCCAGCAGGGCGACCTCGACGGCGGCGGCACCCGGCTGCGCGGTACCGCCGCTGCGGCGCCATACGGCGTTGGTCAGATCAGCCTCGAACTTTTTCACGCCGCACAGTGTGCCAAGTCACGGCCGCGGACGTAAGGGCTGTAACCGGTACGAGTGTCGTCAGTCCTTGAGCTTGCCGGCGACCTTGACGATGCGCTGGGCCAGGTGGTCGAGCGCGGCGTTCTCCGTGTCACCCAACGGGTTGTCGTTGTTGCCGCCGGTGACGTGCGAGACGCCGTACGGGTTGCCGTCGGCGAACTTCAGCGGGTCGGTGTACCCGGGAGCGACGACCACGCCACCGAAGTGGTAGATCGTGTTGTACAGCGCGAGCAGCGTCGACTCCTGACCGCCGTGCGCGGTCATCGAGGCGGTGAAGCCGGCGTACGCCTTGTCGGCGAGCAGGCCCTGCCCCCACTGCGGGCCCAGCGTGTCCAGGAACTGCTTGAGCTGGCTGGCCACGTTGCCGTACCGGGTGGGGGTGCCGAAGAGCACGGCGTCCGCCCACACGATGTCGTCGGCGGTCGCCTTGGGCTCGTTCTTGGTGCGGTCGAAGTGCTGGCTCCATGCCGCGTTCGAGGCGATGGCCTCCTGCGGCGCGAGCTCCGCCACCTGACGGAGGCGCACCTCGGCGCCGGCCTTCTCCCCCGCCTGGGCGATCCGCTCCGCCATGGCGTGGATCGTGCCGGTCGAGGAGTAGTACACGACTGCGAGCTTCACGTTAGCCACAAGGGCCCCTTCCGTAGTTGCTTGTAGCGTCAACTATTCCGGAAAGGCTTTCCCGGGCGCAGCGGAACGAAACGTCAGAGCACAAGTTCACTGCCGTGCGGCCCGACCGCGTCGGCGTGCTCGTCGTCCAGCCACACGCCGTCGCTGGCGAGATACCGGAAGCGGTAGTGACCCGGCTCCAGCCGCACGGTGACCGTCCGGGTGCCGTCCCGCCGGTCCTTGAGCTCGTGCAGCCCCGGTTCCCAGTCGTTGAACGTGCCGACCACGCTCACCGGCCCGGCCGGGGCGTCCTTGGGCAGGCAGAACGTCACCCGGGTCTTGTCGCCGAAGAGCTTGCTTCGCTTGATCATTCTCGCCTCCAGAGTGCGCGGCTCCTCCTGCACCAACGGGCGAGGGTGCGTTTCGGTGACGCCTAAAATCCGACTCATGCATCCGGAGCCCCGAGACGAGATCCGGGTGGCGTCGTTCCGCGACCTCGACGCCACCACCCTGTACGCGATCCTGAAGCTGCGCGTCGACGTGTTCGTCGTGGAGCAGAAATGCCCGTACCCGGAGCTGGACGGACGCGACGACGAACCCGGCACCCGCCACGTGTGGCTGGCCCGGGGCGACGAGATCCTCGCCTATCTGCGGATCCTCGACGACGGCGGCACCGAGCGGATCGGCCGCGTGGTGACCGCCGCGAACGCGCGCCAGGGTGGCTTCGCGAGCAGGCTGATGACCCACGCGCTCGAGGTGATCGGCAACCGGCCGAGCAAGCTGGAGGCGCAGGCGTATCTCACCGGCTTCTACAGCCGCTTCGGCTTCGTGCCGACCGGACCCGAGTATCTGGAGGACGGCATCCCCCACGTACCCATGAAGAGGTCCTAGGGCAGGGCAGCCACGAGCTCGGTGACCGAACGGCGGCGACCGGTGTAGAACGGCACTTCCTCGCGGACGTGCCGGCGGGCGGTGGACGCGCGCAGGTCACGCATCAGGTCGACGATGCGGTGCAGCTCGTCGGCCTCGAACGCCAGCATCCACTCGTAGTCACCGAGCGCGAACGAGGCGACCGTGTTGGCCCGCACGTCCGGGTAGCCGCGGGCCATCTTGCCGTGCTCGGCCAGCATGAAACGCCGCTCCTCGTCGGGCAGCAGATACCACTCGTAGGACCGGACGAAGGGGTACACGCAGATGTACGGGCGGGCCTCCTCGCCGGCCAGGAACGCCGGCAGGTGGCTCTTGTTGAACTCGGCCGGGCGGTGCAGCGCCATCTGGGACCAGACCGGGGCCAGGTGGCGGCCCAGCGCCGTCCGGCGGAAGAGCCCGTACGCCTCCTGCAGCGCGTCCGGCGACTCCGAGTGCCACCACACCATGATGTCGGCGTCGGCGCGCAGGCCGGCCACGTCGTACGTGCCGCGCACCACCACGTCCTTGCCGAGCAGCTGCTCGAACAGCGCGTCGACCTCGCTCGCCAGGTCCTCGCGCAGGGCCGGCAGCGGCGACGCGACCTTGAAGACCGACCACATGGTGTAACGGATCGTCGCGTTCAGTTCCTTGACCCGCGCGGCGTTGGTCTGCGGCTGATCGGTCATCGCTCCTCCAGGTGTTTCAGGACGTCGTCCGCGGCGCTCTCGCCGCTGGCCACACAGGCCGGAATGCCCACCCCGTCGTACGCGGCGCCGGCCAGCACCAGGCCGGGCCGGTCGCTGAGCGCCGCCCGGGCCAGGGCCACCCGGTCGAGGTGCCCCGGGGCGTACTGCGGCAGGCCGCCACCCCAGCGTTGCACCCAGGTCTCCACCGGCGGCGGCAGCTCGCCGCCGAGCAGCCGGCCCAGCTCGGCGTGGGCGGTCGTGGCCAGCACGGGATCGGGCGGTTGCAGCCGCTGCTCCTCGCCGGCCCGGCCCAGCGAGGCCCGGATGATCACCGGACCACCCTCGCGACGCAGGTGCGCCCACTTGTGGGTGAAGAACGTGGCCGCCTTGACCAGGGTGCCCTCGGTCGGCGGCACGAGGAAGCCGGACAGGTCGGGCAGCGGAGTGCCGGGCGGCAGCGCCATGGCGATCAGCGCGACGCTGGCGTAGTCGAGCGCCTCGATCTCGGCGGCGGCGGACAGGTCCACCCCGGCGAGCATCCGGGCGGCGGGTCTGGCCGGCACGGCGAGCACGACAGCGTCGACATCGTCGGTCTGCGGCGCCGGGACCGGGCCCAGCAGCAGCCGCCAGCCGTGCGGGGTGCGGGCGATCTCGCGGACCGGCAGGCCCAGGCTGATCCGCGCGCCGGTGGCAGCCGCCGCAGCGGCAACCAGCTGGGTCATCCCACCGTCGACCGCGCCGAAGACCGGGCGGCCGGGCACGCGGGCGGCGGCGGCCTGAGCGGCGCGCACGGCGGCGGTCAGGGTGTGCTCGGTGCGGGCGGCGCGGGCCAGGGCGGGCATGGTGGTGGCCAGGGAGAGGCGGTCGGCGCGGCCCGCGTACACGCCGCCCAGCATCGGGTCGACCAGCCGGTCGGCGACCTCGTCACCGAAACGGGCCCGGACCAACGCACCCACGGCGACATCAGCGCCGGGATCAAGCAGCGGACGGCCTTCGTCGCGGTCCAGGCCGGCGGCCGGCCGCGCGACCGCGCCGAGCAAACTCAGATCCCCGGGTACGCCGACCAGCGTCCCCTTCGGCACCGGCTGCAACACGCCACCGATCGCCAGGGCAGCCGGAACGGCGGACGGGTGCACGATGCGGTCACCCAGCCCGAGCCGCCGCACGAACCGCACGGCCGCGGACTCGCCACCGTCGGGCCCACCGATCAGGAAGGACTCGGCCCCCCGCTCGACGGTGCTGCCGGCCAGCTCCCCGGTGCGCAACTTGCCACCGAGCCGCCCGGACTGCTCGTAAATGATGATCTCGGTGTCGGCGGGCGCCCGGTCCCGGATCCGCACGGCAGCAGCCAGCCCGGCGATCCCGCCGCCGACGACCGCAACCCGCTTCCGCACAGACCAACATTGTCAGGTCGCGATGCTCCACGGCCACCGGGGTACTTCGATGTGACAGGCACAGCACGCACCTTCGCCGAGGCTCAGTCCCTATGGATCAGCTCCACGAGGCGGGTGAGGACGTCGGGGTCGGTTTCCGGCATCACGCCGTGGCCGAGGTTGAAGATGTGGCCCGGCGCCGCCTTGCCCTCGGCCAGCACCCGGCGGGCCTCCCGCTCCACGACCTCCCACGGCGCGAACAGGATCGCCGGGTCCAGGTTGCCCTGGACCGCCTTGTCCGCCCCGATCAGCGTCGTCGCCTCGTCCAGCGGGGTCCGCCAGTCCACCCCGACCACGTCGGCGCCGGCCTCACCCATCGCCCGCAGCAGCACCGCCGTGCCCACCCCGAAGTGGATCCGCGGCACTCCGGCGTCGGCCAGCCCACCCAGCACCTTGGCCGAGTGCGGCAGCACGTACCGGCGGTAGTCGGCCTCGGACAGCGCGCCCGCCCACGAGTCGAAGAGCTGGACCGCGCTCACCCCGGCCCCGGCCTGGACCCGCAGGAACGCCAGCGTGATGTCGGCCAGCTTCCCCAGCAGGGCGTGCCAGAGGTCCGGCTCGCCGTACATCATCGCCTTGGTCTTCAGGTAGGTCCGGGACGGTCCGCCCTCGATCAGGTAGCTGGCCAGGGTGAACGGCGCCCCGGCGAAGCCGATCAGCGGGATCGGGCCGAGCTCGGGCACCAGCAGCCGCACGGCCTCGTCGACGTAGCCGACATCGGCCGGCTCCAGCGGGCGCAGCCGGGCCACGTCCGCGGCCGTACGGATCGGCTCGGCCACCACCGGGCCGGTACCGGCCACGATGTCCAGGTCGACGCCGGCCGCGGCCAGCGGCACCACGATGTCGCTGAACAGGATCGCGGCGTCGACGCCGTGCCGGCGTACCGGTTGCAGGGTGATCTCGGTGACCAGGTCCGGCCGGCGGCAGGATTCCAGCATCCCGACCCCCGCGCGGATCTTGCGGTATTCGGGCAGCGACCGGCCCGCTTGTCGCATGAACCAGACGGGCGTGTGCGGCACCGGCAGGCCGCGGCAGGCCCGGACGAACGCCGAATCTTCGAGGATCGTGGTCACCCGCGACATCGTGCCACGTGAGTGAACGGCGTCGTGCGGCGCGCCGCGCGGGCCGGTACCGCGGTGATCGGCATAGGCTTCGAGGCATGGGTCCCACGTCCGCCGCACCCGAGGCGTTCACCCGCGCCGTCACCGGGCTGCGGGCTGCCGCGCCCCGCGAGGAGATCCTGCTCGAGGAGATCGCGGCGCCGCAGCGGCTGGCCCCGTACGGCTTCGCGCTGAGCGCCACCGTCCTGCGCGACGGTGACGAGGTGGCCAGCGGCCGGCTGATCCTGCTGCACGACCCGGCCGGTCACGACGCCTGGCAGGGCAATTTGCGGCTGGTCACGCTGATCACGGCGGAGCTGGAGTCGGACATGGCCGGCGACCCGCTGCTGCCGGCAGTGGCGTGGACCTGGCTCACCGACGGCCTGGAGCAGCACGCGGCGGCCTACACGGCGATCGGCGGCACGATCACCCAGACGACGTCGACCCGCTTCGGCGAGCTGGCCGGCCCGGCCCCGACCGCCGACCTGGAAATCCGCGCCTCCTGGACCCCGACCTCGGACGACCTGGGCGCCCACCTCCAGGGCTGGTGCACCATGCTCGCCTCGACCGCCGGCCTGCCCCCACCCGGCGTAACCGCCCTCGGCAACCGCCAACGAGCCTCATCCCCCGGCTGACCCACCCGCCGGCTTCCCGGCCCTTCGCTCCTTCCGGCCGCAACCAGAGTCGCACTGCGCCCGTCGGTGTCGAGGACGCCGAAAATGACTAGGCGCCCTTTGCCGTGGTCATTTTCGGTGGCCTCGGCACCGACCTCGTGGGGCGCAGTGCCCGCCGAAGCGGAGCGAGGCCATTCAACTCAGCCTCGGCACCGACCTCGTGGGGCGCAGTGCCCGCCGAAGCGGAGCGGAGGCCATTTAACAGACTTTGAAGGTGTCGCAGGCGGTCTTGATCGGGACGGCCAGGCCGATGCCTTCCGCGTCCCGGGCCTTGGCCGTGGCCAGCCCGATCACCTCGTCCGCGCTGTTCACCACCGGCCCGCCGGAGTTGCCCGGGTTGATCGGGGCGTCGAACTGGATCGTCGGGCCTTCCGAGTCGTCCGGCCGGTACGCGCTCACCACCCCGGTCGTCACCGTGTCCTCCAGGCCCAGCGGTGCGCCGACCACCACCACCTGCTGACCCGGCTTGACCGTGGCCGGCGCGGTGTCCAGGCCGGCGATCTTGCGGTTGGCGCGCAGCAGGGCCAGGTCGTTGCCCTTGCTGACCTTGACGATGGTCGCGGTCACCTCGTCCTTGCCGCGTTCCAGGAAGACCTTGCGGGCGCCGGAGTTCCAGACCGACTCGACCACGTGGAAGTTCGTCAGCAGGTTGGCCTGGCCTTCCGCCGCCTTGTCGCCGACCGAGAACGCCGTACCGGTGAAGTTGCCGGCCCGGACCCGGAAGACGCTCGGCAGCACCGACGACGAGATCGCCTCGGGGTCGAAGACCGCCGCGAGCTTCTGCTCGAGCTTGTCCGCCCGCTCGGTGAGCTGGTCCTGACGTTGCAGCGCGCCGGCCAGCTGGTCCGCGCTGGCGCCGAGCCGGCTGTCCACCCGGTCGAGCCGCCAGGCCTGCCAGCCGGCCACCAGGAGCAGCACCAGGACCAGGAGCATCGTCATCAGCCGGCTGCGGCCGCGGCCGTTGAGCACGGCCGGCTCGGTCGCCGGGTCGGCCACCACGGGGTACGCGGCCGCGCCGTCCGGCGACGGCAGGTACGGCGCACCGAACCGGCTCGCCGGGCGCGGATGACCGAACCGGGGCTCGGGCCGGTGCGCGGTAGCCCATTCGCCCGAGGGGTGGTCGGGCAGGCTGAGCAGCGGATCCTGCGGTGGCCGGCGCGGGCCCGGCACCCCGAAGGGGTCGTAGGCGGTCGTCATGCGGCGCGGGCCTCCCGAGTATCGACGCTCCGGTGTCTAGTACGGACGGGAAGGGGTCCGCGGACGGGCGTGCGCGGGCTTTCTTGAAACAGGCCGGAGTGGATCGAGGCCCGACGCGCCGGGACCCGGCTGCGCACACCGGGGGCGGTACCCCCGTACGGTTACGGAGTGACCGACGAAGCACCCCTGCGCCGTCGGGACGCGCCGGACCAAGCAGGGGACGGACCGCACGCCGTGCCGCCCGACCCGATGTCTGGCGGTCCCGAGAGCGAACCTGCCCGCACCTCCGTTCCCCTCACCGCACCCCGCGACGGCACGCCCCGGCCGGTCGAGACCGCCGATGAGCTGGCCGAAGTGGTCGCGCGGATGACCGCGGGCTCCGGCCCGGTGGCGGTCGACGCCGAGCGCGCGTCCGGCTACCGCTACACCCAGAAGGCCTACCTGGTGCAGCTGCGCCGGGCCGGGGCCGGCACGGTGCTGATCGATCCGATGCCGCTGGACGACCTGCGCACCCTGGACGAGGCCCTGGCCGAGACCGAGTGGGTGCTGCACGCGGCCAGCCAGGATCTGGCCTGCCTGGCCGAGGTGGGGATGAAGCCGCGCCGGCTGTTCGACACCGAGCTGGCCGCCCGGCTGGCCGGTTTCGAGCGGGTCGGGCTGGCCGCGCTCACCGAGCAGCTGCTGGGCTACTCGCTGGAGAAGCACCATTCGGCGGCGGACTGGTCGACCCGGCCGCTGCCGGAGTCCTGGCTGACGTACGCCGCCCTGGACGTCGAGCTGCTCACCGACCTGCGCGATCTGCTGGCCGCCGAGCTGGAGCGGCAGGGCAAGTCGGCGTGGGCCGCCGAGGAGTTCGCGGCCCTGGTGGCCAGCGCCGACCGGCCGCCACGCAGCCGGCCGGACCCGTGGCGGCGCACCTCCGGCATCCACCGGGTCCGCGGCGCCCGCGCCCAGTCCCGGGTCCGCGCCCTCTGGTACGCCCGCGACGGTGTGGCGGCCCGCCGTGACTCGGCACCGGGCCGGGTGCTGCCCGACTCGGCGATCATCGCCGCGGCCGAGCTGGACCCGAAGGACGAACGCGCGCTGCTGGCCCTGCCGGGCTTCGGCGGCCGGTCGGTGCGCCGGTTGGCCCGGGTGTGGCTGGACGCCCTGGACGCGGCCCGCGCGCTGCCCGACGACGAGCTGCCGGTCAACGTGCCGGTCGACGGCCCGCCCCCGCCGCACCGCTGGGCCGAGCGGGACCCGGTCGCGGCGGCCCGGTTGCAGCGCTGCCGGCAGGTCGTGATCGGTACGGCCGAAGCACACACCCTGCCCCCGGAGAACCTGATCAGCCCGGACTTCATCCGCCGGCTGGCGTGGTCACCGCCGGAGGACGTGACACCGCAGACCGTGGCGGACACGCTGCGCGGCTTCGGCGCCCGGAACTGGCAGGTGGGCCTGATCGCCGACGGCATCGCCAAGGTTCTCCCGGAGCCGCCCCCGGTCGTTCCACCGCCGCCGGCCGACTGATCCGCACATCGCCTGCCGCGACCGCTTGCCGGTCGCGGCAGGCGCCTTTTGGCCATGCAACCAGCCGGCAATCGGCGGGAGCGACGGTCAGCGCCAGGCAACCAGGCACGACCGGAAATTGATCTTGCTCTTTGTTCCTGGTCCCGGGCGACCGCGTGAAATTGATTTGTCTCTCACATAGCTTCAAAGCAGGAGCCGGGTAGGCAACAATGTTACCGGCGAGTAGCATGGAGTCCCCGCCTGCAAGGAGGCTTGTTGTGCCCCGAGTAAGCCGTGAGGTCGTCTTCGTCGACGGCGTCCGCACCCCGTTCGGCAAAGCGGGCGGCATGTATGCCGAGACCCGCGCCGACGATCTGGTGATCCGCTGCATCCGCGAGCTGATGCGGCGCAATCCGCAACTGCCGCCCGAGCGGGTGGACGAGGTGGCCATCGCCGCCACCACGCAGATCGGCGACCAGGGCCTGACCATCGGCCGCACCGCCGCCCTGCTGTCCGGGCTGCCCAAGACCGTGCCCGGCTACGCCATCGACCGGATGTGCGCCGGCGCCATGACCGCGGTGACCAACGTCGCCGGCGGCATCGCCATGGGCGCCTACGACGTCGCCATCGCCGGCGGCGTCGAGCACATGGGCCGGCACCCGATGGGCGAGGGCGTCGACCCCAACCCGCGGATCCTGGCCGAGAAGCTGGTCGACCCGTCCGCCCTGGTCATGGGGGCCACGGCGGAAAACCTGCACGACCGGCTGCCGGGCATCACCAAGGAGCGGGCCGACGCGTTCGGCCTGGCCTCGCAGGAGAAGACCGCCAAGGCGTACGCGAACGGCAAGCTCCAGCCCGACCTGGTCCCGGTGGCCGTGCGCGACGCCGAGCAGGGCTGGGGCCTGGCCACCGCCGACGAGGCGCCGCGGGAGACCTCGATGGCCAAGCTCGCCGGCCTCAAGACCCCGTTCCGCCCGCACGGCAAGGTCACCGCGGGCAACGCGGCCGGCCTCAACGACGGCGCCACCGCGGCCCTGCTGGCCAGCGAGGACACCGCCCGCGAGCTGGGCCTGCCGGTCGCCATGCGGCTGGTCAGCTACGGCTTCGTCGGCGTCGAGCCCGAGGTCATGGGGTACGGCCCGATCCCGTCGACGGAGAAGGCGCTGCGCCTGGCCGGCCTGACCATCGACGACATCGGCCTGTTCGAGCTCAACGAGGCGTTCGCCGTGCAGGTCCTGGCGTTCCTCGACCACTTCGGCATCGCCGACGACGACCCGCGGGTCAACCCGTGGGGCGGCGCGATCGCCATCGGCCACCCGCTGGCCAGCTCCGGCGTGCGGCTGATGACCCAGCTGGCCCGGCACTTCGAGGAGCACCCCGAGGTGCGGTACGGCATCAACGCCATGTGCATCGGCATCGGCATGGGCGGCACTGTGATCTGGGAGAACCCGAACTGGGAGGGAAACAAGTGACGGCGCTTCCGGACTACCCGAACGAGGTCGTGACCAAGGCGCTGCTGCGTCTGGTGAAGGTGCCGGGGCTGGACAAGCCCGCCGCGCTGATCACCCTCGACAACGGCCTGGACTACAAGAAGCCGAACAGCTTCGGCCCGGCCGGGCTGCGCTCGCTCGACGAGGCGATCACCAAGGCCACCGAGGCCGAGCCGGCGTTCATCGCGCTGACCGGCAAGCCGTACATCTTCTGCGTCGGCGCCGACATCACCGGCATGCCGTTCATCACGCAGCGGGAGCAGGCTGTCGCCCTCGGCGAGCTGGGGCACGCGGTCTTCGCCCGGCTCAAGAACAGCAGCATCCCGACGTTCGCGTTCATCAACGGCGCGGCGCTCGGCGGTGGCCTCGAGGTCTCGCTGCACTGCCACTACCGCACGGTGTCGACCGGTGCCGCGGCGCTGGGCCTGCCCGAGGTCGCGATCGGCCTGATCCCCGGCTGGGGCGGCAGCCAGCTACTGCCCAACCTGATCGGCGTTCCGGGCGCGGCCCAGGTGATCCTGCAGAACCCGCTGACCCAGAAGGTGCTCCGGCCCAAGCAGGCCCGCGAGCTGGGCATCGCCGACGAGCTCTTCGAGGCGGCCGACTTCCTCGAGCGCTCGCTGGAGTGGGCCACCGGCGTCGTCAAGGGCGAGGTCACGGTGGAGCGCCCCGAGGTCGACAAGGACATGTGGGACGGCGTGCTCTTCTTCGCCAAGCAGCAGCTCGACGAGCGCCTGCACGGCGCGGTCCCGTCGGCCAACAAGGCCCTCGAGCTGCTCGCGCTGGCCAAGGACGCCTCCTTCGAAGACGGCACCGCCGCCGAGACCCAGGCGCTCGCCGACCTGATCATGGGCGACGAGTCCCGCGCCAGCCTGTACGCGTTCGACCTGGTGCAGCGCCGCGCGAAGCGCCCGGTGGGCGTGCCGGACAAGTCGCTGGCCCGCAAGGTCACCAAGGTCGGCATCGTCGGCGCCGGCCTGATGGCCTCGCAGCTGGCCCTGCTCTTCGCCCGCCGCCTGCAGGTGCCGGTGGTGATGACCGACCTGGACCAGACCCGGGTGGACAAGGGCGTCGACTACGTCCGCGGCCAGATCGACAAGATGGTCGGCAAGGGCCGGATGGACGAGGGCACCGCGGCCAAGCTGCGCGGCCTGGTCAGCGGCTCGGTCGACAAGTCGGTCTTCGCCGACGCCGACTTCGTGATCGAGGCCGTCTTCGAGAACCTCGACCTGAAGAAGCAGATCTGGGCCGAGCTGGAGAAGATCGTCACGCCCGAGGCGATCCTGGCCACCAACACGTCCTCGCTGTCGGTGACCGAGATGGCCGCCGACCTCGAGCACCCCGAGCGGGTCGTCGGCTTCCACTTCTTCAACCCGGTCGCGGTGCTGCCGCTGCTCGAGATCATCAAGGGCGAGCGCACCGACGACGCGACGCTGGCCACGGCGTTCGCGGTCGGCAAGGAGCTGCGCAAGTCGTCGGTGCTGGTCAAGGACGCCCCGGCGTTCGTGGTCAACCGGCTGCTGACCCGCTTCACCAGCGAGGTCTTCAGCGCGATCGACGCCGGCACCCCGCTGGACGTGGTCGACACGGCACTGGACCCGCTGGGCCTGCCGATGCGCCCGATCGCGCTGCTGCAGCTCGTCGGCCCGGCGGTCGGGCTGCACGTGGGCGAGACGCTGCACCGGGCGTTCCCGGACCGCTTCGGCGACAGCCCCAACCTCCGCAAGATCGTCGACGCCGGCCTGCCGCTGATGGTCGACGACGAGATCAACCCCGAGGTGGTCAAGCTGGTCGAGGGCGGTTCCGCCCCGCTGACCGGCGACGAGGTACGCCGCCAGGCGCTGGACGCGCTGGCGCAGGAGATCCGGCTGATGCTGGACGAGGGCGTCGTGGCCGAGGCACAGGACATCGACCTGTGCATGCTGCTGGGCGCCGGCTGGCCGTTCCACCTGGGCGGCGTCACGCCGTACCTGGACCGCAGCGGCACCTCGGAACGCGTGACCGGCAAGCGTTTCCTGCCGCCGGGCGTGGCAAGCGTGCCCGCCTGACGCGCTGTTTGTGAACGGACCGACGTCCCCGTGCCTGTCCCTTGGCCCGGGGACGTCTTCCGTACCAGCGGCAACCAGCCGGTACGCCGATGACCACCGCCCCCGGCCGACGACTAGGCTCCGACGTGCTGTAGCCCGATCGATGGAGCGTTGATGTCGCAGCCGCCGAACCAGCCCTACTCGGGCCAGCCCCACCCCGGCCAGTCCCAGCCCGGGCCGCCCTACCCGGGCCAGCCCCAGCCTGGGCAGGGTTATCCTGGCCAGCCGCAGTCCGGGCAGCCGTACTCCGGGCAGGCCTATCCCGGGCAGCCGCCGGGTGGTGAGCAGCCCTGGTCGAGTCCGCCGGGATCGGGTCAGCCGTACCCGGGCCAGCCGGGGTATCCCGGCCAGCCGTACCCGGGCCAGCCGAACCCCGACGTACCCGCCTCCGTGCCCCCGCAGCCGGGCTATCCCCCGCAGCCGGCCTACGGGCCGCCGTCGTACCCCCCGCCGGATTACACCCAGGTCGACTACAACCAGCCGGAGTACGCCCAGTCCGGCTACCAGCAGCCGGGTTACCCCCAGCCGGGCTACCCGCAGCCCGGGCCGATGCCGGGCTTCCCGCCGCCGAAGAAGAAGTCGCGGGCGCTGCCGATCACCCTGGTGTCGATCGCGCTGGTGCTGGTCCTCTGCGTCGGCGGCGGCACCGCCGTCTACCTGGCCGGCCGCAACACCGCCGAGGGCATCGCCGACGTCATCTCGTCGGCTGCTCCGACAACCCAGCCGCCCCGGCCGACCGAGCCGGCGACGCCCACGGCCACCATCAGCATCGTCGAGCCGAAGACGCTCGGTGGCCGGCCCAAGGTGACCGACCCGGCCTTCGCGGACCGGGTCGAGCAGCTCGAGAGCAGTCTCGCGCTGGTGCCCGGCGCCACCCAGACCGTCGGTGCGCTCTACGGCACGCCGGCGAAGCAGGACATCGTCGTGGTGGTGGCGGCCAAGACGCTGGTGCCCAACCCGAAGAAGGAGCTGGACAGCGCCTTCACCGGGCGGGGGGTTTCCGAGCTGAAACTGACCGGTGTGGCCAGCATCCCGGCCGGACCGCTCGGTGGCGTGGCGAAGTGCGCCAAGGGCAACGCCGGTGGGGCACCCCTGGCGATGTGCGGCTGGGCGGACGAGGGCAGCTCCGGCCTGGTGTTCTGGTACTTCACCTCGCTGAGCGACGCCAAGAAGGAGTTCATCAAGCTGCGGGGACAGGTCGAGAAGAAGTCAAACTGACACGCCGGTAGGCCGCGTCACACGTTCGCATCGCTCCTGACACGAACGTGACGCGGTCTATCGGGTTGCGCTCATCGATGCCGTACCGAAACATCGACGCGACAGGATGATCGGCCGGGTCCCGCACGGGTCCCGGTTTTTCGTTTCGAGATGGCAAGGAGCGTCCGGTGGTACTCCCGCAACTTCGCCGTGTCCGCTGGGCCGTGCGAGCGACCCTGGTCCTGGGCGTCGCGGCCTCCGTGGTCGCGAACGTTCTGCACGCCCTGGACAACCCGATCAGCCAGGCGATCGCCGCCTGGCCGCCGCTCGCCCTGCTGCTGACGGTCGAGCTGATCTCGCGGGTCCCGGTCCACCGCCGCTCCCTGGCCTTCGCCCGCCTGATCGCCACGGCAACCATCGCGGGCATCGCGGCCTGGGTCTCCTACTGGCACATGGCGGGCGTAGCAGCCCGCTACGGCGAAACAGGCGCCTCCCCCTACCTCCTCCCCCTGTCAGTAGACGGCCTGATCGTCGTAGCCAGCATCTGCCTCGTCGAACTAGCCGGCCGCATAACCACCCTGGAGACCGAGGCCCGAGCCACAACCACCAGGCCATCAACTCCCCCGGCCGACATCCAAGTGGCCGACACTCCCGTGGCCCCAAATGATGGCCGCGAGGACAGCCTGACCGTGCCCGGCCTCATCCCCATGCCCTCGGCCGCCAACACCCGCCGCGGCCCCACAACAACGGCAGCCCTGGCAGAAGTAGCCGCAGCACTGCCGCGAAAGACCCTGCCGAAACCCCGCGGCGCCGAAGTTTCCGCCTTCGCACCAACCCGCAAAAACAGAGTCACGGCATCAACTTCCGCGCCGGCCACCAAGGCCACGAACGCCGCAAAGCCGCCGGCCAAGTCCCGCCGAACCCCGGCCCAGACCCTGGAAGCAGCCGCGAAGATCAAGGCCGCCGATCCGGACATCACCGAGACCGACCTGGCGGCGCAACTGGGAATCAGCGCATCCCGCTGGCGCACAATCCGCCGCCAAGCAGACCAGGCCGACCTACGCCTCGCAGCCTGAAGCGAATCCCCCAGCAAGACCAGCACAGGTTTTGGGGGCGGGGATGGCCCACGCAGATATCAAGCCTGACGAGCTGCGTGGGCCATCCCCGCCCCCAAAACCTCACCCAGGCGCAACCCCAAGCCCCTTGGCCCGAGGAACGGTAGCGGAAGCGGCAACAACAGGAGTGGTGTCAGCAGCAGGCAACCGAACGGTGACCTCAAGCCCCCCACCAGCCTGAGCAACAGCCGAAACAGTCCCGCCATGAGCGTCACAAACCGCCCGGACAATCGACAACCCCAACCCGGAACCCCGGGACCCGGTCCGCTCCCATCCACCCCGGCGGAACGGCTCGAACAACCCAGGAACATCCCCCGGATCCACCTCATACCCGGTGTTCCCCACCACCAGCCGGGCGTGCCCGTCCGCGTTCTCGGTGCGCAGCCACAGCTTGCCCATCAGATGGTTGTAGCGGATCGCGTTCTCGATCAGATTGCCGGCGAGCCGGTCCAGCAGGCTCGGGTCGCCGACCACCGGCGCCGCCTGGAGGTCGGTCGTCACGTCGAGTTTCATCCGTTCCGCCTCGGCCTTGACCGCTGACAGCGCGTTGTAGACGCTGGTGGCCAGGTCGGCCGGCACCTTGCGGACCAGCCGCCGCCCGGACTGGGCCTCGCTGCGGGCCAGCACCAGCAGCGCGTCGACCAGGCCGTTCGCGCGTTCGGAGGCGTTGCGGACGACCTTGGCCATCCGGCGGTATTCGGCCACGTCGGCCTCGTCGTCGCTGAGCGTCACGTCGATCTCGGTGCGCATGACCGCCAGCGGGGTGCGCAGCTCGTGGGACGCGTTGGCGACGAAGCGTTTCTGGGATTCGAACGCTCCGGCCAGCCGGTCGAGCATGGCGTCGAAGGTGCGGGCCAGCTCGGCCACCTCGTCGTCCGCCCCGGAGTAGCGGATGCGCTGGTCCATCGTCTCCTCGCCGAGGCGTTGCGCGGTCGCCGTCACGAAGTGCAGTGGGCGCAGTGCGCGGCCGGCCACCGCGTACGCGCCCGCGATGCCGATGATGCCGATGGCGAAGAGCGCGATCAGGCCTTTGATCAGCAGTTCCTGGGACGCCCGGTCGACCAGCTGGGTCTGCCAGGTGAGCGCGTCGAGGCGGTTGCCGTTGTCGAGCACCACCTGCGTGCCGGGTTGCAGCTGGTCCGACGGGTGCAGGGCGTCGCCGACGAGCAGCCAGGCCAGCAGCACCAGGATGGCGCCGGCACCGACCAGCAGGATGCCGTTGAGCAGGGTGAGCCGCAGGCGCAAGGTGGGCCGCAGCCGCATCTTCTCGCGCCGGCTGGCGTAGACCGTCATACCGGGCCGCCGGCGGGCAGCACCACGACCGGTTCGGGCACTCGGTAGCCGGCGCCGACCACCGTCTCGATCAGCGGCGGGTCGCCGACCTTCTTGCGCAGGGTCATCACCGTGACGCGGACCGTCGTGGTGAACGGGTCGGTGTTGGCGTCCCAGACGCGTTCGAGCAACTCCTCGCTGGAGACCACCCCGCCGCGCGCCTTGAGCAGCTCCTCGAGGACGCCGAACTCCTTGTTGGTCAGGTCGATCGGGGCGCCGCCGCGGGTGACCACCCGGCGGGCCTGGTCGAGGATCAGGTCGCCGACGGTCAGCACCGGCGGCGCGGCCGGGGTGGCCCGCCGGCCGAGAGCCTGGACTCGGGCCACGAGCTCCTCGAACGCGAACGGCTTGGGCAGGTAGTCGTCGGCGCCGAGCTGCAGTCCCTCGACCCGGTCGGCCACGGTGACGCTGGCCGTGAGCATCAGCACCCGGGTCAGCGCCCCGGAGGCGACCAGGGCGGCGCAGATCTCGTCGCCGTGCATGCCGGGCAGGTCCCGGTCCAGCACGACGACGTCGTAGCGCGTCACGTACGCCATCTCGTGCCCGGTCAGTCCGTCGTACGCGACGTCGACCGCCATCCCCTTGCGGCGCAGCCCCCGGGCGATCGCGTCACAGAGGTTCCGCTCGTCTTCCACCACCAGCACGCGCACCCGGGGCCCTCCGCGTTCGAAAAATGTGGATCCACCGCACAGCCTTGCCGCCGGCCCGTAAAGAGGCCGTGAGTGCAGGCTACCGGGCAGTTACTACTCGGTCAGGGGCCAGATTGCGACGGCGGCGTCGATGCGGCGGCAGACGAGCACGTCGGTCGTGGCCTGGCAGTCGCCGGAGACGGTGGTGGCCGTGCCGAGCACCCGTACGGTGAGCCGCGCCGGGTCGAGCAGCGCGTAGAAGACGATGTCGTCGCCGATGCGCTGCCGCAGCCCCACCACGGTCCCGTCGGCCCGGGGTGGCCCGGCGGCCCGCCAGGCGCCGAAGTCGCCGTGCACGGCGCCGGTGCCCGGCTCGACCACCGCCAGCGGGTAGCTGCCTTCCAGCCCTTCGTTGCCGCTGACCAGCAGATACGTCCCGGCTTCGGCGGCGGTCGTCCAGCGCTTCTCGGTCCAGCGCAGCCGGCCGGTGCCGGGGTCGAGGGCCTGCACCCCGCCGCGGTATCCGAAGACGCAGATGGCGTCGAGGCAGTCCTGCACCCAGCGCCCGGACAGCTCGACGGTGCTGTGCCAACGCGGCACGAGCCCGGCCAGTGTGTACGCGGTGATCCCGCCGAGCCCGCCGATGAGGACCAGGTCGCCGGTGGGCCACACGGTGATGCCGCGCCGGGACCAGCCGGACGGCGCGTCGGCGTCGCCTTCGGTGACCAGGGTGCCGGTCGCGGTGTCGCGGACCTCGATGTGCCCGTCCGTGGTCGCCGTGATGAGCCGGTGCGGGAAGCCGTCGGTGAGGGCGGCCGGAGTCGTGTATCCCTGGGACGGCTGCTCGAAGGACCAGCGGGTGCGTCCGGTGGCCAGGTCGAGGCCGAACCAGTGCAGGTCGCCGTACTGGGGGCTGTTCTCCCGCAGCAGCACCAGGTCGTCCGGCACCGAGACGCTCAGCAGCCGGGCCGGGGCCCGCCAGAGCGCCCGATCCGTGCCGGCCGTCAGCGCCACCGTCGCCTCGGCGCCGACGGTGTCGACCTGGTACGACACCAGCACCGTCGACCCCACCGAGGTGACCTGGAAGATCGCCCCCGTGACGGCGACCGTGGTACGCGACTGCAACTCCCCGGCCGGCAGCGCGTACGTGCTGACGATCTTGTGCTGGATCGCGGGGTCGTTGGTCTCGGGGCCGGCGCTGACGACGTAGAGGCGGTCCTGCTCGACGAACATGTTGTCGCCGAGGCGGGCCGGCACGATGACCGGTCCGACGGGGGCCGCACGGGCCGCCGCGCCGCCCAGGACGACCAGCAGGACGGTGGACAGGGCGGCCAGCGCGGCCCGGAAGCGGTGCGGCCGGTTGCGGGACGCCACGGTCTCGCTCGGCAGCGTGCCGTGCTGCTCACCGAGGTCGATCAGGACGTCGCCCACGCCGTCATTGTGCGCCCGGCAACCGGTTTCCGCGTGGGTCAGGCGCGGAAGGCCCACACCTCGACACGGTCCCCCACCCGGCAGGCGACCACTCCGGGGACGGCCTGACACTGCACGGTCATGTCGGGCAGGCGGCCCAGCAGCTGGACCTCGGTCGCGCCCGGCCGGAGCAGACCGAAGACGGTGGTCCGGTCCTTGTTCAGGTGGCTCAGCAGGAAGGCGCCCCCGGCCTGCACCGGGAATTGGTACTGCCACGGGGAGAGGTCGATCAGCGGCCGGCCGGTGCCGGCGTCGGCGGTCCGCACCGGAGTGGTCATCCCCTGCAGTTCGAGCACCGCGTCGGGGCCGAACGCGATCAGGTCCGTGTCGGCGATCCGCCAGCGGTCGGCACCGGTACGCGGATCCAGCACGACCATTTCGTCGACCTTGCTGACGCAGAGCAGCCCGGAGCAGACGCTGGAGTTGCCGGCCGGGTCCGGCCTGTTCTGCCGCCAGAGCTCGCCCAGGGTGTCCAGCGCGTACGCGATCACCGGCCCGCCCGTGCCGAAGGAGCCGTAGTGCACCAGCACCGTGTTCCCGATGACCTCGCCCGCCTCGGCCCGTACGCCGTCGAGCAGGGGTATGGCCCGCTCCCGCAGCACCTCACCGGTCGCCGGGGAGATCAGGCTCAGCTTGTCGGAGGAGAGCACCACGACGCCGTTGCCCGGGTCGGCCGTCCAGGCGGTGAAGACCGAGCCGGGGAAACTGAGCGTCCACCGCCGGGCCCCGGTGCTGAGGTCGAGGCCGCGCAGCTCCGTACGCCGCGCCGGCTCGGTGTGCAGGGACCCGCTGTTGGTGCCGTAGAGCTGGCCGGGGTCGCCGGACGCCGGGTCGTACTCGGTGCCGGGGCGGAAGATCTCCTCCTCCACGTACGCGACCGTGTCGCTGACCGGCTGCACGGCCACCGGCGACGTCCACCGCACGGCTCCGGTGCGGGCGTCGAGCACGGTGACGCTGCGCTCGGCTCGCACCACGGTGATGTCGGGCGTCGCCTCGGCCACGAAGAACGGGTCCTCGTTCGTGCTGCTCCGGTAGCTCCAGAGCCGTCGCAAGGGCTGGGCCTGCCAGGCAGTGAGCGTCCGCGGCTGGGCGTCGAGATCCATCGCGTACAGGATGCCGCCGATCAGCTGGAAGTCGCCGCTGGCCGGGACCGGCACCGCGCCGACGCGCTGCCAGATCGTGGCGGCCGGCGGAGCCGCACCGCCGAGCGCGAGCAGGAGCAGGGCAGCCAGGGCGAGACCGGCCCGGCGGTAGAAGTACGCGGGCGGTGGCGTGGCCGGAGCGGGCGGAGCCGGGGTCTCGGGGCTCAGCTCGATCAGCGCCACGCTCATTCCTTCCGCCGGTAGGCCCACACCACCAGTTCACCGGTCGACTCCCGGCAGACCAGCCGGTCGGGCACGGACTGGCAGTCGCCGGTGCCGGCCGGCAGATCGGCCAGCAGCTCCGGTCGCGCGCCACCGGGGGCGGCGGCCGCGACCATGGTACGGCTTCCCGAGTCGACCAGCCTGGTCACGAGCAGGTGGTCGCCGCCGCCGGGGCCGGAGACCAGCCGCCAGCCGTGCAGGTCGACCAGCACCTGCCCGGTCGCCGGATCGATCATGCCGACCGGGTCCGTCTCCCCGGCCGGCGTCCCGTACGCGATGACCGTCGCGCCCCGCTGCTCGATGCTGCGCCAGCCGGGCTGGAACCAGCGCTGGAGGCCGCCGCCGGGTTCGACGGCGCGGACCCCGTCCGGCCCGGTGAGGCAGATGAGCGTTCCGCAGGGGCTGACCCCGAACGCGTACCCGGCGGGCCGGCTCCAGCGCTGCTGCAGCGTCACCGGGTCGAAGGCGGTGACCATCCGGCCGGTGGGTGTGGGGTGCCGCAGCACCAGCAGCCCGCCCGCGACGCTGGGGTTGTCGGGGCCGTAGTCGGCGGGCGGCAGCTCGGCGCTGGTGAGCAGGCGGCCGGTGTCGAGGTCGTGCACGGCGGCGGTGCGGTTGTCGTGCATGAGCAGCATCCGTGGTCCGCTGTCGTCCGGCCCCGGCACGCCCATCAGCACGGCTGTCGAGGGGACGGTCACCTGCCAGCGAGTGGTGCCGGTAGCGGGCCCGACCGCGTCGACCGGACCCTGCACCCGGCGCCCGGAGCCGGAGCTGCGTACGCCGGAGACCGCGAGCAGGGCGCTGGAGCCGGGGATGGTGACGACGTTGCCGGAGCGCCGCCACTGGGCAGCGCCGGTCCGCAGCGAGACTGCCGTGGTGCCCGGGTCACCTTGGTTGCCCGACCAGGGCCGCATCAGCACCAGATCGGCGCCGGTGCGCAGCCGGTACGTCGGCGACGCGGAGCCGGCCTGCCAGTTGAGCCGCCCGTCACCCAGGTCGTACGAGCTGAGCGTCCCGTAGGTCTGCGCGAGCAGGTCCCCCCGGTCGGTCAGTGTGTACGGGTCCGCCGGGCCGAACGGCAGCGTCAGCACGGCTGTCAACGCGGGTGGTGGCGGTGCCGCCGAGGCCGCTGACGACAGCAGCACGATGACCGCCAGCAGCACCGGGGCGAACCAGTCCGGCGTGGTGGAGCGAGCCGGCCGGGCGTACTCCTCCGGCTCGCCCCGGGCCAGGCCGAGATCGATGATTACCGTATTGCCGCCGAATGTCTCCGCCGCCATGCCCCAAAGGTAACGGGCAGATAACGAAACGGCTCGTTGACCTTCAGCGGCCGGGCGCTCAGCGCTGCGGCTGGTGCTCCGCGGCCGGGTCCTCCAGCTGCGAGACCCACTCGGTCACGTCGCGGGCGATGTCCTGCGCCGTGAGACCCAGTGAGGCGAGGATCTCGGCGCGGCTGCCGTGCGGGTGGAAGCCGGCCGGCACCCCGAGATCACGCAGCGGCACGTCGACGCCGGCGTCGCGCAGGGTGCTCGCGACAGCCTCGCCCACGCCACCGGCCCGGATGCCGTCCTCCAGGGTCACCACGAGGCGATGCCCCCGGCTCAGCCCGGCCAGCTCGATCGGCACCGGGCGGACCCAGCGCGGGTCGACGACCGTGACGCCGTACCCCTGCTCGGCGACCCGCTCGGCGACCTCCATGCCCAGCTTGGCGAACGCGCCCACCGCGACCAGCAGGATGTCCTTGCGCTCGTCCTCGCGCAGCACGTCGATCGGGCCGACCCGGCGCAGCGCCGGCAGGTCGGCGGCGACCGAGCCGCTCGGGAAGCGCACGATGGTCGGGCCGTCGTCGACGGCGACCGCCTCGCGCAGCTCTTCGCGGAGGGTGGCGGCGTCGCGCGGGGCGGCGATCCGCAGGCCCGGCACGGCGCCGAAGACGCTCATGTCCCAGATGCCGTAGTGGCTCGGGCCGTCCGGGCCGGTGATGCCGGCGCGGTCCAGGACGATGGTCACCGGCAGCTCGTGCATCGCCACGTCCAGCAGGACCTGGTCGAAAGCGCGGTTGAGGAACGTCGCGTAGACGGCGACCACCGGGTGCAGGCCGCCCATGGCGAGACCGGCCGCGGAGGTGACCGCGTGCTGCTCGGCGATGCCCACGTCGTAGGTGCGCTCGGGATACTTCTTCTGCAGGGCGGCGATGCCGGTCGGCTCGGCCATCGCGGCGGTGATGCCCACGATGTCGGGCCGCTCGTCGGCGATCGCGACCAGCTCGTCGGCGAAGACGTTGGTCCACTTCACCGAGGGCTTCGCGGTGAGCACGCCGGTCTGCGGGTCGAACGCGCCCGGGCCGTGCAGGCAGTCGGCCTCGTCGTCCTCGGCCGGGCGGTAGCCGTAGCCCTTGCGGGTCACCGCGTGCACGATGACCGGGGCGTTGAAACCCTTGGCCCGGCGCAGCGCCGACTCCATGGCCTGCACGTCGTGCCCGTCGACCGGCCCGATGTACTTGATGCCGAGGTCCTCGAACATCGGCTGCGGGCTGACCGCGTCCTTGATGCCCTTCTTGACCGCGTGCAGCACCTCGTAGACCGGCTTGCCGACCACCGGGGTCGAGCCCAGCGCGTCCTTGACCAGGTCGAGCACCCGCTCGTAGCCGGGGTTGAGGCGCAGCGTGGAGAGGTGGTCAGCGAACCCGCCGATGGTCGGCGCGTACGAGCGGCCGTTGTCGTTGACGATGATGACCACGCGGTTCTTGGCCGCGGCGATGTTGTTGAGCGCTTCCCAGCACATGCCACCGGTGAGCGCGCCGTCCCCGACCAGGGCCACCACGTGCCGGTCCTCGCCGCGCAGGGTGAAGGCCTTGGAGAGGCCGTCCGCGTACGACAGGGCGGTGGAGGCGTGCGAGTTCTCGATCATGTCGTGCTCGCTCTCGGCCCGGCTCGGGTAGCCGGAGAGGCCACCGCGCTGCTTCAGCCGGTCGAAGCCGTCCTGGCGGCCGGTCACCATCTTGTGCACGTAGGCCTGGTGGCCGGTGTCGAACAGCACCCGGTCGCGCGGGGAGTCGAAGACCCGGTGCAGGGCGAGCGTGGTCTCCACGACGCCGAGGTTGGGGCCGAGGTGGCCGCCGGTGCGGGAGACCTTGACGACCAGGAAGTCGCGGATCTCCGCGGCGAGCAGGGTCAGCTGATCGGGATCGAGGCGCTTGAGATCGCCGGGGGTCTTGATGCCCGGGAGGATGCCGGCCGTCGTCTGATCACTGCGCTCGCTCATGAGGAGTCAGTCTATCGGCGGATCGCCCGCGCGCATCCGGCGCAAACGGTCACAGAGACGTCCTCCACAAAACCTGCACAAGCGGCTCGTGGTGACTCAGATCACGATCTCCGGTAGGAAGGAGCCATGACCGTCGATGCAGCCAGCCCTCCGCGGCGTCGCGACCGCAGCCACATCCTCTACATCTCCGTGCTGGTGGCGATGGCCCTGGGCATCGCGGTCGGCTTCCTCTTCCCCGAGCTCGGCAAGGACCTGCGCCCGCTGGGCACCGGCTTCGTCGCGCTGATCCAGATGATGATCGCGCCGGTGATCTTCTGCACGATCGTGCTGGGGGTCGGCTCGATCCGCAAGGCGGCCCAGGTCGGCAAGGTCGGCGGGCTGGCCCTGGGGTACTTCCTGATCATGTCCACGGTGGCGCTGGCCATCGGCCTGGTGGTGGGCAACATCCTGCACCCCGGCGCCGGGCTGCACCTCAGTCAGGAGCTCGCCGAGACCGGTGCCGCCCAGGTCAGCGGCGAGGCCGAGTCCGGCGTCGAGTTCGTGCTCGGCATCATCCCGCCCTCGCTGCTGAACGCCATCGCCACCCGGGAGATCCTGCAGACGCTGCTGGTCGCCCTGCTGGTGGGCTTCGCCGTGCAGTCCATGGGCGCGCGCGGCGAGCCGGTCATCCGGGCCGTCTCGGTCTTCCAGCGGCTGGTCTTCAAGATCCTGGCCATGGTGATGTGGCTGGCCCCGATCGGGGCGTTCGGCGCGATGGCCGCCGTGGTCGGGGCGACCGGCGTCGACGCCCTCAAGAGCCTGGCCGGCATCATGATCGGCTTCTACGTGACCTGCGCGCTGTTCATCTTCGTGATCCTGGGACTGCTGCTCCGGCTGGTCGCCCACATGTCGATCTTCAAGTTGCTGCGCTACCTGGCCCGCGAGTTCCTGCTCATCCTGTCCACCTCGTCGTCGGAGTCGGCGCTGCCCCGGCTGATCGCCAAGATGGGCCACCTGGGCGTGAGCCGCCCGGTGGTCGGCATCGTGGTGCCGACCGGCTACTCGTTCAACCTGGACGGCACCGCGATCTACCTGACCATGGCCTCGCTGTTCATCGCCGACGCGCTGGACAACCCGCTGTCGGTCGGCGAGCAGATCTCCCTGCTGCTGTTCATGATCCTGGCCTCCAAAGGCGCCGCCGGGGTCACCGGCGCGGGCCTGGCCACCCTGGCCGGCGGCCTGCAGAGCCACCGCCCGGACCTGGTGCCCGGCGTGGGCCTGATCGTCGGCATCGACCGGCTGATGTCCGAGGCCCGCGCGCTGACCAACTTCGCCGGCAACGCGGTCGCCACCGTGCTGGTCGGCACCTGGACCAAGGAGATCGACCAGGAGCAGGCCCGGGCGGTGCTGTCCGGCGAGGCGCCGTTCGACGAGACCACCTACGACGACGATCCGCACGACACCCACGAGCCCCGCGACGACGAGCGCGCGGCCGAGCCGGCCGCGGAGCGGCCCTAGGACGCTGCGGGCACCAGCAGGGCGACACACTCGATGTGCTGGGTCATCGGGAAGCAGTCGTACGCCCGCAGCTCCGCCAACTGCCATCCCTCGGCGGCGAAGGTCTGCACGTCCCGGGACAGCGCGGCCGGGTCGCACGCCACATAGGCCACCGCGCGCGGGCCGGCTGCCGTGATCGCCCGGACCACCTTCGCACCTGCGCCGGTCCGGGGCGGGTCCAGCACCACAAGGTCGACCGGACCGGTGACCCGGCGCCGGGCCAGGGCCACGTCCACCTTGGCCGACACCACCTCGACGCCGGTGAGGTCGGCCAGGTTGGTGCGGGCCGCCGTCACTCCCACCGCGGCCGACTCGACGACCGTGGTGCGGGCCCGGGTGCGCTCGGCCAGTGCGGCGGCGAACAGGCCGGCACCGCCGTACAGATCCCAGGAGATCTCGCCCGCGGCCGGCTGGAGCATCTCCAGCACCGCGCCCACCAGGGTGTCCGCGGCCGCGGGATGCACCTGCCAGAAGCCCTCCGGCGGCACCCGCCACTCCCGGCCGGCGGCCAGCTCACGCACCTCGGCCGGGCCCTCGATCAGCACCGGGGCGCTGCCGATGTGTTCGTCGAGCAGTGAGTCGCCGACCGGCACGGGCTCCGGCGCGGCGACCGTGCCGTTGCCGCCCGGCGTGCGGGCGCCGGGCTGCACAGCCCCGGCGGCCTCGAGCAGCGGGGCGGCGGCCGGCCGGGCCAGCACGCTGACGTCCCCGCCGGTCGACGCGACCACCTCGACGGCGGCCGCCTCCGGCCACAGCCGGCCGGTCACGTCGAGCTTCTGCAGGTCGGGGTGGGCGATGAGGCAACGATCGATGGGTACGACCTCGTGCGACCGGTGCTGCAGCAGCCCGGGCCGGCCGGCGGCGTCCACCGCGTACCGGACCCGCGACCGCCAGCCCAGCGGGCCGCCCGGCAGCGGCCGGACCCGGACGTCCAGCTCGGTGATCCGTTCCCCGCTCAGGCCGCCCATCCGGCCGAGCAGCTCCTTGACGACGGCGGTCTTCCACTCAAGCTGCGCCTCGGGCGCCACGTGCTGCAGGTCGCAGCCACCGCAGCCACCGGGATGCGCGAACGCGCACGGCGGCGTCACCCGCTCCGGCGCGGCTTCGTGGATCTCCACCGCGTCCCCGCGCAGGTAGCCCTTGTGCAGCTCGGTCAGCTCGACCGTGACCCGCTCCCCCGGCAGCGCGTGCCGGACGAACACCACCCGGCCGTGCGGGCCGCCGATCCGGGCCACGCAGTGCCCGCCGTGCGCAGGCGCACCGACGGTGACCTCGACGCGGTCGCCCTCGAACAGTTCGTCGCTCACTTCGGCTCTTCCGGGGGGTCGGCGGGAGGCGTGGCGGCCACCCCGGCCGGCACGCCGCTGGGACGGGTACGCGGACCGCGGGCCGGCGCGCGGCTCAGGCCCCGGTCCAGCCGGTCGAGGTCGCGGTCCTGGCTCGACTGCAGCTGCCACGGGACGCTGGTCACCATCACCCCGGGCTCGAACAGCAGCCGGGTCTTGATCCGCAGCGCGCTCTGGTTGTGCAGCAGGTTCTCCCACCAGCGGCCGACCACGTACTCGGGGATGAAGACGGTGACCACGTCGCGCGGCGAGCCGCGGCGCACGCTCTTGACGAAGTCGATGATCGGCCGGGTGATCTCCCGGTACGGCGAGTCCACCACGGTCAGCGACACCGGGATCTGCCGGCGTTCCCACTCGGTCTGGATCGTCCGGGTGTCCTTGTCGTCCACGTTGACCGTGACCGCGGTCAGCGTGTCCGGCCGGGTCGCCTGGGCGTACGCCACCGCCCGCAGGGTGGGCTTGTGCACCTTGCTGACCAGCACGACGGCGTGGTTGCGCGACGGCAGCACCGGTCGCTCGTCGCTGGGCTCGAGCTCCTGCGCCACCCGTACGTAGTGCTTGCGGATGCCCAGCATGCCCAGATAGATGACGATCATGAAAACGATCGCGATCCAGGCGCCGAGCAGGAACTTGGTGATCAGCACGACGATCAGCACGGCGCCGGTGAGCGCCATGCCGAAGGAGTTGATCGCGCGCGAGCGCACCATCCGGCGTCGCACGCTCTGATCCCGCTGGGTGCGCAGCAGGCGGTTCCAGTGCCGGATCATGCCGCCCTGCGACAGCGTGAAGGACACGAAGACACCCACGATGTAGAGCTGGATCAGCCGGGTGACCTCGGCGTCGAAGGCCACGATCAGCAGCATGGCGGCGACGGCCAGGAAGAGGATGCCGTTGCTGAACGCCAGCCGGTCGCCCCGGGTGTGCAGCTGCCGGGGCAGGTAACGGTCCTGGGCCAGGATCGAACCGAGCACCGGGAAGCCGTTGAAGGCCGTGTTCGCGGCCAGGAAGAGGATCAGCGCGGTGACCGCACCGACCACGTACAGCAGGATCGAGCCGCTGCCGAACACCGTCTCGCCGAGCTGGGTGGTGACCGTCTTCTGCACGTAGTCGGCCGGTCCGCCGATGATCTGCGCCGGGTCCTCGACGAACTGCAGGTGGGTGGCCCGGGCCAGCATGATCATGCCGACCAGCATGGTGACCGCGATGCTGCCCAGCAGCATCAGCGTGGTCGCGGCGTTGCGGCTCTTCGGCGGCTTGAACGCGGGCACGCCGTTGGAGATGGCCTCGACCCCGGTCAGCGCGGCACAGCCGGAGGAGAACGTCCGCAACAGCAGGAAGACGAAAGCGAAGCTGGTGAGGTGATGCTCCTCGGCGTCGATGACGATGCCCGCGCTCGGCGCACGCAGGTCCTCACCGAGCAGATAGACGCGCACCAGGCCGGTGAGCAACATGCCGAGGATGACCACGATGAACGCGTAGGTCGGGATGGCGAAGGCGGTGCCCGACTCCCGCAGGCCGCGCAGGTTGAGCGCGGTGAGCACGGCGATGGCGGCCAGCGCGACACCGATCTTGTGCTCGGCCACGAAGGGCACCACCGAGCCCAGGTTCGCCAGCCCGGCGCTGATCGAGACCGCGACCGTGAGGATGTAGTCGACCAGCAGCGCGCTCGCCACCGCCACTCCGAAGCGCGGGCCCAGATTGACCGTCGCGACCTCGTAGTCCCCGCCGCCGGACGGGTACGCGTGCACGTTCTGGCGGTAACTCGCCACCACCGTGGCCATCACGACCGCGACCGCGAGCGTGATCCACGGTGAGTACATGAAGGCGCCGGCGCCGGCGATGGACAGCGTCAGCAGGATCTCGTCGGGCGCGTACGCGACGCTGGACAGTGCGTCCGAGGCGAAGACGGGCAGCGCGATCCGCTTGGGCAGCAACGTGTGCTGCAACCGGTCGGAACGGAACGGCCGGCCGAGCAGGAGCCGCTTCGCTAAGGACGTCGAACTTGCCACAAGCGCCAAGCGTACGGCTGTGCACGCCACGCCGTCGGCCGCCCCGGCCAACGGCCGTCGCCGCCGCATGGCACGCTCTGCCTAGGTACGCATCCAGCGGGAAGGCGCAAAACCTTGCACGTGGTGATCATGGGCTGTGGCCGGCTCGGCTCCACCCTGGCGAACAAGCTCGACGCGCGCGGCCACTCGGTCGCCGTGATCGACCAGAACGCCGACGCCTTCCGCAGGCTGGGGGCCGAGTTCGGCGGCATCACGGTGACCGGGATCGGCTTCGACCGCGAGGTGCTGCGCTCGGCCGGCATCGAGCGGGCCGACGCCTTCGCCGCGGTGTCCAGCGGCGACAACTCCAACATCATCTCGGCCCGGCTGGCCCGCGAGACGTTCGGCGTGTCGCGGGTCGTCGCCCGCATCTACGATGCCAAGCGGGCCCAGGTCTACGAGCGGCTGGGCATCCCGACCGTGGCGACCATCCGCTGGGCCGCCGACCGGATGGTGCGCCACCTGGTCCCGGAGGGCACCGTGGAGGTGTTCCGCGACCCGACGAGCTCGGTGTCGATCGTCGAGGCGCCGCTGCACCGCGACTGGGTCGGGCAGACGCTCGCCTCGCTGGAGGAGGCCACCGGTGCCCGGGTGGCGTACCTGATGCGGTTCGGGATCGGCTCGCTGGCCACCCCGTCCACCGTGCTGCAGGACGGTGACCAGGTCTTCATGCTGGTCACCGACGATATCGTCGCCGACGTGCTCGCGAGCGCCGCGGGCTCCGGGCTGGGGGGTCACTGACCATGCGGATCGCCATCGCGGGCGCGGGCAACGTGGGCCGCTCGATCGCCCAGGAACTCATCGGCAACGGCCACCAGGTGATGCTCATCGAGCGTCAGCCCCGCCAGCTGCGGCCCGAGCGGGTGCCCGAGGCCGAGTGGGTGCTGGCCGACGCGTGCGAGGTCAGCAGCCTGGAGGAGGCCGACGTGGCCAACTGCGACGTGGTCGTGGCCGCCACCGGCGACGACAAGGCCAACCTGGTCTGCTCGCTGCTGGCCAAGACCGAGTTCGCCGTCAACCGGGTGGTCGCCCGGGTCAACCGGGCCGAGAACGAGTGGCTGTTCACCGAGCAGTGGGGCGTCGACGTCGCGGTCAGCAAGCCGCGGCTGATGGCGGCGCTGGTCGAGGAGGCGGTCACCGTCGGCGACCTGGTCCGGATCATGACCTTCCGGCAGGGCGAGGCCAACCTGGTGGAGATCACCCTGCCGCCCACCGCCCCGTACGTCGGTGAGCCGGTGCGCTCGGTGCCGATGCCGCGCGACTCGGCCCTGGTGGCCATCCTGCGCGGCAAGCGCGTGCTGGTCCCCACGCCGGACGACCCGCTGGAGGCCGGCGACGAGCTGATCTTCGTCTGCACCTCGGAGGTCGAGGACGCGGTCCGCGCGGTGGTGCTCGGCAACACCCGCGAGCTGGGTTAGGAGGCCTCCGCCGCCTCGGCCTCCGCCGCCTGGGCGGAGGTCACCCGGTGCACCGCCCAGGCGGTGAAGGCGAAGGTGGCGGCGTAGATCGGCCAGCTGATCAGGATCCGGACCACGCCGATCGCGTTGGCCTGGTCGGCCAGGTAGAGCCAGCCCTGCACGCCCGCGCGGATGAACAGCGACGCCGCCCAGACCAGGGTCAGCCACTGGAAGGTGCGGAACAGGCGGGGGTTGTCGAACCAGTCGTGCTTGCCGCCGTTGGCCAGCACGCCCCAGACGTAGCCGATGATCGGCCGGCGGACCGCCACCGAGGCGATCAGGACGACCACCTGGCCCAGGGTCAGCAGGATGCCCGGCAGGTAGAAGTTCTTGGCGTCACCGGTGCGCCAGGCCAGGAAGGCACCGATCGCGATGCCGAACAGCCCGTTGACCGCGTGCCGGATCGGCTGCTTGCGGGTCAGCCGGTAGATCCCGATGGCCAGGGCCGAGCCGACGCTGCCGGCGATCGCCCAGTACAGCGCGGTCTTCTTGGCCAGATCCAGCCCGGCCTCGCCCAGCAGCACGTTGAGCACCACGAACGCGAGCACCGGCACGCTGGACTCGATGAGCCCGCGGACCCCGCCCAGCTGCTCGGAGATCTGCTCGCTCATCGACGGGAAGGGCTCCTCGGCCTCCTCCGGCCGGCCGGCCGACGGCAACACCGGCGGCGGATCGAGGTCGTCGGCGAACTCCCCGACGAGCTCCTCGACGACCTCCTCGGCGACCCGTTCCTCCACTGACTCGTGCGCGGCGTGACGGGGTTCGCTGCCGGGTGTCACCGGGGCGCCTCCAGCTCGTAGTACGGGTTGTAGATGACCTTGCGGTCGTCGCGCAGGGCGATCCGGCCGCGGGCGGTGAGCTGACGACCCGGTTCGATGCCGACGATGGAACGGCGGCCCAGGAAGACGAGCGTGACCACGTCGCTGCCGTCGTAGAGGTCGGCCTCGAGCGTCGGCAGGTTGGTGCGGGGAGTGTACGCCACCGTGCGCAGCCGGCCGGACACCGAGACGACCTGTCCCCGATGGCACTGACCGGCGGGCATGGCACCGCACTTGGCACTGTCGCGCTGCAACTCCTGCGCGTCCAGCTCCGCCTCGGACGCGGTCAGCCGTTCGAAGAACCGGCGCAGCCCGGTGCGCTCATCGGTCGACATGACCTCGTGCCACCCTCTCCTCGGCGAACCGTGGAAACGCGCCGGCGGGGGTACCGGCGGACGGCACACAGTGTGGGCAGGTGCCGCAAGCCCACGGTACGCCGGAAGCGGCCCCGGTGACGTACCTCACCGGGAGCCGTTCCGATCAATGCGCGTGGCGGCCGTTCGTGCCGGGGAACTGCTCGTTCACGGCCACGTCGGGCGGAGTCGGGTCCTCGCCGTCGGCGGCGTGCTCCTCCGCGTGCTCGGCCATCTCGCGCGGCAGCCGCAGCGGCAGCGCCTCACGCACCGGCCGCGCCTCGTCGTCGCGGACCACGACCAGGCCGCGCAGGCAATCGCCGAGCACGCCCTCCTGCCCCGGATCGGCGGCGGCCAGCCCCTGGAACAGCGCGCGGACCATCCAGCGCGGGCCGTCCACCCCGACGAACCGGACATCCGCCGGCCCCTCGGGCGTGTTGACCCGGGCGGCCAGCTCGACGCCGTACGGCCCGTCGAACTCCTGCGGCGCGGCGCCGTCGGACTTCATCGCCGCGGCGATCTCGGCGCGCACCTCGTCCCAGATGCCCTCGCTGCGCGGCGCGGCGAAGACGCCGAGCTGCAACGCGCTGTTGCCGTGCACGAGCACGATCTGCTCGACGCCGCCGTCCGGGTTGGCCTGCACCCGCACCTCGACGCCCTCGATCGCCGGGATGAGCAGGCTGCCGAGATCCAGCCGCTGCACACCCTCGGGCGCCTGCCTGCTGTCGTACGGGCCGAACTCGGGCGCCGGAGCGTCGCCCATGCTCTTGGCGAGCGCCGCCGACTGGGGAGCGTCGTCCGGGCGCACGTGCTTCGGACCGCCGCGCTTGCGGGAGAACATCTGCGTTGCCACCTTCTTCGTCCTAGAACTGCTGCTGCGCGGGCTTCATCGCCGGCCCGGCCCGGTCGGCAGAGCCACGTGCCCGCCGGTCGAGCCGTGCCCGCCCGCACCCCGGGAGGTGTCGGCGAGCTCGTCGACCACGTGGAACACTGCCCGTTCGACCCGCTGCACGACCAGCTGGGCGATCCGGTCGCCCCGGGAGATCTTCGCGGTCGCGGCCGGGTCATGGTTGACCAGGTTCACCAGAATCTCGCCCCGGTAACCGGCGTCGACCGTACCGGGCGCGTTGAGCACCGTCACGCCGAGGCGCACCGCGAGACCGGAGCGGGGATGCACCAGGCCCACGTAGCCCGCCGGGAGCGCGATCGCCAGCCCCGTCCGCACCAGCCGGCGCGCGCCGGGGGCGAGCTCCACGTCCTCGGCGGCGTACAGGTCGGCGCCCGCGTCGCCCGGGTGGGCGTAGGCCGGCAGCGGCAGGTCGGGGTCGAGCCGGCGGACCTGGATGTCCACGGGTTCGGTCACGGTAGCGGTCCTCACGATCGGCGTCGGTCCTGCGGGCGGGCGAGCGGCACCCACCCTGCCATCCTGCCGTCGCCGCGGACGGAGGCGCGCCGTACCCTCACCAGGGTGACATCCGAGGCCTCCGCACGCACGGCGGCGCCGCGTCCGGCGTACGCCGAGCGCCTGCACATCCCGTGGCTCGCGTGGCCGGGCTGGCTGCTGGTGGCGGCCCTGCTCGCCGCCGAGGTCTGGATGGGCAGCACCGGCCTGCGCGCCTGGGTGCCGTTCGCCGTGCTGCTGCCGCTGACCGTCCTCCTGCTGTGGCGCGCCGACCGGATCCGGGTCGCGGTCACCGCCACGGAGTTCCAGGTCGACGACGCCCGGCTGCCGCTGAGCGTGATCGCCGACGTGATCCCGCTGGACGCGGCCGGCAAGCGGGAGGTGCTCGGCGTGGGCTCGCACCCGCTGGCCTTCGTGGTGCAGCGGCCCTGGATCAAGGGCGCGGTGCAGGTGCTGCTGGACGACCCGGCCGACCCGACACCGTTCTGGGTGGTCAGCTCCCGGCACCCGGTCGAGCTGGCCACGGCACTGCTGCGCGCTAGGAGCTGATCTCCCGGCGTTCGCCCTCGATGACGGCGGGCCCCTGCCGGCGCAGGTCCTTGACCAGCTTGTCGCCGAGTGAACGGGTCGCCCGCCGGTTCAGGTAGCTCGCCACAGCCGCGCCGGTGAGCAGCGGGCCGAGCGTGGTCAGATTGCGCCCGAAGCGGCGCAGCAGGGTGCCCTGCAACTCCTTGCGGGCCGCGGTGCCGAGCACGGTGGCGACTCCGACGCCGGGCACCAGCGGGTTGACGCCGCGCTGGCCGGACCAGGCCTGGATCAGGGCGGTCGCGCGCTCGACGGCGCTGCCGGTGACCGGCCGGCCGTACACCTCGTGCAGCTCGCCGAGCAGCTTGAGCTCGATGGCCACGACGGCGACCGTCTCGGCGGCCAGCAGGACGGGGGCCGAGAGCAGGGTCGGTGTGGCAGCCCATTCGAGAGAAGCGACACCGCCACCGGCGGCGCCCACCCCGGCGGTCGCCCGGGCGGCGTTGCGGATCAGCCGTTCGGCGAGCTCGTCGCCGTCCAGCCCGTCATAGTGGCGGCGCAGAGTGGCCCGGTCGCGGACCGGCACGTGCGGCGCCACGTCGGCGACCACGTCGGCCATCCAGCGCAGGGCGGCCTGCGGCCGGAACAGCTGGCCGAGACCGCGCCGGCGGACATCGCCGACGAGCCGGCCGAGCAGGCGCCGGCGACCGGCCGGTTCCAGGTCGTCGGCGGTCAGAGCGGCCACGGTCGCGCCGATCCCGGCGTCCCCCGGGTCGGTTGGCCCGTGGCCGGCAGGCTCGGCGGGGTCGACCTTGATGAGCTCACGCCCCGGTTCCGCGGACTGTGCCGTGTTGTCGTCTGGGCGGCTCATCGTCGACCTCCCCGTGTCTGCCGTTGGCTTCGATACGGTCAGCCTGATACCCGGTGGAGCGGCCGGGGCAAACCGGCTACCGGGGCGTCAGGGGTCGGTACGTGACCCGGCCGTCGGACGACGACCGGGGATTGCCCTGCTCGCGGGCGCGCCGGTCAGGCGCACTCGCGGCAGATCAGTTCCCCGTTGCGTTCCACCGCGAGCTGGCTGCGGTGATGCACGAGGAAACAACGGGCGCAGCGGAACTCGTCGGTCTGCATCGGCAGCACCTTGACGGTCAGTTCCTCGTCGGCCAGGTCAGCACCGGGGAGCTCGAAGCTCTCCGCCACCTCGACCTCGTCGACGTCCACTGCGCCCGACTGCGAGTCGGCGCGGCGGGCCTTGAGCTCCTCGAGGCTGTCCTCGCCGAGGTCGACCTCGTCGCGACGCGGGGCGTCGTAGTCGGTGGCCATCGGTTTTCACTCTCCTGTATCGATGTGTCACTTGGCGTTAGTAACGCCAGCGACGGCGTTTCGGTTCCCGGGTGCGACGGACTTTTTTCCCCGATCTGAAACAGGGATCGCCCGTCCGCCGGGGCGCCCCCACCCCCTCGTGAAACTGCCCCGGCAAACGCGGCACCTTACCGCCCTCGCGCGTGGCTTGTACGCGCGCGGGCGGCCAATTGTTCCCGATGTGACCGAGGCGACATCAAGGTAGGGGTCGCAGCCCGTGGATCATCGTCGCCGCGCCGGGAACATTCCCTCTTTCCGCAGGCTTGGCGTGCAGACGCTAACCTCACCGCATACTCCGTCCGGCACCGGACGGTGGTCGATCGAGCTGACCCCGGGAGCCAGTTCCATGAGCTTTGCCCGCGTCCGAGCGCTCGTCGTGGTCGGCGTGCTCGCCGTGGCCGCGGTGGTCTTCGTCGTCGTGGCGTTGGTCCGCGACACGCAGGGCGACGCGGTCGCCGGCGGCTGCCCCGACGGCTCGGTGATGGCGAACCTGACCCTGCCCGACGACCCCGAGCAGGTCACCGTGCGGGTCTTCAACGGCACCAAGACCCCCGGGCTGGCCGACAGCGTGACCAGCGAGTTCAAGAACCGGCGCTTCAAGACCCAGAAGCCGGCGGAGAACAAGAAGAAGGTCGAGGACGTCGCGGTCATGCGGTACGGCCCCGAGGCGGTCGGCTCGGCCTGGCTGCTGCGGGCGTATTTCCTGAACCAGGCCGAGCCGCAGTACGACCCCAAGCGCAAGGGCGCGGTGGTCGACGTGGTCGTCGGCAAGGGCTTCCAGCAGCTCGCCACCACCACCGAGGTCAACCAGTCGCTGGTCGAGCTCGGCGAGCCCGAGCTGCCGCCGGGCGCCTGCGTGGCCCCCAAGAAGGACTCCTGACCCCAGCCTTTCCAGCCGGCTCAGGGACCACCCGCGGCGTCCAGCTCCACCAGGGCGTCGTGCAGCGCGCCGAAGATGGCCGGCGGGGCCGCGACGACCATGTCCGGCCCGGCCGGCGCTCCGTCGAGTCCGGACACCAGCAGGCCCGCCTCGGTGGCGACCAGGCCACCGGCGGCGTGGTCCCACGGGTTGAGCCCCTTCTCGAAGTAGGCGTCGACATTGCCCTCGGCGGCCAGGCACAGGTCGATCGAGGCGGCACCGAAGCGCCGGATGTCGCGCACCCGGGTCAGCAGCTCGGCCACCACCGCACCCTGGTGGGCCCGGCGCGCCCGGTCGTAGCCGAAACCGGTGGCGAGCAGGGTCTGGTCCAGGGTGGTCCGCAGCGAGCCGGTCAGCCGCCGCCCGCCGCGCCAGGCGCCCCCGCCGAGCGTCGCCGTCCACTCGTCGCCGGTGACCGGATTGAGCACCACGCCGGCCACCACGACGCCGTCGACCTCCGCGGCGAGCGAGACCGCGTACTGCGGGAGGCCGTAGAGGTAGTTCACGGTGCCGTCGATGGGGTCCAGGATCCACCGTACGGCTCCAGCGGACGTTTCCGCGGAATCCCCGTACTCCTCGCCCAGCACGCCGTCTGCGGGCCGCTCAGCGGCCAGCGCGGCGACCACCTGTCGCTCGACGGCCCGGTCGGCCGCCGTCACCACGTCGGTGTCGGTGCTCTTGGTCTGCACGTCGGTGATCGCCTCGGCCCGGGTCCGCCGGGCGGTCGCCGCGGCCTCCCGGGCGATCCGTACGGCAATCTCGAGTAAGGTGTCCGGCGTCGATGTCCCCGGTTCAACAGCCACTGGTGACCGTCCTTTCAGCCGTCGTCATTGTCCCGGCAAACGCCTCCCGAGGGCCCGGTACCCCCCTCGAGACCCCCCGCGGCGTGCCGGTGGCGTGCTGCGGCGGGAGGATCTAGCCGGACGGCGCTACAATTCACCCCTGCCCACGCTTCACGGACAGCCGCCAGCGGGCCCGTCCGCGTCCCGAGGGCTCCCACACCACACCGGCCAGCCTCGTTCCGCCGCGCGCTGCGCTGGGTTCATGGCCGTGTTACATCGCCCTCCGGAAGGTCATTCGTGACAGAAGCCCACCAGACCGGTGCCGACGTTCGCTCTCTCACCGAGGCCCTGATCGCCCATGCTCAGGGTGCGGGCGGGCAGATCACGTCAGCCGAGGTCGTGCAGACGGTCGAGTCGGCCGACGTCACACCGGCCCAGGCCAAGAAGATCCTCCGCGCCCTCGTGGACGCGGGAGTCACGGTCGTCGTCGACGGCTCGGCGAGCACCCGCCGCCGGGTCGCCGCCGCCCGCGCCGCCACCCCCGCCTCCAAGGCCACCACCGCCAAGGCGACCCGCGCCCCGGCGAAGAAGGCCGCACCCGAGCAGAAGCAGCCCGGCACGGAGGACGACGCAGCCGCGCCGTCACCCGCCGCCGTCGCCAAGAAGGCAGCTCCCGCCAAGAAGGCCGCCGCCGCGGCGCGCAAGGCCGCCCCGGGTGCCAAGGCGGCCCCCGGGAAGGCCGCCAAGCCCGGCGAGACCCCGGCCGAGGGCGAGGAGATCGATCCCGAGGAGCTCGCCGCCGCGATCGAGGACGTCGTCGTGGAGGAGCCGGCCGCCCTGGTCCAGGCCGCCGCCACCGACGCGGCCGCGACAGCGACCGACGGCGACTTCGAGTGGGACGACGAGGAGTCCGAGGCGCTCAAGCAGGCGCGCCGCGACGCCGAGCTGACCGCCTCGGCCGACTCCGTCCGGGCCTACCTGAAGCAGATCGGCAAGGTCCCCCTGCTGAACGCGGAGCAGGAGGTCGAGCTGGCCAAGCGCATCGAGGCGGGCCTGTACGCCGCCGAGCGGCTGCGTGCCTGCGACGAGGGCGAGGAGAAGCTCGAGCGCAACTTCGAGCGGGACCTGCGCTGGATCGGCCGCGACGGCGAGCGGGCCAAGAACCACCTGCTCGAGGCCAACCTGCGACTCGTGGTCTCGCTGGCCAAGCGCTACACCGGCCGTGGCATGGCGTTCCTGGACCTGATCCAGGAAGGCAACCTGGGCCTGATCCGCGCAGTCGAGAAGTTCGACTACACCAAGGGCTACAAGTTCTCCACGTACGCCACCTGGTGGATCCGCCAGGCCATCACCCGCGCCATGGCCGACCAGGCCCGCACCATCCGCATCCCGGTGCACATGGTGGAGGTCATCAACAAGCTCGGCCGCATACAGCGTGAGCTGCTCCAGGACCTGGGCCGCGAGCCCACGCCGGAGGAACTGGCCAAGGAAATGGACATCACCCCGGAGAAGGTGCTGGAGATCCAGCAGTACGCCCGGGAGCCGATCTCGCTCGACCAGACCATCGGCGACGAGGGCGACAGCCAGCTCGGCGACTTCATCGAGGACTCCGAGGCGGTCGTCGCGGTCGACGCGGTGTCGTTCTCGCTGCTCCAGGACCAGCTGCAGCAGGTGCTGCAGACGCTGTCCGAGCGCGAGGCGGGCGTGGTGCGGCTGCGGTTCGGCCTGACCGACGGCCAGCCGCGTACCCTGGACGAGATCGGCCAGGTCTACGGGGTCACCCGGGAGCGGATCCGGCAGATCGAGTCGAAGACGATGTCGAAGTTGCGACACCCGTCCCGCTCCCAGGTCCTGCGCGACTACCTGGACTGAGTCTGACCACGGCAGGCACGGACATCTTGATCAATACGGGATTACCCCCGTTCAGTCAACAGTCCGTGCCTGTTTGGTCACCACCCGTACATCGTTCGGTGGTGATCAGACCGTTGTGCAGAAGTGATCGTTGACGTGGCACCCTTGGAGCACGGCACACTAGCCGGACCACATGTGACTTGGGTCCCCCCGGGGCACAGTGGGAAGGCTGTTAGGGCCAAGGGTGTTGCACCATGGGTGAGCAGTAGCCGAGGAACATGTTCATCGGTGACGACCAGAGGAGGAAGGCGATGACCCCGACTCTCACGCCGCCGGCGGGAACGGTGGCCGGACCAGCAGCCGATGAACGGTGCGACCGCTGCAATGCAGCCGGAAAGCTCCGTTTGACCCTGGCTGGTGGCAGCGAGCTGGTGTTCTGCGGACACCACGCCAACAGGTACGCCGAGGACCTGGTGAAGATCACGGTCCAGTACAAGGCGGACCCGGAGTTCTCTTGGCGTGGCGCAGACATGATGTCTAACTCCAACTAACCCCCGACAGACGATCTGAGGGGCGCCCGGTGTGGGCGCCCCTTATTTTTTGTTTTTGCTGGGTGCGTGGTGGGGCTTGGGGGCGGGGATGACCCACGCAGCCCGTCAGGCTTGATGTCTGCGTGGGTCATCCCCGCCCCCAAGCCCGCTGTGGTCCAGCTGGGTGATCCTCCGCGGCCTTTCCTAACCCACTACGCTTTTCGTGCCTCGCGCAGTTGCCGGGCCGCCCTTTACCTGGACCCGGGGCAGTCGCCAGCCGTGCCATGCAGGGATTGGCAGCGCGCCGCGGATTCTTCTGGTTCCGGCTGGCCGGCCACCTCGGCCTGCACAGCGCCACGCAGTCACGCCGGGCCTGGGTCGCCCGGTCACGGCCTGACTCAGCTCCCAGCTCCCAGCTCCCAGCTCCCAGCTCCCAGCTCCCAGCTCCCAGCTCCCAGCTCCCAGCTCCCAGCTCCCAGCTCCCAGCTCCCAGCTCCCAGCTCCCAGCTCCCAGCTCCCAGCTCCCAGCTCCCAGCTCCCAGCTCCCAGCTCCCAGCTCCCAGCTCCCAGCTCCCAGCTCCCAGCTCCCAGCTCCCAGCTCCCAGCTCCCAGCTCCCAGCTCCCAGCTCCCAGCTCCCAGCTCCCAGCGAGTCTGAACCCCCGCCTTCCAGCGCGCGCAGCGTCGTGAGCGCGGCATTTTGCGCGGTTGTTGAGCTATTGCATGGGGCTGACAGCGGATGCCCTGGAGTTCAGGCAGACTCCTGCGGGCGAATCGCCAGCTGCGAGCGCGAAGGCCGGCAGCCCACGTTCCCGCTCGCCAAAGACCAGCGCGCCGGCCTGCTGCCGGCGACCCCATTCCGATCTCGATCGCGACCGTCTCGGCGCGGGCCCGGAGACCATGGCCGAAAGCCATGGCCGGATGGTTCGCCAACCACTGCGCCATGCCGATGCCGGCGGAGCCAACCGCGTCGGCAAAGCCTCTGGACGGGCCGCTCAGCCGTGCCCGGCCGCGTATCGCAGGGGAACAGAAACGGCTACATCGTTTGGATTGTGGCGATTCGTTCTTCTAGTTGTTCGATTGTTGCCTGGGCGCTCGGCGGGCCCCCGCACAGACGCCGGAGCTCAGCGTGGATCTTGCCGTGGGGCAGGTTTGTGCGGTGGTGGTGAGCCGCCACCAGAGTGTTCAGCTGGCGGCGCAGGCTGTTTCGGCGTTCGCCCGCGCTCAGCGTCACCACCGGCTCCCGCTGGGCCGGGACCGGCTCAGCCGCCTTCTGCCGCTTCTGGGCCGCCAGTTGCTCACTCTGCCGCCGTTCGAGCAGCACGCTCACCTGGTCGGGCGTCAGGAGGCCCGGCAGCCCCAGGTATTCCTCTTCCTCGGGCGTTCCCGTACGGGCCCCGGTGCCGAACGAGGCGCCGTCGTAGATCACCTGGTCGAGCTCGGCCGTCGCTGACAGGGCTTCGAAGCGCTTTTCCAGGTCGCCCTCGGCGTCTTCGGCTCGCTGGGCGCGTTCCAGCAGGGCGTCGTCCAGGCCGTCGGGGTCTTTCGGGGCGCCCAGGATGTGGTCGCGTTCGGCTTCCATCTCGCTGGCCAGGCCCAGCAGGTGCGGGACGCTCGGCAGGAAGACCGTCGCTGTCTCGCCGGTGCGGCGGGCCCGGACGAACCGGCCGATCGCCTGGGCGAAGTACAGCGGGGTCGAGGCGCTGGTCGCGTACACGCCGACGGCCAGGCGGGGGATGTCGACGCCTTCCGACACCATGCGGACCGCGACCATCCAGCGTTCGTCGGAGACCGCGAACGAGGCGATCCGGGCCGAGGCGCCCTGGTCGTCGGAGAGGACGACCACCGCCGGCTGGCCGGTGATCTCGCCGAGGAGCTTCGCGTACGCCCGGGCGGTCTGCTGGTCGCTGGCGATGACCAGGCCGCCCGCGTCCGTCATGCCGTGCTCGCGGAGCCGGGACAGCCGTGCGTCCGCCGCGCGCAGCACCTGGGGCATCCAGTCGCCGCGGTGGTCCAGGGCCGTGCGCCAGGCCTGGGCCACCAGGTCCTTGGTCATCGGCTCGCCCAGGCGGGCCGCCAGTTCGTCGCCGGCGCTGGTCCGCCACCGGGTCTCGCCGGAGTACGCCATGAACAGCACCGGCCGGACGACGCCGTCGCGCAGCGCGTCCGAGTAGCCGTAGACCGAGTCCGAGCGGGACCGCTGGAGGCCGTTCTCGCCGCGTTCGTAGACGACGAACGGGATCGGGTTGTCGTCCGAGCGGAACGGCGTGCCGGTGAGCATCAGCCGGCGTTCGGCTTCCTCGAAGGCCGACTTCACGCCGTCGCCCCAGGTGCGGGAGTCGCCGGCGTGGTGGATCTCGTCCAGGATGACCATCGTCGGGCGGGTCATCGTGCGCCGCCGGTGCACCGCCGGTGCCATGCCGACCTGCGCGTACGTCAGCACGGCCCCGTGGAAGTCGCGGGACGAGTGCACGTCGGCGTTGCGGAACGACGGGTCGAGCTGGATGCCGACGCGGGCCGCCGCGTTCGCCCACTGGGTCTTCAGGTGCTCGGTCGGGCAGACCACGGTGACCGCCTCGACGGTGCCGTCGGCGAGCAGCTCGGCGGCGATCCGCAGGGCGAAGGTGGTCTTGCCCGCGCCCGGGGTCGCGACGGCCATGAAGTCGGGGCTGCGCCTTCGCAGATACTCCACCAGGGCTTTGCGCTGCCAGGCGCGCAGCGGCGGGAAGGTCTCCAGATTCGGCAGGGGCGGACTCAAGCTCGACGATCCTCTCGACTCACACCACACAGCAAAATGCCCCCGCGCAACGGCCGCAGAGGCGAACCCAGCATAGCGGCGGCGGGCCGCCACCGTGGTCACGGCACAGCGACGGGTGCCGACCAGCGCCGGTACAGCGCCAGCAGCCGTACCCCGGTCATCGCGGCCGCAGCCGACGCCAGCGGGACCGGTCCGGCCAGGTCGAGCCTGTTCAGCAGCGTCACCGTCGCCGCGCCGCCCAGCGCGACCACCGCGTAGATGTCGCGTTGCAGCACCACCGGGATCTCCCCGGTGAGCAGGTCGCGGGCCAGGCCGCCGCCGATGCCGGTGAGCATGCCGATCAGGCAGGCGCCGACCGCCGGCAGGCCGGCATCCAGAGCTTTGATCGTGCCCAGGACGGTGAACAGGCCCAGGCCGGCGGCGTCCAGCAGCAGCACGGTACGCCGCAGCCGGTTGAGCTGCGGGTGCAGGTAGAACACCGCCACTGAGGCGCTCACCGCCGTGACGGCGTACCGCCAGTCGGAGAAGGCGAGCGGCGGCACCGCGCCGATCACGAGATCGCGCAGAATGCCGCCGCCGAGGGCTGCGACGAAGCCGACGAAGCCGACGCCGAACAGGTCGAGCCGCTTCGCGACGGCGGCACTGGCGCCGGAGGCCGCGAAGACGGCCACGCCGATCAGGTCCGCGACCAGCAGGCTGTAGCTGCCCGTCACGAGAACCGGCCGGGGGTCAGTGCTTCATCGACTCGTAGATCTCCTTGCACTGCGGGCACACCGGCGAGCCCGGCTTCGGTGACTTGGTGACCGGGAACTTCTCCCCACAGAGAGCCGTCACGAAGCTGCCCATCACGGCACTCTCCGCGATCTTCTCTTTGCGCACATAGTGGAACATCTCGGGACCGGTGTCGGCGTCCTTGGTCTCCGGACGCTCCAGGATCTGCGTGCTCACGGCATCTGCCCTTCATGAGTCTCATGACTGTGCGCTCAACGGCACAGCACCGGTGAATCGGCGCTGTTGCCGGGCCCGCGTGCCCCCCGGTCACCGCGGAAGAAGCTCCAACCCACAAGTCTGACACCTCACGCCTGGTCGGTCCAACAACAACGGAGCCGCAGGGCACCGTACCGTTGCCATCGTGACCGATTCCACGCGGCAGATGGGCCGCTATGCCATCCGTTACGGCGACCATGTGTCCCGGGCGCGCCGCGACGGCCGCCCGGTGGTGGCACTGGAGAGCACGATCGTCTCGCACGGCCTGCCCCGGCCCGACAACCTGCGGGTCGCCCGGGAGATCGAGCAGACCGTCCGTGACAACGGTGCCGTCCCCGCGACCATCGGGATGATCGGCGGTGAGCTCGTCGTCGGCCTCGAGGACCACCAGATCGAGCACCTGGCCGGCGCCGACGGGGTGGCCAAGCTCTCCGTCCGCGACCTGGCCGTCGCCGCCGCCACCGGTGCCGACGGGGCCACCACGGTCGCCGCGACCAGCGCGATCGCCGCGGCGGCCGAGATCGGCGTCTTCGCCACCGGCGGGCTCGGCGGCGTGCACCGCGAGGCCAACAGCACCTTCGACGAGTCCAACGACCTGACCACGCTGGCCCGTACGCCGATCGTCGTGGTCTGTGCCGGGGTCAAGTCGATCCTCGACGTCGGCGCCACCCTGGAGCGCCTGGAGACCCTCGGGGTCTCCGTCGCCGGGTACGGCACCCACCGCTTCCCCGGCTTCTTCGTCACCGACGGCGGTTTCGACGTCGACTGGCGGCTGGACTCCCCGAAGCAGGTCGCCGACGTCATCGCGGCCCGGGCTGACCAGGGCGTCGGAGCCGGCGCGCTGGTGCTGGGCAACCCGCTGCCGGCCGACGAGCAGCTCGACCCGGCCCTGCACGACCGCACCCTGGCCGAGGGGCTGGAGCTGCTGGCCCGGGACGAGGTCACCGGCAAGGCCGTGACGCCGTTCCTGCTGGCGCACTTCCACAGCAGCACCGAGGGCAAGAGCCTGGCGGTCAACGTGCGGATCATCCTGCGCAACGCGGCCCTGGCGGCCCAGATCGCGGCCGCGGCCACCCCGGCCCCGGCAACCCTCGGCTTCGCGCTGCCGTGAGCGTGCTGGTTGTCGGTGATCTGGTGACCGACGTGCTGGTCACGCACGCCGGGCCGCTCGCCGTGGGCTCCGACACCGAGGCGCGGATCCTGGTCGGCGGGGGCGGGCAGGCGGCCAACACGGCTGCCTGGCTGGCCTATGCCGGGGCGGGGGCCACCCTGATCGCCGCGGTCGGTGACGATCATGCCGGCCGGGAACGGATCGCCGAGCTGGTCGCGGCCGGGGTGCGGTGCACGGTGCGGGCCCATCCCGGGGTACCGACGGGCAGTGTGGTGGTGCTCAGTTCGGCTGACGAGCGCACGATGATCACCGACCGGGGGGCCGCGCTGCTGCTGGACCCGGCGGATGTCACAGCTGCCGTCAAGGCCGCGCAGGGCGTCACCCACCTGCATCTGTCCGGCTATCCGCTGCTGCACGCGGGGTCGCGGCCGGGTGGGCTGGCCGCGCTGGCGGCGGCCCGGGAGCGGGGGCTGACCACGAGTGTCGACGCGGCGTCGGCCGAGCCGCTGCGGCAGCTCGGTGCTGAGGCGTTCCTCGACCTGCTGCACGGCGTCGACCTGCTGCTGTGCAACGCCGACGAGGCCGCCGTGCTGGGCGGGACGGGCCCGGCGGAGGAACAGGCAGCCGCGTTGACCGCGGTGGCGGTCAACGTGGTGGTCAAACTTGGGGAAGATGGTGCCGTCTGGGCATCCCGGGACGGGGTGTTGCGGTCGGTTGCGGGTGTGCGCGTACCGGCGCTTGATCCGACCGGGGCGGGTGACGCTTTTGCCGCCGGCCTGCTCACCGCGTGGTGTGCCGGTGCGGAGCCGGCAGCTGCGCTCTCGGCCGGCGCCGCACTCGGCGCGGCGGCCGTGCAGACGGCCGGCGCGCGACCGCTGCCTTAGGGCCTGTCCTAGGGCTCGATGTCGATGGTGCGCTGCTTGATGACCTCGGCCGCCTCCGGCTCGAGGATCCGCTGCTGGTTGACCGCCGGGCTCGCCGCCGGGTTGGCCCGGCTCTTGGGCGGGCGGTCGTTGGCGATCAGCACCGCGGCCCACGGCAGGAAGACCATGCCGATGGCGCAGAGGACCAGCCAGACCGGCAGCAGGGGCGGGCGGACGCTGACCAGGACAGCGCCGATGATCAGGCAGGCGGCCCGGCCACCCATCATGGTCACGTAACGGATCTGGCGGCTGCGGAGCTGTTCGCTCGGGCTGCGAGCGGCGTTGGTGATCAACACCGGCTGCTTCTTCACCTTGGATCTCCGATCGACAACCCATCCTCGCACCGCGACCGGGCAGGTGCCCACAATCGACGCAGTCCTCCGCTCGCATCCGGGGCCGGTAGCGACCCGGAACCGTTCACAAAGCCCGCGGTCCTACCGATCAGGGAAGATGTGCGGTGGCTGCCCTGTGGGCTGAACCGGCGGCGCTGGTCGGGCGTCGCCCTCGTCGTCGTGGTCGCGCTGCTGGGCTGCACGACCTCCTGGTTCGCCGCGCGTAACGCGCGCACCGCCGAGCAGCGCTACGCCGCGCAGCTCATGGACCGCTACACCAGCGACCTCACGCGGGCGATCACCACCCAGATCCAGCGGTACGGCGACACCCTCGCCGACGTCGCCATCGCCCTGGGCTCGCAGACGGACCTGACCGCCGGCGACTTCACCTGGATCACCAACAAGATCAGTAACCGCCACCTGCCCGGCGCCACGTCGCTCGGCTTCGTGGTCTCCACCCCGCCCGGCGGCGTCGCGGCGACACAGTCCTACTGGCGTAGCCGTGGCGCCACCGACCTGACCCTGCGGCCGGCCGCGACCGAGGGCGAGCATGCGTTCGCGGTGTTCGCCCGCTCGTTCGACGACGTGCCCGCGCGGCCCGGCACCGACGTGTCCGCCTCGCCCGAGGCCGCCAAGGCGCTGAAGGACGCGTACACGGTCGGCGGTTTCGCCGTCAGCCGGGCGTACGTGCTGCTCAAGGACCAGGCAATCCCGGTGGCCGAGCGTCAGCTGTCGTTCCTGTTCGCGGTGCCGGTCGCCCGCATCGGCGGCGCCTTCCGCGGCTGGCTGACCATGGGGGTGCACGGGCGTGACCTGCTGGCGGAGACGCTGCGGACGCAGGCCCACGGCGCGGTGGCCGCCGACCTGGACGACCCGACCGACGCCGTCGAACGGGCCATCGCCACCGCGGGGATCGCCGCGCCGGACCACTCCCCCGCGCTCGACCGGGTCGCCACCGTCTCGGTCGGGCTGCGCACCTGGCAGCTGAAGGTGCATCCCACCGAGCAGCTGTTGCGGGAGACCGACCGCGGCATCGTGAAGACCACCTTCGCCGTGGCCCTGACCATCGCGTTCCTGCTCACCACGCTCGTCGCCATGCTCACCGGCGCCCGCAACCGGGCGATGGGCAAGGTCGACGCGGCCACGGCGGCGCTGCGCGGTGACATCGAACGCCGGCAGCAGGTCGAGAACCGGCTGCGCGAACGCGAGCTCGAACTCGAACAGATGGCCCTGCACGACCCGCTGACCGGGCTGGCCAACCGGGCCGGCCTGGACGCCCGGCTGGCCGAGGTGGTGGGCCGGCGTACCGACATCGCCCTGCTGCTCATCGATCTCGACGACTTCAAGCTGGTCAACGACGTGCACGGGCACGCCGCCGGCGACGCCATGCTGACCGAGTTCGCGCAGGTCCTGCTGGCCGGGGTGCGGACCGGCGACGTGGCCGCCCGGATCGGCGGCGACGAGTTCGTGGTGCTGGTCACCGGCGTGACCAGCCCGGACCAGGCGGTCGCGGCGGCGCAGCGGGTGCTGGCCATGGCGGCCGCGGCGCCGGTCCATCTGGGTGACGACCTGCTACCGGTACGGGCCAGCGTCGGCGTGGCGACCAGCCGGCCCGACGACACCCCGAAGGAACTGCTGCGCCGCGCCGACATCGCCATGTACCAGGCCAAGCACCTGGGCAACCACGGCGTCCAGCTGCACGACCCGTCGATGAGCGACCACCGCGCGGCCGACGCCCAGCTCGGCGAGGACCTGGCCGGCGCCCTGGAACGCGGCGAGCTGCACGTGCTCTACCAGCCGCTGGTCGACCTCGCCGACGCCCGTCCGGTCGGGGTCGAGGCGCTGCTCCGCTGGCATCATCCGCGGCTGGGCGTGGTGCCACCGACGCAGTTCATCCCGATCGCCGAGCGCAGCGGCACGATCGCCGACATCGGCCTGTGGGTGCTGGAGACGGCCTGCCGCCAGGTCGTCGAGTGGGGCGACCTCTACGTCAGCGTCAACCTGTCCCCGCGGCAGCTGCAGGAGGAGTCGCTGGTGGCGGACGTGCTGGGGGTGCTGACGCGTACCGGACTGGCGCCGGACCGGCTGTGCCTGGAGATCACCGAGTCGGCCCTGGTGGACGAGAGCGCCGGCATCGCCAAGCTGCGGGCGCTGCGCGACCACGGCATCCACGTGGCGATCGACGACTTCGGCACCGGCTACTCGTCGCTGCACTACCTGACCCGGCTCCCGGTCGACATCCTCAAGATCGACCGCAGCTTCGTGGCCCAGCTCGACGGCACCCCGGAGGGCTCGGGCATCACCGAGGCGATCCTGCGGCTGAGCCAGGTGCTGCACCTCAAGACGGTGGCCGAGGGCATCGAGAACGCGGAGCAGGCGGCGGAATTGCAGATGCTGGGCTGCGGCATCGGGCAGGGCTACCTCTTCGCCCGGCCGCTGCCGCCGGCGGACCTCTTCGAGCTGCTGGTCAGCCCTTCGCGGCAGCCTTCATCTCCTTTTTGAACGCCCGCACCTTGCCCAGCGACTCGGCGTCGACGATGTCGGCCACCGAGCGGTGCGAGCCCTCCTCGCCGTACGCGCCGGCGGCCTCGCGCCAGCCGGGCGGCTGAACGCCGTACTGCTTGCCGAGCAGGGCGGTGAAGATCTGCGACTTCTGCTGGCCGAAGCCGGGCAGGGCGGCGATCCGCTTGACCAGCTCCTTGCCGTCCGCGGCGTCGCGCCAGAGGTTGGCGGCGTCCCCGTCGTACGTGCCGACCAGGGCCCGGCACACCTCCTGTACGCGGGCGGCCATGGCCTTGGGGAAGCGGTGCAGGGCGGGCGGCGTGGCGAAGATCGTGACGAGCTGCTCGGGATCGAACTCGGCGAGCTCGGTGGCGGTGGGGGCATGACCGAGCCGCTGCGCGAGCACGTACGGCGAGCTGAACGCCTTCTCCAGCGGGATCTGCTGGTCCAGCACCATGCCGATGAGCAGGGCCAGCGGGTCGTTCGCCAGCAGCTCATTGGCCTCGGCGTCGATGGGCAGCGAAAGCGTCATGGCCCACATCCTATGGACTTCCCCCAGGCCAGGACCGCGGTGACCGCGGGTTCCGGCTGAGCCCGGTTTGCTGCGGTGCGGTTCGGGCAAAACCCTGACCATGAGTGACAACAGCGAGATCGGCAACGGCGACTACGCTCCCGAGGCAGTCGAGGAGCCGAGCACGTACCGCCCCGAGAAGGGTGACGACGACCCGGGCCTGTCGAGCACCATCGCCGCCGGCACCGACACCGAGCAGCTCGTCAACGGCGGTCCGCCGCCCGCGGGTGGCGGCATCATGACCACCACCGGCGGCACCGCGGGGCCCAACAGCTTCAAGACTCCCCCGCGTTCGGGCCCCGGCGTCGCGCCGACCACCACCGGTGACGCCACCACCGGCGCGATGACGACCCCGGTCGACAGCTACACCAGCGACGCGTCCAGCAACGCGGTCGACTGACCGGATATCTTCGGCGGGTGACGGGACCGTTGCTCGCCGCCGGCCGGGAGGCCGACGTGTACGCGCTGGACGACCAGCGCGTGTTGCGCCGCTACCGGCGGGACGCCGACGTGACCGGCGAGGCCGACGCCATGCGTCACCTCGCCGGTCTCGGCTATCCGGTCCCGGCCGTGTACGAGGCCACCGGCCGCGACATGGTCTTGGAACGCCTCGACGGCCCGACGATGGCCCACGCCCTGACGACCGGCGAGCTCGGTCTGGAGGAGGCCGCCACGCACCTGGCCGACCTGCTGCGCCGGCTGCACGAGCTGCTACCGTGGCCCGGCGCTCCGGCCGGCTCCTCTGTCGTCCACCTGGACCTGCACCCGGAGAACGTGCTGATGACCGCCCGGGGTCCGGTGGTGATCGACTGGTGCAACGCCCGCCCCGGCGAGCCGGATCTGGACACCGGCCTGACCGCGCTGATCGTGGCCCAGGTCGCCGTCGAGCACGGCCATGAGTGGTCCGCGGCCGCCGACCGGTTGCTGGTGGCGTTCCTGCGGGTGGCCCCCGGCGACCCGGTCCGGCTGCTCGACGAGGTCGTGCGCTTCCGCCGGTGGCAGCTCGACACGCTCACGCCGGCCGAGATCGCGCTGATCGACACGGCGGCGGAGAGGATGCGGGCATGCGTGCGTTGATCCAGACCGTCAGCCGGGCCAGTGTCACGGTGGACGACGAGGTCGTCGGCAAGATCGAGGACGGGCTGCTGGTGCTGGTCGGCGTCACCCACGACGACACCGCCGCGACCGCCGCCGCCCTGGCCCGCAAGGTGCACGAGCTGCGCATCCTCGACGGTGACGCCTCCGCCGCGGACACCGGCGCCCCGCTGCTGGTGGTCAGCCAGTTCACCCTCTACGGCGACGCCCGCAAGGGCCGCCGGCCCACCTGGTCCGCCGCCGCGCCCGCCGAGGTGGCCGAGCCGTTGGTCACCGCCTTCGTCGAGGCGCTGCGCGAGCGGGGCGCACCGGTGCAGACCGGCCGGTTCCGGGCCCACATGCTCGTGGAGAGCGTGAACGTGGGCCCGAGAACCGTCTGGCTCGAGCTCTAAAAGAAGCCGCGGCGCTGGGCCGACTGCTGCAGCCAGCCGTTGAGCTGCGCCGTCCAGTCGACCTGGTCCACCGAGCGGTAGTCGACGTCGAAGCGGCCGAACGCGTCGTGCCCCTCGGTGAACAGGCCGCCGCGCTTGTCGATCTCCAGCACCACCTGCAGGTTGTGCGGAGTCGGGATGAACGTGACCTCGAGCTGGGTGATCCGGCCCGCGTACTGCGACGGCGGGTAGAACTCGATCTCCTGGTAGAACGGCAGCGTCTGCTGCACGCCGTAGACCCGGCCGCGCTCCACGTCGGCGCGGCTGAACCGGAAGCCCAGCCGCAGGAAGGCGTCCAGGATGCGTTCCTGGGCCGGCAGCGGGTGCACAGCCACCGCGTCCAGGTCACCCTTGTCGACCGCCCGGGCCACTTCGAGCTCGGTACGCAGGCCCATCGTCATGCCGTGCAGGTGCTGGCCGTACACCTCGGTGATCGGGGTCTCCCACGGCACGTCGAAGCGGAACGGGATGTCGTGCCGGGCGCCGGCGTCCAGCTTGAACGAGCCGGTCAGCCGCTGCCGGTGGAACTCCTGGTCGGTGTTGTACTCGCTGTCGCCGCTCTCCACCTCGACCCGGGTCATCAGCCCGACCGCCACGTACTCGATGTCGACGGCGTGGTCGCCGCCCATGACGTGTACCTGCCCCTCGAGGAAGCCCCCGGGGCGGCAGTTGGGGTTGGCGAGCACCGTTTCCACTGACGGGCCCCCGACACCCATCGCCTGCATCATGCGCTTGAAGACCACGAATCCTCCTTGTAACGAACCGTGCCGCCGATTATGGAGCGCCCCCGCCCCGTACGGAATTGCGTCACTGTACGTACATGTCCCACCAAGCCGGGCAGGTTGTCGGGTAAGCGACCTCAGGGTTCTCCCCGATTCATGCCACCTGGACGCTTGCCTCACCTCCGCTTAACGCGCCTGCCGCCAAGCTAGTGATCACCGGCACGAATGCGGCTGGGAATGCACGACTCGGTGAACGCGGGGAGGGGACTGAAAGGTGGTCCTGCAGATGAAGGCGACGGAGTCCACGGCGGCGGTTGCTGCCGAGACCATCATGACTGACGGTGTCGAGCCCTTGGCGGACTTGGACGCGATCGACGAGCGCGGCGTCTCGGCCGACCTGGTCCGGGCGTACCTGAACGGCATCGGCCGCACCCGCCTGCTGACCGCGGTCGAGGAGGTGACGCTCTCCAAGCGGATCGAGGCCGGCCTCTACGCGGAGGAGAAGCTCCCCGCGGCGGGCGACGATCTGGCGCCGCTGCTGCGGATCATCATCACCGAGGGCCGGGCCGCCAAGAACCACCTGCTCGAGGCCAACCTGCGGCTCGTGGTGAGCATCGCGAAGCGCTACACCGGCCGCGGCATGGCGTTCCTGGACCTGATCCAGGAAGGCAACCTGGGCCTGATCCGCGCAGTCGAGAAGTTCGACTACACCAAGGGCTACAAGTTCTCCACGTACGCCACCTGGTGGATCCGCCAGGCCATCACCCGCGCCATGGCCGACCAGGCCCGCACCATCCGCATCCCGGTGCACATGGTCGAGCAGGTCAACCGCATGGTCCGGGCCCGCCGCGACCTCGCCACGACGCTGGGCCGCGAGCCCGTCGTCGCCGAGATCGCCAAGGCCATGGGCGTGCCGGAGTTCCAGGTCATCGAGCTCATCTCGTACGACCGGGAGCCGGTCAGCCTGGACCAGGCCGTCGGTGAGGACGGCGAGAGCGCCCTCGGTGACTTCGTCGCGGCGGTCGACCCGCGCGGCGAGCCCGGCGACAGCGTCGGCCGCAGCGAGCTCCGCGGCGAGGTCGAGATCGTGCTCTCCACGCTGTCCGAGCGGGAGTCCGCGGTGATCCGGCTGCGCTTCGGCCTGGACGACGGCCGGCAGCGCACCCTCGACGAGGTCGGCCGCGAGTTCGGGCTGAGCCGGGAGCGGATCCGCCAGATCGAGAAGGTGACGATGTCCAAGCTGCGCGACCCGCAGCGGGCGTCGCGCCTGGAGGCCTACGCCAGCTGACACCCGCACCAACTACGAGGCCGGTCGCGATGCGCGACCGGCCTCCGCCGTCTCCGGGAGCGGGTCGGGCGAATTCCCGACTGACGCGGCGGGCATCCTCGGCGACAATCAACGCGGGCGCCGCAACGATCGTCGTCGGGAGGTGGGGCCGGGTGCGAGGCTTCCAGCTGCTGCTGCGGTTCGTGCTGGAGTTGTGTGCGCTGGCGGCGCTGGCCTATGCGGGCTGGCAGACGTCGGCCGCCTTCTGGGTGCGGATGCTGATCGCCATCGCGTTGCCGCTGCTCGCGGCCGTCGTGTGGGGACAGTGGGTGGCACCGAAAGCGCGCCGGCCGCTTCCGGATCCGCTGCGGCTCGTGCCGGAATGGATCGTTTTCGGCGGCGCGACTATAGCTCTGGCCGTTACCGGCCATCCGATCCTCGCCGTAGCACTGGCCGTCCTCGCCGCCGCGAATCGCCTCGCCCTGCACCTGCTGCACGTCACCACCGGCGGCCGCACCGAGCAGCACCCCGACCCCCGGATCCCGCGCTGAGGTGACGGCCTGAGCGCGGCGCCGGGCTGAGAGTCAGGCGCTGTGCAGGCGGCGGGGGCCGGTGTCCGGGCGGGTGCCGGCCTCGCCGATCTCCACCGACGCGTGCAGCACCGTGATGCCGTCCGGGCGGGCCAGCACCGGGTTCAGGGACAGGGCGCGGACCCGGGGATGCTCGTCCGCCAGCCGGCCGACGCGCAGCAGCAGATCGACCAGCGCCTCCCGGTCGACCGGCGCCGAGCCGCGATAGCCGTGCAGCAGCGGCGCCGCGCGGGGCTCGTCGACCAGCGCGGCGGCGGCCCGGTCGGTCAGCGGCGCCGCCCGCCAGGCCAGGTCGCCCAGCAGCTCACTGGCCACCCCGCCGAGGCCGAAGCCGACCACCGGGCCGAACGCCGGATCCTCGACGACCTCGATCGTGCACGCCACCCCGGGCGGGACCATCGACTGCACCAGCACGTGCGGGCCGAACGCCGACTCCAGCTCGCGGTAGGCGGCACGGACGTCGTCCTCGTCGGCCAGGGCCAGCCGGACCGCGCCCAGGTCGATGCGGTGCCGCAGGGCGCCTCCGGCCGCCTTCAGCGCGACCGGGTAACCCAGCGCGTCCGCGGCGGCCAGGGCCTCGTCGATCGAGGTGGCGGAGGTGGACGGCTCGACGTTGATGCCGTACGCGGCGAGCAGCTCGGCGGGCGGGCCCTCGACCTCGGCGGCTGACGGGTCCACGCCGGACAGTGCCGGCAGCACGCCCGGTGCGAGGCGGAGCCAGTCGGCGTACCCGGCGACGCGGCCCAGGGCGCGGACGGCCTCCTCCACCGACGGGTACGCCGGCACCCGGTCGGGCATCGTGCCCAGCAGGAATGTCGCCACGGTCGGCTTCTCCCCCGCCATGGCCACGCTGCCCAGGGCCGCGGTGAAGTCGGCGTCCTCGTCGGGGAGCTGACCGGGCAGCGGCGGCGCGAAGACCACCACGAGGGCGTCCACCCGCTCGTCGACGGCGGCGTCGGCCAGCGCGTCGGCGAAGTCGTGCGCGCCCGCCTGCGGGCTGATGTCGCAGGGATAGCCCTCGGCCACCGTCAGGCCGTTGGCCCGGCACGCGGCCACGGCCAGGCTGGACAGCGCCGACGAGTTGCCCACGATCGCGACCCGGCGCCCGGCCGGCAGCGGCTGGTGGGCGAGCAGCAGGCCGACGTCGAACATCTCGGCGACGGTGTCCACCCGGATCACGCCGGAGCGGGCGAACAGGGCGGTGACCGCGCGGGTGTCCGGGCCGGGCAGGTCCCCGGCGAGCCCGGCCGGGCGGGTCGCCGACGCCACCGCGACGACCGGCTTGACCCGGCTCATCCGGCGGGCCAGCCGGGCGAACTTGCGCGGGTTGCCGAACGTCTCCAGATAGAGCAGGACGGCGTCGGTGCCAGGGTCGTCCTGCCAGTACTGCAGCAGGTCGTTGCCGGAGACGTCCGCGCGGTTGCCGGCCGACACGAAGCTGGACAGGCCCAGCCCGCGCCGGTCCGCCTCGGCCAGCAGCGCCACCCCGAGCGCGCCGGACTGGCTGAAGAAGCCGACCCGCCCGGCGGCCGGCAGTCGCGGCGCGAGCGTGGCGTTGAGGCGTACCGCGGGGTCGGTGTTGGCGATCCCCAGGCAGTTCGGGCCGACCACGCGCAGGCCCGCCGCGTGGGCCGCGTCGATCAGTGCGCGCTGCGCGAGCGCACCCTCCACCCCGGACTCGGCGAAGCCGGCGGAGACGACCACGAGACCACCCGCGCCGGCCGCGGCCGCGTCGGCCACGGCGTCCGCGACCCCTTCCGGCGGTACGGCGATCAGCGCCAGATCAACCTCAGCCCGGGCTTCCACCGCCGACCTGTACGCGGGCAGCCCGGCCACCCGTTCCGCGCTGCGATGCACGGGCACGATCGTTCCGGTGTAACCGCCGTCCCGGATGTGACCCAGGATCGCCGCGCCGATGCCCTGGCCGCTGGCGCTGGCGCCGTACACGGCAACGGCACGCGGATGCAGCAGCCGCGCGATCGAGCGCGACTCGGTGCGCTGCTCGCGGCTCTCCTGCACCTCGCGGGACTTCTCCGTGGGGGCGATCGGGAAGCCCAGGTGCACGACGCCGTCGGCGTACTTGCGCTGGACCTGGTAGCCGAAGTCGCTGAAGACCCGCAGCATGCCGCCGTTCTGTGGGAGGACCTCGGCGACGAAGCGGGTGATGCCGTTCTCCCGGGCCGCGTCGGCCAGATGCTCCAGCAGCACCGAGCCGATCCCCCGGCCCTGATGCGCGTCCTCGACGACGAAGGCCACCTCGGCCTCGGGCGACTCCGGGCCCAGCCGCTCGTAGCGGCCGACCGCCATGATCCGCGGGCCGCTGACGATGACGAAGGCCTCGCGGTCGTGATGGTCGACGTTGACGAACCGGGCCAGGTCGCGTTCCGGAATGCGCGGATAGGGAGAGAAGTAGCGCAGGTAGCGGGTGCGGTCGCTCATCCGGGAGTGGAACTCCACGATGGCCGGTGCATCCTCGGGGCTGATCGGGCGCAGATGAACGGCGCTGCCGTCGGAGAGCAGCACGTCCGCCTCTCTGGTCACCGCATTCCCCTCTCAGTCCCGGATGTCCTGCGGGTCCAGCCCGTGCAGCGGGAAGACCACCCGCCGGGTCGCCATGATGGCCTTGTCGACCGGGTCCGGCGTGGTGCCCGGCTCCCAGCGTTCGACCGGCGGGGTGGTGCCGTCGGTCAGCGTGACCGGCACTTCCTCACCGGGACGGCGGTCGGCGGCGAGCTTGCGCCAGGCCTGCGGGATGGCTGTGCCCGGATCCAGCGCCTCGCCGGTGGCCACCGCCAGCAGGTGGGTCCAGGCCCGCGGCACGACCTCGACCAGGGCGTACCCGCCGCCGCCGGTCGCCACCCAGCGGCCGTCGCAGAGCTCGTCGGCCAGGCCCCGCAGCGCGATGTAGGCGGCGCGCTGGCCGTCGACCGACAACCGCAGGTCGGCGAGGGGGTCGAGCCGGTGGGCGTCGGCGCCGCACTGGGTGACGAGGATCTGCGGCGCGAACGCACGCAGCACCGACGGTACGACGGCGTGGAAGGCCCGCAACCAGCCCGCGTCGCCGGTGCCGGGCGGCAGGGCCAGATTCACCGACATGCCCTCGGCGCCCGGGCCGCCCGATTCCTCCGGATAGCCGGTGGTGAAGGGGAACAGCGCCAGCGGCGTCTCGTGCAGGCTCACGGTGAGAACCCGGGGATCGTCGTAGAAGGCCGCCTGCACCCCGTCGCCGTGGTGCACGTCGACATCCACGTACGCGATGCGCTCCGCACCCAGGTCGAGCAGCCGCGCGATGGCGACCGCCGGGTCGTTGTAGACGCAGAAGCCGGCGGCCCGCGCCGCCATGGCGTGGTGCAGCCCGCCGGAGACGTTGACCGCCCGGGTGGCCGCGCCGCTCCACACGGCCTCGGCCGCGGCCAGGGTGGCGCCGCAGATCCGCGCGCTGGCCTCGTGCATGCCCTCGAAGACCGGATTGTCCGGGGTGTTGAGGCCCCAGCCGCGGAAGAAGGGATCGTGCGGGGCCATCCGCACCGCTTCCAGATAGTCCGGCCGGTGCACCCGGAGCAACGCCGCGTCGTCGGCCGGCTCCGGCACGACCAGGCGCACCCCGGGACGGTCGAGCACGCCCAGCTCCCGGGCGAGCGCCATGGTGAGCTCGACCCGCACCGGATTCATCGGGTGGTGCCCCATGTCGTACGCGAGCAGCGCCTCGTCCCAGACCACCGCCGTCGACTCCGCCATGAGCCTCATGCTGCCACGCCGGCGGGAACAATCGGGGGCTGCACCGACGCTGCAAGCATGGCGCCGGTTCGCGGGCGGCCCGGTTGGATAGAGTGCGGGCACTGATGTCGTTGCCGACCATCCGCCCGACCTCGATGCCCGGCCGCCCGACTCGCTGGCCGGCTCGTCGCCGGCGTCAGGCAGCCAGCCCGCTGGGTGCCGGCGCCGCGCTCCGCGCCCGGGAGATTCGGCAGGAGATCCCGGCTCGACTACCCTTGACAGGCACGCTTACTCCGGGAGGTCAGTACCGATGGCGCGGACTCACAACACGTCAACCAAGAAGTCCGACACGAAGGTACATCACGTAGACCTCGTCGACACCACGGAGATGTACCTGCGCACCATCCTCGAACTGGAGGAGGAGGGCGTACCGCCGCTGCGGGCCCGCATCGCCGAGCGCCTGCACCAGAGCGGCCCCACCGTCAGCCAGACCGTGGCCCGGATGGAGCGCGACGGGCTGCTGACCGTCGAGAACGACCGGCACCTGCTGCTCACCGAGGAGGGCCGGGTGGCTGCCGTGGCGGTCATGCGCAAGCACCGCCTCGCCGAGCTGCTGCTGGTCAACGTCATCGGGATGCCCTACGAGGAGGCCCACGAGGAGGCCTGCCGGTGGGAGCACGTGATGAGCGACTCCGTCGAGCGCAAGGTCTACGAGCTGCTCAACAAGCCGACCCGGTCGCCGTACGGCAACCCGATCCCCGGCCTCGAGGTGCTCGGTCTGCCGGCCGAGGAGCCGCTGGAGAGCAGCTCGACCGTGATCAATGCGGGCGAGCGCAACCTGGCGTTCCCGGGGCTGACCGGCAGTGTCGTGGTGCGCCGGATCTGCGAGAGCGTGCAGACCAACGCCGGGGTGCTGCGCCAGCTGCACGCGGCCGGCATCGACCCGGGTGCGACCGTGACGGTGGCGCAGGAGCGCGACGGTGTGACGATCGACCGCTCCGGGGACAAGATCCGGCTGCCGCGTGAGGTCGCGTCGCGGGTGTTCGTCGACGCCCGCTGAGCCGTCTCGCGTCAGCCGTCGGTGGTGTCCATCGCCTTGGCCAGGTCGAGCAGCTTGGGCGCGAGGTCGTCGACGGCGTCGCGCTGCGCGTCCTTCGGGAAGGTGAAGCGCAACGTCTGGAGCTGCTCGGCCTCGCTGAGCCAGCCGATCTCGACCGTGGGGCCGTGCCCGCCGGTGGCCTTGGTCACCAGCCGGTAGCCGGCCTTGCCGAGGCCCTTGAGCTTGGTCGCCTTGGCCGGCATGAGCTCCTCGGTGAACAGCTCGGCGTCGGCCTTGGTGCTCTCCACCACGGAGAGCGCGAGGTCCGGCCAGGCGGCGGTCTCGGTCTGCACCACGCAGGTGGACGTGTCGTCGATCTGGTCGGAGGCGGCGATGCTGAAGGCGACGCCCAGCTTCTGCTCGATGAAGGCGTAGTCCCAGAGGATGCAGGCGCCACCGGCCGAGGCGGCGGGCTGCTGCACGACCTGCACCGGAGGCATACCCGCGGTCTCGTCCTTCTTGTCCGTGCAGCCGGCAAGGGACAGCAGCGCGGCTGCCGCGCCGAGGGCGATGAGACGCGAACGCACGAGGGGTCCTCCCGACTTTCGGGGCACACCGTACTGTGCGCGAGGCTGGGGACGAAAGCCCCAACTCAGGAACGATCAGCGTACGGACAGTGACGACAGCCCCGGGTGCAGCAGGTGCCCCGCTTGGCCAGGAAGGCCGCGGTGAGCACGAAGAGCCCGGTGTCCGGATCGAGATAACCGGCCTGACCGGCGGCGACCGCGGCGGCGTGCGCGGCCTCGATCCGCGGATCCTTGTCCACCGCCCCACCCTAGCCAGCCGGCGATCACTTGACACCAGGTGTCAAGTAGCGATTGCATACCTGCATGCCGTCGAGGACCGCGCTGATCGAGCAGATCGTCCGGCTGCTCGACATCCGCCTGCTGGACCCGCTGGAGGTCCTGCTCGAAGGCGACGACGCGGTGGAAGCACTACGCCGGCTCGTATGGCGTCGCGCGGGGCAGTGGGCGACGCAGATGCTGGACGGCGACGACACCACCGCGGTGCGAGCGGCCGTACGGCTCATCGCGACGCTGTATCCGGGCGACGGTCCCTTCGACCCGCCGGTCGAGTGGTGGCGCACGCCGCTCGGCGGGGTGGTCGCCCGGCGGGTCGGGCATCCGGCCGCGGAGTCGGTCTCCTACGCCACGGCCGGAGCCATGCTCGGTATCACCCGCCAAGGAGTGCACGACCTGGTCCGGCGGGGACGGCTGCCGCGCCATCCGGATGGTGGACTCCCTTCCGCGGCCGTGCGGGACCGGCTGCAAAGCGAGTCTTGAGGAGAGATGTTGTGATCAACGATCGACTTGTCGATGCCGGTGAGCTGCCTGTCGCCGTCCGGGACTTCGGTGGGGAGCAGCCGCCGTTGCTGCTCCTGCACGGCGCCGGCGGCAACCTGGCCATGCTGACCACGCTCGCCCGGGCCCTGCGCCCCCGGCACCGGGTCATCACGCTGGACCTGCGCGGGCACGGGCGCTCCGGCGACGGTCCGTGGTCCTGGGACGCGGCCCTCGGTGACATCGCCGCGGTGACCGTGCAGCTGGAGCTCAACCGGCCCGCGGTGGTCGGGCACTCGCTCGGCGGGATGCTGGCCGTGCTGTGGGGGCAGCGGCACCCGGAGACGCCCGGCGTGGTGAGCCTGGACGGCAACCCGCCGCCCACCCGGCCCGGCCAGCTGCCCGGCCTCGACCCGGAGAAGGCGGCGGCAGAGCTGGCCCGGCTGACGACGATCTTCGACACCATGCACGCCGGGATGGGCCGGACGATCCCGTCGGAAGAGCTGCCGGACCTGGTGGAACGCCAGCAGATGGCGGCCCGGGACATGGGCGCCAACGAGAAGGTGTGGATCGAGGGCTTCCGGCGCAACCTGGTGCACAAGAACGGCGAGACGACCATGCGGCCGTCCGCCGAGACATCCGCGCAACTGCGGGCGCTGATGAACGGCCTGGAGCTCGGCCCGGTGTACGCGACCACGCCGGCTCCGACGCTGGCCGTGCTGGCCACGCGTGACCTGCCGGAGCAGGAGCCCTTCGCTGATCTGTACGCGGCGCACCGGCGGTATCTCGTGGAGCAGGCCGCGGCGGGTGCCCGGGCCAATCCGCGGATGCGGTACCTGCAGCTCGAGGACTCCTCGCACGCGATGATCATTGAGCAGCCGGAGGTGCTGGCTTCGCTGATCGGCGACTTCCTCAGCGGCGGCCACTGAGGCTTTTGTGGATCAGGGGTTGGGGGCGGTTTCGGGCGTCGGGACTTCGGCCGGTTTGAGGGGGCGGGCCGCGCCCGAGGCGGCCAGGCCCAGGCAGATGGCCGCCACGACCACCAGGAGGGCGCGCAGCACCCCGAAGTGTTCGGCCAGGAAGCCGATCAGCGGCGGTCCGGCCAGGAACGAGCCGTACCCGATCGAGCCCGCCACCGACACCCGGATCGCCGCCCGCACTGGGTCGTCGGCCGCCGCGCTCATGCCGATCGGGAAGCCCAAAGACGCACCCGCACCCCACAGCAGGGCTCCCAGCAGGACCAGCGGCACGCCGACGCCGGACACCACCAGCAGCAGGCCGATCAGGGCCGACAGGGCCGTGCCGCGCAGGACCCGCACCCGGCCCCAGCGTTCGATCGCGTTGCCGCCGAAGAGGCGGGCCAGGGTCATCGCCGAGACGAAGCAGCCGAAGCCGATCGCGCCGACCGTTTCCGTCGCGTGGTAGCCGTCGACCAGGCTGATCGCCAGCCAGTCGTTGGCCGCGCCCTCGGTGAAGCCGAAGCCCAGCATGATCAGGCCGATCAGCAGGGTGCGGGGCTCGCGCCAGGCGTCCCGGACCCGGCCGGCCGAGCGTTGCTCCGCCGTGGTCGCGATGTGCGGCAGGAAGCGGCGCACGGTCACGATCATCACGACCGTGCCGACGAGCGCAGTGCAGAGCAGCTGCGTGGTGACGCTGACGCCGGCCGCCGCCGCGGCCGCGCTGAGCCCGGCGCCGCCCACGGTGCCCAGGCTGAAGCCGGCGTGGAAGCGGGGCATCAGGGTGCGGCCGAGGCGGCGTTCGACGTCCGCGCCCTCGACGTTCATGGCCACGTCCCAGGTGCTGTTGCCGCCGCCGAGCAGCACGAGGCCGACGCCGGCCAGGGGCACCGAGCCGAGGTAGGTGCCCGCGGCCATGCCGACCAGGCCCAGCATCACGGCCATGCTGCCGAGCAGCACCGACCGGGCCGGACCGAAGCGCTGCACGAGCGGGCCGGCCAGCGGGATCGCGGCGATGGCCGCCCCGGAGAGGCAGAGCAGCAGCAGGCCCAATCCGGCGGAACTCAGGCCCAGGTCTTCCCGTACGGCGGGGGCGCGGGCCAGCCAGCCGGCGAAGGCCAGGCCGTTCGTGCCGAAGGTGACGCCGACTGCGACCTTCGCGGACTCGAGGCGGGGACGGTCGGGGGCGGCTGTGGTCACGCCCTCGAACTTAACCGTTAAAGTGGCGAACCGTAAGGCAGTTGATCAGTGATGACGGTCCCGTTGACTGTGCTGATCGTGCGGTCGTAGTCGGGGCCGGGCCGGCGCAGGCGGTAGTGCTCGGTCGAGGTGCCGGTGGCGTGGCGCTGGTCGCGGGGCACGTTCAGGGTCCACGACGCCTGGCCCGTCCACGTGTCCAGCAGCTCGCGGCCCGGCGTGGTGGCCGCGTCCTCCAGCTTCATGGTGGTGGTGAGGCGGTCCGCTTCGTCGATCGTGATCGCGCCCGTCAGGCCGTACCGGCGGCTCGTGGTCGTGATGGACGGCCGGGACCGGCCGCTGCGGACCGTGACCCGCGCCTTGTCGGTCCAGACAGCGCGCAGCGCGTCGTTGGTCTCGTCGGCGTTCCACCTGTGCGTGGAGGTGGTGGTCACCGTGCGGGCGACGGTCGTGGTGACGCGGCCGTGCGAGGTGTCGACGTAGCCGGTGACCGTGAGGCCGTGACCGCCGGTGGTCTTGAGAGTGGGAGCCGTGTACGTGGAGTTGTTGACCAGCGGCTGCTCGTCGGTCGTCACCAGACGCCCGGTGACCTGCCTGCTGCCGTGATCGCGCCAGGCCAGCAGGGTCGTCGGCACATCCCAGCCGCTCTGGCCGGCGGGTACGCCCAGCACATTCACCGTGATGGCATGCGCCTTACCGTCGGTGAGCAGGCCGGCGAACGGGGTCAGGTCGTACCGGATCGGCTGGATGTCAAAAGCGCGCGGCGCCGGCAGGACGTACCAGAGGTACGGGTTGGACCAGCCGCCCGTGTAGACGTGCGGGTAGGGCGCCGCTACGCCGGCCAGCGTGCCGTCGATGCGGACCTGAACCTCCCGGTACGGCCCGTTGTCAGCCGGGCAGGAGTACGGGACACCGGTGGGCGTGGTCAGATACCAGAACTCCTCGCAGCCACCGCCGGAGCCGGTGGCGTACACGTCCGCGAAGAGCCGCTCGGTGTTACGCGGCAGGGCCTGGTCGACCGCCAGCACTTCCGGTCGCGGCGCGGCCCGGCCGCGGTAGAACGTCAGCTTGACGGTCACGTCCAGGACGCCCGTGTAGGTGTCATCCACCACGTTGCCGATCAGCATCTCGACCGGCTGCGGGCGGGTGAGCAGCGCGGCGTACCCGGTGAGGTCCTTCTCCACCGACCAGCGGATGCCGGCCACCGACGGCTCCGGCGTCGAGGTCTTGAAAACCGTCACCCCGCCGATCCTGAGGTAGCCGAGCCGGTCGAACTGCCGGCCCGCAACCGCGCCTTCCAGGCGCAGCACGACCTTTTCCCACGGCCCGCGGCAGGACGGCGCATAGGTCGACGTGTACGGCGTGAAGTCCCGGAACTCGGTGTCCACAATGGTCTCGGCGCAGGCGGCACCGGCCGGCACCGCCACGGGTGGCGCGGCGGTCCGCGGATCGTCCCAGTCGGCGCCGAATTCGGCGGGCGGAACGGGCTGCCGCGCTCCGTGCAGCTCCGCCGCGACGGCCGGCGAGCCGGTCAGGATGGTCAGCACCGCTACCGCGGCCGCGAAGATCTTCACGACCCTATCCGACCGGAGACATCGGTGGCTGTCAACGCCTGCCTGGCCGGCGTCAGCGGGCCGGGGTCAGCGGCCCGGGTCAGCGGCCCGGGTCAGCGGCCCGGTCAGCGGGCCGGCGTCAGCGGGCCGTGGCCAGCGGCCGGGGTCAGCGGCCGGCGTCAGCGGCCGGGTAGCGCTCGGCGTAGCGGGTGGGCGGCTCGCCGACCATGGCCGTGAAATCCCGGACGAAGTGCGCCTGGTCGGCGTAGCCCAGTTCGACGGCGAGCCGCACCCAGTCGATGTCCACCCCGGACGCGAGCCGCTCCCCGACCTCGTGCAGCCGGTAGCGGCGGATCACCCACTTCGGGCCGAGGCCGACATACTCGGCGAACAGCCGCTGCAGCCGGCGCACCCCGATCCCGGCCCGGGCCGCGAGCGCGTCGACCCGGGTGAGCTGCGGCTCGGCCTGCACCAGGGCCACGATGGCCGCGGCCTGCTCGGCCAACGGATCCGGCGCCGGCAGCCGCGCCCGCAAGAACTCCTCGACCTCCTGCTGCAGGTCAGGGCCGGACACGGCCTCCGCGTGCCGGCCCGGCGGCAGGTCAGAGCCGAACACGGCCTCCTTCTGCTGGCCCAGCTGCAGGTCAGGGCCGGACACGGCCTCCGTCTGCCAGCCCCTCGGCAGGTCAGGGCCGAACACGGCCGCGGCCGGGAGTGTGCGGCCGGTGATCGTGGCGACACTCGCGCCCAGGAACGGGCGGAAGCAGCCCGGGCGGAAGGTCACCCCGAAGACCCGGCCGCGGCCTTCGAGCACCCGGACGACATGCCCGCGCTCCGGGCCGCGGACGACCGCGTCACCGTCGCGGAAGGTCAACTGCACGTTCGGGTACGGGACGATCTTCTGCTGGTACGGCTGCTGCCCGCACAGGTCCCACTCCGCGGCCCAGTAGCCGGCGACGAAAGGGGACAGATCCGCGGCCGGGACGCCGTACCAGTGGCGTTGGAAGGTGGCCCACGCGCCGCGCAGCTCGCGCGCATCCCGGACCATGACCGCAGCCTAGCGTCGCGTTTTTTCAAGACGGCGGCGCGCGCGGCGCCTATCGTCGGCGCTCATGCGGGAACACGAACTCATCGCCCTGGCGGCTCCCCCGACGGTGGCCGTCCTGCGGGGCATCCGGCCCGACCAGCTCACCGCCCCGACACCGTGTACGGAGTACGACGTCCGGGGCCTGATCGACCATTTGGTGCACTGGGGGCCGAGCCTGGCCCGGGCCAGCCGGCAATCCGACGGCGAGCCACGACCGGGCGGCGACCCGGTGGAACGGCAGCTCGAGATGCTCGTGGAGGCCTGGTCGGTGCCGGACGCGTGGCAGGGCATGACCACGATGGGCGGCCCGCACGAACTGCCGGCCCGGATGATCGGCGCGATGGCGATCGGCGAGGTCGTCGTGCACGGCTGGGACCTGGCCCGGGCCACCGGCCAGCCGGTCAGCTGGGACGAGACGCTGCTGGACTTCCTGTACGAGGAGGTGGCGAAGACGGCGGAGCTGGGGCGGGAGATGCAGGCGTACGGGGAGGAGGTGCCGGTGCCGCGGACGGCGCCGGTGCTGGACCGGATGCTGGGGCTGACCGGCCGCGACCCGCACTGGACACCCAGACAGTAGCTGCGCCACAGCGGAAGGGAGCCGGACCGCGAGGTCCGGCTCCCTTCTGCCTAACTCATTGCCTCGAGATCAGCTGCAGCCCGAGGTCGAGCCGCAGCCCTCGCAGACGTAGCAGCTGCCGGCCGGGCGCATCTTTGTGCCGCAGGTGAAGCACAGCGGTGCGTCGGCCGACGTGCCCAGGACCACCTCGAGCAGCTCCGTCGAGGAGCCCACCGGGGACGGCGCGCTCTTCTCGGCGTCGGCCGCGGGGACCGTCGCTGTCGGGGACGATGCGGCACCGACCGGGGCGGAGACCGGCGCGGACGCCGCCATGCCCGCCAGGTCGACGCCCGAGGCCTCGGCCGCGGCTTCGGCCTGGATCTGCGCCGCGCGCTCCTTGGCGGTGAAGATGCCCAGCTCGGCGCGGGCGTCGTAGGACAGGAAGTCCAGGGCCAGGCGACGGAAGATGTAGTCCATCACCGAGGCGGCCATGCGGACGTCCGGGTCGTCGGTCATGCCGGCCGGCTCGAAGCGCATATTCGTGAACTTGCTGACGAACGTCTCGAGCGGGACGCCGTACTGCAGCCCTATCGAGATCGCCACCGAGAAGGCGTCCATGACGCCGGCCAGGGTCGAGCCCTGCTTCGACATCTTCAGGAAGACCTCGCCGAGGCCGTCGTCCGGGTAGGACGACGCGGTGAGGTAGCCCTCGGCGCCGCCGACCGAGAAGGAGACCGTCTCCGACGGGCGCTTCTTCGGCAGGCGCTTGCGGACCGGGCGGTACTCGACGACCTTCTCCACGACCGGCTCCACCTCGGCGGCCGGCGTCTCGGCGGTCACCTTCGGCTTGGCCGCCGACAGCGGCTGGCCCACCTTGCAGTTGTCGCGGTAGATCGCCAGCGCCTTGAGGCCGAGCTTCCAGCCCTGGTAGTGGACGTTCTCGATGTCCTCGACGGTCGCCGACTCCGGCATGTTGATCGTCTTGGAGATCGCGCCGGAGATGAACGGCTGCACCGCGGCCATCATCCGCACGTGGCCCATCGGGGCGATGGACCGCTCGCCCATCGCGCAGTCGAAGACCGCGTAGTGCTCCGGCTTGAGGCCGGGGGCGTCGACCACGATGCCGTGGTCGGCGATGTGCTCGACGATCGCCTCGACCTGCTCCTCGGGGTAGCCGAGGCTGCGCAGCGCGCGCGGGACCGTCTGGTTGACGATCTGCATCGAGCCGCCGCCGACGAGCTTCTTGAACTTGACCAGGGCCAGGTCGGGCTCGACGCCGGTGGTGTCGCAGTCCATCATCAGGCCGATGGTGCCGGTCGGCGCGAGCACGGAGGCCTGGGCGTTGCGCCAGCCGTTCTTGTCACCGATCTTGTTGCCGGCCTGCCACTGCTTGGTGGCCTCCCGGACGATCGCGGTGGCGACGGTGCCCGAGGGACGGATCTCGTCGTTGGCCGCGGCGTGCTTGCGCATGACGCGCTTGTGGGCGTCGGCGTTGCGGGCGTACCCGTCGTACGCGCCGACGACGCCGGCGACCTCGGCCGAGCGGCGGTACGCCGTGCCGGTCATCAGCGAGGTGATGGCGGCGGCGACACTGCGGCCCGACTCCGAGTCGTACGGGTGGCCGGTCGCCATCAGCAGGGCGCCCAGGTTCGCGTACCCGATGCCGAGCTGGCGGTAGGCCCGCGTGGTCTCGCCGATCTTCTGGGTCGGGAAGTCTGCGAAGCAGATCGAGATGTCCATCGCGGTGATAACGAACTCGACGCTCTTGACGAACTTCTCGATCTCGAAGCCGCCGTCGGCCTTGAGGAACTTCATCAGGTTGAGCGAGGCCAGGTTGCAGGACGAGTCGTCCAGCGACATGTACTCCGAACACGGGTTGGACGCGGTGATGCGGCCGGTCTCCGGGTTGGTGTGCCAGTCGTTGATCGTGTCGTCGTACTGCAGGCCGGGGTCGGCGCACTCCCAGGCGGCCTTGGCGATCTCGGTGAACAGCTTCTTGGCGTCGATGCTCTCGATCGTCTCGCCGTTCATCCGCCCGCGGAGGTCGAAGGTCGTGCCCTCCTCGACCGCGCGCATGAACTCGTCGCTGACCCGGACCGAGTTGTTGGCGTTCTGGTACTGCACCGAGACGATGTCGCTGCCGCCGAGGTCCATGTCGAACCCGGCGTCGCGCAGGGCCCGGATCTTGTCCTCCTCGCGGGCCTTGGTGGTGACGAACTCCTCGATGTCGGGGTGGTCGACGTCCAGGATCACCATCTTGGCCGCGCGGCGGGTGGCGCCGCCGGACTTGATCGTGCCGGCGCTGGCGTCGGCGCCGCGCATGAAGCTGACCGGGCCGCTGGCCGTGCCGCCGGAGGAGAGCAGCTCCTTGGAGGAGCGGATGCGGGAGAGGTTGACGCCGGAGCCGGAGCCGCCCTTGAAGATCAGCCCCTCCTCCTTGTACCAGTCCAGGATCGAGTCCATCGAGTCGTCCACGGACAGGATGAAGCAGGCGCTGACCTGCTGCGGCGAGGCGGTGCCGACGTTGAACCAGACCGGCGAGTTGAAGCTGAACACCTGGTGCAGCAGCATCCAGGTCAGCTCGTGCTCGAAGATCTCCGCGTCGCCCGGGTCGGCGAAGTAGCCGTGGTCCTCGCCCGCCTTGCGGTAGGTCTTGACGACCCGGTCGATCAGCTGCTTGAGCGACCACTCGCGGGTTTCCGTGCCGACCGCACCCCGGAAGTACTTGGTGGTGACGATGTTGGCCGCGTTGACGCTCCAGGTGGTGGGGTACTCGACCCCGCGCTGCTCGAAGTTGATCGAGCCGTCCCGCCAGTTCGTCATGACGACGTCGCGGCGCTCCCACTCCACCTCGTCGTACGGGTGGACGCCCTCGGTCGTCCAGACGCGCTCGATCCGCAGCCCCCCGACCGCGGCGCCCCCGTTGCTCGCGCGACTGCGCTGCCTGCCTGCTGTCATACCGTCACCGGCCATTTCGTGCTCCCCCTCGATAGATCGCAGCTTCCCCACCGCGATCCGCTTGCCGACATTCGGGCACGGCTGTCGCCATGCCTTGGATAAAAGGCTTATTTGGTACGGGTTTCCGTCCATTTGGCCGGACGTCCACCACTGGGCCGGGCGGGCACCGTGTGCCGGGCTCCCGCCGCCGCCTCGCGCAGATCGGCGAGCTCACGTTCGAAGTCCTCGAGCGAGTCGAAGGACTTGTAGACGCTCGCGAAGCGCAGATAGGCGACCTGGTCGAGCTCCCGCAGCGGCGACAGGATCGCCAGACCCACGTCGTGGCTGGGCACCTCGGCCGCACCCTTGGCCCGGACGGTCTCCTCGACCTTCTGCGCGAGCAGCGCGATCGAGTCCTCATCGACGGGCCGGCCCTGACAGGCCTTGCGGACACCGCTCATGATCTTGGTCCGGCTGAAGGGCTCGGTGACGCCGTTGCGCTTCACGATCGCGAGCACGGCCTCCTCGACCGTGGTGAAGCGCTTGCCGCACTCCGGGCACGACCGGCGACGACGAATCAGCTGACCGTCGTCGGCCTCACGCGAGTCGACCACACGTGAGTCGGCGTGCCGGCAATACGGACACCGCACCGAGATCCCCCTGTCGCCGGGCGCTGCCACCCAGGTCGCCGGAGCCGTCGCGGAACCGTCGTCCAGGCACGCCGAATGACAGCCGCGAAAGCGGTGAGACCCGCTTCGTAGCTGTGGACGAACCTGTGGATGACGGGGTTGCCCGACCCCAACCTGTGGATGACTTACACCCTTGTAACTACTAGATGTTGGGGTTGACGTTATGCCGCTGCGGACGTCGATGCAAGTTCACCGGCGCGTCGGCGCGCCGCTTTTTCTACCTCAACACGAGGGGTGCCGCACCGGTCACGGCCAGCACCGGAACAACATGATCAACGCTGTGGATCAACGCGTCCGGGGAACCACCAGAGTGTCACCGGCGTGGATGGCGATCTCCTCGTCACCCAGACCGTTGAGCCGGCGGATCTCGGCCACCACGGCATGCGGGCTACGGACCGGGTCGGTGCGGGCGGCGATGTCCCACAGCGTGTCGTCGGACTGGACCACGACGGTGGGCGCCGGACCGGACGGGGGATTCTCGGCCCGGGAAGCTGTGGTCCACAACACGGCGCTCGCGAGAGACGCGAGAAGAATGAAGAAGGCCAGCACGACGACGCGACCCCGCCGGGTCAACCGCAACGGGGCCGGCTCATCGACCCGCCGCATACCAGTGACCACCACGGCATATTCCTTTCTCCGCATACGTCCCTCGGACAAGCGTTCGATCGAACGCCCGTACGACGGTCTATCAGAACAGACGTACGGAAGTCGAGCACTTCCGAGCGACACGCCGCGAGAAAGTCGTACAGATGTTTGAATATGTCGTACCCCGCAGTTACGGTTCTCGGTCAAGAGGGGTCAGCCGGGCACAAGTCCATCCCCACGGGCGAATGTCCGGCTCCGCGAGCGCACCACGTGCCGATGAGGCACTGGCCGACAGGGAGGGCCAACGTGTCGACCGACGACCGGACGAGCCGGCAACACCAGAACGACTCGAAGCCAGAGGCCGCCAATACGAAGGCGGCGATGCGCCGGCGCACGCCGTCCCGGGCCCGCAGCGGTGACGCGCCGCAGCTGCGCAGCGTGACGCCGGTGGTCAGCCAGTTCCCCGATCTGGTCACCGCGGACCTGACCGCACGCCAGCGCCGGATCCTCGAGTTCATCCGCGACTGGGTGGAACGCTACGGATACCCGCCGAGCGTCCGCGAGATCGGCGAGGCTGTGGGTCTGGTGTCGCCGTCGAGCGTGGCCTACCAGCTGAAGGAGCTGGAAAAGAAAGGCTTCCTGCGCCGCGACCCGAACAGGCCGCGCGCGGTGGACGTGCGCGCGCCCAGCGAGATGGTCGACGACGAGGCGCTGCGGTCCGCGCGGCCGACCCCGGCGTACGTGCCGCTGCTGGGCCGGATCGCGGCCGGTGGACCGATCCTGGCCGAGCAGGCGGTGGAGGAGTTCTTCCCGCTCCCCCGCGAACTGGTCGGCGAAGGCGACGTCTTCATGCTCGAGGTCAAGGGCGACTCGATGATCGACGCGGCCATCTGCAACGGGGACTGGGTGGTGGTCCGCCAGCAACCGACAGCGAACGTGGGTGACATCGTGGCGGCGATGATCGACGGCGAGGCGACGGTCAAGAGCTACCGGCAGCGGGACGGGCATGTGTGGTTGATGCCGGCTAATCCGGCGTTCGACCCGATTCCGGGGGATGACGCTACGGTGATGGGTCGCGTGGTCGCTGTTCTCCGGCGAGTCTGACGGTTCGCCGAGGGGCGGCCGGGTGCACCGGGCCGGCGCCGGGCGGGCCGGGCTGGGCGGGCCGGGGCCGGGCGGGCCGGGGCCGGGCGGGCCGGGGCCGGGCGGGCCGGGGCCGGGCGGGCCGGCCGGGCGGATTGGCGCCGGGCGAGCCGGCCGGGCGGATTGGCGCCGGGCGAGCCGGCCCTGCGGATTGGCGCCGGGCGAGCCGGCCGGGCGGATTGGCCAGAGTCGGCGGGCCCGCGAGTGGGCGGGCGTTTCGACAAGGCCGGCTGAGCCGCCGGGCCGGCTAAGGCCGCCGAATGCCCATGCGCGGCGTCAACGCCTACACCGCCGGCCCGGCGCTGGCGAGGAGAAATCAACGAAGCGGTGCGGCGGTCCGCTCGGCCGCAGTGTCTGCTGGGCCGTCGAATCGGCTGCGCCGTCGAATCGGCTGGGCCGCCGAATCGGCTGGGCAAACGGATTAAAGCCCAGCCGCTGCTGGCGCCAAGTCCTTCGCCGTGGAAAGCGACAGGCCGATGCCGCCCACCCGAAGGCGGCAACATCGGCCTGACAGAGCTGAGGGCGAACCGACCGCGACGTCAGTAGCCGCGCGGGCTGCGGCCGTACCCCGGATTGTCGAACCGGCCTTCCGGCCGCCGCTGGGTCCCGTTCAGGTTCGCGTAGTTGTTCATCCCGTTGGCCTGCCGACCGTCGTCCGGCCGACCCGGGCGCCGGCCACCCTGTGGGTTGCCGCCCTGTCCTTGAGACCCAGAAGGCCGCTGCGGTCCCCCACCCTGAGGCCGGCCACCGGTCGACGGCGGAGGCGGGGGTGGAGGCGGCGCGCCGTAGACCCCACCACCAGGTCTGCCACCCCCTTGGCCCGGGCGACCGCCGGGCTGCTGGGCCGGGCGTGCGGGCGGCTGACCGGGACGCACCGCCGGCTGACCACCCTGCCCCGGGCGAGGCCCGGGCTGGGCGGGCCGGGCACCGGGCTGAGCAGGCCGACCACCAGGCTGAGCCGGGCGACCACCGGGCTGAGCCGGGCGACCGCCAGGCTGAGCAGGCCGTGCACCAGGCTGAGCCGGGCGACCACCGGGCTGAGCGGGACGACCGCCAGGCTGAGCCGGCCGAGCACCAGGCTGCCCCGGACCAGCCGGCGGCACACCGGGACGACCAGCAGCAGGACGACCCCCGGGCTGACCGCCCTGACCGGGACGACCAGCAGGCTGACCACCCTGCGGCGGCCGACCGCCGCCATAAACGCCGTTGCTCTTCGCCGGGGCAGCCGCGGGAGGCTTGGCGCCGTATACGCCAGGACCCGACGGTGCTCCGGCCGGTGGGCGGTTTCCGCCGTACACGCCCGGGCGCTGGGCCGGACCGCCGACCGAGAGCAGTTCCGTTTTTGCGTCCAACGGATCGGGGTCGGCGTTCGGGTCCGGGTTTTTCATCGCCGGTTCGAGCTTGCGCTTCTTGCGGGATTGCATGATGCCGATGACGCCCGCGCCGACCAGGAGGGCGCCGAGGACGCCTACGCCGCCGATCAGGTAGGTGATGTCGGTCAGGCTGAGGTCGGCGAACCAGGATGCGCCGTCGTTCTTTTCTGCCGCTGCCGCGTCGGTTTTCGCTTCCACGATTTTTGTCGCGGGTGTGTAGCCCAGGATGTAGTTGGCCGCTTCCGGGTCGGCGCCCGAGCCCATGTCCGACACCGTGTAGAACGTTTTGCCGTCGGCGCTGTACGTAATCGCTTCGCCGAAGGGTTCGTTCGGTAGGGGCGTCTTGCGGGGCTTGTTCTTCAGCGATCCGAGCACGTCGCCGTCGGCGACATCCCACTCGTACGCGTCCAGGTAGGTCCGCAAGGTGACCTTGCCGCCGCCCGGCGCCACCGCACCACCCGTGACCGTGGTCTGGGCCAGCCGGGCGATCGGGATGCCGGGGGTGTCGCTGCTCGGCAGCTCGATCTCGCCCGCCTTCTTCAGCGGTACGCCCTCTTCGTTGTTCACCTTCAGTGCGGCCGTCGGCGTGTAGAGCTGCGTCTTGCCGGAGACTTCCTTGGTCACGATGATCGGCGTGCCGTCACCGTTGAACAGCAGGGCCTCGGCGTCGTGCTTGTCGCCGTTCGGGTAGGCCAGGCGGTGGATCTTCGGCTCTTTCTTGCCGCTCACCGGCATCGACCAGAGACCGATCGTGCGGCGGGTGTCGCCCTTGCCGTCGCGGGCGCTGTTGTCGCCGATGTCCGCGATCCACAGCGTGTCGCCGTCCGGGGACAGGGTCAGGTCCTCGGTGTCGAGCGGGCGTGACGGGAAGTCGACCCTGTCGGTGATCTTGCAGTCGTCGTCGAGGAAGAAGACCTTGCGCTTGGCGGCCTCGTCGACGCCGTCGTTTACCACGACGAAGCCGTTCTTGGTGGCCACGATCCCCGAGAGCTCCGACAAAGCGGGATCGGTGATCTTACAGATCTTCTTGCCGGCCGCTGCCTTGGCCGAGGTCACCGTCGGAGCGGGCTCGGCTGAGGCGGGCACGGCCCCCATCATCACCAGCCCCGAGGCGAGGATGGCCGGGAACACGAGACGCCGCATCCGATCAGTGTCGCATGCGGCGTCTCGTGCCGGTGTTACGCGTGGATCAACCCTGCTCAGCGGGGGTGCCGCTTAAGCCGGAGCTAAGGTGCGACGAAGTTCTCCAGCTCGGCGGCGAGCTGCTCGCCGACCCGTACCTTCAGCTCCGTGCCCTGCTCGGTGTGCCGGGTGTCGAGCACCTGCCCGCCGCGGTGGATCCGGGCGACCAGGTCACCCCGGTCGTACGGCAGCAGCACCCGCATGTCCTTCGCCGGGCGCGGCAGCCGCTGGGCGATCGCCGAGTGCAGCTCGTCGATGCCCAGCCCCGAGCGCGCCGACACGAACACGGCGTCCGGCCAGGCCCGCTTGAGCCGCAGGATCGTCTCCTCGTCGGCCGCGTCCATCTTGTTGACGACCAGCAGCTCGGGGATGCGGTCCGCACCCACCTCGCCGAGGACCTCGCGGACCGCCGACACCTGACCCTCGGGGTCCGGGTGCGCGCCGTCCACCACGTGCACGATCAGGTCCGAGTACGCCACTTCCTCCAGCGTCGAGCGGAACGCCTCGACGATGTGGTGCGGCAGGTGCCGGACGAAGCCGACCGTGTCGGAGATGGTGAACACGCGCCCGTCCTCGGCCGCGGTCCGGCGGGTGGTCGGGTCGAGCGTCGCGAACAGCGCGTCCTCGACCAGCACGCCCGCCGAGGTGAGGCGGTTGAGCAGGCTGGACTTGCCGGCGTTGGTGTAGCCGGCGATCGCCACCGCGGGCACGCCGCTGTTGGTGCGCTTGGCGCGCTTCGTCTGGCGTACCGTCCGCAGGCCCTTGATCTCGCGCTTGAGCTTCGAGATGCGGGTGTTGATCCGCCGCCGGTCCGTCTCGATCTTGGTTTCACCGGGACCACGGGTGCCGACGCCGCCGCCGGAACCACCGCCCGCGCCGCCGCCCTGACGGGACAGCGAGTCACCCCAGCCGCGCAGGCGGGGCAGCAGGTACTGCAGCTGGGCCAGCTCGACCTGCGCCTTGCCTTCCTTGCTCTTCGCGTGCTGGGCGAAGATGTCCAGGATCAGCATGGTGCGGTCGACGACCTTGACCTTGACCTGCTCCTCGAGCTTGCGCAGCTGCGAGGGCGAGAGCTCGCCGTCGCAGATGACCGTGTCCGCGCCGGTGGCGATGACCACGTCGCGCAGCTCGTCGACCTTGCCGCGGCCGATGAAGGTGGCCGAGTCGGGCTGGCTGCGGCGCTGGATCAGCCCCTCGAGCACCTCGGAGCCGGCCGTCTCGGCCAGCGCGGCGAGCTCGATGAGCGAGTTCTCCGCGTCGTCGCTGCTGCCGCCGGTCCAGACGCCGACCAGGACGACCCGTTCGAGTCGCAGCTGGCGGTACTCGACCTCGGTGATGTCGGTGAGTTCGGTGGAGAGACCGGCGACCCGGCGCAGCGAACGGCGCTCCTCGAGCTCCAGCTCACCGGTGGTGACGTCGGGTTCGAATACCTCAGTACGCAAAAGGTGACCTCCTCCGCCGATGGTGGCACGGCGGACGGGTCCGCGCATCCACTTAACCCGGCGGGGCGTTGTCGCAGGAGTGTCTGACTCTTCAGTAACCACCGGATTGGTGGCCGGTATTCCCGAAGCGCAAGAATGCGGGTACGCACCCGCCAACGACGGAGGGAACACCGTGGTGACCACCCGCCTGCCCAGCGCAGGATTCTCGATCACGATCCGAATCGCCGTGACCGCCGATGCCTCGTCCATCGGCCGGCTCACCACCTGCGTCGGCGAGGCCGGCGCGATCGTGACGGCCCTCGACGTGGTGGACTCCGACCCCACCCGGGTGCTCGTCGACCTCACCTGCGACACCGCCGACTCCAGCCACGCCGACCAGGTCGTCAAGAACCTCGAGGAGCAGGACGGCGTCGACGTCCGCAAGGTCTCCGACCGCACCTTCCTGCTGCATCTCGGCGGCAAGATCGAGGTCAACTCCAAGGTCGCGCTGCGCAACCGGGACGAGCTGTCGCGGGCGTACACGCCGGGTGTGGCGCGGGTGTGCATGGCCATCGCGGAGAACCCGGCCGACGCGCGCCGGCTCACCATCAAGCGCAACACGGTCGCCGTGGTCAGCGACGGCTCGGCGGTGCTGGGCCTGGGCAACATCGGCCCGGCCGCCGCGATGCCCGTGATGGAGGGCAAGGCCGCTCTGTTCAAGCGGTTCGGCGGCGTGGACGCGTGGCCGGTCGTGCTCGACACCCAGGACACCGACGAGATCGTGGCCATCGTCAAGGCGATCGCCCCGGCGTACGGCGGGATCAACCTGGAGGACATCGCGGCGCCGCGGTGCTTCGAGATCGAGACGCGGCTGCGCGAGCTGCTGGACATCCCGGTCTTCCACGACGATCAGCACGGCACCGCGATCTGCGTGCTGGCCGCGCTCACCAACGCGCTGCGGGTGGTCGGCAAGAACCTGGCCGACGTCAAGGTCGTCGTCTCCGGGGCCGGGGCGGCGGGCACGGCGATCATGAAGCTGCTGCTGCGCCAGGGCGTGGGCGACATCATCGCGTACGACCGCCGGGGCGCCCTGCACCGCGGCATGGACGACCTGAACCCGACCTGGCAGTGGCTGACCGAGCACACCAACAAGGACAACTACAGCGGGGACCTGAAGGGCGCGATCGTCGGCGCCGACGTGTTCATCGGGGTCAGCGCGCCGAACCTGCTGACCGGGGACGACATCGCCAAGATGGCGGAGAAATCGATCGTCTTCGCGCTGGCCAACCCGGATCCCGAGGTGGACCCGCGGGAGGCCCGCCAGCACGCCGCGGTGGTCGCGACCGGCCGCTCGGACCAGCCGAACCAGATCAACAACGTGCTGGCGTTCCCGGGCGTGTTCCGCGGCATGCTCGACGTCAGCGCCGAGGCGTTCACCGAGGAGATGGCGCTGGCCGCGGCGATGGCCATCGCCAACGTGGTCGGCGAGGACAAACTCAACCCGACGGTGATCGTGCCGAGCGTCTTCGACGCGCGGGTGACCCCGGCGGTGGCCGCGGCGATCCGCGCGGTGGTCAAGGGCTCCCCCGCCCCGGTCAACCCGGCGGCGGTGCCCGAGGTCGAGCTGGAGCAGGCCCCCGAAGAAACCTTCTGACAGCACCGGCGGACAGGCGCGGCCCGGAAGAAGCCGGGCCGCGCGGTCAGGCCAGGCCGCGGGCGACCATCCAGCCGGTCAGCTCGCCGGTGCGGTCGTTGATCAGGCCGGCGACCCCGGCCTCGATCAGGGCGGGCCAGAGCGACATGTCGTTCGGCGTCCAGGGCATGACCCCGACGCCCGCCTCGGCGAGCGCGGCGACCGTCGGCGGGGCGGCCAGCACCGCGCGCAGATTCGGGTTCACGTAACTGAGCCGGAGCTCTTGGGCGAACCGCACCTGCTCGTCGTCGAAGCCGTGCCGCAGCAGCCCGAGGCGTACGTCGGGGGCGACCTCGCCGGCCAGCCGGACGACATCCGGGTCGAAGCTCTGCACCACCGTGCGGTCCAGCAGGCCGGCCTCCGTGACCTGGCCCAGGATGACCTTCACCTGCTCCGGGGTGGCCGGCGGCTTGATCTCCAGCAGCAGCTCGATCGGCGGCGCGGCGTCCGGCGTGACACCCACTGCGTGCGGGCGCAGCAGGTCGATGACCTCACGCAGCAGCGGGATCCGGATCCCCGCGTACGCCGGGGAGAACCAGGATCCCGCGTCCAGCGCCGAGATCTCGTCGAGGGTCAACTCCCAGACGTGGCCGGTGCCGCCCGTGGTGCGGTCCACCGTACGGTCGTGGATCACCACGGGCACGCCGTCGGCCGTGGTCCGCACGTCGAACTCGATCAGCGTCGCGCCGGCCCGGACCCCGGCGGCCAGGGCGGGCAGGGTGTTCTCGGGCGCGACGGCCGAATAGCCCCGGTGCGCCACCCGGTGCAGCCCCGCCATCAGACGAGGGCCGCCGGGTCCACCTCGCCCGTGGCGACCAGCACGGCCGGACCCGCCAGCCACCAGGAGTCACCGCGACGGGTGACGGTCAGCCGGCCACCCGGCAGATCCACCGCAACGACGCCCTCGCTCAGCCCGGCGTCGCGCAGTGCCACCGCGCCGACCGCGAGGGCCCCGGAACCGCAGGACAGCGTCTCGGCCGAGCCGCGTTCGTAGACCCGCATGTGCACGTGCAGGTCGGCACCCTCCACCGGCGTGCCCGGGGTGGTGAACTCCACGTTCACCCCGGACGGGAAAAGCGCCGGGTCGAAGCCGGGCGGCACGTGCAGGTCCAGCGAGGAGAGCGGCAGGCTGTCGTGCAGGCCGCAGACCAGGTGCGGGTTGCCGCAGTTCACGGCGATACCGGGGAAGGTCAGCGGGCCGACGGTGGCCGTGCTGGCCGCGTACACCTTGGGGGCGCCCATGTGGACGGAGATGATGTCCGCCTCGACCGCCGCGCGCACGACGCCGGCCCGCGTCGCCACCGGCAGGCCCTCGGGGCCGGGGGTGGCCAGGCCGTTGGCCAGCAGGTAGCGGGAGAAGACGCGGACGCCGTTGCCGCACATCTCGGCCAGCGAGCCGTCGGCGTTCCAGTAGTCCATGAACCACTCGGCGTCGGCGGCGAAACCCGCGCCGTCCGGGTGCTTGGCGCTGCGCACGACGCGCAGCACGCCGTCGGCGCCGATGCCGCGGTGCCGGTCGCACAGCGCCGCGACCAGCGCAGGTGTCAGCTCCAGCGCCCCGTCCGGGTCGCCGAGGATGACGAAGTCGTTGCCGGTGCCATGGCCCTTGGTGAACAACACGCGGTCCATCATCGCGCAGCCGCCGCGCAGGCCGCCAACGCGTCCTCCGTCAGGGTCGGTGACGCGCCGTCGAGCCAGGTGATCCGCGGGTCGCGGCGGAACCACGAGCGCTGGCGGCGCACGAAGCGCCGGGTGGCCCGGACGGTCTCCTCGACCGCCTGCTCCTGGGTGAACTCGCCGTCGAGCTGGGCCAGCGCCTGCTGGTAGCCCAGGGCCCGGCTCGCCGTGCGGCCCTCGCGCAGCCCGTCGAGGCCGCGTACCTCGTCGAGCAGGCCGGCCGCCCACATCAGGTCGACCCGGTCGGCGATCCGCTGGTCGAGGACCTCGGCCTCGCGGTCGACACCGAGCTGCACCGACGGGTAGTGCGGCGTCGGCGCCGGCAGCGAGGCGGTGAAGGGTGCACCGGTCAGCTCGATCACTTCAAGGGCCCGGACGATGCGCCGCCCGTTGGACGGAAGGATCTTGGTGGCGGCCGGCTCGTCGAGCGTCCGCAGCCGCTCGTGCAGCGGCGCCGGTCCCACCGCGGCGAGCTCCCGCTCCAGCCGCTCCCGAATGGCGGGATCCGTGCCGGGAAATTCGAACTCTTCCAAAACAGCCCGGACATACAGCCCGGAGCCGCCCACAAGCAGCGGCACTCTGCCCCGGGCGAGGATGTCGTCGACGGCCGCGCGCGCCAGCTCCTGGTAGGCCGCGACACTCGCCGGCTCCCGCACGTCCCAGACGTCCAGCACGTGGTGCGGGACGCCTTCCCGCTCGTCAACGGTCAGTTTGGCGGTGCCGATGTCCATCCCGCGGTAGAGCTGCATCGAGTCGGCGTTGACCACCTCGCCGCCGAGGGCGTGGGCGAGCGCGATGCTGAGGGCGGATTTCCCGGCCGCGGTGGGCCCGACGACCGCGATCACCGGCGAACCTGGGAGCAATGGCACGGAGCCACCGTAACGGGCTGGTCACGGTCGTTCGCGGGCGCTTCCCCGGAACCGGGTTGGACCTGTGACAATGCGCGAGAAAGAATGCCGATGGAATGATGGCATTCGACTGCGCTATGGCGGCGGTCGCGGGCAGCGAGGCCCGTGCAGCCGGGAGAACGAGGGTGGGCTCATGAACGACTGGACGGCCTTCGGGCGCGTGGATGCCGACGGCACCGTGTATGTGAAGACGGCCGAGGGCGACCGCGTGGTCGGCTCGTGGCAGGCGGGCACACCCGAGGAGGGCCTGGCCCACTTCGCCCGGCGGTTCGCGGATCTGGTGACCGAGGTCGACCTCATCGAGGCCCGGCTCAAGTCCGGCGCCGCGGACGCCGCACACTCGCTGACCAGCGTGAAGCGGATCCGTGCGAGCCTCGGTGAGGCACACGTGGTCGGCGACATCGACGGGCTCGCCGCCCGCCTCGACCGGCTGACCGCGGTCGCCGAGGAGAAGGCCGGCGAGGCCAAGGCCGCCCGCGAGGTGGCCCGGGGCGAGGCCCTGGCGCGCAAGACCGCCCTGGTCGAGGAGGCGGAGACGATCGCCGCCGAGTCGACCGGGTGGAAGAGCGCGGGCGACCGGCTCAAGGAGATCCTCGACGAGTGGAAGACCATCCGCGGCGTCGACAAGAAGACCGACGGCGAGCTGTGGAAGCGCTTCGCGGCCGCCCGGGACGGCTTCACCCGCCGCCGCGGCGCGCACTTCGCCACCCTGGACGGTCAGCGCAAGCAGGCCCAGACAGCGAAGGAAGAGCTGGTCAAGGAGGCCGAGACCCTGGCCGACTCGACCGAGTGGTCGACCACGGCCAACCGGCTCAAGGACCTGATGAACGAGTGGAAGGCCGCTCCCCGCGCCGCCAAGGAGGCCGAGCAGCGCCTCTGGGAACGCTTCCGGGCCGCCCAGGACGCCTTCTTCACCCGGCGCAGCGAGGTCTTCTCGGCCCGCGACGCCGAATACCAGGGCAACCTGGAGAAGAAGCAGGCCATCCTGGCCGAGATCGAGGCGCTGGACGTCGACGCGGACCCGCGCGGCGCCCAGAACAAGCTCCGGGACGCCCAGGCGGCCTGGCACGACGCCGGCCGGGTGCCCCGCGAGTCGACCGCGTCGCTGGACCGCCGCTGGCGGACCGCCGAGGAGCGCATCCGGGTCGCGATGGACTCGGCGTGGCGCAAGACCACGCCGCAGGACAACCCGCTGCTCCAGCAGATGCGTGAGCAGGTCGCCGAGGCCGAGCAGCGGCTGGCCCGGGCCCAGGCCGCGGGCGACGCCAAGCGGATCAAGGAGGCCGAGCAGGCCCTGGCGTCCAAGCGCCAGTTCCTCTCCCTCGCCGAACAAGCCGGATAGAACCTTTCCGGTACGCGCACAGAGTCCCGCCGCCAGCAGATCACTGTGATCCGGGCTGACCGGCGGGACTCTTGCTGTGTGCTCTTGTTGCGCTCAGCCCAGCATCGCCAGCTCGGCCTCGTCGGCGTTGCCGCCGGTGCAGACGATTGCCACGCGGTTGCCGGCGAACAGCTCCGGGCGGCTCAGCAGGCCGGCCAGGGCAGCCGCGCCCGCGCCCTCGGCGACGGTGTCTGCCGTCGTGGCCAGCAGGCGCTGGGCTGCGGCGATCTCGTCGTCGGTGACCAGCAGGAAGTCGGCCAGGCCGGCCCGCATGACACTCTGCGGCAGGGCGTAGCCGCGACCCGTGGCCAGCCCGGCGACCCGGGTACGGTTCGGGCGCTTCTCCAGCTCACCGGACCGCCACGAGTCGTACGCGGCCCGCGACTCGGTTGACTGCACGCCGATGACGCGGCAGCCGGGGGCCAGTTCGCGGGCGACCACCGTGGCGGCGCTCGCACCCGTCCCGCTGCCGACCGGGACCAGGATCGCGTCCAGGTCCGGATGGGCCTCGAAGATCTCCAGGTAGAGCGTGCCCACCCCGGCGAGCAGCTCCGGCGTGTCGCCCGGGCTGACCAGCCGCGCGCCGGACTGACCGGCCAGCTTCTCGGCGTGGTGCTGCGCCGCCTCGAGGTCGTCGCCGTGCAGCACGACCTGCGCGTCCAGCTCCTCGATGGCCTTCGCCTTGGCCGGAGCGGCCGTCGCCGGCATCACCACGGTGCACGGCGCGCCGTAGGCCCGGCTGGCGTACGCCAGGGACCGCGCGTGGTTGCCGGTGGAGTAGCTGACCGTGCCGCGGGCCCGGTCCTGCTCCGACATGGCGGCGAGCAGCGTCAGGCCACCGCGTACCTTGAACGCCCCGACCGGTTGCAGATTCTCGTGCTTGACCAGGACGGAAGCACCGACCGCCGCGTCGAGCGCGGGATAGGAACGCGCCGGCGTGGGCGGCAGGTGCTGGTGGACCACGGACCGGGCTCTGGTGACATCGGCGAAGCTGAACACCCGACCATCATCGCGGCCGCGGCAACCGGATATCGCTCAGCCCGGCAGGTACGGCGGCGCCACTCCCCAGCCCCAGTGCGGCACCGGCGCCTGCTGCACGACGTCGGCCCCGGGCTGGGAATTCTGCTTGGCCAGCCGGGTCCCCCACTCCAGGTAGCCCAGGAACGCCGCCCGGAACTCCGGGTCGTCGGGCAGCCCGGCCTCGTCGGCGGCGTCCTGGATCAGCTCGATCCAGCGGCGCCGCTGCGGTTCGGTGATCGCCATGCCGAGGTGCTGACTCACCATGTGCGAGTAGCCGCCGTGCTCCTCGGTGTAGACGGCCGGCCCGCCGAAGACCTCGGCCAGCCACAGGGCGACGTACCGGAAGTGCTCGGGGTCCATCCGGGCGAAGAGCGGCCCGAGCAGTTCGTCGTCGGTGACCCGGGCGTAGAAAGCCGTGGTCAGCCGGACGAACGCGTCGGTGCCGCCGGCCCACTCGTAGAGCGTCGGTGTCTCAGCCATGGCGCCCAGCCCACCACGGGCCCGCAACCGGCCACAAGAACGCACATAATGGTGCGTGCCCAAGCGCTACTCCTGCCCGGTCGAGCTGACCGTCGACGTGATCGGCGGCCGCTGGCGCACGGTGCTGCTCTCCCATCTCAAGGAGGGTGTGCACCGCTACGGTGAGCTGCGCCGCCGCACGCCGGGCATCAGCGAGAAGATGCTCAGCCAGCGGCTGCGCGAGCTGGAGGCCGACGGCCTGATCACCCGGCGTGACCTGGGCACCGTGCCGCCGCACGTGGAATACGACCTGACCGACGAGGGCCGCACTCTCGCGCCGGTGCTGCAGGCGCTCTACGACTGGGGTGTGGACCGGGCCGGGCGCACCGGCGCGAAGGTGGACTCGCTCTGACGGTGCTTGGCGGCGATGTCGGCCGCCACCCGGACGAACGCGGCCAGCGACCGTGATGTGCTGCGCTCGGGCCAGGCCAGCATCGACACGATCGGGACGGCGTCGCTGACCGGCACGCAGACGAGCTCGCTGCGCAGCTCGTCACCGGCCGACTCGGGCAGCACGGCGATCGTCTGCCCGAGGGCGATGAGCTGGAGCAGCTGGGCGGCCTCGTGCACCACCGGGCCGGTCGCGGCGTCCGCGGGCATGCCGGGCCAGCGGGGCAGCACCTCCCCGGCCAGGTCGGCGAGCCGGATGCTGCCGCGCCCGGCCAGCCGGTGCCCGCGGGGCACGACCGCCACCTGACCCTCGACCCGCAGCTCCTCGACGTCGAAGCCGCTGGTGTCGTCGAACGGGTGATGCAGCAGCGCGGCGTCGGCCTGTCCCTCGCGCAGCAGCCGCGCCTGCTCGCCGATCCCGCACATCAGCACCTCGACACCGACCGATTCCGGCTCGGACGCGTAGGCAGCCAGGATGTCGCCCAGCAGACCGCCGTCGGTGTTCGGCTTCATCACCAGCACCAGCTTGCGGACCGGCTGACCGGCCCGCTGGGTGCGGCGCACCGAGGCCGCGACCGCGTCCAGCGCCTTGCGGCCCTCGTGCAGGAACACCGCGCCGGCCTCGGTGAGCGTCACCTGACGGCTGTCGCGCTCGAAGAGCACCACGCCCAGCCGGCGCTCGAGCTGCTTGATCGCCCGGGACAGCGGGGGCTGGGCGATGCCCAGGCGCTGCGCCGCCCGGCCGAAGTGCAGCTCCTCGGCCACCGCGACGAAATAGGACAGCTCACGCGTCTCCAGCCGCTCCATACCGCCACGGTATCGCCCGAGACCCCATCGGTCATTCCCGCGCACCGGGCCGCGATGGTGCGCTGGAGGCATGACGGAACAGACCATCGCCCTGGTGACCGGGGCGAACAAAGGCATCGGCTACGAGATCGTCGCGCAGCTCGCGGAGCGCGGCATGACGGTGTTCCTGGGCGCCCGCGACGAGCAGCGCCGGGAGCGAGCCGTCGCGGCGCTGCGGGACGCGGGCCATGTCGATGTGCACCCGATCGCTCTCGACGTGACCGACCCGGCGACGGCCCGGGCGGCGGCCGCGACCGTCGAGGAGCGGTTCGGCCGGCTCGACGTGCTGGTGAACAACGCGGGCATCAGCGGCGGCCTCACGCAGGCGCCGAGCAGCGTCGACCCGGCGGTGTTCCGCGCGGTGTTCGACGTCAACGTCATCGGCGTACTGACCGTGACGAACGCGATGCTGCCGCTGCTGCGCCGGTCCGGCGCTCCCCGCATCGTCAACATGTCCAGCGGCGTCGGCTCGCTGGCCGCGATGAGCGACCCGGACGGGTTCCTGGCGCAGATGCCGCCGAGTGCCGCGTACGTGCCGTCCAAGACCGCCCTCAACTCGCTGACCGTGCAGTACGCGAAGGAGCTGCGCAAGGAGGGGGTGCTGGTGAACGCGGCAGATCCCGGCTGGGTCGCCACCGACTTCACCGACCACCGGGCGCCCCGTACGCCGCAGCAGGGAGCGGCGATCGTGGTCCGGCTCGCGACGCTGGGCTCGGACGGACCGACCGGCGGCTTCTTCAACGACGAGGGGCCGGTGCCCTGGTGATCAGGCCAGCACGAGGCTGAGGGTGCCGATCGACTTGGACTGCTTGGCGGCGTACATGGCGAGGTCGGCCCGGCCGATCAGGTCGTCGGTGGTGGCGGCCGGGCCGGCGAAGGCCACGCCGACGCTGAGGCCGATCCGGACGGACTCGCCGCCCACGGTCAGCGGCTGCTCGACCATCTCGCGGATCCGGACGCAGATCGCGTCCACGGCGGCCCGGGGATCGGTGTCGCGGCACACCACCACGAACTCGTCCCCGCCGAACCGGCTGACCAGGTCGTGCTCGCGTACGCAGCCGCGCAGCCGGCCGGCCACCGCGATCAGCAGCTCGTCGCCGGCCGCGTGGCCGAGCCGGTCGTTGACCGGTTTGAAGCCGTCGAGGTCGGTGAAGAGCACGGCCAGCCCGGCCGGGTGGTCGGGGCGCGGGTCGGCCAGCTCGGTCTCGAGCCGTTCCAGGCAGGCCGCCCGGTTCGGCAGGCCGGTCAGGGCGTCGTGAGTGGCCATCCGGCGCAGCGCCTGCTCCGCGCGGCGGCGCTGACCGGCCAGCCGCGCGATCCGGATCATGACCAGCGGGATCACCGCGGCCGACCCGACCGCGATGAGCAGCCCGTCGCTCTCCAGGCCGAACACCACCCGGCCGCCCCCGACCACGGGGATCAGGGCCGTCATGACCCCCAGAAAGGCCAGCCGGGTCGCCGACAGGTCGTCGTCCGGCGGCCGGCCCGGCTGCAGGGTCAGCGCCGACGAGGGGTGCAGGGCCGCGCAGCCGAGCAGGGCGTACGCCACCAGGAACGGCATGTTGGTCCAGTCGGCCCGGACGCCGCTGACCGGATCGATGGTCATAGCCGCGGCGACGTTGCCGACCAGCCCCGCCGCCATACCCGCGGCCAGCATCCACAGGGCGGGCAGCCGGCCGCCGGCCACCAGTGAGACCCGTAGCAGCGCGCCGAGCGTGCCGGCCATCACCAGCACGTTGACGAACAGCGCGCCCTGCCGGCCCATCGGCACGTCGGTGGCGGTCAGCTGCGGCAGCAGTACGGTGTCCCAGAGCAGGCCGCCGAGGGCCAGCGCGGTGATGGCCGAGTCGATGACACCGCCGATGTCCCGCCGGCCGCGCCGCAACACCACGACCATCGCCCCGGCGAACATCAGCAGGTTGGCCAGGCTGAACAACACGTCCGCCAGGGAGCCGTCACCGCTGATCCGTCCCTGCGCGTAGACCACCCAGAGCCAGGCGCAGTTGCCGAGGTTGAACACCACCAGGCCGGCCAGCAGCAGCCACCAGGGCAGCCGGGCGGTGCGCGGGCTGCGCCGGACCCCGACCAGCACCGCCGGGATGGCCCCCAGGGTGACCAGCAGGAACGGGACCGTGCGGGCGTCGTACGACAGCACCGGATACCCCGCCACCAGGGCGAAGGAGATCACGGCGTACCAGCGCAGAACCACGGCTCCCGGATCGGCCGGAGGCGGTGCTTCTTGAGGCTTTAGAGCGCGCAGCCACCGGTGGTCGCCGGCAGCGGCGCCGGGATGCCCACGGTCGGCAGGCCCAGCGTCACCCCGGCGGTGCGCGGGGCCCGGCCGGCCTCGTGCGCGTCGCCGGCGCGGGTGCGGCGGTGACTCAGCGGCGCGCCGTCGGCGTTCAGGTGGTGCGGGGCCGCGTACGTGATCTCGGTGCTGACGATGTCGCCGGGCCGGATGCCGGTCAGCTCGCCGGTGGCGAAGTGCACCAGCCGGCCGTCCCGGGCCCGGCCGCTCATCCGGCCGGTGCGCTCGTCCTTGCGGCCCTCGCCGGTCGCGACCAGGACCTCGACCTCGCGACCGACCTGCTTCTTGTTCTCCGCCCAGGTGATGTCCTCGAGCGTGGTGATCAGCCGCTCGTAGCGCTGCTGGACGACCTGCTTGGGCAGCTGGTCGGCCATCGTCGCGGCCGGGGTGCCCGGGCGCTTCGAATACTGGAAGGTGAAGGCGCTGGAGAAGCGGGCCTGACAGACCACGTCGAGGGTGCGCTCGAAGTCGTCCTCGGTCTCGCCGGGGAAGCCGACGATGATGTCGGTGGTGATCGCGGCGTCCGGCATCGCGGCGCGGACCTTGTCGATGATGCCGAGGTACTTCTCCGAGCGGTAGCTGCGGCGCATCGCCTTGAGCACGTCGTCGGAGCCGGACTGCAGCGGCATGTGCAGCGAGTGGCAGACGTTCGGCGTCTCGGCCATCGCGGCGATCACGTCGTCGGTGAAGTCCTTCGGGTGCGGGCTGGTGAAGCGGACCCGCTCCAGGCCCTCGACCCCGCCGCAGGCGCGCAGCAGCTTGCCGAACGCGAGCCGGTCACCGAACTCCACCCCGTACGAGTTCACGTTCTGGCCCAGCAGGGTGACCTCGAGCACGCCCTCGGCGACCAGGGCCTCGACCTCGGCCAGCACGTCGCCGGGGCGGCGGTCCTTCTCCTTGCCGCGCAGCGACGGCACGATGCAGAAGGTGCAGGTGTTGTTGCAGCCCACCGAGATCGACACCCAGCCGGCGTAGGTCGACTCGCGGCGTGTCGGCAGCGTCGACGGGAAGACCTCGAGCGACTCGAGGATCTCGACCTCGGCGTCCTGGTTGTGCCGGGCGCGTTCCAGCAGCACCGGCAGCGAGCCGATGTTGTGCGTGCCGAAGACCACGTCCACCCAGGGCGCGCGCTTGACGATGTCGCCGCGGTCCTTCTGGGCCAGGCAGCCGCCGACGGCGATCTGCATGTCGGGGTTCTTCAGCTTGGTCGGGCGCAGGTGGCCGAGGTTGCCGTAGAGGCGGTTGTCGGCGTTCTCCCGTACCGCGCAGGTGTTGAAGACGACCACGTCAGCCGCGTCGGCGTCCGCGGCCCGCACGTAGCCGGCGCCCTCCAGCAGACCGGAGATGCGCTCGCTGTCGTGCACGTTCATCTGGCAGCCGTAGGTGCGCACGTCATAGGTGCGGGCGGCGGCGGGAGAAGTCTCGGTAGTCATGGCAATTGACCAGGGTAGTCCCTAGGCCGCCGCGGGTCGCTCCGGCGTCGGGACCGGCTTGTACCGCGAACGGCTGCACCCGGGGCCGCGGGCACAGGCCGGGTCGGAGCCCGTGCAGGGGCGGACGTGCCGGCGCTCCGTACCGTCGTCCGTCTCGACCTCGTCGACGTGCACGGCCCGTAGCGTGCCGTCCGGCTCGGCCAGCACGTACCTGGTGGGGTTGAGGGTGTCGTCGGGCAGCAGCAGGTCGGCGCCGAGCCGGACCGCGACGGCGCTGGCGATGGTCGCCTCGGTGAGCTCGCCCGGGGCCAGGAAGCACTCGATCGCCGTCGGGAAGTCGCCGCCGACGTGCCAGACGTCGCACAGCACCGCGCCGTCGACCGGAACGTCCAAGGTCGTCACCGGCCGTTGCAACGCCCCTGACAGAGCGTCCCGGACCAATGCCGCATCCAGGCGTTCCGCGACACACCAGCTCCACAGACCGTCTGTCGGATCGGCGTCAGCCATACCGCTCATCGTGGACATCCCTTCGGCCGTACACCTGCACAGTTACCGCTCCGTGACCAATCTCGGCGTGAACCGATACAACCGCGCCCATAGAGTGACCCCATCCGAGTGAACCCAACGACGGGACGGTGGTCCGACGGTGCCGACAAGCGAGCCTCTCATCGTTCTCGACGGCGTCAACAAGTACTTCGGCCCCTTGCACGTCCTGCAGGATGTCAGCCTGTCGGTCGACCGTGGCGAGGTGGTCGTCGTGATCGGACCGTCCGGGTCCGGTAAGTCGACGCTGTGCCGGGCGATCAACCGGCTCGAGCCGATCAACTCCGGCACGATCACCTTCGACGGGCAGACGCTGCCGGCCGAGGGCAAGGCGCTGGCCCGGCTGCGCAGCGAGGTCGGCATGGTCTTCCAGTCGTTCAACCTCTTCGCGCACAAGACCATCCTGCAGAACGTCATGCTGGGCCCGGTCAAGGTCCGCGGCGAGAAGCCGGCGGTGGTCCGCGAGCGCGCCATGGCCCTGCTCGACCGGGTCGGCATCGCCAGCCAGGCGGAGAAGTACCCGGCGCAGCTCTCCGGCGGTCAGCAGCAGCGCGTCGCCATCGCGCGGGCGCTGGCCATGCAGCCCAAGGCCCTGCTCTTCGACGAGCCGACCAGCGCGCTCGACCCCGAGATGGTCGGCGAGGTGCTCGACGTGATGACCTCGCTCGCCCGGGACGGCATGACGATGGTCGTGGTCACCCACGAGATGGGTTTCGCGCGACACGCCGCCAACCGGGTGGTCTTCATGGCCGACGGTCAGCTCGTCGAGTCGGCGCCCCCGGCCGAGTTCTTCGACAACCCGAAGAGCGAGCGCGCCCGGGACTTCCTCTCGAAGATCCTCACCCACTGAATGTCCACAGCGGATACCCCCTCTGCGTTGTGTGTGCAGGTTCGACAATGTTCTCCAGTTTCCAGCAATTCGCAGTTCTAAGTCAGAGGAGCGGGACGATGCGCATCACCCGAATGACGGCAGTGGTCGGGGCGTTCGCCCTGGCGATGGCCGCCGCGGCATGTGGCGGCGACGACAGCGGGTCGGGTTCCGACGCCAAGGCCAGCGGCATCATCGGCAAGGCGGCCGGCGGCAAGCTCGTGTTCGGCGTCAAGGCCGACCAGCCCGGCCTGGGCCTGCAGACCGGTGGCACGTACACCGGCTTCGACGTCGAGATCGCGAAGATCATCGCGAAGGGCCTCGGCGTGCCGGAGACCGGCATCGAGTACAAGACCACGGTGTCGTCCAACCGTGAGCCCTTCCTCCAGCAGGGCCAGGTCGACATGGTCGTGGCGACGTACACGATCAACGACGAGCGCAAGAAGGTCGTCAACTTCGGCGGCCCGTACTACATCGCCGGTCAGGACCTGCTCGTGCCGACCGCGTCGACGATCACCGGCCCGGAGTCGCTGGCCGGCAAGAAGGTCTGCTCCGTCTCCGGCTCCACGCCGGCCAAGCGGATCCAGACCGAGTACAAGGACGCCAAGCTCCAGCAGTTCGACGCGTACTCCAAGTGCGTGACGGCGCTGGCCGGCGGTCAGGTCGACGCGGTCACCACCGACGACATCATCCTGGCGGGCTACGCCTCCCAGGACCAGTACGCCGGCAAGTTCAAGGTCGTCGGCAAGAAGTTCAGCGAGGAGCCGTACGGCGTCGGCCTCAAGAAGGACGACACCGCGGGCTGTAACAAGATCAACGACATCCTGAAGGCGGCCGCGGCCGACGGCTCGTACAAGGCGGCGTGGGACAACACGCTGGGCAAGAGCGGCCAGGCGGCCCCGACTCTCGATGTCGCCAAGCTGACCAACTGCAGCTGATCTTCTGACGGACGGGCGGGGCCGGCGGCGCCGGCCCCGCCCGGTTGTTCCCTGCCGCGGCGTGAGGAAGTGAGGACGATGGACGTCTTCTCCGATCCGAGCAACTTCGACGTGTACGTCACGGGTTTCCTCTGGATCCTGAAACTGACCGCCGCCGGCACCGTGGGCGCGCTCGTGCTCGGCGTGGTGCTCGCCGCGATGCGCGTCTCGCCGGTGCCGGTCCTGCGCGGCTTCGGCACCCTGTGGGTCAACACGTTCCGGAACACGCCGCTGACGCTGATCGTGTTCTTCTGCTACTTCGGTCTGTTCTCGACCCTGGGCCTGTCCCTGGCCGACGACATCGACCTCAACAACTACTGGCTCGGCGTGATCGGGCTGTCGGTCTACACCGCCGCGTTCGTGTGCGAAGCGATCCGCTCCGGCATCAACACGGTCCCCGCCGGGCAGGCCGAGGCCGCCCGGGCGATCGGCATGTCGTTCTTCCAGACCCTGACGATGGTGATCCTGCCGCAGGCCGGCCGCGCGGTGGTCGCGCCGCTGGGCAGCATCTTCATCGCCCTGGCCAAGAACTCGACCATCGTCGGCACGATCGGCCTGGCCGAGTCCTCGAACGCGATGAAGGAACTGATCAACGCCAACGGCGACGCGGTCATCGCGATCTTCCTGGTCTTCGCCGGCACCTTCGCCCTGGTCCTGATCCCCACCGGCTACGCCTTCGGCTGGCTGGCCAACCGGCTGGCGGTGAAGCGATGAGTGCTGACGCTGTTCTCTACGACCACCCGGGGCCCAGGGCCAAGGTCCGTAACGCCGTCCTGACCGGGATCTTCGCTCTCGCCGGGCTGGCCCTGCTGTACTGGATCTACCGCAAGTTCGACGAGAAGGGCCAGTGGGCGGCGGCGCTGTGGGAGCCGTTCACCGAGTCGTCGACCTGGACCGACTACATTCTGCCGGGCCTGTGGGCGACGCTGAGCGCAGCCGCCGTGGCGATGGTGCTGTCCCTGATCTTCGGCATCGTCTTCTCGGTCGGGCGGCTCTCCGACCACTGGTGGCTCAGCGTGCCGTCCGGCGTGGTCGTGGAGTTCTTCCGCGCCGTACCGCTGCTGCTGCTGATGTTCTTCATCTTCTACGGCGTCCCGTTCATCACCGAGGCACCGATGGACCCGTTCTGGGCCGTGGTCATCGGCCTTACGCTCTACAACGGCTCGGTGCTGGCCGAGGCATTCCGCGCCGGCATCAAGTCGGTGCCCCGCGGGCAGAGCGAGGCCGGCTACGCGATCGGCATGCGCAAGAGCCAGGTGATGCGCGAGATCCTGGTGCCGCAGGCGGCCCGGGCGATGCTCCCGGTGATCGTCAGCCAGCTCGTGGTCCTGGTCAAGGACACGGCGCTGGGCTACATCATCGGCTACTCCGAGCTGCTGCAGGACGGCGTCAACACGCTGGCGGCCAACTTCGGCAACATCGTGGCGGCGGCGATCGTCGCGGCGATCATCTACATCGCGGTGAACGCGTCCCTGACCGCCTTCGCGGGCTGGCTGGAACGCCGGACCCGGCGCCAGGGCAAGGCCCCGAAGGTGACCATCGGGCCGGTGCCGGCCGCGGCGGTGCAGGCCGGCGACGCGGGCGGAGCCTGAGAGCGGTGATCCGGCGCCCGGGCAACCCCGGGCGCCGGCAACCGTTCAGCCGCCCTGCTGCAGCTTGGCCAGGGTGAGGACCTCACCCCGGATGCCCCAGCCGCCGTCGGCGACCTCGTCGACGAGCACCATGGTGTTGTCCCGTACGGCGTCGCCGAACGTCTCGGCGTACAGGTCGGTGACCCGGTGCACGAGGACCTCCTTCTGCTCGTTCGAGAGCAGCCCGGCGGGCACCTTCAGATTCGCGAACGGCATGTCGTCTCCGCATCGTGGTGATGATCGGGCCGGCGTCCGCTGACCCGGCACCAGCGTGGCGCCCGGCCGGGCGGTCAGCCAGGGGACGTCAACCCCTGGATGCGCCGGCCCGCACCGGCGACACTGGCCGGGTGAACCTCTCTGAGCTGGGCGTCTTCCTGCGATCACGGCGGGCCCGGATCACCCCCGCGGAGGCGGGCCTGCCGTCCGGGCCGCGCCGCCGGGTGCCGGGCCTGCGCCGCGACGAGGTCGCCCAGCTGGCCGGAGCGTCGGTGGAGTACTACACCGAGCTGGAACGCGGCCGCGGCGCCCAGCCGTCGGCGCAGATGCTGGCGGCTCTGGCCCGGGCGCTGCGCCTGGACGCCGACGAACGCGACCACCTGTTCCTGCTCGCCGGGCGTGCGCTCCCGGTGGCCCCCGGCACGGCCGCGCACGTGCCGCCGGCGCTGCTGACCCTGCTGGACCAGCTCGGCAGCACGCCCGCCCGGATCATGACCGACCTGCACGAGACGGTGGTGCAGAACAGGCCGGCCGAGGCACTGCTGGGTCCACCGGTGCGCGACTACCTGCACCGCTGGTTCGCCTCGCCGGCCAGCAGGTCGATCTATCCGGCGGCCGACCACCCGCATCACTCGAAGGTGCTGGTCAGCGACCTGCGCGCGGCAGTCGCCCGGCGCGGGCCTGACCCCGAGGCCCGGGACCTGGTCACCCGCCTGCACCGGACCGGCCCGGAGTTCGTCGCCCTCTGGGAGACAGGCGATGTCGCGGTACGGCGTGGCGAGCGCAAACGCATCAACCACGCGGAGCTGGGTGTGCTGGACATCAACTGCCAGAACCTGTTCAGCGAGGACGGGCGCCAACGCCTCCAGTTCTTCACCGCGCCACCGGGCAGTCCGGCCGTGGACCAGTTGCGGCTACTCGCTGTGATCGGCCAGCAGACCCTGAGCCCGTCGAGGTTCGGCCACGCAACCAGCCCTTGAGCCCATCGGGTTTCGGCCATGCAATCAGCTGGCAGGGTGAGGATGGCCGCTCATGAGCCGCCAGGCGAATGGTCAGCCTCGCCCGGACTCGGCGGGAGCGACGTCCAGTGCCATGCAACCAGGCACGACATGACCTTGATCTTGTTCTTGGACCTGGCCTTTAGCGGGCAAGCTCCGTAACCCTCGACTCGCGGACGACCGTCACCCGGATCTGGCCGGGGTAGGTGAGCTCTTCCTCGATCTGCTTGGCGACGTCGCGGGCCAGGACCGCCGCGCCGATGTCGTCCACGTCCTCGGGCCGGACCATGACGCGGATCTCGCGGCCCGCCTGCATCGCGAAGACCTTGTCGACGCCGACCTTGCCGGCCGCGATCTCCTCGATCCGCTCCAGCCGCTTGACGTAGGCCTCGAGGCTCTCCCGGCGCGCGCCCGGCCGGCCGCCGGAGCAGGCGTCCGCGGCCTGGGTCAGCACGGCCTCGATGGTCTGCGGCTGGACCTCGTTGTGGTGGGCCTCGATGGCGTGCACGACGTCCTCGGACTCGCCGTACTTGCGGGCCAGGTCCGCGCCGATCAGCGCGTGGCTGCCCTCCACCTCGTGGGTCAGGGCCTTGCCGATGTCGTGCAGGAACGCCGACCGTTTGATCGTGGGAACGTCCAGGCCCAGCTCGGCGGCCATGATGCCGGCGATGTGCGCGGTCTCGACCAAGTGCTTGAGCACATTCTGGCCGTAGCTGGTGCGGTAGCGCAGCCGGCCCAGCAGCGTCGCGAGCTCGGGGTGCAGGTCGGTGATGCCGACGTCGACCAGGGCTTCCTCGGCCGCGCGCTCGCAGAGCCGGTCGACCTCGTTCTTGGCGCTGTCGAAGACCTCCTCGATGCGGTGCGGGTGGATCCGCCCGTCGAGGACCAGCTTCTCCAGCGTGAGCCGGCCGACCTCGCGGCGCACCGGGTCGAAGCAGGAGAGCAGCACCGCCTCCGGGGTGTCGTCGATGATCAGGTTGACGCCCGTCGTCGACTCGAAGGCCCGGATGTTGCGGCCCTCGCGGCCGATGATCCGGCCCTTCATCTCGTCGCTGGGCAGGTGCAGGACGCTGACCACGCTCTCCGCGGTCTGCTCGCTGGCGATCCGCTGGATGGCGTCGACCACGATGTGCCGGGCCCGGGTGTCGGCGGTGTGCTTCGCCTCACTCTCGATGTCCCGGATCAGGATCGCGGCCTCGCGCTTGGCCTGGCCTTCGAGGGTGTCGATCAGTTCGGCGCGGGCGGCGTCGGCGGTCAGGCCCGCGACCCGCTCGAGCTCCTTGCGGCGGCCCTCCTCGGCGATGGTCAGCTCGGCCTCGCGGGCGGACAGCGCGGCCTCGCGGGCGGACAGGTCGGCGTCCATCGCGGCGAGCCGGCGCTCCCGCTCGACCAGGCGTTCCACCTCTTCGGCGTGCAGCCGCTCGCGCTCGTCGATCCGGGCCGCGCGGCGCTCGACCTCGGCGGCGTGCTCCTTGGCGGTCGCGTTGAGCAGGGCGACCTCGCGTTCGCCGCTGCGCCGGGCCGCCGTGCGGACCTGCTCCGCGTCGGACTCGGCCTGGCGGTGCGCGTGCTCGAGGATCGTGTCGGCTTCCTCGTGGGCGGCCTCGAGGACCCGGCGGGCCTCGGCCCGCGCGGAGGTGGCTTCGGCTTTGGCGGCGGCGGCTTCCGCCCGTACGGACGCAGCCTTGGCGTTCGCGTCGTCGACCTTGGCTTTGGCGGCGTCGAGGGTCTGCTCGCGGCTCTCCCGGTCGGCGGTCTTGCTCTCCTGCAGCTGACGCAGCGCCCTGGCGCCCAGGACCAGGCCGACCACCACGAAGGCGGCGAGAACGACGATCGCCACTACGAGTACCCACTCCAGGGCGGTCATCTCGCCGAGTCTCCCTTCGCCGCGCCGCATCACTGCGTCGGCTGCCTGAGGGAATGCCCGACCAAGGCGACTGACCGCAGGCGTGGCCAGCCGACGGCGCCACACGTTGGCGTCGAGGACCGACCGCGGGTATGACTGGCCCCCGCCCGCGCGGTCTGCGGGCGGCGGAGGCATCGACGGCGCCCTGCGCCTCAAGTGATGCCGTAATGTAATGCGATCTATGTTGTGCGCTTAGCCTGCGATGGTCGAGCAAACCTTGTGTAACGCGAGGCTAGGTCGCGAGTGCCGCTTCGGTCAAGGACTCATGATTCGGCAGCGGATGGGACGTACGGCACAGACCCGCTCACGCCCTGCTCAAGTACGTTGGGGGGCAATTCAGGCGTAGCGGGCCCAGACGTCGCGCATCGGCTCCCACTTCTCGCCGGTCCCTTCCTTCCAGTAAGCAAGCAGGTAGGCAGCCACCGGAGTGGCGGAGTCGTCCCACCAGATGCCGGCGACGGTCTTGCCCGAGGCCTGGTACGCGTACTCCACGTAGTTGCCGTTGCTACGACCGGACGGAGTGGCCCGCTCAACCGCGGCGCCGCCGGCACCGGGCGTGAGGGTTCGCGCATCGACGTTCTGCCCGAGGGTCTTGACCCGGGCCTTGTCCCGGTCGGCGATGGTGGCGTACTCCACGAAGATCACACTCATGGCGTCCATCTCGCAGCGGACCCGGGCCTTCTCCCCCTTGTTGAGCACGGGGCCGTCCTTCTCCCCGTTGCGCTGGCAGCCGGAGAGGTGAGGAAGCCAGCCCTGAGCGACGGGGGCGAGCGGGCCGGCGAACTTCGGCTGGTTGATCGTCACCTGGTTCTGCTCGTACGGCGGCAGGACTGCTGCGGGTCCGGTCTGAGCTGGTGTGGATTGGGTGGGAGCTGGGGTGGCGGGGTCGGCGGTGGACCGGCCCAGGAACCAGCCGCCGGTGCCGAAGATCACCAGGCCGGTCAGGAGGCCGGCCAGGGCTGGGAGGAGGAGGCGGCTTTTGGGTTGCTTGGGGGTTGGTTCGATGCGGGGGCCGGGGTTGTAAGAGGGAGAGACCGAGAAGCCGTACGGGTCCGGGGTGGGGCCAGAGGTGGGGTCGGTGGCGGACCAGCTTGGGGGGCTGGAGGTTGGGCCTGGGCCTGGGCCTCCGGAGGTTGGTGTCAGGCCGTAGGCCGGGGTTGGTCCTGCGCCTGATGTTGGGGTGGCGCCGTAGGGGTGGCTTGGGGCTGCGCCTGAGGTGGGGGCGGCGCCGTAGGCCGGGTCGGCGGCCGAGATTGGGACGGCACCTGAGATCGGCGCGGCGCCATAGGGCTGGTCCTGGCTCGACGTCGGGCCGGCTCCTGAGGTCGGCATCGCGCTGTAGGTCTGGCCCGGGACTGCGCCTGAGGTGGGGGCGGTGCCGTAGGCGGGGTCGGTGGCTGAGATCGGGCCGGCTCTTGAGATCGGCGCAGCGCCATAGGCGGGGTCGGCACCCGAGATTGGGGTGGCTCCTGAAATCGGCGCGGTGCCGTAGGTTTGGTCTTGGCCCGACGTTGGGCCGGCCCCTGAGGTCGGCATCGCGCTGTAGATCTGGCCCGGGGCAGCGCCTGAGGTGGGCGCGGCGCCGTAGGGCTGGTCTTCGCCTGGGGCGCTCGGTGTCGCGGCGAAGGGGGGCGTTCCCGCTACGAAGGCCGGGTTACTGACGGCGGCCGGATTGGCCCTCGGGTCCCCGTAGACAGGATCCGCTCCGAAACCCTGCTGGCCGTAGGCACCGCTCACCGGCTCGGTGCCGCCGTGAAATGGGCCATAGCCCCCCGCTCCGCCGCTCTGAATGGGCGATGCGCCGCTTGTGACCCCATTTGCAGGCGTGGGCATCGCGGCTCCACCGGTGGAGCTCGAAGCGACCGGGTGAGTGATCGGAGTCTGGTCTCCGCCGGGGTGGGCGCCTTGCGGAGAGGTCGGCGGCGTCGCGGACTGGTGAGCCTGCGCCGGACTGTGCTGGTGCACCGGGCCAGCGGGCTGAGCAGGGATTTCCGTGCCGGCGGGCGACCCGGGAACGAATGGCTTCGCGGAGTCGGCGGGGCCGGAGTGCTGGACGACCTGAGCCGTCGCGTCGGCGTCCTCGCGAAGCGGGCCGCCACCGCGCCGAGCAGGGTGGGAGTCGTCTGTCACGACGCAGCAGATTACCAGTCCGCGGCCATCGCCGACGCCCCGGAAGATCCATCTACAACGATGGACCCGCAGCCTGGCTGGGCTGCGGGTCCATCGTCTTACAGATGCTGGGTACCGCGGCGGTCCTGCGATCAGCGCGACACCTTCACGAAGCTGCCGCGAGTGCCGAGCCTCAATCGCCTGCGCGGCCCAAGCCTCTCCGATCAGTGCGACTCGTTGACGAAGGTCCGCCAGTGCCCGGCTTCTTATCGCCGGACCAACGCAGGCCTCTTCGATCAGCGCGACACGTTGACGGCGCGGCCACCACGACGATGCCGTTGGCCCCGCTGACCTCGGCGACTCCCACTGCCGGGCGTCGATCGAAGGTGGCGCGAGTGCCCGGCCGGTCAGGACCGGGCACTCGGATGCCGGCTGGATCAGGCGTCCGCGCCTTCGGGGCGCCGGCGCCGCGTCACGAGGACGAGGCCGACACCGCCGGCGGCGATCGCGGCGCCGAGGCCCGCGATGCCGATGACGTTGATACCGGTCACCGGGAGGCCACCGCCGCCGGAGTTGGAGCCGCCTCCGCCACCCGCGGTGTTGGAGTCGCCGTTGTTGCCACCGTTGCCGGAACCGCCGTTGCCGGAGCCGCCGTCGGATTCGTCGTCGTCGGAGCCTGAGCCGCCACCGGTGCCAGAGTCGGGCGGAGTGGTCGGGTCGGTAGGACCGGAGCCACCGCCACCAGGCTGCTCGCCACCGGGATCTTCACCGCCCGGGTCCTCGCCACCCGGGTCTTCACCGCCTGGATCTTCGCCACCTGGGTCCTCGCCACCCGGATCTTCACCGCCCGGGTCCTCGCCACCTGGGTCCTCGCCACCCGGATCTTCACCGCCCGGGTCCTCACCGCCGGGCTCGCCACCCGGGTCTTCGCCACCGGGCTCGCCACCCGGCTCCTCGCCGCCACCGCCGCCGCCCGGCGGGTCCTCTTCCGCCTTGGTGGCCTTGTCATCGTCCCCCGCGGCGGCCGGCTCGGTGAGCACGACGACGCCCCGCATGGAGTCCGTGATGGTCGAGGCATTGGCAGCGTTGGCGCCCGCGAGGGCGGCCACACCAACGGCGCCGATGATGACGCCCAGTCGAGCCGCAGCACGCACGCCGCGATGGCGTGCGAGTCGATTCGTCTTCATTTTCCTCCCCGTACTGTGGAGGACCACCATCCGCAATGGACACCGGTCCCCGTAGTCCGGGCTGTAACTTACCGGCGATCATGGCCCGACTTCTATCCACGGTTGACAATATGACAGAAGTCGGACACCTCGCCGATCGGGTATTCCCCTGAGCGCCGAGAGAGCTGCCCAATTCGCTGGCCACCGTGCGCATCAAGCAAGCACCACCAATGTGATCGGTCACCATACGAGTGCCCACCTGACCGGCACGGCGAATTGACGCGTCGATGCTGATCACGTGCTTGACGAGCCGAAATCCTGGCGCGCTCGACTCCTCCAGCGCCTAGCCCGCCTCGCCGCCGAAACCTGACAGGCACAGCAAGGTGGCGACTCCGACGAAGGATCGCGTGAACAGCACACGGTTACTACACGATTACTTTCGTGACTAGCGCGGCGACCCAGCCACCATTACTTGCGTTTAGCGCGACGCTTGGCCCACGGTTGACAAGTCCCGGGTGGTCTCATCGCGATAACAATTGAGCGTGCCTTTAGTAAGGACTCAGGACAGAGTGTCGGTGGCTTCGTCCGCGAGAGCGTCCGCGTCGATCTGGTCGGCGAATTCAGCGGCTTCCTCGTCACGCGCGGCAAGTGCTTCCTTGACCGCCTGGATGGCTACGCCGGCCGGATAACCTTTGCGGGCCAGCATGCCCACGAGCCGGCGGAACACCTGATCAGGCGTGCCCCTCGCCGAACGCAGCTTGCGGTCGACCAGGGCGCGCGCTGTGGTCGCCTCGGCCTCGTCGTCCAGCGTTTCAAGGGCTTCGGTGGCCACTTCGGACTCGACGCCGTGCTGGCGCAGTTCGTTGGCCAACGCCCGGCGGGCCAGGCCCCGACCCTGGTGCCGGGTCGACACCCACATCCGCGCGAACGCGGCGTCGTCGATGATCCCGACCTCGTCGTAACGGTCGAGGACCTCGGCGATCACCTCTTCGGAGATCTCCTTGCGGGCCAGCGTCTTCGCCAGCTCGGCCCGCGTGCGCGGCCGCACTGCGAGTTGCCGGAGACAGATGTCGCGGGCCACCTCGGACTCGCTCCGCGGAGGCTCAGGAGGACGCTCGGAAGCGTCCTTCCCGGCACGGCCACCGTCACCACTTCCGGAACGCCCGCCGCCGGCCCCGGAGCGATTACCGCTGCCGAACGCACGACTCCCGGAGGAACCGAAAGCGCCGGACGAAGAACCACCGGACGAGCCGCGGCGGCGCCGATTCCCGGCTGTGCCGCGTTCCGGATCCTCAGACCCGAGCTCGCCGCCGGACGAATCGTCCTGCGCGGGCCGCGGCGGGATCGCGTCCCAACCGCGCCCGGACCTCGCACCACGTCGACCGGCCATACCTCAGCTCCGCTCCGCCACAAACTTGGTATCCGGCTCGCGCGCAGACGACCACACGCGGCCAGGAACTCGCCCTGACATCGGACGCGGCATCCGTGAGGACATCGTCACGGACGTCGACCTGCTGCTCGCTTGGCATCGGCCGACGCACCAGCGCGAACGCTGGAAGCCAGACCAGCATCCATCTGTGGCGAGGTCATCATCGCGCGATGATCCGGGCTGTCCGCCCGGTCAGCCGCTGCTCTTCGGCCCGCTTGAGATTTACCGCCCACGAGCAACCCGCCGTCCTTGGCCAGGTCCGGCGTCAGGTCGGCCAGCCTCAAGTCGCCGGGCCGCACCCACGCCAGGTCCGCCAGCCTCAAGTCGCCGGGCCGCACCCACGCCAGGTCGGCCTGCATCGAGTCGACGGCCTACACCCCGCGTCAGGTCCGCCCGCGACAAGCCCACGGACCGCACCGGCATCCGATCCGCCAGCATCAGAAACCGGGCACCACCGGCCAGACCTGCGACCGCCTCAGCCTCAACGACCAGCCGACCGGCCATGCCTGCGCCGCGTCCGCCAGCGTCAAGTCGACCGCCTGCATCCGGTCCGCCGGCCCCACCTGCATTCGGTCCGCCGGCCGCGACTGCATCCGGTCCGCCGGCGTTCGGCCCACCGGCGGCGACTGCATCCAGCTCATCTGCCGCGGCGGTGTTCGGGTTGAGGGGTGAACCCGGCCCTCGCGGGCCGGGTTCGGCGAACTGTGGCGGCGTTCGCATCGGTCAGAAGTCGACCGGGGGCAGCTCCGGGCCGCCGGCGGCGTCGCCGGTGGTCTGGCCGACGCCGAGCTTCTCCAGAATCTTCTTCTCGATCTCGGCCGCGACGTCCGGGTTCTCCTTCAGGAACTCGCGCGCCTTCTCCTTGCCCTGGCCCAGCTGGTCACCGTCGTACGTGTACCAGGCGCCAGACTTTCGCACGATGCTCTGCTCGACGCCGACGTCGATCAGCGAGCCCTCGCGGGAGATGCCCTTGCCGTACATGATGTCGAACTCGGCCTGCTTGAACGGCGCGGCGACCTTGTTCTTCACGACCTTGACGCGGGTGCGGTTGCCCACCACGTCCGTGCCGTCCTTGAGGCTCTCGATGCGGCGCACGTCGAGGCGCACCGACGAGTAGAACTTCAGGGCCCGGCCACCGGTCGTGGTCTCGGGCGAGCCGAACATGACGCCGATCTTCTCGCGGAGCTGGTTGATGAAGATCGCGGTCGTGCCGGAGTTGTTGAGGATACCGGTGATCTTGCGGAGCGCCTGGCTCATCAGGCGGGCCTGCAGACCCACGTGGCTGTCGCCCATCTCGCCCTCGATCTCGGCGCGCGGCACGAGCGCGGCCACCGAGTCGATGACGATGATGTCGAGCGCGCCGGAGCGGATCAGCATGTCCGCGATCTCGAGCGCCTGCTCACCGGTGTCGGGCTGGGACACCAGCAGCGCGTCGGTGTCGACGCCGAGGTTGCGGGCGTATTCCGGGTCGAGCGCGTGCTCCGCGTCGATGAATGCCGCGATGCCGCCGCCGCGCTGGGCGTTGGCCACCGCGTGCAGAGCCACCGTCGTCTTACCGCTGGACTCCGGTCCGTAGACCTCGACGACGCGGCCGCGCGGCAGACCGCCGACGCCGAGCGCGATGTCGAGCGCGATGGAGCCGGTGGGGATGACGGCCATCTGGACGACCGGCCGCTCCCCGAGGCGCATCACCGAGCCCTTGCCGAACTGCTTGTCGATCTGCGCGAGAGCAAGATCGAGCGCCTTGTCCCGATCAGGTCCTGCCACCATGTCCGCCACCCCTGTATTCGACTTTCCGGGCGCCTTCGCCGAAGAGCTTCTGTTCATCACGCGGGTCACGCTAGACCTAGGGTCTGACAAAAACCGGTGCCCGGCCGTGTCCTGTGGATGACCACGCCGCTGAGGACAATAGCCGAACAGGTGTACGACTACGAGCGACACGCCAGAACAAGCGTACTAAAAAAGGGGTCAGCGCAGCCTGGCAGGCACCCGATCGGGGTACGCGGAAACCACCGCACGCCAGATAGTAACCGTCTCAACACCCTGAGCTATGGATTCGTTAATGGTGCGCCCGTCGAGCGCCGCAAAACTCTGATCCGCGGCGAGACTCCGCGCGTAAGCCGAGCCGAAGGCCTGTTCGAGGCGCCCCCAGAATTCTGTCAACCGCACGGGAAAAGCGTACCTGCGGGGTCTCGGCGGTCCCGCTCGACGGCACGCTGAGACACACATCACTATGTGCTGGTGACAGTGGACGTTCTCGACCGGCCGAGCTGGGCCGCACTCACCGGCCCGCACGCGCGGTTCGCCGGCATCGTCGGCCGGGCCGCTCGCTACCACCCCGACGTGGCGCCGTTCTTCGCTCTCGAGGACCCCGCCGATCCTCGATGCTGGAACGACCTGGCAGTGCTGGCCGGCCCCGGCACCGAGTTGTCGATCACAGCGAATCCGCCGCGCGACCTGGGCTGGGAGGTCCGAGGCACCAGCGCCACGCGGCAACTGGTAGATGCAACCGTGCGGGCCGTAACGGATCCGGAGGCCGTCGCGCTGACCGCGACCGACGTCCCCGAGATGATCGATCTTGTGCGCCGGACCGGACCGGGCCCGTTCCGGCCGCGCACGATTGAGCTGGGCACTTACCTCGGCATCCGACACGGCGGCGCGCTGTTGGCGATGGCCGGCGAGCGGATCCGGCCGCCGGGCTGGAGTGAGATCAGCGCGGTCTGCACCGATCCCGGCTATCGCGGTCGCGGCCTCGCGGCACGACTGGTGCTCGCCGTCGCAGCCGAAATCTATGAGCGGGGCGACCGACCGTTCCTGCACACCATGGCAGCCAACACTGCAGCGAACCACTTGTTCGCGGCGATCGGCTTCGTGCGGCGCAAGGAGAACGTGAACGTGTCGTTGCGCGTACCGGTCAGCCCAGGACTGTCGCCGCGACCTTGAGGTCGTCGACCAGGCCGTTGTAGGCGGCGTCCCGGTCGTCGGCCCGCAGCACCGCAGACGGGTGGATCGTGGCCAGGGCACGCGACTCGGCGACCGGGAAGTCCTGCGGGCGCTGCGCCGACGCCGGCCAGGGCAGCAGCTCGCCGCGTGACCTGGTGACCCGGAACGACGGTCCGAACAGGGCCTTGGCCGCGGTGGCCCCGAGCGCCACCACCAGATCCGGCTTCAGCTGCGAGAACTCGGCGACCAGCCACGGCCGGCAGGCCGTGATGTGCGCCGGGCCCGGAGTCTGGTGGATGCGCCGCTTGCCTCGCAGCTCGAAGCGGAAGTGCTTCACGGTGTTGGTCAGGTAGATGATCGACGGGTCGATGCCCGCGTCGCCCACCGCGTCGCGGAGGAGCCGGCCGGCCGGGCCCACGAAGGGCAGGCCCTGCTGGTCCTCGATGTCGCCAGGCTGCTCCCCCACCAGCACCAGCCGGGCATGTTCGGCGCCGCGGCCGAAGACCACCTGGGTGGCGTTCTCGTAGAGCTCGCATCCGCGGCAGCCGGGCGCCGCCGCTTTGAGTTCGTCGAGGCTCTTCGCGTCGGCGGGGATGAATTCCTGCGCACCGGGCGGGGCTTGCGTCGTAGCCATGCACACGTTCTACCCCGTCGCGTCCGGTCCACGCGCGCAGGCCCACCTGATCGGGCATGATCCGACACGCCGACACGACATATGGTGTTGTACATCGGCTGTCGCACCTAGATATGGTGTTGCCCGCAGCTGGTTCGCCCGTCCCTCCAGGACGGCGCGAGGCAAGAGGGAACCCGGTGGAAGACCGGGACTGCCCCCGCAGCGGTGAGCGGGAACGACCGCCGTCATCAAGCACTGGGCCCGGGCCCGGGAAGCGACGGCCATTAGGCGACCGGCAACGGTCAGGCCCGCGAGTCCGAAGACCTGCCAGCGCGCCGCACGCTTTCGCGTGCGGCGGTCCGAGGCCGCGTGGGACGGCCGACGCCACTTCAGGTGTACGCGCACAGCCGCGTCCACCGGCGTCCTCCTGCGCGCCCGAAGACCGTTCCGCCAACGGGCTCGCGAGGAGAGAGAGTTCATGACGGTCACGCAGGACAAGACTGCGTACGATCCGGCCGTGCCGGAGCAACGCCGGCACGCGATGCAGGTGCGCAAGCGCAATGGTGAGACCGAGTCGGTCGACGTCAACAAGATCGTGCGGGCGGTCGAGCGCTGGGTCGCCGACCTGGACGAAGTGGATCCGCTGCGGGTGGCGACCAAGACCATCAGCGGGCTCTACGACGGCGCGACCACCGCGGAACTGGACAAGCTGTCGATCCAGACGGCCGCAGAGCTGATCGGCGAGGAGCCGCAATACTCGCGACTGGCGGCCCGGCTGCTGGCGGCCTTCATCGACAAGGAGGTGCGCGGGCAGGGCATCGCGAGCTTCAGCCAGGCCATCGCGCACGGCCACGCGGAGGGGCTGATCGGCGACGCGACGGCTGCCTTCGTGGCCAAGAACGCCCGCAAGCTCGACGATGCCGTGGACCCGGCCGGCGATCTGCGCTTCGAGTACTTCGGGTTGCGGACCGTCGCCGACCGTTACCTGCTGCGTCATCCGCAGTCGCGGCTGGTCATGGAGACGCCGCAGTACTGGCTGCTGCGGGTCGCCTGCGGCCTGTCGACCAACGCCGGTGAGGCGATCGGGTTCTACCGGCTGATGTCGTCGCTGGCCTACCTGCCGAGCTCGCCGACGCTCTTCAACTCCGGCACCCGGCACACCCAGATGTCGTCGTGCTTCCTGGTCGACTCGCCGAAGGACGAGCTGGACTCGATCTACGAGCGGTATCAGCAGGTGGCGCGGCTCTCGAAGTTCGCCGGCGGCATCGGCATCTCCTGGTCGCGGATCCGCGGGCGCGGCGCGCTGATCCGCGGCACGAACGGACAGTCCAACGGCATCGTGCCGTTCCTGCGCACGCTCGACGCCAGCGTGGCCGCCGTCAATCAGGGCGGCCGGCGCAAGGGCGCAGCCTGTGTCTACCTCGAGCCGTGGCACCCGGACATCGAGGAATTCCTGGAGCTGCGCGACAACACCGGCGAGGACGCCCGCCGGACGCACAACCTGAACCTGGCCAACTGGATCCCCGACGAGTTCATGCGCCGGGTCGAGGCCGACGAGATGTGGTCGCTGATCGATCCGTCGGCCGTACCGTCGCTGCCTGATCTCTGGGGTGCCGACTTTGACGCGACCTATCGGGCCGCGGAGGCCGCCGGGTCCGTCGTGCGTCAGGTCAAGGCGCGCGATCTGTACGGCCGGATGATGCGCACCTTGGCGCAGACCGGCAACGGCTGGATGACCTTCAAGGATCCGTCGAACCGGCTGAGCAATCAGACCGGCGTCCCGGGCAACACGATTCACCTGTCGAATCTGTGCACGGAGATCCTGGAAGTCAGCTCGGACGACGAGACGGCCGTCTGCAATCTCGGCTCGATCAACCTCGCCGGGCATCTGAGCGGCGACGACGTGGACTGGGAGAAGCTGCGGGCGACGGTGCGGACGGCGGTCGTCTTCCTGGACCGCGTCATCGACATCAACTACTACCCGAGCGCCGAGGCCGCGGCCAGTAACCCTCGGTGGCGTCCGGTCGGGCTCGGGCTGATGGGCTTGCAGGACGCGTTCTTCGCGCTGAGGCTGCCCTTCGACTCTGCTGCGGCGCAGGAGCTGAGCACGCGGGTCGCCGAGGAGATCTACCTGACCGCGCTGGAGAGCTCGGCCGAACTTGCTGAACAGTCGGGCGCCCACCCCGCGTACCCGCAGACCAGAGCGGCCAAAGGTGACCTGCAGCCAGATCTCTGGGGTGTGACGCCGATGCAGACCGCCCGGTGGGCGGCGGTGCGGCAGCGGATCGCGGTCACCGGGCTGCGGAACTCGCTGCTGATCGCGATCGCGCCGACGGCGACGATCGCCTCCATTGCCGGCTGCTATGAGTGCATCGAGCCGCAGGTCAGCAACCTCTTCAAACGCGAGACGCTGAGCGGCGAGTTCCTGCAGATCAACACCTATCTGGTACGGGAGCTGAAGGCGCGCAACCTCTGGACCGCAGCCGTCCGCGAGCAGATCAAGCGCGCCGAGGGCTCGGTGCAGGGCATCTCCGCCCTGCCTGCCGACGTCCGGGAGCTCTTTCGCACGGCGTGGGAACTGCCGCAGAAGGCGCTCATCGATGTGGCCGCGGCCCGGGCGCCGTACGTGGACCAGTCGCAGTCGCTGAACCTCTTCTTGAGCGCGCCGACCATCGGCAAGGTGTCGTCGATGTACCTCTACGCGTGGAAGGCCGGCTTGAAGACCACGTACTACCTGCGTTCGCGGCCTGCGACGCGCATCCAGCAGGCGACCGTGGCCGTCGCGCCGACCACGCCGTCGCCGGTCGGCGATGACGAGGCCGTGGCCTGCTCCCTGGAGAACCCCGAGTCGTGTGAGGCGTGTCAGTAGATGTTGCTGGATCCCGGAATGGACCTGACCCTGCGGCCGATGAAGTACCCGCATTTCTTCGACCGTTTCAAGGACGCGATCAAGAACACCTGGACCGTCGAGGAGGTCGACCTGCACACCGACCTCGCCGACCTGGCCAAGCTGTCGCCCGCGGAGCAGCACCTGGTCAGCCGCCTGGTCGCCTTCTTCGCCACGGGCGACACGATCGTCGCGAACAACCTGGTGCTGAACCTCTACCAGCACGTCAACTCGCCGGAAGGACGGCTCTATCTGTCGCGGCAGCTCTTCGAGGAGGCCGTGCATGTGCAGTTCTATCTGAACCTGCTGGACACCTACGTGCCCGACGACGCGGAGCGGGCGGCGGCCTTCGACGCGGTGGAGAAGATCCCGTCGATCGCCCGCAAGGCCGAATTCTGCTTCCGGTGGATCGACTCGGTCTTCGAACTGCGGGAGCTGCGGACCAAGGACGACCGGCGGGCGTTCCTGCTCAACGTCATCTGCTTCGCCGCGTGCATCGAGGGCCTGTTCTTCTACGGCGCTTTCGCCTACGTCTACTACCTGCGGTCGCGCGGGCTGCTGCACGGCCTCGCTTCGGGTACGAACTGGGTCTTCCGCGACGAGTCGATGCACATGGCCTTCGCCTTCGACGTGGTCGAGCAGGTGCGCGCGGAGGAGCCGGATCTCTTCGACGAGAAGATGGAGCAACAGGTTCGCGACATGCTGGCGGAGGCCGTCGAGTGTGAGGTGCAGTTTGCGGCGGATCTGCTGGAACAGGGTGTCTCCGGCATGTCGCTTGCCGACATGCGCGAATACCTGCAGCACGTGGCGGACCGTCGGCTGGCGCAGCTCGGCATCGCCGCGGTCTACGGCTCGCAGAACCCGTTCGCCTTCATGGAACTGCAGGACGTGCAGGAGCTGTCGAACTTCTTCGAGCGCCGGGTGTCGGCTTATCAGGTCGGCATCAGCGGGTCCGTGAGCTTCGACGACGACTTCTGATCGCCGGCGCCGGGCACTGCCGTTCGCCGCATCGCGGACGGCAGTGCCGGCGCGTTCCAGCCGCTGTCCCGGCCGGCTACTCGCCGGTGGCCGCCTGCACTCGTCGACACCTGTCGGAGCCACCTCCGGCGAATCAGCTGAGTCGCCGATCCGATAGGCGCACCGATCAGTCGTGCGACCTTCGCAGATGGAGTTGGCAGTCATCGTGAAGGGGTGGGCACGGCGGCGGGATGGGCTGCGGCGGCGACCTTGTCGGCCAGGGCTTCGATGGCGTCGTCGTCGATGGGGCTGACCGTCATCCGGACGCCGGGCGGTGCCTCCATGCGGAAGAGGGAACCCGGGGCGACCGCATAGCCCGCATCGCGCAGGGTTGTCACCATGCGGGTCTCGTCGTCGACGTTGACCCAGATGTTGATGCCGGTGACACCTCGCGCCCGCACTCCGCGCACCGCCAGCGCCTCGCGCAGCGACCGGCGGCGGCGGTCGTAGTCCGCACCTGCTGCGGCGATCTGGGCCTCGGTTTCCTCGTCGTGCCACAGCCTCAGCAGCAGACGTTGCAGCACTGTGGACACCCAGCCGGCTCCGATACGCATGCGCCCGACCACGCGCGCGATGGTCGCCTCGTCCCCGGCCATGACGGCGATGCGCAGGTCGGGGCCGTAGGGCTTCGAGGCCGATCGGACGAATGCCCACGATTGCGTCGCGCCGCCGAGGCAGTGCAAGGGCACGCCGGCCAGCTCGGCGGCGTGGTCGTCCTCGATCAGGAGCACCTCGGGGTTGCTGCTCAGGACCGCACGCAGCTCTGTCGCGCGGCCGGCGGTGACCGCGGCGCCGGTGGGATTCTGCGCGCGAGCCGTGATCACGGCGGCGCGCGCCCCTCCTCTCAACGCGGCAGCGAGCCGGTCAGGCAGCGGGCCTTCGTCGTCCACCGCGACCGGCACGGCAGTCAGGCCCAGTGCGCCCAGGAGGTCGAGCAGATTGGCCCAGCCGGGATCCTCGACAGCCACCGAGTCGCCCGGGCGCAGATGTGCCGTCAGCAGTCGCTCGATGGCATCAAGGGTGCCGTTGGTGACAGTGATGGCGGCATCGTCAACGGGCACTCCGTCAGCGGCGAGGCGGGGCCGGGCTGCGTCGATGAGCTCGGGCATTGCGCCGGCTGCCGCGTACCCCATGGGTGGACCGACCTCATCGGACACTGAGCGAAGGTGCCGGCCCAGGGACGGCAGCAGCCGGGTGTCGGGGTCGCCGGCCGACAGGTCGAGCGCGCCCGCCGGCACCGGCAGCCGCAGCGCGGAGCGCGGGCTGGCCACAGCCGGCCGGGCCCGGATGCGGGTGCCCTGGCGGCCCACGGACTCGACGATGCCGCGCTGACGCAGCTCCTGGTAGGCCTTGGACACGGTGGCCGGGCTCACGTGCAGGCTGTCGGCGAGAACCCGGATGGGCGGGAGGCGATCACCCCAGGCCCAGTCGCCGAGGCGAACCCCCGCCTCGATGCTCGCGGAAATCGAGGCGGCGCTGGATCCGGTGACCTGATACTGTGCTGACACAAGACAGATTCTGTACTAGTACAGGCCCGTTGGCAAGGAGGGTTCCGTGACCGACCTCTATCAGCCCACCGCTCGGACCACGGCCACCCGCAATCGCGCCCGGATGCACTACGAACGCGAGAAGGCACACGCCATCCTGGACGAGGCGTATGACTGTTCCGTCGCCTTCGTGGTCGACGGTGAGCCACGGGTGCTGCCCACGCTGCACGTCCGCGTCGAGGACACGTTGTATCTGCACGCTTCCACGGGCGGCCGGCTGGGCATGCAGGCGCGAGGCGACGGCGTTCCGGTTGCCGTGTCGGTGACACTGCTCGACGGCATCGTCTATGCGCGCTCCCAGTTCCATCACAGCGCGAACTACCGATCGGTCGTGGTGCACGGCAATGCCAGGCCAGTCACTGATATGTCGGAGAAGCGCGCGGCGATGGACGCCCTGGTGGAGCGGATAGGCCACGGCCGCAGCGGGGCGAGCAGGCCGCCGACGGCACGTGAGCTGGCGACGACCACCGTCCTGGCGCTGCCTCTCGTCGAAGTGTCCGTGCGAGCGCGCACCGGCGGCGTCGTGGACGACCCGGAGGATCTGTCGCTGCCGCACTGGGCCGGCGTGCTGCCGCTGCGGCGGGTCGCCGGCCCGCCGGAGCCGGATGCCGGAGTCAGTGGTCCCCCGCCCGCCTATCTGCCGGGACCGACCTCGCCGTGGCACATCGCGGCGCCGATGCGCGGCCGACATGTCGCGTTGGAGCCGCTGGCCCCGGGTCACGCGGACGGCCTGCTGGCGGCGATCAGCGATGACGAGGTGTGGCAGCACCTGCCGAGCGAGCGGCCGCGGAGCAGCGCGGAGATGGCCGAGCTCATTGCTGTCGCCGCCCGCGAGCAGTGGGAAGGTAAGAGGGTGTCGTGGGCTCAGGTCGACCCGCAGACCGGCGAGGTGATGGGCATGACGAGCTATCACGACATCGACCCGGAACGGCAGGCAGTCGGCATCGGCCACACCGTCCTCGGCCGTCGGTGGTGGCGCACCGGGGTGAACACGGAGGCGAAGCTGCTGCTGATGGAACGGGCCTTCGAGGTGCTCGGCGCGGAGCGGGTGTTCTGGTACACCGACATTCGCAACGAGAGGTCGCAGCAGGCGATCGCTCGGCTGGGCGCGACGCGGGACGGGATGATCCGGCGGCACCGTCTGCGCCCGGACGGGACCTGGCGGGACACGGTGCTGTTCGCGATGACGGTGGAGGAATGGCCCGCGGCCGCGAAGCGCCTTCGTGCCCGCCCGGAGACCAGCGCCTCACCGGCTGAGCTTAATTAGGGTGTTGGGATGGCATGCCGCATAACCGAGCTCGTGCTGGACGCGCTCGATCCTGACCTGCTCGCCCGGTTCTGGTGTGAGGTGCTCGGCTATGTCGAGCTGGAGCGTGACGCCAACGGCGACATCGAGATCGGGCCGGCCGATGGTGGGTTCGGCGGGCCGCAACCGACCATCGTCTTCAACAGGACCACGGAGCCGAAGACGGGTCAGCTGCGCCTGCACATCGACGTCAATGCGACCGATCGCGACCAGGACGCGGAGTTGGAGCGGCTGCTCGCGATCGGTGCCCGGCCGGCCGACGTGGGCCAGACGGGGGACGAGAGCTGGCACGTGCTCGCCGATCCCGAGGGCAACGAGTTCTGCCTGCTGCGACGGCGGGTGGACCCGGTGTAGGGCTCTCGACCCAGGGCGCTCGACGGCGTGGGGAAAGCCACAAGGATCTGGCTCTACGGGTACTGCCGGCGCCTCGTCGGGGCGCTGAGGATGGAGGCGTGCTGGGGATCACTGACTTCTGGACGTACGTGCTGGGCACGGTCGCGATCGTGTTGCTGCCTGGGCCCAACTCCATCTTTGTGCTGACGGTTGGCGCGCAGCGCGGGGTGCGAGCGGGATATCGGGCTGCCGCCGGGGTGTTCGTCGGCGACACGGTGCTCATGGTGCTGGCTGCTGCCGGGGTCGCTTCGTTGCTGCGGACGTATCCGCCGGCCTTCATGGTTATCAAGTACGCGGGGGCGGCCTACCTTGCCTGGGTGGGCTTCGGCATCATCCGTGGCGCCTGGCAGAAGTGGCGTGGTCGCAGTGCTTCGGCGGCAGTCGCTCGGCCGAGTGCCGATGCGGGGGCGGCCGGGAACGCAGCGGTTGCCGTGGATCGGGCGAGGCCTACCGGGCTCAGTGCGGGGATGCAGCGGCCGTTCCGGCGGGCGCTGGTTGTCAGCCTGCTCAATCCGAAGGCGATCCTGTTCGTGGTTTCGTTCTTCATCCAGTTCGTCGAGCCGGGGTATGCCCATCCTGCGCTGTCGTTCCTGATCCTCGGGGCGGTGCTGCAGGTGTTCAGCGCGCTTTATCTCACCGGGCTGATCTTCGGCGGGCGGTTCCTGGCCGGCCAGTTCCGGCGTCGTCAGCGACTGTCCGCGGCCGTGGCGACCGGGGTCGGCGCTGTGTTCGTCGGCTTCGGGATCAAACTCGCCACCGCCACCACGGGTTGACCGCCGAACGGCAACGGCCGACGCGGCAAGCGACGGACACGGGCGGCGGCGAACGCCGGCCCGAACGGCCAGCGCCAACGGGAACGGCTGCGCGACAAAGGGCAATGCAGCAAACATGCAGACGGAACAAGGACTAACAAGAAGCCAGCCTCACCCCGGCAAAGACCCCTTACCAACCACCTCGTGCACCCACCCCTCCACCACCGAAACCCAATCCACCCCCGACACCTGGTCATGCGAGACCCGGTAGCGGGCGTAAGTATCCCGCCCCTCCCGCAACAACCCCCCACGCTTGTCGAACTCCAGGATCACCTCGATCCCCGCCGGGTCCGCCACGAAGGTCACTTCCACCTCGTCCATCGACTTCGCGTACTCCGCCGGCGCCGCGTACTCGATCTCCTGGTAGAACGGCAGCTCCTGCCGTATCCCATAGATCCCGCCTCTTTCCACGTCCGCGTGCCGCAGCCGGAAGCCCAGGCGGTCGAAGGCCGCCAAAATGCTTTCCTGGGCCGGCAGCGGATGGATCTCCACCCCGTCCAGGTCCCCCTGGTCCACCGATTTGGCCACCGACAGCTCGGTCCGCACGCCCATCGTCATCCCGGCCAGCGGCTTGCCCGCCAGGTGCGTCACCGGCGTCTCCCACGGCACTGTCAGCGTGAACGGGATGTCCTCGCGCACCCCCGCCCTCAGCGTGAAGTTCCCCGCCACCGAGGCGCGGTGGAATTCCAGCAGTGCTTCGCCGTCTTCCGCTTCCGCTCGGGTCACCAGGGCCAGCACGATGTTGTCGATCAGCACGTCGTATTCACCGCCGGCCACTCTGACCTCGCCGTGCAGGGTGCCGCCGGGGTGGGTGGCCGGGTCGGTCAGGACCGTGTCGACGCTCGGTCCGCCTACCCCGAACGCCCGCAGCACTCTCGCGAAGACCATCCGGCCATCCTCTCAGCGCATGCGCCGGCCCACCGGCACCGGGTCCGTCTCGTCGTCGAATTCGCCGATGACCTGCTCCAGCAGGTCCTCCAGGGCGACGAAGCCGACCCGGCCCTGGCCTCGGCGGGTCACCAGCGCGAACTGGGCCCGGGCCGCCCGCATCCGGGTCACCGCGTCCGTCACCGTGACCGCCGCTTCCAGCGTGAACGGCGGGTCCATCAGCTCGGCCGCCGTCGCCGTCCCGCCCGGGGTGGTGACCCGGATCGCGTCGCGGACGTGGACCACGCCCAGCGCCTCGCCCGTCGGGGAGACCACCACCAGCCGGGACCGGCCGCAGCGCAGCGACGACGCCTCGATGTCCAGGGCCGAGGCGTCCGGCGGGATTGTCACCAGTTGGGCGTCCGGGGTCATCACGTCGGCGACCTTGGTGTCCTGCAGCTTCAGCATGCTCGTCAGCAGCTCGGTCTGTTCCGCGCCGATCAGGCCTTCCGCGCGGGAGCGTTCCAGCAGGATGTGCATCTCCTGCGGGCCGTGCGCCTGGGCCAGCTGGTCCTGCGGGTGCACCCCGAACGGGCGCAGCGCCACGTTGGCCAGGGCGTTCAGCGCCACCAGGGCCGGGCGGACCATCCGGACGAAGCCGCGGAACGGCAGTGCCAGCAGGGTCGCTGAGCGTTCCGGGTCGGTGATCGCCCAGGACTTCGGCATCATCTCGCCGACCACCAGGTGCAGGAACGTGACGACGACCAGCGCCAGCAGGAACGCGATGATGCCGCTGGGCATGTCCGGCAGGCCGATGCCGTGCAGCAGCGGGTGGACCAGGTGCTCGATGGCCGGCTCGGCCAGCGCGCCCAGGCCCAGCGAGCACAGCGTGATGCCGAGCTGGGCGGCGGCCAGCATGAGGGACAGCTCGCGGCTGCCGTCGAGGGCGGCGCGGGCGGCCCGGCTGCCCCCCGCGGCGGCGTGCTCCAGGCGGTAGCGCTTGCTGGCCACCAGGGCGAACTCGGCGGCGACGAAGAACGCGTTCCCGGCGAGCAGCAGCACCGAACAAATCACGGCCCAGGTCGTGCTCATCGGGGATCCTCCTCGGCGTCGGGAGCGGTGGCGAGAGCGGTGGCGGAGACGGCGGCGGGCCCGGGCGGGGCCGACAGGCGTACGGCGTCAGGCACGTGCCGATCCACCGAGAGCACCGCGAGCGCTGTGCCGGAGGCGAGCGACACCGCGTCACCGACCTGTGGCACCCGGCCGAGCTCGGACATCACCAGGCCGGACACCGTGTCGTATTCGTCGCTCTCCGGCAGGTCCACGCCGGTCGCGTCGATGACCTCGTCGATGCGCCAGCGGGCCGGGACGATCCACGAGCCGTCCTGCTGGCGGGCCGGGGCCGGCTCGGGCAGGTCGTCCTCGTCGCGGATCGGGCCGACCAGTTCCTCGGCGATGTCCTCGAGGGTGATGATGCCGGCGAAGCCGCCGTACTCATCGACCACGCAGGCGAGCTGGCGGTGGTCGCCGCGCAGCCGGTCCAGCACCGCGGGCAGGCGCAACGAGGCCGGCACGAAGAGCGGTGGCACGGCCAGCGACTCGACCGGGACCGTGGCGCGGTCGGCCGCGGGCACGGTCAGGACGTCCGCGATGCCGACCACTCCGATGATCTCGTCGACGCCGGTGCCGGCGCGGACCGGGAAACGGGACCGGCCGGTGTCCAGCAGCTTCACCACCTGGGAGGCCGGGTCGCTGCCGCGAACCGTGTGCACGTCCACCCGGGGGATCATCACCTCGGACGCGACCCGGCGGCGGAAGTCGAGGCCGCGGTCGAGCAGCGCCGAGAGCTCCGGATCGAGGTGACCCTCGGCGCGGGACTCGGCGATGATGTGCTCGAGGTCCTCCTCCGTGGCGCCCTCGGGCAGCTCCTCGATCGGCTCGATGCCGACCCGGCGCAGCAGCCGGGCCGCGGCCTTGTCGAAGAGCTTGATGATCGGCCCGAAGACGGTCAGGTAGATCAGCGTCGAGCGGCTGAGCGCCTTGGCCAGGGTCTCGGCCCGGGCGATCGCGAAGTTCTTGGGAGCGAGCTCGCCCAGGACCATCTGCACGACGGTGGCGATGAGCAGGGCCAGCACGATCGAGATGGGCAGGCTCACCGCGGTGGGCACCCCGGCCACGCCGAGCAGGTCGGCGAAGCCCTCACCGAGGAACGGCTCGGCGACGTAGCCGACGATCAGGGCGGTGACGGTGATGCCGAGCTGCGCGCCGGACAGCACGAACGAGAGCCGTTCGGTGACCTTGAGCGCGCGTTCCGCGGCCTTGTCGCCCTGCTCGGCCTCCTGGCGCAGGCGGCTGCGGTCGACCGCGACATACCCGAACTCCTGGGCGACGAAGTAGCCCGTCACGGCCGTCACCAGGATGACTAGCAGAAAACCGACCAGGATCAACATGGCCGGGCCGGAGAGACGAGAAGCCGGGCCGAGCCCGGCTGCATACTGCCGATCATCCGAAAAAGATAGCAGCGGCGGCTGCAAGTCCGCTGTGAGAAACCCGAGCGGGGGTACGGCCGCAGCCGCACCCCCGCACACCCCCGTCCGTCAGGCGCGGGTGATGGTGACGTTGTCCACAGCCGCCTCCACCAGGCTCGCCGTGCCGGTGTCGGCCGCCTCCACCTGCAGCCGGATGGACTGCCCGGCGTACGCGGAGAGGTTGACCGTCGCGGCCTGCCACGCGGCGGCGCGGTTGCTGGCCGCCCCGGCCTGGGTGAAGAGCGTGGTCGTGGTGCTGCCGGAGATGACCCGGACCCGGAAGTAGTCGCCGCTGGTCGCGTTGTTCAGGTGCGCGAGGTACCAGGAGAACGACAGGGTCAGCGTGCCGGTGGGCAGCGTGATCGCCGGCGACCGGATCGTCGTGGTGCCGCCGTCCACGTCGTTGGCGCCGGCGCTGGCCCCGGCGGCCGCGCCGGTGACCAGGTCGTTGGTGCCGCTGACCGTGGTGCCGAGCTGGGTGGCCACGCCCGAGGTGGTGGCGGCGGGGTCACCGCGTTCGAAGGCGCCGGCGGTCGCGGTGTCGGTGGCCCCGGCGTTGGTGGTCCAGCCGGTGGCGGTCTCGAACGTGTCCGAGTAGACCGTCTCGCCGGGCGGAGGCTCCGTGCCGCCGCCGTCGGCCAGCGCCCAGACCGCGGAGGCGATCGCGTCGGAGTTGCGGTTCAGCGCCGTGTCGTTGATGTTCGCGGTGGTGTCACAGGAGGCGTGGTAGCAGGGGTCGAAGGCGCCGGTCGTACCGCCCCAGAGGGTCACCTGGGCCGCGGTCTTGCGGCCCTCCGCCCCGGTGAAGATGCCCCCGGCGGGGATCCCCGCCGCGATGAACGGGCCGTAGTCGCTGCGCCCGTCGAAGTCGGTGCCGCGGGTCGGCACACCGATCGACGCGTAGTACGCCTCCAGCGTGTCCTCGATCTCGGCGGAGCCCGCGGGGCCGGGGCCCGAGCCGGTGCCGTCGGAGTTGTCGCCGTCGTAGAGGAAGTAGCCGGGGTTCGGCGAGCCCACCATGTCGAAGTTCAGGTAACCGCCGATGGCCGCCTTCTGCGCCGAGCTCAGCGAGTTCACGTACGCGGTGGAGCCGCGCAGGCCCAGCTCCTCGGCGCCCCACCAGCCGAAGCGCAGGTGCCGGGCGGGCTGGAAGCCGGTCCGGGCGACGGCCAGCGCGACCTCGAGGTTGGCGGCCGAGCCGGAGCCGTTGTCGTTGATGCCGGGGCCGGCCGTGACGCTGTCCAGGTGCGCGCCGACCATGAGGGTGTCGGAGGTGTCGCCGCCGGGCCAGTCCGCGATGAGGTTGTAGCCGGTCGCGCCGTTGTAGGTGAACGACTGCTGCTGGGTGGTGAAGCCGGCCGCGTCGAGCAGACCCTTCACGTAGGTGACCGAGGCCAGGTAGCCGGGCCGGCCGTGCGCGCGGTTGCCGCCGTTCGCCGTGGCGATCGACTGGAGCTGGGTTAGGTGCGCCTTGACGTTCGCGACGGCGATGTCGGGCGGTGCCACAGCGGCCGCAGCGACGGGAGCGGCCTGGACGGGGGCGGCGAAGAGGGCGGCGAGCAAGGCCGACGCGCCGATCAATGGAACTGCTCTCACGGGGTGTCCTCCGCGGGGCTCGGGGGGTGCCGTCGCCCAGGGTGTGGCGGCGGCCACGCCGAGCATCGCAGAGACGCAGTTCTATGCACTCATATCGAATGAGCCATATCTCAGCTGTCCGTGAAGAAGGTGCTCTGGATCATGCCCCATTTCTCGAAGTTGCCGGGCCAGTCCAGATCCAGGGTCATCAGGCCGATCGCGTACGCCCGGCCGTCGTTGGCCGCGCGCCACCGGGTCATCGCGTGCATCCGGTCACCGTCGCGCCCGTCGTACGTGTATTCCCAGTCCGCCGCCCGGGCCAGACCGGGCACCCGGTCGATCCGCAGCTGGGTGTAGTTGCGCAGGTCACCGGCGGCCCGCAGCCGGGTCACTTCCTTGCGGCACGCCTGCACCGGGTCACCCTGCGGGCTGCGGTCGGGGTCGATGCTGAGGATCCTGAGGTTGCCCGGGTCGCGGAAACAGATCGTGGTGCCGATGGTCTGATAGGTCCAGCCGTCCGGGACCGCGATGTGGAAGCCGGCGTCACTGAAATAGGACCAGCCCGGATACAACGCCCAGCCGTCGCGCAGCTTCTCCGCCCCCGCGACCGGCGTGCGGGGCAGTCCGGGCGGTGCCGCACTGGCGCAGTTCACCGGGCTGAAGCCGCCGGAGCTGCCGCCGCTGCCCGAGGAGGTGACGACGCTGGGGGTGGCTCCGATCGCCGTGGGCTGGGCCCGGTCGTCGTCATCGCGCAGCGTCAGCCCGGCGGCGACGCCACCACCGGCGAGCACGGCCAGCACCACACCCGCGACGAGGAGCCGCCGGCGCGACCTCGGCGGCGCGACCTCGGCCGGGGCAGGGCGCTGGGCCGGGATGACCGGCTCACTCGGGCGCTCCCCCTGCTCAGCGGCCGGTCCAGGCGGATAGACGACACCGGGCAGGGCCGCGGCCAGGGCGGCACCGAGACCGCCACCGGCCGGCTCGGCTTTCGCCTCGACGGGCTCCGGCTGCGGCTGCGGGCGGGCGTCCCGACCGGGCTGATCGTCGGGGGCCTTTCTGGGGCCGGGTACGACCGCACGGCCGAACGTCGTCCCGGCCGTCCTCGACGGCGCCGGGAGCAGACCGGCCTCCGCCACGATCAGGCGCAGCCGTTCGGCCACCTCGGCGCCGGTGAGCCGTTCCACCGGCTCGCGGCGCAGCAGCCCGGTCAGCACGGGAGCCAGCGGCCCGGCCCGCACCGGCGGATCGGCCTCGTCCGTGGCCAGCGCCATCAGCGTCGCCATGGCACTGTCGCGGGCGAACGGGGAGCGCCCCTCGACGGCGGCGTACAGGGTCGCGCCGAAGGACCAGAGGTCGGACTCCACGGTGGACGCCCCGTCGCGGGCGCGCTCCGGGGAGACGTACTGCGGGGAGCCGACCACCATGCCAGGGCCGGTGACCGAGCCGTCGTCGACGAAGGTGGCCAGGCCGAAGTCGGTGAGCACGACCCGGCCGTCATGACCGATCAGCACGTTGTGCGGCTTGACATCGCGGTGCAGCACGCCGGCCCGGTGCGCGGCGGTGATCGCCTCGAGCACGTCCAGGCCGATCCGGGCCGCCTCGGCCGGCGCGAACGCGCCGTCCTCGCCGATGACCTGGTGCAGCGAGCGGGACGGGACGTACTCCATCACGATCCAGGGCAGATCGTCGGCGTGCACGACGTCGTAGATGCGCACCACGTGCGGGTGGTTGAGCCGGGCGGCGCTGCGCGCCTCGCGCAGGGTGCGGGTGCGCAGCCGGGCCTGCTCCTCGTCGGTCATCCACTCCGGCGGGACGAACTCCTTGACGGCGACGTCCCGGTCGAGCATCTCGTCACGGGCCAGCCAGACCCGGCCCATACCGCCGGAGCCGACCGGCTCCAGGAGCCTGTACCGACCGGCGATGAGCATGCGCCTGACCGCCATCAGCCCCCATCCGTAGCTTCTTCGACCAGGATAGTCACCGGCGGCTGACCTGCGGAATCCTGATCACCCGGCCACCGCGTAGATCACCAGGTTGTCCGTGTACGACCGCAAGGTCCGGTCGAAGACCCCACCACAGGTGATCAATCGCAGCTGCCGGTCCGGGGTCGGCCCGTAGACCTCTTCCGTCGGAAATGCCTTCTTCGGATACCAGGCCGTGGCGGTCACCGTGAATGTGACCGTACGGTCGCCGCGGGTCACTTCGATCTTGTCGCCCGTGGTGATCTCGCGCAGCCGGTAGAAGACCGCCGGACCCTGCTTCGAGTCGACGTGACCGGCCAGGACGGCCGGGCCCACGTCGCCCGGGGCGGTGCCGTCCGCGTACCAGCCGGCGTGCTCGTTGGTCTTCGGCGGCTGCAACTCACCGTCCGCGCCCAGCTTCAGCGTCTCCAGCGACGTGTCCACCCCGATGGCCTTGACCCGCAGGCGGGTCGGCGGGCCGCTGAGATCCGATGGCACGGTACGGAACGGGTTCGGCGCACCCTCCATGTCCTCGGACGGCTGGACGGGCACCGAGGCGGCGCTCGGGGTGCCGGCCCAGCGGCCGAGCTTGTCGGTGCCGGCCGGCTCGCGGAGCATCAGGTAGCCGGTGGCCACGGCGAACGCCACCAGCACCGACACCGCCACTGGCAGCAGGATGCGCGCTTTACGGCGTACCTCCGGCTTGTCCGGGGCCGCGGCCCGGCCGGCCCCGGCTGCGGGACCGGCCTCGGGCGTCGGCGTCACGACTTTCATCCGGTACGCCTTCAAGCAGAGCGGGAGCGGCGCCTGAGCCCGACGAGCAGACCACCTGTCGCCACCGCTGCCACCCCGGCCAGCAGCAGAGCCATCGGCATCGGGGACTGCGGCTGTGTGCCGCCCTCGCCCGTGGCCACCCCGCCTTGAGGCACGCCGCCCTGGCGGGCCGCGTCGATGTGCAGCTCCGGCTTCAGACCGCCCTTCTTGTCGTCGAGCACCAGCAGCGAGTACACGTTGCCGGCACCCAGCGTGCAGGGCAGGTCACTGGTCGCACCGCCGCCGGTCGGCTTCACCCGGACCGTCCACTTGCCCGGGTTGACCTGGCGATAGGCGGTCGTGGTGGCGAACTGGACGCCGTCGGCGATGGTCTTGCCGTTGGCCCCGCCGACGTCGAGCACCGGCGCGCGCACCGAGGCCTGGATGATCCGGATCTTGGACTCCCCGGCCCCCGGCAGCTTCAGGTCGTCCTTGAGCACGCGCAGGCCGAGGTCGGCGTAGCGACCCACCCCGGCCACCGTGTACGCCGCGCCGTCGTCCACCGTGACCTGCGTGGTCAGCACCGGCGGGGTGCTCGCGGCGGCACCGGCCTTGCGCATCGCCACGGAATACGTGCCGGTGGGCAGGCGCAGGTAGTCGGACATGGCGCCGTACGCGACGCCGTCGAACTTCTGGTCCTTGACCGTGCCCGAGTCGGACTTCAGATAGACGTCCACGGCCGGAGTGTCGGGCGAAAGGTGGGCGAGCCGGACGTAGCCGTCACCGGCCGCCCGGGCCGGGGTCGCGGAAAGGGTGATGGTCGCCAGCGCGGCAACGGCGGCCGCCGCGCTACCGAGGCGCCGTAAGGCGGATACGCGATGGGTCACGGTGCCTCCTGTTCGTGAAGCCTCTGCGGCATCGTCGGTGGCGGCCATCGATGCATACGCTCTGCGTTCATCAATGTGCCGCACGTCACCGGTCCGCACCATGGTCCTTCCGGTTGCGCGCGAGCGCTGGTCGAGTGCCCATCCTGTGCTCCAACGTCTGATTGATGCCCATCGGCTCGTAGCCCTGCACTCCTGGTTCGGAGCCGTCACCCGGATGGATGTTTTCGCCGGTCCCCGATTTCTGTCAGACCCCGGGGGCACCATGGACATGTGTCAGACGTCCTCGAGCAGTTCGGCCTCGCCACCAGGGAGTGGTTCCGGGCCGCGTTCGCCGCGCCCACGGCCGCCCAGGCCGGCGCCTGGCGATCCATCGGCGCCGGCCGCAACGCGCTGGTGGTCGCGCCGACCGGCTCGGGCAAGACGCTGGCCGCCTTCCTCTGGTCGCTCGACCGGCTGGCCCACGAGCCCGTCCCGGCCGAGCCCAAGCACCGCTGCCGGGTGCTCTACGTCAGCCCGCTCAAGGCGCTGGCCGTCGACGTCGAGCGCAACCTGCGGGCGCCGCTGACCGGCATCCGGCAGGCGTCCGGGCGGCTCGGGCTGCCACCACCGGACATCACCGTCGGCATGCGCACCGGGGACACCCCGGCTGACGAACGGCGGGCCTTCGCGCGTACGCCGCCGGACATCCTGATCACCACGCCGGAGTCGCTGTTCCTGCTGCTCACCTCGGCTGCCCGGGAGTCGCTCAAGGGCGTCGAGACGGTGATCATCGACGAGGTGCACGCGGTCGCGGCCACCAAGCGCGGCGCCCACCTCGCCCTCTCGCTCGAACGCCTCGACGCGATGCTGGGTCGCCCGGCGCAACGGGTCGGGCTGTCCGCGACCGTGCGCCCGATCGACGAGACAGCGCGGTTCCTGGGCGGCGCCGGCGCCGTCGAGATCGTCCAGCCGCGCAGCAGCAAGACCATCGAGGTCTCGGTGCAAGTCCCGGTGGAGGACATGACCCGCCTCGACGAGGTGCCCGAGGTCGACGCGGACGACCCGGGCACGTCCCGGCGCACGCCGTCCATCTGGCCCGCCGTCGAGGAACGCGTGCTGGAGCTGATCCAGCAGCACCGCTCCACGATCGTGTTCACCAATTCGCGGCGCGGCGCCGAGCGCCTGTGCGCCCGGATCAACGAGCTGGCCGCCGAGGCCGTGGTCGAGCAGGCCGACCGCGCGCCCGCCGCGCTGATGGCCCAGTCCCCGATAGCCACGGGAGCGGCACCGGTCGTCGCCCGCGCCCACCACGGCAGCGTCTCCCGCGAGGAGCGCAAGCAGATCGAGGAGGCGCTCAAGTCCGGGCAGCTCCCGGCCGTGGTTGCCACCTCCAGCCTGGAGCTGGGCATCGACATGGGCGCGGTCGATCTGGTGGTGCAGATCGAGGCGCCGCCGTCGGTCGCCGCCGGGCTCCAGCGCATCGGCCGGGCCGGGCACCAGGTCGGGGCCGTCTCGCGCGGTGTCGTCTTCCCCAAGCATCGCGGTGACCTGCTCAGCTGCGCGGTTGTCGCCGAGCGGATGGGTGAGGGCGCGATCGAGGAGCTGCGCTACCCCCGAAACCCGTTGGACGTGCTGGCCCAGCAGATCGTGGCGATGGTCGCCCTGGACGCGTGGCAGGTCGACGAGCTGGCCGCGCTGGTGCGCCGGGCCGCGCCGTACGCGGAGCTGCCCGACTCCGCCCTGCACGCCGTGCTCGACATGCTCTCCGGGCGCTATCCGTCGACCGCGTTCGCCGAGCTGCGGCCCCGCCTGGTCTGGGACCGCACCACCGACGAGCTCACCGGGCGTCCCGGTGCCCAGCGGCTCGCCGTCACCAGCGGCGGCACGATCCCCGACCGCGGCATGTTCGGCGTCTTCCTGGCCGGCTCGGAGAAGGCGTCCCGGGTGGGCGAGCTCGACGAGGAGATGGTCTACGAGTCCCGGGTGGGCGACGTCTTCCTGCTCGGCTCGACCTCCTGGCGCATCGAGGACATCACCCCCGACCGGGTGCTGGTCTCCCCCGCCCCGGGCGCGCCGGCCCGGATGCCGTTCTGGAAGGGCGACGCGCTCGGCCGCCCGATCGAGCTGGGCCGGGCCATCGGCGCCCGGCTGCGCACCCTGACCCGCGCGGAGGACAGCAAGGCGATCGCCTCGCTGCGCGATTCCGGGCTCGACGAGTGGGCGGCCGACAACCTGATGGCCTACCTGCGCGAGCAGCGCGAGTCCACCCGCAATCTGCCCGACGACCGGACCATCGTGGTCGAGCGCTTCCGCGACGAGCTGGGCGACTGGCGCATGACCGTGCACTGTGTCCTCGGTGCCCGGGTCAACGCACCCTGGGCGCTGGCCATCGCCCGCCGGCTCTCCGAGCGGTACGGCGTCGACGGCCAGGTCATGCCCTCCGACGACGGCATCGTCATCCGCCTGCCGGACACCGCCGAGGAGCCGCCCGGTGCCGACCTGGTCGCCTTCGACCCGGAGGAGATCTCCCAGCTGGTCGAGGAGTCGGTCGGCACGTCGGCGCTGTTCGCCTCCCGGTTCCGCGAGTGCGCCGCCCGCTCGCTGCTGCTGCCCCGCCGCGACCCGCGCCGCCGTCAGCCGCTCTGGCAGCAGCGCCAGCGCTCGGCCCAGCTGCTCGACGTGGCCCGCGAGTTCGCCGACTTCCCGGTCACCCTGGAAGCGGCCCGCGAGTGCCTGCAGGACGTCTTCGACGTGCCCGGGCTGGTCGGGCTGATGCGCGAGATCGCGGGACGCAAGGTCCGGCTGGTCGAGGCCGAGACCCCACGGCCGTCGCCGTTCGCCCGCTCCTTGCTCTTCGGGTACGTGGGCGCGTTCCTCTACGAGGGCGACGCACCGCTGGCCGAGCGTCGCGCCGCCGCCCTGGCTCTGGACTCCACCCTGCTGGGTGAGCTGCTCGGCCGCGTCGACCTGCGGGAGCTGCTCGACCCGACGGTGGTGACCGAGAGCGAAGCCCAGCTGCAGTGGCTCACCGCAGCTCGCAGCCCGCGCGACGCCGAGGACGCGGCCGAGCTGTTGCGCCTGCTCGGCGACCTGTCCGCCGCGGATCTCACCGCCCGCGGTGTCGAGCTCGACTGGCTGACGACCCTGCAGGCGAGCCGGCGCGCCATCCAGGTCCGGATTGCCAGCGAGGAACGCTGGATCGGCGTCGAGGACGCCGGCCGCTACCGCGACGCACTCGGCGTGGCCCTGCCGGTCGGCGTCGCGGAGGCCTACCTCGAGCCGGTGGCCGACCCGCTCGGCGACCTCGTCGCCCGGTACGCCCGCACCCACGGCCCGTTCGCGGCGGCCACCTGCGCAGCCAGGTTCGGCCTCGGCGTCTTCGTCGTCGAGCAGGCCCTCAAGCGGCTCAGCGCCACCGGCCGGGTCGTCTCCGGCGAGTTCTCCCCCGGCGGGGCCGGCACCGAGTGGTGCGACGCGGAGGTGCTGCGGCTGCTGCGACGCCGCTCCCTGGCCGCGCTGCGCCGCGAGATCGAGCCGGTGCCACCGCGGGTGCTGGCCGCGTTCCTGCCCCGCTGGCACCAGATCGGCGGCAACTCTCGCGGCGTCGATGCCCTGGCGGCCACCATCGAGCAGCTGCAAGGCGTGGCCGCACCGGCCTCGGCCTGGGAACGCCTGATCCTGCCGGCCCGGGTCGCCGACTACGCCCCGCCCCAGCTCGACGAGCTGTGCGCCAGCGGCGAGGTGCTGTGGGCCGGCTCGGGCTCCATCCCGGGCGGCGACGGCTGGGTGACCCTCGCGTACGCCGACAGTGCCCCGCTGCTGCTGCCACCGCCGGACGACGAGTTCGCGCTGACCCCGCAACACCAGTCGGTGCTGGACGCGCTGGCGGACGGCCAGGCGCTGTTCTTCCGCAGCCTGTCCGACAAGATCGGCGCCACCGACGACACCGCCCTGGCCGAAACGGTCTGGGACCTGGTCTGGGCCGGCCACCTGACCAACGACACGCTGGCGCCACTGCGCGCCCTGCTCGGCAGCAGCGGCGCCCACCGCGCGAAGGCAGCGCCCGCCCGCACCCGCTTCCGCCGTCCCGGCCGCCCGACAATGCCGGCCCGATCCGGACCGCTGATGATGGTGGGCCGCTGGTCCCGCCTGCCGGAACGCGACCTCGACCCGACCCGCCGCGCGGCCGCCCTGGCCGACCTCCTGCTCGAACGACACGGAGTGGTGACCCGCGGCGCGGTGATGGCCGAGGGCGTGACCGGCGGCTTCGCGGCGGTGTATCCGGTGCTGGCAGCGCTGGAGGAGCGGGGCGCGGCCCGCCGCGGCTACTTCGTGGAAGGCCTGGGGGCGGCACAGTTCGCGGTGCCGGGCGCGGTGGACCGGCTGCGCGCATTGGCCGAGCCCGCCGAGCTGGCCAAACGCACGGGCGCAACCGCGGTGGTGCTGGCGGCGACCGACCCGGCCAACCCGTACGGGGCGGCACTGCCATGGCCGGAACGAGTGGTGGACAGCGGCAACGGCGAGACAACGCCGGCGACGGGCCACCGGGCGGGCCGCAAGGCAGGAGCCCTGGTGGTCCTGGTCGGCGGCGACCTGATCCTGTACGTCGAACGCGGCGGCCGGACGCTGCTGTCCTACCTGGACGATACGGAGGCGTTGACGGCGGCTGGGCAGGCGCTGGCGGGATCGGTGCGGTCGGGGGCGCTGGGGCCGATGTCCGTGGAACGGGCGGATGGGGAGTCGGTGCATTCGTCGCCGTTGCGGGACGCGTTGACCGGGGCGGGGTTCCGGGCGACGCCTCGCGGGCTGCGCCTACGCGGCTGACCGGCGAAGCAGGCCGGCAGCGGGCTCGCGGCCGGCAGCGGGGTCAGCGCGGTCTGCGTCGGCAAGGCGGCAGCGGTCAGGGCGGGCTTTGGTCGTCTGCGGGCCAGCGGGTGACGAAGAGCCAGTCCAGGCCGTCCTCGCCCAGATCGTCCAGGTGTTCGGCGCGGGTGAGGCCCGCCCGCTGGGCCACCTTCTGCGACGCCACGTTGTCCGGGCGGACCCGAGCGAGGATCGGCCACTCCGGAAGGTGGCGGCCGGCCCACTGCACCACGGCTGTCGCTGCTTCCGTCGCCACGCCGTTGCCCCAGGCCGCCGGATCGAGGCGGTAGAAGAGGTTCAGGACTTCGATCTCGCGGAAGCGGACCACCTTGAGGCCCGCAAAGCCGAGGATCTTGCGGGACTCGCGTTCTTCGACAACCCAGTAGCCGAAGCTGTGCCGGCGCCAATGGTCGTCCCACCGGCTGTAGAGGTGTTCGGCTTGGGCCCGCGTTGCGAGCAGGTCCGAAGGGTTGTGCCGGCACGCCTCGGGGTCGCGGTGGATCGCGAAAATCGTTTCGAGGTCGGCAGGCCCGGGCCGACGCAAAGCCAGTCGCGCGGTGACAATCTCCACGCAACAGACTTTAGGCCCCGAGCCCGGACACCTCATTCCCGCCACCACCAAGACCGTCCCCACCAGGGCCAAACCACCGCAACGACCCCGCAGCCGCCCATCCCGGCCACCCACCGACTCCACCCGCGAGCCTTCATGGACTCACAAAATGGCCACGAGAAGGGCGCGCCGCAACGCCGGGCCTGAGCCGACCGGCCACACCGATCCGCCGCGTGGGACACCAGGCGGGCCGGAGTCCAAGCCGGCCATCGCACCGAGCCGCCGCGTAAGACGCCACGCGCCGGGCCCGGGCCGACCGCCACCATCGATCCTCTGCGCAATAGACCGGGCGGTGAACCCGGGCCGATCGCGCAGGAAACCAGGCGGTGCGTTGAACAGCACCGGGCCGGTGATCTCGGCGCCGAGAATCGCGACGTCGGGGATCACCGGCCCGGACAGACGTCAGGACAGCTGCGGCGCCACCGCTGCGGCGACCAGCTCGATGTGGTCGAGGTCGGTCAGGTCCAGCACTTGCAGGTACACCCGGGACGCTCCCGTCTCCGCGTACCGGCCGAGGATCTCCACCGCCTGGTCCGGCGTGCCCACCACCCCGCCGTTCCCGCGCATCTCTTCCACGTCGCGGCCGATTGCCGCCGCTCGGCGCTTCACCTCCGCCTCGTCGCGGCCCACGCACAGCACCGCCGCCGCCGACAGGGCCGGCGGCTGGGCCCGGCCGATCTCTTCGCTTGCCGCCCGGACCCGGTCGAACATCGCCGGCAGGTCCGTCACCTTCGCGAACGGGGCGTTGAACTCGTCGGCGTACCGGGCCGCCAGCGCCGGGGTGCGCTTCTTGCCCGCGCCGCCCACGATGATCGGCGGGCGGGGTGACTGGACCGGTTTCGGCAGGGCAGGCGAGTTCGTCACCTGGTAGTGCTTTCCCTCGAAGGTGTACTGCTCGCCCACCGGGGTCGTCCACAGGCCCTCGACGATCTCGAGTTGCTCCTCGAGGCGGTCGAAACGCTCGCCCACCGGCGGGAACGGGATGCCGTACGCGGTGTGTTCCTGCTCGAACCAGCCGCCGCCCAGGCCCAGTTCCACCCGGCCGCCGCTCATCGCGTCGACCTGGGCCACCCCGATCGCCAGCGGGCCCGGCAGCCGGAACGTCGCCGACGTGACCAGCGTGCCAAGCCGGATCCGGGAGGTCTGCACCGCCAGTGCGGCCAGGGTCAGCCAGGCGTCGGTCGGGCCGGGCAGGCCGTCCCCGCCCATCGCGACATAGTGGTCGGAGCGGAAGAAGCCGTCGTACCCGGTCTGCTCCGCGAGCTGGGCCACCCGCCGCAGGTCGTCGTACGACGCACCCTGCTGAGGTTCGGTGAAGATGACAAGACGCATAGATCAACAGTGCCAGAAGAACCGCGACGCGTCCGGCCAGCCGCCACGCACGGAGTGTGCCGGGGCAGTAACGTGAACCACCATGGGCGGCTATGGATGGATCAGCCTCACCACCGACTACGGCACGTTCGACGGTTTCGCCGCCGCGTGCCGCGGGGTGATCGCGCGCATCGCTCCCGATGTGCGAGTCAACGACATCACCCACCACGTGCCGCCCGCTGACGTGGCGCGCGGCGCCGCGGTGCTGGCACAGACGGCGCCGCACCTGCCGCCGTCGGTGCATGTCGCCGTGGTCGACCCCGGGGTCGGCTCCGAGCGGCGCGGCATCACGATCGGCACCCCCGGCGGCCTCCTGGTCGGTCCGGACAACGGGCTGCTGATCTGGGCGGCCGAGGCGCTGGGCGGCATCGACGACGTGTTCGAGCTCACCAACAAAGACTGGCTGCTCGGCGACGTCTCGCGCACGTTCCACGGCCGGGACGTGTTCTCCCCCGCCGCGGCGCGGCTCGCGCTCGGCGCGCCGCTGAGCGACGCGGGGCCGGCCGTCGCCCCGGAGACCCTGGTGCGGCTCCCCGATCCGGTCGTCGCGGTCGGCGACGGCTGGCTCGAGGCCGAGGTGCTCACCGTCGACCGCTTCGGCAACGTGCAGCTCGCCGCCGGCGGCGCGACGCTGTCCGGGCTGAGCCCGGACCTGGTCATCGGCGGGGTCAAGGCCCGGCGCGCCCAGACCTTCGCCGATGCCCAGCAGGGCGAGATGATCGTGTACGAGGACTCGGCCGGCCGCGTGGCGATAGCGGTGAACGGCGGCCGTGCAGTCGTCCTGCTCTCGGTCCGCCCCGGCGACATAGTCCGCGTCGCCGAACGCTGACCTCCGAGCAGCCGCGGGGCGGAGGCCGGTTCAGCCCCGCCGAATGCTGTCCCGGGACTTGGCATAAATGCGTGGCCCGAAGAGGCGCCAGAGCAGCCGGGCCGGCCCGGGCAGCTGGGCGAGAAACATCTTCCGCTCCCGCGGGCTCGCCTCCTCGAGGATCGCACCGACGAAGACCAGGGCCAGTTTGTTCTTCGGGATCGCCTCGCGGCCCCGCTCGTTGAGCGCGTTCCACTCGGCCGGGGTCACGTGCTCCGACACCAGCGGGAGCAGTTCGCGTTCCTCGTCGCCCAGGTGTTCGTCGAGGGCGCCGGATGCCTGGGCCAGCACGTCCGCGAGCTCGTCGCGGACGTCGGCGGCGGCGTGGGCGCGCCAGCGGGCGGTCAGGTCGTCGATGCGGGTGAGCAGGCCGGCCAGGCGTTCGTGCTGCGCCTCCATCCGGTGCACGAGGTCGGCGCGCAGCCCGACCCGGTCGAGCATGACCGGCCAGAGCAGTTCGTCCTCGGCCTCGTGGTGGTGGTGCAGCGCCCCGGCCACGTTGGCCAGGTGGGAACCGATGGTCTCGGCGCGGGCGGTGTCGCCGGGCGGCACTGCGCGGATCAGGGCGGGCAGGATGCGGAACTCGCGCCGGAACACCCGGTGCACCAGCACCATCTCCCAGGTGTCGACGCGTGCTGTTGTGGTCGTCATGGGCTCAGAGTGCTCGGGTCGGCTTGCAGACTGCCTGCAAGCGGCGTGCGTTTGTATGCTCCACCCGTGCTGAGCTGCCGCGTTCTCGGGCCGACCGAGCTCGGCGCGGGCCGCGGCGTCCTCGATCTGGGCGGTCCGTTGCCGCGCCGGCTCGTCACCGCGCTCATCGCGGCCGGCGGCCGGCCGGTCAGCGGGGACGCGCTGACGGCGGCGGTGTGGGGTGACGATCCGCCGGCCAGCCCGGAGGTGTCGCTGCAGGCGTACGTGTCGCGGTTGCGGCGAGCGCTGGGCGCCGAGCATCGGGAGGCGCTGCAGCGGGTCGGCGACGGATACCGGCTGACCGGCGCGGAGACGGACGTGGCGGCGTTCGAGGCGGGCGTCGCCCGCGGGCGGGAGCTGCTGGACGAGCAGCGGCCGGCCGAGGCCGTCCGCGCCTTCGACGCGGCGCTACGGCTGTGGCGCGGGGAGGCGTTCGCGGATCTGGACGGGGCCGTCGAGGTCGAGGCCGCCCGGGCCCGGCTGGGAGAGCTGCGCCTGGTCGCGGTCGAGGAGAGGCTGGCGGCGCGCCTGGCCGTGGGCGACGCACCCGGCGCGGTGGCCGAGCTGACCCCAGCCGTACGCGCAGAGCCCTATCGGGAACGCCGCTGGGAACTGCTCATCCTCGGTCTCTACCGCAGTGCTCGCCAGGCCGAGGCGCTGTCGGCTCTGCGCAGGATCCGCGCACTGCTCGCCGATGACCTCGGCGTCGATCCCGGTCCCGCCCTGCAGTCCCTGGAGCGGCGCCTGCTGGCCCAGGATCCCGGCCTGCTGTTGCCCGCCCGGGCCGGCCCGGCACCACGCCCGGTCACCAAGGCCCCGGCGGTGACCCGGCCGCTGTCCGCTTTCGTCGGCCGGGAGGCGGAGCTGGCCGCACTCGAAGCCACCATGCCGGCCACGCGCCTGCTCTCCCTCGTCGGTCCGGGCGGCGCGGGCAAGACCCGGCTGGCGGTGGAGTACGCGGCGACCCGCCCGGACGCTGACGGCCCGTGGCTGGCCCGGCTGGCCGACGTCACGGAACCGGACCTGCTCGTCTCCACGATCGCCGCGGCCGCCGGCGTGCACCAGCCGGCCGAGCCCGGCCCGGCCGGCCTGAGCTCAGCGTTGAGCGGCCGGGAAGCGCTGCTCATCCTCGACAACTGCGAGCATCTTGTCGCTGCCGTGGCCGACCTGGTCGTCGAGCTGCTGGCCCGCTGCCCGCAGCTGCGGATCCTGGCGACGAGCCGCGAGCCGCTCGGTGTCGACGGCGAACGGCTGCTGCCGGTCACGCCCCTGCCTTCGGGCGACGCCGTGGCGCTGCTGGTCGACCGGATCGGCGCGGTACGCCCGGGCTGGAGTCCGGACCCCGACGACGAGGCCCAGCTGGCGCGGCTGGCGGAGGTGCTGGACGGGATCCCGCTGGCGCTGGAGCTGGCCGCCGCCCGGGCCCGGGTGCTGGGTCTCGGCGAGCTGGTGTCGTTGCTCGGCGAACGGTTCCCCGCGCTGGGCCGGGTGCCGCGCGGCGCACTGGCCCCACACGCCACCCTGGAGGCGGCCGTGGCCTGGAGCGTCGACCTGCTGCCGGCCGCCGACCGGGCGCTGCTGCTGCGGCTGTGGCCGTTCGCGGGCGGCTTCACCGTGGAGGCCGCCGCGGCGGTCGGCTCCGATCTGGAAGCGCTGTCCTCGCTGGTCACCCGCTCGGTGGTCAGCGCCGACACGACCGTGACGCCGACCCGCTACCGGCTGCTGGGCATCATCCGGGCGTTTTGCCAGGAACACGACCCCGATCCGGCGGCGAGCCGGGCCGCGCAGGCCGCCTGGGTTCGCGCGCTGGTCGAACGGACCGCGCCCGAGCTGCGCGGGGAGCGCTCGGCGCACGCCATCCGGGTCCTCAACCGTGAAGTGCCCAACCTGCGCGCCGCGCTCGCCCACGACCTCGTCGCGGATCCGGGAGCGGCGCTGCGGACGGCGGGCCTGCTGGAGTGGTTCTGGTTCCGGGGCGGACACGTGGCCGAAGGGCTGCGGCTGCTGACCACGGCCCTGGCCGGGGCTCCGGACGCGCCCGCGGTCGACCGGGCGCTCGCGCTGGCCACCTGCGGGACCCTGCGGTTCATCGGCGGGGACGTCGACGGTGCCGCCGAGTGCCTGTGGCAGGCGAAGGCCCTGCTCGCGGAGCCGGACAGCCAGGACGGGTGGCGCCTGGTCAGTCAGCTCCGCTACTACGAGTCGCTGCTGTGGTCGGCGCGCGGCGACTACGACACCGCCGCGGTCCGGGCCCGGGAGTCGATCGCGGTGAGTGTGCGGATCGGCGAGCAGTGGGCCACGCCGGCCGGTGAGATGGCGCTCGGCGGGGCCCTGACCGGGCTCGGTGAGCTGCTGGAGAGCCGCCGGGTGCTCACGGGCGCGGCCAGGCACGCCGGCGAGCTGCGGCAGAACTGGATCGCCGCGATGAGTGAGCTGCTGCTGGCCCGGGCCTGGCTGGTCCCGGCCGACCCCGACCCGGCCGCGGCGCTGCGCGAGCTCGGTGCCGCCCTGGGCCGGTTCCGGGAGGAGGACGACGTCGGCAACGTGCTCTCCTGCCTGCACACCGGCGCGTACGCCCTCACGCTGAGCGGCCGGCCCGAGCTGGGTGCGACGCTGCTGGCCGCCGTACGCCACCAGGGCGCCCGCCGCGGACTACGGCCCGAAGCCACCGACCCGACGACCTCGGCCGCCCTGAACAACGCCCTCGACGAGGCCCTCGATCCGGTGACCCGGGCCGCCGCTGACGCCCGTGGCGCCACGCTGGAACCGGCCGCGATGATTGCGATGCTGTCGGCTGGGCAGGAGCAGAGCCATGCCCGAAGGTGACACCGTATGGAACACCGCGCGCGTCCTCGAACGCGCGCTGCAGGGCGACGTGCTCACCGGCTCGGACTTCCGGGTGCCGCAGCTCGCGACGACCGACCTGACCGGCTGGACGGTGGCCGAGTCGGCGAGCCGGGGTAAACACCTGCTGCTGCGGCTGACGAGCGGCGAACGGGCCATGACCCTGCACTCGCACCTGCGCATGGACGGCGCCTGGCGGGCGTACGCGCCGGGTGAGCGCTGGACCGGCCGCCCCGCGCACCTGATCCGGGTGGTGCTGCGGACGAAACGCTCGGTGGCGGTCGGCTACCACCTGCACGAGGTGGCGCTGCTGCCCACGGCCGAGGAGGAGAAGCTGCTTGGCCACCTGGGACCGGACCTGCTCGGCGCCGACTGGGACCCCGACGAGGCGGTCCGCCGGATCGCGGCCAAGCCGGACGTCCCGATCGGTGAGGCGCTGCTGGACCAGCGCAACCTCGCCGGGGTCGGCAACCTCTACAAGGCCGAGACGCTCTTCCTGCGCGGCCTGTGGCCGTGGACGCCGGTCTCCGCGGTGGCGGACCTGGCCGGCACGGTGAAGCTGGCGCAGAAGCTGGTGGCCTCCAACCGCGGACGCTGGACGCAGACCACCACCGGATCCCTGCGCCGGGGACAGACCAGCTATGTCTACGGGCGGCGGGCGCAGCCCTGCCGGCGCTGCGGCTCGGCGATCCAGAAAGAGGACCAGGAGGAGCGGATCACCTACTGGTGCCCGCGCTGCCAGCCGAAGCCGGGCTCTTCCTAGGCGGCGGGGGTGGCGGGCCGCCGCAGCTCGGACAGCCCCTCGGCGATGCCGCGCAGGCGGTCGGTCGCCTCGATCAGGCCACCGAGCGCCGGGTGCTGGGTGGAGGCCGGGTGGCCCTCCTCGGCGACATAGCTCGCCGCGGCCGCGACCAGCCGTTCGTACGCGGCCACGCCCTCGGTGAACTGCTTGGCCAGGCTCTCGTGCGCCTGCTCGATCCCGGCGCGCTGATCCGGCGGGCTGAGCGGGATCGCCCGTTCGACGCTGGCCACCCGCTGGCCGAGGTCCCGCAGCCACTGCTCGGCCACCGCGGCCTCCAGCATCGCGGCCTCGCCGGGCCCGGTCAGTCGGCCGGCCAGCCCGGTCAGCGTCATGGCCGCCCGGTCCAGCCTGTCCCAGGCCTGGGCGACGGCGGAACCGCGCAGCGCGTAACGCTCCTTGTGCCGGCGGACCTCCTGCAGCACCTGCCGGCCCGCCGGGAACCGCTCGACGGCCGCCACCAGCCGCTGGCCGGGGATGGCCGGCGGGGCGGGCGGCGGCGCCGGGATCGCGGCCAGCGCCCGGTGGTCACTCCAGCGCCACCAGGCCAGCGCCACGGACGCACCCGCCGACGCGGCCCAGGCCGCGTCGGCGAGCCCGATGCCCGCGTACGGGGTGAGCACGGCAGCGGCAGCGGTCAGCCCTCCGCCGACGACGCTCCAGCGCCGCGCGGACCCCCGCAGCTTCCTGAGCTGCCGGAAGTACCTGCTCCGCTCGTCCACCGTTCACTCCTCCCCGGGTTGGGGTGCTCAGCCAGTGGCCGAGGTGTCCCCACGCTTGGCGTTCATGCTTGCCCTGATCTCGTCGAGACGGGCCACGCTGGCCGGGTCGGCCGCCGGGGCGGCGTTGTTGCCCGCCTCCACAGCCGGCTTGGCCGCGGTGCCGCCGAGCTGCTCGCCGGCCATGCTGGCCCGGATCTGCTCCAGCCGCGAGGTGCCGGCCATGTCGAGGCTCGACTTCTGCACCTCGAGCATGCGGCCCTCGACGGAGTTCGACGCCAGTTCGGCGCGGCCCATCGCGTTCGCGTACCGCTGCTCGATCTTGTCGCGGACCTCGTCCAGGGACGGGGTGTTGCCCGGCGCGGAGAGCGACGACATCGACTCCAGCGACTTGGCCACCGTCTCCTGCATCTTGGCCTGCTCGAGCTGGCTGAGCAGACGGGAGCGCTCGGCGATGCGCTGCTGGAGCACCATCGCGTTGTTCTCCACCGCCTTGCGGGCCTGGCCGGCCGCCGACAGCGCCTGGTCGTGCAGCGTCTTCAGGTCTTCCATCGACTGCTCGCCGGAGACCAGCTGGGTGGCGAGCGTCGTGGCGGTGGACTCGTACTTCTGCGCCTCGGCCTCGTCGCCGCCAGCCCGGGCCCGGTCGGCCAGCACCAGGGCCTGGCGGGCCATGCCCTGCAGCTTCTCGACCTCGGACATCTGCCGGGACAGCTTCATCTCCAGCTGCCGCTGGTTGCCGATCACGGCGGCGGCCTGCTGCACGAGTGCCTGGTGCTGGCGCTGGGCATCCTCGATGGCCTGCTGGATCTGCACCTTGGGGTCGGCGTACTCATCGATCTTGGCGCCGAAGAGCGCCATCATGTAGCGCCAGCCCTTGACGAACGGGTTCGCCATATCCGCGGTATCCCCTCAATGTCGCTCAGTCGGACGCGCCACCGACGCGGGACCGAGGGGTCTTCACGATGGCGCGAAGTCCATCGTGTCAGCTCCACGCCACCGGCGTCACGTGACCTACGGGGGATCTCAGGGTCGGACGAGGGTTCCCCCGACATCGAGGCTACGCGCCGATACGCGTTCCGGCGACGCCGGAACGCGTAGGGGCGGTGCTGAGGATCAGGCTGCGTAGACGATGTCGCGCCCGCGCTTGCGGGTCGCGTGCAGAGTCGCCTTGAGCGGAGACTCACTCCGGACGGATACAGAGACCGTCCCGTCGGAGGTCACCTGGCGCACGGCCGGGGCCTCGCCCTTCTTGACCGGAGCCGCCTTGATCGGGGAGCCGGTGAGCGGAACGGGGTTGGCGCCCGCACCACTGGTCTCGACGGTAGTGGGCTCGAGCGGGGCGAGAACACCGTCCATCCCCTCGGCGAGCGCGAGCGTGCCGCTCACTTCACCCAGGACCTCGGACAGGCGCGCGCCCAGAGCCTCGCAGATCGCGGCGAGCAGCTCGCTGGACGCTTCCTTCTGGCCACGTTCGATCTCGGAGAGATACCCCAGGCTGACGTTGGCGGCGGTCGACACCTCACGCAGCGTGCGATGCTGACCCTGCCTGCGCGCCCGAAGTGCGTCACCGATAACCCGGCGTAGCAGGACCATGGCACCTCCTCCTGCGGCGGGCCCGCCGGCAACCGCCGGAGGCTTCCCGCAACCGTACCCGCTACGGGCTACACCGACATCCCGCCCCGCCGAAATGCGGGACGGGCGGGGACACGCGGGTGCCCGCGGGGCTGCTGAGACGGGCGGCGGGCAGGTTCCACCCACTCACCCGATCGAGACAACGCGGCAGGTCAGCCCGCGATTCCCGCGGTCGAGCCGCGCAGCTCGGCGACGAGCAGCGACAGGGCGGACGTCACACTCGCGATGCGGATGTCCTGCCGGGAACCCGGCAGGCTCAGCTCCTGAACGGTGGCTCCGCCCGGCCCGGCCGCCGCGACGAAGACCATCCCGACCGGCTTGCCGTCCTGCGGCTCCGGCCCGGCGACCCCGGTCGTGGCCAGGCCCCAATCGGAACCGCAACGCTCCCGCACCCCCTCGGCCAGGGCCAACGCGACGTCCGGATCGACCGGCCCGCGCTCGTCCAGCAGCTGCCGGGGCACGCCGGCCAGGGTGTGCTTCAGCTCGGTGGCGTAGACCACCATGCCGCCCTTGAACACCGCGCTGACCCCGGCGATCTCGACGATCGTGGCGGCGAGCAGGCCACCGGTCAGCGACTCCGCGACCGACAGCGTCTGGTGCCGGTCGACCAGGGCGTGCACCACCGCGGCGGCCGCCACCCCGGGATCATCGATCCTGCCTTCGCTCATGTCCCGATTCTGCCAAGTCCGGGCGGGGCGCGTCCTCAGACCCGCTGGGCCCGCCGGCGCAGGCGCAACGCCTGCAACACGTAATCCACACCCGTCACCACGGTCACAATCAGCGCCGCGACCATCAGCACCGTGCCGACCAGGTCGAACGGCTCCGGAACGGGCCACAGGAACCACGCGATCGCGGCGATCTGCAGCGCCGTCTTGAGCTTGCCGCCGCGGCTGGCCGGGATGACGCCGTACCGGATCACCCAGAAACGCAGCGCCGTGACGCCCCACTCCCGGACCAGGATCAGGCCCGTCACCCACCACGACAGCCGGTCGTACGCCGACAGCAGCACCAGCGCACTGCCGGTCAGCGCCTTGTCCGCGATCGGATCCGCCACCTTGCCGAAGGACGTCACCAGCTCGTAGCGCCGGGCGATCCAGCCGTCCGCGAAATCCGTGGCGGACGCCACACAGAAGGTCAGGCAGGCGGCGATCCGCCAGCCGGAGTCGACCATGCCGGAGACGACGACGAAGGCCACGAACACGGGGACGAGCACGATGCGGGCGGCCGTCAGGACGTTGGCCGGGTTGTAGAGCGAGACCGGCCGCGGCACGGCCACCGGCACCGGCTCGTCGGTCACGACGCTGCCGCTGCCGGTGCCGCGGAGATCATTTCGACGGGTACGGCCACCAGGTCGACGCCCTCGGTGCCGGTGACCCGGGCCCGGACGAAGTCGCCGGGGCGCAGCGCAGCCAGGTCGACCCCCTGCTCGCCGGCGACCAGCAGGGTGGAACCGTCGACCTCGGGCGCCTGGTGCTCGGCGCGACCCTCGATCTCGCCATCGGTGATCGTGTCGACCAGCACCTCGACGACCGAGCCGAGCCGGTCCTCGGCCCGCTGGGCGCACAGTTCGTCGGCCAGTTCGCTGATCTCGGCGTACCGGAGCTTGATCTCGTCCTCGTCCACCTTGCCGGACAGGCCGACGGCCTCGGTGCCGTCCTCGTCGCTGTAGTCGAAGACGCCGATGGCGTCCAGCCGGGCCTCGGTCAGGAACCGGACCAGTTCGTCCACGTCCTCCCGGGTCTCGCCGGGGAAGCCGACGATGAAATTGCTGCGCGCGCCGGCCTCGGGGGCCAGCGCGCGGGCCGAGGCGAGCAGGTCCAGGAACCGGTCGGTGGAGCCGAACCGGCGCATCCGGCGCAGCACCGGCTCGCTGGAGTGCTGGAAGGACAGGTCGTAGTACGCCGCGACGCCCGGCGTGGTGGCGATGGTCTCGACCAGGCCGGGACGGGTCTCGGCGGGCTGCAGGTAGCTGGCCCGGACCCGGACGATCCCCGGTACGGCGGCGAGCTGTGGCAGCAGCTTCTCCAGGGCGCGCGGGTCGCCGAGGTCCTTGCCGTACGAGGTGCTGTTCTCACTCACCAGGACCAGCTCGCGGACGCCGGTGCCGGCCAGCCACTCGGCCTCGGCCAGCAGCTCCTGCGGATCACGGGAGACGAACGCGCCCCGGAAGGCCGGGATGGCGCAGAAGGAGCACCGCCGGTCACAGCCGCTGGCCAGCTTGAGGCTCGCGACCGGGCCGTTGTCGAGGCGGCGGCGCAGCACCTGGCGCAGGTGGGCGGGGGTGTGCTCGTCGACGGTGGCGTGCCCGGGGACGACGACCTTGGCCGCCTGCCGGGCGACCGGGGTCAGCGGCAGCAGCTCCCGGCGGTCCCGCGGGGTGTGCGCGTCGAACCGCTCACCGGCGAGCACGCCGTCGAGCCGGGCGGCGATGTCGGTGTAGTCGTCGAAGCCGAGCACGGCCTGCGCCTCGGGGAGGCTCTCGGCGAGCTCCTTGCCGTACCGCTCGGCCATGCAGCCGGCGGCGACCACCTTGGCGCCGGTGTCGGCCGCCGCGAGCAGGGTCTCGATGGAGTCCTGCTTGGCCTTCTCGACGAAGCCGCAGGTGTTGACGAGGACCACGTCGGCGCCGTCGGCGTCCGTGCTGACCTGCCAGCCACCGGCGTCGAGACGGGCGGCCAACTCCTCGGAGTCGACCTCGTTACGGGCACAGCCCAGGGTGAGCAGGGCGACACGGCGGGGGGCAGGGGTTACCGACACTCCGACAAGGCTACCGGGCGCCGGTTGCGCTGCCTTCGCCCGTCTAGTCGACCCTGAGCGTGGCGAGGGTCTCTTCCAGCTCATCGGGCTTGATCAACACTTCCCGGGCCTTGGAGCCCTCGGACGGGCCCACGATGCCGCGGGTCTCCATCAGGTCCATCAGCCGGCCCGCCTTGGCGAAGCCGACCCGCAGCTTGCGCTGCAGCATCGAGGTCGAGCCGAACTGCGAGGTGACCACCAGCTCGATCGCCTGGATCAGCACCTCGAGGTCGTCGCCGACCTCCTCGTCGATCTGCTTCTTCTTGCTCTCCGGCGGCGCCGTCACGTCCGGGCGGAACTCCGGCTCGCGCTGGTCCTTGCAGAACTTGACGACGTCGGCGATTTCCTTCTCGTCGACCCAGGCACCCTGGAAGCGGGCCGGCTTGGACGCGCCCATCGGCAGGAACAGGCCGTCACCGCGGCCCAGCAGCTTCTCCGCGCCGGGCTGGTCGAGGATGACCCGGGAGTCGGCCAGCGAGCTGGTGGCGAAGGCCAGCCGGGACGGGACGTTGGCCTTGATCAGGCCGGTGACCACGTCGACCGAGGGGCGCTGGGTGGCCAGCACCAGGTGGATGCCGGCGGCCCGGGCCAGCTGGGTGATCCGGACCACCGAGTCCTCGACGTCGCGCGGCGCGACCATCATCAGGTCGGCCAGCTCGTCGACGATCACCAGCAGGTACGGATACGGCTTCATCACCCGGTCGACGCCCGGCGGGGCCGTGATCTCGCCGCTGCGCACCTTGCGGTTGAAGTCGTCGACGTGGCGTACCCCGTTGGCGGCGAGGTCGTCGTAGCGCATGTCCATCTCGCGGACGACCCATTCCAGGGCGTCGGCGGCCTTCTTGGCGTTGGTGACGATCGGCGTGACCAGGTGCGGGATGCCCTCGTACCCGGTCATCTCGACCCGCTTCGGGTCGATCAGCAGCAGCCGCACCTCGTCCGGGGTGGCCCGGGTCAGGATCGAGACCAGCAGCGAGTTGAGGCAGGAGCTCTTGCCGGCGCCGGTCGCGCCCGCGATCAGGATGTGCGGCATCTTGGCCAGGTTGGCCACCACGAAGCGGCCCTCGATGTCCTTGCCCAGCGCCACCAGCATCGGGTGGTGGTCGGCGGTGGCCGCGTGCGAGCGCAGCACGTCACCGAGCGAGACGTTCTCCGGGTCGGTGTTCGGGATCTCCACGCCGACCGCGCTCTTGCCCGGGATCGGGCTCAGGATGCGCACGTCGGGCGACTTGACCGCGTAGGCGATGTTGCGGGAGAGCTGAGTGATCCGCTCGACCTTGACGCCCGGGCCGACCTCGACCTCGTAGCGGGTGACCGTCGGGCCCCGGGTGAAGCCGGTGACCTGCGCGTCCAGGTTGAACTGGTCGAAGACCCCGGTCAGCGCGGTCATGATCTCGTCGTTGGCCTTGCTGCGGGACTTCGGCGCCGCACCCTTGCCCAGCAGGTTCGGCGGCGGCAGCCGGTAGTCGCCCTCGACGGCCGAGATGTCGAGCTGCTCGGCGCGGGTGGGCAGCGGCGAGTGCTCCGGCGGCTCGGGCGCCTTGCGGCTGGCCGGCACCTTCTTGCCGCGGGGCACCAGCACGGTGTCGTGCACGATCGGGTCGTCGTCCACGTCGAGGTCGTCGGGGTCCGGGGCGAGCCCGATGTCGGCCAGCGAGCCCTGCCGACGGCGGGCCGGGGCACGACGCTTGGGCTCCTCGTCGCCGGGCTCGTCGAGGTCCGGCAGGTCCGGGTCGGGCAGCGGCGCCCGGGCCGACGAGCGGCCCAGCAGCACGTCGGTGAGCAGCATCAGCCGCTCGGGGATCTTGTTGATCGGGGTCGCGGTGATGACCAGCAGACCGAAGATCAACAACAGCACGAGCAGGGGTACGGCCACCCAGGCCGTCACCGCGTTCTCCAGCAGGGAGCCGACGCCGTAGCCGATGAGCCCGCCGGAGCTGGTCATCTCGACGTCGTCGGCGGGGCGCTGGGACACGTGCAGCAGGCTGGCGGTGGAGACGACCAGGGCGCTCCAGCCGACGACGGACCGGCCGCGGTGCTCGGGGTCGGCGGGCTTGCGCATGAAGCGGACCGCGCCGTAGAGCAGCAGCAGTGGCAGGAGCACCGCCAGGCCGCCGAAGAACAGCCGCATGGCGTCGTTGAGCCGGGCGCCGACCGGGCCGGCGGAACCCGCCCAGACCGCCACCCCGACCAGGATGGCCAGGCCGAGCATGAGCAGGCCGGCACCGTCGCGGCGGTGCTCGGGATCGATCTCCTTGGCGGTCGCGGCCTGCCGGCCGACGCCACGGGCGACCCAGCCGACGCTGTGCGCGACGCCCATCCAGAGGGCGCCGACGCCGCGGCCGACGCCGGTCGCCAGCACCGATCCGACTCCGGGCCGGGCCCGGGTGGCGCTCCTCGCCCGGGCGCGCGGGACCGCCTTCTTGGCCGCGGCCTTGCGTGCGGGGGTCTTGCGAGCTGCTGGTTGCCGGGCGCGCGACGTCGCGGCACCGCGCGTGGTGGACGCGGCGCGGCCCCGGCTCGCCGGAGGAGTACGGCCCGCCATGGCCCTACCGTAACGGGATCACTCTCGCGAGTACGCGCGCCGCACCGTGACCGGGTTTCGCTTTTTCCCCCGTTTAGGATCAACAGCATGTCCGCGCCGCAACCGCTCAGCCACGACATGATCATCGACGCGCTGAACGCCCGCACGTTCGCCCACTTCGTCGACGACGACGGTGACATCGGCGGCAACTGGCAGGGTTGCCTGATCTACTTCTTCCGGCTCGGCAAGGACGAGGAGGTCCTGCAGGTGCGCACGCTGACCCGGACGGTCTTCAGCACCGACGACGTCCCCCGCCTGTACGCCTTCTGCAACGCCTGGAACCACGACCGGCTCTGGCCCAAGGCGTACGTGCACACAGCCGACGACGGCGCGGTGCGGGTGGTCGGTGAGGTCGTGGGCGACTGGGAGCGCGGCGTCACCCCGGAGCAGCTCGACCAGGTGATGATCTGCGGGATCGCGACCGGCTGCGAGCTAGCCGACGCGGTCGCGGAGCTTTGAGCGCACCGCGAAGCCGATCCACGAGGTGAGGATGAGCGCGGCGACCGTGATCCGCGCCGCCCACTCGTAGCCGTGCGGGTAGAAGACGCCCGCCACGTGGTTGTCCAGGAAGCCACCCTCGCGCAGCGGCAGTCCCGCGCCGGCCCGGCCGCGGTCCTCCAGCCAGGTCAGCGGGCAGGACAGCCCCGCGACCACGATGATCAGGAGCCAGGCGGCGCTGACGATCTGCAGCCAGATGAGCCGGCGCCAGCGCCAGGCGAGAAAGCCGCCGAAGATGCCGAAGGCCAAAAACGCGAAGTGCGCGCCCACGGCCGCGGCGATCAGGATCCGGTAGCCCATCCCGCCAACGGTAGGCGACGCAGCGCTGCCCGCGCAGGACGGAGGATGGCCTGCGCGGGCAGCACGTCTACGGGTGGTGCGTCAGTTGCGGTGACCCCGGCGGTGGTGACCGTTGCCGTTGCCGTTGTTACCGGCCGGCGCCTCGGTCGACTCGACCGGCGGAGCCGTGGTCCCCTCGGCGGCCGGAGCGCCCGCGTCCGTGCCGCCACCGGCGCCGCCGGTGGTGAGCAGGGTGAGGTTGTTCTCCTCGAGGATCTCGGTGATCGGCTGGAAGAACGTCTCGCCGCCGACCGTGCAGTCGCCCGAGCCGCCGGAGGTCACGCCCTGGGCCTGGTCACCCGAGAGCCACGGGCCGCCGGAGTCACCGCCCTCGGCGCAGACATCCGTCCGGGTCAGGCCGGTGACCGCGCCCTCCGGGTAGTTGACCGTCTGGTTCTTGGCCAGGATGGTGCCGCAGAACGTGCCGGTGGTGGAACCGGACCGGCAGACCGCGGCGCCGACCGGAGCCTCGGTGCTGCCGCCGACCGGCAGCGCGTTGCCGTCGAAGTCGTTGACGAACGGCTGCAGCGTCACGTCGGCGTTGGTCTGCACCACACCCATGTCCGCGGTGCCGGGGAAGACCGACGCCACGACGACGCCCTGGTCCAGGTTCTCCCGGTCGGTGGTCTGGGTGCCCTCGGCGCCGCAGTGCCCGGCGGTGACGAACCCGCCCTCGACCGCGAAGCCGATCGAGCAGCGGGCCTGGCCGCCGCCGATGTTGACGAAGTACGGCTCGGCGCCGATGACGTCGGCCAGCGGCTTCGGGGCGGCCTTGGTGACGACCACCTTCACCGCCTCGTCGGGGAGGCCGGCGTCCTCGGCCAGCTCCTCGGCGTGCTCGGTGTCACCGGGCAGCGCCTGGATCACGACCTGGTTCGCCGCGACGTCGACGTACCAGCCGGGCAGGTCCCGGTCGGCCTTGGTGGCCTCGGCGTCCAGCGCCTTCTTGGCCCCGTCCAGCTGGGCCACGCTGCGTTCGACGAGCTTCGGGGTGGCCCCGGCCGCGCGCACCTCGTCGGCCAGGCCGGCGTCGGTGATCGCGATGTTCAGCGTCGTGCCGTCCTTGCCGAGCCACGAGCCCGCGTACGAGTCACCGGAGGCACTGCGCAACTGCGCCGCCACCCCGCTGGCCCACGCGGCCCGCTTCACCCGGGCCGCGGCCTGGTCGGCGCTCACACCGAGGTCCCGTTGCATCGCGGCGAGCAGCTGTGGGGCCACTCCGCCGGTCGACTGAGACGCAGGGCGGCGGTTGGCGTTCGTGCCCGCCATGGACGGCAGCGTGAACGCCACCGCCGCTCCCGCTGCCGTCACCGTCGCCGCAAGCGCGACGACCGTTCTCCGCTGCATCCGTAACTCCCCTCGCATCGAGTGCCGTGGGGGCGGCACCGTGCCCTCAGATACGCAAGGGGGTCGCGGCCGGATCAATAAATCCGGTATTCACAGAAAACTATGGCTGTCGATCACACTTCCACGACGGTCGGCACGATCATCGGCCGGCGCCGGTAGGCGTCGTTCACCCAGCGTCCGACGGTGCGCCGGACCACCTGCTGGAGCTGGTGGGTGTCGGTGATGCCGTCCTCCGCCGAGCGGTGCAGGGCGGCGGTCAGCAGCGGGATGACCGGGTTGAAGGCCTGCGGGTCCTCGGAGAAGCCCTTGGCCGAGATGCTCGGCTCGCCGACCACCTTGCCGGTCACCGAGTCGATCACCACGGTGGCCGAGATGAAGCCGCCGTCACCGAGGATGCGCCGCTCGGTCAGCAGCGACTCACTGACGTCGCCCACGGCGAGGCCGTCGACGTACACGTAGCGGTTCTTGACCCGGCCCACGTGCCGGGCGTGCCCCTCGACCAGGTCGACCACGTCGCCGTCCTCGCAGAGCACGACCCGGTCCGGGGCGACCCCGGACTCGATGCCGAGCCGGGCGTGGGCACGCAGGTGCCGCCACTCGCCGTGCACGGGCATCAGGTTGCTCGGGCGTACGACGTTGAGCAGGTAGAGCAGCTCGCCGGCCGGGGCGTGCCCGGAGACGTGCACCTTGGCGGTGTCCTTGTGCACGACCGTGGCGCCGGCCCGGGCCAGCTGGTTGATCACCCGGTAGACCGAGGTCTCGTTGCCCGGCACCAGCGAGCTGGCCAGCACGACGGTGTCGCCGGACTCGATGGTGATGTGCCGGTGGTCGCCGGTGGACATCCGGCCCAGCGCGCTCATCGGCTCACCCTGCGAACCGGTGGACATGAACACGATCTCGTCGTGCGGCATCTGGGCCGCCTCGTCCAGGCTGACCAGCAGGCCGTCCGGGATGCGCAGCAGGCCCAGGTCCCGGGCGATGCCCATGTTGCGGACCATCGAGCGGCCGATCAGGGCGACCTTGCGCTCGTACTCGTAGGCGGCGTCCATCACCTGCTGGACGCGGTGCACGTGGGAGGCGAAGCTGGCCACGATGATCCGGCCGCGGGCCTTGGCGAAGATGGCGCCGAGCACCGGGCCGATGTCGCGTTCCGGGGTGACGAAGCCGGGGATCTCGGCGTTGGTCGAGTCGGACAGCAGCAGGTCGACACCCTCGGCGCCGAGCCGGGCGAACCCGGCCAGGTCGGTGATCCGCCCGTCCAGCGGGACCTGGTCCATCTTGAAGTCGCCGGTGTGCAGGACCAGGCCGGCCGGCGTGCGGACGGCCACCGCCAGCGCGTCCGGGATCGAGTGGTTGACCGCGAAGAACTCGCACTCGAACGGGCCCAGCCGCTCGGTCTGCCCCTCGCGCACGGTCAGCGTGTACGGGTCGAGCCGGCGCTCGGCCAGCTTGGCCTCGACCAGCGCCAGGGTGAACTCGGAGCCGACCAGCGGGATGTCCGGCTTGAGGGCCAGCAGGTACGGCACCGCCCCGATGTGGTCCTCGTGCCCGTGGGTCAGCACGATCGCCTGGACGTCCTCCAGCCGGTCCCGGATCGGGTCGAAGTCGGGCAGGATGAGGTCGACGCCGGGTTGCTCGACGTCCGGGAAGAGCACGCCGCAGTCGACGACCAGCAGCTTGCCGTCGAACTCGAAAATCGTCATGTTGCGGCCGATGGCCCCGAGACCTCCGAGCGGGATGACGCGCAATGCGCCCTCCGGCAGCGGGGGTGGTGGTTCCAGCTCGACGTGTGCCTGGCTCAAGTGCGAGGCCTCTCTAATTGGTGCCGAGGTGCAGTCCCGCCGCGGCGGCGTCCTCGAGCAGTTGGTTCGTTTCGGCCTCGGTGGCGTCGACCAGCGGTGAGCGCACGGGTCCGGCGGGCAGCCCGAGGGCGCGCAGGCCGGCCTTGACGAGGATGGTGCCCTGGGTCCGGAAGATGCCGGTGAACAGCGGCAGCAGCTGCCTGTGCAGCGCCAGCGCCCCGGCGGTGTCGCCACGCTCGTACGCCTCGATCATGGCCTTGGTCTGCGGGCCGATGAAGTGCGTGGAGGTGCCGACCACACCGACCGCGCCGATCGACAGCAACGGCAGGATGGCGGCGTCCTCGCCGGAGTAGTAGGCGAGGTCCGTGCGGCGCAGCACGTCGGCGCTGCCGGCGAGGTCGCCCTTGGCGTCCTTGACGGCCACGATGTTGGGGTGCTCGGCCAGCCGGACCAGCGTCTCGGTGGCGATCGGCACGCCGGAGCGGTGCGGGATGTCGTAGAGCATCACCGGCAGGCCGACGGCGTCGGCGACGGTGGTGAAATGCCTGATCAGACCGGCCTGCGGGGGCTTGTTGTAGTACGGCGTGACGACCAGCAGGCCGTGCGCGCCCGCCTTCTCGGCCGCCCGGGACAGCTCGACCGTGTGGGCCGTGTTGTTGGTGCCGACGCCCGCCACGATCCGGGCCCGGTCGCCCACCGCCTCGACGACGACGCGCAGCAGGGTCTCCTTCTCGGCGTCGGTGGTCGTCGGCGACTCACCGCCGGTGCCGCTGATCACCAGGGCGTCGTGTCCCTGGGAGTCCACCAGCCACGTGGCCAGCCTGGCCGCGCCGTCGACATCGAGCGAGCCGTCCGCCGTGAACGGGGTCACCATGGCCGAGAGCAGCCGGCCGAAGGGCCGCGGATGGTCGTGCGTCATACCGACAACTTATCGGACGGCCGGAGGGGTTTCCCCGTCGCCGGTGGGCCCGGGCCCCGGGCCCTAGACGTAGAAGGCGGTGAACGGCGCCCACGGCAGGTTGCGCAGGACGCTCCAGACACCCCAGACGGCGATGAAGCCACCGATCACGCCCGGGCTGAGGTTGAGCTGCGGGAGCTGCCAGCCGAAGAGCCGGCGGCCGGCCCAGGCGACGTACATGTAGAGCAGGAACGGGACGACGAAGACGAACAGCGCGTGGTGCCGGGCCGCCGCCGGGATGTCGCCGTGCAGCAGATACCAGGCCGCGCGGGTGCCGCCGCAGCCCGGGCAGATGAAGCCGGTCGTGTATTTGAGCAGGCAGCTCGGGGCCGCACCGGCGTTCGCCTCGGTGGGGTGGGTGGCCAGGGTGTAGCCCACCGCGCCGGCCATGCAGACCAGCATCGCGGCCGGGGCCACCCAGATCGGCGACTCGCGCCACTTGCGCTGCACGAACCGCGTGACCCGGTCGGGCTGGGCCGGCTCGAAGTACGGCGGCGGCGGGTACGGGCCGTGCACCGGCCCGTCGACCTGCGGCTGGACTGCGACGGGGTCGGTCGCACTGCTCATGGGCGTCACGGTACACCCGCGGAGGCAAGCTTCAGCGCGGCCGTGAGCGGGCCGGCCAGGTCTCCGCGCTGCGGTGCCGCGACCGTGTGCAGGCCCAGCCAGCCGGCCAGCCGGTGCAGCTCGGGCACCAGCGCGGCGGCGGTCTCCTCCTGGTCGGCGGCCGGCTCGATCCAGGCGGCCGGGATCTGCAGCACACCGCTCTTACGGTCGGCCTTGAGGTCGAGGCGGGCGGCGAACTCCTCGCCGAGCAGGAACGGCAGCACGTAGTAGCCGTACAGCCGCTGGGCGGCGGGGACGTAGATCTCGATGCGGTAGTTGAGGTCGAAGAGCCGCTCGGTGCGCCCGCGCTCCCAGATCAGCGGGTCGAACGGGCTGACCAGCGTCGCCGCCCGCACCCGGCGCGGCAGCCGGGCCTCGTGGTGCAGATAGGCCGGGCCTTTCCAGCCGCGCACGGAGACCGGGAGCAGCACCTTGTCCTCGATCAGCTCGGCCAGGGCCTGCTTGAAGCCGGCCACCGGCAGCCGGAAGTAGTCGCGCAGCTCCGGCTCGGCGGCCACGCCCATAGTGCGGGCGGACAGCTCGACCAGGGCCCGGAACGAATCCTCCGGCGACGGGGTCGGCGCCTCCAGCACGTGCCGGGGCAGGACCCGCTCGGGCAGGTCGTAACGCCGGGCGAACGAGGTGGTGCGCTCGGCGGCGGTCACCTCGCCGCTGTAGAACAGCCACTCCAGGGCCTGCTTGACGACCGACCAGTTCCAGCCCCAGTGGTCCTTGCTGCGCGGGGCGTCGTGCTCGATCTCGGCGGCGGTCAGCGGGCCGCGCTGCCGGACCTCGTCGAGCACCCAGGCGACCAGCTCGGGCTGCTCGGCCACGATGCGCCGCATGTTGCCCCAGGCGTAGTCCTGCGCGCGGGCCATCCGCCAGCGGAACAGCGGCTGGAGCTCGACGTCGATCAGCGACGCCTCATGCCCCCAGAACTCGAACAGCAGCCGGGGACTGCGGTAGGCGGCCCGGTCGAGCAGCGCCGTGGGGTAGGGCCCGAGGCGGCTGTAGAGCGGCATGAAGTGGGCCCGCTGCAGGACGTTGACCGAGTCCATCTGGATCAGGTGCAGGCGGCGCAGCACCCGGCGCAGGTGCCGCATGTCGGTGGCGCCGCCCGGCCGGGGGTCGGTGAAACCCTGCGCGGCCAGCGTGATGCGCCGGGCCTGGGCGACGGAGAGAGATTCGGGTACGGCCACAGACCAGGACGCTAGCCGAGGGGTACGACAAAGCCGTCTGTAGGCTGCCGGGCATGGCACTCGGCTTCGTCCGTCCCGCCCGTCCCACCGACGCCGGCGAGATCGCCCGCATCCAGCTGACGACCTGGCGGACCGCATACCGGCGGATGTTCCCGGCGCACGTCCTGGCCAACCTGGACGAGGCCTACCTGGCCCGGGGCTGGGCCGAGGCGATCGAGGCCCCGCCCTCGCCGCGGCACCGGGTGCTGATCGCGGTCGAGCAGGGCGAGGCGGCATCGCACGTGGTGGGCTTCGCGGCCTCCGGACCCGCCGACGAGCAGGCCCTCGTCCCCGAGGAGCCGCCGCTGCCGGACGACGTGGCGGCGATCACCGACCTGCTGGTCGAGCCCCGCTGGGGCCGCCGCGGGCACGGCAGCCGGCTGCTCGCGGCCACCGTCGACCTGTGGCGCGAGGACGCGTTCAAAGCGGCCGTGGCCTGGGCTTACGACGCGGACGAGGCGATGAAGAAGTTCCTCGTCTCCACCGGCTGGGAGCCCGACGGCGCCGGCCGCGCGCTGGACGTGGACGACATGCTGGTCCCCCAGCTGCGGCTGCACGTCGCCGTCGACCCGCAGCCGCCCGAGGCCTCCTGACCGGGCCATGCCGCGACTCCAGCCGCTCCTGCACGAGCTCGTCACCACCGTGGCGGCGCCGACCATGGCGCTGGCCGGGCCGGACGGGCAGATCCGCGCGGCCGGGGTGCAGGGTGTGTTCCACGCGGACGTCCGCGTGCTCTCCGCGGCCGTTCTGCTGCTCGACGACCACGAGCCCGAGCCGATCGGCCACGCCGAAGCGGGGGCCGGCACGGTCCACTTCGTCGCGCTGGCCCGCCGGCTCGACCCGCGGCTGCGCATCGACCGGACCCGCAGTGTCACCCCGGGGCGGGTCGACGAGCAGATCCGGTTGAGCTCGGCCGCGCCGGAGCCGGTCAGCACGGTGGTCACGGTCGAACTGGCGGCCGACCTCGCGCCGATCGAGGTCGTCAGGTCCGGCGGCCCGACCACCCCGGTGGCCGCCGGCCGGTCCGCCGGGGGCGGCCTGATCTGGGCCCAGGACGGCGTCACCGTCACGGTCGGCGCGCAGCGGGCCGAGATCGACGACCGCGGGCGGCTGCGCTGGGCGGTCACGCTCGCACCGGGCACGGACACGACCCTGACCTTCACCGTACGGGTGGACGACCCGTCCGCGGCGGTGCACGCCCCCACCCGCTCCCGCGACTGGAACCCGGCCCGGGTCCACTCCGGCGACCAGCGCCTGGGCCGGTTGGTGGCCCGCTCGCTCGACGACCTGCACGGCCTGCGGCTGGCCGACGGCGACGACGTCTACCTCGCGGCCGGGGTGCCGTGGTTCCTGACGCTGTTCGGCCGGGACAGCATCTGGGCGGCCCGGATGCTGCTCCCGGTGGGCACCGGCCCCGCCGCCGGAACGCTCCGCGTGCTGGCCCGCCGCCAGGGCACCCGGGTCGACGCAGCCGCGGCCGAGGCACCCGGCAAGATCCTGCACGAGCTGCGCCGGCAGGAGTTCGTGCTGGCGGACGGCCTGCGCCTGCCCGCCGCCTACTACGGGACCATCGACGCCACACCGCTGTGGATCAGCCTGCTGCACGACGCCTGGCGCTGGGGGCTGCCGGAGGCGCAGGTCGGCGAGCTGCTGCCGCACCTGGAGGCGGCGCTGGGCTGGCTGGCCGGGCACGGCGACGACTTCCTGGCGTACCGCGACACCACCGGGCACGGCCTGGCCAACCAGGGCTGGAAGGACTCCGGGGACGCGGTGCGCTTCCACGACGGGCGGCCGGCCGAACCACCCATCGCCTTGGCCGAGGTGCAGGGCTACGCCCACCGGGCCGCGCTGGACGGCGCGGCGCTGCTGGACGCGTTCGGCCGGCCCGGCGGCGACCGGTGGCGGCAGTACGCGGCCAAGCTGGCCGAGCGCTTCCGGGCGGCGCTCTGGCTCGACGCCGGCTACCCGGCGCTGGCCCTGGACCGCGACGGGCGCCCGGTCGACTCGCTGACCAGCAACATCGGCCACCTGCTGGGCACCGGCCTGCTCGACGCGGCCGAGGAACGGGCGGTCGCGACGGCCCTGGGCGGCGAGGCGATGTCCGGCGCGTACGGGCTGCGCACGATGTCCGCCCTCGACGGCGGGTACACGCCGTTGTCGTACCACTGCGGCTCGGTGTGGACGCACGACACCGCGATCGTGGCGGCCGGGCTGGCCCGGGCCGGGTTCGGGGCCGAGGCGGCCGTGCTGATCGACGGGTTGCTGACGGCGGCGGAGGCGTTCGGCTACCGGCTGCCCGAGCTGCACGCCGGGGACGCCCGCACGGCGTTGAGCCGGCCGATGCCGTACCCGGCGGCTTGCCGCCCGCAGGCCTGGTCAGCGGCCGCCGCAGTGCTGATGACGCAGGCCGTGATCGGGCTGGAGCCGGACGTGCCCGGCGGCCGGGTACGCCTCCGGCCACTCGCCGGCGCACCCTTCGGCCCGGTCGAGGTGCGCGGGCTGAGCATCGCCGGTGCGCCGGTCGACGTCCGGGTCGACGCCACCGGCTCGGCGACCGTCAGTGGCCTGCCGACCGGCCTTGCGCTCGGCTGACCCGGCGCCGCGCGAAGTCAGCCCTCGATGTGAGTCCTCGCCCGGCTGACCCCGGCATGACGGTGGTCAGTCGAGGAGAGCGTCGAGGCCGATCGTCAGGCCCGGGCGGGTCACGATCGAGCGGATCCCCAGCAGCACACCCGGCATGAAGGAGGCCCGGTCCAGGCTGTCGTGCCTGATCGTCAGCGTCTCGCCGTGCGTACCGAAAAGGACCTCCTGGTGGGCGACCAGGCCCGCCGCCCGCACCGCGTGCACCCGCACGCCGTCGATGTCCGCGCCGCGGGCGCCGGACACCTCCTCCTTGGTCGCGTCCGGCATCGCGCCCAGGCCGGCCTCGGCCCGGGCCGCCGCGATCAGCTTGGCCGTATGGGTGGCCGTGCCGCTCGGGGCGTCCAGCTTGCGCGGGTGGTGCTGCTCGATGATCTCGGCGGACTCGAAGTAGCGGGCCGCGCGGGCGGCGAACTGCATCATCAGCACCGCGCCGATGCCGAAGTTGGGCGCGATCAGCACGCCAACCTCGGGCTTGTGCGACAGCCAGGAACGCACCCGGTCCAGGCGCTGCTCGGTGAAGCCGGTCGTGCCGACGACCATGCTGATGCCCTGGTCGACGGCCCAGTGCAGGTTGTCCATGACCACGTCGGGGGTGGTGAAGTCGACGAGCACCTGGGCGCCGGCGTCCGAGGCGTTGAACAGCCAGTCGCCCTGGTCGACCATCGCCACCAGCTCGAGGTCGGCGGCGGCGTCGACCGCCTTGCACACTTCGAGGCCCATGCGGCCCCGGGCACCGAGGACGCCGACGCGGATCGGTTGCTGCTCGTCTGTCACCCGGTCAATTTAACGCCGGTCGCCGGCTGGTCCGGCGCCGGGTGCCGGTTGCGCCACCAGCGCTCGGCCAGCCCCACGACCAGGAACACGCCGGCGACGTAGGCCCAGCCGACCAGCACGTCGATGACGTAGTGCTCCCCGGTGTAGACCAGGGTGAACGTCATCGCCAGCGGGTACGCGAGCAGCAGCGGCCACCAGCGCCGGCGCACCACCGGCAGGAAGAAGGCGACGGCCATCATGGCCCAGGCGGTGTGCAGCGACGGCATCGCGGCCACCGGGTTGGACGCCTCCACCTGCAACGCGTTCAGAGTGTTGCCGGCACCGTGCAGGCCGATCGCATCCCACCCGTTCGTGGAGATCCGCTCGACGTGCTCGGGCAGGTAGCCCTCTTTGTAGGCCCACCAGGGCGGCGCCGCCGGATAGACGAAGTAGGTGATCAGGCCGAAGACGCAGAGGGTGAACCAGCGGCGGACGAAGCGGGCCCACTGCGCGCGGGACCGCACCCAGAGGATCACCGCGACCGTCGGCACGGTCAGGAAGTGCGAGACGTAGATCAGGGTGACCACGACCTCCCACCACTGCACCACGCCGGGCTGGTAGAGGTGCTGCTGCAGCCAGGTGGTCGGGACCTGGCCGCCGGTGAGCCAGCCGAACATCGCCTCGTCGGCGTCGATCAGCTCGGTGACGTGCGGCTGGAACAGGTCGTCGGCGTACCCGCGGGAGATGTTGTAGACCACCAGCAGCAGCGCGATGGGCAGCCAGTCCCGCAGGAACAGCAGATGCTGCCGCCACGGCAGGTCGCTGCGCCACGCGATGGTGGCCAGCCACAGCCAGCCGAAGGCGATCAGCGGGTCGCTGGTCGGCACGCCGATGAAGTACGTGCCGACCGCGAACAGGACCGCCCAGATCAGCATGCCGATGATCCGGCGTCGGCGCCGGTCCGGCGTCGCTTCTTCTTGTACGGGCGGAGGGCTGAGGATGGTCACGGCGTCCCAGGTTAGCGGGCGTTCGAAAACGCGTTCTCGTCGAAGGGCCCGACGACGGCCAGCGACATGGGCTTCGACAGCAGCTCGGCGGCCAGCCCGTTGACCTCGTCGAGGGTGACGGCGTCGACCCGGGCCAGCATCTCGTCGACGGCCATCAGGTCGCCGTGCAGCAGCTCCGACTTGGCCAGCCGGCTCATCCGCGAGCCGGTGTCCTCCAGGCCGAGCACGTACGAGCCCTTGACCATGCCCTTGCCGCGGGCCAGCTCGCCGGCGCTGATGCCGTCGGCCGCGACCGTGGCGAGCTCCGCGCGGATCAGCGAGAGCACCTCCTCGGCCTTGCCCGGGGCGCAGCCGGCGTAGACCGCGAAGAGGCCCGCGTCGGCGTACTGGCTGCCGTACGAGTAGACCGAGTAGGCCAGCCCGCGCTTCTCCCGGATCTCCTGGAAGAGCCGGCTGGACATGCCGCCACCGAGCACGTTGTTGAGCACGCCGAGCGCGAACCGGCGCTCGTCGGCCCGGTTGATGGCGGCGCAGCCGAGCACGATGTGCGCCTGCTCGGTGTCGCGGTGCCGGACCAGGGTGACCGGCTTGCGCGCGCGGGCGGCACCGGACGAGCCACGCTTGGGCGCGGGCTCCGCGGTGTCGCTGTCCAGCGGGCTGCCGGCCAGGGCGGCCCGGACCAGCTTGACCACCTTGGCGTGCTCGAGGTTGCCCGCCGCGGTGATCACTATCTGCGGCGCCTGGTAGCGGGCCCGGTAGAAGCGGTTGATCTGGGCCCGGGTCATCGGCGAGATGGTCTGCTCGGTGCCGGAGATCAGCCGGCCCAGCGGCGTGTCGGCGCCGAAGATCGCCTCGGTGAAGACGTCGTGCACCTCGTCGCCGGGCTCGTCGTCGTGCATGGCGATCTCCTCGAGGATCACGCCCCGCTCGGTCTCCACGTCCGCCGGGTCGAGGATCGAGCCCGCGACCGCGTCACAGAGCACGTCCACGGCGAGCGGCAGATCGGCGTCCAGCACCCGCGCGTAGTAGCAGGTGTACTCCTTCGTGGTGAAGGCGTTAGTCTCGCCGCCGACCGCCTCGATCTCCGCGGAGATCTCCAGCGCGGTGCGCTTCTCGGTGCCCTTGAACAGCAGGTGCTCGAGGAAGTGCGAGGCACCCGACATCGCCGGGGTCTCGTCACGGGAGCCGACCCCGACCCAGACGCCGAGAGCGGCGCTGCGGGTGGTGGGGATCGCCTCGGTGATGATGCGCAGACCAGAGGGCAGGACGGTGCGCTTGACGCCGTCCTGCAGGGTCCGGGTAGAAACGCGGGCCGGCCTTTCGGCCGGCCCGCGGTTGCTGTCTGTCATGCGTGGATCAGTTACGGTCGCCGCTGGGACGCTGACGACGGCGACGGGGCTCGCCGCCACCCTCGCCACGGGGACCGCGGTCCTCGCGCTCGCGCGGCGGGCGGCCGCCACCCTCGGAGCCCTCGCCACCGGCGGCGGCGGGCGCGTCCGCGGGCGCCTCGGCACCCTCGGGACGGACCTTGTCCAGGTAGATCTTGCCGCGGTTGTCGATGTCCGCGATCGAGACCTCGACCTTGTCGCCGACGTTGAGGAAGTCCTCGACCTTGTCGACCCGCTTGCCGTCGCCCACCTTGGAGATGTGCAGCAGGCCGTCGCGGCCGGGCAGCAGCGAGATGAACGCGCCGAACGCGGCCGTCTTCACCACCGTGCCGAGGAACTTGTCCCCCGCCTTGGGCATCGTCGGGTTGGCGATGGCGTTGATCCGCTCCACCGCGGCCTCGGCCGCCGGGCCGTTGGTCGCGCCGACGTAGATCGTGCCGTCGTCCTCGATCGAGATGTCCGCGCCGGTCTCGTCCTGGATCGCGTTGATCGTCTGGCCCTTCGGGCCGATGACCATGCCGATCTTGTCGACCGGGATCTTGACGCTGGTGACCCGCGGGGCGTACTCGCTCATCTCGGCCGGGCTGTTGATGGCCTGGTCCATGACGCCGAGGATCGTGGTGCGGGCGTCGTGGGCCTGCTGCAGAGCGGCGGCCAGCACGTCCGACGGGATGCCGTCGAGCTTGGTGTCGAGCTGCAGCGCGGTGACGAACTCCGGGGTGCCGGCGACCTTGAAGTCCATGTCGCCGAACGCGTCCTCGGCGCCCAGGATGTCGGTCAGCGTGACGTACTGCGTCTTGCCGTCGACCTCGTCGGAGATGAGGCCCATGGCGATGCCGGCGACCGGCGCCTTCAGCGGCACACCGGCGCTGAGCAGGGCCAGCGTCGAGGCGCAGACCGAACCCATCGAGGTGGAGCCGTTCGAGCCCAGGGCCTCGGAGACCTGGCGGATCGCGTACGGGAACTCCTCGCGCGTCGGCAGCACCGGCACCAGGGCCCGCTCGGCGAGCGCGCCGTGGCCGATCTCGCGCCGCTTCGGCGAGCCGACCCGGCCGGTCTCACCGGTCGAGTACGGCGGGAAGTTGTAGTTGTGCATGTAGCGCTTGGACTTGTCCGGGGACAGCGTGTCCAGGGACTGCTCCAGCCGCAGCATGTTCAGCGTGGTGACACCCAGGATCTGGGTCTCGCCCCGCTCGAAGAGCGCCGAGCCGTGCACGCGCGGCAGCACGCCGACCTCGGCGGTCAGCGGGCGGATGTCCCGCGGGCCGCGGCCGTCCATGCGGACCTGCTCGCGGAGCACGCGGTTGCGCACCTCGGACTTGGTGACCGAGCGGAACGCCGCGCTGATCTCCTTCTCGCGACCCTCGAACTGCGGGCCGACGAGCTCGACCGTCTTGGCCTTGACCCGGTCGAGGGCTTCCTCGCGGTCGGCCTTGCCGGCGATCTTCAGCGCCTCGGCGAGCTCGCCCTTGGCGGCGTCCGAGACGGCGGTGTACACGTCGTCCTGGTAGTCCAGGAAGACCGGGTATTCCAGCACCGGCTTGGCGGCGACGTCGGCCAGCTCGCTCTGCGCGCGGCACAGCTCGCGGATGGCCGGCTTGGCGGCCTCGAGGCCGCTGGCCACGACCTCCTCGGTCGGCTTCGGCGCGCCCGCGGCGATCAGGCTCAGCGCCTGCGGGGTGGCCTCGGCCTCGACCATCATGATCGCGACCTCACCGTCCGGCAGCGTCCGGCCGGCGACGATCATGTCGAAGGTGGCCCGGGCCAGCTCCTCCAGCGTGGGGAAGTTGACCCACTGGCCGTCGATGTGCGCGACCCGGGTGGAGCCGACCGGGCCGCTGAAGGGCAGGCCGGAGAGCTTGGTCGACATCGAGGCGCCGTTCATGGCGACGACGTCGTACGGGTGCTGCGGGTCGAGCGCGAGGACGGTCTCGACGACCTGGACCTCGTTGCGCAGGCCCTTGGTGAACGACGGGCGCAGCGGCCGGTCGATCAGGCGGCAGGTGAGGATGGCGTCCTCGCTGGGACGGCCCTCACGCCGGAAGAACGAGCCGGGGATGCGGCCCACGGCGTACATGCGCTCCTCGACGTCGACCGTCAGCGGGAAGAAGTCGAAGTGCTCCTTCGGCGTCTTGCCGGCCGTGGTCGCGGAGAGCACGGTGGTCTCGCCCAGCTGGACGATGACCGAACCGGCGGCCTGGCGGGCCAGCCGGCCGGTGGAGAAAGTGATCTCGCGGGTGCCGAACGACCCGTTGTCGATGACGGCGGTGCGAGTCTCGGTGCCGAGAGCTTTCTGCTCTGTCATGTGGTGCGGTACTCCTTCGTCGAGGACCCGGCGGTTCACACAGCGCGGAAGAGGCTGGCCGGTCTTCGATCGAAGTACCCGAGATTGACGTGCTCGGGAACCACTACCGAGGACCGGGGCCGGTGGCCTGGTGCCGCGCGGGTCCGTGGGTAGAGCTCGGGGGAAGCGGCCAGGTGGCCACTCCCCCCGTCGAATCAGCGGCGCAGGCCGAGGCGCTCGATGAGCACCCGGTAGCGCGCGACGTCCTTCTTCTGGACGTAGTTCAGCAGGCGGCGGCGACGGCCGACCAGCAGCAGCAGACCACGACGGCTGTGGTGGTCGTGCTTGTGCACCTTGAGGTGCTCGGTCAGGTCGGCGATCCGCTTGGTGAGCATCGCGACCTGCACCTCGGGCGACCCGGTGTCGCCCTCGAGGGTCGCGTACTCGGTCATGATCTTGGTCTTGGTCTCTTGGTCGAGCGCCATGTTCTCCGTGATTCTGTGTTGCCGATTCATACGGTGTCCCGCCCCTGCTGGGGCGGGCTCGCGGCCCGCGGCGTCGGGCAGGCAGGCGAGTCCGGTCGTCGGAATAGCCGACGTCACGGAAAGCTTATCAGCCGCTCAGATCTGCGGCCGGGCGAGCAGCCGCCGGGTCTCCTCGACATCCTCGCGGATCTGCGCGACGAGCGGCTCGATGCCGGTGTAGACCCGCTGTTCGCGCAGGTGGGCGACGAAGTCGAGGCTGACCCGCTCGCCGTACAGGTCGCCGGCGAAGTCCAGCACGTAGGCCTCGACCCGGCGCTCGCGGCCGGAGAAGGTGGGGTTGGTGCCGACCGAGACCGAGGCCGGCCGCGGACCGCCGTGTTTGCCGCCGCGGATGAGCCAGGCGGCGTAGACCCCGTCGGCCGGGATGGCCGCATAGCGGTGACACATCAGGTTGGCGGTCGGGAAGCCGAGCTCCCGGCCGCGCTGGTCACCGCGGACGACCACGCCGGCCAGGCGGTGCGGGCGGCCGAGCGCGGCGGCGGCGGCCGAGACGTCCCCGGCGTCGACACAACTACGGATGTACGTGGACGAGAAGACCAGATCCTGCTCCGCGACCAGCGGCGCCTCCTCGACCGTGAAGCCGAAGGTGCGCCCGAGCCGCGTGAGCATGGCCAGATCCCCGGCCGCCTTGTGGCCGAAGCGGAAGTTGTCCCCCTCCACCACGACCGCGGCGTGCAGCGCGTCGACCAGCACGTCGTGCACGAAGGCCTCGGCGCTGAGCTGGGAGAACGCCGGGGTGAAGGGCACCACGCAGAGGGCGTCGACGCCGAGCTGCTCGATCAGCTCGGCCTTGCGCACCGGCTCGGTGAGCACCGCCGGGTGCGAGCCGGGGCGGACCACCTCGGCGGGGTGCGGGTCGAACGTCACGACGACCGACTGGAGGCCGAGATCGCGGGCGCGCTTCACGGTGTGCCCGATGATCGCCTGATGGCCGCGGTGCACGCCGTCGAAGACGCCGATGGTCACCACCGATCGGCCGAACCCGCCCGGTACGGCCTCGTACCCGCGCCACCGCTGCATTTCCACTTACCTTCCTGGAGTGTCCGCGGGGGTAAGCGTATCGGTCTCCACGACTGCCTGAAACGCTACAGTTAGTCCTGATATGCGCGCTGACTGGAGTCCCCTCGTCCTGCTCGCGGCAGAGTTCACCTTCGCCGTGCTCTTCCTGCGCGCCCTGGTCGGCTATCTGCGCGGGCGCGACCCGTTGCAGCGCGACGTCACGCTGGTCTTCGCACCCTGCACGGTGCTGTTCTGCGTCGACATCGCCCGCCGGATCAACGGCGAGGCCCTGCCCGTGTGGGTCAACGCCGTCTCGCTGACCGCGCTGCTGGCCCAGCCGTACCTCACCGTCCGGCTCGCTGCCCGGCTGCGGTCGGTGCCGGTCTGGCTCCAGCGGACCGTTCTGATCGTGCAGGCCGGGGTCGCCGCCTGGCTGGCGTTCGCGCCGCGCCCGCTGCGCCCGGCCGAGTTGTTCGCCGCGGTCACGTCGTTTCTGGTCGCCGAGCTCATCGCGGCGGCGCTGCTGTTCGGCAAGGCCCGGACCCGGACCGGCGCGAACCGGGCCCGGCTGATGATCGCGGCCGGCGCGACCGCCGCCTTCGGGCTGATGATCGTGCTGATCGGCATCGCCGCGGTGCCCGGCACCAGCCCGGTGTTCGACACCGCCAACCGGGTCCTGGCGCTGGTCTGCGGCTTCGGCTACCTGATCGCCTTCGTGCCGCCGCACTGGCTGCGCCGGTCCTTCTCCGCCACGGCCGCCCAGTCGGTCACCGAGCAGCTGCTGCGGGCGCCCGCCGAGTCCGCCGAGCAGGTCTGGCAGATCTACGCCGACATCATGCGGGCGCAGACCGGCGCCGACGCGGTGGCCGTCCTGATGCCGCGCACCGACGGCATGCTGGTCCCGGCCGCATACGCCGGTCCCCAGACGGCCGCGCCGGCCGGCCTCGGCTTCGCCGACATCACCGCGCTGATCCGGGCCGGCCAGCCGGCCCGGCTGCGCGACAGCGACGCGGCCCTGGTCGCCCACTTCGGCGACGACCTCGGCGACGACTTCGTGACCGTGCTGAGCATGCCGGTGCCGCCGGACGCCGAGGGGGCGGTGCTGCTGTTCAACCGCCACCGCGGCCTGTTCAGCGACGACGACCTGCGGCTGCTCGCGGCGCTCGGCGGCCAGGCGGGCGTGCTGGCCGAACGCCAGGCGGTCACCGCGGCGCACCGCCGGCTGGCCGCCGAGCTCAGCACCTCCGTCGAGGCGCTGACCCGGGCCAGCCAGGCGAAGAGCTCGTTCCTGGCCAACATGAGCCACGAGCTGCGGACCCCGCTGAACGCGATCATCGGCTTCAGCGACCTGATGCGGCTCGAGGAGCCCGACGGCGACCGGCGCCGGGTGCCCGCCGACTGGGTGGACCACATCCACACCAGCGGGCGGCACCTGCTCGGCCTGATCAACGACATCCTGGACCTGGCCAAGGTCGAGGCCGGCCGGCTGGAGCTGCGGCTGGCCCCGCTGCGGGTCGACACGGCGGTGAGCGAGCTGCTGACCGGGCTGGCCCCGCTGCTGTCGGCCAAGAACCTCACCGTCACCACGACACTGCCGGAGGCCACCGCGCTGGTGGACCGGGTCCGGTTCCGGCAGATCGTGGAGAACCTGCTGTCCAACGCGATCAAGTTCACCCCGGACGACGGCGCGATCTCCGTCACGGTCGCGCAGTCCGGCGACCTGGTGGAGGTGACCGTCGCGGACACCGGGGTGGGCATCGCCGAGGACGACCGGGAACGGGTCTTCGAGGAGTTTCAGCAGGTCGGTGACCCGGACCGGCAGCGGGCGGGCACCGGCCTGGGGCTCGCGCTGACCAAGCGGCTGGTCGAGGCGCACGACGGCGAGATCAGCCTGATCTCCACGCCGGGGCAGGGCAGTGCGTTCACCGTACGGCTGCCGGCCGCGCCGGTCCTGCAGCTCGACCAGGGTCCGGACGCCGGCGCCCGGGTGCTCTTGATCGAGGACGACCCGCAGTCGGCGGAGCTGCTCAGCACCCAGCTCGTCAGCGCGGGCTACCACGTCGAGGTGGCCGGCACCGGCGAGGCGGGCCTGACCGCCGCCGGGGCCCACCCGCCCGACGCGATCGTGCTCGACGTCGCCCTGCCCGGCATCGACGGCTTCGAGGTCATCCGCCGGCTCAAGGCCGACCCGCGGCTCGCCGAGATCCCGGTCTTCTTCGCCACCATCATCGACGAACGGCAGGCCGGGCTGTCGCTGGGCGCCGACGACTACTTCGTCAAGCCGGTCGACCAGGCGGCCCTGCTCGGCGCGCTGGCCCGCAAGATCGCGCACCGGCCGGTGCCGCGGGTGCTGGTCGTCGACCACGACGACGAGATCCGCAAGGCGATCGAGGACGGCCTGCGCGCCGGCGGCGCCGACGTGGTGGCCTGCGCCGACGGGCGCGACGGCCTGGCGCTGAGCCGGGAGAGCCACTTCGACCTGATCGTCTGCGACATGCAGTCGCCGGAGGTGGACGGGTTCAGCATGCTGGCCGCGATCGAGCAGGACCCGGCCACCCGGCACACCCCGGTGCTGGGGCTCACCGCCGCGGCGGGCCAGCTGCGGGAGCCCGGCGACGCGGCCCCGCTGGTGGCCACGGCGATGGCCGGCGGCGTGGTGGCGACCGCGATGGCCGGGGGCGCCGGCTGGGAGGCCCTGGCCCCGCTGCTCGGCGGATCCGGAACCGCCACGAAGGCCGACACCGGTACCGGCACTGCCGCGAAGGACACGAAGGAGATTCCGTGACGGCCGAGAACCCCCGGATCCTGCTGGTCGAGGATGAAGAGCTGAACCGGACCCTGGTCAAGGCGGTGCTGGCCCGTGCCCAGATCACCGCCGTCCGCGACGCCGAGGTGCTGGACGCGTCGACGCTGGCGAGTGCGCGCACCTGGCTCGGCACCGAGGACATCGACCTGATCCTGCTCGACATGAACCTGCCCGACGGCAGCGGCCTCACCCTGGCGAGCGAACTGGCGGCGGGCACGGTCGCCGCGGGCCGCCCCCGGCCGACTGTCGTCGCGGTCACCGCGAGCGTGCTACCCCAGGACCGGGAGGCCGCACTGCAGGCGGGCTGCGACGGCTTCCTGGACAAGCCGTACGCGGCAGCGGACCTGGTCGCGACGGTGGCCGAGCACCTCTCCCGGCGGGGCAGCTAGTAGGGCTTTGTCATGGTCCGGGTCCCGCGCGTCGTAGGCGTTGCGGGAACTGGGTTCGGCAGGTCGGGCAGGTGCCGATGAGGCGGGCGAGTAATGCTTGGAGGCGTCGGAGTACGGCGTAGAGAGTCATTCCGGCGCACGGGTTTTTGGGTCCAGGCGTTGCAGGGTCAGGAACGCGTGGGCGGCGGAGACCAGGGTGGTGTGGTGGTGCCAGCCTTGCCAGGTGCGGCCTTCGTAGTGGTCCAGGCCGAGCCCGGTCTTGACCTCCCGGTAGTCATGCTCGATGCGCCAGCGTAGTTTTGCCAGCCGGATCAGGGTGCGTTTCGGTGTGGTCGCGGGCAGGTTCGACAGCCAGTACTTGACCGGTTCGGGCTCACCGGTCGGCCATTCAGCGATCAGCCAGGCCTCGGGCAGGTCTTGGCCAAGGTGCGCCGATCGGATGGCTGGGCCGGCCGGTCGGACGCGCTGGAACACGAACTTTGAGCTCATCGCCACCGGCTGGCCGGTCCGTCGGCGGGAGCTGTTGCGCCAGGTCACCCGCCTGGCCGCGCCTGGTCCTGCCGCTAAGAGCAAGTCGCGGACCGGGCGGGCGGGTTGCCGGTAGATCTTCTTCGGGTAGGGGCCGTCGCCGCAGTAGGGCACCCTCGTGCGACCGATGCTCAGCGGGTAGGCCGTGACTGTGTGCGCGACCTGCACCGCATAGTCGATGTCTCGCTCGGCGAGGGCTTGGCGGAATTTGCCGGCGTCGCCGTAACCGGCGTCGGCGACCAGGACACGGGGACGCAGGCCCCAGCCGAGCAGTTCGTCGATCATCGCCAGGGCGAGCCGCCACTTCGGGGTGTGTCCGACCTGATCGGGAATCTGCGCCCGCCGTCGCCGCGTCACCACGTCCGCGGTGGCCTTCGATGATGCCGGATCCCAGGCCTCGGGCAGGAACAGCCGCCAGTCGACCGGGCAGGACGCGGTGTCGGTCACCAGGCTCACCGACACCGCGACCTGACAGTTCGTAATCTTCCCGGCGGTGCCGGTGTACTGGCGGGCCACGCACGGCGATGCTGTGCCGTATTTGAGCAGGCCGGTGTCATCGATCGCCCACGCCGGGCCGTGCAACGCCTCGCTCATGCGTTCGGCGAGCCGCCGACGCACCGGTGTCACATCCCACGGGCTGTTCGTGACGAAGTGGTTCAACGCCTGCTCATGGGGTCCATGCAACCTCGCGGCCATCGGCTGGATCGACTTACGCCGCCCGTCGAGCATCAGACCACGCAGATATTGCCCGGCCCGGTCCTGCCAACCCGAATACCTCAGCGAGGCGAACACGTCTTCGACGTACTCGCTCAAATCATCGCTCAGCTGCCGCACCGCAACGGTATCCACCACTCAACGACACCAACATCACCGCGTACCTGTCACCGTCACCCACCCGAAGGGTGACAAAGCCCTACTAGGGCCTGTCCTGCCGGTCATGGCGACGCCGAGCCGAGGTCCAGGTTTCGCGTCGCAAGTGGGCCGGGCGGTCGAATACCGGTGTTGTATTCGGCCGTTCGGACCGCGCCGCGAGGCGGAAGCTGGGCCCGGCGCAGGCCGTCATGATCGGCGGGACAGGCCCTAAGCCGGGGCCAGCACGATCTCGGCGCGCGCTTTGCCGTCGCGCTCGGAGACGATGGCGAGCACGTCGCCGGCGGTGTTGAAGACCGCGTACGGGCCCTCGATGCCGACCGGCTGCAGCGGACCGCCGTGGCTGAGCACCCGGGTCTCCTCGGCGTCGGCCTCCCGCTGCGGGAAGGCCCGCCGGGCCGCCTCGGCCAGCGGCAGCGAGATCACGTCGGGCGCGCGTTCCTCCAGCTCGGCGAGGGTGGCGGCGGACGCGAGCGTGAGATCACCGACGGCCGTGCGGCGCAGCGCGGTCAGATGCCCGCCGACCTCGAGGGTACGGCCGAGGTCCCGCGCGATGGCCCGGATGTAGGTGCCGCTGGAACAGGTGACGTCGATGTCCACGTCGACGAAGTCACCCTCGTCCGGACGCCGTACGGCAAGCACCTCAAGCCGGGAGACAGTGACCTTACGGGCGGCCAGCTCGACCTCCTCCCCGTCACGAACCCGCTTGTACGCGCGTTGCCCGTTGACCTTGATGGCACTGACCGCGCTGGGCACCTGCTCGATCTCACCGGTCTGCGCGGCGAGGACGGCCCGGATCGCCGCCTCGGTGACCCCGGCGGTGGAGACGGTGGCGGTGACATCACCCTCGGCGTCGTCGGTGATCGTGGTCTGCCCGAGCCGGATGGTGGCGGTGTAGCTCTTGCCGGCGCCGATGACGTACGTGAGCAGCCGGGTGGCCCGGTTGACCCCGATGATCAGCACGCCGGTGGCCATCGGGTCGAGGGTGCCGCCGTGCCCCACCCGCCGGGTCCGAGCCAGCCTTCTGATCCGGGCGACCACGTCGTGGGAGGTCATCCCGGCCGGCTTGTCCACAACGATGAGCCCGTCCACGTTCACGGCTCCACCCAACCAGACCGCTACGGTCGCGGGTCAGGCCGGGGTGAGGTTGCCGGCGACGCGCTCGAGCAGGGTGACCAGGGTGGCGTACTCCTGCTCGGACAGGCCGTCGGTGACACGGGCCCGGAACGTGCGCACCCGCTCGGCGACCCGGTCGTGTGCTGCCCGCCCGGCGGCGGTCAAACGAAGGACCGGCCCGGTCTCCGCCTCGGTCGCCCAGCCGCGGCGGATCAGGTCGTCGACCTGCGCGCGCACGGTCGGGGCGAATGCTGCGAGGGCGGCGTCGAGCTCGGCCCGGGAGGTCTCGCCCTGCGCGAGGGTGGTCAGGATCTGCCAGTGCCGCCGGGTCAGCTCCTCGTCGGCCATCAGCCGGGCGAAGCCGGCCTCGATGCGGCGGTCGATCTCTTTGACCCAGTACCCCAGGGGACGCATGAATGTGATGTTACATGTACTTGTACGATGACATCCATGACGGATCTGGCGGCGATCGAGCGGGCGATGATCACGATCCGGCGGAGCCAGAGCCGGCGAGCACTGAGCCGGCTCGCTCCGGAGGGTGATCAGACGGTCTTCGGAGTGCTCGACGCACTGGAGGAGCTGGGCCGGCCGGCAACGGTCGGTGAGGTGGGCGCCGCGCTCGGCGTCGATCAGCCACGGGCCAGCCGGCTGGTGGCCCGGGCGGTGGAGCAGGGTCTCGTGATCCGCCAGGCCGATCAGCGGGACGGCCGGCGGACGTTGCTGGCCCTGACCGGGCCCGGACGGTCCCTGTTGGCGGATGCTCACCGGTCACGGCAGGAGATGTTCTCGCGGGCGATGAGCGACTGGCCGGAGGCGGACCGGGAGACGTTCGCCCGGCTGCTGACTTCGTTCACCGCAGCGCTCGGGGCCCTCACCGACCGGCCGCCGGCCAGGTGAGGTCAGCGGGTGGCGCCGAGCACGGCCCACCGCGCCCCACGCCAGCGGACCAGCAGGAACACCAGCCGGATCAGGGTGAACAGCGCCAGCCCGAACCACACCCCGGACAGCCCCCAGTCCAGCGCGTACGCCAGCCAGATCGCCGGCAGGAAGCCGACCAGGGCCGCCGCCAGCGTCATCGTGCGCAGGTAGCCGACGTCGCCCGCGCCGATCAGGACGCCGTCCAGGGCGTAGACCACGCCGGCGAAGGGCAGCATGCCCACGAACCACGGCCACACGATCGCCGCCTGCTCGTGAACCGCCTGGTCGCCGGTGAACCAGCCGGGCACCACCCCGGCGCCCGCCGCCGCCAGGGCCGCGAAGCCCACCCCGGCCACCGCACCCACCGCGGTGACCCGCCGGGCCACCTCCCGGGCCGCGCTTCCGTCGCCCGCGCCCAGCGCCGCGCCGACCAGGGACTGGGCGGCGATCGCCACCGCGTCCAGGGCCAGGGCGCAGAAGAACCAGAGTTGCAGGCCGATCTGGTGGGCGCCGACGGCCGCGACGCCGAACCGGGCCGCCACGGCGGTCGCTGACAACCAGCAGGCCTGGAACGCGGCGCCGCGGATCAGCAGGTCGCGGCCGAGCACCAGTTGCCGGACGATGACCGCCGGGCTGGGCCGCAGCGGCGCGCGTTCGCGGATGATCGCCCAGAGGAAGAGTCCGCCGGTCAGCGACTGGGCCACCACGTTGGCGACCGCTGAGCCGATCAGTCCCCAGCCGGCCGGGTAGACGAGCAGCGGGCAGAGCACCGCCGAGAGCACGTTGGCGCCGAGGACGAAGTAGAGCGGGCGGCGGGTGTCCTGCACCCCGCGCATCCAGCCGTTGCCGGCCGCCGCGAGCAGGAGGCCGGGGATGCCGAGGGCGGCGATGCGCAACCACTGCGCAGCAGCCTCGGCGGCGGCCGGGTCGGCGGCCAGGACCCGGGTGACCGGCGTGGCGAAGAGCTGGGCCAGCAGGACCAGCAGCGCGCCGGTGGCCAGGGCGAGCCAGGAGGCCTGGACGCCTTCGGCGACGGCGGCGGTGCGGTCACCCGCGCCGAAGCGGCGGGCGGCGCGGCCGGTCGTGCCGTACGCCATCAGCGTCCCGAACCAGACGGCCACCGACATCACGGTGCCGCCGACAGCGACCGCCGCGAGCGGGATCCGGCCCAGGTGGCCCACCACGGCGGTGTCCACCAGCACGTACAGCGGCTCGGCGGCCAGCACGACCAGGGCCGGCAGGGCCAGGGCGGCGATGCGCCGGTTGAGGGTGCCTCGGTCGACGGCGGCGGGCGGGCTCATGGACAGTCATGATGCCCGCCGAGCCGTAAGGGGCGCAATGCGCCGGACTGCTTACTGGCGGGTGTCCATCGACGTCTGCAGCGCGCGGCGGGCCTGCTCGCGGGCTTCGTCGGACTGGGGCTTGGGCTTCGGCATGGCAGCCATGATCGTGGTCCTTCCACGGCGGAACGGGTGCACGGCACCCACTGATCGATCGAGCGGCGCGTCGCGAGGGCCGGTCCGGGATCACCGGACGGGTGGCGGGGCGACACAGCCCGGGATGGTGGACCCGGGTGGCTCGAGGCTGCTGCGGCGGCCGGTGGTAGCGACCGTGCAGAAACCAAATCACCGTTAACTCAAACTATCGTTCAGTCTCGCGGGTTGCTCGTCGTGTCCCGCACTTCGGGAAACGGATCAACGACAAAAGGCCGGCCCGAAGGCCGGCCCTGGTCGAGCAGACGCTACGGAATGAGGTGCTTGCCGAGCTCGTCGCGGACCGCGGTGACGACGTCCCCCGGGGTGCCGTAACCGGTGAAACCCGCGGCCAGCCGGTGCCCGCCGCCGCCCAGCGCCACCGCGACGGCACTGACGTCGACCGCGCCCTTGCTGCGCAGCGACACCGCCCACTCGCGCTCGGCGAGCTGCTTGACCACCACGGACACGTCCACCTCGGCCACGCACCGGACCGGATCGATCAGCGCGTCCAGCACGTACGGCCGCTGCCCGTGCCGCTCGAGGTCCTCGAGGGTCGCGTACGTCCACACCATGCCGCGCCCGTCCGCCGCCGTGGGATCGAGCTGCGCGCGGCTGAGCACGTCGGCGGAGAGCTTCATCGCGCCGAACGGGCGGCTGTCGAACACCCGGCGGGAGATCTCGCCCGGGCGCAGGCCGGTGGCGATCAGCCGGGCGGCCATCTCGTGCACCCGCGGCGTGGTCATGTCGAAGCGGAACGAGCCGGTGTCGGTGGCCAGGGCCACGTACAGGCATTCGGCGATCTCCGCGTCCAGCGGCACGTCGAGGCGGCGCAGCAGCTCCTCGGCGACCACCGAGGTGGCGGCGGCACCCGCGTCGACCAGGTTGACCCCCGCGAAGCCCGTGTTGGACGCGTGGTGGTCCAGGGCCACGGTGGCGCGGGCGCGGGGCAGCCGGTCAGCCAGGGCCCCGAGCCGGGACACCGCGGCCACGTCGAAGACGATCACCAGATCCGGCTCCGGCTCCGCCTGCTCCTCGCTGACCAGCAGGTCCAGGCCGGGCAGCGCGGCGAACGGGTCCGGGATCTCGAACGTGCCGGGGAAGGTGGCCTGCAGCCGGGGCACGCCGAGCCGGCGCAGCCCCAGGCCGAAGCCGAGCATGCTGCCCAGCGCGTCGCCGTCCGGGTTGACGTGACAGATCAGCAGCACCCGGCCGGTCGGCGCCAGCTCACGGATCGCCGCCACCGCGGCCGAGAACTCGGCCGCGGTGGGCGCACCCTCCGAGACGGTGACCGCCTCGGTCACCCCTGGTCCTCGCGGGCACCGACCCGCTCGTCGGCGTCCTCGTCGTCCTCGTCCTCGTCGGCCTTGTACGGGTCCGGGTCGCCGGCGTACTGCTTGCCGGCGGCCAGCCGCTGCACCTCGGCGTCGCGGTGCCGGGCCGCGGCCAGCAGCTCGTCGATCTCCTTGACGTTGTCCTGGACGTTGTCCAGCACGAACGTGAGGCTCGGCGAGTGCCGCAGGCCCAGGGCGTGACCGACGCGGGTACGCAGCATGCCCTTGGCGCTGTCCAGCGCCGCCGCGGTCGCGGCCTGCTCGGTCTGGTCCCCGAGCACGGTGTAGTAGACGTGGGCGTCGCGGAGATCACCCGTGATCCGGGCGTCCGTGACCGTCACCATGCCGAGACGAGGGTCCTTGATCTCTCGCACCAGCGATGCCACCAGCTCGCGGATGCGCTCCGCGTGCCGACGCGTCTTGGCCGGGTCCGACATATCGCCCACCTCCGACAACCGTGCCTCCGGGACGAAACCGCCCCGCCCAACGCCTGAAGCCTACCCATGACCGCTGGGGCCCGAACGCCGCGTCGGTGCGTCGCTTGCGGGGGTCACCAGCGGGACCGCTCATGTAACGAACTTGCATGGGTTTTCCGCCGCGGGTGGGCTCAGTCGTCGTCAGTGTGCAGCCGACGCCGGACCGACAGCAGCTCGATCTCGGGCCGGCCGGCCATCTGGTGCTCGCACGTGTCGATCACCGCGCGCGCCTGGGACGGCTCGGCGGCGACCACGGCGACCCCGATCTGGGCCCGCCCGTGCACGTCGTGGTCGCCGACCTCCGCGACGCTGACCTCGTACTTGCGCAGCATCGCGATGATCGGGCGGACGTAGGAACGCTTCTGCTTGAGCGAACGGGAGTCGCCGGGCAGCAGCAGGTCGAAAAGTGCGGTCTCGATATACATCAGCGAGCGAGAGTACCCGGATACCCCGTGCCATTCAGCTGGATTTCCGGGCCACCACCACGTCACGCTCGATGCCCTGGTCGACCCGGTGGCTCAGCTCCTCGTACGGCACCAGCGCCAGCCCGTTGGCGACCAGGATGTCCTCGGCCAGCTCCCGCCGGGCCACCTTGGTGTTCCAGGACAGCCCGATGGCCCCGCCGGGACGCAGCAGGTGCACCCACTGCGGCACGGCCCGCTCCAGCAGGTCCAGCGGGCGCCGGGACATGCCGCCCTCGTCCTCGTAGCTGCCGTGCGCGACGCCGTACGGCAGATCGACGACCAGCACGTCCACGCAGTTGGCCCGGAGCAGGCCGTCGAGCTGGGTGGTGTCCGCGTTGAGCATGATCACCTTCTGCACCGCGCCGGCCTTGTGGTCCTCCTTGCTCGCCGCCATGGTGATCTCCATCCGGCGGGCGGCCTTGCGACCCTGCCGGCGGACCGGGTTGAGCTCGGCGGTGTGCTTGAGGCGCTTGCGCTTGAGCCAGGTCTGCAGGAACAACTTGTACGCCTCGACGTCCTTGCCGTCGAGCTCCACTCCGATGGCGTCGTAGCCGTACATGAGCGCCTGGTTGAGCGTGGTGCCGCGGCCGGCCAGGAAGTCACCGACGACCACGGGACCGTCGAGCATCCGGCGGGCCGAGGCGGAGGCCAGCAGGGTCAGGTTGAGCAGCAGCTTGGTGAACTGCTCGTTGGTCTTGCCGGCGTACTTGGGGATGGTGATCAGGTCGCTGTCGTAGCGGGCCAGCGGGGTCAGCTCCAGCGGCCGCAGCAGGTCGTCACCGGCCTGCTCGAACAGGGCGTAGGCCGCCGACATGTTCGACAGGTAGGCGATGTCACGGGGCTGCAGGTCCCCGGTGAACGTCAGGTACTCCACGCCGCCGATCCGGGTGGCGTCGACCTCCGCCACCTCCGAGGAGAGCACGGGCCGGAACGCGGCCAGCTCCGCCCGCGACAGTCGACCTGCCTGGTCGGCGTAGACGCGGTTGGCGGAGGGCGCGAGGAGGAGGGCGTAGCGAGACATTCCAGTAGTAAAGACAACGGCCCCCGGCGCTTTCGCGCCGGGGGCCGTCAACCGAGGGCCTTACGCCCGCGGCTTCTCACGCATCTCGAAGGTCTCGATCACGTCGCCGGTCTGCGGCGTGCCGAAACCGGACAGGGTCAGACCACACTCGAAGCCCTCGCGGACCTCGGTGGCGTCGTCCTTGAACCGCTTCAGCGAGCTGATCGTGACGTTGTCCGCCACCACGGTGCCGTCGCGCAGGATGCGCGCCTTGGCGTTGCGGCGGATGAGACCCGAGCGGACCATACAGCCGGCGATGAGACCGATCTTGGACGAGCGGAAGACCTCGCGGATCTCCGCCGTGCCCAGCTCGACCTCTTCGTACTCCGGCTTGAGCAGGCCCTTGAGCGCTGCTTCGATCTCCTCGATGGCCTGGTAGATGACGCTGTAGTAGCGGATCTCCACGCCGGCGCGGTCGGCCATCTCCTTGACCTTGTTCGAGGCCCGGACATTGAAGCCGATGATCGTGGCGATGGCCTCGGAGGAGGCGCTCGCCAGGTTGACGTCGCTCTCGGTGATCGCACCGACGCCGCGGTGGATGACCTTGAGCTGGATCTCGTCCGGGATCTCGATCTTGAACAGCGCGTCCTCGAGAGCCTCGACCGAGCCCGAGCCGTCGCCCTTGAGCACCAGGGTGAGCGAGGTCTTCTCGCCCTCCTTGAGCTGCTCCATGAGCGTCTCGAGCGTGGCCTTGCCCTTCGAGTTCGCGAAGCTCGCCGCACGACGGCGGGCCTGTCGCTGCTCGGCGATCTGCCGGACCGTGCGGTCGTCCTCGGCGGCGAGGAACGTGTCACCGGCGCCAGGCACCGACGTCAGACCCAGGACGAGGACCGGACGCGCCGGACCTGCCTCAGCCACCTGGTTGCCGTTCTCGTCGAGCATGGCGCGGACGCGACCGTGCGCGCCGCCCGCCACGATCGAGTCGCCGGCCCGCAGCGTGCCCTTCTGGACCAGGACGGTCGCGACAGCGCCGCGGCCCTTGTCGAGGTGAGCTTCCACCGCGACACCCTGTGCCGGCCCGTCGATCGGAGCGGTGAGCTCCAGCGACGCGTCGGCGGTCAGCAGGACGGCCTCGAGCAGGTCGTCGATGCCGAGACCCGGCTTGGCGGCCACGTTGACGAACATCGTGTCGCCGCCGTACTCCTCGGCGAGCAGGCCGTAGTCCGTCAGCTGCTGGCGGACCTTGTCCGGGTTGGCGTCCGGCTTGTCGACCTTGTTGACCGCGACCACGATCGGCACCTCGGCCGCCTTGGCGTGGTTCAACGCCTCGACCGTCTGCGGCATGACGCCGTCGTCGGCCGCGACCACCAGGATCACGATGTCGGTCACCTGGGCACCACGGGCACGCATGGCGGTGAACGCCTCGTGGCCCGGGGTGTCGATGAAGGTGATCGCGCGGTCTTCGCCCTGGTGCGGGACGACGACCTGGTAGGCACCGATGTGCTGGGTGATGCCACCCGCCTCACCGGCGACCACGTTGGTCTTGCGGATCGCGTCGAGCAGCTTCGTCTTACCGTGGTCGACGTGACCCATGACGGTCACGACCGGCGGCCGGGTGACGAGGCGGTCCTCGGCGATCTCGGCGTCGAGGTCGATGTTGAACCGCGACAGCAGCTCGCGGTCCTCGTCCTCGGGGCTGACGATCTGCACGTCGAAGCCCAGGTGCTCGCCCAGCAGCAGCAACGTGTCGTCGGAGCACGACTGCGTCGCCGTCACCATCTCGCCCAGGTTGAACATCTCCTGGACCAGCGAGCCCGGGTTGGCGTTGATCTTGTCGGCGAAGTCGGAGAGCGACGCACCACGCGAGAGCCGGACCTCCTGGCCCGAGCCGCGGGGCGCACCCGACGACATCTGCGGAGCCGACAGGTTGTCGAACTCCTGACGCCGCTGCTTCTTCGACTTGCGGCCACGCGTGGGCCGGCCACCGGGACGCCCGAAGGCACCCGCGGCACCGCCGCCACGACCGCGACCGCCACCACCGGGACGACCGGGGGCACCGCCGACGGGACCGCCGCCACCGGGGCGGAAACCGCCACCGGCACCAGCACCGCCGCCGCCACCGGGGCCACCGCGGTAGCCACCGCCGCCACCGGCACCGGCACCACCGCCGCGGTAACCGCCGCCACCGGCTCCGGCACCGCCACCGGGGCGGAAACCGCCACCGGCGCCGCCACCCGGGCCGCCACGACCGCCACCGGGACCGCCGGGACGGCCGGCGCCACCGCCGGGACCGCCACGACCGCCGCCGGGACCGGCGGGACGCTGCGAGGGCATGGACGCGGGACTGGGCCGCGGCGGCATCGAGGCCGGGCTCGGCCGCGGGGGCATGCCCGGCTGGTTGGGCCGGGGCATCGCCGACGGGGTCGGCCGCTGGCCGCCACCGGAGACGCCGAACGGGTTGTTACCGGGACCGCGGGCCGGCGGGCGCGGCGAGCCGCCCGGGCCGGGACGGCCGGTAGTGGGCGCGCCCGGGGCTCCGGGACGCGTTGCGGCGGGAGAGCCGGGACGCGGCGGCACCGTGCCGGGACCCGGGGGCCGCGGACGGGTGGTGCCGTCGGCCGGAGGCTGCTGCGCCCGGCGCTCGGCGTCCCGCGTGCGGGCCGCCTGGGCAGCCTTGACGGAGGCCTCCTGCTCGGCCTTCAGCGCCGAGGCGCGGGCCTCGGCGGCCGCCACCTCGATGTCGTGGGCACTCGCCGGCTTGGCGACCGGACCGGGCACCGGGCCCGGACGGCCGGGAGCCGGCGGCTTGGGCCGCACCATCGAGCCGGGCGACGGCGCCGAGGACGTGGGGGCGCCGGTGGGCGCTCCGGTCGTCGGCGCAGTGGGCCGGCGCGGCGGCTGCGGCCGCATGGCCGATGGGTTGGCCCGGGGGGCGCTGGGCGCACTCGTGGCGTCCGACGCGGCGGGCGCGGGCGCCGCCGGAGCAGCACCGCCCGGGGCGTCGAGGGCACCACGAAGTCGCCGGGCCACCGGGGCCTCGACCGTGCTGGATGCGGATTTGACGAACTCGCCCATCTCCTTGAGCTTGGCGAGAACGGTCTTGCTGTCGACCCCGAGCTCTTTGGCGAGCTCGTGAACGCGGGCCTTGCCTGGCACTGCACTCCTCATCTCGAGGTCGTACGAGCAGCGCCCGCCGACCTCACTCGTGCACTAGAAGCCTGGTCATTTCAGGGACTTCATCGTGTGCTCATCTGGGTCGTCCTACCTTGCTGGACATGGATGGGGCACCTACGCCACATCATCGGTGGTTCCGGACGGCACGGTGACCGCTCGGATGTGCTCGGCAAGCAATCCGGTGTCAGCAACACCGGTGAGTCGCAGCGCACGCCCGAAGGCGCGACGCCGCTCCGCCTGCGCGAAGCAGGCCGGATCAGGATGCACATGTGCTCCCCGGCCCGGCAGCCGGCGGCCCGGATCGGGCTGGAGCCGGAGGTGACCTCCTGCTCCGACCGCGACGAACCGCAGTAACTCGGAGGCCGGCACGCGTGAACGACAGCCAACACAGGTGCGTGTCGGACCGGCCACCCGCAAGTCTACCCCGTGTGCCTCGTGCTCGGGTATCCGGTCAGCTCCCGGTCTCGGCGGCATCGCGCTCGGAGGCCGGATCCGGCTGCTCGTTGTCCGGACGGATGTCGATGCGCCAGCCGGTCAGCCGGGCGGCCAGCCGGGCGTTCTGCCCCTCGCGACCGATCGCCAGCGACAGCTGGAAGTCGGGCACCGTGACCCGGGCGGTGCGGGTGGCCGCGTCGACCACCTCGACCCGCAGGGCCTTGGCCGGGGAGAGCGCGTTGCCGACGAACTGCGCCGGGTCGTCCGAGTAGTCGATGATGTCGATCTTCTCGCCGTGCAGCTCGCTCATCACCGCCCGGACCCGCTGACCCATCGGGCCGATGCAGGCGCCCTTGGCGTTGACCCCGGCCACCCGCGAGTGCACCGCGATCTTCGAACGGTGACCTGCCTCACGTGCGATGGCGGCGATCTCCACCGTGCCGTCGGCGATCTCCGGCACCTCGAGCGCGAACAGCTTCTTGACCAGCGCCGGATGGGTGCGCGACAGGGTGATCTGCGGGCCGCGGAAGCCCTTGGCCACGTGCACCACGACGCAGCGGATCCGCGAGCCGTGCTCGTACGTCTCCCCCGGCACCTGCTCGGCCTGCGGCAGGACCGCCTCGAGCTTGCCCAGGTCGACGATGACGATGCCCTTCTCGGCGCGCGCCGCGTCGGCCTGCACGATGCCGGTGACCAGGTCACCGTCGCGGCCGGCGTACTCGCCGAAGTGCACCTCGTCGGTGGCCTCGCGCAGCCGCTGCAGGATGACCTGCTTGGCGGTCATCGCGGCGATCCGGCCGAAGTCGTGCGGCGTGTCGTCCCACTCCCGGACCAGGGTGCCGTCGGCGTCCAGCTCCTGGGCGAAGACCTGGGCCGCGCCGTTCTTGCGGTCGATCTGCACCCGGGCGTGGCTCTCGGCCCCGTCGGTGTGCCGGTACGCGGTCAGCAGTGCCGTCTCGATCGCCGCGAGGATCGTGTCGAACGGGATCTCCCGCTCGCGCTCCAGGGCGCGCAGCGCCGCGAGGTCGATGTTCACTTGTCCTCGCCCTCCCCATCCTCGTCGTCATCTTCATCGTCCTCGTCCTCGTCGCCCTCGTCGGGCTCGTCGGGGAAGACGGCTTCGTCCAGCCGCTTGAACTCGATCTGGACCTTGCCCGGCCCCAGATCGGCGTACGGGATCTCCGTGCTCTTGCCGTCGACATCGAGCACGACGCCGGTCTCGTCGGCCGCCGTGATCCGGCCGGCCAGCGACCGGCCCGCGACGGTGACGGCGACCAGCCGGCTGACGTTGCGCCGCCAGTGCCGGGGCAGGGTCAGCGGCCGGTCCACGCCGGGCGAGCCGACCTCGAGCTGGTATTCACCCGCCAGGACCTCGCCCTGGGTCTCCTCGGCCGTGTCGAGTGCCTGGGAGATCTCCCGGGAGACGACCGCGACGTCGTCGAGGCTGATGCCCCCGTCGGCGTCGACCAGGACCCGGAGCACGTGCCGGCGGCCCGCGCGGGAGAGGTTGACGTCCTCGAGGTCGAACCCCGCGGCGACCACGACCGGCTCGATCACCGCGCGCACGCGGGCCTTCGCGGCCACCAGGTCGATGCGCGGAGCAGTGGGCTGACGCGTCTCCTCGGCTGCCTCTCGGCTCCGGCCCCCGCCGGAGCGGCGGCTCGCCGGCCGGGCACCGCCGCGACCACGCTGCGTCATCGGGCCCAACCCTTCTGCTCGAATGCGGCGCGCGGCAAACGCTCCGTGCGCCGTTCGCCGGCAACACCGGCATGCCACCGGGGCTGGAAATCCCCGGCGGCTGACGCAGAGCGTAACGCGCCGGCGGCGCGGGCCGGCCGCCGCCGCTCCGATTCGGCGCCCGGTGCAGGTCAGCGACGCCTGGTGCGGATGGTGTTGACTGACCGGGTGAAAAGACGTCACCTGATCGGCGTGGCTGCCGGTGGGGCGCTGAGCGCGACGGCACTGGGCGGCTGCGGGCTCTTCTCCGATGATCCAGAGCCCGCTCCGGCGCCGGACGCCCTGCAGCCCGTGCTCGACGAGGCCCTGGCCCTGGCGGCGGCTTACGACCGGGCCGTGCTGGCCGAGCCCGGCCTCGCGAAGAGGCTGACCCCGCTCGCCGCCGACCACCGCACGCACGCGGCCGAGCTGTCCCGCGTCATCGGCAGGGCGGTCCCGTCGGGGGCGCCCGCGTCCAGCGCTCCGAGTGGCGACGCGGCCGACTCGGTGGCGGCGTTGCGCAAGGCGGAGCAGGCCGCGCAGAAGACCGCGGTCGCCGCCTGCCGCACGGCCCCGGCCGACCGGGCCGGGCTGGCCGGCTCGATCGCCGCCGCCCGGGCCGCCCACGCGGAGGCCCTGCGATGAGCGCGCCGTCCACGCCGCGCCCGACGACGGTCGTCGCGGAGCCGAAGGTCGTCGCGGAGGCGACGGTCGTCGTGGCGGTAACGGCGTGAGCGCCCAGCTGGCGGCCGCGCTGGCCGCGGAGGAGGCGGCGATCTACGCGTACGGGGTCCTCGGGGTGAAGCTGACCGGTGAGGGTGACCGCACCGAGGCCCGCGCCGCCGAGGCGATCCACCGCGGTCGCCGGGACGTGCTGGTCAGCCGGTTGTCGGCGTTGCAGGCGAGCACCGCCCCGGCGCCGGCGGGCTACGACCTGCCGTTCGACGTCACCGACCGGGCCAGTGCGCTGAAGCTGGCCATCCAGGTCGAGGACGGGGTCGCGCAGGCCTGGCGGGCGGTGTTGCCGGTGACCACCGGGGCGGATCGGGCCACCGGGCTGAACGCGCTGGTCGACGCGGCGGTCCGGGCGACCCGCTGGCGCCGGCTGGGCGAGGTCACCCCGGTGACGATGGCCTGGCCCGGGCGCGCCTGAGGACCTTTCCCGGCGCGGGTCCATGCCCGACAATGACGCAGTGTCGCAGGACGAGTACGACCTGGCCAATCCGCGCTGGCACCTGGCCACCCGGCTCCGTGACGTGATCCTGCGGCGCTGGTCGGCCGAGGTGCGCGCGATCGGCGTGCACGGCTCCCTGGCGCACGGCGACGACACCGACAGCAGCGATCTCAACCTGCACGTGGTCACGTACCGTCCGAACGCCGGGCCCCGCGCCGCCCTGTGCCGGGTCGACGGCATCCTGGTCGATCTCGGTGTCGGCACCGCCGACGACGGGCTGCGCCGGGCCCGGGAGCTGACCCCGCGCTGGCCGCTGGAGGCCGACCGCTACCTGAGCACCCGGGATCTCTTCGATCCGGGCGGCTGGTTCGCCGGCCAGCGCGACGCCCACCTGGGCAAGCTCGCCGAGACCCGGCCGGGCGAGTTCAACGGGCTGGCCCGGCGTAACTGGTGTGTGGCCTCAGCAGCGCACGCCCGGGCGGTCCGGCTGGCCGAGTGGTACGAGACCGACGCGGCCCTGGTCCTGCTGTCCGAGGCGAGGCTGCACGCCGCGATGGTCACCGGCCTGCTCAGCCGCACCTACTTCCGCAACCGGGCCGACGCGGTGAAGCGCACCGGCCTGGCCGGGGCGGACATGACCGAGCTGGCCACGGTGCTGAAGACGCAGGCCGACGACCTCACCGCCCGGGGCCGCCCGGTCGACGGCCCGCTGAGCGCCCTCTTCGAGTGAGGCCGGTCAGGAGACGCCGACGCCGATCAGCGTGCCGATGAGGTAGGTCGCCCCGGCCGCCGCCGCGCCGAGCAGGAGCTGCCAGAGGCCGCTGCGCCACCACGGGCGGGCGGTGAAGCGGGCGATGACCGCGCCGGCCACGAACAGCCCGGCGCCGCCGACGACGAGCGCCGCGAGCAGGCTGTCGAAGCCCAGCAGATAGGTCAGCAGCGGCACGACCGCCCCGATCGCGAAGCACACGAACGAGGACACCGCCGCCGTCCACGGGCTGGGCAGCTCGTCCGGGACGACCCCCAGCTCCTCCTGGGCGTGCACCCGTAGCGCCTGCTCCGGGTGGGCCTTGAGCACGTCGGCCACCTGACGGGCGAGCGGGACGGGCAGGCCTCGCGCGGTCCACATGGCGACCAGCTCGTCGGCCTCCCCCTCGGGGTTGAGCTGCAGCTCGCGCAGCTCCTTGGCCAGTTCGGCGGCGACCTGGTCGTTCTGGGTGCGGACGCTGGTGAACTCGCCGAGGCCCATGGAGATGGCCCCGGCGACCAGGCCGGCCACCCCGGTGAGGATCAGGGTGTGCCGGCTGACCCCGCCACCGCCGACCCCGGCGATCAGGGCGATGTTGGTGACCAGGCCGTCCATCGCGCCGAAGGTGGCCGCGCGCAGCCAGCCGCCCGAGACGTCCGCGTGGTGCTCGGGGACCGTCACGGCAGCGTCAGGATCTCGTACCCGTCCTCGGTCACCACCAGCGTGTGCTCGAACTGGGCGGTCCACCTGCGGTCCTTGGTCACGACCGTCCAGCCGTCGTCCCACATCTCGTACTCGTGGGTGCCCAGGGTGATCATCGGCTCGATGGTGAAGGTCATGCCGGGCTCCATCACCGTGTCGAGCCGCGGGTTGTCGTAGTGCGGGATGTAGAGCCCGCTGTGGAACGTCTCGCCGATGCCGTGGCCGGTGAAGTCGCGCACCACGCCGTAGCCGAAGCGGCGGGCGTACGCCTCGATCACCCGGCCGATCGCGTTGATCGGCCGGCCCGGGGCGACGGCGCGGATGCCGCGCATCATCGCCTCGTGGGTGCGCTCGACCAGCAGCCGGGCCTCGTCGCTGACGTCGCCGACGCAGAACGTCGCGTCGGTGTCACCGTGCACACCGTCGAGGTACGCGGTCACGTCGACGTTGACGATGTCGCCGTCGGCCAGCACGGTCGTGTCCGGGATGCCGTGGCAGATGACCTCGTTGAGCGAGGTGCAGCAGGACTTCGGGAAGCCCTTGTAGCCCAGCGTCGACGGGTACGCCCCGTTGTCGATCAGGAACTCGTGCACCACCCGGTCGATCTCGTCGGTGCTGACGCCCGGCTTGCAGTGCTCCCCGGCGAGCTGGGTGGCCTGGGCCGCGATCCGCCCGGCGACCCGCATCCTGTCGATGGTCTCGGGGGTCTGCACGTGCGACCCGCGCCACTCTTTCGGGCGCTTCTTGCCGACGTATTCAGGACGGATGATCTGCGGCGGCACCGCCCGCCAGGGGGAGAGCTTTCCCGGAACGAGAGGGGCACGAACGCTCATCGACCCAGCTTATCGCCGAGCCCGGCGGCCGCCCCGCGGACCGTGACCGTAGATAACAGCTCGGTTGACCCTTACCGGCCCTTTGTTGCCGCCCCCGGGCGCCTGTGTAATCGTGTCAGCGTGGATCAAGACGGCGCCGGGACGGACTTCTCGGCCAGTTCCTCGGTGGCGGGCGACCGCGCCACCGTGGTGGTACGCGGCGAGGTGGACATGTCCACCGCCGACGCGATGTACCGGGCAGCCACCGGTGACGGTGCCCGTAGCGCGACCCTGGACCTGCGCGGCGTGACGTTCTTCGACTCAGCCGCCATCCATGCGCTGATCCGGCTCGCGGAGCGCTTCCCGGACGGCTTCGAGGTGATCCCGTCGGCCCCGGTCCGCCGGGTCCTCGACATCTCCGGCCTGAGCAGCCAGCCCTGGCTGGTCCAGGGCGAGCCCGGCTGAGCCTCGGCGGCAGCCTGGCCGCTCAGGACGAGCTGAGCGCCCGCCGCAGCGTCACGGCGGTGCCGGAGCCGGTCCTGGCCACCGACAGCTCCGACAGCGCACCGATCAGCGCCAGGCCCCGCCCGCGGAAGCCGGCGTCACCGGCCGGGCGCCAGTTCCCGGTGTCGCGGACGGTCGCCAGCACCGAGCCCTCGTCCACCGACACCTCGACGGTGATCACCGGCTCGGCCGGCTCGACGGGATGCTCGATCGCGTTCGCGGCGGCCTCGGAGATCGCCACGGTCAGGTCGAAGACGTCGTTGTCCGGCACGGCGTGGGCCGTCAGGAAGTCCTCGAGCCGCCGGCGCAGCACACTCAGCCGGGTCGGGTCGGCGGGCAGCCGCAGCTCGAACTTGCGCGGCTCGGTGGCCTGCAGCGCGAGCAGCGCGATGTCGTCGCGGCGGGTCTGCCGGGCCGCCTTGTCGAGCAGCCTGTCCAGCAGGTCCTCGACGTGCTCGGCCGGCTCGGCGAGCTCCGCGCTGACCTCTTCCAGACCGCGATCGATGCCCACCCGGCGGTCCTCGACCAGGCCGTCGGTGTAGAGCAGCAGCCGGTGGCCGGGCTCGAGGGCCGCGGTCAGCGTCGGGTACGTCACGTCCTTGAGCGCGCCGATCGGCGGCCCGAGCGCGCTGGAGTAGAGCAGTTCGCCCTTCTCCCCCGGCGCGGCGAGCATCGGGGACGGGTGCCCGGCCGACGAGTAGTGCAGCTCCCGGTTGCGGGTGTCGAAGCGGACGCAGACCACGGTGGCGAACTGGCGCCGGCCCAGGTTGTCGACCAGCCGGTTCAGCCGGGTCAGCGCCTCACCGCAGTCGAAGCCCTCCAGGATGTACGCCCGCAGCGCGTTACGCAGCTGCCCCATCCCCGCCGCGGCCTGCACCCCCTTGCCGACCACGTCCCCGATGACCAGGAAGAGCTGGTTGTCCGGGGCGAGGATGACGTCGTACCAGTCGCCGCCGACCTCGGCCTCGGTGCTGCCCGGCAGGTAGCGGCTCGCCACGATGGCACCGGGCACCCGGGGCAGCGACTGCGGCAGCAGGCTGTGCTGCAGCGTGCTGGCGATGCGGTGCTCGGCCTCGTAGAGCCGGGCGTTGCCCAGCCGCAGCCCGACCAGGCGGGCCAGCTGGGTGAGCAGCACCGGCTCGGGTGGACCGTCCGGTCCGGGCCAGACGCTCAGCTCACCGAGGGGCGCGCCGGAGGTGTCCGGCAGCGGCAGCACGACGTCCGGGACAGCCGAGCCGCCGGCGCCGCCGTCCACCTCGGCCCGGGCGCCGGGGGCGGTCAGCACGACCCGGCCGGCCGACGTCATCGCCTGGACGTGCCGGGCGGCGACAGCGAGCACCTCGGCGGTGGTGCTGACCGCGTTGACCGCCGCGGCCGCGTCGACCAGGCCACGCAGCCGGCTGATGATCTGCCGGCGGGTCTGCCCGAGCTCCAGGTTGGACCGGACCCGGGCGGTCAGGTCGCGGACCGAGAACGGCTTGACCAGGTAGTCGTCGGCGCCCGCGGCCAGGCCCTCGACCGAGGCCTCTTCACCGGCGCGGGCGGATAGGACCACGATCGGCACGTCCCGGGTGCGCTCGTCCGCGCGCAGCGCCCTGATCAGGCCGAAGCCGTCCATCCGGGGCATCATCATGTCGGTCAGGACGAGGTCGAACTGCTCGGTGCGGGCCAGCTCCAGCGCCTCCAGCCCGTCCGCCACGCTGGTGACGTCGAAGGACGGCCGCAGCAGCCGGGAGACGTGGTCGCGCAGGTCGGCGTTGTCGTCGGCGAGCAGCACCCGGCCCCGCCGGCCGTCCTGCACCTCGCCCGGCGCGATCGGGGCCGGCGCGGTGTCACCCATCCACCAGTGCGCTTCCTCGACGTAGAGCCGGGACTGCTCCTCGGGCAGGTCGGCCGGTCCTTCGTCGATGATCCGGTCGGCGGGCAGGTGGGCCGTGCCGAGCGGGACGGTCACCGAGAACGTGCTGCCCACGCCGAGCTCGCTGCGCGCGGTCGCCGTGCCGCCGTGCAGCTCGGCCAGCTCCCGGACCAGGGCCAGGCCGATGCCGGTGCCCTCGTGGCTGCGCGCCCAGGCGCCGGTGACCCGGTGGAAACGGTCGAAGAGCAGCTGCTGCTCCTCCTCCGACACACCGACGCCGGTGTCGGTGACCTCCAGCACAGCGGCCCGGTCGCGTTCCCGGATCCGCACGGTGATCCCGCCGGTGGGCGTGTACTTCACCGCGTTGGAGAGCAGGTTGAAGACGATCTTCTCCCACATCTCACGGTCCACGTGGACCGGCGCCGGCAGCGGCGGGCACTGGATGCCGAGCCCCAACCCGGCCCGTTCGGCCGCCGAGCGGAAGGTGCTGGCCAGCCGGGCGGTGTAGTCGGCCAGATCGGTCGGCCGGTAGGCGGCGCGCAGCCGGCCCGACTCCAGCCGGGAGAAGTCCAGCACCGTGTTGACCAGCTTCAGCAGCCGCACGCCGTTGCGCTGCATCGGCACGAGCCGCTCGCGCAGGTCGTCGCCGAGCCCGTCGTCGCCGAGCAGCTCCTCCAGCGGACCGAGGATCAAGGTCAACGGGGTACGGAACTCGTGGCTCACGTTCGAGAAGAAGTTGGTCTTGGCGGTGTCGAGCGCGGCCAGCTCGGCCGCCCGGCGTCGTTCCTGCTGGTAGGCCCGCACGTTCGCGACCGCCCGGGAGATCTGGGCCGTGGCGAGCTCGAGGAAGTCGCGGTAGCCGCGGTCCTGCGCGAGGAACCGGCTGACCCCCACCACCAGCGCCCCGGCGCTGCTGGTGCCGGCGCCGATGGGCAGCACCAGGGCCTGGTCGGCGGCCGACGAGGGCGGCGGATGGGCCACCTCCGTCGCGGCGATGGTCTGCTCGTGGTCGGACCGCATGACGGCCGCGACGACCTCGCGGACCCCCGGGTCGAGCGGCCGGCAGGCGGTCGGCTCGAGCCCGCACACCCCGGCCACGGCCGGCTCGCCACCGCCGGCCGGGTCGTCCAGGTAGAGGACGGCGAACGGCACGTCGGCGGCGTTCTCGCCGAGGACCTGCGCGACCTGGGTGCCGAGCACGGCCTGGTCCGGCGAGTCGGCCAGCCGGGAGCCGAGGGCGCTGAGGGTACGGACACGACGGTCGGCCAGCACGCGTCGGGTGGTGTCGCTGACGATGCAGAAGACCCCGCCGACGGCCCCTTCGGGCGAGCGGATCGGGTCGTACGAGATGTCGAAGTAGGTCTCCTCGAGGAAACCGAACCGCTCGATCATGAACAGGTAGTCGGCGGCCCAGAAGGACTCGTCCCGCTCCTTCACCCCGTCGAACAGCGTCTGGAGCACCGCCCAGGTCTCGGGCCACATCTCCCGGCCCGGCCGGCCCAGATGCCCGGGGTGCTTGCTGCCCATCGTCGGGATGTACGCGTCGTTGTAGAGCGCGCAGTAGTCGTCTCCCCAGAAGAGGACGATCTGGGCCTTGGAGGCGAGCATCGTGGCGACGACGTCGGCGAGTTCTGTGGGCCAGCCGGCCGGTGCGCCGAGCGGGGTGGCCGCCCAGTCGAGCTCGAGCATCCGCCGGCCCATCTCACCACCGCGCTCGAACGCCGTCCGCAACCGCTGCGGCAGAGCATCGTCCGCGCTGGCCCCCATGCGTCCTCCCGCGGATGTCTTCGCCCGACAGGGCTGCACCGTAACACCGACGGCGACGGCTTTCAGCCGTGGCTAACCTTGCCCGCGTGACGTCGGCTGCCTTGCATCGAGCGTTGACCGAATCGAGCCTGCGGCCGTTGCCCGGTCCGGCCGCTGAGCTGCTGCGGGCGCTGGACGCGCCGCCGCGGCTCGGTGCGCATCTGCGGGCCGTGCACGACGTCGCCTGGTCGCTGACCGACGTGCTGGGGCGACGCCGGCCGGATCTGGAGTTCGACACCACCGCGGTGCTCTTCGGCGCCGCGACCCACGACATCGGCAAGGTCCTGCACGTGGCCGAGCTCTCCGCGCCCGGTCACCTGCATGAGGAGGCCGGCCGGGACCTGCTGCTGCGCTACGGCGTGCCCGCGCACCTGGCCCGTTTCGCCGGCAACCACGGCAGCTGGGACGCGCCCGAGGTGACGCTGGACGACCTGCTGGTCAGCCTGGCGGACAAGGTGTGGAAGGGCGCCCGAGTCACCGGGCTGGAGGATCGGGTGGGCGCTCACCTGGGAGGCGCGCCCTGGGAGGCGTTCCTGGTGCTGGACGACGTGCTGCAGGGCCTGGCCGCCGGGGCGGACGAGCGGCTGGCGTTCCAGGCGGCGCATCCGGTCGCGGTCTGAGCCTCAGGCGGCCAGGGCCGTCCGGCCCAGCCCGGAGGCGCCCGCGGCGGCCTCCACCAGCGCGGCGAAGACCCGCAGGTCACCGGTGCGCTCGGGGTGCCACTGCACGCCCAGCGCGAACGGCCGGTCGGGGTCCTCGATGATCTCGATGACCCGGTCGTCGGGGCACCGGCCGACCACCGTGAAGCTGCCCGGGTCGTCGATCGCCTGGTGGTGGAACGAGTTGACGGTGAGCCGGGCGCCGAGCAGCGACCGCGCCGCCGAGCCGGAGGTGAGCACCACGTCGTGCCGGCCGAACGCCGACGAGTCCACCGCCAGCGGATCCGTGCCGGCCGCGGCCCGGTGCCGGTCGTGGCCGACCAGGTCGGGCAGGTGCTGGTGCAGGGAACCGCCGGTGGCCACGGCCATCACCTGCAGGCCCCGGCAGACGCCCAGCACGGGCAGGTCGGCGTCGAGGGCGGCGCGCATGAGGAGCAGCTCGGAGGCGTCGCGGACCGGGTCGGAGTCGGTGGCCGGATGCGGCTCGGCACCCCAGTTGGCCGGGTCGACGTCCCCGCCACCGGCGAAGACGATGCCGTCGAGCGACTCGAGCACGTCGGTGCCGGGATCGTCCGGGGTGATCAGGACCGCCCGTCCCCCGGTGGCGTGGACCGCCCGGACGTAGGACATCGGCAGCATGCCGACGACCTGTTCGTTGCTGCCGTACTGGACCTGTTGCGCGTACGCCGTCAGTCCGATCAAGGGTCTGCGCATGCTGGTGCGATCCTCCGTCCGTAGAACCTGCGTATCGGCGGGTGCGCCGGATGTCTTAGGCCGCCGCCGCGACCAGCGCCCCGAACAGCCGTTTGTCCCTGGTCACCTCGGGGTGCCACTGCACGCCCAGCACGAACCGGTGCGCCGGGTCCTCGACCGCCTCGACGGTCCCGTCCTCGGCCCGGCCCGTGACCGTCAGCGTGCCCGGGTCGTCGACGCCCTGGTGGTGGAAGCAGTGCACCCGGGTGTCCTCGCCCATCAGGCCGGCGATCCGGCTGCCGGGGGTGAAGCCGGCCTCGTGCTCGCCGTAGACGCCGGGGGCCGGGCGGTGCCGGTCGTGCCCGAGCACCTCGGGCAGGTGCTGGTGCAGGGTGCCGCCGGCGGCGACGGTGAGCAGCTGCATGCCCCGGCAGACCCCGAGCACCGGCAGGTCCCGGGTGAGGGCCGTGCGGGCGAGCAGCATCTCGGCGGCGTCGCGCTCGGGCCGGGTGACCGTCTGCGGGGCGGGCTCGGCGCCGTACAGCTCCGGGCCGAGGTCGGCGCCGCCGCTGAGCACCAGCCCGTCCAGGATGCGCAGCACGTCGGTGTCGAGATCGTCGGGCGGCAGCAGCACGGCCCGGCCACCGGCCCCGGTGACCGCGGCGACGTAGTCGTGCGGCACCAGCGTGGTGGGCAGGTTGTGCCAGACACCCCAGGTGGCGGGCTCCACATAGGTGGTGATGCCGATGACGGGTCGCATCTTGACCACGGTATCCACGTCCTGTTCGGATGACGTCGACCGAGTGGGTGATCCGCTCGCCGTACCGGACGAGCGCCGCGAATTAGTGAGCGGCGCCGACTCACTGAGTCGGCGCCGCGCCCGGGCCCTTCGAACCACCCGTGCAGCGATCGCAGCGTGCGCGGGCGGAGATTCGACCCCTGCGTCCGGCGTGAACTGGACGTACTTGTCTTCTCTCCGCTGCACAGCGGTGCTAAACCGCTACAGCGGAGTTACATACGCACCGGTGATGCCACCGTCGACGACGAACTGGGACGCGGTCATGAACGACGCGTCGTCGCTGGCCAGGAACGCGACCGCGGCGGCGATCTCGGCCGGCTCGGCGAAGCGGCCCATCGGGACGTGCACCAGCCGGCGCGCGGCCCGCTCCGGATCCTTGGCGAAAAGGTCCATGAGCAGCGGCGTCGCGACCGGTCCGGGGCACAGGGCGTTGATCCGGATGCCCTCGCGGGCGAACTGCACGCCCAGCTCGCGGGTCATCGCCAGCACCCCGCCCTTGCTCGCGGTGTACGCGATCTGCGAGGTCGCCGCGCCCAGCAGCGCCACGAACGACGCGGTGTTGATGATCGACCCCTTGCCCTGGCGCTGCATGTGCGGGATCGCGTACTTGCAGCAGAAGAACACGCTGGTGGTGTTCACCCGCAGCACCCGTTCCCAGGCGTCCAGGCCGGTGACCAGGATCGAGTCGTCGTCGGGGGGCGAGATCCCGGCGTTGTTGAACGCGATGTCGACCCGGCCGTACCGCTCGGCCACCCCGTCGAACAGCGCCTTGACCGCCTCCTCGTCGGTGACGTCACAAGCGACGAACTCGCCCCCGACCTCGTCGGCGGCAGCCTTGCCCGCATCCGTCGAGATGTCGACGCAGACGACCTTGGCCCCCTCGGCCGCGAACCGCCGGGCGGTGGCCAGCCCGATACCGCTGCCGGCACCGGTGATGACGGCGACCCGATCCTGCAAACGCTCCACAGCTGACCTCTCAGGCTTCCGTCGAGATGAACACGTTCTTGACGTCGGTGAACGACAGCAGCGCGTCGGGACCGAGCTCCCGGCCCAGGCCGGACTGCTTCATCCCGCCGAACGGCGTCCAGTAGCGCACCGACGAGTGCGAGTTGACACTCAGGTTGCCGGTCTCGACCCCGCGCGAGACCCGCAGCGCCCGGCCCAGGTCGCGGGTCCAGATCGAGCCGGAGAGGCCGTACTCGGTGTCGTTGGCCAGCCGGACCGCTTCCTCCTCGTCGCGGAAGGGCAGTACCGACAGGACCGGCCCGAAGACCTCCTCGCGCCAGTGCGGGTCGCCGGTCGAGTGGGCGAGCAGCACGGTCGGCGGGAACCACCAGCCGTCACCGGCGGGTGCCTCACCGGCGAACGCGACGTCGGCGTCCGCGGTGTACGACGCCACCTTGTCCCGGTGCCCGGCGGAGATCAGCGGGCCCATCTCGGCGGTCTCCAGGGCCGGGTCCTGGACCCGGAACGCCTTGACCGCCGGTTCCAGCAGGGCGAGGAACCGGTCGTACACCGACTCCTGGACCAGCAGCCGGGATCGGGAGCAGCAGTCCTGGCCGGCGTTGTCGAAGACCCCGCCGGGGGCCGCCGCGGCGGCGCGTTCCAGGTCGGCGTCGGCGAAGACGATGTTGGCGCTCTTGCCGCCGAGCTCGAGGGTCACCCGTTTCACCTGGTCGGCGCAGCCCGCCATGATCGACTTCCCGACCCCGGTGGAGCCGGTGAAGCAGACCTTGCGGACCGCCGGATGGGTGACGAAGCGCTGCCCGACCACGCTGCCCTTGCCCGGCAGCACGGTGAACACCCCCTCCGGCAGGCCGGCCTCCAGCGCCAGCTCACCGAGCCGGATGGCGGTCAGCGGGGTGAGCTCGGCCGGCTTGAGCACGACCGTGTTGCCGGCCGCGAGGGCCGGGGCGAAGCCCCAGCCGGCGATCGGCATCGGGAAGTTCCACGGCACGATGATGCCGACCACGCCGAGCGGCTCGTGGAACGTCACGTCGAGCCCGCCGGCCACCGGGATCTGCCGGCCGGACAGGCGCTCCGGCGCCCCCGCGTAGTAGTTGAGGACGTCCCGGACGTTGCCCGCCTCCCAGCGGGCGTTGCCGATCGTGTGCCCGGCGTTGCCGACCTCCAGCGCCGCGAGCTCCTCGAGGTGGTCGTCGACGAGCGCGGCGAAGCGCCGCAGCAGCCGCGCCCGGTCCCCGGGCGCCACCTCGCGCCAAGATCCAAAAGCCTGGTGGGCCCGCTCGATCGCGGCGTCGGTCTCGGCCAGACCAAGCGACGGTACGGAGGTGAGCACAGTCCCCGTAGCGGGGTTGATTACATCTGTCACAGGCGTTCGAACCCTCGCTTAAGCTCCCAGTCGGTGACCGCGGCGTCGAAGGCGGCCAGCTCAATCTTGCCCATGTTGGCGTAGTGGGCGACCACCTCGGGCCCGAATGCCTCCGCCGCCACCGGACTGAGCTCCCACAACTCCACCGCGTCACGCAGATGCCCGGGCACCCGCGGGGCGGTGGCGTCCTCGTACGCGTTGCCCCGGAACTCGTCCTCCAGCTCCAGCTCGTTCTCCAGCCCGTGCAGCGCGCCCGCGATCAGCGCCGCGATGGCCAGGTACGGGTTCACGTCCCCGCCCGGCACCCTGTTCTCCACGCGCATGCCCTGGCCGTGCCCCGCCATCCGCAGCGAGCAGGTGCGGTTGTCGACGCCCCAGCGCAGGGCGGTCGGCGCGAACGAGCCGGGCTGGTAGCGCTTGTAGGAGTTGATGTTCGGCGCGAAGAGCAGGCTGAACTCGCGCATGGTGGCGAGCAGGCCGGCCAGCACCCGCTGCCCGGTCACGCTCAGGTGGGCCGGGCCGTCGCCGAGCATCGCCGACCGGCCGTCCTCGCCGCGCAGCGAGAAGTGGATGTGGCAGGAGTTGCCCTCGCGCTCGTTCGGCTTGGCCATGAAGGTCAGCGCCAGGCCCTCCTGAGCGGCGATCTCCTTGGCCCCGTTCTTGTAGATCACGTGGTTGTCGGCGCAGGTCAACGCGTCGGCGTAGCGGAAGGCGATCTCGTGCTGGCCGAGGTTGCACTCGCCCTTGGCGCTCTCCGGGACCAAGCCGGCGCCGTACATCTCGTTGCGGATGCGGCGCAGCAGCGGCTCGACCCGGGCGGTGCCCAGCAGCGAATAGTCCACGTTGTACTGGTTCGCCGGGGTCAGGTCCCGGTAGCTCTTGCTGAACGCCTGCTCGTAGGTGTCCTTGTAGAGCACGAACTCCAGCTCGGTGCCGGCGAACGCGGTCAGGCCGTGCCCGGCGAGCCGGTCGAGCTGGCGGCGCAGGATCTGCCGGGGCGAGGCGTAGACCGGTCCGCCCTCGGTGGTCTCCAGGTCGGCGAGGACCATGGCCGTGCCGGGCAACCACGGTACGGGCCGCAGCGTGCTGAAGTCGGGACGCATGACGAAGTCGCCGTAGCCGCTGTTCCACGACGACATCTCGTACCCGTCGACGGTGTTCATGTCGACGTCGACCGCGAGCAGATAGTTGCAGCCCTCGCTCGCCCCGGAGGCGACCTCGTCCATGAAGAACCGGCCGTGCAGCCGTTTGCCCTGGAGCCGTCCCTGCATGTCGGTCAGCGCCAGCAGGACGGTGTCGATGCTGCCGTTCGCGACGGCGACGTCGAGGTCTTCGAGGTCCATCCGGTTCCCTTCGGAGGGTGTGGGGGCCGGGCGGGTGCCCGGCCCCGTATCTAGCAGATCACTCCCCGGCCGGCATCGTCTGCTCTCCGTGCGCGGCTTTCTCGATCAGATTCTGCTTCGGCCCGGTGAACCACTTGCGGGCGCTGGCGAACCACCACAGGGTGGCGCCGCCGACGACCACCACGACAGCGACGATCGTGTAGTTGAAGTTCGCCGCGGAGATCGGACCGGCCACCGGCAGCACGAACAGCACGCAGATGAGCACCACCCAGACGATCGCGATCCAGCCGACCGCCGCACTCCACCGGCCGAGATTCCACGGCCCTGGCTGGAAGTCCGGGTTGAGCCGGCGCAACAGCACCGGGCCGACGTAGGCGATGTAGAGCCCGATGACGGCGATCGAGGTCGCGGCCGCGTACGCGGTGGTGTTCCACAGCGACGGCAGTACCAGCAGGGTGGACAGGGTGACGCAGAGCCAGATGGAGTTGGTCGGCGTACCTGTGCGGGGGTTGACCTTCTTCCACAGCCGGGAGCCGGGCAGCGCGCCGTCCCGGGCGAAGGCGTAGGACATCCGGGAGTTGGCCGTCACCGACGCCATGCCGCAGAAGAACTGGGCGACCACGCAGATGAACAGCAGGAACGTGCCCAGGTTGTGCCCGACCGCGTCGATGAAGATCTGCGCGGGCGGCAGCGCCAGCTCGGTGGTCCGTTGCGCGTCGTAGTCCTGGATCGACCAGGTGATCGCCACCAGCAGGATGAAGCCGGCGATGACCGAGACCACGACCGAGAGCACGATGCCGCGCGGCGCGGCCCGGGCGGCATCGTGGGTCTCCTCGGCCACGTGGGCCGAGGCGTCATAACCGGTGTACGTGTACTGCGCCATCAGCAGACCGATCAGCACCGCATAGATCGCAGCACCCTGGAAGGTGAAGCCCGTCTCGTTCCTGACCTCGAAGAACACCTCGGAGATCGGCTTGTGCTGGTCCGGTACGACGGCCAGGACCACCACGATCACCGCGACGCCGACCAGGTGCCACCAGGCGCTGACGTCGGAGAGCAGCCGGACCAGGCTGACCCCGAAGGTGTTGAGCAGGCCGTGCGCGACGATCAGGATCAGGAAGATCAGGAACGTACGGCCCTTGGTGACCTCCATGTCGAAGGTCAGGCTGAGGAACGCCGACGTGGTGATGGCCGCGCCGAAGTCGATCGCCGCGGTGACGGCCACCTCACCGAGGAAGTTGAACCAGCCGATGAACCAGGCCCACGCGGCCTTGTTGCGTTTGGCGAGCGCGGCGGCCCACCAGTAGAGGGCACCGGCGGTCGGATAGGCCGAGCAGACCTCGGCCATCGCCAGCGCCACGAAGGTGACCATGATGCCGACGAAGAGCCAGCCGAGCGTGATGGCCAGCGGGCCACCGGCGTTCATGGCGATCCCGTACGAGGTGATCGCGCCGGCCAGGATGGAGATGATCGAGAAGGAGACCGCGAAGTTCGAGAAGCCGGACAGTCGGCGGTGTAGTTCTTGCTGGTAGCCGAGCTGGGCGAGGCGTTCTTCGTCGGTGCTGGGAGGCTCAACGCTCATAACGACTCCCTGGATCCGAGGGGCAGATGTGACCTGGGCCACCGCTGTTCGGTGATGATCTCGCCCCGGTGTTACGCCCGTCAATGAACGGCGTTAATTGCGTTGCCGGGCGCCGGAAGCAACCCGCACACTCGTAGACATGTCAGGGCAACTTCCCTGACGACGCCACTCGGCGCGCGAGCCCTCGGCAGGCTTCGCGGAAGACCCGGGGCTGCCTCCGGCTCCCCACCCGCGGCGGCGCGGGGCGTGGTCACCTCTCTCTCGACGCAGCATCGCGCTGTGCCACGCGCCCGTCCCGTGCCGCCGCCCCTTTCGCCCTAAAAATCTACAGCGGCGAGACTAGAAATCTGCCTGTGGCAGGCATAACATCACAGAGGTCGGCCACGCACAGCCGGCACGCAACTGGCAATGACTCTGAGTTGGTAAGGAGGACGAGATACCGCAGCAACGCGAACTCGCTAAGTCCCCGACCCGACAAGAGGTGATCGCAGCCGATGCCCATCACACAGGCCATCCGCTAGCGGCACGCAAGCAGATGAGCCTCGCCGACGACGGTCGGCCACAGAATTGAACAGCCAGGGCCCCGGTAACCCGCCGGGGCCTTGGACTGTGTCCAGCCCCGCACAGTCCAGGCCAGCACGGAAGGCACCATGAGCACCGCGTTCGACGACGCCGACTTCCCGGCGTACACCATGGGCCGGGCCGCCGACATGATCGGCGTGACGCCGGCCTTCCTGCGCAGCCTGGGCACCGCCGGCCTGATCGAGCCGGAACGCTCGCTGGGCGGGCACCGCCGCTACTCGCGGCACCAGTTGCAGCTCGCGGTCCGGGTCCGGCAGCTGCTGGACGAGGGCATGCTGCTCAGCGCGGCCTGCCGGATCGTGACGCTGGAGGACCGGCTCGCGGCGGCGCACCGGCGCATCGTCGAGCTGGGCGGCACGCTGACCGCCGACGACGATGCGGACCTGCCCACCCCGACCCGGCCGGACATCGCGACCACGCACTACTACGGCTCACCGCGCGGCGACCGCTCCCCCTCCTCGCCGTAGACGGCGGTCAGGCTGGCCTCCCAGAGCTGCCGCGCCCGGGCCGGATCGACGGAACGCCCGGTGGCGCCGAACGGCCGGCGCCACGCGAAGTAGCCGCCCGGCACCGCGGCGGCCGGATCGTCGGCCAGCCACAGCAGCGTGTCCGCGCCCTGCTCCGGGCTACGGAACACCAGCTTGCCGAGGGAGAAGAGCGGACTCTGCCGGCCGAAGCGGCTGCGGATCAGGCCGGGGAAGAAACAGGTCGGCACGATCCCGTACGGACCCCAGCGGCGGGCCGCCTCGATCGTGAAGAGCAGGTTGGCCTGTTTGCTGGCGCCGTACGCGGTCCACCGGCTCAGCTGACGCCGCCCGGGACGCCGCACGTCCAGCGTGCCCCACGCCTCGGCCGCGGAGCCGGTCGTGACGATCCGCGCGGGCGCCGCCGCCCGCAGCCGGTCCAGCAGCAGGTGGGCGAGCAGGAAACCGCCGAAGTGGTTGATCTGGGCGCACGGGTCGAACCCGTCGGCGGTCAGCCGCCGGGCCGGCGCGAGCTGCCCGGCGTTGTTGACCAGCACGTCGACCCGTTCGTGGGTCGCCGCCAACGCGGCCCCGGCCGAGCGCACCTCGTCCAGCACCGCGAAGTCGGCCCGGTACGCCGCCGGCGTGCGCCCGCCGGCCTCCCGCACCACCTCGACCGCGTGCCGCAGCCGGCCCGGATCGCGGCCCAGCAGCACCACCTCGTCGCCACCGCGGGCGAACGCGGCCGCCGCGGCCAGCCCGATGCCCGAGCTACCACCGGTGACCACGATCGTGCGCCGCTCTCCCACACCCACCATTGGATCAGTCCGGGCGCGCGGCCGGGCTACGGTGGAGATCATGGTTGCGCTCGGGTACCGCCACGACCGGGTCGCCGCCCTGGCCGGCGTGGCAGTCCTGGTGGGCGCGCTCACCATGCTCGCCGGGCTGGTCGCCGCGCCGGGCCCCTGGACCGAGGGCTACGTCAGCGAGGCCGGCACGACCGGCATGCCGCTGGCTGTCGCGTACCGCTGCGGGCTCGTCGGGCTGGCCGTGGGGGTGGCGCTGCTGGGCCGGGTTTTGGGACGCGACTCGCGGCCGGTGGCGACATTGCTCGGCATCGCGGCGCTGCTGGCCGGCACGTCGGGCGTGGTGCCGTGCACCAGCGGCTGCCCGCTCCCGCCGTACGAGCCGACGACCGTGGCCGACGTCAGCCACACCGCGGCCAGTGTCATCGGCATGGTGCTGCTGGCCGGGGCCATGGCGCTGGTGGCCCTGTCGGCACCCTTCGGGCCGGTGCTGCGCCGCCTGTCCACCGCCGCTGTCGCGATCATCGTGCCGCTCGGTGCCGTCCTCGGGCTGACCATGCTGCTGTCCGGGCGCGGGCCGGTGAGCGCCACTCTCGAACGGGCGGCGCTGGTGGTGGCGGTGAGCTGGCTGGTCGGCACGTCGATCGTGGCTGCCACGGTCCGCCGTACCCGCCCGGAGCCCCGACCCGGCAGCCGTGCGATCGTCGGTGGATGACGTCCCCGACCGTCGACGACGGGCCGCGGCCCGGACCGACACCCCGCCAGCGCCGCATCGACCTCGGCATCGCCCTGGCCATCGCCACGGTCGCGGTGCTCAACGTCTTCCTGGCCCGCAGTGTCGGTCTGTTCGCCTCCGGCTCGGCACCCTCGGTGGCCGAGCAGCTCGGCTGGTCGCTGGCGGTGACGCTGCCGCTGATCTGGCGACGCAGCCATCCGGATGTCGTCGCGGTGCTGGTCGCGATCTTCTTCATCGCGGCTCAGGTCCGCGGTTCGCAGGAGCAGCAGCTGGCCTCCGGGGCCCTCTTCGTCGCGATCTACACCCTCGGCGCCTGGGGCCGCAACCGGCGCCGGAGCCGCCGGCTGCGCCTGATGATCATCGCCGCGATGTTCAGCTGGCTGGCCGTCGCCTGGTTGCTGGCCCATGACGAGGTCTTCGCGGACGGACCGCCCGGCGCCTCCGGCGAGCTGCCGCCGCTGCTGGCGGCCCTGCTCAACAGCGCCATCATCAACGTGGCGTTCTTCGGCTTCGCGTACGCCCTGGGCGAGGCGGCCCGGCGGCAGTGGCAGCTCGAACGGCGGACGACCGAGCTGCGGGCGGCGCAGGCGGTGGCCGGTGAGCGGGCGGTCATCGGCGAGCGGGTCCGGATCGCCCGGGAGCTGCACGACGTGGTCGCCCACCACGTGTCGGTGATGGGTATCCAGGCCTCGGCCTGCCGCCGGATGCTGGACAAGGATCCCGAGCGGGCCCGTACGGCCCTGACGGCCGTCGAGGACAGCGCCCGGACCGCCGTGGACGAGCTGCGGCGGATGCTGGGCGCGCTGCGCGACACCGGCGGCGCCGGCGAGCAGCCGCCGGCCGAGGCCACCCTGGAACGGGTCGACGAGCTGGTGGCCCGCGCCCGGGAGGCGGGCCTCACCGCGACCTGCAATGTGTACGGCGACCCGGTGCCGCTGCCCGGTTCCGTGTCGCAGGCGGCGTACCGGATCATCCAGGAGGCCGTGACGAACACCCTGAAGCACGCCCACGCGTCCACGTTGGACATCCGGATCCGGTACCTGGCCGGCGAGCTGGAGGTCGACGTGGCCGACGACGGCCGCGGCGCCGTCCCCGCTCCGGCCGGCGGGCTCGGCCTGATCGGCATGCGGGAACGGGTCGCGGTGCACGACGGCGTGCTGGAGAACGGACCGCGCACCGGCGGCGGCTACCGCGTCCGCGCGCGGCTGCCCCTGTCCCGGGCCCTGACCACCGCCGGGGAGCAGCGATGATCCGGGTGCTGCTGGCCGACGACCACCAGCTGGTGCGGACCGGCTTCCGGGCCATCCTGGAGAGCGAGGACGACATCGAGGTGGTCGGTGAGGCCGCCGACGGCATCCAGGCGGTCGCCCTGGCCGGCCGGCTGCGACCCGACGTGATCCTGATGGACGTCGAGATGCCCGGCATGGACGGGCTGGAGGCCACCCGGCGGGTCACCGCCCACGACGGCCCGTCGGTGCTGATCCTCACCACCTTCGACCGCGACGACTACCTGTTCGCCGCACTCCAGGCCGGGGCCAGCGGCTTCCTGCTCAAGAACGGCACCCCGGAGGCGCTGACCGAGGCGATCCGGGTGCTGGCGGCCGGGGACGCGTTGCTGGCGCCCGCGATCACCCGCCGGGTCATCGAGACCTTCGCCAACCCGGCCCTGCGGCAGCCCGGCGCCGGGACCCGGCTGGCCGAGCTGACCCCGCGTGAGCACGAGGTGCTGGTGCTGATGGCCGGTGGGGCCACCAACGCCGAGATCGCCGGGCGGCTGCGGCTGGGCGAGACCACCGTCAAGACGCACGTGAGCCGGGTGCTCATGAAGATCGGGGCTCGGGACCGGACGCAGGCGGTCGTGCTCGCGTACGAGCTGGGCGTGGTGCGGCCCGGCTCCGGCTGAGCCGGGGTCCTCCTGGCGGAGGACCCCGGTGATCATCCTCGGGCCTGACTCGCGGGCGGCGGAAGCGCCCTAGCGTGGTCACCATGACCAACGTGCTGAAAGTCGAGGCCGTCAGTCGCAGCTTCGGGGACCGGCGGGTGCTCGAGGACGTCTCGTTCACCGTGGAGGCCGGGCGGATGACCGGCTTCGTCGGCGCGAACGGCGCCGGCAAGACCACGACGATGCGGATCATGCTCGGCGTGCTCGCGCCGGACGCCGGCGAGGTGACCTGGCAGGGCGTCCCGCTCACCCGGGAGCTGCGGCACCGCTTCGGCTACATGCCGGAGGAACGCGGCCTCTATCCCAAGATGACCATCAGTGACCAGATCGTCTATCTGGGCCGGCTGCACGGACTGAGCGCCGAGGCGGCCCGCCGCAACACCGCCGCCCTGCTGGAGCGCCTCGGGCTGAGCGACCGCGCCGGCGAGCAGGTGGAGAAGCTGTCGCTCGGCAACCAGCAGCGGGTGCAGATCGCCGCCGCGCTGGTGCACGACCCCGAGGTGCTGGTGCTGGACGAGCCGTTCTCCGGGCTCGACCCGCTGGCCGTCGACGTGGTCGTCGGCGTGCTGCGGGAGCGGGCGGCCGCGGGCGCCCCGGTGCTCTTCTCCAGCCACCAGCTCGACGTGGTCGAGCGGCTCTGCGACGACCTGGTGATCATCGCGGGCGGCCGGATCCGGGCCTCGGGCAGCCGGGCCGAGCTGCGGGCCGGCTATGCGCTCCCCCGCTTCGCCGTCGAGGTCGACACCGACGCCGGCTGGCTGCGCGACCACCCGGGAGTGACGCTGATCGACCTGGACGGCGCCCGCGCGGTCTTCGACCTCGCCCCCGGCGCCGACGACCAGGAGGTGCTGCGCGCCGCGCTGGCCCGGGGCCCGGTCCGTTCCTTCGGTCCCGTCACGCCGTCGCTCGCCGAGATCTTCCGAGAGGTGAACCAGTGACGACCCTTGCCGCCGCCCGGCTCGTCGCCGCCCGCGAGATCCGGGTCAAGCTCCGGGACAAGACCTTCCTGATCAGTACGGCCTTCTTCCTGCTGATCGCCATCGCCAGCACCGTGCTGCCGGGGCTGCTCGACGGCGGCCCGGCCAAGGTCGCCACGACCGACCGTACGGTGGCCACGGCGCTGCAGCGGGCCGGCCTGGAGGTGCGTACGGTCACCACCGACGCCGAGGCGGAACGGCTCGTGCGCGACGGCGACGTGGAGGCGGCCGTGGTCGCCGGCCCGACCGTGCTCGCCCTGGAGGAAGCGCCGGGCGAGGTGGTCGAGGCGCTCAGCACCGCGCCGCCGGTGCGGTTGCTCGACCCGGATGCCACCGACCCGTTCCTGGCCTTCGTCGTGCCGTTCGCCCTGGCCTTCCTGTTCTTCATGACCTCGTTCACCTTCGGGCTGCAGATCGCGATGAGCGTGACCGAGGAGAAGCAGACCCGGATCGTCGAGATCCTCGTGGCCAGCGTGCCGGTACGGGCGCTGCTGGCCGGCAAGGTGGCGGCGATGACGTTGCTGGCGTTCGGGCAGATCGCCCTGATCGCGGTGGTCGCGCTGGTCGGGATGCAGATCGCCGGGGTGGACGCGGACGTGACCGCCCTGGTCGGGCCGACGATCGCCTGGTTCCTGCCGTTCTTCCTGATCGGCTTCGTCATGCTGGCCACACTGTGGGCCGGGGTGGGTGCCCTCGCGGCGCGGCAGGAGGACATCAACGGCGCCTCGGCACCCTTGCAGCTCGCGGTCATGGGCCCGTTCTTCGCGGTGCTGTTCCTGCGGGAGAACGCCGCGGCGATGACGGCGCTGTCCTACATCCCGTTCTCCGCGCCGATCGCGATGCCGGTGCGGTTGTTCACCGGGGACGCGGCGGGCTGGGAGCCGGTGGTGTCTCTGCTCGTGCTGGCGGTCTCCACGGTGGTGTTCCTCGCCGTCGGCGCCCGCGTCTACGAGGGTTCGCTGCTGCGCACCAACGGGCGGACGTCCTTCGCGACCGCCTGGCGCAGCCGCTCCACGGTCGGCTGACGCCTCGGCCTGTGCCGCCGGGTCGCTCAGGCGACCCGGCGGACGATCGACAGCAGGGACTGCTCGACGTCCTCGATGGACCGTTCCGGCTGGAACACCAGCCAGTCGACCGCCACGACCAGGCCCACCCCGAACAGCGCCGACGAGGCCACCCGCACGTCCAGGTCCCCGGGCAGATCCCCGGAGTCGACCCCGGCCTGGACGGTCTCGGCGATCACGCCGATCGCCTGCTCCCGCAGCAGCACCAGCGTCTGCTGCCACTCCCGGTTGGTGCGCCACATCTCCGAGAGCAGCAGCTGGGCGAAGGCCCGGTACCGGCGGATGTACTCCAGCTGGGCCCGGATCAGAGCGTCGACCGCCTCCCGGGGTGGCAGGCCGGCGACCGCCGCCCGGAACTCGTCGGTGAGCAGGCCGATCCCGTGCCGCAGCAGCTCCTCGAAGAGAGCCGTCTTGGAGGCGAAGTTGTAGTAGACGGTGCCCTTGGCGACCTTGGCCCGCAGCGCGATGTCGTCGACCGTGGTCGCCGAGAAGCCCTGCTCGGCGATGAGCTCCACCGCCGCCTCGAACAGGCGCTGCCGGGTGTCCTCGCGCCTGCGGGTCCGTCCGTCCACGATTGTCAGATCACCAGCTCCGGATGCAGGTCGGACGGGGTCAGCCGCCGCGACCGGTGGGCCACCGCCACGGTCAGGGCCAGCGCCGTGAGCCCGTAGCCGAGCAGCGCCAGTGCGCCGGTGACCACCGTACCGGCCGGGCCGCCGTCGATCGCGTGGCGCAGGGCGTCCACGACGTAGGTCATCGGCAGCAGCGGGTGCACGGCCTGGAAGAAGTCCGGCGAGGTCTGCACCGGGTAGGTGCCACCCGACGACGTCAGCTGGAGCATCAGCAGGGCCAGCGCGGCGATCCGGCCGGCCGGGCCGAGCGCGGCCCCCAGCAACTGCATGATCGCCGCGAAGGTGGTGGCCGTGAGCATCAGCAGGCCCAGGGTGAGCAGCGGGTTCACCGGATTGAGGCCGAGGCCGAAGACCACCACCGCGAACAGCAGCGACGCCTGGGTCAGCCCGATCGCCACCGCCGGCAACAGCCCGGCCAGCGCCACCCGGTACGCGGGCGCCCCGGACACCACATACCGGCGGTTCAGCGGGCGCAGCACCATGTAAGTGATCATGGCACCCACCCAGAGCGCCAGGGCCAGGAAGTACGGGGCGAAACCCACGCCGTACGTGGCGGCCGGGTGGCGCACCGTACGGTTCAGGGCGACCGGGTCGCTGAGCACGTCCGCGCGCTGGGACGGGTCGTCGCCGTACCCCGGCAGTTGCTCCGCCCCGTCGGCCAGCCCGAACGCCAGCTTGGCGGTACCGCTGCGCAGGTCACCGAGGCCGGAGGCGAGCTGATGGCCGCCGACCGTCAGGGAGTCGAGGCCACCGTCCAGCTCGCGCGCGCCGGACGCCAGCCGGAAGATCCCCCCGCGCAGGTCGTCGGCACCGGCCGCGGCATCGGCGGCACCGCTGTTGAGCCGCTGGGCACCGGTGGCGAGCTCGCCGAGGCCGGCGGCGAGCCGGTCGACGCTGCTGCGGGCGGCGGCGACATCGTCGGCCAGGTGCGGCGCGGCCTCGGCGACCTGACGGGCGGTCGCGGCGACCTCGTGCAGCCGGGCGCTCAGCGCGTCCAGGTCGGCGGAATGGACCGTGGACTGCACCCGCTCGGCCGCGGCGACCAGCTGCCGCGCGAGGTCCTTCATCTCGGCCAGCTGCGGGGTGTCCTCGGGCAGCGCGTTGATGTACTTCTGCAACTCCCGGGCCCGCTGCACGGCGTCCCCGGCCGCGTCGTCCAGCTTGTCGACGTTGCGGGCGAGCAGTTCGGCGCCGTCGGCCACCTGGTCGGCGGCGTCGGCGATCAGCTTGGCGTTCTGCCGCAGCAACGGCTCGACCTTGTCGGCAGCGGTGTCGACCGCGGTCGCGAGCTGCCGGCCGCCGGCCGCCGCCTGCTGCGTACCGGTGGCGAGCTGGGCCGCCCCGGCCTGCAACGTGGCCAGGCCGTCGGCGAGGTCGTCGGCGCCCTGCGCGGCACTGCCGAGACCGTTCGAGAGCTGCCCGGCGCCGCGGTCGGCGTCGGTAAGGCCGCCGGCCAGCCGGTCGGCGCCGCTGCTCGCGTCGCTCACCCCGTCCTCCAGCTTCGCGGCGCCGTCGGCGGCCCGCTCCGATTCCTTCTTGGCGTCGGTGAAACCGATCAGCATCTTGTCGAAGTAGCCGGCCTGGGCCCGCTGCGCGGCGGCGGCCTGCACCTCCTGGAACGCGGTACGGGAGAAGACCCCGGAGAGGTAGTTGGTGGCGTCGTCGTTGATGACCACGAGCCGGGAGGACGTCGGGGTGGCGTCCGGGTCCGGGCCGGTGGTCAGGTCCTGGGAGAAGTCCCGCGGGATGCGCAGGGCGAGCTGGTAGCTGCCGTCGGCGAGCCCGGCCTCGGCGCCGCGCTCGTCGGTGACGTGCCAGTCGAAGACCTCACGCTTGATCAGCTCGTCGGCGAGATCCTGGCCGGCGTGGACCTTGGTGCCGTCACTGGCGGTGGCGGTGACGTCCTCGACGACGAGGGCGGCGGGGATGTGGTTGAGCCGGCCGTAGGGGTCCCAGAAGGCGTAGAGGTAGAGAGCGCCGTAGAGGAGGGGGACCACGCAGAGGACTACGAGGGCGGCTGCGGGGAGACGGCCACGCAGGAAGCGGCGCAGCTCGAACCCGGCGAGCCGGACGCTGGACAAACCGGTCATGACTTCTCCTCCTGCGCGTCGCCGTCGGGCTGGGGGTCGCTCTCCCCCGCCACCGGGTCACCGGCGGCCCGCGTCTCCGCCTGGGCCTCCACCTCGGTCTCGGCCGCTTGCTCGGCCGCCGCCTCCGAATCGGGCCCAGCCGCCTCGGCGGGCTCAGCAGCCTCCGCGGTTCCGGCCGCCGGATCGGCCAGGGCCTTCGAATCGGCTTCGGCTGCAACGCCGTGATCAAGTTCTGCTTCGTGCTCCTCGGCCGGCGCCTGCACCGCACCCAGCCGTACCACTGTGGACACCCGTCCCGGGTCGACCTCGCGCGCCGTCACCAGCACGGCCACGCCGTCCTCCGCGATCGACTCCAGCTGCGTCCACAACTCCCGCGTCTCGCCCGCGTCCAGCCCCTCGTCCACCGCATCCAGCGCGATCACCCGAGGCCGTTCCAGCCGAGCCAGTACGAGCCCGAGCAACTGCCGCTGGAACGGGCTCAGCTCGTACCCCTTCATCTGCGGGTCAAGGCCGAGCAGTGGCACCTGCCCGGCCTCCCGCGGGTTTCGACCGGTCAGCAGCAACCGCTCCCGGACGTGTTCGATCACCGTGAGCACCGGTTCGGGTGACGTCACGTCAGGCACCCAGCCCAGCGCGGCCGACCCGGCGACCCGGCCGGCCGTGAGCTTGAAGCGGTGCGACAACGCGAGCAGCACCGTCGTGCGCCCGCTGCCGGGCGGGCCGACGATCGCCACGATCTCTCCCGGCTCGACGCTCACGTCGAGGTCTTGGAAGTGCCACCGGCGGCGGTGGCGTACGCCCGCCCCGGTAGCGGTCAGAACCGGCATCTCGACACCCACTTTTCAAACTGACTGGTCAGTTCAAATAGTTGCTCGTGATGCCCGTCGATGGAAGTGACAGTGGTGGACCTCACCTCGCTCACAGGGCAGGATCGGGACATGCCGACGCGATGGGGAATGACCGTACCGCTGGGCGGGATGCCGCTGGCCGAGCACGCCGCGGTGTTCGCGGCCCTGGCCGACGCGGGTTTCACCGACTTCTGGTCGTCCGAGGTGGCCGGCACCGACGCCTTCACCCCGCTGACGCTGGCCGCCGCCTGGCAGCCGCAGGCCCGGCTCGGCACGGCGATCACCCCGGTCTTCACCCGCGGCCCGGCCCTGCTCGCGATGACGGCCGCCGCGCTGGCCGAGGCCGCGCCGGGCCGGTTCCAGCTCGGCATCGGCGCCTCGTCCCCCGTTGTCGTCGGCGACTGGAACGCGGCCGACTTCACCAAGCCGTTCGCCCGCAGCCGGGACATGCTGGAGTTCCTGCGCGCGGCGCTGGCCGGCGAGGTGGTCGACCGCGAGTTCGAGACCTTCCGGGTACGCCGTTTCAAGCTCGAGCGCCCGCCCGCGACCCCGCCGGCGGTGCTGCTCGCCGCCCTGCGTCCCGGCATGCTCCGGCTGGCCGCGTCCGCCGCCGACGGCGTGATCCTCAACTGGCTGGCGGCCACCGACGTGCCGCGGGCGCTGGCCGAGGCCAAGTCCGACCGGCCGGACTTCGACGTGGTGGCGCGCATCTTCGTGTGTCCGACCGAGGACGCGACCTACGCCCGTACGGTCGGCCGCCGGATGATCGCGGCCTACCTGACCGTCCCGGCGTACGCGGAGTTCCACCGCTGGCTCGGCCGCGAGCCCGCCCTGGCTCCGATGTGGACGGCGTGGGCGGCGGGCGACCGCAAGGGCGCGCTGGCAGCGATCCCGGACGAGGTGGTGGACGAGCTGATCGTGCACGGCTCACCGGCGCAGTGCCGCGAGCACGTGGCGCGTTACGCGGCGGCCGGCGTCGACGTCCCGGTGATGGCCCTGGTGCCCACGCCGGAGCTGCAGCAGGGCGGCGCGGCGGCCCTGGGCGAGCTCATCGCGGGGCTGGGCCGGCCTTAGAAACGGGGCTGGGCCGGCCTTAGAAGAGGACGGTGGCGAAGCTGCCGTTCGGCACGAAGCCGCAGCGCGCGTAGACCCGGCGGGCGGGCGCGTTGTAGTCGTTGACATACAGGCTCACGGTGGGCGCCACCCGGCGCAGCGCGTCGCGTAGCACCGCCGCCATGGCTCCCGCGGCCATGCCGTGCCCCCGGAACTCCGGGTCGACCCAGACTCCCTGCACCTGTGTGGTGCGCCGGGTGACGATGGCCAGCTCGGCCTTGAACACGACCCGGTCGCCGACGAACCGCGCGTAGGCCCGCTTCGAGCGCACCAGCTCGGAGATCCGCCGCTTGTAGCCGCGCCCGCCGTCGTCGACCAGCGGCGAGACACCGACCTCCTCGGTGTACATCGCCACCGCGGCCGGGAAGAGCTGGTCCACTTCGCCGGGCTGCACCAGGCGCACCTCGGGGTCGGGTGCGATCGGCGCCTCCCGGTCGGCGACCAGCAGCGGCTGGTGCGGCCGCACGTCGCGGGCCGGACCCCAGTGCCCGCCGAGGCGTTCCCAGAGGTCGAGCACGGCGTCGGCCCGCCCGATGATCGACGAGCAGATGCGCGGCTCGGCGCCGAGCAGGTCGGCGTAGGCGGCCACGGCGGCCGGCGTCGTGCACACCGGCACGAGGTGGGCCCCGGACCAGCAGAGCGATTCGATGCGGCGGCCCGTGCCGTACCCGTAGACCCGGCCGTCGGAGCGCCACCAGTTGAGCCCATGCGCCGCCACACGCTCGGCGATCTGGGCGCCGGCGTACGGGTCTTGGTCGAGGATCCGCTCGACCGTCGCCCGCTCGGACTCGCCGAGCTGGCGGATGGGCACCGTCAACACAGCTACCAGATTGCCAGATGGCCGGCCGGATACACCCGCGCCGCCCCCTCCGATCGGAGAAACCCTTGCGTCTGACATGTTGCCGATATATCGTCTAACTATCGACAACAGATCGGAGAAGGTCATGCGACACCACCACATGCACGAGGGACACGGCCACCCCGGCAGCCTGCGCGAGGGCCTCATGCGCGGCTTCGGCTTCCCGCCCGGATTCCCGTTCGGCCAGGGCGGCCCGGGCTTCGGCGGCCCCGGCGGCGGCTTCGGCCCCGGCGGACCAGGCGGACGCGGCCATCGCCGCGGCGGCCGCGGCAGCCGGCCCAACGTGCGACCGGCCCTGCTGGCGCTGCTGCTCGAACGGCCCATGCACGGCTACGAGATGATCCAGGAGCTGGAGAGCCGCACCGGCGGCATCTGGCGCCCGAGCCCCGGCTCGGTCTACCCGACCCTGCAGCTGCTCGAGGACGAAGGCCTCATCGAGGCCGAGGCAGCCGGCGGCCGCAAGCGCTTCACCCTGACGGATGCGGGCCGCGAAGAGGCCACCGTCGCGGCGGAGAACCCGCCGTGGGCCCAGTTCAGCAACGACACCATGTCGCAGGTCCAGGACTTCCGCGACGCGGCGATCGGCATCATGGACGCGCTGCGCCAGGTGGGCTTCAACGGCACCCCGGAACAGCGCGACAAGGCCCTGGAAGTCCTGAACGAAACCAAGCGCAAGCTCTACGCGATCCTCGCCGACGAGTGAGCAGCCGGGGCGCATCCACTTTGGTGGGTGCGCCCCGTTCACTTTTTCCGCTACGGCCACTTCTTTTCCGCTACGGCGCGTAGCAGCCCACAACCGCAACACCGTCGTCCACCCGCACACAAGGGAGCCAGGGAAATCTCCGGCTGATCACCCGCCGCCGGGCTGAGAGCGGTGGTCATCCCGGCGCCGGCCCGGGCGCGATGGGTCGACGCCGGCTGTGACTGACGGCCCTCGCGGCTGCAAGCCCTCGAGACTGCCGGCCGTCACGGCTGCCAAGCCGGGACTGCCGGGCGGGACTGCCAGCCGTCGCGGCTGCCAAGCCGGGACTGCCGGGCGGCTGGCTCCCGTCTGCTGGCCGGCCGGACGACCGGTCGGCTGCCGTTCTATTTTTCGGCGCGGTAGAAGGCGTAGGCGCCGAAGCGGGCTTTGTCCCGGCCGTTCTCCGTGACACCCGTCAGGCCTGCCTCTTCCATTGCGGCCAGCACGCGTTCGGGAACGCTCGTCGCTACCAGTGGGTGGCGGTGGGTTCTTCCGCTGCGGCCCGTCCGCCCTGTTGGTGTGCCGTCGATGTCGATCACGTGGAACTCGCCGCCCGGGCGCAGGACGCGCCGAACTTCGCCCAGTGCCCGCCCGCGTTCCTCGTCGTCGAGGTGGTGCAGCATGAACGAGGACAGGACGCGGTCGAAGCTCGCGTCGGGCAGGGGCAGATTGCCGGCGAACGCTTGCTCGTACCGGATCGGCAGTTTGCGCCGCGCTGCCTTGCGCCGGGCCCGGCGCAGTGCGGCCGGGTCCGGGTCGATGCCCACGGCCTCGATGTCGGGCGCCCGCCGCCCGAGGGCCGTCAGCAGGTTGCCCGTGCCGCAGCCGATCTCCAGCACCCGCTGGCCGGGCCGGAGGTCCGCGCGGTCGAGCAGCTGTCCGTGGATGCGGCCGACCCGGGCCAGCCGGGTGAACGGGTCGTAGAGGGGCAGCAGCCAGTGTTTGCCCATGGCGGGCAGATAGTGCTGGTCGGTCATGTCGCGCTCCTGTCGAGTCCGACGAAGTTAGGTCGTACTCTCAGCCTCATGCGGGGTACAGAAAGGGACAACGGCCGATCCGTGGCCGCGATGCGACGATCTTCGGTGCCGCTGCGGGGGCGGGCCCGGCGGGTGGGCGCGACCGGGCAGGGTGTTCCGGTCATCGCCTTCGGCCACGTTCCCGGGGTCGCCCCGATCGCGATCACCCGTCTCCCCGAGGATCCGGCGGCCGGCAACCCACCCGCGGGCGCGCACACCCACGACTTCCTGGTGCTCTTCTACGCGCACCGGGCCGCCGGGACGATCGTGATCGACGAACGGGCGTGGCCGGTGACCGACGGCGACCTGTTCTTCGTCGCTCCCGGGCAGGTCGTTTCCTTCACCGGCCCGCACGAGGAGGTCGCCAGCGACGGCTGGGTGGTCTGGTTTCCCGCCGACGTGATCCGTCCCGGTACGCCCGGCGCCTACTCATCGTGGCGGTCGCACCCACTGCTGTTCCCGTTCGCCCGCGGGATCGACCGCGCGCAGCGCCTCCAGGTTGCCGCCGCCGACCGGGACGGCTGGATGTCCCGTTTCGCCGTGCTCGAAGTCGAGCTGCGGGCCCGGCGCGACGGCTACCAGGAAGCCGCGCTCGCCCACCTGACGTTGATGCTGGTCGCCGCGTCCCGGTTGTCCACCGACGTCGCCGGACAGCTGCGTTCGTCCGACGAGCCACTGCTCGCGGCCGTCTTCGAGGTCATCGAGCGGCGTTTCCACGAGCCCATCTCGCTGACCGATGTCGCCGCCGAACTGGCCCTGACCACCGGTCATCTCACCACGGTGGTACGCCGCAAGACCGGCCGTACGGTGCAGCAGTGGATCGCGCAGCGGCGGATGCAGCAAGCCCGCGTATTGCTGAGCGGGACCGATCTGACGGTGGCGGCGATCAGCCACCGGGTCGGGTATCCCGATGTCAGTTACTTCATCAAGCGGTTCCGCGCCGAGCACCAGGTGACGCCGGCGCAGTGGCGGCACGCCGACCGGCCCGGCCCACGCTGAGGTGGCCCGGGCCGGACGACGGAATGCTCAGTGGACGGTGACGGTGGGGCCGGGCAGCAGCTCGCGGAGCTCGTCCGGGAGCTCGGCGCCCATCTGGTCGGCCAGCCGCAGGGCCTCCTCGACCAGCGTCTCCACGATGATCGACTCGGGCACCGTCTTGACGACCTGGCCCTTGACGAAGATCTGGCCCTTGCCGTTGCCCGACGCGACCCCGAGGTCGGCCTCGCGGGCCTCACCGGGACCGTTCACGACGCAGCCCATGACCGCCACCCGCAGCGGCACCGGGAAGCCCTCGAGCGCCGCGGTCACCTGCTCGGCCAGCGTGTAGACGTCCACCTGGGCGCGGCCGCAGGACGGGCAGGAGACGATCTCCAGGCCGCGCTCGCGCAGGCCCAGCGCCTCCAGGATGCCCTGGCCGACCTTGATCTCCTCGACCGGCGGGGCCGACAGCGACACCCGGATGGTGTCGCCGATGCCCTCGGCCAGCAGTGCGCCGAACGCCACGGCGCTCTTGATCGTGCCCTGGAACGCCGGGCCGGCCTCGGTGACACCGAGGTGCAGCGGGTAGTCGCACTGCTCCGCGAGCTGGCGGTACGCGCGGATCATCACCACCGGGTCGTTGTGCTTGACCGAGATCTTGATGTCGCGGAAGCCGTGCTCCTCGAACAACGAGCATTCCCACAGCGCCGACTCGACCAGCGCCTCGGCGGTGGCCTTGCCGTACTTCTGCATGATCCGCTTGTCCAGCGAGCCCGCGTTCACGCCGATCCGGATCGGCACCCGGGCGTCGCCCGCGGCCTTGGCGATCTCCTTGACCTTGTCGTCGAACTGGCGGATGTTGCCGGGGTTGACCCGGACCGCGGCGCAGCCGGCGTCGATCGCGGCGAAGACGTACCGCGGCTGGAAGTGGATGTCGGCGATGACCGGGATCTGCGACTTCTTGGCGATGGCCGGCAGCGCCTCGACGTCGTCCTGCGACGGCACGGCGACCCGGACGATCTGGCAGCCCGAGGCGGTGAGCTCGGCGATCTGCTGCAGGGTCGCGTTGACGTCGGCGGTCAGCGTGGTCGTCATCGACTGCACGCTCACCGGCGCGCCCCCGCCGACCGGCACGTTGCCGACCATGATCTGGCGGCTCTGCCGGCGGGGGGCCAGCGGCGGCGGCGGTACGGCCGGCATACCGAGACTGACAGCGGTCATGTGCGCACTCTCACTTAGAGAAGATGGTAATCGGGTTGATCACGTCGGCCGTGGCGGTGAGCAGCGTGAACGCCCCACCGATCAGGATGACGGCATAGGTCAGCGGCATCAGCTTGAAGTAGTCGACGCGGCCTGGGTCGGGCTTGTGCAGCTTGCCGTAGACCCATGAGCGGGCCCGCTCGTACCAGGCGATGGCGATGTGGCCACCGTCGAGGGGCAGCAGTGGCAGCAGGTTGAAGATGCCGATGAAGACGTTCAGCGAGATGAAGATCAGCAGGAAGATCTCGGGCACGCCGCGCTCGATCGCCTCGCCGCCCAGCCGGCTGGCGCCGATGACGCTGATCGGGGTGTTCGGGTCCCGTTCGTCGCCGGTGATCGAGTTCCACAGCGCCGGGATCTTCTCGGGGATCCGCTTCATCGCCACGAACGAGCCCTCGACCAGGCTCCAGTCGTAACGCAGGCTGGCCGGGACGGCGTCGAGCGGGCCGTAGGTGATCGTGCCGGGGATGTTGATGCTCTGGCCGATGCCGACCACCGAGACCTCGGTGACCTTGCCCTCCGGGTCGTCCAGCGGCGGGCGCTGCGCGGCGATCATGGTGACCGTGGCCGTGCCGGGCCGGCCGTCGCGGGTGTATTCGAAGACCGTGGGGCCGGGCTTGCTGCTGCGGATGGCGTCCGTGAGCTGGCCGTAGCTGGTGATCGGGGTGTTGCCGACCTTGGTGATGACGTCGCCCGTCTTGAGCCCGGCAGCGGCGGCCGGGCCGGCAACATCAGTGCCCGCGCCGACCTTGCACTCGTTCGCGCTGAGCACGATCGGCACGCAGTCGGCCACCGTGATCTGGGCCGGCAGGGCGACCTGCTGCTGGACGGTCTGCGGCACGTCGGGGTTGGGCAGGCCGACGAAGACGGCGGCGCACCAGGCGGCGACGATCGCGAGGGCGAAATGGGTGAGGGAGCCGGCCGACATGACGACCGTGCGCTTCCACACCGGGAAGCGCCACATGGCCCGCGGCTGGTCCTGCTCCGAGACGTCGTCGTCCTGCGGCGTCATCCCGACGATCTTGCAGAAGCCGCCGAGCGGGATGGCCTTGAGGCCGTACTCCGTCTCGCCGCGGCGGAACGAGAAGATGGTCGGGCCGAAGCCGACGAAGTACTGGGTGACCTTCATCCCGTAGCGCTTCGCCGTGATCATGTGGCCCAGCTCGTGCAGGCTCACCGAGATCAAAATAGCCAGCGCGAAGGCCGCCGTCCCCAACCAGTACAGCATCAGGCTCCTTCAGCCGCCGTAGCGATCATCCGCTGGGCCTGGGCACGCGCCCAGGCCTCCGCGGTCAGCACGTCCTCGACGGTACCCGGCTCGTCGAAATCGGGTGCCGCCGCGAGCACCGCCTCGAGGGTGTCGACGATGCCCAGAAAAGGTAGCCGACCGGACACGAACGCGGCCACACACTCCTCGTTCGCAGCGTTGTAGATGGCCGGCCGGCACCGGCCCGCCGTACCGGCGGCCTTGGCCAGCCGGACGGCCGGGAACGCCTCGTCGTCCAGCGGGCGCAGCTCCCAGTTGTGCGCCAGCGTCCAGTCGACGGCCGCCGCGGCGTCCGGCACCCGTTCCGGCCAGGCCAGCGCGAGCGCGATCGGCAGCCGCATGTCCGGCGGGCTGGCCTGGGCCAGCGTGGAGCCGTCGCCGAACTCCACCAGCGAGTGCAGCACCGACTGCGGGTGCACCATCACCTCGATGGCGTCGTACGGCACGTCGAACAGCTCGTGCGCCTCGATCACCTCGAGGCCCTTGTTGACCATGGTCGCGGAGTTGATCGTCACGACCGGGCCCATGTCCCACGTCGGATGCTTGAGCGCTTCCTCGGGTGTGACATTCGTCAGCTCCGCACGCCGTCGGTCCCGGAACGCGCCCCCGCTGGCGGTCAGGATCAGCCGCCGGACCTCGGCGGCCGATCCGCCGCGCAGGCACTGGGCCAGCGCGGAGTGCTCCGAGTCGACCGGCACGATCTGCCCCGGCCGCGTCACCGCGGCCTTGACCAGCGGGCCGCCGGCGACGAGCGACTCCTTGTTGGCGAGCGCGAGGGTACGGCCACAGCGCAGCGCGGCCAGCGTCGGCGGCAGCCCGAGACTGCCCACGACCCCGTTGAGCACCACGTCACAGGGCCACTGGGCCAGCTCGGCCATCGCGTCCGGCCCGGCGACGATCTTCGGCAGTTTGAAGTCGCCGGTGGCCCAGCCGCGCTTCTGAGCCTCGGCGTAGAAGGCGAGCTGGAGGTCCTGCACGACGCTGGAGCGGGCCACGCCCACCACGTCGACGGCGAGCTCCAGGGCCTGCGCGGCCAGCACCTCGACGTTGCCACCGCCGGCGCCGAGCGCGACCACCCGGAACCGGTCCGGGTTGCGCCGGACGATGTCGATGGCCTGAGTGCCGATGGATCCGGTCGAGCCGAGCAGTACCAACTCACGCATGAGGTTCATCTTCCCCTGCCGGGTCCAGGCGCCGGCGGGTGGATCGTAGCGCCGCACTGGGTATGGGTGAGCCATGAGATCCCGGGTGGCGGACGTGCGCCGAAAACTGTCGGCGCCGTTCCGGCTGCTCCGTGGGCGTGACCTCGCCCTGTACTCGGCTGCGGTGACTTTCTACGCCGGGATCGCCGTGGTGCCGGTGGCGCTGCTGGCGATCTGGATCACCGGTCTGATCGCCGGCGCCGACCGGGTCCGCCGGCTCACCGGGCACACGATCGAAGCGCTGCCCGATGCCATCGGGGCGCCCCGCGCGCTCGCCGCGCTGATCGAGGCCGGTCTGCACCTGACACCGATGCTCGCCGTGGCCAGCCTGCTGCCCGCCACCCTGTACGGCGAGGGCCTGCGCCGCGCCTTCGTGTCCCTGCGCGAGCCGGGCGAGGCCCTGGTCGGCTGGCGCGGCCGGATCCTGTGGCTGCCGCTGCTGGCCGCCTCCCCCGCCCTGCTGCTGGCGCTGTTCCTGGCCCTGCCGGTGACCAGCGGTCTCTGGGTCCGCGGCGGCTGGTACGCGGTCGCCGGCGTGGTCCTGTCTTTCTTCGCCGCCTGGCTGGTCCTGACCCCGGTGGTGATCTGGGTCTACCGCGGGGTGGCCCCGGGCCGCCCGGAGTGGCTGGCCACGACGCTGGTCGGCTCCTTCACCGCGGCCAACCTGTCCGGCTTCCTGCACGGCTTCGTGCTCTTCTGCTCGCTGCCGCTGGACCTGGGGGTGCCGTTCGGCGGCTTCACCGAGATCGGTGGCGTGGTCGCCGTCGGGCTCTGGCTCTACCTCTTCCACGTCATCCTGCTGGCCGGCTTCGCCGCGACCCAGAGCGCCAGCGCCTTCCAGCGGGCTAGACGGGTGCGGGCCGGCGATCCGGCTCCGGCGCAGCCGGCGGGTTCGGCGGAGCCGGGGTCTCGTGGATCCCGTAGCGGCCGTAGAAGCGGCTCAGCGGACCCGGTGCCCACCAGTTCCAGCGGCCCAGCAGCCGCATCGTCGCCGGGACCAGCAGCGCCCGGACCAGTGTCGCGTCCACGATGATGGCCACGATCATGCCGATGCCGATGGTCTTGATGACGGTCACCCCGCCGGTGGCGAAGCCGGCCACCACGGTGATCAGCAGCACCGCGGCGGCCGTGATGATGCCGCCGGTGTGCTGGAGCCCGGAGGCGACGGCCGTGGTGTTGTCGCCGCTCGCGTCCCACTCCTCGCGCACCCGGGAGAGCAGGAACACCTCGTAGTCGGTGGCCAGGCCGAAGAGCACGGCGAGCACCAGGATCATGTTGCTGGGCTCGATGAAGCCGGTGGACTCGAAGCGCAGCAGCCCCTCGAGGTGCCCGTCCTGGAAGATCCAGACGACCACGCCGAAGGACGCGCCGATCGAGACCAGGTTCATCAGCACCGCCTTGATCGGCAGCAGCACCGAGCCGAAGGCCAGGAAGAGCAGCAGCATCGTGGCCACCGCCATGATCAGGGCCATCCACGGCAGCCCGGCGGCGAGGCTCTCCAGCAGGTCGAGGTCGATCGCGGGCCGGCCGCCGACGAGCACCTCGGCGCCGGCGGGCGCGGGCAGCTCCCGGATCCCCGAGACGATCTCGCGGGACCCGGCGCGGGGCAGCTCACCCCGGTAGGTCACTGTGATCAGGGACGAGGCGCCGCGCTCGGCGGTGACGGTGGCGGCGGTGACGTCGGGCAGCGCGGCGATCCGCTCGGCCAGCTCGGTGGCGGGTGCTCCGCTCACCAGTACGGTGATCGGATCCTCGCCGCCGCCCGGGAAGCCACTGTCGAGCCGTTCGCCGACGATCCGGGCCGAGGTGCCAGGAGGCAGCACGCGCTCGTCGAAGCCGCCGAACTCCACCCGCAGGAACGGTGCCGCGAAGGCGGTCAGCACGACCAGGACGCCGACGACGTACAGCACCGGGCGGCGCATCACGCTGTGCGCGATGCGGGCCCAGCCGGCACCCGGGTGGGCGCTGCGCGGCAGCGGGATGCGCAACTTGTCGATGCGGTGGCCGAGCAGGGCCAGCGCCGCGGGCAGCACGGTCAGCGCGGCGAGCATCGCGATCAGCACGGCGGCCATGCCGCCGATGGCCAGGCCGCCCAGGAAGGGCTGCGGGAAGATCAGCAAGCTGGACAGCGCCAGCACGATCGTGAGGCCCGAGACCGCGACGGTACGGCCGGCAGTCGCCACAGTCGTCCGGATGGCGGCACTGACGTCCTGCCCGTTCGCCAGCTCCTCGCGGAAGCGGCTCACCACGAACAGCGAGTAGTCCACGGCCATGCCCAGCCCGAGCAGCGTGATGACGTTGATCGCGAAGACCGAGATGTCGGTCAGGTAGGTCAGCAGCCGCACCGCGACGAACGCCCCGAGAATCGCGATACCCCCGATGACCAGCGGTGACAGCGCCGCGATCAACCCTCGGAAGATCAGGACGAGCAGGATGAACAGGATCGGCAGCGAGAAGATCTCGGCCCGGGTGATGTCCTCCTTGGTCTGCGTGTTGGCCTGGTCGGTGAAGGCGACCACCCCGCCCACCTGCGTGGTCAGGCCGGGCGCGGCGAAGGCCGGCTCGATCCGGTGGTACGCGTCAGCCTGGCCGTCCTCGTCGGTGGCCCGCAGGTAGACCGCCGCGTAGGTGGATCGCCGGTCGGTGCTGACCAGAGCCGGTGGCGCGTTCTCGTCGGTGTACGCAGCCACCTGGGCGACGTCCGCTTCGGCCCGGATCCTCCCGACCGCCTCGCTCACCGCCGTCCGGAAGGCCGGGTCGCTGACGGTGCCGGTGGGGCTGGACCAGAGCACGAGCAGGTCGGGATCACGCTGCCCGAGCTGCTCGGCGATGCCCGCGGCTGCCCTGTTCGACTGACTGTTCGGGTCGTCGTAGCCACCGCCGGTGAGCGACCCGAAGACGCCGGCACCCCAGGTCGCACCCACCACGACCAGCGCGAACGCGGCGGCGATGACCCACCAGCGCAGCCGGACGACCGCCCTGCCCCACCAGCCGAACATGTGTCTGCCTCCCGCACGGCCCGTTAGAGTCGCTTCAGATCTTGGCCATTCCAGTGAACGCCGTTTACCCTCGCAAACACCGTTCAGCCTCGTCAACGGAGCACCCTATGACGACCACCACGCCCGGCCGCCGCGAACGGCTGCGCGCGGAAACCGTCACCGAGATCAAGCACGCCGCCCGCCGACTGCTCGTCGCCGGTGGCCCGTCCGCCATCTCGCTGCGCGCCATCGCCCGCGACCTCGGCATGACCGCCCCCGCCCTGTACCGGTACTTCGCCAGCCTTGATGCCCTGATTCTGGCCATCGTCACCGATCTGTTCGAGGACCTCCGAGCCGCGGTCGCCGACGCCGCCCTGGCCCACAGCGACGAGGAGCCACTGGTCCGCGTCGGGCACATGGCCCGGGCCTTCCGCCGCTGGTCCCTCGACCGGCCGGCCGAGTTCGCGCTGATGTTCGGCAGCCCGATCAACGACGCCGGGGCCCGGTTCGGGGAGACGTTCTTCACGGTGCTGGGTGAGCACTACGCCCGGCACCCGTTCGGCGGCGAGGCGCCCGACCTGCCCGACCCGGCGTTGCGCGAGCTGTTCAAGCCGTACCTGGACACCTTCGGTGACCGTTTCCCGCTGCCCGTGATCTACCTCTTCGTGGCCGCCTGGACCCGGTTGTACGGCATCGTCGCGATGGAGGTTTTCGGCCATCTCAGGTGGGCCATGACGGACGTGGAGCCACTTTTCGAGGTCGAGTTGGCCCGGACCGTCAGCCGATTGGCGCGCTAGGCTCCGCTGCCATGAGCTCTCTGCCCGAACGCGCGGACGTGGTGATCATCGGGGCCGGCCACAACGGCCTGGTCTCCGCCGTGCTGCTGGCCCGCGCCGGACTGGACGTCGTGGTGCTCGAGGCCGCCGACGTGCTCGGCGGGGCCACCCGCACCGAACGGCCGTTCCCGCGGGTGCCCGGCCTGGGCCAGTCCACCGGCTCGTACCTGCTCGGGCTGATGCCGCCGGAGCTGCTGCGCACGCTCGACGTGGACATCCCGGTGCTGCGCCGCGACCCGCACTACTTCCTGCCCACCCCGGGCGGCCCCGGCTCGCCGTACCTGTTGTTCGGCACGGACCGCGAGGCGACCCGGGCGCAGATGCAACGGTTCTTCTCGCCCCGCGACGTGGCCGCCGACGAGGCGATGCAGGTGGAGATCGCCGCCCTGCGGGCCGACCTGGCGCCGGCCTGGCTGCGCGAGCCCGGCACCGTCGAGGAGGTCGCCGACCGGCACATCCGCCCCCAGCTGCAGAGCACGTTCATCGACCTGGTCCGCGGCTCGGTCGTCGACTACCTGTCCCGGTTCGGCTTCAAGAGCGAACTGCTGATGAGCATGTACGCGGTGACCGACGGCCTGTCCGGGCTGAACGCCGGCCCCGACGACCCGGGCACCGGCCACAACTTCCTGGTGCACAACATGTGCCGGCTGCCGGGCTCGGACGGCACGTGGATGATCGCGGCGGGCGGGATGGGCACGGTCTCGCGCACGTTCGCCGACGCCGCCCGCGCCGCCGGTGCGTCGATCTTCACGAGCACCCCGGTCGCCGAGGTGACGGTCTCCCAGGGCGCCGCCGCGGGCGTGGTCCTGGCCGACGGTCGGGCGATCTCGTCCCGGGTGGTGCTGGGCTCCTGTGACCCGTACAGGTTGATGAGCCTGGTCCCGGAGGGTGCGCTGCCCACCGCCCTGACCGACCGGATGGCGGCGGTCCGCCGCCCCGGCACGACCCTGAAGGTCAACCTCGCGCTCAGCGGGCTGCCGCGCTTCTCCTGCCTGCCCGAGGACGCGGCGTCGCCGTTCGGCTCGACGATCCACCTGCTGCCGGGCTCGGCGGGCCTGGCCGGCCTGGCCGAGACGGACTCGCCGATGGCCGCGCTGCGCGCGATGTGGGCGGACGTGCAGGCCGGCCGGCTGCCGGCGGAACCGACCATCGAGTGGTACCTGCACACGACCGTCGACCCGTCGCTGCAGGACGAGGCGGGCCACCACTCGTCGGCCCTGTTCGTCCAGTCGGTGCCGTACGAGCTGGCGTCGTCCTCGTGGGACGCGGAGCTGCCCGGCTACGTCGAGCGCCTGCTGGCCATCGTCGACCGCTACGCACCGGGCACGTCGGAACTGGTGGCGGACACGATGCCGCTGACCCCGCCGGGCATCGAGAAGCACTTCGGCATCACCGGCGGGCACATCCACCACGTCGACAACACGGTGGCCTTCGACGAGCGCATGCCGTACGCCACCGGGCTGGACGGCCTCTACGCCGGCTCAGCGGGCGCGCACCCGGCCGGCAGTGTGATCGGCGCCGCCGGTCACAACGCCGCCCGGCGCATCCTCACTGACCTGGGTCGCTGACCGCCGCACCGCCGCCGGGGGCGAGCAGCGGCATGAGCCCGGTCATCTCCAGCACCTTCAGCGGCGTCTGGTGGGCCCGGACGAGATGGAGCTCCCGGCCGGCCTCGCGGGCGGCGTTGAAGACCCGGACCAGGACGTTGATCGCGGACGAGTCCAGGAACTCCACCGCGTCGAGATCGATCTGCACGCACGAGATGCCGGGACGCGCCACTTCGGCCAGCAGGATCTCGGCCAGCTCGTCCTCCGCGCTCATGTCGACTTCGCCGGACAGGGTGACGAGGGACATTTCGCCCTGCCGGCTGACACGGTAAGCCCAGATGTCGTCCATGGGTCCCTCCCGGAGCGCTCTGACGATCAATGCCAGAGATAAGAGCGCTCCGGGACGGCCCGGCGTTACTCCGCTCGCGCGGCCGGCTCGGCAGCCGTCTTCTCAGCGCGGATCTTGTGGCCGACGCTGGTGAGGCACTTGCCCGTCGGCAGGTCGAACTTCCAGCCGTGCAACTGGCAGGTCAGCACGTTGCCGTCGACGATGCCGAAGCGGCTCAGGTCCGCCTTCAGGTGCGGGCAACGGCGCTGCACCGTCCAGCCGCCCAGCTCGGTGTCCTCGGCGTCGACCGACTTCTCGTGCTCGTCGTACCAGCCCTCGGCGTACTGCAGGCGCTCCTCGGACAGGCACTTGAAGAACGCGTAGACGAACTCGTTGTACTGGCCGATCCGGGCCGCCGAGAAGCGGCAGGACAGGAACAGCGAGTTCACCCAGTCGCCCTCGTCGATGAAGATCAGGTGCTCGATCAGCTCGCGCTGGGTCTTGAACCGGTAGCGGACCTTCTCGTCGGCGTACGGCCGGACCTGCTTGCCCGGGAAGTCGACCACGATCGACTCGATCGACTCGCCGTCGTAGTCGAGCAGGTCGAAGCGGACCGGGCCGCCGACGCCCTTGGCCAGGTAGATCGACTCCTCGAGCAGCGGCTCGATGCGCTTCTTGAGCTCGCCCAGCACGTCGATCTCGGGGTGCCGCCAGGACGCCTTCTCCGCGGCGATGATCGGCGCCTTACGCTCGCGCATCTCCTCGAGGTGGGCCTTCTTGTTGGCGAAGAACTCGTCCACGTCGGTGGGGTGCGTGGTCTCGATCGAGCTGGTGGTGAGCTCGGACACGCTGCCCGGCAGCAGCACGACGCCGTTGGTGCCGCCGACCTTGGCGTACTCGCTCATGAAGACCGACTGGTCCGGGAAGATGTTGCCTTCGTCACCGTGGATGTCGTTGAACTGCCACAGCTCGTCGTCCAGGAAGCACGGCGGGCCGGCGATCGGGAAGACGTGGTCGGCCTTCAGGTCGTCGATGTAGCGCCAGGTGCGGTCGAACTGCCGGTCACGCTTCTGCTTGCCGAACGCCGTCTTGGCCGCCTGCGGCAGCTCGTAGACCATCGGATACCAGATCGCGCCGGAGAACTGCAGCATGTGCGCGTGCACGTGGCCCAGCTCGGCGAAGGTGGACAGGTCCGTCGGGCGGGCGTCGTTCTGGTTGAGCACCCGGACGCCGTCGTGCTCGAGCCACAGCGACGAGTCGCCGATCGGGCCGTCGGTGGGGCTGATCAGCGCCTGGATCATGACCTTGAGGCCGCCGTCGAGCTCGTGCACCTCGTTGCTCTTGGTCTTGAAGAAGCTGGTGAAGCCGAGCGCACGCAGCTCGTCCTCGAGCTGGCTGGTCGGATACTCCGGCAGCAGCACCGTGGCCTTCTTGCTGATGAAGCGCTTCAGGTGCTCGGCGTCGAAGTGGTCGCGGTGCAGGTGCGAGACGTACAGGTAGTCGACGTCGCCGAGGCTCTCCCAGTCGAGCTGGGAGTTGTCCGGGAACGGGAACCACGACGCGAAATACGCCGGGTTGACCCACGGGTCGCACAGAATGCTGCCCGCGGCCGTGTCGATCCGCATGCTCGCGTGGCCAGTGCCCGTGATCCGCACCGTTCAGCTCCCTCGGTTCACCCATGTCCGACGGCATCGAAGGTACCGCCGGGTTGCCCGGATGCCCGCATCGGCCCCGTGTCAGACTGGACGGCAGATGTGTCCGTGCCTGAGGAGGAACCGAAAGTGGCAGCCGAGAACGAGCCGGTTTACGCGCCCGACCAGCTCAAGCCGGGCAATCGCAAGGGCGCTCAGCGCGGCGCGATCGGCGCGGCCGCCGTCCTGCTGCTCTACCTGTGGGGCAACCACGAGGGCAACACCGAGAACATCTGGATCATCGGCACCGCGGTCGGGCTGATCGCCATCGTGGTCATCGACATCGTGCTGCGCCGCAACGGCCTGCGGCCGAACGACCAGTAACCCCCCGCAAACAGCAAGGCCCGCGTCCCCGGCCGGGGAGCGGGCCTTTGCCGTACGTGCTCAGCGGTGGCGCAGCAGGATGTCCTTGACCTCGCGCAGGGCCGCGTCGACCTCGGCCTCGAAGTAGCCACCCGGAACCAGCCCGAACTGCAGCGTGTCGAGCTCGTTCTCGGGGACAGGCATCGGGCCGCGGCCGGTCATGGCCTGCAGGATGCTCTCGAACAGCCGGTCCACCTGCACCGGGTCGTAACCGCTGCCGAACCGGCGCGGCTGGAACGTGCGGCGCAGCTGGTCCACCCGGTAGAGCTCGGGGCTGCCACCGGGGCCGCCGCCCGTCGGCGGGCCACCCATCGGCGGGCCACCCATGGGCGGGCCGCTCATCGGGGGCGCGCTCATCGGCGACGGGCCGCCGAAGCCGCCACGGTCCCGGTCGGGCATGCGGATCTCGGCCGTCATGTCGGTCTTGCCGTGCCGGCCCGGCTCGAAGCCGTCGTAGCTGCCCGTGTCGTAGCCGGCCGGAGCCGGGGGGCGCTGCTGTTGCTGCGGCTGACCGTACCCGGGCTCCTCGTAGCGGCCGTACGGGTCCGGAGCGGGCATCTGGGGGCGCTGCGGGAGCTGCTGCGGCTGCATCCGGTCCTCGCGGCCGTACGGGTCCTCGCGGGCGTACTGGTTCTCGCGGGCGTACTGGTCGTCGCGGCTGAACTGGTCCTCGCGCGCGTACTGGCGGTCGTCGCGTACCGGTGCGGGCAGCCGCTCGGTCGGCGGGGCCGACCGGCCCAGCGCCTGGCTCATCCGGTCGCCCGGCATGCCGCCGCGCATCGGCTCCGGCTGCATCCGGTCCGGGGTCATCCGGGGGTCGGCGGAACGCCCGCCGCGGTCCTCGAACTCGGCGAGCTGCCGCTCCACCCGGTCCAGGTGCAGGTCCACCTGCCACTCGTCGTAGCCGCCGAAGCGCACGCGGAAGACGACGTCGTGCACCTCCTGGGCACCGACGGGCGCGCCGGACTGCTCACCGGCCAGGGTCGCCTCGACCCGGTCCAGGAAAGCGTCGACCTCGTCGACCTTGTAACCGCGGCGCAGAGCGCGCCGCCGGAAACGCTGTCCCTGACTCGTCACAACGTCTCCCAAATCAGCGTCCGCAGGGAACTGAGCCCCGTCATCGTGCCACCTCCGCGTCGGCGACGGCGCCCCCAGCGTCCACCACCGTCAGCTCACTTGCGGCCAATTGGCCGCATGCACCGTCGATCTCCCGCCCCCGGGTGTCTCGGACCGTGGTCGCCACGCCCGCGTCGCGCAGCCGGCGGACGAACTCCCGCTCGACCGGCTTGGGGCTGGCGTCCCACTTGCTGCCCGGCGTCGGGTTGAGCGGGATGAGATTCACATGCGCCAGCTTGCCGTGCAGCAGCCGGCCAAGCAGGTCGGCACGCCAGGGTTGATCGTTTACGTCCCTGATCAGGGCGTATTCGATGGAGATCCGACGACCGGTCTGCGCCGCGTAGTCGAACGCGGCATCGAGCACCTCGGCCACCTTCCAACGCTGGTTGACGGGCACAAGCTCATCGCGCAGATCATCATCGGGGGCGTGCAGGGACAGCGCAAGAGTCACGGACAACCCTTCGGCGATGAATCGCCGCATTGCGGGCACGAGGCCCACGGTGGAGACGGTGATGTGCCGTTGTGAGAGACCCAGGCCCTCCGGGGCCGGAGCCACCAGCCGGCGCACGGCCTCGATCACCCGCGGGTAGTTGGCCAGCGGCTCACCCATGCCCATGAACACGACCCGGGACAGCCGCGGCGGCGACCCGGTGACCGCGCCGGAGGCGGCGACGCCGGCGAGATAGACGACCTGGTCGACGATCTCCGCGACGGAGAGGTTGCGGGTCAAGCCGGCCTGGCCGGTGGCGCAGAACGGGCAGGCCATGCCGCAACCGGCCTGGCTGGACACGCACGCGGTGATCCGGTCGGGATAGCCCATCAGGACGCTCTCGACCATCGCGTTGTCGTGCAGCTTCCACAGCGTCTTGCGAGTGGCGCCGTCGTCGCAGGCCAGCTCGCGCTGCGGGGTGAGCAGCATCGGCAGCAGGTCTTCGGTGAGCTTGGCGCGCGACGCGGCGGGCAGGTCGGTCATCGCGGCGGGGTCACGCACCAGCCGCCCGAAGTAGTGGGTGGAGAGCTGCTGGGCACGGAACGCGGGCTCGCCGAGCTCGGTGACGGCGGCGCGACGGCCGGCCAGGTCAAGGTCGGCGAGGTGGCGCGGCGGCATCGCGGGGCGACGGCGGGTGACCACCGCGTCGGGGGTGTCGGGGCTGGTCGGGATGACCGGAAGAATCGTCATGGCGTATCCAGTCTCCCACGTCGGGCGCACATGCCTACCCCGGCGGCGCGATGAGCCAGAGCAGCAGGAAAGCCGTCGGCACCGCGAAGAGGATCGAGTCGAGCCGGTCCATCAGGCCGCCGTGACCCGGCAGCAGGTTGCTCATGTCCTTGATGCCGATGTCGCGCTTGAGCATCGACTCCGCCAGATCGCCCAGCACGGCGACCACCGAGAGCACGGCACCGAACAGCAGACCCCAGTAGAAGGGGACATCGAGCAGGAAGTACGCCAGCGCGGAGCTGCCGACAGCCGACGCGACGACCGAGCCGGCGAAGCCCTCCCAGGACTTCTTGGGGCTGATCGTGGGGGCCATCGGGCGCTTGCCGAAGAAGACGCCGGCCGCGTAACCGCCGGTGTCCGACAGCACCACCGCGAGCAGGGTGATGAGCACCCGGTAGTCGCCGTCGTCGGGCTTGGCGAGCAGCACGCCGAAGCTGAGCAGGAACGGCACGTAGACGGCGATCAGCGCGGTGGCGGCGAAATCCTTGCCGAGACCCTTGGGGCCGTCGGCCAGCCGCCACAGCAGTGTGGCCAGGACGGTGACCACCAGGCCGAGGATCAGCGCGTCCGTGCTGCCGTACCAGGCCAGGCCGGTCATCAGCACGCCACCGGTGACCAGCGGGATCAGCGGCGGCCGGGCGCCGGTGACCTTGAGCGCCCGGACCATCTCCCAGATGCCCAGGCCGGCGGCCAGCGCGATGACCCCGAGGAAGGCCTGCTTCCAGACGAACAGGGAGGCCAGGACGACCAGGATCATGCTGATCCCGACCGCTATGGCGGCGGGCAGGTTGCGGCCCGCGCGGCCGGCCGGCTTCACCGGTGGCTTGCCGGCACGCCCGGCCCGGCGCCGGCCCGGTCCACGGGATCCCTCCGCTTCGGTCGCGGTCAGCTCCCACTCGGCCTGGGACGTCGAGGTGGCGGCCACCGGCGGATCCCAGTGCGGGGCGACCGGCTCGGGGCCGGGCGTGAAGGCGTTCCACACCGGGCCGGTCTCGGCCGCCTCCTGGGCGGCCTGGCGGCGATGCGCGGCGTACGGGTCGGGCTCCTCCGCGGGCACGTCGAGGCCGTACGGGGCCGGGACGTCGGGTTGCCCGGACGCCCGGCCACCGGAAGGGGTCTGCCCACCGCGGGGCTCGAGGTACGACATCAGACCTCGAGCAGCTCTGCTTCCTTGTTCTTGACCAGCTCGTCGACCACCGCGACATAGCGGTGCGTGACGTCGTCGAGCTCCTTCTCGGCGCGGCGGCCGTCGTCCTCGCCGGCCTCGCCGTCCTTGACCAGGCGGTCGAGCTGCTCCTTGGCCTTGCGGCGCACGTTGCGGATCGCCACGCGCCCCTCCTCGGCCTTGGTGCGCGCCACCTTGATCATCTCGCGGCGGCGTTCCTCGGTCATCTGCGGCAGGTTGATCCGCAGCTGCGTACCCTCGTTGTTGGGGTTGACCCCCAGGTCCGAGTCGCGGATCGCGCGCTCGATCGGGCCCAGCTGGGACGCGTCGTACGGCTTGACGATCACCATGCGCGGCTCCGGCACACCGACCGACGCCATCTGGGTGATCGGGGTGAGGGCGCCGTAGTAGTCGACGACGATCTTGGAGAACATCGCCGGCGTGGCACGGCCCGTACGGATCGCGGCGAACTCCTCCTTGGCGTGCTCGACCGCGCTCTCCATCTTCTCTTCGGCCTCGAAGAGGGTCTCGTCGATCACCGCTCCGTCGCCTCCTTGTTCCTCGTGGTCGTTCCTCGTGGTCGTTGCGAAAGTGTGCGGTACGCGCGGATCACGTGGTGATCAGGGTGCCGATCTTCTCGCCGCTCACAGCCCGGACGATAGTGTCGTCGCCCTGGGCGCCGAAGACGAGCATCGGCAGGCCGTTCTCCTCGCACAGGCTGAACGCGGCCTGGTCGGCGACGCGCAGGCCCTGCTGGAGCACGCTGGCGAAGGTGATGTGGTCGATCTTGCGGGCGTCCGGGTCGGTCCGCGGGTCGGCGGTGTAGACCCCGTCGACGCCGTTCTTGCTCATCAGCACGAGGTCGGCGTGGATCTCCAGCGCGCGCTGGGCGGTGACCGTGTCCGTGGAGAAGTACGGCATGCCGGCGCCGGCGCCGAAGATGACGACGCGGCCCTTCTCGAGGTGCCGGATGGCGCGCAGCGGGATGTACGGCTCCGCGACCTGGGCCATCGTGATCGCGGTCTGCACCCGCGTCTCGATGCCCTCCTTCTCGAGGAAGTCCTGCAGGGCCAGGCAGTTCATGACCGTGCCGAGCATGCCCATGTAGTCGGCCCGGTTGCGGTCCATGCCGCGCTTCTGCAGCTCGGCGCCGCGGAAGAAGTTGCCGCCACCGACGACGACCGCGATCTGCACGCCGCGGCGGGTGGCCGTGGCGATCTGCCGGGCGATGCCCTGCACGACGTCGGGGTCGACACCCACCGCGCCGCCGCCGAAGACCTCACCGGAGAGCTTCAGCACGACCCGCCGGGGCCGCTCGGCCCGGGGCGCCGTGACCTCGTCCATCACGACAGCCTGCTCGGTCACCATCGTCATGCCGGTCCGCCCTTTCCTTCGCTGACTCCGAGACCCTATGTGACGGGGAGGCCGGGCGCTTGTCTCGCGTCCCGGCCTCCCGCGCAGTGCGCTGGTGCCTGGATTACTCCTGGCCGACCTCGAACCGGACGAAGCGGGTGACTTCGATCCCGGAATCGGCGGTGACCTGCTTGACGGTCTTCTTGTTGTCGGTGACCGACGGCTGCTCCAGCAGGACGAAGTCCTTGAAGAACGAGTTCACCCGGCCCTCGACGATCTTGGGCAGCGCCTGCTCGGGCTTGCCCTCCTCGCGCGCGGTCTGCTCGGCGATGCGACGCTCCGACTCGACGGTCTCGGCGGGCACCTCCTCGCGGGTGAGGAACTTCGGCCGCATGGCGGCGATCTGCATGCCGACCGCGCGGGCGTCGTCGACGCCGGCCTCGTCGGACTTGCCGGTGTACTCCACCAGCACGCCGACCTGCGGCGGCAGGTCCTGCGCCTTGCGGTGCAGGTAGACCGCGACGTTGCCGTCGAGGACGGCGAAGCGGTTGAGCACGATCTTCTCGCCGATCTTGGCGGAGAAGTCCTGGATCACGTCGGCCACGGCGCGGCCGTCGGCCAGCGTGGAGGCCAGCAGCGCGGCGGCGTCGGCCAGCTTGGCCTGCTCGCCGTGCTCGACCAGGGTCTGACCCAGCGCGACGAAGTCGGCGGTCTTGGCGACGAAGTCGGTCTCGCAGTTGAGCTCGAGCAGCGCCTTGCCGGAGTGCGCCACGATGCCGTTGGCGGCGGTCCGGCCGGCCCGCTTGCCGACGTCCTTGGCACCCTTGATGCGCAGGAACTCGACGGCCTGGTCGAAGTCACCGTCCGACTCGTCGAGCGCCTTCTTGCAGTCCATCATGCCGGCGCCGGTGAGGTCGCGGAGCTTCTTCACGTCCGCGGCGGTGTAGTTGGCCATGACTCTCTCTCGATGCTTGAGGTCCGGGATCTTCCGGGGGCCGGCCGCCGCGGGGCGGCGGCCGGCTTCCTTGAAGTTTGTTACTCCGCGGTGGCGGCGACCTTCTGAGGGGCGTCCGGTACGGCGTCGACGGCCGGGGTGGCGTCGTTGCCCGCAACGGCGGGGGCAGCCTCGCCGGCGGCCGGCGCAGCTTCTCCGGTGACCGGCGCAGCTTCTCCGGTGACCGGGGCGGCTTCTCCGGCGGCCGGCGCAGCGGCGGTCTCGGTGTCAGCGGCCTTCTTGTCGGCGCCCTCGTAGAGGTCACGCTCCCACTCGGGCAGCGGCTCACCGGCGGCGACGGTGCCCGGCTCGGGCTTGTCGTCGGCGTTGCCGCGGTTGCGGCCGGAGCGCTTGATCAGACCGTCCGCGACGGCGGCGGCGATGACCTTGGTCAGCAGCTCGGCCGAGCGGATCGCGTCGTCGTTGCCCGGGATCGGGAAGTCGACCTCGTCCGGGTCGCAGTTGGTGTCCAGCACCGCGATGACCGGGATGCCCAGCTTGCGGGCCTCGTCGACGGCGATGTGCTCCTTCTTGGTGTCGACGACCCAGATCGCCGACGGCACCTTCGTCATGTCCCGCAGACCACCGAGGGTCTTGGTGAGCTTGGTCTGCTCACGGAACAGCTGAAGGGTCTCCTTCTTGGTGTAGCCGGCGGCGGTACCGGTGAGGTCGCCGATCGCCTCGAGCTCCTTCATGCGCTGGAGCCGCTTGTACACCGTCTGGAAGTTGGTCAGCATGCCACCGAGCCAGCGGTGGTTGACGTACGGCTGGCCCACGCGGGTCGCGTGCTCCGCGATCGCCTCCTGGGCCTGCTTCTTGGTGCCGACGAAGAGGATGTGGCCACCCTCGGCAACGGTGTCCCGGACGTACGCGTAGGCCTTCTCGATGTAGTCGAGGGTCTGGCGCAGGTCGATGATGTAGATGCCGTTGCGCTCCGTCATGATGAATCGCTTCATCTTCGGATTCCAGCGCCGGGTCTGGTGCCCGAAGTGGACACCGCTCTCCAGCAGCTGACGCATGGTCACGACGGCCATGGTGAATTGCTCCCTGCTATTCCCTGGTTGTCACGCTCACCGGCGGTGTGCGTCCTGGCGCCCGGTCGCCGGCCCAGGCGGGCCCGAAAGGAATCGGGACCAGGGAGGACCGTCGCTGACGGCTCATGACCCCTCGCCGGAAGGTGCAGCCGGTGAGTGATCAATCGTGGCTCGTGCAGAAGGCGCGCGAAGTCGACCGCACGGGGCGGTCGCCGTGGACAAGCATACGCCGTGGGCGACGCGGCCCGCTTCCGGGCGGACACCGCCCGAGTTCCAGACCTTTTGTCGGATTAAGCGACGGCGAGCGCGGCGGCCAGCAGCAGGACCAGACCGATGGGGAGGTACGCGAGCGGCGGCCGCAGCCAGGCGTCCCGGGCACTCGTCCGGCCGCCACCGGCCAGCGAGTACAACCCGAAGCCGGTCAGCGGGAGCCCGAGGGTCAGCAGGACCGCGGGCACGACGCCCCGGGCGGTGGCGTCGTCGACGAACGCGGCCCGGATCAGCAGCAGGAGCGCCGGGATCAACAGGACGACGGTGACGCCGGCGAACACGATGGCCGAAACCGGACGGCGGGAGCGGTACACCGGGTCGGGGGCACCGGCTCGGACACCGCCGCCCGTCATCGGGACCATGCTGGTCGGCTCGTTGTAGGGGGACGCCGCCGGCGGCGGGGGCTCCGGCGCGGCGCCGTACGTGGTGGTCGTGGTGACCGTGGAGACGGCCGGGGCGTCGGCGAGCGACGTGGCACCGCTGCTCGGCCGGACCGCCGGATACTCGGGCCCGCGCACCGGGATCCGGATCGAGCCGGAATCGGCGGACGACAACGCGTGGCTGCCGGAGGTCGTCACCGGATCAGGTGACGCATAACCGGCCGGTGGCGCCGAGTACGGGTCGGCGGAGCGCTGGTCCGGCAACCGGAACGCGCCGCTGGGACGCTCGTGCACAGCCGAGTCGTAAGGGTTCGTCTCGGGCGCCTGAGCTGCGTACGGGCTCGGGACCTCGGTTGCCCGCTGCCCGGTGTACCAGCTGGGTTCCGGCTCTTCGGCGTACCGGCGATGTCCTTCCACGATTTCGCACCGTAGGTGACGCGGGGTCCCGATGCCACCGCTGGGGACCTATCAGATGCCGACGATGACGCTGCGGTTATCCACAATCGCACTCTGTCCACAACTGGTCCCGCGCGAGGACCCCCGGATGCGCGACGGTCGCCGCCATGACAACGGAGAGAAGGGCGGTCGGCGCGTACGGCGAGCGACTGGCCGAACGGCACCTGCGCGAACAGGGCCTGGTGGTGCTCGCCCGCAACTGGCGCTGCGCCGAGGGCGAGGTCGACCTGATCCTGCGCGACGGCGACGACGTCGTCTTCTGCGAGGTCAAGACCCGCCGCGGCGCCACCTTCGGCACGCCGGCCGAAGCGATCCGCCCGGTCAAGGTCCGCCGCCTGCGCCGGCTGGCGGCCCGCTGGCTCGAGCAGGCGGGGGTGCATCCCCGAGAGGTCCGCTTCGACGTCGTGGCGGTGCTTCCCCAGCCGCGCGGAGCGACCGTGGTCGAGCACGTCCGAGCGGCGTTCTAGGTGAGCTACGCCCGGGTGCTGTGCGTCGGTCTCGTCGGCGTCGAGGGGCACCTCGTCGAGGTGGAGGCGGACCTGTCGCCCGGCCTGCCGGCGGTGGTCCTCACCGGCCTGCCGGACACAGCACTGCACGAGGCCCGCGACCGGGTGCGGGCCGCAGTGGTGAACTCGGGTCAGAGTTGGCCCAACAGGCGCATCACGGTGAACCTGCTGCCGGCCACAGTGCCCAAGCACGGCAGCGCGTTCGACGTGGCGATCGCGTGCGCGCTGCTAGCCGGGGCGGGCGAGCTGCCGCCGGCGCCGCTGGAGGGCGTGGTGGTGCTGGGCGAGCTCGGCCTGGATGGGGCGGTACGGCCGATCCGCGGGGTGCTGCCGATGGTGGCGGCGGCCGCGCGAGCAGGGATCAGCCGGGTGATCGTGCCACTGGGCAACGCCCGCGAGGCGACGGTGGTGCCCGGGATGACGGTCCGTGGGGTCGACTCGCTGCACCGGCTGGTCGCGTACGTCCGAGGCGAGGACCGCCTGCTGGAGCCGCCGCCCGCGCAGCCACCGCAGGCAGCCGGCGGACCGGACCTGGCCGACGTGGCCGGTCAGGAGCTGGGTCGATACGCGCTCGAGGTGGCGGCCGCCGGCGGGCACCACCTCGCGTTGATCGGCCCGCCCGGCGCGGGAAAGACGATGCTGGCCGAGCGCCTGCCGTCTCTGCTGCCCGAGCTGGACGACACGTCGGCCCTGGAAGTGACGGCTCTGCAGTCGATCGCAGGCGTGCTCCCACCGGACGGCGGCCTCGTACGCCGCCCGCCGTTCCAGGCACCCCACCACAGCGCGAGCCTGGCGGCACTGGTCGGCGGAGGTTCGGGCCTGGCCCGGCCGGGCGCGCTGTCGCTGGCGCACCGCGGCGTCCTGTTCCTGGACGAAGCACCGGAGTTCGCCAACGCGACCCTGCAGGCGCTGCGGCAGCCGCTGGAGAGCGGGCGGGTGCGGCTGGCCCGGGCCCGGGGCAGCACCGAATATCCGGCCCGGGTGCAGGTGGTGCTGGCGGCGAACCCGTGCCCGTGCGCGAACCCGGCGGGAGACCAGTTCTGCGTGTGCTCGGCGACGGCCCGGCGCCGGTACATGGCCAAGCTGTCCGGTCCCCTGCTGGACCGGATCGACATCCAGATCCGGATCCAGCCGCTGAGCGCCGCCCAGCTGATGACGACCGCCGGGCCCGCCGAGTCGTCCGCCGTGGTGGCTGCGCGGGTGGCTGAGGCGCGGGCGGCGGCAGGTGAGCGGTGGTCGGAGGCGGGGTGGCGGGTGAACGCGGACGTGCCGGGGTCGCACCTGCGGCGGCCGCCGTGGCGACTGGCGGCTCGGGACACGGCGGCGTTGCGGGCCGGGCTGGACCGGGGGTCGCTGTCGGCGCGGGGGTTCGACCGGATCTTGCGGTTGGCGTGGTCGATAGCGGATCTGGACGGGCGGGAGCGGCCGACGGGCTCGGATGTCCATGAGGCGGCACAACTTCGAATGGGAGAGGCCCATGACCAAAGAGACCAGACCTGACCAGCAGCTGTCGCTGCAGGTTGCCCCGTCCCCGCCACGGGATGCCCTGCGATCCGCGGCGCTGGCCTCGCCACGGGTTGTTGTGGAGTCTTTTGCGGCGCCGGATTCGGCTGCGGTGGGCGCGGAGCTGGCGAAGGTTGTCCCGCTGAGGCCGGATGGCGGCTCGGAGGCCGTGATCAGATGGCCGCTCGGCGGGCGGCATCGCCGCAGACGCCGGCCCTGGCTGACTCTCATCTCGCCGATCCCGTCCGGGGACGACGACGACGGCGGGAGGGCGGCATGAGCGGGTCGCGGCCCGGTGACGACGCCGACCGGATGGCGCGGGTCGCCCTCACCTGGCTGGCCGAGCCCGGCAACCGGGCCGTGTGGCAGCTCGTACAGGCGGGAGGCGCCGAGGCCACCCTCAACCGGCTGCTCGACGGGGACGTCCCGGAGTCGACATTGCGCGCCGCGGTCATCTCCCGGTCGAGCGTCGGCGACCCGCGCAGGCTGGCCGAAGCGGCGCTGCGCCGGGCCGACCGGCTGGGCGCTCGCGTGGTGGTCCCCGCCGATCCGGAGTGGCCGGCTGGAGTGGACACGCTCAGCACCCTCGAACTCGACGGCGGTGATCGGATCAACCGTGACGTCCGCCCGCCGCTGTGCCTGTGGGTCCGGGGTGCGCGGCGGCTCGATGAGGCGTTCGCTCGATCGGTCGCGGTGGTGGGCGCCCGGGCGGCGACCAGCTACGGCATCCACGTGACGAACGAGCTCGCGTACGGGCTGGCGGAACACGGATGGACGGTGGTGTCCGGCGGCGCGTTCGGCATCGACGCGGCGGCGCACCGGGCGGCGCTGACGGCGGACGGGCTGACCGTTGCTGTGCTGGCGTGCGGGGTCGACCGGCCGTACCCGGTGGGGAACTCCGCCATGTTCGAGCAGATAGCGGAAAGCGGTCTGCTGATGAGCGAGTGGCCGCCGGGCTCGGACCCGCTGCGGCACCGGTTCCTGATCCGCAACCGGGTCATCGCGGCGGCGACAGCGGGAACGGTCATCGTCGAGGCGGCCGCCCGCAGCGGCGCGGTGCAGACGTTGAGCAGGACGGTTGCGCTGGGGCGGCGGGCCATGGTCGTACCGGGCCCGGTGACGTCAGCGATGTCGGTGGGCTGTCATGAGCTGCTGCGCCGGCATCCGGAGACGGTCGTCGTGACCGGGACGGCCCAGGTGCTCGAAGAGGTCGGCCGGATCGGTGAATATCTGGCTGAGATACCGCGGGGCCGGGATCACGCCCGGGACGACCTGGACGAGGATTCCGCGCTGGTGCTGGAGGCGATCCCCCGCCGCGGAACGGTCGGCCCGGAGGAACTGGCGGCAAGGGCAGGGCTGGGCGTACGCACGGTGCTGCGCCGGCTCTCGCTGCTGGAGATGGCCGGCCTGGTGGTACGCCGGAGCGACGGCGTGGCACTGGCCCGCCCGACCAGGCGAGCGCCGCCGGGTCCGGTGTAGACGGCGGCGTCAGGCCTCGACGTCGTCGACGTCCCGCCGGTGCGCCTTCATCCAGGCCTCGACGTCCTCGGTCGCCCACACCTTGCCCTGGGCCAGATCGGCGACAGGCGCGGGAAAGTCCGCCCTGCTGGTGATCTGGTACGCGCGCTGACGACTGACCCCACCCAGGCGAAGGCGGATCTCGTGCGCGCCCATCAATCGAATCGGCTTGCTTCCCACATGATCGACCGTAGACGTATGACTATTAGTCATGGGTCAAGTTCGCAAACGACAGCTAGTCGCTGGTCAACTACGGTGGCCGCATGACTCCCCACGCCGACCGGTCACCGGGTGCCCGGCCGCACGACTCCCCGGCCCCGCCCGAGTTCCCGGCCTCGCACGACTACCCGGCCCCGCGCGACTTTCCGGCCCCGCGCGGGTTCCCGGACTGGCGCGGAATCCCGGCCCTGCGCGGCATCCCGGCCCTGCGCGGCATCCCGGCCCTGCGCGGCATCCCGGCCATTTCGCACGGGCGCAGCCTCGAGGGCCAGTAGCCGGATGACCATTCCTGACAAGCGGTCCTCGGAAAGGCGGCCGGATGAGTATTCGTCGCAGGCGGCGTCTTGACCCGGTCCCGCACGAGCCGTCCCACAGACGCCTCTGGCAGTCGTGGTGGCGACGGTGCTCGTGCGGACTCCGAGCCCCGTGCGTGGACCGCCTGGTCCCCGCACCGCGACTACCGTTCCCTCCGGCCCGGATCGGCCAAAGTGCACCGGTCACCGACCCGCAGCCGGGCGGCGACACCGGAGACATCGGCACGCCGAACGTCGCAAGTTCCCGCCGCCATCAGGCGAGCCGGCCAGCAGGCGTATCGACCGCGCACGACATCGCTCGCAAGTTCATCCGCCGCGCGCTGGCGCACCAGGACGCCAGGCACAAGATCGCCCAGGCGGCGCGCCTGGGGCACCAGGACGCCAGGCACGAGATCGCCGAGGCGGCGCGCGGGACGAATGTCAACGCGCCCGCCCCCGGCAGTTACACGGCCCTCCCGCATGTCAGCGGTGACAGCCGACCAGAAGCAATCGGCGACGTCGCCGCGGATTCCGCAGGCCTGGGTGCCACCACGCCGCTGTTTCCCCACCCCGCCGCGCAGATCGGCGGGTTGTTCGACGGGCTGGTGCTGGTCGACCCCGGGCCGGTGTCCCCGACGTGGTGGCGACCAGAACCGGACCTCGACCCCGGCGTGGACACCCGGCGGATGTGCGCCGGCGTCGCCCGCTGAGCACTCGGCCCGGCGCCGGCGCAGCCGGCACCGGTCACGACTCCGCTACCGCGAACACCTCACGGAGGAAGGAACATCGTCATGCCGTCAGCGGAGCCGACGCGGCTCACCGACGACCTGTGGCTCGCCGCGCACGACGGCGTCAAAGGCGCTCGTTTGATCGGTGACTGGCCGCTCGGGGTCGGGCTGGCCACCGGGCTGCTCGCCGAGCTGATCCACGGCGGGTTTCTGGAGCTGCGCGAGGGCGAACTGTTCCGCGCCCAGGACACGGCGGCCGCCCTGCCGAGTGATCCTGCGCTGCGCCCGGTGCTGGTCACGATGCAGGCCGAAGAGCAGACCTGGCCTGCCCCGCCGGCCCCGGTGCAGGTACGGGCGACAGTGCACGAGGAGCAGTGGGGGCCACGAGCCTGGGAGCGCGGCGCCTGGCCACCGCCGGTGCAGCAGGAGACCCGGCACCGCCGGCCCGGCCACCCGCTCAACGCGTGGATCTCGTACCTGGCTTACGACAGCCGCGCGGAGGCTCGAGTTCTCGACCGGCTGTCCCGCACCGGCCTGGTTCAGCGCGAGGAGCACCGCCGGCTGTTCGGCGGCACCACGGTGCGATACGTGCCCTTTGACTCCTACGCCTCCGGGACACCGGCGAACACCATCACCCACGCCGTGCAGACCGGCCGAGCCCTGCCCTGGGCCGACGTCATTCTCGCGGGTCTGTTCCTGGCCACCGGGCTGCATCACCACGCGCTGGCCACGCTGTCGCCGTACGAGCGGTCCTTGCTCACCCAGCAGATCAAGACCGGCCTGACCGACCCGGTCGGGTCCGGCATCAAGGCGATGTTGCGAGAACTGCTGCACGCGGCGGACGCCGCGATCGGCGAGGCCGCCATGCGCTGACCAACCCCATGCCTTCCCTACCCCTCAACCCCTTTTGCAGGAGGAACCCCCGGTGTCCGCACCTCCCTCTGTCGTCCAGACCGGCATCTCGTACGCACTCGCGCGTAACCGGCTCGGCCCGTTCGCGATCGGCTCGGCCATCGCCTCCAGCGTGGCGCCGCTGACCGTCATCACCCTGGTCGTGCCCCTCGCGTTGGCGGCGACCGGCCTGCTCGGTTTCCCGATCGCGATCATCGCCGTCGCCGCCATCCTGATGATCTACGCCGTCGGCTACCTGGCGATGGCCCGGCACATCCCCAACGCCGGCGCGTTCTACGCCTACGTCGCCCACGGCATCGGCCGCCCGTTCGGCGTCGGCACCTCCTGGTTCGCCCTGGCCACCTACACCAGCTTCCAACTGTGCTGCTACGGCGCGTTCGGCGCCGCGATCGGCGCCCCCCTGCTCAGCGACTGGCTCGGCTTCGACGTGCACTGGTTCATCCCCGCCGTCCTCGCCTGGGCCCTGGTCGCCCTGCTCGGCGCCAACGAGGTCAAACTCTCCGGCTACGTCCTCGTGTTTTTGGTCGTCGCCGAAACCGTCCTGGTCGTGCTCTACAGCCTGGCCATCATGCTCACCTCCGGCTTCGCGTTCTCCGGCGCCGCGATGAACATCAGCGACCTGTCCGGACCCAGCCTCGGCGTGCTGATCGTGCTCGGCGCCACCTCCTTCGCCGGCGTCGAACAATCGGTGGTCTACATCGAGGAAAGCAAAGACCCCCGACGCACCATCCCGACCGCCACCTACGTCACCATCGCCGTCATCGGCGCCGCCTACGCCCTCGCATCCTGGGTCCAGATCTCCGCCGCCGGACCCAAGCCCATCGACCGCGCCACCGCCGAAGGCGCCGATCTGTTCTTCAACGAAGCCACCGTCATGCTCGGCCACGCCGCCGTCACCGTCGGGAAAATCCTGCTCGGCACCGGCCTGATCGCCGCACTACTGGCCTTCCACAACGCCATCGCCCGCTACACCTTCGCCCTCGGCCGCGAAGGCGTCCTCCCCCGGCTGTTCGGCCGCACCACCATCAAAGGCGCACCCCGCAACGCCTCCCTCGCCCAGACCACCCTCGCCCTGGCCGTGCTGATCCTCTACGCCATCGCCGGCTGGGACCCGCTGGTCCAGTTGTTCTACTGGGGCTCCACCACCGGTGGCCTGGGCATCCTGCTGCTCTACACGCTGACCAGCATCGCCGTCATCGGCTTCTTCACCGGCAACACCCACGGCGAAAACCTGTGGCAACGCCGCATCGCACCCCTGCTCGCCACCGCCATCCTGCTGGCCGTCGCCTACCTCGCGATCGACAACCTCGCCGGCCTCTACGGTGTCACCCCCGGCACCGGCCCCGCCCGCATCGTGCCCATCGCCCTGCTGCTGATCTTCGCCGCCGGCACCGCCTGGGGACTGATCCTGCGACGCACCCGACCCGACGTCTACGAAGGCATCGGTCGCGGTGCCCGCAGCGCCACCGCCTCCACCTCCGGCCTGTCCGCCATCCTCTGACCGAAAGGGCCCACCCGCATGACCAGCACCGACACCACCCCGACGCTGCGCCTCGCCGGCCCCGACGACACAGACACCGTGGCCGACATCGTCGCCGACTCGTTCGATCACCTGAAGGTCATCCACTACCTCGTCCCCGACCCGTCCCGCCGCCGGACGATCACCCGCGACTGGTACCGGCTCTACATCGCCCACGCCATCAGCGGCGCGGGACAGGTCGTCGTGACCACAGACGCCGGCGCCGCCGCCGTCTGGTTCGACCGCACCCACGAGGCGCGCGAGCCCGAGGCGTACGAGAAACACCTCGCAGATCTCGCCGGTGAGCACCTACCCCGGTTCCAGCACCTCGATCTGCAGATGGAAGCCCACCACCCCACCGACCCGCACTGGCACCTGCTGTTCCTCGCCGTACGCCCCGACCGGTGGAACCAAGGACTGGGCAGCCGACTGATGGACCACACCCACAGCCGGCTCGACGCCGACGGCACCCCCGCCTACCTGGAAGCCACCGGCCTGCAGAACCGGGCCCTGTACCGGCGGCACGGCTACCAGGACATGAACCCGCCCACCATCACGGTCACCGGCGACACGGTGCTGTACCGCATGTGGAGGCCTGCGCAGAACGGCTGACGACCCCGGCCCCAGACCCGCAACCCACGTTCGATCAAGGACCCCTATCGCCATGACAAAACCCTCACCCGACTCACGCGACCCCGACGCCCTGATGGCGGAGCGGCGACGTGACCTCGAACGCCACGTCGCCACTTACGGCGAGAATCCGATCGACGTATCCCGCCCGGCACCGTCCCGCCGCTACAACGACCTGCAGGGCGGCAAGGACAACTTCCAGGCCGACCGTGACTCCGCCGCGAAGTTGCAGAAAGCCCTGCCCAGCATCCGCCTGGCCGCCAAGGAACTTCGCCGTTGCCTGGAGCGTCAGGTCGCCTACCTCGCCGAGCGAGGCGTGCGGCAGTTCCTCGACATCGGATGCGGGTTGCCGCACGAGCCGAACGTGCACGAGATCGCCCAGGCCGTCGACCCCAGCAGCCGCATCCTGTACGTCGACTGCGACGAGCTGGTCGGCTCCCACTGCCGCGCGCTGCTCATCGGCACGCCGGAAGGCACGATCCAGTTCCTGGACGGCGACCTGACCGACATCGGTACGGTCCTGAGCCACGAGACCACCCGCGAGGTGCTCGACTTCAAGCAGCCGATCGCGGTGCTGCTCCTGGCCGTGCTGCACTTCATCGTTGATGACGAGCAGGCGTACGCGGCCGTCGACCAGATCAGAGCCGCCCTGGCCCCCGGCTCGTACGTGGCCCTGACTCATGTCACTTACGACCCGCTCGACCCCGGGACAGCCACGCATCTCGCCGAGCTGGCGGCGAGCATGGAGCACGGACCGTTCAAGGCACGTACTCGCCCGGAGGTCGCAGCGTTCCTCAGCGGATTGGAGCTCGTCGAGCCGGGCCTGGTGTCGACCGTCGAATGGCTCCCGGAACGCGATCCGCAGCCTGAGGCGGCCCCGAACCAGGCCGTCGCGTATGCCGGAATCGGCCGCCTGCCGTCATCATCACCCCGCACCGCCGATACCGGCCCCGCGGCGGCATAGCCTGCAACGCAGCCAAGATTTGACCAGCCCTCAAGCCACATAGTCGCTCAAAGCGGGCCAAGACGCCGCCCCCGGCATGTTGCTTGCATTTGCACGTGCATGCACGCGTGCAGATGGCATTGCATGGATGCCTTGGGGGCGGCACGATATCCGGCGTGGTCATGCCAGAAAACCGTTGTCGTCACCAGCCGGAGCGCCGACGCCGACTCATCACAAGGCGTCGCTCCGGCCGGAGCCTTGCCGTTCCGCTGCTCGTCAACCTTCTGCTGCTGGGCTTCTCGATCGTCGCCGCACTCCTCGGAGAGTCCGCGCTCGCGCTGGTCGCCGGAACCGGCGGCGTCGGCCTGTCCCGCGAGATCGCCCGGCGCATCCTGTCCACATAGGCCTGCGGGCGTCCACGAAGTCACTCGTCCAGGTGACAAGAGCTGTGCCGGTCATGCCCGGCTCCGGCCACCAACCGGCCGGCCCATCACCTCGAACCCGGAGAATCGAATGTCCACGATCCTGACGTCGCAACCCAGCGCCAAAGGACGTCCCGACGATGCACGCGAGGTGCTGGGCCGCCGGTTGCGGTCCCTGCGCGAGGCCAAGTGCCTGACCCCGATCGAGGCGGGCCGGCACATCGGCGGCTCAGGATCGAAGATCAGCCGTATCGAATGGGGCCGGATCAAGGCCAAAGCCGACGACGTCTACCAACTGCTGATCCTGTACGGCGTCACCGACCCCCACGAACGCAAGGCCCTCCTCGAACTCGCCCGCCGGCTGGAGACCCGCCAGTGGTGGGACGCCTACGGCGATCTCCTCGACGGGTGGTTCTGCTCCTACCTCGTGCTGGAGTCCATCGCCCAGCACATCCGCACCTACGAAGTGCGCTTCATCCCCGGTCTCCTGCAAACACCCGCGTACGCGGAAGCGGTCATCCGCCTCCACCACACCGACCCGGACCAGGTCCGCCGACGCGTCGACGTCCGCATGCAACGACAGCACGCCCTGCTCAACAACAAGACCCCGCAGCTGTGGGCGGTGATCGACCAAGCCGCCCTGGACGAAGCGGCCCTGCCGGACGGCATCGCCGGCCCGGAGGTCATGCGCGACCAGATCGCCTTTCTGCAAAAAGCGATCCAGCACCGCAACGTGAACATCCAGATCCTGCGGCCCGGCGCCGGAGGACGCGTCGGCGTGGCGACCTCGTTCTCCCTGCTACGGAACAAGGGCCTACCGGACGTCGCCTATCTGGAGCACATCGGCAGCGCCTTCTTCCTCGACGACCCGACCGTTTCCGAACCCTACGAGATCACCATGAGCAGACTGGCCGTCGCGGCCAGCCGCCCTGAGGACACCCCGCAAATCCTCACCGAGGCGCTGAAGGCCATCGGCGGAGACTGACGCAGCGACATCACCGCGCGACCGCGGTGCGCAGGTGGCACTTCACATCTACCGGTGCAGTCCGGCCTGCGCGACGAGCGTCTTGGCCGAGCATCTGTCATCCGCTCGTCTCAGGCCGCCCGCCGTCCCGCGCCGAACCCGCTCCCTGATCACGTCGATAGTTGTAAACGATGAATCCGCTGTAGTCCGCCACGGTGTCGTACAACGCCCGTCCGTCACCATTGTCCAACGTGGTGTTCCAGTACAACCGGGGCGCGTCGTGCTCTTGCGCGTCTCGCGCAACCCAGTGCAGCATGGCCGTCGCGACGCCCCGCCGCCGAGCCTCCGGAGCCACGAACAGGTCGGCCAGATAACACCGGCCAGCTCCCCAAAGGCTGGTGTGAAAGTAGTAGTGCGCCAGCCCCACCATCGCCCCGTCAAGCCGGGCAGCAGCCCCGCGGATCTCCTCCCGGGCGACCAGCCGGCGCCAGGTCCGGTCGTAGAGCGCAGCACTGATCTCAGTGCCGAAGTGCTCGTTGTAGCGCCGGGTCAGAGCCTCCCACTCACTGTGATCCTCTTCGCCCAAGAGGCTGATCTCCACCATCCCGCCCGTCCTCACCGCAGCCCACCGTCTGAACGTAAATACAATGACGTACCGTGAATGTCATGATCGACCCCTCGGCCGACCGCGCGGTTTTCCGCCAGCTCGCCGATCTCCTGCGCGACCAGATCCAGTCGGGCGCGCTCGCACCCGGCGAGCCGCTGCCCAGCGAGCTCCGGCTGGCCCAGGAGTACGGCATCAGCCGCACCACCGTGCGCCAGGCGATCGGCCAGCTCCGCACCGAGGGCCTGGTCACCGTCGACCGGCCACGAGGGACATTCGTCCGCGTCCCGGAGCCGACCGAGCTCATCACCTTGCGCCGCGGTGAGAAGGCCGGCGCCCGCATGCCGACCGATGCGGAGCGCCGCACCTACCGCCTCGCCGAAGGCGTCCCGGTCCTGGTGATCACGGCACCCGACGGCACCACAACCGTGCACCCGGCAGACCGGGTCCAGCTGACCCGTCCCTGAGCCCGGCGCAGCCCTACTTCCGGGTCCGGCGGCGATATCCGTGGGCCGTGTCCCACGACTCGATGACCAGGTGATCCGCGGGCACCCCGAGATACATGAGGGACACCTCCGTCACGTCGATGCGGAAGTAGCCCGCCCCCGGCACCGGCTCCTCCCCCGGCGCCGGTATCTCCACCGCCTTACCGGCCAACTTCGCGTCGCCGGGCCACTGATCCGGTGCGTCCGCCGGCGGCTCCAGGGTCGGGCTGTGCACCGCTATCCGTGGATCGCGCCGGACGTCGAGCAGCTTCATCGAGCCGCCCATCATCCCGAACGTCACTTCGCCGTCGAACTTCAGCTCTGTCGCACTGATCCGCGGCGCACCGTCCCGGCGCAACGTCGCGATCGTCTTGTTGGTCCCCGCGTCGAAGCGGGCCCGCACCTTCGCCGCGAACTCGGCGAACTCGTCTTCGATCTCCTGCCACCTCGCCATGCACCGACCCTATGAGCCGGGTCTGACAAAACTCAGAACAGGTTGTACTGCTCGATCGCCACCGTGAAACCGTGACCGGACTCGGTGTTCTCGCAGCGCATCGCCTTGCTGTCGCTGCTGCACAGGAAGTCCCCGGCCCGCAGCGACTTGCCGTAGGCGAGCATCTCTTTCCCGCCCAGCACAGTGTCACCAGCACACGTGAATGTCGCCTCTTCCGTCTGGTGCACGGCGATGCCCGACCCCCAGTCGAGGTCGCAGTCGGCCGGCGCCGGCGGGGGCTGCCAGTTCTTGCGGACGATGTCGCAGCGGGCCCCCGACTTGTCCAGGTAGCAGCCGATGTTCCCGGACGGCGACACGAAGTTCGCCTCGCTGACCTTCTCCGGCGGCTCCGGGGACGGCGACGCGGCTCCGGGCGGCGGCGCGTCACCCAGTCCCGCGTTCGTGGCCAACGCCTGCGTGGTCGGCCGCGGCTCCACCGGATCCGGCGACGCCGAACATGCCGTCAGGGCCACCACCAGCGTGATCACCCCGCCCAGCCCGGCCCATCCGCGCGCTGCTGACACGTCACCTCCCAAAGGCGGAATGATAAGGGCGTGGAGCAAGAACAGTGAGCACCCGCGACGTACACGAATCGCTGCCGCCCGCGATGCGTTCCGCGGTCGACGACTTCGCCGTGCACCTGGCCCGCGTCGACAACCGCTCCGCGCACACTGTGCGGGCTTATGTCGGAGATGTCGTCTCGTTGCTCGACCATGCGGCGGCTGCCGGCTGTGCCGCCCCGGCCGATCTACACATCACGGTGCTGCGGGGCTGGCTCGCGCAGCGAATGACCGACGGCGCCGCGCGTACCTCTCAGGCTCGTCGGGCCGCCGCCGCCCGGACCTTCACCGCCTGGGCGCACCGGTCCGGGCTCTGCCCGGCCGACGCCGGCGCGCAGCTGGCCAGCCCGAGGGCCCACCGCGACCTGCCGTCGGTGTTGCGCGCCGACCAGGCGGCGGACCTGGTCGTCACCACGGCCGACCCCCATGCGGTACGCGACCGAGCGGTCCTGGAACTGCTCTACGCAACCGGCGTACGGGTCAGCGAGCTCTGCGGCCTCGACACAGCTGACATCGACGAGGGGCGCCGGGTGATCCGGGTCTTCGGCAAGGGCGCCAAGGAACGCATGGTCCCGTACGGCATCCCGGCCGAGAAGGCCCTCGACGACTGGCTGCGTCACGGCCGCCCGACCCTGGTCCGTCCCGGCAGCGGCGACGCCCTCTTCCTGGGCGCACGCGGCGGCCGACTCCAGCAGACAGTGGTCCGCCGGATCGTGGCCGCAGCGGCTCAGGCTGCGGGCCTGCCCCACACCAGCCCGCACGACCTGCGGCACTCAGCGGCCACCCACCTGCTGGACGGAGGCGCAGACCTACGCGCGGTCCAGGACCTCCTCGGCCACTCCTCACTGTCGAGCACCCAGATCTACACCCACGTCTCCACCGAACGCCTCCGCGCCGCCTTCAAACAAGCCCACCCCCGAGCCTGACCACGACCGCCGCCACGACCGGGCGTCGGCCGTCTGAGGAACGGCCGCGACGGACCCGCCGGCACCACGTACGATCAGGGCGTGAGCGTCGGAGATCCGCCCCCGCCCATCCCGGGAGCGCGGCTCCTCTTCTCGCTCGACCCGGCCACCGCCTACCTCAACCACGGTTCCTTCGGTGCCGTCCCGATCGGCGTGCAGCGCGCCCAGCAGCGGTTGCGGGACGAGGTCGAGCGCAATCCGATGTCGTTCTTCGCTTCGCCGGGGCTGACCGACCGGATCGTCCATACCCGACGGCATCTGGCCGATTTCCTCGGCGCCGACCCGGACGGCAGCGCTCTGGTGCCGAACGCCACCGCCGCCGTTTCGCTGGTGCTGCAGTCGATCCGGCTGACCTCCGGTGACGAGGTGCTGCTCACCGACCACGGCTACGGCGCCAACGCGATCGCTGTGCGGCGGCAGTGCCGGCGGGACGGGGCCAGTGCGCGGACCGTCGCGCTGCCGCTGGATGCTTCCGACGCCGAGGTGGTGTCGCGGATCCGGGGGGCGTTGCGGCCCGGCAAGACCAAGCTGCTGATCATCGACCAGCTCACCTCGCCGACCGCCAAGGTGCTGCCGGTGCGCGCGATCGCCGCTGCCGCCCGCGAGCATGAGATCCCGGTGCTGGTCGACGCCGCGCACGTGCCCGGCATGCTGCCCGTCCGGGTTGACCGGCTCGGCGCCGACTTCTGGGTCGGCAACCTGCACAAGTGGGCCTTCGCCCCGCGGGGCACCGCCCTGCTCGCCGTGGCCCCGGGCTGGCGCCGGCGGGTCGAGCCGCTGGTCGTGTCCTGGGAGCATGACTCCGGCTTCCCGCTGTCGGTGGAGTCGCAGGGCACCATGGACTACTCGCCCTGGCTGGCCGCGCCGGCCGGGCTCTTCACCCTGCGCACCCTGGGCGTCGAGGCCGTGCGGCGGCACAACGCGGCGCTCGCGGCGTACGGTCAGCGGCTTGTCGGGGCGAGTCTCGGCCTGGCGCCCTCCGACCTGCCGGAACCCGGCGCGGCCGAGGCGGCCATGCGGATCCTGCCGCTGCCGTCGGGGGTCGCCACGACGCAGCCGGAGGCGCATGCCCTGCGCCAGCAGATCGCCGACAAGCTGGCGACCGAGGTCGCGGTGAACGCGTGGGGCGGCCGCGGCTGGCTGCGGCTGAGCGCCCAGATCTACAACCGCCCGGAGGAGTACGAGAACCTGGCGGAACGCCTGCCACCCCTGCTGGCGTCCCTGCGCTGAAATCACAGCGGCAGCAGCCGGACGCGCCCGAGACCGAGCAGTGTCAGCGGGTCCAGGTAGTCCGCGCCGCGGCGCAACCCCCAGTGCAGACAGGCCGCCGACGGGCAGCCGGGATGACCAGCCGCCAGCGTGCCGAGCGCATCCCCGGCCGCGACGGCGTCACCGGGCCGGCGCGTCTGGACGTCCACCGGCTCATAGGTGGTCCGCAGGCCGCCGGGATGCGCCACGCTGACGACCCCGCGCCCCGCGACCTGCCCGGCGAACACGATCGTGCCCGCTCCTGCGGCCCGCACCACGGAGCCGGGAGCGGCAGCCAGATCCGTTCCGCGATGGCCGGGCAGCCAGGGGCGCGGCGGCGGATCAAAACGCCGCACGACCCGGGCTCCGTCGACCGGCCAGCCGGCCCGCTCAGGAGCAGCAACCGGGAGACCGGCCAGGACCATGAGGGCCGAAAGCAAGAGCACCATGCCAGGCATGGTGCTCTTTTCCGAGATGGGCCGCGACCTGCCCTGTGGACAACCGCGGCCGCCCGGTCAGCTCCCGCCGAAACCGGCCTCGTCCGGCAGTGAGATGTCCGGCTTCTCCAGCTCTTCCACGTTGACGTCCTTGAACGTCATCACGCGGACGTTCTTGACGAAGCGGGCCGGCCGGTACATGTCCCAGACCCACGCGTCGTGCATCTCGACCTCGAAGTAGACCTCGCCGTCGGAGTTGCGGACGTGCAGGTCCACCTGGTTCGCCAGGTAGAACCGGCGTTCCGTCTCCACCACGTACGAGAACTGTCGGACGATGTCGCGGTACTCCCGGTAGAGCTGCAGCTCCATCTCGGTCTCGTACTTCTCGAGATCCTCTGCGCTCATCGCTTCTCGCCCTCCATGGCCTCATCTTCCCCCACCGGCACCGGCGGCCGAGGCTGCTCGCCCGACGCCACGCCGACGGTACCCTCCACTGCTGGCCAGAGCATCAGCGGCTCGGCGTTGACCGGGGGCAGAACCGCGGGGCGGCGGGCCCGGGGAGGCCGGTTGCCGCGCCCGGAGACGGCCGCCACGTTCACGTACGAGAAGCGGTGCTCCGCGCAGGGACCGTGCCTGGTCAGCGCCGCGCTGTGCTCGTCGGTGATGTAGCCCTTGTGCACCGCGAAACCGTAGTCCGGGAACCTGCCGTCCAGCTCCACCATCAGCCGGTCCCGGGTGACCTTGGCGAGCACGCTGGCCGCCGCCACACAGGCCGCCACCCGGTCGCCTTTCCACACCGCGAGGCCCGGTGCGCCCAGCCCGTCGACCGGGAAACCGTCGGTCAGGACGTACTCGGGGCGGGTCGTGAGCGACGCGAGCGCGCGGCGCATCGCGGCCAGGTTGCAGACGTGCAGGCCGCGGCCGTCCACCTCGGCCGGCGGGACGATCACCACCGACCAGGCCAGCGCCCGCGTGACCACCTCGGCGTAGACGCGTTCGCGGGCGGCCGCGGTGAGCAGCTTGGAGTCGGCCAGCTCGTCGATCTCGCCGCGCTTGCCCTCGGGCAGGATCGCCGCGGCGGCGACCAGCGGGCCCGCACAGGCGCCGCGGCCGGCCTCGTCGGCCCCGGCGACGTGCCGGAAGCCACGGCGCTGCAGCGCCCGCTCAAGGGCGTAGAGGCCGCCTTCGCGGCGCACCACCGTCCGGGGCGGACTCAGCATCAGAGGACCTTACGCAGCAGGTCGGCGAGCCCGATCGGGAAGATCTGCTCGGTCGAGGTGTCGAGCTCGGCCACGGACCACCAGCGGTGCGCGGTGATCGTGCGCTGCTCCTCGAGGTCGAAGCCGGTGGTGTCGACCTGCCACGAGTCGATCCGCAGCAGAAAGAAGTCCTGGTCCTGGCGGTACTGGCGGTTGTCGTAGCTGAACTCGGTGGTCTCGTGGTGCACCGGCTCGCCCAGCTCGGCGGGATCGACCCGCAGGCCGGTCTCCTCCAGCAGCTCGCGGGCCGCGCCCAGGACGGGCGTCTCGCCCTCGTTCAGCCCACCGCCGGGTGTGAACCACCAGTGCTGGTCCGCGCGTGCCGGGTCACCGCCGTGCAGCAGCAGAACGCGCTCCGCGGCATCGATGAGAAGCACCCGGGCGGCCCGGCGGTCGATGAACGTCACGCCCCCAGCCTATTGCGCCGATGGTCGATCTTGACGCCGGGTCAGTCGCCCGGCGCCGCGTCAGTTGGCCGGTGCCGCGTTCGGGACGTCGTCGAACTCCTTGGGCACGGAGAGCAAGGTCGCCCGGGACACCGGCCAGAAGATCGTGAACGCCCGGCCGACGATCGAGTCGGTCCGGATCGTGGCGGCCTGGATGTCCTTGGTCTGCTCCCAGTGCTCCAGGGAGTCGCCGGACGCGGAACGGTGGTCACCCATGACCCACAGCCGGCCGGCCGGCACGGTGATGTCGAACTTCTCGTCCGCCGCCGGGTCCTGCTGGCCGTCCGCGTCGGTGTAGATGAACGGCTCGTCCAGCGAGTGACCGTTGATCATCAGGCGTTCCTGGTCGTCGCAGCAGACCACGTGGTCGCCACTGACGCCGATGATGCGCTTGATGAAGTCCTCGCCCTCGGTGCCGCTCTGCCAGTCGGTCGGGGCCTTGAAGACCACGATCTCGCCCCGGCGCGGCTCGCGGAAGTCGTACACGAGCTTGTTGACCAGCACCCTGTCCCAGACGTTGAGCGTGTGCTCCATCGACGGCGACGGGATGTAGAAGGTCTGCAGCACGAAGAAGCGCACCAGGACGGCGACGAGGATCGCCACTCCCAGCAAGATCGGTAGCTCGCGCCAGAACGAACCGCTGCGCTTCGAGGACTCGGTGTGCTCGTCAATCACGATCGGAGCCTACGTCCCCGGAGCCGCAACCACAGTCCGGAACGCGCGGATACGCCGACACTTAAGAGGAACGGCAGCATAACGGCAGCGGTGGCGGGATCGGGGGCATGCCGGGGAGATTCACCGGTCGGAGCGGCCGCGATCGGATGCGCCGCCGCGTACGACTTCCAGTTGTCCGGCACGGAAAGGCTGGTGAAGTGGCTGGTGGGCCACACCACCACGAAGGCCCGGCCGATGATGTTGTCGATGGGTACCGGCCCCTGGCAGCGCGCGTCCTGCGACACCAGGCGGTGGTCGCCCATGACGAACATCTCACCCGCGGGGACGGTCACCTCGGCGAACCGGCGGCTGGTGCACTGCCGCGGATTCGGCGGCGCGTCCAGCGGCGAGTTCTCGAAGATGTACGGCTCGTCGATCGGCTCGCCGTTGACGGTGATCCGGCCCTGGTCGTCACAGCAGGCGATCTTGTCGCCGGGCAGGCCGATCACCCGTTTGATGAAGTCGCGTTCGCCCGGACGGCTGACCCCGACGAGGTCGCCGACGGTGCGGCCGAGCTTGGCGCCGAAGGTGTTGCTGATCGGCTCGGCCGGCTGCTCGGGCGCCCAGTTGTCGGTGCCGCGGAAGACCACGATCTCGCCGCGCAGCGGGTCCCGCATGTCGTAGACGACCTTGTTGACCAGGACGCGGTCCTTGATCGCGAGGGTGTTCTCCATCGAGCCGGACGGGATGTAGAACGCCTGCACCAGGAAGGTGCGGATCAGCACGGCCAGGCAGAAGGCCACCACCAGCAGCAGCGGCAACTCCTGCCAGAGGGGCATCTCCTTGCGCCGGATCACCCGCCCGCGGCGACGTCCGGAGGAGGAGGGTCGATACCCCTGCATCGGTTCCACGCTACGCATCTCCCGCCGCCGTCCGGTCGAACCGCCCCGGATACAGCACTACCGCCCGAGTTCCCCCGGTGGGGACATGACGGGCGGTAGTGCGAATGGTCCTGCTGAGTTCCCATCCGTCACTGACGCAAGCGTAGTGCGCCCGCGCAGTAAACGTCAGTCCGAGTGAATACGGCCCGGACCGGTGGGGGGTTCAGCTGACCGTCTGCTTCTCGCGCAGCTCCTTGATCTTGGCCTTCTTGCCCCGGAGCTCACGCAGGTAGTAGAGCTTGGCGCGACGCACGTCACCGCGGGTCACGACCTCGATGCGGTCGAGCTGCGGGCTGTTGACCGGGTAGGTCCGCTCGACGCCGACGCCGAAGCTGATCTTCCGGACCTTGAAGGTCTCGCGGAGCCCGCCGCCCTGGCGGCTGATCACGACGCCCTGGAAGATCTGGACGCGGGAACGGTTGCCCTCGACGACCCGGACGTGCACCTTGACGGTGTCACCGGCCCGGAAGTCGGGGATGTCGGTGCGCCGCGACTGGGCGTCGAGCTGGTCCAGCGTGTTCATCGCTGCATCCTCGTCGTACTCAAAGCGCACCGGGAGTTCGATGCGCGATTGGGTGATTCTGACCCGCTGACATCGGTGCAGGGGGTCCTCGTCCGGCCGGCCACGGCGTGGGGCGCGAACGGCAACCTCACTACTTTGCCACACCCGGGGGCGGGATCTGAAATCCGGCCTCGTCCAGGGCGGCCCGGTCCTTCTTGTCCAGAAGATCAACCGGATACGCGGCCAGCATGTCCGGCCGCCGGGCCGCGGTGCGCAGCAACGATTCGGTACGCCGCCAGCGCGCGATCCGGCCATGATCACCGGACCGGAGCACCTCGGGCACCGCCCTGTCCCGCCAGACGGCCGGCTTCGTGTAGACCGGCGCCTCCAGCAGGCCGGCCGCGTGCGACTCCTCGGTCAGCGACTCCGCGTTGCCCAGCACCCCGGGCAACAGCCGGGTGATCGCCTCCATGATCACAATGACCGCGACCTCACCACCGAAGAGCACATAGTCGCCGAGCGAGACCTCACGAACCGGCATCCGCGCAGCCGCGTCGTCGAGGACCCGCTGGTCGATGCCCTCGTACCGGCCGCAGGCGAAAATCAGGTGGTCCAGAGCGGCGAGCTCGTGCGCGTCCGCCTGGGTGAACGGCGTACCCACCGGCGACGGCACCACGAGAACGGACGAAGGACCGGCGACCGCATCCAACGCGGCCGCCCACGGCTCCGGCCGCATGACCATGCCAGGGCCACCGCCGTACGGGGAGTCGTCCACCGTGCGATGCACATCCGAGGTCCAGGTGCGCAGATCATGCACAGCCAGCTCGAGGATGCCGGCGCCGCGGGCCTTACCGATCAGCGACAGCTCCAGCGGAGCGAAATACTCGGGGAAGATGGAAACGACATCAACGCGCATCAGAGGTCGAGCAGACCCTCGGGCAGGTCGACGACGATCCGACCGCCGGCCAGATCGACCGTCGGCACCATCTGGCTGACGAACGGGATGAGCGCCGTGCCCCCGGCCGCCCTCTTCAAGACGATGAGATCCGAAGCAGGCGCGTGATCGATCCGGTCGACCGTGCCCAGCACAGTGCCATCGACCGACTCCACGGACAGGCCGGCGAGCTGATGATCGTTGAACTCGTCCGGATCGTCCGGCTCGGTGACCTCCGAGCTGTCGACCTGCAACAACACGCCACGCAAAGCCTCAGCGGTGTTGCGGTCGAGGACGCCCTCGAACTGGGCGATGCCCTTGCCCTGATGCCAGCGGATCGCCTCGAGGACAAGCTTCGCGGGCACCTGATAAGGCACCCCCGGGACGGCGGCAGCCGCCGGGCCGGCACTCACCCGGCGGTCCCGAGGGACCTCCGTGGTGAACGCCGACCCGGCGGCGAATCTCGCCTCTGGATCATCGGTCCGCACCGTCACCAGCACTTCCCCACGGATCCCATGGGGCTTCCCGATCTGACCGACGACCAGCAACATCAGGCAGCAGCTCAGTACGCGTCGACGATGTCGACGCGGATGCCGCGCCCACCGATCGAACCGATGACCTGACGCAGCGCCTTGGCCGTACGCCCGCCGCGCCCGATGACCGTACCCAGGTCCTCAGGGTGCACGCGCACCTCGAGCCGCTTACCGCGGCGCGAGTCGACCAGCCGGACCCGGACATCGTCCGGGTTGTCGACGATGCCCTTGACGAGGTGCTCCAGCGCAGGCCGGAGCGCCCCGTCAGTTGCCGTCGGCGCCGGCACCGGCCGGGTCCTTCGCGTCCGCGGCAACAGCCTCACGGTTCGGCTCGGCCGGGTCGACAGCCTTGGTGTCACTCGGCCGCGTCTCGGCAACCTCCGGCGCAGCCGGGGTCTTGTCGACAGCCTTGTCAGCGGGCTTGTCGGCAGCCTTGTCAGCGGGCTTGTCGGCCGCCTTCTCGGTCGCGCGAGCCTTCTTGGCCGGCTTGGCAGCCGGAGCCTCGGCGACACCGGCGGCAGCCTTCGCCTCAGCCTCGTAGGTCGCCAGGCGGCTGACCTTCTCGGCCTTCATCAGCAGCGGCGGCGGGGCCGGCAGGCCCTTGAACTGCTGCCAGTCGCCGGTCTTCTCGAGCAGACGCTGCACGGCCTCGCTCGGCTGCGCGCCGACCGAGAGCCAGTACTGCACCCGCTCCGACTTGACCTCGATGATCGAGGGGTCTTCCTTGGGCTGGTAGATACCGACGTACTCGATGGCGCGGCCGTCACGCTTGGTGCGCGAGTCGGCGACGACGATGCGGTACTGCGGGTTGCGGATCTTGCCCATCCGCAGGAGCCGGATCTTTACGGCCACGGTCTTGTTCGCTCCTGTTGCGATGACGACCGGCCCGCCTGGGAGCCGGTACGTGGGTGAGAGAACGGAACCCACGTGGGGATATGGGACCGATGCCTCGAGGACTGGCGGTGCGTGGAGGAGTTAGAGGGCACCTCTGCGCACGCCGGACCCGTCCATTCTGCCAGAGCTCCTCGGCTCGTCCCAATCGGGTCCGGTATCCCTTGTTCTTGGAGATCTTTCCTGTCGTGCCTGGTTGCATGGCACTGACCGTCGCTCCCGCCGATTGCCGGGTGGTTGCATGGTTTTGTTCGGCTTCTTGTGGGTGCATGGTGGGTCTTTGGGGGCGGGGATGGCCCACGCAGCCCGTCAAGCTTGATATCTGCGTGGACCATCCCCGCCCCCAAAGCCCGTTGTGGTTCCGCTGAGGGATGTTCCGCATGCTCCTGCCGAGCTCGGTCGTCCCTGGCGATCCCGGTAAGCCCCCGGACGGCGGGCCCTTCGGAGAAGCCGGGCGGGGCCGCTGCCCGCGATCCGCTCGCCCAGCAGAATCAGCCCGTATCGCACCTCGTGCGTCATTCGCCCCACCCTCGGACCGCTGCGGGAAACGTCGAGGCACCGATCTGAAGCGGCTCCACAGTTGCGTCACACGGGCAAAGCCACCGACGACCTGGGACGGCCACGCAGCTCGGCGGCCCGGCCGGGCTCGCGGCTCAACTACTTGGCGGCCCAGCACCGTCGCCGACTCACGCCTCTGCAAGCAAACAGCTTGGCGGCTCGCCGGCTCAACAGCTTGGCGACCCGGACCAGGCCCCCAGCTTCGTGGGCCGGCAGCTCAGCGGACTAGCAGCTCAACGAACTAGCAGCTCGATGGCTCGGCGCCGGCTCGCAAGCTTCGCGGACCAACAGCTCGGCGAGCCAACAAACTTGGCCACTCAGTGCCGGCTCAGCACCTTCGCGGGCCAGGAGCTCGGCGGCCTCACGACTTGGCGGCCAGCAGCTTCACGGGCCAGCAGCTCGGCGGGCGTGCAGCTTGACCGGGTTCGGCTGGCCGAGGGTTACCGAGTTCGCCAACCCGCGAGTCGCGGATGGGCGCGGGCGCGGATTCGCGAGGCCGCGGGGCGCAGGCCGCCGACTGGCGAGGTCGCGGGCCGCCGACTCGCGCGGCCGCAGGGCGCGGGCCGCCGACTCGCGCGGTCGCGGGCGCGGGGCGCCGATTCGTGAGGTTGCGGATCACGGATTCGGGGTCGTGGGTTTGGTGGGTGGGAGGTGGCGGGGTGGCAGGTGGGTGAGTTGCACGGGCTTGGGGGCGGGGATGGTCCACGCAGATATCAAGCTTGACGGGCTGCGTGGGCCATCCCCGCCCCCAAGCCCCACCACGCAACCAGCGAAACCCAGCCGACCGAGGCGGGCCAGAAGGGCTCAGGGCCGAGGAGCAGCGGCCCGATCCCAACCGGAAGGCAAGGAGGTGGGGACGGGCCAGGACGGATCGGGCTGGTAGGTGGTCCAGGTGCCGTCGAAGGGAAAGTCCCCAGCTTCGATGGACTTGATCACGCGGAGGCCTTCGGCGCGGACCGCCGCGGAGTCGTGGACCCAGTAGTGGTCCGGGAAGGCGAGACGCTCGGAGAACTCGTCTTCGTCTTTCCACTGCCACGTCCGGTCCGGGGCTACCACGATGTCCAGGTCCTGGTCGATCACGTCCACGCCCGCCACGTCGCCGTCGTCCCAGCGGATTGCTCGTTCTTCCAGGTTCACGTACCAGCCGGTGAAGGTGCCGGCGTCGTCGCGGAAGAACCAGATCGAGTGGTCGGCGTCCGGGGGGATGAATTTGAGCAGGCCTGGGCCCTGCCAGGTGTCGGGGACCAGCCGGGTGCGCAGGCCGGTCCATTCGGCGAACGGCATGTCGCGGATGCCTCGGCCGTCCTCCGCCACCTCGATCACCACCGCCGAGCCGCGGGCCAGCCAGAGCAGCAGCCCGCGGTCGTCGTCGGAGACCACGCGGCACGGGCGTACGGAGGCCAGCCGCGGCCCGTCGATGTTGCGGTAGAGGACCTCGCGGCCGGGTGTGAAACGGGCGGGCGTGAAACGGGCGGGCACGGTCAGTACGACCGGGCCAGGATCGCGATCAGGTCGGGCTCGTCGTCGGAGTCGGGCATCGAGCCGTCCTCGCGGAACAGGCAGCGCACGGTCACCGCCTTGCCGTTCGCTTCGGCCTCGCCCTCGGTGCCGACCGCCGACCACGGCACCCGCGCCCAGCCGGTCTGCGCTGCTTCGATCGCGTCGCCCAGCGTCTTCACGTCGACCGTGTTGGTCTCGCGGAACGCCAGCGCGTCGTCGTACATCCGCTGCTGGTCCGCCTTGAGCGCGGCCGTCACGGTCGCGGCCACCTCGGCCAGGGCCACCGGCGTCTTGGTGCCGTCGATGCGGCGGGCCACCACGGCGTTGCCCGCGCCCAGGTCGCGGGGGCCGACCTCGATGCGTACCGGAATGCCCTGGAGCTCGGCGTCGACGGCCCGGCGGCCGAACGGGATGTCGGCCCGGGCGTCGAGCTTGACGCGTACGCCGGCCGCCTTGAGCTCGTCGGTCAGCTTGGTGGCCGCTTCCAGGACGCCTTCGCCCGCCTTGACCACCATGACCTGGGCCTGGATCGGCGCGATCCGCGGCGGCAGGCGCAGGCCGTTGTCGTCGCCGTGCACCATGATCAGGCCGCCCATCATCCGGGTGGAGGTGCCCCAGGACGTGGTCCAGGCGTGCTCGACCTTGCCGGCCGCCGACGAGTAGGTGATGTCGAAGGCCTTGGCGAAGTTCTGCCCGAGCTCGTGCGACGTGCCCATCTGCAGGGCCTTCATGTCGCCCATCATGGCCTCGACGGTCATCGTGTTGGTCGCGCCGGCGAACCGCTCGCCCTTGGTCTTGCGGCCGGGTACGACCGGGATGGCCAGCATGGTGACCATGAAGTCCTCGTACACGTTCTTGTGGATCTCCCGCGCGTGCTCGCGGGCGTCCTCCTCGGTCGCGTGCGCGGTGTGGCCCTCCTGCCAGAGGAACTCGGTGGTGCGCAGGAACGTGCGCGGGCGCAGCTCCCAGCGCACGACGTTGGCCCACTGGTTGAGCAGCAGCGGCAGGTCCCGGTAGGAGTCGACCCACTTGGCCATGAACTCGCCGATGACGGTCTCGCTGGTCGGCCGGACGACCAGCGGCTCGGCGAGCTCCTTGCCGCCGGCGTGGGTGACCACGGCCAGTTCGGGCGAGAAGCCCTCGACGTGGTTGGCCTCGCGGCGCAGGTAGCTCTCCGGGATGAACAGCGGGAAGTACGCGTTCTGCACGCCCGCTTCCTTGATCCGGCGGTCCATGTCCGCCTGCATGTGCTCCCAGATGGCGTAGCCGGCCGGCCGGATCACCATCGTCCCGCGCACCGGGCCGTTGTCGGCGAGTTGCGCCTTGGCGATGAGGTCCTGGTACCAGCGGGGGAAGTCCTCCGCACGGGGAGTGAGCACGCGAGCCATGAGGCAGCATCCTAGCGAGACCCGTGCGCAACCGACCGGGCGGCCGTCCCGTGTCCTTCTGCGAGGGGCGGTGGAGATGACCGACGACTTCGACGCGTTCTACCGGGACACGTCCCGCAGGCTGGTCCGCTACGCCTACGGGCTCACCGGCGACCCGGTCGAGGCGCAGGACCTGGTGCAGGAGGCGTACGCCCGGGCGTGGCAGCGGTGGAGGCGGTTGTCCGGCTACGAGGAGCCCGAAGCGTGGTTGCGCCTGGTGGTCAGCCGGCTCTCCGCGGACCGCTGGCGCCGTCTGGGCGTACGCCGGTCCCGGGCAGCGGCCGATCCCCCGCCCGCACCTGCGGCACCTCCGTCGGAGGACACGGTCCTGCTGGTCCGCGCGATGCGGACGCTGCCGGCGGCGCATCGCCGGGCGCTGACCCTGTACTACCTGCTCGACCGGTCCGTCGGCGAGATCGCCGCCGAGACCGGGGCGTCCACCGGCACGGTGAAGTCCTGGCTGTCGCGGGGCCGGGCCGGTCTGGCCGCCACGCTCGGCACCCTGGAGGCCGCCGCCGACCCGGCGTCGGCCGCGGGAGCCCGGAAAGGAGCCGGCCATGCCCACTGATCTCGACGACCTGTTCACCTCGCTGGGCCGGCACGCGGACAGCATTCCGCTGGCCCCGGCGGAGCAGGCCCGGCACCGCGGGCGGCAGCGCACCCAGAACCGGGCCATGGTCGCCGCGGCTGCCGCGGTGTGCCTGATCGCCGCCGGCCTGGGCGTTGTCCTGGTGCGGCACGACCGGCAGTCCGCGCCGGTGACGTCGAAGCGCACGCTGCCCACGGTGGGCGCGCCGGTCGAGTTCGGAGACCAGGCCCGGGCCGCGACCGTGGCGGGCACCGACGGCCGGCTCTACACCGTCTGGCAGACCCTCAACGGCCAGATCAGCATGAACGCGGTGGAGCTGCGCACCGGCGCGGTCGCCTGGCCGGCCCGGCCGCTGGGCAGCCGCACCGATGAACTGCTCGCCGTCGACGTGCTGCCGCGGGCGCTGGTGGTAACCCTGCGCCACGGATCCGCCAACACGATGCACATCTTCGATCCGGCCGACGGCCGACCGCGGTGGGCATTGCCCTTCGAGGCCGGGGATGAGGTCGTCCGGCACGAGTCCGTGCTGGTCCGGGCGTCGGCGAACGGCCGTACGGAGGCGTTCGACTGGGTGAGCGGGGCGCGCCGCTGGCAGCAGCCGGCCCCGGCCGACCGGCCGGTGTACACGATGGGCACCTATCTGGACCGCAACGAGGAGCTGTGGCTGGGCCGGCCGTTCTTCTTCACCGACGACCGGCTGGTGCAGGTCACCCGGGCGGGCAAGGTCCAGGTGCGTGACATCACGACCGGCGAGCTGCAGCGTACGGTCACAGCCGCGCCGCCGGACACCGATCCCCGCACGTATTTCGCGTACGACGGGTGGCTCTACAACGACGAGCACGAGTGCTGCGAGCAGAACGGCTTCCGGGTGCGCGCGACGGACTTGCGCTCCGCTCAGGGCAGTTCCAAGGTGGTGTTCACCCGGGGTCCCGGACACCAGCTCGACATGCTGCAGATGTGCGGTGAGCTGCGGGTCTGTGTGAGCGACCAGGACCGGAACGCCACGGGTACGGTCTCGGTGCTGGACGGGGCGACCGGCCGACAGCTGTGGCAGGTGCCCGGGGCGAAGAACGGCACTTCGGTCTCCACCGTGCACGGCCACACGCTGGTCGGCGGGCCCGGCGGTGAGCAGCTGGTCTACGACCGGGACGGCAAGCGGGTCTTGTCGACGCCGGAAGGCTCGGTGTCCTGGCTCGACACGGACACACTGCTGCTGCTGCCGAGTCTCGTCGCCGGTCCGGCCAGCAAGGTCACGCTGCCGGACGGGAAGGTGACGGTGCTGGGCGAGGTGCCGCCGGCGTCCGACGCGTGCGCCTGGACACCGGAGCGGCTGGCCTGCCCGGTCGGCACCAGCCTGCGGATCTGGAACCTCAGCGGATGACCGCCCCGCGCAGCACGATCCGGCTCGGGGCGCGGACCACCCGCAGGTCCCGGCGGGGGTCGGCCTCGTAGACGACCAGGTCGGCCAGGCCACCCTCGACCAGCCCAGGGAAGCCGAGCCAGGCGCGGGCCCGCCAGGAGGCGGCGGCCAGCACATCGGCGGCGGGGATGCCGGCCTCGTGCAGCAACAGCATCTCCTCGGCGGCGAGGCCGTGCCGGATGCTGCCGCCAGCGTCGGTGCCCACATAGATCGGCACGCCGGCCTCGTGCGCGGACGCCACCACCTCGGGGAAGCCGTCCCGCAGGGCGAGCATGTGGTCGGCGTACCCGGGGAACTTGGCCCGGGCCTGGTCGGCGATGCCACCGAAAGTCCGAATGTTGATCATCGTGGGGACCAGGGCGGTGCCGCGCCGGGCCATCTCGTCGATCAGCTCCAGCGACAGGCCGGTGCCGTGCTCGACCGAGTCGACGCCGGCCCGGACCATCTGCGCGACGCCCTCCTCGGAGAACGTGTGCACGGCGGCCCGGACGCCGGCGGCGTGGGCGGCCTCGACGGCGGCGGCCATGGTGGCGGGATCCCAGGAGGGGGCGAGGTCGCCGACGGACCGGTCGATCCAGTCGCCGACCAGCTTCACCCAGCCGGTGCCGGCCTTGGCCTGGGCGGTGACGGTCGCGACCACGTCGGCCGCGTCGACCTCGACGCCGATGTCGCGCAGATAGCGCCGGGTGGGCGCGACATGCCGGCCGGCGCGGACCAGGCGGGGAATGCCGGGCTCGTCGTCGAGCTCGGGATACGGGTACGGCGATCCGGCGTCCCGCAACGCGAGCACGCCGGCGTCACGGTCGGTGTGGGCGAGCTCGCGGGCCTGGTCGAGGCTCTCGATGGGCTTGGCGCCGTACTGGATGCCGAGATGACAGTGCGCGTCGACCAGCCCGGGAACGACGTAGCCACCGTCACTGATGGTCTCGGCGTCGGCGACGGGCTCGAGGGTGATGCGGTCCCCCACCAGCCAGAGATCGCGGACCTCGTCATCGGGCAGCAGAACCCCACGCACATGCAACGCCATGCGTATGTCCTACCCGATCAACACCTCACCTGTCCGGCCGGGCGGTCTCGCGGAGCCGGTCCCGGCGCCGGGTCCAGCCTGGCAGGTCCAAGGTGACCTCCCAGGGATGCTCGATAGTGACCAGCCCGTCGGTCACCATCTGCTGGTTATAGGCCCCGCCGGAACTCAAGCGGAACTGAGTGAAGGTGATGCGCTCGCCGAGCGGGTCGATGATCCAGTAGGCCGGGATACCCGTATAGGCATAGAGCTTCATCTTGTCCTCGCGGTCGCTGACCTTGGAAGACGGCGAGATGATCTCAGCGACCAACAGCACATCGGCCGCAAGCACCGGGGTTCGATCCGCGCCTTCCTGACGGATCAGGACAACGTCGGGACGCGGCTCGTTCCGGCTGTCGACCAGGACGGATTGATCGACGCTGACAAACACGTCATCGGGGCACCGGGCCTCCAACGCAGTCGCGATCCGGATGCCGATCGATTGATGAATGGGCAGAGGGGCCGGCGTCAAGACGAGCCTTCCGTTGATCAACTCATAGTGAAGATCCTCGGGAAGGCTTGCCACGTCGTCGACGGTCCAGTCTCGCTTGTCCGACAGATGCACGGCAGCGGTCATCGGCTCCTCCTCAAGGGGATCACCGATGACCATACTAGCTCCATGCCTAGTTGTCGTATGCCAATATCAGCGCTTGTCGTCGCCGGGCTTCTTGGGGTTGTTCAGCTTGTTGAAGTCGATCTTCGGGAGCTTGAAACCCGGGGGCAGGCCCTGCGCCCCACCCAGGGCGTTCGGGTCCAGGCCCGGGGGCAGCTGCGGCATTCCGCCCGGGAAGCCGCCCGGCATCCCGCCGCCCACGCGCGGCCGGTTGCCGCCCTTGGTGCCCTTGCGCTTGTTCTTCGGGCTCTTGGTGGCCTTGCGGCGCCCGCCGCCCGGCAGGCCCATCATGCCGCCCATCTGCTTCATCATCTTCTGCGCGTCGGTGAAGCGGTTGAGCAGCTGGTTGACGTCCATCACCGTCACGCCGGAGCCGTTGGCGATGCGGACGCGGCGGGAGCCGTTGATGATCTTCGGGTTGGTGCGCTCGCCCGGGGTCATCGAGCGGATGATCGCCGCGACCCGGTCGAAGTGGCTGTCGTCGAGCTCGGCGATCTGGTCCTTCATCTGGCCCATGCCGGGCATCATGGCCAGCACGTTGGCGATCGGGCCCATCCGGCGCACCGCGATCAGCTGGTCGAGGAAGTCCTCCAGGGTGAACTGCTCGCCACCGAGCAGCTTGGAGGTCATCTTCTCCTTCTGATCCTCGTCGAAGGCCTGCTCGGCCTGCTCGATGAGGGTCAGCACGTCGCCCATGCCGAGGATGCGGCTGGCCATCCGGTCGGGGTGGAAGACGTCGAAGTCCTCGAGCTTCTCGCCCGTGGACGCGAACAGGATCGGCTCGCCGGTGACGTGCCGCACCGACAGCGCGGCGCCGCCGCGGGCGTCGCCGTCGAGCTTGGAGAGGACCACGCCGGTGATGCCCACGCCGTCGCGGAAGGCCTCGGCCGTGGTGACCGCGTCCTGGCCGACCATCGCGTCGATGACGAAGATGACCTCGTCCGGGTCGACGGCGTCGCGGATGTCGCGGGCCTGCTGCATCATCTCGGTGTCGATGCCGAGGCGGCCGGCGGTGTCGACGATGACGATGTCCTTCGCCGTCCGCTTGGCGTGCTCGATCGAGTCCTTGGCCACCTGGACCGGGTTGCCGACGCCGTTGCCGGGCTCGGGGGCGTACACGTCGACGCCGGCCCGGCCGCCGAGGACCTGGAGCTGGTTGACCGCGTTGGGGCGCTGCAGGTCACACGCCACCAGCAGGACCTGGTGGTTCTGCCCCTTGAGCCAGCGGGACAGCTTGCCGGCCAGCGTGGTCTTACCGGAGCCCTGCAGACCGGCCAGCATGATCACCGTGGGCGGCTGCTTGGCGAACTGCAGGCGCCGGCCCTCGCCGCCGAGGACGGTGATGAGCTCCTCGTGGACGATCTTGATGATCTGCTGGGCCGGGTTGAGCGCCTGGGACACCTCGGCGCCGCGGGCCCGTTCCTTCAGATTGGCGATGAACGACTTGACCACCGGCAGCGCGACGTCCGCCTCGAGCAGCGCGAGACGGATCTCGCGCGCGGTGGCGTCGATGTCGGCGTCGGTGAGCTTGCCCTTGCCGCGGAGCTTGGTGAAGATCCCGGAGAGGCGGTCGCTCAAGGTGTCAAACACGGCGCAACTTCCCGTTGGTCAGAGGTGAGGAGATGACCGCAAGCCTAGCCGCCCGCTCGCACGCTCACCGGTTGCGCATCCGGTACGTCTTCGCCGCCGCCTCGATCCGCCGCTGGTTGCGGGTGCCCGGGGCCAGCGAGCGCTTCGCCCGGCCGTACAGGTAGACCCCGCCGCCGACCACGACCGCGCCGACGATCAGGTAGGCCAGCGCACCGACCAGCACCTGCAGCAGCTGGATCGCGATCCAGCCCACCACGATCACGCCGGCGATCGTCGCCACCAGGTACGCGATTGCTTTGCCCATCTCAGCCTCCCGAAGTGATACCCACCCGTTGTCCACCATGCCTCGCCCACGCAAGCGGGCGCATCGGGGCGGACCCGTAGGGGTGGCCGGGCGGCGTTCGGCCCCGCCACCTGCATAAATCACGTATACCGCAGGTAACAGGCGCAACTTCTGACATAGCACAGATGTCCGAAAAGCCGACATCGACCGCAACCTTCTGATGAATCGGGCCGTTGAGGCACGAGGAACCGGGCGGCTGATCGATCGGCCCCGACGAACATCCGGCGGAAGGACTACGGCGTGCCCCTGCGGCGGATCCTGCGACTGGCGCCCTGGGGAGTCCGGGCGCGCATCCTCAGCACGGTCCAGCACCGGGTCCTGCCCCACGTCGCGCCCGAGCAGCGCCTCGGGATGGCCCGCCGGATCGTGCACCTGTCCGCGCCGCCCCGGCTGCCGCTGATGCGGACCGCGACGGACGCCCCGACGATGCGGGTCCGGGCCGGCCGCGGCTGGGTCACCGCACGCCGGGACCCGGCGGCCAGCCCGGCCGAGGTACGGCGGCAGAACCTGGACCGCGTCATCGCCGCCCTGGAAGCGGCCGGCGTCGACTGGTTCCGGGTGCCCACCCGCGCGCTGCTGCACACCGCTGTGGCCGTACCGGTGCAGCACCGGGCCCTGGTGGTCCGGACGCTGGAGGAACTCACCGGGGCCGGCACCGGGATCCTGCAGGTCGTGCGGCCGCGCGGGCACCGGGGCCGCCGGGCCCGGCGCACCGCGGAGATCCTGCGGGTGTGCTGGCCGGTCACCGATCCGGGCGGCAGCCTGCTGCTCGGCCTCGACGTGGGCTGCGACATCGAGTTCTGGCGCCAGCAGGACGGCGTGCTGTCCGGGCCGCGGGCGAACCCGATCGCCGACGTCATCCCGGCCGACGAGCCGGTGGTCCGCGCCGGCGAGCCCGCGTTCGGCGCGTTCAGCGCACCCGACGATCCCGCCCGCTACCGGACCCGGGAGATCTTCACGACGCCGAGCCTGGACCGGATCAGCTTCCCGATCGACGCCGTCTACACCTGGGTCGACGGCGGCGACCCGGCCTGGCAGTCCCGCAAGGCCGCCGCGCTGGCCACCAACACCTGGCTGAAGGACGCCAGCAAGCTTGCCAACAACGACTCCCGGTACGCCTCCCGCGACGAGCTGCGCTACTCGCTGCGCGCGCTGCACTGCTTCGCCCCCTGGATCCGGCACGTCTTCCTGGTCACCGACGACCAGGTGCCGGCCTGGCTGGACACCACCCATCCGCGGATCACCGTGGTCAGCCACAAGGAGATCTTCGGCGAGACCGGCACCCTGCCGACGTTCAACTCGCAGGCCATCGAATCCCGGCTGCACCGCATCCCCGGGCTCAGCGAGCACTTCCTCTACCTCAACGACGACGTGTTCCTGGGCCGGCCGGTCGGGCCCGAGCTGTTCTTCACCCCCGGCGGGCTGACCCGCTTCTTCCCGTCCACCGCGCTGGTCGACGCGGCGCCGCGCAGCCCGACCGACCCGCCGGCCGACTCGGCCGGCAAGAACAACCGGGAGCTGATCCGGGCCGCCTTCGGCCGGGTGCTGACCCGCAAGATGAAGCACACCCCGCACCCGTCGCGGCGCAGCGTCATCGCCGAGATCGAGGAACGCTTCGCCGAGTACGTCGAGGCCACCGCCAACCACCAGTTCCGGCACCCGGACGACATCTCCCTGCTGTCGTCGCTGCAGCAGTACTACGCCTACCTCACCGGGCGGGCGGTGCCGGGCACGATCCGGTTCCGCTACACCGACCTGGCCGCGCCGGTGACCCCGTTCAAGCTCGCCGACCTGCTGCGGCACCGCAACCTGGACGCGTTCTGCCTCAACGACATCGACTCCGACCCGGCCGTGGCGGCCGACCAGGAGGCGATGCTGGCCGACTTCCTGCCCGCGTACCTGCCGTTCGTCTCGCCGTACGAGCTGAGCTCACCGCGGCCCGCCACCACCGCGCCGCCGGCCCCGCCCGCACTGCCGGGCCGCCAGGTCGGCCGCGCCACCACGGCGGTCCCCGGTCCCCTGCCCGCGCAGCACGACCGCAACCGCGGCACCGGAGAACAGAGCTCCACCAACACGCCCGTCGCCTGACCGGCGCTCGATCAAGGAGATGCATCCCGTGAGGTACGACGCCGTCATCCTCGGTCTCGGTTACGTCGGCCTGCCGCTGGCGCAGCAGGCCATCCGGTCCGGCCTGTCCGTGCTCGGCTTCGACGTCAACGCGGCGGTGGTCGACGCGCTCGGCGCGGGCCGCTCGCACGTCGACGACCTGTCCGAGGCGGACGTGGCCGAGATGCTCGCCGGCGGCTTCAGGACCACTGTGGACGAGGGCCTGATCGCCACCGCGGACGTCGCCGTGATCTGCGTGCCGACGCCGCTGTCCGACGGCGACGGGCCGGACCTGCGCGCGGTCACCGGCGCGACCGAGGCCATCGGGCGCAACCTGCGCCCGGGCATGCTGGTGGTGCTGGAGTCCACGACCTACCCCGGCACCACCGACGACGTGGTCCGACCACTGCTGGAACGGCTCTCCGGCCTGGTCGCCGGGCGCGACTTCCACCTGGCGTTCTCGCCCGAGCGGATCGACCCGGGCAACGAGCAGTTCGGCCCGCGCAACACCCCGAAGGTGGTCGGTGGCTACACCGCCGGCTGCACCGAGCGGGTGGCGCAGTTCTACGGGCGGTTCATCGACACGGTGGTGCGCACCCGGGGCACCCGTGAGGCCGAGACGGCGAAGCTGCTGGAGAACACGTACCGGCACGTCAACATCGCGCTGGTCAACGAGATGGCGCGGTTCTGCCACGAGCTGGACATCGACCTGTGGGACGTCATCCACGCCGCGTCGACCAAGCCGTTCGGCTTCCAGGCGTTCTACCCCGGGCCGGGCGTCGGCGGGCACTGCATCCCGATCGACCCGAACTACCTGAGCCACAACGTGCGCAGCAAGCTGGGTTATCCGTTCCGGTTCGTGGAGCTGGCCCAGGAGATCAACGCGACGATGCCGGCGTACGTGGCCCGGCGGGCGCAGAACCTGCTCAACGCCGACGGGCAGGCGGTGCACGGGGCGCGGGTGCTGCTGCTCGGGGTCACGTACAAGGCGAACATCGCCGACCAGCGCGAGTCGCCCGCCACCCCGCTGGCCCGGCAGCTCGGCGCGCTCGGCGCGAAGCTCAGCTACCACGACCCGCACGTGCTGCGGTGGAGCGTCGGCGACGTGGAGGTGCCCCGCACGGACGACCTCGAGGGCGCCGCAGCGGCCGCCGACCTGGTGATCCTCGTGCAGCACCACCGCGAGTACGACGCCGATCACCTGGCCGGCATCGCCAAGCGCTTCTTCGACACCCGGGGCGTGACCCACGGCGCGGAGGCGCACCGACTGTGACCGAGATGAGCACCGCGCCGGTCACGCCCGCGCCCCGGCGGCCCCGGCCCACCGGCTCCGGACCGGGCGTCACGCCGGCCCCGGAACCGGCCCGGCACCGGCGGGACATCGAGGGACTGCGGGCGGTCGCGGTGCTGCTCGTGGTCGCGTACCACTGCGGGCTGCCGTTCATCGGCGGCGGTTACGTCGGCGTCGACGTCTTCTTCGTCATCTCCGGCTTCCTGATCACCGGATTGTTGCTACGCGAGGCGCAGCGCACCGGCCGGGTCTCGATCCCGCGGTTCTACGCCCGGCGGGCGCTGCGGCTGCTGCCGGCCTCGACCGTGGTGGTCGTCGCGACGGTGGCCGCGTCGGCGCTGTGGCTGCCGCCGCTGCGGTTGTCGGAGATCGTCTCGGACGCGCTGCACACCTCGATCTACGCGATGAACTGGCGGCTGGCCGCGATCGGCACCGACTACCTGAGCGCGGAGTCGGCCCCGTCGCCGTTGCAGCACTTCTGGTCGCTCGCCGTGGAGGAGCAGTTCTACCTGGTCTGGCCGTTGCTGCTGCTGCTCGTGGTGCGGCGCGGCGGACGCGGGCTGACCACGGTGCTGGCCGTGCTGACCGCCGGTTCGCTGGCGGTGTCGGTCTGGCAGACGCAGCACAACGCCGGGTGGGCGTACTTCGGGGCGCACACCCGGGCCTGGGAGCTCGGCGCCGGTGCGCTGCTCGCGGTCGGGGCCGACCGGCTGCGGCGGCTTCCGCCGCTGCCCGCGAAGCTGCTGATCGGCAGCGGGCTGGGCGCGGTGGTGGTCGCGGCCCTGAGCTTCACCGCCGCGACCCCGTTCCCCGGGTACGCCGCCCTGCTGCCCGTGCTCGGCACCGCGGCCGTCATCGCCGGTGGTTGCGCCCGCCCGGCCGGCCCGCTCGGCGCACCGGTGCTCCAGGTCATCGGCCGGCTCTCCTACTCGTGGTACCTGTGGCACTGGCCGGTGCTACTCATCGCCCCGTTCGCCCTCGGCCGCCAGCTCACCGCCGCGGAGAACGTGCTGGTCGCCCTCGGCGCCCTGGTGCTGGCCGCGCTGACGTACGCGCTGGTGGAGAACCCGGTGCGGCACCTCGCCGCCCTGCGCGACCGGCCGTGGCGTGGCCTGACCGCCGGCGCGGTCGTCTCGCTGCTCGCCGCGGGGCTGTGTGTGCTGATCACCGTGCTGGTGGGCGGCACCGGCGGCACGGGTTACCGCGCGCCGGCCCTGACCGGCGTGGCCAAGCTCCAGCAGAACCTCGCGCTGGCCGCCGGGATGCCGGCTGTGCCGGCCAACCTCACCCCGGCGCTGGCCGCCGCGGCCAAGGACAAGCCCCGCCTGTACGCGGACAAGTGCTCCCCGGCGTTCGCGGACCCCGAGGTGAAGACCCCGTGCGCCTACGGTGACCTGTCCTCGCCCACCACGGTCGTGCTGTTCGGCGACTCGCACGCCGGCCACTGGTTCCCGGCGCTGGAGGCGATCGCCCGGCAGCGGCACTGGAAGCTCGTCGTGGTCACCAAGAGCGCCTGCTCGGCCGCGGACGTGGTCATCTACGAGGACGCACTCAAGCGGCGCTTCACCGAGTGCGTGCAGTGGCGCCGGGCGGCCTGGCGCCACATCCGGTCGCTGCGCCCGGCGAAGGTCATCATGGCCTCGACCCTGCCCAACGCCCCGCTGCTGGACGTGACCGGCTCGCTGGACGACGCCTGGTCGGCGGCGTGGCGGCGCTCGTTCGACGCGGTCAAGGGCCCGGGCACCGAGGTGTACTACGTCAACGACACCCCGTGGCAGGCCCGCAACGTGCCCGACTGCCTGTCGGCGCATCTGGACAATCCCGCGGCGTGCGCCCGCAGCCGGGCCGACGCGGTCCAGTTCCGCAAGCGCCGGGCGCTGGTGGCCGGAGTGGCCCGGGCCGAGGGCGCGACTGTCATCGACCCGCTGCCGTGGTTCTGCACCGCGACGACGTGTCCGGTCATCGTGGGCAACCTGCTGGTCTACAAGGACCAGCACCACATCACCACGGCGTACAGCCGGTTGCTCGTACCGCTGCTCGCGGAGGCATTGCGCCGATAAGGCTCCCGTTCCGCAACCGGCCGGCGCCGCGCGCGCAACCGCGGTACGGCAGGCAACTCGGCGGCAACTGAGCACTCACACCAAGGCACCTGAAGAGGCATCAGCGAACCCTGCGGGACATCCGAAGGGAATGGCGTACCTGGCGAACAAGACGTCCAGGCGGTGTTCCTCGAAAGGTTGACCCGTGCAGAAGACCCTGGTCCGTCGCCTCGCCACCCTCGCGATGATCCCCGCCGCACTGCTCGGCATGGTCGCGATCGCCACCCCGGCCGAGGCCGCCACCGTCTCCTTCACCACGCTGCAGACCCAGGTCGTCAGCCTGTCGAACAAGGAGCGGGTAAAGGCCGGCTGCAAGGGCCTGCGGGTCAACGCGGAGCTGCTCTGGGCGGCCCGCGGCCACAGCAAGTACATGGCCACGACCGGCAAGTTCAGCCACACCGGCTCGGCGAGCTCCACGTTCGTCGCCCGGGCCAAGGCCGCCGGCTACACCGCCGCCCGCAGCGAGAACATCGCGTGGGGCTACCGCAGCGCCGCCGAGGTCGTCAACGCGTGGATGAAGAGCCCGGGCCACCGCCGCAACCTGCTGGACTGTGGCGCCAAGACGTTCGCCGTCGGCGTCGTGTACTCCGCCAACGGCACGCCGTACTACACCCAGGACTTCGGCAGCCGCTGACCGCGGCGCCGCCCAAGGCTTCACCCACCCCCCGAAAAGACCGGCCGGCATGCCCCCGCATGCCGGCCGGTCCCATCTTCAGACAGTGACGGGTGCCCCGGTACGCGAGTACGCCAGCACCGCGTGCCGTCCGAGCAGCACCCGCTCCTCGGTCAGCCCCGGCACTTCCTCGGTCCAGCGCCGTACGGCGTCCCGCTCGTCCTCGCGGTTGGCGTCGTCCAGCACCACGGTGGCCGTACCCGCGAGCCGCCCGGCGAGCACCGACAGCGCCGGGTAGCGCGCGTCCGGGCCGGTGGCCGCTGGCGGGCCGTCGACCAGCAACAGGTCGATGCCGGTGAGGTCGGTCAGCTTGTCCGCGTCGTACCACTGGTAGGTCTTGCCGTTGACCGTGAGCTCGCGCAGCGGGGCGTCGCGGACCTCGGCGACGGCGTTGAGGCCGTGGGCGGCGAGCATCGTGCGGGTCTGCCGAGCGTAGTCGGGGTCGTGGTCGAGGGAGACGAGCTTGCCGCCGTACTCTTCCAGGGCGTAGGCCAGCCACACCGACGAGGTGCCGCTGCCCAGCTCGACCACCAGCCGGGGCTGGCGCAGCCGGACCAGGTGCAGCAGTTCCAGCAGGTCGGTCGGGTTGAGCGCGAAGTCACCCGAGGACGGCATCGGCGCCCGCGGGGTGAACTGCTGGAACAGCTGGACCAGCGCCTCGATCTCCCGGCTCTGCGCGCGCAGCAGCAGGTCGGTGCCGTGCCCGCTCTGCCGCAGGCCGCGGGTGACGGTCCGGGTCAGCTCCTGGTGGCGGTCGCCGGCGGTGAGCCGTTCCTTTTCCACCGTCGCGACGACCCGGCGCTGCAACTGCTCCACGACCGTGCGCAGCTCGCGGTGCGCGTTCTGGTTGGCCCGGTAGACCCCGCCGATCCAGCGGGACAGGTGCAGGATCCCGAGCAGGACGGCCAGCAGCAGACCGGCCACCAGCGACAGCGCGAGACCCTGATTGCCCGACCCGGCCGACCACCAGACCCCGGCGCAGAGCGCCAGGATCACCATGAGGACCACTGCCTGGGGGCGTGTCAGGCTGCGCAGCCGCACCGCCAGCCGACCGCCGAACCGGACCAGGCTGCTCATCGAAGGACCTCCAGAGTCATGCGCGCCGGGCCCGGCGCGGGTCAACACGATCGCCTAACGCCCGCGGCGACACCGCCGTTACGGTCGGGCCATCAACGCGCCGCGTTGGGCCGGGGCGACCGGGTGCGGCGCGGTGACGATTCCAGCGATGCGGTCGACGAAGAGCTGCGGGTCGTGCGCCTTGGCGACGACGGCCCGGGCCCGGCGGCTCTGCTCGGCGTAGAGCTCACGGTCCGCGTGGTACCGCTGGATCATCGCCTCGGCCTCGCCCGGTCCGCAGTAGACAGCGGCGTCGCCGAACACCGCCGCGTGCCGCTCGGGCATCACCACGACGCAGCCCAGGGCCGCTGCTTCCAGGGCCGGGCGGGAGAACGTCTCGATCCGGTCCGCGCTCGGGAAGTGCAGGTAGAAGTCGAGCTGATGGACGAAGGTCCGCAGATCCAGATCACCGGCGTCGTAGACCAGCCGGGACCGCGGGCCGCCGGGGTGATATCCGGTACGCGGCCAGTCCGGCAGCCGCAACCGCACGTCCCACTCGCCGACCTCGTCGTAGACGGTCAGCGCCGCCCGCACGTCCCCGGGCCAGACCCCCTCGTCGCTGAGGTCGGTGCCGACCACGGCCGGCCACTTGCCGGCCCCGTCCCGCCCGGCCGACCACCGCTCCCCGTCCACCACAGCCGGCAGGTCGTACGGCGTCAGCTCGACGGTCTCACTGCGCAGCACGGCCCGTACCTGTGGGTCCTGCGGGCACCAGAGCGGCTCGGTGCCGAACATCCGCAGCGCGGCCCGGGAGCAGTCGGCGGGCACGTACCGGCGGTCGGCGTCGGCCAGCCGTCCGGGTGCCTCGTCGGCGACGATCAGCACCTGCCGGCCGCGCAGCAGGCACGGGTCGTCGGGCGGGAACTGCAGCACCGCGGCGTGCCGCACGATGATCAGCTCGGCGCGGTTCTCGTCACCGGGCAGCAGCTGGTCCACCCGGCCGTCGTTGACCAGCTGCTGCAGCGGCGCGCAGAGCGGCCAGCGGCGCCGGGCCGGCGGGCGCAGCGACTCGATCTGCATCACGGCGACCCGCAGGCCGCGCGCGATCAGCGCCCGGATCTCCTGGAGTCCCGACTGCTGCGCGCCCTGCAGGAAACGCCAGTCGGCGACCAGCACGACGTCGTACTCGGGCCGCCCGGCCGCCTCACCGCGGGCCAGCCGCAGATGGTCGGGGGCGGCGAAGGGCCGGCGGCTGCCGTCGCGCGGGCGCAGCGGATCGGCGGCCCGGGCAGCGATCCGCGAGTGCCAGCGCTGGTACGCCGACATGTACGCGGTCCGCGCCGGGTGCATCCAGTACGGCCGGATCTCCGCCCGCGACAGCGAACCCAGCGCCAGCCGGATCAACGCGAGCGGCCGCGAGTCGAGGTGCCGTACGGCGGCCGCACCGAAGACCGCCACCATCCGCCCGATGTACTCGGAGTCGGCGGCCTTGCGCACCGGATCGAAGTAGCCCAGCCGGTCCGTCACCTGGCCGCGGCGGAACAGCAACGACGACGGGTTGAACCGGCTGCGGCGCACCCCGGGCCGGGTGACCAGCAGCTCCTCGGAGACGCCGAGGCCGTCGGAGGTGGTGGCGACCAGCCGGCGGTCCTCCAGCAGCGGCCTGACCTGCAACTCCAGCCGGCGCGGATGGGACCAGTCGTCGGAGTCCTGGAACGCCACGAACTCGCCCTCGGCGGCGTCCAGGCCGGCGTTGCGGGCCGCGTAGGTGCCCCTGTTCTCCGGCTGCTTGACGAGCCGGATCCGCCCGCCCAGCGCAACCGCCCGGGCCAGCACGGCGTCGTACTCCGGCGGCGAGGCGTCATCGACGATGATCACCTCGACGTTGCGCCAGGACTGGTCCAGGATCGAGCGTACGGCGGTGATCAGGCCCTCGTCGGGGTGGAACGCGGTGACGATGACCGAGATCCGCTGCGGCTCGTCGATGCCGGCGACCGAGGTGGCCACGGTCAGCCGGTCGAACGGCGGCACCCCGGCCTTGTGCTCCAGCGCCAGCGGCGGCTCCGGCAGCAGCTTGCGGAAGGCGGTCAGCCAGCCGATCACCGGTCCGGTGCCGGCGAACGGATTGGCCAGGTCGAGTTCGAGATCCGCGCGCACGCTGTCGGTGATCCGCCGGTACGCCGCGAGCAACGGCCGGGCCCGGTTCGCCCCCTGCCAGGCCAGGGCGAGCTGGACGTGCAGGCCCTGGTGCGCGGCGGGCAGCGCGTCGGCACCCAGCGCGGTGCGGATCAGCTCGTACAGGGCCAGTGCGTCGGTGCGGTCCTCCGGCAGCATGTCCTGCTGGGCCAAAGTCTGCGCCAGTCCGGCCAGGACGGCCGGCTTGACCGCGCGCCGGCGCTGCTTGAGCCAGCGGGTGTCCCCGGTGCGGGCCGCGGCGAGCAGGTCGGCGTAGGACGCGTCGGACTCACCGAGCCCGGAGCGGGCGAGCAGCTGCCGCGCCCCGAGCGAACGGATCCGGACCGCGGTCGGCGGGACAGCCATCCGGACGTGGTAGCGGGCGACTCGCAGGTAGTCGTCGAGCAGACCGGGTGTCTCCCCCATGCGGCAACAGACCTCTTCACGTACGCCCTGGATGTCGCTAGGCGCAACGTCGGCAAGCCGATCGAGGTGACGGCCTCAGACCGCGGCGGCACATACGCCCTGGATGCCAGGCGCAACGTCAGCAAGCCGATCGAGGTGACGGGTTGGTCAGACCGCCGCGAGGACGGCGGCTTCCACGCGTTCCCGCTCGGATGCCTCGGCCCAGGCGCCGACCAGGTAGAACGCGTCCACCACGTCGCTGCCCAGGGTGGAGATGCGGGCCGCGCGCACCTCGGCGCCGGCGTCGTCGAGTGCGCTGGCGACTCGGAAGAGCAGACCCGCGGAGTCAGCTGCGCGCAGCTCCAGCACGACCGCGTCGGTGGCCGCCGCGCGGTGCCAGACCACCCGGGGAGCCGCACCGCCGCGGGCCGACATCGCCCGGGCCCGCAGCCGCTGGGTCACCGACACGTCCCCGGCGGCGACCCGGCGCAGGTCGGCGGCGAGCGCCACCGGATCCGCCGGGGAGCCGTAACGCGGCTGGGTGCGGAACTCGACGATCGCCCGGCCGTCCACCGTGCTGGCGTCGGCCCCGATCACGTCGAGGCGGTGCATGGCCAGGCACGCGGCCACCGAGCCGAGCAGGCCCCGGCGGTCGGCCGTGGCCACCGCGACCACATCCCCGTCCAGGTGTACGGCGGGCAGCTCGCCCACGAGCAACTCCGGGTCCGGCTCGGGCGGCCCGGGTAGCGCCCCCGTGTCCAGCGCGGTGTGCACCCGGCGGACCAGCTCGGCGATCAGCCGGCCCTTCCAGTCCGACCAGGCGGCCGGTCCGGTGGCGTGCGAGTCGGCCCGGGCCAGGGCGTGCAGCAGGTCCAGGGTGGCCGGGTCGCCGACCGCCTCCGCGACGGTGGTGATGGTGACCGGGTCGCTGAGATCCCGGCGGGTGGCCACGTCGGGCAGCAGCAGGTGCAGCCGGACCAGCTTCTCCACCGTGGCGACATCCGCCGGCGGCAGCCCGATCCGGGTGGCGATCTCGGCGGCGATCGGGGCCCCGACGACACTGTGGTCGCCCGGCAGGCCCTTGCCGACGTCGTGCAGGAAGGCGCCGATCAGCAGCAGGTCGGGGCGGTCCACCTCGCGGGTGTAGGCGCTGGCCTCGTACGCCGCCTGGACGAGGTGCCGGTCCAGGGTGAAGCGGTGGATCGGGTGGTGCTGCGGGAGGCTGCGCAGCCGGGCCCACTCCGGCAGCCAGGCGTCGATCAGGCCGTACCGGTCGCAGGCCTCCCAGGTCGGCAGCAGCCCCGGGCCGGAACCGAGCAGCGAGACCAGCGCGGCGCGGGCCGCGGGCGGCCACGGCGTCGGCAGCGGCGGGCAGAAGGCGGCGAGCCATTCGCAGGTCGCGCGGGCGATGGGCAGCCGCACGGTCGCGGCCGCGGCGGCGACCCGCAACGACAGGCTGGGATCGGGCACCGGGCCGATCGCCGTACGGGCCAGCACCAGCTCGCCGTCCTGCTCCACCACGTCCCGGGCCACCGGGCGGCGGACGGCCGCACCGGCCGGGGCGCCGCGGCGGCGGCCGTTGCGCAGCCGGTCGGCGGCGCGCCAGGCGTCGTCCAGAGCGTGCGCGATGGTCCGGGCGTCGCCGGCCACCCGGCGCAGCAGGGCATCCCCGTCGTCGACCTCCAGCAGCTCGGCGACCGCGGCCCGTTCCTGGGCGACCAGCCGGTCCACGCGGCGGCCGACGGCGAGGTGCAGGGCGTCGCGGGTGTCGAGCAGCCGCAGGTTGGCGGCGCGGACGGCGGGACGCATGGTGTCGGCGACCCCGGCCCGGCCGATGCCGCGCAGGATGGTCAGGTCACGCAGGCCGCCGGCGGCCTCCTTGAGGTCACCCTCGAGCAGGAAGGCCAGCTCACCGTGGGTGGCCCAGCGGCTCGCGGTGAGCTCTTTGAGCTGGGGCAGCAGCCGTACGGCGGTGCGCCGCCACTGGTCCGAGGTGGCGGCGATCAGCTCGGCGGAGAGGGCGGCGTCACCGGCGATGTGCCGGGCGTCCAGCAGGCCGAGCGAGACTTTGACGTCGTCATGGGCGACGGAGAGCGCCTCGGGCAGGGTGCGCACGGAGTGGTCCAGGCCCAGCCGCGCGTCCCAGATGGGATACCAGAGGGCCGAGGCGATCCGGTCGATGCCGGCCGTCCCGTTGTGCAGCAGCACCAGGTCGAGGTCGCTGTAGGGGGCGCAGTCCCGGCGGCCCAGGCCACCCACGGCGACCAGGCTGACGCCGGGCAGGTGGGCGGGGAACATCGAGGCCAGCCACGCATCGAGCGCCGCGGCCCGGTCGGCCCGGGCGGCAGCGCCGATGTGTTCACGAAGGGTGTCCAGCGAGCCGCCGGACGGCACCTGAGGTGGCGCCGACGGCTCGCTGACCACGTAAGACATGTAGTTGTCGATGGTCAGAGCGCGTCGAGGCCGCGCTCGCCGGTGCGGACCCGGACGACGTCCTCGACGGACGTCACCCAGACCTTGCCGTCACCGATCTTGCCGGTCCGGGCCGAGGTGACCACCGCGTCGACGACCTTCTCGACGTCGATCTCGTCGGTCAGCACCTCAACCTTGATCTTGGGCAGGAACTCCACCGTGTACTCGGCACCCCGGTACACCTCGGTGTGGCCCTTCTGCCGTCCGTACCCCTGTACCTCGCTCACGGTCAGACCCGCCACGCCGAGCGCGTGCAGAGCCTCCTTCACCGCGTCGAGCTGGTACGGCTTGATGACCGCGGTCACCAGCTTCATGCTCAGTCCCTCCATCGCAGCCATGGGGTGAAATTAACCGGCAACCTTTTCGCTGACGGAAGACTTCCCGTCAGTGCTACCCGCCGGCGGCGTGATCCCGGCCATCGCGAAGGCGCCGCCCGAGCCCGTGGTGGGCGAGAAGTCGTACGCGCTCTCCGCGTGCTCGCCGACGTCGATACCGGACACCTCGGTGTCGCTGTCGACCCGGAGCAGCTTGACGGCCTTGAGGATCAGGGCGATCACGACCGCGATCACGAGCGAGTAGACCGTGACGGCGAGGCTGCCGACGAACTGGCGCCACAGCTGGTCGACGCCGCCGCCGTAGAACAGGCTCTCCCGGGCAGCCACGGCGTTGACCTGGCTGGTGGCGAAGAAGCCGATACCCAGCGAACCGATCCAGCCACCGACGAAGTGCACGCCGACCACGTCGAGCGAGTCGTCGTAGCCGAGCTTGTACTTCAGGCCGACCGCCAGCGCGCAGACGGCACCGGCGATGATGCCGAGCACGGCCGCGGGCAGCGGGGCGATGAAGCCACAGGCGGGGGTGATGGCGACCAGGCCGGCCACCGCGCCGGAGGAGGCACCGACCAGCGTCGGCTTGCCGTCGCGGAGCCACTCCACGACGATCCAGCCGAGCAGGGCGGCCGCCGTGGCGACCTGGGTGTTGACGAAGGCGACCGCGGTGATGCTGTCGACGGTCAGCTCCGAGCCGGCGTTGAAGCCGAACCAGCCGAACCAGAGCAGGCCGGCGCCGAGCGCGACGAACGGCACGTTGTGCGGCTTCATGACCTCGCGGGGCCAGCCGACGCGCTTGCCGAGGACCAGGATCAGGCCGAGCGCCGCGGCGCCGGCGTTGATGTGCACCGCGGTGCCACCGGCGAAGTCGAGGGCGCCGAGGTTGACGCCGATCCAGCCGCCGCCCCAGACCCAGTGCGCGACCGGGACGTAGACCAGGGTGAACCAGCCGAGGGCGAACAGCACCCAGCCGCCGAACTTGAGGCGGTCCGAGACCGCGCCGCTGATCAGGGCGACGGTGATGATGGCGAACATCATCTGGAAGACCATGAAGACGTAGGTCGGGATGCCGGTGCCGGCCCCCGCGACCATCCACTCCTCGCCGATCCAGCTGGTGCCGGTGCCGAAGTACTGGCTGAAGCTGCCGATGACGTGGTTGGTGCCGGAACTGTCGTTGGTGCCGAAAGCCAGGGTGAAGCCGTAAAGGACCCACAGGATGGAGATGAGCCCGATGCTCGAGAAGCTCATCATCATCATGTTCAGGGCGCCCTTGGACCGGTTGAGGCCACCGTAGAACAGCGCCAGGCCCGGAGTCATAAGCAGAACGAGCGCAGACGACAGGAGCAACCAGGCGGTATTGCCGGTGTTGATCTCCACGCTGCCTCCTCTCGGATAAAGGTGTCCTCCCACACGGCCCAGAGAGCAACGTCGCCCTGCTGGCCGGTTCGGGCGGAAGCCTTTCGCTCCGCTGTTTCGCGCATGGTGTACGCGCGGTTTCCGACGAGTGACGGCTTGTTTCGTACGTGTGAAGAAACTCTCACAGCACCGGGTCAGCGGAGGGCGTACTCCAGGGTGTGCCGCTCGTAGTCGAGCAGCCGGAGGTCACGCATCGGGCGGCGCAGGTGGCCCTTGTGCACGATCCGGACAAACGCCGGGTCACCGGCGGCGGCCATCCGGCGGATGCCCTCCACGTGGTCCACGATCCGCTTGCGGATGGTGCGGACCAGGCGGTGCCGGTCGCGCGGGATCAACCCGTACGCGTCCGCGAACAACCGCAGCCGGCGCGGCCTGTTCGGCCTCTTCCAGCCCAGCGTGTACGAGTCCCGGTCGCTGAACAGGGGCACCCAGGTCCAGGCCGCGTAGGCGACGTCGTAGATCCGGGCGCCGGGCGAGGCCAGATCGAAGTCGATCAGGGCCAGCGTGCCGTCCGGGCGCCAGACCACGTTGTGCGGGGCGGCGTCGTGGTGGCAGATCACCTCGGTGTCCGGCGGCGGCGGGCCGAACGAGCGCCAGACCGCCCCGGGCGGGGGCTGGAAGCCGTACTGCGCGTCGTGGAACATGCGCAGCATCGTGGCCACCGTGACCAGCGCTTCCTCGGTCGTCCAGTGCGGGGCCAGCGGATACTCGCCGCACTCGCCGTCGAGGTACGACAGGACCTCACGGCCGCGGTCGTCCATCCCCAGGGCGTGCGGCGAGCCGGTGAAGCCCACCCGCTGGAGATGGTTGAGCAGCGAGTGCACGGCCGGGGTCCACGGGCCGGCGTTGCGGCGGACCGTGTCGCCCACCTTCGACACCGTGCTGACGTTGCCGCCGTGGAGCGGGATCTCGCGAAGGTCGCGTTCCTGCGTCACCCACGACCTCCCCTAGAAGTGCCCCGCGGTGCGGGCCTGCCGCCCCCGAGACTACGCGTCGGTGCCAAGCAGGGCCTCGACGAAGGCAGCGGGCTCGAACGGCGCCAGATCGTCCGGGCCCTCGCCCAGACCGACCAGCTTGACGGGAATTCCCAGCTTGTTCTGCACGGCGATGACGATGCCGCCCTTGGCCGTGCCGTCCAGCTTGGTGAGCACCACGCCCGTGACGTCCACCACGTCGGTGAACACCCGGGCCTGCTCGAGACCGTTCTGACCGGTGGTGGCGTCCAGGATGAGCAGCGTCTCGTCGACCGGCCCGTGCTTCTCCACGACCCGCTTGACCTTGCCCAGCTCGTCCATCAGGCCGACCTTGTTCTGCAGGCGGCCGGCGGTGTCGATCAGCACGGTGTCGATGCCGGTGTCGATGCCGCGCTTGACCGCGTCGAACGCCACGCTGGCCGGGTCGCCGCCCTCGGGACCGCGGACGGTCTCGGCGCCGACCCGCTCACCCCAGGTGGCGAGCTGCTCGGCGGCCGCGGCGCGGAAGGTGTCGGCCGCGCCGAGCAGCACCGTACGGCCGTCGGCGATCAGCACCCGGGCCACCTTGCCGCAGGTGGTGGTCTTGCCGGCGCCGTTGACCCCGACGACCAGCACGACCGCGGGCCGGCCGTCGTGCGGGGCGGTGCGCAGACTGCGGTCCATGCCCGGCTCGAGAGCGGCGGTGAGCTCCTCGGCGAGCTGCTCGCGTACCTCGGCGACGGTCCGGGTGCCCAGCACCCGGACCCGCTCCCGCAGCCGCTCGACCAGCGCCTGGGTGGCCTCGACGCCGACGTCGGCGGAGATCAGGCTGTCCTCGATCTCCTCCCAGGCGTCCTCGTCGAGATGATCGCGGGAGAGCACGCTGAGCAGGCTCTTGCCGAAGACGTTCTGCGACCGGCTGAGCCGGGCCCGCAGCCGCACCAGGCGGCCGGCGGTCGGCTCCGGCTTCTCGATCGTCGGTGCCTGCACCAGCGGCGGCAGCTCGTCCGGCAGCGGCGGGAGCGTCGGCTCCTCGACCGGGGCTGTCGGCGGGCGCTCGAGCGTGGTGGTGGCGGAGCCACCGGTCGGCGGCAACTCGCGCCTGCGGCGCCGGGGCACGACCAGACCGATGGCCCCGACCACCAGCACCGCCAGCAGGATGAGGGAGGCGACCACGTATTCCATTCCGAAATCCTGACAGATGTCCGCGGGGCCCGTGGCGCCACCCGTCCGTGTCCCCCGCCACGCCCTGTGACCTCCCGCTGTCCGAACGCACGCTGGCGGAAGCCGGGACCACTCGGGGAGGATGGCTGCATGTCGCGCCACCCGGTGAACCGTTGACCGCCCACCTGCTGATCGGGCCCGTGCTGCGCCGCGTGGTCGGCGACCAGGCGACGATCTGGGTCGAGACCACCGCCCCGGCCGAGGTCCGCGTCGAGGTCGCGACCGGCGGCGCCGGCACCGCGCCGACCTTCTCCTGTTACGGCCACCACTACGCGATCGTGATCGTGGAAGGGCTGGTCCCGGGCACCGCCGGCGAATACCAGGTGTGGCTGGGTGACCGGCAGGTGTGGCCGCAGCCGGAGTCGCCGTACCCGCCGAGCGTGATCGTCACCCGCGAGGCCGAGGACGCGGGTCAGCCGGTCAGCATGATCTTCGGCTCCTGCCGCGAGGCCACCCCGCACGCCACCGGGCGCAAGCTGCCACCGGACGCCCTGGACGCGTACGCCCGGCGGTTGATGACCGACCCCCGCTCGCCGGAGCTGCGGGCCGACCTGATCGTGCTGCTCGGTGACCAGGTCTACGCCGACAAGACCTCGGCCAAGGTGCGCCGCTTCCTGCGTCGCCGCCGTTCGGCCGGCCACCACGGCCCGGCCGACGAAGTGGTCTCCTTCGACGAGTACACGAAGCTCTACCTGGAGTCCTGGCGTGATCCGGAGGTGCGCTGGCTGCTGGCCACCGTGCCCTGCGTGATGATCTTCGACGACCACGAGATCATCGACGACTGGAACACCTCGGCGTCCTGGCGGGCGGACATGTCGTCGCAGCAGTGGTGGTCCGAGCGGATCGCCGGCGGGCTGGCCTCGTACTGGGTCTACCAGCATTTGGGCAACATGAGCCCGGACGAGCTGCGCGCCGACCCGCTGCTGGCCAAGATCACCGCGGCCGAGGACGCCACGTCGCTGCTGCACGACTTCGGCATCTCGGTCGACAAGCCGTCCTCGGCGGAGAACACCGACCGGCCGTACCAGTGGAGTTTCGCCCTGGATGTGGGCCGGACCCGGCTGATCATGCTGGACAACCGCTGCAACCGGGTGCTCACCCCGGGCCGCCGGGAGATACTGCCCGCGGCCGAGTGGGGCTGGTTCGTCGACCAGGCCCACGGCGACTACGACCACCTGGTGGTCGGCTCCTCCCTGCCGTGGCTGATGCCCCCGGCGATCCACCACCTGGAAGCCTGGAACGAACGGCTCGCGGACTCGTCCGGGGCCCGGCGCGCGGCCCTGGCCGAACGCGTCCGCCGGGCCTTCGACCTGGAGCACTGGGCGGCGTTCACCCGCTCGTTCGACGCGCTGACCGAGTTGTTCCGCCGCCTCGGTGAAGGCGGCCCGGACGCCCCGGGGCACCGCGTCGGCGCCGGCGGGGCGTACGCGGCACCGGCCTCGATCAGCGTGCTGTCCGGCGACGTGCACCACTCGTACGTCGCCCGCGCCGACCTCGGACCGGCCGTGACGACGCCCGTGCACCAGCTCACGTGCTCCCCGATCCACAACCAGGTGCCGACGGTCATGCGGCCGTTGATGCGCTTCAGCTGGTCACGGCTGGCGGCCAAGGGCGTCCGTGGGGTGGCCCGCAGCGCCGGGGTACGCCGCCCGTCGGTGCGCTGGCGGCGGCTGGCCGGGCCGTACTTCGGCAACGCGGTGAGCACATTGCGGCACTCCGGCGCCCGGGCCGACGTACGGGTCGAGGGAACGACCAGGGACGGCCACCTTTATGCGGTGGCGGATGTCCACCTGCACGGTCCAGGATGACCTTGTGACTTCCTGGACCGCGCCCCCGGCGCACCGTGTCAAAGAGCCCTTCACCGGCGACGAGCGAGCCATGCTCGAGGGCTGGCTCAACCTGCACCGGCAGACCCTGCTCACCAAATGCGCCGGGCTGACCGCCGAGCAGCTCAAGCTGCGCTCGGTCGAGCCCTCGAAGCTGTCGCTGCTCGGCCTGCTCCGCCACCTGGCCGAGGTCGAACGCGGCTGGTTCCGGATCAACGCGGCCGGCGAGAAGGTCTCGGACATCTACTGCTCGGACACCAACGAGGACGGCGACTTCGACGACATCGAGCAGGCGGACGCGGCGGCCGACCACGCCACGCTCCTCGCCGAGATCGAGGCGGCCGATGCGGCGGTCGCCGACCTTCCGCTGGAGCACGAGTTCTCGACCGAGCGGCGGCCGGTGGTGAGTCTCCGCTGGGTCTACCTGCACATGATCGAGGAGTACGCCCGCCACAACGGCCACGCGGACCTGCTCCGCGAACGCATCGACGGCGTCACCGGCGACTGAGCGGGCTCAGTTGCCCTTCGGCAACGCGGCGGCGCCCTGGTCCTGCAGGGAGAAGGTCGTCTCCATCTGGCTGTCGTCGACCTTCTCGGCGACCAGCCCGGCCGCGCCCAGCGGATGCCACTGCAGGAAGGCGTCCCGGTTGCGCACCGCGTAGGTGGTGCGGCCCTCGTCGTCCTGGCCGGCCGGCTCGAAGGTGAAGAGCTGCTTCGGCTCGCCGGCGTCGCACGCCGCCGTGACGACGGTGAGCGGGCCGGACCCGCTGCCTTGCACCTGCAGGCAGAAGGGCTCGCCGCCGGCCCGCAGTGTGCCAGTCTTGATCAGGCGTTCCTTGGCTCCGCGGGCTTTGGGCACCGGCACGAAGAGCGCCCGGTCGGCGTAGTCGTCGGTCACCTGGATGCGGCCGGCGGCGGTCACGGCCAGCACCGAGTCCGGCAGTTCGTTGTCGTCGAGCCGGGGCAGGAAGAAGACCTGCCGCTTGCCGTCCAGCGCGCCGGCCGGTGGGGGCGCGCTGCCGATGCCCGAGCTGGCGCTCGGCTGAGCGGAAGGAGCGGCGCTTGACGGGGCCGGCGCCGCCGGGGTGCCGCCGTCCGCGGAGCAGCCCGGCAGGGCGAGCACGAGAACAACCGCCCCGAGCAGCGTCTTACGCATCGACATCCTCTCAGCCGCGGCCAGCCTACGTCGCCACGGAAAGATCAGACTGGCGCGGCGGTCAGGCGGGCAGACCGAGCGCCTTACGTAGATAAGGAAGGTCCTGCGGCCCGGTCCAGCGCAACGCGGGCATCTTCGCCGCGCGGGCACCGCGTACCGCCCGGTCGTCGTCGTCCACGAACAGCACCCACGGCGGTTCGACGTTCAGGGCCGCGCAGGCCTGGGTGAAGAACTCCGGCGCCGGCTTGTGCACCTTCAGCTCCCACGAGCTGATCACCGTGTCGAATTCCTCGGCCAGGCCGAGCTCGGCCAGGTCGCCCCGGAGCAGGTCGGTCGCGTTCGTCGCCAGACCCACCGGGCGTCCCGCCGCCCGCACCGAGCGGACGAAGTCGAGCACTTCCTGGTCGATCGTGCCCCGGTGCTCCTGCCACTGCGCGACCGCCGCCTTGGCGTCGGCCTCCGGCAACGGCAGGCGCGTCGCCACGAGGCGCATCCACTCGGCGTCCGTGATCTCGCCGGCCACCGCGGGACGCAGCAGTTCCCAGCTCATCGCCGTCTCGATCAGGGTGCCCGGCGCGAGCCCGTACGACTTCTCCACCGCCGCCGGCACCGCGGGGTCCCAGCGGCGCAGTACGCCGTCCAGGTCGATGAGCATGGCCTGGGCCGGTTGGCGGAGCATGAAGGGTTAATCCTCCGGTTCTCGGTTCAGCCGCTGGCTGATGACCTGGGTGACGCCGGCACGCATCGTGACGCCGTAGAGGGCGTCGGCGACCTCCATCGTGCGCTTCTGATGCGTGATGATGAGCAGCTGGCTCTTTTCCCGCAGCTGCGCGAAGAGCGTAATCAACCGGCCCAGGTTGACGTCGTCGAGGGCGGCCTCGACCTCGTCCATGATGTAGAACGGGCTGGGCCGGGCCCGGAAGATCGCGACGAGCATGGCGACCGAGGTCAGCGAGCGCTCGCCGCCGGACAGCAGCGACAGCCGCTTGATCTTCTTGCCCGGCGGGCGGGCCTCGACCTCGACGCCGGTGGTCAGCATGTCCTCGGGGTCGGTGAGCACCAGCCGGCCCTCGCCGCCCGGGAAGAGCACCTGGAACACCGACTGGAACTCGCGCGCGGTGTCCTCAAAGGCCGAGGTGAAGACCTCCAGGATCCGGTCGTCGACGTCCTTGACCACGGTGAGCAGGTCCTTGCGGGTGGCCTTCAGGTCCTCGAGCTGGTCGGAGAGGAACTTGAAGCGTTCCTCCAGCGCGGCGAACTCCTCCAGGGCCAGCGGGTTGACCTTGCCCAGCAGGGCCAGGTCGCGTTCGGCCTTGTTGGCCCGCTTCTCCTGGGTCGGCCGGTGGAACGGCACCGGCTCGGGGAGCTCCTTGCCGTCCTTCTCCGCCTGCGCGGCCTCGGCCTGGGTGGGCGGGACGAGCTGGTCGGGGCCGTACTCGGCGACCAGGGTGTCGACGTCGAGGGAGAAGTCCTCGGCCGCCTTGGCTTCGAGCTGCTCGATGCGCAGCCGCTGCTCGGCCCGGGCCACCTCGTCGCGGTGCACCTCGTTGGTGAGCCGTTCCAGCTCGGCGACCAGACGCTTGGCGCTGGCGCGTACCTCTTGGAGCTCGGCCTCGCGGGCGGTCCGCGCGCGGGCCAGCTCGTCACGCGCCTCCACCGCGGTGGCCAGCGAGACCGCGACCCGCGACATCGCCGCAGCCGCGCCCAGGGCGACGGCCTTGGCGATCTCCGCCCCGCGGGCCCGGGCGGCCCGGCGGGCGGCCGCGCGCTCGCGGGCCTGGCGTTCCTGCGTGGCCTGGCGCAGCAGGGAGTCGGCCCGGCCGGCGATCGAGGAGACCCGCTCCTCGGCGGTCCGGACGGCCAGCCGGACCTCCATCTCGTTCTGCCGGGCCTGCGGCACCAGCGCCGAGAGGGTGTCGCGTTCCTCGGTGGACGGTTCCTCGTCGATCGGGGTGGCCTCGGCCAGCCGCAGCCGCTCCTCCAGCTCGGCCAGCCCGGCCAGGTCGCGGTCGCGGTTGGCCTCGGCCTTCTGCCGGGAGGCGCCCAGGCGCTCCGACTCGGCCTTGGCGGACCGGGCGGCGGCGCCGAGCTCGGCGAGGCGGCGGGCGGCGGCGTTGCGTTCGCCCTCCGCGGCGCGCTTGGCGGCGGCCGCGACGGCCACGGCCTCCTTGAGCTCGGCGACCTCGGCGCGGGCGTCGGCGAGCTGGCCCTTCAGGACGCCGATGGACTCCTCGGCGGTCTCCCGGTTGGCCCGGGCCTCGTCGACCGCGGCCTGGACTTCGATGTAGCTGGTGGCCTTGCCGGAACCGCCGGCGGCCGCGTGGGCTCCCAGCACGTCGCCGTCGGGGGTGACCGCGCGCAGCTCGGCGTTCTGCGCGACCAGGCGGGTCGCGGCGGCCAGGTCGGGGACCAGCACGACGTCGCGCAGCGCCTTGTTCAGAGCCGGGCGGATGGTGTCGGGGCAGTCGATGACGTCGGGCGCCCACACGGCGCCTTCCGGCAGAGCCGGGCGCAGGCTGTCGAGCGAACCCTGCATGCCCGGCGCGGCCGGGGCGGCGACCACGAGCGCGGCCCGGCCGGCGTCCGCGATCTTCAGGGTGCGCATGGCCTCGACGGCCTCGTCGATGCCGGTCAGCGCGACCGCGTCGGCCAGCACGCCCAGGGCCGCGGCCAGCGCGGCCTCGTGACCGGGCCGGACGGTGAGCATCGAGGCGAGGCTGCCGAGCAGGCCGGGGATCTGGTCGGCCTTGCCGAGCAGCGCGCCGGCGCCGTCCTTGCGGCGCAGGCCGAGGGCGAGCGCCTCCTCGCGGGCCTTCCAGCTGGCGGCGTCCTTCTCGGCCGCCCGCTCGGCGTCGGAGAGCTCCTTGACGACCGCGGCCGCGCGGTCGTGCGCGGCGACGGCCTCGGCGTGCCGCTCGTCGAGCTCGGCGTTGTCGCGATCGGCCTCGGTGGACTCCGCGGACACCGCGTCGACCTCGGCCTGGGCGGCCTCGACCCGCATGAGCGCGTCGTTGTGGGCGACCGCGAGCCGCTCGATCTCCTCGGCGGCACTTCCGGTACGGGCCCGGGCCGCGTTCACGTTGCCGGTGAGCTTGGCCAGTCCCTCGCGGCGGTCGGCGATCGCCTTCGCGGCGGCCCGCAGCGCACCCTCGGCCTGCAGCAGTTGCCGTTCCAGCTCCTGGCGGTGCTCGACCGCCTCGGCCAGGCGCATCTGGTCGTCGGTGAGGGCCTCGCGCAGCTCCTCCTCCTGCTCCCGGACCCGTTCCGCCTCGGCCTCGAGCTGATCCGGGTCGCGGCCCGTACGCTCGTCGTCCGGCGCCGCGGCGAGGTGCCGCAACCGCTCGGAGGCGAGCTGCTCGGTGGAGCGGAAGCGTTCCTGCAGGGCGGAGAGCTTGTACCAGGTGTCCTGGGCGGCGGCCAGCAGCGGCGCGTCCTCGGCGTGCGCGGCCTCGAGGTCGGCGAGCCAGCGCTGGATCTCGCGGTTCTCCTCCTCGACCTGCTGGCGGCGGTCGCGCATCGCCGACTCGTCGGCGATCTCCTTGTCCAGCGTGGTGCGCAGGGTGTGCAGGTCGTCGGCGAGCAGCCGCAGCCGGGCGTCACGCAGGTCGGCCTGGATGCCGGCCGCGCGGCGGGCCACCTCGGCCTGCTTGCCCAGCGGCTTGAGCTGGCGGCGCAGCTCGGCGGTGAGGTCGTTGAGCCGGTTGAGGTTGGTCTGCATCGCATCGAGCTTGCGGATCGCCTTCTCTTTGCGCTTGCGATGCTTGAGGACGCCGGCCGCCTCCTCGATGAAGGAGCGGCGGTCCTCGGGCTTGGCGTGCAGCATCGCGTCGAGCCGGCCCTGGCCGACGATGATGTGCATCTCGCGGCCGATGCCGGAGTCGCTGAGCAGCTCCTGGATGTCGAGCAGGCGGCAGGAGCTGCCGTTGATCTCGTACTCACTCTCGCCGGAGCGGAACATCCGGCGGGTGATGGAGACCTCGGTGTAGTCGATGGGCAGGGCGCCGTCGCCGTTGTCGATGGTCAGGGTCACCTCGGCGCGGCCGAGCGGGGCCCGCCCGGCGGTGCCCGCGAAGATGACGTCCTCCATCTTGCCGCCGCGCAGCGCCTTGGCGCCCTGCTCACCCAGGACCCACGCGATGGCGTCGACGACGTTGGACTTGCCGGAGCCGTTGGGGCCCACCACACAGGTGATGCCCGGCTCCAGCCGCAGCGTCGTAGCGGAGGCGAAGGATTTGAAACCCTTCACCGTCAGGCTCTTGAGGTGCACGGATCTCCGGGGGTCGGCGGTGGTCTGCTGGTCAGCAGGTTACCCGCAGGCGCACGCCATGTCCGTGCACGCCGCGCGTCCCGGATCGTGCCGGTCTCGACCCGACCCGGCACGTTTGTCGGAATTGGCGCTACGGGCGCGGCGCAGAAGGAGCAAAAAGATGCGCGCCGCCACTTGGTGCTGTGGAGGCGCGCTTTGCGGGGTGCGTCACGTGGTGCGAGGGGATGTGGGCGCCGGGTCACGGCGCCCGGTGAAGCTCAGGTCAGCGCCGGCTCGGTCAGCCGCAGAAGATCGTCTGCCTCCGCGGCGGCGGCCGCGAGACGATCGTTCTCCGCCCGGAGGCGGGTGATCTCGAACTCCAGAGCCTGCACCCTGGAACGCAGTCGGGTGACCTCGTCGAGCAGGCGCCGGTCGGGCGCCGCACCTACGTGGCCGTAGAGGGCCTTCGCCATTTCGTCTCCTTGTAAAGCGCTGCCGGAAAGGCCGGCCAAACGCGCGCCCAGTGGTACCGCACACAGTTATGCCCACGGACACGCGTGAGCACAAACTCCTGCACCCGGGGACGTGCTGTGGATGCAGATTTTCCATGTCCAGGACTCGACTGGACACAGATGGGCGCGACTGGCGACACCTCCATGGTGCGCTGATACCCACAGTCCGTCAAGCCGTGTGAACCGCGTGGCACCCGCCTGACCAGTGAATCACGCCACCCCGCGGGCCTTATCCAGGACTTATTTCTTTCTTAGCCGGTTTGCCCGGGCCGCGCGCGGCTGCTTACCGTTCCCCGGGTCGAAACCTCTCGATCCCTCGAGGACCACGGAGGCACGACGTGCAGGGGCCAGCCGACCAGAGACCGACCGGGCGACACCGCGACCGGCAGGCGATGCCGTCGCCCGTGACCTTCGGCCTCTCCGTGACCGCCCTGCTCGCCGTGGTCGGCGCCGGCGCCGCGCTGCTGCCCTCGAGTTTCACCGGCTCGGGCACCGCGGCCGAGCACCCCGAAGCTGCCGTCGCCGCCCTGGTGCCGGGTGCCGGTGGCGGGGCACCCGGCACCGGGGTGGCACGGCCGTCGGCCCCACCACCCTCGTCGCCGGCGGCGAGCCCGTCCACCGCGGCGCCCAGGCCGAGCAGGACCGCCACGAAGAAGCCCGCCACCAAGAAGCCGGTGGTCAAGAAGACGCCGACGCGCAGGCCGACCACCAGCGCCCCGAAGGTCGGTGCCGGGCTGGCCGCCCAGGAGTCCGAGGTCATCCGGCTGGTCAACGTCGAGCGGGACCAGGCCGGCTGCAGCTCGGTGCAGCTCAACACCAAGCTCCGGGCGGCCATCCGGTTGCACGTCCAGGAGCTCGGCACCCACGGTGACCTGTACATCAGCCACGTCAGCGACGACGGCCGGGACTTCGTCACCCGGGCCAAGGAGCAGGGCTACAACGACCCCGGCGGCGAGAACGTGGCCCGGGGCCAGCGCGACGCCGCCGACGTCATGACGAGCTGGATGAACAGCGACGGGCACCGTGCCAACATCCTGAACTGCGACTTCAAGGCGCTTGGGGTGGGTGCGGTCAAGGGCGTGGACGGCACGATCGTCTGGGGCCAGCTTTTCGGACGTTCCTGAGCAAATAACTCCGAAAAACAGACAAATAGTGCGACCGACTGTCGCCTAGGTGACACGCTCCCGTTACTTTTCGCTGCTGCGTCGTTGCAGCCATCGTGATAACACCCCCGTCGCGCCCGTGGTGCTGACCGCATGCGCATCTGTCTGCTCACCGGGGGCGGCTACCCGTTCCGCCGGGACGCCCTCGGCGGCTGGTGCCGCACGCTCGTCGACGGCCTCGGCCGGTACACCTTCGACCTGCTGACCGTCACCGACCGCGAACCACCCGGCGGGCCGGCGTACCCGCTGCCCCGCCATGTCGCGTCCGCCCGGGCCGTGCCGCTGAGCCGCGAGATCCGGCGGCCGGCGGGCAGCGACGACAACGCCACCGCCGCGGCCGTCCTGCTGTGCCGGGGACTGCTCAGTGAGGCCGAGCCCCAGGCGGCGGACGACCTGTTCGCCAAGGGGCTGCTCGGGCTCTCGGTGCTGGCCGAGTCGGCCGACCACCCGCTGAACTCGGTGCCGCTGACCGACGTGCTGCTCGACACGTGGCGTACCGGGCGGACGTCGGCGGGTGAGGACCGGCTGCCGCGGCTCAGCCTGCGTGACGCCCGGACCGCCGCCACGCTGCTGCGCCACGCGGCCCGGGCGTTGTCCGTACCGGTGCCTGCCGTTGACCTGGTGCACTGCGTCGGCGGCACGACGCCGCTGCTGGCCGCCCTGGCCGGGCGCTGGCGGACCGGGATGCCGCTGCTGCTGACCGAGGCGCGGGCCCCGGTGGCCCGGCCGCGGGCCGGTGAGGAACGGCTCTCCCCCGCGGTGCGCACGGTGCTGCGCCGGTTCCGCCGGTCGGTCGCCCGCACCGGGTACGCCGAAGCCGGCCTCATCGCCCCGTTGAGCGCCTACCACCACTCGTGGGCGCTGGGGCATGGTGCCGAACCCAGCCGGCTCGTCCCGGTGCCCGCCGGGGTGGACCCGGTCGACTTCCCGTCCGCGCCCGAGGCGAGGACCCAGCCGGCCATCGTCTGGGCCGGTAACGGCGGCCCGGACAGCGGTCTGCACGGGCTGCTGGAGGCGTTCGCGATCGTGGCCACCGCGGTGCCCGGGACCGTCCTGCACCTCGTCGGCGTCACCGCTGCGCACGAGGACCACTGCGCCGAGCAGGTCGAACGTACCGGGCTGGGGCGGGCGATCCGGCTGCACCCGCTGCCCGCCGACCCGCGCGACCGGTACGCCACCGGCCATCTCGTCGTGCACGTCCCGGGACCGGCCGACCCGCCGTACCGGTTGATCGAGGCCATGATGTCCGGCCGCGCCGTGATCGGGATCGACGTGGGCCCGGTCGCCGAGACCCTCGGCGACGCGGGCACGCTCGTCCCCGAGAACGATCCCGCGGCCCTCGCCGACGCCTGCATCAGCCTGCTGCGGGCCCCGGCCCGCCGCCGGGCGCTGGGTGACGCCGCCCGCCGCCGGGCGCTCGCCTGCTTCACCGCCGACCGGGTGGTCCGCGTCTACGGCGCCCTCTACACCGATCTGGCCGGACCGCCGCCGGCCCCTTCCTACGAGCTCGCGCTGGCCGTGCCCGCCCCGCGTGAAGCCCGGCCGGCCACCGTGCGCTGGCTCGCCGAGGCCGGTGAGGACCGATGACCGGCCTGGCGCTGGAACCCGGCCTGCGGCGGGCGCCCGCCCTGGGCGTCACGCTGCTGCTGCGTTGCGCCCTCTACCTCGGGCCACTCAGCGTCGCCATCGCCGCGGCCGGCCTGCTCGGCAGCCTGCCCTGGCCGGTGCCCGCCGGCACGCTGGTGCTCGGCTGGAGCGTCACGCAGATCCTCACCGGCACGGGCGCTGTCGTCGCCCGGCGCGGCGGTTCGGGCGCCGGGGCGCGCTTCGTCGGGCTCGGCTTCCTGACGGCCGCCGCGCTGTGGTGCGCGTTCGTGCTGCTCGCGCCGGCCTCCGTGGCCGGCGCCGAGCCCGGCCGGGCGATCGCCGTCGGCGTCTGCGGACTCGCGAGCCTGGCCTCGGTCACCGCGGCCCTGGTGAGCCGCAACGAGGCGGCGGTCGTGCGCTGGAGCCTGCCGTGCTGGCTGCTCGCCGCGGTCGCCGTCGCCGGGGCGATCGGTGACACCTGGGCCGCCCGGGTGCCGGTCACGCTGCTGCTGCCGATCGCCGTCGCCGTCGCTGCCCTGCGTGCTTTCCGGCCCGCGTTCCGGCGTACGGCCACGCTCGTGTTACGGGGTGACGACCTGCGCGGCGCGGTCGGGCGGGCGGTGCTCGGGGCGGGTCAGGCGGCTTCGGCCGTGCTGCTCTGGCGGGCCGGGCCACCTGCGGCGACGTCGCCGGCCGTACTGCCGTTGCTGGCCGCCGGGCCCGTCCTGGAAGCGCTGATCGGCTGGCACCGGCGGCAGGTCGAGAGCAGCCTCGACGTGGCGGAGAGCGACGAGGAGCACCGCGAGCACGTCGGTGGCGTGACCGTGGTGACCGTCGCCGCGCTGCTGCCACCGCTGGCCGCCGGGATCGCTCTCGCGCTGGCCGCGTACCGGTTGCCGGGCGAGGTGGTGGGGGCGCGGGAGGGAGTGCTCGCGGTGGCCAGCGGGATCCTGCTCAGCGGCGTACTGGCCATCACCCTGCTGCTCGCCGCCCAGGGCCGGACCTTCGTCGCCGCCCTGCTCGCCGTCGCGCCGCCGCTCGCGGCGGTCGCGGCACCGCTGGTCCCGGCGCTGCCGCCGGACCCGCTCCGCACCGTCGTCGCCATCCTGGCGGCGACCCACCTCGTCGGACTGCTGACCGTCGCACACACCGCCGCAGACCCCCGGAGGACGTCGTGAAGACCCTTTTCCCCCCGTACGCCCAGCCCTCGCCCGACCTGGCACCCGACCAGGACACCTGGGTCGTGCAGGAACGGCCCGGCGCCCGCCGCTCGGCGCACCGGATCCTCGGCCGCATCGACCTGGACTGGGGCGGACGCTCGCTGGCCGACGTGCTCGCCGACGTGGACGAGTGGCGCGCGGACGGCGCGGAGGGGCTCTTCCTGGACCGGGCACCGGCCGGCTCGGGCGGCGTCGGGCCGGTGGCGCTGACCGTACGGCTCGCCGCCCGGCGCGGGCTGCACCGGATCGTGCTCAACCCGGGCGTGCCCACCCACCCGCTCTACCGCGACCTAGGCGTCCGGATCTGCACCTTCGACGGGCCCTGGTCGGCCTACCAGGGCTGGGCCGGCGACGGCGTGCTGCCCGGCGACGGTCACCTGGTGCACGGGGTGCCGACGCCGCTGCTGACCGCCGCCCGCCGGCTGATGGGCCGCCGTGGCGCGGGCTTCGGGCTGGCCACCGACACCAGCCCCTACGTCAGCGCAGCGGCAGGCGGGGGCGCGGCTGGCAACGCGGACAGCTGTAGGACGAGCGGTTCATGAACTGCTCGCGGCGCATGATCGAGCCGCACCGGTGGCAGGGCTGCCCCTCCCGCCCGTACGCGTTCAGCGACCGGTCGAAGTAGCCGCTCTCCCCGTTGACGTTGACGTACAGCGCGTCGAAGGTGGTGCCGCCCGCGACGATCGCTTCGCTGAGCACGTCGCGGACGTGGGCGAGCAGCCGGCGTACGGCGGGACGGGTGAGCGCGTCGGTGGGGCGGGCGCCGTGCAGCTGAGCCCGCCACAGCGCCTCGTCGGCGTAGATGTTGCCGACGCCGGAGATCAGCGTCTGGTCCAGCAGGGCCCGCTTGATCTCGGTGTGCTTGCCACGCAGCCGCGCCACGAACAGCTCGTCCTGGAACAGCGGGTCCAGCGGGTCGCGGGCGATGTGCGCGATCTCGTCGGGCAGCTCGGCGCCGCCCTCGGAGACCGACAGGCCGCCGAACGTGCGCTGGTCGACGAAGCGCAGCTGCGGGCCGTCGTCGGCGAAGGTCACCCGGACCCGCAGGTGCACCTCGTCCTCGGCCCCGGCCGGCTGCATCAGCAGCTGCCCGCTCATGCCCAGGTGCGCGATGATCGCGTCGCCCGAGTCCAGCGGGAGCCACAGGTATTTACCGCGCCGGGCGACGTCGGTGACGGTCCGCCCCTTGAGGACGGCGGCGAAGTGCACGTCGCCGGGCACGTGGCGGCGGATCGCCCGGGGGTGGCGCACCTCGACGGTGTCGATGCGCCGGCCGGTCACCCACTTGGCCAGTCCCTGGCGGACGGTCTCGACCTCGGGAAGCTCAGGCACGGGGGTCCTTCGGGGGTGGGGTCAGATCGTGTAGGGCCAGACGGCGACCAGGTAGGCGCCGTACCAGAGGCCGAACGCCGCCCAGGCGGCGATCGCGAGGACCGCGACCCGGGGGCGGGCGCGGGCGGCGGCGACGACCGAAGGCAGCAACGTCAAGAGTACGGGCAGCAGCAGGCGCGGCTTGGAGTGGTAGAAACCCGCCTGCCCGTAGGCCAGCACCATCGCGACGAGCCCGTAGACGGTCAGCGGCAGCCAGGGCCGGCCGGCCAGCGCGACCCCGGCCGCGGCCAGGGCGGCGAGCAGGATCAGGGCGACGCTCATCGGCACCCAGCCCTCGCCGACGGTCAGCGTGCTGCCCAGGAAGTCGATCGTGCTGGCCCCGAAGTCGAACGACGTGCCCCAGCCCGCGGTCTGGATCTTGAACCAGGCGTCCAGGTCACCGACCCGCCACGCGACCCAGCCGAGATAGGCGGGCACCCCGGCGAGGGCGACTGCGGCCGCGGCCAGCGGTGGCCACTTGCGGTCGGGATCACGGCGCACCGCGATGACCGCGGCGACGGCTAGGGCGACCGCGGCGGCCGCGCCGGTCGGCCGGGTCAGGGCGGCGCCGAGGCCGAGCAGCCCGGCGGCCCACCAGACGCGGCGGTGCGCGGCGACGAACATGCTGGCCACCAGGGCCAGGAACAAACTCTCCGAGTACGCCATCGACAGCACCACCGACATAGGGGCGCTGCAGCAGATGGCGACCAGGGCCCAGCCGGCCCGGCGACCGTAGAGCGAGGTGCCGAGCAGGTGCAGGGCGACCGCCGCGCCGATCGAGGCGAGCCAGCTCACCGTGAGCGCCGCGGAGCCGGAGTCGAGACCGAGCCCGGACAGCAACCGGATCAGCATCGGGTAGAGCGGGAAGAACGCCAGCTCGTTGCCCTGCAGCGCGCCGTCGGCGCCGTACGTGTAGCCGCTCGGATAGCCCTCGGCGACCCGCTGGAACCAGCCGCCGTCCCAGATCAGCAGGTTGCTGCGCAGCCCGGCCGGCTCGGCGGTGGCGTGGTCGAGCACGACCAGGAACAGCAGCTGCACCAGCCGGGTCAGGGCCAGGATGCCGACCGCGATCCCGGCGCCACGCCACCGGCCGGCCTTGTCCCAGAGCCGCTCCGCGACGCCGGCCACCTCCGGGCCGGACTCCCGCACCGTCACGCTCACCGCTAGGAGGCCTCGGGCAGCTCGGTGTGCCCGCCGCTCTCCGCCTCGGGCAGCTCGGTGTGGCCGCCAGTCTCCGCCTCAGGCAGCTCAGTGTGGCCGCCGCCGGCCACGGCGGGGGGCGGGGTCTGGGCCTCGGTCCGCTCGGTCAGGGTGCGCCAGGCGGCCGCTGCGGCGCGCTGCTCGGCCTGCTTCTTGCTGCGGCCGTCCGAGCCGCCGTAGCGCTCGCCGGCCACCACGACCCAGGCCGTGAACGTCTTCGCGTGGTCCGGGCCGGCGTCGTCGATCACGTAGTCCGGCACGCCCAGGCCCAGCGCCGCCGTCAGCTCCTGCAGGCTGGTCTTCCAGTCCAGCGCCGCGCCCCGCCCGGCCGACTCGGCCATCAGCGGGTCGAACAGCCGGTGGATCACGTCGCCGGCCACGCTCAAGCCGTGCTCCAGGTAGATCGCGCCGAGCAGCGCCTCCAGCGTGTCGGCCAGGATGCTGGCCTTGTCGCGGCCACCGGTGGTCTCCTCGCCCTTGCCGAGCAGCAGGTGCGGGCCGAGACCCTGCGGGCCGAGGGTACGGGCCACGTCGGCGAGCGCGTGCATGTTGACCACGCTGGCGCGCAGCTTGGCCAGCTGACCCTCGGGCAGGTCCGGGTGGTTGTGGAAGAGCGCCGAGGTGATCACCACCCCCAGCACCGAGTCGCCGAGGAACTCCAGGCGCTCGTTGGTCGGCAGACCGCCGTTCTCGTACGCGTACGAGCGGTGGGTCAGCGCGCGTTCGAGCAGGCCCGGCTCGATGGGGATGCCGAACGCCTCCTCCAGTGGCTCGGTGGAGGGCCGCCGGCGCTTGTCGTTACTGCTCATGAACCACCTCTGGAGTCTTCGTGCGCCGCGGGGCTCGGATGCCCCGCCGGGAACTGGATCAGGTCGGCGATGACCGGCACCGCGGCCCGCCGGTGCAGGTCGGCGGCGAGGGCGATGCCCGCGGCGATGTCGTCGGCGCTCGCGGCGCCGTGACAGACGACGACTGTGCCGCCGACGCCGAGCAGGATGGCCGCCCGGGGCGGAACGTCGTCGGTGCCGGGGGGCCGGATCAGCGCGTACGCCGTCTCGAGGCCCTTGAGCAGCACGTTGCCGGTGAAGCCGTCGGTCACCACCACGTCGGCGGCGGTCCCGGTCACCACGTCGTTGCCCTCGACCAGCCCGGTGTAGTGCCCGCCGGCGGGCAGATCGAGCGCGGCCAGCACGGCGGGGGCGGCCCGGCGCAGACGATCGCCCTTGCCGCGCTCGGTGCCGATAGTGAGCAGCCCGACCCGGGGGGCGGCGACGCCGTGCACGACGGCGGCGTACGCGGCGCCGAGCCGGGCGTGCATGGCGAGAGTGTGTTCGTCCGGGTCGACGGAGGAACCCACGTCGAGCAGGACCAGCCGGCCGGCGACCGTGGGCAGCACGGCGGCCAGGGCGGGACGGCGCACGCCGGGCCAGCGGCCGAGACCGAGGGCGGCGGAGGTGACGGTGGCACCGGTGTTGCCGGCGGAGACGACCGCGTCGGCGTGACCTTGGGCGACGGCCAGTATGGCGGTGCGGACGCCCGATTCGACCCGGCTGAGTGCCTGGTCGGGGGCGGCGGCACGAATCATGGCCCGGTCCGGCCTGATGGGCGGGCCGGCGTCGCGGTCTGAACCGGCCGGCGGCCGGGGTTCGCGGTCTGGGCCGGCGGAGCGGCCGGCGGCTTCGTGGTCGGCCGGGCCGGCGCGGCCGACGGCAGCTTCGTGGTCGGCCGGGCCGGCGGGGTGGCCGGCCCGGCGGCCGGCAGCTTCGTGGTCGGCCGGGCCGGCGCGGCGTGCGGCGGCTTCCTGGTCGGCTGGGCCAGCGGGGGCGGTGATGCTGGTCACCCGGTCGCGGTCGGCCGGTGCCAGGGCACGCCGAAGGGCGTCGGCAGCCTCAGGGGGGCCGACGAGAAGCAGCTGGAGGGACGGATCGGCCTGGCAGGCGCGCAGAGCGCCGTCAACCACGACGGCGGGAGCATGGTCCCCGCCGAGGAGGTCGACGGCGATCCGCGCGGTGCCCGGCTCCGGTGCAGTCGTGGCCGAGATGACTCGGCCCGACTGTCCCGGAGCCTGAGCACCGGACGTTCGCCGCTCAGGTGCGACCCGCCCGGAAGTCGGGCTAGTCACTCCGTGGTGCTCAGACCTCGAGGACCTGACGGCCGTTGTAGGTGCCGCAGACCCCGCACGCAGTGTGCGGCAGGTGCGGCGACTTGCACTGGGGGCACGCCACGGTCTGGACCGCGGTCGCTTTCCAGTTCGCCCGGCGGGACCGGGTGTTGCTGCGCGACATCTTGCGCTTGGGGACGGCCACGGTACCTACTCCTCGATCAGATCTTCGGGGTCTTGCTCAGTTCAGGTTCTTCAGTTCTTCGGGTCTTGCGGTGACGTCACCGTCGGCAGGGCGCGCAGGGCGGCCCAGCGGGGATCGACCTCGTCATGGCTGTGGTCAGCCGGGACGTCGTCGAGATGCACCCCGCACTCCGGGCACAACCCCGGGCAGTCCGGCCGGCAGACCGGGTTGGTCGGCAGCGTGAGCACCACCGCGTCCCGTACCGCCGGCTCCAGGTCGAGCAGGTCGCCGTGCATCCGGCCCACCTCGTCCTCGTCCGTCGTCTCCTCCGTGGTGCTGTCCGCGTAGGCGTACAGCTCCGCGATGTGGACGTCGAACGGCTCCGAGATGTCGTTGAGGCAGCGACCGCACTCGCCGGAGAGCGAGCCACGGACGTTGCCGCTGACGTAGACGCCCTCGGAGACCGACGTCATGCTCAGATCGAGCTCGAGGTCGGAACCCGTGGGCACCGAGATCAGTTCCACACCGAGGTCCGGCGGTGCCGCCACCACCCGTTTCAGGGCGCGCGTCGCCCCGGGCTGGCGCGGGAGCTTCGTCGTGTCGACGACCAGCGGCTGCCTGGGATCGAGGTGGTTCTGCGTGTGCTTGGGCATCATGATTCCTCAGCCTGTGGGTAGGCCGACAGGAAAGGTTACCTGAGCAGCGGGCCCATCGTCGAATCGGGTCGGCGGGCCCGGGCCGGCTCAGAACGGCAGCGGCCGCTCGTTCTCCTCGCCCTGGAAGGTGCCGATCTCGCGGAGCGCGTGCATCTTGTCGCGGCCCCGCTCTATCGACGACAACGCCCTGGTCAGGAACTGTTCGAAGTTAGCCAGCGCGGTGTCGACGTAGTCGTCGACCTCCTCGCGCAGCCGCTGCGCCTCGGACCGGGCCTCCGCGACGATCCGGGCACCCTCGTGCTCGGCCGACACGGTGATCTCGTTGACCGAGACCAGCCGGGCGTGCTCGGTCTCACCCTCACCGATGATCCGGTCCGCTTCCCGCTTGCCCGCGTCGATGATCTTGTCGCGTTCCTCGAGCAGCGCCACCGCCCGGCGCAGGTCGCTCGGCAGCTCAGCGCGCAGCTCTTCCAGCAGCGCGATCATCTCGCCGCGGTCGAACATGAAGTTGGTCCGGGACATCGGCACCGAGCGTGCCGCCTCCACCATGGAGATGATCTCGTCGATGCGGTCGAGCGGATCCACCGGGCCTCACTCCTGTCATCTCACACTCACGCTGAGTGGGTGCGATCACGTTACTGCCGTACCCGATGATGCATCCGCGAAGGGCACGCCGTCAGTTTTGCCGCAGTCTGGTCACGAGCCGCTCGCCGACGAAGTCCGGGACGTAGGACGAGGCGTCCCCACCCCACTTGACCACGTCCTTGACCAGACTGGAGGACAGGAACGAGTACAGCGGATTGGTCGGCATGAACAACGTCTCCACGCCGGAGAGACCGATGTTCATCTGCGCCATCTGCAACTCGTAGTCGAAGTCGCTGACCGCGCGCAGGCCCTTGATGACCACCGCCGCGCCCTGGGCCTTGCAGAAGTCGACCAGCAGACCGTGGAAGGACTCGACCCGTACGTTGTCGTACGCGGCCGTGGCCTGCCGCAGCATGCCGATGCGTTCCTCGACGGCGAACAGCCCGGTCTTCGAGTGGTTGATCAGGACGCCCACGATGACCTCGTCGAAGAGCCGGCTGGCCCGTCCGATGATGTCGAGGTGGCCGTTGGTGACCGGATCGAAGGACCCGGGACAGACCGCGCGTCTCATGATCGGCGACCGTACCAAAGAGTGGTCTCGCCGTAGCGCCGGCTGCGCTCCTCGGTGATGCCGTCCACCCAGCTCAACGGCTCGCCCCGGACCGCCGTACGGCTGGAGCGCTCGAAGGTCACCACGGCGTCGTCCGCGAGCCAGCCGTGCTCGACCAGCGCCTGCTGCACCTCGGCCACCTCGTCGTCGCTCACCGCGTACGGGGGATCGGCGAAGACGACGTCGAACGGACCGCCCTCGGGCGGGCCGGCGAGCACCTGGCCGACCTTGCCGGTGATCAGCCGGGCGGCGCTGCCGACGCGGAGCGTGACGATGTTGTCGCGGATGGCCCGCGACGCCTTGGCGTCGGCCTCCACTAGCAGGGCGTAGGCGGCGCCCCGGGACAGGGCCTCCAGGCCGACAGCTCCCGAACCGGCGTAAAGGTCCGCGAACCGGGCTCCCGCCAGGTCCGTCATGGTGCCGAGGGCGCTGAAGTAGGCCTCCCGCACCCGATCGGCGGTGGGCCGGGTCTGCGCGCCGACCGGCGCGGCCAGCCGGCGGCCGCCGTGTGCACCGGCGATGATCCTGGTCATACGGCCTCGCGAGGGTCTGCAGATAGCACGATGTGACGCTACGCCACCACCGGTGACCGGCCACTCCGGAGTGAACTTTTACCCATCGGTACCGGTCCCGCGATCACGTACCGCATCGATGCGACAGCTGACGGTTCAACGAAGATCTCGAATAGATATCAACCCGGTTAGCGGAGCTTTCGGTGTTACTCAGATTCGCCGACTTGGCTATGGTCGGTCGGCCGCCGACGAAACGCTGTCGGCTCGACGATGCGGGGAGGCGTCGTCGCTGGCTCTCGCCGCACCCATTGCCTGGCGATTGCCGCCCTTGCTTTCCCGCGCCGTACCCCTCGATCTCTGTACAGGAGTAGGCGTGAATCTGAAGTCCCCCCTGCGCCGCACCGCGGTTCTGGCCGCCGGCGCGCTCATCGGCCTGAGCGGTGCGTTCGCGCTCGCCGGCCCGGCCAGCGCCCACCACAACATCGTCAAGGGCGAGTCCAGCTGCGACAAGGTCGCCGGCGAGTGGGTCGTGGACTGGAAGGTCCAGGCCGTCGGCAACGCTCCGACCTACAAGTGGACCGAGGTCACGCTCACGCCCGCGGGCACCACGATCAGCAACCCCGACCTCAAGGTCAACGGCAAGGACCTGGACAACAACAAGCCGCTGACCGGCGAGCAGCGCGTGCCGGGCAGCGAGAGCAGCTCCTCGCTGACCGTCAAGGCCGAGTGGACCACCGGCAAGGCGTCGGAGACCGGCACGGTCACCTTCGAGGGCAAGTGCGAGAAGACCCCGTCCGAGGAGCCGTCGACCCCCACCGAGGAGCCGTCGACCCCGACCGAGGAGCCCTCGACCCCGCCGGTCATCCCGTCGGACCTGCCGGGCGAGCCCGAGCCGATCTTCGAGGCCGACTGCGACACGATGACGATCGGCCTGGACAACCCGGCCGACGGCATCGAGTTCACGCTCAAGTTCAAGACCAGCAAGGGCGAGACCCGCACGCTGGTCATCAAGCCGGGCGAGAAGAAGACCGAGACCTTCAGCGCCACGACGGGCTTCAAGATCGACCTGACCATCTCGGCCACGGTCGACGGCAAGGCCTTCTCGGAGACCATCCCGGTCGAGTACGAGCAGCCCGAGGACTGTGACAACAGCGGCAGCGGTGGTGGCCTGCCGCTGACCGGTGCCGCCGCGGGCAGCATCGCGGGTGGCGCGGGTGCCCTCCTGGCCGTCGGTGCCGGCCTGTTCTTCATGGCCCGCCGTCGCAAGGTGAAGTTCACCGCCTGATCCACCGCTAGCAGCTCCACGCGAGGGGCGCGTCGACCGTCACGGTCGGCGCGCCCTTTCGCTGTCCACTTGCGACAGAAAGTCCCCATTGATCAACACTTACCGCATTGATGAAGTGCCGCTCTGTAGATCGTTTGTCTCGGCTGGGCGTCAACAGTCTTAAGCCGTCCTGAGCTGTTTCCCAGGAACCGTCCAGTGGCTATCGTCAGGCCGCATCACCGACGAAACGCTGTCGGTTCGACGGCGCGGGGAGGCGCTGTCGCAAGCCCCGCTGTCCCCCGGCGGTGGCGCGCTGTCTCCCTGTGTCGTGCCCCTCGTTCCGCCGTCACATGGAGTACGCGTGAAGTTGAACTCCCCGCTCCGGCGCGCCGCGACCGTCCTCGCCGGTGCCGTCCTCGGCCTGACCGGACTCACGGTCGCCGCGTCCCCCGCCAGCGCCCACGACACCGGCATCAACGGTGTCGCGAAGTGCGACACCGCTACCGGCACCCGGATCGTCACCTGGACCCTCACCAACGACTGGCCCGCCAACGCCACGGTCGGCGAGCTCACCACGACGCCCACCGCTGTCGAGGGGCTGCAGAACGGCACGGTCATCCCGGCCAAGAGCCACGGCAAAGACGGCGAACTGGTCGTGACCCAGCAGGTGACCGGCGACGCGGTCAAGGAGGCCACCGTCTCCTTCAAGTCGCGCTGGTCCGACGACGGCTACGAGAACGAGGTCAAGAAGGGCTCGGTCAAGCTGACCGAGCCGTGCGTGAAGGACGAGGCCCCCTGCGTCACCGCGGACAAGGCCAGCTTCCACCACACCTTCGGCGTCAAGGAGGACGGCTCGACCGCGACCGTCTCCCTCGACGACGGCATCACCCTCTGCGAGGGCGAGCCGGTCACGCTGGTCTCCTACTTCGCGCCGAAGCCGCAGTTCTCGGTGCCGCAGTACAAGTTCGACTCCGACACGGGCACGATCACCAACGAGAAGCGCTCGATCGACCTGAACGTCGACGTGCCGAAGTGCAACACCCAGGTCGACCTGTTCTTCGGCGGCGAGGACGACATCATCGGTGAGATCACCGAGGGTGGGAAGCGCTACGACAACCTCAAGCTGGGCAGCAGCAACGGCCTCGGCGGCCGCTCGAAGGGCCCGCAGGGCTGGTTCAACGGCGGCTCCAAGGGCTGCCAGACCCCCGCGGTCGAGCCGCTGTCGCAGTGTGACGGCACCGTGGCGATCAACCTGAGCAACGACGGCCTGACCGACAAGTACCCGATCGAGTTCACGGTCAAGGCGGGCGAGTTCACCAAGAAGGTCACCGTGACCAAGGGCAAGGGCGAGACCGTCGTGGTCCCGGCCGGCTCCGGCTCGATCACGGTCTCGGCACCGGACATGAAGGACGTCGTCTACGACTGGACGCCGCCGGCCGACTGCGAGCTGCCGAGCGTCGTCGTCGAGAACGACTGCAAGACCGTCACGATCACCGTCGAGAACCCCAAGGGCGTCCAGCCGGCGACCGCGCGGGTCACCTACGGCAACGACGTCAAGGACGTCACCGTGGCGGCCGGCAAGACCGAGAAGATCACCTTCAAGCGCGGCGACGACACGTACGCCACGGTCGAGTTCCCCGACCTGGGCGTGGAGCCGATCAAGGCCACGCTCGGCGAGGTCGACTGTGAGAACGGCGGCGGTGCCGGCGGCGGCAACGGTGGCGGCGACGACACCGACGAGCCCGGCCTGCCCGTCACCGGCCCGGTGGCCGGCGGCATCGCGGGTGTCGCGGTCCTGCTGCTCGTCGCGGGCGGCGTGTTCTTCTTCATCGCCCGGCGGCGCAAGGTGACCTTCACCGCCTGATCCACCAGCAAGGCATCACAGGGGGTGCGCCGGCCGGAAAGGGCCGGCGCACCCCGCTTCTCTCTCCCGAAGTGAGCGGACGTGCTGAAGAACCTGCTCCCCCGCGCCGCGGCGATCACCGCCGGCGCGCTCCTCGGCCTCACCACCCTGATGGCCGCCACCCCGACCCAGGCCGCCCCGACCCAGGCCGTCTCCGCCGCGGCCCGCGCTCAGGCCTCGGCCCGCACCCAGGCCGCAGCGCGCATCCAGGCCGTGGCTCCCGCCCGGGCGGCGGCCGCCCAGGCCGGGGCTCCCGTCCAGGCGCCCGTCCCGCCTCGGACCGATGGGCCTACGACTCAGACCGACATCACGGGGACCGCCAAGTGCGACACCGCCGCCGGCGAGTGGACCGTCACCTGGACGATCACCAACAACTGGACCGAAATTGCCAAGGTGGACAAACTGACCACCGCGCCGGCTCCGGTCCCCGGCCTGGCCGACGGCGGTTTCCTCAACCGCCGCCAGGAGAGCGGCACCATCGGCAAGACGATCTTCACCCAGGTGCTGCGGAACAGCCCCGCCGAAGCCTCGGTCTCGTTCGTGGCCGTCTGGGCGAAGACCAAGGACGCCGACAACAAGGCCACCGTCCAGCTCGGTGCGTGCGAGAAGCCCGAGCCGCCGTGCGTGGAGCAGGCCCAGGCGCGCTTCCACCACGAGTTCGCCATCAAGGACGGCCAGGCCACGGCGTCGGTGACGCTGGACGACGACGTCGAGCTCTGCACCGCTGAGCCGGTGACGCTGGTGACCTACTTCGCGCCGAAGCCGCAGTTCTCGGTGCCGCAGTACGTCTTCGCACACCAGACCGCGACGATCAGCAACGAGCAGCGCACGGTCACCCTGGCCGCGCAGCTGCCGGCCTGCAACACCCAGGCCGACCTGTTCTTCGGCGGCGAGGACGATATCATCGGTGAGATCACCGAGGGTGGTAAGCGCTACGACAACCTCAAGCTGGGCAGCAGCAACGGCCTCGGCGGCCGCTCGAAGGGCCCGCAGGGCTGGTACAACGGCGGCACGAAGGGCTGCCACCAGCCGGCCGTGCAGCCAGTGTCCCAGTGCGACGGCACGGTCGACGTGAACCTGAGCAACACGGGCGAGCAGACGAAGTACCCGGTCGACTTCACGGTCCGGGCCGGCGACTTCACCACGACGGTGACCGTCGCACCCGGCAAGGGCGAGACGGTACGGGTGCCGGCCGGCAGCGGCCCGATCACGGTGACCGCGGACGGCATGCAGGACGTCGTCTACGAATGGAAGCGCCCGGAGAACTGCCCGCCCCCGGGTGACGGCGGCGGCGACGGCGGCAACCCGGGCGGCGGCGGCCCGGGCGACGGATCCGGTAACGGCGACGGATCCGGTAGTGGAGGCGGCGACGGCGAGGACGACGGTGGCCTCCCGGTAACCGGTGCGGCGGCCGGCACGATCGCGGCCGGCGCGGCAGTCCTGCTGATCGGCGGCGGAGTGCTCTTCGTGGTGGCCCGGCGTCGCCGCGTCACCTTCACTCCGTGATCTGAGCCGCGACGCGATGGGGCGCGCCGACCACCCGGTCGGTGCGCCCTTGCTGTGTTCGCCCGAGCCCGACCCCAGCGGCCGGCGGGCCGCAGGAAAGGCCGGGCGGGCTAGAGGTTCACGGGCCCCCGGAGGCCCAACAGGCTAAAAGCCGGCGGGCCGCCGAAAGGTGCCGTCCGCCTCGGGCAGGTACTCATGCACCCCGACAACCGCCGCAACCGGGATCGGCTCGTACACGTGCGGAAAGAGCATTCCCCCCGGATCCGGCGGATCACCCTGCTCCCAGACCACCGGCCGGCCCAGCCTGCTCTCGTCGATCTCCAGCAGCACGATGTCCTGCCGCCCCCGGGCCAGCGCCGTCGCCGGCACCGCCACCTGCTCCGGCGTCGAGCAGTGGATGAAGCCCTGGCTTTCCAGCGTGTCCGCCGCATACCTGCCGGCCGGCACCGCCGCTTCCCACTCTGCGCGGGGACAGAAGTGCAGGATCATCCCTTCTCCAAATACTCGGCGCGTTCCTCGTCCACCAGGGCTGCGACCGAGGCCAGCAGCGCCGGGTGCTTGGCCAGGGTGGGGTCTTCGGCCACGAGTTGCTGGGCCTCCGCCCGGGCGTCGGTGATCAGCTTGCTGTCCCGCAGCAGGGAGAGCAGCCGCAGGTGGCTGTGCTTGCCGGACTGCGACGCGCCCAGCACGTCCCCTTCGCGGCGTTGTTCCAGGTCCAGCTCCGCCAGCCGGAATCCGTCCGTTGTGGACGCGACCGCGTCGAGGCGTTCGCGGGCCGGGGTGCCCTCTGCCGCCTCGGTCACCAGCAGGCAGATGCCCGGTGCCGAGCCTCGGCCGACCCGGCCCCGGAGCTGGTGCAGCTGGGAGACGCCGAAGCGGTCGGCGTCCATGATGATCATGACCGTCGAGTTGGGCACGTCGACGCCCACCTCGATCACCGTGGTGGCGATCAGCACGTCCAGGTCACCGGCCGCGAACCGGCGCATGACCGCGTCCTTCTCCTCCGCCGGCAGCTTGCCGTGCAGGATGCCGAGGCGCAGCCCGTGCAGCGGACCTTCCTCGAGGATCGGCGCGACCTCCATCACAGCCAGGGGCGGCCGGCGGGCGGGTTCGTTGTCGCTGGGCGGTTCCTCGTCCTCCTCGGCTTCCGACGAGCCGATCCGCGGGCACACCACGTACGCCTGGTGGCCGGCCTGGACCTCCTCGCGCACCCGCCGCCAGGCCCGGTCCAGGAAGGCCGGACGCTCCGGCGGCACGACGTGCGACGCGATCGGGGAACGGCCCCGCGGCAACTGCGACAAAGTGGACGTTTCCAGGTCGCCGTACACGGTCATCGCGACCGTTCGCGGGATCGGCGTCGCCGTCATCACCAGCACGTGCGGCGGCTGCGCGGCCTTGGCCCGCAGCGCGTCGCGTTGCTCCACGCCGAAGCGGTGCTGCTCGTCCACGACCACCAGGCCGAGATCGTGGAAGTCGACCCCTTCGTACAGCAGGGCATGGGTGCCCACGACGATGCCGGCGGTCCCGTCGGCGACCTTGGCCAGCGCGGCCCGCCGGGCCGCCGCGCCGAGCGAACCGGTGACCAGGGTGAGCTGCGTGCCGTTCGGATCACCGTCGAGCTCCCCGGCCCGGCCGAGCGCGCCCAGCTGCGCGCCGATGCTGCGGTGATGCTGGGTGGCGAGCACCTCCGTCGGCGCGAGCAGCGCGGCCTGCCCGCCCGCGTCGACGACCTGCAGCATCGCCCGGACCGCGACCAGCGTCTTGCCGGAACCGACCTCACCCTGCAACAACCGGTGCATCGGATGGGCGCGGGCCAGATCCGCCGCGATCTCCTCACCGACCCGGGCCTGCCCCTCCGTCAGCTCGTAGGGCAGCGCCGCGTCGAAAGCGGCGAGCAACCCGGCCTCGGTGCGCGGCCGCGACCTGCCGGGTGCGGCGGCCGCCCGCGCCTTGCGCTGCACAAGCGTCAGCTGTACGGCGAAAGCCTCGTCCCACTTCAACCTGTACCGGGCCAGTTGCAGATCCTTGTCGGAGCTGGGCCGGTGGATCTCCCGCAGGGCCTTGCCGATACCGATCAGGTTGCGGCTGGCGCGGACCGTGCCCGGCAACGGATCATCTGGCGGCTGGAAGGTCTCCAGCACCTCCCGCACGTACCGGGCGATGGTCCATGTCGGCACGGCGGCCGCGGCGGGATAGACCGGGATCAGCGCCCCGGCGAACTCCTCGATCTCCTCGGCCGCCTCGTCCTGCGTCGCATCGGCCTTGAGCAGCTGGTACGCCGGCCCGTTGAGCTGGCGTTTGCCGCGGAAGTCGGTCACCTTGCCGGCGAACAGCCCCCACCGGCCGGTGCGCAACTCCCGCTCCCGCCACGCCTGATTGAAGAACGTGCACGTCAGCGTGGCCCCGGAACCGTCCCCGATGGTGATCTCCAGCATGTTGCCGCGGCGCTGGCGCATCGGCCGTACCGTCGTGCTCTTGACCTGGGCCAGCAGGGTGACCTGCTCGCCGACCTCGAGCTTGCGCATGTCGGTGTGCTCCCCCCGCTCGTCGTAACGACGCGGGAAGTGATAGATCAGGTCACCGGCGGTGTGCAGGTCAAGATGGGTCGCGAGCGCCTTGGCCTTGGCGGCCCCCAGCACCTTCTCCAACGGGGTGTCGGTGGTGGTGACGATCTTGGTGTCGGTCATTCCACTCCTACCAACAGGTGGTAGCGGGGCTGGCCGCCCGCGTAGCTGTTCAGCTCGACGAAGCGCCACTCGCTGGTGACGTGGGCCCGCAACCGCTCCTCGAGCTCGGGCGGGGCGTCCGCGCCGAGCACCAGGGTGACGAGCTCGCCGCCGCCGCCGAGCAGCCGGTCGAGCAGGCGCAGGCAGACCTGTTCGAGATCGTCCCCGATGACGTGCACCTCGCCGTCGACGAGCCCGAGCAGGTCGCCGGGATGACAGCGGCCGGCGACGGTCAGGGCTTCGCGGCTGGCGGTGCAGACCTCGCCGTACCGGCAGGCACCGGCGGCCTCGGCCATCGCGATGACATCGTCATCGAACGGCCGCCCCGGATCACGGACGGCGAGGGCGGCGAGGGCCTGCACCGGCGAGCGGGTGGGGACGACACTTACCCGTACGCCGTCAGCGGCGGCTTCCTGCGCGGCGGAGCGGGCGACGGCGTGGGTGTTGGCGTCGTTGGGCAGGAGCACGATGTGGCCGGCGCCGGTGGAAGCGATGGCGGCGAGCATCTCGGCGGTGGAGGGATTGCGGCCGACGACGGTGGCCCCCTCGGCGGCGAAGATGGCGGTGAGCCCGTCCCCGGCCGCGACGACAACTGTGGCCCGGGCGTCGGGATCCGACGCATCGGGCCCGAGCGGCTGCTCCTTAGACGAGTCCTCTGGCCGGCCGATCGTGAGCCAGTTGCTCTCGTGCCGGTCTTGAGCACGTCGATCTTCGTTGCGCCGGTTGTGGTCGGGTCCGGCGTTTCCGTGCTGGCTGATCTTGGACCGGTCGCTGGTCGCCTGGTCGCTCGCGGGCCGGCCGCCCTCGGGCCGGGTGTGCGAGGGCTGGGTGTGCGGGGACTGGGCGTTCGGGGGGTGGGTGCTCTCGTGCCGGTGGTCTTCGAGGTGGGTGACGGTGATGCGGTAAGGCCGGCCAGCGACGACGCCGGCTTCGATCGCGGCGCCGACGTCGGCGACCGCTACGTGGACGTGGACGTTCCAGGTGGGCGGGTCACCGTCGCCGGTCCCGACGATCACCAGCGAGTCGCCCATCTCCCCCAGCGCCCCGCGCAGCGACTCGACACTCTCGGGCGCCGCGTCCAGCAGGTACTGCACCTCATATCCGAGGTCTTCATGGCCGCCGGGGTCCGAATCGGATGAACCGATCTCGTCGAGGCCGACCACGGCGCCGTCGGTGCGCAGTGGGGGATCCTTCGGAGCCGGAAGGCCGGCAATCGATCCCGCAGGCATTGGAGAAGGCGAAGGGCCGGTGTTGTTCAGGGCTTCGACGAGTGCTTCCAGGAGGAGGACCAGCCCGCGACCCCCGGCGTCGACCACGCCGGCGCGGGCCAGGATCGGGAGTTGCTGGGGCGTCCGCGCCAAGGCTTCTGCCGCCGCTCGGGCCGCCGCCCGGGCCACCGCCACCAGATCGTCCGACGCGGTCTTGCGCGCTCCCTCGGCCGCCGCTGCCACCACTGACAGCACCGTGCCCTCGACCGGCTTGGCCACCGCCGCGTAGGCCGCCTCGCTCGCCGTGCGCAGCGCCCGGGTGAGCTCGCCGCCTCGCACAGCCACCGCCGTGGCGAAGGTGTCGGCCATGCCGCGCAGGATCTGCGACACGATCACGCCGGAGTTGCCCCGGGCGCCCAGCAGCGCGCCCCGGGCCATCAGGCGCATCGTGCCGCCCAGCGCGGTCGAACCCGCAGTGGGCTGCTGGTCGGGGGCGTCGTCCAGGGCCTGCTGGGCCGATGTGAGAGTGAGCACCAGGTTGGTGCCGGTGTCGCCGTCCGGCACCGGGTAGACGTTCAGCTCGTCGATCTCGTGCTGATGCGCCCGGAGCGCGGCCAGCCCACCACCGCACCAGCGGCGGACCGCGGCGGCGTCCAGGGAGTCCAGCACGCGAAAAGCGTACTAACCAGCACCGACAATTGCCGGGTGCCGGGCTTCACCGCGGGTACGGCCAGGGGCGATTGGCTGTCCCGGCCGACCATCGGGTAATCTGGCCAGGTTGCCCGGATGTCCGCTGTCCGGGGCACCCTCAGTTGCTTTCAATCCCAGGAGTACCCCGTGGCTAGCGTGTGCGACGTCTGTGGCAAGGGACCGGGCTTCGGCCACAACGTGTCCCACTCGCACCGGCGGACCAACCGCCGCTGGAACCCGAACATCCAGTCGGTGCGCACCCCTGCCGGTGGTGGCAACACCAAGAAGCTCAAGGTCTGCACCTCGTGCATCAAGGCCGGCAAGGTCGTCCGCGCCTGACCTCAGCAGTGCGACAGCCCGCCAGGTCCTCACGACCGGGCGGGCTTTTCGCGTGGCCGCAGGTCAGAGGACCCGGGCGAAGGACAGCACGCCCTCCTCGCCCGCGTAGTAGCCGAAGTCCTCGATGCGCTCGTAGCCGCACTTCAGGTACAACGCGATCGCTTCGGGCTGCTTGTCGCCGGTCTCCAGGATGACCCTCTTGCAGCCTCGGTCGCGGGCTGATTCCTCGATCGCCGTCAGGACCCGGCGGGCCACTCCGCGTCCTCGGGCCGCCGGCACCGTGAACATCCGCTTGAGTTCCGCGTCCTCGCCGTGCGCCCGCCAGCCGGCACACCCGAGCAGCACTTCGGCGGCCTGCGAGCCGGCCGCCGATTCGGCGCCCGAGCCAGCACCCGGGGCGGCAGCGGAGCCGGAACCGTCGGTGTAGGCGACGAAGAACGCCCCCGTCGGCGGCGCGAAGTCCATCGCTGCCACGGGCGTGTCGTCGCCCGTTCCGCCGTACCGCCGGCTCAGCTCGGCCATTGCCTCGGCTATCAGTCGCTGCACCGCGGGCTCGTCGAATCGGGCCTCGCGGATCTTGATCTCGTCCACGCCGACCAACATTAACCATCGTCAGCGGAAGTGGTCCCAGCCCGTGCCGCCCTGCCACGGCCGGCGGTCGACCGTGACGCCGGTGCCTTCGTGCACGCTGCCGACCGCGCGCCAGCCCGGCGGCAGCTGCGTCCCGGCCGGGAAGGTCGCCGCCAGGGCGTGGTCGTCGCCGCCGGCGAGCAGCCACACGTACGGGTCCACGCCGAGCGCCGAGGCCGCGTCGCGCATCTGGTCGGGCACTTCGAAGGCCGCCCGGTCGATGTCGATGCCGACCACGCTGGCCGCCGCCACGTGACCGAGGTCCTGCAGCAAGCCGTCGGAGATGTCGATCATCGAGGTGGCTCCCAGCCGGGCCGCGGTCGGACCGGCGGCGTACTCGACCTCGGGGCGCCGGTAGGCCTCGACCAGCAGTTTCGGTGTCCGGAAGCCGCGGGAGAGCACGGTGTAGCCGGCCGCCGCGTGCCCGGTGCGGCCGGCGAGCGCGACCACATCCCCCGGCTGGGCTCCGCTTCTCAGGACCGGCTCGCGGCCTTCCAGGTCGCCCAGCGCGGTGACGGCGATGGTCAGGGTGGGGCTGGACGACATGTCGCCGCCGACCACCGCCGCACCGACCCGGGCCGCCTCGGTGGAGAGGCCGCCGGCCAGTTCCTCGGCCCATTCCACCGGCAGGTCCGTCGGCACGCAGAGGGCCACCAGCAGGGCCGTCGGGTTCGCGCCCATGGCCGCGATGTCGGCCAGGTTCGCCGCTGCCGCGCGGTGCCCGACGTCGGCCGCGCTGGACCAGTCGCGCCGGAAGTGCCGGCCCTCGACCAGGACGTCCGTGCTGGCCACGACCCGCCTGTCCGGTGCCGCGACGACCGCGGCGTCGTCGCCCGGACCGAGCAGACTCGCGGCGCCGGTCTCGAGCCGCGCGACGATCCGGGTGATGAGCCCGAACTCCCCCGTCTCCGCGATGCTCAACGTCCCACCGTTCCTCTCGAGTTCGGTCTGCCCCGCAAGTGCGCTGCCGACCGGTTTCGTACTGTAGTTTCACGTTCGGGTCGCCGGCGGCGGCGGATAGGAGTCTGATCGTGGTCCAGGCGTACATCCTCATCCAGACGGAGGTCGGAAAGGCCCGTGACGTGGCCGCCGCGATCGACAAAATCAATGGAGTGGTACGTGTCGACGCGGTCACGGGGCCCTACGACGTCGTGGTACTGGGCGAGGCGCACAGTGTCGACGAGCTCGGCCGGATGATTGTGAGCAAAATCCAGTACGTGCCGGGCATCACCCGGACCGTGACGTGCTCCGTGGTAAATCTCTGACCATGGTCGACGTGCGCACCCGCCCCGAATCCCAGCCCCCCGCACCGGACCGCACAATGCGCAGCGCCGCCCTGTGGGCGACCGTGATCGCCGTGCCGGTCGCGGTGCTGGCCGGCCTGCTGATCTTCACCAAGATCGTCCCGGATACCGGCAGCGCGGCGCCCAACCCGTCGGCCACCCAGCCGGCGGTCGTCCCGGCGACCCCCGTGCAGATGGCTGCGCCCAAGCTGGCAGCCCGCCCGGCCGAGGTCTGCCTCGCGGTGACGTCGCAGTTGCCCGTCAAGGTGCGTGACCTGGCCGCCCGCAAGGTCAGCGCCGGCCCGGAGCAGAACGCGGCCTACGGCGAGCCGCCGCTGACGGTGGCCTGCGGGGTGACCCAGCCGAAGATGTGCGCGTCGCTGGACGACACCGGCACGGGTTGTGTGCCGCTCGACACCGAACTGCTCAACATGAACAAGGTCTGCTGGTACGCCTCCCAGCAGGGCGACTCGGCCGTCTTCACGACCATGGACCGCGAGGTTCCCGTCCAGGTCACCGTCCCGAAGCCGTACGCGCAGCCGGCCCAGTGGGCCAACGAGTTCTCCGACATCGTGGTGAAGACCGACAAGTCGATCACCGCCGGGGTCCCCAGCGGCTGCGTTTAGCACTCGGCCGCGGAGACCGCGCCGAGGGAAGTCGAGCGCCGAGGAAACTAGCGGACGCTCAGTGCAGGCCGGTGCCGCGGCGTAGCGCGGTGCGGATCAGGCGGTCGACGACCTTGGGGTATTCCAGGCCGGTGGCCGCCCACATCAGCGGGAACATCGACGTCGGGGTGAAGCCCGGCATCGTGTTGATCTCGTTGAGGAAGATCTCGTTGTCGGCGGTCACGAAGAAGTCGACCCGGCCCAGGCCGGCGCAGTCCAGCGCGGTGAAGGTGCGGCAGGCGTACTCCTGGACCTGGCGGGCGACCTCCGGCTCCAGACCCGCGGGGATCTGGTACGGCGTGCCGTCGCCCAGATACTTGGCGTCGAAGTCGTAGAAGTCGCCGCCCTCGGTGGAGACGAGGATCTCGGCCAGCAGCGACGCCTCGGGCACCCCGCCGGCCTCACCCTCGAGCACGCCGCACTCGATCTCGCGGCCCACGATCCCGGCCTCGACAAGGACCTTGGGGTCGATCTGACGGGCCTTGGCGACGGCCGCGTCCAGCTGCGCCCAGTCGGTGACCTTGCTGATGCCGTGCGACGAGCCGGCCCGTGACGGCTTGACGAAGACTGGCAGGCCCAGACGCTCCTTGTCGGCCTCCGACAGGGAGCTGCCGGCGCGCAGGACCGCGTACGGCCCGACCGGGATGCCCTCGGCGGCGGCGAGCTTCTTGGTGAACTCCTTGTCCATGCCGGCCGCGGAGGCGAAGACGTTGGCGCCCACGTAAGGGATGCCGGCCATCTCGAGCATGCCCTGGATGGTGCCGTCCTCGCCGTACGCGCCGTGCAGGGCCGGGAAGACGACGTCGACGTTCGCGAGCACGGCCACGCCGTCCGCCGGGTCGAGCACCATCAGGCCGGACGAGGTCGGGTCGGCCGGCAGCACCACGGCCTGGCCCGAGTCGGCGGTGATCTCCGGCAGGGTCTGGCCGCTGATGGCCAGCGCTGCGGGGTCGCCGCTGCTGAGCACCCAGGCGCCCTCGCGGGTGATCCCGACCGGGACGACCTCGTACTCGTCGGGGTCCAGGGCGCCGAGGATGCTGCCCGCGCTGACGCAGGAGATGGCGTGCTCGGTGCTGCGCCCGCCGAACACTATCGCCACGCGGGTTTTGCGAGGGGTCGTCATGGAAATGGCCTCTCGTTGCCGGACATAGCTAGGCTGCCTGCGCGCGGGAGGATGGCGGCGGGCACGCCGGGGGTGACCCTACTCTGCGTACACCACTTTCTGATGACGGCGGGCGCTGGCACGGCAGACGGGGACGGGGAGTCGATGAGACCAGCACTGCACGTGATCGCCTGGCACGGTCCGGGGCGGTTGGCGACGATGGCGCATCCGCGCGGCGGCGACTGGCTGGCCGATGAGATGGCCGGTCTGGCCAGGGCCGGCGTCGATGTCTTCGTCTCCGCGCTGACCTGGGAGGAGGACCGCCGGCTGGGCCTGACCGAGGCAGCCGCGGCCGCCGCTGCGGTGGGCATCGACTTCCTCTCCTTTCCGATCGCGGACCGGGGCATCCCCCGCGCGCGGGACATGGCCGACAGTGACGTGGTGGCTCTCGGCGTACGACTGGCCGCGCACGTGCGGGCCGGCCGTTTCGTGGTGACACAGTGTTTCGCCGGCATCGGCCGTTCGACGCTGCTGGCCTGCGCGACGCTGGTGATGCTGGGTGTCGGCCCGGAGCGGGCGCTGGAAATGGTGGCGCAGGCCCGGGGTCTGCCGGTGCCCGACACCGAGGCCCAGCGCGACTGGCTCTACGAGTTCGCGCTGAACCACGGCGGTTGAGCGGACGGCCGCGCCCCCGTGACCGGCCGGCCGCTCGTCCGGGGCCCGCTCAGCCGGCGGGCCGGATGGTGACGTCGCGCAGCACCCGCTGGTAGAGCAGAACGCCGAGAGCCGTCACCGCCAGGGTGATGAGCACCGCCGCCGCGTACGGCACGAACCGCACAGCGAAGCCGAGGCTCGCGTCGAGGCCGAACAAGGTCTCGGCCGCCGCCAGCGGGAGCACCGCTGCCGGCAGCAGGGCCAGTCCACCCCAGGCACCGAACCGGTAGAAGCCCGCGGTGACCGCGGCTCCGGCGACCAGGAAGGCCAGCGCGGACGGCAGGATCTGACCGAACTCGCGCAGCGCCGTCCCGGGCGTCATCGTCGGATAGCCCGCGGGCAGCGGCCCGTCGAGGCCCAGCAGCAGTTGCTCGACGCCGTGCCCGGCCACCACGGCGACGGCGAAGACCACTGTGGCCGACAGCCCGAAGATCGCCGCACCGGCCAGGAACTCGCGCCGGGTGATGCCGTTGGCGACGAACTGCCGCAGGTTGAGGCTGACCAGCGTGGCGCCGACGACGCCGAGCCAGTATTTCGCGGCCGAACCGGCCATCAGCAGCCAGAGACTGAACGTCGGCTCGCCGGACAGGGCGATCGCCGTCATCCCGACCACCGCGCAGACGGTCATCGTGGTCCAGAACCACAGCACGACGGGACGGTAGATGCCGAGCAGGGTCGCGGCCACAAGCCGGCTGGTGGTCATCGCAGGGCCTCCGTTCGGTGGGTGCCGTCGGCGGCGCCCGAAGTCAGGTGGACGAACAGGTCCTGGACCCCGACCGGGGCCAGGGACAGCCCTTCCGCGCCGGCCCGCTCGACGTCGCGGGGGTCCAGCTCGCCGTAGAGGGTGGCCTGCCGGACGCCGCCCAGGCTCCGCTCGCTGAGCACCGTGCGCCCGGAGACGAACGCGTCGACCGCCGCGGCCGGGCCGGTGACGGCGACGCCGCGGGCCTTGAAGGTGTCGGTGTCCTCGTGCACGAGCAGCCGGCCCCGGTCGATGACGATCACCTGCTCGAACAGGTCGGCGACCTCCTCGATGAGGTGCGTGGACAGGATGATCGTGCGCGGGTGGGCCAGGTAGTCGGCGAGCAGCTCGCGGTAGAACGCCGTCCGGGCGGCGGCGTCCATGCCGAGGTAGACCTCGTCGAGGATGGTCAGCGGGGCGCGGGCGGCCAGGCCGAGCACGACGCCGAGGCTCGAACGCTGCCCCCGCGACAGTGCCGAGACGCGCTTGCGCCGGTCGAGCTCGAAGACGTCGGTCAGGTGCTCGGCGTAACCGGCGTCCCAGGTCGGGCGCAGCCGGCCGGCGAACTCCAGGACCCGGTCGACCCGGTCCTGCGTGGTGACGTCCAGCTGGTCGCGGATGAACGCGGTGCCGCGCATGAGGGCCGGGTTCTCGAAGGGGTCGACCCCGTCCACGGTGACCGTGCCGGCCGAGGCCCGCCGGTACGACGCGAGCACGCTGAGCAGGCTCGTCTTGCCCGAACCGTTGCGCCCGAGCAGCCCGTAGATCTTGTCCGGGGCCAGGTCGAGGGTGATGCCGTCGACGGCGACCGTGGCGCCGTACCGGACGGTGAGCTCGCGCAGGGAGATCATCGCGGACCCTCCTTGAGGTAGGCCACGATCTCGTCGACGTCGACGCCGAGCATCCTGGCCTCGGCGAGCATCGGGTCGACGACGTCGGTGAAGAACCGCTCGCGGCGCTGACCGCGGAGCCGGGCCCGGGCGTCCGGGCTGACGAACATGCCGATGCCGCGTTTCTTGTAGAGCACGCCCTCGTCGACCAGCTGGGCGAAGCCCTTGGCCGCCGTGGCCGGGTTGATCTGGTAGAACGCCGCGTACTGGTTGGTGGACATGACCTGTTCGTCCTCCTTGAGGGTCCCGCTCAGGACGTCGTCCTTGATGCCGTTGGCGATCTGCTGATAGATGGGGCTGCGGTCGTCGAACACGACAGCCTCCCTACTTCTGCGGTTCATTACTCATGCAACGAACCATAGAGCCAGATCGGCCGGGACGCAACGTCGGATCGGCGTCAGGCCGTGGTGAAGGTCTGCGGCAACGTCCCGGCGTCCCACAGCTCGTCGAGGTGCGCGAGGAAGCCGACCAGGCTGCGCTCCAGCTCACGCCGCTCGGCGGGCGACAGCGTGGCCAGCGGGTCGGAGAAGACCAGGCCCTCCGGGTGCTTCGCCCGGGTGCCGACGAACTTGCGGCAGGCGGTGCACCAGACGTAGCTGACCAGGGTCGGGCGCCGGACGTTCTCGGGCGCGTTCACGTACGCCCGGACGCTGCGCCGGCCACAGGCCGGACACTCCCGCTCACCCGGCTGGGCGAACAAGCTCTCGCCCTGCGCCAGCGCCGCCACCTGATCGCCGGTGAAGCTGCTCCACGACATGGGACTCAGGCGGCGTCGAGCGCGGCCGTCAGATCCCTGACGAGATCCGGCGCGTCCTCGATGCCGCAGGAGAGCCGGACGAAGCCGGGCGCGGTGTCGTCGCCCCACTGCGCCCGCCGGTCGGCGGTCGTGTGCAGACCGCCGAACGAGGTGGCCGCGAAGACCAGCTCCGAGGCGGCCAGGAACCGCGCCACCCGCTCGGCGCTGCCCAGATCGAACGAGATGATGCCCGGGATGCGGCGCATCTGCGCCTGGGCGATCTCGTACGACGGGTCGCCGGCGAGCCCCGGGAAACGCACTCCCCGCACGTCGTCCCGGCCGGCCAGGAACTCGGCCAGCACCACGGCGTTCTCGCTCTGCCGGGCCAGCCGCAGGTCCAGGGTGGCCAGCGACCGGTGGGCCAGCCAGGCGTCGAACGCGCCCGGCACCGCGCCGGTCTGCGCCCGCCAGACGGTCACCTTGGCCAGCAGCTCCTCGTTGTTGGTGGCCACGTAGCCCAGCAGCACGTCGGAGTGCCCGGTCAGGGCCTTCGTGCCGGACGCGACCACCAGGTCGGCGCCGAGCTCCAGGGGGCGCTGGCCGAGCGGCGTCGGCGTGGTGTTGTCCACTGCCACGAGCGCGCCCGCGGCGTGCGCGGCGGCGGCGACCGTACGGATGTCACAGACGTCCAGGCCGGGATTGGCCGGCGTCTCCAGCAGCACCAGCCGGACGCCCTCGAACGACGGGTACGGCCCCGCGGTCGGCACCTGCACCGTCTGCACGCCGAGGTCGCACAGGGTCCCCTCGGCGAACGCCCGCACGGTGAAGTAGCCGTCCGAGGGCAGCGCCACCGTGTCGCCACTGCGCAGGGTCGAGAGCAGCAGCGCGGTGATCGCCGCCTGCCCGCTCGCGAAGGCCAGCACGGCACCACCCTCGAGCTCACCGATCGCGCCCTCGAGCGCCCGGCGGGTCGGGTTGTCCGGGCGCCCGTACCCGTTGGCGCCGGGACCCTCGACCGGGTCCAGGTGGTACGGCGCCGCGAACACCGGGCCCGGCAGGAAAGGCTGTCCCGGCACCGGCTCGGGCAGCCCGGCGTGCACGACCCGGGTGCCATCTCCCTCGAAGCTCATTCCGGCTTCATCTCCCGTCCCATGAGCAGCTTGACGGCCACCCGCGGGTCCACACCCTCGTGGCACACCCGCTCGACCTGCTCGGTGATCGGCATCTCGACGTGGTGGGCGCGGGCCAGGTCCCGGATGGCCAGGCAGCTCTTGACCCCCTCGGCGGTCTGCCGGGCGGCCCGCTGGGCCTCCTCCAGCGACTCGCCCCGGCCCAGGTGCTCGCCGAAGGTGCGGTTGCGCGACAGCGGCGACGAGCAGGTGGCGACCAGGTCACCGAGCCCGGCCAGCCCGGCGAAGGTCATCGGGTCGGCGCCCAGCGCCACCCCGAGCCGGGCCGTCTCGGCCAGCCCGCGGGTGATCAGCGAGGCCTTGGTGTTGTCACCCATGCCCATGGCGGAGGCCATCCCGTACGCGAGCGCGATGACGTTCTTCACCGCCCCGCCCAGCTCGCACCCGATCACGTCGTCACTCGTGTACGGCCGCAGGTACGGCAGCGCGATGGCCTGCTGCACGAGCTGCGCGCGAGCGGGGTCCGTCCCGGCCACCACGGTCGCGGCCGGTTGCTCGGCGGCGATCTCGGGGGCCAGGTTGGGCCCGGAGACCACCACCACCCGGTCCATGTCGACCCGGGCCGTCTCGACGATGACCTGGCTCATCCGCTTGGTCGTGCCGAGCTCGATGCCCTTCATCAGCGAGACCAGCGTCGAGTCGGCCGGCAGGTGCCCGGCCCAGTCGGCGAGGTTGCCGCGCAGCGTCTGGGACGGGACCGCCAGGAAGACCAGGCCGGCACCGGACAGGGCGGCGGCGAGGTCGCTGGTGGCGGTGACCCGCTCGGGCAGCTTGACGCCGGGCAGGGAGGCCTCGTTGACCCGGTCCGCCCGGATGGCCGCGGCCACCGACTCGCGGCGGGCCCACATGGTCACCTCCGACCCCGCCTCGGCGAGGATCTTCGCGAACGCCGTACCCCAGGCGCCTGCGCCCAGCACCGCCGCTCGCCTCATGCTCCACCGCCCCGCATGTCGTCCTGCCCCTCGCTCTGGTTGCCCTGCTCGCCCGCGTCGTCGGCGCCGGGCCGCCAGGCCCGCCGCGACACCTCATAGAGCGGGGGTGGTGCTTCGTCGCGCAGCTCGGCCAGCAGGTCCCGGGTGGCCAGCTGGATCGACTCGGTCATCTGCTCCAGCACCGCACGGGTGGGCGCTTCGCCCTGCCAGCGGCTCAGGTCCACCGGCTTGCCGACGGTCACCTGCACCGGCACCCGCCGGCCCACCCGGACCCGGCCGGTCCGCACGTCGTGCACCGCCTGGGCGCCCCACGTCGCCATCGGCACCACCGGGGCGCCGGTGACCAGCGCCAGCCGGGCCGCGCCGGTCTTGCCCCGCATCGGCCACAGGTCCGGCTCGCGGGTGGTTGTGCCCTCGGGATAGATCACCACGACACCGCCCTCGTGCAGGGCCTCGATGAGCGAGTCGAGGGACTTCACCGCCTCCACACTGCCGCGTTCGACCGGGATCTGCTGGGTCTTGCGCAGCATGAAGCCGACGAACGGGACCCGCCAGATGCTGGCCTTGGCCAGGAACCGCGGCCACCGCCCCGACTCGTAGATGTAGTGCGCGACCACCAGCGGGTCGAACTGCGACATGTGGTTGGGCGTGATGATGAAGCCCCCGCCGGGCGGCAGGTTCTCCATGCCGGTCCAGGTGCGCTTCGTCCAGAGGCTCATCGCGGGCAGGACGAGCAGGACCGCCAACCGTCGCCAGAATCCGAGCTTGCGCCCCGCCACGGTGCCTCCCTGCTCCCCGCGGCGGGCCCCCGCGCCGCCGTCGCCCACACCTGGGACGAAATCATGCCTGCTCCTGCTCGGCGTAGCCAGGCCGGGGGCCAGCGGTGGGACGGTGGCAGGATTGGCGGCGTGTCAGGAGCGGACTGGACGGTGGTCATCCCCGTCAAGAGCCTCAGCGCGGCCAAGAGCCGGCTGCGCGGAGCTGTCGCCGATTCCCGGCACGAGGAGCTGGCGCTCGCGATGGTCCGGGACACGGTCGCCGCGGTCCGGGCCTGCGCGGCGGTGGACGATGTGCTGATCGTCACCGACGACCCGGCCGCGGTCGCCGCGGTGACGGCCCTGGGTGCCCGGGCGGTGCCGGACCCACCCGCGGCAGGCCTGAACGCGGCCATGCGCTTCGGCGCCGACGTGGTGGCCGGCCTCGGGCACCACCGGGCCGTGCTCACCGGCGACCTGCCTGCGCTGCGTCCCGCCGAGCTGGGCGAGGCCCTCGCCGCCGCCGGGCCCGGGCGCAGCTTCGTGGCCGACGCCGCCGGCACCGGCACGGTCCTGCTGGCCGCGGCGGCCGGCACTGCGCTCGATCCGCACTTCGGGTTGGGTTCGGCCGCGGCGCACGCCGCCACGCTGGCTCAGCCGCTGCTCGGGGCGTGGCCCGGACTGCGGCAGGACGTGGACACCGCCGACGACCTGCGGACGGTCCTGGCCCTCGGCGCAGGCGAGCACACCTGCGCGCTGCTGCGTGATCTCGGACTCATCGCCGAGTGCGGCACCTCTGGTGTGGCCGGGCGCTCACACCGGTAGCGTCTGGGGCATGCAGGGGACCGTTGCGACGTTCGACGCTCAGAGCCGGAGCGGCACGCTGCTGCTGGACGACGGCAGTGAGCTGTCCTTCCCGGCCGCGGCGTTCGAGGCCTCGGGGTTGCGGCTGCTGCGCCTCGGGCAGCGCCTGACGATCTCCGCCGGGCCGGACGGCACCGTCACCAAGGTCGAACTTCCCGGAATCAGGTGAGCTTCGTTCATTTCCCGTTCACCCTGGACGGGCAATGATGGAGCCATGACCACCCCGCCCCGGACACCCGACACGACCGTGCCCCTCGCGGCTCGCCGCCGCGGCTCCGACGGGCGGTTCCTCCCCCGCGCCGAGCAGACCGACGCCGGACAGACCGACGCCGAGCAGACCGACATCGAGCCGACGGAGCCCGCTGTGACCACCGCCGACACCGCGCCGGACCCCACCGAGACCGATCCCGGCCTCCCCGAGCTGCCGGAGGACCGCTTCCTCAACCGGGAGCTGTCCTGGCTCGACTTCAACGCCCGGGTGCTGGCCCTGGCCGAGGATCCCGGCACCCCGTTGCTCGAACGCGCGAAGTTCCTGGCCATCTTCGCCGGCAATCTGGACGAGTTCTACATGGTCCGGGTGGCCGGGCTCAAGCGCCGGCTCAAGGCCGGGTTGCCGATGCGCGGCGGCGACCGTTCATCCCTGCGCCACCAGCTCGAAATGATCACCGAGCGGGCCGCCGACCTGGTCACCCGGCACGCCGCCTGCTTCGGCGAGGAGGTCCGCCCCAAGCTGTCGGCCGAGGGCATCGAGCTGGTCAGCTGGAGCGAGCTGGACGCGCCGGAACGCGAGCGGCTGCGGACCTACTTCCGTGAGCAGGTCTTCCCGGTGCTGACCCCGCTCGCGGTCGACCCGGCGCACCCGTTCCCGTACATCTCCAGCCGTTCGCTCAATCTCGCCGTCGCCCTGCGCGACCCGGCCGGCAGCGGCAACGAGCTGTTCGCCCGGATCAAGGTGCCCAACAACGTGCCGCGCTTCGTCACGGTGCAGAACGACAGCCGCGGGGCGCGCTTCCTGCCCGTCGAGGAGCTCATCGCCGCGCACCTGGACCAGCTCTTCTCCGGCATGCGGATCCTGGAGTGGCACCTGTTCCGGGTCACCCGCAACGCCGAGCTGGAGGTCGACGAGGACCGCGACGAGGACCTGTTGCAGGCCCTCGAGCGCGAGCTGGCCCAGCGCCGCTTCGGCCCGCCGGTGCGCCTCGAGGTGGCCGCCTCCATCAGCGACCACGTGCTCGACCTGCTCACCCGCGAGATGGAGATGGACAGCCAGGACGTGCTGCGGGTGCCCGGCCTGCTCGACCTGTCCGGGCTGTGGCAGGTCTTCGGCGAGTGCGACCGCGACGACCTCAAGGACCGGCCGTTCGTCCCGTCGACCCATCCGCAGCTGGCCGACGGCGAGGTGCCGCGCAGCGTCTTCAACCGGCTGCGCGAGTGCGACATCCTGGTGCACCACCCGTACCACTCGTTCTCGACCAGCGTGCAGCGCTTCATCGAGCAGGCCGCCGCCGATCCCAACGTGCTGGCCATCAAGCAGACGCTGTACCGCACCAGCGGTGACTCGCCGATAGTGGACGCCCTGGTCGACGCCGCGGCCGCCGGCAAGCAGGTGGTGGTGCTGGTCGAGGTGAAGGCCCGCTTCGACGAGGTGGCCAACATCGCCTGGGCGCGCACCCTGGAGCGGGCCGGTTGCCACGTGGTCTACGGCCTGGTCGGTCTCAAGACGCACTGCAAGACCTCCCTGGTGGTACGCCAGGAGGGCAACCAGATCCGCCGCTACTGCCACATCGGCACCGGCAACTACCACCCGAAGACGGCCCGGCTCTACGAGGACTTCGGCATGCTCACCGCCGACCCGGAGATCGGCGCGGACGTCACGGACCTGTTCAACGTGCTCACCGGCTACAGCCGGCAGACCGCGTTCCGGCGGCTGCTGGTGGCCCCGCACGGGGTCCGGGCCGGCCTCATCGAGCGGATCGAGCAGCAGGCCGAGATTGCCCGCGCGGGCGGCGACGCCCTGGTCCAGTTCAAGGTGAACTCACTGGTCGACGAGGAGACCTGCGACGCGCTCTACCGTGCCTCGCAGGCCGGCGTCCGCATCGACCTGGTCATCCGGGGCATGTGCGCGCTGCGCCCGGGTGTGGCGGGGCTGTCGGACAACATCCGGGTCCGCTCGATCGTCGGCCGGTTCCTGGAGCACTCCCGGGTCTTCCGGTTCGGCGTGGGCGACGACGCGGAGTACTGGATCGGCTCGGCCGACCTCATGCACCGCAACCTGGACCGCCGGGTCGAGGCGCTGGTCCGGGTGACCCTGCCCTCCGCGCAGGAGGATCTGCGCAATGTGCTGGAGTTGTCCATGAGCGACGAGAGCGAGGGCTGGGACCTGGCCGGTGACGGCACCTGGCACCGCCGCACGTTCTCGCCGTCGGAGCACCACATCCACCTGCAGGAGGCGTTGTTGCGCCGGGTCATCGGCAAGGCGGGCTGAATTGACGACCGAACCGGTCCGGGCCGCCGGCGGCGTCCTCTGGCGACCGGCCGGGGACGGCATCGAGATCTGTGTCGTGCACCGGCCGTACCGCGCCGACTGGAGCCTGCCCAAGGGCAAGCTCGACGGCGACGAGCACCCGCTGGCGGCGGCGGTGCGCGAGGTGCAGGAGGAGACCGGCGTGCACGGGGAGCCGCAGCTGCGGTTGCCCGAGGTGAGCTACACGCTGCCCGACGGCGGGCCCAAGACGGTCGAGTTCTGGCTGATGCGCGCCGCGGAGGGCCCGGCCGACGACCCGATGGACCCCACCGAGGTGGACACCGTGGTGTGGCTGTCGCCGGCCGACGCGCTGGCCAAGCTGACCTATCCGGACGACCGCCGGCTGGTCGAGCACGTCGCCGCGCTGCCACCGGTCACCGCCGTGACGGCGCTGGTCCGGCACGCGCACGCCGGAAAGCGCAGCGAGTTCGACGGCAACGACGCGTTGCGGCCGATCGACGAGCAGGGCCGGGGTGAGGCGCGGACGCTGGGTCTGGTGGTGTCGCTGGTCGCCCCGCGCCGGCTCTTCGCGGCCACCCCGTTGCGCTGCAAGCAGACCCTCGAGCCGCTGGCCGAACGGCTGGGCCTGCCGATCGTGGTGGACGCGTCGTTCGCCGAGCCCGCCGACGTACAGGACGTGCCGGCCCGGGCCAAGGTGGCCGCGGCCCGGCTGACCGAGCTGCGCGACGGCCCCCGGGTGGCGGTGTGCAGCCAGGGCAAGGTGATCCCGTCGATCCTGGCGTTGCTGGACGGTGCCGAGGACCGCGAGCCCTACAAGACGCCGAAGGGCACCGGCTGGATCCTCACCTGGTCCGGCGAGCGGCTCCTGGCACTGAGCCGGATCTAGGCCGGCCGGGTTCGGGCCGGTCTGATTCAGGCCGGCCGGTGGCGCGCGGGCGGCGTCCGGTGTCGTCCGGCAGCGGGTCCGTGCGCCAGTAGCCGACCTGGTCGCCGGTGAGCCAGCGGGCCCGCCACAGTTCGTCGGCGCGGGGCTCCCAGTCGCGCAGCGGCAGCAACGCGACCCGCCAGGACAGGACGCTGGCGACGTACCAGCCGTAGAGCGGCAGGATCCCGAGCAGCACGTCGCGGCGGCGGTAGGAGCCGTACGGGCCGAGCACGAAGACGGCCAGGCCGCACCAGCCACAGGTGATGAGCCAGTCCAGCAGCCCCCAGCCGGTCCAGTGCTCAGCCAGGTCGCCGAGGGTCCAGCCGGGAACGACAGCGCCGGCGAAGACGGTCGCGGCGATCAGTGACCTGCTCACGAGTCCACGGGGGCTGACAAGTCTGCGCTCCATGGAGCGGACCGTAGGCCGCGAGGCCGCTGTGGCGCCGGAACACGCGAAGGGCGTCCACCGTACGGGTGGACGCCCTTCGTACCTCAGCGTGCCGCTGAGCGGGCCGGAACGGCCCGTTGGATCAGCGGGTCTTACGAGCCGAGCTGGTGCGCGCGGTCGTGGCCTTGCTGGCCGGGGTGGCCTGGACGGCTGCCGTCGTCTTCTTGGCGGCGGTCGTCTTCTTGGCCGCCGTCGACTTGGTGGCCGCGGCCTTGGTCGGCGCCGTCTTGGTCGCCGCCTTCTTGGCCGGTGCCGCCTTGGCGGTGGTGGCGGCCGACTTCGTGGCCGTCGCCGCCTTGGTGGCGGTCGACTTGGTGGCCGACTTGGCCGGAGCCGACTTGGTGGCGGTCGCCGACTTGGTGGCGGCCGTCTTGCGGGCTGGCGTGGCCTTCGCCGTGGTCGCCGACTTGGTCGCCGCCGACTTGGCCGGCGTGGTCTTGGCCGGGGTGCTCTTGGCGGCGGCCGACTTGGTCGCCGTTGCCTTGGTGGCCGTCGCCTTGCTGGCGGTCGACTTCGCTGCCGTCGCCTTGGTGGCGGTGGCCTTCGTGGCCGTGGCCGCCTTGGTGGCGGTCTTGGCCGGGGTGGCCTTGGAGGCGGTCGTCTTCTTGGCGGCCGCCGTCTTGGTTGCCGCCGCCGTCTTCGTGGCGGTCGACTTGGCCGGAGCGGCCTTGGTGGCGGTGGACTTCACTGCCGCCGTGGTCTTCTTCGCGGTGGTCGCCTTGGCCACCTTGCCGCTCGCGACCATCTCCCGGAATCCCGTTCCGGGCTTGAAAGCGGGGACGGACGTCTTCTTCACCTTCACCGGTTCACCGGTGCGCGGATTGCGCGCGGTACGGGCATTGCGCGCCCGCTTCTCGAAGACTCCGAAACCGGTAATGGCAACGCGATCGCCCTTGGTAACGGCGTTCTGCACCTCGCTGATGACCGCATCCAGCGCCGCTGTCGCCGTCTTCCGGTCCCCCAGTCGGGCGGCGAGCGCCTCGACGAGCTCTGCCTTGTTCACTGGTTTCCTCCCGAACGTGAGAACTGGCCCAATGCGAGCCATTCTGCGCGCACCGTATGCCCTCTGACCAGCAGACACAAACATCTGCATAAAAAAAAACCGTTGTGTCGCAACGATTTTGCCCCCGCCGGGAACCCGGCGGGGGCAAAAAAGCCTGCAAGAGCAAGGAAATCGGCCTCAGACGACCACCGGCTTGAAGCCGGGGCGATCCTTCTCGTACGAGGTAATCATCTGCTCGTGGCGCAGCGTCAGTCCGATGTCGTCGAGGCCCTCCATGAGCCGCCACCGGCTGAAATCGTCGATCGGGAAGGTCCAGACGGCGTCGTCCACGCGCACCTGGCGCTCGGCGAGGTCCACGGTGATCCGCTTGTCCGGTTCACTGTCGGCCATGTCCCAGAGCGCCTCGACGGCTTTCTGGTCGAGCTGGACCGGCAGCAGACCCTCCTTGAGGGCGTTGCCGCGGAAGATGTCGCCGAAGCGGGCCGCGATGACGACCTTGAAGCCGAAGTCGCGCAGCGCCCAGACGGCGTGCTGGCGGGAGGAGCCGGTGCCGAAGTTGGGTCCGGCGACCAGGATCGTCGCGCCCGCGTGCGCGGGGTTGTTGAGCACGAAGGCCGGGTCGTCGCGCCAGGCGCTGAACAGCCCGTCCTCGAAGCCGGTCCGGGTGACCCGCTTGAGGTAGACGGCCGGGATGATCTGGTCGGTGTCCACATCGGAGCGGCGCAGCGGCATCACGGTGCCGGCGTGGGTGGTGAACTTGTCCATGGTTGCTGCTCCCCCTCAGAGGTCGGCCGGGGCGGCCAGCTTGCCGACCACGGCGGTGGCGGCGGCGACCTGCGGCGAGACCAGATGGGTACGCCCACCGCGGCCCTGCCGGCCCTCGAAGTTGCGGTTGGACGTGGAGGCGGCGCGCTCACCGGGGCTCAGGGTGTCCGGGTTCATGCCCAGGCACATCGAGCACCCGGCGAAGCGCCACTCGGCGCCCGCGTCGGTGAAGACCTTGTCCAGCCCCTCGGCCTCGGCGGCGGCGCGCACCTGGAAGGAACCGGGCACGATCATCATCCGTACGCCGTCGGCCACCCGGTGCCCGCGCAGCACGTCGGCGGCGGCCCGCAGGTCCTCCAGGCGCCCGTTGGTACAGGAACCCACGAAGACCACGTCCACCGCGACGTCCTTGAGCGGGGTGCCGGCGGCCAGGTCCATGTATTCCAGGGCGCGGCGGGCGGCGTTGCGGTCGGACTCCTCGACGAACTCCTCGGGATCCGGCACGACGCCGTCGAGCGCGGCGCCCTGGCCCGGGTTGGTGCCCCAGGTGACGAACGGGCTGATCGTGGAGGCGTCGATGTGGATCTCGGTGTCGTACTCGGCGCCCTCGTCGCTGGGCAGGGTCCTCCAGTACTCGACCGCGGCGTCCCAGTCGGCGCCCTGCGGCGCGTGCTCGCGCCCCTTCAGGTACGCGAACGTGGTCTCGTCCGGCGCGATCATGCCGGCCTTGGCGCCCCACTCGATACTCATGTTGCAGATGGTCATCCGGCCCTCCATGGAGAGCTTGCGGATGGCCTCGCCGCGGTACTCCACGATGTGGCCGTTGCCGCCGCCGGTGCCGGTCTGCGTGATCAGCGCGAGGATCAGGTCCTTGGCCGAGACGCCGGGACGCAGCTCGCCGCTGACCACGACCGCCATCGTCTTGGGCTTGGCCTGCGGCAGCGTCTGGGTGGCCAGCACGTGCTCGACCTCGCTGGTGCCGATGCCGAAGGCCAGCGCGCCGAACGCGCCGTGGGTCGCGGTGTGCGAGTCACCGCAGACGATCGTGGTGCCCGGCTGGGTGAGCCCCAGCTGTGGGCCGATCACGTGCACGATGCCCTGGTCCTGGTCGCCGAGCGAGCGGATCTGCACGCCGAACTCGGCGCAGTTCTTGCGCAGCGTCTCGATCTGGGTGCGCGAGACGGTGTCGAGGATGGTCATCAGGTCGCCGCGGCGGGTGTTGAAGGCCGGATCGGCATAGCCCGTCGGGGTGTTGTGGTCCTCGGTCGCCAGCGTGAGATCGGTGCGGCGGACCTTGCGCCCGGCCAGGCGCAGGCCGTCGAAGGCCTGCGGGCTGGTCACCTCGTGCAGCAGGTGCAGGTCGATGTAGAGCAGATCAGGCTCACCGTCGGCGGACCGCACCACATGGTCGTCCCAGACCTTTTCGGCCAGGGTCCTGGGTTTCCCCTGTTCGGGAGTGACTCCCACCATCTGGACATCCTAAATTCTGGGAGGTATGTTTCGGCTTGTGGGACACAGTATGAGCGGTGTCGGCGTTCTCGACAAGGCGGTGGTCATCCTCGCCGCCTGTGTCGACGGCGCCAGCCTGGCTGAATTAGTCGACCGGACCAAGCTGCCCCGGGCGACCGCGCACCGGCTGGCCCAGGCCCTGGAGATCCACCGGATGCTGGTCCGGGACACCCAGGGCCGGTGGCGGCCCGGGCCGCGCCTCGGCGAGCTGGCCAACGCGGCCCCGGACGTGCTGCTGACCGCGGCCGAGCCGCTGCTGTCGGCGTTGCGCGACGCGACCGGGGAGAGCGCCCAACTCTACTTGCGCCGGGCGGACGAGCGGATCTGCGTCGCCGCCGCCGAACGCGCGAGCGGGTTGCGCGACACGGTGCCGGTCGGGTCGGTGCTGCCGATGGTGGCCGGATCCGCGGCCCAGATCCTGCTCGCCTGGGAGCCGCCCGAGGCGGTCATGCCGCTGCTGCCGCGATGCAAGTTCACCGGGCGCACGCTGGCCGAGGTGCGCCGGCGCGGCTGGGCGCAGAGCGTCGCGGAACGCGAGCCCGGTGTGGCCAGCGTCTCCGCGCCGATCCGGGACCGGACGGGCCGGGTCATCGCGTCCATCTCAATAAGCGGTCCGATCGAACGACTCGGCCGCCGCCCCGGCGAACGCCACGCGATGGCGGTCGTCCGCGCGGGACAACGCCTCAGCGGTCTCTGACCCCCCACCAGATCCGCGGCCTGATGGCCGGCGGTAAGGCGGCCGGCGGTAAGGCGGCCGGCGCCTCAACGGCCGCCAGCCCGGCCACGACGGTTCGGCCAAGGCGCGATCCGGGGCGGGGCAACGATCAGCCGGCCGAGAGCACCGCGTGCCAGACCGGCCCAGCGACCACCCCGCACCGGATCAGGGCGTCCACACGGCGTTGTCGTGGGCGAAGACCACGCGGGCCGGGTCGAAGCTCAGCAGCCGTTCGATCCAGGCCGGCGGGAACGGCAGCGGCGCCTCGGCACCGTCCTGTCCGGCCCGCCGGGCGAGCACGTCCGCGGTGAAGCCGACCGCGTGGTCGTGGCTCTGCCCCGCCACGATGACCGTGCCGTCGCCGCGGCGGACAACCAGGGACTGGTGGCCGGCGGTGTGCCCGGGCGTGGGCACGATCACCACCCCGGGCAGAATCTCGGCTTCGCCGTCGAGCTCGACGTAGACCGCGCCCGGGTGGTCGATGAGCCAGGGCAGCGTGTGGTCCTCGACGGTACGGGCGATGTCGAGCTCGAGCCGCTGGGTGTAGACGGGCCGGCCGGGCAGCGCCGGGTTGCCGCCGCTGTGGTCGAAGTGCAGGTGGCAGTTGACGATGTGCCGGATGTCCTCGGGCCGGGCATCGACGGCGGCGAGCGCCTCGGGCAGGGGCACGCGGTGGGGCCGGTAGTGCGCGTCCACGTCCGGATCCCCGCCCATGCCGGTGTCGACCAGCAGCAGGCCGTCGGGATGCTCGACGAGGTAACCGAGGCACGGCTCGACCCGGGGTGAGCCCGTGCCCGTCTCCTCGGCGGGCCGGATGAAGTAGCCGAAGTCGACGCGTCGCACGTTGATGTCCGTCACAGAAGCAGTCTGCCGTCTCAGCCGCCCCGAAAACGGCCCGTGGAGTACGCCCAGAGCAGACAAAAGCGGCTCGTGTCGAAAGACACGAGCCGCTCGCTGCTTGTAGCCCCGAAGGGATTCGAACCCTCGCTACCGCCTTGAGAGGGCGGCGTCCTAGGCCGCTAGACGACGGGGCCAGAACACGCTGTACTGCAGAAACGCTGCACTTCTGTGGTGCCTTACCTGCTGCTTCCGGCTCTTTGGCGTGAGCAACGGTGCGGAACTCTATCAGAAGTCCAGCACCACCGCCCTTGCGGGAGTCGGTCGCGCTGGGGTACCAGGACTCGAACCTAGACTAACTGAACCAGAATCAGTCGGGCTGCCAATTACCCCATACCCCATTGGTACGGCTTGCCGTACCGAGTGGAAACTCTACCCGAGCCCATGGTGGCGAACAAATCGGGTTACCACCCGGCGTTTCCGTGACCGCGTGACTACTGGAACATGTCCGTGTTGTCCCGCGCCCACGCGGCGAAGGTGATCCCCGGACGGCCGGTCAGTTCGGCCACCGTCTGCACCGCCACCTGCGGATGTCCGACCATCTGGCGCAGGCCGTCGGCGTACCAGCCGCCGTACTCGCCCATGACCGCCGTCAGCTGCTCGACCAGTTCGTCGTGCGGGAGCTCGACGTAGGTGAGCTCGCGGCCCAGCGCCGCGCCGATCTGAAGGACCCGTTCGCGGCGGGTCAGGGACTGCGGACCGGTCAGCTCGTACGAGTGGCCCTCGTGACCCTCCTCCAGCAGGCACCGGGCCGCGACGGCAGCGATGTCCTCCAGGGCGATGGGCGCATTGGCGACGTCGCCGTAGCCGTCGCGGACCACGTCACCCGCGGCGATCTGGGCCGACCAGATCCCCGAGTTGGTCATGAACTCCCCCGGCTCCAGGTGCACGAACGGCACCCCGCACGCCTCGACGCCGTCCTCGATGACCTGCCAGTGGTCACCCTTGGCGCCGGCCATGTCGACGATCCGGCGTACCCCCGCGGCCGCGGCCAGCCGGCACACCTGCTCGTTGGTCTCCACCAGCGGGGCCAGATACATCCGGTCGACGCCCGCCAGGGCGGCCGGCAGCGTCTCGGGCCGGCCCAGATAGCCCCGGACGGCCTCGACCTGCGGCGGCAGGCCGGCCCTGGCCGGGTTGACGGTCAGCGCCCGCACGTCGGTCGCGCCCAGCGCCAGCAGCTCGTCCACCACGAGCCGGCCCACGCCGCCCGTCGCACCGGTTACGAGGATCTTCATGTGCCCTCCTCAGTTCTCGTAGACCCTACGGAAACTCTTCTCGTAGGGTATACGAGATGACCGAGTACAGCGGGGCCACCGATCCCGACCGGATCCTGCCGCTGCTGTGGCGGCACAAGAACGTGCGCAAAGCGACCACCGGGCGCCCGCCCCGGCTCACCGTGGACCAGGTGGTGGCGGCCGGCATCACCGTGGCCGACGAGGACGGCCTGGCCGCGGCCTCGATGGCCCAGGTGGCCACCCGGCTCGGGGTGGCGACGATGACGCTCTACACCTACGTGCCGTCGCGGGCCGAGCTGGTGGAGCTGATGGTCGACGAGGTCCTCGGCAGCCGCCGGCTGCCGGGACCCGGGGAGGAAAGGCCGGCGCACTGGCGCGAGCAGATCCACCTGTACGCCGACCGCACGATCGCGATGTACCGGGAGCATCCGTGGCTCTGCCAGGTCTCCCGGATCCGCCCGCCGCTGGGCCCCGGAACGCTGCGCGAGAGCGAGTACGTGCTGTCCACGCTGGGTGGCCTGCCGGTGTCGAGCCGCAACACGGCCGCCGTGACGATCACCATGTTCGTGACCGCCGCGGCCCGGCAGGAGGGCGAGAACGCCCAGCTGCGCCGGACCAGCGGCGAGTCGAACGACAGCTGGTGGAGCCGGCGGGGCCGGCTGTGGGAGGACTGGTTCGACGTCGAGCAGCATCCCGCGATGACGGACCTGTGGAACGCCGGCGGCTTCGACAAGGGGCCCGACGAGCAGGCCGTGGACGCCTTCGCCTACGGCCTGGGGCTGCTGCTCGACGGGATCGAGCGGCAGGCTCAGTCCAGCGAGACGACCGGGTTGCGCAGCTCGCCGATGCCCTGAACGCTGACCATCACGGTCTCGCCGGAGACGATCTGGCTCACCCCGGCCGGGGTGCCGGTCAGGATGATGTCGCCGGGCAGCAGGGTCATGACGTGCGAGACGTAGGACACCAGGGTCGGCACGTCGAAGACCATGTCCTTGGTCCGGCCGAGCTGGCGCACCTCCATCTCGTCCGGGTTGCGGCCCACCTCGCAGCGCACCTCGAGGTCGCTGACGTCGAGGTCGGTCTCGATCCAGGGCCCGATCGGGCAGAACGAGTCGAAGCCCTTGGCCCGGGTCCACTGCGGGTCGGTGCGCTGCAGGTCGCGGGCGGTCACGTCGTTGCCGACCGTGTAACCGAAGATGGCCCGCTGGGCACCGGCCCGGTCCACCCGGCGGGCGCCGGTCGCGCCGATCACCACGGCCAGCTCGGCCTCGTGCTCGACCTGCTGGGACTGCGGCGGGATCCGGATCGCGTCGTTCGGGCCGATCACCGAGGTGGACGGCTTGATGAAGATCAGCGGCTCCTTGGGCACCTCGTTGCCGAGCTCGGCCGCGTGGTCGGCGTAGTTACGGCCGACCCCGATCACCTTGCTGGAGAAGATCGGCGCGAGCAGCCGGACGTCGGCCAGGGCCCAGCGCTGCCCGGTGAAGCGCACCTGCTCGAACGGGAGGCTGCCGATCTCGGCGATCGTCAGGCCCTTGGCCCCGGCCCCGGACTCACCCTCGACAACCCCGAAGGACACGCCACCGGCATGAACAAAACGAGCGAAACGCACGGATAACCCCATCCATTGAGCGATGAAAACGCAGGATCGAGGCTACGCCGTACGCGGCACCGGCTCGGTGCCCAGCCTCGGGAACGGGCTGAGCGAGAAGACCACCTCGACGGGCACCTCGAAGTAGTCGCAGATCCGCAGGGCCAGGTGCAGGGACGGGCTGAACTCACCCCGTTCGAGATAGCCCACGGTCTGGTAGTGCACGCCGAGGGCGTCGGCGAGCTGGCGCCGCGAGATGCCGCGTTCGGCGCGCAGCATCGCGATGCGGTTGTACGTGATCTCACTGCTCATGCGTCGTCCGTCACCCGATCCGCGTCATGGCCTTCTCGCGCCGGGCGGCGACAGCCGAGCCCGACTCCCGGCGGGCCATCCGGCGCAGCACGACCGGCGCGAGCATCAGGCCGAGAACCGTCCACAGACCCAGCACGCCGAACGTCTCAGCGTGCCGCCAGGAATGACCCAGCTCGACCGAGGCCAGCGCGTCGGGCAGGAACACGGAGCGCATGCCCAACCCTAGCCAGTAGACCGGGAAGGCCTGCGCGACCCCGTGCAGCCAGCCCGGCATGGCGCTGATCGGATAGAAGATGCCGGAGATGGTCACCAGGCCACCCAGCGGCAGCAGGAGCAGGCCGATGTTGCGAGGGTTCTCCAGCAATGAGCCGAAGACCGCGCCCAGCGGGATGGTGGCGGCGAAGCCGAGCGGCAGCAGCCAGCACAGGGTGAGCCACCCGTTCGCGTCGATCTCCAGCCCGTCGACGATGAACAGGCTCGGCACGATCTGCAGCACGAGGCTGATCGCCGCCATGCCGCCGACCAGGACCAGCTTGCCGACCAGGTAGCCGGCCATCCCGTTCGGCGTGGCCTTGGCCCGCAGCAGGGTGCCGTCCTCGCGGTCGGTCACCAGCAGCGTGGCCACCGTGAGCAGTCCCGCGAAGGCCAGGCCCATGCCCAGCGTGCTCGGCAGCGTGCGGGCGCCCAGCGACAGGTCGGTGCCCGGCACGGTGGCGTTGCGCATGAAGTAGACGGTGCCGACGAGCAGGGCCGCCGGGAAGAAGTAGGTCCACAGGTCCAGCACGTTGGTCAGGGTCTGCCGCAGCTCGATGCCGCCGCGGGCCAGCCCGGTGCGGGCGGCGGTGGAGACGGCACTCATCGGACCACCTCGAAGGCGGAAGCGGCGGCGGTGTCCCGGCCGGCCTCGGAGTCGCGGACCAGCGTCATGTAGGTGTCCTCCAGACTGGCGCGGCGCACTTCCAGGTCGGCGATGTCGTCGCCGTACTGCCGGAAGAGCTCCCGGACGAAGCGGGTGGCGTCGGCGGCACTGTGCACGTAGCGAGAGCCGGCGCGGGTCCAGCGGACCTCGGACTCCCCCGCGACCCGGCGGGAGAGCTGGTCGGCCGAGCCGTCCGCGATGATCCGGCCGCCGGCCAGGATGACGATCCGGTCGGCCAGCTTCTCCGCCTCGTCCAGGTCGTGGGTGGTGAGCAGGACGGTGGTGTCGTCCACATCGGTCAGCCGGTGCACCAGGTCGTGGAACTCGCGGCGGGCCGCGGGGTCGAAGCCGACCGTCGGCTCGTCGAGGAAGAGCACCTCCGGCCGGCCCACGATGCCGATCGCCACGTCCAGCCGGCGGCGCTGGCCACCGGAGAGCCGGTTGATCCGGGTGCCGCCCTGCGCGCCCAGGCCGACGAGCTCGATCAGCTCGTCGGCCGGCCACGGGCGGCTGACGGCGGGCGTGGAGTAGTCGGCGTAGTAGCTGCCGAGGTGGTGCAGCAGCTCGCGGACGCGCCACTTGCCGTGGTCGCGCCAGGACTGGAGCACCACGCCGAGGCGGGCCCGCCACTGCTCACCGCCGGTGGCCGGGTCGACGCCGAGCACCCGGACCGTGCCGGCCGAGCGCATCCGGAAACCCTCGAGGATCTCGATGGTGGTGGTCTTGCCGGCGCCGTTCGGCCCGAGCAAGGCGAGCACCTCGCCGCGCCGGGCGGTGAACGACACCCCGTGCAGGACGTCCGTGCTGCCGTATCGCATGCGCAGGTCGCGGACGTCGAGCACGGTCTCGTCCGGCACCGTGTCCACTCCCGTCACCTCCGCCCCCGTCATGGTCTTCATGTCGAGCACACTATCAAGGATGTAGTAGATGTACTACATTCGTTCGCATGCCAACTATTACCAGTGCCGATGGCACCCGGCTCGACGTGACCAGCACCGGATCGGGCCCCGGCCTGGTCGTCATCCCCGGTGGTCTGCGCCGCTCGCACCACTACCGCCGGCTGGCCGAGTCCCTCGCGGACTCCCGCACCGTGCACGTCATCGAACGTCGCGGCCGCGGCGACAGCGGGCCACCGGGGCCGGGCTACTCGATCGAGCGGGAGGTCGAGGACGCGCTCGCGGTGCTGACCGCCACCGGCTCCGGCGAGTTGTTCGGGCACAGCTACGGCGGCCTGGCCGCGCTGCACGTCGCGCTCCGCCGCGACTTGACCAGGCTGGTGGTCTACGAGCCCGCGGTCAGCCTCAACGGCTCGATCGACACGACGTTCCTGCCCGAGTTCGAGCGCCGGCTGGCGCGCGGGCGGTCCGCCGGGGCGATGGCCACCTTCCTCACCGGGCTGGGCTTCGCCCCGGTCGGCGTCGTGCCGATGCCCGTCTACACCGCCTTCGCCTGGTTCCTGTTGCAGACGCCCGAGGGCCGGGAGAACCGTGAGCTGCTGCCGACGCTGCCGGCCGAGTGCCGGGTCACCGCCGGCCTGGACTCCGACGGCAGCCGGTACGCCGCCATCGGCTCACCGACCCTGATCATCGCGGGCGGCCGCAGCCCGGAATGGCTGCGCCGGGTCCAGCCACGGCTCGCGGAGCTCGTCCCGCACGCCCGCTACGCCCTGCTGCCGGAACTCGATCACAACGCTCCCGACCAGAGCGCACCCGCGGCGGTGGCGGACCTCGTTCGGGCGTTCCTCACCACAGACGACGCCGAGGCTCGATAGGAGTGGACTTGCTGGATACGCTGGTGCGATGCGGATCAGCGAAACCCACGCGCTGACCACTGTGCTGCCCTCGGTCAGCTGGATCCCGCTGGCCCGCGCCCACGCCGAGCGGGCCGACGAGATGACGGCCGGGCACCGCGCGCGCAAGGCGGCGGGCGAGAAGCACGCCATAGAGGATTTCCTGTACGACTACTACGGCACCCGCCCGGCCCAGCTCCGCCGCTGGCACCCCGGGGTGGGCACCGGGCTGGCCGCGGCACCGACCGGGCTGGCCGAGCACGCCGCCTGGAAGTGGTACAAGGCGCATCCGGACGGCGTCGTGACCCTCGACACAGAGGCGTACATGCACGCCCGCGGCGAGAGCGTCCGCTACATCCACGGCCTGCTCACGGCCACGGCATCGCGACCCGCGTTCTCCGGCTGCTTCGGCCTGCACGAGTGGGCGATGGTCTACCGCCAGCCGGAGCACCGGCACTCCCTGCCGCTGCGGCTGGGCCAGGCCGAGACGGACAAGGTGGTCGAGGAGCACCCGATCCGCTGCACCCACTTCGACGCCTTCCGCTTCTTCACCCCCGAGGCGGTGGGGCTCAACCGCCTCCAGCCGACCCGGGCCACCCAGGTCGACCTGGACCAGCCGGGCTGCCTGCACGCGGCGATGGACTGCCACAAGTGGGCCGGCAAGCTCGGCCCCGCGGTGCCCGGCGCGCTGGCGCTGGACTGCTTCGCCCTGGCCGGCGACATCCGCCTGCTGGACATGCAGGCCAGCCCGTACGACCTGACGTCGTACGGGCAGGAGCCGGTGAAGATCGAGACAGCCGAGGGCAAGGCGGAGTACGTGACCCGGCAGCGCGAGTTCGCCCGCCGCGCGTCGGCGTTGCGGGCCCGGCTGATCCGGGTCTGCGAGGAGCTGCTGGGGCCGGCGCTGGCGGCGGAGAACCGCGAAGCCGTGGCCCCGCACAACAGCTGAGCCGTCAGTCGGTGTCGGCCCGCCGGTTGCGCTTGGTCTGACTGCGCCGCTTCTTCTCGCCGATGCGGCGCTCGACCGAGCCGCGGGTCGGTTTGGTGGCCCGCCGGGCCCGCGGCGGCGGCGCGATGGCCCCGGCGACGAGGGCGGCCAGCCGGGCGGCGGCGGCCTCGCGGTTACGCAGCTGCGAGCGGTGCTCCGAGGCGGTGATCGTCAGCACGCCGTTGACCAGACGGCCGCCGAGCTGCTCGAGGGCGCGCTCACGCAACGTGGGCGGCAGCAGCTCGGAGCCGGCCAGATCCCAGGACAGCTCCACCCGGGAGTCGGTGGTGTTGACGCCCTGGCCGCCGGGCCCGCTGGAGCGGGAGAACCGCCAGGAGAGCTCAGCGGCCGGGATCGTCAACCGGTCACTGACCCGTACGTCGTCCGCCACGCGCCCAGCATGGCACCGCGCGCACCCGGCCCGCCATCGCGGGTCTCACTTGCCGGCGAGGGTGAATTCCCGGGTCACGTTGTAGACGTGCAGAGCATCACTGGCCTTGTACACGCGGTAGCGGTACGTGCCCTTGCCGGGCGGCTGCACGGCCAGGGTGAACCGTCCCGAGCTGCGGATCTTCGCGCTGCTCACGATCTTCCAGGCGCCGCCGCTGTAGCGCTGGAGGTACGCGTTCTGCCCGGCGTGCGTGGCCGGGACGACGTTGCCCTCGACGTAGCCGACGGTTCCGGCGGGCAGGCTCGACGGTTTGGACCTGATGCCGAGGCCCACCTTGACGTCGACCCGCCCCGTCCAGGAGATGCCGTCCATGTACCGGAAGCCGTCGGTGGTCGTGCCCTGGTCGATCACCAGGTACAGCCGGAAGGCCTTGCGATCCGGCTTGACGGTGACGGCGAGCGTCCCGTCCGCCGCGGTGGTCACGGTGGTCAGCAACCGCTCGTCACCGTCGATGACCGGCTCGGTCTGGTCCTCCTGCATGATCCGGACCTGCCGGTTGCCGATCGGGTGCCGCTTGACGAGCTCGTCGATCCAGTACGCGCGGGAGCGCAGGGTCACGGTGCCGCCGTACGTGATGGTGGTGTTCTCGTTGCTCAGCGGCGACTGGCGGTCGAAGAACGTGCCGAAGCGGCCGATCGTGTGGAAGGTCCGGTTGACCGGCAACGGCCTCAGGTCGATCCGCTGGCGGGTGCCGTCGAGCCGCAGGACCTGCAGGGCCCAGACCTCCCAGCCGCCGTGGGCCCGCTGCCCGCGGAACGGGTCGAAGTCCCATTCCCCGTCCTGGGCGGTGCCGCTGATCCGGCGGCCCTGGATGACGCCACAGCTGTTGTATTTCGGGGGGTTCGCCTCCGTGGAGCAGAGGTACGTGGCGGCGTCGTAATCATCGCTGTCGCCGCCGGCGATCACCCCGACCGAGTCGACGATGTGGGCCCGGATGATCACACCGGGCGAGGCTTCCAGGTCGACCGGTTCGGACGGCACGGTCAAGGAGGTGATGGTCGTGGTTGCCGCAGCCAGGCCGGCGGAAGGACTTACGGTACCGGCGAGGAGCAGACCCGCTGAGCAGGCAGCGAGCACCTTCCAAGTACGCATGGTCGTGAGTATGCGCGGCGCTCGGCGTACAGCAGGCGGTTACGGCCAGGGACTGACCGCGGGCGGTGCTTCGTTGTCCGTTCGGTCGGCCGCCGGCAGCCACAGCACGAAGGTGCTGCCCTGGCCGAGCTCGGAGAACGCCGCGACCTGACCGCCGTGCGACTCCACGATCTGCCGGACGATCGCCAGGCCCAGCCCGGTGCGGCGCTGCCGGGAGCGTTCCGCGCCGGATTCCGGTCTCCCGCGCCAGAAGCGGTCGAAGACCCGGGGCAGATCATCCGGGGCGATCCCCGGACCCTCGTCGGCCACGGCCAGCCACAACCATGATCCGGTACGGCCGGTCGCGACCGTCACGGTGGAGGACCCCGGGGCCAGCCGTACGGCGTTGGACAGCAGGTTGCCGACGGCCCGGCGCAGCCCGTCGGCGTCCCCGATCAGGTGCAGCTCCCCGGGCAGGTGGTAGCGCAGTCGCAGGCCGCGGTCGGTGATGAAGGACTCCTCGCCGGCCTCCCGGGCGATCGTGGTGAGCTCCACGTCGGCGTCCGACAGCCCGTGCGCGTCCCGGCGGGCGGTGGCCAGCAGGTCCTCCACCAGCCGCGACATCCGCGTCGTGGCCCGGTCGACCACGGCCACCGCCCGTTCGCGTTCCTCCGGGGTCGCTTCCGCCGGGGTGAGCGAGGCGTCGAGGTTCGTCCGGATGATGGCCAGCGGGCTGCGCAGTTCGTGCGAGGCGTCGTCGATCAGCTGGCGTTGCGACTGGAAGGCCTCGTCCAGTCTGTCCAACATGGAGTCGATGGTGTCGGCGAGGTCCCGCAGTTCGTCGCGGGGACCGCCGAGCTTGATGCGCCGGGACAGGTCGGTGGCCTGGATCTCGCGCGCCGTACGCGCCATCGCTCCCACCGGGCGCAGCACCCGGCCGGAGAGCACCCAGCCGATGCCGAGGCTGGCGACGAAGAGCACGCCCAGCGCGATCAGCGAGTAGGTGCGCAGGTTCTGCAGAGTGTTGTAATTGACCGCGGCCTCGATATCCGCGATGTCCGCGTAGGGAACCTGCCCCTGATACACCCGGTTCTCGAACAGCTTCGCCTGAGTGGTGGTCAGCGGGGCCGCGTCCGTGGTCATCGCCACCGCGGAGTAGGTGATCGCCAGGGCCGCCCCGGCCAGCGCGAAGAGCAGCGTGGAGTAGATCACCGTGAGCCGGAACCGGATGGACCGGAACAGCTCCGGGCGCTTCACGCCGCCCCGTCCCGCAGCCGGTAGCCCCGCCCGACCACCGTCTCGATCGAGCCCTCGCCGAGCTTGCGCCGCAACGTGCCCACCGTGACCCGTACGGTCTGGGTGAACGGGTCGGCGTTGGCGTCCCACACGTGCTCAAGCAGCTCCTCGCTCGACACCACGTGCCCGGGCCGGGTCATCAGATATTCCAGGACGCCGAACTCCTTGGGGGTCAACGTCAGCCGCTCACCGCGCAGCGTCGCGACGTGCCGGGCCACGTCCAGCACCACGTCCCCGACGGTCAGCACCGCCGACGTGCCGGCCGTGTCCCGGCGCAGCAGGGCGCGGACCCGGGCCAGCAGCTCGGCCAGGGCGAACGGCTTCACCAGGTAGTCGTCCGCGCCCTCGTCCAGCCCGCGGACCCGGTCCTCGAGGCCGCCGCGGGCGGTGAGCATGAGCACCCGCAGGTCGGTTTCGCCCGGGGTGTCCACCTCGCCGTTGCGCAGCGAGCGGCACAGGGTGAACCCGTCACCGTCGGGCAGGTTCACGTCGAGCAGCATCAGGTCGTACTCGTTCACGGTCAGCCGGTCGTACGCCTCGGCCGCGTCGAGCGCGACGTCGACCGCGTACCCCGTCCGGGCGAGACCGACCCGCAGGCCCTCCGCCAGGTCTTCCTCGTCCTCCACCACCAGCAGCCGCATCTGTCGACTATCCACGGCCGATGAGGGTCGTGGCCACCTGAGCGGCCCGGTCGATCGGCACGGCGAAGCCGATCCCGATGGAACCGCCGCCCTCCAGGGTGGCGATCGCGGTGTTCACGCCGACCACCTCGCCGCGCGCGTTAACCAGCGGCCCACCCGAATTGCCGGGGTTGATGGACGCGTCGGTCTGCACCGCGGTCTGCCGCACGGTCCCGCCCAGCCGCACCGGCCGGTCCAGCGCGCTGATGATGCCGGCGGTGACCGTGCCGGAGAGACCGAGCGGTGAGCCGACCGCCAGCACCGGCTCGCCGACCCGGGTGGCCCTGAGGTCGGCGCGGTCCAGCGGGCGCAGCGCGGCCGACGGGGTGACCCGTAGCACCGCGATGTCGCTGCTCGGGTCGGTGCCGACGACCTCGGCGGTGAGCCGGCGCCCGTCCGAGCCGACCACGCTGACCGCTCCCCCGCCCCGGGCCGCGACCACGTGGTTGTTGGTGACGATGTGACCGCGGTCGTCGAAGACGAACCCGGAGCCGGACGCGCCGCCCGAGCCGGTGCGCACCTGCACGGACACCACGCCCGGCAGGGCCCGGGCGGCAGCGCCGACGAGATCGGACGGCACGCCGGGAGCGGCCGGCGGCGGCGCGGCGGCCGGGTCGGTGGGAGTGGCTTCCGGCGCGGCCAGGTAGCCGGCCGCTCCGCCGGTGCCGGCGGAGATCGCCACCACGGTCAGCCCGGCCGCGGCGACCAGCGGCCAGCGTCGGGCAGCGCGCGCCGGTGCCCCACCAGCTGTGGCCGGCGGTACGCCCGCAGCCCGCTCGTCGATGCCGGGTGACAGGAACTCGGGTCCCCGGGGCGACCCGCCCAGCCCAGTGGTCATTGTCATCAGAGAACTCCTCTACGGGAGGCGGGCGAACCAGAACATGGAGGCCAGTGCGGCCAGCGCCGCGAACAGCAGGCCGATACCGATGAAGCGCGCCGACACGTCCTGCGTCTCGGTCTCGTAGCCGACCGAGCTGCCGATGTCGGCGTACGCGGACCGCAGCTCCTCGGCGCTGCCGGCCTCGAAGTAGTTGCCGCCGGTGGCGTCCGCGACCGCCTGCAACGTCTGCCCGTCGACCGGCACGGGCTGGTTGCCGCCACCGCCACCACCGCCGAGGGCGCTGCCGCCGATGGTCCCGTTCTCGGTGCCGAAGGAGATGGCGTCGACCGGCACGCCGAGCTCGGTGGCCTGCGTCGCCGCCTCGGCCGGGTCCTGCCCGGCGGTGTTGGCGCCGTCGGAGAGCACGACGACCCGGGCCGGCGGCACGTCCTCACCGGCGGTGGCGTCCAGCGTGCGGATCGCCTCCAGCGAGGTGGCGATGGCGTCACCGATGGCGGTCCCGGCCCGGCCGGCCGTGCCCTCGGCGAGCCGGTCGATGCCAACGTCGACGGCGGCCCGGTCGGTCACCGGCGGCACGAACACCGAGGCGGTGCCGGCGAAACCGACCAGGCCGACGTTGAACTGCTCGGGCAGGTCGGCCACGAACTCGCGGGCCGCGGCCTTGGCCGCGGTGAGCCGGTCCGGGTCCACGTCGGTGGCCAGCATCGATCGGGACACGTCCACCGCGACCAGAACGGTGGCCCGCTCCCGGGGCACCTGCACCTCGGACTGCGGCCGGGCGAACCCGACCACGAGCAGGGCCAGCATCGCCAGGAACAGCCCGGCGGGGACGTGCCGGCGCCACTGTGGCCGGGCCGGTGCGACCCGGTCGAGCAGCTTGAGATTGGTGAAGCGGACGGCGTACCGGCTGCGGCGGCGTTGCAGCACGACGTACGCGACGGCCAGCGCCGCGACGGCGGCCAGCAGCCACAGCCGTTCCGGGGAAAGCCACGTCATGGTCTTGCTCCTGTTCGCGAGGCTCGGCCCAGGCGGCGCTGGGCGTACACGTGCCGGACGATGTCCGCGACCCAGTCGCGGTCGGTGCGCAGGCCGAGGTGGGCCGCACCGGCCCGTTTCAGGCCGTTCTCGATGGACGCCTGCTGCCGGCGGGCCGCTTCGGCGTACCGCTCGCGCAGCTTGCGGCTGGCGGTGGGCACCTCGCGCCGGCGACCGGTTTCCGGGTCCACCAGGGTCAGCAGTCCCACGTCCGGCAGTTCCTGCTCGCGCGGATCACGGATCTGCACCGCGAGGACCTGGTGCCGGGCGGCGAGCCGGCGCAGCGGCAGTTCCCAGGCGGGTGCGCCGGGCCCGAGGCCGTCCTCGTCGAGACCGTCGAGGAAGTCCGAGACCACCACGGCCAGCCCGCGGCGGTTGACCGCGCGGTGCATGCCGTCAATGGCCTCCGCCAGCGGCACGTGCTCGGTTGTCGGCGCGGAACGGGGCACGGCCAGCAAGGTGCGCAACATGCCGAGCAGGTGGGTGCGGCCGCCCCGGGCCGGGAACCGGCGTACCCCGTCGGGGCCGAGCAGGTGAGCACCCAGCCGGTTGCCGGCGCCGGTGGTGAGGAAGCCGACCGCGGCGACGGATGCGACAGCCAGCTCCCGCTTCTCGAACTCGGCGGTGCCGAAGTCCATGCTCGCGGTGGCGTCGACCAGCACCCAGGTGGCCAGCTCCCGGTCCGCGTCGACCTGGCGGACGTGGGCGACCGCGGTCCGCGCGGTGACCGCCCAGTCCATCCGGCGGACCTCGTCCTCGCCGGGCCGGTACTCCCGGCTGCCGGCCGGCTCGCTGCCGATGCCGGGCAGCAACCCGAGGTACGAGCCGTGCAGCATCCCGTCGAGCCGGCGCGTGACCATGAGCTCGAGCCGCCGCAGCCGCCGTTCCGGTGCCAGTTCGTTGCTCGAAGCGCCCTCGTTCACGCCGCCACACCCAGCCCCGGACCGTGTTGCTCCTGCGCGGGAGCGATCACCGGCAGCGGTACGGACTCCACGATGCGCTGGACGATCGACTCAGGTGCGACACCGTCGGCGACCGCGTCGAAGGAGAGCACCAGCCGGTGGGCGAGCACGTCGGGCGCGATGTCGAGCAGGTCGCCCGGCAGCACGTAGTCGCGTCCACGCAACAGCGCCAGCGCCCGCCCGGCGGCAACGAGGCCCAAAGTGGCGCGCGGGCTGGCCCCGTACGCGAGCTGCCCGGCCACCTCCGGCAGGCCGAACCGGGCCGGGTCGCGGGTGGCGAGCACCAGCCGGACCACGTACTCGGCCAGGGCGTGGTGCACGAACACCTCGCGGGCCCGGGCCTGCAACGCCAGCAGCTTGCCGGTGTCCAGCACCGGCCGGGCGACCGGGCGCACGCCGCCCATCCGGTAGAGGATGCCGAGCTCGTCCTGGTCGCTGGGGTAGCCGACGACCACCCGCATCAGGAACCGGTCCCGCTGCGCCTCGGGGAGCTGGTAGACGCCCTCGCTCTCGATCGGGTTCTGGGTCGCCAGCACCAGGAACGGCCGCGGCATCGGATGGGTCCGGCCGCCGATCGACACGTGTCCCTCGGCCATCACCTCCAGCAGCGCCGACTGCACCTTGGCGGGCGCCCGGTTGATCTCGTCGGCCAGCACCAGGTTCGCCATCACCGGGCCCAGCTCGACGTCGAAGTCCTCCCGCGACGCCCGGTAGATGCGGGTGCCGATGATGTCGGAGGGCACCAGGTCCGGCGTGAACTGGATGCGGTGGAAGCTGCCACCGACCGCCACGGCGAGCGTCTCCGCGGCCAGCGTCTTGGCCACCCCCGGCACGCCTTCGAGCAGGCAGTGCCCACCGGCCAGCAGCGCGGTCAGCAGCCGCTCGATGAGCCGGTCCTGCCCCACGATCACCTTCTTGACCTCGAACAGCGTCTGCTCCAGCAGCCGCGCGTCGGTGTCGGATGCGATGTCTGTCATAGGTCCCCTTCTCGGCAACGGTGCGGGGGGCGGGCGCCGCGGACCTGGGGGTTACGCCGGACGCCCGCCCTTGGTATCGATGACACCAAGCGGGGCCGAAAGCGAAGCGAAGGAGCGCGCCGGCCTGCTCAGCCGGGATACTGGTGACGGCGCCGACGGAAGCCGGCCGCCGCTACAGGGAGGTTGCGTGTCTGCTCAGCCCGCGCCGGTCGCCCAGACCGGCTATCCGTGGCCCATCGAAACCGCGCGCCTGGACAACGGGTTGCGCGTGGTCGTCAGCGAGGATCACACCGCGCCGGTGGTGTGCGTGAACCTCTGGTACGACGTCGGCTCGAGGCATGAGCCGGCCGGCCAGACCGGCTTCGCGCATCTCTTCGAGCACCTGATGTTCGAGGGGTCGGTGCACGTCGCCAAGACCGAGCACATGCGCCTGATCCAGGGCTCCGGTGGCTCGCTCAACGCGACCACCAACCCGGACCGGACCAACTACTTCGAGACGCTGCCGGTCGAGCATCTGGAGCTGGGGCTCTGGCTGGAGGCGGACCGGATGGGCGGTCTGGTCCCGGCCCTGACCCAGGAGACGCTCGACAACCAGCGCGAGGTCGTCAAGAACGAACGGCGCCAGCGGTACGACAACGTCCCGTACGGCGACGCGTGGTTGCGCCTGTTGCCGCTGCTGTATCCGCCGGGGCACCCGTACCACCACGCGACGATCGGGTCGATGGAGGACCTGAACGCCGCCGGTCTGGACACGTTCAAGGCGTTCCACCAGCAGTACTACGCGCCGAACAACGCGGTGCTGACCGTCGCCGGTGACGTCACCCCGGCCGAGGTCTTCGCCCTGGCGGAGAAGTACTTCGGCGCGCTGGAGTCGGTCTCCGACATCCCGCCGGCGCCGCGCGGGCACATCACCGGCGCGGCCTCCGAGCCGGTCCGCGAGACGGTGACCGGCAAGGTCCCGGCTCCCCGGGTCTATCTGTCGCACCGGACCCATCCGTTCGGCACGGCCGGCTACGACGCCATCACCGTCCTGGCGACAGTGCTGGGCAGCGGCCGGGGCAGCCGGCTCTACCAGCGGCTCGCCGACGGCGCCCGGATCGCCCAGCCGGACTACATCGGCGCGTACGGCGTCGACCTGGCCCACGCCCCGGCCCCGCTGATCGTCACGGCCACGGCCAAGGACGGCGTCGACGCGGAACGGCTGGCCGCCGGTGTCGCCGAGGTGCTGGACAGCATGGCCACCGAGCCGGTGACCGAGGCCGAGCTGGAACGGGCCAAGGCCCTGCTGACCACCTCGTGGTGGCGGCAGATGTCCACAGTCGGCGGTCGCGCCGACACCCTGAGCCGGTACGCGACCCAGTTCGGCGACGCCACCAGCGCGGCCTACCGGTTGCCGCAGTGGCAGTCGGTCACGGCCGGCGACATCCTCGACGCCGCCCGCACGCTGAACCCGGAGTCCCGCGTCACCCTCACCTACCTGCCCGACGAAGGGACCGACCAGTGAGTCTCGTTGCCACCCGGCCCGGCCCCGGCGACTCCCGGCCGTACACGTTCCCGGACATCCAGCGGGTCTCGGTGGCCGGTGGTGAGGTCGTCGCCGCCCACATGCCGGGTCAGCTACTGGCCACCGCCGCGCTGCTGCTCGACGCCGGTGGCGCGCGGGAGTCCGCGGGCCGAGAGGGCACGGCCACCGTGCTCGCCAAGTGCTTGGAGGAGGGCACCACGACCCGGGACTCCGCGGCGTACGCGCTGGCGCTGGAGGGTCTCGGGGCCGAGTTGTCCACCTCGGTGGACTGGGACTCGTTCCGGGTCGGTGTGTCCGTACCGGTGGCGCTGCTGCCCCGGGCCGTGACCCTGCTCGCCGAGGCCGCCCGCACCCCGCGCCTGGATCCGGCCGATGTCGCGCGGGTGCGCGACGACGAGGTGACCGCGCTGCGGATGGACTGGGCGCAGCCCGGCCCGCGGGCGGACGCGGCCCTGCGGATGGATCTCTTCGGGGCGGCCGAGCGGTACGGCCGGCCGCTGCACGGTGATCCCACGTCGGTCGCGGCTGTCACCGTCGAGGACGTGACCGCGTTCCATGAGTCCTGGCTGAAGCGGCCGGGCGTGCTGCTCGTCGCCGGTGATCTGGACCAGCTGGATCTGGCCGAGCTCGGGGCCGCCGCATTCGCGGGGGCGACCGGGGAGCCGATCGCACCGGCCGGGCCGCTGGGGGTGCCGATCGCCGCCGGCCGCCGGGTGCTGCTGGTGGACCGGCCGGGCTCGGTGCAGTCGACGCTGCGGCTCGGGCACCGCGCGCCGGAACGCGCCAACCCGGACTACGTGGCGATGACGCTGGTAGCGACGGTGCTGGGCGGGGCGTTCACGTCCCGGCTCAACCACCTGATCCGCGAGGTGAAGGGCTACACGTACGGCATCCGCTCCGATTTCGCGATGACCCGCCGGTTCGGCCGCTTCGGCATCAGCACCTCGGTGCAGACCGCGGTGACCGCGCCGGCGCTGACCGACACCATCGGCGAGGTGACCCGCACCCGGCTGGACGGCGTCACCGAGGAGGAGCTGGAGGTGGCCCGCACGTGGCGGGCCGGCCAGCTCACGGTCGACATGCAGACGTCGGGTTCGATCGCCGGCGCGCTGGCCACGCTGGTGGTGCACGGGCTGCCCGACGACTACTACGCGACCCTGCGGCGCAGCCTGCTCGACGCGACGGTGGCCGAGGTGTCCGCCGCCGCGGCGAAGCATCTGCACCCCGACGGGCTGACCGTCGTCGTCGAGGGTGACGCCGCGGTGATCCGCGACGAGCTGGTGGCCGGCGGGCTGGGCGAGGTCGTCGACGCCGAGGTCTGAGGTGTTCCGCGGGCCGCCGGCGACCTTGCCGGCGGCCCGCGGCTTGCCAGGCGGGGCGCGACAGGTTTCAATGGCGCCCAGCGCTCGTCGTGAGAGCGCTCTCACACCTGTTGGAGTTCCGCGACATGCCCACCAACCTCAGCTCCACCTCGGGAGCGTTCTCCCGCCGGCGCCTGCTCACCCTGCCCGCCGCGGCGGCCGCCGCCACCGTGGCCGCCCCGCTGCTCGCCCCGGACTCCGCCGCCGCCGGCACCTGCGCGCCGCGGCACCTGGTGGACCGGACGCTGGCTGAGCCGGTGAGCCGCGCCTACCACTACCTCGACGTGGTGCAGGACGCCTACGTCAAGGGCGGCGAGCCGCGGCTGCTGCAGAGCTACAACAACGAGAGCGAGCTGATGACGACCGCGTTCGTCTACGACAACGCGCTCGCGGCGCTGGCCTACCTGGCCAACCCGACTGTGGCCAACGTGCGGCGGGCCCGGCTCATCGGCGACGCCCTGCTGTGGATCCAGGCCAACGACGAGAAGTACACCGACGGGCGGGTCCGGCAGGCGTACGCGGCCGGGCCGATGCTCTTCTACGGCGGCGGCCCGTACTTCCCCGGACTCAAGCGCGAGGACGGCAAGGCGGCGTTCCTGTGGCCGTACGGCTTCGGTGGCTCCTCGACCGGCGACATGGCCTGGGTGGCGCTCGCCCTGGCCCAGCTCTACGTCGACACCCGGATCACCAAGTACCTCGACGGCGCGGTGGCGCTGGGCCAGTGGATCGCGGACAAAGAGTCGCCGTACCGTTTCGGCGGCTACCACGGCGGTCTGCAGGGCGACGGTGAGACGCCGCAGCCGTGGGCCTCGACCGAGCACAACATCGACGCGTACGGGCTGTTCACGCTGCTGGCCAAGTTGACCAGGGATCGGCGCTGGACGGCCCGCGCCGACGTGGCCGAGGACTTCGTACGGGCCATGTGGAACCGCTCCGAGCGCTTCCTGTGGACCGGCACGCTCGGCGGCGTACCGGGTGAGGACCCGAACCAGATCAACATCGGCAACATCCCCGAGGACGTGCAGACCTGGGCGCTGCTGAGCCTCGACAACCGGCGCTACGACGACGCCATCGACTGGGTCACCGAGAACCTGGAGAACACCGACGGTGCGATCTCCGGCGTGACGTACAGCAGCCAGGCCAAGATCCGTACCGGGCCGGTCTCCGGCAGCACCGTGGAGAACAACCGCGACGCCGTCTGGCTGGAGGGCAACGGGCACACGGCCCTGGCCCTGCTCAAGCGCGACGACCGCGGCGACACGGCCCTGGCCAAGCGGCTGCTGCGGCAGACCGTCGTGGCCCAGCGGACCCTCGGCGCCGGGCAGACCGTGGGCCTGACCGCCGACGCGGACCACGGCAAGCTGTCCAACCCCGGCGAGGGCGGCACGTGGACCGGCACCCCACTGCCCGCCGCGGCCGGCATCGTGGCCGCCACCAGCGCGTTCGACACCGGCTTCGCGTTCGGCTACTTCCCGCGCCAGCACGTCGGCGCGACCGCCTGGTTCCTGATGGCGGGGCAGAACTTCAACCCCTACCGATGATGTGACGTGCCCCGGCATCGCTCGGTGATGGTGGCCCCGGCCGGATACCGTCGCCGCCATGACGATCACCAGCTCGGCGCCCGTGGCGAAACCGGTCCGGGTCCGGCGGGTGGTCTGGCACGTCCTGTTGTGGCTGCTCGTGCTGCCGGGCGCGGCCTGGGCGCTGCTCCGGCTCAGCGGCTGGGAGCGGGGCGCGCTGGTGCAGTTCCTCGCCTTCACCCCGTACGTCGCGGCGTGGTCGGTGGTGCCGCTGATCGCGGCGCTGGCGACCCGGCGCTGGCTGGCCGCGACGGTCGCGACGGTCACCTTCGCGCTGTTCGCGGTGGCGGTGCTGCCGCGCGCTTTCGCCGACAGTGACCGGGGTCCGCAGGGTGGCGTGGCGCTGCACGTGATGACGTCGAACATGCTCTTCGGCAACGCCGACGCGGCCACGATCGTCAAGCTGGTCCGGGACAACGACGTGGCGGTGCTGGCCGTGCAGGAGTTCAGCCCGAACGGCCAGCGCAATCTCGCCGCGGCCGGGCTGGCTGGGCTGCTGCCGTACTCGTCGCTGGGCGGGGAGTTCGGGGCGAGCGGCTCGGGGCTCTACTCCCGCTACCCGATCACCGACCCGGGCGTACGGCGCAACGGCGGCGGCTTCAACCAGGCGTACGGGACGGTCCAGCCCCCGGGCGCGGTCGCCGTCACGGTCGAGTCGGCCCATCCGCTCGCGCCGGCCGCGCTGGAGATGCTCGACGGCTGGCGCGACGACCTGGACGCCGAGCCGCGCCCGGACCCGAACGGCGCGCCCCGGATCCTGCTCGGCGACTTCAACGCGACGCTGGACCACAAGGCGATGCGGGACCTGATCAGCGATGGCTACCGGGACGCCGCCGACGCCGCGGGACAGGGGCTGGTCGGCACGTGGGGCCCGTACGACGGCGACCCGCTGCCGCCGGTGACCATCGACCACGTGCTGGCCGACCGCCGCCTGGGGGTGGGCGCGGTCAGCGTGCACGGCATCCCGGACAGCGACCACCGCGCGATCATCGCGACTCTGCGTCTCCCGGCGGCCTGAGCTCCCGGCCGAAGACGGCCCGCAGCCCGGCCCGGTAGGTGTCCGCCGGCACCGCCTCCGGGTCCAGCCAGTGCTGCAGCCCGACCCCGATGTCCAGGGCGAGCACCAGGGCGGCCAGCTGGTCGGCGGGCATCGGCAGATCGTCACCGGCGAGCTCGGCGAGCTCTTCCGCGCTCGATGCGCGCACCGTCCGCAGCCACTGGCCGACCGGCTCCCGGCCGGACTCCTCGCGCATGCCGTAGAGCCACAGCTCGACGAAGGCCATCGCGAAACGCTGGATCTCCGGGCGGCCGACGTTCCGCTCGTAACTGGCGCCGAGCACGTCCGCCCACGCCGGCAGCGTCTCCCCGGGCGGCCGGTCGCCGGCGCCGTCGTCGGCGGCCAGCTTGCGCTCCAGGATCGCGGTGATCAGGTCCTTCTTGCTGCCGAAGTTGGCGTAGATGGCGCCCTTGGTCAGACCGGCGGCCCGGGCGATCTCGTCCAGCGAGGTCTGGTGGATGCCGCGGTCGCCGAAGAGCGTCTCGGCCGCGTCGAGCAGCCGCGCACGGGTCACCTCCTGCTGCTGGGCCCGGGTCAGTCGCTGCGTCATGGTCGCCAAGCTACCCGATTGACATTCCGACCGGTATCCAGATACTGAGTGGTATCCGAATACCGATTGGTATGTGAGGCGACCGTGCTGCACATCGACACCCTGACCAAGGTCTACCGCCGCGGCGTACGGGCCAACGACGGCATCAGCCTCGACGTGGCCCCGGGCGAGGTGCTCGGCCTGCTCGGGCACAACGGCGCCGGCAAGACCACCCTGCTCAGCCAGATCGTCGGGCTGGTCCGGCCGACCTCCGGCCGGATCACCCTGCTCGGCCGCGACCCGGTCGCCGAGCCGGCCTGGGCCCGCACAGCCTGCTCGTTCCAGCCGCAGGCGCAGGCGCCACTCACCGGCGTCACCACCCGGCAGGCGATCGAGATCGTCGGCCGGCTCCGCGGCGGCGGCCGCCGGGCGGTCCGCCGGCGCACCGATGAGCTACTGGCCGCGCTGGACCTCGGCGAATGGGCCGACCAGGCCGGCGAACGGTTGTCGGGCGGCGTGCGCCGGCTCACCGCGTTCTGCATGGCGGTCGTCGAGCCCGGCCGCCTGGTGATGCTCGACGAGCCGACCAACGACGTCGACCCGGTGCGCCGCCGGCTGCTCTGGGAACAGGTGCGCGCGCTGGCCGCCGACGGGCACGGCGTCGTGCTGGTCACCCACAACATCACCGAGGCGGAACGCGCGATCGACCGCGTCGTGGTGCTGGACCACGGCCGGGTCGCCGCCGCGGGCACCCCGGCCACCCTCGCCGCCGGCCGCGAGATGCGGCTGGAGCTCACCGGCGCGGACGACCACCCCGCACCGAGCTGGTCACTGGCCGAGCACCGGGAGGGCGGCCGGCGCACGTTCACGGTCGCCGCGGCGGACGCGCACCTCGCCGTCGCCTGGGCGCAGAGCCGGACGACACGCTTCTCCCTCAACCCCGTCAGCCTCGAGGACGTCTACGTCCGCCTGACCGAGGAGGTCACCGGCGATGCGGCACTGGCTGCGTAGTTACCTGCTCCTGCTGCGCTGGTCGGCGATCCGGCTGCGCTACCTGCTGCCGATGATCCTGGTCATCCAGACCATGATGTCGATCGGCATCGTCATCGGCTTCGCGTTCCTGCTGCCGTCGGTCGACCCGGCGACCGCGCTGCACCTCACCACCGGTGCACCCACGCTGGCCCTCATCACCATCGGCATGGTGCTGGCACCGCAGCTGGTGGCCGAGGCCAAGACCGCGGGCACGTTCGCCTACAACCGCACACTTCCGGTGCCGCGCACCGCGGTGCTCGGCGCCGACATCACCACCTGGCTGGTGGCCGGCACTCCGGGACTGCTGCTGGGACTGCTGGTCGCGGTGCTGCGCTTCGACCTCACCCTGCGGGTGAGCTGGCTGGTCGTCCCGGCGGTGCTGCTGGTCGCGCTCACCGCGACCACGGTGGGCTTCGCGATCGCGTACGCGGCCGCGCCGCCGGTGACCAACATGGTCAGCCAGCTCATCGTCTTCATCGCGCTGATGTTCTCGCCGATCAACTTCCCGGCCGACCGGCTCCCGCAGTGGCTGCAGGACGTCCACCGGGTGCTGCCGTTCGAGTCCATGGCCCGGGCCATCCGGGAAACGCTCGCCACGCCACCGGAAGGCGTGTCGATGCTGCCGTTCCTGGTGCTGGCGGCGTGGGGCGCGGCCGGCCTGGCCATCACGTTGCGGGTGATGGCCAGGCGCGACTGAGCCGGATCAGGCCGCGGTGCTGGTGCTCGTGCTGGCCGCGGCGGCCCGGGCCAGACCGAAGGTGAGCGCGTCGGTGAGGGCCTTCCAGCTCGCCTCGACCACGTTCTCGTGCACGCCCACCGTGGTCCAGTCGCGGGCGCCGTCGCTGGTCTCCACCAGGACCCGGGTGATCGCGTTCGAGCCGTGCGAGCCCTCCAGGATGCGGACCTTGAAGTCGGCCAGCTCGAAGGACTTCAGCTCCGGGTAGTGCTTGGACAGTGCCACGCGCAGCGCCTCGTCGAGGGCGTTGACCGGGCCGTTGCCCTCGGCGGTGGCGATGACGCGCTCACCGCGTACGCGGACCTTGACGGTGGCCTCGGAGACCACCGAGCCGTCCTCGCGGTGCTCGACCTGCACCCGGTACGACTCCAGCGCGAACGGCCGCACGAAGTCCGCACCGGGCAGCTCACCGCGTACGAGAAGCTCGAAGGACGCGTCCGCGGCCTCGAAGGACCAGCCACCCGCCTCCAGTTCCTTGACCTTGCGGGTGACCGCCGTGAGGGTGTCGGGGTGGCCGGCCAGGTCCAGCCCGAGCTCGCGACTCTTGAGCTCGATGCTGGCCCGGCCGGCCATCTCGGTCACCAGGATCCGCATGTCGTTGCCCACCACCGACGGGTCGACGTGGTTGTAGAGCAGCGGATCCACCTTGATCGCGCTCGCGTGCAGCCCCGCCTTGTGAGCGAATGCCGCGGCCCCGACGTAGGCCTGGTGGGTGTCGGGGGCGATGTTGGCGATCTCGGCGAGCGCGGTGGACACCCGCGTCGCCTTCTCGAGGCATCCGTCCGGTAGGACCTTCAGCCCGAGCTTGAGTTGCAGGTTGCTGACGACGGCGAACAGGTCGGCGTTGCCGGGCCGCTCGCCGTAGCCGTTGGCCGTGCACTGGAAGTGTTCGACGCCCGCCTCGACGGCGGCGACGGTGTTGGCGACCGCGCAGGACGTGTCGTTCTGGCAGTGGATGCCGAGCTGGTCCGGGGCGACCCCGGTGCGCGCCACCACGTCGTTGATCGCGGCGGTGATCATCGACGGGAGCATGCCGCCGTTGGTGTCACACATGACGACGCGCTCGGCGCCGGCCTCGAACGCGGCCTGGACCACGGAGGCGGTGTAATCGGGGTCGTAGCGGAAGCCGTCGAAGAAGTGCTCGCAGTCCACGAACGCGCGGCGGCCGTTGGCGACCAGGTGCGCGACGGTGTCGCGGACCATCGCCAGGTTCTCCTCGCCGGTGGTACGCAGGGCCCGCTCGACGTGCCGGATGTCCGACTTGGCGACCACGCACACGACCGGCGTCTCGGCGTCCAGCAGCGCCTGCACCTGCGGATCCTGCGCCACGTCGACGTTGGCCTTGCGGGTCGCCCCGAACGCGACGAGCACCGCGTTCTTCAGCTGGAGCTCGGTGCGCGCCCGGGCGAAGAACTCGGTGTCCTTGGGCATGGCACCGGGCCAGCCGCCCTCGATGAAGCCGACGCCGAACTCGTCCAGCAACCGCGCGACTGCGAGTTTGTCGACGACCGAGTAGCTGATGCCCTCGCGCTGCCCGCCGTCGCGCAGCGTCGTGTCGAACACCTGGTAGGTCATGGGGGTTCCTTTCCGAGACTGACGACCCAACAAAAAGACCCCCCGCGGATGCGGGAGGTCTGCACGTCGGCGGAGATTCAGCCGGCGCGCTAGGTGCGAATAATCAGCACGGAGTGGGTCACGCCCCGAAGCATGCCACGCGCCGCCACGATGAGACCCCAGAATCCACAAGCTGAGACACCCGATCCCGTACGGGTGAGTAATTCGACACGGCTGCAACGTGACGGTGGCGGTTAGGTTGGACGGGTGGCCGTCGACAATCATCCCCGCAGCCTGACCTTCTCCACCAGCTACAACTTCCGCGACGTCGGCGGCTATCCCGGCCTCGACGGGCGCACGGTGAGCTGGCGGCGGTTGTTCCGCGCCGACTCCCTGCACCGGCTCAAGGGCACCGACCTCGAGACCTTCCAGGCGCTGGGCGTGCGCACCGTCATCGACCTGCGCCGGCCGTTCGAGGTGGAGCAGCACGGGCGGGTGCCGCACTCCGAAGGGCTGGACTACCGCAACCTGGTGCTGGAACACGTCGACTGGGAGTCGGTCGAGCACTCCGGAGACATCCCGCACGAGCGCTGGCTGGCCGACCGCTACCTCAACTTCGCCGAGGACGGGCAGGCCGGACTGGCCGCGGCGCTGGGCGTTATCGCGGATCCGGCGGCGGCCCCGGTGGTCGTGCACTGCATGGCCGGCAAGGACCGCACCGGCGTGGTGTGCGCGCTGACGCTGTCCCTGCTCGGAGTGTCCGATACGGACATCGCGCAGGACTATGCGCTGACCGAGGCCGCGATGGAGTCGCTGACGGCGTACCTGTTGCGGACCAAGCCGGAGCTGGTGCACGACAAGTACCACATGTTCGACTGCCCGCAGGACGCCATGCTGCTGTTCCTGCGGGACCTGCGCGAACGCCACGGCTCGGTGGAGAAGTACGTCCGCGACATCGGCCTCAGCACCGCGCAGCTGGCGAGCATGCGCGAGCACCTGCTGACGCCCGCCTGACAGACACGGCGGCGCGGCGGGTGTCTACTTGCCGTCCATGCGAGTCCTCGTCAGCACCTGGCCGGCCCATGGGCATCTACTCCCCCTGCTCCCGCTGATCCGGGCGGCCCAGCAGGCGGGCCACGACGTCGTCGTCGCCTCCGGCGCCGAGGGCGTCACCGAGGCGCGCCGGCGCGGGCTGACGACCTGGGACATCGGCCCGAGCCGTACGGAATCCGACGCGGCCTTCCGCTCCCGGGTACCGGACCTGGGCGCGGTCCCGCCGGAACGCCGGATGGCCACGGTGATCGGCGGCATGTTCGGCGCGGCGGCGTTCGAACGGGCCGCCAGTCTGGTGCCCCGCGCCGAGGAGTGGAAGCCCGACCTGGTGGTGCACCCGATCACCGAACTCGCCGGCGCGGTGGCCGCGGCCCGCACCGGCGCCCGGCACGCGGTGCACGGCCTCGGTCCGCTGCCGGCCGAGGCCTGGGACTGGTTCGGGGCCCGGCTCGGCGACCTGAGCAGCCAATGGGAGGTGCCGGACCTGCCGGTGACCATCCTCGACATTCCGTACCTGGACAACTGCCCGCCGGCCCTGCAGGCGGACGCCGTCCGCGCCTTCCGCAACCGCCGGCCGCTACGCCCGACCTCGGGCGAAGTCCTGCCCGGCGAACGCCTGCCGTGGAACGTGGACGAACTGCCCTACGACCGCAGCCTGCACCTGACCCTGGGCACACTGTTCTTCGGCGCGACCGACGTCTTCCAGACGGCGCTGGCCGGCCTCCGCGACCTGCCGGTCAACGTGCTGGTCACGGCCGGCCCCGGCAGCGACCCGGACCGCTTCGGCCCGCAGCCGTCGAACGTCCGCATCGCCGACTTCGCACCGCACGCCCTGCTGCTGCCGCAATGCGCGGGCCTGGTCACCCAGGGCGGCGCGAGCACAATCGTCGCCGCGCTCTGCCATGGCCTGCCACACCTGATCCTGCCGCAGGGGGCGGACCAGTTCGCCAACAGCGCGACAGCGGTGGAGGCCGGCGTGGCCCTGGTGGTGCCGCCGGCGGACCTGTCGGTGGAAACGGTTGCGCACACCGCGACCGAGCTGCTGGAGGACACGGCCCTGACCCGGCGGGCCCGGGTCGTTCAGGCCGAGATCAACGGCATGCCGGCTGCAGAGGACGTCCTCCAGACGCTCCTGGACACGCCACGCTGAGCGCGGCCGTCGCCCCGCTGAGCGCGGCCGTCGCCCCGCTGAGCGCGGCCGTCACCCCGCTGAGCGCGGCCGTCGCCCCGCTGAGCGCGGCCGTCACCCCGCGCTGAGCGCGGCCGTCACCCCGCGATGTGTGCTGCCGCGGCGTGTACGACGGGGGCGAGATCGGCGCCGTCGATCGCCGCGTCGGGGCGGAACGGAAGCCGGGCGAGCCGTTCGACCCCGCCGGCCCAGATGGTGCGCTCATCAGGCGCCGGCGTGTGCAGCTGCGTCTCCTCACCGCAGCAGGGGCACCGGAAGTACGCCATGTTCTCCACTCCGCCCAGCACCGGCGTCCGTACCTCGCGCAGTGTCGCGAGAGTCCGGCCGGTGTCCAGATGGGAGACCTCGGCCGGCGTGACCACCAGGATCGTCGCCACCCGGCCGGCCCCGGAAAGCACGCCCTGCTGGGTGAAGCTGATGCCGGGCGGCAGATCAACCAGGAGAACCTCGACGTCACCCCAGGCCGTTTCCCCGATGAGCCGGCCGAGCATGAGGTCGGCCAGGTCGGAACCGAGCGCGAGACCCTGGCCGCCGGCCATCAGGAACCCCGCCGACGCGACCTTGAGGCCGTCGACCTCCATCGCTTCCAGCCCGGAACCGCCGCCGGTCCACCGCGCGAGGGTGACCGACCGGGCCGGCACGTCACGGCGCAGGCCGAGCATCCGCGGCACGTCGGGACCGGCGATGTCGGCGTCGACCAGCCCCGTCCGATAACCGGCCCGGACCAGCTCACGCCCGAGCTCGACGGCGATGCTCGACTTGCCCACTCCACCTTTGCCACTGGCGACGGCAATGATCGGCAGCTGCGTCCGGCCCGGTATGTCCATGCGGCAACGGTACTGACGCCCGGGCGGGGACCGCCTCGCGATCCCCGCCACCAGCAACTCAGAGAACTCGGTGCACCCAGCCGAACGGATCCTCGGCCCGGCCCCGCTGGATGTCCACGAGCTGCTGACGCAGCCCCATGGTGACCTCACCCGAGCCGCCGTCGGCCACGGTGAACTCGTCCTCCGGCGACCGCACAGTGCCGATCGGGGTGATGACAGCCGCGGTGCCACACGCGAAAGCCTCGCGGATCCGGCCCGAGGCCGCCCCGGAGCGCCATTCCTCGAAGCTGACCGGCCGCTCCTCGACCCGGCGCCCGTCCCGCTCCGCCAGCTTGATGACCGAGTCGCGGGTGATGCCGGGCAGGATCGTGCCGGTCAGCGGCGGCGTCGCCAGCGAGCCGTCGTCCAGCACGAAGAAGACGTTCATGCCGCCGAGCTCGTCGACGTACTTGCGCTCGACGGCGTCCAGGTAGACCACCTGGTCGCAGCCGTGCTCGATCGCCTCGGCCTGGGCGGACAGGCCGGCCGCATAATTACCGCCGCACTTCGCCGCGCCCGTGCCGCCGGGCGCCGCCCGGGTGTAGTCGGGCGTGATCCAGACCGTCACCGGCTTGACCCCGCCGCTGAAGTAGGCGCCCACCGGCGAGGCGATCACCAGGTAGAGGTATTCCATCGACGGGCGCACACCGAGGAAGACCTCGCTGGCGTACGCGAACGGGCGCAGGTAGAGGCTGCCCTCGTCGCTCTCCGGGATCCAGCCCCGGTCGATCCTGATCAGCTGGCGCAGGGACTCCAGGAACATCGACTGCGGCAGCACCGGCATGGCCATCCGCTGGGCGGACTGCCCGAAGCGGGCGGCGTTGGCGTCCGGGCGGAACATCGTCACGCCGCCGTCCGCAGTCGTGTAGGCCTTCAGGCCCTCGAAGATCTCCTGTGCGTAGTGCAGCACCGCTGACGCGGGGTCCATCGGGATGGGGGCGCGGGCTTCGACCCGGGGCTCGTACCAGCCTTTGCCCTCCGCATACCGGACGGTGACCATGTGATCGGTGAAGATCCGGCCGAAGCCCGGGTTGGCCAGCAGTGTGGTCCTGTCCGCGTCGCTTACGGGCGCCGGGTTCGGACGGATCTCGAAGTCGAGGTTGTCACCACCACTCATGGCAGTTGACCTGCTTTCTGTCACAAAGAATGAAGAGGTAGCACCCGTAGTGCTCCATGAACTTACCCCGAACGGTCGTTCAAAGCCGACAGCCGGGCATGCGTCATCGACCGCCGGCAGACCGGCGGGATGACGGGGAGAGGGTGAGGTCAGGCGGCCGCGGTGGCGGCGACCCGGTCTCCTACTTCGGCGGTACGCAGCGGCGCGCCCGGTGTGCGGGACGCGACCTCGGCGGCGACCGCCTCGGATACTCGGCGGGCCTCGTCGGGGTGCCCGAGATGCTCGAGCAGCAGCGACGCGGAGAGGATGGCGGCCGCCGGGTCGGCGATGCCCTGGCCGGCGATGTCCGGCGCGGAGCCGTGCACCGGCTCGAAGGTCGAGGGGTACTTGCGCTCCGGGTTGACGGAGCCGCTGGCTGCCATGCCGATGCCGCCGGTCACGGCAGCGGCGATGTCGGTGAGGATGTCACCGAAGAGGTTGTCGGTCACCACCACGTCGTAGCGCTGCGGGTTGCTCACCATGAACATGCTCGCGGCGTCGATGTGCTGGTATTCCGTGGTGACGTCGGGGAACTCGGCGGCGACGGCGGCGAAGGTGCGCGCCCAGAGCCCGCCCGCGTGGGTGAGCACGTTCGTCTTGTGCACGAGGGTCAGGTGGCGCCGCTCGCGGCGCTGCGCCCGGCCGAACGCGTCGCGTACGACCCGCTCGACGCCGTGCCGGGTGTTCAGGCTCTCCTCGGTGGCGATCTCGGCGGGGGTGTCCTTGTGCAGGACGCCGCCGGCGCCGACGTAGAGACCCTCGGTGCCCTCGCGGACCACGACCATGTCGATCTCGCCGGGCTTGAGGCCGGCGAGCGGGCTGACCGTGCCGGGCCAGAGCCGGGACGGGCGCAGGTTGACGTACTGGTCGAAGTCGAAGCGGAGCTTGAGCAGCAGGCCACGCTCGAGGACGCCGGGCGGGACGCTGGGGTCACCGATGGCGCCGAGCAGGATGGCGTCGTGCGCGGCCAGCTCGTCCTGGATGGCCTGCGGCAGAACCTCTTTGGTGCGGTTGTAGAAGCGCGCGCCCAGGTCGTAGTCGTCGAACTCCGCATCCGGGAGGACGGCCTCGATCACCTTGCGCGCCTGCGCGGTCACCTCGGTCCCGATGCCGTCGCCGGCCACCACCGCGATCCGCGCCACCGTCACGTCCACTCCCTCAGTCGGTCCGACCGCTCGACCTTAGTCCGCTGTCCCGATCACTGACACGGCGGTCCCAGAGTATGGGTGAAGATTCGTTAAGGACCCGGACGCGAACAACCCCCGTCGATCGCGGCAACGATCGCGGGGGCTGTCACGACAGGTACGCGTGGCTCGCGCCCGCCGGGGGTGCATCCTCCACGCGGAGCGACCACGACAGCATCACCCGAAGACACGGCCATGGAGCCCGCGCGGCAGGACCAACGCTAGCGATGCGGACTAATGTCGCGCAAGACGCATCCCCCGCGTGTCGGGGCGACAACCGACTTCACCGCCCGGCGGTATGGCACCATGCGCCGGTGAGTTTCGACCTCGTGGTGTGGGCCATGGACAACTCGGCCATGCCGGATGACGTGCGTGCCGCGAACGCCCGGTGCGCCCGCGGCGAGCACCCACAGCGCCCCGCCGATCCGCGCGTCGTCGCCTTCTATGACGCCCTGACCAGCAACTACCCCGACCGCGGGCCGCGCGCGACGCTGCCCGGCACGCCCTGGGCGAGCGCCCCGCTGCACGCCGCGGCGGACCACATCCAGATGCGGCTGGACGAGCAGTGCCCCGATGCGGTGCTCGAGACGATCGAGAAACTGGCCGGCGAGCTCAATCTCGACCTGCTCGACCTGCAGGACGGCACGGTTTATCCGCCCCCGGTAAAAACTCGTTGATCCGCGTGGCCCGGCCAACCCGCATGGCCCGGCCAACCCGCATGGCCCGGCCAACCCGCATGGCCCGGCCAACCCGCATGGCCCGGCCAACCCGCATGGCCCGGCCAACCCACGTGGCCCGGCCAACCCGCGCCGGCTTCGGGCAGTCCGCGTCGGACCTCGCCGGTCCGGTCAGTCCTCGTCGCGCAGGTCGACGATGCTGCCCTTGGCGGAGCCGATCGAGGCCGCGACCGCGGAGAGCAGCTCGGCATCCACCGAGGAGTCGACGGTCAGCGCCATCAGCGCTTCGCCACCCAGCTGACGCCGGGCCACCTGCATCGCCGCGATGTTGACGCCGGCCTCGCCGAGGATCGAGCCGATTGCGCCGACCACGCCGGGGCGGTCCGCGTATCGGAAGAACAGCAGCACGCCGCCCGCGCCGAGCTCCAGGTCGAACTCGTCGACCTGGGTGAGCTTGCGAGCCTCGCGGGTGCCCGTACCGGTGACTGTCCCGGCCACGCTCACCGTGCGCCCGTCCGGCAGCGCGCCGCGTACCGTGACCAGGTTCTGGTGGTCGGAGACCTCGCGGTCGACGACCAGCTCGACCTCGACGCCGCGGTCCGCCGCGAGCTGCGGGGCATTGACGTAGGTGACCTGCTCCTCGACCACCGAGGCGAAGAGGCCCTTGGTCGCGGCCAGCTTGAGCACCGCCACGTCGTGCGACACGATCTCGCCGCGGACCTCCACGGTCACGCTGGCCGCGATGCCGCCCGCGACCGCGGTGAAGACCTTGCCGAGCCGCTCGGCGAGCCCGAGCAGCGGGCGGACGTCCTCGTCGACCACGCCGCCGGCCTGCACGTTCACCGCGTCCGGCACGAACTCGCCCTGCAACGCCAGCTTGACGCTGCGGGCCACCGACAGCCCGGCCTTGTCCTGCGCCTCGGCGGTGGACGCGCCCAGGTGCGGGGTGACCACGACGTTGTCGAAGGCGAACAGCGGGGAATCGGTGGTCGGCTCGGTGACGAAGACGTCGATGCCGGCGCCGCCGACGCGGCCTTCGGCGAGCGCGTCGGCCAGCGCGCGCTCGTCGACCAGGCCGCCGCGGGCGGCATTGATGATGCGCACCCCCGGCTTGACCGTGGCCAGCTCCTTCTCACCGATCAGGCCCAACGTCTCCGGGGTACGCGGCAAGTGGATCGAGATGAAGTCGCTCTCCCGCAGCAACTCGTCCAACCCGACCAGGCGCACGCCCAGCTGCGCGGCCCGGGCCGGCTGGATGTACGGGTCATACGCGATCAGCCGCGTTCCGAACGCGGCCATGCGCTGCGCGAACAGCACCCCGATGCGCCCGAGCCCGACCACCCCGACGGTCTTGCCCTGCACCTCGACACCGGTGTACTTCGCGCGCTTCCACTCGCCCCGTTTGAGCGCGGCGCTGGCAGCGGCGGTGTTCCGGGCCACGGACAGCAGCAGGGCGATCGCCTGCTCGGCGGCGGAGACGATGTTGGAGGTCGGGGCGTTGACCACCATGACGCCCCGCGCGGTGGCGGCGGGCACGTCGACGTTGTCGAGACCCACACCGGCCCGGGCGACGACCTTGAGCCGCGGCGCGGCGGCGACCGCCTCCGCGTCGACCTTGGTGGCACTGCGCACAATGATCGCGTCGGCCTCGGCCAGCGCGGCGAGCAGGGCGACCCGGTCGGTGCCGTCCACGTGGCGGACGTCGAAGTCGTAGGCCAGCACGTCGATGGCGGCGGGGGCCAGTTCCTCAGCGATCAGTACCACGGGAGTCATACGTCTCCACCTGTTTGTCTCGCAGGCGGCCGGCCGCCGACCTTTCCGCGATCGTAGGGTGTGCCGGGACCATTACGGCATGTCATCTCATGGTGACCGGCCTCACACGTACGAAATACCCGGAGCACTTTCTGTCGCACCGGACCGCTAGCCTCCTCGGCATGTCCCAAGCACCGGCCGACGCCGAGGAAATCGACGAGGATCACGGCTCCGCGATCCCCGAGCCGCCCCGGCGGGTGCCGTTCGCGGTGACTGTCACCGCAGCGCTGCTCGGCCTGCTGTCACTGCTGCTGCTGGTCACGGCCGTGGTGGCGTTGTCAGCCGGCTCGTTCCGGCAGAGTGTCGGCGAGGCCACCGCCCAAGGGCTGGCTGCCGCGCTCGTCGCCGTCTGCGCAGCGCTCGTGGCCGCGGTCGCGTGGTCCTTCGTCCGCGACGGCATCACTGTCGGCCCGATGATCGTCGGCGGCCTGACGCTGGTGGCCGGACTGATCATGCTGGTCGCCGGGGTGGCCGGGAGCGACCCCGAGACCGAGGTGCTGCGGCTGGGCGTGGTGGCCCTGGTGATCGGCCTGGGGGTGCTGCTGGTGCCGCTGCTCGGTCAGGCCCCGGCCTACCTGGCGGCCCGCCGGGTGTGGTCGCGCGCTGAGCGGGACTGGCTGCACGAGCTGACGACGCCGGAAGCCCCGCCGCAGCCGCAGTGGGGGCCCGGGCACTACCCGCCGCCTCAGCAGCCGCAGTGGGGCGGGGTGCCGCAGCCGCACTATGTTCCGCCGCCCGGCTATCCGGGGCAGGCCGGGTTCGCGGCACAGCCGGGTTACCCGCCGCAGTACCAATATCCGCCGCAGCAGGCGCAGGGCTGGGGCGCGCAGCAGCATCAAGCTTGGCCGGAGGCAGTGGTGCCGCCGTGGTCCGGTCAGCAGCAGCCGGTGCAGCCCGCCTCGGGCCCACCGGCGCCGGGTGTGACGGCGCAGCCTGAGACCGGCAGCGTTTCTGGGCAGACGGCTTCAGGGGACACGGGCCAGCCGCAGCCGCAGCCGATACCGCTGGCCGCGGCTCAGCAGGCGCCGACTGAGCAGATCAGGCCAGCCGATCCGACCGCACCGCAGCACCCGGCTGCGCCGCAGCAGTAGGCCGCACCGCAGCGGCAGGCCCGGCCCGCGGCCCGGCGGCGCGGCCACTCCGGCCCACAGCCCGGCCCCCAGCGGGACCGGCAGGCCGAGCATGGCTCAGACCGTAGGGCGCGGAATGCAGTGCCGCTCAATCGGCGGAGCCGCCGCATATCCCGCCGACGCCCGCCCATCAAACTGCCGGAAGGTCAACGCCTCCGCATCCAGCCCGTCATACAACAGCTCCAGATCCAAACTCCCCACCGGCGGATAAACCCGCTCCCGCGGCGGCTCCTGACCCACCTCGAGAGCCCCCTGCGCCACCATGAAGTCGATGATCGCCTGGCGGACCGACGGCAGCGTCACCGGCGAGTGGTAGACCACGTTCAGGGCCTGCATCCGCATCCCCTGCACGTGCTCCTCGCCCTTGTTGTCGTGGAAGTGCGGGTTGCGGGTCTCGATCTGCAGCACCGGCACCGAGCTCGCCATCACGTCCGGGCTGGCGCTCTCCAGGATTCCGCCGAACTGCTCGAACAGGTCCATGTACTCGTACGGTTCGACGGCGAAGCCGCCCGCCAGCCGCAGCTTCAGGCCGAGGTCCAGGGTCATCGCGTGCTCGCCCGCGTTGCCGGTGGCGATCACCTCGGTGCCGAAGCCCGAGTATTCGGCGAGGAAGCGGTTGAGCCACTCGTTGGTGATCTCGGAGCTGCGGCCGCGCCGGCTGAAGAACAGTCTTCCCTCGCGCAGCTTCGGCTTTGAATGCCAGGAAATGCGGACCATCGAGTACGGGCTGTCGGCCAGGTGCAGTCCGGCCGCGTAGGCCTTGCAGTATTCGTGGACCGCGCCGGGGACGTAGTTGTCGGCGTCGACGTAGCCGAGGTAGCGGCGGCCCGTCATCGCGGCCAGCGCCATCCCGATCAGCATGGCCTCGCCCTTGCCGGCCCGGACCAGACCGTCCTCGCCGATCAGTTGCTCCATCCCGGCCGCCTTGAATGCGGCGGCCAGTCCGGGGTCTTTCTGGTGCACGCTGATCGCCGAGCGGCCGGCCAGCCGGCAGAACTGCTCGAGGGTCTGCGCCTCGATCTCGTATCGGTCCACCGGCAGCTTGTCGCTGTTGGAGACCAGCACAATGAGGCAGTCATGCGGAATTCCGGACAGCACGCCCTCGATGACGCTTCGTGATTCGTTCATGCAGGGCACGACGATTACCATTTGCGACTCGACCGCGCGTAAAGCTTCGAAGGACACGACTCGGCTGCCCGCCGAAAAGGCATCATCCAGGGCGCCCGAGTCCAGCTCGATGACCCTCTGAAGCTCGTGGATCCGGACTGCGCCGAAGCGCTCGCTCCGAAAAGAATCAGCCAGTCGCATGCGGCGAATCTACCCGCTGCTGTCTAGTCCGCCGCGCCCGAACAGTACACAATTCGATGACGACGCCGCTTTGGTAAGCGGGACGTAACGCCCATGTTTCAGGTAGTCGAATGGTTACGCAAAAACGCCGGATCGCGGCCCTTGCGGCGCTGCGATCCGGCGTTTGCCGGGCGTGAAAGGTCAGGCTGTTTCGGTGATCGGCCGGTCGACCCAGCTCATCATGTCGCGCAGCTTCTTGCCGGTGACCTCGATCGGGTGCTCGGCGCCTTCCTTGCGGTACTGCTGCAGGCGGGTGCCGCCGGCCTCGTCGTCGGCGATGAGCGCCTTGGTGAACTCGCCGGACTGGATCTCGGCGAGGATCTTCTTCATCTCCTGCTTCACCCCGGCGTTGATGACGCGCGGGCCGCTGACGTAGTCACCGAACTCGGCGGTGTCCGAGACGCTGTAGCGCATCCGGGAGATGCCGCCCTCGTACATGAGGTCGACGATCAGCTTGAGCTCGTGCAGGCACTCGAAGTAGGCGATCTCCGGGGCGTAGCCGGCCTCGGTGAGCACCTCGAAGCCCGTCTGCACGAGCGCGGCCGTACCGCCGCAAAGGACCGCCTGCTCGCCGAAGAGGTCGGTCTCCGTCTCCTCCTTGAAGGTGGTCTTGATGACGCCGGCCCGGGTGCCGCCGATCGCCTTCGCGTACGACAGGGCGAGCGCCTGGGCGCCACCGCTGGCGTCCTGCTCCACCGCGATGAGCGCGGGCACGCCCTTGCCGTCCACGTACTGGCGGCGGACCAGGTGGCCGGGGCCCTTGGGGGCGACCATCGCCACGTCCACGTTGGCCGGCGGCTTGATCAGCTCGAACCGGATGTTGAGGCCGTGGCCGAAGAAGAGCGCCTTGCCGGCGGTCAGGTTCGGCTCGATCGACTCGGCGTAGATCTTCCGCTGGGCGGTGTCCGGCGCCAGCACCATGATCACGTCGGCCCAGGCGGACGCCTCGGCCGGCGTGAGCACCTTGAGGCCCTGCTCCTCGGCCTTGGCGCGGCTCTTCGAGCCCTCCTTCAGGCCGACCACCACGTCGACGCCCGAGTCGCGCAGCGACAGCGAGTGCGCGTGGCCCTGGCTGCCGTACCCGATAACGGCGACCTTGCGTCCCTGGATGATGGACAGGTCGGCGTCGTCGTCGTAGAACACTTCCGCGGTCATTGATAAATCCTCTGTCGAATCAGGCGGCGCGGAGCGCCGGGCCGGTGGTGATGGAACGGGATCCGCGGCCGATCGCGACCAGGCCGGACTGGACCATTTCCTTGATGCCGTACGGCTCGAGGTCGCGCAGCAACGCATCGAGTTTGTCGGGGTTGCCGGTCGCCTCGATCGTGAGGGTGTCCGGTGCGACGTCGATCACCTTTGCCCTAAACAGCTCGACCGTCTCGAGCACCTGGCCGCGCACGGTGCGGTCGGCCCGCACCTTGACCAGCAGGAGCTCGCGCTGGACCGACTGCTGCGGGTCCAGCTCGACGATCTTCAGGACGTTCACCAGCTTGTTGAGCTGCTTGGTCACCTGCTCCAGGGGTGAGGAGTCGGCGTTGACCACGATCGTGATGCGGGAGACGTCCGGGTTCTCCGTCTCGCCCACCGCCAGCGAATCGATGTTGAAGCTGCGCCGCGAGAACAGTCCGGACACCCGGGCCAGCACACCGGGCTTGTTCTCCACGAGCACGGACAGGGTGTGCTTGTTCATACTGGTCACAGGTCGTCCTCGTCGAAGGCCGGGCGCACGTCCCGGGCGAACATGATCTCGTCGTTGCTGGTGCCGGCCGCGACCATCGGCCAGACCATGGCGTCCTTGCCGACGGTGAAGTCGATGACCACCGGGCGGTCGTTGATCTCCATGGCCGCCTTGATGGTGGCGTCCACGTCGGCCTTCGACTCGCAGCGCAGGCCCACGCAGCCCAGCGCCTCGGCCAGCTTCACGAAGTCGGGGATGCGGTGCTTGTGGGTGCCCAGCTCGGTGTTGGAGTAGCGGCCCTCGTAGAACAGGGTCTGCCACTGCCGGACCATGCCCAGGTTGCCGTTGTTGATGACGGCGATCTTGACCGGGATGCCCTCCAGGGCGCAGGTGGCCAGCTCCTGATTGGTCATCTGGAAGCAGCCGTCGCCGTCGATCGCCCACACCGCGGTGTCGGGGCGGCCGACCTTGGCGCCCATCGCGGCCGGCACCGCGTAGCCCATCGTGCCGGCGCCGCCCGAGTTGAGCCAGGTGCCCGGCTTCTCGTAGCTGATGAACTGCGAGGCCCACATCTGGTGCTGGCCGACCCCGGCCACGTAGATCGCCTCCGGGCCGACCAGCTCGCCGATCCGCTGGATCACGTACTGCGGGGCCAGGGTGCCGTCGGTGGGCTCGTCGTAGCCCAGCGGGTAACGCTCGCGCAGGTCGTTGAGCTGCGCCCACCACGGCTCGTACGCCGCGGTGCCGCCCGCCGTGGCGGAGACCGCCGCGATCAGCTCATCGATGACGTGCCGGGCGTCGCCCACGATCGGGACGTCGGCATGCCGGTTCTTGCCGATCTCGGCCGGGTCGATGTCGGCGTGCACGACCTTGGCGTCCGGGGCGAACGAGTCCAGCTTGCCGGTGACCCGGTCGTCGAAGCGGGCGCCGAGGGTGACCAGCAGGTCGGCCTTCTGCAGCGCGTACACCGCCGGGACCGTGCCGTGCATGCCGGGCATGCCCAGGTGCTGCGGGTGCGAGTCGGGGAACGCGCCCAGGGCCATCAGCGTGGTGACCACCGGGATGCCGGTCAGCTCGGCGAGCTTGCGCAGCCCGTCGGTGGCGCCGGCCTTGAGCACGCCGCCGCCGACGTACAGGACCGGGCGCTTGGCCTGGGCGATCAGCCGGGCCGCCTCGCGGATCTGCTTGCCGTGCGGGTGCAGTGTGGGCCGGTAGCCGGGCAGGTCCAGGGTGGGCGGCCAGGCGAAGGTGGTCGCCGCCTGCAGCACGTCCTTGGGCACGTCGACGAGCACCGGGCCCGGGCGGCCGGTCAGGGCGAGGTGGAACGCCTCGGCCATGATCCGCGGGATCTCCTCGGGCGTCTGGATCAGGAAGTTGTGCTTCGTGATCGGCAGCGTGATGCCCTGGATGTCCGCCTCCTGGAAGGCGTCCGTGCCGATCGCGGGCCGGGCCACCTGGCCGGTGATCGCGACGATCGGCACCGAGTCCATGTAGGCGTCGGCGATCGGGGTGACCAGGTTGGTCGCGCCCGGGCCGGAGGTGGCGATGCAGACGCCGACCTTGCCGGTGGCCTGCGCGTAGCCGGTCGCGGCGTGACCCGCGCCCTGCTCGTGGCGGACCAGGATGTGCCGGACCTTGGAGTCGTACAGCGGGTCGTAGGCGGGCAGGATCGCCCCGCCGGGGATCCCGAACGCCACCTCGACGCCGAGCGCCTCGAGCGACCGCACGAGCGAGCCGGCCCCGCTGACGGGGGTCGGGGACACCGTGACTACGGCCGGGGTGCCGGCTGCCGCGGCGACGGTGGCCGGGGTGGCGCGGTGGGCGAGGGTCTCGGGTGTGGGTCTTGTCATGGCGATTCAGACCTTCGTTCGGGATGGGTGAGCCTGGACGGTCCCGGAGCAACAAAAAAGGTCCTCGTGCCGAAGCACGGGACCTAGCGCACTGTCATTCCTCTTGCGGGAGGGACAGTGCGCTCACATAAGTACTCGGGACGACAAGCACATGCGGCTAAGACTGCCCCATCTCACGGGGTGCGTCAACTGATCTCACATCTTGGTCACCCGTTCGCGAGCCGTCCTCCGTCACGAAGGCCGGGTCGGTGGGCAGGAGCGCCCTGACCTGCCGCATTCCCGGGCCCAGCATGATCACCTGACTGCGTGCGGGTGCGCTGGGCGGCACCGGCGGACGCGCCCGCTGGACCGGGACCGGGCGGGCACCGGAGGACCGTACGGTCTCGAGCTGGGCCTCCAGGTGCTCGGCGGGCACGCCCCAGCCGAACAGCGACCCCTGGCCCAGCCGGCAGCCGGCCTCCTCGACGATCGCCCGCTGCGCCGGGGTGCCGATGCCCTCGGCCAGCACTTCCAGGCCGAGCCGGTGGCCCAGCCGGACGACCACGTCGACCAGCGGCGCCGCCGTGCCGGTGCGCGACTCCGGCTCGGCGACCAGCGCGTGGTCGATCTTCAGGATGTCCACCGGGAGGTTGCGCAGCTGCCCGAGAGAGGAGTAGCCCGCGCCGAAGTCGTCGAGCGCGATCCGTACGCCGGTGGACCGCAGCTCGCACAGCCGGCGGATCAGCTCGTCCATGTCGGTGGCCACCGCGTGCTCGGTCACCTCGAGGACCAGGCGCTGCGGTGGCACGTGGTAGCGCTCCAGCACCTCGGCGACCTGCGCGGCGTAGTCGGCGGCGTGCAGCTCCTTGGGTGACATGTTGACCGACACCCAGACGTCGTGGCCGCCGGCCAGCCACTGGGCGAGCTGCCGGCAGGCCTGGTCCAGCACCCAGGAGCCGATCATGCTGATCAGCCCGGACTCCTCGGCCACCGGGATGAATTCGTCGGGCCGTACCGCGCCCAGCTCCGGGTGGTGCCAGCGGAGCAGGGCCTCGGCGCCGACCGGCCGCATCGACGGCAGCGCGACGACCGGCTGGAAGACCAGGCGCAGCTGCTCGCGTTCGATGGCGTGACGTAGTTCGTTCTCCAGGACGCTGTGCCGGCGCAGCAGTTCGTCGTAGCGCTTCTGGTAGCGCTCGACGCGGTTCTTGCCGCGCTGTTTCGCGTACCGCAGGGCCAGGTCGGCGTCGCGCATCAGCTCGCCGGTGTCGCCCGGCGCGGGCGAGTCGGCGACGCCGACGCTCGCGGAGAGGAAGACCGAACCGTCCTCGGTCTCGTAGGGCTCGCTGAGCACCGCCAGCAGCCGCTTGCCGGCGACCATCGCCTCCTCGGGCCTGGCCCACATCAGCACCGCGAACTCGTCGCCGCCGAGGCGGGCGGCGACGTCGCCGTCGCGCAGGTTGGCCCCGAGCCGCCGGCCCACCTCGGTGAGCACGGCGTCACCGATGTCGTGCCCGCGCATGTCGTTGACGTTCTTGAAGCCGTCCAGGTCGAGGCCGACCAGGACCCGGGCGCGCTCGGGGACCGGCGGCTCGCGCAGCGCCCGGACCAGGCCGCGCCGGTTGGCCAGCCCGGTCAGCGGGTCGGTGTGGGCGAGCTCGCGGAAGTGCGTCTCCCGCTGGCGCAGCCGCAGGGTGTGCCGCTTGACGTCGGCCAGGGCCAGATACTGGCGGGCGACCAGCGCGAAGCCCTCGATGCTCACGCCGAGGAAGCCGAAGACGTCGAGGCGGCCGCCGACGGCCAGGTGGTAGCCGAACGCGGCGACCAGGGCGGACATCGGCACGAAGGCGTACCCGGTGTTGCGCTGGGTGACGTCGCCGACCACCTCGACCGGCCGGTCGGCGATCTTGACGGCGCGGGCCACCACGACCAGCCCGCCGGGCAGCAGCACGGCGCCGAGCAGCACGACCCCGGCCCAGCTGCGGCAGATGCCCGCGGACAGCGCGGTGGCGGCCAGGGCCACCAGGCTGACTCCGGCGGCCACCCGGACCGTGACGTGCCGCGGCCGGTGGGCGTGCATGGCGAGCACCGCGGTCAGACCGAGAGCGATCACCGCAACGCCCGCGGGCAGCAGCATCGACAGGCACCGCGCGGGGGTCTGATCGCCGAGCAGCCGGGTGGGCTGGGAGACCAGCACCCAGCCAACGAACCACAGCGCGGCCGCGACGACGAAGCCGTCGAGCAGGTGCCGGACCGCCGCGCCCGGGCTCTCCGCCGCGCCCGGCAACATCAGCGTGCCGACCAGCAGGGTCAGGGTGCCCAGGGCCATCGCCACGGCGACGGCCGAGGCGAGCCGTACCGGGGCATGCACCAGGAACAGGCTGCTGAGCAACCCGGCGAGCGCGGCGGCGGTGGCTATCGCGGCACCCGCGGCGAGCAGCAGATGGGCCCGGCGGGCAGCACCGGTGTGCTTACGGCCGGAGTTGGCCAGGAGGGCGACAGCCGGGACCGCGACCACGAGGCTCGCCAGCCCGGCCAGCTCCACGCCGGACGGTGAGTGCACGGGAACACTCTGCCGTACCGGAGCACATTTCGGGAGCCGACCGATCGACCGGTTTCGAACCGCAACACATGATCGCGTCCCGCGCAGTGGACTGGGTGTCGCCCGGCACAGGCGCGGTCCTTACCCGCGGTGGCAGTATGTAGTAATGCCTGAGCTGCGCTCCCGGACCTCGACCCACGGTCGGACGATGGCCGGCGCGCGCGCCCTGTGGCGCGCCACCGGCATGACCGACGACGATTTCGGCAAGCCGATCGTCGCCATTGCCAACAGCTTCACCCAGTTCGTGCCCGGTCACGTCCATCTCAAGGACATGGGCGGTCTGGTCGCCGACGCGGTGTTCGAGGCCGGCGGTATCGGGCGCGAGTTCAACACCATCGCGGTGGACGACGGCATCGCCATGGGCCACGGCGGCATGCTCTACTCGCTGCCCAGCCGCGAGCTGATCGCCGACGCGGTGGAGTACATGGTGAACGCGCACTGCGCCGACGCCCTGGTCTGCATCTCGAACTGCGACAAGATCACCCCGGGCATGCTGATCGCCGCCCTGCGGCTCAACATCCCGACGGTCTTCGTCTCCGGTGGCCCGATGGAGGCCGGCAAGACCGTCGCCATCGAGGGCGTGGTGCACGAGAAGCTCGACCTGGTCGACGCGATGAGCGCCAGCGCCAACGAGAACGTCACCGACGCCCAGCTCGACACCATCGAGCGCTCGGCCTGCCCGACCTGCGGCTCCTGTTCCGGCATGTTCACCGCCAACTCGATGAACTGCCTGACCGAGGCGATCGGCCTGGCCCTGCCGGGCAACGGCTCGACGCTGGCCACGCACGCCGCCCGCAAGGCCCTGTTCGAGCGGGCCGGTTCGCTGATCGTCGACATCGCGAAGCAGTACTACGAGAACGACGACGAGAGCGTGCTGCCGCGGGCCATCGCCAGCCGTGACGCCTTCGAGAACGCGGTCGCCCTGGACGTGGCGATGGGCGGCTCGACCAACACGGTGCTGCACCTGCTGGCCGCGGCCCGCGAGGCCGAGCTGGACTTCAGCGTGGCCGACATCGACGCGGTGTCGCGCCGGGTGCCATGCCTGTCCAAGGTCGCGCCGAACAGCCCGAAGTACCACATGGAGGACGTGCACCGCGCCGGTGGCATTCCGGCCCTGCTCGGCGAGCTGAACCGCGGCGGCGCCCTGCGGCAGAACGTCCGCTCGGTGCACTCCCCCGACCTGACCAGCTGGCTGGAGTCCTGGGACATCCGCAGCGGCAAGGCGAGCGAGGAGGCGCTGGAGCTCTTCCACGCCGCGCCGGGCGGGGTCCGCACCACCCAGCCGTTCTCGACGACGAACCGCTGGGCGACGCTCGACACGGACGCGGCCGGGGGCTGCATCCGCTCGGTCGAGCACGCGTACACGGTCGACGGCGGCCTGGCGATCCTCTTCGGCAACCTGGCGCCCGACGGCTGCGTCGTCAAGACCGCCGGCGTGGCCGAGGAGCTGTGGAAGTTCAGCGGCCCGGCGCGCGTCTTCGAGAGCCAGGACACGGCGGTCGACGGCATCCTCGCCAAGCAGGTCCTGGCCGGCGACGTCGTGGTGATCCGCTACGAGGGACCCCGCGGCGGGCCGGGCATGCAGGAGATGCTCTACCCGACCTCGTTCCTGAAGGGCCGCGGCCTGGGCAAGGCGTGCGCACTGATCACGGACGGCCGGTTCTCCGGCGGCACCTCGGGCCTGTCCATCGGGCACGTCTCCCCGGAGGCGGCGTCCGGCGGCCTGATCGCCCTGGTCGAGACCGGCGACGAGATCACCATCGACATCCCCGGCCGCACGATCACCCTCAACGTCTCGGACGAGGAGCTGGCCCAGCGCCGGCACGCCCAGGAACGCCGGCCGAAGCCGTACACCCCGGCCGACCGGCAGCGCCCGGTCTCGGCGGCGCTGCGCGCCTACGCCTCGATGGCGACCAGCGCGAGCGACGGCGCCTACCGCAAGGTCCCCGAATAATCCCGTACGGGGTCAGCAAAGAGCAGAAGCAGCACCGGCCGACCGGCCGCCACACACGGAGCTTCGTGTGGCGGCCGGTCGACCGGCTTCCGGGCTGAACGTCATTGCAGGGTGCCGATCGAGGCGACGACGTCCTCGTCACCGGCGTAGTCCCAGAAGACCGGCCCGTCGTTGTAGGCCAGCCGGGCCTCGGCCCACTGCGGTACGCCTGAGACCACGAACCAGTCGTGCTGCTCGGACAACAGATACACGCCTGCGTCGTCGGCCAGCTCCAGCCCGTGCGCCGCGCCGAGGCGTTCCTGCTCGGCGGCCGTCGCCGCTCGCAGCGTGAGCCCCCGGATGACGAACGGCAGGCAGACGTACTGCACCGAGTCGAAGTGCACTTCGATGCGCAGCGGGATGCCCGAGGACGGCGACGCATCGGACTGCAGCCAGAGCTGCGTGCGCGTCCGCGACGTGCGCATGACTTGGAACAGCCGGTCCGGCGCCGCGAACACCGCCGCCGCGTACCGGTCGATCATTCCGACTGAGCCGGCTTGATACCGAGAGCCGCGAGCAGCTCGTAGAAGGTTTCTTCGGCGAAGACGTTCGCGGCGTCCAGAGCCGTCCGCACCGCCTCGCCGTCCGCGGTGAGACCGGCCTCGGCGGCCCAGGCCAGCGCCAGTTCCGTCACCTCGGCCGCCGTCTGCCCGAGCTCAGGAGCGCCGTAATCGGCGGCCTTCTCCGGATGCAGGTAGACGTGCCAGTAGCCGCCGGCCGGCGTCGCCGCTTCGACATCGGCGACGTCGCTGTCGAGGATGAAGGCCGTGATCGCCGGTGCTCCGGTCTCCGCCACGAGCATCCGCAGGGCGTCGCGCAGATCGCCGTCCAGCTGCGCGGCGCGCCACCCGCCCGCATAGGACGACTCGTTGAGCACATCGGCGCCGGCCAGCGCGGTGAGCGGCTCCGCCGATCGCACGATCACGATCCGGCCGGTGTAGCCCATCAGTAGGAGCCGGTGCTCTCGGAGCGGGACCAGGCGCCGCACGGCGTCTTGTACCGGCCCTTGATGTAGCCGAGACCCCACTTGATCTGCGTAGCCGGGTTGTTCTGCCAGTCCGAGCCGGCCGAGCTCATCTTGTTGCCCGGGTAGGCCTGCGGGATGCCGTACGCACCGGAGCTGGGATTCTTCGCCCGGTGGTTCCAGCCGCTCTCCTTGTTCCACAGCTTGTTGAGGCAGCCGAACTGGCTGATCGGGAAGCCGGCGTCGATCATCAACGCGCACCCGATGGCCCGGTTGCCCTTGAACTCGTTGCACGACGAGGGAATCGGCCCGTCGAAGCCCACGGTCCCGTTCTTCTTGGCCTCGGCCCGGCGCTTCTCGTCGGCCTTCTTCTCGATGGCCCGGCGGTCCAGCATGCGCGCCTTGCCGGCAGCAGCCTTGGCCGCCGTGCCGGCTTTGGCCGCGGCCTCCTCCTCGGCCTGCCGCCGCTGCGCCCGAGCCGCCGCGTGCTCACCGTGCCGCTCCTTGAGCAGCCGCAGATCCGCGGCGTCGGCCTGCACGACGAGCCCGGCCTGAGCGCCGGCGAGCTGGTCGGTCTGATGCTCTCCGAGATACACACCGCCGACGAGGCCGCCCACGAGCAGACCCACCGAGCCCACCCGGATGCCGATCCGGCTCCAGAGCCGATCCACCTGAATCCTCCGTCGCTTCGATGACGCGACGACCACCTTGGCCCAACCAACGACGGAAGGGAATAGCGATCACCGGCGATGACCGGAATCACATACGTTGTCGCCCGATCGCCGCCTCCGTCACGATGCTCACCGTGAGGAATTGGTGGCCCTGAGTCCTACGACGCCGCGCTGGTCGCCGGTAAACCGTTGGCTGCGGGCGTGGCGCGCTGCCAGCATGAATTCATGCAGCTGCCACGTCCGTCGATGATGCGCCCCCTCGCGGGGCCGTTCGGCGTGCGGTAGTCAGCACCGGACAAGTCCTCGCCTCCGGCGGGGACTGCATGCTCGGGGCGGGGCGGAAGAGGGAGCATGACCTTCTACATCACCACCGCCATCCCGTACGTGAATGCGCCGCCGCATCTCGGGCACGCGCTTGAGCTTGTGCAGGCCGATGCGCTGGCCCGGCATCGCCGGCAGCGCGGTGAGCGCGTCCGGTTCCTCACCGGGACCGACGACAATGCGCTCAAGAACGTCGCCGCCGCCCGGGCTGCCGGGGTCGAGGTCGGCGCGTTCGTCCGCACCAACGCCGACCGGTTCGCCGCCTTGCGGGAGCCGCTGGAGTTGTCGTTCGACGACTTCATCCGGACCGGGTCCGACCCACGGCATGCGCCCGGCGTGGCCGCGCTGTGGCGGCGGTCCGCAGCCGACTTCTACCGGCACAGCTACACCGGTCTGTACTGCGCCGGTTGTGAGCAGTTCCTGGACGACTCCGGCTGTGCGGAGCATCCGGCCGTCCCGGAACGGGTCGAGGAGACGAACTGGTTCTTCCGGTTGTCCCGCTATCAGAAGCAGATCCTGGAGTTGCTGGAGTCCGGGCAGGTGCGCGTCGAGCCCACGGCCCGGCGTAACGAGGCGTTGGCGTTCGTCCGGGCCGGGCTACGCGACATCAGCGTCTCGCGGCCCGCCGCGCGCGCCGGCGGCTGGGGCATCCCGGTGCCCGACGATCCCGGCCAGACCGTCTACGTCTGGTGGGACGCGCTGGCGAACTACGTCACCGCCCTCGGCGACGGGGATGAGTTGCGCACCTGGTGGCTTGGTTCGGATGAACGCGTCCACGTCATCGGCAAGGGCATCGTGCGCTTCCACGCCGTGTACTGGCTGGCGTTGCTGCTGTCGGCCGGATTGCCTTTGCCCACCACGATCCTGGTGCACGACTACCTGACCGTGGACGGCGCGAAGCTGGCCAAGAGCGCCGGCAACGCCGTGGATCCGGTCGCGCTGGTCGGCCGCTTCGGTGTGGATGCGGTGCGGTGGTGGCTGCTCAGCGAGGTCACGCCGGTCGGGGACACGGACTTCACCGTCGAGCGGCTGGTCGCGCGGGCCGATCGGGATCTCGCCAACGGCCTCGGGAATCTGGTCAACCGGACGCTGACCCTGGCTCGCCGGCACGGGCGGATTCGGCCGGCCGCCGTGGAATCGGAACTGCCGGGACGCGTTGATGCCGCACTGCGCGTCGGTGACTTCCGGGCGGCCACCTGTGCGCTGTGGTCCGAGGTCGACCGCGGCAACCGGCTCATCGAGGCCACGCAGCCCTGGAAGCTGGCCGATCCCGGGCCGGTGCTGGCCGAGGTGCTCGGCCTCTGCCAGCTGCTGACCGGCGAGCTACAGCCGTTCCTGCCCTCCGGCGCCGATCGGCTGGCCGGACAACTGCGCTGCGACGGGCCGCCGCGCCCGGTGTTTCCGAGGCTGGGCGCGGCGGCGCCGACGGTCAGGCCAGATCGTTGACGCAGCGCAGCACCGGGCGGGTGGACAGGGCCGTCGGTTCCAGCCCCGCACCGCCGCGGATGATGAACGTCGCCGACTCGCCCGGCAGCAACGTCACGCCCGCCTCGTCCACCTCGGCCGCCGGGTCGAGTCGGTCCGGCGACAGGGTCAGGTCCCGCAGGATGTGATGCGCGGTGATCTTGACGCGCGCATCCGGGCCCACCGCCTCGAAAACGGCGTCGAACTTCGCCGGTGGCCAGGCGATGTCCTTGTCCTCGGCGAAGAACCACCAGGCCCGGTGCTCCTCGGCCACGGCGACCAGCACCTCACCCCTGGCGTCGGCGGCTGCGCCGACCTCCGCGGGCAACGGCAACGTCGTGGCCGCGCCGGGTGCGACGGTCACGTCGATCGTCACCTCGGCCAGCACGAGCCCATCGAGGGTACGGCGGGAGACAACCGCCGACACCGTCCACGGCTCGACCGAGTCGTTGACCGCCACCAGGGCTAGACCACCGTCGCGAGGCTGCACGGTCAGCAGACGCGGGGCGAAGGAGCGGCGCAGGGCGTACCAGAGGGGCTTCTTGCGGCCGTCGCCGTCCACGGCCGCCCAGGAGGTGACCGGCCAGCAGTCGTTGAGCTGCCACATGATCGTGCCCATGCAGTGCGGGCGCAACGACCGGAAGTGCTCGATCCCCAGCGACAGTGCCCGGGCCTGGTTCAGCTGGGTCAGGTAGTGCCAGTCGTCGAAATCCCGGGGCACGGGCAGGTGGGCGTCGAGGCCGCGCTGCAGTTTGGCGTCGCCGTCCGCTGCCTTCTGGTGCGCCCGCATGCCCGGTGAGTCGTGGGTCAGCGGCTCGTCGGCGATGGCCCGGCGCAGGGTCGCGTACGCCGGGGGTGCCTGGTAACCGAACTCGGCGACGAACCGCGGCCGGTACTCGCGGTACTTGGTGTAGTCGTCGGTGTTCCACACGTCCCAGATGTGCATGGTGCCGTACGCGGGATCGTTGGGGTGCTTGTCGTCGCGGCCCGAGTACGGGCTGCCCGGCCAGTACGGCCGGCTCGGGTCCTCGGCGGCGACGACGCCCGGGAGCACGTCGAAGTAGTAGCCGGCACCCCACGTCTTGTCGCCCAGCGCCGGCTTCCAGTCCCAGTCCTCGTGGCCCCAGATGTTCTCGTTGTTGCCGGTCCACATCATCAGGCTGGGATGCGACGCCAGCCGCACCACCTGCTCGCGGGCCTCCGCCGCCAGCTCCGAGGCGAAAGGCTCCTCCTCCGGGTACGCCGCGCAGGCGAACAGGAAGTCCTGCCCCACCATCAGCCCGAACTCGTCGGCGAGGTCGTAGAAGTCCTCGGACTCGTACCGGCCGCCGCCCCAGATCCGCAGGTAGTTGACGTTCGCGTCGATCGCCTGGGTGAAGCGGGCGGCGAGGCGCTCGCGGGTGACCCGGTTGGCGAAGACGTCGTCGGGGATCCAGTTGACGCCGCGTACGAAAACGGGGACGTCGTTGACGATCAGGGTGAACGCGCTGCCGTCGGCGTCCGGTGCGGTGTCGATGCGCACGTCACGGAAGCCGACCTTGCGGGACCAGCTGTCCAGGTCGCCGTCCGGCCCCGACGCCGTCACCTCGAGGTCGTAACGCGGCTGGTCCCCGTACCCGATGGGCCACCAGAGCTCGGGATCGCGCACGGTGAGCGAAAGGACGGCCTCGTCGCCCTCGGTCGTGGTCTCCACGCGCTCGCCGGCGACGGTCGCGGTGAGCGTGACCGGTCCGGGGGTCTCCCGTTCGAGGCGCACGCGCACCTCGACCGTGCCCACCCCGCCGGCCACGGTGACCTGCGGGCGGACCTCGGCCAGCCGGGCCCGCGACCAGCTCTGCAGGCCGATCTCCTGCCAGATGCCGGCGGTGACCAGCGTCGGACCCCAGTCCCAGCCGAAGTTGCAGGCCGTCTTGCGGATGAAGTTGAACGGCTCGGGATAGGCGTTGGGCCGGTCGCCGAGCCGGTCCCGCTGCGCCTCGGCATAGCTGTACGCCGAGGTGAAGTGGATCCGCAGCTGGTTCTCACCGTCGCGCAGCGCGTCCCGGACGTCGAAGCGGTAGCCGCGGTGCTGGTTGGCGGTGCGGCCCAGCTCGACGCCGTTGAGCACGACGGTGGCGACGGTGTCGAGCCCGGCACAGACCAGGTCCGTGCGGCCGGGGCCGGGCTCGTGCTGGAACACGGTGTCGTAGACCCAGTCGGTGCGCCCGATCCAGGCGAGCTTCTTCTCGTTCTCGTCCAGGTACGGGTCGTCGATCAGGCCCGCGGCGAGCAGGTCGGTGTGCACACAGCCGGGCACGGTGGCGGCGACGCTGTCCACGTCGCCGCCGCTGAGCGCCCAACCCTCGTGCAGAGGTCGGTACGAGGTCACGCTTCTCCTTATACGTCCTGTGGTCAGGACTTGACGGCGCCTTCCATGATCCCTCGCACGATCTGCCGCCCACCCAGTACCAGCAGCACGAGCAGCGGAACCGTGGCCGCGAACGCGCCCGCGAGCACCCGGCGGTAGATGACGTAGTTACCGCTGGCGAGGTCGGACAGGGCCACCATCGAGGTGGGGAACTCGGTGCCGTTGAGCTGGATCAGCGGCCACTGGAACTCGTTCCAGGTGGCCACGAAGGTCAGCAGGCCGAGCACCGCCAGCGCGGGCCGGATGGCCGGCAGCACGATGCTCCAGTACACCCGCATGGTCAGCGCGCCGTCCATGCGCGCCGACTCAATCAGCTCGTCCGGCACCGCGTGCATGATGAACTGCCGCATGTAGAACACGCCGAACGCGCTGACCAGGAACGGCGCGATGACCGACAGCAGGGTCCCGTTCCAGCCGAGCTTGCCCATCAGGATGTACAGCGCCACGATGCCGAGCTGGTTGGGCACGGTCAGGGTCAGGATCACCACGATCATGAGCCTGTCCCGGCCCGGGAACCGCAGCTTGGCGAACGCGAAGCCGGCCAGCGAGCAGAAGAACAGCGTGGACGCCGTCACCACGAAGGCGACGATGAAGCTGTTGATCAGCGAGGCGGCGAAGTACACCTGCTGCAGGGTGAAGACCTCGCGCAGGTTGTTGACGAACTCGCCGCCGGGGACCACCGACGGCGGGATCTGCGCGACCGCCTCGTCGGTGCTGGTGGCGATGACGAACATCCAGTACAGCGGGAACGCCGACAGCGCGAGCACCGCCACCAGGGCGATGTACGTGCGCCAGTTCCCGCCGGTGTCCTGCGGTGCGCGGCCGATCTCGGCCCGGCGGCGTGGCTTCAACCGCGGTGCGGTGGCGGTCATCGGCGTCCTCCTCCGAGGCGGTTCGTCGCCAGGGCGTTCAGGGCGGCGACGATGAGGATGATCACGAACAGCGCCCACGACATGGCGGCCGCGTATCCGAGGTTGAGGTCCTTCCAGCCGACCTTGTAGATCAGCTGGGCGATGGTCTGCCACTGTCCGTTCGAGCCGCCGGACGCGGCCGCGGGGTTCTCCTCGAAGAGCATGGGCTCGTTGAAGAGCTGCAGGCCGCCGATGGTCGACAGGACCACCGTGAAGATCAGCACCGGCTGGATCATCGGCACGGTGATGCGCCACAACTGCCGCCACGGCCCGGCGCCGTCGACGGCCGCCGCCTCGTAGACGTCCTTCGGGATGGACTGCATCGCCGACAGGTACAGCAGGGCGTTGTAACCGATCCACTTCCAGTTGACCATCGTGGCGATGGCGATCCAGGAGCTCCACTTGTACGCCCGCCAGTCCAGCGGCGTGTCCTGGCCGAAGCCGACGAGCGACAGCAGCCAGTTGGCCATGCCGTTGTCACGGGAGAAGAACACGGCGAAGACCAGCGTCGAGGCGGCCACCGGGGTCACGTACGGCAGCAGCACGCCGACCCGCCACCAGGTGTTGCCGCGCAGCTTGCGGTTGAGCAGGTTGGCCACCATCAGCGCGATCAGCAGCTGCGGCACGGTGGCCAGGATGAAGATGCCGAACGTGTTGCCCAGCGCGTTCCAGAAGGCCTCGTCGTGGATGAGCTTCTCGAAGTTGGCCAGGCCGGCCCAGCCGGTCAGGGTCGGGTCGTCGAGCCGCCAGTTGCGCAGCGCGACGATGCCGTTGAAGACGATCGGGAACAACCCGAAAATCGCGAAGAGCAGGAAGAACGGCGAGATCAACAGGTACGGGACGCGCTTGTTGTCGAAGCGGTGGAGCCAGTTGCGTTGCTTGGGCGCGGACTCGGAGGCGCGGCGGTGCGCCGGTTCGGGATTCGCGGTCGGCGGCGCGCTACGGGTGAGGGACACGGCCACTCCTTCCAGGGAGCAGCGGGGCGGCCACCCGGGCCGCCCCGCCGTCGTTTCGCTTTAAGAAGTGGCTGCCTTCTGGGCCGCCTTGACCGCCTCGGGCCAGGCCGCGTTCGACTTGAGCGAGCCCTGCTGGACGCGGGTGATCACGTTCTCCACCGCGACCCGGGTCGGGCCGTTCTTCTTGCCCAGGTACTGCGGCTTCAGGCCCTCCGCGGTGGACGCGAAGATCTGCCCGGTGGGCGCGTTGCTCATGAACTCCTTCTTGTAGTCCAGCACCGCGGGGTCCTTGTAGAGCGCGGGCTGCGACGGCAGGTTGCCGACGGTCTTGAAGACCTCGATCTGCTGCGCCGGCTGGACCATCCACTCGACGAACTTGTAGGCCTCGTCGGCGTTCTTGCCCTGCTTCGGGATGGTCCACCAGGAACCGCCCCAGTTACCGCCGCCGCCGGGGATCGTGGCGATGTCCCACTTGCCCTTCTGGTCGGGCGCGGTGTCCTGGATGTGGCCGAGCATCCACGCCGGGCAGGCCAGCACGGCGAACTGGTCCTTCTTGAAACCCTGGTCCCAGTTGGGCTGGAAGCTGGCGAGGTTGGCCGAGAGCCCGGCGTCGATCGTCTTCATGGCGACGTCGAACGCGACCTTGGGGCCGCCCTCCATCTGCAGCTGCTCGGACTCGTCGTAGAAGCCCTGGGGCTGCTGCGCGAGCACCGGGTTGAACATGTTGGTGCCGGAGTCCACGAACTTCTTGCCGGTGGCCTTGGTGTACTTCTGGCCGGTGGCGATGAAGTCGTCCCAGGTCGCCCACAGCTTCGAGACCGACTCGCGGTCGGTCGGCAGGCCGGCCTTCTTGAACAGGTCGGAGCGGTAGCACATGGCCAGGCCGCCGACGTCGGTGCCGAGACCGATCTGGGTCTTCTTGTCGGTGGACATCGACTGCTGCCACTTCCACGGCAGGTACTTCGACTCGTAGCTCGCCGCACCCTTGTCGAGCAGGTTGACGAACTTGTCGCTCTGTCCGCGGAACTGGACGATGAAGCCCTCGTCGACCGCGGAGATGTCCGGCGCGCCGCTACCGGCGACCAGCTTCTTCTGCAGGTCCTCGTGCTGGGCGTTGTACTCGCCCGAGTTCAGCACGATCTTGACGTTCGGGTGGTCCTTCTCGTACGCGGCCTTGAGCTTGTCAAGACCCATGTCACCCCAGAAGTTGACCTTCAGGGTGACCTGCCCTTCGGCGGCCTTGTCGCTGCCGCCCTCCAGGTCCTGGCCACTGCAGCCCGCAAGAACCAGGCTTCCGGCAAGGCCGGCGGCGATCAGCGCCACGCCCCGCTTGGCGAACCGTTCCATTACTCCTCCACCCAGGGAAAGTGCTGTGAGAATTTACTGAACCGGATAAGTGACGCGACCGTATGACGCGGCTCACGTGGTGTCAAGAGCGTGTTTCATATTGATGTCTCCGCCCGTTACCAACCGCTGTAAGCACCCGTAAAGTTGGTCAAAACCACCACTATGCTTCCGCGGGGTTACGCGATCGGTTGTGGTCTGCAACACTTAACCGATCAAGTTCCCAGCCCCCACCAGGGGCATGGTGGAGCGAGGTAGCGTGAGAGCGCTCCACTGGCGATGTTCCTGGAAGAGAGAGGCGACCCGAGTGAAGCGGCCGACGATCGCCGACATCGCGCGCCGAGCCGGCGTGTCCAAAGGGGCGGTGTCGTACGCGCTGAACGGGCAACCGGGCGTCTCCGACGCGACCCGGCAGCGGATCGTGGCCATCGCCCAGGAGATCGGCTTCAACCCCAACAGCGCGGCCCGCGCCCTCTCCGGGGCCAGCGCCCGCGCGGTCGGCCTCACCCTGTGCCGGCCCGCCCGCATACTGAGCATCGAGCCGTTCTTCATGGGCCTGATCAGCGGTTTCGAGCAGGAGCTGGCCGCCCGGTCGTACGCGCTGACGCTGCAGGTGGTGGCCACCCCGCAGACCGAGACCGAGGTCTACCGCCGCTGGTGGGGTGAACGCCGGGTCGACGGCGTGTTCGTGACCGACCTGCGGGAGAACGACATCCGCATCCCGGTGCTGAACGAACTCCAGCTACCGGCGGTGGTGATCGGCGGCCCCGGCGACACGGGGAAGCTGGCCCAGCTCTGGTCCGACGACGCCGGCGCGATCACCGAGGCGGTCGGCTACCTGATGGCGCTCGGCCACCGGCGCATCGCCCGGGTCGGCGGCCTGCCGGACCTGCTGCACACGCAGACCCGTACGCGCGCGTTCACCGAGGTCTGCGCAAAACTGGGCCTGAGCGAGGCGATCACGGTCCCGTCGGACTACACCGGTGAGGAGGGCGGCCGGGCGACCCGCCGCCTGCTGATCAACGCGGAACGCCCGACGGCGATCATCTACGACAACGACGTGATGGCCGTGGCGGGCCTGTCGGTGGCGCAGGAGATGGGCCTGTCTGTGCCGGGCGACCTGTCGATCGTGGCCTGGGACGACTCCCCGCTGTGTTCCCTGGTCCACCCACCGCTGACCGCCCTGAGCCGGGACATCGCGGCGTACGGGGCGCACGCGGCCCGCCAGCTCCTGGCCGCGATAGCCGGCGAACCGGTGGGCGACGTGGAAGAGGGAACGGCCCACCTGACTCCCCGCGGCAGCACCGCCCCGCCCCGGGAGAATTGATTTCAGGACGCTCGGTGCGTGTCCAGATACGCTTCCATGCGCTCCGCCGGTGCCGGCCTGGCCAGCGCGAATCCCTGCCCGTAGAGGCAACCCGCACGCCGGGCCCGCTCGATCTGCTCCGGCGTCTCCAGGCCCTTGGCCACCGTCTCCAGGCCCAGCCGGCGACCCAGGCTGACCACCACGTCGATCACCGCCGGGCCGACCGCCGGCTCCGGCGGGGTGTTCACCAGGACCTGGTCCAGTTTGAGCATGTCGACCGGCAGCCTGCGCAGGTGTGACAGCGCCGCCTGGCCCGCGCCGAAGTCGTCCAGCGCCGCCCGGACGCCCAGCTTGCGCAGGCTGGTCAGCGACGCCACCACCGCCGGCAGGTCCTCCGCGACCCAGGTCTCCTGAACCTCCACAACCAGGCGTTCCGGTTCCAGGTCGTGGCGGTCGAGGATCTCCGCCACCCGTTCCGGGAAGCGGGCCGTCAGCAGTTCGCGGGGTGACACGTTCACCGACAGCCAGAAGTCGCTGCCGCCGGCGCTCCAGCCGGCCAGGTGGCGGCAGGCCGCGTCGAGGACCCACTCGTCCATTTCGGCGGCGCAGCCGACCGCACGAGCGATCGGCAGCAGCTCGGCCGGCATGATCGTGCCCAGCTTCGGATGCCGCCAGCGCAGCAGCGCCTCGACGCCGACCGGCTGCTCGTCCCGCAGCGAGACGACCGGCTGGAAGACCAGGTCGAGCTCGCCGCGCTCGACCGCGCCGAGCAGCTCACGTTCCAGGTCCATCCGGCGGTGCAGCTGCATCTCGATGTCGGTGTCGTACCACTCGACGCGGTCGTGGCCGAGCTGCCGGGCCCGGCTGCGGGCCAGGTCGGCGTGGCGCAGCACCTCCTCGGAGTCGCTGCCGCCGGTCAGCTCGGCCAGACCGACGCTGGTGTGCAGCTCGACGATCGTGCCGGGCAGCTGATACGGCTCCATCAGCAGCGTCACGATGCGGGTGGCCAGCGCGTAGGCGAGCACCGCACCATCGGTGGTCAGCACCGCGAACTCGTCACCGCCGAGGCGGGCCGCCACGTCGTCCTCGGCGAGCAGACTGCGGATCCGCCGGCCCACCTGGATCAGGACGCCGTCGCCGATCTCACGGCCCTTGCTGTCGTTGATCTCCGCGAGCCCGTGCAGGTCGATCACCAGCAGGGTGCCGTGCTGCCCGGCGCGGCGCCGGTGCTCGAGCACGTCCCGCATCAGCGCCCGCCGGTTGGCCAGGCCGGTGAGCTGGTCGGTGTACGACAGCTTGTGCAGGGTGCGTTCCAGGTGCCGGCGCTCGCCGACGTCACGGACGTGCACGACCAGGGCGGCGACCTCGGGCACCGACCGCTGGTCGGCCACGGTGGACTCGGTGTCGCGCCACATCCCGTGCCCGTCCCGGATCCGGGCGTTCAGCAGCGCGGGCGGGCCGTCGTCGTGCTCGCCGGAAAGCAGCGTCTCCAGGCCGGCCTGCGCGCCGGGAACGTCCTCCGGGTGGATGAGCTGCAGGAACGTGCGGCCGATGACCTCGGAATCGGAGAGACCGAAGAGCCGCGCCGCGGCCGGTGACTGCCAGCGGACGGTCAGCTTGTCGTCGAGCACCAGCGTCAGATCGGTGGCGCCGGCGACCAGCGAACGGAAGTGCGCCTCCTTGGTGCGCAGCTGCCCGGTGTAGCGGCGGATGTCGCTGACGACCAGCAGCTCCCGCATGGTCAGCACGGCGACCATCGAGATGCCGAGCAGCACGGCGGTCTTGTCGAACGGCCCGAGGAAAGCGAGGTGGTACAGCGCGGCGACGACCCCGATGCCGGCGGGCACCGCGAGCAGCGGATAACCGGAGAGGTACTGGTCCTGCTCACGGGGCGCGGTGGCTTCGGGCAGGTTGCGCCGCGAGCCGCCCTCGGCGGTGAGACCCAGGCCGGCCACGATGGGCAGGCCGAAGATCGTCACGACCCATCCGGCGCGGTCCGAAAGAATCAGGTTGGCCGCGGCACAGAGCGAGAGCAGCACGAGGATGGCGCCGCCGCCGCATCGCAGGGCGGCCGGTCGATGCAACCGGGCCCGCAGCACTATCACGGTGACAATCGAGATCCCCGCCGCGGCGAGCAGCACACAGATCAGCGCCGCGGCTGGAGTGTCCTTCATCGGCGTGACCAGGTACGCCGCGAAGCCCAGGGCGACACCGAGCCCCAGCCCGTCGAACGCGCGCCGCAGCCGGACCGCGACCGTCGAGGCCGCGCCGGGCAGCAGCATGGTGCCGAGAATGTAGAGAACCGCGGTCGCGCCCACCCCGGCGGCGGCGTAGATGCCCCGGCCGGGCGGGTCAGCGACGAGCACGGCGGTGGTCGCACCGGTGGCCAGGGCGCCCATCCCGATGTAGCCGGCGCCGCGACAGGCCGCGAACGTGCCGTCCCGGTGGTGGATCGCCAGGGCGGTGTGCACGAGGACCACGGTGGCCCAGATGGCGACGCCACCGACGCCGACGGCCAGCGCGGCCGGGTCGGAGATCAGGCCGATCAGGCCCGCGACCAGCACAAGGGCGCCCGCCACCGGGGCGGCCAGGAAGGCCACCCGGTGGCGCCAGGTGCCTATACGCGCGGTGGGCTGCACTGCCACGTGGGGGGTGATCCTCTGCGGACGGTGAGGGCTGGGCGGAACAGGCGGCGGCGACCAGGGGAAGTCACTGCACCCACACCGGGTAACGAGTGTCCCCCGGACAGGTTACGTGCGCGCGGTATCGCTTCGCACGTCGAGATCGTCGGGTATGGACAGCCGCAAGGCAATCCAGCCGAAAGATTCCGCGAGCGTTTCCGCCGGCCGTGCCTTTCCTGTCAGCCGCCCGGCCGCGCGGATCACCTGCGCGCGCGGCCGACCCCGTGCCGTCAGCCGCCGGCGACCGACGGAAGCACCTGGATCTCCGCGCCGGCCGGCACCGGGGTATCCAGGCCGCCGGAGCGGCGGCAGTCCTCCCCGTCCACATAGACGTTCACATACCGCCGCAGCACACCGCTCTCGTCGCGGATCCTCCGTTCCAAACGAGGCCACCGCTCCTGGATCTCGTCCAGGATCGCGCCCAGCGTCCCGCCGTCTCCAACCTCAAGACGCGCCGCGCCGCCGGCCTCGGCACGCAGCACTCCCGGGACCAGCACTGTCGGCATCAGAGGCTCGCCGCCCGCACGCACAGCACGTCAGGCAGGTGCGCCGCCACCGACGTCCAGCTCTCGCCCTCGTCCCGGCTCGCGAACACCTCGCCCGAGCGGGTGCCGAAGTAGACACCGGCCGGCTCCGCGTCGTCCGCACACATCGCGTCGCGCAGCACCACCTGGTAGAACGGCTCCTCAGGCAGACCAGCCTGCTGCGGCTCCCAGTGCTCGCCCGCGTCAGTGGACCGGAACACCCGGCAGCGCAGATCAACCGGCTCCCGCTGCCCGTCGCTGACCAGCGGGAAGCTCCAGATCGTGCCGCCGCGCCGGGGATGCGCGACGATCGGGAAGCCGAAGTCGGCCGGCAGCGTCCCGGCGATGGACTGCCAGGTGTCGCCCCCGTCCACCGTGCGGTAGACGCCGTGGTGATTCTGCGCGTAGTAGCGCTCCGGGTCGGCGCCGTCGCGGGCCACCTTGTGCACGCATTGGCCGAACTCGGGCCACGGGTCAGGCAGGAAGTAGGCCTTGATGCCGGTGTTGGCCGGCGCCCAGGACGCGCCGCCGTCGGTGGTGCGATAGACGCCGCCGGTGGACATCGCGACCAGCACGCGGTCGGGGTCGTCGGGGTGCGGCAGCACCGTGTGCACCGCCTGCCCGCCGAAGCCGGCGCCCCACTCGGGCCGGTGCGGGTGGTCCCACAGGGCGCGGACCAGCTCGTACGTCCGGCCGCCGTCCTCGGAGCGGAACAGCGCCGACGGCTGGACCCCGGCGTAGACGACGCCGGAGGCGGCCGGCGTGATCTGCCAGACCCGCTCGACCGCCACGCCGGCGTCGGCCGGGAAGGCCAGCGGGGCGACGTCGGGCTCCTCCCAGGTGGCACCCAGGTCGTCGCTGATGGCGACGCTGGGGCCGAAGTGGGAGCTGTCCACGCCGGCCAGCAGGCGGGGCTGCGGTCCGCGGTTGTCGATGGCGACGGCATAGATGGACATGCCGGGGAAGTGCGCGGAACTCAGCTGCCAGCTCCGCCGGTCGTCCTCACTCGTGGCCAGGAAGAGGCCTTTCTTGGTGCCGATGGCTATCAGCTCGGTCATGGCCAGCAGTATCCCCGCCCGGTCCGACAAAAACGCCGCATCCGGCGGGTGCGAGGATGAGAACGTGAGTCGACCCGCCCTGCGCGTCCGCAAGTCCGGCGCCCTCGTCGTCGCCGCGCTGATCGCGTTCGTGGGCACCGCCCCGTTCGCCGGAGCGGCCTGGCAGCTGGCCCCGTTGCTGCTGATCCCGCTGGCCGTGCTGATCTGGGCGGTGCGGGCCGGCACCGACGTGGGTCCCGCCGGCCTGCGGGTGCGGGCGCTCTTCGGCAGCGTCGACATCCCGTGGTCCCGGGTCGACCAGCTCGGGCCGGACGACCGCGGCCGGGTGTCCGCCCTGCTCACCGACGGCACGGTGATCCGGCTGACCGGGGTCACCACCGCCAATCTGCCCGCGGTCATCGCGGCCGGCGGGCAGGAGCTACGGGACGACTCAGTAGCCGTCGACGACCCGGTTGACGAGCGGCTCCCCGGCGGCGAACCGACGTAGCTGCTCCCCCGCCAGGCGGTAGGCCCGGGGCAGCAGACCCACGACGGCCCCGCCGACGTGCGGGGTGATGAAGACGTTGGGCAGCTCCCACAGCGGGTGCCCCACGGGCAGGGGCTCCGGATCGGTCACGTCGAGCGCCGCGCCGATCCGCCCGGAGGCCGCCTCGGTGAGCAGCGCCGCCGTGTCGACGACCGGCCCGCGTGCCGCGTTGACCAGCAGTGCCCCGTCGGGCAGCGCCGCCAGGAAGGAACCGTCGACCAGCCCGCGGGTCTGCTCGGTCAGCGGCACGAGCAGGACCACGACCTCGGCCTGCGGCAGCAGGCCGGGCAACTCGTCAACCCCGTGCACGTCCTGCTCCGGACGCGCGGTGCGGGCCACCCGGGTCACGGTGACCTCGAACGGGGCCAGCCGCTGCTCGACGGCCCGGCCGATCGAACCGGCTCCCACGATGAGCACCCGCTTGCCGGTCAGCTCCTCGGTGGGCGTGAACGCCCCCGGGGCCCACTCGCGCCGCTGCTGGGCGCGGGCGAAGGCGGGGAACTGCCGCAGCGAGCCGATCGTGGCACCCAGGACCCATTCCGCGACCGCCGCGTCGTGCACGCCGGCCGCGTCGCACAGCTGCACGCCGGCGGGCACGTGACCGACCCAGTTGTCCGCGCCGGCCGAGAGCAGCTGCACGACCCGCAGACCGGTGAGCTTCGGCAGCAGGTCGGAGGCGCGCACGGTGGAGCTGAACGGCGGCACCCAGAACCGGATGTCTGCGGGGTCCGACGGCAGCGTGGCCGCGTCGGCGCAGACCTCGACCTCGACGCCGGCCGGCACGCCGCCGAGCAGCTCGCGGCCCTTCTCATGGGCGATCCAGACCTTCACGGTGCCAACCTAGCCGCGCCGGGCGCCGGCTGCCCGGCCGGAGATCCAGGTGTGCCGGACGTCCCAGCCGGCCCCGCTACCCTGGACCGGGGAAACGAGGAGGTCGTGTGATCGAGCGCAGTCGCCGGTTCCGAGCGGGCGCCGTGACACTTGGTGCCGTGCTGGCTCTGACCACCGCGTGCAGCTTCGGCCCGCCGGAGCCCGACGTGGCCGGGGAACCGCCGAACCTGCCGGCTCCGTCCGTCTCCGCCGACCCGGACAGCAGCAGTGCCGGCGAGGCCACGGCAGCGGCCACGGTCCTGGCCAAGGACCTCGAGGTGCCGTGGGGCCTGGCCTTTTTGCCCGACGGCGCTGCCCTGGTGACGGAGCGTGACACCGCCCGCATCCTGCAGGTCGGCCCGGAGTCGGACGCCGAGGGGCTCAAGGTGACCGAGGTGCAGCGGCTCACCGAGCCGGAGCCGGGCGGCGACGGCGGCCTGCTGGGCATCGCCGTCTCCCCGAAATACGAGACCGACGCGACCGTCTTCGTCTACTACTCGACGGCGAAGGACAACCGCGTCGCCAAGCTCAAGCTCAAGGGCAAGCCGGAGCCGATCCTCACCGGCATCCCGCACTCGGCGAACGACAACGGCGGTCAGCTCGCGTTCGGCCCGGACGGCATGCTTTACGTCACCACGGGCGACGGCTCGTCGACCGGCAACCAGGCGCCGAACCCGAAGAGCCTCGGCGGCAAGATCCTGCGGATCACCACCGCCGGCAGACCCGCACCGGGGAATCCGGTCAAGAACTCGCCGGTCTGGTCGTCCGGTCACCGTAACGTGCAGGGCATAGCCTGGGACTCGGCCAAGAAGATGTACGCCAGTGAGTCGGATCAGAAGAAATCCGGCGAGCTGAACGTGATCGAGAAGGGCAAGAACTACGGGTGGCCGAAGGCGGACGGCGCCAGCTCGGACGCCAAGCTCACCGCTCCGGTGGTGAGCTGGCCGATCGGCGACTCGTCCTGCGCGGGTGTGGCGGTGCTGGAGCGCATGGTCGCGACGGCCTGCCTGCTGGGGCAGCGGGTGTGGATGGTCGACATGACCGAGAACGGCACCTTGCTGGGTCAGCCCAAGTCGGTGCTGGCCGGTGAGTACGGCCGGCTGCGCGGACTGGTAGCCGCCCCCGACGGCTCGTTCTGGGTCACCACGTCCAACCGGGAGAAAGGCGCCGAGCCGGGACCGGACGACGACCAGATCATCCGGCTGGTGTTCTCCGACGGCGGAGCCGGCCGGAGCTGACCGTCGTCACTGTTTGACGACCAGCGCACGGGGGCAGGTGAGCCGGCGACCATGAACGAGAAGATCTTGCGGGCCCGCGACGCGGTGAAACGTACCTGGCAGCGGCCGTGGGCCCGGCGCCTGAGCGTCTGGGCGGCGGTCGTGGCCGTCAGCCTGACCGGCGTCGTCGTCGGCACGATGCTGTTCGCCCAGGCGGAGATCGCGGTGGGCCCGTTCCGGGCCGACATGTCGATCAGCCCGTCGGTCGAGGGCGGCACCGAGGTGCAGATCCCGCCGCTGGGTTCGCTGCACCTGGACAGCCACGACGGCCCGATCCATCTGAAGGTGAACCTGGGCTCGCTGGACCAGGGACGCACCGAGGCGCTGATCGATGACCCGACGGCGATCAGCGCGGCCGGGCAGTCGGCGGTGGACGACGTGACCAAGGGCGTGCTGCAGCTGGGCCTGCGGGCGCTGGGCGCGGCGATCGTGTGCGCGCTGATCCTGTCGGCGCTGATCTTCCGCAACGTCCGGCGGGTGGCGGCGGCCGGGGTGCTGGCGCTGGTGGTGACCGGCGGCAGCCTGGGGCTGGCCGCGGGCACGATCCGGCCGGACTCGATCAGCGAGCCGAGGTACGAGGGCCTGCTGGTCAACGCGCCCGCGGTGGTCGGTGACGCACGGCGCATCGCGGACAACTACGGCCGGTACGCCGACCAGCTCCAGCAGCTGGTCAGCAACGTCAGCCGGATCTACACGACGGTGTCGACGTTGCCGGTGTTCGAGCCGTCCGGCAACAGCACCCGCATCCTGCACGTGTCCGACCTGCACCTGAACCCGACGTCGTGGGGCGTGATCCGGACGGTCGTGAAGCAGTGGGACATCGACGCCGTGGTCGACACCGGCGACATCGTGGACTGGGGCAGCAACGCCGAGACCTCGTACGTGAGCAACATCGGCCAGCTCGGGGTGCCGTACGTGTACGTGCGCGGCAACCACGACTCGCTGGCGATCCAGGAGGCCGTGGCCCGGCAGAAGAACGCGGTCGTGCTCGACGACACCACGGTGACGATCGACGGCCTGACGTTCGCGGGCATCGGCGACCCGGAGTTCACACCGGACAAGAGCGAAACCCCGCCGGCCGACGCGGACGAGCCGGTCACGTCGCCGCTGCTGACCAGCGGCGAACGCCTGGCGACAACGATCCGCGCGGCGCAGACGAAGGTGGACGTGGCGCTGGTGCACGACCCGGCGATGGCGCCGCCACTGTCCGGGCTGGTCCCGGTCGTGCTGGCCGGCCACACCCACAAGCGCGAGGTGAGCGTGCTGGCGGCGCCGTCCCCGGCACCCTCGTCGTCGGTGGCCCCGAGTGTGCCGGCGCCGAGCGCTTCGGCCGGGGTGACGGCGCCGCCGCAGGAGACACGGCTGCTGGTGGAGGGTTCGAGCGGCGGCGCGGGCCTCCGCGGGCTGGAGAAGGAGGAGCCGACGCCGCTGATGATGTCGGTGCTGTACTTCGACGAGACGCACGCGCTGAAGGCCTACGACGACATCCAGCTGGGCGGCACGGGCGAGCAGAACGTGACGATGCAGCGCAAGGTCGTCGGCAAGGACGAACCGGAACCGACCACGGACCCGTCGGTGATCAGCGGCGTGACCCCGGAGATCCGCCCCAACGGCAGCGTGCCCCCCGGCCGCTGACCCGCCCGGCGCAGGGCCAAGCGGAGCTCAACCACCGCTCTCAGCCCGGATGGCGGCGTCACCAGGCCGGGACGGCAGCGCCCGGCCCTGTGTGTCACAGGACCGGGCGCCGGCCGTAAGAAATATCGCGAGGCTCAGGAAAGCCGGGAGAGGATCAGCTCCCGGACGGTCTTGGCGTCCGCCTGGCCGCGGGTCGTCTTCATGACCGCGCCGACCAGCGCGCCCGCCGCTGCCACCTTGCCGTCGCGGATCTTGGCCGCGATGTCCGGGTTGGCGGCGATGGCCTCGTCGACCGCCGCCGTGAGCGCGCCCGTGTCGGAGACGACGCCCAGGCCGCGGGCCTCGATCACCGCTGCCGGGTCGCCCTCGCCGGCCACGACGCCCTCGAGCACCTGGCGGGCCAGCTTGTCGTTGAGCTTGCCCTCGTCGACCAGGCCCTGCAGCTGCGCAACCTGGGCCGGCGTCACGCCGACCGCGGCGAGCTCGACGCCCGTCTCGTTGGCGCGGCGGGCCAGCTCGCCCATCCACCACTTGCGGGCGCCGGCCGGGGTGGTGCCCGCGGCGATGGTCTCCTCGATCAGCTCGATCGCGCCGGCGTTGGCCGCCGACTGCATGTCGAGCGTGGAGATGCCCCACTCCTCGGCGAGCCGGGCGCGCTTGACGCTGGGCAGCTCGGGCAGGGCCGCCTTGAGCTCAGCCACCCACGCCGTGTCGGGCGCGATCGGCACGAGGTCGGGCTCGGGGAAGTAGCGGTAGTCGGTCGCGGTCTCCTTGGAGCGGCCCGGCCGGGTGTCGCCGGTGGTCTCCTGGAAGTGCCGGGTCTCCTGGAAGATCCGGGTGCCCTGGCTGAGCAGGCTCGCCTGGCGGATGATCTCGGAGCGGACCGCCCGCTCGACCGAACGCAGCGAGTTGACGTTCTTCGTCTCCGTCCGGGTGCCCCACTCCTCGCCCGGCAGGTTCAGCGAGGTGTTCACGTCGCAGCGCATCGAGCCCTGCTCCATGCGCACGTCGGAGACGTTGAGCGAGCGGATGATGTCGCGCAGCTCCGTCACGTACGCCTTGGCGACCTCGGGGGCCCGGGCGCCGATGCCGGGGACGGGCTTGGTGACGATCTCGACCAGCGGGATGCCGGCCCGGTTGTAGTCCACCAGCGACTCGGTCGCGCCGTGGATGCGCCCGGTGGCCCCGCCGACGTGCAGCGACTTGCCGGTGTCCTCCTCGAGGTGGACCCGCTCGATCTCGATGCGCACGGTCTCGCCGTCGACCAGCACGTCGACGTAGCCGTCCACGCAGAGTGGCTCGTCGTACTGGCTGGTCTGGAAGTTCTTCGGCATGTCCGGGTAGAAGTAGTTCTTCCGGGCCATCCGGCACCACGACGCGATGTCGCAGTTGAGGGCGAGCCCGATCCGGATGGTGGCCTCGATCGCGGCGCGGTTGGCCACCGGCAGCGCGCCGGGCAGGCCGAGGCAGACCGGGCAGACCTGGGTGTTGGGCTCCGCGCCGAACTCGGTCGGGCAGCCGCAGAACATCTTGGTGTTCGTGCCCAGCTCGACGTGCGTCTCCAGGCCGATGACCGGCTCGTAGCGGGCGATCGCGTCCTCGTAGGAGGGCAACGCGGTGGTGGTCATGCTCACGCCTCCAGCGTCGGTGGGGTCAGGGTGCCGACCGCGGACTCGAGAGCGGCGGCGACCCTGTACATCCGGTCGTCGGCCATCGTCGGCGCCATCACCTGGAAACCGACCGGCAGTCCCTCGGAGAGCCCGCACGGCACCGAGATCGCCGGGCCGCCGTAGAGGTTGGTCGGGATGGTGTAGAGGTCGGCCAGATACATCTGGTAGGGATCGCTGGTGCGCGAGCCGAACGGGAACGCCACGAACGGCGTGGTCGGCGAGATCAGCACGTCGACCTGCTCGAAGGCGGTGGTGAAGTCGCGCGTGATGAGCGTGCGGACCTTCTGCGCCTGGCCGTAGTACGCGTCGTAGTAGCCGCTGGACAGCGCGTACGTGCCGAGAATGATCCGGCGCTTGACCTCGGGACCGAAGCCGGCGTCCCGGGTCAGCGACATGACCTCCTCGAGCGAACGGTTGCCGTCGTCGCCGACCCGCAGGCCGTAGCGCACGCCGTCGAAGCGGGCCAGGTTGGACGAGGCCTCGCTGGGCGCGATGAGGTAGTAGGCCGGCAGGGCGTACTCGAAGTGCGGGCAGGACACCTCGACGACCTCGGCACCCAGCTTGACCAGCGCTTCGACCGACTCGCGGAAGGCCGCCAGCACGCCGGGCTCGGCGCCCTCGCCCGCGAACTCCTTGACCAGGCCGAGCTTGACCCCGGTGAGGTCACCGGTGGCACCGAGCCGGGCCGCGGCGACGACGTCGGGCACGGGCTGCGGGATGGAGGTCGAGTCACGCACGTCGTGGCCGGCGATGACGGAGTGCAGCAGGGCCGCGTCCTCGACGGTCCGGGCGCAGGGGCCGGGGGTGTCGAGCGAGGACGAGAAGGCGATGAGGCCGTAGCGGGACGTGCCGCCGTACGTCGGCTTGGCGCCGACCGTGCCGGTGACCGCGCCGGGCTGCCGGATGGAGCCACCGGTGTCCGTGCCGATCGCCAGCGGCGCCTCGTAGGCGGCCAGCGACGCGGCACTGCCGCCGCCGGAGCCGCCGGGGATGCGCCCGAGGTCCCACGGGTTGTTGGTGGGGCCGTAGGCCGAATACTCGGTGGAGGAGCCCATCGCGAACTCGTCCATGTTGGTCTTGCCGAGCATGACCGTGCCGGCGGCGCGCAGCCGCTCGACGACCGTCGCGTCGTAAGGCGGCTTCCAGCCTTCGAGGATCTTGGAGGCGGCGGTGGTCGGGATGCCACGCGTGGCGATCACGTCCTTGACCGCGACCGGCACCCCGGCCAGCGGTCCGAGCTCCTCGCCCCGGGCCCGCTTCTCGTCGACGGCGCGGGCCGCGGCCAGCGCACCGTCACGGTCCACATGCAGGAACGCGTGCACCTGCCCGTCGACGGCGGCGATCCGGTCGAGATGCGCGGTCGCGACCTCGACAGCGGAGGCGTCGCCGCCGCTGATCAGGCCTGCGACCTGCGCAGCGGTCATCCTGGTGACGTCAGTCACGGCGCTCAGTCCTCCTCGTCCAGGATGCGCGGCACGCGGAACCGGCCCTCGGCGGAATCAGGCGCGCCGGAGAGCGCCTCCTCCTGCGTGAGGCACGGCGTCACGACGTCGTCGCGGTAGATGTTGGTCAGCGGCACGGAGTGCGAGGTCGGCGGGATGTCCTCGGCGGCCACATCACCGATCCGGGCGACCGACTGCAGGATGACGTCGAGCTGACCGGCGAACTGGTCGAGCTCCTGCTCGGTCACGGCGAGCCGCGACAGGCGCGCGAGATGCGCGACCTCTTCGCGGGAGATGGCGGCCATCGGTGCCCCCTTGGTATGGATGTCGCTGACCGGGGAAGTCTATTTCTTTCGGCCCGGGCGGCGGGCGGCGGCTCCCCGGTCTGTGGATAACCCGGCAATCCGAAGATCAAATTCTGGATGTCGTGCGTGGTTGCCTGGCTCTGACCGTCGCTCCCGCCGATTGCCGGCTGAGTGAGCCAAGACCTCAGAACCGAACCTCCAATTCAAGCTCGTGACGCAACGGAATCCCGTCCAGCTCGCGCGGAATGGCCGGCTTCAGGGCGCGGGCCCGGGTCACCGCGTCCCGGTGCACGGCGACCAGGTCAAAGCCGTTCCGCTGGTAGAAGCGCAGGGCTTTGACGTTGTCGTTCGTCGTGACCAGCCAGACGCGGGCGGCCCCTGACCTTGCTGCCAGGTCGAAGATCCAGACGAGCAGAGCTCCGCCGGCGCCTGTCCCTGGACGGTCCGCGGCAATCGAGACGATCTCCCAATCCGTCCCGACGGCCCGGTAGGTCAGCAGCCCCACGGGTTCGTCGTCCTCCCAGGCGATCCCGCCGGGAAGATCACTGGCGTCGATCAATTCGCCATGGACGGCGACCGCAGTGCCATGGAACGCGGCAGTCAGTGACTGCTGCACGTACGCGATGTCGGCGGGCGTGACGGGACGCACCTCGATCGCCATGGCACTCCTCAGGACGTCGGCACCGCCAGGGCGCCGGGTTCACGGCCGGGTCGCAGAGGACGATAACGCGACAGCCACACCGCCAGATCCGGTGCGGGCATCGGCCGCGCGTGGAACCAGCCCTGCGCCGCGTGACAGCCGGCCGCGGCGAGCAGCCGCCAGGTCCGCTCGTCCTCGACGCCCTCGGCGACGACCCGCAGCCCCAGCGAGTCGGCCAGCGCGATCACCGACCGCACGATCGCGGCGTCACCCCGGTCGGCGGCCATCCCCAGCACGAACGAGCGGTCGATCTTCACTTCGGCGAACGGCAACCGGCGCAGATGCTGCAACGACGAGTAGCCGGTGCCGAAGTCGTCCAGGGAGATCGCCACCCCCATCCGGTCCAGCCGGGTGATCGTGTCGAGGACCCGGTGCGGGTCGGCCATCAGCGCACTCTCGGTGATCTCGAGCTGCAGCAGGTCGGGCGGTACGTCGTACCGGTGCAACAGGGTGTCGATCTCCACCGCGATGTCCGCCGCATGCAGGTCCCGGACGCTGACGTTGACGGACGCGCGCAGCGGCCGGCCGGCCGTGCGCCAGGCGCCGAGCTGGGCGATCACCTCGCGCAGCACCCGGCTGGTGAGCAGCCGCATGACGGGCGTCTGCTCGGCGACCCGCAGCAGCTCGCTCGGCCCGACCATGCCGCGCACCGGATGCCGCCAGCGCAGCAGCGCCTCGACACCGACCAGCTCACCGGTCGCGATGGCGATCTGCGGCTGGTAGTAGAGCGTGATCCCGTCGGCGGCCGGGTCGCTGCCCGGCTCGGCCTGCACGGCGCGGCGCAGATCGGCGAGCAGGGCCAGGTCGGGCGTGTGGTCGGTGTCGCGCGCGTAGACGGCGACGTGATCGCCGCGCTCCTTGGCGTCGTACATGGCGGCCTCGGCCTGGCGCAGCAAGGAGGCGCCGTCGCCGCCGCGCTCGCCCTGCAGGGCGATGCCGATCGAGGCGCTGACGTCGATCGGCAGGCCGTCGAGGGCGAACGGCCGGCCGAGCTCCTCGGCCAGATGCGCCGCGAGCCGCCGGGCCGCGGCCGGCCCGTCGACCCGGGTGGCCAGCACGGCGAACTCGTCACCGCCGAGCCGGACCACAAGATCATGCGACGGTACGACCGCAGCGAGCCGGCGGGCGACCTCGACGAGCAGCCGGTCCCCGGTGGTGTGCCCGAGGGCGTCGTTGACGGTACGGAACCGGTCGAGGTCAAGCAGGAGGAGGGCGAGCCCGCGCTCGGACCGGTGCAGACCGCGCGCGGCCCCCCGCTCGGCGACGGAGGTCTGCAGGGCGCGCCGGTTGGGCAGCCCGGTCAGGGAGTCGACCCGGGCGGCCCGCTCGTATTCACCGGCGGAACGCACCATCCGATGCACGGCATGCAGGGCAAGAAGTACCAGTGGCACAAGGGCGATGCCGACCTGCGCCGCGGCCAGCACAACGGGCCCGAGCAGCAGGAGCGCGGCGGTGGCGAACAGCTCCACTCCCCAGCGCTGCACCCGGCGACGGCGGCGGCCCGCACTCGCGCAGCGCGCGAAAAGCACGTCGAGGCCGGTGCGGGCGCCGATCCACGCGGCCGCGGCGGCAACGGTGAGCAGGGCGTCGTCCCAGTGCGGCTGGGCGCCGACGTGGAGACCGGCGAGGGCGGCGACGGCGGCGGCTCCGGCCAGGGCCACGGCGTGCTGCACGGCCAGGTGCAGGGCGCGGCGGGGAGACTGGCGCATCCGTACGCCGGCGACGGCCATGGCGGCCAGTTGTACGGCCAGCGCGGGCACGAAACCCCAGGCGAGCACGATGCCGAAGGTGAAGCAGATGGACGGCAGGATCACCGAACTGGCCCGCCGGTTGGCGACTACGTAGGGGCGCGCGTCGACGGCCAGGGCGAGGGCGGCCATGACCCAGAAGGCGGTGGGCAGCTCCTCGAAGGTGCGCGGCGAGGTGAGCCAGAGGACGAGGTCGACCAGGAGGGCGCCGCCGACGGCCGTGACTGCGCCTCGCCGCGCGGTGACCGGGCTGGTCCCGGCCGGCGACGACTCGAACGGCGCTCCGAGCAGCGCCGATGCCGGCGTTTCTGGCGTCGCCGCGGTCTTCCCGGCGCCGGCCCGCCTGCCACCGGGCCTCCAGCCGCGCGACCTCCAGCCTCGCAGCCATCCACCCCGTGCTCCTCGGCCGCCCGACTCCCGCCCGCGCGACTCGCGGTCACGCGACTCCCGGCTGCGGGCCTCGCGGCCGTCAGACCGCCGACCGGCCGTTCCCCCGCCGGGCGATGCATGATCCAGCGAGCCGCCATCCGAACGCACGTCGGTGATCGGCTCGCCGGCCGGCTGCTCTTCACCCGGCATGGAGCTGCGCTGTTCTGCGGCACCCATGCGACCTCCACGGTGGCGTCGACCGAACGATCTTCCTCACCATAGATCCGCATGGACAAAACTACGCGAAACAGACTCGCCGTTACCAAATTGCCGTATCGACCTGAACGTGGAACCTCCCGAGATTCACCCGTTGGTGGATCTTCACCGGCGGCACGCCAACCATCGCGGCCGCCGGCTCGGCGTGTCCTATTCGGCCGGCTCAGCCGCCTTCTTCCTCGGCTTCCGGGTCGCCGCGGCCTTCTTCGGCTCGCCGTCCGCCGCCTCCTTGGGCGCGTCCTCAGCGATCTCGGCCACCGCCCGAGCGGCGTCCGGCCCGTCGGCCAGCAGCACCGCGAACCCGTCCTCGTTGAGCACCGGCACCTTCAGGGACAACGCCTTGTCGTACTTGCTGCCCGGGTTGTCCCCCACCACCACGAACGCCGTCTTCTTGGACACCGAGCCGCTCACCTTGCCGCCCCGGGCCAGCACCGCCTCGGAGGCCTCGTCCCGGGTGTGGGTCGACAGGGTGCCGGTCACCACCAGGGTCATTCCGGCCAGGGGCCGCGGTCCGGTGTCGGTGCGTTCCTCGGCCATCTTGACGCCGGCCTCGCGCCACTTTCGGACGATGTCGCGGTGCCAGTCGACGGCGAACCACTCCCGCAGGCTTTCCGCGATCGTGGGCCCGACGCCGTCGACTGCTGACAGCTCCTCGATCCGGCCTTCCTCGACCGCGGCCTCGATGGCCGCCATCGAACCGAATTCCAGTGCCAGTGCCCGGGAGGCGGTGGGGCCGACGTGCCGGATCGACAACGCCACGAGGACCCGCCACAGTGGCCGGCTCTTGGCCTCCTCGAGCTTCTCCAGCAGCTTGACCGCGTTGGTGCCCAGGGTGTCGTCCATGTTGACGAAGAACGGTGAGCGCAGCAGGTCGTCGGCGGTCAGGCCGAACAGGTCGCTCTCGTCGGTCAGCACCGACGACTCGTAGAGCGCTCGGGCAGCCTTGTAGCCGAGGACCTCGATGTCCAGGGCGTTGCGGCTGGCCAGGTAGAAGAGCCGTTCGCGGAGCTGCCCCGGGCAGTAGTGCTGGTTGGGGCAGCGGATGTCGATGTCGCTCTCCTTGGCAGGAGCGAGCGGGGTGTCGCACTCGGGGCACCGGGTCGGCATCACGAACTGGTGCGCGTCGTCGGGGCGCAGGTCCATGACCGGACCGAGGATCTCCGGGATCACGTCGCCGGCCTTGCGCAGCACCACGGTGTCGCCGATCCACACGCCCTTGCGCTCGACCTCGCGGGCGTTGTGCAGCGTCGCCTGGGCCACCGTGGAACCCGCCACCAGCACGGGCTGCAACACCGCGTACGGCGTGACCCGCCCGGTGCGTCCCACGTTGACCAGGATGTCGAGGAGCTTGGTGGTGACCTCCTCGGGCGGGTATTTGAAGGCGATCGCCCAGCGGGGCGCCCGGCTGGTCGAGCCGAGCCGGCCCTGGATGGCGACCGAGTCCACCTTGACCACCACGCCGTCGATCTCGTGCTCGACGTCGTGCCGGTGCTGACCGTAGTAGGCGATGTAGTCGCGGACCTCGGCCATCCCGTCGACGAGCCGCCAGCGGTCACTGGTGGGCAGCCCCCAGGAGCGCAGGGCCTCGTACGCGTGGGACTGCGAATCCGGCCGGAACCCTTTCCGGGCGCCGATGCCGTGCACGACCATCCGCAGGCCGCGGGACGCGGTGATCCGCGGGTCCTTCTGCCGCAGGCTGCCGGCGGCAGCGTTGCGCGGGTTGGCGAACGGGGCCTTGCCCTGCTCGACCAGCGAGGCGTTGAGGTCGGCGAACGCGGACGCCGGGAAGTAGATCTCGCCGCGCACCTCGAGCAGCTCGGGCGGGTTGTCGTCGGCCAGCCGGTCGGGGATCTCGCGGATGGTGCGGACGTTGGAGGTCACGTCCTCGCCGGTGCGCCCGTCGCCGCGAGTGGCACCGCGCACCAGGCGACCCTTTTCGTAGGTCAGGTTGATGGCGAGGCCGTCGACCTTGAGCTCGCAGATGAACTGCACCGGGCCGCCGGCGTCGCGCTCGGTGCGCTCGGCCCAGGCGCCCAGCTCGGCGTCGTCGAAGACGTTGTCGAGGGACAACATGCGCTCGGCGTGCTCGACCGGGGTGAACAGGGTGGAGAAGGTGCCGCCGACATTCTGCGTCGGGGAATCGGGGGTGCGCAGGGCCGGGAACTGCTCCTCCAGAGCCTCCAGCTCGTGCAGCAGCTTGTCGAACTCGGCGTCGGAGACCGTCGGGGAGTCGAGGACGTAGTAGCGGTACTGATGGCCGCGGACCTCGTCACTCAGCTCGGCGTGCCGGGCGCTGACCTCCGGGGTCGGCTCGGCGCCGGCGGCGGCGACCTGCTCGGCGGTCGGCCGGCCCTCCGCGAGCTGCTCGGCGACCGCAGCCGCCTCGGCACCGTCGGCGGGCGTATCGACAGGCTGCTTTTCCGGCACCGGGAGACCTCCGTGGTTCGTTCTTCTCTACCGGCACGTTAGTCGCCCGGTCCGACAAAACCATCGACATGCGCGGCCGGCGGCGCCCGGGTACGTTCTGCCGGTGGCGGACTGGTGGCTGTGGGCGGGTGGAGCTGCGGTGCTGGTCGCGGCCGGATGGTGGCTGCGCCGGCGGTGGCGGGCCGGGCGGCCGAGCAGCGGCGACATCTGGTGGGCCGACGTGCCCTATGCCCGCGGGCAGGGCTCGAAGCTGCGCCCGTGCCTGGTGCTGCGCCGCCGCGGCGACGGCATCGTGGTCCTGAAGATCACCAGTCAGGACAAGAGCCATCGCCGCGACCACGTGCTGATCCCGACGCGCCGGTGGGACGCGCGGGCGAGCCATGACTCGTACCTGAATCTGGGTGAACCGATCGTCGTCCGCCCGGCGGCCTTCCAGCGCCGCGCGGGCGCGGCGGACCTGCGCACCCGCCGCCAGGTCGCCCGCTTCCGCAGCCGGTCCCGGTGAAGCCGGGGCGTCAGACCTCGGCCAGCCGCCGGCCGGCCTCACGGCAGGCCTTGAGCACGTCACGCACGTAGGACTGGGAAGCGCCGGCGAGCCCGCAAGCAGGCGTGATGACGACTTGCTGCGGCAGCCGGGCCGCCGGGAAGCCGAGCCGGCTCCACAGCTTCCGCGCCCGGTCGGCGACCTGCGCCGACGTCATCGCGCGGCCGTCAGCCGGCGGCCGGGTGGGTGCCGCGCCGGCGAAGAGGCCGAGGCCGGCCTCCAGGGCCTCCCCCAACGGGTCAAGATCCTTGATCAGCGACAGGTCGAGCGCGACGGCGGCGGCCTGGGCATCCCGGACCACCTGCAGCGGTACGGCCGGAGCACAGCAGTGCACGATGACCGGCACCCCGACAGCCTCAACCACCGTCCGCAGCCCCGTAGCGGCATCCGGCCCGTCGACGACCTTGTAAGCCCCCAGTCCGCTCTCCGTGGGGATGCGTCCGGCGAGCACCGCCGGCAGCGAAGGCTCGTCGAGCTGGAGCAGCACCGACGCCTGCGGCAGCCGCTTCTGCACATCGGCCACGTGCCGACGCAGCCCCTCGGCCAGCGACTCGGTCAAGTGACGCACGGCACCGGAGTCGCGCAGCATGCGGCCACCAATCGGCAGATCCAGGCTCGCCGCCAGCGTCCACGGCCCGGCGGCCTGGAGCTTGACCGGCCCGGTGAACCGGTCGGCCTGCTCGGAGAGCTGATCGAGGTCACGTTCCAACAGGTCGGCGATGCGGCGCTGGTCCCGGCCGGGGCGGGGAGCCATCTGCCAGCGGCCGACGTAGATCTGCACCGGCAGCTCGACCAGCAGGCCGGCGGTGCGCCCGATCATGTCGGCGCCGGGACCGCGGTCAGGCAGCTCGGCCAGGTGCGGCAGCTCGGGCAGCTCGCCCATGATCAGGCGCTGCGCCTCGGCGATGTCGGTGCCGGGCAGCGAGCCGACCCCGGTGGCCGCACCGACCGGCCAGGGAAAATCAGGCACGACGCGCCGGCCCGACCCCGTCGGTACTCGCGGACACCCGGTCGGACAAAGCCTCGCCCGAACCGCCAGCGCCCGAAAAACCCGAGCTCGAAAGGCCCACGCTCGAAGCACCCGCGCCTGAACCGCCTGCGCTCGAAGCACCCGCGCCTGAACCGTCCGCGCTCGAAGCAGCCGAGCCCGCACCGGCCCCGCTCGAAGCAGCCGAGCCCGCACCGCCCGTGCTCAGCGTGCCGGAGGCGATCGTCGCTGAGCCGAGAACGATGTCACCAGCCGGATCCGGCCGATAGGCGACGATGGCCTGACCAGCCGCAACCCCCCGAGCCTGCGCACGCAAGTGGGCCACCAAGCCGTCCGGTCCAACGCTCACCACAGCGGGAACAACCTCGCCGTGAGCACGCAGCTGCACGTCGCACTCGACCGGAGTCTGCTCGCCGTGCCAGATCGGCCGGCTCGCCGTCACGGTGTCGACAGCAAGATCCTCTCGCGGCCCGACCGTCACGGTGTTGGTCTTCGGCGTGATCGAAAGCACATACCGAGGACGCCCGTCCGGCGCCGGAACCCGCAGGTCGAGGCCCTTACGCTGACCGATCGTGTACGAGAAAGCCCCGTCGTGCTGCCCCAGCACGGCCCCGGTGCGACCGTCCACGATGTCGCCCGGCGTCGCCCCCAGGCGCTCGGCGAGGAAGCCCTTGGTGTCACCGTCGGCGATGAAGCAGATGTCGTGCGAGTCGGGCTTGTCGGCGACGGCCAGCCCACGCTCGGCCGCCTCCTGCCGGACCCGCTCCTTGGTCGAATCCCCGAGCGGGAACACAGCCCGGTCGAGCTGCGCACGGGTCAGCACAGCCAGCACGTACGACTGGTCCTTGGCGATGTCGACACTGCGCCGCAGCAGACCGTCCGCCCCCAGCCGGGCGTGGTGCCCGGTGACCACGGCGTCGAAGCCCAGCGCAACCGCCCGATCCAGCACCGCGGCGAACTTGATCTTCTCGTTGCAGCGCAGGCACGGGTTCGGCGTGCGCCCGGCCGCATATTCCGCGACGAAGTCGTCGACCACGTTGTCGTGGAACTGCTCAGCCATGTCCCACACGTAGAACGGGATCCCGATGACGTCGGCGGCCCGCCGCGCGTCCCGCGAATCCTCGAGCGTGCAGCACCCCCGCGCACCGGTCCGGTAGGTCTGAGGATTCCGCGCCAGCGCCAGGTGCACCCCGGTCACATCGTGGCCGGCGTCCCGAGCGCGCGCGGCAGCGACAGCGGAGTCGACCCCGCCGGACATAGCTGCAAGAACTCGCACCCGAACAGCCTATCCGCCCCCACCGACATCCCCCATTGCCGCATCGACCGCAAAACCTTTTCCGGTACGCGCACCGCAAAGTCCAGTGGCACACACGCCCAGCACCTGCCGTCCCGACCTCGCCGCGCCCCCATCCGGGCTGAGAGCGGTGGAGAGCTGCTCCGCAGCCGCCGGGCGCCGGACAGCGGACAGCGGGCGCCGGACAGCGGGCGCCGGACAGCGGGCGCCGGGCGCGCCGCGGGCGGTTGGTCGGTTGTGCGCTGGGTCAGCGGGGGGTTTTCCAGGCCGTCGCGCGGCGGGCGCGCTCGACCGCCCCTGGCAGCGCCGCCAGCAGCGTGTCCACGTCCTCGGTCGTCGAGGTATGACCCAGGGTGAAGCGCAGCGACGACCGGGCCCGGTCGTTGTCCGCGCCCATGGCCAGCAGCACGTGCGACGGCTGCGCCACTCCGGCCGAGCACGCCGACCCCGTCGAGCACGCGATCCCCTGAGCGTCCAGGAGCAGCAGCAACGCGTCTCCCTCGCACCCCGGGAAGGAGAAGTGGGCGTTACCCGGCAACCGGTCGGTGGCGTGGCCGTTGAAGACCGCGTCCGGGATCGCCTTGTGGACCCGTTCCACCAGTTCGTCGCGGAGGGCGGCCACCCGCTGGGCGTACTCCTCGCGGGTTTTGACCGCGGCCTCGACCGCCACCGCGAACGCCACCACTCCCGGGGTGTCCAGGGTTCCCGAGCGCACGTCGCGCTCCTGGCCGCCGCCGTGCAGCAGCGGGGTCGCGGCGATGTCGCGGCCCAGCAGCAGCGCGCCGACGCCGATCGGGCCGCCAAGCTTGTGGCCGGTCACCGTGAGGGCGGCCACGCCGCTGGCGGCGAAGTCGACCGGGACCTGGCCCACCGCCTGCACCGCGTCGGTGTGGAAGGGGATCCCGGCCCCGATCGCCAGCCGGGACAGCTCGTCGATCGGCTGGATCGTGCCGACCTCGTTGTTCGCCCACTGGGTGCTGATCACCGCGATCTCGTCGCCGTGCTCGGCCAGCAGGGCCGCCAGTGACTCCGGGTCGACCCGGCCGGCCGCGTCGACCGGCAGCCAGCTGACCTCGGCGCCTTCGTGGGTGGCCAGCCATTCGACCGCGTCCAGGACCGCGTGGTGCTCGACGGCCGAGGCCACCACCCGGTTGCGGCGGCGGTCAGCGCCTCGGCGGGCCCAGTAGATGCCCTTGGTCGCGAGGTTGTCGCTTTCCGTCCCGCCGCTGGTGAAGATCACCTCGGACGGGCGGGCACCGAGCACCGCGGCGATGCGTTCGCGGGACTCCTCGACCTGGCGGCGGGCCCAGCGGCCGGCCGCGTGCAGGGACGACGGATTGCCGACCTCGCGGGCGGCCGCGACGTAGGCGTCGAGCGCTTCGGCGAGCATCGGCGTGGTCGCCGCGTGATCCAGGTAGGCCATCAAGTGAAGCTTATGCCTTGAGCCGTCAACCGAAACGATCCGGCTGGACGGAGCGCGGAACGGCCCGGCGGAGAATCCGCCGGGCCGCTACTTCACGCTGGTTACTTGCGCTTGCGGATCTCGTCGTTGGCCTGCGGTACGACCTTGAACAGGTCGCCCACGACACCGAAGTCGGCCAGCTCGAAGATCGGCGCCTCGGGGTCCTTGTTGACCGCGACGATGGTCTTCGAGGTCTGCATGCCGGCCCGGTGCTGGATCGCGCCGGAGATGCCCAGGGCCACGTACAGCTGCGGGGAGACCGTCTTGCCGGTCTGGCCCACCTGGAACTGGTGCGGGTAGTAGCCGGAGTCGACCGCCGCGCGGGAGGCGCCCACGGCCGCGCCGAGCAGGTCGGCCGTCTCCTCGACCAGCTTGAAGTTGTCGGCGTTGCCGACGCCGCGGCCGCCGGACACGACGATCGAGGCCTCGCTGAGCTCGGGGCGCGAGCCCTTCTGCTCGGCGACCCGCTCGACGACCTTGGTCAGCTTGTCGGTGTCGGACGCGACCACGGTGAGCTGCTCGACGGCCGGGGTGGCCGGCTGCGGGGCCGGGGTGACCGAGTTCGGGCGGATCGTGATGATCGGCACGCCCTTGGTGACCCGGGACTTGACGATGGTGGAGCCGGCGAAGACCACCTGGGTGGCGGTGCCGTCCTCGGCCACCTCGACCGCGTCGACGAGCAGGCCGTTCTCCAGCTTGACGGCGAGCCGCCCGGCGATCTCCTTGCCCTCCTGGGTGGAGCCCAGCAGCACCGCGGCGGGCTGGACCCGCTTGACCAGCTCGGCGACGACGGTGGCCTTGGGAGCCACCAGGTAGCCGTCGATCTCGTCGCTCTCCGCGGCGTAGATCTTCTCGGCGCCGTACTCGCCGAGCTTGCCGGCGAGCTCGGCCGCGGCGCCGGGGCCGCCGAGCACGACGGCCGAGACCGAGCCCAGCGTACGGGCGACGGTCAGCATTTCGAGGGTGACCTTCTTGACGCCGGAAGCCTGCGAGGCCTCGACGACGACCAGTACTTCAGCCATGGTGGGAGCCCTTCTCAGACGAACTTCTCGGCGGCCAGGTACGCGACGAGCTGCTCGCCACCCGTACCCTCGTCAGTGATCTTGGTGCCGGCCGAACGCGGCGGGCGCTTCGCGAACTCGACCACCGCGGAGGTCGCGCCGGCGGTGCCGACCTCGTCGGCGGAGACGCCCAGGTCGGCCAGCGACAGGGTCTGCACCGGCTTCTTCTTCGCGGCCATGATGCCCTTGAAGGAGGGGTAGCGCGGCTCGTTGATGGTGTCCCAGACGCTGACCACGGCGGGCGTGGCCGCGGTGACGACCTCGTAGCCCTCGTCGGTCTGCCGCTCGGCGGTCAGCTGGCTGCCGTCGACGGTGAGCTTGCGGGCGCCGGTGAGCGCCGCGACGCCCAGCCGCTCGGCCAGCATGTGCGGCATGACCTGGACCCGGCCGTCGGTCGACTCGGCGCCGCAGAGCACGAGGTCGGCGTTGAGGGTGCCCAGGGCGGCGGCCAGGACCTTGGAGGTCGCGACGGCGCACGAGCCGTGCAGGGCGTCGTCGGTGATGTGTACGGCCTTGTCGGGGCCCATGGAGAGCGCCTTGCGGATGGACTCGGTGGCGCGCTCGGGTCCCATCGTCAGCACGGTCACCTCGCCACCGTGCGCCTCCTTGATCTTCAGCGCCTCCTCGATGGCGTACTCGTCCATCTCGTTGATGACGTTGCTCGCCGAGGACCGCTCGACGGTGTTGTCGCCCGGGCTCAGGGTGCGCTCAGCACCGGAGTCGGGTACCTGCTTGACCAGTACGACGATGTTCATCGCGCTTCGACGACCCTCCTGTTTGTGGACGCACGCCTGCAGCCGTGGCTGCTGTCCCCCCGGCCGATGTTACCCGTCGGTAGCATAGGGGTCTCCACCACCGAGAGTGACTCACCTCACCGATGGATCTGATCCATCTTCTCCCACGGCAGCGACGGAGGGGCCGCAGGAGCCGGGTGCGAATGTTCACTTGACTGGTCGATAATCACCCGGTGCTCGACCAGTGGTTCAACCCGCAGAAGACCCCGATGGTCGGCGAGAAGCCGGACTACCGGTTCTCGCTGGCCAACGAGCGCACCTTCCTGGCCTGGATCCGGACCGCGCTGGCGCTGCTGGCCGGCGGACTCGCCTGCGCCCAGTTCCTGCCGCCGTTGCCGATCGCCCACCTGCGCGAGGGCATCGCCATCGCGCTGCTGGTGCTCGGCGGGGTGGTCGCGCTGCGGGCGGTGGACCACTGGGCGCGTACGGAACGGGCCATGCGGCTCGGCGCCGATCTGCCCAAGTCCCGCTTCCCGGCGATCCTGGCGCTGGTGGTCGCGTTCGGCGCGCTGCTGCTGGTCGCCGCCGTGGTGATCAAGGCAGTCGGGTGACCGCCGATCCCGGCGCATCGGCGGAGCGCACGCGGCTGGCCTGGCGGCGTACCGGACTGTCGGCGGCCGCGGTCGCTCTGCTGGCGGCGCGGCCTGCGTTCAGCCCCGCGGCGGGGCCCGGCACGTATCTGGTGGCGGCGGGTGCCCTGGCCGGCTGGGCTGCACTGGTCGCTCTCGCGTACCGTCGCGCCCGAGGTCTCGGGTTGCAGCCGCCGCGCCCCGGCCAGCGCGCTATCACCGCCTATGCGGGGATCACGGTGGTCTTGGCGATCCTCGCAACGGTGCTTGTCACGCTCTGATCGTCGCCGATACTCCTCCGGCGCGTCATCATTGCCTCATGGTCCGGTTGTTCGTCTTCCTGGCTGCGGTGCAGCTCGTCCTTCTGGTGCTCGCGCTCATCAGCGCGTTGTCGGTCCCCCGGGTCCGCAACATGCCCCGAGCGCTCTGGGTGCTCGTCATCCTGCTGATCCCCCTGCTCGGTCCGCTCGCCTACTTCCTCTCGGGACGCCCCAAGGCGCCACCGCGTGAGCACGGCCCCGTGCTGCGCAGCAAGCCGCGTCCGGCCGCGCCGGACGACGATCCCGACTTCCTGCGCTCGGTGGACACCGAGCAGTCCAAGCGCGACCGGGAGCTGCTCGCCCAGTGGGAGCGTGACCTGGAGAAGGACGAGTGAACCGGGCCGGTCAGGCCAGGTTCGACGACCGCGGGTAGGCGTCGGCCGGGTCGGTCAGCACGTTGACCAGGTACGGCACGCCCGCCTCGAACGCGCGCTCCAGGGCCGGGTTCAGCTCCGACGACTTCTCCACGGTCTCGCCGGCCCCGCCCAGCGCCTGGACCACCCGGTCGTAGTGCAGGCCGGGCTGCAGGTCCGCGGCCACGTCGTAGCCGTACATGGCCTGCATGGGGTGCTTCTCCAGGCCCCAGATGCCGTTGTTGCCGACCACGATCACCACGGGCAGCCCCTGCCGGGCCAGCGACTCCGCGTCCATCAGCGAGAAGCCGGCCGCGCCGTCGCCCATCAGCACACAGATCTGCCGGTCGGGGTAGGTGACCCTGGCCCCCATCGCGTAACCCATGCCGGTGCCGAGGCAGCCGTACGGGCCCGGGTCGAGCCAGGTGCCGGGCTGGGCGGGCTCGAGGAAGCGGCCCGCGTACGAGACGAAGTCCCCGCCGTCGCCGATGGTGACCGCGTCCGGGGCCAGCACCTTGCGCAGCTCGCCGTAGATCCGGGCGGGCTTGATCGGGTCGCTCTCCGCGACCATCGCCTCGGCGTCGCGGGCCTTGCCGGCGTCCTCGGCGGCGCGCAGGCCCTCGATCCACTCACTGTGATCCGCCCGCTTGCCGCTGTGCTCGGCCAGCGCGGTGAGGATGAGCCGCAGGTCACCGGCGGGTGAGACGGCCGTCTCCACGTGCCCGGCGCGCTGGCTCGGCGCGTCGACGATGTGCACGACCTGAGCGGCGCCGAACTCGCCGAAGCCGAGCCGGAAGTCGAGCGGAGTGCCGATGACGGCCACCACGTCGGCCTCGTTCAGAGCCGGGCGGCGGGCCTTGGCGAAGGCGAGCGGATGGCCGGGCGGCAGCGCGCCGCGGCCCATGCCGTTGGTGAAGACCGGGATCTGCAGCGCCTCGGCGGCCGCCCGCAGCTCGGCGATCGCGTCACCGCCCCACACGTCGGAGCCGGCGATGATCACCGGGCGCTCGGCGCCGGCCAGCAGGGTCGCGGCCTGGGCGACCTGCTCCGGGTCGGGCTGCACGACTGGGATCTCCGGTGCGCCCGGCGCGGCGACGGCCTCGCTGGAGAAGAGCACCTCCAGCGGCAGGTCGAGGAACGCCGGGCCGCGGTGGGCGGTCAGCGCGGCGGTCAGCGCCTTCGCCACCTCGCCCGGGATCTCCTCGGTGCCGGTGACGGTGGCGGCGTACTTGGTGACCGGGGTGACCAATGGGACGTGGTCGATCTCCTGGAGGCTGCCGGAGCCCCAGCGGAAGGCAGGCGCCCGGCCCCCGAGCACCAGCACCGGCGAGGCGTTGAAGAAGGCGCTGGTCAGGCCGGAGATGCCGTTGGTGACACCGGGCCCGGCGGTCAGCACGGCAAAGCCGGGACGGCGCTGCAGCTTGGCGACGGCCTCGGCGGCGAAGACGGCTGACTGCTCGTGCCGTACGTCGTAGATCGGGAAACCGGCCTTGTGCGCGGCGTCGTACAGCGGGAAGACGTGCCCGCCGGAGAGGGTGAACATCTCCGTCACGCCGTACGCCCGCAGCGCCGCCAGCGCCAGGTCCCCGCCGTGGCCCTCGATCATCTCCGCCATGCCAGCTCCCGCCGCTCGGTCCTCGCCAGCACGCTACCGGGCGATCGGGAAAAGATGAATCAGACTCGCTCCAGCAGCCGCCGCAGGTCCTCCGCGATGAAGCGGACGGCGTCCTCCATCGAAACGCTCGCGATCACGCTGTACGCCGCGACCATTGCCACCACCGGCACGGTGACCAGTACCAGCATGCTGAGCAGCACCTGAAGGAAGCGCAGCGGGCCGCCGGTGCGCTTGCGCTGACGCGGCGCGGGTCGCGACGGTGCGTCCCGTTTGGTCGTGCGCGCGGGCCGCTTGACCGCCGCGGGACGCGCCTGCGGCGGCACCGGCCGGGAGGACACCGTGCCCGAGGCGGAGCGCGCGCCGGGCGGGGACACGGGCCGGCCGGCCACGGAACCGGTCGCGAACCGGGCGCCGGAGGGTGAGATCGGGCGCGTCACGGCCGTGGGTCGCCGCGCCGTTTTGTCGGCTGCCCCGGCCGAGGCCGCGTTGTTGGTCGGCGGCGGGGTCCGCGGCAGGGCGTGCACGTCCCAGGAGGGTTCGGACGCGACGGTCTGGTCCGGGTCCGGCACCCAGTGCTGCTGGGCGTCGGGCCACGGGTCGACGGCAGGCGGCGGCAGCAGCTGATCCCGCGCTGACGGCACGGTCTCCGCGTCGTCCAACCGCGAACGCGACGAAGAGGTGGCGGGAGGCCCCGAGCGCGACGCCGATGCCGCCGGAGCGCCCGACTGCGGCGCGGAAGACGCCGGATCGCCCGAGTGCGCCGCGGAAGAAGCTGGGGATCCCGAATGCGGCGCGGAACCCGCCGGAGCGCCGGAATGCGGTTCGGAACCTGCCGGAGCGCCCGAATGCGGCGCGGACGCCGCCGCGTGCGGCATCCCGGCGGCGGCATGCGGCACCGTGGGCGGTGCCGGGAAAGCGGGCGGCGCGGGGAAAGAACCCTGCTGCTGCCGTGAAAGCAGCCGCATCTCAGCGGTGGGTCCGGGCGCGGCCGGCTCCTCAGCCAGCAGCGCCGCGTCCGCGAGGATGCTGCCCTCAGCAACCACCAGCTCGGGCTGCTCGATCGCCACCGGCGCCTCGCCCAGCGCCCGGTGCAGCAGCGTCGCCACCAGCGGGATCCGGCTCGCTCCGCCGACCAGGAACACCCCGGCCAGCCGCCCCTCGGCCAGGTCGGCCCAGCGCAGCAGGTCCCGGGTCACCTGCACGGTCTGGTCCAGCACCGGCCGGGCCAGCTCCTCCAGCTCCTCGCGGGTGATGTGCAGCTCCAGGTCCAGCAGCGGCACCACCACGTCGGCCGACTGGAGCCGGGACAGGCGTTCCTTGGCGATCCGGACGTCGTCCCAGAGCTGCCGCTGGGCGCGCCGGTCCTCCAGGGTCGCCGGCTCGGTCAGCCGCTGCCAGATCGCTGGGTCGCGCTCGGCGCAGAGCTTGCCGATGTGCTCGACCAGGGCGGCGTCGATGTCCAGCCCGCCGAGGTCGTCCCGGCCGTCCACGGCCAGCACCTCGAAACCCTCGGCGGTGCGGGCGACGACGCTGACGTCGAAGGTGCCGGCGCCGAAGTCGTGCACCACCACGACCGAGCCGATCGGCACCTCCCGGCCCAGCACCTGGGCGAAGTAGGTGGCCGCGGCGACCGGCTCGGCCACCAGCCGGGCCCGGGTCAGCCCGGCCCGGGCGGCGGCCTCGGCCAGCAGACCCCGGCGGGTGGCGCCCCAGGTCGCCGGGCAGGTGAGGGTGAGTTCGGGGCGGACCGGGCCGACCGCGCGGTGCCACTCGTCGGCCACCCGGACCAGCACCGCGGCGATCATGTCGACGACTTCGAACTCCTCGTCGCCGAGCAGCACCAGCCCGTCGTCGATGCGGCGTTTCGGGTTGGGTTCGAAGCGGCCCGGGTCGCGCCGGGCGCTGTGCACCGCGTCGCGGCCCACCACCAGGTGCCCGCCGGCCTCGGCATAGACGGCCGAGGGCAGCAGCGGGGAACCGTCGACGAGGATCGGCCGGGCCCGCCCGTCGGGCCAGCGGGCCACCGCGACGGTGTTCGAGGTGCCGAAGTCGACGCCGAGCGAGTGCCGACCCTGGTCGATGGACATGCGCGCCAGTGTAGGCGCAGCCGGGAAGTTGATGATCTCGCTAGACGAGGCGCCAGCGCAGGTCGCCGTTGCGATCGCGCTCACAGCGCACGGCCTTGTCCTCGGCGGTCCGGCCGGTCGCGCCGGCGTCGTCGCAGGGCTCGTCGGCAACGGGGATGGGCGCGTCGTCCGCGGGCGCCGGGGCCGACGGCGGCAGCAGCGCGCGATCCGTCGGTGACGTGGTCGGCGTCGGCGGTGGGACGGGCGCCACCGGCGCCGTGGCGGTCCGGGACGGGCTGATCGACCGGGTGGTGGAGCTCCGCACGGCGGCCGGGGCCGGAGAGGTCGGCCGTTCCGTGCGGGTCTGCTTCGTGCTGGCGGACACCGGCCGCTCGGCCTGCTCGCTGGGCGGTGGCGAGTTCGTGCTCGGCACGACGATCGGCGGCCCGGCGAGCTGCGGCTCCGCGGCCCGCCCGCCGGACTTCGCGTCGTCACCGCCGAATGTGACAAATCCGATGACCCCGCAGAGCAGGGCCTGGCCGGCGACCAGGGCCACGGCCACGCGCACGGTGCGGCGGACCGAGGTCACGCGCACACCGGGCATCGTCACAGAGGGGAACTTTATGGCAACAGATCGATATACGCGAGATCTACCGCAGCGTTTCTCGGTTGAGTCCGGCGTGCCCAGCAGGCCGGCTCAGCGGCCGGTGAACTTCGGCTTGCGCTTCTCGACGAACGCCGTGGTGCCCTCGATCCGGTCTTCGGTGGCGAACAGCCCGGCGAACAGCTGGCTCTCCCAGGCCAGACCCGAGGCCAGGTCGGTGCTCAGGCCGCCGTCGATGGCCAGCTTCGCGGCCCGCAGGGCCAGGGCCGGGCCGTTCAGGTACGGCTTGAGCAGCTCGACCGCGCTCGCGTACACGTCGGCGGCGGGCACCACCCGGTCGGCCAGCCCGATCCGCAGGGCCTCCTCGGCGTCCACCATCCGGCCGGAGAACACCAGGTCCTTAGCCTTGGCCGGGCCGATGAGCCGGGCCAGCCGCTGGGTGCCACCGGCGCCCGGGATCAGGCCCAGTTTGATCTCCGGCTGACCGAGCTTGGCGTCCTGCGCGACGACCCGCCAGTCGCAGGCCAGCGCCAGCTCACAACCGCCGCCGAGGGCGTAACCGGTGACCGCGGCGACGACCGGTTTCGGGATCCGGGCGATCGCGTCGAACGCACTGGACAGGGCGGCCGCCCGGACGGTCATCTCCTGGTACGTCGTGGTGGTGAACTCGGTGATGTCGGCGCCGGCGGCGAACACCTTCTCCCCGCCGTACACGATCACCGCCCGGATCTGCGGCTCCTCGGCCGCCGCCCGGGCCGCCTCGCGCAGCTCCTCCTGCACCTGGGTGTTCAGCGGGTTCATCGGGGGACGGTCGAGCCGGATCGTGCCGATGCCGTCGCTCGTCTCGAGTCGTACGAACTCACCCACGCGCATGCCTCCCTAGCGATCGTTCAGTCACCGACAGCGTAAGGCCCGGCTCGCCAGGGTAAGTAGCATGGGACACCGAGGAGGGGCGATGATCACCTACTACCGCGATCCGGACGTGCTGGTCACGTCGGCCGGGGTCCGCATGAGCGGCCGGGAGTACCGCCTCGGCGATTTCGCCCAGGTGTGGCACCGGCAGGGCCGCCGTTCGTGGAGCGCGGTCGCCGGGCGCGGCGTCCTCGGCATCGCGATGATCGTCCCGCTCGTGATCGGCGCGGTCGGCGTGCTGGTGGCCCTGGTCATCAACGCCTCGACGGCCACCACCGTCGCTCTGATCGGCGGCGGCATTCTGATCGGCCTGGCCGCCGCGCCGCTGTCCGACGTCCTGCTGGAGTTCGTCGACCGCTCGTACGACAAGGGCAGCCGCCGCCGCGAGATCTGGGCCCGCATCCGCGGTTCCGAGGTCCTGCTGCTGGACACGGACAACGCGCAGCGCTTCGGCCAGATCTACCGGGCCTTGCAACGCGCCTTGGACCACGACACCGTCGCCCACTGAGGTGCCGCGGGCAAGGAGTGCCATGACGAACGCCCGGGGCGCGCTGCCGCTCGCCGGCCTGCTCGCGACCTCCGGGGTGCTGCACTTCCTCACCCCGAAGCCGTTCGACTCCATCGTGCCGCGCTCGCTGCCGGGCAGTCCGCGCACGTGGACCCTGCTCAGCGGCGCGGCCGAGCTGGCTGTCGCCGCCGCGGTCGCGAATCCCGGCACTCGCCGGCTCGGCGGGCTGGCCGCCGCCGGCCTGTTCGCGGCCGTTTTCCCCGCGAACGTCAAGATGGCGATGGACTGGCGGGACGCCCCGCCGGCGCGCCGCGCGATCGCCTATGGACGGCTGCCGCTGCAGATTCCGCTGGTGCTCTGGGGGCTGCGCGTGGCCCGGCGCTGATTTCCCGGAAATCGCCGCGCGACGGGCCGCCGGGCAGCGACGATACGAGCATCATGAGGGCCACCCAGGTACGACCGACCGGCGTGGAGCGCACGCTCGGCGAAGACGAACTGATCGTCACGAAGACCGATCCCCGCGGCGTGCTGACCTACGCCAACGACGTCTTCCTGCGCCTGTCCGCGCTGCACGAGGACGAGACGATCGGCAAGCCGCACAACATCATCCGGCACCCCGACATGCCCCGGGCGATCTTCAAGCTGCTCTGGGACGCCATCGGCGAGCGCCAGGAGGTCTTCGCCTACGTGGTCAACCTGGCCACCGACGGCGCGCACTACTGGGTGCTGGCGCACGTCACGCCGTCGTCGGACGCGCAGGGCCGGCTGGTCGGCTACCACTCCAGCCGGCGGCGCCCGGAGCCCGGCCCGGTGGCGGCGATCAGCAAGATCTATGCCGAGCTGCGCGCCGAGGAACGCCGGCACGAGAACTCCGCCGCCGGGCTGGACGCGTCCTGGGCCAAGCTCCAGGGCATCCTGACCGAGCGCAACCAGACATATGACGAATTCGTGTGGTCCCTCACGAACGGTGCGTACTAGTGCAGACCGATGCCCTGCGGCTCATCACCGATGTCTGCGCCCGCGCCGCCGCCGGTGACTTCGAGGCCCGGCTGCCGTCCATCGGCGACTCACCGGAGGCGCAGGCGGCCCGGCACGCGCTCAACGGGCTGCTCGACAAGACCGACTCGTTCGTCCGGGAAGCCGGCGCGGCGCTCGGCGCGGCCGCCGAGGGCCGCTATCACCGGCGCTTCCTGCCACGCGGCATGCAGGGCGCATTCCGCGACGCGGCCGCCCGGATCGCCCAGTCGACCGACGAGATGAGCCGGTCCACGACTCAGCTCGCCGAGGCGGCCCGGTCGAGATCCGCCCTCGCCGACGAGCTGGAGAACGCGGTGCTCACCGTCTCCGAGCAGGTGGCGACGGCGGCGACCGAGATGGGGGCCTCGGCGAACGGGCTCGCGGACTTCGCGCGCGAGGCGGTCACCGGGGCCGAGCGTGGGGTCGAGACGGTGGGATCCCTGCGTACCGCGTCGGAGCAGATCCGTACCGCCGTCGATCTGATCAATTCGGTGGCCTCGCAGACCCGCCTGCTGGCCCTCAACGCCACCATCGAGGCGGCCCGGGCCGGCGACGCCGGCCGCGGCTTCGCCGTCGTGGCCGGCGAGGTCAAGAACCTCGCCAACGAGACCAGCGAGTCCAGCTCGGAGATCCTGGGCCAGGTCAACACGGTGCAGCAGGCGGCCGCGGACGCGGTCGGCGTGCTCGAGGTCGTGACCGGCAGCATCCGGGAGATGAGCGGCCTGGTGAACGGCATCGCGGCCGCCGTCGACGGCGGTCACGACTCCGGTACGGCGGGACTGAGCCAGCTGGCCGAGGTGCTGCGCAGCGAGGTGCACCGCTTCGTGACGATGGCCCGCCAGTCCTAGTAGTTCTGGGCGTAGATCGCGTCGATCTCCGCGCGGCTGGGCAGGGCGTTGCTGGCACCGACCTTGCGCACGCACGCCGCGCCGGCCGCGTTCGCCCAGCGCACCGCCTGCACCAGGTCCCGGCCCTCGCCCCAGGCGACCGCCAGCGCCCCGGTGAAGGCGTCACCGGCCGCAGTGGTGTCGGCCACGTCGACCCGGCAGGCCGGGATGCGCTCGTCATGGCCGTCGCGGTCGGCGTACCAGGAGCCGGCACCGCCCAGCGTCAGCACGACCCGCGGCACCAGCGCCAGCAGGCCGGGCATGTCCGGCTCGGCCGACCCGGTGATCGCGTTCGCCTCGCCCTCGTTGACGACCAGCAGGTCCACCGCGTCCAGCAGCTCCTGCGGCAGCTCGCGGGCCGGGGCCGCGTTCAGGATCATCCGGGTCTGGCCGGCCCGGGCCGCCTGCGCGGCCGCGACCACCGTGTCCGCCGGGATCTCCTGCTGGCACAGCAGCACGTCGCTGTCGGCGATCACCGCTGTCTCGGCCGCGCTCAGCCCGGCGAACGAGTTGTTCGCGCCGGGACTCACGATGATGGAATTCTCGCCCGCGCGGTCGACCATGATGACGGCCACACCGGACGCGCCGTAGCTGGTCCGCACGTTCTCGGTGTCCACCCCGGACGCGTTGAGCCGGGCTTTGATGGTCACGCCGAACGCGTCCGAGCCGATCGCCCCGAGCAGCGCACACCGGCCGCCGGCGCGGGCGGCGGCGATGGCCTGGTTGGCGCCCTTGCCACCCGGTGTCATGACGAAGTCGTCGCCGAGCACGGTCTCGCCCGGCAGCGGCAGCCGCGGCGCGAGCCCGACGAGGTCCATGTTGGCGCTGCCGGCGACGACGATGCGCGGGGAGGTCTCGGCCATCGTCTGCCTCAGGCCGCCCGGGCCATGTACCGGTCACCGGAGCGCTGCACCTGCAGCGGCAGCCCGAACGTCTTGGACAGGTTGGCCGCCGTCAGCGTCTCCCCGAGCAGGCCCGCCGCCACGACCGTGCCCTCGCGCAGCAGCATCGCGTGGGTGAAACCCGGCGGGATCTCCTCGACGTGATGGGTGACCAGCACCATCGCCGGGGCGTCCGGGTCCTCGGCCAGCTCGGTCAGCCGGCCGACCAGGTCCTCGCGGCCGCCCAGGTCCAGGCCCGCGGTGGGCTCGTCGAGCAGCATGAGCTCGGGGTCGGTCATCAGCGCGCGGGCGATCTGGGTGCGCTTGCGCTCGCCCTCGGACAGGGTGCCGAACTCCCGCTCGACCAGCGCGCCCATGCCGAGCTGCTCCAGCAGCCCTCGGGCCCGCGCCTCGTCCTGCGGGTCGTAGCTCTCCCGCCAGCGGCCGACGACCGACCAGGCCGCGGTGACCACGACGTCGAGCACGCGTTCCGACGGCGGCACCTGGTCGGCGAGCTGACCGGTGGTGATGCCGATCCGGGTGCGCAGCTCGGTGACGTCGGTGCGGCCCAGCCGCTCGCCGAGGATCCAGGCGGTGCCGCGGGACGGGTGCAGCCGGCCGGACGCCAGGTTGAGCAGCGTGGTCTTGCCGGCACCGTTGGGGCCCAGCACGACCCATCTCTCGTCCAGCTCGACCTGCCAGGAGAGCCCGCGCAGCAGATGGCTGCCGCCGCGGATGACGCTCACCCGGTCGAAGGAGATGACGGTGTCTTCGTCAGGTGGGGTGGGGGTCGCAGTCGCTGCCTCGAGCACGCATCCATCCAACCATGCAGGGCCCGGGGCCCCGGACGCCGTGCCCGGTCAAGCCGTGCCCGGTCAACCGGTGGTGGATCCGAAGACCTCGTCGCGGACCGACTCCAGCGCCGTCAGCAGCGCGCCGTTGAGGATCGGCTCGACGGCGACCTCGCTGATCACGACCTTGGGCGCGACGAGGGTGATCGCCGCGACCTCCCTCTCGACCCGTTCGGCCAGCGCGGTGCCACCGGCCTGGCTGACCTCGCCGGCCAGGACCACCAGCGGCGGGTCCAGCACCACGCAGGTGGCCGCCACGCCGAGGGCCAGCCGGGCGGCCAGCTCGTCGAGCAGGGGCTCACCCGCCGCGCCGGCCGCGACCGCGGCGCGCACCACGTCGGCGGACTCGGCGCCGCGGAAGCCGTACTTCTTGCCGATCGCCTTGGCCGCGTCCGAGGCCACGAGGGTCTGGAAGGCGCCCTTGGCGCCGCGCTTGGTCACGTCGCGGGGGATCTCGGCGCCGGCCACCGGCAGGTAGCCGATCTCGCCGGCGGCACCGGTGCTGCCGTGGTGCAGGCGGCCACCGATCACCGTGGCGAGGCCGACGCCCCGGCCGACCCAGATCAGCACGAAGTCGTCGACGCCCTTGGCCGCGCCGACGTGCTGCTCGGCGATGGCGACCAGGTTGACGTCGTTGCCGAAGACCACTGGCGTGCTCAGGTCCTTGCGCAGCTCGGCGAGCAGGCCGCGGTGCCAGCGCGGCAGGTCGAAGGCGAAGGAGACCTCACTGGTCTTCGGGTCGACGAGACCGGGGGTGCCGAGGACCACCCGGCGTACGGAGGCCATGTCGGTGCCACCCCGGCCGGCCGCCTGGACCACGGCGCTGTGCACTGCGCGTACCGGATCGTCGCTGTCCTGGGTCGACTGCTCGCTGCGGCCGACCACCTCGCCGGTGATGTCCGCGCAGGCCGCGATGACCCGGTCGGGCAGGACCTCGACGCCGATGACGTGCGCACTACCGGGCGTGACCGCGTACAGCTGGGCGTTGGGGCCGCGGCCGCCGGCCTGCTCACCCACCCGGCGCACCAGGCCCCGCTCCTCGAGCCGCTCGACCAGCTGGGAGGCGGTCACCTTGCTCAACCCGGTCATCTCGCCGAGCTGCGCGCGGGTCAGCGGACCCTTGGCGAGCAGCAGCTCGAGCGCGGCGCGGTCGTTGAGCGCCCGCAGCAGTCGCGGGGTACCCGGTAGGCGGGTGGCGGCCATAACTCGTCCCTTGGTGTTTAGGAGTGCTTCCTATTGCGGTGACCGGCGCAGATCATGTAGCCGCAGCGTAACGGTCAGCGCGCACACTGGTTGCGCCGCGTACCCGATAGACATCTGACGATCATGCAGGCCGGCCGGCCGGAAAACCAGAGCCGGGCCCGAGGAAGGACACCATGGCGACCGACCCAGGACTGCGCCGCTTGGCTCTGCGCACGTTGCTCGCGGCGTTCCCGGGGACCGAGGCCCCGGAGTGGGCGGCCGCGCTGCTGGCCGAGGGCCTGGCCGGGCACACCCTGTTCGGGACCAACATCGCGGACCCGGCCCAGGTGGGCCGGCTGACGGCCGAGCTGCGCACGGTACGGCGGGACGCCCTGATCGCGATCGACGAGGAAGGCGGTGACGTCACCCGGATGGCCCACCGGGTCGGGAGCCCGTACCCGGGCAACGCCGCCCTCGGCACGGTCGACGACCCGCAGCTGACCCACTCGGTCTACGCGGCCATCGGCACCGACCTGGCCGATGCCGGTATCACCCTCGACCTCGCCCCGACGGTCGACGTGAACACGGCCGACGACAACCCGGTCATCGGCACCCGCTCGTTCGGCGCGGACCCGTCGCTGGTGGCCCGGCACACGAGCGCTGCGATCGAAGGCCTGCAGTCAACAGGCGTCGCTGCCTGCGCCAAACACTTCCCGGGCCACGGCGCGACAACGGCCGACTCCCACCTCGAACTCCCCACGGTGGACGCCGAGCTGGAGGTGCTGCGCGACCGCGACCTGCCACCGTTCGCGGCAGCGGTGGCGGCGGGCACGCAGGCGATCATGACGGCGCACATCCGCGTACCCGCACTGACCGGCGCCGGCCCGGCCACCTTCAGCCACGCGGCCCTGACCGAACTGCTGCGCGGCGAGTACGGCTTCCGCGGGGCGGTCATCACGGACGCGCTGGAGATGAAGGGAGCCGCCCAGGCCGCGGGCGGCATCGGCGAGGCCGCGGTGCTGGCCCTCGCGGCAGGCGCGGACCTGCTGTGCATCGGCGCCCGGGTGAGCCTGGACCTGGTCGAACTGGTGGCGGCGGAGATCGTCGCCGGCCTCGGCGACGGCAGGCTCACGCTGAGCAGGCTGGAGGACGCTGCGGCACGAACAGCAGCGCTGACCGCGTGGACCCAACGCCCGGTGACGCCGCTGCGGCACGACGCCGGGCTGGGCTACACGGCGGCCCGCCGGGCGGTACGGGTCGAAGGCTCCCTCGTGGACTTCGCCGACCCGCTGGTGGTGCAACTCCAGTCGGGTCACTCGATAGCGGAAGGCCGCGTGCCGTGGGGCCTGCGACCGCATCTGAACGGAACCGAGCAAGTGTGGGTAGGGGCCGCTGAAACAAACGCGGAGACCCTGATCGAGCAGGCGGGGTCCCGGCCGATCGTGGTCGTCGGGCGACACACCCATCGAGCACTCGCGAGCCGAGCGCTCATCGAAACCCTCGCTGCGCGGCATAATGTGGCGGTGGTGGAGATGGGCTGGCCGGCAAGCTGGCGGCCGGTCGGGGCGCGAGCTTTTGTCACCACGTACGGCGCGAGCCATGCCAGTGGTCGCGCCGCGGCGGAAGCCCTCGGGCTGACCGCAATCAGCTGAGACACCCGGGACCGGGGCAGCGGCGGGCCGCCACCCGCCGCTGCCTCTTTTTGTGCCTTAGATCTCCTTGAACGCGTTCAAATAACGTTCTACGCTGATCACGACACCAGTTGAACGCGTTCAAGAAAGGCGGAGGTCGTGGATCACAAGGTCTGGATGTACCTCGCCTACCTGATCGTCAGCATCGCGCTGACCGTCTGGGTGGCGACCACGCTGTCCCGCAACGGATTGGTCTTCCTGGAAGACGTCTTCGCCGACAACCGTCTGGCCCGGGCGGTGAACCAGTTGCTGGTGATGGGCTTCTACCTGCTGAATCTGGGGTTTGTTGCGGTGGCTATGCGGTCGGATGCCCGGGTGCCGGACGCGGCCCGGGCGTTGGAGACGTTGTCTTACAAGATCGGGTTTGTGTTGCTGGTGCTCGGGGTGCTGCATGTATGCAATGTGTTCTTTTTGGGGCGGTATCGGCGGGGGCGGTTGCGGCACCAGCAGGGGATGCCGCCGTTGCCGCCGGCTGGGCGGTTGCCGATGTATCCGCAGCCTGGGGGGCCGGGTGGCGGGCCTGGTGGGGCCGGGCGTCCCGGCAGGGCTGGCGGTATGGGTGGGCCTGGCGGCATGGCTGGTCCCGGCGGAGTGGCTGGTTCCGGCGGAATGGCTGGTTCCGGCGGAATGGCTGGTCCCGGCGGAATGGCTGGTTCCGGCGGAATGGCTGGTCCCGGCGGAATGGCTGGTCAAGGTGGGTGGGCCGGGCCGGGCGTTGGGGGGCCGAGCGCGGCTGGCCCCGACGGGACGGCTGGACCGGGTGGGACGGCTGGACCGGGTGGGACGGCTGGACCGGGTGGGACACATCTTGGCGCGGCCGGGCACGGCACGGCTGGGCACGGCGTAGCTGGGTCTGGCGCTGCAGGTCCGGGCGGAGGCATTGCCGGGCCGGGCGCTGCCGGGCCGGGCACTGCCGGGCCGGGCACTGCCGGGCCGGGCACTGCCGGGCCGGGCACTGCCGGGCCGGGCGCTGCCGGGCATCCCAGTGCCGGCCAAAGCGGGGCTGGCTATCCCGGTGCGGGCCACGCTGGGGCTGACCAAGGCGGCACCCGGTCGAATGAGTGGCCTAGGCAGGGGATGGCGGGGCCTGTTCCGCCGCCCGCGCCGGCATGACGGAGACCACTGATCCGGCCGGTCACGGGGCCGGCCGGGTCGGGCACTTCACCGTTCTCTACGACGAGGGTTGCCCCATCTGCCGCGCTGCGCACCGGTGGCTTGCGGGCCGCGCTCAGCTCGTACCGCTGGTCTTCGTGCCAGCCGGGTCGGCCGAGGCCCGGCAGCGTTTTCCCGGGCTGGACCATGCCGCCACGCTGCGGGATCTGACCGTGATCACCGACGGTGGCCTGGTCTATGTCTCGGACGGCGCCTGGCTGGCCTGCCTCTGGGCGCTGGCGGACTACCGCGGGATGGCCGAGCGGCTCAGCTCCCCGCGGCTGCTGCCGACGGCGCGGCGCTTCATCGCCGCGGCCGCTGCCGTCCGCCAGTCGACGCGGGCGGACGACTACGGTGACGTGTGTGACGACCAGTGCCGCTGACCCCGCCGCCGATGAGCCCGGCGTTGGCTCTCCGGCGCTCCCCCACAGCCCGTCCCCTGAGCCGGCGACGGCCGCGGGAACGGCTCCGACGGGCGGGTCCGGCGCTGCTCCGAAGGCTGAAAGCGTGAACCCGCTCGAAGCCGCCTCCGGTTCCAGCACGGACGATGGCGGCGCCATCACCGGCGGAAAGTCGGAGGGTGGCGAGGAGAAGCCGCGGCGTCCGCGGGGTGAGCAGACCCGGCAGCTGATCCTGGAGACCGCGCTGCGGCTGTTCCGGGAGCGGGGTTACACCGAGACCACCATGCGGGCCGTCGCCAAGGAAGCCGGCGTCGCGGTCGGGAACGCCTACTACTACTTCGATTCCAAGGAACACCTCATCCAGGGGTTCTACGACCGGAACCAGGCCGCACACCGGGCCGCGGCCGAGGTTGTGTTCGCCAACGAGAAGGACTTCGCTGCCCGGCTGCGGGGTGCGCTGCACGCCGGGATCGACGTCAACCAGCCTTACCACTCGTTCGCCGCCACGTTTTTCAAAACCGCCGCTGAGCCGTCTTCGCCGCTGAGCCCTTTCTCCCGGGAGTCGTCGCCGGCCCGGGAGGCCGCCATCGCGATCTTCCGGGATGTGGTCGACGGTTCCTCCGCGAAGCTCGATCCGGAGCTGCGCAAGGAACTGCCCGAGTTGCTGTGGCTCGGCTGGATGGGCGTAGTTCTCTTCTGGGTCTACGACCGCTCCCCCGATCAGCGCCGAACCCGGCGCCTCATCGACGGCGTCGTGCCGCTGGTCGACCGCTTGGTGGGGCTGTCGCGGCTGCGCGTGCTGCGGCCCGCCCTCCGCCAGATCCTGGCCCTGCTCGACACCATCCGCCGCGAGGACTGATCACGTTCCGCACCGGGAGCCTCCTTTACTCTGAGTTACCACTGGGTGAGCTGGGCGCGCTGCTGGGTGGTGGTTTCCGACCGGCCGGGCAGCTATAGCCGGATCTGTCGCCTGGAATCGGCCAGCCGAACGGTCATATCGCACACCCAGTGCTTCCCCCGTGCACCGATCACCACGTAGCGTCACTTTCGCAGGTGGATCTGGGGATGTCGCAGGGCTTCGAACCTCGGGACCGGTTCGAGACCACCCTGCGGCACGGATGGTGGGCCGGGCGCTCCGATGATTTCGGGAGCAATCATCGGGTGAAGCGCCCGGCTCACACTGCCGCAGCGAATCAGCTGTAGACACGGACACCGAACGAGCGCCGGCGACCATCGGACCGCGCATCGAACGGGTAGCCGTCGACACGGACACCGAACAAGCGCCGGCGACCATCGGACCGCGCATCGAACCAGGCAGCCATCGAACCGGGCAGCCATCGAACCGGGCAGCCGCCGAGACGGCGGCACTGCTCGTCCGGACCGCATCGGTCAAGGCCAGGCACCCCGCAGTCCGCACCGTCGACGCGAACCTTGAGTGCCGGCGCACCCGTTGCCCGGCGACGCCGGCTGACCGGCGCCGCGAACAGGCAGGACGCGGCTGCCCGTGCCATTTGTCGCCGTCGTGGAAGTCATGCGAAGAGCTTGCCGCAATCCGCGGGTCCCGCGGGGACCCCTGTGGACAACGGCGGGGCTGTGGATAACCGGCTATGGGCGTAGGACGGATTCCGTACCTTTGATGAGCGTCGCGAGGCCGTACTCGAAGACCTCGTCGCCGATCGGGCTGCCGGACCGGAGGGCCGCGGCCAGGGTCGGCAGTTCGCTCAGGTCCGGGTGCTCACCGCGCTCGGCCATGGTCGAGGCCACTGCCTGTTCCTGCAGGACGTGGCCGTTGATGTAGTGGCTCAGCGCGGTGATCGTGCGCAGGGCCTGGACGGGGGTGAAGCCGCGCTCAACCATCGCTGCGAGTTCCTGCTCGAAGTGGCGGACCGAGTCACCGCCGCGCACGGCTCCGGAGACCACGCGGGCACCGTCGCGACTGGCGAGCAGTGACGCTCGGTAGGACCGCGCGCGCCGGGCGAGCCACTCCTGCCAGGGCTCGCCGGGGCGGGGTGGTCCCATGCCGGCGCGCACGATGATCGCGTTCGCCATGCCGTCGAGCAGTTCCTGCTTGGTGCGGATGTGCCAGTAGAGGGCCGGCGACTGGACGCCCAGTTCGGCGGCGAGGCGGCGCACGGTCAGTCCCTCCAGGCCCACCTCGTCGAGCAACTTCAGCCCGGCCTCGATGAGCACTTCGCGCGTCAAGCCCTTCACGACGTCACCTTAGCAGTGCTAAATTTCCCTTAGCGGCGCTAAGGAGGAAGTCATGCGAGCACTCGCGGAGGACGGCACGGAAGCACAAGCAGTGGAGGAGGGCATCGGCACGCCGATCCTGGTGATCCACGGCGGCATGGGAGATCGCACGGTCTGGCAGCCGGTCACGGACTTGCTGCGAGACCGCTTCCGGACGGTACGGCTGGAGCGCCGCCGCTACCGCATGGACCTGCCCGGACCGTCGACGATGGCGCAGGAGGTCGGCCACGTGGCGGCGATCGCGGCGCAGCTGGACCAGCCAGTGCTGGTCGGGCATTCGTCGGGAGCGGTGGTGGCACTGGAGGCACTGGTCGCGAACCCCGGGGCGTACGCGGGCGCGGTGCTCTACGAGCCGCCGGTGGTGATCGGCGCGCCGCTGAGTGACGACAAGCTCGCACGGGCCCGCGCGGCGATCGCCCAGGACAAGCCGGGAAGGGCGCTGTCCATCTTCCTGCGGGACGTGGTTCGGATGCCGGCGCCGCTGGCCTGGCTGGCGGGCTTCATCGTCGGGCGGCACCCGGAGTACCGGCAGCGGGTGGTGCGGCAGCTGGACGACAACGACGCGTTGGATGCGCTGGGGGTGCGGCTGGCGGCGTACGCGGAGCTGAAGATGCCGATCCTGTTGCTCGGCGGGGACAAGTCACCGCGGCATCTGGCAGAACGGCTGGACGCGCTCGAGCAGACGCTGCCCAACACCCGCCGGCTGCTGCTGCACGGCCAGGGCCACAACGCCGAGCGCCGCGCCCCGCAGAGAGTGGCGAAGGCCATCGCGAAGTTCATCGACGAAAACGCCGCCCCTCACTGACCGCCGCGGTCGAGCGGGAAGCAAGGCCGCGCCCGGCAGCGCCGGGCGCGGCCTCAGCCCTCACACAGCCGACGAAGTCTTCACCAACGTACGGATCTGCCGCAGCAGCACCGACAACGCCGCCAGATCCGCCGGGGCCTCCTCCACGTTGCCCATCGCGTTTCCCGTACGGGCCATCGACGCCGCGTTCACCTGCTCCCATTCGGCCAGGCGGTCCTCCGGCGCCGCCGATGCCGGAGTCGACTGCAGCACCTCCGCCGTCAGGCCGGCCAGGGCCGCGTACAGGTCGTAGCGCAACGCCATCCGGGCCAGGGTCTGCCAGCGGTCGCCGCGCGGGAGGCGGGAGATGTGTGACAGCAGCACGTCGATCTGGAAGCGTTCCGAGATCACGAAGTAGACCTTCGCCACCTCGGTCGCGTCGTGGCCGGTTGCCCGGGCCGTTTCCAGGATGTCCAGCATGCCGAATCCGTAGACCACCCGGGAGATCGCGTCGGCCAGCTGCTCCGGGATGCCGCGTTCCGCCAGCGTGGTCACGTGGCTCTCCAGGGAGCGGCGTTCGACGCCGATGACCACCGTCGGCAGCTGGGCCAGCAGTGCCTCGACGCCGGGGCGGAGACGGGCGATCTCGCCGGCCACGTCGATCGGCGAGCGGCGGTTGCTGACCAGCCAGCGGACCGCCCGGTCGAGCAGCCGCCGGGTCTCCAGGTAGACCAACGTCTGCGCCGGCGTCGGCACCTCGTTGTCCAGCTGCTCCGCCGCCGCCCACAGGTCGGGCAGGCCGTAGATGTCGCGGACCACGACGTACGCGCGGATCACGTCCGCCGCCGAGGCGCCGCTCTCCTCCATCGCGCGGAAGACGAACGACGTGCCGCCGCGGTTGACAACCTCGTTGACCAGGGCCGTGGAAATGATCTCGCGGCGCAGCCGGTGGCCGGCCATCCGGGCCGCGTAGCGCTCGCGCAGCGGGGTGGGGAAATACCGGGCCAGCACGTCGTTGGTCCAGGCCTCGTCCACCAGGACGTCGGCGAGGACCTGGCGTTCGAGCGAGATCTTCACGTACGCGAGCAGCACCGCGAACTCCGGAGCGGTCAGCCCCTCACCGGCCTCGTGGCGCGCGGCCAGCTCCTTGTCGGTCGGCAGCGCCTCCAGCTCGCGGTTGAGCTGGCCCGACTGCTCGAGGGTGGTGAGCATCCGGCGGTGCACGGGCAGCAGCGAGTGGGCCTGCGACCGGGCGTTGCCGAGCGCGGTGGCCTGCTCGTAGTTGTCCCGCAGGACCAGCGCGGCGACCTCGTCGGTCATCGCGGCCAGCAGCTCGTCGCGGTCCGGCAGGCTCAGCTCGCCGTCGGTGACCGCGCCGCCGAGCAGGATCTTGATGTTGACCTCGTGGTCGGAGCAGTCCACGCCGGCCGTGTTGTCGATGAAGTCGGTGAAGATCCGGCCGCCGTGGCCGCTGCCGCTGTCGTCCGGCGGCCCGCCGACCCGGGCGTACTCGATCCGGCCGCGCTGGGTCAGGCCCAGGTTGCCGCCCTCGCCGACGACCCTGGCTCGCACCTCGTAGCCGTTGACCCGGATCGGGTCGTTGGCCTTGTCCCCCACCTCGGCGTGGGTCTCCGTGCTCGCCTTCACGTAGGTGCCGATGCCGCCGTTGAAGAGCAGGTCGACGGGTGCGGCCAGGATGGCCCGCATCAGCTCGGTGGGGCTCACGGCTTTCGCGTCGCCCAGCCCCAGCACCGCGCGGACCTGCGGCGTGACCGGGATCGACTTGGCCGTCCGCGGATAGACGCCGCCGCCCTCGCTGATCAGTGAGGCGTCGTAGTCGGCCCACGAGGAACGCGGCAGGTCGAACAGCCGGCGGCGCTCCCGGTACGACGTGGCGGCGTCCGGGTCCGGGTCCAGGAAGATGTGCCGGTGGTCGAAGGCGGCCATTAGCCGGATGTGCTCGCTGAGCAGCATCCCGTTGCCGAAGACGTCGCCGGACATGTCGCCGACGCCGACCACCGTGAAGTCCTGCGACTGGGTGTCGACGCCCAGGTCGCGGAAGTGTTTCTTGACCGACTCCCACGCGCCGCGGGCGGTGATGCCCATCTTCTTGTGGTCGTAGCCGGCCGAGCCGCCCGAGGCGAACGCGTCACCGAGCCAGAAGTCCTTGCTCACCGAGATCTCGTTGGCGATGTCGGAGAACGTGGCCGTGCCCTTGTCCGCCGCGACCACCAGGTACGGGTCGTCACCGTCGTGGCGGACCACGTCGACCGGCGGCACGATCTTGCCGCTGTGGATGTTGTCCGTGACGTCCAGCAGCGCGCCGATGAACAGGCGGTAGCACGCGACGGCCTCGTCCCGGTCGCCCGGCTTCTGCTTGAGCACGAAGCCGCCCTTGGCGCCGACCGGCACGATCACCGCGTTCTTCACCATCTGCGCCTTGACCAGGCCCAGCACCTCGGTGCGGAAGTCCTCCCGGCGGTCCGACCAGCGCAGGCCGCCGCGTGCGACCGCACCGAAGCGCAGGTGCACACCCTCGAAACGGGGCGAATAGACGAAGATCTCGTACTTCGGCCGCGGCGCCGGCAGGTCCGGGATGGCCTGCGGGTCGAGCTTGAACGCCACGTACGACTTCGGGCGGGAGTCGGCGCCGCGCTGGAAGAAGCTCGTGCGCAGCGTGGCCTGGATGAGCGTCAGGTAGGAACGCAGGATGCGGTCCTGGTCCAGGCTGTCGACGCCGTCCAGCAGCGTGGTGATCTGCTCGACCAGCTCGTCGCCGCGCCGCGCCCGCTCCTCCTCGCCCAGCTCCAGCCGCGGCGAGAACCGCGCCTCGAAGAGCTGCACCAGCAGGCGGGCGATCTCCGGGTAGGCGATGAAGGTCGACTCCACGTAGCGCTGGGAGAAGACGTTGCCGGTCTGCCGCTGATATTTCGCGTACGCCCGCAGCACCACGACCTGCCGCCAGGTCAGCCCGGCCCGCAGCACCAGCTCGTTGAAGCCGTCCACCTCGGCCTCACCCCGCCACGCCGCCGCGAAGGCGTTCTCCACCTGCGGGCGCACCTCGGAGAGCTCCCGGTGGGCGGCCGGCGGGAGCAGACCGAAGTCGTACAGGTAGACGGTGCCGTCCGGGCGGCGCACCTCGTACGGCCGCTCGTCGACGACCTGGGCGCCCAGCGAGTGCAGCACCGGCAGGACGGCGGAGAGCATCATCGGCTCGCCGTACCGGAAGACCTTGAACCGCACGTCGGCGTCGTCGGGCTCGGCATTGCCGTCGCGGTTGACGTGCCGCTTGCGGTAGAGGTGCATCTCCAGCTGGCCGGTCTCCTCCAGCAGCTCCAGCTTGGCGATGTCCTGCACCGCCTCGTACGGCGTGTGCCCGTCCTTGTAGCTGTCCGGGAACGCGGGCGCGTACCGGTGGAAGAGGTCCTTGGCCGGCTCCTCGCCCAGCTTGCGCTCGAGCACCAGGGAGAAGTCGTCGTCCCACATCCGGGTCGCGTCGGCCAGCAGCTCGGCCAGCACGTTCGGGTCCACCGCGCCCGGCGGGTCGGCCGGGTCGGTGCGCACGATGAAGTGCACCCGGGCGAGCATCCGCTCGGTCACCCGGGTCGTGTAGTCGACGCCGATGCCGTTCAGCTCCCGTAGCAGGATCTCCTGCATCGCCTGGCGGTTGCTGGTGGTGAACCGGTCCCGGGGCAGGTAGATCAGGCAGGAGATGAAGCGGCCGTACCCGTCGCGGCGCAGGAACAGCCGCAGCTGCCGGCGGCCGGCCATCCGCAGCACGCCGACGACCGCCTCGTACAGGTCATCGGTCTTGATCTGGAAGAGCTCGTCACGGGGATAGGTCTCGAGGATCTGCAGCAGGTCCTTGCCGGAGTGCCCGCGCGGCGAGAGCCCGGAGCGGTCCAGCACCTCCATCACCTTGCGGCGGACCACCGGCAGCTCGCGGACGCTGGTGCGGTAGGCCGAGCTGGAGAACAGGCCCAGGAAACGGCGCTCGCCGACCACCTCGCCGGACTCGTTGAAGACCTTGACGCCGATGTAGTCCAGGTAGGCCGAGCGGTGCACGGTGGCCCGGGAGTTGGCCTTGGTGATCACCAGCAGCCGCTTCTCCAGGGCGCGGCGGTGCGCCTCGGGAGCCATCGAGGACAGCTTGCGGGGGGTGCTGTTGTCGCCGCGCAGGATGCCCAGGCCGGTGCCCGGCACGGCGGTCAGCACGTCGCCCTCGAGCTGATACTCCCGGTAGCCGAGGAAGGTGAAGTGGTCGTGGGCGAGCCACTTGAGCAGCTCGATCGTGTCGGTGACGTCCTTGTCCGGCACCGGCAGCTTGCGCTCGGAGCCGCGCGCCGCCGCCAGCTCGTCGGCGATGACCACCGCGCGCTGGCGCATCCGGGGCCAGTCGTCGACCGCGTCGCGCACGTCGGTCAGCACCCGGCACAGCTCCTGGTGCAGCTGGGCGCGGGCCTCCGCGTTGCGGACCGGGTCGACCTCGACCCGGATCCAGCTCTCCACCAGGTCGCCGTCGATCGCGTCGTCGGGCTCCACGTCGGCCTCGACCTGGGTCAGCTCGCCGTCGGGCCCGCGCCGGACCACGATCAGCGGGTGCACCAGCAGGTGCACGTCGAGCTGGTGGGCGACGAGCAGGGCGGTGACCGAGTCGACCAGGAACGGCATGTCGTCGGTGACGATCGACAGCACGGTGTGCGACTGCCGCTCGGTCGGGGCGCTGATGTCCAGCCGCAGCTCACCCGGGCGCCGGGTGTGGGCCAGCTCACGGTGCGCGAGCGCTGCCGCATGCATCTCGGCGGGCGTGTAACCGACCAGTTCCTCGTCGGGTGCGAACCGCCAGAAGCGGCCGACCAGCGACGCGGTGGTGTGGTCCTGCCCCGCGAGCTCCACCGCCTGCGCCACCAGGCGCTCGGCGTTGGGCAGCGGCTCATCGAGCTCATCGTCGGACGTCCCCAGCCGGCCCGTCAGGGCCAGCCCGGGGCCGGGCCCGAAATCCAGCTCGGGATCGGATTCGATCGCTGCCTCATCGGCGACGGCCATGACCTAGGGCTCCCCTCACCCACGACATTGTGGGTTCGACGTTTCGGGCATCAGCCTAGAACGTCCCCCCGACAGTCCGGGCCACACCCGGGGTGCGCGGAAGAGATCCGACACCCGAATTTGATACATCTCACCCACCACGGGTCAACGTGGCGGCCCGACTCCGGTTACCGTTCCGTAGGTTTCTCGAATCGAGCCGAGGGAAGGGTGGCATCATGCGCGGCAACGGACGTGCTGGCCGGGTCCTGGCCGCCATGGCCGGCCTGCTGTTGATCACAGGCGGCGCGGCCGCCTGCTCCGGCTCGGACGGCCCCGGCGACACCCTGGACACGTTCCTCAAGGGCTGGCGCAACGGCGACCTCAGCAAGACCGGCTTCGTCACCGCCGACGGCGCCAAGATCTCGGCGAACGACGTCTTCACCCAGCTGCAGGGCCTCGCCGGCGACCTGAAGAAGTCGTCGCTGCTGCTCTCGGCCGAGGGCAAGCCCAAGGAGACCGGCGAGATCGCCTCGGGCCCGGTGAAGCTCGACTGGACGCTGCCGGGCGGGACCTCCTGGTCGTACCAGAGCACCGTGCGGCTCACCAAGCGCAACGCCGACGGCTGGCGAGTGATCTGGGAGCCGGCCATCGTGCACAGCGAGCTGACCGCCGGTGACCGGCTCGAGCTGCGCCGCAAGGCCGCCGACCGGGCCGACGTGCTCGGCGCCGACGGCAAGCCGATCGTCACGCAGCGTCCGGTCGTCACCGTCGGGGTGACCCCCAACCGGATCACCGACCAGGCCGAACTCTTCACCGAGCTCGGCAAGCTCTTCAAGTCCATCGACGTGGACGTGGACTTCAAACTCATCGGGGAACGCGTCAAGGACGCGACCGACGACGGCGCCTTCATCGACATCGTCACCCTGCGGCGCCCCGACTACGACAAGATCCGAGATCGGGTACGCGCCCTCGAGGGCACCGTCTTCCAGGAGGGGCAGCGCGAGCTCGCCCCCACCCGGCCGTTCGCCCGCGCCCTGCTCGGCACGGTCGACCCCGCGACCCGTGACGACCTGGACGCCAACCCGGAAGCGCTGCGCGAGAACGACCAGGTCGGCCACGGCGGCGTGCAGCAGCGGTACGACGCCCAGCTGCGCGGCACCGCCGGCCAGTCCGTGGTGATCGCCCGCCGCACCCCCGACGACCAGGTCGAGGACTCGCAGCTGTTCAGCAACGAGCCGGTCGCCGGCAAGCCGATCAAGACGACCCTCGACGTCGCAACGCAGAACGCGGCCGACGCCGCGGTGGCCAAGGAGAAGCAGCCCAGCGCCCTGGTGGCGATCCGGATCAGCGACTCCAGCATCGTCGCGGTCGCCAACGGCCCGGAAGGCGCTGGCGTCAACACCGCGATGACCGGCCAGGTCCCGCCCGGCTCCACGTTCAAGATGGTGTCGACGCTGGGCCTGCTGGACAAGAAGGCGGTGACCCTCGACGGCGAGGTGGACTGCCCGAAGACCAAGAAGGTCAGCGGCCGCTCGTTCAAGAACTCGCACGACATGGAGCTCGGCTCGGTCCCGTTCCGGGTGGACTTCGCGAAGTCGTGCAACACCGCGTTCGTCAACCTGGCCCCGAAGCTGGGCGCCGACGGCCTGCAGGACGCCGCGACGAAGCTCGGCCTCGGCGCCAAGTGGGACCTCGGCGCGGACTCCTTCAGCGGCAAGATCTCCCCGGCCAACAGCCCCACCGAGCTGGCCGCGGCAACCTTCGGCCAGGGCGCGACGGCGGTCAGCCCACTGGCGATGGCCGGCGCTACCGCGGCGGTGGCGCGCGGCCAGTTCATCCAGCCGAAGCTCGTGACGGAGCCGGCCCCGGCCGCCCCGATCGCCGACGGCCCGAAACTGGCGGCGACGTCGATCCAGCCGCTGCACACGATGATGCGCGAGGTCGTGACCAAGGGCACAGCGACGGACCTGGCCGACGTGCCGGGCAAGCCGGTGCTGGGCAAGACGGGCACGGCCGAGTTCAAGGACGGCGAAGAGGAAACTCACGCCTGGTTCGTGGGCTGGCAGGGTGACATCGCGTTCGCGGTGATGGTGGAGAAGGGCGGGGCCGGGGCGGAGGCGGCGGTGCCGATCGCGGCCCGGTTCCTGACCGCACTCAACAAGTAGCGGCCGCGGGCCGCTGCTCTCGTGGCCCGGCCGTTTCCCGGGGCCGGGGGCCGTTTCCCGGGGCCGGGGGCCGGGGTTTGGTCAGCCGCGGTCGGCCGGTTGTTCGGGGCCGACCTCGAAGGCCGGGCGCTGCGCCGGGAGGGTGAAGTCCTCGATCTGGCGCGGGCGGAGCATGCCGGGCATGGTCGCGGGTAGCGGCTTGGAGTCCAGCAGCGGCGCGGAGCCGAGCGGCCGCATCGGCGCGGGCTCGGTGGGCGGCTCGTCGGCCTCGGGCTCGGGCTCGGCGGACCGCTGATCGGCCTCGGGCTCAGCAGGCTCGGGCCCGGGGGCCTCGGCGAAGCCTGCTTCCTCGGCGTCCTCGTGGGCCCGCTCGGCGGTCGGCCGGTCGAGATCATCGTGCTCGGGATCGGAATCCGGCGCGGACACGTCGTCCGGCTCCTCGAAGGAGTCCCCATCGCCGTGGTCGGAGACCGGGTCGGGGTCGGTGCGGTCCGGGTCCACCGCCTCGCGCGGCTCGCTCTCCTCGGCATCCACGATCGCCGCCGGGTGATTGTCGCCGCTGTCGACGCCCAGATCAGCCGACCCCGCGTCTCCCCCGGCTGCATCGGGGCCGTCGGTCAGCTCGGCGTCATCCACGGCAACGTCGTGAGCGTCGCCCGGACCCGAGAACGGCGAGGCAACGTCGGGACCGTCATCGGCGTCCGCGAAGGGCGAAGCAACATCTCGACCCGCGCCGGCGGGAAGCGACGCAACGCCGTGGCCGTCATCCGGCGCTGAGGCGGCGCCGGGAGTGTCGTCCGGCTCGGAGAAGGGCGAGGCAACGCCATCCTCGTCACCCGGCCCGGCGAAGGGCGAGACAACGTCCCGGTCATCGCTCGGTTCCGAGAAGGGCGACGCAACGCCCGAGCCCGAGGCGACATCCTCGGGCTCCTGGGAAGAGACGCCGTCCGGATCAGCCCGCCGTGAGAAAGCCTCGAACTCCGCCTGGTCCGAAGCCCCCTCCGCAGCCGGGAACGCCGGCACCTCCCCGGCCTGCGAAACACCAGCCAGAGTCGTCGCCAGGGACTCCCTGTTCGATATCCCCGCCGCAGCCGCTCGCACGTCGTCGCCGGCCGCCGCGGCCCGGCGTGCCTCGACAGGGTCCCGATCGGCCGGCCCCCGCTGCCCCGGACCGAGCCGGCCAGGACCGAGACGGCCGGGACCCGCGAGGTCGCGACGGGCCGCCACCAGGTCCGGGCGGGCGTCCACCAGCTGAGCCGGCTTCAACCCAGCCACGATCGCCGAGGTGATCTCCTCCGCGTACTTGCCGTCCGGGTCGTAGTCCGGGTCGAAGACCGTGATCTCCACGCCCAGGCAGTGCGGCGACTCCACCAGCCCGGCCAGCAGGATCTCCAGCTCCGGGAACGCGATGCCGCCCGGCTCCGGCGCGTCCACCGCCGGCATCACCGCCGGGTCCAGCACGTCCACGTCGATGTGCACCCAGTACCCCGCGCAGTCGACCAGCTGGTCGCGCGCCCACTGGGCGCTACGGGCCGCGCCTTCCACGCGCAGGGTCGGCACCGGGCGGGTCACGATACCGGCCGCCTGCAGGTCGAGGCGGTATTCGTCCTGGGCCCGGATGCCCATCACCACCACGTCGATGTCGCGGTAGTACGGCCGCCGGCCCTCCATCGCCGCCAGGTCGGTCTGGCCTCGGCCGGTGACCAGTGCCAGGTCCTCGCCGGCCGCCGCGCCCACGTAGGACGCGTTGCCGGGGTGGCGGAAGTCCGAGTGGCCGTCCACGAAGACCAGGCCGATCCGGCCGCCGACCGCCTCGCCCAGGCGGTGCATGGCCAGCGCCGAGCCGAGCACGATCGAGCAGTCGCCGCCCAGGACCACCGGGAACTCGCCCTGGTCGAGGATGGCGCCGATCCGGTCGGCCAGCTTCCGCGAGTACGCCGAGATCTCCGGCGCGTGGCACACCCCGTCGCCCGGCCGCCAGTCGCCCGGGTCGTACCGGGGCGGGGTCAGGCAGCCGGCGTCGCGGGCGTTGAGGCGGCGCAGCAGGCCGTGGTCACGGAGGGCTCCGGGCGCCTTGGCGCAGCCCGGCACCGCCGTCGCCGTCGGCGGGCGCAGGCCGAGGTTGGACGGTGCGTCGAGCACGGCGATGCGGCGCATGGAGCCCCCGTACCTTTGCCTAGAAGAGCGCGCGGGCCAGCGCGCGCCGCGCGCTCGCCACGGCCGGATCGTCGGGTCCGGCCACGTTGAAGAGTGACAGCAGATGCTTGCGTACGCTGTCCCGCTCCTCGCCGCTGGACCGCCGCACCGCCGCGACCAGCCGCTCATAGGCCTCCGGGGCCTGCCCGCTGAGGACCTCGATGTCGGCGGCGAGCTGCTGGGCGGCCGCGTCGTCGGGGTCGGCCGCGGCCTTGGCCAGCGCCTTCTCCGCGTCCACGCCGGTGACCCGGCGGTAGAGCTCGACCTGCGCCAGGCCGGACTCCGCCGCGTGGTCCTGCGGCGACTCGGCCAGGATCTTGCGGTACGCCGCCTCGGCCGCGTCCAGGTCCCCGGTCATCAGCGCGTCGTCGGCCGCGTCGAGCCGCGGGTCCTCGGGGGCGGCGACCTCGACGCCGCCGGCCTTGAGCACCGCGTCGATGTACTGCCGGATCTGCGCCTCGGGCAGCACGCCGGTGAAGCCCTCGACGAGCTGGCCGCCGACCACCGCGATCACCATCGGGATGCCCTGCACCCGCAGCGCCTGGGCCAGCCGCGGGTTGGCGTCCACGTCGACCTTGCCGAGCACCCAGCTGCCGCCGCCCTCGGCCACGAGCTTCTCCAGGACCGGGGAGAGCTGCTTGCACGGCTCGCACCACTCGGCCCAGAAGTCCAGGATCACCGGGGTGGTCATGGACAGTTCGAGGACGGTCGTCTGGAAGTTCGCTTCGGTGACGTCGATGACCGCGGGCGGCGCACCACCCGGCTGCGGGGTGGTCGCGGGGCTCGCGGCCGGGCCGGCGGGGCCCGCGGGTGCGGGCTTGTTCGCGGGGCGCAGTGCACCGAGATCGACCGCGCCGCGGGTGAAGATCGACGGAGTGGTCCGTGGGTCGCTCATGGTTATCTAGTCTCGCACGCGCGCCGGACTGTTCGCCGCGCCGCCGGGCTGGTGATATCGGACGTCACAGGGGGTGCGGCCGGTCAGAAGCGGGCGGGCTCGCGGTAGATGCCCCACTCCCCCTTCAGCGCCGCGCAGATCTCGCCCAGGGTGGCCTCGGCCCGGGCCGCGTCGAGCATGGCGGGGATCATGTTCTCCGTCGTGCGCGCGACCGCCACAAGCCGGGCCAGCGCCTGCTCTGTGCGTACCGGATCGCGGCCGGCCTTGCGCTCGGCGAGCGCGCGCTTCTGCTCGATCTCGACCTCGTGGGAGACCCGGAGGATCTCCAGGTCCTTGGCGACCGTGCCGGTGTGCACGTTGACGCCGACGATCCGCTTCTCGCCCTTCTCCAGGGCCTGCTGGTAGACGAATGCGGCCTCGGCGATGTGCGAGGTGAACCAGCCGTCCTCGATGCCGCGCAGGATGCCGGCCGTCATGCTGCCGTCGTGGCCCAGCTCGCGGATGCGGGCGAAGATCTCCTCGGCCTCCGCCTCGATGCGGTCGGTGAGCGCCTCGAGGTACCACGAGCCGCCGAGCGGGTCGGCGACGTTGGTCACTCCGGTCTCCTCCATCAGCACCTGCTGGGTGCGCAGGGCGATCTCGGCGGACTCGTCGGTGGGGAGGGCGAGGGTCTCGTCGAGGGCGTTGGTGTGCAGTGAGTTGGTGCCGCCGAGGATGGCGGCGAGCGCCTCGACCGCCGTACGCACGACGTTGTTGACCGGCTGCTGCGCGGTCAGCGAGACCCCGGCCGTCTGGGTGTGGAACTTCAGCCAGAGCGCCTTCTCGCTGGTGGCGCCGTAGTCGTCGCGCAGGTGCCGGGCCCAGATCCGGCGGGCGGCACGGAACTTGGCGATCTCCTCGAAGAAGTCGACGTGCGCGTCGAAGAAGAAGCTCAGACCGGGGGCGAACGTGTTGACGTCCAGGCCGCGGGAGAGGCCCAGCTCGACGTAGCCGAAGCCGTCGGCCAGGGTGTACGCCAGCTCCTGCGCGGCGGTCGAGCCGGCCTCGCGGATGTGGTAGCCGGAGACGCTGAGCGGCTTGTACTTCGGGATCTCGGCCGCGCAGTACTCCATCAGGTCACCGATCAGGCGCAGGTGCGGCTCGGGGGCGAAGAGCCACTCCTTCTGCGCGATGTACTCCTTGAAGATGTCGGTCTGCAGGGTGCCGTCGAGCTTGCTGATGTCGGCGCCCTGCCGCTCGGCGGCGGCCAGGTACATCACGAAGATCGGCACGGCCGGGCCGGAGATGGTCATGCTGGTGGTGGTCTGCTGCAGGTCGATGCCGTCGAACAGCACCTCCATGTCGGCGGCCGAGTCGATCGCCACCCCGCAGTGGCCGACCTCGCCGAGCGACTCGGGCTCGTCGGAGTCGCGGCCCATCAGCGTCGGCATGTCGAACGCCACGCTCAGCCCGCCGCCACCGGCGGCGAGGATCATCTTGTACCGCTCGTTGGTCTGCCGGGCGTTGCCGAACCCCGCGAACTGGCGGATGGTCCAGGTGCGGCCGCGGTAGCCGGTGGGGTACAGGCCGCGGGTGTACGGGAACTCACCCGGCCAGCCGATCCGGTCGAAGTCCGCGAAGGTGTCCCCGTCGGCGGGCCCGTACACGGGCTCGACGGGCATCCCGGACAACGTGGTGAAGTCTGCGTCGCGCTTGCGGGCGGCGTCGTAGCGCTGCTGCCAGCGCTCCCGGCCGGCGGCGATGTCGGCTGCGTCCATGGCGCACATCGTAGGCCCAAAGCTGAACGATCGCTAAGGCCTCGGGCGTCTTGCTCTCACGAAAGCTATGACGTTTTCAGCATGTTCACAGCATGTGCATGAATCGATATATCTACAGGTGTGGCTACCGCCACGGTCCCCCACCGTTCAGGAGTCCCCGTGAAACGATCTCTCGCTGCTGTCGGCTCCGCCCTGCTCATGGGCGGCCTGCTGGCGGGCGTGGGCGCGACGTCGGCTGCCGCCGCGCCCGATCCCCTCTCACCGTCCGCGCATCGCGCCGCCGTCAAGGCCGGCGCCGCGGACGCCTTCGCACTCAAGGCGACCGCGAAGGACGCCGACGGTACGAGCCACGTGCGTTACACCCGCACGTACGAGGGCCTGCGGGTGCTCGGTGGCGACTTCGTCCTGCACGGCACTAAGGACGGGGCTCTCCGCCAGGCCTCGGTCGGCCTGGCCGCGCCGCTGAGCCTGAGCACCACCCCGAAGCGGGCTGCCGCCACCGCGAGCGCGACCGCCAAGGCCCACTTCACCGGTACGGTCAGCGCGGTCGGCGCCCCGGAACTGGTCGTCGACGCCACCAGCGGCACCGGCACGCTGGCCTACGAGACCGTCGTCGAGGGCTTCGGCGAGGACGGCCAGACGCCGTCGAAGCTGCACGTCGTCACCGACGCCAACACCGGCACGGTGCTGAGCTCGTGGGACACCGTGGAGACGGCCACCGGCAACAGCGTCTACTCCGGGGCGGTGTCGATCACCACGACCCAGGTGTCGACCTCCAGCTTCAGCCTCAAAGACGCGGCGCACGGCAACGGCACCACCTGCGACATGAACAACAAGACCTCGGGCACGTGCACGCTGTTCACCGACGCGGACAACGTGTGGGGCACCGGCGCCACCTCCAACCGGCAGTCGGCCGCGGTGGACGCGCACTACGGCGCGGCCAAGACCTACGACTACTACAACAGCACCTTCGGCCGGAAGGGCATCTTCAACAACGGCACCGGCGTCCCGTCGCGGGTGCACTACGGCAACGCGTACGTCAACGCGTTCTGGGACGGCTCGTCGATGACCTACGGCGACGGCAGCGGCAACACCCGCCCGCTGGTCTCGCTGGACGTGGCCGGCCACGAGATGTCGCACGGCGTCACCGAGCGCACCGCCAACCTGACCTACTCCGGTGAGTCCGGCGGCCTGAACGAGGCCACCTCCGACATCTTCGGCACGATGGTCGAGTTCTACGCGGCCAACAGCACCGACGCCGGCGACTACCTGGTCGGCGAGAAGATCAACATCAACGGCAACGGCAAGCCGCTGCGCTACATGTACAACCCGACCCTGGACGGCAAGGGCATCGGCTGCTGGTCGAGCACCACGAAGAACGTCGACGTGCACTACTCCTCCGGCGTCGGCAACCACTTCTTCTTCAACCTGGCCGAGGGCAGCGGCGCCACCGCGTACGGCACCTCGCCGCTGTGCGGCTCGGCCACCGCGGTGACCGGCATCGGCCGCACCAAGGCCGCCGCCATCTGGTACCGCGCGCTGAGCACCTACTTCACCTCCAGCACCAACTACAAGGCCGCCCGCGGCTACACCCTCTCCGCGGCGACCGACCTCTACGGGCGGTGCGGCACCGAGTACAAGGCCGTGCAGAAGGCCTGGACCGCGGTCAACGTGACCGGCACCGACGCGGCCTGCTGACGCACCGGACAGATCGACAGTGCTGAGGATGCCCGGCGGTGCCACGAGCACCGCCGGGCATTACCGTGTCGCCATGAAGATCATGAGGCTGATCGCCGTCGTCGCGGTGATCGCCGGCGTGGTGCTCACCGCGGCCGGGCCCGCGACCGTGACCGGCCTGCTGCCCTTCTTCACCATCCAGAGCAATGTCGCGTACGGCGTCTTCGCGGCCTGGGCGGCGTTCCGGGGCCGCGACACTCCGGCGGCCCTCAAGGGCGCGGTCACCCTCTACGTGGCCATCACCGGGCTGGTCTACCACCTCGTGTTGACCAATCCCGCCAGCGGCTTCGCCGTCGACCCGGTGCATCGCAACCTGCCGGAGGCGATCGGCAACCAGCTGCTGCACACCGTGGTGCCCCTGCTCGCGGTGCTCGACTGGCTGGTCTTCGACGAGCGGGGCCGCTTCCGGTGGTGCCACGCGTTGTACTGGCTGGCCTTCCCGCTGGGCTACCTGGCCTTCGCGCTGATCCGGGGACTCGTCGTGGACAAGTACCCGTACCCGTTCATCGACGTGAACGAGCTGGGCTACGACGGCGTCTCGATCAGCTCGGCCGGTTTCGCCATCGCCTTCTGGATCCTGGGCCTGCTCTTCGTGGCGATCGACCGCTGGAGCGGCCGGCTGCTGCGCCGGCACCGCGCGGGGGCCTCGACCACTACTTGATGCCGTTCTCCCGGCAGAGGGCGGCGAAGCGACCCGCGCAGACGGCCTTCTTCTCGACGAAGCCGTCCTTGATCACCTTGTTGATGTTGGTGATGTCGATAGCCGTCGGCAGCAGCAGCACCGATTCCACGTACGCGCCCGACTCGGGGTCCTTGACGACCACCCCCTTCGTGTCGGGCTTCTCGCCCTTGTACAGCTTGATGGCGAGGTCGGCGGCCGCCTCGGCTTCCTTCTTGATCTCCTTGTAGACCGTCATGCACTGGTCACCGGCGAGGATGTTCTGCAGGCCCTGGATGGTGGCGTCCTGGCCGGTCACCGGGACGATGCCGTTCTTCTTGTCCTTCTTCAGGACCTCGATCGCCGCGTTGCCCAGGCCGTCGTTGGCGGCCAGCACCGCGTCGATCCGCTTGCCGGTCTGCTGCCACATCTCCGCGAAGACCACGCCGGCCTCCTTGTTGTTCCAGTCGGTGACCGACTGGTCCGGGCCCTTCAGAAAGGAGCCGTCGTCGTACCGCTGCTGCAGGACCGCGTCGTAACCGGCCTTGAACAGGGTGGCGTTGTTGTCGGTCGGGGAGCCGTTCAGGTCGGCCACCAGCGGCAGCTTGGCCTTCTTCTCGGCCAGGCACTTGACCAGACCCTCGCCCTGGAGCTTGCCGACCGCGACGTTGTCGAAGCTGACGTAGTAGTTCGCGCCGCCGTTGAGCGTCAGCCGGTCGTAGTCGATGGTCTTGACGCCCGCGGCCTTGGCCTTGGCGAGCACGGCCTTGCCGCTGACCGGGTCGAGGTTGACCGTCATCAGGACCTTCACACCGCTGGCGATCATGCTCTCGGCGATCTGCACGAACTTCGCCTTGTCGCCCTGCGCGTTCTGGATGTCCAGCGGCACGTCGGCGGCGTCGAAGGCGGCCTTCAGCAGCTTCGGGTCGTCGGTGCCCCAGCGCTGCGACGTGGTGGTGTCGGGCAGGATGACGCCGACCTTGCCGCTCCCGGTGCCACCACGGGGCCCGCCACCGTTGGAGCCGGCGCCGTCACCGTCATCGTCGGTGCAGGCGGCGGTGCCACCGAGGGTGAGCAGACCCACCGCTACCAGAGCGGCCATTTTCGTACGCATCGCGACTTCCTCCCGGGCACAGGGCGGCAAGGTTACCAGGCATCGGCGCTGGGTAACCCGTTGATCGCGACCGCGACTGAATGGATTCGCGTCGCTACCGAAGGTCACTAACAGTCAGATGTCGGCGGGCTTCCTTCACCGCGTACATGGCCATGTCGGCCGCGTGCAGCAGGCTGTCCGGGTCGTGCTCGCCGGGTCGCCCGGTGGCCAGGCCGACACTGGCCCGCAGCGGCACGTCGGCGGAGCGGATCCGCACGATGCCGGCCAGCCTGCCGGTCAGCTCCCGCACCACCTCGGCTCCCCGCGCGGCGGCCAGCCCGGGCATCAGGACGGCGAACTCGTCACCGCCCAGCCGGGCCACGGTGTCGCCCGCGCGTACCCCGGCGCGCAGCCGGCGGGCCACCTCGATCAGCAACTGGTCGCCGGTGGCGTGCCCGAACGCGTCGTTGACCGGCTTGAAGTCATCGAGGTCGATGAGCAGCACGGTCACCGGCCCGGCCGCCAGCCCCTCGTCCAGCAGCCGCATGAACAGCCCGCGGTTGGCCAGGCCGGTGAGGGCATCGTGGTAGGCCAGCTCGGTCAGGCGGGTGGTGAGCTCGTCGCGTTCGCGCAGCAGTTCGGTGATGTGCCGCAACGCGTTCAGCTGCCGGCCGATCACCAGGACCGTGGTCACCGACGCCCCGATGCCGACCACCCACGAACGCGCGTCCAGGCCCCGGGTCACCAGCACGGTCAGGGTCAGGGCCCACACGGCGGCCATCCCCGCGTACGGCAGCACGCTGTACGGCCGGCGCTGCACCCGCGTACCGGACTGCGGCGTGCTGCCCGCACCGAGCTGCTGGGTGCGGGCGACCAGCGCCAGCAAGGTGCTCGCGACCACGTTGCCGGCGAACAGCCAGGGTGTGTACCGCGGCGTCAGGTAGACCGAGCCCGGCACCGTCTGCAGCACGGCCTGCAGGACCGCCGCGGCGCCTCCGACGATCCCGCACATCCGGGTGAACGGGGTCCGCCCGCTGAGCATCAGCCGGAGCACCGCGAAGATCGCCACCAGGAAGATCCCGGGCATCACCAGCAGCGCCACGACCAGGCCGAGCACCCAGCCGGCGTCCCGTGGCCCGGTCGGCACCTCGAAGAGCCAGAGACCGAACGTCGTGGCGGCAGCGAGCACCGTGGCCGCGTCGAGGTGCAGCCGGGCCCGGGCACTGCTCGTCAGCTCGCCGAGCGGGTAGCGCAGCAGGCCGGTGACCAGCAGCACCATCCCGACCGCGACCGAGCCGAACTGGAACTCGGTGCCGACCACGGACGACGGGGCCAGCGGCGCGCGGGCCACCGCCACCAGCTGAGCCACGTCACCGACGAAGAACGCGGCGCCGGCCAGCGAGAACGACAGCCAGAGCCGCCGGGCGACCGCCGGTCCGGCCCGGGCGACCTGCGCCGAGAGGACCGCGAAACAGCCGTGCACCGCGGCCATGAGCAGCCAGAACGTCGCCACCTGGGGCCCGGTCCCGGTGCGCCGGACGCCGAAGCCGACCACGGCGGTCACCGCCAGCACGAGCAGCACCACGACCAGCGGGTCGGCGCGCCGCCACGGGCGCGGGTTCCGCCGGTGCATGGTCACCTCGTTCGTCGGTCGTCACCGCTGAGTCACGGGAGGGCGGAACCGTCCATTCGGCATCGCCGGGGCCGGACTGAGGAGTTCAGCCGATCCGGTGCTCGAAGATCCAGGCCTGCGGGTCGCCCTTGCGGTGCAGCATCCGCATGACCAGCGGCATCAGGGCGTCGCGCACGGCCGCGCCGACCGGACCGGCGGTCTTGGTGCTGCCACTGCGCCGCCCGTACGCGACGACTTTCTCGACCCGCTTGCGGCGCAGTTGCTCGTAGTCGGCCAGCGCCCCGGCGATGTCCGTACGGGCCCGCAGGCAGCGCCCCAGGGTGACGGCATCCTCGATCGCCATCGACGCACCCTGGCCCGAGGACGGCGAGACGGCGTGCGCGGCATCGCCGATCAGGATCGTGCGGTCGTCGCGCCACACCGGCACCCGCGGCAGGTCCCAGGTGTTCCACGGGCCCACGATCTCCTCGCTGGCCCCGATCAGCGCCGCCGCGGGCACCTCGTCCCCGGCGAACAGCTCCAGCAGCCCGGCCCGCCAGCCGGCCGGGGTGAACTCGCCCGGCTCGACCGGGCGCCGGCGCGGTGGATTGGCGAACCACCACACCGAGTCGTCGGGGGCGGTGACCCAGCCGAAGAACGCCCGCCGCCCGAAGGCCATCTGCATGACCCCGGGCTCGGTGCGCAGCTCCGCCGGGACCGGGCCGGTCGTGAGGCCGCCCGCGTTGAGCAGGCCCAGGTAGCGCGGTGCGGGCGCCGCCGGGTCCAGCGCCGAGCGGGTCCGCGAGTGCAGACCGTCAGCACCGACCAGCAGGTCACCGCCGGCCGTGGTGCCGTCGGCGAACTGGGCGGTCACCCCGCTCGGCGTACGGGTGCGGCCGGTGAGCCGTTTGCCGTACCGGATCGGGATGTCGCGCCGCTCGGCCTCGCCGCGCAGGGCCAGGTAGAGGTCGGCGCGCCGGATCGTCGTGGTCGTCGTGCCGTCCGCGTCCGGCCCGCCGAGCGGCAGCCGGGCGAGCTGCCGGCCCGCGGAGTTGCGCAGCACCATGGCCGGCGTCGTGAAGCCCGCGGCGAAGAGCCGGTCCGGGTCGAGGCCCAGCGTGCGCAGGGCGGCCAGGCCGTTCACGGCGACGGTGAGGAAGGAGCCGCGCTCGTCGGCCCCGCGGTCGTGGGCCTCGTGGATGACCGGGGCGAACCCGGCGTCGTGCAAGGCGAGGGCGGCGACGGTGCCGGCGATGCCGCCGCCCGCCACAAGAGCTGTTTTAGTCATGCAATGACTATCCATCTTATGACTATGCGAGGCAACCCCGGGAAAACCCCTAGGCTGAGGCCATGACGTCTGCCGAGCCGCGCCGGTCCACGCTGGCGATGGTGCTGCTGGCGCTGCTGCTCGAGGCGCCCATGCACCCGTACCGGATGCAGCAGATGATCAAGGAACGCGGCCAGGACCAACTGGTCAACGTGGCCCAGCGCAACAGCGTCTACCAGGCCCTGGACCGGCTCGTCCGGGACGGGCTGGCCCGGCCCGGCGGCACCGCACGCGAGGCGGGACGCCCGGAACGCACGGTCTACGAGATCACCGAGGCGGGCGCGGCCACGCTGCGCCGCTGGCTGACGGCCATGCTGCCGGCCCCGGCCCGGGAGTTCCCCGAGTTCCCCGTCGCACTGGCGTTCCTGCCGATCCTGCACCCGGCCCAGGTACGCACGCTGCTGGAGAGCCGGGTGGCCGTGCAGGCGGAGAAGCTGGCCCAGCTCGAACAGCAGGCGCCGCCCGGCCTGCCCCGGCTGTTCCTGATCGAGGACGAATACCGCGCCACGATGCTGCGCGCCGAGCTGGAGTGGCTGCGCGCACTGATCGACGACCTGGGCAGCGGGCGGCTCGACTGGAACGAGAGCCTGATCGCGGAGACGCTCACCCGCTTCGGCTAGAGATCCTTGATGAGGTCGTCCGCGGCGGCGTACGGGTCCAGCCGGCCCGCGGCCACCCGGGCGGCGAGGTCGCTCAGCGCCGTACCCTCGCGCAGCGAGCCCAGCCGGGCCCGCAGCGTGCCGAGCGCGATCGCCTCGACCTCCGCCGCGGCCCGCGCCTCCCGCCGGGCCTGGAGCCGGCCGTCGGACTCCAGCCAGGTGCGGTGCTTCTCGATCGCCGCGACCACGTCGTCCATGCCCTCGCCCTTGACCGCCACCGCCCGCACCACCTGCGGCCGCCAGTCCCCGGCAGCGCGCTCGCCCAGCGAGAGCATGCCCTGGATGTCGCGGTAGGTGGCATCCGCGCCCGGCCGGTCCGCCTTGTTGACCACGAAGACGTCGGCGATCTCCAGGATGCCGGCCTTGACCGCCTGGATCGCGTCGCCCATCCCGGGCGCCAGCAGCACCAGCGTGGTGTCGGCCAGCGAGGCGATCTCCACCTCGGCCTGCCCGACGCCGACGGTCTCCACCAGCACGACGTCGCAGCCCGCGCCCTCGAGCACGCGCACCGCCTGCGGGGTGGCCGCGGCCAGCCCGCCGAGCTGCCCGCGGCTCGACATCGAGCGGATGTAGACCCCCGGGTCGCCGGTGTGGTCCTGCATCCGGATCCGGTCGCCGAGGATGGCGCCGCCGGTGAACGGGCTGGACGGGTCCACGGCGAGCACGCCGACCCGGTGCCCGGCGGCGCGCAGGGCGCGGACCAGCTCGTTGGTGGTGGTCGACTTGCCCACGCCGGGCGAGCCGGTCAGGCCGACGACCTGGGCCCGGCCCGCGTACGGGGCCAGCGCGGCGGCCACCTCGGCCAGCTTCGGGTCGCCGTTCTCCACGAGACTGATCAGGCGGGCCACCGAGCGGGCATCACCCTCCCGGGCCCGGGCCACGAGCGTCGGCACGTCGCGGCCCGGCCGCGCGGAGATGGTCACTCCGCCATCCTCCCCCACGATCCGGCCTGCCCCACGATCAGGCAGCGGGCACCGTGAGGAGCAGCGCGTCGCCCTGGCCGCCGCCACCGCAGAGCGCGGCCGCGCCGAGCCCGCCGCCGCGCCGCTTGAGCTCCATCGCGAGGGTCAGCACCAGCCGGGCGCCGGACATGCCGATCGGGTGGCCCAGCGCGATCGCGCCGCCGTTGACGTTGACGATGTCCTCGTTGACCTTGAGCTCGCGCATCGAGTGCAGCACGACCTGGGCGAACGCCTCGTTCATCTCGATCAGGTCGAGGTCGGCGACGGTCAGCCCGGCCTTGCCGAGCGCGTGCCTGATCGCGTTCGCCGGCTGCGCCTGCAGCGAGCTGTCCGGGCCGGCCACGTTGCCGTGCGCGCCGATCTCGGCCAGCCAGGTGAGCCCCAGCTCCTCGGCCTTGGCCCGGCTCATCACCACGACCGCGGCGGCGCCGTCGGAGATCGGCGAGGCGCTGCCGGCCGTGATCGTGCCGTCCTTGGCGAACGCGGGGCGCAGGCCGCCCAGCGACTCGGCGGTCGCGTCCGGGCGGACCCCCTCGTCGGTGTCGATGAGCTTGTCGACCCCGCGCAGGCCGGCCTTGACCGGCACGATCTCCTCGGCGAAGCGTCCCTCGCGCTGGGCGGCGGCCGCGCGCTGGTGGCTCAGCGCGGCGAAAGCGTCCTGCTCAGCGCGGCTGATGCCCAGCTCGGCGCCGCTGCGTTCGGTGGACTCGCCCATCGAGATGCCGTCCCACGGATCCATCAGGCCGTCGAAGGCGGTGTGGTCGCGGACCAGGATGTCGCCGTACTTCTTGCCCTGACGCTGGCCCATCAGCAGGTGCGGCGCGTTGGTCATCGACTCCATGCCGCCGGCCACCACGATGTCGAACTCACCGGCCCGGATGAGCTGGTCGGCCAGGGCGATGGCGTCGAGGCCGGAGAGACAGACCTTGTTGACCGTCAGCGCCGGCGTGGTCATCGGGATGCCCGCGGCCACGGCGGCCTGCCGGGCGGTGATCTGCCCGGTGCCGGCCTGCAGGACCTGGCCCATGATCACGTACTGCACCTGCTCCGGGGCCACGCCGGCGCGCTCGAGGGCGGCGGCGATGGCGTACCCGCCGAGGGCGGTGGCGGGCACGTTCTTGAGGTTGCCGAGGAGGCGGCCCATCGGGGTACGGGCGCCGCTGACGATCACCGAGCTGGTCACAGGGAGCTTCGCTTTCTACAGGCCTGAACGATGGTTAAGTACAGCCTAGTACACTCTCCAGCATGGATTCTCTGCCGCCTGTCGGCCTGCTGCGAGTGGATCACGTCGGGATCGCCGTGGCCGACCTTGACGAGGCCATCGACTTTTATGATCGCGCGTTCGGGATGCGGTGCGTGCACCAGGAGACGAACGAGCAGCAGGGAGTCCGCGAGGCGATGCTGGCCGCCGGTGACGACGGCACGGGCGCCCGGATCCAGCTCCTCGCGCCGCTGCGCCCCGACTCCGCGATCGCGAAGTTCCTCGATCGCAGCGGTCCCGGCCTGCAACAGCTCGCCTACACGGTGGCCGACGTCGAGGCGGCGAGTGCCGCTTTGCGCGCCCGCGGCCTGCGGCTGCTCTACGACGAGCCGCGACGGGGGACGGCCGGCTCGCGGATCAACTTCGTGCACCCCAAGGACGCCGGGGGCGTTCTAGTGGAGTTGGTGCAACCTGCCTGATTCGTACGCCTTGTGGGTGAAACATCCTGACGGCAGGGCTGCGGACTGGCAGGATCGGGGCCATCATCCCGCGGTGGCCGGTGGCCCTGTGAGACGATCTTCTGCTTCGGGACGGCACAGCAGGTAGCGGCGCGGCAACGCTGTGCGGGCAAGCGCACCTCGGCGCCACCCGAACGGCCGACCTCGGCCTTCGGCAGGCGGGCCGAAGGTGATCACAGGGCGGAATACCCGGCCCGTACGGTCTTGCGTGGCCCCCTGGGGGGTCTGCCAGTATGTCCCAATGCCCCAGCAGCAGGATGCCAATCTCGCGTTCTTCGAGACCGCAAATTCGCAGACCGACTTCACCGTTGTCCTGCGTGGATACGACCGCGGACAGGTGGACGCCCACCTCGGCCGGCTCATCGCCGCCCTGAACCAGTCCGAGCAGGCCCGTGGCGAGGCCGAGCAGCGGATGAACGACGCGCAGCGCCGGCTGCGGCAGGCGGAGCAGCGCCTCAACGCCCTCGAGCAGAAGCTGGCCGACAGCAACAAGCTTCTCGAGGAGAACAACCGGCCGACCCTCTCCGGGCTGGGCACCCGGGTCGAGCAGATCCTGCGGCTGGCCGAGGAACAGGCCAACGACCACCGCAGCGAGGCCAAGCGGGAGTCCGAGGGCATCCTCTCCGCCGCGCGCCTCGAGGCCCGCGAGATCACCGACAAGGCGCGGGCCGAGGCCGCCGCGATGAAGGCGACGGCCGAGCGTGAGGCGGGGCAGCTCCGCACGCAGGCCGAGCGCGAGGCCGCGGAAAACCGGGTGCAGGCCCGGCGCGAGGCCGACACGCTGCGTTCCGACGCCGACCGCGAGACCAAGCAGCTGCGCACGGTCACCGCACATGAGGTCGCCGAGCTCAAGTCGACCGTCGAGCGCGAGGTCGCCTCGCTGCGGGCCACCGCCGAACGCGAGATCACCCAGCTGCGCGCCAAGGCGGCCCGGGAGGCCGAGGAGAAGCGCGCCGAGGCCACCAAGATGCTCACCGACGCCCGCGACAAGCGCGACAAGGACCTGCAGGCCCTCGCGCTGGAGACCGCCGAGCGCCGGGAGAAGAGCGAGCGCGAGGAGTCGCAGCGGCACGCCGCCCAGGTCAACGCCACCCAGAAGATGGTGGCCGAGGCCGAGGGCCGGGCCCGCGCCGCCGAGGACCGCGCCAAGGAGATCGAGCAGCGCGCCGAGAGCCGCCGGGTCGAGTCCGAGCGCACCGCCATCGAGACGGTCGAGAAGGCCCGCGCCCTCGCGGAGAAGACGGTGACCGAGGCCCGGTCCGAGTCGCAGCGGCTGCTCAGCGATGCGCGCACCGAGGCCGAGCTCACCACGCAGGCCGCCAAGCGCGAGGTCGAGGACCTCACCCGGCAGAAGGACGCCGTCACCAACCAGCTCGGTCAGATGCTCTCCGGCCTGTCCGGCCTGGTGCCGACCGTGGGTGCGGCGGCCAAGGCGGCCGAGGCCGTCAAGCAGGCCGAGGCCAAGGCGGACACCCCGGCCCAGCGGCCGGCCGAGGCCGGCGACGCCGGCAAGCCCGAGGCGGTTGCCAAGACGAGCTGAGTCGTTCACCACTCGGTCCCCGGTTGCGCCACCCTTCGGTGTGCGCCACGGTTGAGACGACCGGGTGGGCTGTGCGAAGCATCTGCGGGCCGTGCCGGAGTCCTCCGGTACGGCCCGTTTGTTTCCGCCAGTAGCCTGAGCCCTGACAAATCGCAACCAGACGCATAGTCCCGCCAGGCCGGTGTGTATCGACACGTCACGGGACGATGGGTATGTGAGGATGGAAAGCATGTCGCACGGCGGGGAAATCTTCGGTCTCGGTGGAGACGCTGCCTCGGAGCCCAGCTTCGAGACCGCCCTGCGGGGTTACGAGAAGAAGCAGGTCGAACGCTACGTGGCGCGGGCCGAGAACGAGATCTCCGCCCTGGTCAGTGAGCGCGAACAGGCCTACTCGCAGATCCAGGCGATGGCCGGGCAGATCGACCGCCTACAGCAGGAGGCCGCCCAGTCGCGGCGCCAGCCGGGCCTCGCCGACGTCTCCTTCCGGCACCTCGGGCCGAAGGTCGAGGAGATCCTGGCCAAGGCCGAGGAGGTCGCCGCCGACATCAAGAGCTCCGCCACCGACGACATCGCCGCCCGGCTGGCCGAGGCCGAGCGGATCCGCGCCGAGGCCGAGGCGCACGCCCACGACGGCATCCGCGACTTCGAGATCGCCCTGGCCGCCCGCCGGGCCGAGGAGGAGAAGGTCGACGTCGCCCGCCGCGCCGCCGCCGAGAAGGCCGTCGCGAGCAGCCGCCAGGCCGCCGAGCAGCTGCGCGCCGAGGCCGAGTCCACCCTCGCCCGGTCCCGCGCCGAGGCCCAGCAGCTCACCGAGCGCGCCGCGCAGGAAGTGCAGCGCCAGCGGGCCGAGGTCGAGGGCTACGTCAAGTCCACCCGGGTCCAGGCCGACCAGGAGATCAAGGCCCTGCGCGACAAGACCCAGCAGGACGTGACCAAGCAGCGCGCGGACGCCGACCGGGAGCGCACCGAGCTGAAGGCCGCCGCCGACCGCGAGATCGCGCAGCGCCGCCAGGAGCTGACCCAGGAGCTCACCACGATGCGCGCCGCGGTCGAAAAGCAGTGCGCCGACCTGCGCAGCGAGGCCGACAAGTACGCCGAGGAGATCCTGCGCCGCTCCGACGAGCAGGCCACCGCGATCCGCCAGGAGATCGCCGGCCAGCAGAACAAGATCGCCGCCGCCGGCCGCGACCTGGCGGCCGCGCAGGCCAAGGTCGCCGAGGCGGAGAAGAAGGCGGCCGACGCCGCCGAGCGCGCCCGGCAGGCCGAGCAGGAGACGCAGCGTGTGCAGCAGCGCCTGACCGAGGTCAAGGCGGAGCTGGAGCGCGAGCTCGTGCACGTCGAGGAGGCCAAGCGGGCCGGTGAGGCCGCCGAGCGCCGGGCCACCGAGGTCCGCCGCCAGGTGCAGCGGGAGGCCAAGCGCGTCGCCGAGCTGGCCTCGGCCGCCGTGCTCGCCGCCGCGGCATCGCCGAACCCGGACGACGACGAGGACGACGAGCCGCAGCAGTCAGCGCCCGCGCCCGCCCGGAGTCCGAGTGCCCCGGGTCCGAGTGCCCAGGGTCCGAGTGCCCAGAGCCCGGCCGCCCAGCGGCCCAGTGCCCAGAACCCGGCCGCCCAGAGCCCGGCCGGGACCGCCCAGCCCGCGACTGCCCGGCCGGCGACCGCCGCCCAGCCCGGGACCGCCCAGCCGGCGACCGCCGCCCAGCCCGGGACCGCCCAGCCGGCGACCGCCCGGCCCGCGACCGCCCAGTCCACGACCGCCCGGCCCGGGACCACTCAGCCGGCGACCGCGACGGGGCAGGCTTCAGTGACGCCCCAGGCCGCATCCCCGGCGACGCCGGCCGGCCAGCACGCCGCCCCGGAGAAGCCCGCATCGACCGAGAAGACAGCGCCGACCGACAAGGCCGCCGCACCGACTGACAAGGCCGCCGCGCCCGGCTCGCCGGCCCCGGCCAAGGTGAGCGCCTCGGCCAAGGTCACCACCCGCCCGGCCGGCAGCCGGGTCGGCGTCGACGCCGACTGACCGGCGGCGTCTTTACCCGGAGCGATACTCTGCGCGCCGGGAAGTCCGGTCGCCGCACCGGTGGTCCACCGCTGCCCGGGCCTCCCGCGTTCCTGTGTGGAGGTCCCGGTGACGGCCGATGAGCCCCGCCCGGTCGAGGACGACGCCGACGCGTCGCCGGCGCCCCCGACCGGGGCCGGGCCGGAGCCACCCGTCGACGACCCGCACCCCGACGGGGATTTCGGTCCGCCCGGTCCCCCGCTCAACCGGCGCAACCCGTTCCTGGTCGGGCTGCTGGGCGGGCTGGGCCTGCTCACGGCGTACGGGATCTTCCTCGGCCTGCGCAACGCGGCCTCGATCCTGGTGCTCATCTTCATCGCGCTGTTCCTGGCCATCGGCCTGAACCCGGCCGTCACAAGGCTGCGCAGCTGGGGTCTCCCCCGCGGCCTGGCCGTGACGGTCATCGCCCTCTCGGTGGTGCTGCTGCTCTGCGGCGGCGTCTTCGCGCTGGTGCCGCCGCTGGTCACCCAGACCGGGCAGCTCATCGAGAACGTGCCGGGCTTCATCGAGAGCCTGCAACGCAACGAGACCGTCCGGGACCTGGTCCAGCGTTACGACATCCTGTCCCGGGTGCAGAGCGCCCTGGACGCGGGCACGGTCACCAACGCGCTGGGCGGCGTGGTCGGCGGCGCGCGGCTGCTCTTCGGCACGATCTTCAACGTGCTGACCGTGCTGGTGCTGGTCATCTACTTCCTGGCGGCGTTCGACCGGATCAAGGAAGGCGGGTACGCCCTCGTCCCGCGTTCCCGGCGGCAGCGGGTGCGGCTGCTCACCGACGAGATCCTCGGCAAGGTCGGCGCGTACATGGTCGGGGCGATCGCCATCGCCGTGCTGGCCGGGCTGAGCACCTGGGTGTTCGCGATGATTGTGGGGCTGGCCTACCCGTTCGCGCTGGCGGTCGTGGTGGCCGTCTGTGACCTCATCCCGCAGATCGGGGCGACGCTCGGCGCGGTCGTCGTCAGCCTGGTCGGGCTGGCCGCCTCGCTGCCGACCGGCATCGCCTGCATCGTCTTCTTCGTGATCTATCAGCAGGTGGAGAACTACCTGATCTATCCGAACGTGATGCGCCGGTCGGTGAAGGTCAGCGACGTGGCCGCGGTGACGGCCGCCCTGCTGGGCGTGGGGCTCTTCGGGGTGATCGGCGCGCTGATCGCCATCCCGATGGTCGCCGCGATCCAGTTGATCGTCCGCGAGGTGGTCAATCCCAGCATGGAGGACAAGTAGGCAATCAGTCGGCCAGCGGCTTGGGGACGGGCACGTCGGCGAAGGCGGCCACCGTCCGGTCGGCGTACGCGTTCATGTCGCCCGACTCGATGGGCCCGTCCCAGGTCCGCGGCAGCGGCACCGGCACGTCCGGGGCGACCCGCCGCACGATCTCGTCCAGCACCTTCTCGGCGTCGCCGACCCACAGGTGCTTGGCGCCGGGCACCCCGACGACCTCGGCCTGCGGGATCGCCGCGAAGCGGGACTGGGCCTCGGCCGGCCGCAGGTAGTCGTCGAACTCGGGCACGAGTGCGGTCAAGGGCTTGCCACCGGCGGCCCAGGCGGCGAGGTGCTCCGGCTGGGAGAAACGCAGCGGCGGGGAGAGCAGGATCGCGCCCGTTATGGCCGGGTCCAGCCCGTGCATCAGGGTCAGGTCGGTGCCGAAGGACCAGCCGATCAGCCAGATGTTCGGCAGGTCGTGGAACTCCGCGTACTCGATCGCGGCGGCGACGTCGAAGCGCTCGTCGACGCCCGAGGAGAACTCGCCCTCGCTGGTGCCGCGGACGCTGGACGTGCCCCGGGTGTTGAACCGCAGCACCGCCACCCCGGCCAGCGCGGGCAACCGCCAGGCCGCCTTGCGGAAGACGTGGCTGTCCATCATCCCGCCGTGGGTGGGCAGCGGGTGCAGGCAGATCAGCGTGGCCACGGGCTCGCCGGACTCCGGCCGGGCCAGCTCGCCGACCAGGGTGAGGCCGTCGGCGGTGTGCAGGGTGATGTCCTCGCGCCGGGCGGGCAAGACGGAGTTGGCACGGATCTGATTGGTCACGACTTCATCCTCGTCCATAGCGGGGGGCGTTGCGCGAGCGCTCCACACCGGGGCTGCGCCGGTCCCGGGCCCGCCAGCAGCCGGTGTGCCAGTGCCGCCGGTCGCTCTCGTCGCCCCGCTCGTCGGCCGGCCAGGCCACGATGTGCGCGACGCCCGGGCGGATCTCCTGCATGCAGCCGGGGCAGCGGTACGTCTTGGTGGCCGCGCCGCCGAAGATCGACCGGACCAGCCACTCGCCGTCCTGGTACTGCTGGACGCCCTCGATGCCCTTGCGGGTGCGCTCGTCGCCCAGCGGGGTGGGCGCGGTGTCGCGTCGGGGGCGGTTACGGCGAGGACTCACGATAATCAAGCGTACGTGTGAGGTGCGGCACGCCGAATGCGACTTAGACTCACGTTCATGACGGCTACCCGTACTCCCGGCATGCCCGTGGTCGAGGACGGTTTCCTCGTCTCGACCAACCCTGCGACCGGCGCCGAGGCGGGCCGTGTCCCGATCTCGGACGACAAGGCGGTCGGGGCCGCCGTGGAGCGGGCCCGCACCGCCGGCTCCTGGTGGGCCGGCCTCAACTTCGACGGCCGCCGGACCCGGCTGCTGCGCTGGCGGGCCCTGCTCGCCGAGCGCATCGAGGAGCTGGCCGCGCTCACCCACGCTGAGACGGGCAAGCCGCTCGCCGACGCCATCGTCGAGGCCACCGCGGCGATCGAGCACATCGACTGGGCCGCCCGCAACGCCAAGCGCGTGCTGGGCCCCCGCCGGATGCGGACCCGGCTGCTGGTCGCCGAGCACTCCGGCCACCTGGAGTACCAGCCGTTCGGCGTGGTCGGCGTGATCGGACCGTGGAACTATCCGATCCTCACGCCGCTGGGCCCGATCAGCGGCGCGCTGGCCGCCGGGAACGCGGTCGTGCTCAAGCCCAGCGAGTACACGCCCGCGGTGGGCCAGTGGCTCGCCGACTCGTTCGCCGAGATCGTCCCCGAGGAGCCGGTGTTCCAGGTCGTGCACGGCCTCGGTGACGTCGGCGCCGCGCTGTGCCGGTCCGGGGTCGGCAAGATCGCCTTCACCGGTTCCACCGCCACCGCCAAGAAGGTCATGGCCACCTGCGCCGAGACGCTCACCCCGGTGGTGCTGGAGGCCGGCGGCAAGGACGCCCTGATCGTCGACGCCGACGCGGACGTGAACGCCGCGGCCGAGGCCGCCGTCTGGGGTTCGATGACCAACGCCGGGCAGACCTGCATCGGCATCGAGCGGGTCTACGCGGTCGCCCCGGTCTACGACGCCTTCGTCGCGGCCGTCGTCGAGAAGGCCGGCAAGCTGCGCCTCGGCGAGGAGATCGGGCCGATCACCATGCCGGGCCAGGTGGACGTCATCCGCCGGCACATCGACGACGCGCTGGCCGGTGGCGGCCGGGCGCTGCTCGGTGGCGCCGGTGCGGTGCAGCCGCCCAACGTCGCCCCGACCGTGCTGGTCGACGTGCCGGAGGACTCGGCCGCGATCCGCGAGGAGACCTTCGGTCCCACGGTGACGATCACCAAGGTGGCCGACACCGAGGAGGCGATCAGCCGGGCCAACGCGCTGCCGTACGGGCTGGGCGGGGCGGTCTTCGGCAAGGCGCACGGGATCCGGATCGCCCGGCGCCTGCACACCGGCATGGTCGCGGTGAACTCCACGCTGAGCTTCGTCGGGATGGCCACGTTGCCGTTCGGCGGGGTCGGCGACTCCGGCTTCGGGCGCATCCACGGCGAGGACGGGCTGCGCGAGTTCGGCCGGGCCAAGTCGATCACCGTACGGCGGGGACCGTCGCTCCTGCCCGCGATGACCTTCGAGCGCACTCCGGCCCAGGTCGCCCGAATCGTCAAGGCGGTCAAGCTCCTGTACGGCCGCCGCCCGTAACCCCATTTGCTAGCGTCACCCGGTGGATCATTCCGCGATCGAGGTCCGCGACCTGTCGGTGAGCTACGGCTCCACGCCCGTGCTGGTGGACGTCCAGCTCACCGTGCCGGTCGGCGCCGGTGTCTGCGTGATCGGTGAGAACGGCATCGGCAAGTCGACGCTGCTGCGCTGCGTGGCGAGCCTGCAACGCGCCGACGCGGGTGAGATCGAGATCTTCGGCGCCCCGCCCGGGTCCACACCGGAGTTCTGGCGGGCCGTGGTCACCACCGTGGAGCCGCCGACCTGGTATCCGGGCCTGACCGCGCGGGAGCACGCCGAACTGGTCTGCCGGGCGCACGGCCTGGACCCGGCGGCGGCCGGGATGGACGAGGCGCTGGACCGCTTCGGCATCGCCTCGCACGCCGACGCCATCCCGCCGTCGATGTCGTCGGGGCAGAAGCAGCGCCTCACGCTGGCGCTGGCGTTGCTGCGGCCGAGCCGGCTGCTGATCCTGGACGAGCCGGAGCAACGCCTCGACCCCGAGGGCCGGGCGCTGGTGGCGGGCCTGCTGCACGACTATCTCGCCGACGGCGGCACGGTGCTGATGGCCAGCCACGACGACGCGTTCGCGGCCGCGGCCGGCACCAGCACGGTGAGCATGGCGGACCTGCACTCCGCCGACGCCCGGTGACCGCCTCAGTGACCGCCCCGGTCAGCGTCCGGGGCCTGCGCCGCTGGGTGCGCCGCACGCAGTCCGCGCATCGGGAACGCGGCGAGACCCTGGGCAACTACTACTTCGCCGTACTGTTCGTGCTCATCGTCGGCGGCATCGTGCACAAGCAGATCGCCGCCGTGGTCTGGCCGGCCGAGCCGAACGCCTCCGAGCTGGCCGGCGACTCGCTGATGCTGGTCGTCGGCGGCGGCCTCTACCTGGCCCTGCGCCGCCTCGGCCCGCTCGCGCTGAGCCGCCCGGCCGCGTCCTGGCTGCTCACCGCCCCGGTCAGCCGACGTCGTCTGCTGCTGCCGTCGCTGTGGGTGGCGCTGATCGGCGCTGCCGCCGCGGGTGCCGTCGCCGGGCTGGCCGTGCTCGGCCACGTGGCGGCCCGTCCGGTGCCGGGAGCCGATGCGCTGCTGCCCCTGGTCGGGTCGCTGCTCGGCGGCGTGCTGCTGCTGGTCGCGCTGGCCGCGCAGGCCGACCGCTGGTGGTCGTCCTGGGCCGACCGCGCGGCGTACCTGGTGGTGGCGGGGGGCCTGGCCGGGCTGGTCGTCGACTCGGCCGTCGGGGCGCCGCGCGCGGGCCCGGGATGGCCCGCGGCGCCGGTCGTCACCGCGCTGGGCGGTGCGCTCGCGCTGGTCGTGGCCGTGCTCCTCGTGCTGGCGGTACGGCGGCTCGCCACGACCCCGAACGAGCGGATCCTGGAGGCGTCCAAGACGGCCGGCACGCTCTTCGACTCGGCGTACGGCATGGAACCGTCCTTCGTGACCGAGATGGTCGAGCGGCGCTACTGGGCCCACCGCATGCTCAAGTCCCGGCGGCTCTGGCCGCGGGTGCCCATCCTGGTCGCCCAGGACCTCCTGCTGCTGCGCCGCCGTCCCCGCCGGGTGCTGTGGGTGGCCGGTGCGGTCACGCTGCCCGCTCTGCTGACCCACCTGCCCGCCTGGATCCTCGGCGTCGCCGTGCTGGTCGGCGGCCTGATCGCCGGTGGCGTGACGGCCGGGACGATCCGCACCGACGCCGGCAACCCGGTCATGCTGCGCCTGCTGGGCCTCAGCTCGCGCCGGGCGATCGGCCAGCGGCTCTGGGTGCCCGGGGTGCTCTCCGGGCTCTGGTACGCCGCCGCGCTGAGTCTGCTGTGGGCGCTCGGCGACCTGCCGGCCGGACCGTGGTGGGCGCTGGGCCTGACGCTGGGCCCGGTCGGCGCGGCGGCGACGATGCGCAAGGCCCGGGTGGGCTTCGTCGACAACGGACTGATGCCGCTGGACACCCCGATGGGCTCGGTGTCGACCGGGCCTGTGCTCAACGCCGTCGCCGGGCTGGACGTGCTGCTGCTGGGCCTGCCCACGGTCGTGCAGATCGCCCAGGGCGGCCCGCTGAGCTGGACCGGCGTGGTCGTGCAGGCCGCGGTCGCAGTGATCGGCATGCGCGCCTACCTGAACGCGACGACCGAGAACGACCGGGTCGAGCTCAGCGGCCGTTAGAACAGAGTCAGCTCGTTGCGCTCCATGCCGCGCAGCTTGTCGTAGTCGACCACCACGCAGCGGATGCCGCGGTCGGTGGCGAGCACCCGGGCCTGCGGCTTGATCTCCTGCGCGGCGAAGACACCCTGGACCGGCGCGAGCAGCGGGTCGCGGTTCATCAGCTCGAGATAGCGGGTGAGCTGCTCCACGCCGTCGATCTCGCCGCGGCGCTTGATCTCCACGGCCACCGCGCCCCCGGCGGCGTCGCGGCAGAGCAGGTCGACCGGGCCGATCGCCGTCATGTACTCGCGGCGGACCAGGGTCCAGCCCTCACCGAAGGTCGCCGGATGGGCCGCGAGCAGCTCCTGCAGGTGCGCCTCGACGCCGTCCTTGACCAGGCCGGGATCAACGCCCAGTTCGTACGAGGTGTCCTGGAAGATCTCCTCGAGGGTGATCCGCAGCTCCTCGCCGGCCTTGTTGACGACCTTCCACACGCCCGGGGCCTCCTGCAGCTTGCAGGGCGGGCTCATCCAGTTGAGCGGCTTGTAGGCACGGTCGTCGGCGTGGATGGACACCGAGCCGTCGGCCTTGACCATCAGGAGCCGGGTCGCCAACGGCAGGTGGGCGGAGAGACGGCCGACATAGTCCACGGAGCATTTCGCAATGACCAGGCGCACCCGACGAGGGTAGCCTCCGTGCCCTGCCGGGCGAGCGCGGCGGTGCCATGCTGATGGTGTGCTCGAAGCGCTCACCGGTACCGGCCTGGCGGCATCCGCCGGGCTGAATGCGTACATCCCCCTGCTCACCATGGGTCTGCTGGCCCGCTACACCGACGCCATCAACCTGCCCAGCGGCTGGCAGTGGCTCTCCAACGGCTGGGTCGTCGCCATCCTCGCCCTGCTGCTGGCGGTCGAGGTGGTCGCCGACAAGATCCCGGTGGTGGACCACGTCAACGACATCGTGCAGACCGTGGTCCGGCCGACCGCCGGCGGGCTGGCGTTCGGCGCCGGGTCGTCGTCCGAGACGGTCACCGTGTCGGACCCGGGCGCGTTCTTCGGCTCCCACCAGTGGGTGCCGGTGGCCGCCGGCGTCGTGATCGCGCTCTGCGTGCACGGCGTGAAGGCCGCCTCCCGGCCGGTGGTGAACGCCACCACGGCCGGTGTCGGCGCGCCCGTGGCCAGCACCGCCGAGGATTTCGGCAGCGTTGTGCTGTCCCTGCTGGCGATCCTGCTGCCGGTGCTGGTCCTGCTCGGACTCGCGCTGCTGGTGCTCGGCGGCTGGTGGGTGATCAGGCGGCGCCGGCGGCGCAAGCGGGAACAGCGCCCGGTTGAGGGTGTCGGGACCGGGCGTCTGTTTGGTTGACTGCTGCGGTGGCCGCGATCGCCGTACCAGCCTTCGCTCTGACCTGGTGGCTCGGTTGCTATCTGGTGGGGCGTGATCCCACCCGCGCCGTGCTGTGGCGTGCGGCGGGGGCGCTGGTGGCGTACGCGGTCGCGGTGGCCGCCTGGACGGTGCAGCCGGGCTCCGGGCTCGCCCAGGTGCTGCTCTGCGTGCCGGCCCTGTGCTGGGCCGGGGTCGCGGTGGGGCTGCTGCCACCGAGCGCGCCCGAGCATCGGCAGGTCAACCGCGGCTGGCCGATCGCCGCGCTGGTGTTCCTGGTCCTGGCGGCCGCGCTGCCGGACGTGGGCAAGCTGGTCGCCCTGGCCCCGCTGGCCGGCGGCATCGTGCTGCTGCTGCGCTACCGCGAGCGGGTACGCCCGGCCTCGCTACCCACCGCGCTGACCGCCGCCGCGATCCTCTACAGCCTCGGGCTCATCGTGGTGCTGGGCCCGATCGAGGTGGGCCCGCCCGCACTGGTGATCGCCGCGATCGGGCTGGACCTGCTGGTGATGGGCTACCTGGTGGCGGTGGCCGACGCCGTGGAGGCGGGTGAGCGCCTCCTGCCCGACCTGCGCCGGTCCCTGCTGGCCGCGACGCTCGCCGTGCTGCTCTGCGGTGGTCCGGCGGCGCTGACCATGCTGGCCGCGCCGAGCCTCGACACAGTGGCCGTGCTGCAGTTCGTGCTGGTGGCGATGGTGCTGAGCGCGGTCGGGCTGGCCGGGGAGCTGCGCGCGGGGCTGGACCGGATCGCCTTCCTCACCGACGACCGGCTGCGGCTCACCCGCGGCCCGCTGTACCGGGCCGCCGAGGCGCTGCCCCGGCGCCGGGAGCGGCACCAGATGCTCGCCCTGGACGCCGACGAGTTCCGCCGGCTGACCCGCCGCGCGCTGGAGGACTTCGGCGATGTGGGCCGGCTGCTGCGCAACCCCCTGGTCGAGCTGCCCACGGTGGACCGCCGGCTGGCCGCGCGGGGGCCCGGGGTGGCCGATCAGCCGCTGGTCCGGGCGGCCGAGCTGCAGGCGGTGCTGAGTGAGCACGTGGCCCGGCTCAAGCCGGCCGGGGTGTTCGGCACGACCGAGGAGTGGCGGTTCTTCAACGCGCTGCACTACTGCACCGTCATGGGGCTGCGGCCGTACCAGCGGGGTCCGCAGCCGGAGGGCCTGGACCGGGACGCCCGGCGGGCCGTGGACTGGTTCCGCCGGTACGTGCCCCGGCGCTCGCTGCGCCGGTGGCAGGCCGAGGGGGCCGCCATGGTCTCCGCGCAGCTCTGGCGGGACCTGGTGAGCACTGATCCGCGCTGGTTGACCGGGGCGGGAGCGGGCGCGCGCCGGCAACCCGTGCGGTGACGGTTCGATGGCGACACGCGCCGCCTCAAGCAGACAAGCACCCCAAACTGGTTAAAATCCCCCATCTTGGAATCCGGGGGGTGCAGTGGGAAGCCACCGCAACGCACTGGTCGCCGTCGTCCGGCAGGAGCTGGCCGAAGCGCGCGGCACCGCCCGGGCCGTGCTGGCCGCCGCCGAGTCGGCCCGCAGTGAGGCGCTGCGCCGCAAACAGCTGATCCGGGACGCGTACTCCACCTGCCTGGCCCAGCTGGCCGAGGCGCGGGAGGCGGCCCGGGAGGACATCCTGCGCCGGACCCGCAGCGAGGCCGGCTCGCTGACCCGCAACGTCGAATCACTGGCCGCCCTGTACGCCTCCGGCGCGGCCGGCACAGCGTGGCGCTACTGGACGCCCACCGAGCCGGACCGGGTCACCCGCCCCGGGCTGCTGCGGATCGGCACCATCGGCTACGACCCGGGCGACGGTGAACGACGCCTGCCCGCCCTGGTGCCGCTGCTCGACCACGCCCACCTCAACCTGGCCGGCGACCGGGAGGCCGTGGACGGCGTCATCTCGGGCCTGCTGCTGCGCGCGCTCGGCACCACCCGGCCCGGCGACGTCCGGCTCACCGTCTACGACCCCGAGCAGCTCGGGGGGACGCTGGCCGCGTTCGCGCCGCTGGGCAACGCCGGCCTGCTGTCCTTCATCGGTCCCGGCGGGCTCGGCGCGGTGCTCGACGACCTGGTGGAACAGATCTGCCGGGTCAACGAGACCGTCCTGGCCGGCGAGTACGCCTCCCTGGCCGAGCTCATCGCTGCCACGACCGGCCCGCGCCCGGAACCGTGGCGGATCATCGTGCTGCTCGCGGACGCCGAGCTGAGCCCCGACCAGCGGGCCCAGCTGGACCGGATCGCCCGTACCGGGGTGGCCTGCGGCGTGCACCTGGTCGTCCGGGGCCTGGAGCTGGCGCCGCATCCCACGGTGGAACGCATCGAGGTGCACGGCGAGACCGCCACCTGCGACACCATCGGCGACCTCACCGTACGGCTCGACGCGGCGCCGCCCCCTGAGCGGATCGCCGGCTTCTGCCGGGCCACGGCCGAGAAGCTGCGCCAGGGCCCGCCACCCGCCCGCTTCGCCGACCTGGAACCGGAGAAGCTCTGGCTGGAGTCGTCCGCGCACGGCTTGAGCGCACCGATCGGGGACAGCACGGACGGCTCGCTGATCTCGGTGCCGCTCGGCGACGATCCGCCGCACGCGCTGATCGGTGGCCCGTCCGGCTCCGGCAAGACCAACCTGATCTACGCCTGGATCGGCTCGCTGGCCGCCCGGTACGGCCCCGAGGAACTCGCCTTCTACCTGCTCGATTTCAAGGAGGGCGTGTCGTTCGCCCGGTTCGCCCCGGGCCCGCGCGACCCCAGCTGGCTGCCCCAGGTGCGCCTGGCCGGCATCAACGTCAACGGCGACCGGGAGTTCGGCCTGGCCCTGCTGCGCCACCTCGGCGAGGAGCTGCGGGCCCGGGCCCAGGCGGCCAAGCGCCACGAGGCCTCGAAGCTGGCCGAGCTGCGCGCCGAGGACCCGGCCGGGCACTGGCCGCGGATCGTCGCCGTCATCGACGAGTTCCAGGTGCTGCTGGCCGGGCGCGACGCGGTCGCCGAGGAGGCCGTGACCCTGCTGGAGGACCTGGCCCGGCGTGGCCGCTCGCAGGGCATCCACCTCGTGCTGGCCAGCCAGGACGTCTCCGGCATCGAGGCGCTGTGGGGCCGCTCCGGCCTGATCGGACAGTTCACGCTGCGCATCGCGCTGCCCAAGGCCCGGCGGATCCTGGCGGACACCAACCTGGCCGCGGCCGTCATCCCCCGCTTCCACGCGGTCGTCAACGCCGACTCCGGTGCGGCCGGGGCCAACCACATCGTCCGGTTGCCCGACGCCGGCGACCGGCAGACGTGGCGCACGCTGCAGCGCAAGCTCTGGCACCGGCGGCCGGACAGCTGCGTGCCGCCCCGGCTCTTCGACGGGGACGCGGTGCCACGGTTGCCGCAGGCGTACCGGCCCACCGGGCGGGTGGTGCACTCCGGCGGCGACATCGGCTCGTCCCCGGGGGCTGTGCTGGGCGAGCGGATCGACGTGGCTGCCCGCCCCGCGCGGCTGCGGCTCGGCCGGATGCCCGGGCGCAACCTGGCTGTGCTCGGCACCCGTACCGATGAGGCCTGTGACGTGCTCGCCGCGGCCGCGCTCTCGCTGGCCGCGCAGGGGCCCGCCCGCTTCAGCGTCGTCTGCCTGGAACCCGGCGCGGAACGCCCGGCCGCCCGGCTCGTCGCCGAACTGCCCCAGGCCGACTGGTACGGCAGCGGCGACCTCGACCAGTTCTTCGACGTCCTGGCGCCGGACGGCATCCCGCACTACGTCCTCGGCTACGCCCTGGACGCCGCCGGAGCGTCCTACCGCGACCGCTGGCGGGCCCTGCTGACCGACGGGCCCGAGCAGCGCATCCACGTGCTGGGCTGGTGGCGGTCCGTGCCCCGGCTGCGCGACGACCTCGGCGGCCCCGGCGCCCGGCTGGACACCATCGGCGCGTGGGTGGCGCTCGACGTGCAGGGCCCCGAGCTCAGCCCGCTCTCACCCCAGCCCGGCGGCCCGGTCTGGTATCCGCGCGCCCGCCGGGCGCTGTTCTTCGACCGCTCGGTGCACCGCCATCCGGAAGTGATCATCCCGTACGAGGTGAACAGTGACCACACGTGACCGCGACTACCAGTTGATGATGAGCGCGCTCGCCGACGTCGCCCGGCGGCGGGACGCGGCTCTGGCGGACGCCGAGCAGGCGTACCAGACCAGTGCCGCGCAGGCCGCCGGGGAACTCGCCCGGGCCGAGGGCGACGCCATCTCGGCCGATCGCTGGGCGGGTGCCGCGGCGGCCCAGGTGCTCGACGTGGACCGGGAGGCGGCCCGGCTGTGGGAGCAGCTGCGGCGGGCGCCGGGCCTGCGGGTACGGGCGCTGGGTGAGGTGCCCGAGCCGGTGTCCATCGAGGCGCTGCCGCGTACCGCGCTGGAGAGCGGGCCGGACTCCGGTTCGACCCTGCCGGCGCCGCGGCAGTCGGCCCGGACGCTGCTCGCCCGGGCGGCCGAGCGGATCGACGTGACCGTGCGCCCGCCGCTGCGCCGGTCGCTGCCGCGCTGGTCGCTGCCGCTGCTGCCGCTGCTGGGCGCGCTGGTGGCCGGGATGTGCGGGCTGGTCGCGGCCGGGCTGGTGACCTTCGGGGGTACGGGGATCCCGGGCGGCGCCGTGCTGCGCGGGCTGGGCTGGCTGGCGTTCGTGGTCGCGCCGTCCGCGGGCGTACCGGTGGCCGCCGCACTCGCCCACCGCAAGCTGCGGGCCCGGCTCGACATCGGCGGGATCGGGTTGACGCTGATCGGCGGGATGCTCGCCGCGACTGTCCTCTCGGTGACCTTCGCGTCCTCCCGCTGACCTGCCACCGTATGGTCTCTGCCTATGGAAGAGACCACGATCGAGGTCAATGGCCTGCGCAAGCTCTACGGTGACACCGCCGCCGTGGACGGCCTCGATCTGACGGTCCGGCGCGGCGAGATCTTCGCGCTGCTCGGCCCGAACGGCGCGGGCAAGACGACCACGGTGGAGATCCTCGAGGGCTACCGCCGGCGCGACGGCGGACAGGTGAGTGTGCTCGGCGTGGACCCGGCCACGGTGCACGGCCGGGCCACCCGCACGGATCCGGCCGTCCGGCGCTGGCGGGAGCGGGTCGGCATCGTGCTGCAGGGCACCGGCGAGTTCGACGAACTGACCGTGGGCGAGGTCGTCACCCACTTCGCCCGCTTCTACCCCGCCCCGGACGACCCGGCCGCGGTGATCGACCGCGTCGGCCTGTCCACCAAGGCCCGGGCCCGCACGCACACCCTCTCCGGCGGGCAGAAGCGCCGCCTCGACGTGGCCCTGGGCATCATCGGCCGGCCCGAGCTGCTCTTCCTGGACGAGCCCACCACCGGCTTCGACCCGCAGGCCCGGCGGGAGTTCTGGGCGTTGATCCGGGATCTGGCCGGGGCCGGGACCACGATCGTGCTGACCACGCACTACCTGGAGGAGGCGGAGACCCTGGCCGACCGGGTCGGGGTCATCACGGCCGGCCGGCTCATCGCGGTGGACACGCCCCGCGAGCTCGGCAACCGGGCCTCCGCCCTGGCCACCGTCTCGTGGCGTACCCCCGAAGGGGTCTGGGAACGCGCGGAGAGTGCGACGCCGACGGCGCTGGTGGCCGACCTGGCCGCGCGCTTCGACGGCGAGGTGCCGGGCCTGACCGTGACCCGGCCGACCCTCGAGGACATCTATCTGACGATGATCGGAGCGAAGGCATGAACCTGGGCCTCAGGCAGGGTGTGCTGGAGATCCGGCAGTTCCTGCGCAGCCGCGAGCAGGTGATGTTTACGCTGGCCTTCCCGGCGATCCTCATCCTGGTCTTCGGCTCGATCTTCTCCGGCGACATCGGCAACGGCGTCAAGTTCACCCAGTACTTCGTCACCGGCATGATCGCCACCGGACTGATGACGGCCGGCTTCCAGGCGCTGGCCATCCAGATCCCGCAGGAACGCGACCGGGGCGTGCTCAAGCGGCTGCTCGGCACGCCGATGCCGCGCTGGGTCTACTTCGCCGGCAAGGTGCTGATGGTGGCGTTCATCGCGGTGCTGGAGACCGTCATCCTGCTGACCGTGGCGACGCTGCTGTTCGACCTGAACCTGCCGGACACCGGGGCCAAGTGGCTGACGTTCCTGTGGGTGTCGGCGCTGGGCATCACCGCGTGCACGCTCTGCGGGGTGGCGTTCTCGTCGCTGGCGCGGACCGGTCGCAGCGCGCCCGCCGTGGTCACCCCGGTCGCGCTGATCCTGCAGTTCATCTCCGGGGTGTTCTTCGTCTTCACCAGCCTGCCGGGCTGGATGCAGAACGTCGCGTCGATCTTCCCGCTGAAGTGGATGTGCCAGGGCCTGCGCTCGGTCTTCCTGCCGGAGTCGTTCGGCGCGCGCGAACCCGGCGGCTCCTACGACCTGCCGATGGTCGCCCTGGTGCTGGGAGTGTGGTGCCTGGTGGCCCTCGTCCTGTGTCTGACCACGTTCCGATGGACCACCAAGCGCGACGGCTAATAGGTGTAGAAACCCTTACCGGTCTTGCGACCGAGATCGCCGGCAGTGACCATTCGCTGCAGCAGTTCGGGCGGGAAGAACTTCTCGTCCGCGGTGTCGTGATAGATGTTCGACGTCGCGTTCAGCATGACGTCCAGGCCGGTCAGGTCGACGGTGGCCAGCGGACCCATGGCGTGCCCGAAGCCGAGCTTCATCACCGTGTCCAGGTCGGCCGCCGACACCACGCCGGTCTCGACCAGCTTGATCGCCTCGACCAGCAGCGCGGAGAAGAGCCGGTTGGAGACGAAGCCGGCCACGTCCCGCTTCACCTCGACGCAGGTCTTGCCGACCTCCTCGGCGAAGTTGCGCGCACTGGACATCGTCTCGTCCGAGGTCTGGTAGCCGCGGACCAGCTCGACCAGCTTCATCATCGGCACCGGCGAGAAGAAGTGGATGCCCACGACCGACTCCGGCCGCGAGGTGACCGCCGCGATCTGGGTGATCGGGATGGCCGAGGTGTTGGTGCCGAGCACCGCGCCGGGCTTGCAGATCTTGTCGAGCGCGCGGAAGACCTCGTGCTTGGCCTCCAGCTTCTCGAAGATCGCCTCGACCACCACGTCCGCGTCGGCCATCGCGTCGAGCTCGGTCGTGGTGGTGATCCGGGCGACCGCCGCCTCGGCGTCCTCCGCCGAGATCTTGCCCTTGGTCGCGAAACGGCCCAGGGACTCCCGGATCGCCGCCACGCCCCGGGCCAGCGAGGCCTCGTCCAGGTCCCGCAGGGTGACCTGCCAACCGGCCTGGGCCGCCACCTGGGCGATGCCCGAACCCATCAGACCGGAGCCGATGACCGCGAGTCGACCCGCCATGTGTGCTCTCCTTCTCCACGTTGAGGTAACGCCGACAGCCTAGCCGCCGTGCTTAACGAACGCTCAGGGCCTCGATCGGGGCAAATCCCGGGAAATCCCCCGTCGCCGGTGCCAGACTGTGCCCATGCCACCAAGCGACGGCTGGTACCTCCTCGGGCCGTTCATCGCCGTCGCCCTCGTCGGTTTCCTCGGCGCGATCTTCTGGCGGATGGGACTGCAGTGGACGCAGGCCCGCGAGGACCCGCTCCGCGAGCTGTACGCGGGCCTGGCCATCTTCGGCGAGGCCGAGGACTACGGGCTGCTCTGCCCGGCCGCGGCGACCGACGACCCGGACATCGCCGAGGAGATCCGCACCCTGCTGGCGGCCGCGGGCATCCGCTCGACCTCGGCGGTACGCCCGGACGGCCGGCTGCTGGTGCTGGTCTTCCCGGAAGAAGTGGACGAAGCCCGCCGGCTCGTCGGCGGCTCCCCGGCGCTCTGAGGGACCTGACGACATCCGCACCGAAGAGGTCATGGACCGAGCAGGCTCAGAGGGACGACAGCAACTCCGTCCGCGCGGCGATAAGCCTCAAGTCCGGTCGTGATGACGACCGCGTCGAGCAGATCATCGCCGAGCTGTCGGCGTAGCCAGCTCAAGTGCGCGACATCATCGTCACTCACGGACGGCGCCAGCTTGACCTCGAAGGCCACGACCCGCTGATCGGCGCGCTGAACGATGAGGTCGACCTCGTGTCGACTGTCCCAGGTCCGAAGGTGATGGATCGTCGCTTCAGCAGCCTGCGCGTACACCCGTACGCTGAGCGTGACCAGCGACTCGAACAAGGCGCCCAGCAATGGCCCGGGCCGCCGCGTCGTTGATCCCGGTGCCGAATCGTCCAGGAGAGCGGGCACGTCCACGCCCAGCAGCCGGGCGGCGAGCGCCGGGTCGGCCAGGTGATGTTTCGGGGCTGCACCCAGCCTGCTGAAGGCGCTGCGACTCGGCAACCAACCGGGGACGGGATCGAGCAGCCACAACTGCGACAGCACGTCGCGATAGGCGGTCGTCGTGGGGTTGGCGGGCTTGTTGCTCTCGCCCGGCGTGGCTGCGTCCAGGATGGCGTTGTATGAGGTGGTGGTCGCCGAGGCGGCAGCATACGCGGCCAGCCAGCCAGCCGCGCAGCGTATCGGGTCGACGTACCAGGTGACCCTGTTCGGGGAAGTCTCGTTCGACGATACGGGCAAGGTAGCCGTCGAGTTGCGCACGCCGGGCGCGCGGCGGCAGTTGACGGACGGCAGGAAACCCGGAACGGACTATCTCTTCGGCGTAGTCCACCACGCTGAGAGCAGAACTCCCGCCTATCTGCGGTCGCCGCCCGCTGAGCAGATCACCGAGCCCCACCGTCGGTGTGGCCAGGGCTCGCTCGGCGATGCTCATCGGCCGCATCCGGAGCTGAACGATACGTCCGGCTCCCGAGTGGGTCGGTGCCGACGTGGGCGTCGCACTGCCGGTCAGGAGGAACCGAGCCGGCGAGGGATTGCGGTCAACGCTGCGCCGTACGGCGTCCCAGACTGCCGGCTCCCGCTGCCACTCATCGACGAGTACCAGACCGGACGCGCGGTCGAGTCGCTGCGGATCCGCCCTGAAAAGTTCACGCTGAGCGGCGTCATCCAGAGCCAGGACAGTCGTGGCGCGCCGCTGCGCTGTGGCGGTCTTTCCTACGCCCTTCGGCCCCTCGAGGCTGATGGCAGGCAGGCCGACGAGCACTACCTCGCACTCGCTTCCTGCACTACCTCTCACACATAATTCGGCCTACCGTTCGCACAGTGAATCGGCGAGTCAGAAGTCGAACGTCGGCTCGGTGACCACCGCGCGCTCGACGTCCACGCCTAGATTGGCCAGGTCCGACACGAAGTCCGGGTAGCCGCGGTCGATGTGGTGCACCTCGCCGACCTCGGTGATGCCGTCCGCGCACAGGCCGGCGATGACCAGCCCCGCGCCCGCCCGGATGTCGGTGGCCCGGACCGGCGCGCCGGAGAGGCGCTCGCGGCCGTTGACCACCGCGTGGTGGCCGTCGGTGCGGATGTCGGCGCCCAGCCGGACCATCTCGTTCACGAACATGAACCGGCCGTCGAAGATGTTCTCGGTGATCAGCGAGGAACCCGCACTCACCGCGGCCAGCCCGATCGCCATCGGCAGCAGGTCCGTGGCGAAGCCCGGGTACGGCAGCGTCACGATGTCGACGGCCTTGGGGCGGTCGTCCATGCGTACCCGGAACTGGTTGTCGCCCGGCTCGACCACCGCGCCCGCCGAGACCAGCTTGTCCAGGGCGATCGCCAGGTATTCCGGCCGGACGCCGTGCACGGTGACGTCGCCGCGGGTCATGGCCGCGCCGAACGCCCAGGTGCCGCCGACGATCCGGTCGCCCACCGTGGTGTGCCGCACCGGCTTGAGCGCGTCGACGCCCTCGACGGTCAGGGTCGAGGTGCCGGCGCCGTCGATCTGCGCGCCCATCGCGGTCAGCATGTCGCAGATGTCGACGATCTCCGGCTCTCGGGCCGCGTTGTCGATCTCCGTGACGCCCTTGGCCAGGACCGCGGCCATCAGCAGGTTCTCGGTCGCGCCGACGCTGGGGAAGTCCAGCCAGATCTTGCCGCCGTGCAGGCCGCCCGGCGCCGAGGCGATCACGAAGCCGTGCTCGCCGGAGATCTCCGCGCCCATCCGGGCCAGGCCGGCGACGTGCATGTCCAGCCCGCGGGAGCCGATCGCGTCGCCGCCCGGGTGCGCGACCCGCACGTAGCCGCGGCGGGCCAGCAGCGGGCCCAGCACGCAGATGGACGCGCGCAGCCGGCGCACCAGGTCGTAGTCGGTCTCGCTGCCGGGCTCGGCGGGCACGTCGATGGTCGCCTCACCGTTGGCCAGCGACACGTCGCAGCCCAGCCGGCGCAGCACCTCGGCCATGATCGCCACGTCGGTGATGCGCGGGACGTTGGCCACCACACTGCGGCCCTCGGCGAGCAGGGCGACCGCCATGAGCTTGAGCGCGGAGTTCTTCGCGCCGCCGACTGTGACGTCGCCGGACAGACGGGCGCCACCCTTGACTCTGATCACATCCACGCGGGCCATCGTATGGGTCGCGCCCACCCGCCTCCGTAGGGTGGGGGGCATGGCCGTGCATCTCACCCGCATTTACACCCGCACCGGCGACGCCGGTTCGACCCGCCTGGGCAACAACGAGGTGGCCGCGAAGACCGATCCCCGGGTCGTCGCGTACGCGGACGCCGACGAGTGCAACGCCGCGATCGGGGTGGCGCTCGCGCTGGGCGCGCTCGCCCCGGACGTGAAGAGCGTGCTCACGGCGGTGCAGAACGATCTGTTCGATGTGGGCGCCGACCTGTGCAACCCGCTGGCGGAGGACCCGCCGTACCCGCCGCTGCGGATCACCGAGGCGTACGTAACCCGGCTCGAGGGCTGGTGCGACGAATACAACGAGCAGCTGCCGGAGCTCGACTCGTTCGTGCTGCCGGGCGGAACGCCGGGGGCGGCGCTGCTGCACGTGGCGCGCACGGTCGCCCGCCGCGCGGAACGCTCGGCTTGGGCGCTCTACGAGGCCGACAAGGAGCGCACGTCGCTGCTGCCGGCGAAATACCTGAACCGGCTCTCCGACCTGCTGTTCATCCTGGGCCGCACAGCCAACCCGGGCGGCGACGTGAAGTGGGTGCCGGGCGGGGTCTCCTGACCCTGCACCACGTCGAACTGTGGGAACCACCTGGCGTTCACGGTGGCCGGTGAGGCCGAGGTGGACCGGCTCACCGAGGTGGCACCGGCGCGCGGCTGGTCGCTGATGTTCGCCGACCGGCATCCGCACGCAGGCGGGATGTCTTGAATTCCGAGATTCACGGCTACGCGTCTCGGGGTGCCCAACCGCATCACCGGGGCTGACGTCCCCGCAGCTTTCAGGCCCGTGCCGGGTCAAGGCCGTGGGATCCGCTGCCGGGCGGTCCGGTCGTTCCGCCGAGGGGTCGGCGGGCCGACGTGCGACATGCCGGCGGGCCAGCGTGCAGCGGGCCAGCGTGCAGCGGGCCGACGTGCCAGCGCGCGACATGCCGGCGGGCCAGCGTGCGGCGGGCCGGCGTGCGGCAGGCTGGCAGGCCTCGGCCGCCGGCGGGCTTCAGCCCCGGGCAAGCCAGCTAGCCGGCCTGGCGAAACGACAGCAGCGCGCACGCCGCCGCCCGGCCGAAGCCGTCGCGCTTGCAGTTTCTCCTGTTCGCCGCCGGCAGCGCCGAGCTGCGCAGACGCGCGCGGACTGTCGGGGAGGGGCGAACCGCCCGGCGGCGGATCCCTCGGCTTGGACCGGCCGCGGCCTCAAACGCTGCGACACTCGAGTCGGTGTTTGCGGTTGGTCGCGGCGAGACGCGTACCGGAAAAGGGACCCGAAGTTGGTCAGGGCGTCAGCGTTCGGCGGGGCGGGGGGTGATTGTCGGGCGGGGGGCCACCGATCCGGGTTGGCCCGGGGGGCCCGCTTCCAGCCAGGAGAGGAAGCCGGTCACCGTGGACTCGGCCATGGCGATCTCGAGCTCGTTGCTGCCCGTTGTGCAGAGCAGGATGACCCAGTGGCCCGGCATGGTCAGGCGTTCCGGGCCGGCCGGTAGGCGGCGGCAGCCGACGGAGAGGGTGCGGCGGTTCAGCACGCGTTTCGGGCGGATGCCGAAGCTGAACATGCGGTGGAAGCGGAGTTCGTCATCGACGAACTGACCGATCCCCGAGGACCAGCCGCGGCCCGGCACCATCGTGCTGACCCGGACCTGGAGCCGGATGGTGCCGCCGCCGGCCATGAGCAGCCGGCGGCGGAGGAAGATCGCGAGCAGGACGACGAGCAGCGCGACGACGCAGATTCCGATGACCTCCAGAACCCGCATCGTCGGCGTCAGTGCGCGTCGGGAGTGGCGGGGGTGGCGCTCTCGGCGAGGACGGTCACGCCGTTCGCGTCGACGGAGAGGAAGCCGCCCGCTACGTCGTAGGTCAGCTGCTCGCCGCCGGCGAGCTTGACTCGCACCTGGGAGGGCTCCTTGAGCAGGCCCAGCAGCGGGGAGTGACCGGGCAGGACGCCGAGTTCGCCTTCGGTGGTGCGGGCGACGACCATCTCAGCGTCGCCGGACCAGACCTTCTCCTCGACGGCGACGACCTGAACGTGCAGCTGGTTGGCCACGCTGTCTCCTTCAAAAGCCGGCGGAACCGATTGAGGTGAAGTCTAAACGGCTGGGTGACCTGCCGGTGCCTGGGGTGGCGACCGCCACTGCGGACGGGCCCCCGGCCGGCGGGTCAGAGTTTCTGCAGGAAGTCCGGGTGGTCGATCAGGAACGTGGAGATCGTGTCGCTCTGCACCGAGGCGAAGAAGTCCTCGGCGCTGGAGTCGAGCGCCTCGCCCTGATATCTGCCGTTCGTGATCAGGCTGCGGCCGGGCAGCTTCACCAGCGTCATGTCGTCGGCGCGCAGGCTCTTGAGGGCGAGACCCCAGTCGACGACCGAGTGGCCGTTGCCGTCGAAGATCAGCGCGTCGCCGGCTGCCTTGAGCACCTTGTCGAGCTTGACCGGGTTGGTCACCACGTTCTTGCTCAGGGCCTGCGAGGCCATCGCCTTGATGAACTGCTGCTGGTGCCGCTGGCGGTCGTAGTCGCTGCGGGGCAGGCCGTAGCGCTGCCGGACGTAGTCCAGCGCCTCCCAGCCCTCCAGGTGGTACGTGCCCTTCTTGTACTGCTTCTGCGGGCCGATGTACGGGTGCTCGCAGTTGTTGCTGGCACACTCCGGACGGCGCGGCCGCGGCTTGCCGTTCGGCTGGAGGTGCTCCGACTTCACGTTCTGGTCGATGGTCATCGTGACGCCGTCCATCGCGTCGACGATGTCCTTGAAGCCGTTGAAGTTGATGATCGCGCCGGCGTCGAACTTCTTGATGCCGGTCAGCTTGCTCACCGTCTTGGCCAGCAGGTCGAAGCCCTGGGCCACGTCGTGCTTGCCGCCGCCGATCGAGCTGCCGTACGACATCGCGGCGTTGATCTTTGCCGTGCCGCCACCGAACTTGGTCTTGGCGAACGGCGGGATCTCGACGCGCAGGTCCCGCGGGATCGAGTAGAGGTACGCCGTCTTCAGCCCCTTGGGCACGTGCACGACGATGATCGAGTCGGACAGCGGCGCGGTGGTGTCGTTGCGTGGGTCGATGCCCACGAGCAGGATGTTGAGCGGGCCCTTGATGTCGCTGACCTGCTGCTTGGTCGCACCGGAGGCGGCGTTGCCGAACAGGTCCTTGGTCTGCACCGCGTTCGCGTAGCGGGCGACGAGCACCTGGCTCGTGACCAGCGCGCCGCCGCTGAGGACCATCAGGACACAGCCGAAGATGGCGCACAGCCGCGCCCACAGGGGGGCCCGCCGGCCGCTCTTCGGTTTCGCGCTCTTCGCCACTCGATCCCCAACCATGCCGGTCGATACCAGCCGCGATCAATGGGCTGATCACGGGGCCGCGCCACAAGCAGTGCCAAGAGTATCCGAACAACGGAAGAAAACTTCGCGTCCGCGTACCGTCGCACCCGAGGTCAAACGGACAAAACGGGCACTTGGAAACGGATGAGCCGCGCCGGCAAGTGCCGGCGCGGCCCGAGATGATCCGTCAGGATCAGCCCTTCATCAGCTCGTGTGCGTTCTTCTCGAGGTCCTCGAGGCCACCGCACATGAAGAAGGCCTGCTCAGGGTAGTTGTCGTACTCACCCTCGCTGATCTTCTTGAACGCCTCGATGGTCTCCTTGAGCGGGACCGTCGAGCCGGGAACGCCGGTGAACTGCTCGGCGGCGTACGTGTTCTGGGACAGGAAGCGCTCGATGCGGCGGGCCCGCTGCACCGTGACCTTGTCCTCCTCGGAGAGCTCGTCCATACCGAGGATGGCGATGATGTCCTGCAGGTCCTTGTACTTCTGCAGGATCCGCTGCACCTCACGGGCGACCGCGTAGTGCTCGGCCCCGACGAACTCGGGCGCCAGGATCCGCGAGCTGGAGGCCAGCGGGTCCACGGCGGGGTAGATGCCCTTGTCGGAGATCGACCGCTCGAGGTTGGTCGTCGCGTCCAGGTGGGCGAACGTGGTGGCCGGCGCCGGGTCGGTGTAGTCGTCGGCGGGCACGTAGATCGCCTGCAGCGAGGTGATCGCCTTGCCCCTGACCGAGGTGATCCGCTCCTGCAGCTCGCCCATCTCGTCGGCCAGCGTGGGCTGGTAACCCACGGCGGACGGCATCCGGCCGAGCAGCGTCGACACCTCGGAACCGGCCTGGGTGAACCGGAAGATGTTGTCGATGAAGAGCAGCACCTCCTGGTTCTGGACGTCCCGGAAGTACTCCGCCATGGTCAGCGCGGACAGGGCGACCCGCAGGCGGGTGCCCGGCGGCTCGTCCATCTGGCCGAAGACGAGCGCGGTCTTGTCGAGCACGCCGCCCTCTTCCATCTCCAGGATGAGGTCGTTGCCCTCGCGGGTGCGCTCGCCGACGCCGGCGAACACCGACGTACCACCGAAGTTACGGGCAACGCGGATGATCATCTCCTGGATGAGCACCGTCTTGCCCACGCCCGCGCCGCCGAACAGGCCGATCTTGCCACCGCGCACGTACGGCGCGAGCAGGTCGAGCACCTTGATGCCGGTCTCCAGCATCTCGGTCTTCGGCTCGAGGTCGGCGAACGCCGGCGGCTTGCGGTGGATGCTCCACCGCTCCTGGATGTCCAGGGTGGCCGGGTCGGCGTTGAGGACCTCGCCGAGGGCGTTGAACACGTGGCCCTTGGTCACGTCACCGACGGGCACCGAGATGCCCGAGCCGGTGTCCTTGACCTCGGAGCCGCGGACCAGGCCGTCGGTCGGCTGCATCGAGATCGCCCGGACGATGTTGTCGCCCAGGTGCTGCGCCACCTCGAGGGTCAGCGTCTTGGTGCCCCCGGACAGGGTCACGTCGACGTGCAGCGCGTTGTAGATGTCGGGCATGGCGTCGCGGGGGAACTCGGCGTCGACGACCGGGCCGATGACCCGGACTACGCGGCCGACACCGGCCTGCGTCTTGGTGGGCTCAGCTACAGCAGTCATCATCCATCACTTCCCGCCGCGGCCAGCGCGTTGGCGCCGCCGACGATCTCACTGATTTCCTGGGTGATCGCAGCCTGCCGCGCGGAGTTCATCTCGCGCGTGTACCGCTTGAGCAGGTCGTCCGCGTTGTCCGACGCGCTCTTCATCGCCCGCCGCCGGGACGCCGACTCGCTGGCCGCCGAGCTCAGCAACGCCGCGTAGATCCGCGTGTTGAGGTACTTCGGCAGCAGCGCGTTCAGCAGCTCCTCGGCCTCGGGCTCGAACTCGTAGGCCGGCCGCAGCCCGGGCTCGCGCTCGCGCTCCTCGACCTGCATCGGCGCCAGGAAGCGCGCCTCCGCCGTCTGGGTCATGAGCGACTTGAACTGCGTGCTCACGATGTGGAGCTCGTCGACGCCCTGGATGCCGTCCGGTCCGTAGTGCCCGTCCCCGTCGTCCGCACCCGCGACGAACCCCTCGAGCAGCGCGTCGCCGATGGTGCGGGCGTCGGAGAAGGAGGGCCGCTCCGAGAAGCCGGTCCAGCTCGCCTCGATCGGACGGTTCCGGAAGCGGTAGTACGCGACGCCCTTGCGGCCGACGATGTACAGCGCCACTTCCTTGCCGTCCGCCCGCAGGCGCGCCATCAGCTGCTCCGCGGTGCGGATCGCGTTGGCGTTGTAGGCGCCGGCCAGGCCCCGGTCACTGGTGACCAGCAGGACACCCGCACGCCGCACGCGCTCGCGCGCCTGCAACAGCGGGTTGTCGACCGACGCGTTGGACGCCAGCGCCGTCAGCACCTGGGTGATCGCCTCCGCGTACGGCTTGGAGGCGGTCACCCGCTCCTGAGCCTTGGCGATGCGGCTGGTCGCGACCAGTTCCTGCGCCTTGGCGATCTTCTTCGTGGACTTGACGGTGCGGATGCGCCGCCGAAGTACCTGAACCTGACCGGCCATGGCTTAGCTCTCGTCCGGCTGGGAACGGACCTCGCGGGTGACCGTCTCCCGGCTCTCGCTGCCCTCGGCGAGCGGCTCGGCCTGCGCCTCGTTGCCGACGTTGCTGCCGGTCTCGCCCTGCTTGAACAGCGTCTTGAACTCGTTGACGCCGGTCTGCAGGATCTCGACCTGCTCGTCGGTGAGCTGACCCGTCGACTCGATCGCCGTGAAGGTGTCGCTGCGGTTGCGCTTGACCCAGTCGAGCAGGTCCCGCTCGAAGCGCTGCACGTCGCCGACCGGGATGTCGTCGAGCTGGCCGGTGGTGCCGGCCCAGATGACGATGGTCTGCTCGGCGACCGAGTACGGCGAGTACTGCGGCTGCTTGAGCAGCTCGACCAGGCGGATGCCCTTCTCCAGCTGGGCCCGCGACGCCCGGTCCAGGTCGGAGGCGAAGGCCGAGAAGGCCTCCAGCTCACGGAACTGGGCCAGGTCGAGGCGGAGCCGGCCGGAGACCCGGCGCATGGCCTTGACCTGCGCGGAGCCGCCGACGCGGGACACCGAGGTGCCGACGTTGATGGCGGGGCGCACGCCCGAGGCGAACAGGTCGGCCTCGAGGAAGATCTGGCCGTCGGTGATCGAGATGACGTTGGTCGGGATGTAGGCCGAGATGTCGTTGGCCTTGGTCTCGATCAGCGGCAGACCGGTCATCGAGCCGCCACCGAGCTCGTCGGAGAGCTTGGCGCAGCGCTCGAGCAGACGGCTGTGCAGGTAGAAGACGTCACCCGGGTACGCCTCGCGGCCCGGCGGGCGGCGCAGCAGCAGCGACACGGCGCGGTACGCCTCGGCCTGCTTGGTCAGGTCGTCGAAGACGATCAGGACGTGCTTGCCGTTGTACATCCAGTGCTGCCCGATGGACGAGCCGGTGTACGGGGCGATGTACTTGAAGCCGGCCGGGTCGGAGGCCGGCGAGGCCACGATCGTCGTGTACTCCAGCGCGCCCTGGGCCTCGAGCGTGCCCCGGATGCTGGCGATCGTGGTGGCCTTCTGGCCGATGGCGACGTAGATGCAGCGAACCTGCTTGTCGGGGTCGCCGGACTGCCAGTTGGCCCGCTGGTTGATGATCGTGTCCAGCGCGACCGTGGTCTTGCCGGTCTTGCGGTCACCGATGATCAGCTGGCGCTGGCCGCGGCCGATCGGCGTCATGGCGTCGATCGCCTTGATGCCGGTCTGCAGCGGCTGCTTCACCGGCTGGCGGGACATGACGTTCGGGGCCTGCAGCTCGAGCTCGCGGAAGCCCTCGCTCTCGATCGGGCCACGGTCGTCGATCGGGTTTCCGAGCGCGTCCACGACGCGGCCCAGGTAGGCGTCGCCGACCGGGACCGAGAGGACGCGGCCGGTCCGCTTGACCCGCTGGCCCTCCTCGATGTGGGTGTAGTCACCCAGCACCACGGCGCCGATCTCGCGGACATCGAGGTTCAGGGCGACACCCAGCGTGCCGTCCTCGAATTCGAGCAGTTCGTTCGCCATCGCCGAGGGCAGGCCCTCGACGTGCGCGATGCCGTCGCCCGCATCGGAGACGATGCCGACCTCCTCGCGGGAGACCTCGGGCGAATAGGACGAGACGTAGCGCTCTAGCGCCCCCCGGATCTCGTCCGAGGAGATGGTCAGCTCGGCCATCCTCTGCCTTCTCTAGTCGGCTCGGGGCGTCGCCGCCGCCGAGGGCGTGCTCGGGACGTCGCCGCCACCGAGGGGAAAAACTATTTAGCGAACGCCTGCCGGGCTTCGTTGAGTCGCCGCAGGATCGTGCCGTCGTAGAGGTCGGAGCCGACACGGACGCTGACACCGCCGATGATGCTCGGATCCACATCGACCTTCAGCGACACCTGCCGACCGTAGATGTCGGACAACTTGGCGGCGAGCCGCTGCTCCTCGGCGTCGTCGAGGAGCTTGGCCACCGTCACGTACGCGACCTGACGGTCCCGCTTCGCGGCGGTCAGCTCGACCAGCCGGCTCAGCGAGGCCTCGAAGCTGCGGCCGCCGAAACCCTCGAGGGCCATCTCGATGAGCCGCCCCGTGCCCAGCCGGACCTTGCCTTTCAGCAGGTCCCGGACAAGCTTAACGCGGCGGTCGATCGATGCGCCGGGATCGCTCAGCGTCACGGCCAGCTCGGAGTCACCCGACACGACCTGCCCAAAGCGGAACAGCTCGTCCTCGACCTCGGCGAGTTCGCCCGCCTTCTCGGTGGCCGCCAGCACGGTGTCGACGCCCAGGCGCTCCACCGCGTCGAGCAGCTCGGCCGGCCGGCTGAAGCGGCCGTGGGCCAGGGTCGCCACCGCTTCCACGGCGGTCGTCCCCAGCTTGCCGGCGAGCAGCGAGCGAACCAGCTCGGCCCGGTCGGCCCCGCTGCGCGACGGATCGGTCAGCGCCCGGCGCAGCCGCGGCTGGCCGCGCAGCAGCCGCGCCACCGACAGGATCTCGTCGGCGGCCGTGGCCAGCTGCGCGGCGGTGGCCGTGCGGGTGTCCGTGGTCAGCTTCTCCACGGCCGCGGCGTACGACTCCCGGTTGACGGTCGCCATCAGCGCCGCCCGGTGCCCGTGCCGGCACCCAGCTCGGAGATGAACCGGTCGACCGTGCCCCGGCTGCGCGCCTCGTCGGCGAGCGACTCGCCGACGATCCGGCCGGCCAGGTCAACGGCGAGCGTGCCCACCTCGGAGCGCAGGTCGCGCACGATGCTCTCGCGCTGGGCGGCGAGCTGGTCGCGCCCGGACGCGATGATGCGGTCGGATTCCTCCCGGGCCTTGGCCAGGACGTCCTGACGGATGCCCTCGGCGTCGGCACGGGCCTCGTCACGGATGCGCGCGGCCTCCGTACGAGCCTCCGACAGCTGCGCGCGGTACTGCTCGAGCAGCTCGTTCGCCTCGGCCTGGGCGGCTTCGGCGCGCTTGAGGCCACCCTCGATCGCGTCGACCCGCGCCGCGAACGTCTTCTCCATCATCGGGAAGACGAACTTCATCAGCACGAAGCAGAGCAGGGCGAACGCGACCGTACCGACCACGATCTCTTCCCACGCGGGAATGATCGGGTTGTGTTCAGTTGTCTCGCCGCCCTCGGCGGCCAGGTACGCAAGCATGGGAGCTCCGTTCCGCAAGGGGAGAACTAGCCGACGTTCGGAGCCAGGTTCTGCCAGATGAAGCCGAACGCGATGCCCAGCAGGGCCAGCGCCTCGATGACGGCGAAGCCGATCCAGACGTAAGGCAGGGTCAGGCGCGACGACTCCGGCTGGCGGGCGGTCGACTGGATGTAGGCGGAGAAGACCAGACCGACACCGATGCCAGGACCGATGGCGGCGAGGCCGTAACCGATGGCGGCGGTGCTACCCACAACTTCGGCGAGAATCATTGCTCAGTTCCTCCTGGTATCTCGCGTGACTGTCACGCGGGACGACAACGGGGTGGTACTCGAACAGCTCAGTGCTCGTCGGCGAGCGCACCCTGCACGTAGCTCGCGGTCAGCACCGTGAAGACGTAGGCCTGCAGGATGATCACCAGGAACTCGAGGAAGGTCAGCGCGATCGTCATGATCCACGACACGATCGAGAACGGTGCGTACCACACGTTCTCGGCGAGCATCGCGAAGCCACCGAGCGTGAACACCAGCAGCAGCATGTGGCCGGCGAACATGTTGGCGAAGAGTCGGACCGCCAGCGAGAACGGGCGGACCATGAAGTTCGAGAAGAACTCGATCGGGATCAGCAGCGGCAGGATGAACCACGGCGCCGGCGGGATGAGCGCGGCCTTCATGTACTTGAAGAAGCCGCCGTGGTGCCGGATGCCGACGTAGATGAACATCACGTAGCTGATGACCGCGAGGATCGCCGGGAACGCGATGTGCGAGTTCGGCGAGATCTGGATCAGCGGCACGATGCTGAAGAGGTTGTTCAGCAGGATGAAGCAGAACAGCGTCGTGAGGTACGGCGCGAACGCGACACCCCGCGCCCCGATCATCTCGACGGCGATGTTGTTGCGCACGAATCCGTAGAGGCTCTCGGCGAGCCACTGCTTCTTCGTGGGCACCAGCTGCGGCTTCCGGTACGACACCAGGAAGAAGATGATGATCAGAGCAACGGCCACCCAGACCAACAACGTGATCTTGGTGAACCAGTACGACTCGTGAGCGCCCCACGGCAGGATGCTGGGCAGGTAGAAGTCCTCGACGCTGGGCGGGAACTCCGCTGCGAGGACCGTCGACTGACCGATCACCGTAGCCCTTTCCTGTCAGGCGCCGAGACGGCGCACGATGAGGTAGACACCGCCGGCGATACCAACGACGGCGCCGATTCCGGCGAAGATGCCCTTGGTGCCGACGTAGTGGTCGACCAACCAGCCGATCCCGCCCCAGACCAACATGCCCCCGAGGAGATAACTGACCGCCGTCATCCCCTGGCCCGTGTCGGGCGGGTTCTGACCGTCGTCATCGTGGGGTTTGCTGGGAGGTTCTTGACCGGTCATGACGGCCCGAACGATATCAGCAGGTAACACGAAGCTAAGCGGGACCCCCCGCACAACCGCAGTTGTCCAGGCGTCAGGGGTCTCGCAACTCGGCAACACGCTACTCCCCCTCCGCCAGAACCGGACAACTTTGTCGCGCGTCAGTCACCGGTTCGTGGACGGAGCCCTCCCAAAGCGGCAGTGACCAGCCGAAACGTCGGTGCTGAAGATCACTTGGAGAGGCTGGTCCGCGCCACCCACCAGATCTGCACAGCCGTCCAGCCGAGCACCCCCGCCACGATCCCCCAGCCCATCGCGAGCCGGCCCGGCCACTCCGAGGAGATCACAAACACCATGATCACGCCGAGCAACGCGTACTTGACCACGTACGTCAGCAGCCCCAGCGGCAGCACCAGGGCCGGGCGCACGGTGTCGGCCCAGGCGAACACCAGGGTCGTCATGGTGAAGCTGACGGTCACGACGCCGACGCCGGCCGCGGCGCCCACCGCGGCGTCGCCGCCACCGGCGAAGAAGCCGACCGACGCTGCGCAGATCATCAGCGCGACCGAGAAGGCGGTCAGGAAGGGCAGGTGCTCCACCCGCCAGCGCGGGTCCTCCGGCAGCGGCGGCAGATCCGGCAGCGGACGGTTGTCATCGTCGTAGTCGTTCTGGGCGGGCGTCGGCTGGGCCGGCGTCGGCTGGGCGGGGACCACGCGGTCGGCGGAGTCGTTCACGCCGGCACCCCTGCCCGGTCGTACGCCGGGAAGGCCCGGACCAGCTCGGCCACCTCGTCGGCGACCCCGCGCAGCTGCGTGGCCCCGCCGACCGAGGCCGGGTCCGCGCGCACAGCCACGGCGATCAGCCCGGCGATCTGGCGCATCTCCCCCTCGCGCATGCCCTGCGTGGTGACGCTGGGAGTGCCGACCCGGATGCCCGACGCCGTCATGGGCTGCTCCGGGTCGTACGGGATGGCGTTCTTGTTCAGGGTGATCCGGGCGCGGTCGCAGCGCGCCTCGGCGTCGCGGCCGTTGACGCCGACGTCGCGCAGGTCGACGAGGGCCAGGTGGGTGTCGGTGCCCCCGGAGACCGGGCGCATCCCCTCGGCGGCCAGCCCGGCGGCCAGCGCCTGGCTGTTCTTGACCACCTGGTGCGCGTACGACTGGAAGTCGGGCAGCGCCGCCTCCCGCAGGGCGACGGCCTTCGCGGCGACGGCGTGCATCAGCGGCCCGCCCTGGGTGAACGGGAAGACGGCCTTGTCGATGCGTGCGGCAAGCTCCTCACGACACAGGATCATGCCTCCCCGCGGTCCCCGCAGCACCTTGTGGGTGGTGCAGGTGACGACATCGGCATGCGCTACGGGCGACGGGACGGCCCGGCCGGCGACCAGCCCGATGAAGTGCGCGGCGTCGACCATCAGGTACGCACCCACCTCGTCGGCGATGTCCCGGAAGGCCTTGAAGTCGATCAGCCGGGGATACGCCGTCGCGCCGCAGACGATGAGCTTGGGCCGGTGCGCCTGGGCCAGGTCGCGGACCTCGTCGTAGTCGATCAGCTCGGTGTCGCGGCGCACGGTATAGCCGACCGGGTGGAACCACTTGCCGGAGAAGTTGACCCGGCTGCCGTGGGTGAGGTGGCCGCCGTGCGGCAGCCCCATGGCCAGCACGGTGTCGCCCGGCTGGATCAGCGCCGCGTACGCCGCCATGTTCGCCGACGAGCCCGAGTGCGGCTGGACGTTGGCGTGCTCGGCCCCGAACAGCTCCTTGGCCCGGTCGACCGCCAGCTCCTCGGCCCGGTCGACCTCGGCGCAGCCGCCGTAGTAGCGCCGCCCCGGATACCCCTCGGCGTACTTGTTGGTCAGCGTCGAGCCGAGCGCGGCGAGGACGGCCGGGGAGGTGAAGTTCTCACTGGCGATGAGCTGCAGCCCGCCGCGCTGGCGGGTCAGCTCGCCCAGGATCACCTCGGCGATCTCCGGGTCCTCGTGCTCGAGTGCGCCGAAGTCGGGACCCCAGAAAGTCTCCATGACGCGCTCCCTCACCGTCGGCGACGCTGCCGAGATCGAGCATATGGCTTATGGGGGCCTGCCTGCGGGCACAGTGGTGGTATGCGTTGCCTCGTCACGGGCGCCACCGGATACATCGGTGGCCGCCTGACGCCCCGTCTGCTCGATGCCGGCCACTCCGTCGTCTGCCTGTCCCGCAGTGCCGCCCGGCTCCGCGACGTGCCCTGGGCCGGCCGGGCCGAGGTGGTGGAGGGCGACCTGTCCGACCCCGGCACCCTGCCGGCCGCCTTCGAGGGCGTCGACGTCGCCTACTTCCTCATGCACTCGCTCGGGCAGCCGGACTTCGAGCGCATCGACCGCGAGGCGGCGCACAACTTCGCCACCGCGGCCAAGGCGGCCGGGGTCAGCCGGATCGTCTACCTCGGCGGTCCCGAGCCGCCGCCCGACGAGCACCCCTCGGCCCACCTGCGTTCCCGGGCCGAGGTGGCCAGGATCCTGCTGGACAGCGGGGTGCCGACGGCGGTGCTGCGGGCGCCGGTGATCATCGGCTCGGGCTCGGCGTCGTTCGAGATGCTGCGCTACCTGACCGAGCGGCTGCCGATCATGATCACTCCGCGCTGGGTGCGCAACCGGATCCAGCCGATCGCCGTCCGCGACGTGCTGCGGTACCTGATCGGCGTGGCCACCCTGCCGGCCGAGGTCAACCGGGGCTTCGACATCGGCGGGCGGGACGTGCTGACGTACCTGGAGATGATGCGCCGCTACGCCCGGGTCGCGGGTCTGCGCCGGCGGATCATCCTGCCGTTGCGGCCGCTGAGCCCGTGGCTGTCGGCGCACTGGGTGGGTGCGGTCACGCCCGTGCCCAATGCCATCGCCCGGCCGCTGGTCGGCAGCCTCATCCACGAGGCCTTCGCCCAGGAGCACGACATCGCCGAGTACGTCCCCGATGACGGCCTACTGGGCTTCGACGAGGCAGTGCAGCTGGCCCTGGGCAAGGTCCGCGACGCGAACGTGGAGACCCGCTGGTCGAACGCGGTGGGCCGGGACGCGGCGGCCGAGCCGCTGCCCAGCGATCCGGACTGGTCCGGCGGCAGCGTCTACGTCGACGAGCGCACCCGTACGGTGGCCGCGCCCACCCGGGCGCTGTGGCGGGTGATCGAGGGCGTCGGCGGGGAGAACGGCTGGTACTCGTTCCCACTGGCCTGGTCGGTGCGCGGCTGGATGGACCGGCTCGTCGGCGGCGTCGGCCTGCGCCGCGGCCGGCGCGACCGCAACCACCTGCTGGTCGGCGAGGCACTGGACTGGTGGCGGGTCGAGGAGATCAAGCCGGGCGAGCTGCTGCGGCTGCGCGCCGAGATGAAGGTGCCGGGGCGGGCGTGGCTGGAGATGTCGGCCGAGCCCGGACCGGACGGGACGAGCGTCTACCGGCAGCGGGCCATCTTCGTGCCGCGCGGGCTGGCCGGGCACGCGTACTGGGCGAGCGTGGTGCCGTTCCACGGGGTGATCTTCAGCGGCATGGCCCGCAACATCGCCAACCAGGCCACCCGCTGACCGGCGGCCGCCCGTTCACCGGGCGGCGCGGCTCAGACGGTCGCGGACGGCCAGCCAGTCCTCGGTTTCCGGAGGCCGCTGCACGATGATCGTGCCGACCCCGGCGTCGTCCAGGCGGTGCAGGGCCGCGTAGAGATCCGCCGCGTACTCGCGAGGGTCGGCGCTGAGCACCTCGGCCGCGTCGTAGTCGCCGGCCGTCTCGTAGCTCAGCACGGCGACCGGGGCGGCCAGGCCGCTGCGGTCCACCGTTTTCACGTCGTCGACGAGCAAAACCGTCGCCTTCGGCGCGTAGTGCCGCCGGCTCATGCCCGGCGAGGGCCGGGCCGTGCCGTCGTTGACCACCGCTTCGGGCAATGCGATCGCGCCGGTCACCTCGCGCAACGGGCGCAGCGCCAGGGCACCCGGGCGCAGCAGCGTGGGCGTCGGCGTGGTCAGGTCGAGCACCGTCGACTCGATGCCCCACGAGGCCGGGCCGCCGTCCAGCACCAGCGGCACGTCCGGCAGGCTGCGCAGCACGTGCTCGGCGGTGGTCGGCGAGATGCCCTCCGACCTGTTCGCGCTGGGCGCCGCCAGCGGCAGGTTCGAGGCCTCCAGCAGCTTCAGGGCCACCTCGTGCGCGGGCACCCGGATCGCGATCGTCGGCGTCGGGGCGCCCACCTGCGGCAGGTGCTTCGCCCGCTCGACGACCAGGGTCAGCGGGCCCGGCCAGAACTGCGCGGCCAGGTCGTTCGCGGTGTCGGGCCACTCGTGGGCCAGCGCGCGGGCCGCCGCCACGTTCGCCACGTGCACGATCAGCGGGTTCCAGGACGGACGGTTCTTCAGGCGGTAGACCTCGGCCACGGCCTTGGCCGAGAAGGCGTGGGCGCCCAGGCCGTACACGGTCTCGGTGGGGAACGCGACGACGGACTCGTCCCGCAGCAGCTCCACCGCGCGGCGCAGGCCGCCGGCGTCCGGTTCGACGATCGTCACGCGGGCCTCGGTGCTCCCGGCAGCAGGGCGTCCACGAGCGGGTACAGCGCCTCTTCGATGGTGTCGCCGATGCGCTGGAACGTCTGGTCGCCGCGGCCCCAGGGGTCGTCGAGGTCGTCGCCGGGCTGCGGCTCGGTCTCGGCGCGCAGCCGGGCAGCCGCCGCGACCACGGCGGCGGCCCGGGCGGTGAAGGTCTCCGGGTCGGTGCCGGCCGGCGGGAGCGACCCGGACTCCAGGTCGCGCAGCAGCCGGGCCAGATGCCCGAGGACGAACGTGCGGCCGTCCGCACCCGGCAGCAGGGCGTGCACGTAGTCGCTCTGGTCGGCCGTCGCGGTCAGGATCAGGTCGGCCTCGTCCAGCTGGGCGCTGGTCAGCTTGCGGGCCAGGAAACCGTCGGTGCTGCCTCCGCGCAGGGTGATCTGCCGGGCCGCGGGCGGGTTCATCTCCTCGCCCTCGTGCCAGCCGCCGGTGCCCGCGCTGACACTGCGCAGCAGGTCATCGAGCTCGGCGTCGGGATCGAGCTTGCCGAGGCGCTGGGCGGCGGTCAGGACCAGCAGCCGCTCGGCCATCGGCGACCGGCAGATGTTGCCCATGCACACGTGCAGCACTGTGAACGGCATCGTCAGGACTCCACGGCCAGGATGTCCGGCACGACGTCACGCAGCTTCTCGAACGGCACCGCGCCGTTGCGCAGCACCCGGGGCACGTCGCCGGTGACATCGACGATCGTGCTCGGCGCCGGGTCGGCGGCCACCCCGGCCTCCAGGTAGACGCGGACCGCGTACTCGAGCTGGTCGCGGGCCTCCTCGGCGGTGACCGGCGACGGCTGGCCGATCTTGTTGGCCGTGGTGACGGCCATCGGGCCCACCTCGCGCAGCACCTCCAGCGCGACCGGGTGCAGCGGCATCCGGACCGCGACCACACCGCCGGTGTCGCCCAGGTCCCACTGCAGGCTGGGCGAATGCTCGACCATGATGGTCAGCGCGCCCGGCCAGAACGCGTCGGCCAGCTCACGCGCCGCCCGGGGCAGCGAATAGACCAGGCCGTCCAGGGTGTGCCGGGAACCGACCAGCACCGGCGGGGGCACGCGCCGGTCCGCGCCGCGGGCGTTCTGCAGGGCATTGACGGCATGCGCGGTGAACGCGTCCGCACCCACGCCGTACACGGTGTCGGTGGGCAGCACGACGAGCTCACCGCTCTTGACCGCCTCGACAGCCGCGGCGATGCCGCGATCGCGCTCGGCCACGGCCCGACAGTCGTAGAGCATCACAAGTTGCAGTGTGCCATGGCGCGCACGAAGTGCCCTACACGCGGCGGGCCGTCGCATATCGTGGGCGGCCGGTCAGATCCTGATGGGCGGCGACCTCGGTGAAGCGCCCGTCGGCCCGCAGCAGCTCCGGCACCGCCGCCGCATGCACATCGTCGTGCTCGATTCCGAGCACACCGCCGGGCCGCAGCAGCGCCGCGGCCAGGGCGATCACCGGCCGGATCACGACCAGGCCGTCCGCGCCACCGAAGACGGCCTCCGCCGGGTCGTGGTCGGCCACTTCCGGGGGTACGGCGGTTCCGTCAGGTACGTACGGCGGGTTGCACAGCAGCACGTCCACCATGCCCCGGCAGTCGGCCAGCAGCCCCGGATCCGTCACGTCGCCCGGCACCACCCGCACCACGGGGAACGCCGCGGCATTACGGCGCAGATAGGCGAGCGCCGCCGCGGACCGTTCCACCGCGACGACCCGGCCCGGCGTGGCCTCGTCGGCGACCGAGCAGGCGATGGCGCCCGTACCGCTGCACAGGTCGACCACCGTGGCACCCGGCGCCGTGTGCTCGATCCCCCAGCCGGCCAGCAGCTCGGTCTCCGGCCGCGGCACGAACACCCCCTCGCCCACCGCCAGCTCCAGATGCCGGAAGGCCGCCGTGCCGAGCAGATGCTGCAACGGGATCCGCTGCGCCCGCTGCTCGACCAGTTCGGTGAACCGGCTCGCCTCGTCGCCGCGGACGGTGTCGATCAGCAGCAACCGGCCGCGCCCCACCCCGAGAACGTGCGCGGCGAGCAGTTCGGCATCGACGCGCGGCGACGAAACACCCGCCCCGGCAAGCAGTGCGGTGGCCTTGGCCAGCACCGGGGCCAAGCGCGTCCGTTCCGTTCCGGTCGAGGGGTGTTCGTGCGTCGGCGTCACGGCATAATCATGGAACGTCGTCTCTCGACGGTGACCGGCCGGGTCACTCGGCGATGAACGGCGTCGGCGGGAGGGGCCTGGATGGCCGTGGCGGCACCATGACGTGGCTCGATCAGCTCGGCGACAACGTTGACGACCTGCGTACGGCGGGCAAGCTCCAGCAGGGCGGCCGGTCCGCGGAGGCGTTGACGATCCTCGACAAGGTGCTCGCCCGTACGACCGACCCGCTGACCCGGGCGTATGCGCTCGTCCAGCGGTTCGGCGCCCTGATCAACCTGGGCCGGGTCGCCGAGTTCGCCACCGCGATGACGCTCGCCTCGAACGCGGTCCGGGAGACCTCCGACCCGTATCTGCGCGGTCAGATGCACGCCTTCGCGGCTCTGGGCGCCCATCTGCAGAGCGCCCTGGACCGCGGGGTCACCCACCTCGTGCAGGCGTCGCGGGCGCTGGCGGCGGTGCCGGACGGCGACAGCGAGACGGCGTGGGGCTGGCACGACCTCGCCATGGCGTACAGCTATCTCGGTTTTCACGGCCACGCGCTGACCGCGATCGAGCAGGCCCGGCAGGTCGGCGCCGCGGCCGGCATGGCCAGCGAGGTCTTCGCCGCGCCGGGCATCCGGCTGCGCAACGCGGTCTCGCTGGACCACCAGGGCGACACCGACGGCTGCCTGCGGGTGCTGCGCGACATCGACGCGGAGCTGACCCGGTATGTCGCCACCGGCGCCGACGTGCGGCTGCGCCCGAGCAGCCGGCCGGTCTACGGCTACGCGCTGGCCCGCCGGGCGGCCCTGGGTGAGTCCACCGAGACCGACGTGGCCGCCCTGCTGACCGGCGGCGGCGACAGCGTGCGCTCCCGCGACCTGCGGCACCTGGGCACCGTGTGCCTCGACATCGCCGCCGACAAGGCCGGGAACGCGTTGCGCAAGCTCGACGCCGTACCGGTCTCCCAGGAGATCCTCGGCCCGGCCGAACCGGCCCGGCTGCGCAGCATCTGCCACTCCTCGGCCGGCGATCACGAGGCCGCGCACGCCGCCGACCGGCACGCCTTCCGGCTGGCCGCCCAGCGCATCGACCGGCTCCGCGACGGTTACCTGGACGGGGTCGCGGCCCGCCTCGACGCCGAGGAGACCCACCGCGACATGGGCCGCTACGGCGACGAGAACCTCACCGACCCGCTCACCGGCCTGCCCAACCGCCGCCAGCTCGAACGCTACGTGGCGGCGATGCTGGCCCGCGGCGAACGCGCGGCGATCGGGGTCTGCGACCTGATCGGCTTCACCGCGGTCAACGCCCGGCACGGCCGGCACTGCGGCGATCTGGTGCTGCAGCGCATCGCCGGCGTGCTCAACCGGGTCATGCGCCGCGGCGACTTCGTGGCCCGCTTCGCCGGCGACGAGTTCGTGGTGGTGCTGCCGGGCGCCGGGCCCACCCAGGCGGCCGAGGTCTCCCGGCGGATCAGCGCGGCCGCCGCCGCGGAGAACTGGCAGGTCCTGGTCCCGGGCACGCCGATCGGCCTGGCCGCGGGCTGGTCCGAGGTCGGCACGAACGGCCGTACGCTCAGCGCCGCCCTGGCCGCGGCGGCTTCGCACCGTACCCCCGCGTAGGACGCCGAAGTCCTACGCTCGGGGAATGGCGGTGATCGAGCTCGGCCTCGTCAGTGAGGGGGGCGACGAGCAGGACGCCCGGCCGGACCGGCGCCCGCTCGGCCGGCGGGACCTGCGGTCGTTGCTCGTCGCCGTCGTCGCGGCCGCCAGCGTGCTCACGGTGACCGGGTCGGCCCGGCCCGACCCGAGCGGGCTGACCCAGCTCTGGAGCATTCCGTTCGAGCTGGGCAGCGGCGCCTACATGCTCACCCCCGACAGCGTCTACGTGCTGACCCAGCCCGGGGAGGACCGGCTCAGCGCCTACGACCTGCGGACCAGCGAGCTGCGCTGGTCTCATCCCGCGCCGGACGACAGCAGCTGGCTGAGCGGCATCCGCGCGGGCGCACTGCTGCTACCGGCCGGGCCGGAGACAGCGATGTACGAGGACGCCGACGGCTCCACCGTCACCCGCGAGTTCAACCGGGACACGGCCGCCGTCGACACCGTCACCGGCCGCCTGCTCTGGCGGCAGCCCGGCGAGCTGATCACCGCCGAAGGCGACCGGGCCCTGCTCACCGAGTGGAACAAGGCCGGCGACAAGGTCACCACCTTCCGAGCCGTACGGCTGCGCGACGGCAGCACGATCTGGTCCCGCCCGGCCGGGGACATCGGCTCCTGGACCACCGACACCGCACCCGGCACGACCGCCGAGCGCCTGGTGACCGTCACCGCGCAGGGCCGGGCCGAGGTGCTGAACCTGGACGACGGTTCCGTGGTGGCCACCGGCACGCTCCCCTGGCTGCCACCGACGGCGGCGGAGACCGACTACACGACGCTGATCGTGGACGGCACGCAGCTCTACCTGGAACGCAATGAGGGCGACACGTCCACAGTGACCGCCTACGACACCGACAACCTGCGGCAGCTCTGGCGCATCCAGCAGACGGCGCCGGGCGGCGTCTACGGCTGCGGCCCGGTCGTCTGTCTCAACGGGACGAACGCCACCACCGGCCACGACCGCGCGACCGGCGCGGTGCGCTGGCGGATCGCCGGCGCCGCCAACGGCTTCCCCCTGCTCAACGGTCTGCTGCTGGTCGGCGACGACGAGACCGGCGCACGACACCGCCTGGTCGACACCGCCACCGGACGGCAGCTCGTCGACCTGGGCACGGCGATGCCGGTCTGGGACTACCGGCTGAACGGCACCCGCTACGTGGTCGCCCGCGCCCAGAATTCCAACGACCTGACACTGATCAGCCAGGTGGACCCGGAAGCCGGCGAGGTGCTGCTCCGCGGCACAGTCTCGGCGGTGCTCGACTTCGGCTGCCAGAGCAGCAGCGACCTGATCGTCTGCGAGACCTCCGACAACCGGCTGATCGTCACGGACGTCGGCTGATCTCCGTCCCACCGGCCAGCCGGGCGGCCCGGTCGGCCTCCGCCAGCGCGTCGAGCACCGGATCCAGCTCCCCACCGAGAACCAGATCCAGGTTGTACGCGGTGTAGCCGATCCGGTGGTCGCTGATCCGGTTCTGCGGGAAGTTGTACGTCCGGATCCGCTCCGACCGGTCCACCGTGCGGACCTGCAGCTTGCGGGCGTCGGAGGCGGCCGCGTCGGCCTGCTCCTGGGCCATGGCGAGCAGCCGGGACCGCAGGATGCGCATCGCCGACTCCCGGTTCTGCAGCTGGCTCTTCTCGTTCTGGCAGCTCACCACGGTGCCGGTGGGCAGGTGGGTGATGCGTACGGCCGAGTCGGTGGTGTTGACGGACTGGCCACCGGGACCCGACGACCGGAACACGTCGACCCGGATGTCGCCCGGCTCGATGTGCACGTCGACATCCTCGGCCTCGGGCAGCACCAGCACGCCGGCGGCGCTGGTGTGGATCCGGCCCTGCGACTCGGTGACCGGCACCCGCTGCACGCGGTGCACGCCACCCTCCCACTTGAGCCGCGACCAGACGCCGTGGCCGCCCGCGGGCACACCCTTGGTCTTGACCGCGACCGAGACGTCCTTGACCCCGCCCAGATCCGAATCCTGCGCGTCGATGACCTCGACCACCCAGCCGTGCTTCTCCGCGTACCGGGTGTACATCCGCAGCAGGTCGCCGGCGAACAACGCCGACTCCTGACCACCCTCACCGGCCTTGATCTCGACGATCACGTCCTTGGCGTCGTGCGGGTCGCGCGGGATGAGCATCTCGCCGAGCTTCTCCTCCAGCGGCGCCAGCACGGCGGCGACCGCCTCGACCTCGGAGGCGAACGAGGGATCCTCGGCGGCGAGCTCCTTGGCGGCGGCCAGGTCGGCGCGGGCGGCCTCCAGCTCGGCGTTGGCGGCATTGAGCGGCGCGAGCTCGGCGAAGCGCCGCCCGACCCGCCGCACCAGGGCCTGGTCGGAGTGGATGGAGGGGTCCTCCATCTGCTTCTCGAGCTGCGCGTACTCCTCGAGCAGGGTCGACAACCGGTCTGTGCTCACGCCGCGCCTCCTTCGCTGGGGATCGAACACACGAACGGCGCCCGACCCCGGATTCCGGGGTGGGCGCCGTCGAGGTAGCTACTTCTTCTTGGTCGCGTTGACCTTCGCGTACTTGGCCTGGAACTTGGCGACCCGGCCCGCGGTGTCCAGCACGCGCTGCTTGCCCGTGTAGAACGGGTGGCAGGCGCTGCAGGTCTCGACGCGGATCTCGCTGCCCTTGGCGGTGCTGCGGGTCGTGAAGGTGCTGCCGCAGGAGCAGATGACCTCGGTCGAGGTGTACTCCGGGTGGATACCGCTCTTCATGGTTACTCGGTCCCTCTCGATGAAGTGGTCGCCGGGTCGCCGTCAGCACCGAACCGCCCCGCTAGGGCGGACGACTCGAGCGTGAACCGGAACCTTTACTGGCCGATGGACCAGTCTGCCATGTCACGTGCCCTGATCCGAAATCAGGAGGCATTCCTGCGTCCGTGATCGATAACGTGAGCCGCCCTCACCGCATTCCCGCGGCGGGGATCGCACGGGAGGAATTGGCATGACGCTGCTCGCGGACGTCCTGGACCCGGCCGAACTGGCTTCGGCGGTCGAAAACGGGCACGTACGGGTCCAGCGTCACCCGTCGCGGCCGTACGAGATCTACAACTACACCGAGGCCTGCCAGTACGCCGGCGCCTGGACTCCGGTCACGCTGGCCTGCCGCGGCCTGATCGTGACGGGCGACACAGTGCTGGCCCGGCCCCTGGCCAAGTTCTTCAATCACTCTGAGGGCCACGCGCCCCGGCTGCGGCCGGACGCGCCCGTCTCGGTGACCGACAAGGCCGACGGCAGCCTGGGCATCATCTTCCCCGACGAGGACGGCTGGGCGGTCGCGACGCGGGGCTCGTTCACCTCGGACCAGGCGCGGCACGCGACCGCGGTGCTGCGCACCCGCTACGCGGACTTCACGCCGCCCGCGGGGCTCACCGTGCTGGTCGAGATCGTCTACCCGGCCAACCGGATCGTCCTCGACTACGGCGGCCTGGACGACCTGATCCTGCTCGGCGCCGTCGACATCGCGACCGGCCGCACCTTCGGCCCGGCCGCCGTGCCGCTGTGGCCGGGCCCGGTCGTGGAGTCGTTCGCGTACGCGACGCTGGCCGAGGCGCTCGCCGCGCCGCCGCGGGACGGCCGGGAGGGGCTGGTCGTGCACCTCACCGACTCCGACGAGCGGGTGAAGATCAAGTACGCGGAGTACGTACGGCTGCACCGGCTCGTCACCGGGCTCTCCGCCCGTACCGTATGGGAGGTGCTGGTCTCCGGCGGTGACCTGGACGCGCTGACCGAACCGCTGCCCGACGAGTTCCACGCGTGGGTCAGCGCGGTGGCCGCCGAGCTGACCGGCGCCGTCGCGGCGCTGGCGCAGGCCGTCGAGGCCGAGTTCGCGGCGATCGTGGCCGAGCTGCCGGCGGGCTGGGGCCGGCGCGAGTTCGCGGCCCGGGCCGTGCGCAGCGAGCACCGTGGGGCACTCTTCCTGCGGCTCGACGACAAGGACTACCGTCCCGGCCTGTGGCAGCTCGTCCGGCCGGCCGGCGACGTCACCCCCGGCGGTTACCAGGTGAGTGAGGAATGACCAGACTGCTGATCACCCGGGGGCTGCCCGCCTCGGGCAAGACCACCTTCGCGCGCAAGCTGCAGCCGCAGGTCGTCCGGGTCAACCGCGACGACCTGCGGCGGATGCTGCACGGGCAGCGCCTGTTCACCCAGTGGGCCGAGGGCCAGGTGACGCACGCCCAGCGGGCCGCCGTGGAGGCACTGCTGCGCGCCCACGCCGACGTGATCGTCGATGACACCAATCTGCGGGCCAAGACGGTACGGGAGTGGGCCGAGCTCGCCGCGCGTTTCCACGCGAGTTTCGAGGTGCACGACTTCACCGATGTGCCGCTCGAGGAGTGCCTGCGCCGCGACGCCGGGCGGCCTGACGACGAGCGGGTCGGTGAGGCCGGGATCCGCCGGATGCACCAGCGGTATCTGGCCGGCAAGAACCTGCCGCTGCCGGTCCCGTACGTCGATCCGGGCGGGCCGGGTGTCAACTACGACCCGGATCCGGAGCTGCCGCCGGTGGTGCTGGTGGACATCGACGGCACGGTGGCGCTGATGAACGGCCGTAGCCCGTACGACTGGGGCCGGGTCGGTGAGGACGCGCCGAATCCGGCGGTCATCGCGGCCGTGCGGGCCATGCACGCGGCCGGGCACGCCATCGTCTTCTGCTCGGGGCGGGACGAGGTTTGCCGCGCCGAGACCGAGGCCTGGCTGGACCTCTACGTCGATGTGCCGTACGAAGGACTCTTCATGCGGCCCGAGGGGGACTCGCGCAAGGACGCCGTCGTCAAGCGGGAGATCTTCGATCGGGAGATCCGCGACCGCTGGCGGGTCATCGGGGTTTTCGACGACCGTCAGCAGGTGGTACGTATGTGGCGCGCCCTGGGCCTGACGGTGTTCCAGGTGGCGGAGGGGGACTTCTGATGGACGGGCGGGACGGGAAGTATCCGCGGACTTTCCACCTGCCCGACTCCCCCGGGGCCACCGCCGACGACAAGATCCAGCACGATCTGTCCTGGTTGGACGGTGAGCTGGTGGTGACGGAGAAACTCGACGGCGGCAACCTCACCTTCACCCGCGACGCCATGTACGCCCGTTCCGTCGACTCCGGCACCAACCCGTGGGACCGGCCGGCCAAGGCGTTGTGGGCGATGACGGCGTACCGGATCCCGGACGACTGGCGGGTCTGCGGCGAGTCCATGTGGGCCCGCCGCAGCATCGCCTACACGGACCTGCCGGGCGTCTTCATCGTCTTCGGCATCTGGGACGAGACGGACACCCTGCTCGGCTGGGACGACACCGTCGACTGGGCGCAGCGCCTGGAGCTGCCGGTGGTGCCGGTCCTGTACCGCGGCGGCAGTCTCAGCGAGGCCCGCGCGGCCTGGGGCAAGATCCGCGACCCGGAGACCTCGGAGGGTTTCGTGGTGCGCAGCGCCGGCCGCATCCCGGCGGCCGAGTTCCCGCACCGGCTCCTGAAGTGGGTCCGTGCGGACCATGTCCGCACGGACGCGGCCTGGCGCCACCGCGACGACTTCCCGCTGAACGAGTTCGCCTGAGCCGGGTTTGCCACGCACGGACATGTCATCGGCGGGAGTGCCCTGTGTCAACCAACCGGTTGTGGATCTTGTTGGAGGAGGGTTTGTAAGGCGCGATGTTGGGCGGGTTGGTAGGGGGTGTGGGTGGTCCAGCATTTGTAGATGATGCTCAGCCAGGCACGGGCCAGGATCCGGACGGCGTGGTTGTGGTTCTTCCCGCGGGCGCGGGCTTGTTGGTAGAGATGCGCGGCCCAGGGGTTGGCCAAGCGGCTGTCGCCGGCGAAGTCACAGACCGCGTCGCGCAGTTGTCTGTCGACGGCCCAACGGAACGCCACGATGCGGGTGTGACCCGACTGCCGCGTTGACGGGGTGACCCCGGCCAGCCCGGCCAGGGCGGCGGCGGTCGGGAACCGGGCCCGGCAGTCACCGATCTCGGCCAGCAGCCGGGCCGCGCGCACCGTCCCGGCCCGCGGCAGAGACGTGAAAATCGCCGCGTCGGGATGCGCGTGCAGGGCGGTCTCGATTTGCTGCTCGAGGGCCTCGATCTGGGCCATGACCGCGTCCAGGGCGGCCAGGTAGGCGCGGGTGATCCCGGCCAGGGCCTGCCCGGCCGGGCCGGTGACACCCGGGACCGCGGCCCGGAGCCGCTGCAGCAGCACGGCCGCGGGTTTGCGGGTGTAACGCCGCCCGCGCAACCACGCCGCGAGGTGGTCTTCGGTGAGGGCGTCCACAGCGTCCTGGGTGCCGAAGTCGGCCAGAAACGCCCGCGATACCGGCGCGTCCAGCTCGGCGAACAACCCGACCACGGCGGGCAGCACGGTCAGCAGATGCGCCCGCAGCTGATTGGCCACCGCGATCCGATGCCCGACCAGGTCCTTGCGGGCACGCACCAACGCCCGCACCGTGCTCGTGTCGGCCTGGTCGGGGATCAGGGGTGTGAGGCGGCGCCGGTCGGTGCGCACCACATCGGCCAGCACGAACGCATCAAACCGGTCGTCCTTGTTCCCGGCCGAGCCATACCGGCCGCGCAGGGCTTTGACCTGCGACGGTGCGATCACGAACACCGTCAGACCCGCCGTCAGCAGCGCTGACACCAGTGGCCCGTCGCCGCGTTCGATCCCGACCCCGCTGACCTGCGCACCGGTCAACACCGTGATCAGCGAGGCGATCCCGGCCTTGTCATGGCTGATCGTGACCCGCTCGATGACCACGCCGTCGGCGTCGATCAGACACCCGAGGTGATTGTTTTCCGCCCAGTCGACACCAGCGAACACCACTCGCGCCGCCGGACCAGGCTCAGGCACACTCATAGCTGCTTCTCCTGCTGCTCAAATCCAGTAGGAACAAGCATCTGGTGGTCCCGGGGACCGTCACTGCCGGACGCTCAATTGAGGGCGCTCAACGGCGCAGTAGCCCTGTCGCCAGTCAGGACGTCCCCGGACCGCCAGACCTCGCTGACACTCCCGCAAGCCCTCACACCGGGGGCAGCAACGGTGGGCGATGGCCTGACGAACCCAGATGCCGCCCGGCCCTGACGGGCCGGACGGCATCCATGGTCCAGCAATGAGCGACGGTCGGCGCCATGCAACCAGGCACGACCGGACATTGATCTTGATCTTGCTATCCCGCGAAGGGGCAGCGACTCCCGTCCTTGGCGAGCGATTGCGCCTCGGGGTCCAGGTAGAAGTTCGGGCGCAGGTCGAGCTCCTCGTAGTAGCGGTGGAAGACCGGCGTGATGCCGCCGGACATCGGCGGCACGATCCAGGTCCAGTCCGCCGGCACCCGGCGGCCGGCCTTCTCCTCGTTGCGCAGGTGGGTCAGGAAGCGGGCCGATTCGGTGTGGTGGTCGGTGATCTTCATACCGGCCTTCTCGTACGAGTGCAGCACCGCCCGGTTCAGCTCGACCAGCGCCCGGTCCCGCCACAGCGTCGACTCGCGGCTGGTGTCGAGTCCCATCCGGGCGGCGACGATCGGCAGCATGTTGTAGCGGTCGGCGTCGGCCAGGTTGCGAGCGCCGATCTCTGTGCCCATGTACCAGCCGTTGAACGGCGCCAGCGGGTACTGCACGCCGCCGATGGTGAGCCGCATGTTGGCGATCGCGGGGACGGCGTGCCAGCGCAGGCCGAGCTCCGCGAACCAGCCGAACTCGGGATGGGTCAGCGGCACTTCGAGGATGGCGCGTTCCGGGAGCTCGTAGAGGCGTACGCCTTCGGCCGGGGTCTCGATCGCCACCGGCAGCACGTCGAAGGCCTCGCCCTTGCCGCGCCAGCCGAAGCCCTGCATGGCGGCGGTGAACTGTTCGTTGCGCGGGTCCCCGACCGAACTGCCGTCCTCGGTGCGGTAGCCCGCGTAGCGGATCAGCTGCTCGTTCCAGACCCGCGCGTACGGCTGGCCGGGCAGTGCCGGCGCGAAGATGCTGATGACCGGCCGGATCGCGCCCGGGCGTTCATTGCCGCCGCCGGCGGTCTGCAGGTGGTGCACCAGCAGCGAGAAGATCTCGTCCGCGGTCCGGGCCCGGCGGCGGTCCAGCACGACCAGGCTGCGCCAGTAGAGCCGGCCGATGCAGCGGCTCGCGTTGCGCCAGGCCATCTTGGCGCCGTACGTCAGCTCCTCGGTGGTGTGCACGTAGCCGCCGGTCGCCGCGATCTGCGCGCGCACGATGGCCAGTCGCGGCTCGACCGGGCCGAGCCGGGGGTTCTCGACGTAGCACTGCCGCAGGAAGTCCTCGGCCTCGCCGGGATCGACCGGTGCGATCGGGTCCCATTTCTCGGTCGGTTGGTCCCGGTAGCCAGGGATCATCGAGCGTCCTCCCCACATTGAGCTGAGGTGTGAGGGGGAGGTTCGCATGATCCCGTAAGGGTCGAAACGCACACGTTGTGCGACAAAGGGGCAGCCACCTCGCGGTGACTGCCCCTTTATGCCGTTTTCGGGCGTTTACTCGCCAGGCGTGGACTTGGCGATCTGCATCAGGAACTCGATGTTCGTCCGGGACTGCTTGAGCCGGTCGAGCAGAAGATCCAGGGCCGCCGAGGACTCCAGCGAGCTCAGCACCTTGCGCAGCTTGTGGACGATCGCCAGCTCTTCCTTGCCGAGCAGGATCTCCTCCTTGCGCGTGCCGGACGGGTGGATGTCGATGGCCGGGAACGTACGCCGGTCAGCGATCTTCCGGTCGAGCTTGAGCTCGGCGTTACCCGTGCCCTTGAACTCCTCGAAGATGACGGTGTCCATCATCGAGCCGGTCTCCACCAGCGCCGTCGCGAGAATGGTGAGCGAGCCACCGTTCTCGATGTTGCGCGCCGCACCGAGGAACCGCTTCGGCGGGTACAGCGCGGTCGAGTCGATACCACCGGACATGATGCGGCCGGAGGCCGGCGCGGCCAGGTTGTACGACCGGCCGAGCCGGGTCACCGAGTCGAGCAGCACGACCACGTCGTGACCCAGCTCGACCAGGCGCTTGGCCCGCTCGATGGCCAGCTCGGCGACCGTGGTGTGGTCCTGCGGCGGCCGGTCGAACGTGGCCGCGATGACCTCGCCCTTGACCGAGCGCTGCATGTCGGTGACCTCTTCGGGCCGCTCGTCGACCAGCACGACCATCAGGTGGCACTCGGGGTTGTTGTGGGTGATCGCGTTGGCGATCGCCTGCAGCACCATCGTCTTACCGGCCTTCGGCGGCGAGACGATCAGGGCCCGCTGGCCCTTGCCGAGCGGCATGACCAGGTCGATGACCCGCGTGGTGAGGATGTGCGCCTCGGTCTCGAGACGCAGCCTCTCCTGCGGGTACAGCGGGGTCAGCTTGTAGAACTCGGGACGCCGGCGGGCCTCCTCGGGCTCCATGCCGTTGATGGTGTCCAGCCGGACCAGCGGGTTGTACTTGTCCCGGCGCTGGTCACCACTGCCGCTGTCGCGCGGTGCGGCCCGCACGGCACCGGTGACGGCGTCCCCGCGACGCAGCCCGTGCTTCTTGACCTGCGACATGGAGACGTAGACGTCGTTGGGGCCGGACAGGTAACCCGTGGTGCGGACGAACGCGTAGTTGTCCAGCACGTCGAGGATGCCGGCCACCGGCACCAGCACGTCGTCCTCGTTGACGTGCGGCTCGCGGCCACTGTCACGACCGCTGTCCCGGCCACCATCGCGACCTCCGTCGCGGCCACCGTCACGACCGCCGTCGCGGCCACCACCGGTGCCACCGCCCTCGCCGTCACGGTCCCGGCCACGCCGGCGGTCCCGGAACCGGCTGCGCCGGCTACGCCGACCGCCTTCGCCGTTGTCGCCGTCCTCGTCGTCCGGGCCGTCGTTGCGCGGACCGCGATCGTTGCGGTCGGTGCGCTCGTTACGGTCGTTGCTGCCGCGGTCGGGGCGGTCGTTGCGGTCGCCGCCCTCGGCCCGCTGCGGGTTGCGCTGGCGGTCCCGGTTGCGCGTCTCGCCACGCTCCGGCCGGTCCCCCCGGTCGGCGCGTTCGGTGTCGCCCTGGCCATCGGCCGGTGCGCTGTCGCGCCGGCTCTCGCCCTGGTCGCGGCCGTTCTGGCCGTTCTGGTCCCGACCGGCCTGGTCGCGGCCACCCTGCTCACGGCTGCCCTGCTCACGGCTGCCCTGCTCGCGGCTGTTCTGCTCCCGACCGGCCTGGTCGCGGCCGTTCTGGTCGCGGCCGTTCTGGTCGCGGCTGGACTGGTCGCGGCGGCTGCGGCGGGCCGGCTCGGCCTCGGTCGCGGGCTGCTCGGTTGCCGGAGCCGCGGACTGGGCGGCGGGCTGGGCAGCCGGGGCCTGCGTCTCGGGAGCCGGTGCCGCCGTCGCCTGGGCCGCCGGGGCCTCGACCACTGCGGCCTGGGCCACCGGGGCCTCGGCTACGGAAGCCTGGGTCGCCGAAGCCTTGGCCGCCGGAGCCTTGGCGGCGGGCTCGGCCGCCGCGGCAGCGGAACCGTTCGTCGTGCGCGGGCGCGGGGTGCTGGTGGCCTTGGTCGAGGCAGCCGGGGCCCCGCCGCTCTGGCGATCCGAGATGGCGGTGATGAGCTCGCCCTTGCGCATCCGCGCGGTGCCGGAGATGCCGAGGGAGGCGGCGAGACTCTGCAGCTCGGGCAGCAGCATCGCCGACAGCCCGGTGCCGCCGCGGCGACGCTTGGTGACAGCAGCGGTGGTGGCGCCGTCGTCAGCGACGTCAGAAACACCCGACGTCACGTCGGTGGTGTCGCTCAATGGATTCCTTCCGTCGAAAAAGCCAAGTCCACCCGGGTCTGCAGCCTGGTGGCCGGGTGCCCTCGGAACCCGCTTCGCAACTGCGGCGCGGGAGTTTGCAGCACGGCAGCTCGACGGTTTCCCGACCCGTCGGACAGTGACGGATAGGTCTCGGCGAGTGCAGCGATCTGGAGATCCGCTGCTCGGCGACGTGCCTTGATGAGAATTGAGACCGGCAGAATGCCATGAGTCTCGGGTGCGCGCCGAACCGCAGAGATCGCTTGCTTCGCGGCTGTGCTAGGTCTTGAGCGTAGTCAACTCGGACGACCTGCGGCAACAGGGCCCCGCTCGGCGTGTTCCACCATACTCCCTTTGACAAGGGCGCCGCCGCTATCCACGCCCAACGACTCGGCGCGCCATTCGGTTCCGGGCCGGAAATCGGCAGGTACCGGGCTCAGGGCCAGCACCGTCGGCCCCGCGCCGCTGACAACTGCCGCAACCCCGACAGAACGCAGCGCCGCCACGAGCGAAGCCGTGCCGGGCATCGCCTCGGCCCGATACCCCTGATGCAGCCGGTCCTCGGTGGCAGCGAAGAGAAGCTCGGGCTCCCGGGTGAGGGCATGAACCAGCAGCGCGGCCCGGCCGGTGTTGAACGCGGCGTCCGCATGGGGCACGGTGCTGGGCAGCGCGGCCCGCGCGGTGGCGGTCAGGCCGCGTTCCTGCGGAACAAAAAGCGTCGGTTGTACGCCGGGAGCGACGTCCAGCCGTACGGCCCGGGAACCGCTCGCCTCGGTCCAGGCGATGGTGAAGCCCCCGAGCAGGCAAGGGGCGACGTTGTCGGGGTGCCCCTCCAGCCGCGCGGCGATCCGCAGTGCGGCCTCGTCATCCAGCTGCTCCCGTACCAGCGCACGGGCAAGCTGCACCCCACCGACGATGGCCGCGGACGAAGACCCGAGCCCGCGCGCCTGCGGGATGCGGTTGACACACTCCACGGCCACCCCGGCCGGACGGCCACCGAGCTCGTCGAACGTGGCGAGCATGGCCCGCACCACCAGATGACTCTCATCGGTGGGCAGCTCACCGGCACCCTCACCGGTCACGGCAACGGTCCAGGAATCCCCGGTGACCCGGGCACTCAGGTCGTCGTAGAGCGTGAGCGCCAGACCCAGCGTGTCGAAGCCCGGACCAAGATTGGCGCTGGTCGCCGGGGTACGCACCCGCACCGGCTCGGAGACGAAGGTCAGGCCCATCGCCTCATGCTAGGCGTTGATCATCATCCGCGGGATGTCGCACCCGGCCGTTAAGGTCGCGGGCATGACGGTGGGATACCTGTTCTCGGGCCTGCTGGGCCACCTGCCCCTGCTGGCGGTGCTGATCGTGGGCTTCGTCCTGGTCGCCACCCGGCGAGACCGGCTGAGCCCACGCAGCACGCTGTTCGCCCGGCTGGGCCTGGGCGCGCTGATGCTCGGCAGCCTGCTCCAGTTCGCCTGGACGATGCTGATCCCGGTGCTGTACTCGTCACTGGACTACTCAGCGACCCGGTACGGCATCGTGTTCGGCCTGATCGGGCTGATCACGGCCTTGATCTCGGCGGCGGGGGTGGGTCTGCTCATCGCGGCCGTGGTGACGCGGGGGTCGGCGCCGGGCTTCGCGAGGCCGGTGCCAGGCGGTCAGCCGTTCGCCGGACCAGCTCCGCAGTACGGGCCGGGCTTCGAAGGCCCTGCTTCTCCGGGCGACCAGCCCTACGGGAATTCACCTCCTGGCGGCCAGCCCTATGGCAATTCGCCTCCCGGCGGCCAGGCCCAGGGAAACTCCCCTCCCGGCGGCCAGTCCCACGGGAATTCGCCTCCCGGCAGCCAGTCCCACGGGGGCTTCCATCCCGGCGGACAGCCCTTTGGGGCCGGGGACCGGCCTGCTGACTCACCGTTTGCCGGCTAGCTCCGCCACGGCTTACCCGCGCGGCTGTCCGGCGCGCGGCGGGCCGGCATGGCGCGGACCGGCATGGCGCGGACCGACCCGGCGCCAGCGGGCCCGCGGCTGTCCAGCGGACGCGGGCCGGCTGGCGCGGGCCAGCGAACGCGGCCAGCGGGCGCCGGCGCCCGCCAGCCGCTCCGACCACGGCCGGTCGCTACAGCTAGTGCTTCGGGGCGGAGGCAGAGGCGGGGTCTGCGTCTGGGTCGCCGGGGAGGCCTTCCGCGGCAGGGCCTTCGTAGGTCGGTCGAGCACCACCCGTGGGCGGCCCCTCAACCGGAACCACACCATCGGCCGGGACCGCACCTGCCGAGACCCCATCGTCGGCCGGGACCACACCGTTGCCCGAAACCGCACCGTTGCCAGAAACCGTGCCGTGGCCCGAGTCCCCACCGCCGGCCGCGACCACCCCGTGGCCCGAGTCCGCGCTGTCGGTCGAGGCCACGCCGTTGCCCGAGGCCGTGCCATCGGGATGGTTCGGTGCTGGGCTGGGCGGTTGTTCGCTGTCGTCGGCGGCAGTCGGGTCCGCGAGCGACAGATGACGCGTCGCGAAGCGCCAGCCGATCGCGTACAGCAGGGTGATCAGGCCGCAGGCGATCAGGATGACGCGTTCGTCCACGCGGTCCACGAACGCCGCCGCCCCGAGCTGACTCACTGAGATCGCGAGCGTCGCCAGCATCATGTCGGTGGCGAAGACCCGGCCGCGGAGCCGGTCCGGCACCTCGCCCTGCAACGCGTAGTTGGACAGCACCCAGTTCGTCCCGCCCGCGAAGTGGGCCACGAAGACCAGCGCCAGCACGAGGGGGAACCACGGCGCGAAGGCCACCCCGATGTATCCGAGGCCGTACAGGCCCATCGACAGGGCCAGGCCGGGCAGCAGCCAGGTGCGGTGGTTCAGGACCGGCCGCATCACCAGCGGTCCGACCAGGGCACCGGCGCCGCGTACCGCGAAGAGCAGGCCCGCGCCCAGGGCGCCGACGCCGTAGATGCCGGCCAGCAGCGGGAAGACCGTCAGTACGCCGTTGCCGAGGCCCACCGCTGACTTCACGGTGACCAGAGCCCGCAGTCTCGGCCGGGCCCCGATGTAGCGCAGCGCTTCGATCAGGGCGTGCCAGGCTCGCGGCGGCACATAGTTCGGGTCTCGTGGCGCCTGGAGCGGCCGGCGGATCATCGCGGTCAGCACGGCCGCCACGAACAGGCTGACCGAGGCGACCGCGAAGCTGACGTACGGGCCGAAGGCGCTGCTGACGATGCCGCCCAGTGAGGCGCCGACGATGGTCATCGTGCCCCAGGCTGAGCCGGCCACCGAGTTGGCTGCGGCGAGGTCCGCCGGGTCGACCACGTTCGGCAGGGCCGCGGACGCCGCCGGGGAGTAGAAGGCCTTGGCGATCGCGACGGCGCCGATGGCCACCAGGGCCAGCGGCGCGGTGGCCGCCGACCGGACGAAGAACAACAGCAGGATGGCCACGAGCGCGGCCACGTTGGCCGCGATGAGGATGGTGCGGCGGTCCAGGCGGTCGGCGACGGTTCCCGTGTACGGCAGCAGCAGCGCATTGATCCCGGTATCCGCGGCCAGCACCAGCGCGCCCCACACGCCGCTGCCGGTCAGCTCGGGCAGCAGCACCAGCAGCGGCACCATGACGAACCAGTCGGAGCCGAACACGACCAGCTCGGCCCCGAACAGCCGCCGGAAGTCACGGTTACGGGTAAGGACCGAGAAGGGAGTCGCCACGTACCGGAATCTACCGGTCGGGTCTTGATGCGGCGCGGCGGCCGACCCCGCAGGGCCGGCCGCCGCGTCATTGTCAGGCCGGCGGTGGTGTCGCCGGGCGGCGTGGCATCTTCAGAACCTCGAACTGGTCCGTGTAACCGCGCAGGGCCCCGCTCTGCGGCTCTGCCTCGGCCCGCGCCGGCTGCCCGGCCGGTGCGCCCTCCGGCGCCTCGTGCGCGCCACCGCTCGAGTCCGGGACCGGGTCGTCGGCCGGAACCGCGCCCCCGGGCTCGTCGGCCGCGTGCTTCGGCGTCTCCGCCACCTCGGTCGCGCCGCTGCGCTTCATCGCCTTGCGGGCCCGGCGCCGTTCGCGCCGGGTGCGGCCCTTCAGCTTGGTGTTCTCCACCATGGTGTAGAGCGCGGGCACCAGGACCAGGGTCAGCAGGGTCGAGCTCACCAGGCCGCCGATGACCACGATGGCCAGCGGCTGCGAGATGAAGCCGCCCTCGCCGGTGAGCCCGAGGGCCATCGGCAGCAACGCGAAGATCGTCGCGATGGCCGTCATCAGGATCGGGCGCAGCCGGTGCCGGCCACCCTCGACGACGGCTTCCTGCACGCCCAGCCCTGCCTGGCGGTAGTGGTTGATCAGGTCGAGCAGCACGATCGCGTTGGTGACCACGATGCCCACCAGCATCAGCACACCGATCAGGGCCGGGACACCGAGCGGGGTGCCCGTCGCCAGCAGCAGCGCGATCGCGCCGGTCGCCGCGAACGGGATGGAGATGAGCAGGATCAGCGGCTGGAGCAGGCTGCGGAAGGTGGCCACCATGATCACGAAGACGATCGCGATCGCGGCCAGCACGGCCAGGCCGAGGTCGGCGAACGCGTCCGCCTGGTCCTGGCTGACGCCACCGATCTCGTAGCTCGCACCGGCCGGCAGCTGCAACGCGTCGAGCCGCTTGGTCAGCTCCGTCGTGGTCTTGCCGACGTTCGAGCCGGTCGCCGTGCCCTCGACCGTGACGCTGCGGTTGCCGTCGATCCGGGTGACCTCCTCCGGACCGTCGACCTCGGCGATGTCGGCCACCGAGTCGAGGGTGACGAGCTGGCCGCCGGGCGTGGTCAGCGGCAGCTTGCGCAGGGCGTCGGCGCTGGCCGGCGGTGCGCCCAGCGCGAGGACGACGTCCTGGCCGACCCCGTTGACGGTGATCTGCCCGGCCGGCGCCGAGCGGAACGCCCCGGCCACCGACTGACCGATCGCGGCCTCGGTGAGCCCGCGGGCCGCGGCGGCGGCCCGGTCGACCTTGACGTCCAGGCGCGGAACGCTCGCCGCGAGCGTGCTGCTCACGTCGGTGACCTCCGGCGTGCCGGCCATCGCGTCCTGCACCTGCTTGGTGGCGGCGGTCAGCGCCGGCTGATCGCCCGCCTGCACCACGACGGCCAGCGCGCTGCCGTCGAAGCCGGTGCCGCTGTCGTTGCCGACGGTGACCTCGCCGACGTCCGTCATCCCCTTGAACTGCTCGCGCAGCTCGTCGGAGACCTTGGCCGCGTCGACGTCCTCCTTGAGCGCCACGTTGAAGCTGGCGCCGCTGGCCCCGCCGGAGCCGACGAACGGGTTGAACTCACCGTTGCCCACGGTGACCTGGTAGTTCTTGATGTCGTTGCGGGCGGCCAGCACGGTCTCGACCTTCTTGGCCGCCGCGTCGGTGGTCGCCAGGTCGGTGCCCACCGGCAGGTCCTGGGTGAGCGCGATGGTGTCCTGGCCGGACTCGTCGAGGAAGTTGGTCTCGAGCCGGCTGGCCAGGCCCAGCGTGCCGATCAGGATGACCATGCCGATCGCGATGGTGCTCCAGCGGGTGATCCGGCTGCGGGTCACCCAGCGGATGATCGGCAGGTACGCGCGCTGCAGCGGGCTGCGCAGCTCCTTCTCCTCGGCGGCCCGGCGGACCTCCTCGGACTCGGAGCCACCGGCGGCGGGCCGCAGGAACCAGTACGCGAGCACCGGCACCACGGTCAGCGACACGAACAGCGAGGCGACCAGCGCGACCGTGACCGTGATGGCGAACGGCGCGAAGAGCTGACCGACGAAGCCGCCGACCAGGGCGATCGGGGCGAACACGGCGACCGTGGTGAGCGTGGAGGCGGTGACCGCGCCGGCCACCTCCTTGACGCCGGTCGTGATCGCGTGGACCTTCGTCTCGCCGTACCCCAGATGCCGTTTGATGTTTTCCAGCACGACGATCGAGTCGTCGACCACCCGGCCGACCGCGATGGTCAGCGCCCCCAGGGTGAGCAGGTTGAGCGAATAGTCGCCGAGTTTGAGAGCGATGAGCGCGATCACCACGGACAGCGGGATGGACACCGCGGTGACCAGCGTCGAACGCACCGACAGCAGGAACACCAGGATGACGATCACGGCCATGATCAGGCCGAGCAGGCCCTCGGTGGTCAGGCTCTCGATCGACTTCTCCACGAACGGCGCCTGGTCGGTGATGACCGTGAGCTTGGCGTTCGAGGACTTCTCGAGCTCGGCGATCTTGTCGCGGACCTCGTGGGAGATGTTGACCGGGTTGCCGTCCGGCGACGCGGTGACCGCGATGCCGAGGCTCTCGACCCCATCCGTACGCGTGAACGACGTGGCCGTGGCCAGCTGCTGGTTGACCGACGCGACGGACCCCAGGGTGACCGGGCCCTCGCTGCCGCTCAGGTAGAGGCCCTTGAGCTCGTCGAGCGTCTGGATCGGCTGGCCGACCTGCACGCTCAGCGAGCGGCTGCCGTCGGTGACCGCACCGGCCGGGATCGAGACGCCGTTGCTCTGCAGCAGGGTGGCGATCGCGCGCGGGTCGACGCCCGCGGCCCCGAGCTTCGCGCGGTCGGGCGTGATCACGATCTGCTGGGCCCGGGTGCCCGTGACGGCCACCTCGCGGACGCCCTCGATGGCGTTGAGCTCGGGAACGACGCTCTGCTGGAGCCGGTTGGCCAGCGCCGCCTGGTCCTTGCCGCCGTCGGACGCGGCCAGGATGATCGCCGGGATGTCGTCGGTGCTGCCGGCGAAGATGGTCGGCTCGACGTCGTCGGGCAGCGTCGGCTGGATCCGGTTGACCGAGGTGGTCAGCTGGTTGACCGCGTTGTCGAGGTCGGTGCCGAACTCGAAGAGGACCTGGATGGTGGCCGAGCCCTCACGGGTGGTGGACGTGATGGTGTCCAGGCCGTCGGCGCCCTTGACGGCGTCCTCGATCGGCTTGGTCACCTGCGCTTCCATGATCTCCGGGCTGGCACCGGGCAGGACCACCCCGATGAACGCGCCCGGGAACTCGAGCGAAGGCAGCAGCTGCTGCTTGAGCGACGGCACCGTGTAGATGCCGAAACCGGTGATCACCACCGCGATGAGGGCGACGAGCCCCCGGTTGGCGAGACTGAGCCTGGTCAGAAATGACATGTGCTCCCCCGTGAAAGTTCGGCCAAGGCATATAGTTTGCCCGACGCGAACAAATGGTTTTCGCCGGGGTCCGCTGATAGCGTCCCGTCACAAGAAGGACGCGCTCCGGCCACCGGTGCGCAACACAGGAGGTGCGGTGGCCGAGAAAGAACGACTCATCGCCGACATTATGGGCGCGCAGCAGCGGCTCCAGCACCTGTTCGCCTATGACCGCTCGGACCCGCTCTTCGCCTCCCAGCTCACCATGCCGCAGCTCAAGATCCTGCTGCTGCTGCACCGCTTGGGCGACACGTCGGGCCGGGAGCTGGCCGGGCTGCTGGGCGTGAGCCTGGCGACGATGAGCGGCATGGTCGACCGGCTGGTGGCGCACGACCTGGTGACCCGGACGGAGGACCCGCACGACCGCCGGGTCCGCCGGATCACGCTGAGCAGCACCGGCGCCGGCATGATCGCCAACATCATCACGGCTGGGACGGAAAAGCAGACCCGGGTGCTGAAGCGCCTCACGGACGCGGAGCTGCGCACGGTCGCGGAAGCGATGACAGCGATGGTCCGCGCGGCCTCCGAGGAGGCCGAGTCAGCGGCGTGCGGCGTTCCCCAGGACCAGCCGGCCGTCAACGCGACCAAGTCCTGACCCACCCGCCGCAGCGAAACGACGAGCGCGACGGCCCGCCCGCGAGGGCCGGCGCGCGGCGCGCGACCCAGCCAAGAGCAGTCCGCGTCAGGCCAGATCGAGGGCCTGGGCGGCCGCCATCACGTCGTTCCTGATCGTGGTCGGCGAGGGCGCGGTGCTGATCGCCCACTCCGGGTCCTTGAGGCCGTGCCCGGTCACCGTGCAGACCACCGTGCTGCCGGCCGGGATCATCCCCGCCTCCGCCTGCTGCAACAGACCGGCCACACTCGCCGCGCTGCCCAGCTCGACGAAGACACCCACCTCACGGGCCAGCAGCCGATAGGCCGACAGGATCTCCCGGTCGGTCACCGCCGAGATGAGCCCGCCGGAGCTGTCCCGGGCGTCGAGGGCCTTGGTCCAGCTCGCCGGGTTGCCGATCCGGATGGCGGTGGCGATCGTCGACGGCTCGGGCACCACCTGGCCGTTGACGATCGGGGCCGCGCCCGAGGCCTGGAAGCCGTACATCTTGGGCACGACCTTGCTGTTGTCCGCCTCGTGGTCCTCCTGGTAGCCCATCCAGTAAGCGGAGATGTTGCCCGCGTTACCGACCGGCAGGCAGTGGATGTCGGGCGCGGTGCCGAGCGCCTCGACGATCTCGAAGGCGGCCGTCTTCTGCCCGTGCAGGCGGAAGATGTTGACCGAGTTGACCAGCGAGACCGGGAAGTCCTGGGACAGCTTCGAGGCGAGCGCGAGGCAGTCGTCGAAGTTGCCGTTGACCTGGAGCAGCTTGGCCCCGTGGACCAGCGCCTGGGCCAGCTTGCCGAGCGCGATCTTGCCCTGTGGCACCAGCACCGCGCAGGTCAGCCCGGCCCGCGCGGCGTACGCGGCCGCGGAGGCACTCGTGTTGCCGGTCGAGGCGCAGATGATCGCCTTCGACCCCTCCTCGACGGCCTTGGACACGGCCATCGTCATGCCGCGGTCCTTGAAGGAGCCGGTCGGGTTGGCCCCTTCGACCTTGAGGTACACGTCCGCGCCCGTGCGCCGGGACAGCACCGGCGCGGGCACGAGCGGCGTGTTGCCCTCATGCAGCGTGACCACCGGGGTGGTCGCGGAGACCGGCAAGCGATCCCGGTACGCCTCAATCAAGCCCCGCCACATGGCACTGCCCCTTCGTCGTCAACCCTGCAAGCATGCCGTACGTACCCGAATAGCGGGACTTGGCGTCCACGGATCGGGATCACGCGCCGCCCTCGACGCGCAGCACGCTGGCGATCGAGCGGACGATGTCGAGCGACCGGAGATCCTCGACGGTGGCCGCCAGGTTCGCGTCCGGCGCACCGTGGGTCACGATCACCAGCGTGGCGTCCTCGTCCCGGCCGGACTGCCGCACGGTCGCGATGGACACCTCGTGCTTGGCGAAGACGCCCGCCACGGTGGCCAGCACACCCTGGCGGTCGGCCACGTCGAGGCTGATGTGGTAGCGCGTAACGGACTCACCGATCGGACGGATCGGCAGGTGGGCGTACGAGCTCTCGCTCGGTGCGCGGGTGCCCGAGAGCCGGTTGCGCGCCGCCGCCACGATGTCGCCGAGCACGGCGCTGGCGGTGGGCGTACCCCCGGCTCCCCGGCCGTAGAACATCAGCTGCCCCGCGGCCTCGGCCTCGACGAAGACCGCGTTGAAGGCGTCGCCGACGCCGGCCAGCGGGTGGCTGCGCGGGATCATCGCCGGGTGCACCCGGACGCTGACCGAGTCGGTGCCCGCGGAGTCCGGGCCGCGCTGGGCGATGCACAGCAGCTTGATCGTGCAGCCCATCTCCTTGGCGCTGGCCATGTCGGCCGCCGTCACGCCGGTCATGCCCTCGCGGAACACGTCCGCGGCGGTGACCCGGGTGTGGAAGGCGAGCGAGGCGAGGATGGCGGCCTTGGCGGCGGCGTCGAAACCCTCCACGTCGGCGGTCGGGTCGGCCTCCGCGTACCCCAGCTCGGTGGCCTCGTCCAGGGCCTCGCCGAAACCGGCGCCGGTGGCGTCCATCGACGACAGGATGAAGTTGGTCGTGCCGTTCACAATGCCGGTGACCCGGGTGACGCGGTCGCCGTGCAGCGACTCACGCAGCGGGCGCAGCAGCGGGATCGCGCCGGCGACGGCGGCCTCGTAGTAGAGGTCGGCGCCGCCCTCGGCGGCGGCGTCGTGCAGGGTCGCACCGTCCTCGGCCAGCAGCGCCTTGTTGGCCGTGACCACGCTCTTGCCGGCCTTCAGCGACTCGGTGAGCCACGAGCGCGCGGGCTCGATGCCGCCGACCACCTCGATGACCACGTCCACGTCGTCGCGTTTGACCAGGCCGAGCGCGTCGGTGGTGAACAGCGCCGGGTCGATGTCGCTGCCGCGCTGCCGGCCCGGCCGGCGCACCGCGATGCCGACGAGCTCCAGCGGGGCGCCGATCCGGGCGGTCAGATCCTCGGACTGCTCGTGCAGCAGGCGCACGACCTCGCTGCCGACAGTGCCGCATCCGAGCAGGGCCAGGCGAACCGCGGGCTTCTCAGAACTCATCCCACATCCAATGCGAGCAGATCATCTTCGGTCTCCCGGCGGACGATCACGCGAGACGCGCCGTCGCGCACGGCGACCACCGGCGGCCGGGGCACGTGGTTGTAATTGCTGGCCATGCTCCGGCAGTACGCACCCGTACCGGGCACGGCGAGAAGATCTCCGGGCTGCACGTCGGCGGGCAGGAATTCATCCTTCACGACAATGTCCCCGGATTCACAATGCTTTCCCACGACGCGGGCGAGCAGCGGGGGCGCGTCGGACTCACGACCGGCCAGCGTGGCCGAGTACGAGGCGTCGTAGAGGGCGGTGCGGATGTTGTCGCTCATCCCGCCGTCCACGCTCACGTACGTCCGGATGCCGTCGACGTCCTTGACCGTGCCCACCTCGTACAGGGTGAACACAGCCGGTCCGACGATGGCCCGGCCGGGCTCGATCGAGAGCTTGGGGATTTTCAATGAAGAAGCGTCACACTCGCTGGCGACGATCTTGTTGATCCGCTTGGCCAGGTCGCCGGCCGGCGCCGGGTCGTCCTGGGTCGTGTAGGCGATGCCGAAGCCGCCGCCGAGGTCGAGCTCCTCGAGCTCGACGCCGCGCGCGTCGCGGATCTGCGCCTGCAGCTCCAGCACCCGCCGGGTGGCGACCTCGAAGCCGGACGTGTCGAAGATCTGCGAGCCGATGTGCGAGTGCAGCCCGTGCAGGTCCAGCACACCCTCGTCGAGGACCCGGATCGCCGCCTCGAACGCGGCCCCGCCGGCCAGCGAGAAGCCGAACTTCTGGTCCTCGTGCGCGGTGGCGATGAACTCGTGGGTGTGCGCCTCGACGCCGACGGTGACCCGGATCAGCACCTTCGGCCGCTTGCCGCTCTCCCGGGCCAGCGCGGTCAGCCGGTCGATCTCCTGGAACGAGTCCAGGATGATCCGGCCGACGCCCGCGTCCAGCGCCCGGGTCAGCTCGGAGATCGACTTGTTGTTGCCGTGGAAGCCCATCCGCTCGGCCGGGAAACCGGCCGCCAGCGCGACGGCCAGCTCGCCGCCGGAGCAGACGTCGAGGAAGAGGCCCTCCTCGTTGATGACCTTGACCACGGCCTTGCAGAGGAACGACTTGCCCGCGTAGTAGACATCCGCGCCGGCGAAGGCGGCCGCGAAATCGCGGCAGCGCGAGCGCAGGTCGTCCTCGTCCAGGAAGTACGCCGGAGTGCCGTGCTCGGCGGCCAGATCGAGCACGCTCACGCCGCCGATCTCCAGGGCGCCGGCCTTGGCGCGGCGCACGGTCCGCGGCCAGAGCTGCGGCACGAGCGCGTTCACGTTCTGCGGGGTACGCAGCCACGCCGGTCCCCGGTTGCCGATGTCGCCGTGCAGCGCCCCGGCCTCATGTGCCCGCATGACTACATCCTCTCGGGGGCGGAGACGCCCAGCAGTGCCAAACCGTTCGCGATCACCGTTCGGGTGGCGTCATTCAGCCACAGGCGGGAGCGTTGCAGGTCGGTGATCGGCTCGTCGCCCACGGGAAGCACCCGGCACTGGTCATAGAACCGGTGGTAATCGCCGGAGAGCCTCTCCAGGTAGTGGGCGATGCGGTGGGGCTGGCGCAGCTCGGCGGCGGTGGCCACCTCCTCGGGGTAGGACGCCAGCCGCTTGAGCAGGCTGTGCTCCTTCTCGTGGCTGAGCAGCTCCGGATGGAAGTCGTCCGGCTCGCCCCGGGTCAGGCCGACATCCGCGGCGTTGCGGGCGACCCCGGCCGTCCGTGCCGCGACATACCGGACGTAGTGCACCGGGTTGTCGTTGCTGGCGCGGGTCCACTGGGCGATGTCGATGTCGATCTGCGAGTCCGAGGAGAAGCGGGCCAGGGCGTACCGGGCCGCGTCCACGCCGAGCGCGTCGACGAAGTCCTCCAGCGTGATGACCGTGCCGGCCCGCTTGCTCATCCGCAGCGGCTCGCCGTCACGGACCAGGTTGACCAGCTGGCCGATGAGGATCTCGAGGTTGCTGTCCGGGTCGTCGCCGAAACACGCCGCCATGGCCCTCATCCGGCCGATGTAACCGTGGTGATCGGCGCCCAGCATGATCACGACGCGGTCGAAGCCACGCTTGCGCTTGTCCAGGTAGTAGGCACAGTCCGCGGCGAAGTACGTCCAGTCGCCGTCGGACTTGCGCAGCACCCGGTCCTTGTCGTCACCGAAGTCGGTGGTCCGCAGCCAGGTGGCGCCGTCGGCCTCGTAGATGTGTCCCTGCTCGCGCAGCCGGTCCAGGGCCTCCTGCAGCTCACCCCGGTCGTGCAGGTCCTTCTCGTTGAAGTACGTGTCGAAGTGCACGCCGAACTCGTCCAGCGACTGCCGGATCTCGGCGAACATCAGCTTGACGCCCTCGACCCGGAACACCTCCAGCGCCTCGTCCTCGCCGAGCTTCAGCGCGTCCGGCGCCTCGGCCAGCACCGCGGTGGCGATCTCCGCGATGTACGCGCCGCCGTAGCCGTCCTCGGGGGCCGGCTCACCCTTGGCTGCCGCGTACAGCGAACGGGCGAACCGGTCGATCTGCGAACCGGCGTCGTTGAAGTAGTACTCCGTGCCGACGTCGGCGCCGGCCGCCCGCAGCAGCCGGGACAGGGCGTCACCGACAGCCGCCCAGCGCACCCCGCCGATGTGCACGGGACCGGTGGGGTTGGCCGAGACGAACTCCAGGTTGATCCGCTGGCCGGCCAGGCGGTCGGTGCGGCCGTACTCCTGACCCGCCAGCACCACGTCGCGCGCCAGCACCCCGGCGGCGGCCGCGTCCAGGCGGATGTTGAGGAAGCCGGGCCCCGCGATCTCCACCGACTTGATGCCGGGACGGCTGCTGAGCTCGTCGGCGAGCGCCGCGGCCAGCTCACGCGGCGCGACACCGGCCTTCTTGGCGAGCTGCATGGCCATGGTCGACGCGTAGTCGCCGTGCTCGGGGTTTCGGGGTCGCTCCACCGTCGTGGTCTCCGGCAGCAGGGAGACATCCAGGCCGCGGGTGACGAATACGGCACGCGCAGCTGTGAGAACGGTGGAAGCGAGGTCAGCGGGAGTCACTGAGCCATGCTATCCGGGTAGACTTTGCCGCCCGGCGGCGTACCGGGGCCTGCTCGCGGGCCCGGCCCGACCTTTCCATCGGATTGACGAGGAACGATGAGCATGAGCACCCCGGGACCCGAGCGGGTCCCGTCCACCGTGAAGGTCGACAAGACGTCGGGCCAGGGCAAGCCGCCCGCGGCGAAGTCCGCCGGGGCCAAGTCCGGAACCCGCCCGGGCGCCCGCCCGCAGGGCAAGGGCGGCAAGGGCCGCAAGCCCACCGCGCCGGTGACGGTCAAGGGCAGCCGCAACTGGGGCCCGATCGCGGTGGCCGGTGTGGTCGTGCTGATCGCGGTCGGCATCATCGGGTACGGCGTGTTCGCCTCGATCAAGGGCACCGAGTCCTGGCAGGACAAGGCGGCCGGGATCGAGGGCGTGGTCAACTACCGCGCCCAGAACAACCCGGCGATCAACGCGCAGGACCACAAGGAGGGCCCGCTCACGTACGTGACGAACCCGCCGGTGGGTGGCGCACACAACTCCGTCTGGCAGAACTGCATGGGCGACGTGTACGCCCAGCCGATCGCCAACGAGCACGCCGTGCACAGCCTCGAGCACGGCGCCGTCTGGGTGACGTACAAGCAGGGTCTCGCCGCCGACCAGGTCGCCAAGCTGCAGGAGAAGGTCCAGGGCCGGGACTACATGTTGATGAGCCCGATCGCGAACCTGGACAAGAACATCTCCCTGCAGGCATGGGGCTACCAGCTCAAGGTCGACAACGCCGACGACAAGCGCATCGACCAGTTCATCCAGGCGCTGCGCCTGAACGCGTCACTGGAGCCGAACGCCGCCTGCTCGAGCGGTAACACGACGACCGGCCCGCTGCAGGCCGCAGCTCCTCCCGCGGGCAACTGATGGCAGTCTCGACCGAGTCGCCCGCCCCGGCCGAAGCCGACGCGAACGACACCACCACCCCGGCCGGCCGCCACCGGTTCGGGGCGGTGTGGCTCGCCGCCGTACTGGTCTTCGGCCTGCTCGTCGGGCTGGCCATCGGCCTGCTCGGCCCGCGCCTGACCACCCCCGGCGACGACTCGGCCGAGGCTGGCTTCCTGCGCGACATGAGCACCCACCACGCCCAAGCGGTGGAGATGTCGATGATCGCCCACGCCGGCTCGACCGACCCGGAGGTCATCTCCCTGAGCGCGGACATCGCCCTGACCCAGCACGGCCAGATCGGCTACATGCAAGCCTGGCTGCGCGACTGGCACCTGAGCCCGACGGCGTCGACACCCCCGATGACCTGGATGAAGGACTCGGCGGGCTCGGTGCAGAACGGCCTGATGCCGGGCATGGCCACCCCGGCCCAGCTGGCCGACCTCCGCAAGGCGACCGGCAAGACCCTCGACGTGCAGTACCTGACCCTCATGCGCCAGCACCACCTGGGCGGCATCCACATGGCCCAGGAGATTCTCGAGGAATCGGACAACACCGACGTCACGTGGCTGGCGGAGTCCCAGGTCCGCGGCCAGCAGGGCGAGATCAACCTGATCGACTTGATGCTGAAAAGGCTCCAGGCAACCTGACCGGCGGCGCGCCGCGGAACCGATTGGCGAGGGCTCCGCGGCGCCTGCTAGGCTCAGTTCCGCTGAGCCCCCGTAGCTCAGGGGATAGAGCGTCGCCCTCCGGAGGCGAAAGCGCAGGTTCGAATCCTGCCGGGGGCACAAGAGTCCACCAGCAGCATCGGGCCACTGACCAGCTCAAACCGGGTCGGTGGCCTTCTTCGTCTGTCCGGCCGAATCCGGCCGTCACTGGTCCTCGACGGCCAGTCCTGCCGAATACGTGCCGAAGCTCGCCGAGTACTCCCCCCGAGTGCGACGCGCAGTACGAGCAGCCTGGCCCGAGCCGGGACCTTCGGGCGCTTCAGTGGAGTTTTGCAGCGCCCGCATACCGGTCGGCGACAGATGGCGGCCAGGTCCGGGCGGACGCGGCGGGTTCCGTGCGGCACTTGCGACGTCGTCGTGGCTGTCGATCTCACGACAGCCACGACCGTCCAACTTCGTCATACCCCTCCGTTAGCGTTGTCAGTGCAGAAGAGGGGTGACTGGTGAACGACCAAGAACGTGAGGACTTGCTGGCCTCCTGGGTACAGCCTTCAAGCGCCACAGAAAAAGATCAACAAGAGCGAGCAGAACGCATGGTCAGCGACGCCATCAAGGCGTGGCCAGCGCTCAGGAACACAAGCATGCGAATCTACGCGAAGGGTTCGTATCCCAATAACACGAATGTTCGAGCTGATAGCGATGTCGACATCGTGGTTGAGTGCCACGAGTGTACATACTTTGATTATGAGCCCGGCGTAACGCCTGCGGGCTCAGGCTCTTCGTACACAGGAAAATGGGAGCCGGAACTTTGGCGGCAAGAAGTCGGGAACGCACTACGATCCCACTTCGGCGCGCAAGGAGTCGACCTAACCGGCCGAGTAGCACTCAACGTCAAAGCCGTCGAGGGGAGCCGGCCCAGCGCCGACGTTGTGCCGAGCTTCCATTACGTCCGCTATGTTGACCCCAATCGGACTAGAAAACACGACGGAAGCTGCGTCTTCGATACTGACCAGACGCAGATTGTGAACTGGCCGCAGCAGCAACTCGACAACGGTCGAGCAAAAAACACATCAACTGACTACCGATACAAAAAGTATGTTCGCGCCCTGAAGCGCTGTGAAAATAAACTCGTCGAAATCGGTGAGATCGAAGATCTGCCCTCGTATTTCATGGAATGCCTGATTTGGAATGTCGAGGACTCGACTCTGAAGTCAGGTGCAAACCTTCAAGCGGGGTTTCGCGCAACCCTCTTCGAATTGTGGGACGGTATTGAAAAAGGCGTGGCGCAGGAGAGCTGGGTTGAACCCAACGAGCTAAAGTGGTTATTCAAAGGCCACAACAAGTGGACGACGGCCGACGCCAAGAAACTTGTCCAGGCGACGTGGACGTTTCTGGACTACGGTTCATAAAGCATGCGCCGGCCCGTCAAGGCAGTTCGGATAACTGCATTCGGCGTCAGCTTTGGTTACTCGCTAGCGCTGCACCTCTCAGGACTGAGCCTGGAGCAAGATGCTAAGCGCGTCATCGCATACCTTCCTGCGGCGGCAGTGCTGCTATTAATTGCATGGGATCTTTGGATTTGGCGCTGGCCGCTCGTATGTAGACTCACGCCGAGGCCACGCATCGACGGCCTTTGGGAAACGCTCTTGATGCCCACGGAAGAGAGCCACATACCTGCCGGCGGCAACCGAGGACCAATAACCGCCTACGCGGTAATAACCCAGAGCTACTGGAGCATTGCGATTCGGCAATACACCACCGAAAGTAGCAGCATCAGCCGTTCGTTTTTCTGGGACAACTCCGATGGCACCGGGACCGAGTCGATCATCTTCACCTACGACAACACGCCGATGAGAAAGCACATCAAGAGGAGCCCGCGCCATCTAGGAACCTGCGTACTACGCCCTGGACATCGTCACCCAACCAAGCTCACAGGGTCATATTTCACCGACCGCTACACGCAGGGAGACATGGAACTGAAGCTGATTAGTCGCAATGTAGACGTTGGATCCTACGTGGAGGCCACCGACGCAGCCCAGAAGGCCGCTACACAACCTAAAAGCCGATCCTGGATTCCTTGGCCACGATCTTAGCGCTTTAAACGACCATATCATTCTGGGCTCAGTCTTCGTATGCCGTAGGCAGCCTCGACGCGACGCCTTAGCTCGAATTCTCCACCGTCCAAACACTTCGCATAGTTCCTCCAAAGGACTTCCGGTGACTGTCCTGCCCACTCTGCAACCTGAGTCGGCGAGATGCCCGCGTTGAGCCAAGTCGACACGGCCGCGTGCCGCAGATCGTATGGCGTCTCAACCAGCGGCGAGCCCGCAACCTCCGGCGTGAATACTGCCGCTCGGGCCTGTCGCCAAATGCGATTGATCGTCAAGATCGGCAGCTCGTCCTTGTTGCGCTCTCCCACGAATAGCCGGCCGCCCGACCCAAGCCCGAACTCGTTGATGTGGTTCCGCAGGATCGCCGTAAGCGGCGGCGGGCATGGCACCTCTCGCGTCTCCCCCACGGCGCGTTGCTTGAGTTGGCGGGAGTCGCGGTTCCGGCCGCTGTCCGTCCAGGGCCTGCCAGCGTGCGGCTCGGCCGTCTCCAGAACGAACTTGCCCCACTCGTGATCCTTGGCCGGCAGCACGAGGTTTCGGGGAACGATGATTCCCGCAGCCTCCTCCGGTCGGAGCGCCGCGTAGTAGAGACAGGCGTAGAACGCAACCACCCGTGGGCCGGTCCTCCCCTGCTCGTGCACGCCAGCGAGCAGGGTCCGCACCTGCATCGGGTTGGCGACCCTGCGGCGGTCAATGCCGCTGGAGGCCGTTCTTGGCGGCGTCCATTTCATGGTCGGCCATGGGTTGGCGGTCAGTGCGTTGATTTCCAGCCCGTGTTCAAGCATTGCCGTGAAGATCTTCCGGCGACGTGTGACGACCACAGCAGAGCCCGGTTTGCCGTCCAACCTCAGCGTCAACCCGTCCAGAGCCGTCCTCACTACCGCGGTGTTGGCAAGATCGGCGGCGGGACGCGTGTTGCGCTCGATCCAGGAAAGCGCAGCACGAACGCTGGCCGGCATGTCCTCGCGGTCACGCGACGGAGTGTTGAACGCCCACCGTCGTAGGGCGGTGCGAATCACGCGATCGTCCGGCTTCCCCCGCGCGCTCGTGAACAAGAACGGCAGCGCTGCCGTCAGCGCCTCGGCCGTCGTCTTGCGAGTCATGGCGGCCGACCGAGGCCACTTCAGGTCTACGTACCTGCACGCCAGCTCGTAGCACGAGATCTGTGCGCCAACTCGACTCATCGATACCGGCAGGCCCGTGGAGACATCGAACGCCTCGCCCTTGCGGGCCGCGCTGGTCAGCTCCGAGCGGAAGCTCTCCGCGAGCCGCTTCTCCTTGAACGGCTCCTTCTTGGCCGCGCCAGCGACACTCCACCGAACCCAGTGCGTCGTCGTGCGCGCGCCACGGTAGACGTCAGTCTTGTGAATCCGCACGTCGTATGTCGTCGGCATCTATGCCGCCCTCTCCTCGTGCTCGTCCAGCCAACGCTCGAATTCGGTCCGACGGATCCGCAGTTCGCCGTTCGGGAGCTTGATGCACCTGGGGGCCAGGCGTTTGGCTCGCCAGTCGTAGAAGGTGGATCGCGCGATATCCATCTCCGCGCAGAACTCGGCAACGGTCAGGTGAGCCCTGGGCGCCGCGTCAGCTCGTCCAGGACGACTCCGGCGCACCCGTTCCTGCGCCAGGTCGATGATCGGATCGTTCGTGGCCTGTTTGCTGGCCAAGGTCGGGCCTCCTTGAGTCGTGTACAGCGCCTCGCTCATGACCGGGACTGGCGGCGGACAGGAGGACCGCGCGGTGCATGTCTCGAAGCGCTCCGCAGAATCCGCGCAATCCGCGGATTGATGGCCGGCCGAGCACTTCGCGGATTCTGCGGATTCCGCGGAGGGCAACGCGCGGTCATGAGGCCCGTCCGGCACTGATCGGCTGGACGGTGCCCACAGGCCGCACGACCTCCGGGTGGACGAGCCATGCCGGCGACGGCGCACGTCCCGCACCACGGCGCTCGGGTGCTGGGGCAGCGGCGAGGTACCCGTGACCCACCAGAATGTTGAGGGCTGGGTCGAGATCCGCGGCCTTGCGAAACCTGCCTCGGGACAGAACGCTGAAAAGGTCGCGCTTGGTGAAGCGCTCGGTCTGGGTGCGCTCGATCCAGCTCAAGATGTGCCGGGCATCATCGACGACCGGATCAGCGCCCATGTCGTCGAAGGCAGCCAAGGCGTGATCGGCGAAGTAGGCGCCGATGGTTGCGGCCCGATTGAACGTCTCGGCGCTGATCGAGCCGTGCGGACCGTCCTCACCGAGGTGGATGAGGCCCGCTATCCGTGCGGTGGCACCCGCGTACTTGCTGGCCCAGTCGACGATGTGCGCCCAATTTCCCGAGGGCGCCAGGCGCGGCTCGACGTCGCGCTCTATGGCGAGCATTCGCTCGTTGGCATCGGGACCGAGGGGCAGAACGACGGGGTCACGCCGGTCGGCCAGGCCGAGCACGAGGGCGCTCAGCTTCTCGGTGTACGCGTCGCTGATCGCGCTCGGGACCGGGTCGGCGCCGATACGGCGGCGCCCGACGGTGTTCTCCGGAACAGCGAAGAGGATGCGTGCGAGTAGCCCCTTGCCGCGGAACCCGGGCATCTGCGCGATGTCGCGCAGCACCTCCGGTTGCACGGCCAGGCCGAGGGTCAGCGCAGGCCGATCAACATGCTCTGCAGGCCGGGACCGGCGGTCGACGCGGAGCATGTCGCCGGCATGGCCTTTGAGGAAGACTTCGAGGTTCGGGGCGCCGGAGTAGCGGCCGGCGAGGGTGGCGAAGATGCCGCCTTCGGGCGAGAGGACGGCGAGCCGGCCGTTCTGCTCGGCGAGTAAGGATGCGGCTTGCTCGCTGGTGACGTCGTCGGCCACCAGGCGCGGCAGCGGCGGCACGGTGATGGCCTCGGCGGTCATCGCGGCGGCGGTCGCGTCAGCGAGTAGTCGCTCACGGCGAGCGGGGTCGGCGGCGGCAGCAGCGTTCGCCGCTCGGTCAGCGGCCTTGGCGGCGACCCGGAGGGCAAGGTCGGCCTCGACGATCGCAGGTTTGGTCCGCTCGACCAGGGCAGCCTCGGCCGCGAGTAGCGGCCTGATCAGGGCGGCGAAGACGGCGGACTTGCGTGAGCCGGGCGGCAGGACCACGACGGTGAACAGGTTCGCCGGCTCGCTCCACGAGCCGCGGACTTCGACCTCCGCGCGGCCACCGGCGGCGGTCGACAGTGCGGCGAGCGCGATGCAGCCGGCGAGGTCCGGAGGCGTCTGGGTGAAGTCGGTGACTGCCGCCACCATGTCACCGACCCACGCGGGCAACGCGCCAACCGGGAACGGTCGGGGCGCGTGCCGGGCGGTCAGCGGGATCGGTGTGGGCCAGGCCGGCTCCGGCGCGGCGTTGAGCAGCACTCGACCGCCGCTGATGACGTCGGCGGTATCGGCGCCACTGGCGGCAAGCTGCGCCAACCTTGTGCCAAGGCTGGCGACATCACGTCGCCGGGCATGCCCGGCGACGATGCGGGCGTAGTGCGCGGCGTTCGCCGTGGTGGGTACGGCGGCAACGAGGGTGTGCAGGTACGGAGCGCCACCGAGGCGGCCGAGCTTGCCCGATTCGGCGAGGTGCGCCGTGACACTGATCGGGTCGCCGGGCGCTCCGGCAGTGTGCAGGTCGATGAGGGTGCGCCACAGTTCAGCGTGCGCGGGCCGGTGGAAGTCGGCGGGCGCCACGATCGCGGCCAGGTCGACGACGAGGCCCGGGGCAAGCAGCGCAGCGCCGATCACGGCCTGCTCTGCGGCCTCGTCGTGCGGTGGTGTGCGGGTCACGGTGGCGGTTTCCTCTGTGGACTCGGGATCAGCGGGTGCCGTCGCGGTGAATGCGGGTGGCCTGGTGGTAGAGGTGCCGGCCGAGCCGGATGCGGATGCCGGTGGCATCGCAGCGGCGGCACGGGCGGCTGCGTAGCCCTCGTGCGGCGCCGATGCGGCCAAGGCCGGCGCAGCGGCGGCAGGTGCCGAACGGCGAGACGGCGCATACGATCGCGTAGCCGAGAGTGACGAAGGCCAGGGCGGGGCAGAGCAGGCTAGCGGCGATGCGGATGAGGTCCACGGGTGTCCTCCGAAGGCGATTTCGGGTGTACTCGACTACGGGCGCTAGCGGGCTAGCATCCTGATGGCGGTGGGTTTTGAGGGCTAGCGGCGCCGCTAGACCTAGCGGGTGCGAGGGCTAGGTCTAGCGGTTTGCTAGCCCTATGCGGCTCGGCGTCGCTGGTTGCGTTCGGTAACCGCTACCGCGATGTCGTCGCGGTGGATGCCTTTGCGATTGGCCTTGTCGCCGGTGGTCGGGTCGGTGCCCCAGACCTGCCGGCCGACCGGGATGCCGAACGGCTTGAGGGCGGCGGCCACCTGCTCGGGCTTCCATCCGCCGTAGACGTCAGGCCGCAGCTCGGCAAGCCGCGCTGCGACGGTCTCGGACCACACCTTGGGTTCCGTTGGCGGGATGACGGTGAGGATGTCGTCGAGCAGCGTGCCGGCGACGTCGACGGTCTCGGCCTGGTCGCCGGCCGCGTAGCCGGTGATGGTGCCGGCGGCCTCGCGCAGGGCACGTGCTCGGGTGATGACGGCGTCGATCTCCGCGATGGGTGTGCGGTTGGTCCGCACGGTGACGGCTTCTTCGACGGCGCCGGAGTCGTCAGCGCCGAGCAGGATGCCGACTCCCTTGTGCGCCCGCTGGAACCGCGACGAGTCGTGGCCGGCGGTGTACGAGCCGGCGCCAAGCACAGCCTCGGATGACTGCCAGGTCATCGTCTTGAGCGCGAATCGCGTACCGATGTTGTCGCGCAGATCGGTGGGCACGGCCTTGCCGTCAGGCTTCTGCGTGGCCAGGGAGATCATGATCCCGACCGAGGGGCCGACCTTGCACAGTTCGGTCAGCAGGGCCACGATCTCGTCGCCGTGGACCGGGTGGCCGCTGTAGCGCTGGAACTCGTCGATCGAGACGAGGATCGGCCACAGCTTGAGCGAACGTCGCTCGGCAATCGCCCGGGTCACCTTCGATTCGGGGCAGATGTCGGCCGGCAGGGTCGAGATGGTGTCGTAGCGGCGGTTCATGTCGGCCACCAGCGCGCGCAGGTCCTCGACCAGCGCCAGGACCACCTCGTCCCTGACCCCGAAGCCGACCCGGTGCGCGATGCGTTCGAACGTCCGCCAGTCCTGTCCGCCCTTGCCGTCGTAGATGTGCAGCTCGACGAGGACGTCCAGCGCGCAGGCAAGCGCCGGAAGCCGCGCGGCGAACGTCTTGCCCATCCGCGGGATCGCGCCGATCAGCAGGGAGGTGAACATGAGCAGCAGCCGCACCGGACGGCCGCGCTGGTCCTCGCCGAACGGGAACGGCTCGAACACGTCCACGACGCCCTTGGCGATGAGCGGCCACAGACCGGAGGGCTTCGCGTACGGGTCCTCGTCGGCCACCCACAGCGCCAGGCGCCGCGCGGAGCCGGCGGTGCCGCGGACCCGTTCGGGCCAGACCTGCACCTCGTCCAGGTCGAGGCCGGCGGCGAGGTCGTTGCGCTTCTTGATGGCGGTGTCGGCCTTGGTCCCGAACGGCAGGTCGATGACGGCTCGCCAGCCGGGTCCTTCGCGCATGATCGGCGCCGGAAAGGCGATCGGGTCGTCGGCCTTGCACAGCCCGGCGGCCAGGAACGCGCGCATCAGCACGTCGGCGGTCAGCTTCCGGACCCGAGGTTTGACGGCGGCGACGTCGACCAGCGGCTTGTCCGCCGATGAGCCGATCACCCCCAGGACGCCGACGAGCGCGGCGAGGGTCGCGTACCAGGCCCACCTCGGGGTCGCGATGAGCAACGCCGTGACGGCGAACGCGCCGAGGGTCAGCGAGGCGAGCAGGATCAGCGTCCGGAGGCGTACCCGGCCGTCGCGTTGCCGCGACAGCTTCAGGTATTGCTCGGCGTCCTCGCGCCGGACGGCGGCGAGCCGCACGGGCATCCCCTCGGCGTCGGTCGCCCACCGGGCGGTGCCGGCGACGGAACGCAGCAGGCCGCGCGGTGCACGGACGGCGAGCCGGCCGGCGTAGAGCGGGAGGCGGGTCAGGTGGTAGACGCTGACGTGGGTGTAGTGCCCGACGATCCACCGCGTCAGAGCACGGGCCTCGGTGGCGGACCGCAGCCACGCGGGCAGGATCGGCCGCCGGGTCGCGGAGCCACCGGCCAGGGTGGACGTGGGCGAGTCGACGGGGAGCGGTACGTCGCCGAGGTCGTCGTGTTCGTCGTCGATGTCGGCGGACCAGTTCTCCGGCCGGCGCTGCCGGCGAACGGTGCCGAGGTCTACGACGTCGCCTATCTCGGCCTCGGCAGCGGTCCAGTCGAACTCGCCGTCAGGGTTCGGGGTTGCCATGATGGGGGTTCCTCCGGGAGGTCAGTTGGCCGATCGGGTGGGCCGGGGCGCGGCCGGTGGTTGTCGAGGCCGGAAGGCCGCGCCCCGGGCATAGCTACCGTTCGAGGTCGTCGATGACGTCGCCGTTGTCGTCGGTCGCGGTGACGATCAGCCGTGGGAAGGCACCGACGTCGAAGCCCACGACGAAGCCAGCCACGGCGGGAGGCAGATCAACCCGGACAGCTGTGCCATCGACGGTGTGGACGACTGCCTTGCTGGAGTCGACGGCCGCGTCGGCTGCGTCGGTCACGACAGTGCGCAAGTACAAGGCGACCGGGCACGAATGGTGGTCGCTGGGGTGGCCTCGCCATCCGCCGAATTGCAGCATGCGGGCGACGTCCTCGGCGTTGTCGCCGAGGGCGTTCAGGACCATGGCGAGCCGGTGTTGTGCGCTGTTGGACATGGCTGTTCTCCGTTGCTCAGGTCGTGGTTGCTCAGGTCGTGGTGGTGGACAGGTGCCGGCGGACGGTCCGGTCCGTGACGCCGAGCCGTCGGGCGATCTCCTGGGCGGGCAGGTCGGGGTGTCGTGCGCGGAGCCGTGCGACCGCCTTGCCGGTGTCCCGCTTCCGAGCCGGACGCTTCGGCGTTGCCCTCGCCGCGTCCGGTGTCGGTTCCGGGGTGATGTCCGGTTGGCTGTCCGCCTGCGTGTCCGTCGCCGTGTCCGGCCTGTCGGGCGAGGGCTGGAGTCGTCCGGCCAGCTCGACGAGGCAGACCGACGCGACCACGATCAGGCCGTCCACGGACAGCGGGATCAGGTACGGCGCGGCGCCGACCTCGCCGTACCTGGACGCGACGCCCGTCATGTGCCAGTAGGACACCCACGCCGCGATGGCCGCGATGGTGGCGGTTGCCGCGAGCCGTACTGCGGTCAGCGAACGGCGCTGCACCGGTATCCGTGAGATCAGCTCAACGGTCAGCAGCAGGGCCAGCGGCGGCCACGCCGCGATGGCCTGGCTGATCGGATTCGGCAGGGCGTGCAGGATGTTCGCCGCGACCGAGGTCGCGACGCCGAGGAGCAAGGCACCCCGCACGCCCCACCGAACACGAGTCAATTGAGTGGTGGTCACTTGCTGCCGCCCAGCGATTGACCGATGGAGGTCAGGCCAGAGCGAACGCCGTCGACCAGGGCTCGGGACGGCTCGACGAGTACGCCGTTGCTGCCGGCGATGACCAGGCCGAGCATCAGTGCGCAGATCGCGGCGAAGACGATGCGTCCGCGGGTCTTGCGGTCGATGCCGAGCATCACGAGGGCAGAGATCAGGATCAGGGAGAAGATTCCGAGGCTCATGGGAGTCTCCAGATCAGTCCGGGTTTGGCCGCGCTGGTGCCGGCCGCCGGGCGGATGTCGCGGGCTGTGTGGCGCTCCGGCATCAGGCCACCTCGTCGATGGAGCGGAGGTAGCGCTCGACCAGGGCGACCATCTCCCGTAGGACGCGGTTCTGGGCGCGGCGCAGCCGGCGCCAGTCGAGCTGGGTCGGGGCCGGCTCTGCGGTGAGGAATCGGATCTCGGCGTCGACCAGGGCGATCTCGGCTTCGAGGAGGCGCTGTTCGCGCTCGATCGCGGCGAGGTGGGCGGGAGTCGGTTCGTCAGGGATGTGGTTGCGGTACACGGGGTTCCTTCCGGGTCGTTGCCGACCGGATCCGGCAAGCTCCGAATACAACGTCGCGTTGTGTTCATGCGCGGACGCTACAACGTGGCGTTGTATTCGAGCAAGCTGTGACGTCCGGTCAGCGATGCATGATCAAGGGAGCGGGATGAGAGACAGCCAGGTCACGGCGAAGTCGGACACAAGGTCGGGACGCAAGGTCGGACACTAAGTCGGTACGCTCGCCCGTGATGGCCGAGACGAGCGGTGAGCTACCCCAGGACTGGTGGACGACCGAGGATGTGCTGGCGTTCCTGCGGTCAGTAGGAGCGCCGATCAGTCGTGTCACCTGGGCGGCCTACGTGTCGCGCGGCCAGGCTCCGGCCGCTGACCGGATGTTCGGGCGCTCGCCCGCCTGGCGGCCGGCGGCGGTCAGGGAGTGGCAAGCCTCCCGGCCGCGCCGTGGGTCACTGGAAGCCTGACCGGGCATCGGTTCCTCACCTCCTTCGTCTGCGCTGCTTTCTGGTGAGACCCAGTCAACCGGGAAAGCCCTGCGCTGCCGATGAGGCAACAACCATCCTCGATGCATCTCCGGTGCAGTTTCGGTGAAGAAGAAGCCCCGGACGCCGGTGGCGTCCGGGGCTCATCACTTGCGGCTCGGCCTATGTGCGGTCCAGCAGAACCACGGCGACGTTGAGCGCGTCCCGCAACGTTCGGGCTTCGTCTGCCGTCAGGTGCGCGACTGCCGGCCCGCTCCAACCGGTACCGGTCGCCAACTCGATCTGATCTGCCTCGTCGCGGCGGACGACGTTCACGACGACAGCGAAACTCTCGCTCAATACATCCACCTCGGCAATGAGGTGCGCATGCTCGGTTACCCCATGCTTGTGGTCGCTCGTGCAGTAGAGCGGACATTGCTTCCGAGGCGTTGTTGCCTGCTTAGCGGCCATACCTGGCTCCCCTGTTCGGAGTGGCCCCTGTGGCGGGAGAACGCCAGTGGGGCTGGCGCGACGGGCGTCCCCAAAAAGATACAGACGTCTAGACGCATACGCCACTAGCCGTGCACCTGACCGTACTTAAAGTAAGCATGTGATTACCCCGGATCGCGAAGGCGCTGCCTATCGGCAGCTTGCCGGCATCCTCCGGGATCGCATCAGTAGCGGAGAGCTACCGCCGGGACAGCGGATGCCGTCGGAGAAAGACCTCCACGACGAGTTCGGCCTGGCACGCGAAACCGTCCGCCGCGCCCTAGCCGTGCTGCGGGCCGAGGGTTTGATCGACGTTCGCCACGGCCACGGCACCTTCGTCGCCGAGGCCCCCGGGCGGATCGAACTCCGGCCCGGCGACAGCGCCACCTCGACGGCCGCCGTGACCGTCACCCGCGCTAACGGCGACACCGAGACCTACCCCGCCGGCACCACCCTCGCGGTGACCACCTGATCGATGGCGACCGATCCGCGCCGAACCGATTTCGCGCAGACCAGTCTGTCTCGATCGCCAGCCCGGGTGGTGATCCCGTGAGCCAACCGGCCCGGCACACAGTCATCGATCAGTGGACAGGCCGACACGCCACCGCCCTGCAAGCGGCACTGCGCATGTCGCAGGACGAGATGGCCGCACTCATCGGCGTCGCCAAACGCACGATCGCCTCCTGGAGCGAACGGTCGGACATCGTCATCCGACCCGAACTGCAGCGGGCTCTAGATACCGCCTACCAACGCGCCGACGAGCCGGCGAAGCTCCGCTTCGCCCGCCAGCTCAAGGCCGAGGACGACGCCGAGGCAGCAGCGGCCGGCGGCGCCGTCCCGCTCACCGTGGCCATCGCCGTGGTGGTGAACGACGCGGAGGTCCTGCTGGTCTGCCGACGTGACGCCGACCCGAGCGGCATCACCTGGCAGTTCCCCGCCGGCATCGTCAAACCCGGCGCGAACCCGGCCACCGTCGCCACCCGCGAAACGCTCGCCGAGACCGGCATCCACTGCACCGTGCGCACCGAGCTGGGCAGCCGCGTCCACCCGCTCTCCGGCGTCCACGCCAGCTACTTCCTCTGCGACTACCTCGCCGGCGAAGTCGAAAACCGAGACGTCATCGAGAACACCAGCGCCCTCTGGGCGCCCGCGGAAGACGTCACGCGATTCATCCCGAAACAGCGCATCTACGCGCCAGTCCTACACGCCCTGGAGGGCAACGAATGAGTGAGTCGACCGCCGAAGAGCGTCCGTCCATCGCGGCGGCCATCATCGTCAACGAGGGCCGGGTCTTGATGGTCCGTCGCCGGGTGAAAGAGGGCCAGTTGTCCTGGCAGTTCCCGGCCGGCGAGGTAGAGGCCGGCGAGTCGGCCGACGACGCCGCGGTCCGGGAGACACTGGAGGAAACCGGCCTGACCGTGCGGGCAACGGGCGACCTCGGTTCGCGCGTGCATCCGAACACCGGACGGACCATGTCGTACTTCGCCTGCGAGGTCATCAGCGGGACGGCGTACGTGGCGGACGCCGAGGAGCTGGCAGAGGTGGCGTGGTGCGACCGCGCCACCCTTACCGACTACGTCCCCTACCCGTTTTTCGGGCCGGTGCAAGAACACCTAGACGCCAACTTGCGCTGACGTCCGCGGCTCAGGCCGCGTTGAGCAGATCGGCAAGCCGAGCCCGGACCACACCGTCATGGAAGTGGTCCGGCAGCGCAACGCCACCAACAGACTGCCGGGTAGAAACCACATCGTCGAGCGTGCTCGACGGCAGCGCCTCGGTGAGGTGGACGCACTCAGCAGCAAAGCGCCGAGCCTCGTCGATCAGCCCGATCTCGCGCAGCCGGACGGCGAGCGCGAAGGCATACTCGGCCGCAGCCCGATCGTCCTGGTAGAAACGCTCTTCTTCGTACTGCTTGCGAACCTCGCTCAGCGAGGGACGCTGCGCGACGTCTTCCTCAACCATCAGAACAGGAACCGCTCAGCCGCGCTCGGGTACTCGAACAGCTCAGCGCCGTCGAACCACAGGTCGACCTCGTACTTGGCCTCTTCGACGTTGCCGGAGGCGTGGATGAGGTTGGCAGCGACCGTGTGCTTGGCCTCGGTGTACGCCTTCGAGGTGTGGGCGAAGTCCCCGCGGATCGTCCCAGGAGCAGACAGGTTCGGGAACGTAGACCCCACTAGCCGACGAACGTTGGCGACAGCCTCAACACCCTCCAAGACCAAGGCGATGACCGGACCAGACTGCATGAAGGTCGCAGTCACGTCGAACACTGACTTGCCGAACCGCTCTTCGAGGTCGAAGTAGTGCTTACGGGCCAAGTCGGCATCCATCCGCACCATCTTGGTACCCACGACCTTCAGGCCGGCCTCCTCAAACCGCTGAAGGATTCGGCCGGACAGCCCACGAGCAACCGCATCAGGCTTCAGCAGAACAAGAGTCCGCTCGACAGCACCCATAACCAACGCTCCACTTCAATCGTGAGGGGCCAGGATACCGCACAAGTAGAGTTGTGAATCTGGCGGTGTCGATCGCTAGCCATCGTCTAAATTCTTGGGAGTTTATCCCATTTGCCGAACGGCGGAGTTCCTCCTATCACGGTAGGCCAGTAGCTTGCTTCGCAACTCAATAAGACTACCGTTCAATCGAGCCCAGCTCGATCGCCAGCGCTCGTCAAACGACTCGCTTCGCTGCGCAAGATGCCTCGCCTCGTCAACCAGGGCGTTCAGCACTTCAACGATTGAACGGAGCTCCGGATCAGTCATCGAAGTGACTTCTAGACGCGTCGGACCTTTAGGTAACGGACAACCTGTATACACGCAGATCGAGCGGCTTACAGAGACAAGCATCCGCTGAAGCCTTGTACGAACCAAATACGCTGACTTAGGATCGGCCGACACTGCCATCACCTCATCTACCCTGGCGACGCATCCATCAAGCTGCAACACTCTTTACCTCCTGTACAAGTTGCCGCCCTCTGCCAAGCCACGTCGCAACGTAGGCGTAATCGGTGCCGTCCGGCCAAGCGTATCCGCGCGCAAGAGCAATCCGATGTTGGTACAGCGACGAAAACTCCATCGCAATTTGCATAGGCAGTTTTCGCGCACGACAGAAGTAAGCTGTCGGCTCATGGCGCCCAAACCGCGGCGTGTCCAACAAGTAACAACCAAGAATTGAAGCATGCCGAACAACAGTTGCGATCGACGCCGCTTCAAACTCCGCACTAGAATCCTTGAGTCGGATAGCCAGAGCAACGTCATCCAGCGCAGCTTCAAACGATTCTACGTCTCTTCTGGCATGTCTATACGGTGGCAGGCTGCTTAGAAGCGCTTCGTACGACGAAACACCAACATCGTCGCCACCCAGGATCTTGCCGTCTTGACGTAGGTGGGATAGGAACGGCGCCCCTCCTTCGCTCATTCGCCGAAACTCGTCCCAATGGTAGTTGCTCAGAGAGACCTTGCTTTGAGGCAGCGCGCTGCCGAGAATCCCAGCGTCTTCTAGCGCGTTGGGTGGCGCCTCTCCGACACTCAGGACGTCGACGTCGCTAACCCCGTCCGCTTGTTCCCGAGCATGTGACCCGTAAAGGACAATAACGAATCCACTCATCGCCAGCGCTCATAAATCGATCGAAACAACAGCGAGAATGTCAATCCAGCAAAGAGAAGCGCCGAGAGCACCTCCAGAAATGCCACCAACTGAGTGAATCCAGAGCGATACTCGATTGGCGAAATCTCTGACCCAGGAAGCATAGAAGCAACGCTGGCCAGCCAAATATCAGTCCAGTCTGCGGAGCGATTCTGTCTAGCCAAACCCTCGCGCCCGAGCAGGAAGAGAAAGGGAAAGACCAAGAAGGTCGCTGCTGCCCAATTTCTAAGCACAACGAGGTAGCTTCTCTTGTATCCCCAAAGCCATCCACGAACCCTGCTACCAACGTATTCGAAGAAGCAAGAAACTCGATCCGTTAAGTCAAATTTCTCTTTGTGGTACTCAGTTGAGCCGGCAAACGCTTGACGGAGGTGCTTCTCGTGAGCCGCAACCGCCTCTTGACGATACCATTCGGCATCCTTCAAAGCTCCCGAGGCTCTTGCCTCATCAGACATGTTCATACAGAGGTGGTAACGGAGATTAGGCTCGGCTGGCAAAAGGCTCTGTAACCCCCGGCGCGGGATCCAACACCCCTTGAAATTGTTGTACATCCTAAAATCCGACGTACGTATATCAATTTTAGTGAAATCGCACTCGATAAACTTCGAGGACGAAAATTTGGACGATTCTATCCTCGTGCCCCTGAAGTAGCAATCGACGAAGACGCAGTTGCTGAAGTCGACGGAATCCATGACGCAGTCTTTAAAACTAATGTTCGCGAAGGTGCAGTGTGCGAAACTTAGTCGACTTAGATTCTGGCCGTCGATCCGCTGGCCCGCGAAGATCAAATCACTTGTGGGTCCTTGCTCGGCGACAGCAGCGGCCAGATCGCCGTGTGCTCGCCCCAAAAGGTATGCGCCCGCTTGCATCGAAGCGTTGTACCACAGCACCGCTCCAGCCGTCGCCTGGCCAAGTCCGCGCCCCTCGCAAGAACCGGCTGCGGCCAGCCTGTTCATCCTGGACGCAACAGCGCTCCAGCCTGCACCGATGCGCTAAACCGAACGGCCGGCGCCGTTCCCGAGGCGGCGTTGCCATGAACGGTCCAAACTGTCTTAATGAGACCCAAGCGCTAGCCTAGCTTGAAGCACCAGCGCAGCGACGCTCCCTCGCACGGCCTACGCAGCCCCACCGATTGACGTACCGAGCCGACGGGATTGGTCGGGGATCACCGTAGTATTGTCGCTGGCCCCAGTCCTTCTGTTAGTTCGAGTGAGCCCAATTCCATACTCTCTGGTGAGTTCGGCGAGGCTCCCGTGGACGCGCTCTTCCGTTGCCTCATAGTTCAGGCGCTTCTGGAAGAAACGGAGCTTGCGCTCAGCCTCATCGAAAATTTGGCCCCAGCTCAGTACCCATACATCATAGTTTCGCTGTCTGACCGCGTGCCCAGGCTCACGGTCCGCCTGACGGATGTCGTCTTCGATGTCTGGATCGATGTCGTAGGTGGCAAGAACAAACTTCCACTTGCCTCTACCGTGAACATACTGTGGGTCTTTCACGATTGCGCGAGCATAAGACTTCACCTGTTCCAATTCTTCCGAGCCGACCTGCAAGCTCGGCCGCTTCAGCTCGACAATCAGGCGTTGTGTGTGGTGTTCGTCTCCGACATTCCGGAACATGACGATGTCAACACGTCCGCTGCGCCCATCCGCTCGCTTGACACTTTGAATTCGATTCTCCAGTTGTACCTCCGAGCCGAGAAGACTCAAGTGCTGCCCCAGTACCGAGGTCAGCCCTTGTTCCGTTTGAGAGAAGTTCCACTCCTCTCCAAACAGCCAGAGGTTGCTTGCAATCATAGGATGCAGTTGGTCGATTTCCCGCAGCGCGCTGCGCTTGTTGTTGTCCGCTAGGACGTTCCTCAACGCGGAAATAAAATTGAGGCGGTCAACAACAGTCTTGGCCGACGATATGACGTGGGCCAAGTGAGTCTCCTTAATGAGACTCGTTAGGTCTGCCCGTTCCTCATCCGACAAGGCGAGTACGTTGTCGAGAATTGCATGCAGGTCGGACGGGTCGTTCTCTAACGCAGTTCGGAGTAATTGGATCTGAAGTTTACGAGGCGTAGGCTTATTGGCCAGCGCAGACCTTGCAACGGTCACGACAAGATCGAACGTCTGCCGCTCGGCTTCCTTGGTCTCGCTCAGGTCTTTCCCGTCGTACGGATAGATGCCCTCCTCCTGGAGGAGATCCACCACGTTCCTTGAGATTTCACGTTGCCTCTGGGTGACGTGTCGCTGCACCGCCTCGGCGGCTGATTGGATCAATGCCGAATCGGCCATCGGAATATTATGGACTCGGCTCGAATCGAGGTCGTCAAATCTCGACGAGATGAGGTAGGGCGTGAAGGAAAGGACTGAATTGGCATATGCCTGACCGATGTTTATGAGGCCCTTGTTGTTGCTGTCACAGACGACGAGTTTTTGATCGGAGACTCGTTCCTTCCACTCGACAAACCTGATGATCGGGGCTCGCGAGTCCGCCATGTATTCGGGTGGGAGATCAAAGTTGAGTGTGACCTCTTGCTCTATAGCCTCGCTCGGGTCTAGCTCGTGTCCGTCATAGTTGATCACTACCCCCGGATACGCCAGTAGATAGAAGCTGAACCTTGCTAGAAGACGCGGGACTGCCACCTCTGGCTCAAGGCTGCGGAGGCGGCGTTCATCTGGGATACGCACGCTGAACTCTGTACCGACGCGATCATCAGCGGGCACGTCCATGGGGTCGATGTTCCACACGAGTGGGCGGCTTTGATTGCCTCTGACGCGCGCGCCGACTAGTCTTGAATCGGCTTCCGCCACGGACTCCCAGGTCGGATCTGGACCTAAAGAGAGCGCAAATAGCCTACCTTCGCCGTTTCGTCCGTGAAGGATTCGGCTCTGCTGTTTTGAGATACGTGTTTTCTTTTTCCACGTGTCGCCGTATTCCGGATAGAATTCTTTGGCTTCCTCGAAAGTGAATCCATGCCCGTCATCCGTTACCTTGAGGCCCGTCAGGGCACCGCCAAGATTCCGTTCCAGTTCGATCGTTACCGTCTGAGCATCCGCATCGAGGCTGTTCCAGATCAGTTCCTCGATCGTTTCCATCGGCTTCTTGTTAAGGAACTGCCTGATCTTGGATTCGCCGACTGTAAGGTGGACCTCAGGCATGACAAGCACCCTTCGTGTCGATGCAGTCACAAGGCGTTGATGAGCTTACCTTGAAGGAGCTTCGGCTCACAGAGGCAACAGCCGTCCCAGGTGATCCATCATGGCTGGAGCCCGAAACTTGTTGCGCAGGTGCAATCGATGAGGCTGGCGGCGATCGCCGCTAGCATCTGCCAGATAGGTGCCGAAACACCTCGGCGAGTTGCTGACCGTACCGCGTTCATGCAGGTCAAGACGAGTGCAGGACAGCGTATGCCGTCGCCCTCCGGAGGCGAAAGCGCAGGTTCGAATCCTGCCGGGGGCACAAAGTTTCACCAGGCATTATTGGGTCACTGACCAGCACAAACTGGTTCGGTGGCCTTTTTGGTCTGCCCAGCCAGCCGAGCGGGATGGCGCGGCACTCGGGTGCCGCGCCGTCCGCGTCGCGGTTCAGGCGGTGATCACCACCCAGTAGGCCTCGCCGTCGAGGAGCCGGCTCTGCTGGTACATGTTGCCGAGGCGGCCACCCGCCCTGGTGTTGTCATCCAGGTCGACATCCTCCACGCTCACCGTCGCCGGGTTGCCGCCCTGGTCGCTGGATGCGAACGGGTACTCGTCGCAGGAGCCCGTGGGCAGCGGAACGAACTTGCCGCACACCGCTCGGCGGTTGGCCTCCTGCTTCGTCTTGTCCGACTCGTAGGTGAGCGGAGAACCGTCGCCGACCCGGCCCGGGTGAGCCGCCAGGCGCTGCTGGGCGTCGAGGATGTGCGCGGCCGTCTCGTTCACCCCGCTGTCGCTCACCGACAGCCCGTACACGCCGCCGGCGTCACGGAAGACGCAGCCGGTGGTCTTGCTGCGCTCCCGTCGAGCAGACCAGGCTGGACGTGATCCCGCCGCCGACCAGCAGGTCACCGCTGCCCGACACCGGGGTGATCCACGTTTCGTAGGTGTAGTTGGCGCCGCCGTTGACGACGTGGCTATTGCGTCACTTCCGGACTGGTCTTCATCTTGACGCCGTGGCCGACGCGGTGCCCGAGACGGAGCAGGCCAGGATCAAGCCGGTGATCCCGGCGAAGATGGCGTTTCTTGTTCTGCGCATGGTGCCCTCCGATGGGTGGTCCTTCATGGACCGAGGGAGTTGACCAACCGCTACGCAGGCCCGCGTAGCGGTTATGGCCCCTCGGGCTGCCCGGTCGGACAGAACGCTGGCCGGTACCTGTCACCCACAATGGAGCGCTGTTCACGAGGTGATGACGACCGCTCGGCGCGGATAGGCGTTCTCGCCGAGCACGGTGAGCATGAAGTCCGCGAGGTCGGCGCGGGACACCTTGGCGGTGAAGGAAAGCCGGAGGTCGGTTCCGGTGCGGTAGCTGCCGGTGCGAGGTCCGTTCGTGAGGACGGGTGCGCGGATCACGGTCCATTGGGTGTCACTGTCTCGGACGAGAGCCTCCATCTGCTCCTTGTCCCGAAGGACGGCCCGTTCGAGCAGCCATGATGCGGTGACGTAGGCGGTGCGATTCCTGCTCTCGGCGACGCCGTAGTTGCTCAAGATGATGAGTCGGCGGGGGCCGTTGCCGGCTGCGGCGGACAGCACCGTACGGATGCCTTCGGTACACACGTCGGGGCCTCGTCGTCGCCTGCCCAGGGTGCTGATGATCGCGTCGGCACCTTTGAGTGTGAGAGCCACCGCCCCGGGGTCGCGCACGTCGCCGCCGACGACGCGAAGCTGGGCGTGCGGACCGATCCGGGACGGATTGCGGGTGAGCGCGCTTACCTCGTGGCCGTCCTGCAGAGCTTGTTCGACGACGACGCGACCGGCGCGACCGGTTCCGCCGAAGATGGCCAAGCGCAATTGAAGCTCCTCGACGTGGTGACGACAAATTTATCCGGCACACGTGTCCCGGTTAGCTGTTACAGTGCCGTCGGCAGCATCGGACGTCAACCCCTGGAGGCCAGTCATGCTGATCGTCGCCGGAGCCGGCTACGTCGACCCCGACCACCGCGATGCACTCCTGGAGAGCCTCACCCCGGCTCTCCGTCGAAATCGGACCACCGCTGGATGCCTGGACTACGTGGTCGCGGCCGACCCGATCGAGCCGGACCGGGTCAACATCTACGAGCGATGGGAATCCGAGGCCCACCTCAACGCACACCTGGCCGGCGTCGCGCTGACCGCGCCGCCGATGCCGGACGTGCGCAGCGTGGAGCTCGTCCGGTACGAGATCAGCGGGTCCGGACCACTCCAAGGCTGACCAGTCAGCACGGTTACCATCGCAGCGATGTCACCACCGGACCGAACCCCCGACCCCGCGAGCACCGACGCGGGCGAGAAGGCGGCCCGGCCCCAGCGCGCCGACGGCCGACGCAATCAGGCGCGGGTCCTGGAAGAGGCTTTCGCCGCCTTCGCAGCCCACGGTGCCGCAGTCTCCATCCGCGAGATCGCCCGCCGCGCCGGCGTGAGCACCGGCACCGTCACCCGGCATTTCCCCACCAAGGAGGCGCTCTTCCGGGCGGTTGCGCTGCACCGGATCGAACACCTTGTCCGCAGCGCGGAGGACATCGCCGCCCGGGAGGCCCCGGCAACCGCGTTCTTCACCTTCTTCGCGTTCCTGGTGCGGCAGGGCGCAGCCGATCACGCCGTCGGTGACGCCCTCACCGGTGCCGGCTTTGATCTCCAGGCCGCGGCGTCGACAGCCATCAGCGATTTCGGCGCGGCCATGACGGATCTGCTCAGCCGGGCGCAGCAGGCCGGAACGGTCCGCGCCGATGTCGACACCACAGACATCAAGGCCCTCATCGCCGGCTGCATCGCCCGCGACGACGACGGCGCCGCACAACAGCGCATGATCGAGATCGCCTGCGACGGACTCCGCCCCCGCCCGACCTGAACGCCGGCGAGGCCGATGGCCAGGCGGGAGCCGGTTGGCGGCCCTTCTCGTACGTCCGGGTTCTCGCCACTTCGATCCGGCCGACCCCGTTCGGCGGGTTTCGGACACCATCGGGGGACGGCGCTCCTGCCGCCGCGTTTCGCGGGCCATGCTGCCCCGATGAAGCGGATCCTCTCGACGCTGGCCCTGGTCGCCGCCACCCTGGCCGTGCCCGCCGCCCCGGCCCACGCCGCCGGCCCGGGCAAATGCGGCGATGTCCTCTTCGTGGGCGCCGCCGGGTCCGGTGAGACCGACAAAGGCTGGCCCGGATACGACAAGTCCGGGATGGGCGCCGAGGTCACCACGGTCTACAAAGCCGTCAAGGCGAAGGCCAAGGGCCGGACCGTCGCCTCGTACGCGCTTCCCTACCGGGCCGCGCCCGTGCTGCCGACGATGATCTATCCCGGGATCGGGAAGTTCATGGAGAGCCTGATCGCCGGCGAGGGCAAGCTCAACGAGTTCCTGTTCGACCGGATCCGGCAATGCCCCGGCGAGCGCCTCGTGCTGGCCGGCTTCTCCCAGGGCGCGATGGTCATCCACCGCAGCATGCAGATCCTCGGCAGCCGGGTCACCGACCGGATTGACGCGATCGTGCTGATCGGTGACGGCGACCGGCTGCCCCATGACGACGGGCAACTGCTCGGCAGCGCCGGCGCCAACGCCAAGGGTGTCGGCCTGTGGTATCCGAAGTTCTCGCTGGCCGGCGGGACCAAATTCGGCGCGATCGGCGGCCGGGTGTTCAGCCTCTGCAACTCGCTCGACATCGTCTGCGATCACCGCCCAGGGCTGCACAACGCCGCGACGCCGGCAGGCCGGGTCGCGATGAGCGTCGGCACCGCCGTCCACATGAGCTACCGGGTCGGGCCGCAGCTGAGTGAGCTCGGCGCGAAGGTGGCCGCCAAGCTACGCAAGGACGCAATGACGGTCTACCGGACGAGCGGACGCGCCGGCTTCGTCTCGTACGCCACCGGATTCACGTGCCCGGCGGTGAGCAGCGGCTACGTGCTGGTCGTGACGCGCGGTGCGGGTCAGGGGGTGCCCGGAGTCGAGTCGTACGACGAGTTCAGCAGCGGGGCGCTGATCGGCAGTTCCGAGACCGCCGCACCGGGCGCCTATCCGGCGAGTGTCGTCTGCGAGGCGTCCACCGATCCGAACGTGCGCACCGGCGGCCGGAGTCTGGCCACGTACAGCTTCACCCAGACCGTCACGACCACCCGGCCGGTCCTCGGAGTGAGCCCGGCGGCCGCCCGGCCGGGGCAGGTGCTGACGGTGACCGACGGCGGCGGCTGCGGCGCCTACCCGACGCCCGCGCAGGCCGTCGAGGTCTCGGTGTACGACGCGATCCGCGGCGGTAAGCCGGTTGTCGAGGGCACGGCCGCGGTGACCGCCACCGGGCGCTGGGATGCGGTGCGGCTGGTCCTGCCGGCCGGGTCCGGGGCGAGTGGCTGGCACGTGACCGCTACCTGCCGGGCCGCCAAGGACGACACGCCCGATCAGTCGTATCAGCCGTACCCGACCGCGACTGTCGCCGTGGGCTGACGGGGTAGCGGGTAGGCCACAGACTGTTCTCATGGCCGAAGACACGCAGCGGACGCTTGTGCGATGGCTGGGTCCCGCTGTGTGCGGGGTGGCGCTCAACCAGCTGGCCGACGTGGTGCCCTATGTGGTCGTGGCCGGGGCGCTCTTCCTGGTCGCGATCCTGTACGGGCTCAGCAAGCTGGACGCCACAGCGCCGCTGGTGCGGGGTCTGCCCAGGATGCTGCTGCGGGTCATCACGGCCGGGATCGTGGCGGCCCTGCTGCTGCCGGCGTCCTGGTCCCGGCCCGTCATCGGGACGCTGATCCTGCTGATCGTTCTGCTCGTCCTGCTGACCCCGCAGCGGGGCACCGTGCTGGCGTCCCTGATCGGGATCAGCGTCTTCACGTACGGCGTCAGCCTGGTGTTCCTCGCCCCGGCCCCGACCGCTCCCGGTCTGCTCGTGGCCGTCTTCGTCTCCTTCGGCGTCATGATCGCGCTGGCCGGCCTGGCCGTGCTGAGCCGCCCCGAACGGGTGGTCCGACCGGCCGGGCTGACCGTGGCAAGCCTGCAACGCCTTCGGCGGTTCGTCGCCGACGGTGCGGGATCCGGCCTGATCATCAGCCTCAGCGGCGTCATCGCGGTGCTCTGCGTCATCGCGCTTTCAACTGGGGAGCATGTGGCAGCCACCGTTCTGGCCTTGTTCTCCGCGCTCTGTCTGGCGGGCGTGGAAGTCGTCCTGTGGTTGCCGGAACGCCACAGCCCGTTCGTCGGGGTGCTGCTCGCCCTCGCCGGGATCTCACTCACCGCACTCGGTGCTCTGATCGGACTCACCGGTGACGGGCGGGAGCTCATCACGGTGCCACTCCTGGGCACCTTGGGGCTGGCCCTGGCCGTCGGTGGGCTCACGCTGCTCGACGCGACCGGCACACTCCCCCGCCTCCGCCGTCGGATGACCTACCTGATCACACCGCGCCGAGAGCAGTAAGGGGCCAGGATCGTGGCATGGACGCGTTGACCGATGCCCGGGATCTCGTGGCCGAGCGGTTCCCGGACGCCACCTGGGCGATGCTCACCGGCAGCGTGCTCGGTCCCGACCGGACGGCCGGCTCCGACCTGGACATCGTGGTGCTGCGGGGGGAGGAGCAGCCCGGCTATCGCGAGAGCTTGTACTTCCGCGGGTGGCCGGTCGAGCTGTTCGTGCACACTCCGGCCCGGCTGGCCGTCTCTCTGGAGCGGGAGCTGGCCCAGCGCAAACCGAGCACCCATCGGATGATCGCGCGCGGCGTTCCGTTGTTCGGCGAACCGGGCGACCTTCAAGTGCGGTGTGCGCAAGTTCTCGCGGCGGGACCACCGCCGCTGAGCGGCGCTGAGGGCGACCGTCTGCGGTACGGCCTGACTGATCTGCTCGATGACCACAAGCACGCCGTGGACATCGGCGAACGTGCAGTGATCGCCGCCGCGGTATGGACCGAGTCGGCCCGCGTGGCCCTGGCGTTCGCCGGGCGGTGGCTCAGCAGTGGCAAGTGGTTGCTGCGCGAGCTGCGGGCCCTCGACCCGGACTTCGCCGACCGGTGGCTGGCCGCCCGCGATGAACCGGCCGCTCTCGCTGCGGAGGTGCTCGCGAAAGCCGGCGGTCCTCTGTTCGAGGGCTATCGGGCTTGAAAAAGGGCCCCCGGCCGGAACGACCGGGGGCCCGCCTGTGACACAGAACCGGCTAGCTGCCGGCGATGGTGAACTGCGAGCCCGGCTGGATGACGACGTTGCCGTCCGCCGAGTTCGTGATGGTCACGTTCGACAGGGTCGCGTTGCCGCGGGCGCCGCTCATCGCCAGGATGCCCGCGCCGTTGTTCGACTTGTCGATACGGACGTTCGTGATGGCGACGTTGGGCATGTTGCCGCCGCCGTTCTTGAACTGGATGCCGTCGTAGGTCGAGTCGATGATGTCCGTGTCGCGGATCGTCACCCCGGTGATGTCCTTGGTGGACGGGAAGAGGGTGATCGCGCCGAACTCCTGGTCCTCGTTCCAGAACGCGCCGCCCGTGCGGTAGAGGCCGTTGTTGGCGATCACCGTCGTCCCGCCGAACGGCAGCGGGCTGTGGTCGGTGGCCAGCATGATGCCCGGGTAGTTCATCGTGTCGGAGACCAGGTTGTTCTCGATCGAGTTGTTCGAGCCGCCGTAGATGGCGATGCCGTTGGCCCGCCACGGCAGCTGCACCGTGTTGTTGAGGAAGTGGTTGTTCGACGCGATGTCGACCGCCTGGTCCTTCACGTACGGGTTGGCCCACACCGCCAGCGAGTCGTCGCCGGTGTAACGGAACGACGAGTTGAAGACCTTCGAGTTACGCGTACCGTTGGAGAAGTTGATCCCGTCCGCGAAGGTGTTGCGGATCCGCATGCCGGAGAATTCCAGGCCGTCGCCCGGGTTCCAGTAGGCCGGGGTGTCCGAGTAGTCGCGGCCGACCCAGGCGCCGACGTTGACGTGCTCGATCCACACGTTGCTGATCTTCGTGTTCTTGCCGAACCGGCCGTTGAGGCCGTGCCCGCGGTTGGCCCGGTTCGTCGTCATGCCGAAGATCGCCAGGTCGGAGATCTGGGTGTTGTCGTCGATGTCGAAGCCGACGTTGCCCTCGTGCGGATGGTTGATGTTGCCGGTGACGTTCTGCGGCTCGGTGGTCGTGTAGAGCTGCGAGTGCCACATGCCCGCGCCGCGGATCACGGCGTTGCGGATGCCGCGCTGGTTGTACTGGCCGCGGGCCGGGTCCGGCGAGAGGATCTTCTGCTCCTGGCGCCACTGCCCGGCCGGGATCCACACGCAGCTGATCACGCCGTTCTGGTCGTCGGTCACCGCCCGCTGGATCGCGGCGGAGTCGTCGACCCCGTCGTTGGGCACCGCGCCGTAGGTGGTGATCGAGGTGCAGTCGGCCGGCTTGCTCGCGGCCGGGGCCACCTGCTCCAGGTCGATCAGGTCGACGACGTAGAAGGCGGCGTTGTCACCGGAGTCCCGCTGCAACTTGAACTTCGTGCCGGCCGGGTAGGACTGGGCCAGCAGCGCGTGCGACTCGTCGAAGAGCCGGCGCGCGTCGGCCGACGGCGAGTTCGACAGCGACTCGGTGTCGTCGGTGGTGCCGTAGAGCCAGCTGTTGCGGGACGAGAGCGTCAGCTTCTGCACGAAGGTGTCGTTCGCGTACAGGCTCAGGGTTGCGGTCTGGCCGCCACCGCCCGGCGCGTCCGGGATGCTGTTGCGCACCACGATGGAGTTGGCCTGGTTGGTCGAGGTGAACTCGACGAACTGGCCGGTGCTGCTGAGCCGCACCGACTTGCGGCCCGAGGACTCGGTGGCGAAGTTGGTGTGCCCGAACGTGCGCAGCGGATCGGTCTCCAGCAACGTGTCCTGGTAGCGGGCCGCCTCCGCCTCGTACTCGGTGTACGGCACCGCGGCCCCGCGGCCGACGACGATCGACCGGGCCAGCGTGTTGTTGTTCTCGTTCGTCTCCGCGACGGCGTTGCTCACGTCGGCCGTGGCGGTGAGAGTGGCCCCGCCGTTGGTGGCGGTCCAGGTGCCGCCGATCGCCACGTTCGCCGTCGCCCCGGCCGCGATCGCCGGGGTCGCGCCGGTCAGCGTGGTGCCGCCGACGACCAGGCGGGTGCTGGACGCGCCGGCCGCGGAGGTGCCTCGGTTGTTGACCGCGACGGTGAACGAGACCGCGGCACCGGCGGCCGGGCTCGCCGGGTTGGAGGTGATGCCGGTGACCTGCAGGTCCGGCCCTGGGGCCTGGCCGACCACCAGCTGCGTCGCCGCGGTGAAGGTGTTGTTGTCGTTGTTCTGCTCGGCGACCGTGTTGGCCGGGTCGGCCACCGCCGCGACGCTGTAGCTGCCCATCGGCTGCGCCCCGACGTTCGCCGAGACCGTGGCCGAGGCACCGGCCGCAAGTGCGCCCACCGGCGCACTCCCCACGACGGTGCCGCCCAGCTTGAAGTCCACCTTGGTCGCCGCGGCGGCCGCGGTGCCCTGGTTCTTCACGGTGGCGGAAAGCGTGATCGGCGCAGCCTCGCTCGGCGACGCCGGGGTCCAGGTCGCCGCGGTGACGACCAGGTCCGGATTCGGCGCCGCGGTGCCGAGCACCTGCAGGTCGGCGACCTGCCCGCCGGGCGCGCCGGTGTTGCTGAAGACCTGCAGCTGCACATCCGCGACCCGGCCGGTGACCGGGATGGTGACCGCGTTCTGGTTCGTCGCCGGGTTGAACGTGTAGTCGGCCCGGGCCTTGAGGGAGGTGAAGCCGGTGGCGGTCTGCGCGCGGCCGAGGACCTGGATGCTCTGGGTACGCGTACCCCAGACCGGGTCGGGGTTGAGCTTGACCTGAACGCCCGTGACGTCGGCGTCGGCACCGAGCTTGACGGTCAGCGTGGCCGGGAAGCCGTTGGACTCCCAGTAACTGGTCGGGCTGCTGTCGTTGGCGTTACCGGCGACGAAGGTGAAGATCGACGACGACGCCTCGATCGGCTTGCCAGCGGCCAGGTTCGTCCCGGTCGGCGGGTCCGGATCGGGGTCGGGATCCGGGTCGGTGCCGGCGACGCCGTAGACCTCCAGTTCGGACAGTTGCGCGGCGGGCCAGCCGGTGTTGCCGGTGATGACCACCCGCACGTACCGGACGGTCGCCGCGGTGAAGTTGATCGTCACGGTGTTGCCCGAGGCCGGGTCGAAGACCCGTCCGGCCGAGCCGGACAGCACGCTGAAGCTGCTGCCGGTGGTGCTGCCCTGCAGGCTGAGCGTCTGGGTACGGGCGCCCCACGCAGTCGCGGGCGGCAGCTTCAGGACAGCCTGATCGATGGCGACGGCGCTGCCGAGGTCGATCTGCACCCACTGCGGGAACGCGTTGGACGGGCTCTCCCAGTAGGTCTGCGCGTTGCCGTCGTTGACGTTGGCCGCGCCGTACGGGCCGTTGGCGCCGCTGGCGGAGGCTGACTTGCCGGCGGCGAGGTTGGGGCCGCCGGCGGCGAGGGCCGGGGTGGGGACGAGCGCGGCGGCGGCGACGAGACCGGCCGCGAAGAGGCTGCTGACCAGCCGTCTCCTGAGCTGCATGGGTTTCATGGCGTCCTTGTTCTGTGAGAACGACAGGGGGGATGAACCCGCGAACCAGTGACGCGAATCTTTCGGCACTCGCCACGGAAATTACGCGGCTACTGTCGAGTTCTTGCGGGGCGGGGGATTCAATGTTGCAGATGCGTCACTGGTTCGTCAACGCCCGGAAACACATACGACATCGGCCCGCCCGGCAGAGCCGGACGGGCCGATGTGCACAGCGCGGGGATCAGGCGGTCTCCGCCACGGCCCGCCAGGCCTCCCAGGTGGCGAGCCGATCGCGGTACGCACGCTCGGCCACCGCGTACGGGAACGAGCCCAGGAACAGGCGCAACGGCGGCTCCGGCGCGTCAACCAGGGTCAGGATCGCCGCGGCGGTCGAAGCGGGATCGTTCGGCGCCCGGTTCGCCGCCCCCGCCCGGCGCGCCTCCCGGATCGGCTCGTACGCGGCGATCGGCTCGGTGTGCACGGCCGACGCGCCGGACCAGTCGGTGCCGTACGGGCCCGGCTCGACGATCGTGACCTTGACGCCCAGCGGTGCGACCTCCTGGGCCAGCGACTCACTCAGTCCCTCCAGCGCCCACTTCGACGCGTGGTAGAGGCCCAGCGTCGGGAACGCCGCGACGCCGCCGATGCTCGACACCTGCAGGATGTGGCCGGCCGCCTGGGCGCGCATGATCGGCAGCACCGCCTGGGTCACCCACAGCGCCCCGAACAGGTTGGTTTCCAACTGCGCGCGGGCCTGCTCCTCGGTGGTCTCCTCCACCATGCCGAACAGTCCGTAGCCGGCGTTGTTGACCGCGACGTCGAGGCGGCCGAAGTGCCGGGCCGCGTGCTCGACGGCTGCGAACGCCGCTGGGCGGTCGGTGACGTCGAGGGCGAGCGGGAGGACGCTGTCGCCGTACGCGTCGATCAGGGGTTTGAGATCTTGGGGGTGCCGGGCCGTGGCGGCGACGCGGTCGCCGCGGCTGAGGGCCGCGGCCGCCCAGACGTTGCCCAGGCCGCGGGCCGCACCGGTGATGAACCATGTCTTCATGCCTCCACGCTCGCTCCGGCGGGTGGCGATAGCCAGTACCGTGGCCGGGCTACCCTGCAGCGATGGTGGACGGCAACCCGCTCGGGGAGTTCCTGAAAGCGCGCCGGGCACTGCTGCTGCCACAGGACGTCGGGCTCATCCCGTACGGCCGCAGACGCGTCGCCGGGCTGCGACGCGACGAGCTCGCGCGGCTCGCCGGAGTGAGCACCCACTACCTGATGCGGCTCGAACAGGGCCGCGACCGGCACCCGTCGCCGCAGGTCCTCGACGCGCTGGCCCGGGCCCTGCGGCTGGACGCGGACACGACCGCCCACCTGCACGCGCTGGCGCAGCCGCCCGTTCGTGCGGAGCGGCGGCCGCTCGACCCCGCGGTGCAGCGGCTGCTCGACGACTGGGCCGGCACGCCCGCGTATGTCCGCGGTCCGCGCCTGGACGTGCTGGCTGGTAATCGGCTGGCCGCGGCGCTGTCGCCGATGTATTCAGCGGGGCGCAACCTCGCGCGCGACATGTTCCTGGAGCCGGGTGTGCGCAAGCTTTTCCCGGAGTGGGAGGTCATCGCGGCGCAGACTGTCGCGGCGTTGCGGGCCGGCGCTGAGCCTGGGGATCCGGAGCTGGTGGCACTGGTCGCTGAGCTGGATCGGGATGCTGATTTCCGGCGGTGGTGGGCGCGGCACGACGTGCGGCCGGCGCGGGACGAGACCAAGCATTTCCACCATCCGGTGGTCGGTCCGCTCACGTTGCGGCGACAGGCCCTGGTGGTGGCCGGCGCCGAGGACCAGGTGATCATCGCCTACCAGGCCGAGCCGGGCAGTTTGTCGGCGGCGGCACTCGCCCGGCTGGCGCCTACAACGGCAGGCTGACGACGGTGGGCGTGCCTGCCACACAGGTCACCGTCATGCGGATCCGGCTCTTGCCGTCCCGGAAGACGATCACCGCCGTGAGGGCCGGCCCCTCGTTGACCCGCTGCACCTCGTAGGGATCCGTCGGCGTCCAGGAGGTCAGCTCCGCCCGGCCTCGAGAGTCACAACGCGCCTCGATCGTCCCGCCGCGGGACGCGAACGTCCGGACATTCGCGATCGGCTGCGCCGTGGTCGGTTCGGCCGCCGGAGTCGACGATGTCACGGGCACGGACGGCTCGCCGGTTTCGGCGGGCGGCACGACGACGGCAGCCGACGCCGTCACGGACGGGGTGGGGCGGGGCTGACCGCCGGGCGTTGCCACCGTTCCCGGCCGGGGCGCGGTCGTACCGGGCCCGCCGGGGGCAGCGCCGGTGCCGAACCGGCCGGAGACCGTCGGCAGCGGAGACGCCGCGACCTCGGCGTCCCCCTCGGCTCCACCGGGCAGGACCAGCCACAACAGGCCGGCCACCACCGCAGCAGCGGCGACACCGCCGAGGATCAGGCGCTTGTTGGGCCGCCCGACGACAGGCGTTTCGGGAGCAGATGAAGGAGGCGGCGAAGGCGACGGCGGCGGCGTCAGGACAGCGGCCCGGGTCAGGACTGTGGCCACCTGCGCCGCGCTCGGCCGTTGTGCCGGTTCCTTGCGCAGGCACTGGTTCACCAGCTCGGTGACCTGCGGCGGAACCGCCGGCAGCGGCGGCAGCGGCGTCGGCTCGACGTAGACGTGCGCGGTCAGCATCTGCGTCGTGCTTTCGACGGTCCACGGGGACTCGCCGGCCAGCAACCTGTACATGAGCACGCCCAGGGCGTACACGTCCGAGGCCGGCTCCACCGGACCGCCGGTCAGCCGCTCCGGCGCCAGGTAGGCGGGCGTGCCGAACACCTCGTCGTCCGGATCGGCCGGTCCGGCCGCCGCGGCCAGGCCGAAGTCGACGACCTTGGCGCCCTCCTCGGTCACCATGACGTTGCCCGGCTTGATGTCGCGGTGCACCAGACCGTCGGCGTGGGCCGCGGCGAGCGCCGCCGCCACCTGGCCGCAGATCCGGAAGATCTGCCCGGGCGGCACCGGTCCGGCCTTCATCCGCTGGTGCAGCGTGCTGCCGTGGATCAACTCCATGACCACGTACGGGATGGGCACGCCGTGTTCGTCGCACTCGCCGAAGTCGTACACCTGGGCGATGTTGGGGTGCGACAGCGTGGCGGCAGCTCGGGCCTCGTCGCGGATCCGGGCCCGTAGCTGCGGGTTCCCGGCGTACCGGCCGGCGAGCACCTTGACCGCCACCGAGCGGCCGAGCACCTCGTCGCGGCCACGCCAGACGACCGCCATGCCGCCCCGGCCGAGCTCGTGCAGCAGCGTGTAGCGGCCACCGAGAATCTTCTGCTGCACCTCCATCCGAGGCAGTCTGCCTGCAGTGACGCGGATACGCACCGTACGGCGCCGGTGAAGGCGGCTCACCTTCACCCGGGACGGCGACCAGAGCACTCAAATCGGAAAGTGAGCGGCTCATTACGGGGAGATCTTGCAGATGAGGAGAAAACCCATCGGCGGTTGAGCCTCACTCCGCCGTCGGGTGCTTCATCCACCACTCGGTGAACTGCCGGGCCTGACCCTGATTGTCCAGCCGCAGCACCCACATGTTGCTGTAGGTCCGGGCCGGCTCCCGGTAGACCGTGGTGGCCTCGATGATCGCCAGGTCCTCGGTGACGATGAGCGGGTGCCACTCGAAGGTCGTGGTGCCGGGCTCGTCGCGGGCCCGCAGCCACTGCGCCACGATCTCGTCGCGGCCGAGCCAGGGCTTCGCGTACGGCTCCGTGAAATACGCCGCGTCGTCGGTGAACAGCCCGCCGATGTCCCCGGGATCGTTGGACTCCCAGGCCCGCCGGTAGTTACGCACCCAGGCAGTGACCGCGTCGAGGCTGGTCATCGTCTCCCCTTCCGTGGGAACACCGCAGGTCAGCCTACCGAGCCGGCCGGCCGGTGGCGCTCACGAATATGCCGCCTGCCGGAACTCGTCAAGGGCGCCGCTCCACAGGAAGTCGCTGACCTGGGTCATCGCGATGGCGGTCAGGTCCTCGTGCGGGTCGTTGAACCAGGTCGTGCCGTAGCCGCCGGACCAGCCGTACTGCCCCGGGCTGGTGGCCGGCGCCTGCGGCGTCACGATCACGGCCATGCCGAGGCCCCAGCCGCTGCCGGACAGGAGCATGCCGCCGGAGGCGATCTGCTCCGGCGTCAACCTGTTGGTGGTCATGAGCTCGACGGACTGCTCGGACAGCAGCCGGGTGCCGCCGTGCACGCCGCGGTGCCGCAGCATGCGGGCGAACGAGAGGAACTGGTCCACCGTGGACACCAGACCGCCGGAGCCGGACGGGAAGACCGGCGGGCTGCTCCACAGCTCGGGTGGGCTGCTCAGCTGCTCGGTGAGCTTGTCGGTCGCGGAATCGGTCATGTAGTGGGCCGGGAGCTCGGCAGCCCGCTCGGCCGGCAGCCAGAAGCCGGTCCCGGTCATGCCCAGCGGCTCGAACACGCGCTCGCGCAGCAGGTCACCGAGCGGCTGCCGGGCGGCCCGGGCGAGCAACACACCGAGGATCAGGGTGCCGACGTTGTATTGCCAACGCTCGCCGGGTTGATACATCAGAGGGAGGGTGCCGAAGCGCCGGATCCACTCGTCGGGGTTGTGCGGCGTCCGCGGAGTCGGTGGGCCCAGCTCGAGCTTCAGCTCGGCCGCGGCCCGGACGATCGGGAACGGCGGGTCGAAGGTGGGCTCGATGAGGGTGCCGAAGCCGTTGCGGAAGGCCAGCAGGTCCTCCACCGTCACCGGGCGGTGCGCCGGGACGGTCTCCTCCAGCGGGCCGTCGATCCGGGCCAGCACCCGTTGGCCGGCCAGCTCGGGCAGCAGCTTGTGGATCGGCTCCTCGAGGTCGATGACGTCGTCCTCGACCAGGATCATCGTGGCGGCGGCGAGCACCGGCTTGGTCATCGAGGCGATCCGGAACACGGTGTCGCGGCGCATCGGCACGCCACCGTCGAACGCCGTCGAGCCGATCGTCTCGACCCGGACGTCGTCGCCGCGCGCGACGAGCGTGACGATCCCGGGGAACTCGCCACGCTCGACGCGTGCCGTCATCGCCTGCCGCATCTTCGAGGTCTGCATGACGACCACCCTGCCATCCGGCACCGACAAAAATCAGAACCCGGCGAGGACCGTCTTGCCGATCGCGGAGCCGCGTTCCACGATCGCGTGGGCCCGCCGCAGGTGCTCGGCGGTGATGCCGTCGATCCGCTGGGTCAGAGTGGTGTGCAGCACACCCTTGTCGACCAACTCGGCGGTCTGCCGGAGGATGTCGTGCTGCGCGGTGCTCTCCGGGTCGAAGAGGGCCCGGGTGAACATCAGCTCCCAGTGCCAGGCGATGCTCTTCGACTTCAGCGGCCGCAGATCCAGCCCGGCCGGCTCGTCGATGGCCACCACCGCGCCGTACGGCCGCACGATCTGCGCGAACGTGTCGATCATGCCTTTGGAGTGCGGGGAGAAGACGTAGTCGACGCCGTCGGGCAGGGCGGCCGCGAGGTCCTCGTGGTGGTGACCACCCGGTGCGCGCCGCGGTCGAGGACGTACTGCTGCGACTCCGGGCGCGACGCCGTGCCGATGACCTCCAGGTCGGTCAGCCGGCGGGCGAGCTGGACCAGGATCGAGCCGACGCCGCCGGCCGCGCCCAGGACCAGCAGGGTGCCCGTGCTGCCGGCGGTCAGGCGGAGCCGGTCGAAGAGGGCCTCCCAGGCGGTCAGGGTGGTCAGCGGCAGGGCGGCGGCCTCGTGACCGCACTACCCACCGCGACCACGACGCCGCTCGCGTCGTACCCCAGGATCTTGGGCTCTCCGCCCGGGTCGCTGCTCGCCCGGACCTTGACGTCGACCGGGTGTCGCCGGGTCGGAGATCGGGAGATTCTTGCGGTAGCCCACCGCGCGCATGAGTTCAGCCATACCCGCGAAGCTATGCCGGTGGTCCTGGTTACCGTCAACGGTCACAACATCGACCGCTTCCCCGGCCCGGTTCTGTCGGACCCGACCGCTAGCGTCGGAGCGTGACCAACCAGTGGCGGCACCTGCCCGCACCCGCACGGCCGATCGCCGCGGCCACCGACGCCGCGGTCGTGGCCGCCCGAGACCACGACGCCGAGGCGCTGACCTCGGCAGTCAATGAGCTGGCCGCGCTGGATCAGGCCCAGACGGGCCTGATCCTGGGCACGACGGTGCGCCTGCTGCTGGAGCTGACCCACCCGGACGGCCTGGACGGCGACGACATCCGCGCCGTCCTGGAGCAGAGCGTCCGGGCGGCGGCGATCTGGCAGCCGGAGGTGGACCCGCACGTGATGCTGGTCCTGCTGGCGGGCGCGCTGGGCGTGCACGACGACGAGGATCCCGCGCCGAAGGCCGACGCGCTGGCCCGGCATTCGACGCTGCTGATCGCCCACCTGCTGGGGCCGCGGCCGCTGGCGGAGGTGATCACGCTGGCGCTGGGTGAGATCGAAAGAGCCCAGCTCAACGACTAGGAGAGAGCTTTCAGGCGGCCGAACGGAAGGCGTGGCGGTAGGCGTGCGGACTGGTGCCGACGATGCGCTTGAAGCGTTCCCGGAAGGCGGTGGGTGAGCCGAAACCGACCCGCGCGCCGATCCGGTCCACGCCCTCGGCGGTGGTCTCCAGCAGGTGCTGCGCCTGACGGACCCGGGCCCGGTGCAGCCACTGCAACGGCGTCGTCCCGTTCTGCTCGCGGAAACGGCGGTTGAGCGTGCGCGTGCTCATGTCGGCGTGCGCGGCGATCTCGGCCATGGTGAGATCCCGGCCGGCGTTCTCGTCGAGCCAGCGCAGCAGCGGTTCCATGGTGGAGCCCCGCGGCGCCGGCGGCCGCTCCGGCACGATGAACTGCGCCTGGCCACCGTCACGTTCCAGCGGCATGACGGAGAGCCGGGCCGCGTCGGCAGCGACCGCGGAGCCGTGGTCCCGCCGGATCATGTGCAGGCAGAGGTCGAGCCCGGCAGCCGCTCCGGCCGAGGTCAGCAGCTGGCCCTCGTCGACGTAGAGCACGTCCGGGTCGACATCAACCGCCGGAAAGCGTTCGGCGAGCTGGGCGGCGGCCAGCCAGTGGGTGGTCGCGCGCCGCCCGTCGAGCAGCCCGGTCGCGGCAAGGACAAGAGCGCCGGCACAGATGGAGGCGAGCCGGGCGCCGCGCGCCGCGGCCGCACGCAGCCGCGCCAAAACCTCTTCCGGTACGGCGGCAGCCAGCTCAACGAGCCCCGGCAGAATGATCGTGTCAGCCGTGTCCAGCGCCTCCAGCCCCCACGGTGCCCGCAACACAAAGGCCCCGGCGTCGACCTCGGGCTTGGGGGCACAGACCCGTACGTCGTACGCGGGCTCTCCCCCGGCGAGACGGGTGCGTGCGAAAACCTCCAGGGGCGTGGACAGGTCAAAGGCGACGACGCCGTCGAGCGCGAGCACGGCCACGATGTGCATGGCGGGGAGCCTAACCCAGCCGTGGCGAGAATCCGTTGGCATGTGGCGTTCCAGCCACTGTCGGCCGTTCGGCGGTCTGCATAGCGTGATCGACCGTGACAAAACTGCTTCTCTCGATCCACGTCCTGGTCGCGATCATCGCCATCGGGCCGGTGACTGTGGCGGCCAGCATGTTCCCGGCGGCAACCCGGCGCGCTTCGGCGGAGCCGACGGATCCGCGCGGGGTGGCGGTCCTGCACAACCTGCACCGGATCTGCCGGGTCTACGCGACGCTGGGCGTACTGGTTCCGGTGTTCGGGCTGGCTACGGCGAGCAGCCTGGGGGTACTGGGTGACGCCTGGCTGATCATCTCGATCATCCTGACCGCCGCTGCGGCAGCAATGTTGATCTTCTTCGTCCTGCCTGGTCAGGCTGCCGTGCTGCGGTCATTGCCGATCGCTCCGCCGGTGGTCGCGCACGCCTCCCCGCTGGTCTCGGCACCTGACTTCTCGCCAGCCGCGGCACCGCCTTCCCCGCCCACCTCCGCGCCTGTCCCCTCGCCGGCTTCCGCGCCGGCCGCGCCGTCGGCAAACGCGGTCGAGGCAGCCCCGCAAGCGGCCGGCGAAACGACCGGCCGGCGCCTCGCCGCCTGGCTCGGCATGGTCACCGGAATCTTCAACCTGCTGTGGGCGATGGTCGTCGTGCTGATGATCGTCCGGCCCGGTTCCACGACGGGAGTCTGACGTGGCGTACCGACTGTTGCGGATCGCGGCCCTGGTCGAGCTGGCCAGCCTGATCCTGCTGCTGACCAACCTCGCGACCGTGCACTGGGCGCCTGTCGCGTCGCTGCTCGGGCCGGTGCACGGCTGCGCCTATCTGTTCGTGATCGGGGCGACCGTTCAGGTGACCGGGGACCTGCGTACCCGTCTCCTGGCGGCCGTGCCGGGCATCGGCGGCCTGCTCGTGATCCGCCGGCTGCGGCGCGGTCCGGCGCCGGCGGCGGGAGTGGAGATGTATCGATGAGCGCGACGGGTCGTTGAACCTTTCGGCGGCCGGTACCTCGCCGGCGCCGAGAGTCCGCGCGACAGGAGCCCGCCATGGCCAAGCAACGACCGGTCCCGCCCGGCGGCAGGAAGCCGGCGAATCCCCGGGACCACCAGGCCACCCCGGCACGCCCACCGACCGTCCCCACGCCACCCGGCCCCCGGCGGCCACCCGCGGGCGACCCGTCCGACCCGCGGCCGATCGCTGCGCCTTTCATGCAGCATCCGGCGCCTTACGCCCCGGCTGATCAGCCGGATCCCACTCCCGCGGCTGGTTACCCGGAGCTCGGTCAGCCGTCTGCCCAGACCGGGAACCCGGGCGCCGACCAGCCCGGACGCGTGCTCCCACAACCGGCGGCCGGAACCGTCGGCACGGAGGAAGCGGGGGGAGCCGTCGGTCCGGCTGGCATGGCAGGAGCCGTCGGCGCGGCCGAAACGGCACGAGCGGCCGGCGCGGCCGGTCCGACCAGCGCGCTGAGGCCGGCCGGAACGGATCCTGCAGCCGGAACCGCCGAGGGTGACTCGTCTGCAAACAGCGGCACCCGATTCGTCCGGACGTCCGGTCGCCCGATGCCAAGCCCCAGGCGCACCCCGCCGACGGAAAACTCCGCCGTGCCGGCAGCGCATCCCTACCCCCAAGCCGCACGGCAGGACACACCCGCCGATCCACAACGCTCCGAGATCAGCGGCACGCACGAGCCCGAAATGGGCGACACCCCCAAGCCAGATCCGCGCCGGTCGGAGCCGCAGAACTCGTCACCCGCGGCCGCCCGGCCCAACCCGCTTCCCGCCGCCGCCAACCAGCGCTCCTTCGCCTCGCCCACCGGCCGCCGACCCGAGACCGTAGGCGTCGCCAAGGTCCGCCCCCTGCTCCCCGGACTTCAACTCCAGCCGATGGTCCACGTCGACGACATGCCCGCCGCAGTCGCCTTCTACGAGAAGCTCGGCGGCGAGATCAACCACGGCGACCGCGACGGCGAGTGGGTTCTCATGCAGGTCGGCACGTCCCAGATCGGCCTGGTCACCCGCCCCCCGGATGCCTCGCGCGGCGAGTCCACCGTTGAGCTCAACTTCACCGCCACGATGCCGCTCGACCGGCTTGAGCAGCTGCTTCGGGCGCAGGGTGTCACCGTTGTCGAGGTTGCCGTCGATCGGGATCTCGGGGTGCGGTTGCATGTCGAGACGCCCGACGGGATGCCGATCAAGATTCATCAGGTGGAGCCGGAGCTCATGGTCTGACGTTGCCGGCATGGCGTGCGACACGTCCGGGATGACGGCGGCGTCCTCGGGCATTGTGATCCTCGGAGAGACGGAGGATCAGCATGAAGATCGGGATCATCGGCGCCGGGCACATCGGTGGGAATCTGGCGCAGCTTCTTGTCCGGCACGGCCATCAGGTTGTCATCGCCAATTCGCGGGGGCCGCAGACCCTCGACGCAGTTGCTGCCCGGACCGGCGCCACCCCGGTCGACGTCCTCGACGCCCCGCGGGACGCCGAGGTCGTGATCGTCGCGGTGCCGCTCAAGGCCGTCGCTGACCTGCCCAAGGGGCTGCTCGACAGCGCCGCGCCGGGTGTCGTCGTGATCGACACGAACAACTACTACCCGCAGCGGGACGGGCAGATCCGTCCGATCGACGACGGGATGGTCTCCTCGCGGTGGGTCAGTGAGCAGCTCGGTCACCCGGTCGTGAAGGTCTTCAACAACATCGTCGCCCAGCAGCTGCTGGACCGGCCCACCCCGCCGGGCACCGAGGGCCGGCGGGCGCTGCCGGTGGCCGGCGACGACCAGCGGGCCAAGGTCGTCGTGCTCAACCTGGTCGACGAGCTCGGCTTCGACGCCGTCGACATCGGCGGGCTCGACGAGTCGTGGCGGCAGCAGCCCGGGACCCCGGCCTACGGTCCGGACGTGGACGCCGCCAAGCTGGTCGGACTGCTCAACGAGGCCTGAGACGCGGCCCAGCCGCAGATCGCGGCCAGCGGCTCCTCCAGCGTGCGGCCCAGCGGCGTGAGGGCGTACTCGACGTGCTGCGGCGGTTCCTCCCTCAGGACCCGCCGCTCCACCAGGCCGTCCGCGGCCATCGCCCGCAGCGTCTCGGTGAGCACCTTCTGGGTGATCCCCGGCAGTCTCCGGCGCAGCGCTGCCGGGCGTTGCGGGCCGGCCAGCAGTGCGTAGATCAGCAGCACCCGCCATTTCGCCGCGAGGCGTTCGAGCGCCTGCCGCGTCGCGCAGCTCTCCTCGAGCACGTCCGGGATCACCAGCGTCATCGTCCGTACCCCCGAGCCGGATGGGCACTGTGAAGTGCCTTCTGGGCAGCCGCCTGCGCTGAGCCTAGCGTCGGGGCGTGGACGACATCCGTACCGAAGAAATCACTTTTGCCAGCGACGGCCTCGCCCTGCGCGGCACTCTGCGCGTGCCCGCCGGCGCCGACGGCGGCGCGGTCGCGCTGACCGGGCCGTTCACCGGCGTGCGTGAGCAGGTCACCGGGCTCTACGCCGAGCGGCTGGCGCGGGCCGGCCTGGTCACGCTGGCTTTCGACCACCGCGGGTTCGGGGCCAGCGAAGGGCGTCGCGGCCACGAGGACACCCAGGGCAAGCTCGCCGACCTGCGGTCGGCGGTGAGCTTGCTGCAGGCGCGCTCCGAGGTGGACCCGGAACGGATCGGCCTGGTGGGCATCTGTCTGGGCGGCGGGTACGCGGTCAGCGCCGCCGCCACCGACCCCCGGGTACGCGCCGTGGCCGGAATCGCCGGCGCCTACAACAGCCCGGCCTGGTTCGCCCGTGACCCGGCCGCTTACCGCGCCGGCCTGCGGAGCTTCATCGACTCCTACGACGACCACCTGCCGGCCGTGGCACCGGGCGACGGCGAGGCCGCGATGGCCGGCGCCGAACCGTGGTCGTACTACGGCACTGCCCGTTCCGCGGCCGCCACCTGGGAGAACAGGGTGACGCGCGGGTCCCTGCACGCGTTGCTCACCTTCGACGCGCTGGGCCGGGCGGCGCTGCTGGCCGAGACGCCACTGCTGATCGTGCACGGCCGCAAGGACGACTACTGCAGCCCGGAACTCGCCGCCCGGATGTACGAGGAGACGCCCGGGGACAAGGAGATCGTCTGGCTGGACGCCGGGCAGCACGTCGACCTCTACGACCGGGAGCCGCACGTCAGCCGGGCGGTGACGGCGACGGCGGACTTCCTGCGCCGAACGCTGCGCGGTGCCGCCGCGACGGCACGGCCAGCCGCAGGATGAGCAGGCCGAGCAGCGCGCCGGCGGTGTTGGCGATCAGGTCGTTGACATCGACCGTGCGGCGGCTGCCCAGCGTCATCCCGAGCACGAACTGGATCAGCTCGATGGCCGAGCTGGCCGCGGCCGCGCACCCGGCGAGCCGGCGTACGGCATCCAGCGACGGCCGGAGCAGCGGCAGCAGCACGCCCAGCGGGATGAACATGATGACGTTGAGCACGAAGCTGGGCGCGTCCACGTCGCCGGGGATCCAGTGGACCATCGTCCACCATGGTTCGCCGGTCCAGTAGGCCGCGGACCGGACCCGGATCGGGAAGACGGTGATGGCGATGACGCCCACGGCGTACAGGAAGAAGACCGTGACTGTCAGCCGCCGCACCATGATCTGTCAACGGTAGGCGACCCCGGACAGCGCGGTCGAGCGGCTCACCTCCGCCCACTTGTCGAGATCTGCCCGGACCGCGTCGAGGTGCGCGCCGATGTGGTCGACCGCGTCGGCGCCGAGGGCGAGCCGCAGGGGCGGGTCGTCGCTGCCCAGCACGGTGACGACGGCCCAGGCCGCCTTGGCCGGGTCGCCGGGCTGGGTGCCGTCCATCTGCTCGACGGCCGCGCGGGTCGGCCCGGTCGACTCCCGGTACGCGTCGATCGGGGCCGACCGGTGCATCCGGGCCCCGCCGAATTCGGTACGGAAGGCCCCCGGCTCGACGATCAGCGTCGTGATGCCCAGTGGCCGCACCTCGGCGGCGAGGGCCTCGGACAGTCCTTCCAGCGCGAACTTGGCCGCGCAGTACGCGCCGAAGCCCGGCATGCTGACCTGCCCGCCCATCGAGCTCATCTGCACGATCGCGCCGCTCCCCCGGGCCCGCAGGTGGGGCAGGACGGCCTTGGTCACCTCGACCGCCCCGAAGAACATGACCTCCATGAGTGCGCGCAGGTCGGCCAGCTCGAGCTCCTCGACCGCGCCCACGGAGCCGTGCCCGGCGTTGTTGACCACCACGTCGATGCGCCCGAACGTGTCCAGGGCGGTGCCGACCGCCGCCGCGACCGATGCCGGATCGGTCACGTCCAGGGCGGTGGCGGCGATCCGGCCGCCGCCGGCGGCGACCAGGTCCGCGAGTTGTTCCGGGCGGCGGGCGGTCGCGAGCACCCGGTCGCCGGCCGCGTGGGCCGCCAGCACCAGTTCCCGGCCGAAGCCCGCGGAGCAGCCGGTGATCAGCCATACCTTGTCTGTCTCGACCATGGTTGCCAGCCTGCCGGGGCCGGGTCCGGCGCGGCCAACATCGACTTCCTGACGTCACTACAGTCGGAGACTGTGACCACTCCCGAGCTGCGGCAGCTGGGCTACTTCGTCGCGGTGGCCGAGCGGTTGAGCTTCACCCGCGCGGCGGCCGACCTGCACATCGCCCAGCAGTCGCTGTCGGCCCAGATCACCGTGCTCGAACGCATTCTCGGGGTGCGGCTGTTCGATCGGGACAGCCGCGGCACCCGGCTCACCGAGGTCGGCCGGCTGTTCCTGCCCGAGGCCTGCGCCGTGCTGGCTCGTGCGGAGGAAGCGGTGGCGACGGTCGGCCGGGCGGCCCGGGGTGAGATCGGCCGGCTGAGTGTGGCGTTCCTGTCCTCGGTGGCGAACTACATGCTGCCGCCGGTCGTGCGGGCGTTCCGGGCGCAGTATCCGGACGTCGAGCTGGTCACCGCCGACACCGGCATCGCCGAGCTGGTCGCCGGCCTGCGCGACGGCCGTTTCGACGCCGCCTTCACCCGGCCGCCGCTGGTCGACGACCTGGTCACCCGCACTCTGATCGTCGAGCCGGTCTGCGCCGTGCTGCCGGCCGGGCACCACCTCGCCGGCCGTGACGAGGTGGAGCTGGGCGAGCTGGCCGACGATCCGTGGGTGCTGACACCGCGCGAGTCGTGGCCGCCGTGGCACGCCAAGTACGACCGGGACTTCGCGATCGCCGGCTTCACGCCCCGGGTGGTGCAGCGGTCGGCCACCGTGCCGAGCCTGCTGGGACTGGTCGCGGCCGGCGTCGGAGTGACCCGGCTGGCCCGCTCGGCCCGGACGTTGCGGGACAGCGGAGTGGTCTTCGTGCCGCTGGCCGGGGACCGGGCCGAGACCGTCGTCGCCTGGCATCCGCGGGCCGACCGGCCGGTGCTGACCCACCTGCTGGAAGTGGCCACCGACCTGGCGGCCTCGACGGACCTGACCAGGGCCGGATGAGGCCGGGAAATGCTCGGGAGACCGGCGCGCGAATTCCCTCGATCGGGTGACGCGGGTCAGCTCGGGCGCAGGCCCACCGAGGTGCGCGGGGAGGGCGGCTCGGCGCAGCCCAGCAGGCCGACCAGGCCGGAGATCCAGAGCTGGCGGTAGACCGTCGGGCTCGGGTGGCTCACCACGAGCTTGACGCCGCTGGCGGCGGCCGCGTGGAAGCAGGCCACGAGAATGCCGATGCCGATGCTGTCGATCAACATCACCCGTTGGAGGTCGAGATCGATCTTCCCGGGCGTGGAGGTGGTGAGCACGTCGTTGACCGCGTCACGCATCACGTGCGCGTTGTCGAGATCGATCTCGCCGCTCGGCGCGATCTCGACGGTGCCATCGGCCAACTGACGAGTGGTGATCGGCAGATACACAGCTGCCCTCTTCCTGGGCGTCGTGCGGACGACGCCACCTCCGCGCGGGGGTCTCTGCGCTGACCAGCTGCGCAGCTCGGCGCCTCACCCAGGCGCCGACCGGATACCGCGTCCAACAACAGTCCGCTGGTCTGCAAGTTACGCCAGGTAGGCGCGGAACGCCAGAGTAGTTCATATGGCCAGAATGTGCTGGATCGGTCAGCGGGCGGCCCGCGCGTCGAGGACCGGCGTACCCGGACCGGGCTGGCGCCGGAGCGCGAATCGGGCCTGCTGAGGCCGGGCAGCCGGCCGCGTACGACATGATCCGACTCGGACCCGGGACGGTCGGCCGCTCAGGTTTCCGCCCCGGGATGACGCCGGTCGCGGGTCGCCGCTATTCGCCGGGGTCGTGGCGGCGGCGATGGCGGGGCAGCTCCTCTATCCGAGGTGCGCCGGCCTTCTCGCCGAGCAGGTTTCCCCTCGGCGGCACCCAGTCCCGCCAGGGGCCGAGCCGTGGTGGCACCGCAGCGGCCACCCCGTCACCGGAGCCCTGCAGAGCGTGGAGATACTCCAGCACACGCCCCGCGGAGAGCCTGCCCTCCAGCGCCATGTTCAGCATCACGCGGGTGTCCTCGTCGAGCGCGCGATCCCGGCCGCGCAGCAGAGCGGCCAGCCCTGCCAGCAACTGGACGACCTCGCTCGCGTCCCGCTCGGCATCCGGCAGGCTGCTCACCTCTGAACATCCCAGCGATCGATCATCTGTCACGTTCCCCTCGCGCCACGTGCCGCGAGTCGCCGCCGGCGGCCCACGCACTGAGTGGTCCCCGCCGGAACACTCATACACGTGCCAACGCAGAAATGTATTCGGCTCACTACACACCGTCCATCCGATGCGCGCGACCGTTGTCCGAATCACGCTCGCTTGGAGGTCGAAGGGCTTGATCGCCCGATTTATGCGCCCGCGGGCCGAGCTGACTGAGTGCTGGGCAAGCCGGGTAAGGCGGAGTAGGAAGAAGATCGAGGTATTGAGGCATCCACGTTGGAGGAGCCATGACCGACGAGAACCGCCCGCCGCTGGAGGAGACGCAGGAGGTCGCGGACGCCGTGGAGGACGACGTCGCCGTGAGCGCCTTCGTCACCGGTGGCGGCCCCGACTCCGACAACCCGGAGTTCCTGGCGCCGGGCGAGGAGCCGCCGGTGCGGACCGGGGCGGAGCAGGAATGGGAGCCGGTCGACCTGGCACAGGCCGAGGGCCGGGACCCGACGCCGGAGAACATCGAACGCGCCCGCCAGGAGCTGGAACGCGACGGCGCCGCGGCCATCGAGCGTACGGTCCCCTGACGGTCACTCCACCGTTGCGGTGACGGTGTGCCAGCCGGTCGCGCCGTCCGGGAACGGTGTCGCCCGCTGCTCGGTCTGCACAGCGCCGGTGCCGTCGACGGCCCGGACGGAGAGAGTGTGCAGACCGGCGGTGGCGGGCCACTCGTAGCGCCACTGGACCCAGGTGTCCGTGGACGGGACCGGCAGCAGTTCCGCCTTGGCCCACGGGCGGTCGTCGACGCGTACCTCGACCGTTCTGATGCCACGGCCCTGCGCCCAGGCGACGCCGGCCACGGTGAGCTTGCCCGCATTCAGCTTCGCGAACGGCGCCGGCTTGTCGATCCGCGACGCCGTCTTGACCGGGCCGCGGGCACCCCACTTCCGGCGTACCCAGTAGGCGTCGAAGTCGGCGAAGGTGGTCAGTTCGAGCTCGGTCATCCACTTGCAGGCGCCGGCGTAGCCGTACAGGCCGGGGGTCAGCATGCGGACCGGGAAGCCGTGCGCCAGGGGTAGGGGCTCGCCGTTCATCCCGACGCAGAGCATCGTGTCGCGGCCGTCGAAGACCGTCTCGACCGGCGTGCCGATGGTCATGCCCTCGACCGAGCGGGCCACCACCTGGTCGGCGCCCGGCTTGACCCCCAGCTCCCGCAGCAGCGGGGCGAGCGGGACACCGAGCCAGCGGGCAGTGCCGATGTACGGCCCACCCACCTCGTTGGACACGCAGTTCAGAGTGACGTCCCGCTCGATCAGCGGCCGCTTCAGCAGGTCGTCGAAGGACAGCTCGACCTCCCGCTCGACCATCCCGTGGATCCGCAGGCGCCAGGTCTCGACGTCGATGGAGGGCACGGTCAGGGCGGTGTCGACCCGGTAGAAGTCCGCGTTGGCGGTCACGAAGCCCGGGGCGGTGCCGGCGGGCAGCGGCTTCGCGGGGCTCGCGGCCGCCGGCAGCTCGATGGCCTCGCGGGATCTGGTGACGGCTCCGCCGCGGACCCGCTTGACGACTTCGGACGTACCACCCGCGACGACAGCGCCGCCGGCGATCACCGCGGCGGTGCGCAGAAACGCGCGACGATCGAAACCGGCCGGGCCGGGCTCCGCCGCGTCGGTCCGGTAGGAGCGGTGGAGCAGGAACAGCAGCGTGGCCCCGGCGACCGTAGCGCCCACAATGGACGGCACCACGTCGTAGGCGATCGCAGCGGGTCGTAGTGCTGCGGCGACCGCTCCGGCCAGACCGAACAGTGCGGCGCCGGCCACGGCAACCCTGCGGCGGCGGACACTGAGCACTCCGACCAGGGCTGTGAACAGGATCAGGGCCAGGGCGATCGTGCCGAGCAGGACGGGCTTGTCGTTCGTGCCGAGCGTGCGTACCGCGAACTCCTTGAGCGGCGTCGGCGCCGCGTCGATCACCGCGCCCCCGACGGCGACCAGCGGTCCGGCCTGGGGCCGGGTCGCGGCCGCGAGCACTTCCGCGAGGGCGACCCCGAATGCGGCCGAGAGCACACCGATGACGGCGGGCCAGGCGATACGGCGCACGACGATCTCCTTCCCTGCCGGGCGCCGGCCGTGGTCACCACCACGGCCGGCGCGTTCCCGAAGAAAGATCAGCCCTTCGGCATGAGGACGGAGTCGATGATGTAGACGGTCGCGTTGGCGGTCTGCACGTTGCCGCAGACGACCGACGCCTCGTTGACCTTGAAGTCGCTGCCGCTGCCCTCGACCGTGACCTCGTCACCCTGGATGGTCTTGTGGGTGCCGGCCAGCTGCGCCGGGGTGAGCTTTCCCTCGACCACGTGGTACGTGAGGATGCTGGTCAGCGTCTTCTTGTCGGCCAGCACGGCCTTGAGGTCGGCCGCCGGGATCTTGGCGAAAGCGTCGTTGGTCGGCGCGAAGACGGTCAGGGCGGGCGCGGTGTTCAGCGTGTCGACCAGCCCGGCCTGCTTGACCGCGGTGACCAGTGTGGACAGCAGCGGGTTGCCGGAGGCGGCGGTCGCGACCGGCACCTTGGCCATGGCGTCGAAGCTGCCCGGGTCGGACGCCTCGGTCGGCACGGCGGCACAGCCGGCACCGAAGGTCGCCATGGTGTCCGTGCCGGCCATGGAGGGAGCGGCCGACGCCGTGGTGGCGGCCGGAGCCGCCGCGGTGTCCTCGCCGCTCGCGTCGTCCCCGCCGCAGGCGGCCAGGGAGGCGGAGAAGACGAGGGCGGCGGCGATGGCAGTGATCTTGGTGGCGCGCATGGTGGGATCCCCTTCGGAAATGGATGTCACGGAATATTCGTGACGAACTGCTCGAACAGATGCGCGCGGGGGCGCCTTTTTACGGGGCGGTGCTTGATGATCAGCGGCGGCCGACGGCCGTCAGCGCTATACCGAGAACGAGACAGAGGGCGATATCGGCACCGTTCGGCGCGACCCGGGTGACACCGGCCAGGCCGGCGAGACCCAGGGCGAGCAACGTGAGACCGGCCCAGGTGGCGGTGACCCGCGCCGGACGCGGGCCGAGGATCGCGGTGGACACCAGGGCGGCGCCCAGCCCGAGGTGCAGGACGCTGAACGGCATCGTGACCTCGAACCGCCCGGGCAGTTCAGCCCGGCCGACGGCGAGAAAACCGGCGATACCGATGCCCACCAGCACCAATCCGAAGGCGAAGGTCACGGGGCCGCTGTTGTCGCGTACCCCCTGGACCGCCGCGCGCCGGATGTCGGTGACCATCAGTATCTCCGTTTCGTCGTTTTCTTTCCTCTACAGACGATTCGGAGCGGTATGGGGCCCGGATGGGTCTACGTCAGCGGAACTTGCGCGACGATCTGGTCCGCGGTGGGCTGGGCCGACCCGGTCGACGGCTCCACCGAGACGGCGAAGATGTCGTTGCCCGGCACGCCGTCCACGACCTGCGCCGCCGCAGCCTCTCCCGCTGGCAGCAGACCGGCGTCGACCGGCTTCTCGGTGCCACGGATCGTCCAGAGCTGGAAGGCCCGGTCCGTCGCCGGCGCCCGCTCGGCGCGCAACGACACCACACTGGCCGCCTGCTGAGCGGACGAGGCCACGGTGACCCGGCCTCCGCCGATCATCGGCGCGGTGCGGACCACCAGGTCGGGGGCGGCCAGGATGGCCTGGGTACGGGCCTCCCGCAGCTCCGCGGCAGCAACGGCGGTGTTCTTGGCGCGTACCCGCTGCTCCTGCACGGCCCACGTGGCCGCACCCGCCCCGGTGGCCAGGATGCACGCCGCGGCCGCGCCCGCCGTGTACCGGCGCCAGCGCGACACCGCCGCCCGCGCGTCCGGCTCGGGCCGGGCCGACTCGCCCGGCGGCAGCTGACGGGTCCGGCCGATCGCGGCGAGCACGTCCGTGCGCAGCTGCGGCGGCGGGACCGACCAGGTGCTGTCGGCCAGCCGCGACGCGGTCTCGCGCAGCTCGTCGACCTCGCCGCGGCACCCTTCGCAGGCCAGGATGTGCCGCTCGAAGGCGGCCCGCTCGAGGTCGTCCACCGCGTCCAGCGCGTAGGCACCGACCAGGGCGTGAATGTCCGTCGTGGTCATGCGGTCACCTCCACACCCAGGCAGTCGCGCAGGCGGATCAAGCCGTCACGCATCCGGGTCTTGACCGTGGGCAATGGGGTCTGCAAAAGCTCGGCCACCTCGCGGTACGAGTGGCCCTGGTAGTACGCGAGCGTCACCGCCTGGCGCTGGAGCTCGGTGAGATCGTCCAGGCAGTGCCGCACCTGCTGGCGTTCCAGCCGCCCGGCCACCTCGTCGACGACCTCGTCGTACGGGGTCTCCACCGACGCGATGCCGACCTTCATGGTGCGGTCGGACGAGGCCTGCTCGGAGCGCACCCGGTCCACCGCGCGGCGATGCGCGATGGTGAAGATCCAGGACGTCGCCGTGCCGCGGGCGGCGTCGAAGCGGGCCGCCGTGCGCCACACCTCGACCAGCACCTCCTGGGCCACCTCCTCGGCCTGGGCCGGATCGCGCAACACGCGCCTGATCAGGCCGTAGACCCGGGGCGAGACCAGATCGTAGAGGCGGGCGAACGCCGGCTCGTCGCCGCGGGCCACCGCGCGTACCAGGTCGCCGACGTCGGAGGTGGGGCCGGCCGGAGCATCGGGCACGGCCGACAGATGGTCAGGCCGGCGGGCGGCGCCGCGCTCAGTCATGAAGTCAGCCTCTCCATCGCTCATGCCGTATCAACTGCCATTCGGCACGGACGGCTACGCGGATGGGTCATCGCACCACAGAGCGGCCGCGACGGCATACAACCGATCGTCCGACGTCACCGTTTACTACAGGGACGACGGCGGGAGCAGGGATGACCAACGGATCGGACGCGGAGTACCTGGCGTACGTGCACGGGCGGACGACAGGTCTGCGGCGTACCGCGTACCTGCTCTGCGGCGACGAGCACCATGCCGACGATCTGGTGCAGGAGACCATCACCAAGCTGTATGTGCGGTGGTCGCGGATCAGCGGCGTGGAGAACATCGACGCGTACGTGCACACGATGCTGGTCCGCATCTTCCTCGACGAGAAGCGCCGGGGCTGGTGGAAGGTTCGCCTCGGCGTCCCACCCGACCGGCCCGCGCCGGCACACCACGGCCACGGCGTCGAGGAACGGGCCGTGCTGCGGGCCGCGCTGTCCCAGGTGCCACCGCGGCAGCAGGCCGTGCTGGTGCTGCGCTTTCTCTGCGATCAGTCGATTGCCGATGTCGCCCGGGTGCTGAGCTGCAGCGAGGGCACCGTGAAAAGTCAGACAGCCCACGGACTCACGGCCCTGCGCCGGATCCTCGGCGACCGCATCCACTCCCTCGGGGGCACACGATGAACCAGCATCCGGACAGCGCCGACCGCGACGCGGTGGCCCTGCTGAGCCCGCTCGCCGGCGATCCGGCCGGCCCGTCCCGCATCGACGTGGCCGGCGCGATGGCCGAGGGCCGGCGCCGCCGCCGCACCCGGTGGTGGACCAGCGGAATGGCGGTCGTGGCCGTCACCGCGACCACCGCGGCCGGGGGCACGCTGGCCTTCTCCGCCCTGGGCCGGCCCACGCCACCACCACCGCGCCCGGCTGTCACCCCGTCCCCGTCGATCGCGGTCGCCGCCCCGCCGGCCGGGCCCAAGGACTGCACGGTCAGCCGGCTGCCCACCGCCGGTATCGAGAAAGCGCTGGTCACCGGGGGTGACGCGAGCGGGCGCTGGCACGTCGGCCGGCTGTATCCGCCGGGCGGCGGGCAGGGTCGTCCGCTCGTGGTGTGGCGGGACGGCAAGATCGTCAGCCAGCTCCGGGTCGGCGGTTCCGACGACAGCTTCGTCGACATCAACTCGCGCGGCCAGGCGGTCGGTTCCGGTTTCGACCCGGAGATCCGGCCGTACGCGTACCGCGACGGCAAGGTCAAGCCGCTGGCCGGCGGCGAGGGCGCGGCGTCGGCGATCAACGACGCCGGGGTGGTGGTCGGTTCGCTCGGTCCGCTGTACGAGGGCGTCCCGGCGCGCTGGGCGTCCGTGACCGCGAAGCCGCAGCGGCTGCCGTTGCCGGACGGCACGGAGTCCGGCGAGGCCGGCGACATCGACGAGGCCGGCAACGTGCTCGGCACCATCACGCCGACGGGCAAGGAGGGCACGGGCTACCTGTGGCTGGCCGACGGCACCACCCGCCGTATGCCGTTGCCCGAGGTCGACGGCCGCAAGGCGACCATGTTCTGGCCCGCCGCGATCCGCGACGGCTGGGTGGTGGGCCGCGCCGTGATCGACACCGCAGACACCCGATCGTTCGCCTTCTTCCGCTACCGCATTGCCAGCAACAGCTACGAGCGGCTCGTGTCCGGCGCCGGGATGCCGGCGCGGGTGGCGGCCAACGGCTGGGTGGTGGGCGAGGCCGACCGGCCGGTGATCACCGTCGGCACCCGCAACACGAAGCTACCGGCGGACCTGAAGCTCAAGGGCGAGCAGCAGTACATCGTGAAGAGCATCAGCGACGACGGCCTGGTCGTGGCCGGCTACTCGGCCGGACCGGACACCGAGAACCACCCGCTGCTCTGGCGCTGCCGCTAACCCGGCTCGCCCGGCTCCAACGTGATGGTGCGGCCGGTGGTGATCGACTCACCGGCCGCGGCCAGGATCGCCACCACCTCGGCGCCGAAGGCCAGGTCCAGCGCCGGAGCCGGGCCGCCGTTCGCCGCGCCGAACAGGGCGTCCACCGCCCGGCCGAAGGCCTCCACCGGCAGCCACGGCACCGGCGGCACGTCGGCGACCCCGGACTCACCGAAGAACGCCGCGTCCTCGCGTTCCAAGGCGGCCGGGGCGTCGACGGACAGCGTCAGCGTGCTGATCGCGCCGCCGGTGTGCCGCAGCAGCACGTGTGTCATGTCGCGGTCGCCGGCCAGCGCGGTGACCTGCGCGACCGGGCCCAGCACGGGCAGGATCAGCGCGACCGCGTGCGGGCCGACGTCCCACAGGCCGCCGCTCTGCTTGCGCCACACCGACGCCCCGAACGGGTTGCCGGGCTGGAAGATCGAGCCGAGGTGGTCGATCCGCGCCTCCAGCCAGCCGCCGGCCGCGCGGACCTCGTCGATGAACTGCTGGATCTGCGGCATGAAGCGCCGGGTGAAGAAGACGACCCCGGCCACCTGCTGTGCGGCGGCGGCCGCGACGATCTCGGCGGCGGCCTCGGTGGTGAAGGCGATCGGCTTGTCCAGCAGCAGATGCTTGCCCGCCCTGGCCGCGCGCAGGGCGATGTCGGCCTGCACGTCCGGGGGCAGAGCGACGGCGATCGCGTCCACGTCGGCGATCAGCGCGTCGATCTCCGCGTAGGGCTGCGCGCCGTGCTCCGAGGCCAGCGCGGCCGCCTTGGCCGGGTCCCGGCCCCAGACACCCACGAACTCGACGTCCGGGTGCGCCGCCAGCGCCGGGGCGTGCGCCTGGTGGGCCCACGGTCCCGTACCGAAAAGTCCGAACCGCATCCTCGTGCCGCCTTCCCGCTGGAGATCACACCCGGCCGAAAGTTAACACGCTGCTGCTGATCAGTACGCTGTGCCGGTGATGAACGGCCCGCTGTCGACCGCGACCATCGTCGTGGCCCTCCTGCTGGGGATCTGGTATCTGATCCGCTCGGCGCTCAACCGGGCCCCCAGCAACACCGACCTGTGGGCCATGCTCGGTCTCAGCGCTCTGGTCGCGGTGCTCGTGGTGGTGGCCGTCGTCGGGCTCATCACCGGGGACCGGCCGGGCGAGACGACCACCTTCATCGGCTACCTGATCACCACCGTCGCGTTCGCCCCGGTCGGCTTCTACCTGGCCCGGCTCGAGCCGACCCGCTGGGGCACCCTCATCCTCGGCGTCGCCTGCCTGGTGCTGCCGGTTCTCGTGCTGCGGTTGCAGCAGATCGCGGAGGCCACCGGTGGCTGAGCCGACACCCGCCCACACCAGACCGCGGGATGCGGCCCTGGGCACCGGCGCCGGCCGGGTGCTGCTGCTGGTGTACGGCATCTTCGCGGTCTCCGCGGGCGCCCGGGCCGGCGTGCAGATCGCCACGAAGTTCGCCGAGGCGCCGCTGGCGTTCCTGCTGTCGGCGTTCGCCGCGCTGGTCTACATCGCGGCCACGATCGGCCTCGCCGTCGGTGGCACCCGGGGCCGCCTGATCGCCCTGACCAGCTGCTCGATCGAGCTGGTGGGCGTCCTGGTGGTGGGCACCCTCAGCGTGCTCGACCAGGAGGCGTTCCCGGACGCCACCGTCTGGTCGCGCTTCGGTAGCGGCTACGGCTACGTGCCGCTGGTGCTCCCGTTGATCGGCCTCTGGTGGCTGTGGCGCAACCGGCCCGCCCGGCCCTGATCGGCTAGCCCCGGACGGCTGGCGGGTCAGCTCCCGATCCATCTGAACGCTGTCGGGTTCGGCGCACCGGCCGCCTCGGCCAGCGCCACCATCGCCGGCCGGTCCAGGTCCAGGGAGAAGACGGTCAGCCGCAGCCCGCCACCGAGCTCGACGACCAGGTAGTGGCCGCCCTCCGGGACCTCCGCGTACAGGTGACGGGCGGGCCGGCCGCCGACCCGCAGGCTGGTGCCGCCCGCGGGCGCCGGGGTCACCGTGCCGACGCTGACCGAGGTGCCCGAGGCCACGGCGCTGCCGAAGGGGTCCTCCTCGCCGAGGTCGGTCACCGCGAGCCATTCGCCGGGCGAGACACCTGTCACGCTCTGGGCCACGCTCACCTGCCCGGCGGGAATGGCGATCACCATGGGCAGTTCGGTCCCGGCGGGATCGGGCCGCACCGAACGGGCGATGCGCAGCATGGTGGCCCTGGTGATCCCCGGCTGGTCAGCCCGGATCTCGATGGTGAAGCCGCCGGTCTGCCAGTACACCCCCGGCGGCCCGTCGTGACGGTAGCCGCCGCTGCTGCCGTTGATCTCGACTGTCTCGTCACTCTCGTCCCGGGTCACCTCTGACTCCCCGGCCGCGGCGACGGTCATCGACAACCGGCGCGGGACATCGTCGATCAGCAACGGGGACGGAGGCGGCGCCGAGCCCCAGACCCGGATGAGGCCCTCCCCCGGCCGGATCGAGCGGTAGTACTCCGCGTACCCCACCGGCAGCCAGCCCGGGCTGAACTCCAGGGGCACGAACCGGCTCTGGGGCCCGGTCACGCTGGGCACCGGGCTCGGGGTGACACTCGGCGGCTGCGGGGCCGGCCCCGGGCGCAGAGCGAGCATCGGGGCCAGCACCGCGACGATCGCCGCGGCAGCCAAGGCCAGCACCAGACGACGGCGCCGGACAACCCGGGCCCGGCGCTGCGGCAGGGCGGCGAGGACGCGCTGCGGATCCACGGCCCGCTCGGCCTGCTGGTGCTGTGCCGCGCGGACGAGGTCTTCGAGGGACTGGCTCATCATTTCTCCCCGGTCAGGATCGGCGCGGCCGGCAGCTGCTCCCGCAGCGCGAGCAGGGCGCGGGAGACATGCGAACGGGCGGTGACCGCGCGGCAGCCCAGGGCGTCGGCGATCTCGTCGTAGGACATGTCCTCGTAGAAGCGCAGCGCGACGGCCGCGCGTTGCCGGGCCGGCAGGGTGGCGATCAGCCGCCACATCGCGTCGCGCTCACCCCACGAGATGCCGTGGTCGGGCACGCTGCCGGCGGCGACCTCCAGGGACTCCCGGCTCACCGGCCGCGCGGCCCGGCGCCGCCGCCACGACAGGAACTCGTTGACGACCATGCGTTTGACGTAGGCCTCGGGCGAGTCGAGCCCGCCGATGCGGCCCCACCGCTGCTGCACCCGGACCAGGACCTCCTGGGTGACGTCCTCCGCGAGATGCGGATCCCAGGTCACCACCGTGGCGTAGCGCAGCAGGGCGCTCAGCCGCAGCGCCACGAACTCCTCGAATGTCACAACCCCTCAACGCGCCGGTGGAGCCGGAACGTTGAGGGGCGGTGAGAAAAATTCAGGAATCGGCGCCGACGGTGTGCGGCAGGAAGTTGCAGTTGTCCCGGGTGACCAGGCCGTCGGTGCCCAGACCCTCGCGGATGCCCATGCCGGCCGGCTCCCCGTCGATCAGCCAGGCGCCGATCACCGGGTGCACAGTGCCCTCGAGGCCGTCGAACGATGGCAGCTCCAGCAGCTCCTGCACCACGAAACGGCCGTCGCTGCCGTACTCGGTGGGGTTGTCGACCAGGGTGACGCCGTCCCGGACCAGCCTGACCGAGCCGCCCTCGCGACCCCAGACCGGCTTTTTCGCGTACGAGGTCAGGGTCGCCGCCTTCGACGACTCCGCGAAGTAGGCCGGGAGGAGGTATTTACCGCGCTCCGGGTCGTCGCCGAAGAGCTTCCACAGCACCGGCAGCAGCGCCTTGTTGCCCAGCAGCGCCGCCTTGTACGGGGGCTCGATCCACACCGTGCCGCGCTTGGCGGGATCGGCCATGTTCCGGAAGAAGGCCTTGCCGCCCTCCTCGTTCCAGAACCACTCCCACGGGTACAGCATGAAGATCACGTCGATCGGCTGCGCCTTGTGCTCCTGGCCCGGGGAGGGCACGAAGAGCACCCGGTCCCCGGCCACGTCCCAGCCGATCTGGCTCATCGCGATCAGCTCGACCGGATAGCCGGCCTCCTCGGCGGTCGCCATCAGGTAGGCCACGTTCATCCGGTCCTCACCGGACGTCTCACTGGTCTCGTACGCGAAGTAGATCTTGGGCTTTTCCGGCAGCCACGGACGCGCCTCGCGCAGCTTGCCGATGTTGCGCCGCCAGGCGCCGGGGTTGGCCGGCTCGCCGTCGGCCGCCTCCCAGCCGACCAGCCGGTCATGGATGGAGTTCCACTGCCGCCAGGGGTGCTGGGTCACGCCGGTCTGGTCCACCCAGTGCCACTGGATGACCGCGGCCTCGACCAGCGACGTCGGCGTCTGCGCGTTGTATTCGAGCAGGCGCGGGACGCTGCCGGCGCCGTTGTACCAGAGGTCGAAGCGGCCGTAGACGGACGGCGAGTAGTCCGGGGTCTGCATCGGGATCCGGCCGTCCGGGTCCTTGTCCTGATGCGTCCAGGTCTCGGCGTCGCCGTCGAACCACGTGCGGAGGATCTGCTCGTGGGTGTACTCCGGGATGCCGATCCTGGCCAGGAAGCAGGTCTCCGGGCCGCAGACCGACGCGAAGTAGCCGTCGCGGCGGCCCTGCGCGGTGTGCCGGGGGCACTGCTGGACCATCCAGTCGCCGGCCTCGAGGCACATGCTGTTGAGCGCGGTCGTCGCCGCTTCCAGCTCCTCGATCTCGGCTTGGCTGAAGTCGTAGTACGGCCCCTCCTGCCAGTACGACATCATCGTGCCGTCCGGCAGCTCGGTGTCGTTGTAGGTCAGGCCGAGGCTGTAGTTGGTGAGCCGCCAGCCGTCGCGGACCGGGCCGTAGGGAACCCGCTTCAACGCTCAGCCACCCGACTTGCCGGACTTGCCGGACGTGCCACTGCCACCCTTGCCCACGACGCTGGTCTTGACCGTGCCGTTGCTGATCCGGCCGGACGACGGCAGCCCGAACGACGAGCGCGCGGCCCGGTCGTTGTAGGCGAACTTGCTGCCGCCCGCGGGCAGCCGGTAGCCGGGCCGGTATCCGGAGCCGTAGCTCGACGAGTGCCAGATGAAGAACGGCACGAAACCCACACCGCCGCCGTTGTTGTTGTCGTCGTCGTCGCAGTTGTCCTCGTCCACGACGGTGCCGTTGGCGTCGGCGCAGTAGAACGCCTCGTCCTGGGTGTCGTCGTTGTCGCAGGCGGCCACCCCTCCCGCGGCCAGCAGCAGGAAAGTGCTGGTCAACGACACGCTACGGGAGCTCATCCTTCGGTTCACTGTCGGCTTCTCCACCCTTCGACCCGTCCGGCCCGCTCCATCATGTGTAGCTCGCCGGATCAAGCCATGACGGCTAGTCGCGAGGACCGCCGGCCACGTAGATCACCTGGCCGGAGACGAATCCCGCTCCTTCACTGACCAGGAAGGATACGGTGTTCGCCACGTCTTCGGGACGGCCCGCCCGGCCGACCGGGATCTGACCGATCGCCGCCTTCTGAAAGTCCGCGAAGTCGACGCCGACCCGGGCCGCGGTGGCGGCGGTCATATCGGTCACGATGAAACCGGGCGCGACCGCGTTGGCCGTGACGCCGAAGCGACCCAGCTCGATGGCCAGCGTCTTGGTGAAGCCCTGGAGGCCGGCCTTGGCCGCGGCGTAGTTGGCCTGGCCCCGGTTGCCCAGCGCCGACGTGCTGGACAGGCAGACGATGCGACCCCACTGGGCGTCGACCATGTGCTTCTGCACGGCCCGGCTGAACAGGAACGCGCCGCGCAGGTGGACCGCCATCACGGTCTCCCAGTCGTCGTCGCTCATCTTGAACAGCAGGTTGTCGCGCAGCACGCCGGCGTTGTTGACCAGCACCGTGGGCGCGCCGAGCTCGGCGGTGACCCGCTCGACGGCGGCGGCGACCTGGACGGCGTCCGAGACGTCGGCGCCGACGGCGAGGGCGGTGCCGCCGGCGTCGTGGATCGCGGTCACCGTGTTCGCGCAGGCTCCCTCGTCGAGGTCGACGACCGCCACGGACAGGCCGTCGGCGGCGAGCTTGCGCGCGGTCGCCTCGCCGATGCCACGTGCGGCCCCGGTCACGATCGCTACCCGACTCGGCTGGGTCATTGCTGGCCTCCCGCTTGATCTGTTACGCAGTCGGCCGACTCTAACCCAGCTGTTACCCGCGGGTTACCTGGTGGGGTCATCTTTCTGCATCAAGGATGCAAATTTACGGTCACGGCTTCCGGCACAGCCGGATCCAGCGGTAGCCGTAACCCGCCACCTTGAGCTGGTCGAACTTGCCGGGCTCCGGATACTCCTGGTCGGCGAGCACGTCGTTGGGGAAGTCAGCCTCCGGGTACAGGCTGCTGAGGTCCACCACGCCGTCCTCCTCGGCCAGGTTGTGCAGGAAGAGCATGGTGCCGGTGGAGTCGTCCGCGCGGTGCACGAGCAGTCCCGCCGGGCCGGGCACGTCCACGTGGGTGCAGCTCCCGCTGCCGACCTCCGGCGCCTCTTTGAGGGTCCGGATCATCCGCTCGAACCACGACAGCAGCGACTTCGGGTCGTGCCGTTGCAGGGTGGCGTTGACCTTCTCGTAGCCGTACTCGCCGCCGGTGATCACCGGGCGCACGAGCTGGTCGGCCTTGGCGGTGGAGAAGCCGCCGTTGGCGGCCATGTTCCACTGCATCGGGGTACGGATCGCGTCGCGCCCCTTCTGGGTGAGGTCGTCACCCATGCCGAGCTCCTCGCCGTACCGCAGCACCGGCGTGCCCCGCAGGCTGAACTGCAGCGCGTAGGCCAGCTCGATGCGCCGGCGGTCGCCGCCCAGCATCGAGGCCAGCCGGCGGCGGATGCCCCGGCCGTAGAGCTGCATGTCCTCGTCCGGGCCGAACTGGGCGAACACCTCGGTGCGCTGCTCGGCGGTGAGCCGGGACAGGTCGACCTCGTCGTGGTTGCGCAAGAAGGTGGCCCACTGACCGCCGACCGGCAGCTGCGGCGTGTCGCGCAGCGCGTCGATGATCGCTTCCGGGTTGCGCCGGGCCAGCGAGAGCATCAGCCGGCCGTTGAGCATGAAGTCGAACAGCATGTGGATCCGGTTGGCCGAGCCGCCGCCGTCGCCGAAGAAGTCCTTGAGCTGCTCGGGCTCGACATTGGCCTCGGCCAGCAGCACGGCGTCGCCCTGGCGCCACTGCACGTGCTGGCGCAGCTCGCTGAGGAACGCCATGTCCTTGGGCGAGTTCGGGTTGCCCGGCTCGGTCTCCTCGATGATGAACGGCACCGCGTCCATCCGGAACCCGGAGACGCCCAGCTGCAGCCAGAACGCGCAGATCTTCTTGATCTCCTCGCGGACCTCGGGGTTCTTGATGTTGAGGTCGGGCTGGAACTTGTAGAACCGGTGGTAGTACCAGAGCTTCGCGGTGCGGTCGTAGGTCCACGTCTCGGCCTGCTCACCGGGGAACACCATGCCCTGGTGCCGGTCCTCGGGCTGGGTCTCGGCCCAGACGTACCAGTCCCGGTACGGCGAGTCCGGCGACGAACGCGCCGAGGTGAACCACGGGTGCTGGTCGGAGGTGTGGTTCACGACCAGGTCGATGATGACCCGGATGCCCCGGTCGCGGGCCTGGTGCACCAGCTCGGTGAAGTCGCCGAGGCTGCCCAGGCGCGGGTCGACGTTGTAGAAGTCGGCCACGTCGTAGCCGTCGTCGCGGTTCGGCGTCGGGTGGACCGGGTTCAGCCACAGACAGGTGATGCCGAGGCGGGCCAGATAGTCCAGCCGCCCGATCATGCCCTTGATGTCGCCGACCCCGTCGCCGTTGGAGTCGGCGAACGTGTCGATGTCGGCGCAGTAAATGACGGCCTTCTCATACCACCGGTCGCTCATGCCCCCTTACTTGTCCCCGGCTCCGCTTCAGGAAACTTCGGGCCCACGTCAGGGGCCGGACCTTCTCCAGCGCCAGGAAGCTGGTGATCGCGGCGAGGTGCGGGGCGAACGAGATGGTGATGGTGGCGAACGTGACCAGATGGAACGAGTAGAAGAACGCCACCGCGTGGTTGCGCCAGCGCGGCCGCAGGAAGAAGATCGCCGGGCTGGCCAGCTCGAACGCCACGATCCCGAACTGCGCGAGGATCAGCAGGTACGGCACGCCGGCGATCAGGTCGGCCAGGTCCGTGCCGCGGCGGATGATGGCCCGGGCCAGCACCGAGCTCGTCACCCAGTCGATGCCGCCGAAACGCAGCTTGGCCCAGGCCGCCAGGAAGTACGTGCACACCACCGCGATCTGGGTGACCCGCAACGCCCAGCCGCCGGCCTCGGTGCTGCGGGGATCGCCGTGCCGGGCCCGCCCCACGGTCGGCAGCACGGCCAGCGCGACCAGCAGACCGACCCGGTCGTGGTCGACCTTGCCGTAGCTCATCGCGATGACCATCCACTCGAAGTAGAGCGCGAAGACGGTCCAGCCGAGCAGCCGGGGAGCCCGCCCGGTGGCCGCGGCCAGCGCGACCACGAGCAGCACCCAGAAGATGCCGTGCACCAGCAGCGGGGTCGGGGTGGGCAGGTGCAGCAGCCGGCCGACCAGCAGCGGTTTGTACAGATCACCGGGCGTGCTGGCGTGGTGGCGGACCCAGGGCGTGAAGATCACCAGGTCGGCCGCGACGAAGAGGTAGATCAGCGTGCGGAACGCGGCGACCCGGCCCAGCGGGACCGGCTCGGTCAGCCAGCGGGTCAGCCGGTTCACGGTGCACTCCAGGTGGCGATGATCTCGTCCCGGCTGGTGCCGGTGGGCCGGGAGTCCTCGATGCCCTCCCAGCGGATGACGATCCGTACGGTGCGCAATGGCGCGGCCCCGGGGCTCTTCTCCTCGTAAGCCGTGGCGATCTGCCGCAGCCGGGCCGGGTCGTCGATGTAGGCCTGCTGCTGGCCCTCGATCTCGGCCCGCCGCAGCCCGCTGTTGGCCTCGGTCAGCACCACCGTGCGCCCGGTGGTGTCGACACCCTCGACCCGGGTGTCCGGCGCGTCGGCGTTCGGATCGGGTGCGGTGGAATACATCCGGAACGGCCCGAACGGGAAGTCGTCGTCCTGCCCCCAGAAGGTGCCCAGGAGCAGCAGCACCAGCCCGGCCACCGTCACCGCGACCCGGGTCGTCCGCCCGCGCGTACTCAACGTTTCCATCGCGCCGGGACACTACCGCCGCCGCGCCACCCCGGACCATCCCGGCACGACGCGGCGGCCTCGTTCATACGGACGGCGACCCCGTCCGGCTCCGCGGGCCCGGCGGCCGCCACCCGGCCGGCACCAGCGGCAGCGTCATGCGGCCGGCTGCGGCGTCCGGGTGACCGTGACCTTGACGCCCTCCCGCAGGTGCAGCACGACGGCCGCCAGGGCGAAGGCCAGCAACGGGATGCCGGCCATCATCAGGACGTCGACCACGACGATGCCGGGCGTCACGGACCGCGCGAGGGTGATGTCGATCGCCTGCTCGAGCTGGTGCTGCGCCACCGGCACAGCCAGCAGGGGCGCGAGCAGCACCAGAAGTCGGCGCCGGATCCCGGCGGGGATCCGCTGCAGGCCCGCCAGCAGCAACGCGCCGGCCGCGACGAGCAGGACGTCGGTGACGGTGACCAGGCCGAGGATCTGCGGCGGCGTTGGCCACCACGGCAGCAGGAGGGCGCGCACCGCGGCCAGGACCAAACCGGCGGCGAGCATGACGCTGCCACGCCGGCCCAGGATCACAACGGCCGGGCGGCCCCGCCGGGACAGCACCAGCAACGCCACCGTCAGCAACGCCGCGACCAGCGCCCAGGACATCCGGACCGCGCGGAACTCCTGGCTCGGCAGCCACACCGCGACGGCGGTGATCTCGACGAGCACCGCCACGACCGCCAGCGCCATCGCCGTACGCCGGGCGGCGAGCAGCACGGCCACCACGACCACGAGCCACGCCACCGAGCGGGCGGCCACGTCGATCAGCAGGCCACCGTCCACGCCGAAGGCGCGCATCGGATCGCCGGACTCCCGTGCGTACAGCAGGCCGAGGATCAGCCGGCGGCCGGCGACGGCCGCGAGCAGCACCGCACTGAGCAGGGCGGCGACCGCGGCGGCATCGCGCCAGGCGGAGGTGCGCATGCTTTGCGCGCCGCGGCCGAGGCGCGCGAGGAGGCCGGCCCGGAGCAGGTCGACGGCCTCACCCAGGGCGGGTCTGCGCTGCCCGGGTGAAGCGCCCTCCATCAGCACGGTCACCATCTCCTCCTCGTAGGCGTGGCGGTGCGCCGGCGGATAGATCGCCAGCAGGCGGCGGTACCGGATCTCGAGCGGTGCGGTCACGCGGGCGCCCCTCCCAGGTCGTGCCGGGCGCGCAGCCGGCCCTCGGCCAGAGTGGCCTGCTGGCGCAGGCGGCTGCTCTCGGCGGCCAGCCGCTTCTCCCCGACCCCCGTGAGCCGGTAGTAGCGGCGCAGCCGGGACTGCACGACCTCCTCGCGGTCGACCTCGATGAGGCCGTCGGTGCGCAGCCGGTCGAGCGCGGCGTAGAGGGTGCCCGCTCGCAGCCGGACCCGGCCGTCGGTCATCCGGGCCACGTCCTCGATCACGGCGTAACCGTGCTGGGGACCCGAGGCCAGCGCGGTGAGCACCAGGAAGGTCGGCTCGCGCATGGGTGTGTCGGTCATGGCGGCAGCATATACCGATGACAGGTATATACGGCAAGCGGTTTGTACTTTGGAAGCCGGGTAAGCATCGAGGACCGAGACGAAGGAGCGCCGGATGAGCGTGCCGTACTACCTGGCCGCGGAGACCGAGCCCAGTCAGCTGGGTGGCCTGACCGGCTGGGTGGCATCGGTCATCGAGTCGCTCGGCGAGCTGGGCGTGGGCCTGCTCGTGGCCCTGGAAAACCTGATCCCGCCCATCCCCAGCGAGATCGTGCTGTCCATGGCCGGCTATCTGGCCAGCTCGGGCCGGGTCAACCTGGTGCTGGTGGGCATCGCCGCCACCGCGGGCTCGGTGCTGGGCGCCCTGGCGCTCTACTGGCTCGGCTACGCGCTGGGTGAGGAGCGGCTGCGCCGCTGGTTGGACCGCATCCCGCTGGTCGACGCCGACGACCTCAACCTGGCCGACCGCTGGTTCGAGCGGCACGAGAAGGGCGCGGTCTTCTTCGGCCGGATGGCTCCGGTGGTCCGCAGCCTGGTGTCCATCCCGGCCGGCGCCAACCACATGAAGCTGGGCATGTTCACCCTGCTCACCACCCTCGGCAGCGGACTGTGGAACTGCCTGTTCATCGGCGGTGGCTACGCCCTGGGCTCACGGTGGCAGCAGCTGGAGAAGTACAGCAGCTGGTTCGACTACGCGATCATGGCGTTCTTCGCGGTGGCGATCGGCAGCTGGGTGCTCAAGAAGGTGCGCAAACGGCGACGCGCGACCGCGGATCGGTGAGATCCACGGCCGCGCGCCAGGGGAGAAACGGTGGCTAGAAGCCCGCGCTGATCTTGGTGAAGGCCCAGTCGGACTGCGCGATGCCACTGCAGTCGGAGACCACGCCGCCACCGGCGCAGCCGCGGTCCCGGTTGACCGCCCAGAAGGTGAACCGGGCGAGGTTGTTGTTCCTCGCGTAGTCGCGGATCCGGGTCCACGTGTCGGTGCTGGTCAGCTCCTGCTGGTCGGACAGGCCGTTCATGCCGGAGATGCCCAGGTGCGAGTACGCCTGCGCGTCGCTCCAGCCGAAGGTGGTCTTGAGCAGGTTCTTCAGGCCCTCGGAGGCGCCGACCGTGCTGCCGTACATGTCAGCGCCGCCGCCGAAGTCGAACGGCATCTGGGTGAAGATGTCGATGTTCGCGCCGAGCGCCTTGGCCTGCTGCACCAGCCGGGTGCCGTAGTAGTTCGGACCGGTCGGCGAGGTGCCGAAGGTGAGGATCGTCTTCACCGAGGGGTTCTTCTGCTTGACGATCTTGAGGGCGCCGAGGATGCGGTCCTGCACCACGGTGTTCTCGAACTCGTCACTGTTCTCGATGTCGATGTCGATCGCCTTCAGGCCGAACGTGTCGATCACCTTCTGGTACGCGCCGGCGAGCGCTTCCGGGGTGGCGCAGTTCGGGCCGAGCTTGTTGCCGCTCCAGCCGCCGATCGACGGGACGACACTGCCGCCGGCCGCCTTGATCGCGTTGATGGTGCTCTCGTGCGAGCCGCCGGTCAGGCCACCCTCGCCGTCCCAGACCGGGTTGCAGCCGTTGGCCAGCACGAACGCGATGGTGAAGGCCTTGATGCCGGTGGCGTTCATGACCGTCGACGGCGCCGGCGGGTTGCCCCAGCCGGGGTAGATGTACGGCGCGGACGCCATCTTGGTGCCGGTCGCCGGCGGGGTGGTCGGCCCGGTCGGGGGCGTGGTCGGCGGGGTCGTGGGGTCGACCACGCCGCCACAGGCGCCCTTGTCGGCCCAGACGCCCCACTGCCCGCTGGCCGTCGGGACCTCGCCCTGCGTCCACCACTTGGCGGTGTAGTTCTTCGCCTGGTACGAGACGGTGTTGTCCTTGAGGTAGACCGCCGAGGAACTCCAGGCCGGAGCACAGGCGACAGCCGCCGAGGCGCCCGGCGCGAGCAGGACGGTGGTGCCGACCCCGGCCGCGGCCAGGACCACCGCGAGCGCGGCGGCGTACTTCTTCTTCAGTTTCATGGGGGGATCTCTCCAGTGGGGGAATCTGGTGATCAGGGCAGGGTGGACAGGTGCGGCTTGATGGTGTTGGCCCAGCCGTTGCCGGCGGTGACGTCCCAGTTGATCGACCAGGTCATCGCGCCGCGGATACCGGGATAGGTGCGCGGCGGGCGGAACGAGCCGCAGTTGGTGCCGCGGGCCAGGCAGTCGAGGGCCTGGTTGACCACGGACGGCGAGACGTAGCCGCCGCCGGCCGCGCTGGTGGTCGCCGGCAGGCCGAGCGCCACCTGGTCGGGACGCAGCCCGGCCTCGAGCTGGATGCAGGCCAGCGCGACCAGGAAGTTGACCGTGCCCTGGCCGTACGCGGCGTTCTGGTCGCAGCCGAGCATCGCGCCGGAGTTGTAGTACTGGGTGTGGACGACCGTGAGGATGTCCTTGATGTCGAGCGCGAGCTTGAAGTAGGACCCGGCCGGGTTCTGCATGTCGATGGTCTGCGGCGCCATCGTGATGATCAGGTTGGCGCCCGCCTTGGCGCGCAGGCTGCGCAGCGCCTGACCCATGTAGGTCGGGTTGAGCCCGTTCTCCAGGTCGATGTCGACGCCGTCGAAGCCGTACGTCTGCATCAGCGAGAAGACCGAGTTGGCGAAGTTGGTCGCCGCGCCCGCGTCGCTGACGCTGACCGAGCCCTTCTCACCGCCGACCGAGATGATGACCTTCTTGCCGCGCGAGTGCAGCGTCGCGATGTCGGCCTTGAACTGCTCGTTGGTGTAGCCGCCGACCGAGGCGGAGAGCCCGGCGTCGATGGTGAAGGAGACCGCGCCCGGGGTGCTCGTGGCGTCCGCGAAGGCCACCGCGACCAGGTCGTAGGTGCTCGGCACGGCGGCGAGCTTGAGCTCGTTGGCCGGGTTGTCGAAGTTCTGCCAGTAGCCGGTGATGAAGTGCGCCGGCAGCGTGCCGTTGCTCGGCGGCACCGTGGTGGGCGGCGTCGTCGGCGGCGTGGTGGGCGGGGTCGTGGGTGGGGTGGTCGGCGGGGTCGTGGCCGGCGGGGTGGTCGGCGTCGTCCCGCCACCGCAGGCTCCCTTGTCGGCCCAGACGCCCCACTGCCCGCTGGCGGTGGGGACCTCGTTGGTGGTCCACCACTTCGCGGTGTAGTTCTTCGACTGGTACGAGACGGAGTTGTCCTTGACGTAGATCGCCGAGGAGCTCCACGCCGGGGCACAGGCGGTGGCCGCGCTCGCGGAAGATCCTATGTAGACAGCGGAGCCGGCGGCCGCGAGGGCGGCGGACACGGCGAGGACCAGGGATCGGCGCATGGGGGTGGGCCTTCCACGTCGAACAGTTAGGTTCATTGATTATTAGGACTGTTAACAGAACTAGTCCAGACCCCCGGCACCTTAAAGTTCTTTAAGGTGCGCGGGCCGGCGGCGCTGGTCACGCCCCCGGCCCTTATGCGTACGTATTGAACGAAGTCGCTACCTGCGGAACTGGATCCAGTTCACGTTGACGAAGTCGGCCGGCTGCCCACTGGTGAAGGTCAGGAAAACCGTGTGCCGCCCGGACACGTTGGCCACGTTGGCCGGCACCGACCGCCAGGACTGCCACCCGCCGGTGTTGGCGAGCGCGAAACTGCCGATCGGCGCGTTGCTGCGGCTGTCGACCCGGACCTCGACGAGGCCACTGACGCCGCCCGCCGCCCCGGAGGAGACCCGGCCCACGAAGTCGCGTACCCCGCCGGTGCCGAAGTCGACGTTGTCGAACTGGAGCCAGTCACCGTTGCTGATGGCGCCGACGTTCTGACCGCCCTCGGACGACGTCTCCTTGATGACCGACGACGCGGCGTTGTACGACTCGGCCTCGATCTGCCCGTACGCGTCGCGCACGCCACCGGCCGGCGGCGTCGTGGGCGGCGTGGTCGGCGGGGTGGTCGGCGGCGTGGTGCCACCCGAACCCGAGCGGTACACGGCCACGTAGTCGACCAGCATCGGCACACCCGACCGGGTCGCCGCGGTGGGCCCGCCACCGAACGCGGCCGGGAAGCCGCCGCCCATCGCCACGTTCAGGATGATGAACACGCCGCGGTGAGTGGCGTTGTTCCACGTCGTGGCGTCCATCTGGTTCGCGCTGACCTGGTGGTACTGCGCGCCGTCGAGGTAGAAGCGCAGCTGCTCCGGGGAGACGCTGCGGTCGTACTCGACCGCGTACGTGTGGAAGGCGGTGCCGCAGGTCGGGCAGGACTTCTCGCCGCTGCCCAGGCCGGTGGTCTCGTTGCAGGGACCGCCCGGGTTGACGCCGCAGTGCAGGGCCGAGAAGACCGAGGGCCGGCCGTTGATCGACTCCATGATGTCCCACTCGCCGATGCTCGGCCAGTTGGTCGCGCCGACCGGCCGGGCCGCGTCACCCAGGGTCCAGAACGCCGGCCAGTAGCCGGCGGCCTCCGCCCCCGTGACGTTCGGCTGCTGGAGCCGCCCCTCGATGCGCAGCTTGCCGCCGGCCGGCGCGGCGAAGTCGGTGCGCTGGGTCTCCACCCGGCCGGAGGTCCAGTTGCCGGCCGCGTCGCGGATCGGCTTGATCGCCAGGTTGCCGTTGCCGTCCTGGTAGACGTTCTGCGTCGAGTCGGTCATCCGCTCGACCTCGCCGGTGCCCCAGTTCGCCGCGCCGCCGGGGTAGCCGGTGCCGATGTCGTAGATCCAGTTGCTGCGGTTCAGCCCGGTGCCCGCGGCGCCGGTGAAGTCGTCGCTGAAGATCAGGCTCATGCCCGAGGGGGCGGGCGGTACGGCCGCGTCGGCCTGCGCCACGAAGACAGCCGAGGCGCCTCCGGCGATCACGACAGCGGCGGCAGCGAGCAACCGCCGGCGCCACTTGTTCGGGGTGCTTCTCATGACAACGGCCTTTCGGGGGGATGGGGATGAACTGCTGAGAGCGCTCTCTGGAAGTTTCCAGGGTGTTACGGAAGCTTGTCAATATGCATGACTACCGATTGGTTACCGGTGCCGGACGCCGCCAGATCGCCTGTTCAAGCGCGGTCCAGGCGGCCGACGTGACCAGATAGAGGCCACCGGCGAGCGGCAGCCAGGCCACCATCACCACCGTCAGGAACGGCAGCGCGGACATGATCCGGGGCAGCAGGGTCGCGCCGGGCTGGGCCGGATCGGCCGGGGCCGGCTGCAACCGCCGGGTACGCCGCGAGGACCACCACGCCAGCGCGGTGGCCAGCGCCAGCAGCACGGCGAAGACCGGCAGACCGGCCGCCAGGTGCGCGGTCAGCGGCACGCCGAACAGGTGGCCGCCGAGCACCCCGGTGGGCGTACCGGCACCGGGCTGCACCAGGTGGTACATCAACATGAAGAACGGCGCCTGGGCCAGCGCGGGCAGCATCGCGGCGAACGGGCCGGCGCCGTTCGCGCGTTGCAGGGCGAGCGTCTCGGTGGCGAGCAGCACCGGATCGTCGCGGTGCCGCTCCCGCAGTGCCGCGAGCTCGGGCGCCAGCGCGGCGCCGCGCCGGGCGGAACGTGCCTGCAACCAGGTGAGCGGGCTGATCAGCAGCCGGACGGCGACGGTGAACAGGACGATGGCCAGCGCGGCGGAGAGCCCGCCGGTGGCCGGGGTCAGGAGGGTGGCGAGACCCTCGAGGGCGGAGTGCGCGACACCGACGACGGCATCGAGCGCAGCGGAAAAGGACATGGGCGTACCCCTGCGGTCCGAAAGGAAGTAAGGACGCGGAGACGGCCGGCCCAGGCGCGCGTCAGAGCGCGGGGAGCACGACCGCCGGGCACGCCGACGGGGCTCGCGGACGCGGCCGCCCGGCCGCGTCGGGGTCCAGCAGGCGGGGCAGCCGCCGGCGCAGGGCCCGCACGGCCAGGCCGACGCCGGCCGAGGCGGGACGCAGGGACGGCACCGGGATGACGGCGGCGGCCGCCAGCACCACGATCATCGCGGCCGCGACAGCCGCCAGACCCAGCATCAGCTGGGTGGACGACCCGGGCGCGGGGCTCTGCAGGGCGGCGAACACCCAGAACCCCAGCAGCAGCATGCCTCGAACGCTACGCGCGCGGCGCAACCTTCGTTTTCCGGAGACCGCGGCCGGGTAATTTGCGGTCATGGCAACTTCGGAGAGCGCGGCGACGGCAACAACGATCTCCGAGGAGATGGCCGACGAGGCGGAAGCCCAGGGACTCCTCACGCTCGGCGTGGAGGAGGAGTATCTGCTCGTCGACGCCACCGAGGCCCGCGCGGTCGACCGCGTCGAGGAGGTGTTCGACCACCTCGGCGACGACATCCGCGACTCGGTGCAGCACGAGTTCGTGCGCAGCCAGATCGAGACGGCCAGTCCGCCCCAGCTGGAACTGCGCGATCTCTTCGAGTCGATGACCCGGCTGCGGTCCGGGCTGGCCGCCGCGACCGAACGCGCCGGCGCCCGGCTGGTCGCGGTCGGCGCGAGCCCCGCGGCCGGGGAGCACTCCCGGGTCGTCGACAAGCCCCGCTACCACCGGATGCGCGAGCGTTTCGGCGATCTCTCCCCCGGCGGCGGCCTCAACGGCATGCACGTGCACGTCAGCGTCCCCGACCCGGAGACCGGCGTGCAGGTGCTCAACCACCTGCGGCCCTGGCTGCCGATCTTCCAGGCCGCGACGGCGAACTCGCCGTTCTTCGACGGCCGCGACACCGGGTACGCGAGCTGGCGCTCGATGCTCTGGGAGCGCTGGCCCACGGTCGGCCCGACGCCGTACCTGGAGTCCCACGAGCAGTACGAGACGATGATCTCGGACCTGGTCGCGAGCGGCGCGATGCTCGACGAGGGAATGCTCTACTGGTACGCCCGGCTGTCGGCGAACTACCCGACCGTGGAGATCCGGATGGGCGACGTCTGCCCCACCCCGGACGACGCGATGCTGCTGGCGGCGCTCGCCCGCGCGCTGGTCGCGACCCTGCTGCGGGAGGTCGAGGACGGCCGGAGAGCGCCGAACGTGCCGCACCCGCTGCTGATGGCCGCGCACTGGCGCGCCGCGCACGACGGGCTGGAAGGCCTCAACATCGACATGGCCACCCGGGAGCCGCGGCCGGCCTGGAAACTGATGCGCCAGCTCTTCGACTACGTACGCCCGGAGCTCGAACGCCACGGCGACCTGGAGATGACCACTGTCCTGCTGGGACGGCTGCGCGCACACGGCACCGGCGCGGCCCGGCAGCGGGCGTTGCTGGCCCAGGGTGGTGGCTCGGTCGAGGCCGTCGTGGACTGGCTGGCGGCCACCACCCGGGGCGAGCGGTGAAACTCGTCGTCGTCGGCGGGGACGCGGCCGGGATGTCCGCGGCGTCGCAGGCCCGCAAGCGGCTGGGGCCTGACGAACTGGAGATCGTGGCGTTCGAGCGGGGGCACTTCACGTCGTACTCGGCGTGCGGGATCCCGTACTGGATCGGCGGTGCGGTCAAGGACCGGGACGCGCTGATCGCCCGTACGCCGCAGGAGTTCCGCGACGTCGGCATCAGCGTGCACACCCGCCACGAGGTCGTCGGCATCGACCTGGCCGCCCGCGAGGTCGTGGCCCGCGACCTCGACGGCGACGGCGAACGCCGGGAGAGCTACGACCACCTGGTGTACGCGACCGGCGCAGTGCCGGTGACGCCGGACTGGGCCCGGATCGACGGCGAGGGCGTCTTCGGCGTGCAGACGCTGGACGACGGCGCGGCCATCCACGCCTGGCTCGACCGCGAGCCGCAGCCGCGCACCGCGGTCGTGATCGGCGGCGGTTACGTGGGCGTGGAGATGGCCGAGGCGATGGTCCGGCGCGGGCTGGCCGTGACCCTGCTGGAGAAGTCGGCGCAGCCGATGGCCACGGTCGACCCGGACATGGGCGAGCGGGTCGGCGAGGCCATCCGCGGGCTGGGCATCGAGGTGCGCACCCGGACCCACGTGCAGGGCCTGGAGACCACCGACGGCCGGATCTCCGCGGTGGTCACCCCGCAGGGGACGCTGCCGGCCGACATCGTGGTGCTGGGCCTGGGGGTACGCCCGAACACGGCGCTCGCCGTGCGTTCGGGCATCCCGGTCGGGGTGACCGGCGGGCTCCGCACCGATCTGCGGATGCGGGTCATCGGGCCGCAGGGGCACCTGGACGGGATCTGGGCGGCCGGTGACTGCGTGCAGACCGTGCACCGGGTCAGCGGCCAGCCGGTGCACGTGCCGCTGGGCACCCACGCCAACAAGCAGGGCCGGGTCGCGGGCATCAACATCGGCGGCGGCTACGCGACGTTCCCGGGCGTGATCGGCACCGGGGTGACCAAGGTGTGCGAGCTGGAGGTGGCCCGGACCGGGCTGACCGAGAAAGAAGCCAACGCGGCCGGCTTCGCGTTCGTCACGGCGACGGTCGAGTCGACCAGCCGCGCCGGGTACTACCCCGGCGCCAGCACGATGACGGTGAAGCTGATCGCCGAGAAGCGGACCGGCATGCTGCTCGGCGCGCAGATCGTGGGCCGCGAGGAGGCGGCCAAGCGCATCGACTCACTGGCGATCGCGGTCTGGAACAGCATGACCGTGGAGGAGATGACGGCCCTCGATCTCAGCTACGCACCGCCGTTCTCCCCGGTGTGGGATCCGGTGCTGATCGCCGCGCGCAAGGCGACGGACGCCGTGCACGCGGCGGGGTGATGCTTATCGTCCGATGTGTCGTCATCAATCCGCTCTGCGCGCAAAGCTGTGAGCAGGAGCGATCACTTCCGGTCACCCATTGATCACGAAAGCGGTATCGTCTTTGATCTTGTAACCCGGTAGGCATGACGAATGCCGTCGCTCCCCGCACCTCGTACGGCGCCAGAGAACGGGCCGCGGCACGCGGCCCAGTCGGCGGCGCGCGCCCGCAGTGGCGGCGCGCTGACCGCGACGACCGGCGGCTTCCCGCACGTCCAGATCCTCGACGGCGAGACCGCCAACGGACGGCACCGGCGCCCCGAGTCACTGGCCGACGCCACGGTGCTGCGTCCCCCGACGACGACCCGGGTGGCCGGCGGTCGCCGTACCTCCCTCGACCTGGCCCCCCGCCGCAACCGGGACGACCGACGCAAGGCCAAGGCCACGCGGGCGCGGCGGACGACCGCCACCCGCGGCTCGTCCCGCGGCAAGCACGCGAAGGCCGCCGACCCGCTCGCCATCACCGTGCGCCCGCTGCCCGTCGTCCGCGACGCGGCCGAGGCGGTCCGCGGCTGGGCGCTCGCCGAGAGCGGCCGCCCGCCCGTCACCGGCAGCCACCGCGCGCCCGGCACCCTGCCGATCGAGTCCTGGCTGCTCATCGGCCGGCGCCGGCAGCAGGCCCTGCTCGCCGCCCTGGTGGCGGTCGGCCTGCTGCTGATCGTGCCGATCCAGCAGAGCGGCGACCCCGAGGTCAACCCGGTGAACGCCGCCGACCACGCCGTCGCCACCGCGACCAAGGCGCCGGCGAAGAAGAAGGACAAGGCCCCGCAGCAGAAGCCCGGCGAGCCCACCGCGGCCGCCGAGCCCGCCGCGACCACACCCGCCAAACCCGCCGCCAAGCCCTCCGGCCCCGCGACGCCGTCGGCGGCTGCCACCAGCCCGGCGCCCGCGATCCTCGTGCCCGAGGGCGCCGGCCCGGCCAAGTCGCTGCGCACGACCGGCTCGGCCACCGTCGCGCTCACCTTCGACGACGGCCCCGACCCGGTGCAGACCCCGAAGATCCTCGAACTACTGGCGAAATACCAGGTCAAGGCCACGTTCTGCCTGGTCGGCAGCCAGGTGCAGCGGCACCCGGAGATCGTCCGGCAGATCGCCGCGGCCGGTCACACGCTGTGCAACCACACCTGGGACCACAGCCTGACCATCGGCAAGAAGCGCCCGGGCAAGATCCAGGAGGATCTGCGCCGCACCAACGAGGCGATCCAGGCCGCGGTGCCGGGTGCGGAGATCCCGTTCTTCCGCGCCCCGGGCGGCAACTTCACCGACGCCCTGGTGCAGACGGCGTACACGGACGGCATGACCTCGCTCTACTGGGAGGTCGACCCCCGCGACTGGGAGCACACCGAGCAAGAGGACGACGCCGCCCACGTAGAAAAGATCGTCAAGGGCGTGCAGAAGGACACCCGGCCGGGCGCGATCGTGCTGTCGCACGACTTCAACCAGCCGGACACCATCCTGGCGTACGAGCAGCTGCTGCCCTGGCTGACCGAGAACTTCCAGCTCGGCATCCCGGACCAGCCGCCGGCCCCCACCGCGGCGGCTCCCGGCCCGGCGTCCTCACTCTGACGGCTGGCAGACCGGGCACCAGTAGAGGTTCCGTCCGGCCATCGGCCCCCGGGTGACCGCGGTGCCGCAGACCAGGCACGGCTGACCCGTACGGCGGTAGACATAAACCTCACCGCCGTGCCGGTCCACCCGCGGCGCCCGCCGCATCGCCTCCGGCGTGTGAGCGGTGTGGACGGTGTCGATCCGCCCCCGCACGACCCCCTCCTTCATCAGGGCCCGCAGGTCGTCCCAGAGCTCCGCCCAGCACTGCACGCTGACGTCCCGCCCCGGCGTGGTCGGCGCGAGCCCGGCCCGGAACAACACCTCGTTGGCGTAGATGAGCCCGCACCCGGCCACCACGGTCTGGTCGAGCAGGAGCGCGAACACCGGCTTGCCGCTGGCCACCACCCGGGCGTACGCCAGCCGCGGCTCGGCATCGTCGCGCAACGGATCCTGCCCGAGCCGGGCCCGCAGTGCCGCGACCTGCACCGGGTCGAGCACCTCGCAGGCGGTCGGACCCCGCAGCTCCAGCCAGTGGCGCGCACCGGACATGGCGAGTCGCACCTGCCCGACGGGCGCGGGGGCGGGCAACTCGCCATCGGCGAACTTGCCGTAGAGCCCGAGATGAATGTGCATCGTCGACTCGTCGTCGAAGTGGTGCAGCAGATGCTTGCCGTACGCCTCGGTGTCGACCAGCGTGCGCCCGTCCAGCAGCGCGGCCCCGGCGGCGAACCGCCCCTGCGGGCTGGCCACCCGAACGACCTGCCCGGCGAAGAGCGCCCGATGCCGCGCCGCAAGCCGATGAATCGTGTGTCCCTCTGGCACGGGAAGCAACGGTACTCAGACGCCCGGATCCCCGGCGACTCAGCCCGAGCCGGCGCAACCCTTACGCCTGCTCTCGATCCACGGCGTACCGGCGAGGGTCGCCGGCACCATTTTCCCGACTTGCTCGTCCGCCGTCTCCACGCTGACGACGGCAATGAGTTCCTGGGGCGGATCCACGGCGCAGTTCCACTCGACCACCACGTCGACGGGCAACGTCGTACCCGGCGCGACCTGACGTTCCTTCTCGGGGCTGCGTACGGTGACGCCCGGCTGGTCGACGCGGACGGCAAGGACGCCGACCATCTCCGGCCCGGCATTGACGACAGTGACCTGGGCTTCGATGCGTACCCGCCGCTGCTCGTCGTGCACCGTCATTGCACCGTCCTCGGCGAAGAGCAGCACTGAGACCGTGGACCAGTCGGCCTGATCCGCCTGTTCCACTGACGCCGCCAACGGCCGGTACCACCCGATGTAGGTCGCGACGCCGCCGAGCACCCCGCCGGCCAGAAACGACCCCACCACGACCAGGACCAGCGCCCGCGCGCTAGCGAGCCGGCGCCGCCTCCGGTCATGAGCCGGCTGGTCCAGATCGATCACTGCGGGCCCCTTCCCGGCGCAGTGGGACATGGGCGCTGACGCGTACGAGAATATGGCAGCTCCGTGCCGGTCATCCTTGCCGGTGACCCCCGGTCTTTCGCCCTGAGGAGAATTGCTGGGATCGGCGCCCTCTACCGGGGAAGGTGGTAGAGGTCGAATGCCGGGTGGGTGCGACAGACTCCCGGCTCGTGCGAGAGGGTGGGTCCATGAGAGTTGACGAGATCGCGATGCGGGCGGGTGGCGCATCCTTTGACGACCAGGTCTTCGAGCGGCTGCTCCGGGAGCGCATCATCTTCCTCGGCAGCGAGGTCAACGACGAGGTGACCAACCGGATCTGCGCGCAGCTGCTGGTGCTCGCCTCGGCCGACAGCGAGAAGGACATCGCCCTGTACATCAACTCGCCGGGTGGTTCCATCAGCGCGGGTATGGCCGTCTACGACACGATGCAGTACATCAAGAACGACGTGGCCACGATCGCCATGGGCATGGCGGCCTCGATGGGTCAGTTCCTGCTCTGCGCCGGCACCGCCGGCAAGCGGTACGCCCTGCCGCACGCCCGGGTGATGATGCACCAGCTGTCCGGCGGCATCGGCGGCACCGCGGCCGACATCGCCATCCAGGCCGAGAGCATGCTGCACATCAAGTCGGTCATGAACGAGCGGATCGCCTTCCACACCGGGCACACCCCGGAGGAGATCGGCCGCGACTCCGACCGGGACCGCTGGTTCACCGCCCAGGAGGCGAAGGACTACGGGATCGTCGACCACGTGATCTCCAAGGCGACCGACGTCAACGCGACGTCCGCCCTGGTCTGACGCGTTTCCGGCGGCGGGTGCCCGGCTCTGCCGGCGCCCGCCGCCGCCGTGTTTGTGTCGCGGTCCGGCCATCGGGGTATAGCGAGAGCATCCCCGAGGGTTGAAGGAGGTGCTGACGATGAGACTTCCGACGTTCTCGCGCCAGTCCGACACCACCGCCGAGACCGAAGCGCGTCCGGCCGGCGCGACCAGCGCCACGACTCCGGTGCGGCCGCGCACCGACGCCAGCGTGACACCGCCGCCCGCCGCGCCGCCCGTGGTCGAGCGCCGCCGGCCCGCCGACGAGGACACGCTGGTCAACCAGCAGGCCGTCGGTAACGAGCCGAAGACCCGCGACGACCTGAAGAGCCGCGACCTGCAGGCCCCCCGGCCGGTCGCCGCCCGCACCGACCGGGGCGACCGCTTCGACGGGGCTGACCGCTTCGACCGGGGCGATGAGAAGACCATCGAGCAGCCGCCGGTCGTCGCCGGGCCCAAGCCGCGGGCCAGCCTGCTCGCCACCATGGGTCTGATCGTCAGCGTCGTGGCCGCCCTGCTCGTGCTCTCCGGCCCGCTGCTCGGCTACGGCATCGGCCTGGCCGTGCTGGGCCTGATCCTGTCGCTGAGCGGCATCCACGCCACCGGCAAGCGGCACATCGCCGGCAAGACCGACGCCCTGATCGGCATGATCCTGTCGCTGGGCGCGATCGTGGTCGGCGTGCTGGCCCTCACCGGCTCGCTCTCCTGGCTCGGCACCGACATGCAGCCGGTCACCAGCGTCCGAGAGTGGCTTGACGCACAGTTTATCGACCGCTTCTGACGGGTACCAGACATTCACCGGCGGCGATGCGCCGCCGGTGCATCTCGGAACCGGGACGGTCACCAGCCGTCCCGCCCCGAAATCATCCGGCGGTGCGCCGGACAGCGCGGAAACACTGCGAACGGACGATCACCTCGGCCGCTTCGGGACGGGACCGCATCGTTGTGCGGGGGCGGCGGTTCGCCGCCCCCGACGCACGTGCAACGAATCTTCGCGCCGGCCCCCGATCACGCAACGATCCGCCGCCGCGCGCATGGTTGTTCCGGGGCGTACGCAGGCACTTCGCGCATAGCGTTGCCGTCATGACGCCCACCGCCACCCCGCGCCGCTATCTCATGTGCCGGCCGACCCACTTCGCGGTCACGTACCGGATCAATCCGTGGATGGACCCGACGGCGCCGTACGACAACGCTCTGGCCGTCAGCCAGTGGGAACACCTGCGGCAGACGTTCCTCGACCTCGGCCACACCGTCGAGCTGATCGAGCCCCTGCCCGGCCTGCCCGACATGGTCTTCGCCGCGAACGGCGCCACCGTGGTCGACGGCAAGGTGCTCGCCGTGCAGTTCCGCGACGCCGAGCGGGCCGACGAGGCCCCGGCGTACGCCGCCTGGTTCCAGAACAACGGCTTCGAGGTCTTCGACTCCAAGCACACCAACGAGGGCGAGGGTGACATCCTGCTCGCCGGCGAGGTGCTGCTGGCCGGCACCGGCTTCCGGACCTCGCACGCCGCGCACGCGCAGACCCAGGAGGTCTTCGGCCGCCCGGTGATCACGCTGCAGCTGGTCGACCCGGCCTACTACCACCTCGACACCGCGCTCTGCGTGCTGGACGAGCGCAACATCGCCTACCTGCCGTCGGCGTTCTCCCCCGGTTCGCAGGCCGTGCTGCGCCGGCTGTTCCCGGACGCGGTCATCGCCACCCCGGCCGACGCCGAGGTGCTCGGTCTCAACGCGGTCAGCGACGGCCGTACCGTGGTGTTGCCGGTGCAGGCCACCGCGCTCACCGCCGCACTGCGGGAGCGGGGCTACGCCACCGTGGGGGTCGACGTCTCCGAGCTGCGCAAGGCCGGCGGCGGCCCGAAGTGCTGCACCCTGGAGGTTCGTACCCGTGACTGATCTGGACCTGCGGACACCCGCCGCCCTGGCCGACGCCGAGCGCTGGACCGCCCACAACTACCACCCGCTGCCCGTGGTGATCGCCGACGCCGAGGGCGCCTGGGTCACCGACGTCGACGGCCGCCGCTACCTGGACTTCCTGGCCGGCTACTCGGCGCTGAACTTCGGCCACCGGCACCCCGGCCTGATCGCCGCCGCGCACGCCCAGCTCGACCGTCTCACGCTGACCAGCCGGGCGTTCGTGCACGACCAGTTCGCCGACTTCTGCCACGGGCTGGCCGAGCTCTGCGGCAAGGACCTGGTGCTGCCGATGAACACCGGCGCCGAGGCCGTGGAGACCGGCATCAAGGTCGCCCGCAAGTGGGGCTACCAGGTCAAGGGCGTGCCGGACGGGCAGGCCGAGATCATCGTCGCGGACGGCAACTTCCACGGGCGCACCACGACGATCATCAGCTTCTCCACCGATCCGGACGCGCGGGACGACTTCGGGCCGTACACCCCCGGTTTCAAGATCGTGCCGTACGGCGACCTGGCGGCGCTGGCCGACGCGATCACCCCGAACACGGTCGCCGTGCTGCTCGAGCCGATCCAGGGCGAGGCCGGGGTGCTGATCCCGGGCGAGGGCTACTTCGCCGGCGTCCGGTCGCTCTGCGACGACCACAACGTGCTCTTCATCGCCGACGAGATCCAGTCCGGCCTCGGCCGCACCGGTAAGACCTTCGCGATCGAGCACGAAGGGGTCGTGCCGGACATGTACCTGCTGGGCAAGGCGCTCGGCGGTGGCATCGTGCCGGTGTCGGCCGTCGCGGCGAACCGGGACGTGCTCGGCGTGCTCAAGCCGGGCGAGCACGGCTCGACGTTCGGCGGCAACCCGCTGGCCTGCGCGGTCGGCGCCGAGGTGGTCCGGCTGCTCGCCACCGGCGAGTTCCAGGAACGCTCCGAGCGGCTGGGCGCGCTGCTGCACGAACGGCTCGCGGCTCTGGTCGGCCACGGCGTGCTGGCGGTCCGCGGACGCGGGCTGTGGGCCGGGGTGGACATCGACCCGGCGCTGATGACCGGCCGGCAGGCCGTGGAGCGGCTCGCCGCGCGCGGCATCCTGGCCAAGGACACGCACGGTTCGACGATCCGGCTGGCCCCGCCCCTGGTGGTCACCGAGGAAGACCTGGAGCACGCGGTGGCGCAGCTGGCCGCGATCCTGGCCTGAGCGTGACGGGGGAGGCGGGAGTCCGCCTCCCCTCAGCGTTCGAACTTGCGGATCGCCATCGTCGGGGCCTCCGCCATGACCGACGACGGCTGCGTCACGCCACCGGTCGCCCACAGCTTGGCGCGGCCCACGTTCACGCCCGCGTACAGCTCCACCACGTCGTTGGCCGCCAGGATGCGGGTCTCGTCGCGGTTCAGGGTGATCCGGTCGTCGTCGTCCACTGAGCCGCCCGGGCGGATGCCCGTGCCGTTCGTGCTGACGTCCTGGGCGGTCAGCTCGCCGCCGTTCAGCGCCAGCCGCACGTGACCGCGGCTGATCCACTTCCGGGCGTCGTCGGTGAGCCACTGGCCCAGCATCACGCCGCCGCCCTCGGGCGCGCGTCCCACCACGACGGGCTTGTCGGTCGAGACCACGAAGCGCTGGCGCACCACGCCGTCGATACGCACCGACAGCACCTCGACCGCCGGGCGCGGGCCCGCGTCGCGCAGCCGGGTGCCGTGCCGCGGGCAGGTCGGGGCGCCGGACCGCAGCGACGGTGGCGGCTGGGCAACCGGGGCGGTCGTCTTGCGCATGTCGGCGAACGGGCTGTCCGGGTCGCCACCGGAGCCGTACGCGTTGCAGTTGGCCTCCGGGCAGCTCCACACCCGGGCCAGCAGCTTCGCGCCCATCGGGGAGGGCTCGGCGACCGCGGGAACCTCCCCGCGACCGATCCTCGCCACCAGCACCGGACCACCGGCACCCGGCACCGCGGCCAGCAGCCGGCCCGGCTCCTCGACCCACGGCCGGCGGTCACGGAACTGCTCGGCGCGGGTGCGGGTCAGCACGGGCAGGCCCAGCAGCTCGGCCACCTCGAGGACCCGGTCGTCGAGCTGCGGGACGACCTCGACCACGCCGTCGTCCGCCCAGCGGCGGACCACCATGCGCTCGTTGGAGGTCAGGTCCGCGTCGGAGAGCAGGCCCCGGGGCACCACCGCGTACACCGGGACGTTCTCCTCCGAGACGTGCCGGCCGAGCGCGTCGATGACCAGGCCGAGGCGCAGCATGCTGGCCGGGCGGCCGCCGTCGAGATCGGCGTAGCGCACGATCTCCGACAGGTCGACCACGGCGCGGGCCAGGGCCGGGTCGGTGGTGAGCCGGGCCTCGATCGCGTCGAGGACCTTGCTGACCTCGAATCTCACGGGGCCTCCCTGTACGTGCGCGTGCGGCTACCTCCGGCCATCATGCCGTCTGGTGCCCGCGGGCGGCCAATCAGGGCGCTCAGGAGGCGTCGGCGAGGATCCGGTCGATGCGGTTGGCCAGGGCGATGTCACGCGTGGTGACCCCACCGGCCGCATGCGTGACACAGCGGAAGGTCAGCGTGCGCCATCGAATGTCGATGTCCGGGTGGTGGTCCATCTCCTCGGCGACCTTCGCGACCCGGTCGACGACGGCGATCGCCGCCGGGAAGCTGCGCAGGCCCACGGTGCGTACGATCGCGTCCGTCCCGCCTTCCCAGCCGTCGAGGACGGCCACGGCACTGCGTACGGAATCGGCGTCGAGCAGGTCAGCCATGAGACAACCTTAATGCCCGCGCGCCCCCCGGCCATGACGCCTCGGATGAGGATGTCGCACCCGTTCGCTACCGTGAGCGCCGACTTGACGCCCGGAGCCCGGGAGACCGGGGCGGGCACAACGGGGAGGAAACCCATGAGGAATCGACGACCGGCGATCGCTGGTCTCGCCCTGGTCGCCGCTCTCGGGCTCACCGGCTGCGGTCCCGCCGACAGCGTGGCCCAGCCCGGCAGCAGCACCGCCGCGGCCGCCGAGCAGGCGAAGCCGGCAGCCGAGCTGGCCGCCGCGGCGCAGAAGCTGGGCGAGCAGAGCCTGCGTTTCGAGATGGAGATGGTCGGCGCGATCACCGCCTCCGGTGAGGCGGACCCGAAGGCCGGCAACGCCCGGATGACCATGGACATGGGCGCGCTGGGCGACGGCAACAAGATCGAGCTGCGCAAGGTCGGCACCGACGTCTTCATGAAGTTCGGCGGCGCGGTGGGCCAGATGCTCGGCGGCCAGAGCAGCAAGGAGTGGATGCACGTCGACGCGGCCAAGCTCCCCGCGGGCAGCAGCTTCAACGTGATGTCCCCGGACGACCCGGCCGGCACCAAGGCCATGGTCGCCGCGATGACCAAGGTCGAGCGGGCCGGGGCGAACGGCTACCAGGGTTCGCTCGACCTGGCCAAGTCGCCGACGTACAACAAGAAGGACGCCCTGAAGGCGCTCGGCGGCAACACGCTGGTGCCGTTCACGGCCAAGACCGACGACCAGGGCCGCCTGGTCGAGCTGACGCTGGACATGAGCGGGCTGGGCGCCTCGTCCGGCGCCGGGGCCATGCCGGGTGGCGGCAAGGTCAAGACGACGTACTCGGACTTCGGGACCAAGGTCTCGGTCGCGGCACCGCCGGCCGCCCAGGTCCAGGAGCTCCCCTCCCAGCTCGCCGGCATGCTCAACAACTGACGCGTCCCCGGGCCGGGCCGGTCACACCGGCCCGGCCCGGGGTCCGTTTGCGCTTCGGTCCCATCGGGCAAACCACCCCCCGACCGTTCGTCACCCCCGGACGCGCGGCAGGGCAAGGAAGGACCGACATGCGGACGCCACGACTCGCCGGACTCGGCCTCGCATCGATGGCCGCGGTCGCTTTCGCGATGACCGGCTGCACGGCTGACAGCGACGGCACCCCCGGCGCCAGCGCCCCGGTGACGGACGCTCCCAGCGCGTCCGCCGTCGCGGCCAGCCCCGATGCGACCGCAGCCGCCGCGCTGGCCACGGCCACCGCCACGCTGGGCACCTCCAGTTTCAAGGTCACCATGACCTCCGGTCCCGGCCTCAAGCTGACCGGCCTGATGGACGCCCCGAACGGCACCGGCACCGCCGACCTCACCGTCACCGGGCCCAACACCGAGGTCAAGGTGCAGACCCTGCTGGTCGGCCAGGACCTCTACGTGAAGGTCCCGGGTGTCACCAAGGGCACCACCTGGACCCACGTGGACGTGTCCCGGCTGCCCGAGGGCGCCAACGTGGGCCTGCGCCCGGGCCAGATCGACCCGGCCAACACCGCGCAGCTGCTCACCTCGACCACCGACGTGCAGCAGGTCGACGCCCGCAGCTACAAGGGCACGCTCGATCTGACCAAGGCCGCCGGCGTGGCGGGCGTGGACCAGACGCTGGTCAAGACCTGGGGTGCCCAGGCGCAGAAGGTGCCGTTCACCGCGGGCCTGGACGAGCAGGGCCGGCTGTCGGCGCTGACGATCCAGCTCCCGGCGGTCAACGGCCAGCAGGCCCAGCCGCTCGAGGTGCTCTACACCGACTACGGCATCAAGGTCGAGGCGCAGAAGCCGGCCGCCGGGGAGACCACCGAGGCGCCGGACAGCCTGTACACCAGCCTGGGTGGCTGACCCGCACCGATCGACGAGGAGGCCCGGACGCTGCCGCGTCCGGGCCTTCTGCAGCTCAGGGCTCAGGCGACGGGCCTACGCCGGGCGGACCAGTCGGTGCCCAGCGGGCGCGGCTGCGGGCGGTTCTCCTCGATCCAGGCGTCGATGCGCGCCCACCACTCGTAGAGCCAGGCCACCCGTTCCTCCTCGCCGGCCGGCACCTCCTCCGGCGGCACGCTCCAGAACCGCATCACCAGCTGCTTGTCCATCGGCAGCTCACGCCACACGTCCCGGATGGTGATCATCCGGTCCAGCCCGGTGTGCGCCACGAAGATGACCCCCGCGTCCGGTGCGGCGTCGATCGCGGTGAACAGCCCGCCCGGCTTGGGCGGCAGCACGTGACGCAGCCCCTCGGCCTTGACCGCCATGTCCTCCATGCCCTTGGCCCGCAGGAACGCGATCGCCTTGGTGCGCCGGCGCGGGGTGAAGTTGCCGCCCTCCGGGAAGATCACGAACGCGTCGTTGTGGTCCAGCCCGGTCGCCAGGTCGCTGATCTCCTGCTCCAGCGACGCCGTACGGGTGTGGCCGGGCGAGATGAACCTGTTCGGCAGGCGGTTGAGCAGGATGTCGACCGCCGGGTCCCACTGCAGGGTCGCCTTGAGCACGATCCGCGGCTCCCGGTCGAACCAGTTGACCAGGCCGTGGATGAGGACGAACGAGTCGCCCGGCCCGGCGTGCCGGCTCACCACGACCTCCGGGCGACCCGGCATCCCGGTGTCCGGGTCGGTGCCCACCACGTCGATGCTCAGGTGCAGCGACCAGCGGGCCAGCCAGAACAGCACGTCGAGGAACCAGCCGGTGAGCACGTAGTGGGCGCGCTGGAAGGTGGGGTTGCGGATCTTCCACCCGAAACCCGACGCCAGCCAGAGCGCGGCCAGGCACACCAGCGCGGCCGCGTCCCAGATCAGGTAGGCGATCGCCAGGAAAACCAGCCGCGGCACCCGCAGATGCCCGGGCACCAGCGGCGAGGCGGCCAGGGCCAGGATCAGCCACACCGGCAGCGTGGCCAGCAGCGCGACGGACAGCACGACCACGGCCGGGGCGATGACCAGCCGGCGGACCCAGACGGGTGGCAGCATCACGGACCCTCGGCGGAGGCGGGGGTCACGTTGGCGGCGAGGTAGCGGCGCGAGGCGGTGTAGGCGCGGCTGATCCGGCGACCCGCGGCCGCCATGTCGCGGTACGCCCACGGCGAGTCGTCGCGGCTGTCGCCACCGCCGGTCGGCAGGACATGCACCCGTACATCGTCGGGCAGCGATGCAACATCGCGGGCGAACCGGTGCCGCCGGGCGATCTCGAACGCCACCTGGGCCACCTCCCACGGCCGTTTCGGCACCACCAGCGGCCGCTCGATCCGCCCGACCTGCAACACGAAGATCCGCTTGGCGCCGACCCGCACGGCCTCCCCGATCGGGATCGAGTTGACGATGCCGCCGTCGACGAAGTGCTCCCCGTCGATCTCCATCGGCGGCAGCAGCCCGGGCACCGACGACGAGGCCAGCACGGCGTCGACCAGCGGACCACTGTCGAACCAGTGCTCGGCCGCGCGTTCGATGCTGGCCGCGCAGCACCGGAACGGCACCTTGAGGTCGGCGAACGTGGACTGCTCGCCCAGCTCACCGGTGAGCAGGCGGCGCAACGGCAGCGGCGAGTGCAGGTGCGTGCGGGCGGCGAAGCGGCGGAGCTGACGGGCGAGCGAGTCGCCGTACACCTCGGCGGCCTCGGGCGACGACCAGAGCCGGACCAGGCGTTCGGTGACCGCCTCGGAGGGGTCGGCGGCGACCAGCGCGCCGTTGACCGCGCCGATGGAGGTGCCGACCACGACGTCGGGCCGGTAGCCCGCCCGGAAGAGGGCGCGCAGCATGCCCACCTGCACGGCGCCGAGCACGCCACCGCCCCCGAGCACAAAAGCAACCGGGGTGTTCATCGGCCCAGGGTAGCGGGGGAGGTGATCAGATCGAAGGCAAGATCAAGGCGATGTCGTGCCTGGTTGCATGGCACCGACCGTCGCTCCCGCCGATGACATCTGCGTGCTGGCAAGACCGCGCGGGGTACATGCGGGCGGTCCGGGCGTGCCATCATCGGCGGCGTGGATATTCGTCGTCGGTCCCTGCTCGGGGGTGGGTTGGCCGCTGCCGCGGCCACGCTCGCCGGGTGCGGGAAGCCGGTCGGGCCGAGCTGGAACGAGCCGGCCGCGGTGCCCGTGGCCGATCAGGTTTCCGTCGCCCCGTCGAAGACCTCGGCCGCGATCAGGCCCACGCCGGCGCAGACCCGCGCCGCGGCGCCCCCGCCGTACGCGGCCCGCGTGCAGAACACGTTGGCGAAGTATCTGAAGCCGACCTCGGACAACCCCAAGCATCCCGGCTACGCGGGCGCCGTCGCGCTGGTCATGGTCGACGGCAAGACCACCCTGCACACCGCCGTCGGACACGCCCTGCGCTACAAAGCCGGCCCGGTCGAACTGCCCGCGAGTAAACGCGTCGTCATGAAACCCGACGCGATCTTCGACCTGGCCTCGCTGACCAAGGTCTACACCGCGCTGCTCGTGCTGCGGCTGGCCGACCAGGGCAAGATCGACCTCAACGCGCCCCTGCGGAAGTACCTGCCCGAGTTCACCGGCACCGGCAAAGCCGCGATCACCATCGCCATGCTGCTCGCCCACACCAGCGCCCTGCCCGTCGGCGCGAAGGTCACCGGCCTGCCCGACAACGCCGCCCGCTGGAAAGCCGTGCTCACCACCCCGCTGGTCAAGGGCGGCGTGCCCGGCACCACCTTCCGCTACTCCAGCGTCGGGCTGATGCTGCTGGGCCGGCTGGTCGAGAAGCTCACCGGCAAGAGCCTCGACAAGGCCCTGCGTGACAACCTGCTCACCCCGCTCGGCCTCAAGGACACCGGCTTCCAGCCCCTGAAATGGGTCTCCGACAAGAACCGGCTCGTCGCCACCGACGCCCGCTCCTCCCGGGGCCTGCTGCGCGGCACCGTCCACGACGACGTCTGCAACCACCTCGGCGGGGTGGCCGGGCACGCCGGCGTCTTCGGCACCGCCAAAGATGTCGCCGTCATCGGCCAAATGCTGCTCAACGGCGGCACCCACAACGGCAAACGCCTGCTGTCCGCCGACATCCTCAGGACCGCCCTGACCAACGTCAACAAGGGCAAGAAGGCCGTCGACGCCGACCGCCCCGGTCGCAGCGCCGACCACGGGCTCGGCTTCGAGATGAACCAGCCGTGGTTCATGGGCAGACTCGCCGCACCCACCACGTACGGCCACACCGGCTTCACCGGCACCTCGCTGCTGGTCAGCCCGGCCCGCAAGACGGTCGTGGTGCTGCTGACCAACCGCGCCCACCCCAACTGGTCCTGGTCCAATCCCGACACACACCGCGTCGCGGTCCACAACGCCATCGCGTGAAGCGGGGCGGCGATCAGTTTCTGACCACCGCCCCGGCCAGCAGCGGGATCAGCCCAGCCCGTTGAGGAAGCCCTCGTGGTTGGTACGGAACTCCCAGTTGTAGAACTTGTCCCAGTTGATCGACCAGGTCATCAGGCCGCGGAAGTTGGGGTTGGTGCCGCTGCGGACCGCGTACCCGCCGCAGTTGCTGCCCTTGACCAGGCAGGTCACCGCCTGCTGGACCCCCGCCGGGGCGACGTAGCCGTTGCCCGCGCTCACCGATGACGGTGCGCCGAAGGCGACCTGGTCCTCGCGCAGCGCCGGGAACATGTTGGCCGTGTTGCCGGCCACCGGGAAGCCGGCCAGCATCATGTCGGTCATCGCGATGTGGAAGTCGGCCCCGCCCATGCTGTGGTACTGGTTGTCCAGGCCCATGATCGAGCCGCTGTTGTAGTCCTGCACGTGCAGCACCGTCAGGTCGTTGCGCATCGCGTAGATCACCGGCAGGTACGAGCCCGCGCGCGGGTCCTGCCCGCCCCACGGCCCGGAGCCGTAGTACTGGTAGCCGAGCTGCACGAAGAACGTCTCCGGGGCCATGGTCAGCACGAAGTTCGCGCCGTAGCGGGCCTTGAGGGACTTCAGCGCGGCGATCAGGTTGACGATGACCGGCGTCGTCGGGTTCTTGAAGTCGGTGTCACCGGTGTTCAGCGACAGCGAGTGGCCCTCGAAGTCGACGTCGACGCCGTCCAGGCCGTACTTGTCGATGATCGCGCTGACCGAGCTGACGAACTTGTCCCGGGCCGCGGTCGTGGTGAGCTGGACCTGGCCGTTCGCGCCGCCGATGGACAGCAGCACCTTCTTGCCGGCCGTGCGCTTGGCCCGGATGGCGCTGATGAAGTCGGCCTCGCTCTCCACGCCGGGGCATTCGGCCGCCGGGCAGAGGGTGAAGCGGATGTCGCCCGAGGTCGCGCTGGTCGGCTCGCCGAAGGCCAGGTTGATGATGTCCCAGTCGGCCGGTACGTCGGCCATCCGCAAGTAGCCGGAGCCGTTGGCGAAGCTCGAGTGCAGGTAGCCGATCAGCGCGTGCTTGGGCAGCCCGGAGACCGGCGGCGGCGTCGTGGGCGGCGGGGTGGTCGGAGGCGGGGTGGTCGGGGGTGGCGTCGTCGGGGGTGGCGTGGTGGGCGGAGGGGTCGTCGGCGGAGGCGTGGTGCCACCGCAGGCGCCCTTGTCGGCCCAGACACCCCACTCGCCGCTGGCCGTGGGCACCTCGCCCTGCGTCCACCATTTCGCGGTGTAGTTCTTGGCCTGGTACGAGACGGAGTTGTCCTTGACGTACACCGCCGAGGAGCTCCACGCCGGGGCACAGGCGGCGGCAGCGCTCGCGGACGAGGCTATGTAGACGGCGGAGCCGGTGGCCGCGAGGGCGGCGGTGACGGCGAGGATGAGTGAACGGCGCATGGGGGGTGGCCTCCACGTCGGTGTATCGACAGTTGGCCAATTATTAGGACTGTTAACTGTTCCTGTCCAGTGAACGTTTTTTTCACGCCTGGTCGAACCGGATCCGCAACCCGGTCCGATCGAAGAGCAACAGGTCCGGCAGACCGATGCCGACCTCCAGCTCCTCGCCCACCCGCACCTGCCGGGGAACCGGGACCCGGACCATCACCTCACCCGTCGGCGGTGCGTCCACCAGGTCGTACGCGGGATAAAAGCCGTACGGCGTGCTCGCGGCGACCGACCGCGACGGGGCCGCCGGCGCGTCCAGCCGGACGCTGGGCACCCCGCCGACGTCGACGTGGGCCAGCAGCTCATGGCCGAGGTTCTCCACGGCGCACACCTTGCCCCGCACCGACATGTCGTGCTCGCGCAACGGCAGCGCCCGCAACGCCAGCGTGACCCGTTCGGTGTGGTGCTCGGCCAGCCGCGCCGTACGCGGATCCCCCGGCGGCAGCTCCAGCACCTGCGAGCCCAGGTCGAGCACCACCCCGCCGTCCTGGGCGTACACGGCCGCCTCCAGCAGGCTGGTGCGGGGCATGCCGAGGAACGCCGCCACGAACAGGGTGTCCGGGTCCGCGTACACGTCGACGGGCGGGCCGACCTGCTGGAGCACACCCAGGCGCAGCACCGCGATCCGGTCGGCCATGCTCATCGCCTCGGTCTGGTCGTGCGTCACGTAGATCGTGGTCACCGCCAGCCGCCGGGCCAGGGCCACGATCTCGCCGCGCAGCGCCGCCCGGGCCCCGGCATCCACGTTGGACAAGGGTTCGTCGAGCAGGAAGACCGCGGGCTTACGGACCAGCGCGCGGGCCATCGCGACGCGCTGGCGCTGACCGCCGGACAGGTGCTCGGGATAGCGGCTGAGCAGGTCCGCGACCCCCACACTGCGGGCCACGTCGGCGACCCGGGCCCCGATCTCCTCGGCCGGGTGGGCCGTCGCGCGCAGCGGGAAACCGATGTTCTGGGCGACCGTCAGGTGCGGGTAGAGGGCGTAGTTCTGGAACACCATCGCGATGTCCCGCTCGCGGGGACCGATCTCGGCCACCGGCACGCCGTCGAACGTGACCGTGCCGCGAGTCGGCTCCTCGAACCCGGCCAGCAGCCGCAGCAGAGTCGACTTCCCGCAGCCGGTCGGCCCGAGCACCACCAGGAACTCGCCGGGGGTTATCTCCAGGTCGACGCTGTCCACCGCGACGACATCGTCGAAGTTCTTCGTGAGGCCGCGTGCGGCGATCGCCACCATGCACCCATGGTGCGGCTTCGGTGACCATCAATGCCAGACCTTTGCCGGCCCGGCTGCCGCGGGGGGCTAGTGCAGGACCGTGCGGTCGAGGAAACCGTCGCCGTCGTCGTCGAACATCCGCTTCTCGAAGACGCCGTCGTGGTCCTTGTCGTAGTCGGCGAAGTCGACCCGGTTGTCCAGGTCCTTGTCGACGCCGACGAAGTCGGCCTGCCCGTCGCGGTCGAGATCCACCCGGATCTCCGCGCCGCCGTCCTCGCGGCCCCGGTAGGTCGCCTTGTCGAGGTGGCCGTCGCCGTCCGCGTCGACCCGGTTGTGGTAACCCTTGGGCGGGGCCAGCTGCTCGGGCTCCCCCAGGCCGCTGTGCGCCGAGCCGGACTCACCGAGACCGCTGCGCGGCGCGTCACCGAGGGCCGAGACCGCCGGGAGACCGTCCAGGTCGGGACCCGGCGCCGAGCCGAAGCCGGACCGCGCGGAGAACTCCGGCGCGGAGCCCAGCCCGGACTGGGCGGACATGCCGCCGGTCCCCCAGGCCTCCGGCGCCGAGCCGAAACCCTCGGTGGCGGTCCCGGTGGCGCTGCCGAACTCCGACCACTCGCCGAGGCCGGCCGAACTGTCCGTGGCGGCCGCACCGAGCCCCTGGCTGACCGTTGCCGGGCCGGCGGTCCCCTGGTCGACCAGGCCGTGCCCGACCGAGCCGGCCACGTCACCGATGCCGAACGAGGAGAACAGCCCGAACGTGCTCGACTTGGTGACCCGGTCCTCCACGATCGCCGTGTGCGCGCCCGCATCGATGCTGACCTGCTGGCGCAGCAGGTCGGCCTCCTCGGCGTCCAGGACGTAGCCGGCCAGGGTGCCCGCCGGGTCAGCGGCGAGCTGGGCCTGGAACGACGGGTCGGTCAGCAGCCGCTCCAGCACCTCGTCGAAGTCACTCATGGCGCCCACGGTAGGAGCCCGCGTCCAGCGACCGCCATCGGTGAGGTGGTCAATCCCCGCGGACCGGCCGCGCCGGTCAGTCGAGTTCCGGCATCGGCACCGGCTGTGGCCTGGGCCGGCAGGTGCCGCACTGGACGGCGTCCTCGACCACCAGGGCCTCGGCCCGGTCCCGCTGCGCCGACCGGCTCACCTGAAGGAGGTACGGCCCGAAGCGGGCATGGTCCTCGCAGACGCCCCGGCCGCAGAACCGGCAGGTCCCCCGGGCCGCCTTGGCACAGAACCAGCAGAGCACGTGTGTTCCCCTCGTCAGCCGATGATGATGGGTGGTGTGGTGGTGGTCGTGCTCGGCACCGGCGTCGTCGCCGGTGGCGTCGTGGTCGTCTGACTCGGGCGCGGCGTGGTGGTCGTCGGCACCGGGGTGGTCGGCCGGGGCGTGCGCGGCGGCGTGGTCGCCGGTCGCGTCGTGGGCCGGGTCGTCGGCCGGGTGGTGGTCGGGTCCGGGTCGTCCGGCGTGGTCGGGTCGACCGGGTCGGCGGTCGGCTGCGGCACGGTCGTCGCCTCGGTCGGCGGCACCGAGGTCGGCGTCGGCACGGAGGGAACCTCGCTGGGCAGGTCCGAGGGCAGCGGCTGGTCACTGGGCGACGGGCTGGGCGAACCGGCCGGCGGCTCCACCTTGACGCCGTCACCGCAGCTCAGGTCCGTACCGGTGGCCGGGGTGGGGGTGCCGTCCACCAAGACACGGCCGGTGGCGGTGATCAGGCCGTCGGGCTCGACCGCGTACCAGGAGGCGCCGTTGTTGGTGACCAGACCGCCGGGCCGGGTGACGTTCAGGGAGAGCGCCTGGTAGGCGCCGCTGGTGCTGGCCGTGTCGGCCAGCAGGCGGCCGGCCTCCAGGGCGAGGGCCCCGTGCGGCACCCGCTGACGTCCGGCGTCGGTGTAGAGCTTGCCGACCTGGGCCTGCGAGCCGGCGCAGAACAGGGTGGCCGAGCCGCCCTGGAAGGTCAGCCGGCCGGTGGTCCCGGCGGGGACGATGATCCGGTCGCCCTCGTCCAGGTAGCGCCGGTCGCCCTCCTCGAGCCGCACGTTGCGGCCGTCGACGGTCGCGACGATCGTGCCCCGGTCCGAGGTGAGCAGCGCGCGGTCGGTGGGCATCTCGGCCCAGGCCGGGCCGGGCGCGAAGTTGATCACAGTGAGCAGCAGCGAGAGCAGGAGCAGCAGCAGGACGAGCCACCACATCCGGCGCTCGAAGCGGCGGTCCACCTCGGGGTCCTCGGTGCCGTCCGGCGGACCGGGCGGCACGGCCAGCGGCGGGTAGACGCCGGCGGAGTGCACACCCTCGGCGGCCGGCCCGCTGCCGGCCGGACCGCCCGCTGTGGAGCCGGGCGTGCCGACCAGCGGTGGCAGGTCGGAGGCGTCCGGGATGACCCAGAGGCGTACGGGGGTGCGGGCCTGCGCGACCATCCCCGGGATGCCGTCGCCGACCGGGCCGACCAGCGTGCCCCGGCGCAGTTCGACGCCGTCGGGCATGGCGATGACGCCGGACTCCACGACGACCGCGTGGGTCGGCCCCTGCAGGACCACCGGCGCGCCGGGCTCGAGATCCACCGGGTGCGCGGAGGCGATCAGCGCGAGCCGCTCGTCCCCGGCCAGCCCGGCCAGCGCCGGAGTGTCGGCGAACAGCGCCTCGGCCTCCGCACGGTCGGCCGGCGGCGGACCGGGCAGCGGACCGACGACCGTGGCGACGGTGGCGGTGGGCACGGCGAGCAGCGTGGTGCCGGCCGTGTGCCAGTCCAGCGACGTGGCCCGGCCGGTGAGCGCGTTGGCCAGCCCGACCACACCACCGGCGCCGACGTGGTGCCGGATCGTGCCGCCGGGGTCGCCCGGCTTGCGGGCCTGCACTGCGCCGTCGACAACGACGTACACGGCCTGCTGGGTGGTGCCCGCGACGACGAGCTGGGTGCCGGAGTGCGGACGGATCCAGCGGGCCCGCGCGGCCAGGCCGGCCAGCGCGTGCTCGGGCAGGCCACCCAGGTCGGAGGCGCGCAGGGCGGCCAACCGGCGGGGGGCGTCGGCCTCGCGGCGCTTCTCGGCGGACCGCTCACGCAGCAGCCGCCAGGAGCGGGCCAGCCGGCCCACGGCGAGGTAGATCAGCGGGGCGCAGAGCCCGCACACGACCAGGATCAACAGCAGCTTCGCGGTGAAGCCGCTGTGCCACAGACCGGTGACCAGCCCGGAGACCCGGTCGGCCCAGATCCGGTACGCCAGGTTCGCCGCGATCGCCACCCACAGCAGCGCCAGTACGCCGTACAGGGCGACGATGCGGCCCTCGCGGTCCAGCCCCGCCCACGCCGGCGGGCGCCCGCGCAGCCGGCCGGACACCCAGGCGAGGCCACGGCCGCGCAGGTTGGGGATCTCCAGCCAGTCCATCAGCAGGTAGTAGCCGTCGAGCGCGAGCAGCGGGTTCAGGTTGAACAGCACGTTGAGATACCAGGCGAAGGCCAGCTTGAAGGCCAGCGGCCCGAGCGCGGGCACGGCCAGCCCGACGAGCTGCATCGACCCGGCGAGCACGAGGCCGGTGGCCGGACCGGCCGCGGTGACCAGCATCCGGGCCCGGCGCCCGGCCATCCACACGTCGGTGGTGTCGACGAAGACCGAGGGGATGCCGAAGTACACGAGCACGCCGGCCGCGGGCACTTCCCGCCCGGCGTGCTTGGTGGCCAGCGCGTGCCCCAGCTCGTGGCTGGCCAGCGCCACCAGGTTGAGCAGCAGCAGGACGACCGCGCCGAGCAGGTAGGAGCCGCCGGACAGGAAGACCGCCTGGCTGCCCCGCCACCAGGTGGTGACGAACAGGCCGAGCCCGGCCACCGCGAGGACGGCCATGACGATCGCCGCGACCTTGGTGAACAGGAACCGGCCGCCGGCACGGTAGAGCGCCGTGATCACCCGGTCGATGTCGAAGACCAGCATCCGCCGGCCACGCGCCGCCGCCAGCACCCCGCTGCCGACGCGCCGGGGCAGCGGCTGGCGCTCGAGCTCCTGCAACGGGCGGAACGCGTCCACCGGCAGCTCGTCGAGCATCCGGTTGCCGGCGAGGTCGGCCACGACCCGGCGGACCTGGTCGGGAGCGAGCCGGCCGGCCAGACGGGCGAACTCGGCGACGAGACGGGCCACCGTGTGGGTGCCGTCCATCATCTGCGCGAGCTGCCACTCGTCCGGGGTCAGCCGCAGATAGCAGGCCCGGCCGCCGTCGTCGGGCGAGCGGAGCATCACGTACGCCGAGCCGCGCACGCTGGTCAGCTCGACGGCCTCGATCCCGGCGCGCAGCACGGGCCGGGCCCGCGCGGGGTTGAGCCGGTCGACCACCGCACCCCAGAGACCGGGGTCGGCGGGTCCGAGCGGCTCACCCGGCGCACGTCCGGCCAGGGCTTCCCAGACACTCATCCGGGTCTCGACGTACGTCACGCCTTCAGTCCGTTCAACGGGGGTTTGCCTTCACAGGCTGTGGCGAATGGAGAGTAGGCGGTCAGCGAGGCGGAAGGCGAGCCCCCGATAAGCCGATCGCCAGTAGAAACTCCACACAGCGGACATAAAGGTGCGGTGGGCGGTCGCGATCAACCCCCTTGATCGCGACCACCCACCGCCGTGGGGAGGTGACGCCGCCCGATGGCCCGGGCGGCGCCAGGTTGGTTTAGGGGGCCTCGGTCAGCGCCGCGCTGACCGTCTGCTGCTGGCCGTTGCGGGTGAAGACGACGGTCACCTTGTCGCCGACCTTGGCGGACTGGATGATCCCGATCAGGTCGTCGGAGTCGTTGACGGCCTTGCCGTTCACCGAGTTGATGACGTCGCCGCGCTCCAGGCCGGCCTTGGCCGCCGCGCTGCCCTCGGTGACCGTGCTGACCAGGGCGCCGCCACCCTCGGCCTCGGTCACGCTGACGCCCAGCGCCGGGTGGCTGACCTTCTTGCCCGCCATCAGGGCGTCGGCGACGTCCTTGACCTTGTTGCTCGGGATCGCGAAGCCCAGGCCGATGTTGCCCGAACCCTGCCCGGAGGTGGCGATGGCGGAGTTGATGCCGATCACCTCACCGTTGGTGTTGACCAGCGCGCCGCCCGAGTTGCCGGGGTTGATCGGGGCGTCGGTCTGCAGCAGGCCGGACATCGAGGTCGCCCCGGCGCTCTGCTGCTGTGGCTGCTGCTGGCCGCCGAACGGGTTCTGCGGGGTCTGCTCGTCCTCACCGCCGGACCGGATGGTGCGGTCCTTGGCGCTGATGATGCCCTCGGTCACCGAGCCCTCCAGGCCCAGCGGGCTGCCGAGCGCGAGCACGGTGTCGCCGACCTGCATCTTCGAGCTGTCGCCGAACTTGGCCGCGGCCAGGCCGGAGACGCCGTCCGCCTTGATCACCGCGAGGTCGGTCCGCGGGTCGGTGCCGACGATCTTGGCCTGGGCCTTCTTGCCGTTGGCGAAGATGACGGTGACCGAGTCGCCGGTGGCGGTGGCGACCACGTGGTTGTTGGTCACGATGTAGCCGTCGGCGCTGATCACGACGCCCGAGCCCTCACCGGTCTGGGTGGTGATCGAGACGACGCTGTCCTTGACCGCCGCGACGATCTGGGCGAGCGACGAACGGTCGACCACCCTGTTCACCGAGGCGTCGGCGGTCTGCACGGTCCTGGTGTTGTTGTCGTCGTCGAAGGCGAGCGCGGCGGCCGCGCCGACCCCGCCGGCTCCCAGGGCGATCAGCACCGCGGCCGCGCCGGCCACGAAGATCTTGCGGCCGCGGCCGGCCCGCGCGGGGTCGCGCTGCTCGGTCCCGACGGCCTGGGCCCACGCCGGGGCATCGGACTGCGGGGGTACGCCGCCACCGGGCGTCCACTGGCCGGGCTGGCCGGGCGCGCCCTGGGCCGCGTACTGCGGGTGGGGCTGGCCGGCGTAAGCACCCGCGTAGGGCGGCTGCGGCTGGCCGGGGTACTGCTGCTGGCCGGCGCCGTAAGGCTGCTGGCCGTAAGGCAGCTGCTGCGTGTGGTGCTGCTGGCCCCCGTGCTGGGCTGCCGGCTGGGCCGGGTGCTGGCCACCGCGCTGCCACGGCGACGCGAGCCAGGCGCCCTGCTGCTGAGGCGCACCCGGCTGCGGAGCGCCGGACTGCGGGATACCGGACTGCGGAGCTCCGGGCTGGGGCGCACCGGACAGGGGCGCACCCGACTGGGGAACGCCGGAGTGCGGAACGCCGGACTGGGGGGCGGCCGGCTGGCTCAGCGTGGGCTGCTGCGCCGTGGTGTCGGACTGTCCCCGCTCCGGGCCGGTCGCGGGAGAGGCGTCCGCGGGCCGGTGCGACAGCTCCTCGGACGGTGAGCTTTCGTGCCGCTGCGGGTCGGTCTCGTACTCGTTCATGCGGACTACATTGCCCCTGTCCGCTCCGACTCACCTGTGTTGGCCCTGGACGTTTTCTGTGAATGGACGTGCCGGGAAAATCAGGAGTCGTCCGGTTCCAGAGCGGGCAAAGTGACCCGGAAGGTCGCACCCTTGCCCGGCTCGCTCAGCACCTCCACGGTGCCGTGGTGGGCCCGTACGATCGCGGCGACGATGGCCAGGCCCAGGCCAGTGCCGGTGGCCGCGCGGTCCGTGTGCCGGGTCCGGGCCTCGTCGGCGCGGTAGAAGCGTTCGAAGACGTGCTCGCGCTGCTCGGGCGACAGACCGGGCCCGGTGTCGGCGATCTCGATGACCGCGCGGTTGCCGGACTCCGGATAGAGGGAGAGCGTCACCGCGGCGTCGGCCGGCGTGTGCACCAGGGCATTGGTCATCAGGTTGCCGATGACCTGCCGCAGCCGGGCGTCGTCGCCGTACGCGACCAGCTTCTCCGGCGACTCCCGCACGTCCACCTCGATCTTGCGGTCCGGGGCGGTGGCCCGGGCGGCCTGCACCGCGTCCATGGCCAGCACCGGCAGCTCCACCGGGGCCAGCTCGACCGGGCGCTCGCGGTCCAGGCGGGCCAGCAGCAGCAGGTCCTCGACCAGCAGCCCCATCCGGGCGGCCTCGTCCTCGATGCGGCGTACCAGCTTGGCGGTGTCCTCCGGGTTGGCGACCGCGCCCTGGCGGTACAGCTCGGCGAAACCGCGGATGGAGGTCAGCGGGGTGCGCAGCTCGTGCGAGGCGTCCGCGACGAACTGGCGCATCTTCTGCTCCGAGCGCACCGCGCGGGCCTCGGAGATCTGTGCGGCCTCGGCGGCGTCGCGGGCCTGCGACTCCGCGGCGCGGGCGGCGGTCTCGGACAGCGCCCGGGCGGTGAAGGCCGCCTCGATCTGGGCCAGCATCGCGTTCAGGGCCCGGGACAGCCGGCCCAGCTCGGTCTTGGGTTCGCCCTCGTCGGGCTCCGGATCGGGCACGCGCTGGGTGAGGTCGCCGGCCGCGATGGCGGCGGCGGTCCGCTCGATCTGCCCCAGCGGGATCAGGCTCTGCCGCACGATGGCCGCACCCACCGCGGCCAGGGCGAACAGCACTCCGGCGCCGACCAGGACGTCGACCCAGATGAGCCGGGCGATGGCCTCGTCGATGCCGCGCAGCCGCTGCCCGGCGTGCAGCACGGTGCCGCCGTTGACGTAGGTGACCAGCATCCGCCAGATCACGGTGCCGTCGGCGGACTTGACCGTGTACTGCTTGCCGATGTGCTTGTTGACCTCGTTGACGCCCTTGAGCACCGGCGGCAGCTGGCTCGGCTTCAGCGCGGGGTCGTACTTCGGGTAGTCCGGGTCGCCGATGCCGTCCACCGTGGTGACGTTGACGTAGTAGTCGGCCGGCAGGATCAGCGTCTCGTTGCCCTTGAGGTTCTCCAGGGTGTCGGTGAACCGGACCAGGCCCACGTCCAGCCGGTTGATCATGTAGCTGTGCAGCGCATAGGTGCTCGCGGCGCTGATCAGGGACAGCGCCGCGAACACGAGGGCCAGCACGGCGGCGACGAGCTTGGTGCGCAACGGCACCCGCCGCAGATTGGTCTCGGGGACGTGACTGCGGACCCGGTCGGTGATGGTCAGGGACACGGTCGGCTCATGCCGCGGGTTTGCGCAGCACGTAGCCGACGCCGCGGAGCGTGTGGATCAGTCGCGGCTGGACGTTGTCCACCTTGCGGCGCAGGTACGAGATGTACGACTCCACGATGTTGTCGTCACCCCGGAAGTCGTACTTCCACACGTGGTCGAGGATCTGCGCCTTGGAGAGCACCCGGTTGGCGTTGAGCATCAGGTAACGCAGCAGCTTGAACTCGGTGGGCGAGAGCTGCACGCGCTGACCGGCCCGGTAGACCTCGTGCGTCTCCTCGTCGAGCTCGAGGTCGGCGAAGACCAGGCGCGACGGCTCCTCGTCACCGGCGGTGGTGCGGCGCAGCACGGCCCGGATCCGGGCGGTGAGCTCCTCGAGGCTGAACGGCTTGGTCACGTAGTCGTCGCCGCCCAGGGTGAGGCCCCGGATCTTGTCGTCGGTGCCGTCGCGGGCGGTCAGGAAGACCACGGGCGTACGGGCGCCGCCCTCGCGCATGAGCCGGATGACCTCGAAACCGTCGAGGTCGGGCAGCATCACGTCGAGGACGACGAGGTCAGGGCTGGCGTTCTTGGCCGCGCTGACGGCGGCGCTGCCGCTGGTGGCGGTGCTGACGTCGAACCCTGCGAAACGCAGGCTGGCGGAGAGCAGCTCGAGGATGTTCGCGTCGTCCTCGACGACGAGGAGCTTCGCCTCGCTCTGCTTTCCCTGGGTCTGGGTAGCGGCCATGCCCACCATCTTCGTCCAGGTCGCTGCGCCTGCGCTGCACAGTGCCTGAAAGTTTTCTGTGAGCCTGCTAAGCGGCAAGATCGAAGGTGATGGACCGCAGCCCGGCCGAAGCCTGAGCCGCCCGGGCCAGCGCTCGCCGGTCCGCACCGGGCTCGGGGCGCAATGCGGGCGAGCCGACGAGCGTCACGGTCAGGCCGCGCAGACCGGCCACCCGGCGGACCGAGGACCAGAGGGTGTCGTCGCCGACGAAGGACGCCTGCGGGGAGCCGTACCGGATCGCGATCGGCACGACCGGGGCGCCCGCGTCCACCGCCGCCTGGAAGACCGCCGGCCGGAAGCGCCCGCGTTCGGCGCCGCAGAACGTCGTACCCTCCGGGAAGACCGCGACCGACCGGCCGGCCCGCAGCGCCGCGGTGACCTCGGCCACCGTCGCCGGCAGCCGCTTCGGCCGGGTCCGGTCGACGAAGATCGACCCGGTCCGGGCGGCCAGTGCGCCCACCGCGGGCCAGGCCCGCACGTCGTGCTTGGCGACCAGCCGGACCGGCGTCACCGCCAGCAGCGCGACGACGTCCAGCCAGGAGACGTGGTTGGCCACCAGCAGGCTGCCGGGCCGCGGCGCCGGGCCGCGCCACACCAGCTTGACCCCGAGGGCCGCGAGGATGCCACGGGAGATCATCCGCGCGGCGGCGTGCCGCAGCAGCGGCACCAGGACCAGAGCACTGAGCAGTACGCCGAGAAGCGCCATCAACCGCACCACCACGGTCCCGGCTCGCACAGCCTCCGCACCGGCCGGACGGCATTGCGCCCCGCACGCCGACGCCGGCTGCCACACCGCTGAAGTCATCGAGTAGCTCCCAGGAAGTGGCGCCGGTAGCGGGGGTCCATCCGGTCCATCGAGAACAGCACGTAGAAGTCGGCGCAGTGGAAATCCGGGTCGTAGGCCGGCTCGCCGCACACCCAGCTGCCCAGCCGCAGATAGCCCTTGAGCAGCGGCGGAGCCTGCGTCCTGGGGTCACCGACCTGATCGGTGCGGGCCAGCCACGGGTTGCGCGGCCGCACCCGCAGGGCCGGCGGCGAGAGGTGCTTGGCCGAGACCCGGGCCCACACGCCGGCCGCCGTCGCGCCGCCGTCCTCGAGGCCGACCGAGGCGCAGCCGCCCAGCCAGCGCAGGTTGTTCAGGTGCAGGTAGCGGGCGAGGCCCGCCCACATCAGGTTGACCACGGCGCCGGAGCGGTGGTCCGGGTGCACGCAGGAGCGGCCGGTCTCGACGAGCTGGTCACGCAGCGGGCTCAGCCCGCTGAGGTCGAACTCGCCGTCGCCGTAGCGGCGGCCGGCGCGCTGGGCGGCCTTCGGGGTCATCATCCGGTACGTGCCGACGACCAGGCCGGTCGCGTCGTCCCGGACGATCAGGTGGTCGCAGAAGTCGTCGAACTCGTCGACGTCGCGGCCGTCGGGGGTGGCGCCGCGCAGCGTGGCACCGAGCTCGGCGGCGAAGACGTCGTGGCGCAGGCGCTGCGCGGCCGCGACCTGACTGGCGTCGTCGGCGATGAGGAGTGAGTAGCCGCTGGTCCCCGTGGGTGCGGCAGCGGTCATGAGTACCGTCATGGAATCTGTGTAGGGCTCGCGTCTGCCGATGGCGTGTCGCTCCAGGTGGCCCCGGATGACACTCACATGAACGACTCTGTCCGAGGTCGCCGATGGGGCCGCCGGGATTGCCGCGAACCGGTAGGTTGAGCGCTCAGTCGATCAGTGAGGAGCAAACGTGACGGCCGGGTCCGAGGAGATCGTCGTCTCCCACCTCACCAAGCACTACAAGACGCTGCGAGCCGTGGACGACCTGTCGTTCACCGTGCACTCCGGGCGGGTCACCGGGTTCCTGGGTCCCAACGGCGCGGGCAAGACCACCACCCTGCGCATGCTGCTGGGCCTGGTCACGCCGAGCGCCGGCACGGCGACCTTCGGCGGTGTGCGCTACAACGACCTCGATCAGCCGATCCGGCACGTCGGCGCCGTGCTCGAGGCCTCCAGCGCGCACAAGGGCCGCACCGGGCTCAACCACCTGCGGATGATCTGCACCGCGGCCGGGCTGCCCTGGCAGGCCGCCGACGAGGCGCTGGCCAAGGTCGGGCTGACCCCGGCGGCCAAGCGCAAGTTCAAGGGCTACTCGCTGGGCATGAAGCAGCGCCTCGGCATCGCCGCCGCGCTGCTGGGCAACCCGCGGGTGCTGATCCTCGACGAGCCGGCCAACGGGCTCGACCCCGAGGGCATCCGCTGGATGCGCGACCTGCTCAAGGCACTCGCCGCCGAGGGCCGTACGGTGCTGGTCTCCAGCCACCTGCTCGGCGAGATGCAGCAGCTGGCCGACGACGTGGTGATCATCGCCGCCGGCAAGCTGATCCGGCAGGGCCCGGTCGGCGAGGTGCTCGGCTCGATGGCCGGGATGACCCAGGTGCGCGTGCGCACCCCGCAGGTGGAGGCGCTGACCGCCGCGCTCTCCGAGCGCAACGCCACCGTGACCCCGCTGCCCGACGGCGCCCTGCTGGTCTCCGGGCTGGACGCGGCCGCCGTGGGGCACACCGCCTTCACCAGCTCGGTGGAGTTGCACGAGCTGGCCGGCGAGCGCGCCGATCTGGAACAGGTCTTCCTGCAGCTGACGGCCGGAAAGGCGGGCATCCGATGAACCTGGTGAAAGCCGAACTCTTCAAGATCCGGTCCACCTCGACCTGGTGGATCCTCGGCCTGGTCACCTTCGTGCTGTGGGCGCTGACCCTGCTGATCAACTGGGCCGGCAGCACCGTCAACGCGAGCGCGGAGTCCACCGAGGGCCTGAGCGCGGACCAGGCGGAGCAGGTCCGGGTGGCCAACGAGGCCGTCAACGTGGCGTCGAACCTCTACACCAGCGGCCAGTTCTTCGGCGTGCTGATGGTGATGCTGCTGGCCGCGATCGTGGTGACCAACGAGTTCTTCCACCAGACGGCCACCACCACCTTCCTGGTGACCCCGCGGCGCGAGTCCGTGGTGCTCGCCAAGCTGATCGCCTCGACCCTGCTCGGGCTGGCCTTCTGGCTCATCACCACCCTGCTCAACCTGGTGTTCGTGCCGTTCATCCTGGACGCGCTCAACATCGGCTCCCAGCTCGGTGAGCCGGCCATCTGGCGGGCGGTCGGGCTCAACGCGCTGGCGTACGCCCTGTGGGCGATCCTCGGCGTGGGCGCCGGGGTGCTGATCCGCAGCCAGATCGGCGCCACCATCGCGCTGAGCACGACGTACGTGATCGGCTACTTCGGCGCCACCACGATCTTCTTCCTGCTCACCCCGCGCATCGGCGAGTGGTTCGGCAAGCTCCAGGTGCTGGTCCCGCCGCTGGCCTCGCAGCTGATGGTCTCCGGCACCGAGCTGCCCGGCAACCCGCCCCGCTGGGTCGGCGCCGTCGTGCTGATCGGCTACGCGGTGCTCGCCGGCGGACTCGGCACCTGGCTCATGAAGCGGCGGGACATCGCCTGAGTGTCCTTCTCGCCCTCAGGAAGTTGGTCACAGACCGGACGTCCGGATGGTCACGGAAATCTCACGGCGTAGCCTTGACGGCGATTTCCTTTCCGTCCCGTGTGACGAACGTCGCGTGCTGACAACTTGGTGAAAGAGGCGAACACGGAAGTGTCGACCCAGCAGACTTCGCATGAAAATCCACTCGCGGACTTCGGTCCCAACGAGTGGATCGTCGACGAGATGTACCAGCGCTATCTGGCCGACCCGTCCAGCGTCGACCCCGCCTGGCACGACTTCTTCGCCGACTACAAGCCGGCGATGGCCTCGGGCTCGATCGCGACGCCCGACGAGGCCACCGCCGCCAACGCGAAGGCCACCGCCGCCAAGGCCGGCACCGACGCTCCCGCCGCGTCGACCATCGCGCCCGAGAAGCCCACCGTGCCCGCCAAGCCGGCCCCGGCCAAGCCGGCACCGGCAGCCGAGCCGGCCCCCGCGAAGCCCGCGGTGGCCAAGCCCGCCCCCGCCAAGCAGGCACCGGCGCCGGCCCCCGCGGCCGGCGCCAAGGTCACCACGCTGCGCGGGGTCGCCGCCCGGATCGTGCAGAACATGGACGCCTCGCTGGAGGTGCCCACCGCGACCTCGGTGCGCGCCGTCCCGGCCAAGCTCCTGGTCGACAACCGCATCGTGATCAACAACCACCTGGCCCGGGGCCGCGGCGGCAAGGTCAGCTTCACCCACCTCATCGGCTGGGCGCTGGTCCGCTCGGTCATGGCGCACCCGGAGATGAACAACTCCTTCGCCGAGGTGGACGGCAAGCCGGCCATGGTCCAGCCCGAGCACATCAACCTGGGCATCGCCATCGACCTCGCCAAGAAGGACGGCACCCGCACGCTGGTCGTGCCGTCCATCAAGAACTGCGAGACGATGGACTTCCGCAAGTTCTGGCAGGCGTACGAGGACGTGGTCCGCCGGGCCCGCCGCAACGAGCTGACCATGGACGACTACGCCGGCACCACGATCTCGCTGACCAACCCCGGCGGCATCGGCACCGTGCACTCCATCCCCCGCCTGATGGCCGGGCAGAGCGCCATCATCGGCGTCGGCGCGATGGAGTATCCGGCGCCGTACTCCGGCATGTCCGACGAGACGCTCACCGAGCACGGAGTCAGCAAGGTCACCACGCTGACCAGCACCTACGACCACCGGGTCATCCAGGGTGCGCAGTCCGGCGAGTTCCTCAAGGCGATCCACGAGTTCCTGCTCGGCGAGCACGCCTTCTACGACGACATCTTCACCTCGCTGCGGATCCCGTACGAGCCCGTGCGCTGGGTGCGCGACGTGGCCCGGACCTCCGAGGGGCAGATCGACAAGGCCGCGCGGGTGGTCGAGCTGATCCACGCGTACCGGGTCCGCGGTCACCTGATGGCCGACACCGACCCGCTTGAGTTCGAGATCCGCCGGCACCCCGACCTGGACGTTCTCCAGCACGGGCTGACCCTGTGGGACCTGGACCGGACGTTCCCGGTCGGTGGCTTCGCCGGCAAGCAGAAGATGAAGCTGCGCGACGTGCTCGGCGTGCTGCGTGACACCTACTGCCGCCGGGTCGGCATCGAATACATGCACATCCAGGGCCCGGAGGAGCGGCGCTGGATCCAGGACCGGATCGAGATCAAGTACACCAAGCCGTCGCCGGAGGAGCAGAAGCACGTCCTCAACCGGCTGAACGCGGCCGAGGCGTTCGAGACGTTCCTGCAGACCAAGTACGTCGGGCAGAAGCGCTTCTCGCTCGAGGGCGGCGAGTCGCTGATCCCGCTGCTGGACGAGGTGCTGCAGGCGTCCGCCGAGGGCGGCCTGGACGAGATGGTCATCGGCATGGCGCACCGCGGCCGGCTCAACGTGCTCGCGAACATCGTCGGTAAGCCGTACGGGAAGATCTTCAACGAGTTCGAGGGTCAGATGGACCCGAAGTCGGCCCACGGCTCCGGTGACGTCAAGTACCACCTGGGCCAGGCGGGCAAGTACACGACGCCGGACGGCGAGAGCGCGACGACCGTCAGCGTGGTGGCCAACCCGTCGCACCTGGAGGCCGTGGACCCGGTGCTGGAGGGCATCGTCCGGGCCAAGCAGGACCGCCTCGACCTGGGCCTGCACGGCTACACGGTGCTGCCGCTCCTGATCCACGGCGACGCCGCGTTCGCTGGCCAGGGCGTGGTCGCCGAGACGCTCAACCTCTCCCAGCTGCGCGGGTACCGCACCGGCGGCACGGTGCACGTGGTCGTCAACAACCAGGTCGGCTTCACCACCGCCCCGGAGTACAGCCGCTCGTCGCTCTATTCGACCGACGTGGCCCGCATGATCCAGGCGCCGATCTTCCATGTGAACGGCGACGACCCCGAGGCCGTCGTCCGGGTGGCCCGGCTGGCGTTCGAGTACCGCCAGGCGTTCAACAAGGACGTCGTCATCGACCTGGTCTGCTACCGCCGCCGCGGGCACAACGAGGGCGACGACCCGTCGATGACCAACCCGCGGATGTACCAGATCATCGACACCAAGCGTTCGGTCCGCAAGCTCTATACCGAGGAGCTGATCGGCCGCGGTGACCTGACCGTGGACGACGCCCAGGAGCAGCTGCGCGACTACCAGGCGCAGCTGGAGAAGGTCTTCAAGGACACCCGGGACACCGCCGGCTCCCCGCCGCGGGCGCAGCGCTCGGCCACCGACGAGCCGGAGCCGCAGGTCGACACCGCGATCGACGCGGCCGGCGTGCAGGCGGTGGGCCAGGCCCACCTCGACCTGCCGGAGGGCTTCACCCCGCACAAGCGGGTCCAGCAGCTGCTGGACCGGCGGGCCAAGATGGCCACCGACGGCGGCATCGACTGGGGCATGGGTGAGCTGATCGCCTTCGGCTCGCTGCTCAGCCAGGGCGTCACCGTGCGCCTGGCCGGTCAGGACTCGCGCCGCGGCACGTTCACCTCCCGGCACGCCGCGATCGTCGACTCGAAGACCGGCAACGACTTCCTGCCGCTCTCCACGCTGGCGACCGGCAACGCCCGCTTCTTCGCCCACGACTCGCTGCTCAGCGAGTACGCGGCGATGGGCTTCGAGTACGGCTACTCGGTCGAGAACCCCGAGGCGCTGGTGCTCTGGGAGGCGCAGTTCGGTGACTTCGTCAACGGCGCCCAGTCGATCGTCGACGAGTTCATCTCGTCCGGCGAGGTCAAGTGGGGTCAGCAGTCGTCGCTGGTGCTGCTGCTCCCGCACGGCCAGGAAGGTCAGGGCCCGGACCACTCGTCCGGCCGCCCGGAGCGTTTCCTGCAGCTGTGCGCGCAGGACAACATGCGCGTGGCCAACCCGACGACCCCGGCGAACTACTTCCACCTGCTGCGCCGCCAGGCCCTGTCGCCCAAGCGCAAGCCGCTGATCGTCTTCTCGCCGAAGTCGCTGCTGCGCCACAAGCTGGCGGTGTCGTCGGTCGCCGACTTCACCAACGGCCGGTTCCAGCCGATCATCGCCGACGCCGGGATCAACGGCACGCCGCTGGACGCCGGCGCGGTCAAGCGGGTCCTGCTCTGCTCGGGCAAGGTCTACTACGACCTGTTCCAGGCCCGGGCCGAGCGCGGCAGCACCGACACGGCGATCATCCGGATGGAGCAGATCTACCCGCTGCCCGTCGAGGAGCTCAAGGCGGTCCTCAACCAGTACCCGAACGCGGAGGACTTCGCGTGGGTGCAGGAGGAGCCGGCCAACCAGGGCGCCTGGTCGTTCGTGGCGCTCAACCTGCTGGAGCACCTGGAAGGCGTACGCCTGCGCCGCATCTCGCGGCCCGCCGCGGCCGCCCCGGCGGTCGGCTCGGCGAAGCTGCACGACGCCGAGCAGTCGGCCCTGGTCGAGGCGGCCCTGCCCCGGCCGTGACGCACTGAGCAGTCGGGGGCGTTTCGCTACGGCGGAACGCCCCCGCTTACTATCCGGACATGTACTTCACCGATCGTGGCATCGAGGAACTCGTCGAGCGGCGCGGCGAGGAGTCCGTGACCCTGGAATGGGTCGGCGACCAGCTGAAGAACTTCGTCGACGCCCACCCGGAGTTCGAGACGGCCATCGAGCGCTTCGCCACCTGGCTCGCCCGCGCCGACGAGGACGACGACGAGTAGGGGCTCAGCGTGAACGGCGGACCGGGCGGTCGGTGTGCCGGCGTACCCACGCGGCAAGGCCGCCGCTGAGCATGAGAAACACGCCGATGATCATGCCTTTCCACGAGTTGAAGAAGATCCGGGAGTCGTCCGTGACCCCGTTGTCCGCCACGAACTCGGCGGGCTGAGCGGGGTCTATCCGGATACCCATCGTCGGCTGCGTGCTTGGGTCGCAGTCCTGCTCGCGGGGGCAGTTGATCCTCGGGTGGTACTGCCGCCCCTCGTGGATGTACCAGAGCTCGACGTTCGCCTGGCCTGCCTTGTTGGAGCCCTTGAACTCCGCGAGCGTCGCCGTCAGCGCGACACCGCTCGAGCGCAAGCGCTCTGCTTTACCAGCCGCGCTTGCTTTGACGACAATGCCCCCGACGGTCAGGAGCAGGCCACCGCCGAGCAGCACCGCCACGATCAACACGACAAATGCCTTGTCCCGCGCCGTCCACTCGCTTTCCTCGGACGGCTTCCGCTCGGCCACCATGGTCTCCTGTCGTCGTGTGAAGCAGGCTAGGTTGAGGTGTGGTCGCGGTGGGCAGGGAGGCGGGCCGGCCGATCCGGCGGGTCGAGGCGGATCCCGGCGCCGAGATCGACCGTGACGCCTGGTGGGCGCATATCCCGGCGATCAGAGCCATCCTCGACCACGGCCTCAACCTCCCGGCCGGCGTGACCTTCGTGGTCGGCGAGAACGGCTCGGGCAAGTCGACCCTCATCGAGGCGCTGGCCGCCGTGCACGGGCTGAACCCGGAGGGCGGCTCGCGGTCGGCGCGGCACAGCACCCGGGCCACCGAGTCGGCGCTGGGGTCGGCGCTTCGGGTGATCCGCACCCCGGGCCGGATGGTGAACTCGTACTTTCTGCGGGCCGAGACGATGCACGGGCTGTACACGTACCTGGAGGGGCTGGGCGGCGGGCCGGACCAGGACCTGCACGAGCGCAGCCACGGTGAGGGCTTCCTGGAGCTGCTGGACCGCAAGTTCCACGGCTACGGCTTCTATCTGATGGACGAGCCGGAGGCACCGCTGTCGTTCACGTCGACGCTGGGCCTGCTGTCCCGGCTCGACAACCTTCGCGCGGACGGCGCTCAGGTTGTCGTGGCGACTCACTCGCCGCTGCTGACCGCCCTGCCCGGGGCGACCATTCTGGAGCTGAGCGGGCAGGGCATCCGCAAGGTGACCTGGGACGAGCTGGAGATCGTCGCGCACTGGAAACGTTTCCTGGACCGGCCCGAGGGCTACCTGCACGCGCTGCTCACCGGTACGCCGCCGCCTGCAGCATGAACAGCTCGGCGTAGAGGCCGTCGCGGGCCATCAGCTCCTGGTGGCTGCCGGCTTCGGCGATCTGGCCGTCCGCCACGACCAGGATCAGGTCGGCCATCCGTACGGTGGAGAAGCGGTGCGAGACCAGGACCGTGATGCCCCCGGTGCGGCCGCCGACCTCGCGGGCCGAGCGCGCGTAGCGCTCGAAGAGGGCGTGCTCGGTCAGCGGGTCCAGCGCCGCGGTCGGCTCGTCCAGCAGCAGCAGGAGCGGCTCGTCGCGCATCATCGCCCGGCTCAGCGCCACCCGCTGCCACTGGCCGCCGGACAGCTCCTCACCATCCTCATAGGACTTGCCGAGGTGCGAGTCCAGTCCGTTCGGGAGGCGGTCGACGACCACCTGCGCGTCGGCCCTGCGCACGGCCGCGGGCACCGCTTCCGGGTCGGCGATGCGGGGCAGATCGCCCACCCCGATGCTCTCCCGGGCCGGCGCGTCGAGCTTCACGAAGTCCTGGAAGCCGGCCGCGATCCGCTCCCGCCAGCCGGCCGGGTCGATCCGGCGCAGGTCCACGCCGTCGACGGTGATCGTGCCCGCGGTCGGGCGGTAGAACCGGCACAGCAACTTGACCAGCGTGGACTTGCCGGCGCCGTTGTCACCGACGACGGCCACGGTGGCGCCGGCCGGGATGCGGACCGTGACGTCCCGTAGCACATCGGTGTCGGTGCCGGGATAGCGGAACGCGACCCCGTCGAGCGCGATGCCGTCGCGCAGAGTGGCCGGCACCGGACGATCCGGCACGATCGGATCCGCCGAGCCGGCCGACTCGCGGCGTAGCCAGCGCACCCGGGCCAGCGCGCGGGCGTTGCGTTGCAGCGACCCCGCGACGGCGACCGCACCGGCCGCCTGGGCGTTGGTCTGCACGGCCAGCGTGATGACCAGGACGACGTCACCGACGGACCGCTCCCCCGCGATCGCGGACCGGACCACGAGCACGACCGCGGCCACGTACCCGAATGCGAAGATCAGCTGGCCGGCCAGCCGCAGGCCGAGACCGGCCAGCTCGGCGCGCCGCAGCGGGATCTCCTCCCGGCGGCGGGCCGCGGCCTGGCGCTGCCGCAGCGTGCGCTGCAGCCCGAACAGCCGGATCTCCTTGGCGGCGGCCGGGCTCACGGCCAGCTCCAGCAGGTGCCAGCCGAGCCGGCGGGATTCCGCGGTGGCGAGCTCGGCCCGCTCCAGGCGGGCCTCACCGATCCGGCCGGCGAAAAGCGGCGGTACGGCGAAAAGCGGCAACAACAGCAACCACGGCTCCAGCCGCGCGAGCAGCACCCCGGTCAGCACGATCTGCACGGACAGGGTGAGCGCGGTGAGCACGGTCTGCACGCCCGCGGCCACCTCCCAGCTCTCCTTGCGCAGCAGCTCCATCCGGTCGGCGTAGTCCTGCCGTTCGTGCTGGTCCAGCCCGGCCGTGCCGTGCGCGAGGTCACCGATCTCCCGCTCGATGCGCAGGTGATGCAGGTCGGCGAGCTCGAAGAAGAAGATGTGCGCGAAGTGCTCCATGGTGAGGCTGAGCAGCGCGACCACCGCCACGGCAACCGCCGCCCAGACCGCCGCGGAGGTGTCCCGGCCCAGCGCCGCGTCCGTGGTGAGCGCGAGGAAGACGGCGATCAGGGGCGCGCTCACGTTGCCCAGCAGCATCAGGAAGGCGGAGATGAGCAGCCGGCCGCGGCTCGCCCGCCAGGAGGAGCCGAGCACGCCGGTGATGCCCAGCCACAGGTCACGCATCAGCGGGCTCCTCGATCAGCTCGTCACCGTCGGCCGCCACGTCCGGCTCTTTGTCCTCGGCGAAGCGGGCCGCCTGGAGGGTGAACAACTCCGCATAGCGGCCGCCGCTCGCGAGCAGCTCGTCGTGGGTGCCCGACTCCAGCACCCGGCCGTGCTCCAGCACCGCGATCCGGTCGGCCCGGCGGACCGTGGAGAAGCGGTGCGAGATCACCAGGCTGGTCGCGCCCCGGGTCAGATCCAGGAAGTGGGAGAAGAACGCCACCTCGGCGCGGGCGTCCAGGCTCGCCGTCGGCTCGTCCAGCACCAGCACGCGGGCGCCGCCCTGCACCGCGATCAACGCGCGTGCGATCGCGATGCGCTGCCACTGCCCGCCGGAGAGGTCGGCACCGTCCGTGTACTGCCGGGACAGCGGGGTGTCGAGGCCGATCGGCAGCCGCTGGACGAATTCGAGGGCGCCCGCGCGGCGTAACGCGTCCTCGATCGCCGCGTCGTCGTTCAGCTCGCCGGCGCCGAAGCCGACGTTGTCGCGGACCGGCAGCTCGAAGTGCACGAAGTCCTGGAAGATCGCCGCGACCCGGCGCTGCCACGCGGTGCCCTCGAAGGTGCGGATGTCCACGCCGTCGGCGGTGATCCGGCCGGACTCCGGTTCGTAGAGGCGGGCGAGCAGCTTGACCAGCGTGGTCTTGCCGGCACCGTTGAGCCCCACGATGGCCAGCGAAGCACCCGCGGGGATGACCAGGTCGAGCCGGTCGAGCACGGCCGGCGACTCGGGTGAGTAGCGGAAGGTGACCTGCTCGAAGCGGATCTCGCGGATCGGCAGGTCGGGCGGGGGAAGGTCGCCGCCGCCCGGGCCGGCGGCCGCGGCGGTCAGCTCGCCGAGGCGGCGCAACGCCTGCTGGGCGTTCAGGCCGTACTCGGTCTGCACGTCGGACTCCGCGATGAAGGCGCCGATCCGGACCGACGAGAGCGCCGCCTGCATCACGATCAGGAACGCGCCGATGCCCAGCACGCCGGCCGCCGCGTCCCGGGCCGCCAGCGCCAGCGTCCCGCCGAGCAGGACGAACGCCACGAGCGTGTAGAGCACGTACGGTCCGTAGAAGATCCGGCGGCGTTGCTGCCAGACCGGGACCGAGCTGGCCATGAAGGCGTCCGCGTAGCGGTCGCCGACCCAGTCGAGCAGGCCGAAGACCCGGATCTCCTTGGCTGCGACCGCGGTGAACAACAGGTCCCGGAAGTAGAAACGCCGCCGCCGGGTCCGCTGGTGCGACATGTAGATGCGCCCGAAGACGGACAGGCCCACGCGGTAGCCGAACCGGATGATCAAGCCGGCGGCCAGCACCGCGACCGCCGCCCACCACTGCCACACCACGCCGACGACGAGCACGGCGGCGACGGTCTGCAGATAGCGCGAGAGCAGGGCGATGAAGCCGGCGCAGGCCGCACCCGGCGTCCAGTCGGCGAACCGCAGCAGGGAGATGCCGTCGGCGGCCTGGTCCAGCACCTCGGGGTCCTCCAGCACGGCGATGCCGGACCCGGTGAAGGAGTCGGCCATCAGCTGGTCGCGGACCCGGTCGTCGATGCGCCGGCGCATCAGCTCGCCGAGGAACGCCTGCACCGGCAGCGACAGCTGGATGGCGAAGAAGAGCGCGGCGGCCATGATCAGGTGATCGCGCAGGTCGAGCCACGCCGGCGAGTCCACGCCACCGTCGACCGCGGCGGGCACCCCGGCGATGACCCAGGCGGTGGCCAGCACGAAGCCGACAGGCAGCAGACCGGCGACGATCTGCAGCAGGACCGCGCTCGTGACGACGGCCGGGCCGCCTCCGGGCAGGATCCGCAGCATGGCCCGGCGCTGAGCCCAGCGGCCGCCCATCCCCGCGGTGAACTCGCTCCACACCGACCGGTCGACCTCGGCGCCCATGTCCTGGCCGGCCATCAACTACACCCCCGCAGCGATTGATCACGGTGAACCTACCGAGATGTCCCCGCGGGCGTCGCCCCGTTTTCCCGCCGTTCGCTCTCGGCGGACCGGCGGTCCGCGGGCCGGACGGCCCTTGTCCACAGGGTCGGTCGACCCCGGGCGCGATCGCTGCCCGGCCGGTAGGTTGAAGGCGTGGCGAGCAGCGTGTACGTGGCCGGGGTGGGCCCCGCCGTCGGTAAGGGCACAGTCGCCCTGGGGCTGGTCGAGTTGCTGTCCCGGCGGGTCGCCCGGATCGGCGTCTTCCGGCCGGTCGTCCCGGGCCACGGTGAGGATCCGCTGCTGACCCTGCTCACCACCCGCTACCCGGCCGTCGCTCCGTACGCGGACTCCTTCGGGGTCACGGTGGCCGAGGCTGCCGCCCTGGTCGCCGACGGCAAGCGCGAGGAGCTGATCTCCCGGATCGTCGAGCGCTACCGCGAGGTCGAGCGGCAGTGCGCCTCCGTCGTGGTGATCGGCAGCGACTTCTCCGACGGCCAGGAGGAGGGGCACGACGAGCTGCCCCGCGAGCTGGCCTTCAACGCGCGGCTGGCCAACGAGTTCGGCAGCGTGGTCCTGCCCGTCGTGGGTGGGCAGGGCCGGCGTTCCGATCTGCAGGCCGCGGTCGGCTCGGCGTACCACTCGCTTGTGGATCTGAACGCGACCGTGCTGGCCGTGATCGCCAACCGGGTGCCCGAGGGGGTGACGCCACCCGCCGGACTGCCGGTGCCGGTCTGGGCCATCCCGGAGATCCCGATGATCGCCGCGCCCACCGTCGCGGAGGTCGCCGCCGCCCTCGACGCCACCGTGGTGACCGGCGGTGAGGCCGCCCTCGACCGGGACGTGCTCGACTACGTGGTCGGCGCGGCGCACGTGCCGGCCGTGCTCGACCACCTCACCGACGGGGCGCTGATCATCACCCCGGGCGACCGGGCCGATCTGCTCGTCGCCGCGAGCGCCGCGCACGCCGCCGGCAACGTGACGCTCGCCGGTCTGGTGCTGACCATCGGCGAGTTCCCCGATCCGCGCGCCGTGCGGGTCATCGAGCGGCTCAACACCGGGCTGGCCATGCTCGTGGTGCAGTCCGACAGCTACCACACGATCAGCGCGGCCGGCCGGATCGAGGCCAAACTCAGCCCGGCCACCCCGCGCAAGGTCGAGGCGGCCCTGGGCGCCTTCGAGAAGCACGTGGACACCGCCGAGCTGACCCGGCTGCTCGACGTGACCCGGTCCAGCCGGGTGACGCCGCTGATGTTCGAGAACGACCTGATCGAGCGGGCCCGGGCCGACCGCCGGCACCTGGTGCTGCCGGAGGGCACCGACGAACGGATCCTGCGGGCCACCGAGACGCTGCTGCGCCGCGGCGTCGCCGACCTGACCCTGCTCGGCGACCCGGCCGAGATCGCCCGCCGGGCCCGCGAGCTGGGCGTCGAGATCGGCGCCGCCCGGCTGATCGACCCGGCCAGCAGCGAGTGGCGCGACGACTTCGCCAAGCAGTACGCGGAGCTGCGCAAACACCGGGCCGTGACCCTGGACCTGGCGTACGACGTGGTCCGCGACGTCAACTACTTCGGCACGATGATGGTCGCCACCGGGCGGGCCGACGGCATGGTGTCCGGGGCCAACCACACCACCGCCGCCACCATCCGGCCCGCCTTCGAAATCATCAAGACGGTGCCCGAGGTGTCCGTCGCCTCCAGCGTCTTCTTCATGCTGCTCGCCGATCGCGTGCTGGTCTACGGCGACTGCGCGGTCAACCCGGATCCCGACGCGGCCCAGCTCGCCGACATCGCGCTGTCGTCGGCGCAGACAGCGGCGGCGTTCGGCATCGAGCCGCGGGTCGCCATGCTGTCCTACTCGACCGGCAGCTCGGGCGCGGGCGCCGACGTGGAAAAGGTGGCCGCCGCGACCAAGCTGGTCCGCGAGCGCCGCCCCGACCTGCCCGTGGAGGGACCCATCCAGTACGACGCGGCGATCGACCCGGGGGTGGCGGCGACCAAGCTGCCCGAGAGCGTGGTGGCCGGCAAGGCGACCGTCTTCGTCTTCCCCGACCTCAGCTCGGGCAACAACACCTACAAGGCCGTGCAGCGCTCGGCCAACGCGGTGGCGGTCGGCCCGGTGATGCAGGGCCTGCGCCGCCCGGTCAACGACCTGTCCCGCGGCGCGACGGTCAAGGACATCGTCAACACGGTGGCGATCACCGCGATCCAGGCCCGCTCATGAAGATCCTCGTGCTCAACTCGGGCTCGTCCTCGGTCAAGTACCGCCTCTTCGACGGCACCGAGACCCTGGCCAAGGGCCTGATCGAACGCATCGGCGAGTCCGGCGGTGAAGCCGGCAACCACGAGGCCGCCCTGCAGCAGGTGATGGCCGCGGTCGACGTCGAAGGCCTCGGCGCGGTCGGGCACCGGGTGGTGCACGGCGGCAGCGAGTTCGGCCGGGCCACGGTCATCGACGACGAGCTCTTCGCCGTCATCGAGGGGCTGGTTCCACTCGCGCCGCTGCACAACCCGGCGGCGCTCAGCGGCATCGCGGTGGCCCGCAAGCTGCTGCCCGACGTCCCGCAGGTCGCCGTCTTCGACACGGCGTTCCACCAGACGATCCCCCCGGACGGCGTGGCCTACGCGATCGACGCGTCCCTGGCGGAGCGCTGGCAGATCCGCCGCTACGGCTTCCACGGCACTTCGCACGCGTACGTGGCCCGCAAGACCGCTGAGCTGCTCGATCTGCCCGCGGACCGGGCCCGGGTGATCACCCTGCACCTGGGCAACGGCGCGAGCGCCTGCGCGGTCTCCGGCGGCCGCAGCGTGGCGACGTCGATGGGCATGTCCCCGCAGTCCGGGCTCGTGATGGGCACCCGCAGCGGCGACGTCGACCCGACGGTGATCTTCCACCTGCACCGGGTCGCCGGGCTCCCGATCGAGGAGATCGAACGCTCCCTGACCCGCTTCGCCGGCCTCCAGGGCCTCGCGGGCGAGAACGACATGCGGGCGGTGCAGGAACGCCGGGCGGCGGGCGACCCGGCGGCGACGCTGGCCTTCGACGTCTACTGCCGGCGGATCAAGGAGTACGTGGGCGCGTACCTGGCGGTCCTGGGCGGCGCGGACGCGATCACGTTCACCGCGGGCGTCGGCGAGAATTCCCCGCAGGTCCGCGCCGCCTCGCTGGCCGGGCTGACGGAGCTGGGCATCACGATCGACCCGTCCCGCAACGAGCGCGGCGAGCGCATCATCTCGCCGGAAGGGGCGCGGGTGCGGGTCTGCGTGGTCCCGACGGACGAGGAGCTGGAGATAGCCCAGCAGGTCACGGCCGAGCTGCAGAGCTGAGCCCGGCGCTGACCGGGACGACTGAGCCCGTGCGGGCCGGTGCTGCCGGCGGCGGTCGCTGCCGGCGGCGGTCGCGTTGCAGGCCGGGCGCGGCGAGTGGTCGCGTTGGCGGCCCGGCGCGGTGGGTGGTGGTCATTGGAGGCCGGGCGGGCCGGGTGCGGCGGGCGGTGACCCGCTCGCGTCCCGGCCCGCGCTCAGCCCGGGTAGGTCGGCGCGGTCCTGGTCAGCCCAGGGCCAGCCAGGCGATCACGGCGATCAGAACGATCGCGACCGCGACGGCGCCGATGATCAGCGGGGTCTTGGAGGCGGCTGGCGGCTCCTGCGGCGTGCTCTGCGTGAAGGCGCGGAACGCCTCGGTGTTGCCGCTCGGGTCGACGGTGTTGTCAGGCATGCGCACGACCATAGCGAAGCCGAGCACCCCCGCGACAGTGCCTCCCGGCCTCCTAGCAGGGCGTTCGTCCCGTCCGTCGAGATATCACCCGTTCGTGGGTGTGTCCGGGACTGCCCGCGCCGACGCCCGCCGCCGGGAGAGCCGGGCACACTTGGCGGATGGGACGCCGTACCGTCGCGCTTCTGCTCGCTGCCGTCTGCGCGACCGGCGCACTCACCTCATGCTCCGCCGGGCCGGCCCGCCAAGCGCCACCGTCCCCCGCCGCGAGCGTCGGACCCAGCCTGGAGAGCAGCCCCGCCCCCACCCTCGGCCGGGCACCGAGCCGCACGTTCCCGGTCGAGACCCGCAAGCTGAAGCTCAGCCGCGGTAAGGACCGCCCGCTGCCCACCACGGTCTGGTATCCGGCCGCCGGCGACGGCCCGTTCCCGGTCATCGTCTTCAGCCACGGCCTCACCGCCCGCCCGGGCGACTACGCCGACATCCTCGCCCGCTGGGCCCGGGCCGGTTTTGTCGTCGCCGCGCCCGCCTACCCGCACACCTCCGCCGGCGTGTCCGACTTCGACGTCATCGACCTGCTCAACCAGCCGGCCGACGCCTCGTACGTGCTCACCCGGGTCCTCGCGCTCGGCGGCAAAGCCGGCGATCCGCTGCGCGGGCGCCTCGACCCGGACCACGTCGCCGCCGCCGGACACTCCGGCGGCGGCATCACCACGCTGGGGATGCTCACCGGCGCCCGGGACGACCGGCTCACCGCCGCGGTGGTCCTGGCCGGGCGGCAGGTGCTGCCCGCGGCCTTCACCGGCCCGCCGATCCCCGTGCTCTTCGTGCACGGCCGGCAGGACCGGACCGTACGGTACGCCGACGGGCTCGCCGCCTTCGAAGCCGTGCCGTGGCCCAAAGCCCTGCTCACCCTGCCCGACGCCGGCCACGTCGTCACCAGCGGCGCGCAGTTCGACCTGGTGTCCGACGCCACCACCGACTTCTGGCGATGGAGCCTCTACGGCGATGCCGGCGCCGGACGGCGGCTCGAACAGCGTGACAACCTCGACAGCGACCTCTAGTGCAGGTGGTCGACGGCCACCTTGCCGAAGATCTCCCCCGAGTTGAGCCGGGCGAAGGCGTCGCTCACCGCGGAGAAACCGTAGGTCGAGTCGATCACCGGGCGGATGTCGCGTTCGACGCAGAGGTCCAGCAGGGCGGCCAGCTCCTCGGCCGTACCCATCGTGCTGCCGAGAATCTCCAGCTGCATCATGAAGACCCGGCGTAGGTCGACCTTGGGGAACGGGCCGCCGGTCGCGCCACAGACCACGATCCGGGCACCGGGGGCCGAGCACTTCAGCGAGTGCTCGAAGGTCGGCGCGCCCACCGACTCGATCACCACGTCCACGCGTTCGGGCAGGCGGGCGCCCGGCTCGACCGCGGTGGCGCCCATTTCGGTGATCCGCTCCCGCTTGGCGGCGTCGCGGCTGGTCGCGTACACCCGTTTGCCGAGCGCGGTCGCGAGCGCGACCGCGGCAGTGGCCACCCCGCCGCCCGCGCCCTGCACCAGGACCGATCCGGCGTCGGCGACGCGGCCGCGCGCGGTGAGCATGTGGTACGCGGTCAGCCACGCCGTGGGCAGGCAGGCCGCATCCAGGAACGAGATGCCGGCGGGCTTGGGCACCAGGTTCTCCGCCGGTACGGCGACCCGCTCGGCCAGCGTGCCCGGCCAGCGCTCGGACAACAACGAGAAGCCCCGCGGGTCCCCCGGATCTTTGATCACCGGGTAGACGACGACCTCGTTGCCGTCGGTGTCCACACCGGACGCGTCACATCCGAGGATCATCGGCAGCCGGTCGGCGGGCAGGCCGACGCCCCGCAGCGACCAGATCTCGTGATGGTTGAGCGAGCTGGCCCGCACATCGACGGTCACCCAGCCGTCCGGCGGGGACGGCTCGGGCTGGTCACCGACGGTCAGTCCGGCCAGCGGCTCGTCGGGCTTCGTCGCACTGGCATAGGCGGCTCGCATACTCCGCAGCTTAGGCCGGACCCGCCGATCCTGTCGCGGGCCTGACGCAGCCGGGCAAAGCCGGGCGCGGCCCACCGAACGCCGGGCACGACTGAGCGAACGCCTGGCAAAGCCGGGCACGGCCAAGCGAACGCCAGGCACGACTGAGCGAACGCCCGGCAAAGCCGGGCGCGGCCATGCGGATGCCGGGCATGCGAGATCCGGGCCTGCCGGGGATCAGCGCGATCAGCCTGCTGCCCCGGGCCCGCGGTCAAGGATCCGCGGAGCGGGGCGGATGAACGCCTCGCCCCGCGGACCATGAAGCTCAGACCAGTGCCACCGGCGCGGCCGGCCGCGCGACGAACCGCGCCACCCCGTCCTGCTCAGCCGCCCGGGCGACCGCCTCGGCCACCGCCGGAGCAACCCGCGGATCCAGCGCCGACGGCACGATCGCGTCCGCCCGCAGCTCGTCCGCCACCACCTCCGCGATCGCCTCGGCCGCCGCCACCTTCATCCGCTCGGTGATCCGGGTGGCCCGGGCGTCCAGCGCACCCCGGAAGATCCCGGGGAAGGCCAGCACGTTGTTGATCTGGTTGGGGAAGTCGCTGCGGCCGGTCGCGACGATCGCCGCGTACTTGTGGGCCAGCGCCGGCGGGACCTCCGGCGTGGGGTTGGCCAGGGCGAAGATGATGCCGCCCGGCGCCATGCCGGCCAGCGCGTTCTCCTCGATCTGGCCGCCGGAGACGCCGATCAGCACGTCGGCGCCGATCAGCGCCTCCTTGATGCCACCGGTACGCCCGGAGTAGTTCGTGCCCTGCGCCAGCGCCGCCTTCGTCCCGGTCAGGCCCGGGCGGTCCGCGTGGATGATGCCCTGGGAGTCGCAGACGATGACGTTCGCGCCCTGGATGCCGGCCGCGATCAGGGTGTTCGTGATGGCGACCCCGGCCGCGCCCGCGCCGCTGATCACCACCCGCAGGTCGGCGAAGCGCCGGCCGAGCAGGGCGACCGCGTTGCGCAGCGCGGCGAGCACGACGATCGCGGTGCCGTGCTGGTCGTCGTGGAAGACCGGGATGTCCAGCGCCTCGTCGAGACGGCGTTCGATCTCGAAGCAGCGCGGGGCGCTGATGTCCTCGAGGTTGATCCCGCCGAACGAGGGGCCGAGCGCCTTGACCACGGCGATGATCCCCTCGATGTCCTGGGTGTCGAGGCAGATCGGGATGGCGTCGACGCCGCCGAACTGCTTGAACAGCACGGCTTTGCCCTCCATGACCGGCATGGCGGCCTTCGGGCCGATGTTGCCCAGCCCCAGCACGGCGGAGCCGTCGGTGACGACGGCCACCGTGTTGGCCGTCCAGGTGTAGTCGGCGGCCAGCTCAGGGTCGGCCGCGATCGCCTCGCAGACCCGGGCCACGCCCGGGGTGTAGGCCCGGGACAGATCGTCGCGGCTGGACAGCGGGACGGTGCAGGTGATCGCCATCTTGCCCCGCTTGTGCAGGTCGAAGACGGGGTCGGCGGCCAGGGCAGGGTCGAGCTCAAAACTGAAAAAGGACACAGGGACTCCAAGACACGCATCGGAACGTCGGTGTGCCAGCCGGACTCGCGCGAGTCTGCGCGGTCCGACGTGCGATGCGGGGGTCACCCGGGACAAGCAACCGCAAGATTCAGGTGTGCTGCGGTTAACGCAGGTTAACTTAGCCGACCCGGACGCGGCCAGTAGCGAAACACCACTTGTCCGATGACATCCGCCACCCCGTGGGTGCGGGAGTCGTCGGTGACGAACTCGTTGTCACCCTCGACCCACCAGCCACCTTCGTGCGGGCGGATCGCCCGTTTGACGACCAGCAGTTCCGGCCGGGCCCGGAAGCGGGCCACCACGACCGACTGCGGCCGGACCCGCCGGACACGCCGCACGAGCAGGGCATCTCCGCCGTGCAGGGTGGGTGCCATGGACGGCCCTCGCACCAGTACGGCGAAGAGCGGCAATTGCCAAGTCATGGCATCAATCCCGGGGTCGAGGTTCGGTGTTCCGGTAAGGGGTAGTGTCGACTCGGATCATCGCAAACGTATGGAGGGGTCCTGATGCGACTTCCGCGTATTTTCACGCCGCGCACTGTGGTCAGCGCGCACTGCGACCTGCCCTGCGGGGTGTACGACCCGGCGCAGGCACGCATCGAGGCGGAGTCGGTGAAGGCCATCGCTGAGAAGTACCAGGCGAACACCGACCCCGAGTTCCGCACCCGCGCCATCCTCATCAAGGAGCAGCGCGCCGAACTGGTCAAGCACCACCTGTGGGTGCTCTGGACCGACTACTTCAAGGCGCCGCACTTCGAGAAGTACCCGAACCTGAACCAGCTGTTCAACGAGGCCACCAAGCTCGCCGGCGCGTCCGGCGCCAAGGGCTCGATGGATCCCGCGGTCGGCGAGCAGCTGCTGGCCAAGATCGAGGAGATCTCCAAGATCTTCTGGGAGACCAAGCAGGCGTGAGCCCCGCAACGATCCGGCCGGTACGTCATGACGACGTGCCGGCCGTTGTCGCGATGGTGCACGAGCTCGCCGAGTTCGAGCGCGCCGCGGACTCCTGCCACCTCACCGAGGAGCAGTTGCGCACGGCACTGTTCGGTGAGCACCCGGCGGTGTTCGGCCACGTCGCGGTCGACGCCGACGACGCCCCGTACGGTTTCACGCTCTGGTTCCTGAATTTCTCCACGTGGGAGGGAACGCACGGCGTCCACCTGGAGGACCTGTACGTCCGCCCGCATGCCCGGGGCACCGGCGCGGGGGCCGCGCTGCTCGCCACGCTGGCCCAGGTCTGTGTGGAACGGGGCTACAAGCGCCTCGAGTGGGTGATGCTGGACTGGAATCCGGCCGCGGAGTTCTACGCCGCGATCGGGGCCGAGGTCGTGGCCGACTGGCTGCCGTACCGGCTCTCCGGTGCCGCCCTGACCCAACTCGCTGAGCGCGCCTCCCCCGTCAGGGGCTAGAGTTCCGTCCATTGGGAGGATGGGGTCGGTGACTCAGCTGCAGACAACGCATCCGGAGCCGGCGTTCGGTGACGACGTCGTGCTGCTGACCGTGCCCGCCGACGGCGGGTACCTCGGCGTGCTCCGTACAGCCACGGCCGGCCTCGCTGCCCGCCTGCACTTCGCGCTCGACGAGATCGAGGACCTGCGCATCGCGGTCGACGAGGCCTGCGCCATGCTGCTGGCCATCGCCACCCGCGGCGCCGAGCTCGAGTGCCGCTTTGCGGTCACCGACGACGCGCTCACGGTCGAGGTGACGGTGTCGACAGTGCGCGGCGCCCGGCTGCCGTCGGAGTCCTCTTTCGCGTGGAAGGTGCTGACCGCGCTCACCACGTCGGCGTCCGCCGAGGCGACCGGCCGGCACGCCACGATCCGGCTGCTGACCCGCCGCACCGAGATCTGACCCGCGCCTGGAGAAGGTCAGCGCGCGGTCGCCACCATGATGTAGTCCAGGTGCCGCCGGCCGACCTCCATGGCGGCCGCGGCGTCGCCGGCCTTCACACACATCAGCAGTTCACGGTGGTCGGCGTCGATGCGCGCCCAGTAGTCGCCGGGCAGGTTCTCGACGATCTCCTCGCCGTAGGTGACGTGGTAGAGCGGGCGGGTGACCAGCTCGAAGAGCGGATTGCCGGTCGCCGAGGCGACCGCCGCGTGGAAGGCCGCATGCGCGGCCAGCATGGTCTCGAGCTCGTCCAGGTCGGGATCGAACATCGCGCCGCGCATCTCGATCAGGTTCGCATCCGTACGGCGTTGCGCGGCGAGTCCGGCGGCCGGCACCTCCAGGGCGCGGCGCAGCTCCAGCAGATCGGCCATGCCCACCTCGGCGGAGTTGCTCAGCAACGTGAGCCCGGTGGAGAGCGCCTCGGAGAGCTGCTCGGCGTCGGGGTGCGCGACGAAGCTGCCGCCCGTGACACCCCGGGTGGTGACGATCAGATGCTGGCTGGCCAGCAGACGTAACGCCTCGCGGACGGTGCTGCGGCTCACGCCCGAACGGACGCACAGCTCAGGCTCCGGTGGCAGCCGCTCGCCGGGCTGCAAACGACCCGACGTGATCTCGTCGCGCAGTTCGTCCGCCAGGAGCTGGTACGCCGGCGGGCGCACCGTCGGTCCGGCCACTGCCCTCACCCCCTTGTGATCCGCCCACTCAGAGTAGGCCGTCGGGCGCGGGTGGGAAGGGGGCTTCAGTCGAGTCCGAGAGCGCGCGTGGTCGGCGGCAGCACACAGAGCAGTCCGACTCCGGCGCCGAGCACCATCAGCAGTGCGCCGATCCACGCCGTACCGGTCTGGAGCAGGAAGCCGCCGGAGGCGATCACGAAGAGCTGCACGACGATTGCCGGGCCGCGGGCGTGCGTCGAGCGCCGCGCCAGCGCGCGTGCGACGAAGACCACAGCGACGGCCGCGACGGCCGCAAAACCGGTGAGTGCGACGGCGACCGCGATGCTGCCGGCCTCGGCGGTGAAGTCCAGCACCAGCAGGTACGCGGTCAGCACCACGAGCGCGACTGCCTCCGCGAGGAGCAGGCGTACCGCCCAGACCAGCGTCGCCGGGGAATCGAGTTCTCGGGGAGTCACCGCTGTACGATACCGGCCAGCTCAGAGCCTTCCTGAGAGGTACAGTGCCGCCCATGCGAGCGTTACTGGTGGTTAATCCCAAAGCCACCACGACGAATGAGCGCAGCCGCGACGTCCTGGTCCGGGCCCTGCGCAGCGAGGTCGACCTGACCGTCGAATACACCATGAAACGCGGTCACGCCGCGGGTCTGGCGCGGGCGGCAGCCGAGAGCGGCGTCGATGTGGTGGTGACGCTCGGCGGGGACGGCACGGTGAACGAGGCCGTGAACGGGCTGATGACCGCCGATCCCGGGCTCGCGGCCCGGGGCACCGCACCGGCCTTCCGGCTGCCGGCGCTCGCCGTCGTCCCGGGTGGCTCCACCAACGTCTTCGCCCGCGCGCTGGGGTTGCCGCGCGACTGGGTCGACGGCACCAGCGTGATCCTGGACGGGCTGCGCTCGGGCCGGCACCGGGTGATCGGGCTCGGCCGGGCCGACGACCGCTACTTCACTTTCACGGCCGGGCTCGGGTTGGACGCGGCCGTGGTGCGCCGGGTCGAGCAGGCGCGGCTGCGGGGCCGCACGTCCACTCCTTCGCTGTATGTCCGGTCGATGATCGGGCAGATCTTCTCGGGCGAGGACCGTAAGTCGCCGCCGCTCTCGATCGAGCGACCGGGCGAGGAGCCGGAGAACGGTCTGGGCACCGTCATCATCCAGAACACGGCCCCGTGGACCTACGTCGGCGACCGTGCCATCAACCCGAACCCCGAGGCCTCGTTCGACCGGGGACTTGACCTGCTGGCCGTTCGTAACCTATACATCGCCAGCACAACACGCACAGTGACACAGATGGTCTCCCGCAACGCGGATCCGCACGGCAAGCACGTGCTGCGCCTGCACGACCAAGCCGACTTCACCGTGATCGCCAGCCGCCCGCAGCCCTTCCAGCTCGACGGGGACTACCTGGGCGAACGCCAGAAGGTGCACTTCCTGTCCGTCCCCGAAGCGCTGCGTGTGATCTGCTGAGGATCGGGTACGTCGATCGGAACCTCATCACGATCTGTTACAGAAAGACGGGCAAAAGGTCGGCAACGCGGCGCGTACCGTACTACATTGATAGGGGCGGTCGTCCGCCGGTCCTGGAAGAACCCCCAGAACCGGACAAAGGGGTCGTGAGCTAGCTCACCCGCTGGGAGAATTTCCGAGCGCTACCCTTGACATCGCGGGAGTTCGTGAAAGCATTCACAAGCGATAAGAAGTAACCCGATGCCGGTCGTGCACGTTCCTTAATCCAGAAGGCACGGAACGGCATCGCGCACAAAGCTTGCTCACGCACCGGTGATCTGACGAACGCTGTCCGTCGGTCCCGGCGCGGATGCAGATAAAAGTAAGTAGCACCATTCTCTACCCAATCCAGAAACAAGGAGTGTTGCCGCCATGGACTGGCGTCACCATGCGATCTGCCGCGACGAGGACCCGGAGCTGTTCTTCCCGATCGGGACGTCTGGCCCCGCACTCCTGCAGGTCGAGCAGGCCAAGGCCGTCTGCCGGCGGTGTACCGTGACCGAGTCGTGCCTCGCCTGGGCGCTCGAGTCCGGACAGGACGCCGGCGTATGGGGCGGTATGAGCGAGGACGAGCGGCGCGCAGTCAAGCGTCGCGGCGGCCTCCGGGTCGGTGCCCCTACCGCCTGAACAATCCCCTCACAGCATTCACGCCCCGGGCCACATCGGCTCCGGGGCGTCGTGCTGTCCGGGACCCTACCGCTGACCGACTCCGATCATCGGCTGTTTCGATACGATTACGCCACGCAATGGTGACGCACGGCATGAATGCGATCACGGCCGCTCGCGAAATGATCTCGAAATTACCGTTATCGAAGCCACTATTCGTCGATGCCCGCCCACCCTCCGCAGTGGACACCCCCGCAGCCGGACGATCACTCAATGTGGTCACTCCCAAGCGTGACGCCCGGTGACCGTGTCACTCAGGTGACCGACCGTGCCGGGCGGCGGAGCGGCAACACCCGATCCGTAGGCCGAGCGCGATGATCCACCGTGGTCGAGCTGTTACGCCGGGACGGGACTGACCTGCTGGGCACCGACGGGTTGCAGGTGGACCAGCGAGCGCACCGCCCCGGCCGGCAGCGGTGCGTCGTGGGCGGGCAGGCGGCGCGGCTCAGCCTTGGTGCCGATCGGCTTGAGCATCGTCGGCAGCCGCAAGAGCATCAGCAACAACCGCAGCCCTACAGCCGCGTGGCAGCCGCGGGCGCGACCCCGCCGGCCGGGCAACAACCCCACGGCCGCCGTCCCTCAAGCAGCGAGCGCACCAACACCAGCGAGAGCACGAGCCCCAACCTCCAGCACCCGCCCACCAACCAACTCAGCAACAGCCGGAACATCCGTCAACGGCTGGCCCACCGCACCAACTCCGGCCTCCCGCGCCGAAGCCACCGTCGAATCCCACAACAGCCCAGGCGCAAGGAAGTAAGAAACCAGAGCAACCCGCTCATACCCCGCACCCCGGAGATCACGAACAACGTCACCCGACAGCGGCGGGGCGGCCGAGGCATACGCCACCCGGCACGGCACCCCCACACGGGCGCTCAGAGCCGCCGCAGCCTGCTCCACCGTCGTCCGCGCCGCAGCGTTGCGGGTCCCCGCCGCTGCCAGCACCAGCGCATCTGCCGCAACCGGACCCAGCCGCGTCACCAGACCGTCCAGCAGCAGCCCGGGCACGCGGCCGCCGACCGGCCCCAGCACCTCGGCCTGCGAGACCTCCAGCGCCGGATGCTCGGCCCGGGCCGCGGTGATCTCGCCCGGCACGTCGACCCGGCCGTGGTACGCCGAGGTCAGCAGCAACGGGACCAGCACCGCCCGCCGGTGGCCGGCCTCGGCGTACGAGGCCAGCACCTCCCGTGGGCGCGGGCCGGCATGGTCGAGGTAGGAGGCTCGCACCTCCCACTCCGGGTGCCGGGCCGCGACAGCCCGAGTCAGCGCCTCGGTCGCCCGGGCCGCGCGTGGGTCACGGCTGCCGTGGGCGGTCAGCGTGACGGCTAGACGTGCAGGCCGCATTCGGTCTTCTCGAACATCGCCCAGCGGCCCGCGCGGGGGTCCTCGCCGGCCTTGGTGCGCCGGGTGCACGGCCAGCAGCCGATCGAGCCGTACCCCTTCTTGAAGAGTTCGTTGACCGGCACGTTCCAGCGGGCGATGTAGCGGTCCACGTCGGCCTGGGTCCAGGCCGCGATCGGGTTGACCTTGACCTTGCCCTTCTTGGCGTCGAAGGCCACGACCGGGGTGTTCGCCCGGGTCGGGGACTCGTCGCGGCGCAGGCCGGTGGCCCAGGAGTCGTAGTCGCTCAGGGCGCGTTCGAGCGGCTCGACCTTGCGCAGGAAGCAGCACTCGTCGGGGCTGCGGGCGAAGAGCCGGGGCCCGAACTCGCCGTCCTGCTGGCCGACGGTCATCCGCGGGCGGATCGAGCGCACGTTCACGTCCATCGTGCGGGCGACCGTGTCGCGGATCTTGAGGGTCTCGGGGAAGTGCAGGCCGGTGTCGAGGAACACCACGTCCACGCCGGGCGAGACCCGGGAGAACAGGTGGGCGACGACCGCGTCGGCCATCGAGCTGGTCACGCAGAAGCGGTCGCCGAAGGTGCTGGTCGCCCAGCGGGCGATCTCCTCGGCGGGGGCACCCTCGAGCGCGACGCCGGCCGCGTCGGCCAGTGCCTTCAACTCGAGAGCGTTGCGGCGGGTCGGATCGGCCGGGGCGGCGGGGGCCCCGAGGGACACCAGTCCCAGGCCGGCGGCGGTCACCACAGTCATCGGTTCACTCCCTTGGCGAGCAGTCCGTTGAACTTGACCGTGAAAACACGGGCGCAGGAGTGGCACTCCCAGGCACCGTGCGAAGCCTCGTTGGGGCGCAGGTCCTCTTCACCGCAGTAGGGGCAGTAGAGGGGGGCTGATCTGGCATCGCTCATTTCACGAGCTCCTCTTCCGCCCGGATGACCCAGTCGGCGAAGGTCTCGCCGTCGCCGCGGCCGGCCAGGTAGTTGCGGGCGAGGCGCTCCACGTACCCGGGGAGCTCCTCCGCGGTGGCCTTCAGGCCCCGCACCTTGCGGCCGAAGCCGGCGGTCTGGCCCTGCGCCATGCCGAGGCCGCCGCCGAGGTGGATCTGGAAGCCCTCGACCTGCTCGCCGTGCTCGTTCATGACGAGCATGCCCTTGAGGCCGATGTCGGCCACCTGGGTGCGGGCGCAGGCGTTGGGGCAGCCGTTGATGTGGATCGAGATGTCGGCGTCGAAGTCGCGCAGCCGCTCCTCCAGCCGGGCGACGAGCTCCTCGCCGCGGGCCTTGGTCTCGACGATCGCGAGCTTGCAGTACTCGATGCCGGTGCAGGCCATGGTGCCGCGGCGCCAGGCCGACGGCCGGGCCTCCAGCCCGATCCCGCGCAGGCCCGCGACCAGCGGTTCGACCTGGTCGTCGGCGATGTCCAGGACCAAAAGCTTCTGGTACGGGGTGAGCCGCACCCGGTCGGAGCCGTGGGCCGCCACCAGGTCGGCCAGCTTGCTGAGCTGCACGCCGGAGGAACGGCCGACGACCGGCGCCGCACCCACGTAGTTCCGGCCGTCGCGCTGCTTGTGCACGCCGATGTGGTCGACCGGCTTGTCCGGCAGCACCGGCGGCGGCCCGTCGATCAGGGCCCGGCCCAGGTATTCCTTCTCCAGGACCTCGCGGAACTTCGCCACGCCCCAGTCGGCCAGCAGGAACTTCAGCCGGGCCCGGTTGCGCAGGCGCCGGTAGCCGTAGTCGCGGAAGATCCCGACCACGCCCTCCCAGACGTCCGGGATCTCGTCCAGCGGCACCCACACGCCCAGCCGCTCGGCGAGCCGCGGGTTGGTGGAGAGGCCGCCGCCGACCCAGACGTCGAAGCCCGGTCCGTGCTGCGGGTGCACCACGCCGAGCAGCGCGATGTCGTTCACCTCGTGCGGCGTGTCGGCCAGCCACGAGATCGACGTCTTGAACTTGCGGGGCAGGTTGGAGTAGCGCGGGTCACCGAGATACCGCTCGACGATCGTGTCGATGGCCGAGGTCGGGTCGATGACCTCCTCGGTGGAGACGCCGGCGACCGGGCTGCCCAGCACGACGCGCGGGCAGTCGCCGCAGGCCTCGGTGGTCTCCAGGCCGACCGCCTCCAGCCGGCGCCAGATCTCCGGCATGTCCTCGACCCGGATCCAGTGCAGCTGGATGTTCTGCCGGTCGGTGATGTCGGCGGAGCCGCGGGCGAACTCGGTGGAGATGTCGGCGATGGTGCGCAGCTGGGCGAGGTTGAGGGCGCCGCCGTCGATGCGGACGCGGAGCATGAAGTACTCGTCCTCGAGCTCGTGCGGCTCGAGCACCGCGGTGCGACCGCCGTCGATCCCCGCCTTGCGCTGGGTGTAGAGCCCCCACCAGCGGAAACGCCCCCGAAGGTCCTGCGGGTCGATGCCCGCGAAGCCGGTGTGGGCGTAGATGTGCTCGATCCGGGCCCGGACGTTGAGCGGGTTGTCGTCCTTCTTGATCCGCTCGTTCGGGTTCAGCGGTTCGCGGTGTCCGAGCGCCCACTGGCCCTCGCCACGCGCCTTACGGGGGCGAGCGGCGGGCTTGGTGGCCGGGGTGCTGTCCAGCGCCATGTCGGCGTTCCTCCAGGTAATTCTGCCGGTGGGCGCGCTGTACGCGGTCGGCTCCTGTGAGGGCTCGCGACTTCAGTGTCTGGCGAGGGCCGGCGCGTCGTGCGCGCCCGAAAAAAGAGATCGGGCGGCGTCAGGAAGCCGGACACATCGCGCTGCGGACACGGCCGTAATCGACGTGGCGACGAGCCACGAAGCGGCGGTCAACTGCAGCGGTCATGCCGGTAAGCCTCTCACGCGAGACCCTTTACGGCCAGTGCGGTCCAGATTCCGGGAGTGTGGCGGCGGACACCGTGAGTCAGAGGTCCTGGGCGGCGTCGTGCTGGCGGTGCCACAGCAGCCGCAGCCACTCGTTGGCGCCCGCCGCGGGCTCCACGGACGGCACCGGGGTCGGCGCGGTCTCCACCAGTTGCAACAGCCGCCAGGCCAGGCCGAAACACTCGTCGTCGCCGAAACCGCGTACGAGCAACCGGGCCTCCTCGTCGCTCACCGGCCACCGCACGGCACACAGACGACTCTCCAGCTCGCCGAAGGCCGCGTCGCCGGCCTCGGAGTCGTCCGCTTCGGACGGCAGGGGGCCCAACTCGACAAATCGAAGAACCTCACTACGGACGCCCATTGAACGATCTTCACACAGCCGGGCAAAGCCCGCAGGAATCAGCGCTTGCCGAGGGGCACCACCAGGACGGCCTCCGTGCCGCCGCCGGCCCGGTTGCGCAGCTCGATGCTGCCGCGCAGCTCACCGGTCGCCAGCGCGCGGACGATCTGCAGGCCGAGCCGGCCGCTCGCGTCGGCGTGGAACTCGTCCGGCAGGCCCTGGCCGTTGTCCGCCACGGTCACGTGCAGTTGCTTGCGGAACCGGTGCGCCGAGACCACCACCTCGCCGGTCGGCGCCGGCGGGGTCAGCGACGGCTCGGGCGCCGGGGCGTCCTCGTCGGGCGCCGGGAAGCCGTGCTCCACCGCGTTGATCAGCAGCTCGTTGAGGACCATCACCAGCGAGGTGGCGATCTCCGCCGGCAGTACGCCGAACGTGCCCTCGCGGCGCATCTTGACCGTGATCTCGGTGGCTGCGACCTCGGTGGCCGCCGTGGCAACCCGGTCCACGATGCCGTCGAAGTCGACCGCCTCGTCGCTCGACATGGACAGCGTCTCGTGCACCAGCGCGATCGAGGCCACCCGCCGTACGGATTCCTGCAGGGCCACCCGGGCCTCCGGGGCGTTGACCCGCCGGGCCTGCAGGCGCAGCAGCGCCGCGACCGTCTGCAGGTTGTTCTTGACCCGGTGGTGGATCTCGCGGATCGTCGCGTCCTTGGTCATCAGGGCCCGGTCCCGGCGGCGGACCTCGGTGACGTCCCGGGCGAGCACCAGCGCACCGATCGGCACGCCCGCCGGCATCAGCGGCAGGGCCCGGATCAGCACGGTCGCGCCGCGGGCCTCCACCTCCTTGCGGGGAGGGGCCTCGCCGCGCAAGGAGGTGAGGATGCGTTCCGCCGCGTCGGTGCCCTCGAGCGGGTCGGCGGCCAGCCGGCTGGAGAGCACCGACAACTCCTCGCCGACCAGGTGGGCGTTGAAACCGAGCCGCCGGTACGCGGACTGCGCGTTCGGGCTGGCGTAGGTGACCTTGCCGCCGGCGTCGAGGCGGATCAGCCCGTCGCCGACGCGCGGGGCGGACGTGGTCTCGCCCGGGTGCGCGGGTGGCGGGAACGTGCCGTCGGCGACCATCTGGGCCAGGTCGTCGGCCGTGGTCAGGTAGTTGAGCTCCAGCTGGCTCGGGGTGCGCGCGGTGGACAGGTTGGTGTCGCGGCCGATCACCGCGATGACCTCGATGTTCTCGTCGGCGCCGCGCAGCCGTACCGGGATCGCCTCGTGCCGGGCCGGGGTGTCGCCGTACCAGACCGGGTCGCCCTCGCGCCAGATCCGGCCCTGGGTGAACGCGATGTCGAGGTGGGCGACCTCAGGGCCGCCCACCTTCTTGCCGACCTGGTCGTCCTGGTACGCCGTCGACGATGTGTTGGGCCGGACCTGGGCGACGCAGAGGAACTCCCGCGGGCCCTCCGCACCCCGCAGCGGCACCCAGAGCAGCAGGTCAGCGAAGGAGAGGTCGGACAGCAACTGCCAGTCGCCGGCGAGCCGGGTCAGGTGGTCGATGTCGTCAGGACCGAGGCCGGTGTGTTCTTCGGCGAGATCGCGCAGCGTGGACACCGCACAAGCCTGCCATGCCCATGTTGCGGGCCGTCACGATCAGAGCGTGGACGTGACCTTGTTCAGGCCGCGCGGCGCGTCCGGGTCCTCACCACGGGCCAGCGCCAGGGCCAGGGCCAGGCGCTGCAGGGGCAGGATGTCGAGCAGCGGCGCATAGCGCTCGTCGACCGCCGGGACGGCGAGCCGGCCGGCGGCGCCGGGGATGTCGGTGGCCCCGACGGTGACGACGTCGGCGCGTCGCTCACCCAGGCGGGTCACCACGTCGGCCATGGAGGCGCCGCCGGGCCCGGTGCCGACAACAGCGAGCACCGGTACGTCGGGATCCGTCATCGCCAGCGGCCCGTGCAACAGGTCGGCGCCCGAGAAGGCCAGGGCCGGCAGGTACGACGTCTCCATCAGCTTGAGGGCGGTCTCGCGGGCGGTCGGGTACGCGTACCCCCGGCCGGTGGTGACCAGGCGCGACGCGAAGCGGTAGCGCTGCGCCAGCTCGTCCGCGCCGTGATCGCCCAGCGCGTCCTCGGCGAGCTGCGGCAGCTTCTCGAGCGCGGCGCGTTCCTCGGCGGGCAGGGTGCCGTCACCGTTGCGGATGCCCTCGACCAGCAGCAACAGCGCGAACAGCTCCGCCGTGTAGGTCTTGGTGGCGGCGACGGCGCGCTCGTGCCCGGCCGCCACATCCACCGAGAGCTCGGCGGTCTGGGCCAGCGTGGAGGCGGGGTTGTTGGTCACCGCGAGGGTCAGCGCGCCGCTGTCCCGGGCGACCCTGAGCACCTCGGTGAGGTCGGGCGAGCCGCCGCTCTGGCTGACCCCCACGACCAGCGCGTCCTTGAGGTCGGGACGGGCGCCGTAGAGGGTGATGGCGCTGGGCGAGGCGAGACCGACCGGCAGGCCGAGCCGGATCTCGGTCAGGTACGCGGCGTAGAGCGCGGCGTGGTCGGAGGTCCCGCGGCCGACGAAGACCACGTGGCGCGGGCGCCGCTCGGCCACCCGGGCAGCGGCATCCGCGATGGCTTTCGCGGACTCTCCCTCCAGCAGCCGTGCGTAACCTCCCGGCTGCTCTGCGATGTCGGCCGCCATTCCCTGGCCTCGCTGCGTCACTGGTCCTCCCCCTCATGCGCGGTACAGCTCGATCGGTGCGCAGTCTTGCACTTTTGAGCCGGAAAACGCAACGTTTCGAGCACAGATGCGCATGGATTGCGGCCTGACATGTCGAGAATCGTCGCCTAGGCTCGCGTCGGTGGCACACGGCGTGCCATGCGAGGAAGGCGTGGCCATGGAAGACCCCCGGCGCTCCGCCGATCGCGACCTCGAGCAGGCCCGCGCGGCCCTCGAGCGTGGCGAGATGCACCACGCCGCCGATCACCTGGCCGGCGCCATCGCGCACGCGCCGACCCTGCCCGAGACCCACGAGCTGCTCAGCCGGCTGGCCGCCCGCGCCGACGGCGGCCTGGAGCTCTTCCCGCTGGAGCAGCACGCCTTCGTCGGCACGGTGGTCGCCCGGGCCCACCTGCTCGCCGCCGCCGGCCGCCCCGAGGACGGGCTGCCGCTGCTGGTCGCGGCCAGCGGGCACACACCCGGCGTCGACTGGGCGGGCGTGCCCTGGGTCAGCGACCCCGCGCTGGGTGCCCGGATGGAGCCAGGGCTGCTGGCGCAGATCGTCATGCAGCTGTGCACCACCATCGGCGACCCGGCCCCCGAGGCCGGCCGCGAGTCCCTGCTGCCGTATCTGACGCTGGTCCGGCACGCCGTCGAGGCACACCCGGAGCAGGCCATGCTGCTCGGCGCCGGCTCGGCCCTGGCCCGCCGGCTCGGCGAGCCCACCCTGGCGGTCGAGTGGGCCGTGCGCGGCGCCCGGCTGCGGCCGTCCAAGCTGGCCGAGATCTGGCTGGGCTACGCCTACCGCAGCGCGGACCGCATCCCCGAGTCGCTGGCCGCCCTGCGCCGCGCGGTCATGTACGACCCCGACGACCTCTCGGTGTACGCCGACATCGCCGGCACCCTGGCCGACCACGGCCGCCTGGACGACGCGCTGGCCTGGGCCGACCGGGCGCTGGCCAAGGACCCCGAGTTCGACTGCGCCGTGCACACCGCGCACCGGCTGCGCTACCGCGCCGACGGCGACCTGACCCACCTGATCCGCCTGGCCGACTTCCAGCGCGACCACCCCGACGACACCCACGAGCACGCCGACCTGGCCGACTGCTGCGCCGACCAGCCCTGGCTCAGCCGGGTGCCGTCCGCGCCCGGCACAGCGCCGGACCCGGCCCGGGAGCCGTTCGTGGCGGGCCGCCCGACGGAGGCCGCGGTGGAACGCCTGCACCGGGTCGCGCACCCGCTGTGGCCGCACCCGCCGGCCGCCTACGACGCGGCCCTCGGGCTGGTCCTGGTCGAGCCGGAGGATCTGCTGGCCCTGATCGCCCACCCGCCGGCGGCCCCGGACAACGAGGTGGGACAGGCGCTGGCCGCCCACGACCCGGCGCTGTGGACCCGCTGCGCGCAGGTCTGGGCCTGCCTGGGGCTGCTGCACCAGCGCACGGACGAGCCGTGGGCCGGATCGGTGCGCCGCCGCCTGCTGGTCGAGCTGGCCACCACGGGCACCGACCAGATCACCGAGGCGGCGCTCTTCGCCCTGGTCACGGCCGCCTGGGTGGAGCCGTCGGCCCGGGCCGACGTCGCTGAGCTGGTCACCCGCCGGCTGACGGAGATCACCGCTACGCGGCAGCCGCTGGCCTGGTCGGTGGCGCAGCTCGCGCTGGCAACCCCGGAGCTGGCCGCGGAGGTACGGCTGCGGGCCGCGGAAGTGGTGCGCGCCGAGGAGGATCACGCGGCGCCGGTGCTGCCCCGTCAGCGCCGCCGCGGTGGTCGTCTGCGGCGCTGGCTGTCGGGCCGCCCTATTCGATGACGGCGATCAGGTCGCCTTCCTGCACCACGTCACCCTCGTTGACCGCGAGCCGGGCCACGACCCCGTCCGACTCGGCGAGCACCGGGATCTCCATCTTCATCGACTCGAGGATCACCAGGGTGTCGCCCTCCTCGACCTCGGCACCGGCGGCGGACACGACCTTCCACACGTTGGCCACCATTTCGGCTCGGATCTCGTCGGCCATGGGGTAGTCCTCCTCGTCGCGGCGCTGCTCCGGTGACGGTATCCAATCATGGTCCGGCCGCGGGGGCATACGGGGCGTGCGGGCCGGGCCGTCTACCATCGGCGGGTTGACCGCGAGGACGAACGGAGATCGAGATGGCCAAGAAGTCTCGTAAGAAGAAGGCCCGGAAGAAGAACGCCGCCAACCACGGCAAGCGTCCCAACTCCTGAGCCGTGGACAGCGAGAAGGGCCGGTAGCTCACGCCACCGGCCCTTCTTCACGTCCGACGTCCCCGCGGGTCAGGGCAGGAACTCGTGGCTCTCCGCCTCGACCACGTACTCGCTGAGCTTCACCCGGAGCCGCTCGCGCAGCTCCTTGGGTGCCGTCTCGTCGCCGCAGCAGCGGGCGACGAGCGCCTTCACCTCGTGCTCGATGCCGTACTCACGCAGGCAGTCGGAGCAGTCGTCGAGGTGCCGCTGGATCAGCTCCCGGCGGTCATCGCTGCACTCCAGGTCGAGATACAGGTAGACCTCGCTGATCACGACGCTGCAGTCGGTCTTCTGGGCTTCGTCGTTCACGTCGCTCACGCCTCCTGTGCGGCGGGCGTGCCGGAGGTGCGGGTGATCCCCCGGTCGACGGCGTACTGCTCGAGCAGCTTGCGCAGGTTCCGCCGGCCGCGGTGCAGGCGGGACATGACCGTGCCGATCGGCGTGCCCATGATGTCGGCGATCTCCTTGTACGAGAAACCCTCGACATCGGCGAGGTAGACGGCCAGCCGGAACTCCTCGGGCAGCTGCTGCAGCGCGTCCTTGATGTCGCTGTCGGGCAGCCGGTCCAGCGCCTCGGTCTCGGCCGAACGCAGACCCGCGGACGTGTGCGACTCGGACGAGGCGAGCTGCCAGTCCGAGATCTCCTCGGTGGGAGCCTGCACGGGCTGCCGCTGCTTGCGCCGGTACGAGTTGATATAGGTGTTCGTGAGGATGCGGTACAGCCAGGCCTTGAGGTTGGTGCCCTCCTCGAACTGGTGGAACGCGGAGAACGCCTTGAGGAAGGTCTCCTGCACGAGGTCCTCGGCATCGGCCGGGTTGCGCGTCATGCGCAGGCCGGCCGCGTAAAGCTGGTCCACGAAGGGCAGCGCGTCCCGCTCGAAGCGCGCCCGGCGCTCCTCGGTCTTCTCGCTGCGTTCGCTTCTTTCCGTCCGCTCTGCTGGCGTCACCCGCACGTCTCCCCTCGACCGCCCCGCCGAGGATACGGGTAGTGCCCCGTCAACAGATTCAAAAACCGCCGGTGATGTGACGCTCACCGATGATGTGACGGGCCCCGTGACAGCCGCCGGCCACTCGGGCGCGTGCAGCAGCTGCTGCACCTTGCGCACCTGCGGGCCGCCGCGCTGGACGAATCCGGTTCCGGCTTGCACTTTGGGGTACCCCTTCCGACGTACAGCCTTCCGGGTGATGTAACGGTGGCGAGGGTGCCCGCATTCCGGATTCAGCGGGCCCACCTGTGCGCCCGCAGCCACGCGACCACGATCGCGGCGGTGCCGGGCAGATCACGGCGCAGATCGTGGACGGCGCCGGGGCGTACGGCGACCTCCACGACGCCGCCCGGCTCGGGCACGCCGAAAGGATCGCGGTCGCCGTTGACGACCAGGGTCGGGATGCGGACCGGCAGCTCATCGGCGCGGCTGCGTTCCGGCCTGCCCGGCGGATGCAGGGGGAAGGCGAGGGCCAGCACCCCGGCCGCGCCCAGCTGCTCCGCCGTCCGGCAGGCCACCCGGGCCCCGCTGGAGCGCCCGCCCAGGATCAACGGCAGGCCGCCGTCGGCGATCTCGGCCACCACCGCCGTCCAGGCCTCGTCCAGGTGGCCGGCCGGCGCGGGCGCACGACGCCCGGCGACGCGGTACGGCTGGGTCACCAGCGCGACCCTGGCGCTCGCGGCCACGGCGGCGTCATGCACCGCGGTCAGATCGGGCGCGTCCACGTCACCGCCCGCGCCGTGGCCGAGGACGAGCTGACAGAGCGACGGGCCGGCGGGGTCCGTGATCCGGACCCCCGCCGGCCCGCGCGGTGTGTCGATCGAGAAGCTGTGCACAACTCCTATGTCTAGCGGCTCACCGGCACAAGTGTGAGCAGGCGGCGATCTTCTTCGTCCGGTCCGTCGTCGACTTCCTCGCCGTCCGGCTGCACCCGCTCGCGCCAGGCGACCAGCATCGCCCGCCGTTCGCGTGGTGTCGTCCCGCCCCAGACGCCGTGGCAGTCGCCCACCTGCAAGGCCCAAGCCAGGCACGGCCCTTGGACATCGCAGCTGCCGCAGAGTGCGACCGCACTCTCGGACGGCTCGTTCGGAGCCGGGAAGAACGTTTCCGGATCGACCGTGCGGCAGGCGCCGCGGGTGCGCCACGCTTCATCACTGCGACGGTCTTCGATCGCGCTGAGCAACCTTGGGTCGCGCCTGGCAATGGCGACCTCATGTGGACGCGGCATTCGAGCACGTGTCATCAGCCCACCTCCCCCGTGGGTACCGGTAAAGCCGTGATGGGCGGTCCGCACCGTACGGATCGACATCACACCGGCGCTGGTTTCTATCGCACGGAGGAAGATCAGAACAAGGGTCTTATCTATCTCGCAACAAAGTTTCCAGTGAAGAACCCCTGCATATAGGGGTATAACGCTTCGCGCTTATCAGCGAAGCGGCAATTCGGACACCCGGAATGATCGCATTTCGTCGCTCAGAACAGGGTCACCTCTGCGGGCTTCTCCGGCTCCGGAGCGGTCAGCAGATGCGGGCCGTTGTTGCGCACGTTTCCGACGTCCGGACGGACCGGGCGGACCTCGATCGCCTCGAGCTCGGCGGGCGACATCGGCTGCAGCAGAGCGGGCGCCTCACCGCCGCCGGCCAGCCACTGCGACCAGCGCTCCCGCGGCAGGATCAGCGGCATCCGGTCGTGCACCTCGGCCAGCCCGCCCAGCGCGGCAGTGGTCAGCACGCTGCAGGTCAGCAACTGCTCGCGCCACATCGTCCAGATGCCGGCGAAGGCGAGCACCGAGGAATCGCGCGGGGTCATGTAGAACGCCCGCTTGGTCTTTCCGTCGCGCACCCACTCGAACCAGCCGTCGGCCGGGACCAGGCACCGGCGGCGCTCGAACGACGGGGCGAAGGCCCGCGAGGTGGCCACGGTCTCGGCCCGGGCGTTGATCATCCGGGCGCCGGTGCGCGGGTCGTCCGCCCACGGCGGGACCAGGCCCCAGCGGGCGGAGTCCACGACCCGGCCGCCGTGCCGCTGCGACATGCGCACCAGGGGAACGGGATCGGTGGGAGCGACGTTCCAGCTCGGCCCCAGCGCCTCCGTGACGCTCGTGGCGTCGAAGAGCAGGCTGAGGTCGGCCTCGCTCCGCGTCGTCGCGTACCGCCCACACATAGCGCCGACCCTACGCCCGGCGCGCCGATCGTGTTGCCCCGCGCAAGCTGTCGTACCCGAACGGCAGAATGGGGGCCGTGACAGCTCAAGCACGCCCCTGGACGGCCCCCGTCAGCAGCCGGCCGGTCACGGCCACGGTCGCCCTGCCCGGCTCCAAGTCGATGACGGCCCGGGCCCTGGTGCTGAGCGCGCTCGCCGACGGCCCGTCGGAGATCCGCCGCCCGCTGCGGGCCCGCGACACCACGCTCATGGCCGCCGGGCTGCGGGCCCTGGGCGTCGCGGTCGACACCACGGCCGACGAGGTGTGGCGGGTCGAGCCCGGCCCGCTGCGCGGACCGGCCCGGGTCGACGTGGGGCTGGCCGGCACGATCATGCGCTTCGCCCCGCCGGTGGCCGCCCTGGCCGACGGCACGGTCACCTTCGACGGCGACCCGCACGCCCGCAACCGGCCGCTGCGTCCCATCGTCGAGGCGCTGCGCACGCTGGGCGTCGACCTCGACGCCTCGGAAACCGGCGGGCTCCCGCTGGAGATCCGCGGCACCGGCCTGGTCACCGGCGGCGAGGCGGTCATCGACGCCTCCGGGTCCAGCCAGTTCGTCTCCGGGCTGCTGCTCTCCGCGCCCCGCTTCGCCAAGGGGCTCGTGCTGCGCCACGAGGGCCCGCCGGTGCCCTCCGCGCCGCACCTGCGGATGACCACCCACATGCTGCGCGCCGCGGGCGCGACGGTGGACGAGGGCGTGCCGGACGTGTGGGCCGTCGAGCCCGGCGGGCTGCACGGACGCACCTGGGACATCGAGCCCGACCTGTCCGGCGCCGCGCCGTTCTTCGCCGCGGCCATGGTCACCGGCGGCGCCGTCACGCTGGCCGGCTGGCCGCGCGACAGCTGGCAGCCGGTCGGCCGGCTGAGCGAGCTGCTGACCGCACTGGGCGCCGAGGTGACCCAGGACGACACCGGCCTCACCGTGCGGGGCACCGGCGCGCTGCACGGCCTGCGCGCCGACCTGTCCGAGGTCAGCGAGCTGACGCCGGTCGTCGCTGCGCTGGCCGCGCTCGCCGACGGGCCGAGCGAGCTGCGCGGCGTCGCCCACATCCGCGGCCACGAGACCGACCGGATCGCCGCGCTGGCCACCGAGCTGCGCAAGATCGGCGCGGAGGTCGTCGAGCACCCCGACGGCCTGGAGATCACCCCGGGACCGCTGCAGGCGGCCACCCTCGAGACGTACGCCGACCACCGGATGGCCCACGCGGCGGCGGTGCTGGGACTCGCCGTCGAGGGCGTCCGGCTCACCGACGTAGCGTGTACCTCCAAGACCCTGCCGGAGTTCCCCGAGCTCTGGGCCGACCTCGTGACAGGGAGCTGAAGCTGCCCGGCAAGAAGCGCGAGTACGACGAGGACGACGTCCGGATCAGACCGGGGCGGTCCTCGCGTCCGCGTACCCGCACCAGGCCCAAGCACGAGGACGCCATCGACGCGCTCGTGATCACCGTGGACCGCGGCCGGTACGGCTGCATTCGGGAGGACGCCGAGCACCTCGACGAGCTGATCACCGCGATGCGCGCCCGCGAGCTGGGCCGCAAGTCCGTCGTCGTCGGCGACCGGGTCGCCCTGGTCGGCGACACCTCCGGGGCCCCCGGCGCACTGGCCCGGATCGTGCGCATCGCCGAACGCACCTCGGTGCTGCGCCGCACGGCGGACGACGACGACACCACCCCCGAGGGCCGGCTCGAACGCGTCGTCGTGGCCAACGCCGACCAGCTCGTCATCGTCAGCGCGCTGGCCGACCCGCCGCCACGCACCGGCTTCATCGACCGTTGCCTGGTGGCGGCGTACGACGCGGACGTCGAGCCGCTGCTGTGCCTGACCAAGGCCGACCTGGCCGGGCCGGCCGCGGTGCTCGACTACTACGCCGAGCTGGACCTGCCGTACGTTTTGGTCAAGCCGGAGAGCGACCTCACCGAGGTGCGCGACCGGCTGGCCGGGCGCATCTCCGTCATGGTCGGCCACTCCGGCGTCGGCAAGTCCACGCTGGTCAACCGGCTGGTGCCGGACGCGCTGCGAGCGGTCGGCGTGGTCAGCGCGATCGGCAAGGGCCGGCACACCTCGACCAGCGCGGTGGCGCTGCGGCTCCCCCGGGTGCAGAAGAAGGGCGACCCCGGCTGGATCATCGACACGCCGGGCATCCGCAGCTTCGGGCTGGCCCACGTGAGTGCAGAGAGTCTGCTGCACGGCTTCCCGGACCTGGTCGAAGGCACGGTGGACTGCCCGCCGAACTGCGGCCACACGGCCGCGGACGTGGACTGCAAGCTGGACGCCTGGGTGGCGGCGGGCAAGGCCGACCCGCGGCGGCTGGCGTCGTACCGCCGGCTGTTGAGCTCGCGGGCCGGCGAGGACAACTCGCGCGACCAGAGCGAGTAGCGCCGGGCCTGGCGGCCCTGGGGCTGGGCGACCCGACGGCGCGGCCCGAGGCGGCCCGGCGATCCGGCGCGGCGCCGGGAGGGCCGCGGCCCACAGAGGCGGCGCGGCCCGGGGAGGCGGCGCGGCCCGGGGAGGCGGCGCGGCCCGGGGAGGCGGCGCGGCCCGGGGAGGCGGCGCGGCCCGGGGAGGCGGCGCGGCCCGGGGAGGCGGCGCGGCCCGGGGAGGCGGCGCGGCCCGGGAAGGCGGCGCGGCCCGGGAAGGCGGCGCGGCCCGGGGAGGCGGCGCGGCCCGGTGAGGGCGCGCGGGGTGATCGGCTAGCGTGCCCGCATGGCCTCGTATGCCGATGACCTCGCCCTCGCCCACCTGCTCGCCGACACCGCGGACTCGATCTCCGTGGCCCGGTTCCGGGCCCTGGACCTGCATGTCGAGTCGAAGCCGGACCTCACCCCGGTCTCCGACGCCGACAAGGCGGTCGAGCAGGCGATCCGCGCGACCCTGGCCCGGGCCCGCCCGCGCGACGGTGTGCTCGGTGAGGAGTTCGGCATGTCGACCCCGCCGGCCGGGCAGGGCAACCGGCACTGGGTGATCGACCCGATCGACGGCACCAAGAATTTCATCCGCGGAGTGCCCGTCTGGGGCACCCTGATCGCCCTGCTGGAGGGTGAGCGGCCGGTCGCCGGGCTGGTTTCCGCTCCCGCGCTGGGCCGCCGCTGGTGGGGCGCGCTGGGCCACGGGTCCTGGGCCGGTAAGCACCAGCGGGCCGCCGCCCGGATCTCCGTGTCCGCCGTGCGCCGGATGGCCGACGCCAGTTTCTGCTACGCCAGCCTGCCGAGCTGGGAGGAGGCCGGCCGGCTGGAGCCGATGCTGCAGATCATGCGGGACTCGTGGCGCAGCCGGGCCTACGGCGACTTCTACGGTTACATGCTGCTCGCCGAGGGCGCCGTGGATGTCATGGTCGAGCCTGAGCTGTCGCTGTGGGACGTGGCCGCCCTGATCCCGATCGTCACCGAGGCCGGTGGCTCGTTCACCGATCTGGCGGGTGAGCGGGCGCCCGGGGACGGGAGTGCCATCGCTACCAACGGTCACTTGCACGACGAAATTCTCGGGCGGCTGGCGGCCGGGGTGCCCTCGACGCACCGTTAGTCTCCGGGCGGCGCCGAAGCTGGTCTATTCTCGCCGGGTGATGTCGCCGGGCTGGTTCTACCTCGCCGCGATGATTGCCGCGTACGGGGTCGCCAACCTGCTGCAGTCGATGGCCGCGGCCCGCACCACGGTGCATCACACCTTCGACCCGCAGCTGCTGGTCCGCCTCGCCTGTCACCGTACGTATCTGCTCGGGTTGGTCTGTCAGGTCCTGGGTTTTGTGCTGGCCTTCATCGCCCGGCGTGATCTTCCGCTGTTCCTGGTGCAGGCGAGCGTGGCCGCCGGTCTCGGGGTGACGGCGCTGCTGGGTGTCCTGGTGCTGAAGTGGACCTTGCCCGTGGCCGAGGTCGCCCTGCTCGTGCTGCTGCTCGGTGGCATCACCGCCCTGGTCCTGTCCGCCCAGCCTGCCCATTCCCGTCAGCTGGGGACGGCCGGAGTGGTCGGCCTGGCCGTCGCGGTGGCGGTCATCGGCATCCTGGGCTTCTTCGCGGTACGCCTGCACGGCGCCCTCGGCTCGGTGGCGCTCGGCTCGCTGGCCGGCATCGCCTTCTCCGCCGCCGCCATCGCCGCCCGCCCGCTGGCCGTGGAGCAGTCGTTCGGGGGCTACTGCAGCAACCCGCTGCTGTATCTGCTCGTCGCCCACTCGATCGTCGGCCAGCTCCTGCTCGGCCTGGCCATGCAGCGGGGCTCCACGACAGCGGCGGTGGCCGCGATGGACGCCGCCGGGGCGGTGCCGGCGGCGATCGTGGGGCTGCTGTTGCTCGGCGACCGGATCCATCCGGGCCGCGAGTGGCTGGCCGCGGTCGGCTTCGTCGTCACGCTCGGCGCGGTGATCGCGATGACCCGCTACGCCGAGCCTCAGCACCACCACGCCACGGCCCGCGCGGCCTCGGGCCGGCGCCCGGACGGCGCGCGGCTGCATCCCGCCGGCCGATGAGCGTGCATGAGCCGGCGCGCACGGGGTACGTCTCAGACCCATGCCCTTCTGCCCCGAATAGTGCAGATACCCGGAAGCAACGCACCCGTGGGCGGCCCCGTGCCGGAATGCGAAGCCCACACGCGTTAGGCACAATGGAGCGATCATGGCGAGCGAGGTCCGACACCAGGTCGACACAGGGCAGGCCTACGCGGTCGTCCGGGTGACCGGGGTGCTCGACGCCGCCACCGCCCCGCGCGTGCGGTCCTGCCTGCTCGGGCTGCTCGCCGATCAGCCCGAGGCCCTGGTGGTCGACGTCCGGCAGCTCACCGCCGGTGCGCCCGACGCGGTCGCCGTGCTGACCGACCTCGCCCGGGACGCCGCTGACTGGCCGGGCTGTCACCTGCTGCTGAGTGCGAGCCCGGGCGCCTCGGCCTGGCGCGACACCGGTCTGCCGGTCTGGCCGACGCCCGAGGAGGCCATCGCCGCCCTCGGTGCCCCGGAGCCGCGGCGCTTCCTGCGGGCCCAGCTCGAGCCGGTCGTCGGCGCCGCCCGGCGTTCGCGGGAGCTGGTCACCGAGGCGTGCGCCCGCTGGGACCTGCCCGACCTGGCCGGCCCCGCCTGCATCGTGATCACCGAGATGGTCAACAACGTGGTCGCGCACGCGCACACCCCGATGACGGTGCTGTTCGCCCTGCGCGGCGAGAGCATGTCGGTGGCCGTCCGCGACCACTCCACCCACGTACCCCGCTTCACCGGCAGCCCGGTGCCGGTGACCTCGTACGGCGGCCGCGGCCTGCTGCTGATCGACTCGGTGGCGCAGCGCTGGGGCAGCCTGCCGCTGGACGACGGCAAGGTCGTGTGGGCCGTCCTGGACGCCGGCGAGTCCGCCGGCCAACTGCCCAGCACAGGCTTGGCGGGCCACGCGCGCGGGTAGATTGCGGAACATGCGAGACAACGACTACCCGACCGAGGTGTCCGACCCGGAGGCCTCCGGGCTGCCCGAGACCGCGGACGACGACTCGAACGCGTACGACTCGGTGGAGAGCACCCGGTGGGCCGACGGTGCCGATCCGGCGGCGCTCGCGGGTGTCGGCCCCGGCGGTTCCAACCGCTACGGCGACACCGCCGAGGAGGCCCGTCAGGGCGAGCCGCTGGACTACCGGCTGCGCCAGGAGGAGCCCGACGTCGGCGCCGAGGACCCGCTGCCGGTCGAACGGGACCCGATCGACGAGACCGTCGACTCCTCCGCGCAGCGCCAGTTCGACGCGGACGTGTGGGGCGCGAGCCCGACCTCCGACCCGAATTCCGCGGTGTCGCTCTACGACGACGGCCAGCTCGACGCGGACGACCCGCGGCCGGTGGGCCGGCTGGTGGAGACCGACGAGGGCTACGGCACCGACGACGAGGCCGACAGCATCGCGTACGACGCCGGCGCGTCCGGTGGCGGCGCCAGCGCGGAAGAGCTGGCCATGCACGAGACGAACGCGCCCGACTACCGCTAGGGCCTAGTCCAGCCCCTGCTCGATGGCGTAGCGGGTGAGCTCGACCCGGTTGTGCAGCTGGAGCTTGCCGAGCGTGTTCTGCACGTGGTTCTGCACGGTGCGGTGGCTGAGGACGAGCCGGTCGGCGATCTGCCGGTACGACAGACCCTTGGCCACCAGCCGCAGCACCTCGGTCTCGCGCTCGGTGAGCTTCGGTGTCATGCCGTCCGCGGCGGGCGGCTCGACGGCCAGTCGGCGGAACTCGCCGAGCACCAGCCCGGCCAGCCCGGCCGTGAAGACGGTGTCCCCGGCGGCGGTGCGGCTCACCGCCTCCAGGAATTCGGCCTGGGCGGCGGACTTGAGCAGGTAGCCGCTCGCCCCGGCCTTGACCGCGTCGAGCACGCTCTGCTGCTCACCGCTGGCCGAGAGCATCAGCACCCGGACGCCGGGCACCGCCTCCAGCAGCCCGTTGATCACCTCGACGCCGGACACGTCCGGCAGTTGCAGGTCGAGCACCACCACGTCGGGGCGGGCGGCCGCGGCGATCCGGACCGCCTGGCGTCCCTCGCCGGTGGTGGCGACCACGTCGTAGCCGGCCGCGGTCAGGTCGCGGCTGACCCCCTCGCGCCACATCGGGTGATCGTCCACGACCATGACCCGGATCCTCGGTGCCTCTGTCACCGGCTCAGCCTATCGATGCCCGCGGCACGCTCAGCTCCACCTCGGTGCCCTGCCCGGGCGCGGAGGTGATCCGCACGGTGCCGCGCAGGTCGGCGATCCGGCCCCGGATCGACTGGGCCACCCCGAGCCGGCCCTGCTCCTCCGCCTGGGCGAACCGCTCGGGCGGGACTCCGCAGCCCTCGTCGCGCACGCTCACGGTCACCTCGGCGGGCTCGTCCTCGACCAGCACCCACGCCTTGGTGCCCGGCTCGCAGTGCCGCACCACGTTGTCCAGGGCGGCGCCGACGGCGGCCGCCAGCTCGGTCGCCACCCGCGAGGGCAGGCGGACCGCGCCGGCCGGGGCGGCGACCGACACCGTGGCCGACGCGTACGGGTCGAGCAACGTCATCAGATCCACCTCGGCGTGCTCGTCGACCGGTTCCGCCGTCCGCCCGGTGACCAGGGTGCGCAGCGCCGCCTCCTGTTCACCGGCCAGCCGGGCCAGTTCGCCGGCCTCCCCGTCCAGGCCGGCCCCGCGGCGTTTGACCAGCGCGAGCACCTGGAGCACCGAGTCGTGGATGTCGCGGGCCAGCCGTTCGCGTTCGCGGATGGTGGCCTCGAGCTGGATGGCCCGTTCCAGGCGCTGCTGCGACCGCTGGGCGATGCCGACGAGGTAGCCGACCGCCGTCGCGGCCAGCACCATGAGCACTGTGCCGGTGAACGCGGCCTGGTCGTAGTGGGCGCGGACAGTCAGGTCGGTGGCGCCCATGGCCAGCGCGGCCGCGATGCCCCAGCGCCGGCCGCCGGCCACGGCCCAGGCGATCACCGGGGCGACGTGCCAAGCCACGGCCAGGGTCGGCAGGCCGGCCTCGAGCCCGGCCCGGCCCACCACCCAGAGGCTGGCGGCCATCACGCCCATGGTGACCAGCAGGTCGACCACCAGCAGGGGTGGCCGGCGCCGGGCCGGTACGGCGTACGCGTACGTGGTGAACACCGTCCAGGCGGCCACCACCGCGAGCGCCGGCCAGGCCAGCATGGGCCGCTCGTAGGCCCCGACGTTGCGGACCACCAGGACGGCCACGTAGACCAGGGCGGCGATCCGGTACACCGCGATCGCCCGCCACAGCGGGTTCTGCAGCCCGCTCGATTGCGCCATGGGCCGACGATCCCACACTGCCGCACACCCGTACCTGCGCTCGCCCGGCGGAATGATCAGACGTCGCCTACGGTCGAGTCATCGGTACGGAAGCATTGATCTCAGAGGCGTTCGACCGTAGCCGGATCACCGCGCTGCGGCATGCCGTCGCGGCCCGCGCCGAGGAGGCGGGCATGACCGGGGCCCGGCTGGACGATTTTGTGGTGGCCGTCAACGAGCTGCTCACCAACGCGGTGCGCCACGGCGGCGGCACCGGGCATCTCGGTCTCTGGGCCCAGGACGGTTCCGTTTTCTGCGACGTGACCGACCACGGCGCCGGCCTGGGGGCGCTCATTCCGCACCGGCCACCACCGGACCAACCGGGCGGCTGGGGCCTATGGCTGGTCCGGGAGCTGACGGACACATGTGAGATCAAAACCGGACCCGACGGTACGGCCGTACGCATTTCCAGCCGCACCGACGCGAAATCCTGAATCTTTTTTTAAATTCGGCCGTCCCGACTTGACGTTTGCCCGCGGATCTTCTTATGTCACTGCTGACGCTTCAGCATCATTGCCCCCCGGAGGTTTCCCCGTGCCGCGACACAGCGCGCCGCAGCAGCCCACGTGGCTGCGCCCCCGACTAGTCGTCGCATTCGTGGTCGCGACCGCCGGACTGGTGACCGCCGTCTGGCTGCCGACCCGCAACGACAGCGCGGACGCCGCGGAGCGCAACCGCAGCACCGACCGCCTGAGCCGGTCGCTGCCGGCCTTCGCCGACGACTTCTCCGGCCGGCGCGGCAGCACGGTCGACCCGGGCAAGTGGGCGCTGCGCACCGACCGGGTCAACGGCGGGGTGCAGTTCAGCCAGAGCGTGCGCAACGCCCGGCTGGACGGCGACGGCAAGCTCGTGATCGTCCTGCGCGACGAGGACCGGGACGCCTTCTCCACGGCCCGGCTCTACACCCGGGGAACGCTGCGCAGCACCGCCGGCCACGTCGAGGCGCGGATCAAGGTGCCTGCGGACCAGGGTCTGCGGCCCACGTTCGAGCTCGTCAGCGCGGTGCGGACCAGCACCGGCGCGCTGAACCTGCTGGCCGACCCGGTCACCGACGACGACTTCCACACGTACGCGGTGGACTGGAAGCCGGGCGAGGTGACCTTCTCCGTCGACGGCTCGCCGGTCCGGCGGGAGGCGCTGCGCGGCGTGGACACCGGGCAGCCGTTCCGGCTGGCGCTGAGCCTCACCGTCGGCGACAACCGCCGCGGCGCCGATCTCCCGGCGCGGATGGTCGTCGACTCGGTCAGCTTCTCCGGGGCCGACGCCTCGGCCGAGCCGCCAGCCACCACGCCGCCGACCAGCGAGGTGCCCACGACCCCGCCGGCCGGCGAGCCGACGACCGCCCCCACGACCGAGCCGCCCACCAGCGAGCCGACGACCCCGCCCACGACGACTCCGCCGGCCGCCACCACGCCGCCCACGACCCCGCCGACGTCGGCTCCTCCGGCCGCCGCGCAGTGGGCGCCGTTCACGGACTATGTGGCCGGGCAGCTGGTCACCTTCAAGAACGTCGAATACCAGGTGCTGGAGACGCACACCTCGTTGCCCGGCTGGGAGCCGACCGCGCTGCCGGCCCTCTTCAAGAAGATCTGACCGGGGTAAAGCGTTATCGGGGGTTCCGGAACCAGTCTCCCTTGACTGACACCGGCGAATCTGTAAACACTGCTAAAAGTGTTAACAACCTCTTCCCCCGGAGGCTCATCCCCCATGCGAAAAACCCGCATTCTGCTTGCGGCGGCAGTTGTCGCCGCGACCCTCACGAGCGGCCTCGTGGCCGCTTCCCGCAATGACACGGCTGACGCCGCCATCGGCGGCATCACCTGGCAGGACGAGTTCAACGGCGCGGCCAACAGCCCGATCGACGCCAGCAAGTGGAAGTTCGACATCGGTGGCAGCGGCTGGGGCAACAACGAGCAGCAGTACTACACGAACTCGACCAGCAACGTCCGGCAGGACGGGCAGGGTCACCTGGCGATCACCGCCCGCAAGGAGAACCCGGCCAACTATCAGTGCCACTACGGCACCTGTCAGTACACGTCGGGCCGGATCCTGACCGCCGACAAGTTCTCCCAGCGGTACGGCCGCTTCGAGGCCAGCATCAAGATCCCCAAGGGCCAGGGCATCTGGCCGGCGTTCTGGATGCTGGGCGGCAACAACTGGCCGACCACCGGCGAGATCGACATCATGGAGAACGTCGGCAAGGAGCCGAACACGGTGCACGGCACCGTGCACGGCCCCGGCTACTCCGGCGCCGAGGGCATCGGCGGCGGCCGCACGATCGGCGGCGCGCTGGGTGACGCTTTCCACACGTACGCCGTGGAGTGGTCGCCCAACCTCATCGTCTGGTTCCTCGACGGCGCGGAGTACTTCCGGATCACGCCGGCCAACCTCGGCGGCGACCAGTGGGTCTTCGACCACAACTTCTTCATGATCCTGAACGTGGCCGTCGGCGGCTACTGGCCCGGCTACCCGGACGGCAGCACGCAGTTCCCGCAGACCATGCTGGTCGACTACGTCCGCGTCTCGGCGTGGACCGACGGCGGCACCACCCCGCCGCCGGCCACCGGCGGCACCGCGCTGCGCTCCAACTTCAGCAACCGCTGCATCGACATCCCCGGCGGCAACGCTGTCGACGGCGTCCGGCTGCAGCTGTGGGAGTGCAACGGCAGCAACGCGCAGAAGTGGGCGCCGAACGGCGACGGCACGCTGCGGGGCCTGGGCAAGTGCATGGACCCGGCCGGCGGCGCGCTGACCAACGGCACCCCGATCCAGCTGGTCACCTGCAACGGCAACCCGGTGCAGCGGTTCACCCTGTCGGCTGCCGGTGACCTGGTCAACGTCTCGGCCAACAGGTGCGTCGACGTGAAGGACTGGAACAGCGCCAACGGAGCCCAGTTGCAGCTGTGGGACTGCGGCGGCACCACGAACCAGAAGTGGACCAAGGCCTGACGCTGTTTGCGTACGACCGTTACTCTGCCGCCCGGGCCGCTTCGGCGACCCGGGCGGCATTGATTGTCTTCTCACCGTGGAACGGATCTCCTTGATGCGCGGACGCGACCACCACTTCGTCACGAACGTGTCCTCGCTGCTGGTTTGCGGCTTACTGGCCGGGGTCGCCGTGGCCGCGGCCGCGTTCCCCGCCGTGGCCATGTCGGGCCTGGCGGCCAAGGCCGGCGGCGAAGCCTTCGAGAATCTGCCCAGCCAGCTCAAGCAGGCCACCGCCCCGCAGCTGACCCGGGTCTTCGCGGCCGACAACAAGACGCTGATCACGGTGTTCTACGACGAGTTCCGCAGCGAGGTCGGGCTCAAGAACATCTCGATCAACATGCAGAACGCCATCGTCGCCGCCGAGGACCACCAGTTCTTCAAGCACAACGGCGTCGACCTCAAGGGCTCCGTACGCGCCCTGGTCAACAACAAGCAGGGCGGCGACAAACAGGGCGCCTCGACCCTGACCATGCAGCTGGTGAAGATGTCCCTGGCGTACTCGGCGAGCACCCCGCAGGAGGTCGTGGACGCCACCGAGGACACCACCACCCGCAAGGTCACCGAGATGAAGTACGCCATGCAGCTGGAGAAGGAACTGACCAAGCAGCAGATCCTGGAGCGCTACCTGAACGCGGCGCCCTTCGGCAACGGCTCGTACGGCATCTTCGCCGCCAGCCAGGTGTACTTCAAGAAGCAGCCCAAGGACCTCACCGTGGCCGAGTCGGCCCTGCTGGCCAGCATGGTCAAGGCGCCGAGCGGCTTCGACCCGACCACCCCGCGCGGCTACCCCCGGGCGCTGGACCGGCGCAACTGGGTGATCGGCAACATGCGCGACCTCGGCTACATCACCCCCGAGGCGGCGGCCGCCGCGATCAAGGTCAAGCTCGGCCGGACCACCCAGCGCACCGGCAACGGCTGCGCGTCCGTGCAGACCAACCACTGGGGCTTCTTCTGCGACTACTTCTACCGGTGGTGGCTCAGCCGGCCCGAGTTCGGCCGGACCGTGTACGACCGCGAACGGCGGCTCAAGAGCGGCGGCTACCGGATCCAGAGCTCGCTGGACATCAAGGCGCAGGCGGCCACCCGCAAGAACATCACCGACAAGATCGGCATCAACAACCGCGACGCCCTGCTGCTCGCCGCCGTCCAGCCGGGCACCGGGCGGGTCCGCGCCCTGGCCGCCAACCGCCGCTTCAAGCTGGACGTCGAGCACAACAAGATGTCCTCGGACCCGAAGAAGGCCGCCAAGAACATCCGGGGCACCTACCCCAACACCACCAACCCGCTGCTCACCGGCGGTGGTGACATCACCGGATACCAGGCCGGGTCGGTGTTCAAGATGTTCACGATGGTGGCGGCGCTGGAGAACGGCTACCCGCCGTCGTACCCGATCAACACCACGTACCAGTACAAGTCCGGTTACCGGGACACCGGGCCGGCCTCGTGCGGCGGCGGGTACTGGTGCCCCACGAACGCGTCGAAGAGCGAGAAGGGCCCGTACAACATGTGGACCGGGTTCGGAGCCTCGGTCAACACGTTCTTCGTGCCGCTGGAGGAGAGCGTCGGCGCGGACAAGGTGGTCGACGTCGCGCAGCGCTTCGGGGTGCAGTTCCGGTCCCCGAAGGAGAAGGAGATGGCCACCAAGAACGCGAAGGACTGGGGTGCGTTCACCCTGGGTGTGTCGGCCTCGACCCCGCTGGAGATGGCGAACGCGTACGCGACCCTGGCCGCCGACGGCAAATACTGCACGCCCACCCCGGTCCAGCAGATCTCCACGGCCAAGGGCGAGAAGCTCGACGTCGGCAAGCCCAACTGCCGGCAGGCCACCAAGCCGGACGTGGCCCGGATGGCGATCGACGCGGCCCGCTGCCCGATCGGCGACTTCGCCCAGCTGGGCAGCTGCAAGGGCCGTACGGCCGGCGCCGCCCGCGGCGCGGTGGGTCACCCGATCTTCGGCAAGACCGGCACCACCGACAACGACAAGACCGCGTCACTGATCATCGGGACGACGTCCATGGTCGTGGCCGGCTACCTGGTCAACCCGGACTACCAGGACCACCCGTACCGGCTGAGCCACTCCATCGTGAACCCGGCGGTCTGGGAGACCATGCACGACATCATGAAGGGCAAGCCGAAGGAGCAGTTCAAGAAGCCCTCCGGCGACAAGCTGCCCGAGGGTGAGCAACGCTCGATCCCGGACGTGAAGTGCCTCAGCGTCGCCGCGGCGACCAGCAAGGTCAAGGGCGCGGGCTTCATCGTGGGCCCGGGCACGGAGATCGCGTCGGACTGCCCGGCCGGTCAGGCCGCGGGCACCGCACCGGAGGGCCGGACCATCGAGGGCGGCTTCGTGAGCATCCAGATCAGCAAGGGTAAGGAAGACGCCGACAAGAAGGACCCGAAGAAGGACGACAAGAAGCCCGGCAACGGCTGACGGCCGGTCAGCGGGTCGTGAAGCTGTCGCCGTAGACGCGCCAGCTGAGCGGCCCGTTCAGGTCCAGGTTGCTGGCCTTCAGGAACAGCCGCTGTGCCGTCTCGACCCGGGTCACGTCGCTGTGCGCCTCCTCGGTGCGCATCTCCTTGACCCGGGCGTCCAGGAACGCGTTGAGCCACACCAGCTCGTCGCCACCCTGCTTCGGCGTCTTGGCCTTGCGCATGGCGTCGGCGCGGATGCTGCGCAGCCCGGACTGGCCGTGCATCACCGCCGCGTCGTAGTAGACGAACTGGCCCAGGGCGCGTACCCGGTCCGCCGAGGCCAGGGCGACCGCCGGGTCGAAGTACATCCGGTCCCGCTCGTCCTCCTGGGTCTTCTGGAACGCCGGGTCGGCGGCGGCCGCCTTCCAGGCGGCCGGGAAGCCGGGGTCGAGCCCGGCGTGCGAGTCCGACCCGTCGACGGTACGCAGCGCCGGCAGATACTTCGCCAGCTTGTTGCCGGGCACCCGGCGGGTGTACTCGGTCACCAGCGCCAGCATGTCCGAGGTGCCGGAGCAGAAACCGACGATGCCGCCGGTGTAGCCCCGCCCGTCGCCGATGTCCTCCAGGTAGCCGAACTGGCCGCGCCAGTTCAGCGTCGAGTTCTCCGCGCTGGAGACCAGTTGCAGCGCGATGGCCTTCTTCCGCGGGTCGGCGAGACCGGCGGCGAGCGAGGACGCGGCCACCGAGGGCGTGCCCTCCTTGACCGGCGCGGCCGGGCCAGGCCCGAAGGCCTGCACCTCGTAGAGCGAGTAGCCGCTCGCAGCGCCCGGCTGGGTGGCGAGCACCCGCAGGTAGCGGCCGGTGCCGTTGAGCTTCCTGAGGTCGTCGGTGCCGCCGTCGCCGCTGCTCGTGCGGTAGAGGTCACGCCAGGCGGCGCCGTCGCTCGAGACCTGGACGCGGTACGACTTCGCGTACCCGCCGTCCCAGCGCAGCCGCACCCGGCTGACGTCCTGGGCTTTGCCGAGGTCGACGCGCAGCCACTGGGAGCCGGCCGCACCGGCCGCCCAGCGGGTGCTCGCGAAGCCGTCCACCGCCTTGGTGGCGTCCTGAGCGGCGCCGGAGACCGTCGACGCGGCGACCGGACGGCCCTTGGAGAGCAACACGTCCGGCGCCGCGTCGGCGGTGACGGTGATGACCAGGGGCACGGTGCAGACCGCGGCTATCCCCGTGCCCAGCGCGATTGCTTTCGCCCGGATACCCACCACTCCAAGCTAGGTGGGCGGGCTCAGCGACGTTTGCGGTTCCGGGAAATCAGCACGAAGGCCAGCACGATGCCGGCGACCACGAGCAGGCAGCACAGGCCGCCGAAAATGGGAAGGAAACCGATGCCGCCACGACGCCGGCGCGAGCGCGCCGCCTCGACCGCGAGCTCGGCCGTGCCGTTGCTCGCCGCCCAGGCGTGCACCGGGATGACCAGCGTCAGGACGGCGCCTGTCACGGCGGCGCTGAGCCGTGACCACCACTTCACTGCAGAAGACATGCGTTCCATCTTGGCCGACACCCGCAAGACCCGCATGACCGGACTACCGCCGACAGGGCAGGGTATGACCCAGCGGAATCGAACGAGGGGACGGGGATGGACGCGGATCTGACTGCTCTGGCCGAGGCGCACGGGGTGGCGACCTGGTACGAGGACTGGCATCGCGAGCGCAAGGACGTGTCGCCGGAGTCGGTGATCGGCGTCCTCGGCCTGCTCGGTGTCGACGCCACCTCCCCGGCGTCGGTGGCCGCCGAGCTGGCCGAGATCCGGACCGCCCGTGAGCAGCACCGGCTGCCGGGCACCGTGGTCGTCCGGCAGGGCGGCACCCAGCCGCTGACCGGCACGATCCAGCTGGAGGACGGCACCCGGGTGCAGGCCGACGGTGAGCTCCCCCGCGACCTGCCGCTGGGCTGGCACCGGCTGATCACCGACGAGCAGGACGTGACGCTGGTCGTGGTCCCCACCGAGCTGCCCGAGCCGCCGGAGACCTGGGGCTGGATGCTCCAGCTCTACGCCCTGCACTCGGCCGCCTCGTGGGGCATGGGCGACCTCGGTGACCTGCGTTCCTTCGTCGAGGGCAGCCACGGCGCCGGGCTGGTGCTGCTGAACCCGTTGCACGCGATCACACCGACGCTGCCGCTGCCGGCGTCGCCGTACTCGCCGTCGAGCCGCCGGTTCGCCAACCCGCTGTATCTGCGGGTCGCCGACACCGACGCGTACCGCCGGGCTGATCCCGCCCTGCGGGAGCAGGTCGACGCCCTGCGCCCGGCACCGGCCGCCGACGGTCTCATCGACTACACCGCGGTCTGGCAGGCCAAGCGGGCCGCGCTGGAGCTGCTCTGGCCGCTGGCCGGCGAGGTGGACCTGACCGCCGATCCCGGGCTGACCGACTTCGCCACCTTCTGCGCGCTCGCCGAGGTGCACGGGCCGAACTGGCAGCAGTGGCCGGCCGAGTTCCGCCGCCCGGACTCCCCCGCGGTGCTGGCCGCCCGCAGCGGCGACCGGGTCGCCTTCCACGTCTGGCTCCAGCAGCTGCTCGAGGACCAGCTCGGCGCGGCCAACCAGGCCGCCCGGGACGCCGGGATGCCGGTCGGCATCGTGCACGACCTCGCCGTCGGCATCGACCCCAGCGGCGCGGACGGCTGGCTGCTGCAGGACGTGCTGGCCGCCGGGGTGCACACCGGTGCCCCGCCGGACGCGTTCAACCAGCTCGGCCAGGACTGGGGGCTCGCCGCGTGGCGTCCCGACCAGCTCATCGAGACCGGCTACGCCGCGTACCGGGACATGCTCCAGCGGATCTTCCGGCGCGCGGGCGGCCTGCGGGTCGACCACGTGGCCGGGCTGTGGCGGCTCTGGTGGGTGCCGCCGGGCATGGGCGCGGCCGAGGGCACGTACGTGCACTACGACCCGGAGGCCATGCTCGGCATCCTGGCGCTGGAGGCGCACCGGGCCGGCGCGGTGGTGATCGGCGAGGACCTCGGCACCGTGCTGCCCGTGGTCACCGAGACGCTGGAACGCATGAACATGCTCGGCTCGGCGGTGCTGTGGTTCACCCGCGACTACGACGACCCGGCCGAGGGCTACCTGAGCGCGGCGGACTACCCCCGCAACGCACTGGCCACCATCTCCACCCATGACCTACCGACGGCGGCCGGGTTCCTGGTCGGCGAGCAGGTCCGGGTCCGCGCCGAACTGGGCCAGCTGGCCGGGCCGGTCGAGGACGAGCAGGAGTTCGCCGACAAGGACCGGGCCCAGCTGCTCGTCCGCCTCACCGAGGAGGGCCTGATCACGCCGGAAACCCCGGCCCAGGACATCATCGTGGCGATGCACGAGTTCCTGGCCCGCACGCCCTGCCGGTTCATCACCGCATCGCTCTACGACGTGCTGGGCGAGCTGCGCCAGCCGAACCTGCCGGGCACCACGGACGAGTATCCGAACTGGCGGATCCCGCTCACAGCTAGCCTGGAAGAGATCCTCGCCGACCCGCGGGTGGCCCGGATCGCCGAGGTGCTGAGCGCGAAGAAGGGGACGGCCGCATGAGCTTCCTGGACAAGGCGAAGGATTTCGCCGACAAGCACGACAAGCAGGTCGACCAGATCCTCGAGAAGGTCGGCGACGAGGTCGACAAGCGCACCGGCCACAAGTACTCGGGCCAGATCGACAAGGGTGTGGACGAGGCGCAGAAGCGCACCGGCGACGGAGACACCCGCGTCTGAGGTTTGCCGCCATCCGGCCCGGGCACCTCGTCCGTACCAACGGAAGGGGCACCGACATGGGTTTCATGGACAAGGCCAAGGACATGGCCGACAAGCACGACGAGCAGGTCGACAAGGGCATCGAGAAGGCCGGTGACCAGATCGACGACCGCACCGGCAACAAGCACTCGAGCCAGATCGACAAGGGCGTGGACCAGGCTCAGAGCCGTACCGGTCAGGGCGACACCCAGCAGTGACCTTCGCCTTCCGGGGCCGCTCGCAGCTCAGCTCGCGAGTGGCTCCGGCGGCGGGTCGTCGTCGAGCGCGAAGAGCATGGGATGCACCGCCAGGCGGTGATCCCGTTCGCGGCAGCGCGACGGCGGCAGTAAGGACGAGCGGTGCTCCGGGTGCTCCCCGCAGTGCCGCATCGCCCGGGTGATCGCGTCGCTGTGGTGCCGGCCCCCGCCGTACTCACCGCAGCTGTCGCAGTCCCAGCGCCAGTAGGCCGGCCCGTCCTCCGACTCGTGCCGCCGGATCTTGAGCGGCGGTCCCGCCCGGTGCTGGGCGGCGGCGAGGATGGCCGCCATGTCATCGGCCGGTGGCGGCCCGGCGGCCCGCACCGGCCCGTTGCCGATGATCTCGGCCAGCGCGCTGGTCCCCGTACCCGACACCACTCACCTCCACGTTGGTTGGTCGGGCCCAGTGTGGACTGCGGCCCACCGTCCGCATGACAGGTTTCACGTATAAGGGCGTCTTCGTTCACTCGCAGTGGTGCACCGGAAACGCTCGGCATCTTCCGGCCCGCCCTCCCGGTGTTACCGTGGTCGATCGGCGGTGCTCGGAGGTGGCCAGGTGCAGGGAAGCGGCGCAGCCGCCGACGCGCGTCCGGCGTTCACCCACTCGGCCTTTTTCTACGACTCCGACACCGCGTACGGCAGCACGCTGGCCGCCTTCGTCCGCGACGGGCTGGCCCGGGACGAGGCCGTCGCGGTCGCGGCGAACGCCCACTGCACCGGTCTGCTGCGCGACGCCCTGGCCGCCGACGCCGCCGAGGTGCGGTTCCTGCCGGCCGACGAGTGGTACGTCCGCCCGGTGCGCACCATCGCCGGCTGGTCCCAGCTGCTGCGGACCGCGGCGTCGAGCGGCCGGCCGTTCATGCGGCTGATCGGGCACACCACGCCGGCGCACGGGGCGCGCAGCTGGGTCCGCTTCGAGTCCGCGCTCAACGAATCACTGGCCGGGCTGCGCGGGCATCTGCTGTGCCCGTACGACCGCAGCAACCTCCCACCGGAGACCGTCAGCACGGCAGCACGCACCCACCCCCGGCTGTACGACGACGGGTGGCTGGAGAGCGTGGGCTACGAGCCGCCGGAACGGTTGCTGACCGAGCTGCCCGAGCCGCCGTACCCGGTCACCGGGGAGCCCGTCATCGCCGTACCGGTGCACGACTCCGTGGCCGGCCTGCGCGCGCAGGTCCGGGCGCGGGCCGCCGCGGAGGGCTGGCTGCCGCCCGACCGGGTCGAGAATCTCCTGCTGGCGCTGAGCGAGGTCGCCACCAACGGCATCCGGCACGGCGGCGAGCACCGGGAGCTGCGCGTCTGGCTGACCGACGACGCGGTGGTCTGCGAGGTCACCGACGACGGCCGGGTGCCGCCCGGTCCGCTCGCGGGCTATCTGCCGCCGCGGCCCGGCCGGATCGGTGGCATGGGCCTGTGGCTGGTCCAGCAGCTCTGCGACGCGATGGCGATCCGCTCGGTGGACGGGCTGACCCGCGCCCGCTTCGCGCTGCGCCGCAGCCCCGCCTGACCGGGGTAACCCCCGCCGTTTCCCGGGCGCGACGCGCCGCCCTGTGTCCGAATAGTACGGATAAAGCCGTACTATTCGAGGAGACTTCCCGTGCCCCCTACCCCGCACGTCCCCCAGTCCGCCGCGCCCGTCTCGGCGGCGCCGGCGCAGTCCGCCGACCCTCCCGGCTGGGAGACGCTGGAGCTGGCCCGGCACAGCGCGGAAGCGCACGCGACCTTCCAGCGGCTGATGACCGAGGCGCATCTGGAGTACCTGCGGGTCATCGAAGCCCTCACCGGCCGCCCGGCGGAACCGGACCGTGCTACCCGCCCACCGGCCGCACCGTCCAACGCGGCAGCCGGCCGATGGGCGGCGCCGGCGACGAGCCCCAACCGGCGAGCCTGGCCGGCGACCGGCAACGACCGCCGAGCCGACCCGCTCACGGGCGCCGAGCACCGGACCGGAGTCCCGGCCGAGCCGCAGGAGCCCGCGACGTCGCCCACCGCGGTCCCGGCTCAGCCGGACCGCCAGGGAACAGCGACCGACACCGTCGCGCCGGATCCCGGTGAGGCCGCCCCGGCAGCCGACACCGCCGACGCCACCGGGACTGCTCCGACCGACGGGACAACCGCCGCGGACGCCACCGTCCTCGGCGAAGCCACCGAACCCGAAGCGATGGATCCCGACCCGACCGATACCGGCTTCATCGAGCCCACCTTCCCGGGCCTCGCCGGCTTCGACTTCGGTGCCGCCCCGGCCGAACCGGCCACCCTCACCCAGACCGAGCCGAGCGGCTTCGCCCAGACCGGCCCGCAGGAGATCGACGTGGTCAGGCTGACCATGTCCTGGGCGCAGACCCCGCTCGGCGGCCTCGCCCCGCCCGGCCTGCACGCCGGCCCCGTCCACGTGGTCGACGGCGGCAGCGGCCTCGCCACCGCCGTGGCCGCCGAGCTGACCGCCCGCGGCCTGGCCGCCGAGGTGGCCACCCACCCCGGCCTGGGCGGCGTCATCTTCCTGGGCGGCATGGCCCGCCCGGCCTCCCCCGACGCGGCGCTCGAGGCCCAGCTCACCGCCCTGTGGCTGGCCCGCAACGGCAAGGACCGCGGGATCTTCGTGACCGTCGCGGACACCGTGAGCGGCCGGGCCGGTGCCTGGCTGGGCGGCCTGGTCGGGCTGGTCGGCGCGGTGGGCCGGGACCGGCCGGCGGCGTCCGCCATCGCCATCGAGTGCGAGCGCGGGGACCGTGACCCCGCTGATGTGGCCGTGCTGATCGCCGACGAGCTCACCCGGGGTGCGGGCGCGCAGCGGGTGCGGGTCGCCGCGGACGGCACCCGTTCGGTGGGCCGGCTGGTGTCGGCCGGGGCTGGGGCGCCGCGGGAGCGGACCATCGGGCCGGATTCGGTCATCGTCGCGTCCGGCGAGGCCCGGGGCTTCTGCGGTGCGGCGCTGGTGGAGCTGGCCCGTTCGGCGCAGTGCCGGCTGGTGCTGCTCGGCCGTACCCCGTTGGCCGCCGAGCCGGAGCACCTGGCCGGCGCGGCCGACGAGGTGTCGCTGATGCGCAAGTTCGCCGCCGGCACCGGCGGGCCGGACGGCCTGGCCGGGATGCGGCTGCGGGCCCGGGCGGTGCTGGCCGCCCGGGAGATCCGGGAGACAATCGCGGCCTGCGTGGCCGCCGGGGCCGAGGCCCGGTACGTGCACGCCGACGACCGCGACGCCGACCGCCTCACCGCCGAGCTCGACGTGGTCCGCTCTGAGTGGGGCCCGATCACCGGAGTGCTGCACTGTGCCGAGGTCGTCGTGGACCGGCGCCCCGGTGAGAAGTCCGCTGCCGACGCCGACCGGGCGCTGAGCACCCACCTGGCCGGGCTGCCCGCCCTGCTCGCCGCGACCGCGCAGGATCCGCTCGACACCCTGATGCTGTTCTCCTCGGTGGCCGGCTGGTCCGGTGATCTCAGCCAGGGCACCCAGGCGCTGATCGGCGCCACCCTGGACCGGATCGCCGAGGCGGAGCAGCGCCGCCGTCCCGGCTGCCTGGTCCGTTCGCTGGCCTGGGATCCGGCCGGCGAGACCGGTCCGGTGACGGGCGACGCCGACCGGGGCGACGCCGAGACGGTTCCGGTCCACGCGCGGGCGGCCGCGTTCGTCGCCGAGCTGGCCGTCGACGGGCCCGCCCACATCGTGCTGACTCCCCGCTCGACGGTCCCGGACCGGGCCCAGCCGGCCAGCGTCGCCGTCGACGCCGGTACGCATCCCTGGCTCGCCGATCACCGGCCGCAGGACGTCGCGATCCTGCCTCTGGCGGCCGGGCTGGGCTGGATGGCCGCGGCCGCCCGGGTCCGGGAGCAGGACGCCGTGCTGACCGGCGTCCGGGTGCTGCGTTCGGTGGCCACGGAACATCCGCAGACCATCGGCGTCACGGTGTTCGGCCGGGAGGTGTGGCTGAGCAACGACGCGGGTGAGCCGTGCTTCCGGGCCGGCTTCGGCGCGCCCGGACCGGACCGCGAGTGGCGGCCCGCCGGTGACCCGGCGCGCTTCCCGGGCAGCTCGGTGTACGCCGGCCGGCCGCTGTTCCACGGCCCGCGGTTGCACGTGGTCCGCTCGCTCGGCGAGATCGGTCCCCAGGGGGTCGTCGGCACCGTCCTGGGGGCCCGGGCGATGGGCTGGCCGGACGACGACCTGCCGGTGGACCTCGCCGCCCTGGACGGCGCGCTGCAGCTCAGCGGCGTCTGGGCGATGGACGAGCACCGCCCGGTGCTGCCCATGGGGGTCGCCGAGTGCCGCATCCACCGCTGGGGCCGGTTGCCGGGCCCGGCGCTGTGCATCGTGGCCGACGGTCACCGCGACGAGCGCGGCGCCCGCTGCGATGCGGCCCTGGTCGGCCCGGACGGTGAGCTCTGGGCCGAGCTGCTGGGCATCGAGTTCATCGCCCCGGCCGGTCCGCTCAGCGTGCGCTGACCAGCCCCAGATTGCTGGGCTTGACGCCGGGGAAGACGCTCGCCACGTCGCTGATGCCGCAGCGGGCCCGCAGGATCTCCCCGATGACCGCGCGGTAGTCGGTCGTCACGGCCAGGTCGCCGTCCACCAGCTGGGCGGCGGCCAGGCCGGGCCAGCGGCCGTGCACCTTGCCGCCGCGGACGCCCCCGCCGAGCACGAGCATGGCGTTGCCGTAGCCGTGGTCGAGGCCGCCGGACCCGTTCTGGCCGACCCGCCGGCCGAACTCGCTGATGGTGACCAGGGTGACCCGGCCCAGCCCGGCCGGCCCGAGGTCCGTGGCGAACGCCGCCAGCGCCTTCGCCAGGTCGGCCAGGTGGTCGTACATCTTCTTGCCCGGCGCCGCCGCGCCCAGGTTCTCGTGCATGTCCCAGTCGCCGGAGTCGACGGTCGCGCTGAGCAGGCCGACGTCCGCCTTGATCAGCCGGGCCACATCACGCAGCGCGGCCCCCAGCTCGGTGTCCGGGTACGCGGCCCCGTTGGCCGGCTGGTACCCGGCGACCTTGAGCTGTCCCGCCGTGGCCAGTGCCCCGGTTGTCATCGCCGTCGTCTGCGCCAGGGCGTCGGGTGCGCCCGCGTACAGGGCGGCCATGGTCGCGGCCATCGGGCGTTTCGGGTCCTCGCCGGAGAGCTTGAAGTCGTCGATCGAGGTCAGCCCGAGGCTGGGCGCCGGACCGGCCAGCACCCGGGCGGGCCGGGCGCTGCCCACCGAGACCGCGTCGAACGGGTGGTCCGCGCCCAGCCGGCCCGTCATCCGGTCCAGCCACCCGGTGCGCAGCGTGGTGCCGGGCGCCGCGCGTTCCAGCTCCTCCATCGCCGAGAAGTGCGAGCGGTTCGGGGCCGGCTGGCCGGCGGCGTGGACCGCGCCGAGCGTCCCGGCCTTCCAGAACGGCAGCAGCGGCGCCAGCGCCGGGTTCAGCCCGAAGTACGAGCCACGCCCGATCAGCTGGGACTTCGGTACGGCGATGCCCGGCCGGGCGGCGTAGTAGCCGGGGTCCCCGGCCGGCACCACGGCGGACAGCCCGTCGAAGCCGCCGCGCAGGGACAGCAGCACCAGCACGTCGCCGGCGTACGAGCTGTCGGCGGCGAAGGCCAGCTGGGTGGCGAGCTGGTCGCCGACCAGTCCGGCGAAGACCCCGGCGGCCCCCGCGGCGAGGAGTTTGCGACGGGTGACCGGGGCACAGCCACAGGCCTCGACAACGGACATGGTCACCTCAGCGCGAAGTAGGGAGAGTTGAGCAGCAGAGCCACCAGGTACGGGAACGCCCACCCGACAGCGGCGTCGCTCGCCTTCAGGGCCGAGGCGGGCGTCTTGCCGTAGTAGGCGGCGATGGCCGTGGTGTGCGCCGGGGCGAGAGTCCGGCCGACCAGCCTCGTGGCCACCGCGTCGATCAACGCGCCGTAGGTGGCCGGCACCGTACCCGCGAAGGCCGTGACCAGCGACGCCGGCCGCTGCAGCGTGCTGGGCCACCAGCCGGCGGCGATGTTCAGGTGCGCGTTCCAGCGCACGACCTGCCCGGACGGGGACGCCCAGGCGGCGGCGACGTCGGGATAGCCGTTCGGTGGCGCCCAGGCCATCGGCGCCTGCCCGGCGGACTCGGTGATCCAGTAGAGCGCCTTGAGCGCCTGGGTGCCGGACTTCTCGGGCGCGTAGCCGAGGGTGCGTACCGTCGCGACGATGTCCTCGAGCGGCGTGCGGGTCTTGGCGCCGACCGACGCGGCGAACTCGGCCGAGCCGAAGAGGGCGCGCAGCACCGGGGCGATCGCCGTCCGGTTGTCCAGGTAGACCTTGGCCAGCCTGGTCACCAGCGCGGGCGGCGGGTCGTCGGCGACGAAGCGGACGCAGAGTTTGGTGGCGATGCGCCGGGCGGTCGCCGGGTGCAGGGCCAGGTAGTCGAGCAGGGCCAGGGCCGCGGTCTCGCCGCGGGCGGCGCTCGTGTTGGCGTGGCGGAAGCCGAGCACCTTGACCGCGCCGGTGGCGTGCCGGCCGGCGTCGTAGCGGTAGCGCCCGTCGTCCCAGCTGACCGTCATGCCGGTGAGCAGCCGGGCGGCGTTCTTGACGTCGGACTCGGAGTAGCCCAGCCCGACGGTGTGCAGTTCCAGCAGCTCACGGCCGTAGTTCTCGTTCGGCGCGGCCTTGGTGGAGAAACGGTTGTCGAGGTACGTGAGCATCGCCGGATGCTTGGCGGACGCCTTCAGCATGTCGGCGAAACGCCCCAGCGCGTACGGCCGGATCACGCTCCGGTCGTAGTCCTGCCGGCTGTCCCAGACGTCGCCGGAGGGGTTGGTGACGTTGAGGTGGTTGGACCAGAAGTCGACCATCACCTCGAACAGCTGCCGCTCGCTCCAGATCGAGCGGGCCAGGGTGGCGCAGCCCAGCTCGTACATGGTGTCCCAGCCGTACATTTTGAGCGCGCCACTGCGCACCTTGGCCCGGACGCCGTCGATCGTGAGCCGGCTCAGCGGCAGCCGGGCGACCAGGTCGTCGGCGACCGGGTCGGCGATGGCGGCCGGCTTGAGCTGCCGCTCCAGCCAGACCGGCGCGCCCAGCCGGCGGATCTCGGCGGCCGACTCGGGGGTCGGACCGTACGTCGTCCGGCGCAGCAGGTGCAGCAACGGGTCACCGGGGAGGAAATCCGCAGTCGCCGTCACGACCGTCGACGTCGGCCGGCGGACGCCGATTCCCAGGGTTCCCGCCGCCTCGCTACCGGATCGCAACCGACATACTGCTGCCATGGCGCAGCGCAAGCGGGGTGAGCGGCGGGTCGAGACCGTCGGCTCCGGCGTCGCCGAGCTGGTCGGGGACCCGGACCGGGCGTCGGGCTGGACGCTGCTGCTCGACGGGGCCCCGCAGTCCCACGTCGACCTGGCCGACCCGACCCACCTGGAGTTCGAGTACATCCGCCGGATGGCCGCGGCCATCGACCTGATCGCGCCGGCCGGGGCCCCGCTGCGGGTCCTGCACCTGGGCGGCGGCGCGCTGACGCTGCCGCGCTACGTGGCCGCGACCCGGCCCGGGTCGCCGCAGCGGGTGGTGGAGATCGACGGGCCGCTGGTCGAGCTGGTGCGCCGGGAGCTGCCCTGGGACCCCAAGGCCAAGATCCGGGTACGCGTCGGCGACGCCCGCGAGGCGGTCACCGGCATGCGCGACGACGGGTACGACCTGGTCGTGGTGGACGTCTTCGCGGGTTCGCGCACCCCGGCGCATCTGGCGTCGGTGGAGTTCATGCGGGAGGTGGCGCGGGTGCTCGCGCCGCTGGGCTGGCTGATCGCCAATGTGGCCGACGGGCCGCCGTTGCGCTATGCCCGTACCCAGGTCGCCACCATCCGGGCCGCGCTCCCGCAGGCCTGCCTGGTCGCCGACGCCGCGGTCCTGCGCGGCCGGCGCTTCGGCAATCTGGTCGTGCTGGCCGGGCGGAGCTCACCGCCGGTGCCCGAGCTGAGCCGGCGCGCGGCCGGGGACTGGTTCCCGGGCCGGGTCGAGACTGACCTCGATCGATTCACTTCCGGTCAGCAGCCGGCGACGGATATCGACGCTCTTCCCTCTCCGGCCCCTCCGGAGGGGCTGTTCAGCGCGCGGCCCTAGACAGCAGTACGGACCCCGCCGCCCAAAGGTTCACGCGCTCCGGGCCGGGGGTGTCGTCGTTCCACGATGAGGCAATTTCACGTCCCCGCGACTTGTCCGGCCTCTGCTATATCGATCTAATCGAGGTATGCCGGATTCGCATTTTCTCCCCACTGCGCTTCCCACCGGCCACTCCCACGCCTTCGGCCCGCTGCAGGGCGGTGAGCGCCCCCTTTGGCAGGGCCGGTGCGCTGTCGCCGAGTACGCCTTCGACCAGGCGGCGTCGCTGCCACGCTGGGCGTTGCCGGAGAGCACCGAGGTCCTCGTGACCGACAACCGGGTGCTGTACGCGTACACCCGCTCGGACTCTCCCGATGATCTCGAGGTCACCTCGGGTGAGCTGCGCTGGCTCTACCCGCAGCACCTGCGGGTGCAGCCCGGCGCCCGGACGACGGGCCGCGCGGCCGCGGCAGCGCAGATCCAGCTCGTGTGCGCCGCGTCCGACGGCTCTTTCCCGGCGCTGGTCTTCGCAGGCGGCGACCTGGCCACGGTCGGCGACGCGGACAAGCTGGCCAATCTGATCCGGCAGTCGATCGCCCGGTTCCGGGTCGACCACGCGGACCAGCTGGGTCTGTCGGCGCCGCAGTCCCGGATGCTGTCGCGGCTGCTGATCGGCCCCGAGTTCAGCAACTTCCAGGGCGGCGAGGGCCAGACGGTGACGCTGATCGGCGCCCTGTCGGTGCACCGGCCGGCCGACCCCGGCCCGCCGGCCGGCTACGAGCTCGAGGTCGCCGTGCCCGAGCCGCACCGGCTGGTGATGGACGACGCGGACCACGACAGCCTGCTCCTCGCCTCCCTGCACCAGGACTTCCCGCCGCGCTACGAGCCCCAGCCCCAGCCCCAGGAAGTCCAGCCCCACAAGGCCCAGCTTCACGAGGCCGAGCGTCACGGGCCTCAGCCCTACGAGGCCGAGCCCTACCAGTTCCAGCCCGATGAGGCTCAGTCGCACGACGTGCCCTATCCCCCCTCGGTCAGTGGCACCCGGATGCGGCTGCCGGGCTACCGGCCGGGGCTGGCCGCCGACGAGGCGCGGGCCCTGCAGGCGGCCGCGGCCGAGCAGGCCACCCACGTCAACCAACCGGATCTCGCGTCCCGCGCGGCCGACCTGGCCGCCCGGATCGCCAGCCTGGTCTCCACCGCCGAGCAACAAGCCGCCGAACAAGCCGTCGCAGACCAGGCCGCCGCCGACCGAGCCGCTGCCGCAGCCGCAGCCGCAGCCGCAGCCGAGCATGCCGGCGCGGAACGAGCGCGGGCCGAGGAGGAGGCCGACCTGTCCGAGGTGCCGACCACCGACCTCACTGCCCGGGCCGCCCACGTCCGGCGGGCCGCCGCCCGCTTCGCGACCAACTCGGCCGCGGGCAAGGCCGGGGTACGCCGTCCCGAGCCCGAGATCGGCTCCACCTCCCGGGGCCAGCGCCCCCGCTGAGCCTGATCCGCCGCCCCGGCGCGCTCCGATCGCTACGCTGACCAGGACAAACCTGCCTGTCAGCGCAGATCGGACAGCGTCACCATGGCCCAGCTGCTGTACCGCCTCGGCCGTTTCTCGTTCCGGCGCCGGCGATTGGTGGCCGGCCTCCGGGCGCTGATCCTGCTCCTGCTGGCCGCCGGTGCCCTGACGCTCGGCGGCAAGACGGTGGACACCTTCACCATCCCGGGTACCGAGTCGCAGGAAGCCCTCGACGCCCTCAAGCGGGACCTGCCCGATGCCGGCGGCGCCGCGCTCACCGTGGTCGTCCAGGCTCCCGCCGGGACGCGGCTGGCGGACCCGATCACCCGGGCCGCCGTGGCCGACGTGGTGGCGCAGGCCGCGAAGCTGCCCGGCGTCGTCGCCGTGGTGGATCCCTACGCCTCGGCGCGGATCGACCGGTCCGGCACGATCGGCCTCATCAGCGTGCAGTACACCAAGGGTGCGGACGACCTCTCCCCCGCCGACCGGGAGGACTTCGACTCCCTGGCGTCCGAGGGCACGGACCAGCGCCCGCGGGTGGTTCCGGGCGGGGTGAGCGGCGGCGGACCGGAGATCGGCGCGACCGAGGTGATCGGGGTGGCGGTGGCCGCCCTGGTCCTGGTGGTCACCTTCGGCTCGCTGGTGGCGGCCGGGATGACGCTGCTGACCGCCCTGATCGGGGTCATCGCGGGCATGTGCGGCCTGCTGCTGGTGACGGCCGTGGTGGAGGTGTCGTCGACCGCCCCGGTGCTCGCGCTGATGCTGGGCCTGGCCGTGGGCATCGACTATGCGCTGTTCATCGGCTCACGGCACCGGACCCAGCTCGCCGCGGGGATGGCCGCCGAGGAGTCGGTCGCCCGGGCCACCGCGACCGCAGGTTCGGCGGTCACCTTCGCCGGCGCCACAGTGGTGATCGCGCTGGCTGGGCTCAGCCTGGTCGGGGTCCCGTTCCTCACCGCGATGGGTCTCGCCGCCGCCGGGACCGTGCTCACCGCCGTACTGGTGGCGCTCTCGCTGCTGCCCGCCATGCTGGGCTTCGCCGGTGGCCGGATCTTGCCGCGGGGTCTGCGCAACCGGGGCGTGCACGCGCGGCAGGCGGGCGAGGACGGCTTCGGCTTCACCTGGGCCCGCTGGGTGACCCGGTTCCGGGTGCCGGTGGTGATCGTGGTCGTCGGCGGGCTGGGCGTGCTCAGTGTGCCGGTCCGGGACATGCGGCTGGCGCTGCCGGACAACGGGACCGCACCGGCCGGCTCCCATCAGCGGGTCGCGTACGACCTGACCACCGCCGCCTTCGGGGCCGGCGCCAACGGTCCGCTGCTGGTGGTGATCCGCGGCCCGCGCAAGGACGCCGTCTCGTCGCTGGCCGGCCGGGTGACCGCCGGGGTCCGCAAGCTCCCCGGCGTCGCTGCGGTCAGCCCTGGGCCGGCCAACGCCGCGGGCACCACCCAGGTCGTGCTGGTCACCCCGGCCGGCGGTCCGAGCAGTGCGGAGACCGCGCGGCTGGTCCGCGCCCTGCGCGACTCGGTTGCCCTGCTGGCCGGTGGCAGCACCAGCGTGGCCGTCACCGGCGCGACCGCCGTCGGCGTCGACGTGTCGCAGAAGCTCACCGCCGCCCTGCCCCGCTACCTGGGCGTGGTGATCGGGCTGTCCTTCCTGTTGCTGCTGCTGGCGTTCCGCTCGGTGCTGGTGCCGTTGAAGGCGGCCGCCGGTTTCCTGCTGACCACGGGGGCCACCTTCGGCATCACGGTCGCGGTGTTCCAGCTGGGCCGGGCGGCGGACCTGTTCGGCGTGGACCGGCCGGGGCCGCTGGTCAGCTTCCTGCCGATCATCATGACCGGGGTGCTCTTCGGGCTGGCCATGGACTACGAGGTGTTCATCGTCTCCCGCGTACGCGAGGACTTCGTGCACGCCGGGCCCCCGAGTGACGCGACCGCGACCGCGGCGACCGTGGCCGGGGTCGGGCACGGCGCCCGGGTGGTGACAGCCGCGGCACTGATCATGGCGGCCGTCTTCGGCGGGTTCGTGCTGATCGACGACCCGACCATCAAGGCGATCGGCTTCGGGCTGGCGCTCGGCGTGCTCATCGACGCGTTCGTCGTACGGATGACGCTGGTGCCCGCCGTGCTGATCCTGCTGGGCCGCCGGGCCTGGGCCTTCCCGCGCTGGCTGGACCGGATCACGCCGCGGGTCGACATCGAGGGCGACAGCCTGCGCCGGCCGGAGCCGGCCGACGCCCCCGAGCTGGTCAGACTCTGACGAAGCAGGTGCCGGCGGTGACCCGCTCGTCGTGCACCCGGTGCGCCCGGCGCAGCAGGTTCATCAGCTCGTCCTCCTGGCGGATCCGGGCCCGGTACTTCTCCGGCAGCCGCTTGAGGTGCGCCTCCTCGTCGAGCAGCTTGTGGTAGATCTCGTCGCAGTAGCGCGGGTCGGTCTCGATGTCGAGGAACTCGGTCGCGTGCCGCCGCGCCGCGGCGACGTACGTCTGCGCCCGGCCCTTGGGGCTGAGCAGCGACGCGATCACCGTGATGATCAGCACGCCGATGATGAAGGCCAGCGAGGCCCCGGTGCTGATCTCGACCACGTCGATGTGCTCGCCGCCGTTGATGAAGGGCACATTGTTCTCGTGGAGGGCGTGCAGGATCAGCTTCACGCCGATGAAGGCCAGGATCGCGGCCAGCCCGTACGAGAGGTAGATGAGCCGGTCCAGCAGCCCGTCCAGCAGGAAGTAGAGCTGGCGCAGCCCCAGCAGCGAGAACGCCGTGGCCGTGAAGACCAGGTAGACGCTCTGGGTGAGGCCGAAGATGGCCGGGATCGAGTCCAGCGCGAACAGGATGTCGGTGCCGCCGATCGCCACCATGACCAGCAGCATCGGGGTCAGCACCCGCTTGCCGTCCTGGACGGTGAACAGCTTGTCGCCGTCGTAGTCGTCGGAGGTGCGCAGGAAGCGCCGGGCGAGCCGGATGATGACGTTGTCCGCCGACCGGTCCTCGCTCTCGTCGCCCTTGAGCAGGTTGCCCGCGGTGATCAGCAGGATCAGGCCGAACAGGTAGAAGACCCAGGCGAACGAGTTGATCAGCGCCGCGCCCAGGAAGATGAAGCCGGTCCGGGCGATCAGCGAGAAGACGATGCCGAAGAGCAGCACCTTCTGCTGGTCGGCCCGCGGCACCTTGAAGCTGTTGAGCAGCACCAGGAAGACGAAGAGGTTGTCGACCGACAGCGCCTTCTCGGTCACCCAGCCCGCGAAGTACTCCGCGCCCATGTCGCGGCCACCGAAGATGAGCACCCCGAAGCCGAAGACGATGGCCAGGCCGACGTAGACCGCGGACCACGCCCCGGCCTCGCGCAGCGTCGGGATGTGCGCGCGCCGGACGTGGAAGTAGAAGTCGAAGACGACGAGCCCGAGGATCCCCACCACGGTCAAGGCCCAGACCAGACCGGACACCTGCATGCCACCACGCTCCACGGAGTCTCGGTCGATCGGCGAGATCCATCATCCTAGGGGGGCAACCGGCGTCACCGGACCTTGGTCGTGGCGTCCGTCACGGCCGCCTTCAGCTGCGCCTCGGTGAGGAAAAGCGTCCCGGTCAGGTCGGCACCGCGCAGGTCCGCCCCGCGCAGGTCGGCCCCGGTGACGTCGGCCCAGCGGAGATCGGCGCCGCGCAGGTCGGCACCGATCAGCAGAGCTCCGCGCAGGCTCGCGCCGCGCAGGTCGGCGCCCTTGAGCCGGCGACCGATGAGGTTGGCGCCGCGGTGGTCGGGGCGGCGCCCGCCGACCCCGGCCCGGGCCAGCTCACTGGCCTGCTGCAGCAGCGGGTTGACCCGCCGCCGGTGGGCGTCGACGTCCAGCGCGAGCAGCTCCTGCGGCGTGCCGGTGGTGAGGGCCGTGGTCTCGTCGAGAGCCGTGCGCAGTTTCGGGTGCAGCCGGCGCGCCGCTGTCAGCTCGAGCGCCTTGGTCACGTACCAGAGCAGCTCGTGCAGCTGGCGCATGACCGGCAGCACCGCGAACATCTGCCCGGCGATGCCGGGCGTGCCGCGCCACTCACGGCCGCCGAAGGTCACCTGGGTGACCTGCTGGCCGGCGCCGAAGCAGTCGAAGACGACGCAGCCGGGGAACCCGCGCTCGGGGAGCCGGTCGTGAATGCCGCAGCGGAAGTCGTCGGCCAGATTCGGGCACGGCTTGCCGGCCGGCTTGTTGATGGCGAAGTCGGACGACTTGGCGAAGGCCGGCGCGACGCAGCACAGGCCGGCGCACTGCCCGCAGTCCGCCCGCAGCTGTTCGGGGGTCAACACGGCTCCGACCGTATACCGAGCCGCCTTTCGGCCGCCGAGTCCGACATGGCGGTTACCTGCCGTCACTGCGCCACTTGACCGAAAGTAACTCAGAGTTGCCACCCCCCTCATCCGTCCAGGTGATAACCGGGTCCGTCCGTACGGGTGACTACGCTTTGTCATCTTCACTACGCTGCGTAAATCCCCACAGCTACGAGGAGAACTTGCTGATGCGTGCACGGAAGACGGCGGTCATGACCGCGATCGGCTGCGTCGCCGCCCTCGGCCTGGCCGCCCCCGCGAGCGCCGCCGATGCGGCGCCGACGATCTCGGCACCGGCCAGCCGCAACGGCTACGGCCCGATCACCATCACCGGTACGGCCCCCGCGGGCTCGACGGTGGAGCTCTACGAATCGGCGTACGTCTTCAACGACTTCTACCAGTCGCCGGACTACGACCACGGCGGTTACGTGTCGACGATTGCTTCCGGCTCGGGCACGTACCAGCTGAGCCGCATCGTGGATTCCGGCTTCCGCTTCTACGTCGTGGCCAACGGCGTCGCGTCCAGCCGCATCTCGGTGGCCATGGGCATCGTGCCGACCATGACGATGAGCGCCTCGAACGGCACCGTCGACGTCACCGTGTCGGCCAACCCGACCCAGCCGGGCCTGGCGGTGCACATCCAGCGCAACAATGACGGCACGTGGACGGACATCGCGGGCGGCCAGACCGTCGGCGACGCCTCGGTCTACACGACGACGCTGACCGGTCAGGGCACCGGGACGAAGTCGTACCGCGCGGTGATCGACGCCGAGCCCGACAACAACCTGCTGGCCGGGCGCACCGAGACGGTGACGCTGAACGTCGGCAGCGGAAGCGGCAGCGGCGGCGGGTCCACCCCGACCACGCCCACCCCGACTCCCACCACGCCGACCCCGAGCACACCCACGACGCCCGCGCCCAAGGCCGGCGACGTGCAGTTCACCAAGATCGTCTACAACTCGCCGGGCACCGACAACGGCAGCAACACCAGCCTCAACGCCGAGTACGTCCGGCTGACCAACCGCACCAGCAAGACGGTCAACCTCAAGGGCTGGACGATCCGCGACGCCGCCGGGCACGTCTACACCGTCTCGACCGACCACAAGCTCGGTGCCGGCAAGACCGTCTACGTGCACAGCGGCAAGGGCACCAACGGCCGGCCGGACAGCGGCCACCGCTACTGGAACCGGACCGGCTACGTCTGGAACAACTCCGGCGACACGGCGTACCTGCGCAGCCCCAGCGGCAAGTCGATCGACTCCTGCCGGTGGACCAGCAACAAGAACCAGACCTACTGCTGAACCCCCGTACGCGCTGACGGCCCTCCGGCTTCCCCCGCCGGAGGGCCGTCGTGCTGGGTAGGGTGCCCGAGTGCCTGATCATCTGCCCGACTGCCCCTGCTGCGGGGGAGCCCTGTCCCCGGTCGACTTCGCGGTCCGCTCCACCTGGCCGGACCCGATGCTCGCGCTGACCCCGCCGGAACGCGAGGCGACCTGGGGCAACGAACACCTGCGGGCCGCCGAGGGCATCGGCGCGTTCGTCCGCTGCCTGATGCCGGTACGCCTGACCGGCGGCGGCACCCTCGAATACTCGGTGTGGCTGCGGGTCCCGGCGCCGATGCTGCGGCACGCGAGCGAGATCTGGGAGGCCCCGGAGTACGCGGACCTGCGGCTCGAGGGGACGGTGGCGAACGCCGTACAGCCGTGGGCGGAGATGCTGGGCGCGCCGGCCCGGGCCGAGGTCCGCGAGCCGGATTCGATCCCGTACCTGGTCGCCGACGAGGGCACCCTGATGCACCGGATCCTGCACGACGAGTGGGACCGCGACGACGTGCTGAGCCGGCTCACGTACGCCCTGCCGACCCCGGTCCGGCAGCGGATCACCACCCGCTGGTCGCTGGACCGCTCAGCGGGCCTGGAGCTGCGCCGGCACGAGGACCGGATCTACTTCACCGGCCCCGGCCGCACGGTGCACCTCGACCCGCTGGGCACGCCCGCCGACTCGCCGCCGGCCGACGTGATCCGCGAGCTCACCGCGGACGCGCCACGGGACCGCGACGGCGAGCTCACGGAGATCAAGGACGAAACCCACCGGTACGCCTTCTGGCGCCCCGCCCTGGGCGACGGCCGCATCCTGCACAACCTGCACGGCTACGTCGCGATCCCGGGCGACGTCCTGCACCTGGTCTGCGTCTACGACGACCCGGCCGACCTGCCCTGGGCCCAGCACGTGTGGCGTTCGGTCAGCCCCGAGAAAGGCTGACGGCCGGCCCCGTGCTAGCTTTATGAAGCCGACGCGGGGTGGAGCAGCTCGGTAGCTCGCTGGGCTCATAACCCAGAGGTCGCAGGTTCAAATCCTGTCCCCGCTACAAAGCAGAACGGCCCGTCAGAGATCATCTGGCGGGCCGTTTCGCATGAGAGCCTTTTGGGAGTCGGTTTGTCGAGTTGGCAGATGAAGGGCGTAGCGGCGTTCGTCCGCGTCGCCTACAAGCGCAGATTCGCCACCGAGGCCGCCGGCCGCGCGGTGCTGGCCAAAAAGAAGGGCCCCTCAGCCCCACCCCCGGGCATCCGCAAGCGCTGCGTCGTGGCCCACCGCACGGTCAACAACCATGACGTGTACGTGGTGCGCTCCCGCCGAGCCGCCACCGGCCCGTCGGAGCACGCCGTGATCTACCTGCACGGCGGCGCGTACACCAGCGAGATCGTCCGCGAGCACTGGGCGCTGGTGGCCCACCTGGCCGAACAGACCGGCCACGACGTCCACGTCCCGATCTACGGCCTGGCCCCGCAGCACCACGCCCTGGAAGCCCTGAACCTGGTCACCACTCTGATCAAGGACCTGACCCGGGAAGGCCGCCACTGCTACCTGGCCGGCGACTCAGCCGGCGGCGGCCTGGCCCTGCTGGCAGCACAGGCATTCGCCGACGACCCGCAACGCCCGGTGGCGGGCCTGACCACGATCGCCCCCTGGCTGGACCTGACCATGTCCAACCCGGACATCCCGGCTGTGGAACGCACCGACCCCTGGCTGACCCGAGCCGGCCTGCACCCGATCGCCGCCTCCTGGGCGGGCGACGTCCCACTGACAGACCCCCGCCTGAGCCCCCTGTACGGCCGCCTGGACGACCTACCACCGATCCAGGTCCTCGTGGGCACCCGCGACATAACCCTGCCCGACTGCCGAGCCCTGAGGGACCGCGTGGCCCCCGGAACCCCGCTCACGTACCACGAAGAACCCGAAGCAATCCACGTATACCCCCTGCTACCCGTCCCAGAAGCAAAAGCCGGCCGAGAAGCAATCGCGGAACACATCCGCAAAGCCCTGCGGTAACCACGGGGCCCAGGTCACGTTCCACAAGGCCTTGAGCACTGATTGATGGCCGAGTCCACCGCGTTGGGCCGTTGGCCCGCGATGAGCGTCCTGGCCGGCTTTCCCAGGGCCGCAGGTTCGAACCCACGCCGGCGCAGGTAGGCCCGTTCGGCGCGGGCGGCGTAAGCGCAGTCGCCTGTCGCTTCGCGAATGGCCGCTGCGATGCGGACCACCGCAATGCGGGGCGGCACGAAGGGCAAGGCCCCAGAAGCGGGGGTCTAGGGGCAAGGCCCCAGAAAAGCCCGCACCGGACGCAGGCAGAGTGGGCACCGCACCGTGGGGGTCTGGGGGGCTCGGCCCCCCAGGCAGACATGCGAAAGAGTCCCCCATCCGCGCAATATGCGGATGAGGGACTCCCAGACTCGTAGCGGGGACAGGATTTGAACCTGCGACCTCTGGGTTATGAGCCCAGCGAGCTACCGAGCTGCTCCACCCCGCGTCGGTAGGTAAACCCTAGCCTGCGGGGCGCTCCACATGCAAAACGACCCCCCGTAACCTGCCCCACACATGCGCGCGGCCCGCCGGTAACCCGGCGGGCCGCGCATCATGTCACCTGGTCAGCCGCTTGGTGTCGGGGCCGGCGCCGATGGTGCGCCGGACGGTGGTGTCGACGGCGGGCCCGAGGGTCCCGTTGTCGGCGTCGTGCCCGCTGCCTTCTGCGCGTTCTGGAAGTTGGTCATCGCCGTGTCCAGGGCTTGCAGGGCCTGGCCGTACCGGACGAAGTCGCCGGATGCCTGGGCCGTCTTGACGTCCGCGATGGCCTTGTCCAGGGCGGCCGCCGCCTGGGCCAGCTGGCCGGGCAGCACCGGCGGCTGCCCGTTGCCCGTGTTCGGGGGCTGGTTGTTGGCCGGCGGCGTGGTCGTCGGGGGCTGGTTGCTCTTGCCCTGGGCGACCAGCTTGTCCAGGCCGTCCTTGAGGTTGTTGGCCAGCACCACGTACGTGCCGCCGTCGCCGTAGGACATCAGGACCTTCTGGAGCAGCGGTACGGCGTCCTGTTGCCCGCTCTTGACGTACACCGGTTCGACGTACAGCATGCCGTCGCCGACCGGTAGCGAGATCAGGTTGCCGAACAGCACCTGGGACTGGTTGCTGTTGGACAGCAGGGTCAGTTCCGAACGCACCGTCGCGTTGTTGGTCATGCGCTGGTGCACCTGGACCGGGCCCTGGATCGCTGTCTGGTCCGGTAGTTCCAGGACTTCCAGCCGGGGTTTGTTGTCGACGTACGACCCGGAGATCAGCGCCGCCAGGTTGTCCCGGTTGTTCGGGGTGACCGCCGAGGTGAGCTGGAAGCGGGTGCTGTCCTGCCCGGGCAGTTGCACGTTCAGGTAGAACGGCGGCTGCTTGACGCCGCTGTCCGGGTCGTCGGGCACGTTCGGTACCTGCCAGAAGTCCTGGCCGCTGAAGTACTCGGCCGGCTGCGTGACGTGGAACCGGGCCAGCAGGTTGCGCTGGACCTTGAACATGTCGGCCGGGTAGCGGAAGTGCGCGGCGAGCGAGGCCGGCGTCTGGGCCTTGGGGGTGATCAGCTTGCCGCCGAACGCCTTGTTCCAGGCCTTGAGGACGGGGTCCTGCTCGTCGAACTCGTACAGGGTGACCGTGCCGTCGTACGCGTCGACGGTCGCCTTCACCGAGTTGCGCATGTAGTTGATGTTGTCCCGGGCGAGCGCGACCGTGCCCCGGTTGGTGAGCTCGTCGGTCGTCTCTTCCTGCAGGTTGATCCGCTGCGCGTACGGGTACGTCGCCGCGGTCGTGTACCCGTCGAGGATCCACTTGATCCGCCCGTCGACCACGGCCGGGTACGGGTCGCCGTCGATGGTCAGGAACGGCGCGACCTTCTCCACGCGGGAGCGGGGGTCACGCACGTACATCAGCCGCGAGTCCTTGTTGACCGCGTCGGAGAGCAGGAAGTTGCTCTCGGTGTTCTTGATCGCGAAGACCATCCGGCGGAAGAACGACCCGATCGGCACACCGCCGGTGCCCTCGTAGGTGTAGCGCTCCTCGGCGTTGTTGTTGTCAGGCTGCGGACGGTCGAACTCGGTCTTCTTGTTCGCGTCCGGCTGCCCGACGATCGCGTACTCGGTCGACTGCTCACCGAAGTACACCCGGGGCTGGTCGACCTTGATCTCCTCGGAGCCCGAGGCGCAGCCCGGCTGCTGGTCGTCGCCGAGGAAGCCGGAGACGAAGTACGGCAGACCGCCGCAGACGACCTGGTTGGCGGGAGCCGCCACCATGCCGTACCCGTGGGTGAAGACCGTGTGCCGGTTCAGCCAGTTCTGCTGCTGGGTGGTCAACGCGTTGTCGTTGATCTCGCGGACGCCGACCACGTAGTCCTGCGGCTTGTTGTTGGTCAGCGTGTAGCGGTCCACGTCCAGCTTGGGGCCGAAGTCGTAGAAACCCCGGACCTGCTGCTGCTGGGTGTAGGCCTCGGAGACCAGCTGCGGGTCGATCAGCCGTACGTTCTGCGCGCTGGTGTCGGACGCCAGCGTCGCCGGCGGCACCGTGGTGGACGCCGCGTACGGCCGGATCTCCGTGCCGGCGATCCCGAACGCCGCCCTGGTGGCCTCGATCGACCGGGCGATGTACGGCGCCTCCTTGTCCGCCAGGCTCGGCTTGACCTGGAAGTTCTGCACCGCCAGCGGGTAGATGCCGCCGATCGCCACCGCGGAGATGGCCAGCAGCGCCAGCGAGACGCCGGGCCACACCAGATTTCGCATCACCGCGTTGGAGAACACGACGATCGCGATGGCCACCACGATCGAGATGTAGGCCAGGATCTCCTTGGCCGGCAGCAACGCGTTGACGTCGGTGTAACCGGCGCCGTAAAGGCCGGGCGAGACGTGCTGCTCCAGCAGCAGCGCCCGCTGGTCCAGGATGTACGCGACCGCCTTGAGCAGCACGAAGAACGCCACCAGAGTCGTCAGGTGGGCCCGCGCCGCCGCGGTCATCCGGTCGCCGACGCCCTGCAGGCGCACACCGCCGAAGATGTAGTGCACGGCCAGCGCACCGAGCACCGACAGCACGATCGTGGTGAAGCCGACGCCGAGCACGTACCGCCAGAGCGGGTACTCGAAGATGTAGAAGCCGACGTCCACGTTGTGCTCGGGGTCCCGCACGCCGAACGGCTGGGAGTTCTGGAAGAGCATCCAGTCCTTCCAGCGGCTCTGCGCGGACAGGCCGGCGAAGAAGCCGATCACCACCGCGATGATCGTGATCCAGGTGCCGAGCCGCGGCTGGATCACCATCCGGTAGCGCTCGAGGGTGGCCTGCTCGGCCGAGTGCGGCCGCAGCAGCGGCCGGAGCCGGTAGGCCAGGTAGAGGTTCGCTGCGATCACCAAAGCCATCAGCAGTCCGATGGCCAGGAACAGCAGCAGCCGGGTCACCAGTACGCCGGTGAACACACCCGTGAAGTCGACCTCGTCGTACCACAGGTAATCGGTGTACGCGTCGATGCCCCAGCCGAGCAGCGTGAAAAGAAGGAAGACCCCGACGAGGACGCCGACGGTCACGCGACCGCGCCGGCTCATCCTCGGTAGAGGACTGTTACGCATGACCAACGTGAACCCCACAAAGTCGGACCGGTATTTCACATTACGGTGTTGCGTTGTTCCGTCCGGGGCAGGTGCGCCGATTGTTACTTCACGGGGCAGGGTTTCGGCGCGCCGCCAGAGGTGAAGGTCTGCAGGGCGGTCAGGGCGTCGTCCACCGTGGCCACCTCCGCCATGGTCAGACCGGGCACAGCGTTGCGCATCGCCTCGGCGCAGTTGTCGGCGGGCACCAGGAAGAGCTTGGCGCCCGCGTCCTTCGCGCCGACCAGCTTCTGCGGGATGCCGCCGATCGGGCCCACGTTGCCCTCGTCGTCGATGGTGCCCGTACCCGCGATGATTTTGCCGCCGGTCAGATCGGCCGGCCGCAGCTTGTCGATGATGCCCAGCGTGAACATCAGCCCGGCGCTCGGCCCGCCGATCTCGTCCAGGTCGATCTCGACGTTGAACGGGTGCGGCTGCTTCTTGTCGATGGCCACGCCGATGCGCGGGGTGTTGCTGCCCGCGGCGGCCTTGGTCTTGATGGTCGCGGTGGCGGCCTTGCCGGCGCGGGTGTAGCCGACCGTCAGCGCCGTGCCGGCCGGCTTGGCCTGGACCAGCTGGGTCAGCTTGTCGGGGCTGGTCACGGGAGTGCCGTCGACGGTCGTGATGACGTCGTCCTTCTGCAACACGCCGACCGACGGGCCGTCCTTGGTCACCTCGGTGACGAAGGTCTGCACCGGGTAGCCGAGCTCGCGCAGCGCCACGGTCACCGCGCTGTACTGCGACGACTTGAACTCCTCGGCGTTCTGCTCCTCGACCTGCTGCTCACTCTGGTCCGGCGGGTAGATCAGGTCACGCGGCACGACGGCCTGCTCGTCGCTGAACCAGCCGCGGATCGCCCAGACCAGCTCCACGCTCGGCTGGACCCCTACGGTGGTCAGCCGGAGCTGACCCGCAGAGGTCGAGGTGTCCGCCTTCGTCACCTGGATGACCTCTTTGCCGTTGTCCGAACCGAGCGTGTTGACGGTCGGCCCCGGCTTCAGCACGACGTAGGGCAGGGGGAAGGCCATGACACCAACTGCCAGCAGTGCGGTGATCAGGGCGCCGAGGATGACCGTGACACCGCGACGTCTCATGCGCGTGACCGTACCAACCGACCCTGAGTTCTCTCTGAGCTGACACCGGCATTGCTCACCAGGGGCCCTGACGCGCGTACGGTTGGGGTGTGCCTGATATCCCGTTCGGCTTCAGCCTGCCGGGCGCCCAGCCGCCCGACCCCTCCGACCCGCAGCAGATGCAGCAGTTCATGAATCAGCTGCAGCAGATGTTCGCCGCGCCCGGCAGTGGCCCGGTCAACTGGGATCTGGCCCGCCAAGTGGCGGCCAGCCAGCTGAGCGCCACCGGCGATCCCGCGGTGAACGTGTACGAGCACAATGCCGTCTCCGAGGCCCTGCGCCTCGCCGACCTGTGGCTCGACCCCGCGTCCGCGCTGCCCTCCGGCATCCGCGACGCCACCGCGTGGAACAGAAACGAGTGGGTCTACAACACCCTCGAAGTGTGGAAGAAGCTGTGCGACCCGATCGCGGGCCGCATGGTGGGCGCCATGGGTGATCTGGTGCCCGAGGAGGCCCGCGCCCAGCTCGGCCCGATGCAGTCGATGGTGGCGACCCTCGGCGGCGCCCTGTTCGGCGGCCAGCTCGGCCAGGCGCTCGGCCAGCTCGCGGCCGAGGTCCTCTCGGCCGGCGACATCGGCCTGCCACTCGGCCCGGCCGGCACCGCGGCGCTGGTCCCGGCCAACATCAAGACCTACGGCGACGGCCTGGAGCTGCCCGAGGACCAGGTCCGGCTGTACGTGGCGCTCCGCGAGGCAGCCCACCAGCGGCTGTTCCAGCACGTCCCGTGGCTGCGCGCGCACGTCCTGAACGCGGTCGAGACCTACGCGAACGGCATCACGGTCAACCGCGAGGCGATCGAAGAGGCGATGAGCCGCGTCGACCCGTCCGACCCGGAGTCGATGCAGCAGATGGCGCTCGAGGGCATCTTCACGCCCGAGGACACGCCGCAGCAGAAGGCCTCCCTGGCCCGGCTGGAGACGGCGCTCGCGCTGATCGAGGGCTGGGTGGGTCACGTCGTGGACAGCGCGGCGGGCGACCGGCTGCCGTCGGTGGCCGCGCTGGGCGAGGCGTTCCGGCGCCGGCGCGCGGCCGGCGGGCCGGCGGAGCAGACGTTCGCGGCGCTGGTCGGCCTGGAGCTGCGGCCGCGGCGGCTGCGCGAGGCCGGGGCGCTGTGGGCTGCGGTCACCGAGCACCGCGGCGTCGCGGGGCGGGACGCGCTGTGGGACCACCCCGACCTGTTGCCTACGGACGAGGACTTCGCCGACCCGCAGAAGTTCGCTCGGGCTCAGCTTGACTGGGACATCTCCGAGCTGGACAACCTGGGCGGGACGGACGAGTCCGGGTCCGGGTCCGAGGAAAAGAACGAATAACGAGCAAATTCCTGTCGTGCCTGGTTGCATGGCACTGACCGTCGCTCCCGCCGATTGCCGGGTGGTTGCATGGCTTCCATCCGGCTTTCTGCTGGCCTTTTGCTGGTTGCATGGTGGGGCTTGGGGGCGGGGATGACCCACGCGGCTCGTCAGGCTTGATATCCGCGTGGGTCATCCCCGCCCCCAAGCCCTGTTGTGGTCCCGCTTGATCGGTGCCGTCTTTCTCCGCCGCGTTCTCAGCGCCTTCTCGGCCGCCTTGTCAGCCGCCTTTTCAGCCGCCCAGGATGGCTCTGGTGTTTTCCCAGCCTTCGAGGGCCGGGTCCAGGGTTGCCAGGTCGTAGGGGCCTCGTAGCCGGCGCCACTCTGCGGTTGACTCGACGAGGCTGGGTTGGGGTGCGGTTCTGCGCACTGTCATCGGTGTTGCCGTGTCCAGGTCGGTGTCCGTGAGCCACTCCGGGACCGGGAGGTTTGTGGCGAGGGCCAGCAGGCCGCTCTCCTGGCCGGTGGGGGCCACTGCCACGGGTTTGCTGCTCAGGGGGCGTAGGAGCTTGCCCAGGATCATGCCGGGGACGTCTGCGGCGTCTGCGGCCAGGACTGCGGCTTGGTTGTAGCCGTCCTTCTCGGCCGCTCTGAGCACCGGAAGCACGGTGGCCGTGGGCACCTCGTAGATCGGCATGCCCGGCCAGGCGATCTCCCGGGCCAGGTCCAGATCGTCGGCGGTGGCCGCGATGGCCGGCTCTGCCTGGGCGAGCCGGGCCAGGAGGTCGACGACGTCTTCGGCCAGGGCGGCGCGCCACTGCTCCAGCCCGGTTCCGGGCGGGCTCCAGGTCACCGGATTCAGCAGCGCCACCACGACACGTTTGGTCACGACTCGAAGGCTAGCCCCGGCCCACCTCGGCCCCGGCACGCCCGTGGCCCGGCCGATGCCCGGCGGCCCGCCGCCCGGCCCATGCCCGCCGCCCGGCCCATGCCCGCCGCCCGGCCCATGCCCGGCGGCCGACCCAAGCCCAGCGGCCGACCCAAGCCCCGCGGCCCGACCCAAGCCTTGCGGCCTGGCGGCCCGACGGCCCGGTGCAAGCCCGGCGGCCCGCCCCAAGCCCCGTCGGCCTGGCGGGCCGGTGGCCAACCCGGCGGCCCGACGCAAGCCCCGCTGCCCGGCGGCCCGGCGGCCCGGCGGCCCGGCGCAAGTCCGGCAGCCCGGCGCAGGTCCGGAGGCCCGGCGGTCGTCTGCTGGTCAGTCGTCGGCGAGGACCAGGCCGGTTGCTGCCGAGATGCCCTCCAGGTAGCCGCGGGCGCGTTCGGCTTTCGGGTAGCGGTTCACCAGCTCCCAGAACTCTGTGTTGTGGCTGGGGACGACCAGGTGGGCCAGTTCGTGCAGGAGCACGTAGTCGATCACCCAGTCCGGCATCTCCTGGATGCGGTGCGAGATGCGGATCGTGGCGTCGTCCGGGGTGCAGGAGCCCCAGCGGCCGTTCTGGTTGGTCACCCAGCGGACGCTGGCGGGCACGATGTCCCCGGCGTGGTCCGGCAGGTAGCGGGTGATCAGGCGGCGGGCGCGCATCAGCAGTTCGCTGTCCGTGCGCCGGATGCGTTCCTCGCGGGCGGCCAGGCGCTCGAGCATCCGCGCCACCCACTCGGTCTCCTCGGCCCGGGAGAACCGGTCGGGGATCAGGACGACAACGCGCTCGCCCTCCCGGTACGCGGACACCGTGCGACGCCGGCGCTGGCTGCGCCGCACTTCGACGACAGGCTTGCGCGTCCTGGCCATTACCGGCTCGCGCGGCCCAGCTCGGGGTTCACATTGCGACGTTAATGTGTCAGGGCCAGGTCAGCGCAAGGGTACGAGAAACGACACGCTCCCAAAATGTGACCTACGCCCCAGTAAATCCGAAAAATATTTCTCCGCGCACGCCGGGGCCGCCGGAAACGCCCACGGTATCCGAAGAAACGACCATACTCCGGCCGACCCAAACGTCCTGTTTCAGGCGATCTGGAGTAAATCGTCGGCGTGTCTACCCGTATGTACCTAAAAAGAATCATCTCGCCCGGCACACTCAGGCCGTCGACGACACAGTCGACGCTGCGCTGACATGGAAAGGCCCCGACCTGGGTAGTGACCGCCCCGAGCGGGTGGCCACATTCACGTGGTCGCGGAGCGGTCCAGCGCCGAACACAGATCGCGGCCTGACGCCGCGAGCCAGGCACCGGGCCGACCCGGCTGACAACATGACGAGGAGGAATCGTGGCCGACAACACGTACAACGGCTACTGCGTGAAGTGCAAGGAGAAGCGCGACTTCCAGGGCACCGTCGAGGTCTCGAAGACCGGCATGAACATGGCCAAGGGCAAGTGCCCGGTCTGTGGCACGACGGTCAACCGGATCCTGGGCAAGGCCAAGGCCTGACCGCGCCTGACAAGCAAGGACGGGGGCGACCATTTCGGTCGCCCCCGTCGGCTTTCAGACCCGCTGTCACCCGTACGGGTCCGTAACCAGTTACCACCTCAACACGTTAAGTGATTGAGCCGCTCCCCCACCTGCCTGTGGATAACTAGCAGAATCCTGTGGATAACCCTGCCCTCAGGCGGTAGGACCCTGTGGACAACCAATCCGCTGTGCGCCGAGGTCGTGACACCGTGTCATGTCATGAGCCGTACGCCGCTACCCCGGCCCACCCTGCTGCCGGGGCTCCCCCGCATCTGGCGCACTCCGCACACGCTCCAGCTGGGCCTCGATCCGGCTCACGCCGTACTCCTCGATCTGCCGGAGCCGAGAGCGGCCCGCCTGCTCGACCTGCTCGACGGCTCCCGCTCGGAGCGGCTCGCCGTGGCCCGGGCCGGCGCGCTCGGGCTGCCTCCCGACGAGGCCGCCGCCCTGCTCGACACCCTGCACGCGGCCGGCCTGGTGGTGCCCGCCCAGAGCTTGTTCCCGCCGGCGATGCCGGCCCGGCTGACCGCTGAGGCCGCCGCGCTGGCCTTCTCCGGAGCGACCACCTCACCGGCCCGCACGCTGCGCCGCCGCGCCGCGGCCCGGGTCGTGGTCACCGGTCCCGGCCGTCTCGCCGCCGGCGTCGCGGTCGCCCTGGCCGCCGCCGGCGTCAACCACGTCCACCCCGACCTGTCCGGCACGGTGACCAGCCACGAGCTCCCGGGCGGCCCGCTCACCGAGGCCGACCTCAGCAAACCCCGGGCCGAGGCGGTGGCGGCCGCCATCGAGCGCGCGGCCCCCAAAACCAGAACCCGTCCGGTACGCCGGGGAGCAGCGTCACTGGTGATCCAGCTGGCCCACGATCACCCGGCCACCCGGCCGCCCGTCACCAGCGCCCATCGCAACCGTCCCCACCTCACGGCCACGATCCGCGAAGGCACGGTGATCGTCGGCCCGCTGCTTCTGCCCGCGGCCACGCCGTGCCCGACCTGCATCGCCCTGCACCGCGCCGACCGCGACTCCACCTGGCCACGGACCGCCCCCGACCCGACGCCGGTCACCGTCGAGCCGTGCAGCGTCGCCACCCTGCTCGCGGCGGTCGGCTACCTCACCGCGGAGGCCCTGACTTACCTCGACGAGGGCACCCCACAGACCCTCGGCGCGGAAGTGGCCATCACGGCCCCGGGCCACCTCCGCCGCCGCACCTGGCCACCCCACCCGTCCTGCCGATGCAGCCGCCCCCGCTGACCTACCCACCCCATCCCTCTGGCCGACGCACCCACCCCGCTGACCCGGACAACCCCGCCCGCCGAGACACCCGACCCCGGCCGCGCCCGGACAGCCGGCCCGGCCGGCCCAATCGATGCGAGTGGCCATCACCGCCCCGGGCCACCTCCGCCATGTCACCCGGCCACTCCGGCCCTCCTGCCGATGCACCGTCCCCGCTGACCAGACCACCCACTCCGCCCGCCCAGACGGCCGGCCGGATCGACGCGGAGTGGCCATCACCGCCCCGGGCCACCTCCGCCGCCGCACCTGGCCATCCCACCCGTCTGCCGATGCAGCCGCCCCCGCTGGCCCGGACCACCCACGCCGCCCGGCCGGCCCGATCGACGCGGAGTGGCCATCACCACCTCGGATCACCGCCGCCATCCACCCGGCCACCCACTCCACCCGCCGACACACCCACCACCGCCGCCCCGGGCGGCCGACACGGCCGGGCGCGACCATCGCCGGAAAGGAGGCGTGGGTCACAGCGGGACGTCATTGATGGGCAGTGATCGGACTTTTGGCACGTCCCGGCTCGAACAGGAGCCGTGGGAGCGGTTGATCCGCGCCGCGTCGGTCACAATGATCTGGTGACCGACATTCCGCGTCGTGCAGCGTCCCGCACCGCCAAGCTCGCCGCACTGCCCCTCGGCTTCGCCGGGCGGACCGTGCTCGGCCTCGGCAAGCGGGTGACGGGCATCGCGACGGACGTCATCTCCGCCGACATCCAGCAGCGCACCGCCGAGCAACTGTTCAGCGTTCTCGGTCAGCTCAAGGGCGGGGCGATGAAGTTCGGACAGGCGCTGTCGGTCTTCGAGGCCGCGATGCCTGAGGAGATGGCCGGTCCCTACCGGCAGGCGCTCACCAAGCTGCAGGAAGCCGCCCCGCCGATGCCGGTGGCCAACGTGCACAAGGCGCTCGCCGAGCAGCTCGGTGCCGACTGGCGGGACAAGTTCGCCGAGTTCGACGACAGCCCGGCCGCCGCGGCCAGCATCGGTCAGGTGCACCGGGCGGTGTGGAAGCTGCCGCCCAGCCGCAAGGGCGCCAAGCCCAAGACGCTCGACGTCGCGGTCAAGGTGCAGTATCCGGGCGCCGGCGAGGCGCTGCTGGCCGACCTCAAGCAGCTCAGCCGGCTGGCCGGCATGTTCAAGATCATTCAGCCCGGTATGGACATGAAGCCGCTGCTCGCCGAGCTGCGCGCGCGGATCACCGAGGAGCTCGACTACGCCCTGGAGGCGGAGGCCCAGACCGCTTTCGCCGCCGGCTACGCCGATGACCCGGAGATCTTCGTGCCGCGGGTGGTCGCCTCGGCGCCCCGGGTGCTGGTCACCCAGTGGGTCGAGGGCATCCCGCTGTCGAAGGTGATCAGCGAGGGCACCCCGGAGGAACGCGACGAGGCCGGCCGGCTGATGGCGACGCTGCACTTCTCGGCGCCGGCCCGGACCGGTCTGCTGCACGCCGACCCGCACCCCGGCAACTTCCGGATCCTGCCCGACGGCCGGCTCGGCGTCATCGACTTCGGCGCGGTGGCCCGGCTGCCCGACGGCCATCCGGAGCCGATCGGCCGCCTGGTCCGGCTCGCCCTCGACGGCGACGCCCACGGGGTGGCCGAGGGGCTGCGGGACGAGGGCTTCATCAAGCCGGACGATGAGCTGGACGCCGAGGCGGTGCTCGCCTTCCTGCGCCCGATGATCGAGCCGGTGGCGGTCGACGAGTTCCGCTTCACCCGCGCCTGGATTCGCGGCGAGGCGACCCGGCTGTCCAGCCCGAAGTCACCGGCCTTCCAGCTCAGCCGCAAACTGAACCTCCCGCCGTCGTACCTGCTGATCCACCGGGTGACGCTGGGCTCGATCGGCGTGCTGTGCCAGCTCGAGGCGCAGGCGCCGTACAGGTCGATCCTGCAGAAATGGCTGCCCGGCTTCGCCCCGGTCGCGTAACGCCTTGCGGTGACCACGCGCCTGATCCAGCTCGATGACGCGCCCGCGCTGAGCGCCGCCCTGCGGGACAACCGGGACTTCCTCGGCCCGTGGGAGCCGGTGCGCGACGAGAGCTACTTCACCGAGGCGGGCCAGCAAGAGGTGATCACCTCCCTGCTACGCGGCTTCGCCGAGGCCACGACCCTGCCGCACGTCATCCTCGACGGGCGTCAGGTGGTCGGCCGGATCACGCTCACCGGCACCGTCCGCGGCCCGTTCCAGTCCGCCAACCTCGGCTACTGGGTGGTCGCGACCGCGAACGGCCGCGGCTTGGCGACCGCCGCCGTACGCGAGATCGCCCGCATCGCCTTCGCAGATCTGAAGCTGCACCGCATCGAAGCGGGCGCCCTGCTGCACAACGCGGCCTCGCAGAAGGTCCTCGCCCGCAACGGCTTCATCCGCTTCGGCACAGCCCCGAAATACCTGAAGATCGCCGGCGAGTGGCAGGACCATGCCATGTTCCAGCTCCTGACTCCCGACCCCGACGACTCGGCCTGACCTGTGAGCAGACTGGTCGCTGCCGGCGTCATCGGGGACGGTCTACGCCGCAGGCTTCGGTAAGGGGTGCCGGGCGCAGCCTGGCGAGCGCGACCATGCAAGCACCTGGCAGGGAGCGAAGCGACCGGTCCCCGCGGGAGCGACGACCCGAACCCCGACGGACCGTGGCAATGAAGATCTTGATCTCAGAGCGAGCAAAAGACAGGGCGAGCAAATGAAAGGGGGCCCGCCCGCGGGTTGCGCGGACGGGCCCATCGGGTTCATTGCTCAGAGGCGTCCACCCAGTTCACGGGCAGCCCGGTGCCGGGCCTCCATCGCGATCTGACGGGCGGGTCGGTGTGCCTCAGGGTGAAGGTCGGCCTGAGGCCGACGCATTCGTGCGCGTGAGAGCGCTTCGTGGATGAGTTTCACCTTCGAGTGTCCATTCGGGTTCACGACTGTGTTTTCCGTCTCTGGTCAGGGGTTGGTGGGTGGAAGTCTCAGGCCGCGAGGCGGACCGAGTTGCGGGACTCGAGGCCGTTCGCGGCGAGCCGCTCGTCGACCTCGACCTGGAGCTCGGCGTCGCGAGCGACGTCGACCTTGCGGGGACGGCCACGGGGCCGCTTGCGCGGCACGACGGCGCCACGCTCAAAGATCTCGCCGCCCCAGACACCCCAGGGCTCGTTCCGCTCGACCGCGCCGGCGAGGCACTCGACGCGCAGCGGGCAGTCCCCGCAGAGCGACTTGGCCAGTTCCAGCTGGGCCGGGGAGTCCGAGAACCAAAGGTCCGGGTCGAACTTCCGACAGGGCAGGTTTGCCTCGAGCTCGACGCTCACGTCGAGTGGGGCCAGCGCCAGACTCATAAAGCCCGGTCACCTCTCTCTTCTTCTCGATCTTCTGGATCGCGATACAGGTCGTGCACCGGCCGGTGAGCCGGCAAAAAAGTAGGCCGCGGATCCCGGTTACGGGTTCCGCGGCCTCGAGGTGAGCCGGATGGTCTTTTCAGACCGGCCTTCCTCGAGGCGGGACACCGCTGGCACCAGCCGTCATGCGCTTGGCGACGCCATTGCTGCCCACGAACCCAGTGGTCCCGTTGCTTCCGTCGACATCAACCAGGATCCGGACCAGCTCGGCCTGGATCTGGACCTGGTGCGCCTGCGAAACGGGAGCCCGCTCAGCGGTCAGCAGCGCCACGGGGGCGGATGCCGGCAGCCACGAGACGGACGGAGCGCAGACAGCAGCAAGCAGCGTCGACGGTCGCTCGATCGTGTAGTTGAGCTTCACCGGTGCCACCTCCTCCATCGCCTTGCGCTCGAGTCGTGCTCTTCAGACCCTTGATGAGCATGGTTGTAACCCGTGCTCGTCAAGGTGTGCCCTGAGGCTAAGCCCGGCCGCGGGGCGAGGGCAAACGAATTAACGGACTAGTTTTCAAAGATTTCTGAAGTCGGCTCCGCGAGGCTCGCGCCACCCACCAGAGCGAACACCGCGGCGCCGTACTGGCCCAGCTTGCGGGGGCCGATTCCGGCGATGGCCAGCAGCTCCGGCGGGGTGGCCGGCTTGCGTTCGGCGATCGCCACGATCGTGGCATCTGTGAACACCACGTAAGCAGGAACTTTCTGCTCCGCGGCGGTGCTCGCGCGCCAGGCCAGCAGGCGCTCGTACAGCTCCTCGTCGAGGTCCGACGGGCAGGTCGGGCAGCGGCCCAGCTTGCGGTCGGCGCCGGCCATCAGCGTCGCCCCGCAGATCCGGCAGGAGACCACCGTGCTGCGGCGATTGACGGGTTTCCGACTGCCGCCCGCAACGCTTGCCTTTTCCAGCCCGGTGCGGGTGCTGCCCAGCTGCGGCAGGAACCGGCACGGTCGCCGCGCGCGGCCGCCCGGCGACCGGCTCTGGCCGTAGGACAGCCAGAGCCACTGCCGGGCCCGGGTCACCCCGACATAGAGCAGGCGGCGTTCCTCCTCCAGCTGCTCGGGGGTTTTCGCGTACGTCGTCGGCAGCGTCCCCTCCGCCAGCCCGACGAGGAACACGGCGTCCCACTCCAGGCCCTTGGCAGAGTGCAGCGAGGCCAGCGTCACGCCCTCGACCGTGGGGGCGTGCTGCTGCTCGGCGCGGTGGGCCAGCTCCGCGCAGAACGCCGACAGGGACACGTCGTGCTGCACCGCGCCGGCCTGGCCCAGCGGCAGCAGGTCGGGCGTGCGGGCGTACTCCTCGGCCAGGGCGACCAGCGCCGCCAGGGCCTCCCACTGCTCACGCTGCGCCCCGCCCGGCGGGGGCTGGCCGGGGGCCCAGCCGGTCGCCGAGAGCGCCTCGACGACGGCCTGGACCAGTGGGGTCTCCCCCGGGGTGGACCGCACGGCCGAGCGCAGCGCGATCATCGCCTGGCGCACCTCGGTGCGCTCGAAGAAGCGCTCGGCGCCCCGCACGACGTACGGCACCTCCAGCTCGGCCAGCGCCTTCTCGTACGCCTCGGACTGCGCGTTGGTGCGGAACAGCACCGCGATCTCGCTGGCCGGGGTGCCCGCGCCGATGAGGTCGCGGCACCGGCGGGCGACCGCGACGGCCTCGGCCGGCTCGTCCGGGAAGATCTTGAGGTCCGGCTCGGCGCCGGGCGGGCGCTGGCCGACCAGTTCGAGGCGCAGCTTGGCCTCGGTGCCGCGGGCCTGCTTGATCACCGCGTTGGCCAGGCCGACGACCTGGGGGGTGGAGCGGTAGTCGCGGACCAGGCGGACGACCACCGCGTCGCGGCGCTGGCGGGGGAAGTCGACCAGGTACGCCGAGGTGGCGCCGGTGAACGAGTAGATGGTCTGGCTGGCGTCGCCGACCACGGTGATGTCGTCGCGCCCGCCCAGCCAGGCGTCGAGCAGGCGCTGCTGGAGGGGGTTGACGTCCTGGTATTCGTCGACGACGAAGTGCCGGTATTGCGAGCGGACCTGCTCGGCGACGTCGGAGTGCTCCTCGATGCCCCAGACGGCGGCGCGCAGCATGTCCTCGAAGTCGATGACGCCCTGGCGGCGCTTGAGTGCCTCGTACGCCGCGAAGACCTCGCCCACCTTGGCGGCCTCGTACGGCGGCTCGCGCAGCGCCTTGGCCGCGGCGACGACGTATTCCCCCGGCTCGACCAGGGACGACTTGGCCCACTCGATCTCGCCGGCCAGGTCCCGGGCCGCCGTGCGGTCGGCGCGGATGCCGACCCGGTTGGCCGCGAGCGCGACGAGGCGGGCCTTGCTCTCGACCAGCTCGGGCATCGCCCGGCCTTCGAGCAGCCGGGGGGCGAAGTAGCGCACCTGGCGCAGCGCCGCCGCGTGGAACGTGCGGGCCTGCACCCGGCCGGCGCCGAGGGCGGTGAGCCGGGCGCGCATCTCGGCCGCGGCCCGGGCGGTGAACGTGACAGCGAGGATGTGCCGCGGGCTGATCTCGCCCTTGAGGGTGCGGTAGGCGATCCGATGGGTGATGGCCCGGGTCTTACCCGTGCCGGCCCCGGCGAGGATGCAGACCGGCCCGGCGGGGGCGGTCACGGCCCGCCGCTGATCGGGGTCGAGCCCGGCAAGCACGCGTTCGGCTGTCACAACCGGGAATCATGGCACCCCGGTCCGACGTTTCACGTGATGGCGTACCGCCATGTGATGTCTCCGAAAGGATCCCGCGCGATGTTGACCATGTACTCGACGTCCTGGTGTGGCTACTGTCACCGGCTCAAGTCGCAGCTCGACCGGGAGGGCATCCAGTACGACGTCATCGACATCGAGCAGGACCCGGCCTCGGCCGAGTTCGTGATGGGCGTCAACGGCGGCAACCAGACCGTGCCGACCCTGCGCTTCGACGACGGGTCCGCGCTGACGAACCCGTCGATCGTGCAGGTCAAGGAGCACCTGGCCGCCATCTCCGCCTAGCGGAGCCGGAGCGCGGCGGGGGCCGGTCGCGTTGCGACCGGCCCCGTCCGCGTCACGGGATCAGCGCGGGGACGCTCGAGTCGAGAAGGCCCTGGCGCTTGAGCTCGCCGTACAGCGGGGTGGTCTCGGGGTAGTGGCCCCAGGCGTGGTCGCCACTGCCGTCGCCGGCCCCGCCGAGCAGCTGCTTCTGCACCGGCGTGAACGACGCCCACTCGGGCGTGTTGGGCAGGTCCGCGACCTCGTCGCGGCCGGCCACCCAGCGGTAGGTGTAGCCGAAGAAGGCGCCCACCCGGGTGATCGGCGAGTAGTTGTCCGAGCGCGCGTGCCACAACCGCCGGTCGAAGACGACCAGGTCGCCCGGGTTGGCGGTGATCTGCAGCGCGCCCTCGGGCTGCGGCCACGGGACGCCGCGCGACGGCGGACCCGGCAGCCAGTTGGTCAGGTGGCTGCCCGGCAGGACGGTGAAGTTGCCCCGGCCGGTCTCGCTCACGTCGGACAGCCAGTAGGCCAGCTTGACCGACATCCGCGGGCGCGGGTCGGTCTCCAGCTCACGGTTCTGCCGGCCGCCGTCCTGGTGCCAGTGCCACCATTCCTTCTGCTGCTCGTGGATCTGCGGGTGCACATCCACGTGCGAGTGGTAGACGTGCACGTTCCAGCCGAGGATCGACCAGATGTACTTGAACGCCTTGGGGTGATCCAGCAGGAACGCCAGCTCCGGGTTGTTGGTGACCGCGGAGAGCTGGTGCAGCGCGCCGTTGGCACCGAGGCCGCCCTCGCGGGCCACCTTCTCCTTGGTGCGCAGGATCGCGGTACGCGCGATCGCGACCTCGTCCTCGGTCAGCACCGCCGGGATGACCAGGAAGCCGTCGCGGTCGAACCGCTCGCGTTCCTCGGCCGTCATCGGCGTCCAGGTCTGCTCAGCAAGCAGGGACATCTATCTACCTCTTCCTCCGTGTCTGCTCTACCAGACGCTGGAGTGTCCCCCGTTCGTTGCTAAGTGAGTGTGAAGAATCCTTTGATTAGAGAAATGTGAATCTCTTATCGGGGGAAATCGCCCAACCATCGCTCAACGAGATAAAACGCGATCGAGGACCGCATGGGCAGATTCATCCGTACGCCGCTCTCCGGCTCCACGTAGTCGCCGGCGATCATCCGGGTGATGTCCTCGCGGGTGAACCAGCGCGCCTCGTCGATCTCCTCGGGATCGACCGTGATCGGCTGCTCCCGGTCCGCCACCGCGGTGTAGCCCAGCATGAGCGAGCCCGGGTACGGCCAGGACTGGCTGCCCTCGTACTGCCAGGACCGCAGCCGGACGCCGACCTCCTCCTGGACCTCGCGCACCACGGCGGCCTCCGCGGACTCGCCCGGCTCGACGTAACCGGCGAGGCAGGAGAACCGGCGGACGCCCCCGGTCTCGGGCCAGGCCGCGTTGTGGCCCAGCAGGCAGCGGCCCTGCGCTCCCGGCACACCGTCGTGCACCAGCACGATCATCGCCGGGTCGGTACGCGGCCACATGGCCCGGCCCTCGGCATCCACCCGGGACCAGCCCGCCTCGATGACCGTGGTGGGCTGGCCGTTGCGCGGCGAGAAACGGTGGCTGGCATGCCAGTTACCCAGGGCCGCGGCGGTGGTCAGGATGCCGGCGTCCCGCGGGTCGAGGCGGTCACCGATGTCGCGCAGGGTGCGCGCCTCGGCGTCGTCGGACGCGGGCAACGGGGCGTCGATCGCGAAGATCGGCACACCGGCCGGGTCGACCCCGAGGAACAGGCGCTCGCCCTCGGGCGCCGCGTCAGCGCCGACGAGCACCAGCGTCGGGGTGCCGTCCGGGCGCTCGGTGATCAGCGCCCGGCCGCCCTTGCCGATGTCGATGACCAGCACCAGGCCGGTCTTCCAGGCCTCGGCCAGCCAGTCGTCGTCGGTGCGGTGGTGCGCCGCCCGGTCCAGGCTGGTCCGGGCGAGCGGCGGGACGGCCGGCCCCGGCTGCTCCCCCACGTCGGGTTGCTCACCGGTGCCGGACGCTGCCACGGGCTCGCTCACGCGGCCCCGCGTTCCACCGGGGTCAGGGCGGCCAGCGGTGCCTCGACCTTGTCGGCGTCGCCGAGCACCACCGTGACGGCCTGCGAGGGGGCCAGATACTTGGCTGCCGCCTCGGTGACCTGCTCACGGGTGGCCGCGGCCAGCGCTGCCGAGTGCTCGCTCAGGTAGTCCAGCCGCAGGCCGAAGCTCGCGTAGATGCTGGCCAGCCCGGCCAGCCCGGCCTGGGTGGACATGCCCAGCCGCAGGGTGCCCAGGGCATAGCGGCGGGCCTGCTCCAGCTCCTCCTCGCCCGGCGGCAGGCTGGCCACCCGGCCCAGCTCGTACAGGGTCTCGAGCATCGCCGGGCCGGTCACCTCGGTGGCCACCTCGGCCGCCACCACCAGCGCGGAGCCGGCGACGAAGTGCTCGATCGAGCTGTGCGGGCCGTACGTGTAACCCTTGTCCTCGCGGATGTTCTCCACCCAGCGCGACGAGAAGTAGCCGCCGAAGACCATGTTCGCCAGCTGGAGAGCCGCATACTCCGGGTCGGTGCGGGACACCGCCGGCAGCGCCATCCGCAGCGACGACTGCACCGCGCCGGGCCGGTCGACCAGCAGCAGCGGGCCGGGCTCCAGCTCGGGCGTGGGCGGCACGTTGCCGTCGCGGCTCGGGCCGATCCAGCCACCCAGCGCCTTCTCGGCGGCGTCGATCGCCTTCTCCGGGTTGAGGTCGCCGACCAGCACCAGCACCGCGCCGTCCGGGCGGACCCGGTCGGCGTGCAGGGCGCGCAGCTGCGCCGGGCGGACACCCTTGACCTGCTCCGGCTCCGGCGTCTGCACCGCGTACGGGTGCCGGCCGTACATCCGGTGCAGCAGCGCCGTACGGGCCAGGTGGGCCGGCTGGCTCTGCGCGACCTGGATGTGGTCGACCAGGCGGTCCCGCTCGGTGGCCACCTCCTCGGCCGGGTACGTCGGGTCGGTCAGCACCGCCGCCAGGATCTCCAGCATCCGGTCGAGGCCGGCGGCCAGCGAGTTGCCGGTGACGAGCAGCCGGTCCGGGTCCAGCCCGGCCGACAGTCCGCCGCCGACGGCCTGGAGCTCGGCGGCGATGTCGATGCTGGACATCGTGGCCGTGCCGGTGAACAGCGCCTGGGACAGCAGGGTGGCCCGGGCCAGCGGCGCCCGGCCGAACGGCACCCGCAGCCGCATCTCGATCAGCGGCACCGCCTGGCGCCGGATCGCGATGACCGTCAGGCCGCTGCTGAGCTTGCGTTCGGCCTGCTTGGGCAGCTTGAGCTTGGAGTCCGGAATCAGCTCCGGAAGTTCTCGCGCAGTCACTGGTTGGCTCCCGGGATGACCTCGATGGTGGAACGGCGCTCCGGCCGCAGGGTGGCCGCGGCGGCGACGATCTGCGCCTCGGTGACCTCACCGACCAGCCGGGGCAGCTCGTTGAGCAGCTGCGGGCGGCCGCGCTGGGTCTCCAGGACGGCCATCGGCAGCGCCCGGCCGAGCACGGCGTCGGTGTCGCGCAGCAGGTGGGTGGCCATCCGGGCCTGGGTGCGGGCGAGCTCGCCGGGTGCCATGCCGCCGGTGGCGAGCCGGTCCAGCTCCTCGTCGATGGTGCGCAGCACCTTGTCCGCGTCGCCGCCCGGGGGCATGTGCGCCTGGAGCAGCATCGCGGTGGGGTTGCGGACCTGGTACTCGTCGCCCATGAAGCCGATGTAGCCGCCGACGCTGGTGACCGTACGGTCGCGCTGCACCAGCCGCTCGACCAGCCGGGACGCGTCGCCGTCGGTCAGCACCTCGGCCAGCACGACGTACGGCAGGTAGGCCTCGAACTCGGCGATCGGGTCGGGCAGCCGCCAGCCGCTGGCCACCGCGGGCAGCGGGGCGAGCCGGTCGGTGTACGCCTCCCGGCGCTCGCCGTCGATGTCGGGCTCGGCGAAGTCGGGCAGGTCGGGCTTGCCCCGGGCCGGCACGTCGCCGAAGTGCCGCTCGATCAGCGTGGTCGCCTGGGCCACGTCGAAGTCACCGGCGACCGCGAGCACCGCGTTGCCGCTGGCGTAGTACTTGTCGAAGAACTCCTCGGCGTCGGCCACGGTCGCGTGGTCCAGGTCGCCGAACGAGCCGTACCCGTCGTGGGCGTTGGCGAAGGTCTCGAACATCACCGGCGGCAGCCGCAGCCAGGGGAAACCGCCGTACGGCCTGTTCATGACGTTGACCCGGATCTCCTCCTTGACCACGTCGACCTGGTTGCGCAGGTTCTCCTCGGTCAGGCGGGGACCGCGCATGCGGTCGGCCTCCAGGAACAGCGCACGTTCGAGAGCGCCGGAGGGCAGCACCTCGAAGTAGTCGGTGTAGTCGAGGTGGGTCGAGCCGTTGAAGCTGCCGCCGGCTCCCTGCACGTGCCGGAAGTGCGCCAGCTTCTCCAGATTCTCCGAGCCCTGGAACATCAGGTGCTCGAAGAGATGGGCGAAGCCGGTGCGTCCCTCCGGTTCGGAGCGGATACCGACGTCGTAGACGACCGCCACCCCGACCACCGGGGCGCTGCGGTCGGGTGTGAGGACCACCCGCAGACCGTTGTCGAGGGTGAAGCGTTCCACCGGATACTTCGTCGCGGGAATCTTCATTTTGCGCGCCACACCAGAGAATCTAACCCCCCGGAGCGGCGCGTGTCCGATCCGTGGTCCGGCGCCCTCGATCGGCGGTGCTAGCTTTCGCGTAGTGAGTCCGTGACGCGAGGTAAATGCTTCGATATCCTGTCGCGTCCGATCCACCACCACGACGGGGAGACAGACCAGTGCCGGTACGGCTGCGCCTGGAGTGCGATTCGACCGCCGACGCGGAGTCGCTGCATCGCTGGTTGCGCCGGGAGCAGGCGGTCCGCGTCGACGGCGGCCTGGCCCTGGGCGGCGGCGACGATCCCGAGCTGATGGGCACGCTGCTCGACGTGCTGACCCTGATCATCGGCAGCGGGCTGTCCGCCGGCCAGTTGGCCCTCGCCGTGGCCAGCTGGCGCGACTCTCGCCGGCCGGCGCCCAAGGTGACGATCACCCACACCGCGGCCGACGGCTCGGTCACCCGGATCGACGTGGCCGATCCCACGTCGCTGGCCGTCGCGCTGACCGAGCTCGAGCAGCGCGAGCAGAAGTAGTCGCATGACTGACGTCACAGACCCGGCCGCGGCCCAGCTCGTCCTCATCGGGGTGTCGGCCTACCGGCGGCTCTTCGAGCTGCCCGCCGCCCGGCGCAACGTGACGGACCTGCGTGACCTCCTCCAGCACGAGGACCTGTGGGGAGTGCCGCCGGAGAACTGTCACGTGCTGCTCGACCCGGAGTCCCCGGCCGAGGTGAGCCGCGCGATCCGGCGGGCCGCTGCGGCGGCCGGCAGCGACGGGATGCTGCTGGTCTACTTCGCCGGCCACGGACTGGTCGACGTGGACGACGACAACCTCATCCTCGGGCTGCCCGGCTGTGACCCCGAGGCGCCCTACGAGCGGGGCGTCCCGTACGACTGGATCCGCCGGGCCGTCGCCGACACCCGGGCCCGCCGCCGGGTCGTGATCCTCGACTGCTGCTACTCGGGCCGGGCCGGGTCAGAGCTCGGTGGCGACGGCAGCGGCACGGACGCGGTCGCCGACAAGGCCGAGACCGAGGGCACCTGCCTGCTGGTCTCCGCGCCGGCCAACCGCCCGGCCATGGCGCCGCGCGGCGAGGTGCACACCGCGTTCACCGGTGAGCTGATCCGGCTGCTGCGCGACGGTCTGCGGCCCCCGCCGCCCGAAGCCGTGCCGGCCACGCTGACTGTCCACACCGTCTGGCGCACGATCCGCCGGGCGATGCTGCGCCGCGGCTTCGAGCGTCCCGAGCTGCGGGCCCGGGACGCCGGCGGCGAGATCGCCCTGGTGCACAACCCCGCCGCGCCCCGGCACAACCTGGCCGGCAGCGTGCTCTACGCGGCCCCCTGGTTCGTCGACGAGGACCTCGGACAGCGCGCGATCCTGGTGCTGCGGCACAACCAGACCGGTGCGCTCGGCGTGTGCATCACCCAGCCCGCCGGTGACATCCCGGACGAGTTCCCGGATGCCTGGCGCGCGCTGCTGCGCAACCCCGCGATGCTGTTCCACGGTGGTCCGGTGGCCCGCGACGGCTACATCGTGGTGACGTTGCTGCGGGCCGGCGCGCCCAAGCCCCTGCGGTTCACCCCGATCCGCGAGCGGCTCGGCACCCTGGCGTTGTCGGCTGTCCCGGAGGACGTCGCCGCCACGGTCGACACGATGCGCGTCTTCGTCGGATACCTCGGCTGGCGCGCCGGTGAGCTGGAGGAGTTCCTCGACCGCGGGGCGCTGATCGCCAGCCGGCACACCGCCCGGCAGGTCTTCACCGAACGGCCCGGCGAGCTGTGGCAGTCCCTGCAGGCGGCCCGATGACCGACCCGGGCGAAGGACTCAGCGCGGGTGAGGTGCTGCTGCTGGACCGGCTCACCGCCGGGCTGCGGGACGTCGACCAGATCACCCTGCTGCTCGGCTCCGGCGTGACGGCCGGCGTCATCCCGCGGGTGCAGGGCGTCCTGGACATCGCGGACAGCTTCGCGGCCGGGCGCAACGACGACGGCGCCCTGGAACGGGCCCTGGAGCAGGCGCGCTCGGAGCTCGTCGGGGCGCGCCCGATCGACGTGTACCGCGCCTACCGGCGGGTCTTCACCGACTGGGTGTCGGCCGGGGCGTTCGACGTGATCGCGCAGCAGGCGGTGCTGAAGGCGTACGCGGCGCCGGACCCGATGGAGTCCCCGCTGGCCACCCACGGCCTGGGCCAGCGGCTCGAACGCGGAGTCGGCGAGGGTGTGGAGAACGACCGGTTCTCGTGGCAGCTGCCCCGCGGCGTCGAGGCGCTCGGGCACCTGCTCGCCCAGGTCCCGGAGGCCTTCGACCACCGGGTGCTGACCACGAACTTCGACCCGCTGCTGGAGATCGCGATCCGCTCGGCGGGCGGCCGGGCGGTGAGCCTGCCGCTGGACCAGCGCGGCACGACCGGGACGACCCGCGGTGCCGACGGCGCTGTCCGGGTCTTCCACCTGCACGGCTTCTGGCGACCGACGCTGCACGTCCGGGGCCCGCAACTGCTGCACGACCCGGCCCGCATCGCGGAGAACAAACTGCTCATCGCCGCGACCGCCGACCTGATCCGCGGCGACACCGTCTGCGTCATCGGCAGCAGCGACTGGTCCGGCACGCTGACCGCCGCCATCGCCGCGGCCGCGCGCACCCGGCCCGTACGCGTGCTCTGGGCCCTCAACGACCCCGACGCCGCCGGCGCGCTGAGCACCGCCGAGCGCCTGCGCGAGGCGACCGGCCTGCCGGTCGAATGCTTCCCCGGCGTCGACTCCGAGCGGCTCTTCCCGGCCCTGGCCGAACGCGCGCAGGTGCCGGTGCCGCCGCGGGCGACCGGCCTGCGGCACCGGGTACGGCACCACAGCTGGGAACGCCAGCTCGTCTCCCAGCCCGGCACCCAGCCCCCGCGCGACGTGCCCGGTCTGCTGTTGCAGCTCGAACGGCGGTTCGGCTGGATCAACCAGCAGCGCGGCACGGTCGGCCCGATCCGGCTGCTCTGGCCGGTCCGGCTGCGCCCGCGCGCCTCGGTGATCCACATGGTCCAGGCGTTCGTGGCGGGCGCGCTGGCCCGGCTCGGTGTCGAGGTCCGGGTCTGCATCGACGACGTGGGCTCGCGAGACATCGACGCGGCGGCCGCGTTCCGGGCCGACCTGGACCGCTGGATCGACCACACCGGGCACGGCGCGGTCCGCGAGTTCGTCAGCCTGTCGGAGTTCCTCGACCAGGTGCAGCGGCAGCCGGCGGACACCTCGCCGGAGTCGCTGTTGCGCCCGACGGACCCCTGGTCGGTGGCGCGCACCTTCTACGGCGAGCACAACCCGTCGCTGTACAGCCTGCTGGCGGCGGTCAAGGCGGTGCCCAATCTGACCTCGTGGGACGAGCTGGAGAAGAACGCGTGGCCGATCGTGCAGTCGGTGCTGCGGACGGACGCGAACAGGCTGCTCACACCGTTGACGCTGTGGCCGTACCTGAACAGCATGCTGCTGGAGAGCGCGACCAACGACGTCATGACGCTCGGCGGGCGCGACGAGGCGATCCTGTGGGCACAGTGGCGGCAGACGTTCGGCTTCGGGCCGGGGCATCTCTACAACCCGTACATCAAGAGCCTGAAGCACGACGCGCACATGCTGCGCTGGTCGTCCGAGGAGGAGCTGCGCCGGCACCTGCTCCGGACCCGGGAGCTGCCGGGCTGGGACGCCGAGGGCAGTTATGTGCCGTGGCTGTTCCAGAACGCGTTGCTGCTGCCCGGCTACCTCAACAACGAGCCGGTGCCGGAGACCGAGGACTTCCCGCTGGACTCGTGGGCGGCGTTCGTCGCGGCGATCGAGGACGGGCGCCCGGTGCTGGACCTGCTGGCGGCCCGGGTGACCGAGCTGTTTCTGCGGCCATGAGCACGGTTGCCCGTTCGGAGGTCGCGGTCTTGGCGCGGCCGAGTTAGCGTCTCAGGTATGACTGCCACAGTTGTGGAGCGCGTCGGGCACACCTCCGTCCCTTCGTCCGTCGAGGACGACGCCGCACTGTGCGTCACCGCTCTGGGCGTGGAGCTGACGGCGTACGTGGCCGGGGCGGCTTCCGTCGCGGAGTTCGAGTCCTGGTTCGCCGGTGGGCAGCGGCCGGCCGGGCCGGTCCGGCGCCGGCTGGCCGCCGCGGCCGAGCTGGTCAACGTCTTCGAGGCCGCCAACCAGAGCGCGCTGGCCGCGGCCTGGCTGCGCGAGCTGGATCCGACCGGGTACGTCCCGGCCCGGGTGTTACGGATCTCCGAGGGCGACGAGGCGAGTGTGAAGTCGCTGCTTGAAGCGGCCGCCATCTGGGCCCTCACGCCCGCGGCAGAGTAGCGCCGACCGCCTCGGCCCACGGCGCCTGCGATCCGTTGAGGTAGCGGCCGGCGTGCCCGGCCAGGTCCACGTGGGCCCGGAAGTGCTTGAGCACGGCACCGCGGACCCCGATCCGGGGCAACGCGAAGAGACTCTTCCCGCCGTCCGCCACGTTCTCCACCGCGAGCTCGCCCTTGGCGCTGATCAGCAGCGTCGAGTTCGGCGCCCGGTGGGTGCTGGTCAGCCGGATGTCGATCGCCATACCCTCCGCCGCGGTCCGCCGGACCAGGTCGTCCAGGACGTCCTGCACACCGGCCGGCGCGAGCAGCGACGCCCGCTGCGGGTGCGCCGCCTTGCCGACCGGCACGACGACGTGCAGCACCCAGGTGGTGACCCCGAGACCGACGAGTTGATCACGCAGCGCGAGCAGTGTCGCGAGATCGCCGTTGCGCGCAGTGACGACCGTCTGGACGCTGCACGGCACGTCCGCGCGGACCGCGCGCCGGATCGCGTCCACGGCGTAGACGGCCGAGCTGGCGCCCGGCGGCAGGTGCTGCCGGTTGGCCGGGCGCAGCGCGTCGTTGCCGGCCGGATCGGCGCTGTCCAGTGACACCCGGACGTGCACCTGGTGGCGGCGCAGGGTGGGCAGCAGCCGGCTGAAGTCGCCGACGCCGGAGGTGTCCAGCACCACCGCCTTGCCGGTCTCGGCCAGCCGGGAGATGAGCCGCTCGGCGCGCTCGGCCCGGGCCAGCGGCTCCCCGCCGGTGACCACCCCGACCATCGCCGGGGTCGCCGCGGCAGCGCGCAGCACCCGGGCGAACCAGGCCTCGTTCTCCTGCTCGCGATAGCCGGTCATCAGGTCGTCGGCGTGGCAGTAGAGGCAGCGCAGCGGGCAGTGGGCGGTGGCGAAGCAGTTCACCACCAGCGGCGCGGTGATCTGCGGGAGGACGTCGAGCTGCCCGACGACGGACCGGCCGAAGAACGCGCGGCGCGGGGTGTCCGGGTCGGTCTCGCAGATGCCCAGCTCGGCCAGCGCCCGGGTCTCGGCGTCGTCGCCGGCCCGGCCGGCCCGGACCCGGCGCAGGGCGTGCAGATGGGCCGGGTCGAGCGCGAAGAAATGGTCGCGGCGGGGCACGTACGCGATGGAGTCCCGCACCCGTACGCCGGGCGCCAGGCGGACGGTCGTGGACGTGCGGCGGCGCTCGGACAGGGCGAACACGGGGCGATATTGCCACAGTCAGTAGTCGTTCATGTTTCGCCGCACCGTCACGTCCGGTCGCCGGCTTCTCACCATCCGGTTCAGGCTTGACGACCGTCCCCTACCTCGTCCACTATTCCCATCCATCAGATAGAGAAAGCAGAGTTTGCGCTCCGCCGGACCGAGAGGACATGCCCCGTGTACGTCTCGGCACGCACCGACTACGCCGTCCGGGCCATGCTGGCGATCGCCGCCGACCACCCCCACCTGGTCAAGGCGGCCGCGCTGGCCGCGGCTCAGGACATCCCGCTCAGCTTTCTCCAGGGCATCCTGCTCGACCTGCGCCGCGCCGGCCTGCTGCACAGCCACCGCGGTGTCGACGGCGGCTATTCGCTGGCCCGCCCGGCCGAGGACATCACCGTCGGGGACGTGGTCCGCTCCGTCGGCGGCGCCCTCACCACGGTGCGCGGTCTGCCCACCACGACCACGACGTACCACGGTGTCGCCACCGGGCTCAAAGACGTCTGGCTCGCGGTGGAAGAAGCCATCGAGGGTGTCGTGAACCACCGCACGCTCGCCGAACTCACTGTTTCCGCGATTCCCACCACCTTGAGAACGAACTAGGAGTGAGCATGAGCTCCCGCACAGTCCGTGCGCTTGCCCTGGCCGCCACCGCCCTGTTGTCCGCCACCGCCCTGGCCGCCTGCGGCAAGAGCGACGACACCGCCTCCGCGTCGGGCGAGGCCCCGGCGCTGCGGCTCGGCTACTTCCCGAACATCACCCACGCGCCCGCCCTGATCGGGGTGAAGAACGGCCTGTTCCAGCAGTCGCTGGGCAGCACCAAGCTGGAACCGAAGACCTTCAACGCCGGCCCGGCCGCGGTCGAGGCGCTGTTCTCCGGGGCGATCGACGCCACCTACATCGGCCCGAACCCGGCCATCAACGCCTGGGCCACCTCGAAGGGCACCGCGATCAAGATCATCGCGGGCAGCACCTCCGGCGGCGCCGGCCTGGTGGTCAAGGAGGGCATCAACGCCCCGGCCGACCTCAAGGGCAAGAAGATCGCCACCCCGCAGCTGGGCAACACCCAGGACGTCGCGCTGCGCGCCTGGCTGAAGTCCAACGGCCTCAACGCCGACCAGCAGGGCGGCGGCGACGTCTCCGTGCTCCCGCAGGACAACGCGACGGCGCTGCAGGCCTTCGCCCAGGGCGCGATCGACGGCGCCTGGGTGCCCGAGCCCAACCTGAGCCGGATGATCCTGGAGTCCAAGGGCAAGCTGCTGGTCAACGAGAAGGACCTGTGGCCGAATGGGCAGTTCGTGACCACCCACCTGATCGTCAAGCAGGAGTTCCTGAAGAAGTACCCGGCGACGGTCAAGAAGCTGCTGCAGGGCCACCTGGCCGCGGAGAAGCTCATCGCGACCGACAACGCCGGCGCCCAGAAGGCCGCCAACGAGCAGCTCGGCGCCCTGTCCGGCAAGCCGCTCAAGGACGAGATCCTGGCCTCGGCGTTCAAGAACCTGACGTTCACCAACGACCCGGTCGCCTCGTCGCTCTACACCAGTGCGCAGCACGCCCAGGACGTCGGCCTGCTCAAGCCGGTCGACCTCAAGGGCATCTACGACCTCGGCCCGCTCAACGAGTTGCTCAAGGCCGACGGCCAGCCCGCGGTCAGTGACGCCGCAGCCTCCTGATCCGCCTCCGGCCGGGTCCGCCGACGCGGGCCCGGCCGGCTTCGACCTGGGAGTTCCCATGAGCATCCTGCAAGCCACGGAAGCCCGGACCGACCGCGACGTGGTGGTCCGCCTGGACAGCGTCTCCAAGCAGTACGGCTCCGGCAGCAACGCCCTGCTCGCCCTCGACCGGGTCTCTCTGACCGTGGCGAAGGGCGAATTCGTGTGTCTGCTGGGCGCGTCCGGCTGCGGCAAGAGCACGCTACTCTCGCTGGTCGCCGGGCTGGACGAGATCAGCGGCGGCACCCTCGACATCGGCGGCCGGCACGTCTCCCTGATGTTCCAGGAGGCGGCCCTGTTCCCGTGGCTGTCCGTCCTGGGCAACGTGGAGCTGCCCATGCGCCTGCGCGGCATGGGCCGCGCCGAGCGCCGGCAACGGGCCGAGGAGCTGCTAGAGGTCGTCCGGCTCGGCGGCTTCGGCCACAAGCGCCCGCACGAGCTCTCCGGCGGCATGCGCCAGCGCGTCGCCCTCGCCCGGTCGCTGGCCCAGAACGCCGACGTCCTGCTGATGGACGAGCCGTTCGGTGCCCTGGACGCGATGACCCGCGACATCCTGCACGACGAGCTGGAGCGGATCTGGCGCGAGCAGAACCTGACCGTTCTCTTCGTCACCCACAACGTGCGCGAGGCCGTCCGCCTCGGCGACCGGGTCGTGCTGCTGAGCAGCCGCCCGGGCCGGGTCATCGAAGACTACAAGATCATGCACGAGCGCCCCCGGCGTATCGACTCCCCCGAGGTCTCCGGCCAGGCCGCCGAGATCACCGACCGGCTCCGCGCGGAGGTCGCCCGCCATGCAAGCTGAGGTTCCCGTCCAGGACAACCGCACGGCCTCGGACAACGCGGCCGCGGACCGCATCACCGGGCTCGACGCGCTGGAGCTCGGCCCCCGGCGCAGCAAGGCGGCCCTCGGCGGCCGCGTCTGGCGCAGCGCCTGGCCCAAGTTGCTGGCCATCGCGATCGTCATCCTGGCCTGGCAGACCGTGGTCTGGGCGCAGTGGAAGCCCGAGTACGTGCTGCCCGGCCCGGCCACCGTCTTCGGTGACCTGGGCACGCTGATCACCACCGGCGACTTCTGGGACGGCGTCCGGCTGACCATGCTGCGGGCGGTGACCGGCTTCGCGCTGGCCGTGCTGATCGGCACCCTCGTGGGCGCCGCGGTGTCCCGCTTCGCGCCGCTGCGGGCGGCCATCGGCTCACTGATCACCGGCCTGCAGACGATGCCGTCGATCATGTGGTTCCCGCTGGCCATCCTGCTGTTCCAGATCAGCGAGAGCGCCATCATGTTCGTGGTCATCATCGGCGCCGCCCCCTCGGTGGCGAACGGCCTGATCAGCGGCATCGACTACGTGCCGCGTACGTGGCTGCGGGTCGGCCAGGTGCTCGGCATGAAGGGCTTCGCCAAGTACCGCCACCTGATCCTGCCGGCGTCGCTGCCCTCGTTCATCTCCGGGCTCAAGCAGGGCTGGGCGTTCTCCTGGCGCAGCCTGATGGCCGGTGAGCTGCTGGTGATCGTGCCCGGCGCGCTGTCCATCGGCGTACGGATGCAGCAGGCGCGCGACCTCAGCGAGTCCAGCCTGGTCATCTCGTTCATCATCGTGGTGCTGGTGATCGGCATCCTGATCGACGTGCTCTTCAACGCCGCCGACAACGCGCTGCGCAAGCGCTGGGGCCTGACCGGTAATTAGAGCGGCCGCACCGACTCGAGGACGTCGTCGATCACCGAGTCGAACTGCTTGTGCGTGCCGGGGATCGACACGTACAGCACGGCCGCGGTCGGCTTGCCGACGTCGATGACCGCCACCGCCGACAGCTCGTCGGTGGCGGTCAGCCCGGCCGCCTTGAAGTGCAGCCGGAACTCGCTGACCCAGGCCGGCCGCCCGCCCAGCGTGGTCATCTCGTCCCGCAACGGCTCGACCGTGTTCGGCTGCGGGTAGTACTCCGCGCGTACGTCCGCGGCGACCTGGCGGCCGACACACTTGAGATCAACCGTCACCGCGTCGTTGTCGGCCGCCGGGACCGCCGCCGACAAGATCGAGGCGTGGTACGAGCCGCCGCTGTACTGCTCCGTCACGAAGTGCTGGCCGACCCGGTAGGGCACCTCGAGCGTGCCGGCCCGCCAGGTGGTGTCCCACGGGACCCACGGGGCGCCGTACTTCTTGTAGGAGATGCCCGCGTCGGGGTCGGTCGTCCGTTCCCCGGGAGCCGCCGGCGGCGGGGCGCTGGGCCGCCCGGTCGGGTCCGCGCTGGGCGCCACGGTCGGCGCGGGGCACATCTGCGCCAGCGGCGGCCGCAGGTCGGTGGGGGCGGAAGCTTTCCGGTCGAACGGGTTGCCCTCCGAGCTCAGGGCCACGATCAGGATCACCGCCAGGCCGACCGCGAGGATCACACCGGCGATGCCACCGAAGATCAACATCTGGCGCCGGCGCCGTTCCGGCCCATCGGCGGGCGGCGACTCCGGCGGGGCGGGCGGCGGCACCAGCGGGGGTACGCCCGGACTGGTCACGGTGCCCGAACCCCACGCACCACCCGGCCGCGACCAGACGGCGGGGGTCTGTGTGCTCTCGGACATCATCCCAGTGAACACCACCGGGACGCGTCATGGGTTACCGGCCGAGTGCGGCTGCGGCCTCCGGCGGGAGGGTCTGCACCACGGAGGCCCCGGCATCGCCCGGCACGACCGGTCCGTACCACGGGGCGAATGCGACGACGAGCACCAGAGCGAGCCCGAAGACGGCCAACGCCAGCACGAGGCCCAGCTCCCGGCGGGCGGACACGGTCTGCATGCGAAAGCCTCCCCAGCGAAGTCGGACCCCTCCCGGGATCCGGCACAGTCATCTCTAAGACGCCGCTGGGGCCGGATCGGTTGCATTCCTGCCAGGCAACCTTCACCCTGCCCCGGTACCGTAATCGGATGGAAATCGTTTATCCCCCCGTCATCGGCCTCGCCAAGACGATGTTCCGTGTCCTTGACCTGCGGATCCAGATCGAAGGGGCGGAGCACATCCCCGCCACGGGCGGGGCGGTGCTGGCGAGCAACCACGCCAGTTACCTCGATTTCATCTTCTGCGGCCTCGGCGCCCAGCCGGCCAAGCGGCTGGTCCGGTTCATGGCCAAGAAGTCGGTCTTCACCCACAAGGTCAGCGGGCCGCTGATGCGCGGCATGCACCACATCCCGGTGGACCGCAGGGCGGGCACCGCGGCCTTCAACGAGGCGGAGAAGGCCCTCAAGAACGGCGAGGTCGTCGGCGTCTTCCCGGAGGCCACGATCAGCGAGTCGTTCACGGTGAAGGGCCTGAAGTCGGGCGCGGCCCGGCTGGCCCAGGCGGCCGGGGTGCCGCTGATCCCGATGGCGGTCTGGGGACCGCACCGGCTCTGGACCAAGGGCCACCCGAAAGATCTGACCAAGCGGCACGTGCCGGTGATCATCAAGATCGGCGAGCCGATCCGGGCGGCGGCCGGCGCCACCGCGGAGGCGACGACGGTGGTCCTGCGGCAGCGGTTGAGCGCGCTGCTGGACGCGGCCCAGCGGGAATACCCGGAGAAGCCGTCCGGGCCGGACGACCGCTGGTGGCTGCCGGCCCACCTGGGTGGCACCGCGCCCCGGCCCGAGGGCGTCGGTGACGCGACCCCGGCGGAGGCCTGAAGACGACCACCGCGCCGGGGCGGAAACGTCACCGGCGCCGACCCCCGAGGGGACCGGCGCCGGTGGTCAGCGTGTGGCTGAGATCAGAGCGGGCGGATGTTCGCGGCCTGCGGGCCCTTCTGGCCCTGGGTCACCTCGAACTCAACCCGCTGGTTCTCGTCCAGGCTGCGGTAGCCGGAAGTCTGGATGGCGGAGAAGTGGGCGAAGACGTCGGCACCGCCGTCGTCCGGGGTGATGAACCCGAAGCCCTTGTCCGCGTTAAACCACTTCACTACGCCGGTAACCATGCTCGTCTCCTCGACGGTCGATCGTTCCCGTCCATTATGGCCAGGAACGAGGTAGTAAGACCCGCACTTCGCGGGACTCGTGTCGCCGTACTGATCGCCCGTACCGGAGAAACCCGGGTTACGACAAAGAGCGCCTGGGGCAGACTCCCCACAGGCGCTCCTAGGTACTTGGGAACCAAACTGACAACGCGATGGAGCCTAGCACGACGAAGGGAGCGCACCGGTGATCGGCGTGCAAGTAGCACAGGAGCTCAGGGAAGCCGGTCTGATCTGGAAGCCGGGGCCGGGTGACCGCTTCGCGATCCCCGACCGTGACCTGGACGAAGACGTGTTTGTACTGAGCAACATGACCATTGAGGTGTACTCGTTGCCGGAGGGCCGGGTGATCGGTTTCAACGGCACCACGGAGTGGGCGATGGACGACGTGGAGCTGGACGAGGCACTGTGGTTGCCCCGCGAGGACCAGCTTCGGGAGCTGCTCGGCGGGACGCTGCGGGCCCTGCGCCGCACGGACCGCGGCTGGGATGTGGACATCACCCTGCTGGGTGAGGATCGGACGTTCACCGCGTCGACGCCGGAGGAGGCCTACGCGGCCGCCCTGCTGCACCTGCTGGCCGCCGCCACGACCTGATCCATCGTTCAGCCGGCCTGCTCAGGCACCTCTTCGATCAACGCGGCCAGGCCCTCCGCGTCCAGCAGGTCGACCGGCCGGACCGTCACCCCGTCGCGGACGTAGTGGAAGCCGGCCCGGACCCGCGACACCGGCACCCCGGCCAGGGCGGCCCAGGCGATCCGGTACGCCGCGAGCTGCACCGCCGCGGCCGCAGCATCCGCGGCAGTGGGCCGGCGACCGGTCTTCCAGTCGATGACGTCGAACCGGTCGCCCGGGTCGGCGAAAACCGCGTCCATCCGCCCCCGCACCACCACCCCGGCGACCGTGGTCGCGAACGGCACCTCGACCTCGACCGGGGTGCGCTCGGCCCACTCCCCGGCCAGGAACGCCTCCTGCAACGCGGTCAGCTCCTCATCGGCGGCCGCGTCGTCGTCGGCCGCGCCGGGCAGCTCGTCCACGTCGAGCAGGCGGGCCGAGCCGAACCGCTGCTCCAGCCAGGCGTGGAAGGCGGTGCCCCGCCGGGCGTAGGGGGTGGGGCGTTGTGGCAACGGGCGTCGCAGGGACCGCGCCAGGGCCTGCGGGTCGCGGCGCAGGACAACGAGCTGGGAGACCGAGATGTGTGGCGGCAGGGCGACTTCGAGCGGGCCGTCGTGGCGGGCCCGCTCGTCGCGTTCGGCGAGCAGGATCCTGGCCTCCCGCCGCCAGCGGGCGATGTCCGGATCGTCCGCGGCGGCATCCGCCTCCGAGGCGCCTTCGCCACCGGCCGGTTCGGTTTGCGCTCCTGGCCGAGGGCTCGCCGGCGAGGCGCCGCCACCGGCCTTCGGCGGGGCGCTGCTGGCAGCGCTCGGCGAGCTGCCTTCCTCCCTGCCCGGCGCGGCCTCCGCCGGGGCCTCGCTGACGGCCTTCGGCGGGGTGTTGCTGGCGGCCTCCGGCAGAGCGCCGGCGGCCGGAAGGCCGATGAGGTCGGCGGCCAGGCCGGCTCGTGCGGCGATCTCCGGATCGCCCTCGGCGAGCTCCACGAAGGCCTCGGCCGCCGCCGGGTCCGGGCTCACCATCATCCGGCGGATCAGATCCGCCGCCGCTGCCATCGCCGGCCGCCGGGCCCCCAGCGGATCCGACGGCCACTCCGCGGTGGCCACCAGCTCAGCGCTCGGGTTGGTCGCGTCGGCCGCCGGCTCCGGGGTCCACTCCTCGACCACGCCGGCACCGTCGAGGCAGGTCGCCCGGACCTCCTGGAGGAAGACGGACGGACCGCGCGGCTTCTTCACACCGTCGCCCCACCAGTAGCCGGAGCAGAGCAGCAGCCGCCGGGGCCGGGTCACCGCCACGTACGCCAGCCGGCGCTCCTCCCGCTCGTCGTGCTCACGCCAAGCCTTGCTGAACGTCGTCAGCGCCCCGGCCACGTCCTTCTGATCCGCCGCCGCGGAGAGGTCCAGCGCCGGCAGGCCGTCGGCATCGCCCCGCAGCGGGAACGGCAGCACCCCGATGCCCATCAGGAAGTGGTCCGAGCCCCGGGTCATCCCCGGCCACACCCCCTTGGTCAGGCCCGCGACCGCCACCACGTCCCACTCCAGGCCCTTGGCCGCGTGCGCGGTCAGGATCTGCACCGCGCCCTCGACCACGTCGACCTGGCCGGGGGTGAGGCCGCGTTCCTCCTCCTCGGCCGCTGCGAGGAAGGCCAGGAAGCCCGCGAGCGTGCCGCCGTCCGTGTCCCCCGCATACCGGGCCGCCACGTCACCGAGGGCGTCCAGGTGGCCGCGGGCCAGGCCCGCGTCGCCGGCGCCCCAGCCGCGGACGGCCACCTCGACGTCGAGGCCGATGGTGCGTTCGATGTCGGCGACCAGGTCCGGCAGCGGCTGGTCCAGGCGGTGCCGCAACTCGGCCATTTCCCTGCTGTACGCCCGCAGCCGCGCATATCCCTCCTGCGAGTACTGCTGGGGTGCGCCGAGGTCCGCCATCGCCTCGACCAGGGTGGCGTCGTCGAGCCGGTCCGCGACGATGTCCTCGGGCTCGTCGCCGGTCGTCGCGGACACCCGGGCAGCGGCGATGGCCCGGGCGCGGCGATGCAACGCCACCAGGTCACGCGGGCCGATCCGCCAGCGGGCCCCGGTCAGCAGGCGCAACAGTGCGGCGCCGTCCGTCGGGTCGGCGAGCACCCGCAGCGTGCAGACGACGTCGCGTACCTCCGGAGTGTCGAGCAGGCCGCCCAGGCCGACCACCTCGACCGGCAGGCCCCGGGCGCGCAGCGCCTCCTCGATCGCGGCGATCTGGCTGCGGACCCGGACCAGCACCGCGCTGGTCGGGCGTTTCTCCAGCGGGATGTCACCGGGCAGGGCGTCCGGCAGCCGGGCCGCGGCCCGCCAGGCGGCCAGCATGGAGTCGGCGATCCAGGCGGCCTCCTCCGCGTACGTGGGCAGCAGTGCACACGCGACCGTGCGCCCACCCACCCGGTCGGCCACCCGCTGCGCCGGGATCAGCTCGGCGACCCGGGCGCCGGCGGCCCGCAGCGGCCGGGACAACGCGTTCGCGACCTGGAGGATCTCGGGGCGGTTGCGCCAGCTGCGGGTCAGGTTGAGCACCCACGCCTCGCGCCCGCCCGGGCCAGTGAACTCGGTGGGGAACCGGTCCAGCGTGCCGGCCGAGGCGCCCCGCCAGCCGTAGATCGACTGGCACGGGTCGCCCACCGCGGTGACCGGGTGACCGCCGCCGAAGAGGGCGTTGAGCAGCACCACCTGGGCGTGGCTGGTGTCCTGGTACTCGTCCAGCAGCACGATCTTGAACCGGCCGCGCTCGATCGCCCCGACCTCGGGATGATCCCGCGCGACCCGGGCCGCGCGGGCCATCTGGTCGCCGAAGTCCATCGCCTCGATGTCGAGTTTGCGCTGGTCGTAGAGGCGTACCAGGGGCAGCAGGGTGAGCCGGTGCCGCTGGCGCAGCAGCATGTCGTTGACGTCCTTGTAGACCCGGCCGGGCAGCGACTGCACCTCGGCGAAGAACCGCCCGGTCCACGCGGCGAGATCATCGGGCGTGACCAGATGCTCGGCCAGCTCGCCGGAGAGCGCCAGCACGTCATCGGTGACGGTGCCGGGCGCGCGGTTCAGCCCGGTCATCTCCCCCGTGTACGACCGCACCAGCGAGTCCACGATCTGCCAGCGGGCCGCCTCGGTGAGCAGCCGGGCCGACGGCTCGTACCCGGCGCGCAGGCCGTGCTCGGTGACCACGCGGGCGGCGTACGAGTGGTAGGTCGAGACGGTCGGCTCGCCGGCCAGGGCATCCTGCTGGCCGAGGCGCCGGACCAGCTGCCCGAGCCGGGTCCGGACGCGGTGCGCCAGCTCACCGGCGGCCTTGCGGGTGAAGGTGAGGCCGAGGATCTCGTCCGGGTGGGCGTACCCGTTGGCGACCAGCCAGACCACCCGCGACGCCATCGTCTCGGTCTTGCCGGAACCGGCGCCGGCGACGACCAGGACCGGCTCGACCGGCGCCGCGATGATCGCGGCCTGCTCCGGGGTCGGCGCATGCAGCCGCAAGAGTTTCGCCAGCTCGACGGGGGTGTAACGCGGCCCGGAATCAGCCCGGCGGCGCGGCCGGGCGGGGAGGTCGGTGAAGAGGCTGGGCTGGGTCACGGCTCGACGACCTGCCGGCCCTGACCGGAGATGGGACAACTGGTCTTGACTGGGCAGACCCGGCACTTGTTGTTGGCGACGGCCGAGAAGGTGGAGGCGGCCATGGTGTCGGCGGTGCGCCGGACCATCGCGTACGCCCAGTTCGGATCGGTGGCCTCGGCCAGCGGCAGCTGCATCTGCTCGCGGGCCTCCTTGGTCGGGCCGAGCTGCACCAGGGCGGCCCCGCCGCTCTCATCACCGAACTCGTCGAAAGCGCCCGCGTCGACGGCGGCCTGATAGCCCGCGAGCTGAGCATGCTCCTCGACATCACCGGTGGTGACGGTGGTGCTCTTGCCGGTCTTGAGGTCGATGACGACCAGCCGGCCCTGCTCGTCCACCTCCAGCCGGTCGACCCGCCCGGTGAGCTGAATCGGCCGGCTCGGATCGTCCAGCCGCACGGTGAACTCATGCTCGATGGCGAGCAGCCGGCGCGGATTCTTGGCCAGCCAGCGCAGCAGCTTGTCCACCATGCCCTGGGCGCGTTCCTGCTCGGGGCCGGCCAGCCAGCGGGCGGCCAGCTCGATCGCGTCGAACCGGGCCGAGACGTACTCGACCAGCCGCTCCCGGTCGGCGTTGGCGTCCTCGGCCAGCATCGCGGCGGCGTGCACCAAATTGCCGACACCCTGGGCGGGACCGGCCGGGGCAGCGCCGCCGTGGCGTTCCAGCAGCCAGCGCAGGCTGCAGCGCAGGGCGCTCTCCATCGAGGACGGGGTGACCTTGACCGGTTCGCCTTCGTCGACCAGCGGCCGGTCGTCGGAGAGCGAGCGGAGACCCCACCACTCGTCGGGATGGGCGCCGGGGACGCCGGCGGCGGCGAGGCGGGCCAGCTCGGCCGCGGCGGCATGCCGCCGGGCCGGGGAGGCGTCGGGGGCTACGACAGCGGTACGGAGCTCAGCGACGAGCGCGGAGAGGGTGAGGGCGCGGGGCGGGCGGCCTACCGGGACCTCGACGTCGTGCTCGTCGACTACGGGCTCGGCGCTTTCCGTCGGCGTCCCGTCCTCGCCGGGATCGTCCGGGCCAGGATCGTCCAGGTTTCCACCGCCACGGCCGCTCCCGTCCGGGCCGACGTCAACCGGGCCGGGTTCATCCGGGCCTGGGTCGTCCGGGCCGGGGTCTTCGGGGCCTGGGTCGTCTGGGTCGGTGGGGCCGGGGTCCGGGGGCTGCTCGGGGTCGGGGCCGCTGCGGCGGTCCGGCAGGGCCAGTTCGGCCAGGAAGCGGCTCGGTTGTTCCTCGCCGTCCGAACCGCCGACGCTGGCCGAGGCCACCGCCGTCACGATCAGTTGCCGCCGGGCCCGGGTGGCGGCCACGTAGAACAGGCGGCGTTCCTCGTCGAGCAGTGCGGAGGTCTGGCCGACGACGGCTGCCGCGCCCGCGGCGGCGCGGCCGGCCAGGAAGTCCACCAGTCGTTCCGAGCCGAGCAGGCTTCCGCGGAGCCGCAGGTCGGGCCAGATGCCTTCCTGGACGCCGGCCAGTACGACCACGTCCCACTCCAGGCCCTTGGCCGCGTGGGCGGTGAGCAGCCGGACCGCCTCGCCGCGGTCGGCGCTCGGGGCGATCGAGTCGGCGGGCAGGTCCTGGCCGAGGACGTGGTCCAGGAAGACCTCGGTGCGCGCGCCAGGCAGCCGGTCGACGAACCGGGCCGCCGCGTCGAAGAGGACCACGATCGCGTCCAGGTCACGGTCGGCTGCTTCCGCGCGCCACTGCCGAGCCCGGCCGCCCTCGCCGCCGGGCTCCACCGGGGCGCCGCGGGTGCTGAGGGCGTACCAGCGTTCGGCGAGGCCGCTCGCTCGCCAGACCGCCCACAGCACCTGCTCGGCGGTGGCGCCCGGAGCGGCGGCGGCCTCCCGGGCGACGGCGATCAGCCGGGCCACGGTCTGCGCGGGCACGGCCCAGCGGCGTTCCACGACGTCCAGTCCGGCCTGGTCGCGCAGCGCGTCGACCAGCAGCTCACCGGACGGCCGGCGGTCACCGGCAGCGAGAGCCAGGGCGCGCAGACCCTGCCGCAACCGGCGTTCGGCGAGCGGATCGGCGCCACCGAGCGGCGAGTGCAGCAGCGCGACGGCCGCTTCCTCGTCGAGGACGTCCGGCTCGAGCGCACAGCGCAGGAGCAGCAGGAACGGCGCCACGGCGGGCTGGAGGTGCAGCGGGAGATCTTCGGAATGGGTCACGGTCGGCACGCCGGAGGCGGCGAGGGCGCGCTGGACGGACGGCAGCTGCAAGGTCGTCGAACGCAGCACTACGGCCATCCGGGACCAGGGCACACCGTGCAGAAGGTGCGCCTCCCGCAGCGCATGGGCAACGTAGGCGGTCTCGCTGGTCGGCGACCGGAACGTCCGCACGACAGCACCCTCGACGAGCCGCCCGGCGCCGGACTCCTCCGGACCGTCGTCGCTGCTCGGCTGCTGCTCACTCGCCGCATCGGCGACGCCGGCCGAGCCCTCGGCCGAGGATCCGCTGGAGGCGCCCGCGTCGGCCGATCCGACTCCGACTGCGCCCGGGCCAGTCGCCTCGCTCGCCGCAGCAGATCCGGTGCTGGCCGGCGTCTCACCCGACGCTGGGTCAAGCTCCCCCGAAGCGGGCGCGGCAGGGGGCGGCGGGTGCAGGAAGCGATGGCGCGACGCACCCCGCATACGCCGCGAGACCCGGGCCGTCGCCGCCAGCACAGCCGACTCGGCCCGGTAACTCGTGTGCAGCGTGATGACCTCGGCCAACGCCCCCGAAGCAGTGCGGAAGCGCTGCGGGAACGAGCTCACCGCCTCCGGGTCCGCGCCGCGGAAGCCGTACACGGACGAGTCCGGGTCGCCGAACGCCACCAGCGGGGTGCCGCCGCCCGCGACCAGGGACAGCAGCTCTATCTGGGCCGGGTCGGTGTCGGCCAGCTCGTCCACGTACACGTACGCCAGGCGGCGGCGTTCCGCGGCCAGCAGTTGCGGGTCGTCGGCCAGCAGGCCGGATGCCGCCCGGACCAGCTCCGCCGGATCGTAGGCCGTCGAGCCGCGGGTGGTCGCGTCGCGCAGGGCCAGCACCGCGACGTACTCCCGGATGAACCGGGCTGCTGCCGGCCAGTCGTCGCGGCCGAGGCGTTCACCCAGGCGGGCGAGCTCGATCGGGCCGACACCGCGCTCGGCCGCGCGTTGCATCAGGTCGCGGAGCTGCTGGGCGAAGGCACGGGTGGGCAGCGCCGGGCGTAGCGAGTCGGGCCAGCGGACCGTGTCCTCGGCGTCGGCCTCGCCGACCACGGCGAGCAGCTCGCGGATGATCAGGTCCTGCTCGGGGCCGGTGAGGAGGCGTGGTGACGGTTCTCCGCGGTCGGCGGCGGCGCGGCGGAGCAGACCGAAGGCGTACGCGTGGAATGTGCGTACCAGTGGCTCGTGATAGGTCGGTCCCGCGATGCGGGCCTCGATCCGGTCCCGGAGCGCGCCCGCGCCGCGGCGGCCGAAGGTCAGCACCAGGATGCGTTCCGGGTCCACGCCCTCGGCGATGCGGGCCGCGACCGCCTCGACCAGCACCGTTGTCTTGCCGGTGCCGGGGCCGCCGACCACCAGCAGCGGGCCGTCGGTGTGGCGGACGACATACCGCTGCAGCGGGTCGTCGCGCAGCGTGTCCGCCGGGGTGGCGGCCCGGCGGACGAGCCGGTACGCCGGCCGGCGCACCGCCGCGGGGGTCGAGGTCACGGCACCAATGAGACCACGCGGGTACGACGGAATCCCCTCAGGGCTGACCCATCGACGCCCGGAACCGGACCGGCATCGGCACCCGGCGCACCTCGGGCTCGGTCCGGCCGGCCGCGTCCAGCAGTGTCTCCACCGCCTGCCAGCCCAGCTGGTAGTGCGGCAGCGAGATGCTGGTCAGTTGGGGACGCAGCCAGGCGGCCAGGTCGGAGTCGTCGAAGGAGAGCACCGAGACGTCGCCGGGGATGCTCAGGCCGGCCTCGCGCAGCGCCTGGTACGCACCCAGCGCCACCCGGTCGTTGAGGCAGATCAGCACCTTTGGCGGCGGTTTCCCGGCCAGCGCCGCGCTGACTGCCTCGTACGCGGAGTCCGGCCACCATTCGCAGTCGATGGTCCCGGCCAGCTTGATGCCGGCCGCGCCGAAGCCCTCGCGGATGCCGGCCAGGCGCTCGCGGGCGGCGAAGACGTGGTGGGCCAGGTTGCCGACCAGGTGGATGCCCTCGCGGTGACCGGCCTCGATGACCACCTTGGCGGCGCTCCAGCCGGCCCCGACCTCGTCCGGGATGATCGAGTGGTGCGCCGGTTTCGCGGCCCGGGTCAGGCAGTTGAGCAGCACCACCGGCCGGCCCTTGAGCAGCTTGGGCACGCGTACGTAGCGGGTGAACATGCTCGCGTACACGAAGGCGTCGACCTGCCGGTCCAGGAAGTCGGAGATCAGCTTCTCCTCGATCACGGACTCGCCCTCGGTCTCGCCGATGAACAGCAGGTGGCCGTGGGCGACGGCGGCGGCGAGGGCGCCGTGGATGGCCCGGCCGGCGTACGGGTCGGAGGCGAGCGTGTCGGAGACCAGCGCGATGGTCTTGGTGACCTTGGTGCGCAGGCTGCGGGCCATCAGGTTGGGCCGGTAGTCCAGCTCCTGGGCCGCCCGGAGCACTCGTTGCCGGGCGTCCTCGGAGATGCGCATGTCCACGTGGCGTCCGGCGAGGACGAACGACGCCGTACTGCGGGACACGCCGGCCCGTTGTGCGACCTGCAGCAGGGTCGCCCGTTGCGGCGGCATGACCGAAGTCTTCCACGCGCCGGCCAACTGACGGCCGCCGATGCGCGCCTTTGGCGAAATCGGGACCCTTGACGGGCGGCGGACGGAGGAGCAACGTCACGCTAAACCCATCTAGCAGCTGGTTCCACCCGGAGCCCCCTGCCGGACCGGCAGCCCGTGTCGCACCGGTCCGGCAGGGCCGGGACACCGGACCTGCCTCGGCAGCATCGAAGCCGCCGCGCGGTCCCGGGGCGATGCGCGGGCGCCGCGCGCGAGCGGCGTGCCTCGGCGTGCCCCCGAGTCGCCCGGCGGGCTGCCGAGGTCCTGGTCACGCCGGGGCGGGTCTTCCTGCCCCGGCGTGACGTCTCCCCGGGATCCGTCGGTCACGACCGGGTGGCGGCCTCGACCGTGTCCAGCGCAGCTTCGATCGAGCTCACCACGGTCACCTGGGCCAGGGCCGGGCGGCGGACGAACTCCGTGTCGGCCAGGCCGGACAGCCAGCTCCACAGGCCGTCGTAGAAGCCCGTCGGGTCGAGCAGGACGATCGGTTTGCGGTGCAGGTCGAGGGTCGCGGTCGTCCAGACCTCGAAGAGCTCGTCCAGCGTGCCCAGGCCACCGGGCAGGGTGATGAACGCGTCCGAGCGTTCGATCATGATGTTCTTGCGGGCGCCCATGTCCGTGGTGACGACGAGCTCGTCCGACCGGGTGTCCGCGACCTCCAGGTCGACCAGCGTCTGCGGGATCACGCCCAGCGTGTGGGCTCCCCCGGCCCGGGCACCGTCGGCGACCGCGCCCATCATGCCGACGCAGCCACCGCCGGAGACCAGGCTGTGGCCGCGGGGGCCGAGGGACTTGCCGAGCTGGGTCGCGAGGTCGAGCCACTGCTGGTCGAGGGTGCTGGACGACGCGCAGAACACGCAGATCGCCGCCACGTCACCTGGTCCCGTTCTCGGCCAGTGCGGCGTCGGCGTCCACGATGAACTGCACGGCCTCCTCCACGTCGTCGGTCAGGATGAGCAGGTCCATGTCCTCCGGGCTGACCTTGCCGTCGACGAGCAGCCGGCCCTTGATCCAGTCGAGCAGGCCACCCCAGTACTCCGTACCGATCAGGATCACCGGGAAGCGGGTGACCTTCTTGGTCTGCACCAGGGTGATCGCCTCGAACAGCTCGTCGAGCGTGCCGAAGCCGCCGGGTAGCACGACGAACGCCTGCGCGTACTTGACAAACATCGTCTTGCGCACGAAGAAGTACCGGAAATCGATGCCGATGTCGACCCAGTCGTTGAGACCCTGCTCGAACGGCAGCTCGATGCCCAGCCCGACCGACATGCCACCGGCCTCGGTCGCGCCGCGGTTCGCCGCCTCCATCACGCCCGGCCCGCCGCCGGTGATCACCGCGTAACCGGCCTCGGCCAGGGCCGCGCCCAGGTCCGCGGCCAGCTCACACTCGGGGCTGTCCGGGGTGCTGCGGGCCGAGCCGAAGACACTCACCGCCGGCGGCAGGTCGGCGAGGGTGTCGAAGCCCTCGACGAACTCCGACAGAATGCGCAGCGCCCGCCACGCGTCCTTGGTCTTCCACTCACCGCGATGGTGCGAGTCGAGCAGTTTCTCGTCGGCGGTGCTCAAGGGCATCGATTCACGCCGGAGCGTGACGGCGCCGCGATGACGCTCCGGGGGTACGCGCCTGCGACCGTTGGTGCTGTCCGTCATGGCAACCACGGTAGTGCGGACGGTCCGTAACCGGTGAATAACCGGTTGGGTTTCGGCAAGAGGATTGCGACGAGGCGGCCTTTTTGCCAGATTGAAGCAACGGACGGTAGCTCTGGAGCGTCTGTACAGTTACCGAACCCCGCACGGCGCAGGCACGGCGCCCGGCTGACCGCCGGGCATCTGGGCAGAGGAGCCACCGTGATGACCCGTTACGAGCGTATGAAGATGCAGCGCCGCATGCAGCGGCGCATCCGGCTGGTGGTCGAGGAACGCCGGATGGCTCTCGCCCTTCCCCCGCCGGGGGCGGACCCGGCCTTCGACCCGGAGACCACCGTGGAGATACCCCGGCCCGCTGCCGACCCGGCCTGACCCCTACTCGTACGCGGTGAGCCATCGGTGCAGCGTGGCGGCACCATCGCGGATCTTGCCGATCTCGACATGCTCGTCCGGCGCATGGGCGAGCGCCGGGTCACCGGGCCCGTAGTTCAGCGCCGGGATGCCCAGCGCCGCGAACCGCGAAACGTCGGTCCAGCCCAGCTTCGCGGCCGGCTCGGCACCGACGGCGGTGAGGAACTCCCGCGCCGGCGCCGCACCGAGCCCCGGCAGCGCCCCCGGCGCCGAGTCGGTCACCTCGATGTCGAAATCCGCGAAGACCTCGTGCACGTGATCGAGCGCCTGCTTCTCGGAACGGTCCGGGGCGAAGCGCAGATTGACCTCGACCTCACACTCGTCCGGGACCACGTTGCCGGCCACGCCGCCGGCGATCCGTACGGCGTTCAGCCCCTCACGGTATGTGCACCCATCGATGGTCACCGTGCGCGGCCGGTAGTCGTCGAGCCGGCGCAGCACCTCCCCGGCCGCGTGGATCGCGTTCACTCCGCGCCACGCCCGCGCGGTGTGCGCCCGCCGACCGTGGGTGCGGATCTGCGCCCGCAACGTGCCCTGGCAGCCCGCCTCGACCACGCCGTACGTGGGCTCCAGCAGCACCGCGAAGTCGGCTCGCAGCCACTCCGGATGCTCCTGCGAGACCAGGTGCAGGCCGTTGAACTGCGACTCGATCTCCTCCGCCTCGTAGAAGAGGTAGGTGACGTCGTAGCCGGGCTCGGGCAGGGTCGCCGCCAGGTGCAGGGCCAGGGCCACGCCGGACTTCATGTCGGAGGTGCCGCAGCCGTAGATCAGGTCGTCGACCACGGTGGACGGGAAGTTGCCGTTGATCGGCACGGTGTCCAGGTGGCCGGCGAGGATGACGCGCTGCTCGCGGCCCAGCCCGGTGCGGGCCATGACCGTGTTGCCGTACCGCTCGGTGTGCAGGTGCGGCGACTGCCGCAGGACGTCCTCGACGCAGTCGGCGATGACCTTCTCGTCGCGGGAGACGGACTCGATGTCGACCAGCGTGCGGGTGAGCACGACGGGGTCGACGAGCACGTCAGGGGTAAGCGGGTTCGCCATGAGCGGCACATTACCGCCCGGACATGAAGCCGTACGCCGATGCGCGGAGCGAGACCGGACGCACACGGGCGGTGTTTTCCCACTAGGCTTTCGGGTCCGGAACCTGGGGAGGCGCACGGACGATGCAGGTCGACACGACACAGCTACGGGCAGCCGCGACGAAGCTGCGGGACGAGGTGGCCGAGCACCTGCGCCGGGCCGGGATCCAGGCCGGCGGACCCGAACGGGACTTCCGGGTCGCCGGGGCCTTCGACACGTACACGACAGCGGGCCCGTACCGGTCGGCGATCGCCGCCTGGGAGAAGGAGATGGAGGTTCTCGCCGAGGCAGCCCGGCAGCTGGCCGACGCTCTCGACGCGGCCGCCGCCGACTACGACGCGTCGGACGCCCGCGGCGCCGGCCGGCTGGCCGGCAGCCGATGAGCGACGAGCTGGACCGGCTGCAGGACCTGCAGGACGACATCCACGACGCGCACGGCGTGTGGGGCGCGAACGAGCTGGCGGACGCCTGCGCGGCCGCCGCGGCCGTGCCGACCTTCGGCGGGGACGCGGACGCGCTGCGCCTGATCTCGGACGACTGCCGGACGGTGGCGCAGTCGGTGGAGAAGGCCCTGGACGCGGCCGACGTGCTGCGCGAGCAGGGCATCAGCGACGTATGGGCCGGCGACACCCACGTCACCGCGAACGACGCGCTGCGGGCGCTCGCCGACGACATGTTCCGCGCGCTGACGGCGTTCCGGCAGATCAGCGACCAGGTACGGCAGCACGCCGACCTGGTCCAGCAGGAGCCCGGCGACCGCGGCAACGCGGCCTCGCTGGCCGAGATCGCCACCACGGTCGGCGCGATGAGCTGGGGCCCGGTGCCCAACCTCGAGTACGAGGGCGAGATCATGCGCGACCAGCACGCGCAGGCGATCGCGCACATCGACGGCCGGGTCGACAAGCACATCTCGATGCGCAACGCCGCGGAGGACTTCGCCACGGCCATGCACGAGATCGAGACGCAGGCCCGCACCGGCCGGCTCAGCGACTCGCCGCTGTCGGCGGTCGACGAGGTGGTGATCGCGGGCGCCGGCTGGACCCGGACCATGGTGCCGCTGACGCCGGTGCTGACCCCGGCGATGGACCAGCGGGCGGCCGAGGCGCTGGCGGGGCTGAACGATGAGGACCGGGAACGGATGACCGGGCTGCTGGCGACGGCTTACTCGCCGGAGCATCGGGCTTACCTGCTGAAGACGTTGGCGGCGGGGTATTCGGTGGCTGAGGTGGCGGGGTTCGACCAGTTGATCGCCGGGCACGGTGGCGATCCGGGGTGGCTGCGGGAGCATCTGAGTCCGCTGTCCCTGGACGTCGAGAACCCGATGCCCGGCACGCAGTCCAACCGCTTCGGTGCGGCGGAATGGCAGCAAGGTCCGCTGCCGACCTGCGTCGCCTCATCGACGGTGACGGCCCGGGCGCAGGTCGACCCGCTCTACGCCCTGCAGCTCACCACCGGCGGTCATCCCGGCGACCCGCAGTTCGACAATCCCGCCGCGTTCGCGGACCGGCTGCGCGACGAGCAGGTCCAGGTCTACGACGACGGCCGCGGCTGGTGGCAGGAGACGTTCCACAGCGCGGGTATGACCGACGAGCAGTCCGAGACGATCGCCAACGAGGAGATCGCACCGCGCACGGGCACCCGCTACGACGACGTGCAGACCCGGGACGCCGAGTCGCGGGCGAGCGTGCTGCCGCAGATCGAGCGCGCGGTGGACGAGGGCCGGCCGGTCCCGCTGTCGGTCGATGAGGGACCGGAGGGCCACCAGCTGCTGGTCATCGGGCATTCGGGCAACCAGCTGCAGATTTACAACCCCTGGGGCTACACCTACTGGATCACCGAGCGGGAGTTCACCGACGGTCACGTCGATGCCATCGACCCGGAGATCCCGCGCGAGCCGACCTCCGTGCGCCTGCCCGCGGCGGCCGGCCGATGAGCCGCGCCGGGTTGCGCACCGATGACGACCTGCTGACCGTCGACGTCGCCGAGGTGGTGGCCGCGGCCCTGCGCACGGCCGATCCGGCCCGGCAGCTGTTGATCGGCGCCGCCGTTCCGGCCGCCGTGCAGGTCGCTCGGGCGGGCGGGCAACCGGCGTCCGTCCAGTTCCTGGCCGAGGTCGTGCGGCGCGGTGGCATCGCCTTCGCCGCGGGTCTGCCCGAGCCGATGCCGACGCCGGAGCAGACCGAGGTGGTCCGTCCCTGGCTGGTGGTCGCGCACGGCGACGATCAGCTCTTCGCCGGCTGGCTCGACGCCGTTGCGGCGATCATCGAGGCCCGGCTCAGCCGACCGTGACTGTCCAGGTCACCTCGCGGGAGAGGCTCCGCGAGTCATCGTCGCGACAGCCTTGGAAGCAGTTGGCCAGCGTCACCCGCACCGTGCCGGGCGCCTCGGCGGTGTAGATGAAGTAGCGGGTGCCGGCGCCGCCGCCTGCTTCTGGACCGAAGACGCGGTCCCAGACGCTGCTCATGACCTTGCGGTCCTCGACGGCGGCCACGACGCCGTCCGGCGTGACGGTCGCCGACCACGCGTCGCCGACGGAGGCGCCGCGGTCCGGGACCGCCAGGGAGAAGCGGTCGCCCTCGTCGACCTCGACGGTCAGGTCTGCCTCGGTGATCTTGGTGCCGAAGGTCGCGCGCTCGTGCAGGGCCAGGCCGCCCCAGACCGCGGCGGCCAGCAGGATCGCTACGGCGAGCGACCACGACAACACCCTTCTCACCGGCCGGACCCTACTGAACCGGCGCCACGGGCGCTGCCCCCTCCTAGTAGGGTTCGCTGCGTGAGTACCGCGATTTCGACCTCGCCTGCCTGGGGCATCGGCCTCGCCACCGTCACCGCCGAGGGTCAGGTGCTCGACACCTGGTTCCCGAGCGGTTTCCTCGGTCTCGGCACCGTTCCCGAGCAGGAGCCCACGCTGCCCGCCGGTCTCACCGGGCCCAAGGCGCTGGCCGGGCTGGCCACGGTCGAGGTGCGGGTGGAGGTCGGTTCGCTGGCCGACCCGATCAAGGACGCCTCGGACGCGTACCTGCGGTTGCACCTGTTGTCGCACCGGCTGGTGCGGCCGAACGAGCAGAATCTCGACGGCATCTTCGGCATGCTGGCCAACGTCGCCTGGACGTCGGCCGGGCCGTGCCCGCCGGACCGGGTGGACGAGCTGCGCTTCATCGAGCGCGCCGCCGGCCGGCACCTCGCCGTCTACGGGGTCGACAAGTTCCCGCGGATGACCGACTACGTGACGCCTTCCGGGGTGCGGATCGCCGACGCCGACCGGGTACGGCTCGGCGCGCATCTGGCCAGCGGCACCACCGTCATGCACGAGGGCTTCTGCAACTTCAACGCCGGCACGCTCGGCACCTCGATGGTCGAGGGCCGCATCGTGCAGGGTGTGGTCGTCGGTGACAGTTCCGACGTCGGTGCCGGCTCCTCGATCATGGGGACGCTCTCCGGCGGCGGCAAGGACAAGGTGTCCATCGGTGAGCGCAGCCTGCTCGGGGCCAACGCCGGCATCGGCATCTCGCTCGGTGACGACTGTGTGGTCGAGGCCGGTTGTTACATCACCGCGGGGTCGAAGCTGACGCTGCCGGACGGCCGGGTGGTCAAGGCGCGCGAGCTGTCGGGCGTCAACGGCCTGCTCTTCTGGCGCAACTCGGTGACCGGCGCCCTGGAGGCCCGGCCGCGCAAGGGTACGGGCATCGAGCTCAACGCCGCCCTGCACGCCAACGACTAACGCAGCGCCCCGGCCGCGACGGCCTTGACCGCACTGGTCAGGGCCGTCAGTACCGTCGACTCCATCCGCCAGTACTGCCAGTAGAGCGGGATGTCCAGGTGCCGGCCCGGCGCCAGGTCCACACCGCGGCCCGCCGCGATGTCCTCGCGGGCCGTCTGCTCCGGCAGCATGCCCCAGCCCAGACCCAGCCGGATCGCCTCGACGAAGGCCTGCGACGCCGGGATGTAGGTGATCGGCGGTTCCAGGTCGCCGCGGCCCAGCGCCTCCAGGAAGCGGTGCTGGAGGCGATCCTTGCGGTTGAAGACGAGCATCGGCGTGGTGGCGAAACCGGTGAAGTGGCCCGGGGCGGCCACCGCCAGGTAGCGCATCGCGCCGAGCTTCTCCACGCGGCAACCCTGGACGGCCACGTGTTGTGCGGTCACCGCGGCCATCGCCGTACCCGCGCGCAGCAGCTCCGCGGTGTGGTCCTGGTCGTCCTGGTGCAGTTCGAAGCTCAGCGCCGGCTCGGCCGGCAGCGCGGCCAGCGCGGGCAGGAACCAGGTGTGCAGCGAGTCGGCGTTGACCACCACCGAGATCCGGGTCCGGCCGTCGCCGCCGGGCACGCCCCGGGCCGCCGCCAGGGCCTCGCGTTCGAGCAGCGCGATCTGACCGGCCAGCCGGACCAGCGCCTGTCCCGCCTCGGTGGCTTCGCAGGGTTTGGCCCGACGGACCAGGACCTGCCCGACGTCCTGCTCGAGGGCCTTGATCCGCTGGCTCACCGCGGACGGGGTGACGTGCAGCGTACGGGCGGCGGCCTCGAAGCTGCCGCCCTCGATCACCGCCTGGAACGTCGCCAGCTGCACCGCGTCCACGTACAGATTTCCTAATCTTCGTGAAGAATCTTTAGCTGGAGTACATCACGCATCCGTCCTAGCGTCGATGGTGTGCTCACCTCCACCGTCGCCGGCTTTGCTGCCTCGCTCGTGCTCATCGTCGCCATCGGCGCCCAGAACGCGTTTGTCCTGCGCCAGGGTCTGCGCCGTGAGCACGTACTCCCGGTGGTTCTGATCTGTGCCGTCTCGGACCTGATGTTGATCGCGGCCGGAATCGCCGGGCTCGGCGCGGTGGTGACCGCGCGGCCGACGGCCGTGACCGTCATCCGCTGGGCCGGGGCCGCGTTCCTGTTCACCTACGCCGTACTGGCCGCGAAGCGGGCATGGCGGCCCGGCACGCTGAAGCCGACCGACCAGGTCCCCGCCACCCTGCGCGCGACCCTGCTGACCTGCCTGGCTCTGACCTACCTCAACCCGCACGTGTACCTCGACACCGTGCTGCTGCTCGGGTCGGTGGCCCAGCAGCACCCGCACCGGTGGCTGTTCGGGATCGGGGCGGCGGTGGCGAGCGGGGTGTGGTTCTCCGCGCTGGGCCTGGGTGCGCACCGGCTGGCCCCGGTGCTGTCCCGGCCGGCAGCCTGGCGGGTGCTGGACGGCCTGATCGCCGTGGTGATGGCCGGCGTGGCCACCACCCTGCTTGTTTAGTCATCAATCGAACCATTTGCATGTATTCGGTATACACGGGGCATGCGAAGACTCCTCGTATCGGCGGCGCTGGCCGCGGCACTACTGGTGAGCGGGGCGGGGCAGGCCTGGGCCGCGCCACCCGCTCCGGCAGCCGACGACGGCTGGTCCGTGACCGACGGTCAGCTGACCTGGCGGTCCGGTGAGCGGATCCCGATGGGCGACGCGGCGGTCGAGTTCTACGCCGGTGACCGGCTGCTGGGGCGGCCGCGCGCGGCGGCCGACGACCGTACCTTCCGGTTGCCGCTGGAGCACGCCAAGGACCTGCGTGACCTCCAGGTACGCGCGGGTGGCAAGCGGCTCGACGTCGACGCCCCGGCCCCGGCGCGCAAGCGGGCGGCCGCGGTGCCGACAACCCCGGCGCTGCCCGCGAACAAGGTCGATCCCGGCGTCAAGGGGCCGTACCGGACTGTCACCGGCGAGTACTCGCTGGCCGGGGTCAAGCTGCCGGACTTCCCGGAGCCCGTGGAGATGCAGGGCGTCGTGGTCGCCCCGCAGGGAGCGCCCGGCAACCGCCCGCTCGCGTTGTTCCTGCACGGGCGGCACTACACCTGCTTCAAGGGCGCCGACGAGGAAGCGCTGACCGGCGACTGGCCGTGCGGCGCGGGCACCGAGCCGGTGCCCAGCCACCGCGGCTACCTCCAGGCCCAGCAACTGCTGGCCTCACAGGGCTACGTCACGGTCTCGATCTCGGCCAACGGCATCAACGGCCAGGACTTCGCCGCCGCCGACGGCGGCGCCCAGGCCCGCTCGTCGCTGGTCCGCCAGCACCTCGCCCGCTGGGCCGACTGGGCCGGCGCCGGACGGGCGAACGCCCCCGCCGTCGTGAAGTCCGCGCCGCGGGCCGACCTGTCCAAGGTGTTCCTGATGGGTCACTCCCGGGGCGGCGAGGGCGTCAGCCGCGCCGCGATGGACAGCCTGACCCCGCCGCCGGCAGCCGCCGACGGTTACCACGGCAAGGTCCGCTGGACGATCCGCGGCCTGCTGCTCATCGGCCCGACGATCTTCGGCCAGAACCCGGTGCCGGACGTGCCGTCCGCGACGATCCTGCCCGGCTGCGACGGCGACGTCTCCGACCTGCAGGGACAGATCTTCGTCGACGCCACCCGCGGCGTGAGCCGGGGCAAGGCACTGCACAGCTCCCTGTACGCGATCGGCGCCAACCACAACTTCTTCAACACCGAGTGGACACCGGGACAGTCGCAGGCACCGTCCTTCGACGACTTCTTCACCGGGGACGAGCCCGATCCGGTGTGCTCGCCCGGCACCGCGACGCGGCTCACGGCCCAGCAGGAGCAGACGGTCGGTGCGACGTACATCGCGGCTGCCGCGCGGCTCTTCGTCGGCGGCGATGACCGGGTCCGGCCGCTGCTCGACGGCACCGGCGTACGCGCCCCGTCGGCCGGCCCCGCCCGGGTGCTCAGTCACGCCATCGGCGCCGGACGCACGGCGGCGCTGATCCCCGACGAGTCCGTCAAGGTCACCGGCGGCCGGCTCTGCGAGCAGGTCACCGACGACGCCACCAAGGCGTGCCTGACCACGGAGAGCTGGTTCAGCCCATCGCCGCACTTCGTGCCGTTCGGCTTCGCCCGTGAGCCGGGCCGCTACGCCGTCGACCTGAAGTGGTCCGCCCCGGGTAGGGCGGTCACGCTGCGGCCGAGCCGGCCGGTCAGCGTCTCCGGCGCCCGTGAGCTGGCCCTGCGGCTCGTGGTGCCGCCCAACACGACCGGCAACCGGTTCGGCGTGGCCGTCACCGACACCGCCGGCCGCCGCACCGCCCTCGGTGAGGTACGCCTCGACGGCCTGCCCGGCAGCCAGAACACGACCTCGTACTGGGGTCAGGAGGTCCGGGTGCCGCTCAAGCACGTCCGCGGCAAGGTGGCCAAGCTGGAGCTGATTCCGCGCAGTGCCACCGGCGAGGCCTGGCTGATCGACGCGTGGGGCTGGCGGCCGGGCACTCCGGCGGCGCGGCCCGTCGCCCTGCCCCGCATCGACATCGGCGAGCTGAACGTCGTCGAGGGCGACTCGGGCAGCCGCACGTACGAGGTGCCGGTCAAGGTGACCGGGCGCGGCAACGGTCAGGTGCAGCTGTTCCTGACCGACTCGGCCACGTACGAGACGAAGTCCTGGCTGGCCACCGTCCGGCCCGGCAGCAGCACGATCCGGGTGCCGGTCAAGATCGCCGGGGACACGCTCTTCGGCACCGGCGAGGCCTCCACCCTCAACGCCAAGGCCGTCCGCGGCACGGTGATCGGCGACTACCAGGGCGCGGTCATCGCCGCCAACGACGACCCCGCCCCGAAGATCACCGTCGAGCCGGTCGCCGACCGGGTCGCCGAGGGCGGAACGCTCACCTGGCGGATCCGGCTCTCCACCATCGCCGAGACCCCGATCTGGGTCGAGGCCGACATCGAGCCGCCGGCCACCGGGACCGAGCTGTCCAGCACGGACGTCGACCCGACCTGGTTCACCGACAACTCGGGCGAGGACCCGCTGCCGTCCCGGCCGCTGTCGGAGACCTATGTGATGCCGTGGACCGGGGTGCAGGCCGGTGAGCTGACCGCCGACCTGACCATCCCGACCGTCACGGACTCCGCGGACGAGCCGGACGAGGTGGTGCAGCTGCACCCGACGGTGTTCGGCTGGGAAGAGGAAGCGCCCGAGCTGGGCACGGTGACCGGAACAGTCACCGACTGACGCTGGTTCCGCTACCCCTCGGAGAACCTGACCATGTTCCCCGAGGGGTCGCGGAAGGCGCAGGCGCGGCGGAGCCGGTTCAGCTCGTCCACAGGGCCGCCCGTACGTCGTCGGCGAGGGCGCGGATGTCCACCGTACGAGCCGTGTCGACCCGGATGACCGGGCCCAGGGCCAGGGGTTCGGCGGCCGCCGCCCAGCCGGTCCACTCGGTGGCCAGCTTCTCCGCGTCGGCGTGCACCGCGTGCCGCTTGCGCGAGATGTAGCGGGAGTGGGCCAGCTCGGCGGGCACGTCGCACCAGATCTCGACGGTCGCCTTCGCACCCGACCGGGCGAGGCCGGCGCGGGCCTGCTCGAGGTCACGTGGCCGGAACCACCACGAGTCCACGACCACCATGCCGCTCACCGCCGCGGCCAGGGTCCACACCGTGTCCATCGCCACCGCGCCCAGCTGCGGCACCTCGGTCACCACCGCGTCGGCCAGGGCCTCCTTGATCCGATCCTTGCCGAGGCAAGCGGCGTCGAGCGCGGCCGCGAGCCGGGGTGCCAGGCTGCTCTTGCCCGATCCCGGCAGACCGTTCACCATCACCACGTCACGTGCCATGCCTGCACGATCGCACAGGCGCTTGACCCTCGAGCAGGTCGAGGCAGCAGGGTTCCAGGTGTGGAGAGCGACGACATGTACGGCATCGGGGAGATCTCGCGGGCCAGCGGGCTGAGCATCAGCGCGCTGCGGTTCTACGACGGCGCCGGCGTCCTGGTGCCGGCCGAGGTCGATGCCCTGACCGGCTACCGCCGCTACAGCGACGAGCAGCTGCGGGCCGCCCGCCTGGTGGCCGGCCTGCGCCGGGTGGGGATGCCGGTCGCCGGGATCACCCGCGCGGTCGCCGAGCTGAGCAATCCCCCGGCGGTCCGCAAGCTGCTCGACGAGCACCTGCGCCGGCTGGAGGACGGCCTCGCCGACGCCCGTCGTGAGCTCTCCCGCGTCCACGCCCTGCTGGATCCCGAGGAGACCACCATGACCCGGATCACCCTGCCCGCCGCCGCCCTGGCCGCCGCGCTCGACGCCGTCCGTTTCGCCGCCTGCACCGACCCCGAGCTGCCCATCCTCGGCGGCGTGCTGTTCGAGACCGAGACCGCCGCGCTGACCGTGGTGACGACGGACCGCTACCGGCTGGCCGTCGCCGAGGCTGCCGCCGCCGTCTCGGGGCCACCGGCCAGGCTCGTCGCTCCCCTGCCGTTCGTCGACGAGCTGCGCCGGCTGCTCAGCCGCGACGACGAGGCGGTGCTGTTGCTGACCCCCGAGCTGCTCGGGGCCGAGGTCGGCGGCCGGCGCATCGAGGGCAAGCCGCTGGACGTCGGCTTCCCCGACCACCACCGCCTGGTCGACCTCGGCGCGGCCGGCAGCCGCCAGGTGACGGTCGACGTGGCGGCCCTGCGCGCGGCGGTCGAGGAGGTGCCGGCCGTGTCGCGTGAGCACAACGGCAAGCCGTTCGACCTGACCGTGCTGGCGGTGGACCCGGCCGGTTCGCTGCGGGTGGCGGCCGAGGCGGAGTGGGCGGCCGATGAGGAGGCGCACGTGGCGGTCAACCGCGAGTTCCTGCTCCAGGCCCTCGACGCCGGCGGCGCGGGCCAGCTGGTCCTCGAGCTGGACGGACCGATCAAACCCCTCGCCGTACGAGGCAGCGGCACGTTCTCGATCCTCATGCCGGTGCGCCGCTGACCCGCCTGACACGAGCACGGGAACACGACACACTGGCCCGGTGGATGACGACATCAGCGCCCGGCGTGCCGCCTGCACCGACTCCCTGCTCGGCAACGGGCTGGTGCGGCCGCCGGAGCTGCTCGCCTCGATCGACCCCGAAGCCCGCCCCGACCTGTACGGCGAGGGCGGCGTGGTGGCCGAGCTCGAGGAGCACGTCGCCGCGCTGCTGGGCAAGCCGGCTGCCGTGTTCCTGCCCAGCGGCACGATGGCTCAGGGCGCCGTCCTGCGGGTCCACGCCGATCAGCGGACCAGCCGCACGATCGTCTGGCATCCGTACTCGCACCTCGAACGGCACGAGGGGCAGGGCTACGCGCGGCTGCACCAGCTCGTCGGGCGGCCGGTCGGCGACTTCGAACGGCTGATCCGCCGCAGCGACCTGCTGAGCGTGGCCGAGCCGGTGGCGGCGCTCGTGCTGGAGTTGCCGCAACGGGATCTCGGCGGGACGCTGCCGCCGTGGGACGACCTGGTCGCGCAGACCTCGTGGGCCCGCGACCGGGGAGCGGCCGTGCACCTCGACGGCGCCCGGCTCTGGGAGGCCGCCGCCGGCTACGAACGGTCGCCCGCCGAGATCGCCGAGCTGTTCGACACCGTGTACGTCTCGTTCTACAAGGGCGTCGGGGCGCTGCCGGGCTGCTGCGTCGCCGGGCCGGAGGAGGACATCGCCCAGGTGCGCGAGTGGCGTGGGCGGCTGGGCGGGACACTGTTCGCGATGTGGCCGGCGGCGTCGTCGGCGCTCGGGCTGCTGGACGCGACGCTGGCCGAGATGCCGGCCCGGCTGGCCCACGCCCGAGCCATCGCGGCGGCGCTGACCGCGGTGCCCGAGGTGCGGGTGGTGCCGGATCCGCCGCAGACGCCGATGATGCATCTGCTGTTCGCGACCACGGCGGAACGCTTCCGGATGAACGCCAAGCGGATCTCCGAGGAGACCGGGCTGTGGGTGTGGCCGAACGCGGTCGAGACGGGTGACCCGGAGGTGGTGCGGTGCGAGCTGTCGGTCGGGCGGGCGACCCTGCGGCACAAGCCCGAGACGATCACGGAGATCCTGGCCGGCCTCTGCGGCTGACGCCGCGCCCGGCTCCCGCGGTTGCGGCCGGTCGGCCTCGGCGGTTGCGGCCGGTCGGCCTCGGCGGCTGACAGCGGGGTCGGGCATTTCGGCGTCGCCTGGCGGAATCGGGTGGGAATCGTAGAGTGAGGGTCGTGACTGATGACACCTTTCCGCTCGGTGACCGTTCGGTGCGACGGATCGGCTTCGGCGCGATGCAGCTCGCCGGGCCCGGGGCCTTCGGGCCACCGCGTGACCGCGACGCCGCCCTGGACGTCCTCCGCAAGGCTGTGGAGCTGGGCGCCAACCACATCGACACCGCGCAGTACTACGGGCCGGACGTGGTCAACGACCTGATCCGGGAGGCGCTGCGGCCGTACCCGGAGGATCTGGTCCTGGTCAGCAAGGTCGGTGCGGCCCGCGACAGCACCGGGCGCTGGCTGCCCGCGATGGAGCCCGAGCAGCTGCGGGCCGGCGTGCTGGACAACCTGCGCTCGCTGGGGGTCGACCGGCTCGACGCGGTCAACCTGCGGCTGATGGACGGCGGCGGCGCGTTCGACGAGCAGCTCGACGCGATGATCGCCCTGCGCGACGAGGGTCTGATCGCCGGCATCGGGCTGAGCAACGTGACCCGCGAGCAGCTTGTGCACGCCGTCCAGCGCACCGAGATCGTCTGCGTGCAGAACTCGCTGAATCTGCTGGCCCGGGAGTCGCTGCCGCTGCTGCGGGAGTGCCAGGAGCTCGGCATCGCGTTCGTCCCGTTCTTCCCGCTCGGCTCGGCCTTCGGCGGGGTCAACCGGCTGCTCACCCACCCGGACCTGATCGCCGTCGCGGAACGCCTGGACGCGGAGCCCTCCCAGGTGGCGCTGGCCTGGCTGCTCGAGCTGGCCCCGAACGTGCTGCTCATCCCCGGCACCTCGTCGCTGGGCCACCTGATCGACAACATGACGGCCCGCCGGGTCCACCTGGACGACGACGCCCGCAAGATCCTGGACACGATCAGCGAGTGACCCCCGCGGCGGCGCGGATCTCGGCCGCCACCAGCTCCGGGTGCGACAGCATCGGGTGGTGGCCGGTGGGCAGTTCCACCGTACGGCGGGCCCGGGCGGCCTGGGAGCGCTGCAGCTCCGGCGGGGTCGCGCGGTCCTCGGCGCACACCAGGTAGGTGCTCGGGATGTCCTGCCAGGCCGCGGCGGTGACGGGTGTGGCCACCACCGACGCCGACTGGCGGGTCAGCCGGGCCTGGGCGCCCTCGACCGCCGCGGCGTCGCAGTCCTGCAGGAACAGCTCCTCGGTCAGCTCGCGGCGGACGCCGAAGGTGCCGTCGGCGGCGAAGTCCAGGAACGGGGCCGGCTCGCTGCCGGCGAAGGTCGCCAGGGACTCCCCGACCTTCGGCAGGAACGACGTGATGTAGACGAGCTGCCGCACATCCTGGGTGGCCGCCGCCTCGGTTGCGACGACTCCGCCGTACGAGTGGGCCACGATGATCGCCGGACCCGTCCCGCTCAGAATGTGCCGCACGGCGGCGACGTCATCCGCCAGACCCGCCTGCCCGGCCGCCGCGCCGCAGCTGGGCAGCGGTGCCGCGATGCTGGCCAACGGCAGCAGGGCAGCCACCCGGGACCACCACCAGGCGCCGTCCTCGACGCAGGAGCCGTGCACGAAAACCAAATCCATACCTCGACCCTAATGCGTCGGAGATTGTTGACATGTCGGGGATCTCCGACGCATTATGGGCGGCATGCCTGACGGTGACGTGTTCGCGGCGCTGGCCAACCCGGTCCGGCGCCGGCTGCTGGTCGCCCTCCGGGACGGCCCCCGTGCGGCCGGCGAGCTGGCCGGGCACTTCGAGCTGAGCCGTCCCGCCGTCTCCGAGCACCTCGCGGTCCTGCGCCAGGCCGGCCTCGTCCGCGAGGAGCCGCGCGGCCGGCACCGCTACTACCACCTGGCCGCCGAGCCGCTCGCCGACGTTCAGGAGTGGCTGCATCCGTTCGAGCGCTACTGGCGGGACCGCCTGGTCGCGCTGCGTGATCTCGTCGAGGAAGAGGGAGACGACCGGTGACCGACAAGACCGACATCGAACTGGACCAGTTCATCGCCCGGGAGCCCGCCGCCGTCTGGCGCGCGCTGACCGAGCCCGAGCTGCTGGCCCGGTGGTGGGCCGCGGGCGACATCAAGCCGATCGTAGGCCACCGCTTCACGATGGACATGGGCAGCTGGGGGCAGCAGCCGTGCGAGGTGCTGGAGGTCGAGCCGGAGCGGCTGCTGGTGTACACGTTCGCCGAGGGCAGCCTCGACACCACGATCACTTGGCGGCTCGAGCCGGAGGGCTCCGGGACCCGGCTGTTCCTGCGGCATGCCGGTTTTGTCGCGGGCAGCATCTCGCTCAAGGGCATGGGCAGCGGCTGGCCGGGCCTGCTCCGCCGCATCGAGCCCGCCCTGACCTGAGCCGCCGCGAGCCGGCCAGGCCTGCGCGACCGGGCGGCCGCGCGAGCAGGTCAGGCCGGCGCGAGCAGGTCAGGCCGGCACGAGCAGGTCAGGCCGGCACGAGCAGGTCAGGCCGGCGCCGGGACGGTTGTCGGGACGGCGGAGACGAGGTCGGCCAGCACCTGCCCGGCCAGCGTGCGCGGATCCGGCGGCGTCGGATAGCGCGCCGTGATCTCCCTGTTCAGAGCCTCGAACCGCCCCGGCAGCGCCGCCAGGAAATCGTCCAGCCCGCGCTGCACCGGCCCCTTGACCAGCGGCGTGAGCAGCCCGACAAGCGGCCGCAGCCACCCCACCCCGCGAGCACTCGCCCGGGTGGTCACCGACCAGCGGCCCGGCTCGGCCGCGGCCACCGTCAGCTCCCCGCTCCCCTGCGCCCGCGGGTGGGTCACCGTCGCGACCAGCTGCGGCTCCTCGTTCCCGTACGGCGGCAGCCGGCTCGCATCGACCGACATCCGCACGCCCACCACCCCACTGAGCAGCCCCCGCGCCCCGAGCCAGTCCGGCACCTCCAGCAGCAGGCCGACCGGCCCCGGGGACAGCTCGACCCGCGCCCGGGTGTCCGTGTCGGTGTGGTGCACCGTGAAACACGTCCGTTCCCGCTCGTCGGCTTCGAGCGTGATCGCGTACGTGTGCCAGGTTGTCGCCACCAGCCCGGTGGCCCGGGCCGCCGCGATCCGGCCGCGCTCCCACTCGGTCGCGGCCATCGCGTCGGCGTGCACCAGCCGGGCCGCGACCGCCGCCTCCTCCGCCGTCGGCGCCGGCACCTCGTCCTCGCGCAGCACCAGCCGGTAGGCCACCCCCGGGTACGGATGCCGGCCGTCGATCACGCGCAGCCCGCCGTGGGCCCGCTCGGTGACCGGATGCCGGACCACGCCGTCGACGAAGACCAGCGCGCGCCACCCGGCCAGCAGCTCGGGCAGGGCGGCGAGGAACGGTCGCGCATCGATCGCTGCAACTTCCGTCCGACCGCCGAGGCGCACCATGTCCGGATCGTAGACCGGGCGTATCCCGGTCGCGCCGGCCGGAGCCATCCGGTTACCGTCGGGCATGCGTTCTTCTGCGGAGTACGACCACCTCGTCGGCGAGGCCGCCGGGGTGCCGATCACCGGGTGGGAGTTCGCTTGGCTCGACGGCCGCGCGGTCGGCTCGGATCCGTCCTGGTCCTATCCGGATCTGGCCCGTCCCCTGCTGCGGCCGGCGCGCAGCCTGCTGGACCTGGACACCGGCGGTGGTGAGCTGCTCGTGGAGCTGGCGCCGCTGCCCGCGCACACCGTCGCGGTGGAGGGCTGGGCGCCGAATGTGCCGGTTGCGCGGGACCGGCTGGCGCCGTTCGGGGTGTCGGTGCTCACCGAGCTGCCGGGCGGGGAGAACGAGTTCGACGTGGTGCTGAGCCGGCACGGCCGGTTGCCCGCTGAGGACATCGCCCGCCTGCTCAAGCCCGGTGGGACACTGCTGAGTCAGCAGGTCGGCAGCGACGATCTGCGGGATCTGAACGCCGAACTGGGCGCCCCGCCGCCGTACGCGACGAGCTGGACGGCGACGGAGGCGGTCGCGGCGCTGGAGGCGGCCGGGCTGGTCGTGACCGACGTACGCGAGGAACGCCCCCCGCTGACCTTCCACGACATCGGTGCACTGGTCTACCAGCTGCGCGCGGTGCCGTGGCAGATCCGCGATTTCACTCCCCAGCGGTACGAGCGCGCCCTGCGCCGGATAGACGCGACGATCCGCACCCACGGCCACTACACCGCCACCGCGCACCGGTTCCTGGTGCAGGCGGCCCGCCCCTGAACAATCGGTAAAAGTGGCGCAGCCCACCTACCGGGACTGATCCGTTGTAGGTAATGTCCGGATGGATTGACTACTCGGGGGAGGGGCATGGCTACCTTCAGTGCGGAGCGCCCGTTGTCCGAAGGCGTCCTGCGGCATCTCGCCCAGGCCGCCGATCACATCTCCGGCATCTGCTTCAAGACCGGCCCACCTCGGCGCATCGGCGTCGAGCTGGAATGGACCGTTCATCGCTCGGATGCTCCGGCGGCCTATCTGGAAGCCGTGGACCTCCGCACAGCCCTAGGCACGTACGCACCACCCGCACTCGGCAATCCCCACCCCGGCGCATTGTTACCCGGCGGTGGCGCGGTGACCGTCGAGCCCGGCGGCCAGCTCGAGATCTCCTCGGCGCCGGCCGGCTCCCTCACCGAGTTGTACGAATCCCTCAGCGCCGATCAGGCGCACCTCACCGCCCTGCTCGCCCGTTCGGGCCTGGTCCTGGGCGACACCGGCCTCGATCCGCACCGGGCACCCCGGCGCATGCTGCAGACCCCGCGGTACGCCGCCATGCAGCGCAGCTTCGACGCCCGCGGCCGGCACGGCCGGACCATGATGTGCAGCACCGCCGGCCTGCAGATCTGTCTCGACGCCGGCACCGAGCAGCAGCTACCGCACCGCTGGGGAGCCCTGCACGAGGTGGGGCCGGCGTTGCTGGCCGCCTTCGCCACCTCAGGCCGGCACGCGGGCCGCGACACCGGCTGGGCCTCGGCCCGGATGGCCACCTGGTACGGCATCGACCCGCGCCGCACCAGACCGGTCGGCACCCCCGGCGATCTGGCCACCGGCTGGGCCGACTACGCCCTCGCCGCACCCCTGCTGTGTGTGCGCCGCGGCGAGGAGTCGTGGGACGTGCCGGCGAGGGTGACCTTCGCCGACTGGATCGACGGCGCCCTGCCCGGCCCGCCCCGGGTGGACGACCTGGACTATCACCTCAGCACGCTGTTCCCGCCGGTCCGCCCGCGCGGCTATCTCGAGGTCCGCTACCTCGACACACAGCCCGGCACGGAGTGGATCGCCCCGGCCGCAGTCATGGCGGCCCTGCTCGCCGACGACGAGACCACCGACGCGGCCCGGGCCGTCGCGGCGGCCACCGCCGGCCAGTGGGTGACCGCCGCCCGCGCCGGGCTGGCTGATCCCGACATCCGGCGCACCGCCACCGACCTGCTGGATCTCGCCTGCCGCAACCTCGACAGCACCGGCCTGCCGCCCGCGCTGCGGGACGTGGTCACCGACATCGTCGACCGGCGCCTGCACCGCGCCGGCACCCGGAAGGACGCGCACCGATGACTCAGGACCTGCGCCTCGCCGTCGCCGCCGAGCTGGAGCGCGCCCGCGCCCGCACGGCGCTGCTGACCGACGCCGTGGACGACGCCGACCTCGTCCGGCAGCACTCACCGATCATGTCCCCGCTGGTCTGGGACCTCGCGCACGTCGGCAACCAGGAGGAGCTCTGGCTGGTCCGCGACGTGGGCGGCCGCGAGCCGGTACGCCGCGACATCGACGAGCTCTACGACGCGTTCAAGCACCCGCGCAGTGACCGGCCCGCGTTGCCGCTGCTCGGTCCGGCCGAGGCCCGCGCCTACGTGGAGCAGGTACGCGACAAGGCCCTCGACGTGCTGGACCGGGTCCGGCTGGACGAGAGCCGGCCGTTGCTGGCCGACGGGTTCGCCTTCGGCATGATCGTGCAGCACGAGCAGCAGCACGACGAGACGATGCTGGCCACCCACCAGCTGCGGACCGGCGCGCCGGTGCTGACGGCCGATCCCCCGCCACCGGCCCGGGTGCCCGTCGCCGGCGAGGTGCTGATCCCGGGCGGCCCGTTCGCCATGGGCACCGACACCGAGCCGTGGGCGCTGGACAACGAACGGCCCGCGCACACAGTGGACGTGCCCGCCTTCTTCATCGACGCGGCCCCGGTGACCAACGGCCGGTACGCGGAGTTCATCGACGCGGGCGGCTACGACGATCCGCAATGGTGGAGCGAGCGGGGCTGGGCACACCGGCAGGCGGCCGGGCTGACCGCGCCGCTGCACTGGCAGCGTGACGGGGACGGCTGGGCGGCCACGGCGTTCGGGCGTACCGAGCGGATCGTGCCGGACGAGCCGGTGGTGCACGTGTGCTTCTTCGAGGCGGAGGCGTACGCGGCCTGGGCCGGGCGCCGGCTGCCCACCGAGGCCGAGTGGGAGAAGGCGGCCCGGCACGATCCGGCGACCGGCCGCTCCCGGCGCTTCCCGTGGGGCGACGAGGCGCCGGAGGCCCGGCACGCCAACCTCGGCCAGCGCCACCTGTCGCCCGCGCCCGTCGGTGCCTATCCGGACGGTGCCTCACCGCTGGGCGTGCACCAGCTCATCGGCGACGTGTGGGAGTGGACGAGTTCCGGCTTCCACCCGTACCCGGGCTTCGCCGTGTTCCCGTACGAGGAGTATTCGCAGGTGTTCTTCGGCGGCGACTACCGGGTGCTGCGCGGTGGCTCGTTCGGCACCGACCGGGCCGCCTGCCGGGGCACCTTCCGCAACTGGGACCACCCGATCCGGCGGCAGATCTTCAGCGGCTTCCGCTGTGCCCGCGATGCCGGGCCCGGCACCCACTGATGTGCCGGCACCTGGCCTATCTCGGATCACCCGTACCGCTGGCGGAGCTGCTGTTCGAGGCGCCGCACGCCCTCGCCCGGCAGGCGTGGGCGCCGCAGGACATGCGCGGCGGCGGCACCATCAACGCCGACGGCTTCGGCGTGGCCTGGTATCCGGGCGGCGACGCCGATCCGGTGCGCTACCGCAGCGCGGCCCCGCTCTGGTCGGACGCCGCCCTGCCGGCGCTCGCCGCCCACACCGTGGCGGGCGGTGTGCTGGCAGCGGTCCGCTCCGCCACGGTCGGCATGCCGGTGGTCGAGACGGCGGCCGCGCCGTTCGCCGAAGGACCGTGGTTGTTCAGCCACAACGGCGTCGTGCGGGGCTGGCCCGACTCGGTGGCCGGGCCGGCCGCCCGGCTGCCGGTGCGCGACCTGCTGACCCTCGACGCCCCGACCGACGCGGCGCTGCTCTGGGCGCTGGTCCGCGACCGGCTGCGGTCCGGGGTGCCGGCCGCGCGGGCGCTGGCCGAGACGGTCGTGGAGGTCTCGGCGGCCGCGCCCGGCTCCAGGCTCAACCTGCTGCTCACCGACGGTCGGCAGATCGTCGCCAGCACCGCCGGCCACGCCCTGTCCGTGCGCACCGGCCCCGCGTCCGTGCTGGTCAGTTCCGAACCCCTTGATCCCGGCCCGGCCTGGCGAGCCGTGCCGGACGGCAGTCTGCTCGTCGCCACCCCGTCCGGTCTGGACATCACCGTCTTAGGGAGATCATGAGCGCGCTGGAGATCCATCTCGACGACCAGGACCTCGACCGTACGCTGCGCAGCGACGTGGCCGCCGGGCTGACCGCGACCCCGAAGTGGCTGCCCCCGAAATGGTTCTACGACGCCCGGGGCAGCGAGCTGTTCGAGGACATCACCCGGCTGCCCGAGTACTACCCGACCCGTACGGAACGCGCGATCCTCACCGAGCACGCCGCCGCGATCGCCCGCATAACCGAGGCCAAGACCCTGGTTGAGCTGGGCTCGGGCTCCTCGGAGAAGACGGTGCTGCTGCTGGACGCGCTGCTCGCGCACGGCACGCTGGGCGCTTTCGTCCCGCTCGACGTGTCGGCGTCCGCGCTGGGCGAGGCCGTCGACCGGCTCGCCGTGCGCTACCCCGGGCTGGCGGTCCGCGGCGTCGTCGGCGACCTGACCCGGCACCTGGCGCACATCCCGGACGGCGACAACCGGATGGTGGCGTTCCTCGGCGGCACCATCGGCAACCTGGTCCCGGCCGAACGCGCCGAGTTCCTGTCCCGGCTGCGGGCCGTGCTGCAACCCGGCGAATGGCTGCTGCTCGGCACCGACCTGGTCAAGGACCCGGCGGTCGTGGTGCCGGCGTACGACGACGCGGCCGGGGTCACCGCCGAGTTCAACCGCAACGTGCTGCGGGTGGTCAACCACCGGCTCGGCGCCGACTTCGACGTGGACGCGTTCGCCCACGTCGCGCTCTGGAACGCCGAGCAGGAGTGGATCGAGATGCGGCTGCGGGCCGGCTCGGCGCAGCGCGTGCACATCCGCGATCTGGACCTGACCGTGGACTTCGCCGCCGGCGAGGAGCTGCGCACCGAGATCTCGGCGAAGTTCCGCCGGGACGGGCTGTCCGCCGAGCTGGCCGCGGCCGGCTTCGCCCTGGGGCACTTCTGGACCGACCCGGCGGACCTCTTCGCGGTGTCCCTGATCCAGGCGGCCTAGCCCTTAATCCAGGACGGCGCCGCACGTGATGTTGAGGGCGGCGCCGGTGATCGTGCGGGCCCAGTCCGAGGCGGCGAAGACCGCCACCTGTCCGACGTCCTCGAGGGTCGCCGTGCGGCCGAGCAGAGTCTGCCCCGTCAGCTCCGCCTCGATCGCCGCGCGGCCCTCGAAGGCCGCCGGGATGGCCTCCGGCACGCCGCTGGTCTGCAGGGTCAGCACCCGGATCCCGTACGGGCCCAGCTCGGTGGCGAGCTGCCGGCGCATCGCCTCGATCGCCTCGAAGCCGGTCACCAGGCCGCCGAGCAGATACCGGCCCGCGGCGGTGCGGTCGCCGGAGCCACCGAAGGTCAGGATCACCCCGGAGCGCCGGGGCTTCATGTGCCGGGCGGCGGCCCGGGCGGTCAGGAACTTCGAGCGTACGGAGGTGACGACCGGGCTCAGATAGTCCTCGACCGGCATGTCGACCATGGCCGTACCCTGCACGTCGCTGTCGGCGATCACGTTGACCGAGATGTCGATGCCGCCGGTGGCCGCGGCCACTTCGTCGGCGTGCGCGTCGACCGCGCGCTCGTCCAGGGCGTCGACCTCGGCGATCTCCGCACCGATCGGTCCGGCCACCGCGGCGAGGGTGGCGCGGGTCCGGCCGGCGAGGAAGACCCGGGCGCCCTGGGCCGCGTACGCCCGGGCGATCGCGCCGCCGATGGATCCGCCGCCGCCGTAGATGATCGCTGTTCTGCCGTCGAGCATCATGTGTCGTCTCCTTCTCTCTCCCCTCTACAACCCGGGCCGGGCCGCGAACTCATCGGGCAGCTCGAATTCGCGGTGCAACCCGTCGGTGAGGAACGAGACCACCTCGGCGATGCCCGTCCCGTCGAGCCGCAGCACGTCGAGCCCGGCCCAGACGTACGCCTGCCGTTTCTCGTCCCACAGGTACGTGCCGAAGGCGAGCTGGCCGTTGGCGTGCGCGGGCCGGAAGAGCCAACTGTGTCGCAACGGACCGGCCAGGAGGAACTCGCGGATGGCGGCCGGGCCGCGGTACCACTCGGGCAGCGGTGGCATCGAGTACGTGGCGTCGTCGGTCAGCAGGGCCACGATCGTGTCGACGTCCGCGGCTTGCCACGCGGACGCGTACCGGTCAGCCAGGTCTTTGATCTTGTCGGCCGGAATCGGATCGCCGGGCGCGGGCCGCCGCTCGGCCAGGGCGGCGCGGGCGCGCTGCAGGCTGCTGTTGACGGCCGCCACGGTGGTGTCGAGCTGGGCCGCGACCTCGGCGGCGGAGAAGCCGAGCACCTCACGCAGCAGCAACGCGGCCCGCTGCGGCCCGGAGAGGTGCTGCAGCGCGGCGACGAACGCCAGCCCGATGCTCTCCCGCTGCTCGGCGGTCGCCGCCGGGCCGAGCCGCCGGTCCGGGTACGGCTCCAGCCAGGCCACCTCGGTGAGCGGCGCCCCCGGCCCGAGATCGGCGGGCAGCTCCCGCCGGGCCCGCTGCTCGATGAGGGTGAGACAACGGTTGGTGGCGATCCGGAAGAGCCACGGCCGCAGGGTGCCGGCCCGGAACGTGGACAGCCCGCGCCACGCCCGCACGAGCGACTCCTGCAGGGCGTCCTCGGCGTCGTGCAGGGAGCCGAGCATCCGGTAGCAGTGCGCGAGCAGCTCGGCGCGGTGTCCGCCGACGAGCCGCCCGAAGGCGTCGGCGTCGCCCGAGCGGGCGGCCGCGAGCAGGGCCGTCTGATCCATCCGACCATGGAACCAGAGCACAACGAGCGGACCGCCGGCCGAGTCGCGCCGAAAGAGGTCAGATCTTTTTGGTTCTTTCACCCGATCGACCCCGGCGGCGGCCGCCGCGAGACTGGACCGGTGTCGGAATCCTCATGGTACGACCCCGAGCCCGTCCGGCCGCGACACCACGTCCGCCGGCGCGACAAGGTGGAGCTCGCCGTCGCTGTCCTGCTGCTCACCAGCCTGCTCGGCCTGCTCGCCGTCGGCGTGGCCTGCGACCGGCCGGGTTCCCCCCGGCCGGCCTCGAGCCCCTCACCCTGAGCCCGGCCGGTGGTGACCACTATGGTGTGCGCTTGGACACCACGGAGAACGCGGTAGCGCGAGCCAAGCAGCTCGTGGAATCCGGGCAGTACGCCGCGGCACTGCCGGTGCTGCGCGCGCACCTCGACGACCATCCCGAGGATGCCCAGGCCTGGCACCGGCTGGCGGGCGCGCTGATCGGCGCGGACGACTGGCCCGCGGCGATCGAGGCCGCCGACCGGGCCCTGGCCATCGAGCCGGACAACGGCATCGCCTACCGCATGCGGGCCGTCGCCGACCTCTCCCTGCAGCGGTGGCCGGACCTGCGGGACGACGCCCGCCAGGCGGTGCGGCTACGGCCGGACGACGTGGAGGCGCTCACGCTGCTCGCGTTCGGCCTGATCCAGGCGGACCGCGACACCGCGCAGGCCCGGACGCTGCTCCGGCAGGCGCGCAAGCTCGACCCGGGACATCCGGCGGTCCGCCGCCTCGACCAGCACTTCGGCCCGGCTTGGATCCGTCCGCTGCTGCTCGCCGGCCCCGCGTTCGGGGTGGCGGGCTTTGCGCTGCTGGCCGGCCTCCTCGCCTTCAGCCCGAGCCGGACCGGCGAGCTCGAACACCTGGTGTGGACGGCGATCGCCGCTCTGGGCCTGGCGCTGCTGCCGCTGCTCGCGACAATCGGCGGGCGGTACGAGGGGATCGCACCGCGGCCCGCGGCTGTGATTGCGGCGGCAGTGGCCGGCGCGGTGGCGGCCGGCGTCGGCATGGGAGTCATCGTCGGGCTGGCGGGTCAGGCCCTGGCGGTGGCCGGGGTCGGACTGGTGCTCGCGCTCCTCATCGCGCTGCGATTGCTCGTCCGGCGCCGCGCCACTTAACCAGGGTGGCGGGCGGGACCCTGCGATGGACACTCGGCCACCGCGTGATCCCGCCCCTCAGCCGATCGGTGCTCAGCGGGCCGGCAGCCACTCCTGCCAGGTGGCCCGGTTCGCGTCCAGCCAGCGCTTGGCCGCGTCGTCGCGGGACAGCTTCTTGACCGTGATGTCCCGGGCGACCTCGTTCTGGTCGTCGTTGGTCCACCGGAAGTTCTTGATCAGGTCGGCCGCCGGGCTGCCCGAGTCGACGAACGACTTGCGGGCGATCTTGTCGAGGTCGTACGGCTGGTAGTCGCACGCCACCGTCTTGGGGTCGGAGTCGCAGCCGGGCTTGTAGATCGGCAGCGGGATGTGCACCAGCTTGATCTCCGACAGCAGCCACTGCGGCGTGTAGAAGTAGCCGATCAGTGGCTTCTTGTCCTTCTCCGCCCGCTGGAACTCCGCGATGAGCGCGTCCTCGCTGCCCGCGTAGACCACCGAGAAGTCCAGCTTCAGGTTCTTGATCAGTGCCGCGTCGTTGGTGACGAACGACGGGTCACCGCCGAGCAGCTGACCCTTGCCGTCGGACTTGCTCGTCTTGAACTTGTCGGCGTACTTGTTGAGGTTCTTCCACTTCGTGATGTCCGGGTATTCCTTGGCCATCCACGGCGGCACGTACCAGCCGATGACGCCCTTGTTGCCGGTGAGACCCTGCTCGACCGCGACCTTCTTGTCGTCGATGTAGGTCTTCTTGAGGTCGTCGTGTCCCCAGTTCTCCAGGATGGCGTCGACCTCGCCGCTGGCCAGGCCCTCCCACGAGGCGTCCTCGGTGAGGTCCTTCTCCACCACCGTGCAGCCCAGCTCCTGCTTGAGCAGGTAGCTGACCACCGCGACGTTGGCGGCGTACCCGACCCAGGGGTTCACCGCGATCGACACGGTGCCGCAGGGGGTGCGCTCGACGCCGGGCGGGGCGACGATCGCCTCGGACGAGTTGCCGCAGGCGGTCAGGGCCAGCACGCTCACCAGGGCGGCCGCGGTGCGTGCGCGCATCGTTCTCCGTTTCACAGTCATCAGCGGCTTCACCACGTCGGCACCGGCCGTTCCCGGCTCAGCCGCTTGGCCAGGACCTCCTCGGTCAGCGCGACCAGGATGTGCTTCACCGACTCGCGGTAGCGCGCGTCGCACTCCAGCACCGGCACGCTCGGGTCGATGCCCAGCGCGTCGCGGACCTCCTCGAGGTCGAAGCGCTGCGACTGGTCGAAGGTGTTGACCCCGATCAGGAACGGGATGTCATGCTCCTCGAAGTAGTCGATCGCCGGGAAGCAGTCCTCGATGCGCCGGGTGTCCAGCAGCACGATCGCACCCAGCGCGCCGTCGACCAGGTCGTCCCAGAGGAAGGCGAACCGGTCCTGCCCGGGCGTGCCGAACAGGTAGAGCAGCAGCGCGTCGTCAAGGGTGATGCGGCCGAAGTCGAGGGCCACCGTGGTGGTGGTCTTGCCCGACACCGCCGAGGTGTCGTCGATGCCGATCGACCGCTCGGTCATCTCGGCCTCGGTGACCAGCGGCTCGATCTCCGAGATGGCACCGACGAAGGTGGTCTTGCCGACACCGAAACCGCCACTGATGACGATCTTGACCGCCACCGGCGGCAGCGGCGCCGGCTCACTAGAGCGCCCGAACACGATCCCTGATCCTCTCGATCAATGCGATGGGGAGCTCCCCGAGCTGCTCCTCGATCCGCAGGTAGCCGTCCGTCACCAGGTCGGCGACGATGACCCGGACCACGCCGAGCGGCACCCGCAGAGCCACCGAGAGGTCCGCGATGGACATCGGTGCCTGACACAATTCGACGATGCGCCGCGACTCGAAGCGCAGCGGAGCCGACAACGCGGCCGGGGCCGCGTGCAGCAGGGTCTCGATCCGCAGCCCGTCGTGCAGCGGGCGGGTGCGCCCGCCGGTCAGCATGAAGGGGCGGACGACCAGGTCGTCACCCGGTTCCGCGGCCGCGTGGGCCGGCGCGGGCGGGGGCTCCCGACGGGAGGGCACGACCGGCTCCGCGTACGGGATCATGCGAGGGTCCGGCCCCCACTCCCCCCGATGGCTCATCGCGGCAGGTACTGCCGGGATTCGGAGATCAGCGCCGGGGTGAGCAGGGCGCCGAACCTCTCCGCCAACAGGGATATCTCGTAGCCGACGAGACCCACGTCGCTGTCGCCACCCGCGACGACACCCAGGCAGCTGCCGCCGGCGATGACCGACACCAGCAGGAAGCCCCGCCGCATCTCGATCATGATGAGCTTGAGCCCGTCGAAGTCGTAGCGCCGGGAGGCGCTGCGCGCCACGCTGGCCAGGCTCGACACGATCGCCGCCAGATGGTCGGCCTCGGCCCGGCTCAGCCCGTCGGAGCTGGCGATGAGCAGGCCGTCGGAGGACACCGCGACCGCGTCGCGGACCCCGTCGGTCTGGTGGACGAAGTTGCCCAGCAGCCAGTTGAACTGGTGCCGGTCGGCAGACGTGTCAACGCTCATGGGAACTTCTTTCGGCCTCGTCGCGGGGGTGGGGAGGGGCGGCGGTCATGGTCGGTCGGTGGCGTCGTTGCTGCCGCGCTGCATGCCGCTGCGGAAGGCGGTGAGCCGGGCGCGCACCTCGTCCGGCGAGTCGCTGACGGGAGCGGGTCGCTCGGCCGTCCGGGTGGGGACCGCGCCGGCGGGCTGATCGGGTGCCGACGCTGCCTTGCGGGCCCGCGGTGCTCGCTTCTTCAGGCCGTTCGGGGTGCGGTCGGCCTGGTCCGGCGGTGGCGCGAAGGAGTACATGTCCATGCCGAGCGTCGAGGCGGTCATCGCCTCCTCGTAGCGCGCGGTCGGCGAACCCGCCGCGGCCGGTTGCTGCTGCTCGGCGGGAGACGGCGGCTGACGCCGTACGGCTGGGCTGCCGGCCACCGTGACGTACTCGATCTTGCCGGGCCGGATCCGGCCGTCCGTCGCGGGCGGCGGCGGCGCGGCCGGCGGCAGGGTGAGGACCTGCGTCGCCGCCGGGTCCGACGCTTCCAGTGCCCGCGGCGCTTCCAGCGGCCGGCGCTCCTCCGGGGTCAGCCGGGGCTGGGGCGCCGGGGCACTGACGGCCTGGGCACCGGCCACGATGGACGGCGGCAGCACGATGCGAGCGGTCACACCGGTCACCGGGGACGGCGCCAGCTGCACGTCGATGTCCATGTCGGTTGCCAGCCGGCCGACCACGTAGTGGCCGAGGAAGCGGGTGGGCGCGGTGATGAAGTCGCCCTCGCCGCGCAGTCGCTGGTTGGCCAGTTCCAGGTCGGCGCGGCTCATGCCGATGCCCTGGTCGGTGATGGCGATCAGGTAGCTGTCGCCGATCCGCCGGCCCTGGATCTCCACGTCGGCGTCCGGCGGGGAGAAGGCGAGCCCGTTCTCGACCAGCTCGGCGAGCATGTGGGCGACACCGCTGACGACCGCGCCGGCCACGAGCGCGTCGTCGACGCGGCGCAGGGCGACCCGGCGGTACTCCTCGACCTCGGAGACGGCGGCGCGGATGACGTCGGCGATGGGCAGCGGCTCGGACCACTGCCGCGGGCTGGCCGCGCCGACGAGGACCAGCAGGCTCTCCGCGTTACGGCGCATGCGGGTGGCCAGGTGGTCGAGCTCGAAGAGGTTGGCCAGCCCGGTCGGGTCGGACTCCTCGCGTTCCAGGCTGGTGATGAAGCCCAGCTGGCGGCGCAGCAGGTTCTGGTTGCGGCGGCCCAGGTTGGCCAGCGACTCGGTGGTGCTGCGCCGCAGCATCGCCTGCTCGGTGGCCAGCGAGTATGCGGTGGCCTGGACCCGGTCCAGCGCGTCGGCGACGAGCCGGACCTCGTCGCTGGCGCCCGCGGGTACCGCGACGGTCAGCGGCGGCGCGTCGTCGTCGCCGGAGGTCGCCTTGCGGACCGCCTCGGGCAGCCGCTCGCCGGCCAGCCGGTTGGCCTCGTCGGCCAGGGTGGCCAGCGGCGCGGCGATCGAGCGCGACGCGATCGTGGCCAGGTACACCGAGCCGATGAAGCAGATGATCACGGCGCCGAGCAGCAGGCCCATGCGCTGCGTGGCGTCGTCCTGAAGCGTGGCGGCCCGGGCCCGGATGACCGAGCCGACGTGCTGCTGCAGCTGGAGCATGTCGTCCAGCACGGTGGTCTGCGACGACCACCAGGACTGCGGATTGACCTGGAGGTTGCGGCCGTCGCCGGCGTTGAGCGCGACCTGCTCGAAGTAGGTGGCGGTCTGCGCGGCGCCGGTGCCGAGCACGTAGTCCTTGGCCTTGCGCTGGGTGTCGTCCGCGTAGCGGGTGAACGTGGCCAGCGCCGCGTCCTTGGCCGAGCGCATCGTCACGAACTGCAGGAACTCACCGCGGTTGAAGCCGCTGGCCGAGAACACACCGTTGAGGAAGGCCCGCTCCTGGGCGGTGCTCTCCTTGGCGTCGCCGAGGGCCTCCAGCGCGGAGACACCGCGGCGCAGGGCGGGGTCGGCCGAGCTGTCCAGGCCGTAGTCGACGTTGCTCAGCTCGGCGATGCGACCGGTGTAGAAGGTGAAGGTCGGGGCGCGGTCGGCGGCTCCGGCGTCGGTGCCGGCCCGGACGCCGGCGAGGCCGTCGAGCTCACGGACGGCGGTGGCGACCCGGTCCTGGGCGACGCCGCCCTCGGAGATCAGATCCTCGACCTTGGCGCGCTGGTCGTCGACACGCTTGCGGGCCGGGGCCAGCTCGGCGCGGAAGCCGACGTTGCCACCGAGCAGACCGGCGGTGAGACCACGCTCGGTCTGCAGCTCCTGCACGAGGTCCTGCACCGCGAGGACGAGGGTGACGGCGCGCGCGGAGGCGGCAGCCGTGCGGTAGTTGTCGACCTCGGTGACGGTGATGACGCCCAGCAGCACGAGGACCGCGACGACGGGCAGGGTCAGCGTACGGACGACGCGGCGGCGGATCGTGCCGCCGGAGCGGGCCGGCCGGGGGGCCGGAGCGCCGGTCTCTGTCCCGGTCACGGGCGCGACGGTGTCGGCGTCGTGGTGGGCCTGGCGCGGGCGGGGGATCTTCATCGACGATCCGTTCCAGGAGCAATGCGGCCGGCGGTGAGGTCTACGACCGGACGACTCCGTGCGGACACGCGATTTCTCCTTCGTCGGGTGGCGGCGGTCTCTGTGTGCCGCGATGGGGGGAACCGTAGCGATGAGCTGAGTCGTAAGTCCACTATGTACCGCGGCGGAATGCGGGATTCCCGCATTCGTACCGGCGCAAGATCAGCTTGAGGACCGGTGGGTAGATCGGATCATTGATGAAGGGCATCAGGGTCCTGCCGGAAGGTTGCAATCAGATTTCGATCACGAAGCAAAGCGACATCGTCACTCCGGCGGGGCCCCTCGGGGGTCGCGAGTGAGCACAGCACAGCACTCGCGGCCCCCGTCGGACAGTGCGTCTGTCAGCTGGTCGCCGGAATCCACGGCTTCCAGGTGGCCTCGTGCTCGTTGACCCATTTCTCGCCGGCGGCTTCGGCGGTCATGCCCTGGTTGGTGATGTAGTCCGAGACCAGGTTCTGGTCGTCATTGGTCCACTTGAAATTCTTGATGAGCTGGAACGCCGGGCTGTTGGTGTCGGCGAACTTCTTGCTGACGATCTTGTCCAGGATGTAGTCCGGGTAGTCACAGGCGACCTTCTTCGGGTCGGCGTCACAACCGGCGGTGTACGCGGGCAGCTTCACCCGGGCGTACTTCTCCTTGGCGAACAGCCACTGCGGCTCGTAGAAGTAGAACAGCAGCGGCTTCTTCTGGGCCGTGGCCTGCTGGGCGGCCTTGATGATGGCGGCCTCGCTGCCGGAGTAGACGACCTTGTAGTTCAGCTTCAGATTCGCCACCAGGGCGACGTCATTGGTGACGAACGACGGGTCGCCCGCGAGGAACTGGCCCTTGTCGCCCGACTCGGAGGTCTTGAACAGATCCGCGTACTTGTTCAGATTCGCGCCGTCGGTGATGTCCGGATATTTGTCCACCATCCACTGCGGCACGTACCAGCCGATCACGCCTTTGTTGCCGGTCGGACCGAGGTCGACGGCGACCTTCTTGTCGGTGATGTAGGTCTTCTTCAGGTCGTCGTGGCCCCAGTTCTCCACGACCGCGTCGACCTCACCGGTCTCGAAGCCCTGCCAGGAGATCTCCTCCTTGAGGTTCTTCTTGTCCACGGTGTAGCCGAGCTTCTTCTCCAGCAGATGACCGAGCACCGCGGCATTCGCCTCGTAACCCACCCACGGGTTGATGGCGAGCTTGACCGTGCCCTTCGAACCGGCCGCCGGCGCGTCCGAGGATCCGGCGTCGGACTTCGCACCGCCACAACCGGCCACGGCCATGCTCAATGCCGCGGCTACCGCGGTGAGCCGGAGCAATTTCAGGTGTCTCATCAGGATTTCCTTCCGGATGGTGCTTACCGCCGGACGGCGGCAGAGGGGAGAGCAGAAACTCAGGTCGCCGGCCGGCGCAGGCGGTTGTCGTCGGCGCGCCGGCCCGCGCCCTGGGTGAGCCGGTCGAGCAGGATGCCGAGCAGCACGATCGCGAAGCCGGCGGCCAGACCCTTGCCGAAGTCCTCGCGCTGGGCGAACCCGGCGACCACGTCGTAGCCCAGGGCGCCGGCACCGACCAGGCCGCCGACGACCACCATCGCCAGGACCATCACGATGCCCTGGTTCGCGGCCAGCAGCAGGCCTCGGCGGGCCATCGGCAGTTGCACCTTCCACAGCAGCTGGCGCGGCGTCGACCCCGACGACACGGCTGCCTCGACCACCGTCGCCGGCACGTCGCGCACGCCGCGTTCGACCAGGCGCACCACCGGCGGCACCGCGTAGATCACCGCCGCCACGATGGCCGTGAACCGGCTGGCCCCGAACAGGGCCACCGCGGGTAGCAGGTAGACGAACGACGGCATGGTCTGCGCCGCGTCCAGCACAGGACGCATGACCAGGGCGAAACGGTCGTGCCGCGCGCCGAGCACGCCGAAGACGATGCCGAACGCCATCGTGGCGACGGTGGCGACCAGAACGGTGGCCAGCGTCTGCATCGCGTGCTGCCACAGACCCAGACCCACCAGCCCGGCCACGGCCACCCCGGCGATCGCGGCAGCCCGCGGGCCGCTGCTCAGTGTGCCGAAGATCAGTACGGTCACCAGGAACAGCCACCACGGCGTCGTGGTCAGGACGGTCTCGATCGGGTCGAGCAGAACGGCACTGACGACGTTCTTCAGGGCTTCGGTCGCGTCGTACCAGTGGAACTCGACCCACCGCGTCGCCTCGTTGACCGGGACGGCGAACGAGGCCCGCCAGCCGGCCGGGAACTCCGCGCCCCACGACGACATCCGGCCCAGCACCGTCACCGCCACGACCGCGACGACGGCCACCAGCGGCCCGGCCGCCCGCAGCCGGGCGGACCGGTGGTTGGTCGGTACGGCCCGCTTCGCGGCGTGGGTGGTGATCCGGTCGAGCACCACCGCGAGCACGACGATGGCCAGGCCGGCGTCGAAGGCGGCGCCCACGTTGACCCGTTCCAGGGCCTGCACGATGGTCTGCCCCAGGCCGGGCGCGTCGATCAGCGCGGTGATCACCACCATCGACAGCGCCATCATGATCGCCTGGTTGACGGCCAGCACGATGGTCGGCCGGGCCAGCGGCAGGCGGACCTTGCCCAGCAGCTGCCAACGGGTGGAGCCGAGCGCGGTCGCCGCCTCCACGGTGGACTTCGACACCTCGGTGATGCCCAGCGCGGTGATCCGGATCGCCGGCGGGATGGCGTAGATCAGGGTGGCGATGGTGGCCGCGGGCGAGCCGATCAGGAAGAGCAGCGTCATCGGGGCCAGGTAGGCGAACGTCGGCATGATCTGCATGACGTCGAGCACCGGCCGCAGCGCCGAGCCGACCGCCGGCACCCGGGCGGCGAGCACCCCGAGCGGTACGCCGATCAGCACCGCCAGCAGCACAGCGGACAGCGTCAGCACCAACGTGTCGACGCTCTCCTCCCACAGCCCCAGCACACCGAAGCTGAGGAAACCGGCAACGGCCAGCAGCGCGATCCGCCAACCGGCCACCACCGCGGCGAGCGCACCGGCGGCCGCCACCAGTCCGGCCCAGCCGAGCCCGTACAGCGCGCCGTGCACCGTGTCGACCAGCATCGAGACGCCGAGGCGCAGGTAGTTGAAGCCGTACAGGAAAAGCGGGCTGGTGTCCCGGTTGGCGTCCACCCAGTCCCGCAGCTCGCCGAAGAACCGGAACGCCCAGGCGTTGTCATCGTCGGCCGGGGCCGAGGTCCGCACGACCAGATACACGGCCGCGGTGGCCAGGGCCAGCAGCAGGACCAGCATCCGGCGGCCGGGCAGCTTCCGGCGCGGCCCGCGAGCAGCGGCGTCCGGTGCCGGGTCGGCCGCCTCGGCCGGAACCGGAACGTCCGTGACGACGGTACTCATGCCGGCACCGGCGGACGATGCCCGATCAACGCGGGCAGCAGCTGCTCGGCGTCGACGACCCCGATCCGCTCCTCGCCGTCGACGACCGGGATCGGATGCGGGGCCCGCAGCACCCGCTCGATCGTGTCGCGGATGACCGTGCCGGCCGGCAACGGCTGGTCCTCGAGCACCTCGTCCGGTGCGGCGGCCCGGGTGATCCAGCGCAGGGTCAGCACGTCGGCGCGGGGCACCTCGCGGACGAAGTCGGCCACGTAGTCGTCGGCGGGCGCACCGACCAGTTCCTCCGGGGTGCCGACCTGCACGAGGGCGCCGTCGCGCATGACCGCGATGCGGTCACCGAGACTCAGCGCCTCGGCCAGGTCGTGGGTGATGAAGACCAGCGTCTTGCCGACCTCGGCGTGCAGGCGCCGCACCTCGGCCTGCATGTCCCGGCGGATCAACGGGTCCAGCGCACTGAACGGCTCGTCGAACAGCAGCACCGCCGGGTCGGTGGCCAGCGCCCGGGCCAGGCCGACCCGCTGCTGCATGCCACCGGACAACTGGTCGGGGTACTGATTCTCGTGACCGTCGAGACCCACCAGGGTCAGGACCTCGGCGGCCCGGCGGTGCCGTTCGGCCTTGCCGACACCCTGGATCTCCAACCCGTACGCGATGTTGTCGACCACCTGCCGGTGCGGGAGCAGCCCGAAGTGCTGGAACACCATCGCGATCCCGTGCCGGCGCAGCTCGCGGAGGCGTTTAGGGCTCATCGCCCGTACCGCCTCACCGTCGATGTGCACCTCGCCGGCGGTCGGCTCGATCAGCCGGGTCAGGCACCGCACCAGCGTGGACTTGCCGCTGCCGGACAGTCCCATCACGACGAAGACCTCGCCGGGCTCGACCGCGAAGCTCACGTCCCGGACGGCGGCCAGGCAGCCGGTCTTCGCCCGCAGCTCGGCCCGGGACAGGTCCGCCAGTGGCGTGCCGACGACCTTGTCGGCCTTGGGGCCGAAGACTTTCCACAAGTGGTCGACAGCAATCGTGGGCGGCATGGCGGGCCTCGCTGTTCAACTAGAGGATTCGGCGATGAGGTCGGCGGCGCGTTCGCCGATCATCAGCACGGTCACGACCGGGTTGACCGAGGTCATGGCCGGGAAGACGGACGCGTCGGCGATCCGTACGTTGGCCAGGCCGCGCACCCGCAGCTGCGGGTCCACGACGGCGCCCGGATCGTCGGCGGCGCCCATCCGGCACGTGCCGGCCGGGTGGTAGACGGTGTGGTGCGCGGCCCGCCCGTACGCCGAGAGCTCCGCGTCGGTCTGCAGCTCCGGACCCGGCGCGATCTCCCTGGCGATCCACGACTTGAACGGCTCGGTGGCCGCCACCTGCCGGGCGATCCGCAGACCGTCAACGATGGTCTGCTCGTCGTAGCCGTCCGGGTCGGTGAAGTAGCCGAAGTCCAGCGCCGGCTTGACCTGCGGATCGGCGCTGGTCAGCCACAGCCGGCCGTGACCGCGCGGGCGCGGGATGTTGGGCGTCATCCCGAAGCCGTGCGCGGGCACGTCGTAGCCGAGCCGCTCGGTGTTGGTGGTGAACGGGATCTGGTAGAGGTGGAACATCAGGTCGGGCCGCGGATCACTCTCGTCGCGGCGGACGAAGAGACCGGCGTCGGAGTCCATGGCGGTCTCCGGCGGCACCGGCCGGGCGGCCTCCCAGAGGATCAGTGACTCGGGATGGTCCAGCAGGTGCTCACCCACCCCCGGCAGGTCCAGCGCGACCTCGATGCCGAGCGAGCTGAGCTGCTCGGCCGGCCCGATCCCGGAGAGCAGCAGGAGCCGCGGCGTGTCGATCGCACCGGCCGACAGCACGTACTCGTGGGCGGCGGTCAGCGTGCTCTCGACGCCGTCCTTGTCCCGGACCCGCACGCCGGTGACCCGGCCACCGTCGGTGTCGAGGTGATAGGCCCAGGTGTCGGTGCGGACAGTCAAATTCGGGCGATCCAGGTACGGGTGCAGGTAAGCCACCGACGAGGACGACCGCACACCCGTCTCGGGGTAATAGGCCACCGGGAAGAAGCCGGTGCCGTCGGCGAACGGCTCGGCGTTGAAATCATCGCGGACCGGCACACCCAGCGCGGTGTGGCAGGAGGCGACAAAAGCCTCGGTCAACGCGTTCCGGTCCTTGGGGGCGACCGGCTGGACCTGGATGAGCAGCCGCTTCCACAGCGGCAGCATCTCCTCGTACGACCACCCCTGCGCCCCGGCGTCGACCCAGTCCCGGAAGTCCTCGGGCGGCGGCAGGAAGCTGATCATCGTGTTGTGCGAGGAGCATCCGCCGAGCACCTTGGCCCGCGAGTGCCGGATGAAGGAGTTGCCGCGCGGCTGCTCGACCGTCGGGTAGTCGTAGTCGTACTCCGACTCCAGCAGGCTCAGCCAGTTCTTGAGCTGAAGCACCCGGTCGTCACCGACGTCCGACGGGCCACCCTCGATCAGGCACACCCGCGTCCCCGGGTCGGCCGACAGCCGTGAGGCGACGACCGCGCCGGCCGTACCGCCGCCGACAACGACCACGTCGAAATCCTGTGGTGCCGAGGTCTCCAGTGCCCTGCTCCTGCCGCTCACTCACAGTGGATCACGGATCCACCTGTATCGACGGCTGAGAAACGGCACAACCGCCGAACCGCCGCCATAGGATTGAGGGGTCGGCCCACAGTGGTCAATGCCGACGCGAGAGTTTTACCAGAGCGCAATGAGTGTTTCGGCCCTTAACATGGCGGAATCAAGCCGGTAAACATGCCCTGAGCTGGGCCTGCGTCAAGATCTGGTACCGCCCGGTAGCGGCGCCGACATCTTTCACCATGCGCGCGGCCGGCGCCGGACGGCCGCTCCACGGGGCCGGCCGCTATCGTTGAGCCAGGCCCATCCGCCGGTGTCCCGCCCCGGCCCCCCTCAGCAACAGAACCGTCCGCGTGACGCCTCTTTCAGGTGACCACCCGGTCAATCAGGCTAATCCGTTGGTGAAAAAGCGCACGAGAATGCTGCGCCGAGGCGCCTGAGTAGTGCTGGGAAAATTACCGATACGGTCCCTTGGTGCTGGCCTGGCCGCCCAGCCGAGTTGTGATCTACGGCGGCGCCTGATAGCCACAGCTTGTTCCCAGGTAGGCCACATAGCCGCAGGTGGTGGTGGGGATGGAGCGGCTCGGTCTTTCACATTGCGGTCAGCCGTTGGGATTAGTCCGGATAGCGCGAACCAGCGGTATCGCCGTCTCGGATAGGACAAACGGAAGCACTATCGCCGCGCTGCCCAGAATCGGCCATCTTTGTCGCAGCGCCGGAACGCCACTGGTTCGGCGCCACAAACAATCAACAAGTGCACCGGACGTCGACTTTCCGCGACGTTGCGGAAGTCGCACGACCAGCCGTTCCAGGAGGAACTCCCCATGCGCAAGATCACCAAGCGTTCCGCTGCCATCCTCACCGCCTCGATCGTGGGGGTCGGAGCACTCGGCGGCGTCGCGATGGCGAACGGCTGGCTGGTCGGCGGTAAGGGTTACGCCTCCGCGGCCGGCTCCACCGTCACCCCCATGCGGGCGGACATCACGCTCAGCGGTCGCATCTTCCCCGGCGCTGTCCTCAACGCCAACGCCCAGGTGGACAACCCGAACGAGTTCCCCGTCAAGCTGACCACCATCAAGAACCCGGCCATCACCGCCACCAAGGGCGGCGCCGCCAATCCCACCTGCGTGACTGACCTGGGCACAGCGGGAGCGGCGTCGGTCACGCCCACCCTGCCCACGTCGGCACCTGTCATCCCCGCGGGCGCAGAGAACGCGTCGATCGTCCTCCCGCTCACCATCAAGCAGACCTTCCCGCAGTCGTGCGCGGACACGCTGATCAACCTGACCTTCGACTTCGAAGGCACCAGCGCCGTCTAGCCCGCCAACGGCGGCGGGCGAGGCCATAGCTTCGCCCGCCGCATCCACGCCGACCCTGGGGAGTGACCGTGCATCGCTGGAAGATCGCCGTCGGAACGGCGGGCACGCTCGCCGCGTTCACCCTCGCGGCCAGCGCCGGCGTTCGAGACGCGTCCGAGAGCGAGTCCATGGTCATCACCGCGGCACACGGAGACATGCGCGGCTACGACAATCAGCAGCCTTTCGGCATCGCCATGGGCGGAAAGGCCCCCAAGGGCCTGTACCCCGGTGTGGTGAGAGAGATGAAGTTGACGCTGCGAAACCCCTACGACTTCGCCCTCAGCGTGAAGAGCCTCCGCGGGGAGGTCGTCGCCTCATCCAAGCGGAAGTGCAAGCCGGTGGCGGCGAACCTAGTCCCCCGCAGCTACACCGGAAAGCTGCCCATCGTCATCCCGCCGCGAGGCAGGTTGGACGCTAAGTCCATTCCGCTCTACATGCCGCCGGCCGCCAGTCAGGCATGCTCGGGCGCTGTCTTCACGATCCGGCTGAGCGGCACCGCAACGAAGGCGTATCGATGAAACACATGACAAAGGTGTCGCTGGTCGTCGTCACCGCCGCCGCCGTCACCTTCGGCGGCAGCGTGTACGCCTTCGCGGACTGGATCATCGACACCCCGCGCGCGGTTCTGAAGATGCGAACGGCAGCCATGCCGGCGGGGAACAGCCCGAGTGTTGCGAAGAACGGGAAGAACGCGGCGATCGATTGGGTGGGCAACAAGATCCTTGCTGGTGTGCCGGCAGAGAGTTACATAGTGACCCGCTTCGGGGCCGGCGATCCGGTGGTGGTCTGCGATCACGTCACCGCTACGACCTGTAAAGACAAGGCGGTTCCCGGCGGCACGTGGACGTGGAAGGTGCAGCCGGTCTTGAAGACCTGGATCGGCGACCACAGCCCGCCCAGCGTCGCGCTCACCTTCAGTGGGTCGCCACCCACTGCGGCGGAGCTGGTCAGCGCTACCTCGTCGGCCGCGCCCCTCGCGACCCCCGTTGCACCCACCGGCGGAACCGCACCCGGCAGTGACACCAAAGCGGTGACGTCGCCGCCGGCAGCGCCGGCCACCACTGACGAGCCACCTGCTGCTACCGCCCCTGAGCCTGAGGAGCCCGACGCTCCGCCGCCGGTTGCGGAGGAGAGCACTCCAGTCGATCCGGCCCAGTCGGTCACTCCGGCGGAAGACCAGAAGTAGTTCATGAGTTCCCGTGGCCCTCGGCGTCGTACATGGCGTCGGGGGCTACGTGCGTTTCGTGGGCCGGACACGGACGGGTTAGGCCCATTCCCCCGCGGCGATGGACGGTTGTCCCATTCCGCGGCGCCCTCCTTCTGCCGCATGGTGGACGGGCGGATATGAACAGCTTTCCGGCACCCAGCGGAGACAGTGACCGTCGGCGGTTTGCTGTGGCGCGCTTCCGGTGCTAGCGGGGCATAGTGCCTGACCTGCGCGTTTACCGATCTTTAGGTGAATCGGGAGGGCGGGCGGTTTCGCGTTCCGGCGTACCCCCTGCGGGTTAAGCCGGACAGACTCTCCTGCCCGATTTATGCGCCGGGAACGGCGGACGGATCACCGATCACGGCGCACCGGTATTTGCGGGAACGTGGTAACTGCAATTGAGGCTCTCGCACCATCGCAGGAGGATGCTCCGTATGCGCAAGCTCAGCAGACGGTTCGCCGCCGCTCCGGTCGCCGCTGTTCGCAGGTTCGGCGCCGGCGAGGTGGCGCCGTGATCCGTGATGAGCTGACCAGGCGCGAGGTTTTTCACCGGCGCGAGGACGACGTCCGGCCGCCGGACGTGGTCCCGGTGAGAAGCTCCGCTGTCGAGGAAATGCGGGCTGTCGAGGAAATGCGGGCCTTCGATGACGAGCCCACCGGTGACGTGGTCGCCGCCGCCCGGCCGCAGGGGTTCCTGAGCCGGCTCGACGCGCGTACCCGGTCGATCCTCACCGCCGCCGCGGTTGCCGCCGTGCTGGTCAACGCCGGCGCGGTCTGGGCCTACTGGCAGATCACCGGCTCCGGGACGGGCCGGGCGAACGCCGGTGCGGTTGTCGAGCTCAACCTGCGCGGCCGGTCCGATCTGAACAAGCCGCTCACCCCGGGCAGCACCGGCAACCTGACGGTGACGCTGACCAACGACAACGACTTCCCGATCCGGATCACCTCGGTCTCGCCCGCCCCCGGCACGATCATGGCGGACGACGAGCACCGGGAGAACGGCTGCGTCAACCACGGCGTCACGGTCGCGCAGGACGCGTTCAAGGTGCGGTGGGACGTCACGCGTAACAACGTCGCCGCGTTCACCGTGCCGGGTGGGCTGGCGATGGCCGCGACGTCCGACCCGGCCTGCGCGGGTGCCGTCTTCACGGTCCCGGTGCTGGTCGGCGGCGTCGCGGGAGTCAGCTGAGCGCTGTGACCGTACGCGTAGCACTGTTGTAGGTCCGGGCCTGCACGAAGCGTCCCCGGGCGACCGGCAGGTCGCGCAGCTCGGCCGCGTAGCGGGAATGGTCCTTGGCCCGCAGGGCCAGGCTCACGTGCGGCGTCCAGGCGCCCGGCGCGTGTTGCGGATTACGCTCCGTGCCCGTCAGCGCCCGCCACACCTCGGCCTGGAGGTCACGCAACGCGTCGGTTGCCGCCACCCGCCAGACCACCGCGCGTTCGAAGAAGATCAGGCCGTCGAGCACCGCCTCGACCGGCAGCCCGGCGAGCGCGGTCGTGACCTCGGGTGTCAGCCGGTCGGCCGCGGCCAGCGTCAGGTGCGGCCGGTTGGTGGGGTGCCGGTGGGTGGCCAGGCTGGGCAGACCCGCTGCGTGCAGGCGCTGCCAGACCGAACGGACCTGGCCGTCGAGGGCGGGATCCAGGGTGAGCTCGACCGTGTGCATCACGCCACGGTGTCACGGCGGCGGCGGCGATCAACCCGCCGCCTCCGCCGCACCTGATGACACCCGGGCCGAGGCCCGGTCGGCGCGCCGCCGGTAACAGAGCGTGGGCAGGCGGTACGCCGGAGTGAAATAATAGCGCCGATCTGCAACTTGCACTACGCCCGCAGCCGGTCCACGTTGCGCAGCGTGCGTGGGGCTCCCGGGTGCCGCTCGATCAGCGGGACCGGGGGCAGTGGTGGCAGGGAGCTACCGGTGACCGAGTCGTAGAGGTGCGCGCGGGCGCGTTCGATCGCCACGTCGGTGAGCTGCTCGTCGCGGGACGCCTTGCCGATGCCCTCGGCCATCACCCGTGAGGTGGCCTCCGCGTACCGGCGCATGTCCTTGAGGCCCTGCTCGTAGCCGATCGCCGCCTCGTGCTCGTGGCCGCGGGCCTGGCGGGCCTCCTCGCGCTCGTACGCGTTGCCGTGCGAGACGAACTTGAGCCCCACCGCCGCGCAGTCCAGGGCCACCAGCAGCAACGCGATGCCCAGGTAGAACACGCCGATGCCCCAGAAGTCGCTGGTCACGAGGTACCACATCGCCTTGGTGCGGGCCCCGAAGCCGGCGTCGGCCCGGATCGCCGCCGCGTTGACCGTACGCTGCTCGGCGATCTTGGCCGTGAGATCGGCCTGTTCCGCGGCGCGCGCGGTCCGGGCGGCCTTCTGGGTGTCCTGCAGCCGCGCGGCCTGCGCGTCCAGCCGGGCGGCCTGGTCGTCCAGCCCGCGCGAACGCTTGACCAGCGTGTCGCAATAGCCGCCCACCGGGCAGCCAGCCTTGCGGGAGACGCCGTCGCCCTCGGAGTCGGCGATGGCCTGCTGGTAGAGCTTGCGGGCGTCGCGGCGCTTCTCCGCGGCCCGGGTGTTCAGCGCCTGCACCGCCTGGTCCTCGGCGACCGTCTGCTTCTTCAGCTCCTGCAACCGGGCGTCGTACGCGGCGATCGCCCCGCCGACCTCGATCACGCTGATCTGCTGGTTGTGCACGTCGTTGAGCCGGTTGTCGATCTCGCCCTGGTAGCGCGCCAGCATCAGCGGCTCCGTGATGATCACCGCGAACAGCAGCGCCAGCGTGATCCGGCCGGCGTACAGGCCGAAGGTCGGGCGGCGCAGCAGGTCCTTGGGGTCGGGCGAGTCCAGGCGCTCGTAGTTGATCGCCACCCGGCCGACCACCGCCCGGTCGTACGCCACCACCCCGGTCGCCACCAGCGGCCCGACCAGCCACTGCCACCAGGGATGGGTGTAGTTCGCGCTGGCGTCGACGAAGGCGGCACCGCCCACGGTCGCGTACACGAAGTACAGCACGATGAACACGCCGATCGAGCTGTACAGCACCCGGTCGGAATGGGTCGTCACGCTGTCCGGGTTCACGTTGGCGATCCGGAGCAGCAAGCGACGACGCATAGAGCCGAGTCTCGCCGATCACAGTGGCGCGCGGGCCGAAACGGGTGGATCGCGGCGGGCCGGGGGTAAACCTGGTAGTACGCAACGGCCGACCCTCCCGAGGAGCAGCATGGCTTCCGCAGTACCAGACATCACTCTCAACGACGGCCGTACCATTCCCCAGCTGGGCTTCGGCGTCTTCCAGGTGCCGCAGGCCGAGACCCAGGCGGCGGTCGAGACCGCCATCGAGATCGGCTACCGGCACATCGACACTGCCCAGATGTACGGCAACGAGCACGGCGTCGGCGCGGCCATCGCCGCGTCCGGGCTGAGCCGCGACGAGTTCTTCGTGACCAGCAAGCTCAACAACGGCGCGCACCTGCCGGACGACGCCCGGCGCGAGTTCGACGCCACGCTCAAGGCGCTGGGCAGCGACTACGTCGACCTCTTCCTGATCCACTGGCCGCTGCCGGGCCGCTACGACGGCGACTTCAGCCAGACGTGGCGCACGCTGGAGGAGTTCTACCGCGACGGGCGGGCCCGCTCGATCGGCGTCTCCAATTTCACCCAGCACCACCTGGGCCGGCTGTTCGCCGAGACCACGGTGCGGCCGGCGGTGAACCAGATCGAGATCCACCCGTACCTGAACAACGACGCGTTGCGCGCCTTCAACACCGACCACGAGATCGCCAACGAGGCGTACTCGCCGATCGCCCAGGGCGCGGTGCTCGACGACCCGGCGATCGTGGCCATCGCCAACGAGGCCGGCAAGACCCCGGCCCAGGTGGTGCTGCGCTGGCACATCCAGCGTGGGGACATCATCTTCCCGAAGTCGAACACCGCCGAGCGGGTCCGGGAGAACTTCGAGATCTTCGACTTCGAGCTCGACGGCGGCGCGATGGGCACCATCACGGCGCTCGACCGCGGCGAGCGCGGCCGCACCGGCGCCAACCCCGACACCATGAACTGGGTGCCGGAAAGCTAGGACCGGACCTGGGCCGGGCGGGTCCGGCCCAGGCCGTGGGCCCAGATGCCCAGACCCAGGAGCGGCAGGAGTACGCCGAGAGCGCAGACGCCGGTCCACCCGTACGCGCCGTAGAGCACGCCGGTGACCGCCGACGAGATCGCGCCCCCGACGAAGATCGTGCTGACGAAAACGGTGTTGAGCCGGGCACGGGCGTCTGCGCGCAACGCGTAGACCTCGTGCTGGCTCAGCACCTGGTGGCACTGCACGGCGAAGTCCAGCAGCACGGCGGCGGTCGCGAGCAGCACGACACTGCGCTGCCCGGCCAGTGCGAGCGCGAAGGACAGGGCGGCGAGCAGCAGGGCGGCGCCGCTCGCGCTGCGGCCGTACCCCCGGTCGGCGAGCCGGCCCGCGATCGGGGCCGCCGCCGCGCCACCCGCGCCGACCAGCGCGAAGACCGCGATCTGCCCCTGGCCGAAGCCGTGCTCGGCGATGAGCTGGTAGGCGATCGCGGTCCAGAAGGCGCTGAACGCCCCGAACATCGTCGCCTGGCAGAGCGCCCGCCGCCGCAGCACCGGCTCGTGCCGGATCAGCCCACCGAGGCTGCCCAGCAGCGACCGGTAGCCGGCCGGATGATCGGGGCGGCGCAGCGGCAGCACCCGGCGGAGCACGAGGGCGAGCCCGAGCATCAGGACCGCCGAGATGACGTAGATGGCGCGCCAGCCCCACAGCTCCGCGACCAGGCTGGCCACCGTGCGGGCGAGCAGGATGCCGAGCAGCAGACCGCTCATCACCTGGCCGACCACCTTGCCGCGGTCCTCGGGCGGAGCGAGGTGAGTGGCCAGCGGCACCAGCACCTGAGCGACCACCGAGGTGACGCCGACCAGCACCGACACAACCAGGAACACGGCGAAGACCGGCGAGAACGCGGCGAGCAGCAGGGCCGCCGCAGTGCCGAGCAAGGTGCGGCTGGCCAGCGTCCGGTTTTCCAGCAGGTCGCCCAGTGGCAGCACGAACAGCAGGCCGAGCGCGTAACCCGCCTGGGTCAACGTGACGACGACCGCCGCCGCGCTGCGGCTGACCCCGAACGACGTCGCGATCAGGTCGAGCAGCGGCTGCGAGTAGTACAGGTTGGCGACGGTCAGCCCGCAGGCGGCCGCCAGCACCACCGTGACGGCCCGGCTGAGCCGCGGCGACGCCGCGGTGTGAATCGTCATGCTCCGGCGGCTACTTCAGGGCGGTGGGCTCGGTGATCGTCACTCGGACGAGCACCGACGCGTGCACGGTCTGCACCTGCGGGTCGACCTCGAGCGCCAGGTCGGCCTCCGGAGCCCCACCGAACGCGGCCATCCGCATCATCGGCTGCCCACCCCCGCCGGCGTTCTCATCGGCGATCTCGACCAGCCGATCCACCTGCGCGCCGACCGCCTCGGCATACTCCCGGGCGCGACCGAGCGCGTCGGCGATGGCCGCCCGGCGCACCTCCGCTCCCGCCCGGCTGCCCGGCCGAAGCTGCCACCAGGGCCCGGACAACGACGTCTGATCCCGGTCAGCCAGGCGCAACAGCAGCTCGCCGAGCACAGTGAAGTCGGTCACCGTCACGGTCGTGGTGACGCTCCCGGTGTACGCCGAGATGCGCTCGCCGCCGCGTTTGAGCTCAGGGTGGACCTGCACGCCGGAGGTCTCGCGCCGCTCGATCGCGTCGGGGAAATCGTCGAGGTGGGTGCGCAGCTCGGCGGCCCGCTCGGTGAGCCGGGTCAGCGCGGTCTGCCGGTCCTTGTCCCGCGCGGAGACGGTCACGGAGAAGATCGCCAGCTCGGGCGGAACCTCCCGGGTCGCTTCACCACGGACGACGATCATCGGTTGCTCGGCCATGCCCCGACGCTACCCGCCGGGTCCGACAACCCGGCCGAATGCGAGCCTCCACTTGGCCTTGGCCCCCGGACCTCACCGCCGAACCGGCCCTCGGACCCGGACCTGACCCTGGCCGGCCGGTCGCTACCCGGCAGCCCGACGGGATCGGGCAAACACAGCAACGCCCGCCCCGACCGCGCCCAGAAGCAGCACCACCCCCGCAGCCACGAACACGAGCGGCGGGATACCACTGTCCTCATCGGCCGGTGCAGCGTCCGGGACCACCACGGGAGCCGCGGCCACCGGCGGCGTGCTGGCCGAAGCCCCAGGCTGCGGGGCCGTCAACGCAGCCAGCAGATCGAGCTGCCCAGCCCCGTAGTAGTCGTCCCGGCCCTTGTCCCCCCGGTCGATCGCCGTCGCGGTGAGCCGCTGCACGACGTCCGCGGCCGAAAGGTCCGGATACTTCGCCCGGATCAGCGCCGCCGCACCGGCAACGATCGCGGCCGCGCCGCTGCTACCCGTGCCGGTCACGTACTTGTCGTCGGGGGCGGGCGCCGGGATGTCAACACCAGGGGCCACCAGGTCGACCTGCGGCCCGTGGTTGGAGAACTTCGCCACCTTGTTCGCGCGGTCCACCGCGCCGACCGTGAGCACCTGCGGGTACGCGCCCGGGAACTCCACCTCGTTGCCCTTGTCGCCGCTGTTGCCGGACGTGCCGACCAGCACCACGTCAGCCGCCGCTGCCTCGCTCACCGCGGCCCGCAGGCTCTCGCCGTCGGGGATCCCGAAGGCCATGACGATGACCTTGGCGCCGTGGTCGGCGGCCCAGCGGATGCCCTGCCCGACGAAGAACGTGTCGTTGGCCGGGGCGATCGGCATGATCTTCGCCCGCGGCGCAATGCCCAGTACGCCATCGTCGCCGCCGTGCCCGCGTCCGGCGATGATGCCGGCCATCCCGGTGCCGTGCCCGTTGGTGTCCAGGTCGCCCACCGGCTTGTTCTGCACGACCTGCCGGCCGGGCAGCACGGCACCGCCCAGGTCCTGGTGGGTGCCGTCCACCCCGCTGTCGAGCACTGCGACGACCACGCCGTCGCCCTTGCTGATCCGCTGGGCCTGCGCGACCTTGAGCGGCGCGAAGAACCACTGCTTGTCCCGGGCCGGGTCGGCCGTGGCCGGGACCGCCGAGCCGGACACGACCGCCAGAGCGGTGAGACCGGCCAGGAAGCCCTGCACGGTACGGCCACCTGCCAGGGTCACCCGTGCCGTCCGATGACGTTCGGGCCCGGGTCGTGCCGCGCGGTGTCGGAGCCCGGTGCGATCACCGGGTCCACGCCTTCAGCCACGCCCCAGGGGTTGTCCGGGTCGAACGGCGGCTGCTCGCCGTCGCCCGCCCGACGACCGCCGCGGGCACCGCCCGGCATTCCTGGCATGCCACCCGCCCCGGTCGCACGGGCCGTGCCGACGGGCTCGTCCGGCAGCCAGGACGGTCGGGGCGGCCGCACCGGCTCGGCCCCACGCCGCTGGCCGGGAGCACGTCCGGCCACGCCTCGGGCAGCACCGCCCGGTCCACCGACCCCGCCCAGGCCCGCACTGCCTCGCCTAGCACCGCCGACACCGCCCAAGCCCGCGCCGCCCAGACCCGCGCCGCCTCGCCCAGCACCGCCGCCGGGGCCCCGGCCCTCGCCGGCCACCGTCTCGCCGATGACCGCACCCGAGGGCAGCGCCTGCCGCCCAGCAGCTCCCGGACGGGCACCCGGTCGAGCTCCCCGGCCAATTCCACCCGGGCCGAGACCGCCGGCGCCCAGTCCACCGGCGCCCAGTCCACCGGTGCCCCCGCCGGCGCCCCCGCCGGCGCCGGTGGCACGCACGCCGGGCTCGATGCCGCCCACACCCGTGCCGCCGACACCCGTACGGCCCACACCCGTACCGCGCACGCCGGCCGGGGCACGGCCCGGCGATCCACCCGTGCCCAACGGCCCCGCGCCGCCAACACCTGGACCGACGACCGGACCGACCGGCGGCACGAGGCCCGGGCCGCTGCCGCCAGGCGGAAGCCCTCCAGGCGTACTCACCGGTCCCGGATTGACCACCGGCGGGTTGATGACCTCCGCGAGCCCAGGACCGTTACCACCGCCGGCCGATCCCTCCGGGACGATCGGATCGTGACCGGGCAGCGGCGGCACCGGATCATGCGGCACCGGGACGCTCACCCCGCCACCACCACCACCACGTCCTCCGGACGATCCGGTCGCTCCCACGGCGCCCGACGAGCCGCTGCCCGAGCGGTCGTCGTCCGGCAGCGTCTCCCGCTCATAGCGCGGATCGATCGGATCCAGCACGTACGGGTCCGGAACGCGCAGCCGGCCCACGTTGTCCTGCACAACCTGCTCAGCCGTGATCATGTGGGACTGGGCCTGCTTGTCCAGCTCCTCCTCGGCGTTGTCCCACCACGCCGGAACCAGGTCGTCGCTCTTCTGCTTGTACTGCTCCCAGAGCGGCTCGATGTTCCGCTTCGCCTGGCGCAGGGCCTCCAGGATGTTCGCCAGCCCGGTGGCCGTGTCGTCGGCCTCGGTCTTGGCCGCGTCCATCCGGCCGATCAGCTTGTCGACCTCGGCCACGAACGCCGCCGCCGAGTTGTTCTGCTCCGGCGGCCAGGCGGTCACCAGTGCCTCGCGGGCCTTGAGCAGCAGCGCCCGCTGGTCCTTCATGGCACCCGAGATCTCGCCCCAGGCGGACACCTGGCGCCAGGCCTCCGGGTCGTCCTCGTCCTTGACCATCGCCCACAGCCGAGGCGTGTTGTACGACCCCCAGGCCGTGCACCAGCTGCTGGTCAGCACCGGCTCGGTCACAGGGCCACCGCCTTGCCGTTCGGGTAGCGCGGATGGGCGGCCTGCTCGGCGGCGATGCGGGCGCGGCGGGCCTCCTCGGCGGCGCTGAACAGGGCCTGCTCGACGCGCTTGGTGCCCTCGGCCGAACGGGCGTCGGTGGCGTCGAACTCGGCGGCCACCTTCTCCGCCGCGGCGGCGAGCAGGCGGGCGGCGGCCAGGAAGTTGCTGAGGTTCTCGGTGGACGCGCTCAGGCTGCGGGCGTACCGCTCCTTGGCGGCGTGGACGCCGCCGCCGGCGTTCTGCGCGCCGAACGGCACGCTGTCGAGCGGGAGGGTCGCCCGGCCCACCGCCGGCTCGGTGATGTTGTCGACATCCGCCCGTACGTCGGTGGCGAACTTGGTGAGCCCGCCCGTCTCCACATTGATGCCAGGATCGCCCACGACGCCTCCCCGTAGCCCCGTCGTCACAACGCCATGAGCGTAGCGACCACGAGCGATGCGCGGGACCCCAGATCCGGGCGGGGGTCAGCCGGCGGTGAGGCGGGTGACGGCCGCGGCGACGCGTTCGTCGGTGGCGGTCAGGGCGATCCGTACGTGCCGGGCCGCGGCCGGGCCGTAGAACGCGCCCGGTGCTGCCAGGATGCCGCGCTGGGCGAGCCAGTCCACTGTCGCCCAGCAGTCCTCGCCGCGGGTCGACCAGAGGTAGAGCCCGGCGGCCGAATGCTCGATCTCGAAGCCCGCCTTGAGCAGCGCCTCCCGCAGCGACTCCCGGCGCGCCGCGTAGAGCGCCCGCTGGGCCGTTACATGCGACTCGTCGCCGAGGGCGGCCACCATCGCCGCCTGCACGGGGGCGGGCACGATCATGCCGGCGTGCTTGCGGACCGCCAGCAGCTCGGCGATCAGCGCCGGGTCGCCGCCGAGGAAGCCGGCCCGGTAGCCGGCCAGGTTCGACCGTTTGGACAGTGAGTGCACGGAGATGACGCCGGTGTAGTCGCCGCCGCAGACTTCGTCCGAGAGCACCGACACGGGCTGCTCGTCCCAGCCCAGCGTCAGGTAGCACTCGTCGCTGACCACGACAGCACCGCGCTCGCGCGCCCAGTCGACCACCTTGCGCAGGTGGCCGGCCGGGAGCACGCGGCCGGTCGGGTTCGACGGCGAGTTGATCCAGACCATCTTCACCCGGGGGTCGGGCCCCAGGGCGAGCGTGGAGTCCGAGCGGACCACCTCGGCGCCGGCCAGGCGCACCCCGACCTCGTACGTCGGGTAGCAGACCTGGGGGATCACCACGACGTCGCCGCGGCCGATCCCGAGCAGCGTCGGCAGCCACGCCACCAGCTCCTTGGAGCCGATCGTGGGCAGCACGCCGAGCCGGCCGGTGGCGCCGCAGGTCCGGGCCAGCCAGTCGGCCATGGCCGTGCGCAGCGCCGGGGTGCCGGCCGTGAGCGGGTAGCCCGGCGCGTCGGCGGCCTCGGTCAGCGCCGCCCGGATCAGCGGCGGGACCGGGTCGACCGGGGTGCCGATCGACAGGTCCACGATGCCGTCCGGGTGGCCCGCCGCAACCTGCTTGGCGGGCTGCAGCAGGTCCCAGGGGAAATCGGGCAGCGAGGCCGACAGCACGGTCAGTGCGCGTCCCCGCGCGGCGGCTGCGCCGTCACGAACGGGGTGTCCTTGTCGATCTTGCCAACCTTGGAGGCGCCACCCGGCGAGCCGAGATCCTCGAAGAACTCGTAGTTCGCGTTCGTGTAGTCCTTCCACTGCTCCGGCACGTCATCCTCGTAGAAGATGGCCTCCACCGGGCAGACCGGCTCACAGGCTCCGCAGTCGACACACTCATCGGGGTGGATGTAGAGCATCCGATTGCCCTCGTAGATGCAGTCGACCGGGCACTCTTCGATGCATGCCTTGTCGAGCACATCGACGCAGGGCTCAGCGATGATGTAGGTCACGGATCTTTCCCTTCCAGAGCCACGCCGCGGGACACCGCGGCGTTACGAGCAGAGCCTAGTATCTCGCCGGGAGGAGGTGGCACGTGCTCCGACGGCAGGATGTGGGACACCGGGTGGTGGTCCGCCGAATTGTAGGTGTTTCCCAGGATCGCCCACTTTTCACGGACGCGCTCGGCGAGCTGGTCGAATTGACCGAGACGGAACTCACTCTCGCCACCGCCCAGGGCACTCTGCGCGTACCGCTGCGGGAGGTGCACCGCGCCAAGCGGGTGCCCGCCGCCCGCCGGCCGCCCGCCGCCGACGTGATCGCCCTCGAGCTGGCGGCGAACGACGCCTGGCCGGCGCCGACCCAGGCCCGGCTGGGCAGCTGGATCCTGCGCGCGGCGGACAGCTGGACCGGCCGGGCCAACGCGGCCCTGCCGATCGGCGACCCGGACCGCACGCTGGAGGCCGCCATCGACGCGGTCGAGCAGTGGTACGCGGCCAAGGGCCAGCAGCCGATGATCAACACGCCGATGCCGCTGGCCGCCCCGGTCAACGCCGCCCTGGACGCCCGCGGTTGGACCTCCCGCCCGCTGGTGCTGGTGCAGACCGGCGCGGTGCAGTCGCTGATCAGCGATGTCGAGGCCCGGCGGGACCTGCCTCCGGTGGAGCTGGCCGACTCCCCCACGGACGCCTGGCTGGCGATGGTCTCGGCGCACAAGGGCCGCCTACCCGCTGCGGCCCGGCACATTCTCACCGCCGTGGAGGATGTCGTCTTCGCCTCTGTGCAGGACGAGGACGGCACCCTGCTCGGGGTCGCCCGCGGTGCGGTGACCGGTCCCGGCCCGGGCCGCTGGCTCGGCGTCTCGCTGGTGCAGACGGCACCCGCGGCCCGCCGGCGCGGGCTGGGCCGGCACGTGATGCGCGCGGTGGCGCAGTGGGCGACCCAGCGCGGCGCCGTGCGCGCCTACCTCCAGGTGGAGGAGCGCAACACCGCCGCGGTGGCGCTCTATCAGGGCCTGGGCTTCACCACCCACCACACGTATCTGACGCGCGAAGCCCCGCTCTAGCTCTAGCGGCGGACCACCCGGCGCGGCTTGGTCAGCTTGGCCTTGGCGAAGGCCGCCAGCGACTTGGAGCGGTAGTCGCGGCCCAGCATCGTGGCCAGCCAGTAGCCGAGCAGCGTGCCCACGATGGCGAAGCCGCCGTAGAGCCACACCTGGGAGAAGAAGTTGCCGGCGCCGCCGGAGAACGGGCCGTCGCCGCTGACCAACGGGCCGACCAGGATGGTCAGCAGCATGCCGCCGATCGCCGCGGCCGCCAGCTCGGGCAGCCAGCTGCTCGGGGGCACCCGCTGGGACCGGAAGAAGGTGACGGTCGCCAGCACCAGCCCGATCACGGCGAACATGACGATGGAGACCCTGTTCTGGGCCGTGTCGTCCTCGTTGAACCCGATGCGGATCACCACTCGCGCGATCACGTTGATCGCGAACAGAGCCGCGGCCAACGAAGCGATCTGCACCCAACGCTGCCTCATTGCGTCCTCCCCGGACGTGCTACGGCTTCGCGCCGCAGATGAATCTAGGCTCGGGATCGTAGCGCCAGGTGAACTTCTCGCGCTCGACCTCTTTCCCATCCTTGCGGATGACGCGCCATGCGTCCTGCGTGAAACCTGGGAGTCCGCTGGAAGTGATGCACTTCGGGCCCGGCTCGCGGTAGACGGTCGGCGGTGAGGTGATGTTGCGGCGCGGGCTGCGTACGGTCTTGACGCTGTCGTAGACCTTGGTGCTCCACATCGACACGGTCACCGACTTGCTGGTGTACGAGGTGTCGATCAGGATCCCGTACGGCGTGGTGTTCTTGAACTTCAGATCGAGGGTCGGATAGAAGATCGTCGACTCGATGACCGCCGGATAGCGGGAGAAGTAGAACGAGTGCGGCTTGTGCTCGACGTCCTCGAGCCCCGCGTAGTAGGCGGCGTTGAACAGCGTGGTGGTGAACTGCGAGGCCCCGCCGCCGACGCCGGGCTCCAGCTTGCCGCCCACGATGACCGGCGCGTCCTTGTAGCCGGCCGCGTACGTCCGTTCGCCGGTGTGCTTGTTCAGCGAGAAGGTCTCGCCCGGCTGGACCACGCCGCCGTCGACGGCCCGGGCGATGGTCATGATGTTCTGGCTGCGCGGCGACTTGCTGCCACCGGTGAAGTAGGTGGTGAAGGTCGAGACCTTCTCCTTGACGCCGAGCTTGGCCAGGTCGCTCTCGGTGGTGGCGCCCTCCTGCCGGGACAGCTCCGCATCGACCGTGCGAGGCGCCGGGTTGGGCAGCACGGCGAGCAGGGCCGGCCCGAGCTTGGCCAGGTCGACCAGGTCGCCGGGCGTACCCGCGACGATCTTCGGCTTGCCGCCGGCGACGGTGATCGTCGCCTGCTCCGGCTCCCGCTCGACCGCCGCGAACGCCTTGGCCGCCGCGGCGTGCAGCTTGGGGCCGTCGATCGCCGGGGTGAGCCGGCCGTCGTCGTCGGCCCGGAAGACCAGGCCCTCGGCGATCGCCTTCGGGCTCAGCGTCAGCGACTTGTCCCCCACCGCCACGGTCACCGGCGCGGCGACGGCCGGGACGGCCAGGTCCGCGACCAGCGCGTCGACCTGCTCTTTGGTGGTCGCCGGCGGCCGGGGCACCAGCGCGATCGTGGCGATGCCGCCGACCAGCCAGGACTGCCGGACCGCGGCCGCGGCGGCCGGCACGTCCAGGCCCTGCCCGGCCGCCGGGTAGGTGGGCTTCGGGACCAGTCCCGCGTACGTGATGCCGGGCTTCTTGAGGGTGATTTTCTCCGGGTCGAGGCGCTCGCGCAGCGCCTTCTCCAGCCTCGCCTCGTCCAGCTCGATCACCGGCGGCACGCTGCGGGTGCCGGTCAGCCGCGGGCTGCCCTTGATCGCCTTGCCGACGCTCAGGTCGACGTTCAGCCGCAGCCCGAGGTCGGCGGCCGCCAGCGAGAACCGCTCCCCGGCCAGGTCGATCGCGACCGGGGCGCCGGTGCGCGGACCCACCGCGTCGGTCAGCGCCCGTTCGGCCTCGGTGCGGGACTTGCCGCCGAGCTCGACACCGAGGATCTCGGTGCCCCGGGGGACGTCACCGCCGTACGCCCAGGCGGCCGCGCCGGCCCCGGCGATGAGCACGACGGCCACGGTGCCGACCGCGACGATCCGCTTGCGGCTGACCGGGCCGTCCGCCGGTGGCGCGGCCGGCGGGGACACCGTCGCGGAGGCCTGGCCGGTGGGGGTCTCAGAGGCGAACACGGCGCAAGTGTGCAGGCCGGGGCGCCGCACCGACAACCAACACGAGTGGTCGTCACTGCTTTGTGACAGGCGGCCTCTTCAAGATCAAACGGTACGTGTAGACCGCGAAGGTCAGGCTGCCGACCAGGATCATCACCAGCGCGACCCAGTCCTCGCCACTGATCAGATAGTCGCCCTCGGTGGTCCGCATGCCCGCCGCGAAGAACATGATCAATGTCCAGAGCGCCCACGGCACCGCCAGCGCCCAGCGCCGGCCCACCGTGGTCACGGCGAACCAGCAGAGCGCCAGATTGGCCAGCACGGCCGCCGGGACGGCGACACCGATCGGCACCCCGCCGAGCCGCAACGGCGACAGGAAGATCTCCAGCGCCGCGGTGAGCACCGTGGCCAGCACGGCGATGACCACTCCGGCGACCCGGAAGATCAGCTCCAGCGCCCGGCCGGGCGGAGCGGGCGGCGGCGGGTCAGCCGTCGGGGAGACCGAGGGGGCTTCGAGAGTCATCGCCCCACCACGTTGCTGAACAGGTCGTCCTCCCACTTGTGCGGGCCACTCACCTCGCCACGCTCGCCCTTGACCAGGGTGAAGTACTCCACGCCCATGAACTCGCCGCCGAAGTCGCCGGCGATGCCGTACAGCCAGGAGTTGTCCGGGATCTGGGTGGCGTGCGCGCGCATCGCGGCCACCTTCTGCTCGTAGAAGTCGGTGCCGTCGATCCGGGCGGCGATCTCGTCGTCCGGGTGGCCGAACGGGAAGTCCTCGACGTTGTCCACGTCGGCGAACGGATTGTCGTCCATCCCCTTGAACGCCTCCATGCCGCCCTCGAGCACGCTGCGGGGCATGGCGGTCCAGTAGATCTTCTCCGGGCCGAAACCCTCGGCCTCGGCGAGCTCGGCCGCCCGCATCGCGACCCGGTGCGCCTGGATGTGGTCCGGGTGGCCGTAGAAGCCGTTCTCGTCGTACGTGATCAGCACCTGCGGGCGTACCTCCCGCATGGTCTCCAGGCACTGCCGGGCCGCCTCCTCCAGGTCGGCCTGCCAGAACGCCCGGGGATGGTTGTTGGTCTCCAGCCCCATCATCCCGGAGTCGCGGTAGCGGCCCGCGCCGCCGAGGAAGCGGTGGTCGGTGACGCCGAGGGCGGCACAGGCCCGCTCCAGCTCGACGATGCGCCAGCCGCCGAGCTGGTCGGCCTGGCGCGCCTCCAGCTGCGCCAGCGCGGGCACGTGGATCTCGCCCTCCTCACCCAGCGTGCAGGTCACCAGGGTCACCTGGGCGCCCTCGGCGGCATACCGGGCCATGGTGGCGCCGGTGCCGGTGACCTCGTCGTCGGGATGGGCATGCACGAGCATCAGGCGGCGTGCGGGCAGCGCGTTCGTCACGCGCGCCACTCTACGCGCGAGCGCCCGGCGGCCTCGCGTGTGCGGTTTGCCGGGCGCGAGGGGCGGGTGATCAGCGATGCTGGTCAGCGTGGAGTATCCCGAACTCGCGGACCGCACCGGCCGGTTCCGCTTCGGCGCCCCGCACGCCTTGACGGTCGGTGACGACGGCGCGCGGGTGGCCTTCCTGCGCTCCGCCGGCCCGTACGACCCCGCGCCGGCGTTGTGGGTGCTCAACGTGGCCACCGCCGCCCTCACCGAGGTGACGCCGGGGCCGGTCGACTCGTACGCCGGGTCGGCAACGCTCGACGTGCTGGCCTGGGCCCACGACGGGCAGCTGTCCTCCAGCACCGCGGGCCCGATCGCCACCGCCGCTGCGGTGCACGACCCGCGGCCGGACCCGACCGGGCAGCACATCGGGTACGTGACGGCGGACGGCAGCCTGCGCGTGGTCACGGACGGCAACGACGAACTCCTGGCCGGGGAGCCCGGCAGCGGCGTGACCTGGGGCGTGGCCGGGCCGGTGGCCGAGGAGTTCGGGCGCGACCGCGGCTGGTGGTGGGCCCCGGACGGGACCCGGATCCTGGCCGTACGCGGCGCCGGCCCGTCGAACAGCCTGCACCTGCTCGACCTGTACGGCGGCTGGGTCGACGTGCACTGGGACCGCGAGACGTACCCGTACCTGGTCGACGTGCACTGGCACGGTCCCGGCAACGCCCTGATCACCGTGCTGCGCCGGACCCAGCAGCACGGCCTGGTGCTGTCCGTCGACCCGCGCACCGGGGAGACCCAGGTGCACGCCGAGCTGGCGGACGCGCGGTGGGTGGAGCCCGTACCCGGAACTCCCCGGCAGCTGCCCGACGGCCGGGTCCTGGTCGGCGGCGAGCTGGCGCACGACGGCTTCGACGCCCGCTGCCTGTTCGCCGACGGCAGCCTGATCACCCCGCCCGGCCTCTACGTCCGGCGCGTCGCCGGGGTGCTGCCGCGCCCGTCCGGCGGCCCCGAGCTGATCATCGAGGGCACCGACGGCGAACCCTCCGAGCAGCACGTCTTCGCGGTCCGTACCGCGCTGGGCGGCGGCAGCGCGAGCGCCCGCCGGCTCAGCACCACGCCGGGCTGGCACACCGCCGCGGTCGGCGGCGACGTGCTGGTCCTCGACCGGACGGTCGTCCGCGGCGCGGCGGACGTGGCGACCCTGCCCTCGCTGGCCGAACCGCTGCCCTACCAACCGGAGCCGCTCCTGGAGCGGGTGACCGACCGCCGGCTGCCGGCCGCGGTGCTGTATCCCACCGGCCACGTCACCGGGACCCGCCTACCGGTCCTGCTCGACCTGGGCGCGGGGCCGGGCCACCAGCACGTCGTGGCCGACGCGGCCGCCTGGCAGGACCGGCAGTGGTGGGCCGACGCCGGCTTCGTCGTGGTCAGCGTCGACTCCCGGGGTACGCCCGGAGTGGCGCCCAGCTTCGAGAAGGTGGTCTACCGCCGGCTCGCCGACGTGGCCCTCACCGACCAGATCGACGCGCTGCACGCCCTCACCGGCAAACACCCCGACCTGGACCTGACCCGGGTAGCGGTCCACGGCACCAGCCTCGGCGGCTGGCTCGCGGCGCTGGCCCTGACCCGCCGGCCCGACCTGTTCCGCTGCGGCGTCGCCCGCGACCCGGTCACCGACTGGACCACGCTGCCGCCCGCGTACGCCGAGCGCTACCTGGGCAGCCGCACCGACAACTCCGATGTCTACGACCACCACAGCGTCACCCCGCCGGCGACGCTCCTGATCTCCCCCGACGGGGACCTGTCCGCAGAACTCGCATTCGTGACCCGGGAGTGTGCATGACGTCAGCCCTGATCGGCCGCAGCCTGCCCATGGAAGCCCTGGCGACGACCGAGTCCGACTACCTCCAGCTCGGCGAGACGTCGGCGCGCACAGAGCTGTGGGACGGCGGCGTGCTGACGTGTCCCAGAGACACGCCGCGCCACCAGCTGATCCTGAACGCCCTGGCCAACGCGCTGCGAGCCAACCGCACGGACCTGAACGTGATCTCCGGCGTACCGGTGCGCCTGGGCCCGGGCCGGATCGCGGTCCCGGACCTGATCATCGCGGGCACGATCGACCTGGACCAGCCGCTGGTGGAGGCCCAGTCGGTCCGCCTGGTCTGCGAGATCACCTCCCCGGCAAGCGCGACGGTGGACTGGACACTGAAGATGCACGCGTACGCCCAGGCCCGGATCCCGTGCTACCTGGTGGCCGAACCGGAACGCGGCCTGCTGCACAGCAACATGCTGTCGGCGCAGGGGTACGTGGAACAGTCAGTGATGCAACTCGTCCGCGTCACCGGCCTCGATCTCTGACACCCGGACTGGCACGATCGACGGCATGCGCCTGCTCGGCCCCGTCAACCTGCGACTCGGCCCGCAGCGGGTGGCCAATCCCGACATGATCATGACCCGGGCCATCAACCTCGACGACCAACTCGTCGACTCGTGCGCGGCCGTCCTCGTGGCCGAGGTGGCGTCGCGGTCCGACGAGGTGAGCCGCGTCCTCAAGCGCCACTATTACGCGGCGGCCGGCATCCCCTGGTATCTCCTCGTCGAGCAGGAGAGCGCCACGCTGCACCTCTATGAGCTGCGCGGCAACCACTACGTCGAGCGTTCCGTCACCAGGCCCGGCGGGGTGCTGGATCTTGCGGAGCCGTTGACCGCCGATCTCGCACCCGAGGATCTCCTGCCGCCGGATTAGAAGACGCCTGGACTGCGAGATCACCTCGCCGGCGAGCGCGACGGTGGACTGGACGCTGAAGATGTAAATCGTCCGCGCCACCGGCCTCGATCCCTGAGGCCTTCAATGGAGCGTTCGTCGCACTATTGATACGAACGCTCCACGTCGAGACGCACTGCGGTGGGCCTCGCCCGCCAGATGTTCGACCCGATCCTGGATGTGACAGCGACTGGGGGTCTCAGATCCGTCGGCGCGGACCTGGACCCCGGAGTGACTTTCAGCAGAGTTATGCCGTAAACGCCAAAAACACAAAAACCAGACGGGACCTGTCAGGTTTTGCGGACAGCATCGGCGGTATGACGAAGCAATCACTGACCGGAAAAGTCGCTCTTGTGGCCGGCGCGACGCGGGGTGCCGGGCGGCAGATCGCGGTGCAGCTCGGCGCCGCCGGCGCCACGGTCTACGCCACCGGCCGCAGCACGCGCACCCAGCGGTCCGAGATGAACCGGCCCGAGACCATCGAGGAGACCGCCGAGCTCATCACGGCCGCCGGTGGCACCGGCATCGCGGTGCCCGTCGACCATCTGGTCCCTGAGCAGGTCGAGGCCCTCGTACAACGCATCGACACCGAGCAGGGCCGGCTGGATGTGCTGGTCAACGACGTGTGGGGTGGCGATCCGCTGGCCACCTGGCACAAGCCGGTCTGGGAGCAGCCGCTGGACCCGGGGCTGCGGCTGCTCCGGCTCGCGGTCGACACGCACATCATCACCAGCCATTTCGCGTTGCCGCTGCTGATCCGTACGCCGGGCGGCCTGGTCGTGGAGATGGGTGACGGCACCACCGCCTACAACACGGTCAACTACCGGCTGTCGGTCTTCTACGACCTGGCCAAGTGGTCGGTGAACCGGCTCGCTTTCGCCTGGTCGCAGGAGCTGGCGGAGCACGGCGCGACCGCGGTGGCGCTGACCCCGGGCTGGCTGCGGTCGGAGATGATGCTCGACATCTACGGCGTCACCGAGGAGAACTGGCAGGACGCCACCGAGCGCGAGCCGCACTTCGCCATCTCGGAGACCCCGGCCTTCGTCGGGCGCGCGGTCGTCGCGCTGGCCGCCGACGGCGACCGGGCCCGGTGGAACGGCCGTTCCGTGTCCAGCGGTGAGCTGGCCCAGGTGTACGGCTTCACCGACCTCGACGGCAGCCGGCCCGACGCGTGGCGTTACCTGGTCGAGGTGCAGGATCCCGGCAAGCCCGCCGACGTGACCGGCTACCGGTAGAGCGAGCGCGTCCGCTCCGCGGCCGCGGCGATCCGGGACCGCAGCTCCGGCGGATCGATCACTTCCACCTCCGGGCCGAGGCTCAGAACGTACGTGTACGCCACGTCCGGCGACTCGACCGGCAGCCGGGTCCGGATCCAGCCGTCCGGGTCCGGCTCGCCGGCTGCCTGCTCGGCCTCCTGGCGGGCGATGGGCTCGACCACGTACCGCAGCAGCCGCCGGCCGTGCGGGCTGAGCCGGACCGTGATGGTCTCGCGCAGCATCTGCCGGACAAAGTCCGCGGCCCGGTCCGCCCAGAACGACGGCAGGTCGAAGTCCGGATCCCGCTCGAAAGTGTCTCCGGCCGGCTCCGCCGCGACGACCCGGTCCGCGCGATAGACCCGTAGGTCCGCGCCGACCTTGCCGACGAGGTACCAGACGCCGTTCTTGAGGACCAGACCGTATGGCGCGACGGTGCGGGTCACCTCGTCACGGCTGCGGTACCGCAGGGTCAGGACCTGGTCGTGCCAGACCGCCCGGGCCAGGTCGGCCAGCAGTGGCGGCGGGTCGGTGTCGCCGAACCAGCCCGGCGCGTCCAGGTGGAACCGCTGGCCGGCGCTCTGCGAGGCGTCCCGCAGCACCGGCGGCAGGGCGGCGAGCACTTTGCGCCGTACCGTCCGTACCGGCTCGGCCAGGCCCATGTCCCGCGCCGGACCGGGGAGCCCGGCCAGGAACAATGCCTCGGCCTCGGCCGGGCTCAGCCCGGTCAGCCGGGTGCGATAGCCGCCGACCAGGCGGTATCCGCCGGTGCGGCCCTGCTCGGCGTAGACCGGCACACCGGCCGCCGACAACGCCAGCACGTCGCGGTACACGGTCCGCTCCGAGACCTCCAGCTCGGCGGCCAGTTCGGCAGCGGTCAGCATGCCGCGCGACTGCAGCAGCAGTACGAGGTTGATCAGCCGGGCAGCACGCACGGACCGATTCTGCACCCGGCACCGGGGTGCCGGGGCGGCTCAGGCGGCGGCGAGCTGGTTCCGGCCGGCCCGTTTGGCCGTGTAGAGGTGGGCGTCCGCGCGGTCGTAGAGGTCGCGGCCGCGTTCGCCGCTGTGGCAGGCGGCCAGGCCCATGCTCAACGTCACGGTCAGGCCGGGCGCGATCGTGCTCCAGTCCCGGGCCAGGATCACCCGGCGGATGCGTTCGGCGATCTGCCGGGCCTCGTCCTCGCCGGTGGTCAGGAACATGGCGAACTCGTCCCCGCCGAAGCGGATGGCCACCTCGTCATGCCGGCAGTGGGCGCGCAGCACCGCCGCGATCTCGCCCAGCACCCGGTCGCCGACGCCGTGCGAGAACCGGTCGTTGATGTCCTTGAAGCGGTCCACGTCGATCAGCAGCAGGGAGCCGCCGTCCGCGACCGTGTCGATCCGGCGGTCGAACATCCGGCGGTTGCCCAGCCCGGTCAGCGCGTCCGAGGTGGCGGCCAGGTCGGCGGTCGTACGCGCGGCCTCCAGCTCCACCCGGCGGTACGCCTGCCGCAGCATCGTGCGCCGGTCCAGCCGCAGCTGCCAGAGCGCCTCGACGTGGCTGCGCAGCGATTCCAGCGCCGCCTGCGTCGCGTCGCCGGGGAACTCCTGCACGGCGGTGATGGCCAGCTCGTACTGGAACAGCAGCCGCTGCGACCGCAGCACGGACAGTTCCAGGGCGGCCCGGAACTCCCGGCGGGCGGCCCGCCACTGACCGGTGGCCCGCAGGGCCAGCCCGTGCGCGAGGTGCAGCAGGCGGGCCTCGTGCTGCTGGCCGGCCTCCCGCATCTCCAGCAGCAGCTGGTCGACCAGGGCGAACGCCTGCACGACCCGGCCGCTCTTGGCGTGACAGACCGCGAGCAGCGCCGCCCCGACCGGGGAATCGATGCCTTGGTCGACCCAGTACTGCAGCACGGCCCCGCTCTTGTCGACCAGCGCGGCCGACTCCTCGGTCCGGCCCACCTGCTCCAGCCGCAGCGCCCACTCCAGCCACGTCTCGGCGTGGGTCAGCTCGGCGGCGGACCGGTACAGGTCGTCCGGCGACTCGAACGACTCCACGCACAGGCGCATGGCATGGTCGGCGAGCTCGAAGAGCTCCGCGCTGCGGGCGGCCTCACCCAGCGACGACATGGCCGAGAAGTACCGCAGCCCCTTGCGCGGCACCACGTCCAGCACGGCCATGGCCCGGGCGACGTAGTGCAGGCCGTCGTCGATGCGCCCCAGGTGGATGAGCACCTCGGCGGTGTCGGCCATGATCTTGGCGTCGGTGGCCCGCGGGCCACTGAGCTCGGCCGGATCGCTGACGAGCTCCTCGGCGATGGCCAGGGCCTCGTCGAGGCGGCCGAGGGCGCTCAGGGCGTACATCCGGCCCAGCCGGCTGACCCGGTAGGTGCGGCGGTCGCCGAGCAGCAGCGTGACCGCTTCCGCCTCGTCGGCGGCGAGCAAAGTCTCCGTGTGGTGGCCTCGGATGGTCAGGTCGTGCACGTGCAGCGCGAGGCCGGCGAAGGGACCGTACGGCGAGACCAGCACCGGCAGGCGGTTCATCGTCGTTCCCCGTTCCCCATGGCCCTATGGTCGGCCGATCCGCCCCCGATGTGAGGGGTCCACGCCGAGCCGGGCAGAGATTGTCGGAGGGTTCGCCTAGGGTCTCGGGCATGAGCGTGGATCACTTCGACGAGGCCGGCACGGCGGTCCAGGCCGCTCTCGACGCCGGGGCCCGGTATGCGGACGCACGGGTGATGCTGCGGCGCACCGAGACCATGAGCGCCCGGGACGGCGAGGTCGAGGACCTCAGTTCCGACGAGAGCGCGGGCATCGGCGTGCGCGCGCTGGTCGGGTCGAGCTGGGGGTTCTACGCCGTACCCGACCTGTCCGACGCGGCCGCCCGCGCGGCCGGCCGCCGGGCCGCCGAGATCGCCGCCGCCAGTGCTCTGGTGCCCGGTCCGGCGATCGACCTGGTCCCGACCGGCGCCGGCACGGCCAGCTGGGCCAGCCGGTGCGAGATCGACCCGCTCTCGGTGCCCCTGTCCGTCAAGGGGGACCTGCTGGTCGCGGCCACCGCGGCGGCCCGCGACGCGGGCGCCGACCTGGCCGAGGGCATCTACCAGATCTGGGACACCCGCAAGTGGTTCGCCTCCAGCGACGGTCACCGCATCGACCAGCACATCCGCGAGTGCGGCGCGGGCATCACCGCGAGCGCGTACGGCGACGGCGAGATCCAGCGCCGGTCCTGGCCCTCGCACCGCGGGCAGTACGGCACCCGCGGCTGGGAGCTGGTCGACGAGCTGGCCCTGACCGACAACGCCGCCCGGATGGCCGACGAGGCCCGGGCACTGCTGACTGCGCCGCTCTGCCCGTCCGGTGAGACCACCCTGATCCTCGGCGGTGAGCAGCTCGCCCTGCAGATCCACGAGTCGGTGGGCCACGCCATCGAGCTCGACCGCATCCTCGGCTGGGAGGCGGCCTTCGCCGGCACCTCCTGGCTCGACCTGGACCAGCTCGGCACCCTGCGGTACGGCTCCGACCTGATGAACATCACCATCGACCCGACGATCCCGGGCGCGCTGGGCAGCTTCGGCTACGACGACGAGGGCTCACCCGCGGTCAAGCGCGACGCGGTCCGCAACGGCCGCTGGGTGGGCGTGCTGGCCGGACGTGACTCCGCGGCGATGGCCGGGCTGGACTACGCCGGCAGCGTGCGCTCCGACGGCTGGGCGCGGCTGCCGATGGTGCGGATGACCAACGTCGGCCTGGAGCCGGGCCCGCACACCCTCGACGAGATCATCGCGGCGACCGACGACGGCGTGCTGATGGACATCAACCGGTCCTGGTCGATCGACGACCGCCGGCTCAACTTCCAGTTCGGCTGCGAGATCGGGTACGAGGTGAAGAACGGCAAGCGGGGGCGGATGCTGCGCAACCCGACGTACACGGGGATCGGCCCGAAGTTCTGGCAGTCCATGGACATGCTGTCCTCCGAGACGGTCGCCTGGGGCACGCCGAACTGCGGCAAGGGTCAGCCCGGTCAGATCGGGCACACCGGCCACCCGGCCGCCCCGGCCCGGTTCACCGGCGTACGCGTGGGGGTGCGGGGATGAGCGCCGAGCTTGATCTGGCGGCCCGGGTCGTCGAGCTGACCCGGCGGCTGGCCGGACCCGGCACCGAGGCGGAGGTGGTCGCGGCCCACTCCGCCGAGGCCCTGACCCGCTTCGCGAACTCGGCGATCCACCAGAACGTCGCCGACGCCACCACAACCGTGCGCCTGCGCCTGCACCTCGACGGCCGCACGGCCGGTGGCTCCACCACGGTGACCGACGCCGCGGGCCTGCAGTCGCTGGTCGAGCGCACGATCGCCGCCTCCCGTCTGTCCCCGCCCGACCAGGCCTGGCCCGGCCTCACCGCACCCACGCCGCTGCGGGATTCCCCCGCCTTCGACGAGGCCACCGCCGCCGCGGGCCCGCACGAGCGCGCCGCCCGTGTCCGCGACTTCGTCCGGGCCGCTGACGGGTTGGAGACGGCCGGCTTCTGCCGCACGACGTATGCCTCGGGCGGCTTCGCAAACACGGCCGGCCAAGCCGTCGAGGGCCGGGCCGCCGAAGCCGCGATGGACGGCATCGCCCGCCTCGCCGGAGCGGACGGCGTGGCCCGCCGCGCGAGCAGCCGCCTGACCGACCTGGACGGCACCGCGCTGGGCACCCGGGCAGCGGCGAAGGCCCGCGCCGGCGGCCGCCCGATCGAGCTTCCCCCGGGCCGCTACGAGGTGGTCCTGGAGCCGACCGCGGTCGCCGACATCCTCGACAACCTGGCCACCTTCGGCTTCAACGGCAAGTCGTTCGCGCAGCACCAGTCCTTCGCGGAGCTGGGCGCGCCGCAGTTCGACCGGGCGGTGACCATCCTCGACGAGCCGCTGGGCGCGACCCTGCCGTTCGACCAGGAAGGCACGCCGCGCGACACCCTGGTCCTGGTCGACGCGGGCACCACCACGGCGGTCAGCCACGACCGCACCTCAGCGGCCGAAGCCGGCTCGACCTCCACCGGCCACGCCGGTGCGGCATCCCGCTCCTGGGGTCCGATCGCCTCCAACCTGCGCCTGGCCGCCGGGCCGGGCAGTGACGCCTCTTCCCCGGAGACCGGCGAAGGCCCGACGGCGGCGTCGGCCCGCGCCCTGGTCAGCGGCATGCGGCGGGGTCTGCTCATCACCGACTTCTGGTACACCCGGGTGCTGGACCAGAAGAGCCTGGTCATCACGGGCCTGACCCGCAACGGCGTCTGGCTGGTGGAGGACGGCGAGGTGACGGCGGCGGTGGGGAACATGCGGTTCACGCAGTCCTATCCGCAGGCTCTGGGGCCGGGAGCGGTGCTGGGCGTGGGGGCCGAGGGGGTGGCGCTGCCGGACCGGTGGTCCGGGGTTCGTTACACGGCTCCGGCCCTGCACCTGCAGTCCTGGAACCTGACCGGCAACGCCTCCGGCTGACCCGGCGCCGGCGCGGTTTCTGACGCCGACGCGGTTTCTGGCGCCGGGTTGACCTGACCGCCGCCGCCGCCGCCGCCGCCGCCGCCAGAGCCCGCAGCGGGACGCCACACCGCAAGGTTCTGCCGTCTCGCTCGCGAGTGGACCCGCGCCCGGAAATTCCACCGGCTCGGCGCCGCCGGAGACCCGCCGGGCTGCCCGGCCGCGGTCGCCGCGTCGTTCGAGGACGCGCCGGGTCGGCATCCCGTCCTTGGGATCGACGTTGCCGTAGATGGAGCGTCGGCGGGGCCACCGGGCCTGCCCTGGGCGGAGAGGTCCACGTCGCGCCACTGGGCGGGGCATTGACCGGCGTGTTTCACTGGGCCGGTGAGCGCTGGATCGATGAGTGACGGGCCGCGTGACCAGGAGTCCGACGGCTACCGCACGGCCGACGAGCCGACCACCGGCCCGCCCGCCGGTGCTGTCTCCGCGTCCGCCTTCGACGCCGACACGACGTCGGAGACCCAAGCCGTGCCCCGAGCCACGAGCGGAACCGGGAGCGCGAGTGGCGCCGGAAGTGCGAGTGGAGCAGGGACCGGGAGCGGCGCCGGCAGCGCCAGCAGAGCCGGGACCGGGAGCGGCACCGGGAGCGGGGCTGAGCAATCCGGTTCCGGCGCGGACGACGCCACAGGCGGCGCGTCGATTGGACGGGACAGCCGGCTCAGCTCCGGGACCAGGCCCCGGGCGAGGACGACGAGGACGCCGGGCAGCCGCCTCAGCGCCGGGCAGCCGACTGAGGCCGAGGCCAAAGCCGAGGCCGAGACCAAGAAGCGGCGCCGACGCCGACTGTTCGTGGCCGGGATCTCCGTGGCCGCCGCCGTCATCGTCATCGTGCTCTGCGCCGGCGGGCTCGCCGTGCTGCGCGCCGTTTCCGGCTTCCGGGACGACGCCGCTGATGCCCGGGAGGATCGGCGGCTCCGCGACGGCGCCTGCCTCGAGCTCGAAGACCGGCTCAACCGGCTCGTTCCGCCCGGCGCCACCGCCACCCCGCAGGCGCGGGCCGTCGCGGTCAGGGATGAGAACGCCGCCACCCGGATCTATGTCGGGCGGTTGGACGATCAGCGGGTCGAGGACAGCTGGCGGGAGCTGCTCGATGCGCGTACCGCCTTCGCCGAGGGGCTTGATGCGCAGGTCAAGTCCCGTACCCCGGCGTTTTTTGTCGCTCCCGCGCCCCGCGACGGGGTCTCGCTGACCGATCAGCTGGCCCGGTGGTCGCCCGCCGCCTGCGCCGGGCCGATCCGCCGACTCGCCGCGCCCGACCTGTAGCCGGTGGTAAGCCTTCCCTTACACGGCAGGAAGCTGACCTTCGTTGTAACGTGTGCCACACATTGCGGACGCACACCCCAAACAGGCGCGCCCGCCGGCAGATGCAGGCCACTGTCAGCACCGTCAGGGAGACGTCAATGACGACGACGGCAACGAGGTCGGATCCGGGGCGCTCGCGCGCTGCGATCGCGGCGAAGACGTTGCGTACGGACCGGTGGTGGTTCCCACCGCTGATCACCTTCGTGGGGTTGTCGGCGTGGGTGATCTACGCCACCGTCCGTGTGTTCATGCACAAGTGGTACTTCATCGAGGAGCACCACTACCTGACCCCGTTCTACTCACCGTGTCTGACCGACCGGTGCGTCGAGGGGTCGGCCTTGTTCGGCACCCCGCTGCCCAGCTTCTGGCTCCTGCCGGAAGCGGCGCTCACTCTGCCGTTCCTGCTGCTCTTCCGCCTCACCTGCTACTACTACCGCAAGGCCTACTACCGGGCCTTCTGGTTGTCGCCGCCGGCCTGTGCCGTCCCCGACGCGCACGAGAAGTACACCGGTGAGACGCGGTTCCCGCTGATCTTCCAGAACCTGCACCGGTACGCGTTCTACGCCGCCGCCATCATCTCCGTCATCAACACCTGGGACGCGATCATCGCCTTCCGGTCCGGTGACGAGTTCGGCTTCGGGCTGGGCAACGTCATCCTGGTCGGCAACGTGGTGATGCTGTGGGCGTACACGTTGTCCTGCCACTCCTGCCGGCACATCGCCGGCGGCCGGCTGAAGCACTTCTCCAAGCACCCGGTGCGGTACCGCTTCTGGACCTTCGTGTCGAAGCTCAACGCCCGGCACATGCTGCTCGCGTGGATCACGCTGGGCACCCTCGCCCTGACCGACTTCTACATCATGGCGCTCGCGGCCGGCTGGTGGCCCGACCTGCGCTTCATCAACTAGAGGGCCCCCCATGACAACCCGAATCGAACGACACCACTACGACGTCGTCGTGATCGGCGCCGGCGGCGCCGGGCTGCGGGCGGCCATCGAGGCCCGGCTCGCCGGCAAGCGCACCGCGATCATCTCCAAGTCGCTGTTCGGCAAGGCGCACACGGTCATGGCCGAGGGCGGCGCGGCCGCGGCCATGGGCAACGTGAACAGCCGCGACAACTGGATGGTGCACTTCCGCGACACCATGCGCGGCGGCAAGTTCCTGAACAACTTCCGGATGGCCGAGCTGCACGCCAAGGAGGCGCCGGAGCGGATCTGGGAGCTGGAGACCTACGGTGCGCTGTTCGACCGCACCAAGGACGGCAAGATCTCCCAGCGCAACTTCGGCGGCCACGAGTATCCACGGCTCGCGCACGTCGGCGACCGGACCGGCCTGGAGCTGATCCGCACCCTGCAGCAGAAGATCGTCTCGCTGCAGCAGGAGGACTTCGCGGAGACCGGCAACTACGACGCCAAGATCCGGGTCTTCTCCGAGACCACGATCACCGAGCTGCTGCTCGAGGGCGACCGGATCGCCGGGGCGTTCGGCTACTACCGCGAGTCCGGCGAGTTCATCCTGCTCGAGGCGCCCGCGGTCGTGCTGGCCACCGGCGGCGTCGGCCGCTCGTACAAGGTGACCTCGAACTCGTGGGAGTACACCGGGGACGGGCACGCGCTGGCCCTGCGGTCCGGCGCCACGCTGATCAACATGGAGTTCCTGCAGTTCCACCCGACCGGCATGGTGTGGCCGCCCAGCGTCAAGGGCATCCTGGTCACCGAGTCGGTCCGCGGTGACGGCGGCGTGCTCAAGAACACCGACGGCAAGCGGTTCATGTTCAACTACGTCCCCGACGTCTTCCGCAAGCAGTACGCGGAGACCGAGGAGGAGGCGGACCGCTGGTACAAGGACCCGGACAACAACCGGCGCCCGCCCGAGCTGCTGCCCCGCGACGAGGTCGCCCGGGCGATCAACAGCGAGGTCAAGGCCGGCCGGGGTACGAAGGCCGGCGGCGTCCTGCTCGACATCGCCAGCCGGCTCCCCGCCGAGGAGGTCCAGCGGCGGCTGCCGTCGATGTACCACCAGTTCAAGGAGCTGGCGGACGTCGACATCACCAAGGAGCCGATGGAGGTCGGACCGACCTGTCACTACGTGATGGGCGGCGTCGAGGTCGACCCCGACTCGGCGGCGGCGTTCGGCCGGGTCGAGGGCCTGTTCGCGGCGGGTGAGGTCTCCGGCGGCATGCACGGCTCCAACCGGCTCGGCGGCAACTCTCTCTCCGACCTGCTGGTGTTCGGCAAGCGCGCCGGTGAGCACGCAGCCGCGTACGCCGACGCGCTGGCCAAGCGGCCCAAGGTCGCCACCGGTGACGTGGAGCAGGCCTTGGACGCCGCGCTGGCCCCGCTGAGCCGGGAGAACGGCGAGAACCCGTACACGTTGCAGCAGGACCTGCAGGCCGTGATGGGCGACCTGGTCGGCATCATCCGCCGCGAGGGTGAGCTGACCGACGCGCTCAAGCGGCTCCAGGAGCTGAAGCTGCGGGTGGCCAACGTCGGCGCGGCCGGCGGGCGCAAGTACAACCCGGGCTGGCACCTGGCGCTGGATCTGCGCAACATGCTCATCGTCTCCGAGTGCACCGCGAAGGCGGCGCTGGAGCGGGAGGAGTCCCGCGGCGGGCACACCCGGGAGGACTTCCCGAAGATGAGCCCGCAGTGGCGCCTGGTCAACCTGGTCTGCTCGCTGGACGAGGCGGGCGACGTGCACCTGGAACGCAAACCGGTGCCGGCGATGCGCACGGAGCTGATCCAGCTCTTCGAACGCAGCGAGCTGAGCAAGTACATGACCGACGAAGAGCTCACGGAGGTGGAGTGATGAAGCGTCACTTTCGGGTGTGGCGGGGCGACGCGTCGGGTGGTGACCTCCAGGAGTTCGACGTCGAGGTGAACGAGGGCGAGGTCGTCCTCGACGTCATCCACCGGCTGCAGGCCACCGAGACACCGGACCTGGCCTGCCGCTGGAACTGCAAGGCCGGCAAGTGCGGGTCCTGCTCGATGGAGGTCAACGGCAAGCCCCGGCTCGGGTGCATGACGCGGATGTCCACTTTCGAAGAGGACGAGACCGTCACGATCACGCCGCTGCGGGCGTTCCCGATCATCCGGGACCTGGTCACCGACGTCTCTTTCAACTACGAGAAGGCCCGCGAGACGCCGGCGTTCGCGCCGCCGCCCGGGGTCAAGCCGGGCGACTACCGGATGCAGCAGATCGACGTGGAACGCTCGCAGGAGTTCCGCAAGTGCATCGAGTGCTTCCTGTGCCAGAACACCTGCCACGTGGTCCGCGACCACGAGGAGAACAAGCCGGCGTTCTCCGGTCCGCGCTACTTCATCCGCGCCGCCGAGCTGGACATGCACCCGCTCGACGACCGGACGGACCGGAAGAACTACTCCCAGGAGCACCAGGGCCTGGGCTACTGCAACATCACCAAGTGCTGCACCGAGGTCTGCCCGGAACACATCAAGATCACCGACAACGCGATCATCCCGATGAAGGAACGGGTCGTGGACAACCGCTACGACCCGCTCGTCTGGCTGGGCCGCAAGATTTTCCGCCGGGACCAGCTCGAGAGCACCCCGGCCCACGCCGGCGGCGGCCGCAGTAACGGCGGCTCCGGCGGCGACTCGATGGCACCGAGCAACACCGAGGGTGTCACCGGGGTGGCGTCCGGGCTCGGCCCTTCCGCCGCACGCCTGCCGGAAGGGCCGGCGGTGAACGCCGACGGCCGGCTGGACGTGGCCGAGCTGTTGTCGCACCAGGCCGGCGGACCGTCGCCGTTCGGCGACGACCAGGAATTCCCGCTGCGCGAGGACGGCATCACCTACCGGCATCCGGAGCAGGGCAAGAGCTGAGCAGCGTCACGAACGGCCCGCCTCCCCGGCGGGCCGTTCTGCTTGTCCGCCCTCGTCCGCTGCGTCGGCCAGCGCGGCCGACAACAATGCCCGCGCGGTCCAGCTCATCCGTCCGGGAATCTCCGACCGGGGCACCCCGGCGACGTCGGTGAGCCAGACGAGCGACTCGATCCCGGTGGCCGCCCTGATGGCGACGGCCAGCCGGGAGACGTCCAGGCCCGGGTGGGTGTCGCGCAGCGGGACCAGCGCGTCCTCGATCCAGCCGATGGCCCGGCCCTGGCGGAGCGCGGGCCCTTCGCCCTCGGTCGGGGCGGTCAGCGACAGCCGCAGGGCCGCGCGGAGCTGCGGCTCCCATTCGAGGACGATGCGAGCGAACTCGGCCATCGTCAGGTCGAGCCGGGCGACGGGATCTTGCGGGGCGTCCGCGGGCAGCAGTGAGTCCTGCATGGTTTCCGGATGGGCGGCCAGCACCAGGCTCCGCTGATTGGGGAAATAGCGGTACGCCGTCGTCCGCGAGATGCCGGCGGCCTCGGCGACCTCCTCCACGGTCGGCTCCGGAGCACCGCCCCGCAGCAGCTCACGGGCGGCATTCATCAGCGCTTCCCGGGTCCGGAGCTTCTGCCGTGATCGTCCGGTCGACTCATATGGTACTGGCATGCCTTGATGGTACCGTCGTCCCACGAAGCTGGACCTACTCGCGAGGTGTGCCATGAGCCACGACCCAGTCGTCACCGATCCCGACCTCTACCGCGTGGTGATGGAGAACGATCGCGTTCGCGTCCTCGCCTACGCCGACCGGCCCGGTGACCGCACCACCCCGCACCGGCACCCGGACAGCGTCATGGTGACGTTGAGCGGCTTCCGGCGTGCGCTGTCCTCCGGCGGACGCGAGGTGCAGGTCGAGCTGGAGGCGGGCGAGGTGCGCTGGCTCGCCGCTCAGGAGCATTCCGGGGCGAACATCGGCGACACCGAGTGCCGGACCATCTTCATCGAGCTCAAGGAGCCTGCGCCGGGTGACGGACAGCCACTGACCGGCGAGCAGCCGCTTGGGCCGACCTCCTCATGAGGGTGGCCCTAGAAACGCCGTGACGAGCTCCACGAACCGCTCGGGGTCGTCGAGCCACGGCTGGTGGCCCGCTCCCGGCTGCACGGCCAGGGTGGCGTCCGGGAAGAGCGCGGCGTGGTCGGCGACCGCGGGCGGCGGGCTGTTCAGGTCGACCTCGCCGGCCAGCAGCAGCACCGGTGCCGCGAAGGTCGCCAGGGCGGCCCGGGTCGCCTCCGGCGTGAACGCCCCGTCCGCCGCGAAAGCCTCGACGACAGCCAGGTTCATCCGCTTGCTCGACTCCGCGTAGTGCTGCTGCGCCGCCGCGTCCCAGCGGCCGTACCGCAGCGGGGTGAGGGCTTCCCAGTCGGCGTCCGTGGCCTGGCCCGACCCGATCGCGGCCAGGGCCACGGCGGCGGCCGGGTACCACGGTTCGTCCTTGCGGAGCTGGGCGGTCGCGCGGCGCAGCTCGGCGGACACCGGGATGCCGACGCCGATGAGGCTCGGAGTGATCAGGACCAGCTTGCTGACCGCGTCCGGGTGGCGGGCCGCGTACTGCACTGCCAGATTGGTGCCGCCGGAGTGGCCGAGCAGGTCCATCCTGCTCAGGCCGAGGTGGTCGCGCAGGGCTTCGACGTCGCCGACCTGACGGTCGCAGCGGTACGACCCGGCGTCCGCCGGGGTCGCGGACTCGCCGGTGCCCCGCAGATCGAGCAGCACCAGCCGGCGGTGCCGGTCCAGGCCACCGAGATCACCGAGGTACGCGGCGTCCGCCATCGGTCCCGGCAGGCAGACGAGCAGATCACCCTCCCCGGCCGTGCGGTACGCGAGCCTGATGCCGTCCGGCGCTGTGAAGGTGGGCATGGCGCGCAGCCTGGCAGCGCCACCCACCCTCCGGAAGCGATTTAGTACGCACGTACGAACTCGCTGTAGAGTGGCGGCGTGAGCGCTTACCAGCCGTCGATGCTCGACCTCATGGCCGGCCCGTCCGCCTCCCTGGGCCCCCTGCCCGGCCGCCTGGTCCGGCACGAGCTGACCGCCGGCGCCTGGGTCGACGTGTTCCCCGGCTGGGTGCAGGCCTCCGACGCCGTCTTCGAGACTCTGCTGGCCGAGGTCGACTGGCGCGCCGAGCGCCGCCCGATGTACGACGGCGTGGTCGACGTCCCCCGCCTCCTGCGCTGGTACGGCCGCGGCGAGACTCTCCCGCACCCACTGCTGACCCAGGCCCGCGACCAGCTCTCCGCGCACTACGAGCCGGAGCTGGGCGAGGGTTTCGTGACAGCGGGCATGTGCCTCTACCGCGACGGCCGCGACAGCGTCGCCTGGCATGGCGACACTTTGGGCCGCTCCTCGCGCGAGGACACGATGGTCGCGATCGTGTCATTCGGCTCCCCGCGCAACCTGATGCTGCGTCCCCGCGCGGGTGGCGCGGAGTCGCTGCGTTTCCCGCTGGGCCACGGCGACCTGATCGTGATGGGCGGCTCGTGCCAGCGCACCTGGGAGCACGCCATCCCGAAGACGGCGAAGCCGGTGGGTCCCCGGGTCAGCGTCCAGTTCCGCCCGATCAACGTGGCTTAGTCACAGACCGGCCACGGATCGTCGCCGACCCATCGACTTTCGGTAATGTTTCCAGGGCATTGACATGGCGTCTCAAGAACTTACACTCCAAGTGTAATAACTGCCGACCGCATGATCCTCCATCCAGGACGGTGCGGCGAACCTCAGTGCCGAGGTGACGATGACCCGACCCGCGCCCGCCACCGATCCCGATTCCCAAGGCCTCTCCCTGCACCGGATCGGCGTCCGGTTCGGCGGCCTGGTCGCTCTCGATGACGTCTCCCTGCGGGTGCCACCCGGCCGTACGGTCGGCGTCATCGGCCCCAACGGCGCGGGCAAGACCACCCTCTTCAACGTGGTCTGCGGTTTTGTCGCCCCGACCGCCGGCACCATCTCGCTCGACGGCCGCCCGCTGCGGCCCCGCCCGCACCGGCTGGCGCGGCTCGGCATCGCCCGCACGCTGCAGGGTGTCGGCCTCTTCGCCGGCCTGACGGTCCTCGAGAACGTCATGGTCGGCGCCGAACACGCGGGCCAGAGACCCGAAAGCGCGTGGGAAGCGCTCGAGCGCTGCGGTGTCGCCCCGCAGGCGCACGCACTCCCCGGCGGCCTGCCGTACGCGGTCCGCAAGCGTGTCGCTCTGGCCCGCGCCCTCGTCGCCCAGCCCCGCCTGCTGCTGCTGGACGAGCCGGCCGGCGGACTCGGCGCCGACGAGATCGCCGAGCTGGGTGAGCTGATCACCGGCCTGTCCTGCGCGGTGCTGCTGGTCGAGCACCACATGGACCTGGTGATGGCGGTCTGCGACGAGATCCTGGTGCTGGACTTCGGCAAGCCGGTCGCGCACGGGACCCCGGCCGAGATCCGCACCGACGAGGCCGTCGTGGACGCCTACCTCGGGGCTGCGGCATGACCGACTGCACCGCAGCGAAGCAAGGGCCACGAGGGCATGCCGCAGGAGGCACAGCGTGACCGCGCTGCTGGAGGCGGAGCAGCTCACCGTCGGGTACGGCGCCGCGCCGGTTCTGCACAATGTGGACCTGACGGTGGCCGCGGGTTCCATCACCGCCGTCCTCGGGGCCAACGGTGCCGGCAAGACGACGCTGCTGCGTACCCTCTCGGGTCTGCTCCGGCCGGCCACCGGCCGGGTCGTGCTCGACGGGCAGGACCTGCGCGGGGTGAAGGTCGAGCAGATGGTGCGCCGGGGCGTGGCCCACGTGCCCGAGGGCCGCGGCGTGGTCACCGAGCTGACCGTGGACGAAAACCTGCGGCTCGGCGGCCTGTGGCGCCGCGACCGGGCGGACGCCAAGCGCGCCCTGGACGAGGTGTACGAGCTGTTCGAGCCGCTCGCCCGGCGCCGCCGCTTCCCCGGCCACCAGCTCTCCGGCGGGGAGCGGCAGATGCTCGCGCTCGGCCGGGCCCTGGTCGGCCGGCCGCGCCTGCTGTTGCTGGACGAGCCGTCGCTGGGGCTGGCGCCCAAGGTGACCGCCCAGATCATGGTCCTGCTGCGCACCCTGCGGGACCGCACCGGGCTGACCGTGCTGCTCGTCGAGCAGAACGTGCGCAGTGCCCTGTCGGTCGCCGACACGGGAATCGTGATGTCGCTGGGCCGGGTCGTCGCCAACGCGGACGCCGCCACCCTGCGCGACGACGAGGACATGCGGCACGCATACCTCGGTTTCTGATCAAGACAGGAGGGCGATGGACCGGTTCGTGTTCCTCACGTTCGACGGCCTGAGCCGGGGTGCGGTGTACGCCGCGTTCGCCCTGGCCCTGGTCCTGATCTGGCGAGCCACCCGGATCGTCAACTTCGCCCAGGGCGCGATGGCGGTCGCGACGGCGTACGTCGGCTATTCGGTGTCGGCGGCGACCGGCTCGTACTGGCTCGGGTTCGTCGTGGCGGTGCTCGGCGGGCTGCTGCTGGGGGCCGCGACCGAGCGGGTGGTGATGCGCTTCGTCGACCACTCCTCGCACCTCAACGGGGTGGTCGTGGCGCTCGGCCTGGTGCTGGTCATCCAGGGTGTGCTCGGCATGATCTACGGCAACGAGTTCCGGCCCGCCGAGGCGCCGTTCAGCCGCGAGGCCTTCACCGTGGGCGGGATCGCGCTGCTGTCACGCTTCGACCTGTTCGTCTTCGGCGCCGTCCTCGTCGTGGTGGCCCTGCTGGCATTGCTGTTCACCCGTACGTCCGTGGGCCTGCGGATGCGCGCCTCGGCGTTCGCACCCGACGTGTCCCGGCTGCTCGGGGTGAACGTCGGCGGGATGCTGACGCTGGGCTGGGCGCTGGCCGCCGCGGTCGGTTCGCTGGCCGGCATGCTGGTGCTGCCGACCGAGCTGGGCCTGCACCCGAACGCCATGGACATCGTCTTCGTGTCGTCCTTCACCGCGGCGGTGGTCGGCGGCCTCGACAGCACGATCGGCGCGGTGGCCGGAGGGCTGATCGTCGGGCTGCTGCTCTCCTACGTCAGCGGCTACCTGGGCGCCACCGTGGCCCCGATCGCCGTGCTGATTCTGCTGGTCGTGGTGCTGCTGGGCCGGCCCGGCGGGCTGTTCTCCCGATCGGCGGCGAGAGCCGTATGAGCGTCACGCTGGCTCCGAAGGTGGACGCGACCACCCGCATCCGCACCGTGCCCCGCAAGCATCGCCATCTGTTGTGGACGGTGGCCGCGGCCGTGCTGATCCTGGCGCTGAGCTATGTGCTGCCGCCGTTCCGCAACTATCAGCTCGCGACCGTCGGCGCTTACCTGTGCGTCACGGCCGGGCTGACCGTCCTCACCGGGCTCAACGGGCAGCTCTCGCTCGGGCACGGCGCGCTGATGGCCACCGGTGCCTACACGGTGGCGATGGTCCAGGAGAAGCTGGCCGGCCGGGGTCAGTGGACGCTGCTGATCGCCGTACTGGCCGGGATCGCCGTGGCCACGGTGGCCGGCGGCATCGTCGGGCTGGCCGCGGCCCGGTTGCGCGGGCCCTACCTGGCCGGGCTCACGCTCGCGGTGGCCGTGGTGGTGCCGGCGATCGCCAGCACCTTCGACAAGACCTTCAACAGCGACCAGGGCCTGTCCGTGTACGTCGATCCGCCGCCGCTGGCGCTGGGCGCGACGTTCCCGTACGAGCGCTGGCAGGCGTGGCTGGCCTGGGCCGGCGCGCTGCTCACCGTGTTCCTGCTCGCGACACTGGTCCGAGGGCGGTTCGGCCGGGCGCTGCGGGCCGTACGCGATGACGAGGCCGCCGCCCGCATCGCCGGAGTGAACGTCGCCCGTACCCAGGTCCTGGCTTTTGTGGTCAGCGCGGCCTGCGCCGGCCTCGGCGGCGCGCTGTTCGCGGTGCTCGCCCAGAGCGTCTCCCCCGGCGCCTTCCCGATCTCGCTGTCGCTGTTCCTGGTGATGGCCATCGTGATCGGCGGCCTGGGCAGCCTGGCCGGCGCGGTCTGGGGCGCGGTCCTGCTGGTGGCCCTGCCCGCCCTCACCCACTCGCTCACCGAACTGATCGACGTGTCGCCCGCGGTCGCCCAGCGGCTGGAGGGAAACCTGCCGCTGGCGCTGTTCGGCGTCACGTTGATCGTCGTCATGCTCGCCGCACCCGGCGGTATCGCCTCACTACGATTCAGAAGGAGAAAGGCATGAGACGTATATGGTCCGCGCTCGCCGTGACGGCCCTGGTCGCCGCCGCCGCCGGTTGCAGCAGTGACGACGGGGGCGGAGGCAGCAGCGGGGGCGGCAGCGTTCCCGGCGTGACCGCCACCGAGATCCTGGTCGGCACGCACATGCCGCTGACCGGCCCGGCCGCGGCCGGCTATTCCAAGATCGCTCCGGCCACCAAGGCCTACTTCGACTACGTGAACGCGAGCGGCGGCGTGCACGGCCGCAAGATCACTTACAAGATCATGGACGACACCTACAACCCGGCGACGACCCAGCAGGTGGTCCGCGAGCTGGTGCTGCAGGACAAGGTCTTCGCGATCCTGAACGGGCTGGGCACCCCCACGCACACCGGCGTGCTGGACTTCCTCAAGACCAACCGGGTCCCCGACCTGTTCGTGGCCTCCGGCAGCCGCAGCTGGGACCAGCCCGACAAGTATCCGGGCACCTTCGGCTTCAACGTCGACTACACCGTCGAGGGCAAGATCCTGGCCACCCACGTCAAGGCGACCCAGGCCGGCAAGAAGGTCTGCTTCCTGGGCCAGGACGACGACTTCGGCCGGGACGCGCTGGCCGGCATCGAGAAGATCCTCGGCCCGGTGGCCGCCAAGCAGTCGTACGTGACCAGCAACCCGAACGTCGGCCCGCAGATGGGCGCGCTCAAGCAGGCCGGCTGCCAGGTCGTCATGCTGGCCACCGTGCCCGGCTTCACCGCCCTCAGCCTCGGCACCGCGGCCAAGATCGCCTTCAAGCCGCAGTTCGTGGTCTCCCAGGTCGGCGCCGACCTCGGCACCCTGAGCAAGCAGCTGGGCGCGGCGGCACCGCTGACCGAGGGCCTGATCTCGGACAACTACCTGCCGCTGAGCAACGACGAAGCCAACCCGTGGATCCAGCTCTACAAGAAGGTCAACGCGGCCCACAACGGCAACGCCGAGTTCGACAACAACATCGTCTACGGCATGTCCGTCGGCTACCTCTTCGTGCAGAGCCTGCAGGCCGCGGGCAAGGACCTGACCCGCGAGGGGCTGATCTCGGCGATCGAGAAGAACGGCTTCCAGGGACCGGGCCTCGCGCCGCTGCGCTTCTCGGCCGACGACCATTCCGGGTACGGCGGCATGCGGCTCTCGAAGGTCGAGGGCGGCAAGCAGACCTACTTCGGCGAGCCGTTGGAGACGGACGATGCGGAGGGCCCAGTGGCGCCGTACACGACACCGCCGGCCGCCCCGCCCGCGAACGGCATCCCGGCGGCCTCATAGCCTGCCTGTGGCGAAGCGGTTGCGACTCGCCGCCGACCCGTGCAGGGTTGGCGGCGAGAAAGTTACTCATTAGTAGGAGGTTCTGACCGGATGACGAAGCTCAACGGCGCCGTGGCCGTCGTGACCGGGGCCAGCCGTGGAATCGGGTTCGCCATCGCCCAGCGCTTCGTCGCCGAGGGCGCCAAGGTGTGCATCACCGGCCGCGACGCCGGCGCCCTGGAGAACGCGGCCAAGGACCTCGGCGGGCCGGACGTCGCGATCGGCGTCGCCGGCAAGGGCGACGACGCCGACCACCGGGCCGCTGTCATCGACACCGTGCTGGGCGCGTTCGGGCCGGTCACCGTGCTGGTCAACAACATCGGCATCAACCCGGCGTACGGGCCGCTGAGCTCGCTCGACCTGGGGGCGGCCCGCAAGATGATCGACGTCAACGTGCTCGGCACGCTCGGCTGGGTGCAGGAGGCGCTGCGGGGCGGGCTCGCCGAGCAGGGCGGCTCGATCGTCAACATCTCGTCCGTCTCCGGCGTACGCCCGGCCCCGGGCATCGCCTTCTACGGTGTGACCAAGGCCGCGCTGATCCACCTCACCGAGGAGCTGGCCGTGGAGCTGGCCCCGAAGATCCGGGTCAACGCGGTCGCCCCGGCCGTCATCAAGACCCGCTTCGCCACCGCCCTGTACGAGGGTCGCGAGGAGCAGGTCGCGGCCACGTACCCGCTGGGCCGGCTCGGCGTGCCCGAGGACGTGGCCGGCACGGTCGCGTTCCTCTGCTCGGCCGACGCCGCCTGGATCACCGGCCAGACCGTGGTCATCGACGGCGGCGTCACGCTGACGGGCGCGGTCCAGTGAGCCTGCGACGCGTGGTGGTCACCGGCGCCGGCAGCGGCATCGGTGCGGCTCTGGCCCGCCGGTTCGCGGCCGACGGCGCCCGGGTGATCGTGAACGACCTGGACCCGGCCGCCGCCGAGGCCGTGGCGGCCGAGATCGGTGGCGTGGCCGTCCCGGGCGACGCGGGCAGCGAGGACGACGTGCGCCGGCTCGTCGACACGGCGTGGGCCGAGCTCGGTGGCGTGGACCTGTTCTGCGCCAACGCCGGCATCCTGACCGCCGGGTCGGCCGAGGCGCCCGACGACGCCTGGCAGAAAGCCTGGCAGATCAACGTCATGTCCCACGTGTACGTGGCCCGCGCGGTGCTACCCCGCTGGCTGGAGAACGGTGGCGGGCGGCTGCTCTTCACCGTCTCCGCGGCAGGGCTGCTGACTCTGCTCGGCAGTGCGCCGTACTCGGTCACCAAGCACGCCGCGCTGGGCTTCGCCGAGTGGCTGCGCGCCACGTACGCCCACCGCGGCATCACCGTCCAGGCGCTCTGCCCGCAGGGCGTCCGCACCGACATGCTCGGCAGCGGCTCGGACAGTGCCAGCCGGGCCCAGCTTGCCGCGACCGCCATGGACCCGGCCGAGGTGGCTGCCGTGGTGGCCAAGGCTCTCGAAGGCGACAGCTTCCTGGTGCTGCCCCACCCTGAGGTCGCCGAGTACTACCAGCGCCGGGCCACCGACACCGACCGCTGGCTGGGCGGGATGAACAAGATCCAGCGCAGCTTCGACACGGCGGCCACCGCATGACCGGCCCCCGCGGACTCGACCTGGACCGGCTCCGGGCCCACCTCGGCTCCGGCCCGCTGACCGCCACGATGTTCGCCGGCGGGCGGTCCAACCTCACGTACGCGGTCACCGACGGGACCGAACGCTGGGTGCTGCGCCGTCCGCCGCTGGGGCACGTACTGCCGACCGCGCACGACATGGTCCGCGAGCACCGCGTGCTGAAGGCGTTGTCGGCGGCCGGTTTCCCGGCGCCCCGCCCCGTGCTGCTCTGCGCCGACGTGGACGTCATCGGCGCGCCGTTCTACCTGATGGAGCACGTCGACGGCACGATCTACCGCGACGTCGACGCGCTCGAGGCGATGGGCCCGGCCGCGATGCACACGCTGGTGCTCTCGCTGGTGGACACGCTCGCCGACCTGCACGCCCTGGACCCGGCCGGGATCGGGCTGGCCGACTTCGGCCGCCCCGAGGGCTTCAACGAGCGCCAGGTCCGCCGGTGGAAGAAGCAGCTCGACGCGTCCCGCAGCCGCGACGTGCCGGGCATCGAGGAGCTGCACGCCCGGCTGGCCGCGGACATCCCGGACGGCGCCGGCGCGGTGGTGCACGGCGACTACCGGCTCGACAACGTGCTGATCGGCCCGCGAATGGAGATCAACGCGGTGCTGGACTGGGAGATGTCCACGCTCGGTGATCCACTCAGCGACGTGGCTCTGATGCTGGTCTACGCGGGCCGTCCACTGCTTCTCGGTGGCCGCTCGTCGATCTCCGTACCCGGGCATCCGAGCCTCGCCGAGATGGCCGACCACTATGCCAAACGCTCCGGCCGGGACGTTTCCGACCTGCACTGGTATGTGGGCTTTGCCGCGTTCAAGCTCGCCGTCATCCTCGAGGGCGTGCACTACCGCTACGTTCAGGGCCAGACGGTGGGCGAGGGTTTCGACACGGTCGGCGCGCTCGTGGCGCCACTGGTCGCCCAAGGTCATGAGTCGCTCGACGGAACGCTGGAGGAAAACTGATGGACTTCGCGTTCGATGCCCGCACCGAGGACTACCGCAAGCGCCTGCTCGCCTTCCTCGACGAGTACGTCTACCCCGCCGAGGCCACCTTCGACGAGGAGTACGCCGGCGACTGGTCCCCGCCGCCGGTCATCGCCCGGCTGCAGGCCAAGGCCCGCGAGGCCGGCCTGTGGAACCTCTTCCTGCCCGGCGAGCACGGCGCCGGCCTGACCAACCTGCAGTACGCGCCGCTGGCCGAGCTCACCGGCCGCAGCCCGGCGATCGCCCCGCCCGCGCTCAACTGCGCCGCCCCGGACACCGGCAACATGGAGGTGCTGGCCCAGTTCGGCAGCCCGGCCCAGCAGGAACGCTGGCTGCGCCCGTTGCTCGAAGGAGCCATCCGGTCGGCCTTCGCGATGACCGAGCCCCAGGTCGCATCCTCGGACGCGACGAACATCGGCACCCGGATCACCCGCGACGGCGACGACTACGTGATCAACGGCCGCAAGTTCTACATCTCCGGCGCGATGAACCCGAACTGCCAGATCTTCATCGTGATGGGCAAGACCGACCCCGAGGCCGCCCGGCACGTGCAGCAGAGCATGATCCTGGTCCCCCGGGACACACCGGGCCTGACCGTGCAGCGCGGCATGACGGTCTTCGGCTACGACGACGGCGACCACGGCGGCCACGCCGAGATGGTTCTCGAGGATGTCCGAGTGCCGGCCGAGAACCTGATCGGCGAGGAAGGCTCCGGATTCGCCATCTCCCAGGCCCGGCTGGGCCCCGGCCGGATCCACCACTGCATGCGCCTGATCGGCATGGCCGAACGCGCCCTGGAGCTGATGTGCCGGCGCGCGCTGACCCGCACCCCGTTCGGCAAGCCCCTGGCCGAGCAGGGGGTCGTACAGGAATGGATCGCGGAATCCCGGGTCCGCATCGAGCAGGCCCGGCTGCTGGTCCTCAAAGCGGCCTGGCTGATGGACACGGTCGGCAACAAGGGCGCGCACACCGAGATCCAGGCCATCAAAATCATCGTGCCCGGCACCACCGAATGGATCATCGACAAGGCCATCCAGGCCCACGGCGCCGCGGGCGTCGGCCAGGACACCCCGCTGGCCCGCCTGTGGGCGCAGTCCCGCACCCTGCGACTCGCGGACGGCCCCGACGAGGTGCACAAGCGCTCGCTGGCGCGCCGCGAACTCAACCGCTATCGGAGCGCCTGATGCCGGCCGCCTCACCCCGCCCACCCCAGCGCATCGACGGCCGCACGGCCCGCTCGGAACGCACCCGCAACGCCATCGTGGAGGCCCACGTGGCGCTGATCCTCGAGGGAGACCTGCGCCCGACCGCGGACCGCATCGCCAAGCAGGCCGGAGTTTCGCTGCGTGCACTGTGGAGCCACTTCGCGGACATGGAGGCTCTGTTCGCGGCCAGCGGCGAGAGAATTCTGGAGCAGCGAGACGAGGCGCACCAGGCGGTGCCGACCGATCTGCCGCTGGCGGCGCGCATCGAGGCGTACTGCCAGCAGCGGGCCCGGCTCCTGGAACACATCGCCCCGGCGGCGAAGGCATCGGCGCTGAAGGAACCGTTCTCGCCGGCGCTGCAGAGCTACCGGCGCAGCCATACGGATCGGGTCCGGACCGAGCTGAAGATTCTGTTCGCCCGAGAAATCGACGGCGACGAGACGCTACTGGCAGCCCTGACGGCGACGAGCATGTGGCCGACTTGGGGCACGCTGCGGGACGCAATGGGCCTGGAGCCGGACGCGGCCCGACTCGTCCTGACCCGAGCAGTGACGGCGCTGCTCACCTCTGCTGCCTGAGCTTGGTCTATCGACGCCACCCACGACCGCCGGCCTACTGACACCCTGACGGTCGGCCCTCGGTCGCTCGCGCTGGCTGCCATCCCTGAGCGTCATCCCATGACCGGCGCTCGTGACTGCCCTCCGGCTTCCCGCAGGCTTCCCCGCTGACCTCTTGCCCTCCCCGGGCCACCCCTGCTGCCCGGACGTCCCGTTCGTCGAACCCCGCCTACTCCCGCTCCTTCGTCGACTTCCAGTGGGCCTTCCCGTGGCGTTGCCGCCAGCTCTCCCTGGCGCCTCCCGCACCTCCAGCGACCTCCCCTGCGCCTCCGGCACCTGGCACCTCCCGTCCCGCGCGCCTCCCGCACCTTCGGCGCCTGCCGCCGCTTGCCGCGCCTCTCGGGCCTCCGCTGCCCCACCTCCCGGGCCGCCACCGCCTCCCGCGCCACCCGCGCCACCCGCGCCACCCGCGCCACCCGCGCCACCCGCGCCACCCGCGCCACCCGCAGCCTCCCTGCGGTTTCCGCAGCCTGGCGCGCACCTCCTGCGGTCTCCCGGCGGCTCCTCACCCGTCGTCCCGTTCCCCGTCCCTGCCTACCGCGGCCTCCCGCCACCGGAGGGCCGGGCGACACGCGAGAAAATCTGTCCGTGAACAACTAGATTTCCTGAGCGATGGGGGCTAACGTATTGGTTGTCGAAACGAGAACGTCAAGACGCGGACGTACCCGCCCGGCCGTGAGGTCACGACGGGCGTAGCACCAGGAAGTAAGCAGTACCCACGCCTAAGCGGCGGGGTCTGCGGATCCGCCGCACGTGGCAGGGCCAAGAAGTTTGCGTGGGGCTCCACCACCGGCGGGGAAGTGCGCAGTACGCATCACGTCAGAGCAAGTGGAACGCAGAGGAAAGGGAGGGTTCACGCACCGTTGGATCGCCCGCTCCGACCGCTCTACCGGGTCGAGTGGACACCGCAGTTTCCATCGAACGAGAGGTGGTCTCCGGTCACGCTTACGCGATCCTCGCACCCGAAACCGTTACACACGGCTGGTGCGGATTAGACAAACCGACGCGACTGTCGGCAGATGGTGTTCTAAAACCCGATAACCCTGGGCCCCGGCGCGATCAGCGCCGGGGCCCTCGACATGGAGGTGACATGGCCCAACCCGACGACATGTTCGGTGACGAGGACTACCCGGCCTACACGATGGGCCGAGCCGCGGAAATCGTCGGCGTATCCCAGGACTTCCTGCGGAGGCTCGGCGACGCGAAGCTGATCGACCCGTTCCGCTCCCCTGGCGGACACCGGCGCTACTCCCGCTACCAGCTGAGGCTGGCGGCCCGCGCCAAAGAGATGGTGGACGAAGGCACGGCCCTGGAGGCGGCGTGCCGGATCATCATCCTGCAGGACCAGCTCGAAGAAGCGCTCCGGGTCAACGAGTCCCTGCGCAGAAACGAGAACAGCAACGCGGAATGACCACCCGCCGCCCCCGGCACGCGGTCCCGCCCATCACCGGGTTGGGGCCGTTCGTCATTCCCGACCCCGATTCGGCCCCACGCTCGGCACATCCCGATGGATTCCCGCTCGGCGCATCCCTGGGACAGCACCCAGGCCCGACGCAACCCCGCCCGACGACACCAGGCCAGCGGCCCCACGGCCAGCGGTCCCAGCGGCACCCAGGCTCGACGGCACCCAGACTCAGCGGAATCTGGCCGACCATCCGACATCCGAGTGGTAATCACACTCAGCGACGCCTCGGCCGGCAATCCTTACAACGACCCGGCATCCCAACGCCGCTTCGCGGCATACCCACACCGACCGGCGCCCGGTCGCCATCCTCGGGAGCCGGTCGTGGTGGGCTAGCAGCTTCCCCGGCACAGCTGGCAGGGGAAAGGTCAAGCGGCGACACGATGCTGCACGGCCTCGACCATCGCGAGCAGGCCCCTGTCGGCCGGCGAACGCGCTCGAGGACTTCGCGCGGCGTCGCCGGCAGGAGCCGCAAGCCGGCGATGGTCGCGGTGGCGGCTGCGCCCAGGGCGGGCCTCGGCCAGATGCTCGACCTCCAGCAGCGCGGCCACAGCACGTTCCGGCCAAACGCCCGAGCCGGGCCCCCGCTCGGACCGGCCGACACCGGCCCGTTGATCGCGGCGATGGTCGGCACCGGCAGGGCGAGCAGCCTGCTGGCCGCTTGCTGTCACGTCCCGCGCCGCCAGAACTCATCGGCGCGGGCCCCCGCTCACCTCAGCTCAGGTCGAACTCCTCGCCCCGCACCCCACGCAAAAAGTCCTGAAAAGTCTCCCGGCTGAACGAGAGCACAGCCCCCTGCGGATTCTTCGAATCCCGGAGCAGAATCGCCTGCGGCCCGGCACTCACCTCGACACAGTTACCGCTCGAGCTGCGCTTGCTCTTGCGCCACTGATGGACCTCGTCGGGCGTGTTCATCCGGCCTCCAGCTGTATAAGAGCGCCCGGCGGTCGAAGCACCCCAGGCTGATAAGTCTGATTTTACGTTTTTGTCCGCGTCTGACCCGGAACTAACGCGAGCAAAACTGGATGCTAGACCATGCCGGTGCAAACATCCAGTTGCAAATTGCACTAAGGTAAAGGAGATCCACGATTGCCGACGTCACCGGAGTTGATCATGACCGAGCCGGTCGGCCCAGCCATCGCGCGCCTGCGGTTGCACACCTATCTGCGTGAGCGGCGGGAGGCACAGGGGCACACCGCTTCCGCTGTCGCCCGGAAGATGCGGTGGTCGCAGAGCAAGCTCAACCGCATCGAGAACGGCGTCGTCACGATCCAGCCGATCGAGGTCAAGGCCCTCCTGGAGTTCTACGACGTCCAGGATGCGGCCGAGGTCGAGCGGCTGATGGACCTCTCCGAGATCTCCCGGGAGCGCCGGTGGTGGCGTGAGGAGAAGCTGTCGCAGGAGTTCAAGGACTTCGTCGCCTTCGAGAGTGAGGCCTCCGGCCTGTACGGCTACTTCGCCCTGTTCATCCCCGGCCTCCTGCAGACCCCCGAGTACGCCAAGGCACTCAGTTCGCCGGTGATCAAGGAGGCCGTCGCCGACTCGACGGGGATGAACCTGACCGAGGTTCGCCGCAAGCGTCAGGAGACCCTGTTCGACCGGCTCGACAGCAGCCGTCCCCCGGTGCTCAACATGGCCGTGGATGAGGCCGTGCTGCTGCGCCCGGTCGGTGGGGCCGAGGTGATGGCCGCTCAGCTCGATCATCTGCTGGCCGTCTCCAAGCGTCCGACGGTGCATCTCACTGTGGTTCCGCTTGACCTCGGCGCCCATGGTGGCCTGGGTGGCACCTTCGAGTTGCTGGAGTTCGCCGGCCGCCAGGATGACGACGTGGTCTTCATCGAGACGCCGGCGGACGATTTCCTGCTGACCGACAAGACCAAGACGGAGACCTTCCGCAAGATCATGGACGACCTGCTCTCGTCGGGGCTGTCCGGCAAGCACGCCACCGACGAGATCGGCCGGGCCCGCCGGCGCCTGAAGGTCTGAGCGGGTCACGGGAACGGGGAGCGGTTGATCTCGAGGGCCCGGATCAGCGCGCGGCGGACCCGTTCGAACTGGGCCCGGTCGCCGGTGCCGTAGAGGACCACCTCCGTGCCGTGGTGCAGGGCGCGGATCTCCCGCCAGCGCAAGCCGCGCCGGGGGTCGAGCACGACGGCGACGTCCTCCAGGTCGGGAATGCGGTAACGCTGGTGCTGCGTCTCGACGTACCAGCTGGTGACGACGATGCGGCGGTCGGCGTAGTAGACGGCCCAGCCGCATCGAGGGGCGCTCGGGGAAGTGCGGTCGATCGACATCTCGGTCCCCTTACCTCGATCCTGCCTCCGATTGTCCGCAGAAATTTCCGGTCAGCAACGGTCTGATCACAAATTTCTAACAGCTAAGCGCTATCTGCAAAATGCACCCGGGCCGGGCCGCGCCGGATCATCGCCCGGTTAGAGTCTGGGTCGAACGATGAGGGCGCCGATTCGGTCCCGTCGTTTATCGTGGGGACACACCGAGAGACCGGTCGGTGACGCACCGAGAGATCGAGGAGGAAGCGACTCCCCAATCAGCTCAGGACGACGGCGTAGTCGGACCTCACCAGTGGAAGAGGCTCGTCATGTCACAACCCACCGGACCGGCACTCGCCCGCGATCGGCTTCTGGCCCCGCTGAGCGAGCTGCGAGATTCACTGCGGCTGTCGTCTGATCACCGGGATCGGGACAGCGACTGGTGGGCGCTCCACCAGTTCACCATCGAATACCCGCGCTTCCTCGACCACGAGGCCCGGGCCGCGCAGCTCGGCGTGTGCCAGCCGCTGGTCGTGCCGGGCATCCTGCAGACCCCGGCGTACGCGCTGGCCGCGACCACTGCGATCACCGGGCGGGCGCCTGAGGATCCTGCCGCTCTGGCCCGCGTCGAGGTGCGCCTGGGACGGCAGCACGACCTGCTCGACCGGATGTGCGGGGCAGAGCCGCCGAGGCTGACCGTGGTGCTGGACGAGTTCGTCCTGCGCCGGCCGGTCGGCGGCGTCGACGTCCTGCGGACGCAGCTGGACGACCTGCTCCACCTGGGCGAGCTCGAGACGATCACGCTGGTGGTCAAGCCGGCCGACGACGGCGCGCACGCCGGTCTCGGCGGATACTTCGAGCTCCTGCGGTTCGCCGACGACAGCGCCGAGGTGCTCTTCCTGGAGTCGACCGCGACCGACTCGCTGCTCACCGGCGCGACGGCGACCAGGCCGTACAGCGACTGCCTGGACCGGCTGCTGGCCGGCACCGACGGCAACGCCGCGGCCCTGGCCACCATCAGCCGGATCCGCGACTCGCTGCCCTACAACCCGTCCTAGAAGACCACGACCGAACGGGCCCCCTCGCCACGGGCCATCCGCTCGAAGGCCGCCGGGACGCCGGAGAGCGGGATGCGGTCGGTGATCAGGTGGTCGAGCTTCAGCGCACCCGAGAGCACGTCCTGCGCCAGCGCCGGCACCTCGACGTCCGGGTCCGACGAGCCGTAGACCGAGGCCCGCAGCGTGCGGGCGCTGGAGAAGATGTCCAGCGCGCTCAGCTCCACCATGTCGTCCGCGCGGCCCATGCCCACCACTGTCACCTGGCCGCCGCGGCGGGTCGCCCGCCACGCCGCCCGGATGGTCGCCGCCCGGCCCACGCATTCGAAGGCGTGGTCCGCGCCCAGCCGATCCGTGCGCGACCGGATGTCCTTGGACAGATTCTCCGACGAGACCACGAAGTCGGTCGCCCCCGCGGCTTCCGCGAGCGCCTTCTTGGCCTCCGACACGTCCACCGCGATGACCGTCGCGGCGCCGGCGGCCCGGGCCGCCGCGACCACCGACAGACCCACCCCGCCGAGGCCGATCACCACGACCGAGTCACCCTCGGCGACCCGCGCGGTGTTGCGCACCGCTCCGGTGCCGGTCAGCACCGCGCAGCCCAGCAGGGCCGCGCTTTCCCAGGCCAGTTCATCCGGTACGGGGATGACGGCCCGCTCCGGCACCACGACCTGCTCGGCGAAGGCGCCCAGCCCCAGCGTCACGTGCACCGGCGCGCCGTCCAGCGTGCTGCCGTTCTCCAGCGCCGCCACGTTCGCCGTCGAGCACAGCCACGGCTCGCCGTGTGTGCAGAACCAGCATTCGCGGCAGGGCGGTGACCAGTTCAGCGCCACGTGACTTCCCGCGCGTACCCGGGTCACGCCGGCGCCGGCCTCCACCACCTCGCCCGCCGCTTCGTGCCCGAGGACCAGCGGATGCGGCGGGCTCAGCGTGCCGTTGACCATGGACAGGTCGGAGTGGCAGACGCCGGCCGCGCGGATGCGGATGCGGACCTGGCCGGGGCCGATCTCGGGCAGGCGCAGCTCCTCGACCGCGGGGGCCGTGCCGGCCTCCCGGACGACCAGGGCCTTGATGTAAGAGGTCACCGCTGAATCGCTTTCGTCTGCTGGAACTCGCTGAGGCCGTACGCGCCGAGCTCGCGGCCGAGGCCGGACTGCTTGTAGCCGCCGAACGGGGCCACCGGGTTGAACGAGCCGCCGTTCACGTCGACCGCGCCCGTCCGCATCCGGCGGGCCACGGCCAGCGCCCGGTCCGGTGAGCCCCACACGCCACCGGCCAGACCGTACTTCGAGTTGTTGGCGATCTCCACCGCGTGGTCGTCGTCGTCGAAACCGATGATCGACAGCACCGGGCCGAAGACCTCCTCCTGGGCCAGCTCGCTCGCCGGGTCGACGTCCGCGAAGACGGTCGGCGCGACGAAGTAGCCCTTCTCCGGGACCGGGGCGTCACCGGCCACCTGTCGCGCGTCGGCGCGGGCGATGAAGCCCCGGACCCGCTCGCGCTGCGCCGCGGACACCAGCGGCCCGAGCCGGGTGCCCTCGTCGAACGGGTCACCGGTGGTGTACGCCGAGGCGGCGGCCGCGGCGAGCTCGACCGCGGTGTCGTAGTGGCTGCGGTGCACCAGCATCCGGGTCCACGCCGTGCAGGTCTGTCCGGAGTTGAGGAAGGCGTTGCCCACGCCCACCTTGACCGCCTTGGCGAGGTCGGCGTCCTCGAGGATCACGTTGGCCGACTTGCCGCCGAGTTCCAGCGCCACCCGGGCGATCCGGTCGGCGGCGGCGTGGGTGATCGCCCGCCCGGTCGCGGTCGAGCCGGTGAACGACACCATGTCCACGTCCGGGTGCCCGGCGATCGCCGCGCCCACCACCGGCCCGGTGCCGGGCACCAGGTTGAGCACCCCCGGCGGCAGCCCGGCCTCGTCCGCGGCATCGATCAGCAGGTACGCCACCAGCGGCGTCAGCTCACTGGGCTTGAGCACCACTGTGCAGCCGGCGGCCAGCGCGGCGGCCACCTTGGCGACGACCTGGTGCAACGGGTAGTTCCACGGGGTGATCGCCCCGACCACGCCGACCGGCTCGTGCACGATCAGGGAGTTGCCGATGGTCTCCTCCGGCACCGGCTGGGCGGCCAGGTCGGCGTACCCCCGGAGGACCGTGAGCGGCAGTCCCGCCTGGACCGCCTTCGCGACCTTGAGCGGCGTGCCGAGCTCGAGCCCGACGGTGCGGGCGATGTCGCCCGCGCGGGCGGCGAGCGCCTCGTGCAGCTTGCCCAGCACCGCCCCGCGTTCGGCCATCGGCGTCCCGGCCCAGCCGGGGAAGGCGGCCCGGGCGGCCGCGACGGCCCGGTCGACGTCCTCGGCGGTGCCGGCGGGCACGTGGCCGAGGATCTCCTCGGTCGCCGGGTTCTCCACCGGGATGGTCTCGGTGCCCGCGGAAGCCGTCCAGGCCCCGTCGAGGTAGATCCTGTCGCGGGAGAGGGTCATGTCAGGCTCCCTTTCAGCGTGTCGAGCCGCGCCTTGAGCGCGTCCAGGCCGGTGAGGACGGTTTCCAGGCCGAGGGCGAACGCGCCTTCGTCGACGCTGCGCCGGTGTTCGGCCAGCAGGTGGGCGTCGCGCAGGTGCGGGTAGCGCTCGGCGTACAGCTGGGGGTCCTCGTCGAAGCCTAGGGCGAACGAGCCGAGGGCCGCACCGGTGACCAGATAACGCATCACGGCGCCGATGTGGGTGGCCCGGGCCGGCGGCCAGCCGGCCGCGATGAGCCCGCCGTAGACGGTGTCGGCCATGGCCAGCGCGGCCGGCCGGCGGCCGGGGCCGTGGGCCAGGACGGGCACGATGTTGGGGTGGGCGGAGAGCTCCGCGTGATACGAGTACGCCCAGAGCCGCAACGCCTCGCGCCAGTCGTGGTCGGCGAAGAACGAGACGTCCACCCGGGCCACCACCGCGTCGGCGACCGCGTCCAGGATCTCGGCCTTGGTCGGGAAGTGGTTGTAGAGCGAGGGCCCGGCGACGCCCAGCTCGGTGGCGAGCCGGCGCACGGAGACGGCCTCGAGTCCTTCGGCGTCGACCAGCTGGCCCGCCACCTCGACGATCCGCTCTCGGCTGAGCAGGGTGTGCCGGGGCCGGGCCATTTAACGCTCCTGAAACTCTGGACGGCACAAAACTTACACCGCTAGTTTTATCACGTGGACTTTCAACTCAGCGACGAGGAGCGGGCCGTTCGCGACACCGCCCGTCAATTCATCACCCGCGATGTCATGCCGCTGGAGCAGGAAGCTCTGCGGCGCGAGCGCAACCACCAGCCCGGACTGGAGCGCAGCGAGCTGCGCGAGTTGCAGCTCAAGGCCAAGAAGTTCGGCTTCTGGGGCCTGTCGACCCCGGAGGAGTACGGCGGCATGGACCTCCCCGCGGTCCTGCAGTCGCTGATCTGGACCGAGGTCGGCCGCACGTTCGTGCAGTTCAAGTTCGGTGGCGAGGCCGACAACATCCTGTATTACGCCAACGACGCGCAAAAAGCCGAGTATCTGGTGCCGACCATCGAGGGCGACCGGATCTCCTGCTTCGCGATCACCGAGCCGGGCGCCGGCTCGGACGCGGCCAACATCAAGCTCAGCGCCCGCCAGGACGGTGACGACTGGATTCTCAACGGCGAGAAGACGTTCATCACCAACGGCAACGACGCGGACTTCGTCATCGTCGTGGCGGTCACCGACAAGGAGAAGGGCGTGCGCGGCGGTGGCACGACCGCCTTCCTGGTCGACCGGGACATGGGCTGGCGCTCGGAGTTCATCCAGACCATGGGCGAGGGCGGCCCGGCCGCGCTGATCTTCGACAACGTCCGGGTGCCGTCGCGCAACATCCTCGGCGAGATCGGCCAGGGCTTCGAGCTGGGCATGAAGTGGATCGGCAAGGGCCGCTACCTGATCCCGTCGAACGCGGTGGGCATCGCCGAGCGGGCCCTGGGCATGGCGATCGAGTACGCCAACACCCGCGAGACCTTCGGCCGCACGATCGGCGCCAACCAGGCCATCCAGTGGATGATCGCCGACTCCGAGGTGGAGCTGGAGGCGGCCCGCTGGCTGATCCTCAAGGCCGCCTGGACCGTGGACCAGGGCTGGGACCCGCGGCACGCGTCCTCGATGGCCAAGCTGTACGGCGCCAACATGGTCAACAACGTGGTCGACCGGGTCATGCAGATCCACGGCGGCATGGGCTACACCCGCGAGCTGCCGATCGAGCGCTGGTACCGCCAGGTCCGGCTGATGCGCATCTACGAGGGCACCGACGAGATGCAGCGCCTCATCATCTCCCGTGACCTGCTGCGCGGTTACACCAAGATCGGAGGCCATCTCTCATGACCATGTTGTCGCTGGCCGCTGTGCTGGCGGAGGCCGCCCGGCGGTATCCGGAGAAGGTCGCGATCGTGGACCACGCCGAGCGGATCAGCTACCGCGACCTCTGGCAGCAGTCCCTGGCGTACGCGGCCGGGCTGCGGGAGCTGGGCATCGGGCCGGGTGACACCGTCGCCGTGCTGGTCCTCAACGTGGCCGACTTCCCCCGGGCGTACTACGGCGCGCTGGCGGTGGGGGCCCGGATCGTCCCGGTCCATCTGCTGCTCACCGCGGACGAGATGGCGTACGTCCTGCGCGACAGCCGGGCGGACCTGCTCGTGGCCCACTCGAGCCAGCTGAAGACGGCAATGGGCGCCGCGAGCATCTCCGGCACGCGGGTGGCCAGCGTCGGCCCGATGCCGCCCGGGGTGCCCGACGCCCCGCCGCGGCTGGAGGAGGTGTCGGCCGCGGTCCCGCCGCTGCCGACCTACGTGAGCCGCGAGGCCGAGGACATCGCGGTGGTGTTCTACACCAGCGGCACCACCGGGGAGCCCAAGGGCGCCCTGCTCACCCACCTCAACCTGGTCATGAACGCGACCGTCAACGTCTTCGACGCCAACGAGGTACGCGCCGACGACGTGGTCATGGGCTGCCTGCCGCTGTTCCACACCTTCGGCCAGACCGTCGGCATGAACGGCACCTTCCGGCTCGGCGGGACGCTGGTGCTGCTGGCCCGCTTCACCGGCGAGGCCGCGATCGACCTGATGGTGCGCGAGCGCGTGACCGTCTTCCACGGCGTGCCGACGATGTACATCGGCCTGCTGGAGGCGGCAGCGAAGGCCGACAAGCTGCCGGAGCTGCGGATCTGCGTCTCGGGCGGGGCATCCTTGCCGGTGGCGGTGCTGGAGCGTTTCAGCGAGATCTTCCACTCGACGGTGTTCGAGGGCTACGGGCTGTCCGAGACCTCACCCACCGCGACCACCAACCAGCCGGCGTTCGGCACCCGGGCCGGCACCATCGGCCACCCGATCTGGGGCGTCGAGGTGGAGATCGCCCGCGCGGAGGTCGACGAGCGCATCGAGCTGCTGCCCACCGGCGAGCTCGGCGAGATCGTGATCCGCGGGCACAACGTCTTCGCCGGCTACCTGAACCGGCCCGAGGCCACCGCCGAGGCGATCGTCGACGGCTGGTTCCGCAGCGGTGACCTGGGCACCAAGGACGCCGACGGGTTCATCACGATCGTCGACCGCAAGAAGGACCTGGTGATCCGGGGCGGTTTCAACGTCTACCCCCGCGAGGTGGAGGAGGCGCTGGCCCGGCACCCGGCCGTCGTGCAGGTCGCGGTCATCGGCGTGCCCGACCCGGTGCACGGCGAGGAGATCTGCGCCGTCGTGGTGCCCGATCCGGGCGGCATCACCGAGCAGGAGCTGATCGACTGGTCCCGGGAGAAGCTCGGCAAGCACAAGTACCCGCGGCAGATCCGCTTCGTGGAGGCGCTGCCGATGGGACCCAGTTTCAAGGTGCTCAAGCGCGAGCTACGCCGGACCTTCGGCGAGTAGCACCGGCAGTTCCGCGACGATCGGCCTGTCCGCCGGCAGCCAGGGCACACTGTCCAGCTCGTCGGCGGACAGCCAGCGCATCGCCGTGTGTTCGAGGGCGCGCGGCTCGTCGCCGTTCAGCAGCGTCACCGTGAAGACGCGCAGGACGGCGCGGCCGTGCGCCAGCGGCACGTCCGGCCCCACCCGGGCCCCGACGGCCACCCGTACGCCCAGCTCCTCCGCGCACTCGCGGGCCAGCGCCTGAGCGTCGGTCTCCCCGGGCTCGACCTTGCCGCCCGGGAACTCCCAGCGCCCGGCGACCTCCGGCGGCGCGGAGCGCTCACAGGCGAGCACCCGGCCGTCCTGCACGATCACTGCCGCGACAATCACCCTCGGTGACGGACGGCCGTTGACGTGGCGTTCATGGGACATGAGCCAAGAGCGTGCCACAAAACTTGACCGATCAGGTTGAACGATGCGTCCCGATCGTCACGAGAACACGGATATGTGGGCGTGGACATAGTTGACGGGGAAGACAAGACTGTGGGCACCGACCATGACGACACGGCGACAGTTTGGCCACAAGCCGGCAACGACGCCAGGGAGGTGCGGCCATGCGGGGCAGGAAACTACGGGGTACCCGCTCCGACTACTTGAGTGACGCGCTCGCGGTGCTGGGCGGGTGGACCCAGGACGGGGTCCAGCTCAAGCGCATCCTCGCCTGTGACGACAGCCAGCATGCCGCTCTGACGGAGCGGATCAAGGTCGCCGCCGACACGTTGCGCCTTCGGCCCAGCATCCGGCGCATGGACGGTCACACCCAGATCCTGCTCGGCGCGTCCGACGGCGAGACCATCACCGACGGTGAGGTCACTCTCGCGGCCCGGATCGAGGACGCGTACCGCACAGTGGTCGGGCCTCAGTAACCTCGGAATCATGACGGCGCCGATTTACGACAGCAAGGGCCAGCTCCAGCAGATCGAGAGCGGCCTGCTCGAGGGTGAACAGATCATCGCGGTGTACGACGCCGTCGGCGCCGGCACCGGCTTCATCGGGCTCACCACCCGTCGCGTGATCATCCAGGACAAGTCCTTCGTCGGGAAGCGCTTCGCGATCACCAGCATCCCGTACTCCAAGGTGAGCAGCGTGAGCGTGGTGAGCAACAAGAGCTGGGCCGGGCAGTTCTTCTCGACCGGCACCATCGCGATCAGCGTGGGCACGCACACCTACGAGGTCGAGTTCCGCGGCTCGGAGAAGACCCAGCACGTGCACAACGTGATCCTGCACTACGCGTCCTGACGCGTTCTTTCGTCATCGTGATGCGTCGCCCACGTCGGGCGGCGCATCTTTTTGTTGTAATCGACGAAAGTCCATGCCGCTGCGTCAAAAGTATGGACAGTCGAGCGAGAAGTTACTAACGTTTGCTTACTGTTACATGCTGGTAACACGCGACGTGGTCATTCCCCGGGCCGCGCCGCCGTTGCCCACACCTGGCAATTCCCCTACGTCAGGAAAGGGACGGTCACCCATGTCCCCAAGATATCGACGCATGCCCAGACTTCGATACGCGGCCGGAGCGGCCCTGCTCGTCGCCGCCAGTCTGGTCGCCACCGCCGCGCCGGCCGCGGCCCATGACATCAACCCCGCCGACTTCCAGCAGGTCACGCTGGCCAAGGGCGTCGCCGAGGTGGGCGAGCCGATGGCCATCGCGGTGCTGCCCGACTCCTCGGTGCTGCACACCGCCCGCAACGGCACCTTGCGGCGTACCGACAAGAACGGCACCACCACTGTGGTCGGCACCCTCGCGGTGTACGGCCACGACGAGGAAGGGCTGCAGGGTGTCGGGGTCGACCCGGGCTTCGCCACCAACCGGCAGATCTACCTGTACTACGCGCCCCCGCTGAGCACCCCCACCGGGGACGCCCCGGCCAGCGGCTCGGACTTCTCCGCTTGGAACGGCGTCAACCGGCTCTCCCGCTACACGCTCAACGCCGACTTCGCGCTCAACACCGCCAGCAAAGTCGACGTGCTCGACGTGCCGGCGAGCCGGGGCCTGTGCTGCCACGTCGGCGGGGACATCGACTTCGACGCGGCCGGCAACCTCTATCTGTCCACCGGGGACGACTCCAACCCGTTCGAGTCCGCCGGCTACTCGCCGCTGGACGAGCGCACCGACCGCAACCCCGGATACGACGCGCAGCGCAGCGCCGGCAACACCAACGACCTGCGCGGCAAGGTGCTGCGGATCAAGGTGAACGCGAACGGGACGTACAGCGTCCCGGCGGGCAACCTGTTCGCACCGGGCACGGCGAACACGCGTCCCGAGATCTACGCGATGGGCTTCCGCAACCCGTTCCGGATGAGTGTGGACAAGGCCACCGGCGTCGTCTACCTGGGTGACTACGGCCCGGACGCCGGCTCCTCCGACCCCAACCGCGGGCCCAGCGGCCAGGTCGAGTTCAACCGGATCACCAGCCCGGGCAACTACGGCTGGCCGTACTGCACCGGCAGCAACACCAGCGCCGAGACCTACAACGAGTGGAACTTCGCCAACGGCACCACCGGCGCCAAGTACGACTGCGCCGGCGGGCCGACGAACAACTCGTTCCGCAACACCGGCCAGAGCAAGCTGCCGCCGGCCCGGGCGGCCTGGATCCGGTACGCGGGCGACGCCGGCACCCCGCCCGAGTTCGGCGGCGGCTCCGAGTCCCCGATGGCCGGCCCGGTCTACCGCTACAACGCGAACCTCAACTCCCCCACCAAGTTCCCCGCCGCGCTGGACGGCCACTTCTTCGCCGGTGAGCTCGGCCGCGGCTGGATCAAGCCGATCCATGTGGGCACCGACGGCTCGGTGGGCGAGATCTCGACCTTCCCCTGGGTCGGCAAGCAGGTGATGGACATGGCATTCGGCCCCGAGGGCTCGCTGTACGTCCTGGACTACGGCACCGGCTACTTCAACGGTGACGTCAACTCGGCGCTGTACCGCTTCGACTACCTGGCCGGCTCGAACCGGGCGCCGACCGCGGTGGCCGCCGCGAACCGGACCTCCGGGCAGGCGCCGCTGGCCGTGACGTTCTCCTCGGCCGGGTCGTCCGATCCGGAGGGTGGCGCGCTGACGTACTCGTGGAACTTCGGTGACGGCACCACGTCCACCGCGGCCAACCCGACCAAGACGTACACGGCCAACGGGACTTACCAGGTGACGCTCACCGTGCGGGACCCCGAGGGGCTGACCGGCACGGCCAACGTGACCATCGGGGTCGGCAACACCGCCCCCACGGTGACGATCAACAACCCGCCCAACGGCACGCTTTTCTCGTACGGCGACAGCATCCCGTTCTCGATCACGGTCACCGACCCGGAGGACAGCTCGATCAACTGCGCGAACGTCAAGCTGACCTACGTGCTGGGCCACGACAGCCACGGTCACCAGATCACCTCGCAGAACGGCTGCACCGGCACCATCACCATCCCGGTCGACGGTGAGCACGATTCGGCGGCGAACATCTTCGCGGTCTTCGACGCCGAGTACACCGACGCCGGCGGCCTGACCACGCACACCCAGCACACGCTGCAGCCGCGGCACCGGCAGGCCGAGCACTTCAAGACCTCGTCCGGGGTGGACAAGTTCACCAAGACGCCGGCCGAGGGCGGGCAGACCGTCGGCAACATCAACAACGGGGACTGGATCGCGTTCGAGCCGTACCGGCTCAGCGGGGTCACCTCCTTCACCGCCCGGGCCTCCTCCGGCGGGGTGGGCGGCACGCTGCAACTGCGGACCGGCTCGGCCACCGGCCCGATCGTCGGCTCGGCCACCGTGCCGGTGACCGGCGGCTGGGAGACGTTCGTCAACGTCACCGGTACGGTCTCCGGCGCGCCGAACACCACCGGCCCGCTGTACCTGACCTTCGCGGGTGGCGCGGGCTCCCTGTTCGACCTGGACGCGTTCACGCTGAACGGATCCGCGGCCCGCGTCGGCCCGATCGTCGGGCTGGCCAGCAAGTGCCTCGACGTGGCCGGCGGCGCCACCGCCGACGGTACGAAGATCCAGCTCTACACCTGCAACGGCAGCGCGGCGCAGACCTGGACCGTGGCCGCCGGCAGCACGGTCAAGGCCCTCGGCAAGTGCCTCGACGTGGCCGGAGGCGCCACCGTCAACGGCACCAAGGCGCAGCTCTACACCTGCAACGGCAGCGCCGCGCAGAACTGGGCCGCGAACGCCGACGGCAGCCTGCGCAACCCGCAGTCGGGCAGATGCCTCGACGTCAGTCAGAACAGCTCGGCCGACGGGCAGCAGATCCACATCTGGGACTGCCTGGGCGCCGCCAACCAGAAGTGGGTGTTGCCATGATCGGCAAAGTGCTCGGTGCCCTGCTGTTGATCCCGGCCTCGGTCGCGATCGCCTCCCCGGCGGCCGCCGCCGCGGACGACCCCTACGACGTGCTGGTCTTCTCCCGGACGGCGGGCTTCCGGCACGACGCCATCCCGGCCGGCATCCAGACCATCCGGGACCTGGGCGCGGCCAACGGTTTCTCGGTCACCGCGACCGAGGACCCGGCGGCGTTCACCACGGCCGGGCTGGCCGGCTACGAGGCCGTCGTCTTCCTCAACACCACCGGTGACGTGCTCAACGCCACCCAGCAGACCGCCTTCGAGGGCTACATCCGCGGCGGTGGCGGCTACGTCGGCGTGCATGCCGCGGCCGACACCGAGTACGACTGGCCGTTCTACGGTCAGCTGGTCGGCGCGTACTTCGCCTCGCACCCGGCGATCCAGCCGGCCGCCGTGGTGGTCGAGGACCGCGCCCACTCGGCGACCGCGCACCTGCCGCAGCGCTGGAACCGCACCGACGAGTGGTACAACTACCGCACCAACGCCCGGTCCACGGCACACGTGCTGGCCAGTCTGGACGAGAGCTCGTACTCGGGCGGTGGCATGGGCGCCGACCACCCCCACGTGTGGTGCAAGACCTACGAGGGCGGCCGGTCCTTCTACACCGGCGGCGGCCACACCATCGAGTCGTACGCGGACCCGGCCTTCCGGGCCCACCTGCTCGGCGGCATCCGGTACGCGGCCGAGGCGAGCAACGCCGACTGCCGCCCGGAGACGGGTTACACGCCGCTCTACAACGGCTCCACCGCCGGCTGGTCGCAGGCCGGTCCGGGCGCCTTCACCAACAGCGACGCCACGCTCACCTCGACCGGCGGTATGGGCCTGTTCTGGTACAGCCAGAAGCAGTTCACCAACTACTCGCTGAAGCTGGACTGGAAGCTGGCCGGCGACGACAACACGGGCGTCTTCATCGGCTTCCCGCCGTCGACCGACCCGTGGTCAGCGGTGAACAACGGCTACGAGGTGCAGATCGACGCGACCGACGCCGCCGACCGCACCACCGGCGCTGTCTACACGTTCAAGTCGGCGGATCTGGCGGCCCGCGACGCCGCGCTCAACCCGCCGGGCGAGTGGAACACCTACGAGCTGCTGATCGAGGGCGAGCGGCTGCAGGTCTTCCTGAACGGCACGAAGATCAACGACTTCACCAACACCGACCCGGTGCGCTCGCTGGCCGGACACATCGGACTGCAGAACCACGGTGACGGTGACGACGCCGCCTTCCGCAACGTACGGATCAAGGAGCTCGGCGGCACTCAGCCGCCGCCCGCCGGCACCGGCCCGATCGTCGGCCTCGCCAACAAGTGCCTGGACGTGGCCGGCGCCGGCACCGCCGACGGCACCAAGATCCAGCTCTACACCTGCAACAACAGCAACGCGCAGAAGTGGACGGTGACCGCCAACGGTCCGGTCAAGGCGCTGGGCAAGTGCCTCGACGTGGCCGGTGGCGCCACCGCCAACGGCACCAAGGCCCAGCTCTGGACCTGCAACGGCTCGGGCGCACAGGTCTGGTCGGCCCAGCCGGACCAGAGCCTGCGCAACCCGCAGTCGGGCCGGTGCCTCGACGTCAGCCAGAACAGCTCGGCCGACGGCCAGCAGATCCACATCTGGGACTGCCTCGGTGCGGCCAACCAGAAGTGGAAGCTCCCTCAGTAGTTCAGTAGTCCAGCACGCGGGTGGGCAGCGGCGTCTCGGTCACCGAGCCGTCCGCTGCCCGCTTGAGCTCGTACCCCTGGGGTCCTTGCTTGTCGGCCACAACCTCGGTCAGCTGGGTGCCGCGGTAGACCAGCCCGGCCCCGTCGTCGGTCGCGTAGCCGTCGCCCAGCGTGCCGTCGCCGATGAGCTTGTGCATCATCGGCCGGCGCTGCTCCTCGGCGTCGTAGTGCACCCCGTTGCTGTACGGCAGCCAGCCCAGCCCGTCGGTGAACGCCCGCAGGTCGGGCCCGAAGCTGTCGATGCTGCCGCCCTGGTGCCAGCAGATCGAACCGGCCGAGACACCGCCGAGCACCACCCCGGCCTGCCACGCCTCGTGCAGGATCTCCTCGATCCCGTGCACCCGCCACACCGCCACGAGGTTGGCCACGCTGCCGCCGTTGACCCAGATCACGTCCTGGTCGAGCAGGTGGGCGCGGATGTCGTCGTGGTTGGGCATCGGGAACAGCTGCAGGTGCGAGGCCCGGTAGCGGGTCTTGGCGAAGGCGGCGTAGGTGGCCCCGATCCAGTTGTCGGGGTCACCGACGGCCTGGTGCAGGAAGCAGAACTTGGCGGTGTCCCCCGCGTTCGCCAGGTCGGCGGCGAAACGGTGGACGGGGCCGGGACGCATGTCGAAGGTGCCGTACCGGCCGCGGGCGAATCCGGCGCTCGTGGCGAGGATGGTGGGTTGATCGGCGGTCATCGCGTCATCATGGCGCACGCGTCGGCCGTCTCCAGAACGAGGTCGGCGGCCGCGTCGAGAGCCGCGGTCAGATGCACCGGGTCGCCGGCCACCGCGGTGAAGACGGCGTCGACCTGCTCGCGGAACCTCGGCGGGGCGCCGGGCAGGGCGGCGGCCGCGGCGACGGCGCCCTTCTCGTTGACGAGCCAGCGGCCGGCAGCACCGTGCAGGGCGTGCGTGCAGACGCCGACCAGGCGGAACAGGCAGCCGGCCACGTAGGCGGCGTCACCGCGGGTGACCGCCTTGCGGCCCAGCCCGACCAGGAAGTCGGCCTCCCAGAGCCCGGCCACCAGCGCGTCGCGCAACGCCGGCGGGTAGATCGACATCCGGGCACGCAGGGCGGTCAGCTCACCCTTCGGGTCGGCCAGGACCACACCGAGAGCGACCTCACCCGCGTACGCGAAGTCGGGCACGCCCAGCGGATGGCCGGCCTGGGCGTGGAACGCGTACCGGCCCTGCTCCGCGTCGGCCCAGGCGCCGGTGACCCGGTCGAGGTCGCGGTAGATCCAGTCGACGGCCGCGCCGTCCACGGTGAGCCACCCGCCGCCGTCCACCCACGGCCCCCAGCCGCCGACCGGCGTGACCTGCGCGGCCGGCCCGCCGAAGGTCCGGGCCAGCTCGCCGAGCACCGCCACGTCGAGCGGCCGGTGGTAGTAGACCCCCAGGTCGGTGTCGGAATCCGGGGTGTGGGTGCCGCGGGCCCGGCTCCCGCCCAGCAGCACCGCGGTCACGCCCGGCACCTCGGTCAGCCGGGCCGCCAGCTCACCGAGCCGCTCGTCACTCAACGCCACGCCGCTCATCCTCGCCTACCTCAGCCCGGTTTGCGCGCCTCGATCAGGACCCGCCGGGCGTACGAGACGAACGGGCCGCCGGCCTGGATCCGATCGTGCACGGCGCGCAGCTGCGGCAGGTACTCCTCGACGCTGAAGCCGGGCACCGTCCAGACGACCTTGCGTAAGAAGTAGGTCACCGCGGCCACGTCGAAGTACTCCGCCCGTAGGGTCTCCGCCCGTACGTCGAGCACGGTCAGGCCCGCGGCCCGGGCGGCCGCCGCCAGCTTCTCCGGGTGCCGCGGGTCGGGCGGCGGCAGCGGGCCGAGCATGGCCTCGGACAGCTCCCGGTTGGTGCCCGCGCCGATCTGCTGGGACAGGAAGGTGCCGCCGGGCCGCAGCACGCGGGCAACCTCGTCCCACAGCGTCCCGACCGGGTGCCGGCTCACCACCAGATCGAACACTGCGTCGCGGAACGGCAAGGTGGGCGCGTCGGCGGCTTCCACCACCAGCGCGCCGAGGGGCCGCAGATCGCGGGCGGCGACCGGCAGGTTCGGACGCCAGGAGTCGGTCGCCACCAGCAGAGCGGGCGGTTCAGGCACGGTGGCGAGGACCTCCCCGCCACCGGTCTGCACGTCCAGCGCCGCATCGACGCGCGCCATCCGGTCGGCGACCAGCCGGGCGTAGCCCCAGGACGGGCGCTGCTCGGTGGCCCGCCCGTCGAACCAGGAGAAGTCCCAGCCGTCCACCGGTACGGCCGCCGCCTCGGCGATCAGCTCCTCGAACGTCGCACCCATCGGGGCAGTGTCCGTCGCCACGCCCGGCCCCGGCCAACGATTTACTTCTGCTCAGCCTCGGCCTTGGCGGTCTTGCTGTCCTCGTCCGGGCAGGGCAGTGTGAGCTCCAGCTCGTCGATGTCCGAGGGATCGAGCAGGCTCAGGTCACCGTCGATGATGCTCTCCTGCCGGGCGTCGGACTGGTCGCCGTGGGTGCAGATCGCCCCGCGGCCCATCCGTACGCACGAGCCCAGCAGACGGCATTCCCGGTGGCCCTGCCCCCGGTCGTGCCGGCCGCGCCCGCCGCTGTGCTGGCTGCCCCCGCCGCGTCCCCGGTTGCCGAAGGCCACCACCCGGTCCTGCGGCTCGCGGGTCACCGTCGAGTCGAGCAGGCGCCGGCTCGTCTCCCGGTCCCCGGTGTAGGTGACCTCGTAGCGCAGCAGCCGCTCGCCGGGCACCCCGGGCGTCTCGATCTCCCGGGTGCCGGGCGGCAGCGACGGGTCCCGGACCAGCGTGGTCCGGAACGGGATGGCCTCCGTCTCGGAGACCACCTCGGTGCGGACCTCCGGTGCGGCAGGTGCTCCCCCAGCGGCAGGCTCGGCAGGCGCGGCGCCGGCCGCGCCGGCCGCGGGAGCGACGGCGCCGCCACCCGTACGGCCACGGTCGGCCGAGGTGGGACGGCGTGGCGAGCGGGTCGCCGTGCGGTCCGCCTCACCCGGCGCCGACCGGGTCTCGTCGGCCTCCCGTTCGGCCTGGGCATGGCCGAGGACCCCGTCACCGAGGCCGGTCGCACCCGCCTGGGACGGGAGCGGCACCTCGGCCGCGGGCAGGTCGACGACCGGGGCCTCCCGCCCCACGGCCGTCACGACACGCGTGTCTTCGCTGGTCAAGGCGGCGATCCCGCCTGCGGTGCCGGCCACGAGGGCGAGCACCCCGAGCCCGGCAGTGGCCATCCGTACCCCGAATGGCAGCCGCGCCCAGAGGGACTTACGCGGCATTTCGAGTAGATGCTGCCAGGAATCACTAGATGTCTGGTTTAGCACCAAAGCATTGTGCTGCCGCGGCGCCGCCGGACCAGCGTCACAGCCGCACCCGAAAGGATGACGCCGAAGCGCCCGACGGCTATCCGACACCGCCGAGAGGTGATCGATTTCGGTCCGCCGCGCCGCACTCGGTGTGCACCGCACTGCCGCGCAACCGGCCGACAATGCTCCCGACCCGCCCAAAAACCTGGAGGTACGGTGCGCAGAACGGTCAGCATCCTGGCAGCGGCAGCGGTGGCTCTCGCCGGCACGCTCACGATCGGTGGCCCGGCCTCGGCCGCCACGCCCAGCCTGCGCTTCCACGGCGCCCAGTACGACTCGCCGGGCAAGGACACCCGCAGCAACGCCAGCCTCAACGCCGAGTGGATCTCGCTGGTCAACACCGGCAGCAAGGCGGTCAACCTCAAGGGCTACACCATCCGCGACGCGTCGCGGCACACGTACACCTTCGGCAGCACGACGATCGCGGCCAAGGGGGGCCGGATCTGGGTGAAGACCGGCAAGGGCACGAAGTCGGGCCGCAACGTCTTCTGGGGCAGCGGCAACTACGTCTGGAACAACACCGGCGACACCGCGACCCTGCGCAACGCCTCGGGCAAGTCGCTCGACACCTGCTCCTGGAAGTCCAAGGCGAACCGCACCTGGGTCGCCTGCTGATCGTCGCGCCACGCGAGAGCGGGCCGCCGGGGTGCTCTGCTCACCCCGGCGGCCCGCCGTATCTGTGCTGCCGGATCGGGTCAGGCGGCGACAGCGGCCTGGCGCAGCGGCGCGAGGGCGGTGCTCCAGGCCACGACCTGGTCCAGCACGGTGGTCAGCGCGCCGGCCTGGTGGGCGCCCGGGGTGAACTGGCTGTAGTTGACGAAGTCGGTGGCCAGCGACAGGGTGACCGCCGCCCGGACGTCCGCCATCATCAGCTCGCCGGCGATGAGGCGCAGCGACTCCACGGCGCGGGCGCCGCCGACCGAGCCGTAGCCGACGAAGCCGACGGCCTTGTTGTTCCACTCGGCGAAGAGGAAGTCGATGGCGTTCTTGAGCACGCCGGAGGTGGCGTGGTTGTACTCCGGGGTGACGATCACGAAGCCGTCGAAGGACGCGATCTTGGCCGCCCACTCGAGGGTGTGCGCCTGGCTGTACTGCGCCATCGAGGGCGGTACCGGCTCGTCGAGGTGCGGGAGCTTGTAGTCGAGCAGGTCGACCAGCTCGAACTCCGCATCGGTGCGCTGCGACGCCAGGTCCAGGACCCATTTGGCGACAGCCTCGCCGTTCCGGCCGGGGCGGGTGCTGCCGAGAATGATTCCGATCTTGGTCATGACCAGTGCTCCGTTGCTCGATCTATTGTTTGCTTCGTCAAGCAAATAGGTCTGGGCGGCGTGGTGTCAAGGTCGTAGGATCTTTGTCATGTCCGCCACCCCTCTCGCCGGGCCCGCCGCGGTGGTGCCGCTGAGCCCCGCGGAGGAGGCGGTGATCCGGGCGCTGGGCCGGCTCATCCTGGTCATGCCCCGCGAGCTGGACGCGGACCTCCAGGCGGAGCAGCGCATGTCGCTGAGCGAATACGCGGTCCTGCGGCACCTCTCGGAATCCGAGCACGGCCGGATGCGGATGAACGAGCTCGCCGCCGCCTGCGACATGTCGATGAGCGGGATGACCCGGCTGGCCGCCAAGCTGGAAGCCCAGGGTCACCTGCGCCGGATCCGCTGCGAGAACGACGCCCGCGGACTGAACGCGGTGCTCACCGACGACGGCCTGGCCCGGCTCCGCGAGGCGTGGCCCACCCACCTGCGCAGTGTCCGGCGCCACATCGTGGATCACCTGGAAGGGTTGGATCTGTGCCGGCTCGCGACGGCCCTCGAGGCGATGGCGGGCGGTGCCGGGAACGCGTGTCAGAGTTCCCCGCATGACGACTGACACCCGCCCGGCCGCATGACGTTCCACCCCGGAGAAACTGTCGTCCGGCGCTTCCTGCACTCCGATCGACGCATCGCCGCCGTCCAGGCCGCCCGGGTGGTCAGCGACGACGACCGAGGGCTGCTCCTGTTCGTCGACATCGGCGCCGAGTCGATGCGGCGGACAGATCTGACCGGCGCGCCGACCCGGCACCTGCCCGTGGCCGACGAGCTGGCGATGCCGACCATGCTGTCGCCCGTACGCCGGGAGACCTTCCGGTCGCTGCTGCTCCTGCCGCCCGGCGCGCCGCACTCCGTCTCGTGGAGCTGGCTGGCCGACGGCACCTTCGCGGGCTGGTACGCCAACCTCGAGACCCCCGCGCGCCGCTGGGCCGGTGGCGTCGACTCGCACGATCAGACGCTGGACGTCCTGGTCAGCGCCGACCACTCGTGGTTCTTCAAGGACGATGAGGACCTGAGCTCGCTGGACCCCGCGGAGGCGGCGGCCGTCCGCGCGGAGGGAGAACGACTGGGCAAGCTGGCCGAGACCGCGACGTTCCCGTTCGACGGCACCTGGCTCGGCTTCACGCCCCCGCCGCAGTGGACGCCGGCCACCCTGCCGCCCTGGTGGGACGTCGCCACACCGTGACGCATGCCGTTATGGGTATACGATCGGCCGATGGCACGAGCGGCGACGACGACGGACGCGTTCAACGCGGTGGCCGAGCCCCGGCGGCGGGAGATCCTCGACCTGCTGGCCGACGGTGAGCTCGGGGTCAACGATCTGGTCGAGCTGCTCGGCCTGGCCCAGCCGCAGGTCTCCAAGCACCTGCGGGTGCTGCGCGAGGTCGACCTGGTGCACGTCCGCGACCAGGGCCGCCGACGGCTCTACCGGCTGAACCCGGAGCCCCTCAAGCCGATCCAGGAGTGGCTGAGCCAGTACGACTTCCTGCTCGATCTCCTCGCCCCGGCTGCCTGACCGGTGACCGTCTCCACCGCCGACCGGACCGCCCGGATCGCCTCCGAGGTCCTCGCCCCCGCCGTCCTGGTCGCGGGCCTGCTGCTCGTGGTCGGCTGGCACGCCGGTGAGCAGCCCGGCGTCTCCCGCTGGTGGGGCCTGCCGGGCGCCCTGTTCGCAGCCGGCATCCCGCTGGCCTACGTGCTGCGCGGCGTACGGCAGGGCCGGCTGACCAGCCACCACATCCCGGAACGGGAGCACCGCCGGGTCCCGCTGCTGTTCGGCATCGCCTCGGTGGCGGCCGGTCTGCTGGTGCTGGTGCTGCTCGGCGCCCCGCGCGAGGTGCTGGCCCTGCTGGCGGCGGGCGGCGTGGGCCTGGTCGTGTTCACGGCGGTGACCCACTGGTGGAAGATGTCGATCCACGCGGGCGTGGCGGCGGGCACGGCGACGACGCTGACGGTGGTCTACGGCCCGCTCGCGCTGCTCAGCGTGCCGCTGGTGCTGCTGGCCGGCTGGGCGCGGGTGCGTCTCTCCGCCCACACCGGCGCCCAGGTGATCGCCGGCGCCCTGGTCGGCGCGATGATCGCCGGCACGGTCTTCCCGGCCCTGCGCTGACGGTCACCGGCTCGCCGCGACCGGGCCCCCGGCAGCACGGTCACCGGCTCGCCGCGACCGGACCCGACAGCGCGGTCACCGGCTCGCCGCGACCCGGAGCCCGATCAGGACGGTCACGCCGCCGAGCAGCGTGGTGAAGACGAACGGCCCGGTGAACGGGGCCAGCGCGAAGAGCAGGCCGGAGAAAGCCAGGGCCACGCTGCCACCCACCGCGTCCGTGATGCTCTTGGCCGCCGTGTTGAAGCCCTCCTCGCCCGGGGCCGACAACGCCAGCACGAGCGTGCTGATCCGCGGGTACAGCGTGCCCATGCCCGCGCCCGCCGCGAACCAGCCGATCGCCGCCACCGCGGGGTGCAGAGTCAACACCACGGTGGCGAGCTCCAGGGCCGCCCCTGCTGCCAGCAGCGTGGCGCCGGCGCGGATCGCCGTACCCGGGTCGAGCCGGTCGCCCAGCCGGCCCTGCACCGCCGACGCCAGCGCCCACGCGATCGCGCCCGCGGTCAGCGTGACGCCGGACAGCCAGGTCGGCAGGCCGTAGCGGTCGTGCAGCAGCAGCGGCAGATAGACCTCGGTGCCGAAGAAGACCCCGCCGGCCACGCCGCAGAGCACCACCGTCGCCGGCAGACCGGCGCGGATCCGGAACGTGCCCGGCGGCACCAGGTGGCGCAGCGCGAAGCCGATCACCACCACGGCGATCGGGGCCAGCAGCCAGGCCGCCGCCCGGTCCAGCTCACCCAGCGAACTGAGCGCCACCACGGCGACCGCGACCACAGCCGCCTCGACAACCCGGCGTGCGTCCGCCGCCGACGCCGGTACCCGGTCGGCCGGCGCGCGGTCCCGGCCGCGTACGGCAGGCAGCATCAACCCACCCGCCACAGCGACCAGCGCGACCACCCCGAGAAACACCCAGTGCCAGCTCAGGGTGTCGGCGACGAAACCGGCGACGAACGGCCCGACCATCGACGGCAGCACCCAGGCGGACGCGAAGGCACCGAAGATCTTGATGTGCAGCGGGGTGGGATAGACCAGCGCGACGAGGACGTACAGCGCCACGGTCATCCCGCCCGCGCCGAGGCCCTGCAGGAAACGCGCCGCCACGAACACCGGCATCGACGTGGCTGTGCCCGCGACGGCCAGCCCGGCCGCGAATACGGCGATCGCGGTGAACAGCGGGACCGCCGGCCCGCGCCGGTCGGCCCACGAGCCGATCGCGACCATGCCCACCACGCCGGCAGCCAGCGTCGACGAGAAGGCGAGGGCGTACAGGCCGCGCCCGCTCAGGTCGGTGGTCACGATCGGCATGATCGTGGTGACCGCCAGGGACTCGAACGCGGCCAGGAAGACCAGGCTCCACGCCCCGACCGTGGTCAGGGCGTACGGCCGCCCCAGGATGCCGGCCCGGGTGATCTCGCTGTCGACGCTCACCGGACGAACCTAGAACCTCATCCCGGGTTGAGGTCAAAGTTCGCGTCAGGTGGCGCCGGTCACCGCACGTCGACGTAGTCGCTCCCGCCGGTCGTCGCGGTGGAGGCCGCGTCGCCCGGGTACGTCCAGCGGAACGAGCCGTCCGCCGCCGCCTTCACCGTGGTCTTGAGCTTGCCGCTGGTGTCGGTCTTGGCGGTCTTGACCGCCGTCCAGGTGGTCGTGCCCTTCTTCGAGTACTGCAGGGTGACCGTGCGGGAGCCGTACCCCTGGTAGGTCCAGCTCTCCCAGCCGGCGCGGGTCAGCGTGCCCGTCACGGTGATGGTCCGGCCCTTGGTGACCGGCTCCGGCGTCGCGTCGATCACCAGCTTGCTGACCCGCTTCACGCCGACAGTGCCGGCGGCGTGCCGGTCGGTGAAGCCGTCGCCGCCGGACGCGCGGGCCCAGGCAGCAACGGTCCAGGCGCCGGACAATGCGTTGCGGGCCGCGTCGACCTTGACGTCCATGGTGAACCGGGCCGTGCAGACCGACGAGGTGTTGCTGATCTTGTCGCAGTCGGCCGGGCCGGACGCCAGCACCACACCGTCCGGCGCGGAGTAGCCACCGTGGTAGAGGTAGGCGTCACCGGCGGCGATGCCGGCCGGATCCGTCGCGGTGAAGGCGACGGTGAAGACCCTGGTCCCAGACACGCCGAAGGTCAGATCGGCACCGTCGTTGACCACGACATTCGTGATCTTCGTGGCGCCGCTGGTCTCGTCGGCCGGGGCGGCCGGACCGGCGAAGGCGCGGATCACCGTACGCCGCAGCCGGCCGTCCTGGTCGCCGGTCGCGGTGACCCGCAGCGACACGAAGGCCGCCGAGGCCGGCACGGTGAGCGAGGCGTCGTCGAGCTCGGTCCACTCGGCGCCGTCGTTCGTCGAATACTCCACCTTGTCCACGGTGGCCGCGCCGCCACGAGCGGACGCCGAGGTGGTGATCTCCACGGCGCCGGCCGCACGGTTGCGCGCGTCCAGGCCGGAGACGTCGACGCCGAGGTCGATCAGCGGCAGCGGCCCGTCCTCGGACGCCCGGAAGTCCCACTCACTGCGGATCTTCGTGGAGAGCTGCGACCACGCGACCCGCCGGGTGAAGGTCTGGTCGTAGTGGTGGACGGCGCCGTCGGCGGTCAGCTTGCCGGTGACCGTGGCCCGGACGTCCGAGCCGGGGCTGCCGGCCGCGTCGGCGTACGAGGCCGGCTCGTTCATCCGCAGCTCGCCGTCCTCGCGGACCGAGGAACCGGGTCCACGTGGCATAAAGGGCCCGGCCCCCACGGTCGTGCCGGCCGAACTCCCGGCGGGCAACGCGCGGTCGGGCAGCACCAGGGTGCTGTCCCCGGCGCCGAGGGTGAGCTTGCGGTGCAACGTCGGGCCGGGCGTGACGTACTCGGTGACCGTGCCCGGCAACTGCACCGGCGACTCCAGATAGGACCCGCTCCACTTGTCCTTGAGCGCGGACCCCAGCGCGGCGTTCGTGTTGACACCCTGCGCGCGCAGCGTGGTGACGGTCTTCGCGAGCTGGGCGGTGGTCACCTTGGCGATCGGCGCGGCGGGCACGCTGGGCCAGGACCGCTGCAGGTCATACCGGTACGGGCTGGGCACGGCGGCCGACGAACCGGCCTTGGTCTGGAGCTCGTGCAGACGCAGGGTCACCCCGGTCACGGCGTACGGCGTCACATAGGTCTTGGCCGGACCGCCGCTGGTGAAGCCGACCTTGTCCTGGGGGCCGACCTCCAGCCAGTACGCCGCCGTGGACCGCGTGGCGGTGGCGTCGTCGGTGAGGAAGCCGGTCTCCTTGGCACCGGACTCGGCGAACGAGACCGAGAGTGCGGCGTTGGTGACCGTGAACGTGCGGACCAGCAGGTAGTTGCGCTGGCGGAAGTAGCCGTACCGCGCGACGGCGAAATAGTCGCCCGGGGGCAGCTGGGCGGTGCCGTTCGGGCTGTCACCGTCACCCTGCACGACGTGGTACTGCCAGGTGCTGCGGTCCCAGACGTACATGAACTTGCCGGAGACGGCGGTGCTCGCGGTAATGGCGAACTTCACCTGATACGTCGCCGCGGCGCTCGCGGCCGGCGGTGCCAGAGTCAGACCCAGGGCGACCACCAGGGCGGCCGCGGCGGTGCGCAAGATTCTCACCATCGGGCCACATTAGAGCCACGGCCCGCCGCCCGGGGTCCCCTTATCGGCCACACAGTCCTGTTCGGCTACAGGAACGCCTCGGGGTCGAAGGCGTCCAGTTCGATGATGCGCACCCGAGGCAGCACGCTGGTGAAGCAGCCGGCGTCGAACTCCAGGTCGAACAGGGTCAGGCCACTGTCGACCAGACCGGCGAAGCCGCCGTTGAAGAACTCGGGAAACCCGATCACCCCGACCCGGCGGTCGTCGCCCAGCAGGCGGGTGATGTGCGGCAGGAAGTCACCGTCGTGACTGGCCAGCAGCACGTCGCCGGATCGCCGGCCGATCGCGTCCAGGGTGCGCTGGATGCCGATGTCCACGACCTTCTGATGCGGCGCACCGGACAGCGGCACGGGCCGGTAGCCCATCGACTGCAGAGCCCGGATGAACGGGGTGGGCAACACCCCGGACGACGCGTTCAGGAAGAAGAGGGCCGTGACCGGCTGACCCCACTGATCCTCGGCGAACTGCCGCAGCCGCTCCCACCGCGGCCGCTCCTCGGAGTTGGGCCGGCGCTCGAGGATCTGCTGCCCCAGCGTCGAATCGATGTTCTCACCATCGATGATCAGGTAAGTGACAGCGTCGGCCATGATGGCAACCTCAGATGTTGGAGCGGAAATACCGCAGTTTAGATCCTCGACGAAGCGCAAGCGCCCCGAACCGTGGAGGGACAACCCGAAGCAGCGCGCCGGATCCATCGTTACGGAGTGCTACGGTGACGGCATGACTGCGGTGCCCGAGTGGATGCGGCCGCCCCGTCCCGAGGGTTGGTACGCCGAGGACCTCGACCGGCTTGCCGAAGCACCACGCCACACCGAACTGATCGATGGAGCGCTCGTCTTCATGATGTCTCCCCAGCGGGTGTGGCACGCCCGAGTGGTCACTGCACTGGTGAACTCCCTGACGAGTCAGGCGCCGGCAGGTATCGAGGTCGACCGGGAGATCACCATCCGACTCGACAGATGGAACCGTCCGGAGCCCGATCTCCTGGCCACAGCGGCAGCTTACGATCCGTCCCGCACGTATTACACGCCCGAAGAGACCGTTCTGGTCGTTGAGGTGGTCTCACCCGAGTCGGCGCACCGCGACCGCAACGTCAAGTTGCGTAAGTACGCGGAGGCCGGCATCGCGAGCTACTGGCGTATCGAGGACGAAGACGGATCACCGGTGGTCCACGCCTACGAACTCGATGCGCCCACCCGGTCGTACGTACCGACCGGGATCCACCGGCACAAGTTGCGGACGACGACGCCGTTCCCGATCGAGCTCGATCTGGACGGGTTGGTGCCCGGCCGCAAGAGCTGATCGGGCACCGACTCCATCAGAGGTGAACCGGATCACTACACATTGAAGCGGAACTCGACGACGTCGCCGTCCTTCATGATGTAGTCCTTGCCTTCCATGCGGACCTTGCCCGCCGCCTTGGCCGCGGCCATCGAGCCCGCCGCCATCAGGTCGTCGTAGCTGACGATCTCGGCCTTGATGAAGCCGCGCTGGAAGTCGGAGTGGATCACGCCCGCTGCTTCCGGAGCGGTGGCGCCGACCGGGATCACCCAGGCGCGGGCCTCCTTCGGGCCGGCCGTCAGGTACGTCTGCAGGCCCAGAGTGTTGAAGCCGACCCGGATGAGCTGGTTGAGACCCGGCTCGGTCTGGCCGGTCGACTCGAGCAGCTCCATCGCCTCGTCCTCGGGCAGGTCGATGAGCTCCGACTCGATCTTCGCGTCCATGAACACTGCCTCGGCCGGGGCCACCAGCGCGCGCATCTCGTCCAGGAACGCCGCGTTGCCCAGCTCGGCCTCGTCGACGTTGAAGACGTACAGGAAAGGCTTGGTGGTCAACAGGTGCAGCTCGGCGAGCAGCTCCAGCTCGATGCCCGCGGCCTTGGCCCCCGTGTACAGGGTCGTGCCCCCGTCGAGCAGCTTGAAGGCCGCCTCGGCGGCCGCGACGGTCGGCAGCCGGTCCTTCTTGAGCTTGGCTTCCTTCTGCAGGCGCGGCAGCGCCTTCTCGACCGTCTGGAGGTCGGCCAGGATCAGCTCGGTGTTGATCGTCTCGATGTCGTCGGCCGGCGCCACCTTGCCGTCGACGTGCAGCACGTTCGGGTCGGAGAACGCGCGGACCACCTGGCAGATCGCCGAGGCGTCGCGGATGTTGGCCAGGAAGGCGTTGCCCCGGCCCTGGCCCTTCGACGCGCCCCGGACCAGCCCGGCGATGTCGACGAACGAGACCGGCGCGGGCAGGATCTTCTCCGAGCTGAAGATCTCGGCGAGCTTGCCCAGCCGCTCGTCGGGCAGCCCGACCACGCCGACGTTGGGCTCGATCGTCGCGAACGGGTAGTTCGCGGCGAGCACGTCGTTCTTGGTCAGGGCGTTGAACAGAGTGCTCTTGCCGACGTTGGGCAGGCCGACGATCCCGATGGTAAGGCTCACAACAGGCCAGTCTACGGGGCGCGCCATTCGTGCAGGACGGTCCCGTCCTGCGTCCAGTCCGGGGTGATGACCTCGCCGGCGACGACGGTGACCCGGGCCAGGATGCTGTACGTGTCCCCGGGCCCGTACCGGCGCTGGAGGTGGCTGCGGTTGCGGTCCCGGAAGCGCGGGTCGGTCAGCGTGCGGACGGCGGCGTACGTGCCCCGGCCGTAGGCACCGTTGCAGATGGTGACCGATCGCATGCGGTTGAACGGGTTCGGCGCCCGGCAGAAGTGCGCGACGTCCTCGACGAGCCGCTGGTCCGGCGCCGTGCCTTCCAGCTTCGAGCGGAACGTCGCCGAGCGCCCGCCCTCGTCGACCACCCGGAATCCGGCGGCGTCCCGGTCCGGGATGACCGGGAGGCTCAGGGCCTGCATCACCCGGCGGGTCATCGGGTTGCCCTCGACGCCGCCCAGCAGCACGAGGTGATTGGTGACGTCGCTCTGGTCGAGCTCGTCGGCGAGCTTGCGGTGCACCGGCACGCCGGGGTTGGCGGCGCAGACGTGACCGTAGAGCTCCATCAGGGCGTCGAGGTCGGAGTAGGCGTACAGCTCGACGTAATCGGGGCTTTCCGGGGAGATGTGCGCCCGCAGCCGGGCGCAGACCAGGGTGATCGGCGACCGGTCGGCGAAGTGCCACAGGCCCTCCCACGGCGACCGGGTCGTCAGCTCGTCGCTGCCCGGCTGCGCCGCCGAGGTGGCCGAGGTGGCGGCCGAGCGCAGCTCCAGCAGCTCGCGGCGGAGTTGCTCGAAGCGGTCCAGCTCCTCGCCGTGGAGCTCCTCCAGGGCCGGCAGCCGGCCTTCGGTGCGCGCGCGGGGACCGGCGAACAACCGGGCATAGGCGGCCAACCAGTCCTCGGACGGGACCGCTTTGCCCTTCTCCCAGGAGGAGATCAACGGGACGCTCTTGTGGAAGGCGCGGGCGACCACTCCCTGGGTGACCGGTTGGCCGTTGAAGCCCGCCTCCCGCAGGCCACGCAGGCGGTCGCCGAGGCGCCGCTTCCCGCCGTCCATCATCGCCGGCCCTTCAGCCCCACTTCAGTTTTCCACTGAACGTGCGCACCGCGGTGGGTGCTACGGGCGGCGATTACCCCTGAAAGCCGCAATCATGCTTCAGCAAACGCTGAAGTCCGGCTACCGGCTGGTCAGCCCCAGCGGGTTGTCGGCCATCGTCCGGAGCTGGGTCACCATGGTCCGGGCGTCGCCGTCCGGGTTGCCGGCCAGCGCCTCGGCCAGGGCCCGCAGCTGCGGAGCGGGCAGCTGCGCCATACCCACCCCGTGCAGCGGGATCGTGACGCTCGGGCCGCCCGCCGGATCCGAGGCGATCAGCGTCGGCGCCTGCATCACCGACTCGCGGCTCGTGCCCCGGTTGCGGCGGTAAGCGGTCGCGCCCCCGGTGATCGTCGCCGTCGCCAGGTCGACCGTGCGGCTGCGCAGCGCCGTGCGCACCGTCACCCGGGTGCCCTCCAGCCAGGCCGCCGTGCGCAGGGCGCTGAGCGCCAGGTAGAGCCCGACCAGCGTGAACGGGATGCCGAGCAGGCCGATCAGCCGCTGCGGGCCGAAGCCGTCGCCGCCGTTGAACCAGCTGCCGTCCGAGATGCACTCACGGACCGACGGGGGCAGCATCTCCGGCGGGATGCCCGAAACCTCCGACGCGCTCGGGCAGGAGTCGTCGGCGCCGAACGCGCGGCCCAGCCAGCCGTCCACCACGAACGGCAGCAGGGCGAACGCCGCACCGGCGGCCGCGAAGATCAGGCCGAACGCGACGCCGAAGGCCTTCTGTGCCGGTGGGGAGCCGATCGACAGCCGCAGTCGCTCAGTGATCACGGCCCGAAGCATACGGGCCGCACGGTCATGTCCGAATCCCGCCAGCCGAGCGCCCGGTACGGGGAGCAGACTCAGGTCCATGGAGTTGGACTTCGAACGGTGTTACCGGGCCGTCGACAGCCGTGACCAGCGGTTCGACGGCTGGTTCTACACCGCGGTCCGGACCACCGGGATCTACTGCCGGCCGTCCTGTCCGGCGGTCACACCGAGACGCGAGAACGTCACCTTCTATCCCAGCGCCGCGGCCGCACAGCGGGGCGGCTTCCGGGCCTGCCGCCGGTGCCGGCCCGACGCCGCCCCCGGCTCCCCCGAGTGGGACCTGCGGGCCGACCTGGTCGGCCGGGCCATGCGGCTCATCGCCGACGGGGTCGTCGACCGCGAGGGCGTGCCCGGCCTGGCGAGCCGGCTCGGCTACACCGAGCGGCACCTCAACCGGCTGCTCACCGCCGAGCTCGGCGCCGGGCCGCTGGCCCTGGCCCGGGCCCAGCGCGCGCAGACCGCGCGCATCCTGATCGAGACCACCGATCTGGGCCTGGCCGACATCGCGTTCGCCGCGGGCTTCGGCAGCGTGCGGCAGTTCAACGACACCATCCTCGAGGTGTACGCGCGGTCGCCGAGCGCGCTGCGGGAACGCCGGACCGCCCGGCAGCCCGAGGCGGGCACGATCAGCCTGCGGCTGGCGTTCCGGGCACCCCTGCACGCGGGCGCGTTGCTCGGGTTCCTGGCGACCCGGGCCCTGCCGGGCATCGAGGAGTGCGACGTCACGACGTACCGGCGGGGGTTGAATCTGCCGCACGGGAGCGCGACCGTCGCGCTCACGCCGGGCGACCGGTGGGTCTCCGCGACGCTGCGGCTCGCGGACGTCCGCGACCTCGCGCCCGCGGTCGCCCGCTGCCGGCGGCTGTTCGACCTGGACGCGGATCCGGTCGCCGTCGACGGCATGCTGGGTGCCGATCCCGCGCTGGCGGCGGCGGTGCGGGCCGAGCCGGGGGTACGGGTCCCGCGCGCGGTCGACGGCTTCGAGCTGGCGGTACGCGCGATCGTGGGCCAGCAGGTCTCGGTCGCCGGTGCCCGCCTGACGCTGAGCCGCATGCTGCCCCCGACCGCCGCCGGTGAGCTGCGCGGCTTCCCGGACGCGGCGACCGTGGCCGAGCTGGACGACACCGCGTTCCGGATGCCCGCCGCCCGCCGGCAGACCATCCGCGCGCTCGCCCAAGCTGTCGCCGACGGAAAGCTCGACCTGGAGCCCGGCGCCGACCGCGAGGAGTCCGTCGCCCGGCTGCTCGAACTGCCCGGCGTCGGCGCCTGGACCGCCGGTTACGTGGCCATGCGGGCCATCGGCGACCCCGACGTCTTCCTGCCCACAGACGTGGCGGTCCGGCGCGGCGCGCGAGCGCTCGGCCTGCCCGACTCCCCCAAGGCGCTGGCCGCGCACGCCGAACGCTGGCGGCCCTGGCGCTCGTACGCCCTGATGAGACTCTGGAGAGCAGCATGATGCAGTACTCGACCCTCGACACCCCGGCCGGACCGTTCACCTACGTCGTCAGCTCCGCCGGGGCCGTACGCGCCAGCGGGTTCACCACCGACGTGCAGGCTCTGCTCGCCCTCGTCCATCCGGCGCTGCTGGAAGAGGTGCGACCCGTCGCCGACGCCGGCGGGATCGGCGCCGCAGTCCGGTCCTATCTGGACGGTGACCTCGGGGCGCTGGACGCCGTACCGGTGGAGCAGCGGACCGGTGGGCCGTTCATGACCCACGCCTGGCAGGTGATGCGGGAGATCAAGCCGGGCTCGCCGCTGACCTACCGGGGCTACGCCGAGCTGGCCGGGCGGCCCACCGCGATCCGGGCGGCCGCGGCGGCATGTGCGCGCAATGCCGCCGCGTTGTTCGTGCCCTGCCACCGGGTGGTCGGCACGGACGGGACGCTGCGCGGTTACCGCTGGGGCCTGGACGTGAAGACCTGGCTGCTGGCCCACGAGAGCCACGGCTGACCCGGCGGGGGCGGTGCCCGGCGATCGGCTCCAGCGGAGCTTGAGCCGCCGTCGAGCGGGGCTGGCCACGCTGCGCACGGCGGCCGCCGGCGGGCGGTGCGCCTGCCGCGCGCCGAGGAGGCCACCGTGCTGCCGCCGACCGTCCACGAGCAAGCTGCCGAGCCCGACCTGGGATCGGGGCCGCTGTGGCACCGCCCCCGCTGGTTCACCACGTTGTTCCTGACCGACCTGTGGGAGCGCTTCAGCTTCTACGGGATGATGGGCATCCTCTACCTGTTCGCCGTCGCACCACGGGACACCGGCGGGCTGGCGCAGTCCCCGGCCACGGCGACCGCGGTGGTCGGGGCGTACCTCTCGGTGGTCTTCCTGGCGTCGGTCCCGGGTGGCTGGCTGGGCGATCGGGTGCTCGGCACCCGGCGCGCCACCCTGTACGGAGCCGTGCTGATCATGCTCGGCCACACCACGATGGCATTCCCGGCCCGCTGGCCCGTTTTCGCCGGCATGGCCCTCATCGCGGCCGGCACCGGGCTGCTGAAGCCCAACCTCGCGGCGCTGCTCGGCGGGATGTACCCGCGGTCCGCGCGGGGCCCGCGCGACGCCGCGTTCGCGCTCTTCTACATGAGCATTCAGGTGAGCGCGATCGCCGGGCCGCTGGTCACCGGCCTGCTCGGCGAGAAGATCGACTGGCACCTCGGTTTCGCCGCCGCGGCGGTCGGGATGCTCTTCGGCATCCTGCAGTACGTACGCGGCGCGGTGCACTTCGGCGACGTCGGACTGCGTCCCGAGCGCCCGGCCACTTCCGCCGAGCTGCGCCGCGTGTTGGTGCTCGGCGGGACCGGCGGCGCCGTGCTCCTGCTGGGCTTCGGCGCGGACGCGCTGGCCGGCACCTTCCGCATCGGGCACGTCCTGGCGGTCACCGGCCTGCTGTCCGTCGTCGCCCCGATCATCGCCTTCACTCTGCTGTTGCGGCACCGGGCCATCCGTACCGTCGACCGGGTCCGGGTCGGCGCCTACGTCTGGGTGTTCCTGTCGTCCGCGGTGTTCTGGATGCTGTACGTCCAGACCGGGACCGTGCTGGCCGGATTCGCCGACGTCTCGACCGACCGCGGCGTCGCCGGGTTCACCGTGCCCGCGAGCTGGTTCCAGTCCGTCGTCCCGTTCTTCGTCCTGGTGTTCGCGCCGGTGGCCGCCCGGTTCTGGCTGCGCGCCGGCGATCGGGCGAGCGGACCGGTGAAGCTGTCGCTGGGCCTGGCCTGCGTCGGGCTCAGCATGGTGGTCATGGCCGCGGCCGCTGCCGCGGCGGCGGGCGGGGTCCGGGTGTCACCGCTGTGGCTGGTGGCGGCGCTCGCCGTGCACGCCGTCGGCGAGGTGACCTTCGCCCCCGTCGGGATCAGCATGACCACCGGCGCCGCGCCGCCCGCCTTCATGAGCCAGATGGTCGCGTTGTTCTGGCTCTCCGCCGCGCTGGGCGCGGGCGTGGGCGGGCACGCCGTCGACCTCTCCGGTGGCGACTCCCCGGCTCCCGGCTTCTTCCTGGCACTGGGCCTGCCGGCGTTCCTGGCCGCCGCCGCCCTGCTCGCCTTCGCCCGCCCGCTGAAGCGCCGCCTCCAGGCCGGGAGCACTTCCCACCGAGCCTTCACCGCGCCTCGATCCCGTCTCTAGGAGCCGATGACACCGTCCGGTGGGTAACCGCATCGAAGGGAGACAGCCGTGCAGAACGTGCGGGCCGAAAAGGTCACCGCCGACGCCGTGCCGGCGAATCGCCGGCGCGGAGGCGACATCCGGGTGGTCCTGAGCCCCCGGACGGTCGGCGCCACCTCCGGGTTCATGGGGACCGTCACGCTGCAGCCGGGTGAGTTCGTCGCCGAGCACTACCACCCGCACTCGGAGGAGTTCCTCTACGTGGTGTCCGGTGACCTCGTTCTGAGGCTCGACGGTCAACCCCTGCCGCTGAGCGCCGGCGAAGGCACGATGGTGGCGATCGGCGTGCGGCACCGCCTGGAGAACACCGGCGACACCACCGCCTTCCTGGTCTTCCACCTCAGCCCGCTGGCACCGCGGCCCGAACTGGGGCACGTCGACACCGAGCCGCTGCCCGGCGCCGCCGAGCCGGCACCGACCGTCGGATGAGCACGGTGGAGCCGGGCAACCGGCGGGCCGTCATCACCGGAATCGGCGTGATGGCCCCCGGCGGCACCGACGTCAAGGCGTTCTGGCAACTGCTCACGGCGGGCCGGACCGCCACCCGGGACATCACGCTGTTCGACGCCACCGGGTTCCGCTCCCGGATCGCCGCCGAATGCGACTTCGATCCGGCCGCCGAGGGACTGTCACCGCAGGAGATCCGGCGGATGGACCGCGCCGCCCAGTTCGCCGTCGTCTGCGCCCGGCAGGCGATCCGCGACAGCGGCCTGGAACCGGACCCGGACCGGGCCGAACGCACCGGGGTCAGCATCGGCAGCGCGGTCGGCTGCACGATGGGCCTGGAACAGGAGTACGTCGTCCTCAGCGACGGCGGCCGGAACTGGCTGGTGGACAGCTCCTACGGCGTCCCGCACCTGTACGGCTACATGGTCCCCAGCACGCTGGCGGTCGAAGTGGCCCGCGACAGCGGCGCCGAGGGCCCGGTCTCGCTGACCTCCACCGGCTGCACGTCCGGCCTCGACGCGGTCGGGTACGCGGCCCGCCTCATCGAGGAGGGCCGCACCGACGTGATGATCGCCGGTGCCACCGACGCGCCGATCTCGCCCATCACGGTGGCCTGCTTCGACGCCATCAAGGCGACCTCGCCGAACAACGCCGACCCCGGGCACGCCTCCCGCCCCTTCGACGACACCCGGGACGGCTTTGTGCTCGGTGAGGGCGCCGCGGTGTTCGTGCTGGAGGAACGCGAGCACGCGGCCCGGCGGGGGGCGAAGGTGTACGCCGAGGTGCTCGGCTTCGCCGGACGTGGCAACGCGCACCACATGACCGGCCTCAAGCCCGACGGCCGGGAGATGGCCGAGGCCATCCGGCACGCCATGCGCCAGGCGGCGATCGGGCCGGGCGACATCGACTACATCAACGCGCACGGGTCCGGCACCCGCCAGAACGACGTGCACGAGACCGCCGCGTTCAAGGCGGCTCTGGGCGAGCGGGCGTACCAGGTCCCGGTCAGCTCGATCAAGTCCATGGTCGGGCACTCGCTGGGGGCGATCGGCTCGATCGAGATCGCGGCCAGTGCGCTGGCGATCGAACACGACACCGTGCCGCCCACCGCCAACCTGCACCGTCGCGATCCCGACTGCGACCTCGACTACGTGCCGGTCGAGGCCCGCGCCCACCGCACCGACGTGGTGCTGACCGTGGGCAGCGGGTTCGGCGGGTTCCAGACCGCGATGGTGCTCGGCGCCCCGGGGCGGGACCGATGCTGACCGCGACGGGCACGGCACCCGAACGGGCCGTGGTCACCGGCCTCGGGATCGTCGCGCCGAACGGGCTCGGCAGCGCCGACTACTGGGCCGCGACCCTGCGCGGGCAGAGCGGGATCGCCCGGCTGAGCCGCTTCGACCCGTCGTCGTACCCGACCACCCTGGGCGGAGAGATCTCCGGCTTCGCCACCCGCGGCACGGTCCCGGGACGGCTCGTGCCCCAGACCGACCGCTGGACCCACTTCGGCCTGTACGCGACCGAACTGGCGCTGACGGACGCCGGCGTCGACCCGGCCGAACTCGACGAGTACGACATGGCCGTGGTCACCGCCAGTTCCTCCGGTGGCACGGAGTTCGGGCAGCGCGAGATCCAGGCGCTGTGGTCGCACGGGCCGGACCACGTCGGCGCGTACCAGTCGATCGCCTGGTTCTACGCCGCGACCACGGGACAGATCTCGATCCGGCACGGCATGCGCGGACCCTGCGGGGTGCTGGCCGCCGAACAGGCCGGTGGGCTGGACGCGCTGGCGCACGCCCGACGGCTGCTCGGCGACGGGCCACGGTTGGTGGTCAGCGGCGGCACGGATGCGTCGCTGTGCCCGTACGGGCTGGTCGCCCAGCAGGCCGGCGGGCGGCTGAGCCCGGTCACCGACCCGGCCCGGGCGTACCTGCCGTTCGACCGGGACGCGACCGGCTATGTGCCCGGTGAGGGCGGCGCCATCATGATCGTCGAGGCGCACACCGCCGCGGCGGCCCGGGGCGCCCGGATCTACGGCGAGGTCGCCGGGCACGCCGCCACCTTCGATCCGGGACCACGCTCGGGGCGTCCACCGGCTCTGCGCCGTGCCGTCGAGCTGGCGTTGCGCGACGCGGCCATCCCGGCCGAGGCCGTCGACGTGGTGTTCGCGGACGGCGCCGGCGTGCCCGAGCTCGACCGCGTCGAGGCCGAGGCGATCGAAGCGGTCTTCGGGCCGTACGGCGTACCCGTGACTGTCCCGAAAACGCTCACCGGCCGGCTGTACGCGGGCGGGGGCTCACTGGACGCGGCCACCGCGCTGCTCTGCCTGCGCGACGGCGTGATCCCGCCGACCGCCGGAGTCGACCGGATCGCCGCGGACTACCGGCTCGACCTGGTGACCGGCGCGCCCCGGACCGCACCCGTGCGTACCGCTCTGGTGCTGGCCCGCGGCTACGGCGGCTTCAACTCCGCTCTGGTGCTGCGCGCACCCGGCAGCACCACCGACTGACAGCTCCACCGACGAGGGGAAGGTCATGGCACAGCTCACCATGGACGACGTCCGCCAGATCCTGCTGGCCAGCGCGGGCGACGACGACACCGATCTGCACGGCGCCATCGACGAGGTCGCGTTCGGCGACCTCGGTTACGACTCGCTGGCGCTGCTCGAGGTGCAGTCCCAGTTGCAGCGGCGGTATCCGGTGAAACTGCCGGACGGCTGGCCCGCACCGGGCACCACACCGGCCGAGCTGCTCCGGCACGTCAACGGCCTGCTGCCGGTGGAGGTGTCCGGTGCCGGAACGCACTGACAACACGATCGTCATCGCGGCGCCGCTGGACCTGGTCTGGCGGATGACCAACGACCTCGGATCCTGGCCGTCGCTGTTCAGCGAGTACGCCGCCGTGGAGGTCCTCGAGGAGCAGGCGGGGACGGTCCGCTTCCGGCTCACCATGCACCCGGACGAGCAGGGCAACACGTGGAGCTGGGTCTCCGAGCGCACCCCGGACGTCTCGACGCGGACGGTGACCGCCCGGCGGATCGAGACCGGCTGGTTCGAGCACATGGACATCAGATGGGAGTACCGCGAGGTCCCCGGCGGCGTCGAGATGCGCTGGATCCAGTCCTTCACGATGCGGCCGGACTCCCCTGTCGACGACGCCGCGATGACCGACCGGCTCAACCGCAACACCGCCGTCCAGATGACCCGCATCAAGGGTCTCGTCGAACAGGCCGCGCTGACCGCGGCCGGCAAGGAGAACACGATGGGTCTGTCCCTCGCCGGCCAGAACGTGCTCGTCACCGGCGGCACCCGCGGCATCGGCCGGGTCACGGCGCTGGCCCTGGCCCGGGCCGGCGCCAATGTCGCGGTCTGCCACCGCACCCCGGGTGAGGCCGCCGACACCCTGGCACTCCAGCTCAAGGAGCTCGGTGACGACAACCACGTCATCGTGGCGGACGTCGCCGACGAGGCGCAGGTGCGGCGGCTGCTCGGCGAGGTCGGTGACCGCCTGGGATCGCTGTCGGGCGTGGTCGCGAACGCGGGGGCGATCAGCCACATCCCGTTCGACGAGATGCCGCTGGCCGAGTGGAAGCGGGTCATCGACACCAACCTGACCGGGGCGTTCCTGGTGGTGCAGGCCGCTCTGCCGCTGCTGACGGAGAAGTCGTCGGTGGTGCTGATCGGCTCGAAGGTCGCCCAGGTCGGGCTCGCGCAGCGGACCCACTACACGGCGTCGAAGGCGGCGCTGGTGGGCTTCGCCCGCTCGCTGTGCAAGGAACTGGGCCCGCGCGGCGTACGGGTCAACGTGCTCGCGCCGGGCGTCATCGAGACCGAGGAGTCGGCGAAGCTGCCGGCGGAACGGCGCAAGGCCTACGAGTCGATCACCGCGCTGCGCCGGCTGGGCGACGCCGAGGAGGTCGCCGGTGTCGCGGCGTTCCTGCTCAGCGACCTGTCCAGCTACGTCACCGGCGAGACGATCAACGTGGACGGAGGGATCTGAGATGGCCGGTCGGGTCCGCGCGGGTTGCCGCGCGGCCGGCCGGGCCCTGTGGCTCGGCCTGATCGCCTACGGACGCGCCACGGCGCTGTGCGGGCTGCCACCGGACGACGACCGGGCCGCCGCGGGGGCCGCCCGCTGGGTGGCCGGCCCGGCGCCCGGGCAGGCCACCGCCTTCGCCGCCTACAGCCCGCAGGAGCAGGCGCTCTTCCGGCAACTCGACGACATCAGACCGCAACGGTACGCCGGGAGGCCTCTCGATGACTGACGCGATGACCAGAGCGGTGCCACGGACCGCACCGCCGCCCCCGACCGCCGACTGGGTGCGCTGCGACGGCTGCCACGGCCTCGTCTACGGCCCCCGGTACGCCCGGGACCTCAACGTCTGCCCGCTGTGCGGCCGGCACGGTCCGGTCACCGCTCACGAACGGCTGGAGCAGCTGCTCGATCCGGGCTCGCGGGCGGACATCCCGACCGTACGGACCGATCCCGACCCGCTGGGGTTCACCGACACCCGGCCGTACCCGCAGCGCCTGGCGCTGGCCCGGGCCGCGACCGGTCTGACCGACGCCGTCATCGCCGCCCACGGCACCATCGAGGGCCGGCCGCTGGTGATCATCGCGATGGACTTCCGTTTCCTGGGTGGCAGCCTGGGCGTCGCGGTGGGGGCGACGATCGTGCGGGCGGCCGACGAGGCTCTCGCCGCCCGGGTGCCGTTCGTGATGGTCACCGCCTCGGGCGGCGCGCGCATGCAGGAAGGCGTGCTGGCGCTGATGCAGATGGCCCGCACCGCGCAGGCGCTGGCCGAGCTCGACGAGGCCGGACTGCTGACCGTCACGGTGGTCGCGGATCCGACCTACGGCGGGGTGGCCGCCTCGTACGCGTCGCTCGCCGACGTCGTCCTGGCCGAGCCGCAGGCCCGGCTGGGGTTCGCCGGTCCGCGGGTCATCGCCCAGACCATCGGCGCCGAGCTGCCGCCGGGGTTCCAGCGGGCGGATTTCCTGCTCGCGCACGGTCTGGTGGACCGGATCGTGCCGCGGGCCGGCCTGCGGTCGATCCTGGGCCATCTGCTGGTGGTCAACGACCGGCCGGGCGAACCCGTGGAGCCACAACCGGTGCCGGCCGGGGACGACCGCCCGGCCAGTGAGCAGGCCTGGGAGGTGGTCCGGCTGGCGCGCCACCCGGACCGGCCCACCACCTCGGACTACGTCGAGGACCTGTGCACCGGCTTCGTCGAGCTGCACGGCGACCGTACGGGCGCGGACTGCCCGGCGATCCTGGGCGGGATCGCCGTGTTCGGCTCCCGCCCGGTGGTCGTGATCGGCCACCAGAAAGGGCACACCACCCGGGAGCTGGTCGCCCGCGACTTCGGCATGGCGCGCCCGTCGGGTCAGCGCAAGGCGGCCCGCCTGCTGCGCCTGGCCGCCAAGCTCGGCCTGCCGGTGATCACCTTCATCGACACCCCGGGCGCCCATCCCGGGGTGGACGCCGAGGAGGGCGGCCAGGCCGGATCGATCGCGGAGAACATCCGGCTGATGGCCCGGCTGCCGGTGCCGACCGTCGCGGTGATCACCGGTGAGGGCGGCAGCGGCGGGGCCCTGGCGCTGGCCGTCGCAGACCGGGTGCTGGCCTGCGCCAACGCCGTGTACTCGGTGATCAGTCCGGAGGGTTGCGCGGCGATCCTCTGGAAGGAGCCGGCGGCAACACCGCAGGCGGCCGAGGCGCTGCGGCTGCGCGCGCCCGACCTGCTCGCGCTGGGCGTCATCGACGGCATCGTCGCCGAACCGGCGGGCGGGGCGCACACCGATCCCGCGGCCGCGGCTCAGCTGCTGGGCGCGGCCCTGGCCCAGGCGCTCGACGAGGTGACCGGCGCGTCACCGGCAGAGCGGATGAACCGGCGGCGCGGCCGGATCCGGAACTCGGGAGGCGGAACATGACAGACGGCACCGGCGAAACCCTGGACCAGCTGTGCCGCCAGGTCGAACGGCTGGTCGCGAGCGTCCCCGGACCCCTCGACCGGGTACGCGCACAGGTCGGCGAGGCGGTCCTCGAACTGCAGTGGGCGCGGCCGGGCACGGTGGCCGTGTCGGCCACTGCCTCGGTGGTCGCGACACCCGTCGCGGCGGTCGCCGAGACAGCCGACGGCCACCTGCTGCGGGCACCCCTGGTCGGCACGTTCTTCCGCGCCGGCGAGCCCGGGGCGAAGCCGTTCATCGAGGTGGGCGACTTCGTGGAAACCGGCCAGCAGGTCGGCATCCTGGAGGCGATGAAGCTGATGAACCCGATCGAGGCGGACTGCTCCGGCCGGGTCCTGGAGATCCTGCCGGACGACGGCGAGGGGGTCGAGTACGACCAGCCGCTGGTGCTGATCGACCCCATCGGCCCGGAGTGAGAGGCGCTGCGATGTTCGGCAAGATACTCATCGCCAACCGCGGCGAGATCGCCCTGCGGGTCGCCCGGACCTGCCGGGAGATGGGCATCAAGACCGTCGCCGTCTATTCGACCGCCGACCGCGACTCGGCCGTGGTCCGGGCGGCCGACCAGGCGATCCACATCGGACCGGCGGCGGCCAAGCACAGCTACCTGAACGCGCCGGCCGTCATCGAGGCGGCCCTGCAGGCCGGGGCCGAGGCGATCCACCCGGGCTACGGGTTCCTCTCCGAGGACGCCGACTTCGCCGAGATCTGCCGGCGCAACGGCCTGGTGTTCATCGGTCCGCCACCGGAGGTCCTGCACCGGATGGCGGACAAGGCGTCGGCCCGCACGATGATGCAGGAGGCCGGGCTGCCCGTCCTGCCCGGCGGCCGGATCTCGCGGCCCACGGCGCAGGACGTCCGGGCTCTGGCCGACGAGGTGGGCTATCCACTGATCATCAAGGCGTCGGCCGGGGGCGGCGGGCGCGGGATGGCGGTGGTCCGCCACCCGGGTGAGCTGCTGGCGGCGTACCGGAGCACCCGGGCGACGGCGATGGCGATCTTCGGCGACGGCGGCCTCTACATCGAGCGCTACATCAAGGGCGCCCGGCACATCGAGGTTCAGGTCCTGTGCGACGACCACGGCAACACCGTCGCCCTGGGCGATCGGGACTGCTCGGTGCAGCGCCGGCATCAGAAGCTGCTGGAGGAGGCTCCCGCCGGCGGTCTGCCCGACGGGATGGCGCAGGAGATGGCGGACAGCGCGGTACGCGGCGCCCGGGCCACCGGCTTCCGGGGCGCCGGCACCTTCGAGTTCCTGGTCGACGCCGATCGCCGCTTCACCTTCATGGAGATCAACTGCCGGATCCAGGTCGAGCACCCGGTGACCGAGGCGATCACCGGCCTGGACATCGTCCGCGAGCAGCTGCGGGTGGCCGCGGGACTCCCGCTGGACCTGGACGCGCTCAGCATGCCGCGGCGCGGGGTTGCCCTGGAGGCCCGGTTGAACGCCGAGGACCCCGACCGGGGCTTCGCCCCGACGGCCGGCCTGCTCACCGAGTTCGTCCCGGCCGGCGGCCCGTTCACCCGGGTGGACTCGCACGCGTATCCCGGCTACCGGGTGGCCCCGGACTACGACTCGCTGCTGGCCAAGGTGGTCGTGTGGGCGCCGGACCGGGAGCAGGCGATCGCCCGGCTGGACCGGGCGCTGGCGGAGTTCCGGGTGGACGGCCCGGGCGTCCGGACGACCGGCAACTTTCTGCGGCAGGTCCTGCGCGATCCGCGTTTCCAGGCCGCCCGGCACACCACCGCACTGGTCGCGGAGATCCTCGCCGAGCGCACCGACACCGCCACCTGACGATCCGGACCACGACGGGTGCGCCCGGCTGCACCATCGCGGCACAGCCGGGCGCACCCGTCACACGGGTCAGACCGAGTCGTCGGTCAGCACCTGCTGGTAGACGTCCCGGACCCCGGCCGACGGCTCGAGCCCCAGACTGTCCCGCAGAGTGACGCGCAACTGCTGGTACACACCCATCGCCTCGCCCCGGCGCCCGGAGCGGTGCAGGGCGATCATCAGCTCCGCGTGCAGCCACTCGTGCAGTTCGTTGGCAGCGACCAGCGACTTGAGCTCTCCGATGAGCTGCCGGTGCATCCCGACCGCCAGATCCGCCTTGATGCGCAGCTCCAGCGCGTCCATCCGTTGTTCCTCGAGCCACTGCGCGTACGCACTCAGGGACGGCCCGGTCGGCACGTCGCCCAGTGGCGCCCCCCGCCACAGGAACAACGCGTCGTGCAACAGACCGGAGGCCCGGTCGGCGTCCCCCGCCGCCAGGGCGGTGCGCCCCTGCCGGAGCAGGGTCTCGAACTGGGCGTGGTCCAGATTGTTCGGTGGGACCATGAGCGCGTATCCGGACGGCCGGGTGATGAGCAGGTCCCGGGCGTCGCCCGGCGGCACGACCGCACCGAATATCTTGCGCAGTTGGTAGATGTAGGTCTGCAGGGTGGTCAGCGCGCTGGCCGGTGGTTGTTCCTGCCACAACTCCTCGATGAGCTGCGTGGCGCTGGCGGTGCGGTTCGCGTGCAGGATCAGCAGCGCCGCAACCTGGCGCAACTTCGGCGCCTTCGGCGTGACTATCGTGTGTGCATATTCGATCTCGATAGGTCCTAAAATCCGGAAAAACACAACCTTTCTCCCCCGCCGTTTTCGTCTCCGGTTTCGCATCGCCCCCGTCGCCGCTGCGGCGACAGGGTGTTCATCCTGAACAATTGCTGAGCCGGTGGCGATCCGGTCACCGGCTCACCAGAGTGCACCCGCACCGATCAGTATCAGGGTTACCCGCGAGTTCATGAAGGCATTGACGGCGACTACTTCCCCATCAGTCCAAGCCGTATCGCCGCGCGGTGACGACCGGGTGGAAAACCACTGTCGGATTCCCGGTCAAATCGAATCCCTCCGCCACGCCCTCGGCCACAAATGCATCGGCCGAGGTAAATCGAGCGTCCAGTTTGACCCGGAGTTCGCCCTCCAACTGTCCGCTAGTCGATAGTAGGTATTCGCGGAATCCGTACCGGAAACGATTCCGTCCGGTCCGGCTCCAGGCGCCGATGCCGATGGCGCCGGCGTTGCTGCCGTTGAGCAGGATCCCGTCGGCCGTGAAGGCGTAGAGCGACAGGTCGCTCCACTGACCGGGGATCGTCACCTCGGCGCTCCACGGCCCCAGCGGCGACAACGCCGGCTCGGCCCGGCTGCGGTCCGCAGCCACCGCCGGAGTCGCTGCCACGGCGCCCGCGCCGAGCACACCGGCCAGGCCGGCGAAGGAAAGTGAGGCGCCCCGCAGGATCTCGCGCCGTTGCACGTTCGTCATTTCTTCTCCCTGTATCGAGCGATGGTCCGGATCGAGCGGCGATCCGGTCGTGGGAACGGGAATCAGTGATGTGTCGCGACGACCTCGTAACAGCCGTGCCGCGGCGGCGCCGCGTGTTCCTGGAATGGCCGCAACGGCGCTGTCGCGGCCCGGTGCCCGGCAGTGCGTTCCCACCGCTGGAAATCCGCCAGGCTGGCCCACTCACTGAGCACCACCAGCCGGTCCGGTTCGTCGCGGCACCGCAGCAGCTCGTTGCCCAGCAGGCCGGCGGTGCCGGCCAGCTCACTGCTGACCCGGTGGTACGCGTCGGCGATCAACTCGCTGCCGGCCCCGGTGCCGGCAGCGAGAAAGAGCAGGGCGCGCACCCGGGTGCTCATCGGGCACCGGCCCGGCCCGGAAAGCCGTGCAGGACCTGCATGGTCGCCATGGAGCCGCCCGACCGGAACGGATGCAACTGCCGGCGGTGGGCGACGTGCGCGTCACTCAATTCGAATCGGCGGAACTGCGGCTCGTCCACCCAGTCACTGATGATGTAGTAGACGGAGCTTTCATCGGTGGCTCGCATGAGCCATTGGCCGAGGTTGGCCGGGTGCTCGGTTATCACATTTCCGACGGCCAGCCAGGCCTTCTCGAAATCGGCTTCCAGCCCCGGGCGGACATGCATTTTCAGGAGAATCCGAAAGGCTTCTTCCGACATGGTGACCTCATTCATCGCAGGAGGGTCGCCGCCAGCACGTTGAGCGCGAACGCCAGCACGGCGGCGGCGGTACGGATGGTGTTCCAACGGGCCCACCGCCGGCGGGGGTCGATGTCCGACCATTCGCCGGGCAGGTGCGCCGGGTCCAGCGCGATGGCCCATCGCTTGATCGGTACGTTGCGCCCGGCCGAGATCGCGATGACGGCGAGGATCAGCAGCGCCGACGCGGCGAACAGCGGCCGTACGGCGGCCGGCCCGACCACCACCAGCGCGACGTCGCACGCCAGGGTCGCGAGCATGCACAGCGGCTGGAAGGGCTCGTACCGGTTGGCCAGAAAGCGGTGTGTCTCCAGGTAGCGCTCGGGTGGCAGGCTCAGCAGCAACGGCACCCCACCGAGCACAGTGCCCATGAGCACGCCCGCCGCCAGGCCGTTGGCCAGCAGTGCGGCCGCGATCAGCACCGCCACTTCAGCTTCCGGACTGCCACTGGTAGAAGGTCGTGGCCATCGCGTCCTTCGGTTCTTTCCAGTCCGGGTCGAACGGCGTCATGTGCTTGCCGAGCTTGGTGTTGACGTCGGCGTACAACGGGTGGCCGCGGGTCGCGTACAGCCGGTCGCCGATGTCGTCGGCGGCCTCGACCAGGTGGAAGTACAGGCCGTGGAAACGGAACAGCGTGCGGCGTGACACTCCGATCAGGTGGGGCAGTTCACCGGCGTCCGACTCGGCGAAGATCCCGGCCACCGCGTCGGCGTCGGCCGGATCCATCCGAGCCACGATCAGGGTCTGGTGCATGGTCGCTCTCTCCCCGCTCACGCGCCCGCCGCGAATCGCGGGCTCCCGGCTGCGACCGTGTCATCGCTCGATCGATGCCCACTCAAGGGCCGCTAGAGCCGACGTATACGGATCGGTCGCTGTTTCACCACCGGCGGTGATGCGTTGACAGACCGTCCTGACACCTGTCAGAGTTTTCTTACACGTGACGGGTGATGCTGCCGATAGCGCCCGGGCGCCGCTCGACGAGGGGGTTTGCCGATGTCCAGGTTTGCCGACGGGGTGCTGCGCTTCAAGGTGCCCGTTCTGCTGTTCTGGCTGGCCGCACTGGTGGCCGGCATCTTTGCGGCGGGGCAGGCCACCGACCGCCTCTCCCGGGACTTCTCGTTCCCCGGCGCCCGCGGCTACGAGGCCAACGTGTCGATCCTGCGGGAGTACGGCAACGGCGGCTCGGGGAGTCCGCTGGTGACCGTCGTGACGCTGCCAGGAGACACCACAGTCGACGATCCCGCTGTACGGGACGGGCTGCGCGAGGCGTACGCGAAGTTGGACGCGAGCGGGCAACTGCGCTCGGTGGCGTACCCGGTCACCGACGACCGGCGGCTGATCTCCCCGGACGGCCGTACGCTGCTCGGCCTGGTCTTCAAGCCCTTCTACGGCGAGCGTTCCGCGGGGCCGGACCTGGTCCCGACGGTCACCGGGGCACTCACCGCCGGCCTGCCCGCCGGCACCACCGTGCAGGTCACCGGGATCGACGCGCTCAGCGCGCAGGCCGCGGACTCCGAGGTCAGCACCGGCGTCCTGGTGGAGACCATGATCGGGGCGATCGGCGCGCTGGTGGTGCTCATCTTCGTCTTCCGCTCCTTCCTCGCGCTGCTGCCGCTGCTGCTCGCCGCCGTCTCGATCCTCACCACCTTCCTGCTGGTCTGGGGCCTGACCGGGATCACCCAGGTCAACTTCCTGGTGCAGTATCTGATCGCCCTGATCGGACTCGGCGTGGCGATCGACTACGCCCTGCTGATCGTGAACCGCTGGCGGGAGGAACGCGGCAACGGCCTGGACAGCCGGGAGGCCACCGTCCGCGCGATGTCGACCGCCGGTTCCGCGGTGCTGTTCAGTGCCACCGCGGTCGGGTTCGGCCTGCTGGTGCTCATCTTCCTGCCGGTGCCGTTCCTGCGCAGCGTCGGGTACGGCGGGCTGCTGATCCCGGTGGTCAGCGCGCTGGTGAACCTCACGCTGCTGCCGGTCCTGCTGGCCACCGTCGGCGAGCGCCTGGACTGGCCGCGGCGGGCCGCCCGGCACACCCGCAGCCGGCTCTGGGCAGGCTGGGCCGCGCTCGTCTACCGCAGGCGGTGGCTCGCCACGTTCATCGCGCTGGCGCTGCTCGTACCGCTGTGCGTCGCCGCCTTCGGCACCCGGATCGGCAGCCCGCCCGCCGACGCCCTGACCCCGTCCGGGCCCGCCTACCAGGGGCTCGTCCAGCTGCGGTCGGCGGATCTGCCGGACGGCTCGCTGACGCCGATCGAGATCCGCACCGGCTCACCCGCCGAGGCACAGCGCGTCGCCGACCGGGTCGCCGCCCTGCCCGGCATCCGGACCGCCACGGCCCCGACCGGGCCGGCCTGGACCCGGCCCGGCTCGGCCCTGGTGACCGTCATCCCCGATGCGGAGACCAGTACGGCCACCGGCAAGCGGACCGTCGAACGGGTCCGCGGCGTGGTGGACGCGGAGTTCCCGGCCGCGCAGGTCGGCGGCACCGGCGCCCAGGAGATCGACGCCACCTCGTCGCTCTACCGGTACTTCCCGCTCATGCTGGCGGTGATCGCCCTGATCACCTTCCTGGTGCTGATCCGCGCCTTCCGGTCGGTGCTGCTGGCCCTGCAGGCCATCCTGCTGAACCTGCTGTCCCTGGCCGCGGCGTACGGCGCCCTGGTGCTCATCTGGCAGGAGGGCTACGGCTCCCAGCTCTGGGACTCGCCCGCGACCGGTTCGATCACCATGTGGGTACCACTGATGACCTTCGCGTTCCTGTTCGGACTGTCGATGGACTACGAGGTCTTCCTGCTGACCCGCATCCGCGAGGAGTACGACCGGACCGGCGACGGGCGCACTGCCGTGGTCGAGGGGCTGAGCCGGATCGGCCGGCTGGTCACCAGCGCCGCGCTGATCCTGTTCCTGGCCTTCGCCTCGATGGCGATCCTGCCGGACGTGAACATCAAGATCATGGCCTCCGGCCTGGGCATCGGCATCCTGCTCGACGCGACCCTGCTGCGCGCCCTGCTGGTGCCGGCGCTGATCTCGCTCTCCGGCCGGCACACCTGGTGGGTGCCGAGGTGGCTGGAACGCGCCTTGCTGATCCGGCCCCGCCCCGCCCCGCCGGCCACGGCGGCACCAGCCGGGACCGTCCCGCGCGGCGACCATCTCGCGGAGGAACTGACCACCCGCTGAACCGCCCGGGACACGTCCACGACGAACGGAAGGTGTCATCGTGCGGTTCAACCTGCTCGGTCCGCTCGAGGTGCTCGACGATCAGGGACGCCCGGTGCCGCTGGCGCCGAAACCGGGTCAGCTGCTCGCCCTGCTGCTCATCGACGCGGGCCGGGTGATTCCCACGGAGGCACTGATCGGCGAGCTCTGGGGTGACACCGTGCCCGCCTCGGCCCGGACCATCGTGCAGACCTACGTCTACCAACTCCGCAAGTCCCTGGGTGGCGGGTCGCACGCCGGTCCGCGGTTGCGCACCAGCCAGTCCGGCTATCTGGTCCGGATCGACGACGACATCCTCGATCTGCACGAGTTCGACCGTCTCACCACCTCCGGGCAACGGCTGCTCTCCCGCGGCGACGCCCTCAGCGCGACCGCCGAGCTGAGGGCGGCCCTGGAGCTGTGGCGCGGGCCGGTGTTGAGCGGCGTCAGCGCCGGCCCGGTCCTGAGCCGGCATCGGTTGCGGCTGGAGGAGAACCGCTTCAACGCGATCGAGATGCGGATCGAGGCCGACCTGCAGCTCGGCCGGCACCACGAGCTGATCGGCGAGCTGAAGAGCCTGACCGCCACGGAGTCGCACAACGAGCTTCTGCACGCCCAGCTGATCCGGGCGCTGCGCCGCGCCGGGCGCCGGGGCGAGGCACTCGCGGTGTACCAACGGCTGGAACGCGGCCTGGCCGAGACGTTCGAGATCCTGCCGTCGGCCGCCCTGCGCCGGCTGCACGCCGATCTGCTCCAGGCGGACCTGGGTGGATCCACCACCGAACCTCAAGCCGCCGTCGAGTGACCACGGACAGGATGCCGGTCATCGACATCGGGGTGCCCTGCCCCGCGAGACCACGAGGAGGACCGTCCGATGGAGACAAGGACAGCGCCGACACCAGCAGTGCGGCCGCTGCTGGAGCTGAGCACGGCGTTCTGGCGGGCGAAGGTGGTGCTGACCGGCGTCGAGCTGGGACTGTTCACCGCGCTCGCCGACGGCCCGGCCGGCACAGCGCAGATCTGCGAACGGCTCGGGCTCAACGGGCGCGCAGTCGAGGAATATCTCGACTCGCTCACCTCCCTGGGCATGCTCGAGCGCACGGCCGAGGGCTACCGCAACAGCGCGGCCGCGGATGCGTATCTGGTCGAGGGCCGGCCCGGCTACCTCGGCGGCTGGATGCGGATGACCAGCAGCCGGCTGTACGAGGCGTGGAGCCGGCTGCCGGACGGCCTGCGCACGGGTGAGCCTCAGCTGACCGGGCCGATGAGCGACAACTTCTTCCCGAACCTCTACCAGGATCTCGACGCACTGCGCCGGTTCATCTCCGGCATGGACTCGCTGACCAACCTGATCGGCCCGGACCTGGCCGGCGCGTTCGACTGGAGTGCCACCGAGACGTTCATCGACATCGGCGGGGCCCGCGGCAACCTGGCGTCCGTGCTCGCCCAGGCGCACCCGCACCTGCGCGGCGGGGTCTTCGACCTGCCGCACCTGAAGCCGTTGTTCGAGGAGCTGACCAGCGAACGCGGGGTGGCCGACCGGCTGCAGTTCCACTCCGGCGATTTCTTCGCCGACCCGCTGCCCGAGGCCGACGTGCTGGTGTTCGGCCACATCCTGCACGACTGGAACGACGAACAGCGGCGGAGCCTGCTGGACCGGGCCTTCCAGTCCGTCCGGCCCGGTGGTGCGGTCCTGATCTACGACAGGATGATCGACGATGCCGCCGGCGCCCGCACCCTGAGCCTGCTGGGCAGCGTGAACCTGCTGCTGGTGACGCCGGGCGGCTCGGAGTACCGGGTCTCGGACTGCCGTGACTGGCTGCATGCCGCGGGGTTCGACCGGACCGCGTCGGTGCCGCTGCTCGAGGACACCGAGACCGTGGTGATCGGGCGCAAGCCGGTCGCCTGACCACGAACGACGGGGCCCGGTCGCGACGCGACCGGGCCCCGGGCCGTCCGGCTACCAGCGCACCGGCAGGGCGGCGGGACGGCTGAACGCCATCCCGCCGATCCAGCGCAGCTCGGCGTGCGGGTCCAGGTGGACGTCCGGGAACCGGGCCAGCAGACGGGTGATCGCCACCGCGAGTTCCATCCGGCCCAGCTGGGCGCCGATGCAGTGGTGCACGCCGTGCCCGAACGCCAGGTGCGGATTGTGCTGCCGCGTCACGTCGAGCTGCTCGGGGCAGGCGAAGATCTCCTCGTCCCGGTTCGCCGACTGCGCCGAGGCCAGCACCGCCTCCCCGGCCCGGACCGTCACCCCGGCGATCTCGACGTCCTCGGTCGCGACCCGCAGCGCGCTGGCCCCGCTGCCCGCGGTGGAGAACCGCAGCAGTTCCTCGACCGCGGGTTCGATCAGGGCCGGGTCGTCGCGCAGGACGGCCAGCTGGTCCGGACGGCTCATCAGGTGCAGCAGGGCATGGATCAGTTCGCCCGCGGTCGCGTGATATCCGGCCACCAGCAGCGTGTGCCCGAACGCCAGCAGCTCCTCGTGGCTGAGCCGGTCGTCGTCCTCCGCCGCCCGGATGAGCACCGTCAGCAGATCGTCGGCGGGCTGCTCACGGCGGGCCACGATCAGCTCGGACAGGTAGGCGTTGAGGTTGCGGCGCGCCGCGAGCACGTCGGCCGGCGCGTGGGCGGTGATGCTGAGCATCACGTCCGTCCAGTCCCGGAACTTCTCGGTGTCCTCGTACGGGACGCCGAGCAGCTCGCAGATCACCCGGATGGGCAGCGGCAGGGCCAGACCGGCGACGAGATCACCCGGCTGTCCCGTCGCCTCCAGCTCGTCCAGCAGGCTGTCGGTGAGCTCCTCGACACCTTTGCGCATGGCCGCGATCCGGCGGGCGCCGAACGCGGGCGTGACCAGCCGGCGTACCCGGGTGTGCTCGGGCGGATCCATCGAGAAGATCGACTTGGAGTTCGCCGCCACCGGCAGGATGCGAGGTGCGCCCTCGACGGTCGTCGCCGCCTTGCTGAGCCGGGGATCGGCGAGCGCGGCCCGGGCGTCCGCATAGCGGGTCACCAGCCAGGCCTGATGGCCGCTGGGCAGTTCGATCCGCGCCGCGGGGCACTCGGTGCGCAGCCGCGCCAGCTCCGGCGCGGGCTCGAGCGGATCCGGGCCACGCAGGGGGAAACGCAGGATGGGCTCGGCCATGATCTGTCCCTTCACACGACGGCATTCGGCCCAGCGTGCGGTGCCGCACTCGACGGCTCCTCGGACGGCGCTCGAACCAGACGCGGCCGGAACCGCTCCAGCCGGTGTCGAGTGCTCCTCGACCACGCCTCGACGGCGTCGGCAGAGCATCTGGCCGCAGAGGAAGTTGATGACGAGTGGGAGAAGAGGTGTCGGATGGCCGGCATTGTCGGATGGCTGGACTTCGACCGGGACCTGTCGAACCGCCGCGACGTGGTGCGCGCGATGGCCGGCGCCGTCGCCAACCGTGGCCCGGACGGCGAGTCGGTCTGGGCAAGCGGTCCCGTGGCGCTGGGGCATCGGCGGATCGCCGGTGAGGACCCGGAGGGCCAGCAGCCGTACTGCGTCAGCGAGGACGGCCGTCCGGTCGTCGCGATCACGTTCGACGGCGAGTTGTTCAACGCCACGGCCCTGCGCGGGCAGCTGCTGGCCCGCGGGTGCGTGCTGCGCGGCGGCGGTACCGCGGAGCTGGTGGCGCAGGCGTACCTGATCTTCGGCGACCGGGTGGCCGAGCAGCTGGACGGCATCTTCGCCTTCGCGTTGTGGGACGCCCGGCAGGAGCGGCTGCTGCTGGTCCGCGACCAGATCGGGATCAAGCCGCTGTACTACCAGATGGTCGGCGGCGGGGTCGTGTTCGGCTCCGAGCCGAAGGCGATCTTCGCCCATCCGCTGACGCCGGCCGCGGTCGACGAGGACGGTCTGCGCGAGGTCATCGGCTTCGCCGGCACCCCGGGCCACGCGGTCTTCCGCAACATGCACAAGGTGCCGGGCGGCAGTGTGACGACCGTGCACCGCCGGGGTGTCACCACCCGGGCCTTCTGGCAGCTGGAGGCCCGCGAGCACACCGAGGACCTGGACGGCACCGTCGACCGGGTGCACGGCCTGCTGGAGGAGGCGATCGCCAAGCGCCTGACCGACGACCCGTCACTGGCCATCATGCTGTCCGGAGGCCTGGACTCGAGCCTGGTCACGGCCCTGGCCACCCGCATCGCCCGGGAGCGGGGCAACGGTCAGCTCCGCACCATCTCGGTGGACTTCGCCACGCACGCGCGCAACGCCGAACGCGCCGACGGCAACGCGGACGCCAGCTTCGCCGCCGTGGTCGCCGAGCACCTCGGCACCGACCACACCGACATCGAGCTCGACCGCGACGAGCTGTGGGACCCGGTCACCCGGGACGCCGCGATGCGGGCGATGCCGGACGTGCCGCTGCCGGTGGGCGAGATGAGCAACTCGATCCACATGTTCTTCGAGGCGGTCGGCCGGCGCGCGGACATCACCATGATGGGCGAGTGGTCGGACACGATCTTCGGCGAGTTCCTGCACATCGACAAGCCGGAGGTGGTGGCGGCCGAGACGCTGCCGTGGGTGGCCGCGGGCCAGTACTTCGTGCGCAACTCCGGCATCGGCACCGGCCTGTTCGACACCGACCTGCTCAAGCGGCTGGACATCCCGGGCTACTGCGCCGACCAGTACCGCACCCAGCTGGCCAAGGTGCCGCACGTGGCCGGCGCCGACCCGCAGGAACGCCGAATGCGCGAGATCTGCTACCTGTACCTGCAGGGGTGGATGGAGATGGGGCTCGCGCAGGACGACGGGCTCACCGCCAACAACGGGCTGCGCCTGCGCGTGCCGTTCGTCGAGCCGGAGCTCGTGCAGTACGCGTTCAACATGCCGTGGTCACTCAAGACCCACGGCGGGCGGTCGAAGAGCATCCTGCGCCGGCTGGGCCGGCAGGTGCTGCCGGACGAGATCCTGGACCGGCCGAAGAACCCCTTCCCGAGTACGCCGGACGTCCGGCACGCCGAGGCCCTGCGGGACGCTCTGCAGGAGGTGCTGGCCGACCGGGAAGCGCCGATCGCGCCGTACCTGAACCGGGAGGCCGCAACCGCCCAGCTCGCCGACCTGGACCGGCTGGCCGGTGGCTGGCAGGGCCGCGCCGACATCGAGATGATGCTGCAGACCAACGCCTGGCTGGCCCGGTACGGCATCCGTGTCCTGCTCTGAACCTTGCTCCCCCGCTGCTGCCGCGGGCCGGGTGCGACCGGGTCACCGATCGCACCGGGCCCGCGGCGGTGGGGCGCGCGCATGGCTCGCGGAGTGTCGGCGGCCCTATACTCTCGGTTGGTCGACCGAACGGGCGAGGTGAGTGGAGCGAAGCGATGGCACAGGCCGTCCGCTGGACGCGTCCGGTGAGCGTGATCTGTCCGGCGAGCAGTTGCTGAACGTGCTGGCTGCCCTGGCGAACCCGCACCGGCTGCGGATCATCGCCGCCCTCAACGAGGGCCGCAACTACGTCAGCGAACTGGCCCGCGTCCTGGGCATGAGCCGTCCGCTGCTCCACATGCACCTGCAACGCCTGGAAGCAGTCGGCCTCGTCACGGGGTCACTGGAGCTCTCCGACGACGGCAAGGCGATGCGTTTCTACGACGTCGCGCCGTTCCTGCTGCGGCTGGATCCCGCGCGGGTCGCCGAGGCGGCCAAGACGCTCGACGATCCCAAGGACAGCACGGGAAAGGAACAGGCGTGACGGACACCGTCGGAACAGTGGCACAGCTGGCCGGACTGGTGGTGGTCGCCGGCATCTTCGCGATCCTGCTGCTCATCATCCACCAGACGTTCGTGTCGCGGCGCAACCGCGAGGACCAGACCCGCGACGAGCGGTACCGCACGGCGCTCGCCGAGGCGACCGCCGCCCAGCAACGCACCGAGGAACGCCTGGGCGACGTGAGCGCCCGGCTCGCCGAAGTGGAGAAGCTGCTGCGCGACGTCGGGTGAGCCCGGCGTTCCACTGATGGAGCTGACTGTTCGACTTCGAAGATCGTCTGTTCGGCCGTACCCGTTGCCTTGATCCTTTGATTGGGTCGGACGTCCCCTGTCGTCCGGCCCGGAAAAGGTCTTCATGCGCACAATCGCGCCGCTGCACCGCAAGCGAGTCGTCCGGGCCGCCTTCGGTGTCGCGGTGATCCTGCTCTCGACGCTGACCCTGGCGCAGGCGGACGCGACGATGAGTGCCAGCGCGGCGGCGACCGTGCAGCCCGGCACCTTCTCCGGCAAGGCCTTCGACGCCTGCACGGCGCCGTCCAGCGCGAACATGGCGGCGTGGCGCAAAGCCTCGCCGTACCGCGGGATCGGCATCTACATCGGCGGCAACAACCGCGGCTGCACCCAGAAGAACCTCACCGCCGGCTGGGTACGCGCCCAGGTCGCGGCCGGCTGGCACCTGATCCCGCTGTACGTCGGCCCGCAGGCGTCCTGCACGACGACCAAGAAGAAGAACCTGATCAGCAACACGAAAGCGGCCGCGCAGGGAGCCACCGCCGCGCAGGACGCCGTGGTGCAGGCCCGCGCGCTCGGCCTGGCCGCGCAGAGCGTGCTGATCTACGACATGGAGGCGTACCGGACGGACGACGCCGCCTGCCGCAAGGGTGTGCTGGCCTTCATGAGCGCCTGGACGGCCAAGCTGCACGACCTGGGCTACCTGTCCGGCTTCTACAGCAGCATGGGCTCCGGCGTGGCCGACCAGGTCGCCAACTACGCCGCCCCCGGCTACGTACGCTCCGACTACCTCGACTTCGCCCGCTGGGACAAGGCCGCCACCCTGACCGACGCGGGCCTGCCCGCCACCCACTGGTCCCCGCGCCGCCGGATGAAGCAGTACCAGGGGGACCACAAGGAGTCCTGGGGCGGCGTCACCATCAACATCGACAGCAACCTGGTCGACTTCGCCCCGCTGCCCGCCGCGAAACTGGCCGACCACAACGGCAACGGCTGGTCCGACGTGCTGGCCCGCACGTCCAGCACAGGGAATCTGTTCCTCTACCCGGGCAACGGCACGTACGCCGACGAGAAGACCCGCAAGAAACTCGGCAGCGGCTGGAAGGCGATGAACTCGATCGTCCGGATCGGCGACCTCAACCGCGACGGCTATCCCGACGTGGTGGCCCGGGTGGCCTCCAACGGCTACCTGTACTTCTATCCGGGCCGCAGCAGCGGCAGCCTCGGCACGCGCAAACTGCTGTCGAAGGACTTCAAGAGGATGCGCGAGATCACCGCGATCGGCGACCTGAACAAGGACGGCTACCCGGACCTGGTGGCGGCCCAGACCAGCAACCACAACCTGTACCTCTACCCGGGGGTGAAGGGCACGAAGCTGGCCGCTCGCAAACTGGTCGCCAAGGGCGGCTGGGACCAGCGCAACGAACTGACCGGCGTGGGCGACTTCAACCGCGACGGCCACCCGGATCTGATGGTCCGCCAGGGCAAGGCCGGCCAGCTGTTCCTGTACCCGGGCCGCAAGGGGACGCTGGCCGCGCGGAAGCAGCTCGGGACGGGGTGGAACAACAAGCGGGATCTGCTCGGGGTGGGCGACTTCGACCGGGACGGGTATATGGATCTGGTGGCGGTGCTCAAGACGCCGGGAAGCTTGATGCTTTACCGGGGTACGGGGAGTGGGCTGCGGCCGGGCCTACGGGTGGCGACCGGCTACAAGGGACGGTCACCGCTCTTCTGAGTGTGCCAGTGGTTCATAGGTGCTTGAGCCTCTCAGCGGCGGTGCGACGGATGCGTTTGGTGCGGCCCGCCCGGCTGAGCCAGGAGGCCACGTCGCGCTCCGGGGGGGGATTCGGCGAGACGTAGCTGGAGCCAGTCGGACCATTCCTGTTCGATTCCCTCCCGTAGCGAAGGGGCCAGCGGCCGGGTCTCCAGCACCTGCAGTTCGGCCGCCCGGCGGGCAGCGAACTGCCGCTGTATGTCGCCGGTCAGCCCGTCGACCCACCGCTGTCGGTCGGCCTGTGGCACCACCTCGAGCTTCCTCAGCACGACGCTCAGCGCGACGTTGGGGTCCGGCTCGAGGCCGACAGCCTCAAGCAGCAGGTCGGCGCAGTCGTCGGCGTCCACCGCCGGCGCATAGACCCGCCACCGATCGTGCTCGTCCCGCACGTCGGCCACCGTGACACCGACCCGCGCCGCAAGGGATACCAGCAGCTCTTCCACGTACCTACCGCCGGTCCATGAAATTTCGGATGGCGCTCGCGGCAGCCGGGTTTGGAAGCGCGATGATGCCGATCGAGTCCTGCCAGGTGGTGCCACCGATCAGCACGCCCTCATCGAGCGACAGCATCACGAAACCCGGCCGGCCCGGCGGGCCGCCGAGGACTCCGTTGTCGACGCCCGCACCCACCACGTTCCACTGCTGCTCCAGCCGTACCCGCGCCCAGTGCGGTCTTGCCGGATCCTCGTCATCCACGGGACCGACGGAGACGAGGAATGCGCGATCCTCGTCGAGCAAGCCGTACTCGACCGCGAGTTCCCACCAGGCTTCGTTCGCCTTGTCCACAAGATCGGGCTCGTCGAAGTCGAAAGTGCGGTCGACTCTGCCGTCCTCGGGAAGGCAGGCCGCCAGCATCCACGCCGCACTGGCCGACAACGTAGGCAGAGGCCAGCTGAAGTCGAGCATGGCGATGCCCGCAGTCCGAAGTGACGCCTCAACGGCGTGCTCATCGAACATCAGATTCCCCGCCGTTCAACCGGACGCCAGCCTTCATGATCATCAATGCCGCGAGCGCACCCTAGGATCCCTTCCGGGAGGTGTCAACAGACGCCTGTCTCCCCTGCTCGCGGATACCGCTCGTCCTACGGCCGGCACGGCCCTACGCTGGCCGCATGACGGAGCCTGCAAGCGGCCGGATGCCCGACCGCCCGACCCTCGACGGACTGGAAGACAAGTGGGCCTCCCACTGGGAGGCCGAGGGGACCTACCGGTTCGACCGGTCGGTAGCCGAGCGGGCCAACGTGTACGCGATCGACACCCCGCCGCCGACCGTTTCCGGTGAGTTGCACATGGGGCACGTCTTCTCCTACACGCACACCGACACTGTTGCGCGGTTCCAGCGGATGCGGGGCAAGGCCGTCTTCTATCCGATGGGCTGGGACGACAACGGGCTGCCGACCGAGCGCCGGGTGCAGAACGTCTACGGCGTCTACTGCGACCCTTCGCTGCCGTACGACCCGCAGTGGCAGCCGCCCGCCGCGCCGCCCAAGCAGCCGCTGCCCGTTTCCCGGCGTAACTTCGTTGAGCTGTGCGGCCGGTTGACCGTCGAGGACGAGAAGGTCTTCGAGGCGTTGTGGCGGCGGCTCGGGTTGTCCGTCGACTGGGCGCTGACGTACACGACCATCGGTGCGCGGGCGCAGGCCGTCTCGCAGCGGGCGTTCCTTGACAACCTGGCCCGTGGCGAGGCGTACACGTCGGAGGCGCCGACGTTGTGGGACGTCGGGTTCCGTACCGCTGTCGCGCAGGCCGAGATCGAGGACCGGGAGCGGCCCGGGGCGTACCACCGGTTGCGTTTTCACGGCCCGGACGGGCCGGTCGAGGTCGACACGACCCGCCCGGAGCTGCTGCCCGCCTGCGTCGCGCTGGTCTGCCCGCCGGAGCATCCGCTGGCCGGGACCACCGTGCGCACGCCGCTGTTCGACGTCGAGGTGCCGGTGCGGGCCCATCCGCTGGCCGAGGCCGGCAAGGGCACCGGCATCGCGATGGTCTGCACCTTCGGCGACCTGACCGACGTCATCTGGTGGCGGGACCTGCAGCTGGAGACCCGGGTGGTGCTCGGCCGCGACGGCCGTTTCCTGGCCGATCGGCCGCCGGGCGTCCCGGCCGCGGCGTACGCGCAGTTCGCCGGGCTCACCGTCAACGCCGCCCGGCGCGAGGTGGTCCGGCTGCTCACCGAGACGGGTGATCTGCTGGGCGAGCCGCGGCCGATCACCCATCCGGTCAAGTTCTACGAGCGGGGCGACTCGCCGCTGGAGATCGTCACCAGCCGGCAGTGGTTCATCCGCAACGGCGGGCGCGACGCTCAGCTGCGGGAGGAGCTGGTGGCCCGCGGCGACGAGCTGACCTGGATCCCGCCGCACATGCGGCACCGCTACGACCACTGGGTCAACGGCCTGACCGGGGACTGGCTGGTCAGCCGGCAGCGGTTCTTCGGCGTGCCTGTGCCCATCTGGTACCGGCTCGACAACGCTGGCGAGCCGGACCACGACAAGCTTCTCATACCGGATGTTTCTGCGCTGCCGGTCGACCCTTCCTCGGAGTGTCCGCCGGGCTTCACCGAGGAGCAGCGCGACGTCCCCGGTGGCTTCACCGCCGACCCGGACGTCATGGACACCTGGGCCACCTCGTCCCTGACCCCGCAGATCGTCGGCGGCTGGGGAAGCGACGAGGACCTCTTCCGACGCGTTTTCCCGATGGATCTGCGGCCGCAGGGTCAGGAAATCATCCGGACCTGGCTGTTCTATTCGATCGTCCGGTCGCATGCCGCGCACGGCACGCTGCCGTGGCGGACCGCCGTGCTCTCCGGCTGGATCCTCGACCCCGACCGCAAGAAGATGTCCAAGTCCAAGGGCAACGTCGTGACGCCGATGGACCTGCTGGTGCAGAACGGCGCCGACGCGGTGCGCTACTGGGCCGCCAACGGGCGTCCCGGCGCCGACCTGGCGTTCGACCCGGCGCAGATCAAGGTCGGCCGGCGGCTCGCCACCAAACTGCTCAACGCGTCCAAGTTCGCGCTCGGGCTGGGTGCGGCGGACGCGCTGCGGCGGCCGGTCACCGCGGACCTGGACCGGGCGGTGCTCGCCCGGCTGGCCGAGGTCGTGCAGGCGGCCACGGCGGCGTTCGACGCGTACGACCACACGACCGCGTTGCAGGTGAGCGAGGCGTTTTTCTGGACGTTCTGCGACGACTACATCGAGCTGGTCAAGGACCGGGCGTACGCCGAGGGGCCGGGTGGCGACTCGGCCCGGGCCACGCTGGCGGCCGGGCTCTCCGTGCTGCTGCGGCTGTTCGCGCCGTTCCTGCCGTACGCGACCGAGGAGATCTGGTCGTGGTGGCGCTACGGCTCGGTGCACACCTCGACGTGGCCGACGACGTACGAGCTGACCCGGGTCGCGCCCGACGGCGATGCCACCCTGCTCGACCTGGCCGGGGACGCCCTGCGTCAGGTCCGCCGGGCCAAGTCGGACCGCAAGCTGTCGATGAAGGCGGACGTGCCGCTCGCCGAGGCCCTGGGCCCGGCGGAGGTGCTGGACCGGCTCGCGCTGGTCGAGGACGACCTCAAGGCCGCGGGCCGGATCGCCAAGCTCGACCTGCTGCCCGGCCGGACGACGGAACTGGTGATCGCCAGCGCTTTCTGAAGCTGGCACCGGGGGCGCCACCGACACGGCAGCATAGGGGTCATGTCGATCCCGCCCGACGAGGTCGCGCCGCCGGCCGACGACGCCGTGCTCTTCCGGTCGTCGCCGTGGCGCACGTTCGCGCTGCTGGCCGGCACCCTGCTGGTCGCCTACGTCGTCGTGTCCCCGCTGGTCGCGCTCATCCTGGGCGCCCCGGACGACCCGTGGTGGTCCACGCTCGCGCAGGGCGCGGTGATCGCCGTCCTGGTCGCCGGGGCCTACTCGCTGTCGGCCCGTTCCGCGCTCAGCACCTGGGTGCGCGCGTCCTCGGGCGGCCTGGAGCTGGCCGCCCAGGGCAGCGACCCGGTGCTGCTGGCCTGGCCGGACATCGACCACGTGGTGGTACGCCGGGACGGCCTGCGCACGGTGCTGGACGTGACCCCGGTCGACCTGGACCGGGTGCACCCGGTGTCGGAGGAGGACGAGGGCTGGCCGGCGATCCGCGACGACGACGCCGATCCGCAGGGCCGGCCGGCCTTCACCGCCGACCTGACCCAGGTGTGGCCGGGCCCGCGGGCGCTGCGCCGGGAGCTGGCCCGCCGCATGCACTGAGCGCGGTCACCGCCTGCGGTGACCGCGCTCAGAACTCAGACGCCGCCGCGCTCAGAAGTCGCCGCCGCCGAAGTCCCCGCCGCCGCCGAAGTCGCCGCCACCCCAGTCGCCGCCACCGCCACCGAAGTCGCCGGCCTGGGTGGAGTCGCCACCGAAGTCGCCACCGCCGTCCCCGCCCGCGTCACCGCCGGCCGCGTCCTGGAAGCCGTCCTGGTAGCCGTCGCCGTAGCCCATGTCGCCGAAGCCCGGCGAGAGCAGCGCGTCGAAGATCAGCATGCCGCCGAGCACACCCGCGCCCGCACCCAGTGCCGTCTTCCAGACCGGCGTCGAATACCAGCCCGACGGGACCGGCCGGCCCTGCACCCGGCCGCCCGGGTAGTAGTACGGGGTGTCCGGACCCGGCTGCGGGCCCGCCTTGTACGGGTATCCCTGAACGTTGACCTCGCGCTCGCGGGTGAGCTGACCGGCGCCCTGCGCACTGGCCAGCGGCGGCAGGTCCGGACCGGGGTCGATGCCCATGGCCAGCCGGGCCGCGCGCACGTACGCCAGTCCCTCCAGGGCCGACTCGCGGGCCAGCTCGAACTGGCGCACGGACCTGGCCTGCTGCAACTGCCCACCGGCGGCGTTGTAGCGCTCGCTCGCGTCGGCCAGCGCCTGCTGGGCCGCCGGGTCGTCGCCGTGCAGGTTCATCACCTGGCCGCCGAGCCGCTCGTACCAGCGCTGGGCCTCGGCGCGGGCGTCCTCGAGCCGGCTCTGCTCGCGAGTCGCGCCGCTGCGCCGGGTGAGTGTGACGACGATCAGGACAACGGCAATGATGAGAACCAGAAGCAGCAACACCTTCATGTCTCGACGGTACCCTCGCCGATCTCGTCGCACCCCTCTGGCAAGCTCCGAGGGTGACCTTCTCGACGCTCGCCGTGGTGCTCATCTGTCTGGGGGTCGGCGCCGCACTCGGCTGGTCGGCCGCCCGGCTGCGCGCCGCCACCGACATCGCCCGGCTCGAGGCCACCCTGCAGGCCGGCCGGGACGGTGAGGGCCGGCTGGAGCAGTCCCTGCGGTCACTGTCCTACGAGGCGACGGCGCAGTCCCAGGAGGCGGTGGCCCGCGCGGTGGCGCCGCTGCACGAGACGCTGCGCCGCTACGAGCAGCGGGTGACCGAGCTGGAGCGCGACCGCGTGGACGCGTACGCCGAGCTCCGGGAGCAGGTCCGCTCGATGGGCGCAGTCTCCGGCGAGCTCCGCACCGAGACGAAACAGCTGGTCGCGGCGTTGCGCGCGCCGCAGGTCCGGGGCCGCTGGGGCGAGCATCAGCTGCGCCGCATCGTCGAGGCGGCCGGCATGCTCGACCACTGCGACTTCAGCGAGCAGGTCACCGGGGCCACCGACCACCAGGGCGTACGCCCCGACATGCTGGTGCGGCTGCACGGTGGACGTTCGGTGGTGGTCGACGCGAAGGCGCCCTTCGACTCGTACCTGTCCGCCATGGAGGCCCGCGACGAGCGCACCCGCGACTCCCACCTCGACCAGCACGCCCGGGTGCTGCGCGGGCACGTGGACGCGCTGTCGGCCAAGGCGTACTGGACGGCCTTCGACCAGACGCCGGATTTTGTGGTGCTCTTCGTGCCGGCCGACCCGTTCCTGGACGCGGCCCTGCAGCGCGACGCCTCCTTGATGGAGCACGCGTTCAGCCGCAACGTGGTGCTGGCGACCCCGGCGACCCTGATCGCGCTGCTGCGCACGGTGGCCTACTCGTGGCGGCAGGAGGCGCTGGCCCGCAACGCGCTCGAGGTGCACAGCCTGGCCCGCGAGCTCTACGGCCGGCTCTCCACCCTCGGCGATCACGTGGGCAAGCTGGGCAGCTCGCTCAGCGGCGCCGTGACCGCCTACAACCGGGCGGTCGGGTCGTTGGAGTCCCGGGTGCTGGTCAGCGCGCGCAAGCTGGCCGAGATGGGCGTCTCGGACGAGGAGCTGGCCGTGCCGGCGCAGGTCGAGCTGACCCCGCGCCAGCCGCAGGCACCCGAGCTATTCGACGACAGCCGTGGCCTTTTTTAGGGCGGCCGCCGCCTTCATGTCGCGGCGCAGCTCCTGCGGCAGCGAGAAGGTCAGCCGTTCCTCGGCGGTGGTGAATTCGGTGACCTCGCCGAAGCCCCGGTCGGCCAGGTGCGCGAGCACCTCCATGACCAGGTCGTCGGGCACGCTGGCGCCCGAGCTGACCCCGACGGTGGTCGCGCCGGCCAGCCACTCGTCCTGGATCTCGGCGGCGTAGTCGACCAGGTGACCGGCCCGCGCGCCGGCGCCGAGCGCCACCTCGACCAGGCGCACCGAGTTCGACGAGTTGGTCGAGCCGACCACGATCACCACGTCGCACTCCGGGGCGATCTCCTTGATCACGTGCTGGCGGTTCGACGTGGCGTAGCAGATGTCGTCGCTGGGTGGCGACTGCAGCAGCGGCAGCCGGGTCTTGAGCCGGGCGACGGTCTCCATCGTCTCGTCCACCGACAGCGTGGTCTGGGAGAGCCAGACGACCTTGGCCGGGTCCCGGACCACGACGTTCTCCACGTCGTCCGGCCCGTCGACGAGCTGGATGTGCGCCGGGGCCTCGCCCGCGGTGCCGACGACCTCTTCGTGCCCCTCGTGCCCGATGAGCAGGATGTCGTAGTCGTCGGCGGCGAACCGCTTGGCCTCGTGGTGCACCTTGGTGACCAGCGGGCAGGTCGCGTCGATCGCCTTGAGGTTGCGCTCGCGGGCCTGCTCGTGCACCTCTGGCGCGACGCCGTGGGCGGAGAAGACGACGGTCGACCCCTCGGGGACCTCCTCGTTCTCCTCCACGAAGATCGCACCGCGGCTCTCCAGCGTGGTGACGACGTGCTTGTTGTGCACGATCTGCTTGCGCACGTAGACCGGGGCGCCGTAGAGCTTGAGCGCCTCCTCGACGGTCTGCACGGCGCGGTCGACACCGGCGCAGTAACCCCGCGGCTTGGCGAGGAGCACGCGCTTGCGTCCTGGGCTGATCGGGTCGGCAGTCACCCGGCCATGGTACGTGCCCCCGGCCGTCATCAGCAGGCGTGCGACGGGCGCCACAGCCTGGCGACCGGCCCGGCCGGCGCCGCCACGGCCTGAGCCAGGGGTGATCACGCGCCCGCGCGGCATACTCGTGCGGTGGATGCGACAAGCAAGACGATGCGGGACCGGGCCGGTGCCGCCGTACGGGGCGTGCTCGGCGCGGTGAGCCTCGTCGGCGGCCTGACCTGGATCCTGCTCAACCTGGGCGCGCCGAGGCCGGTGACCGACATGATCGTCGGCGTGGTGCTGGCGATCGGCGGCCTGGTGCTGCTCATGCCGCACCGCGTACCCCTGCCCGGCCGGACCACCGCGGCGGCGACGATCGGGGCCGCGGTGGCGGGCACCCTGGGTGGCTGCCTCGCCGACAGCATCCAGCTCGGCGGCATGTACGTGTACCTGGCCAGCCGCGGGTGGCCGTCCGCCTGGATCGCGCGGGCGGGCTCGGGCGGCGACCCGGCGACCGCCCGGCAGGTGGCCGAGCAGTCGCGCTGGCAGCTCGACGCGGTCAACCTCGCCGCCGACCTGTACTTCTGGGCGTTCGTGGGACTGCTGCTGGTGACCGCCGCCGGGCTGGCCCGCCGGCCCGCGCGGACCCCGGAACCCGCCCTCGCCCCATGATCGACAGCCGTTTCCGCACGTAGCACGATCGCCGGGCGCGATACTCGGGCCATGAGCGCCGTGGGCAACGCCGGTGCGTCCACCGGCCGGCCGGTGGCGCACGATGAGGCGCCCGGAATGTGGAGCTCGTTCGGCGGTGGCCTGCGGCTGCTGGTCGGCTGGTTCAGCGTGGCCATCGCGATCCTCAACGTGCTGGTCGACATGGATCATGCGCCGGACCGGGCGTACCTGCTGTTCCACGCCATGCTGCTGGTCGGCGGGTCGCTGCTGATCTCGCTCGGCTGGAGCGCCGCCGGCACCGGACCGGCGGGCTGCTCGGCCGGCGCGGCGCTGCTGGCCGGCGGGATGCTGTTCAGCGCGCTGCCGGTCATCGACGCGGTGTGCTGCATGACGACCTTCTCGGTCCGCCACGGCTACCCGTTCACCTTCCTGGCCCGCAACGACGGCGGCGGCTGGCACGTCGACAGTCAGCACCTGCTGGCCGATCTGCTGTTCTGGGCGTACGCGGGCCTTGTCCTGCTGGTCCTGCTGGCGCTGGCGCGCCGCGCCACCCGGCACCGCGCCGGGGGGTGAACCGCCCGTAGGCTGGCCCGGTGAGTCAGCCCGAGCAGCCCGCGAAGTCGAGCGCCGAGGAGCCCTGGCCGGTCCGGGTGGTCAGCCAGAAGATCGGCGCCTGGGTCGCCAAGCTGGGCTGGGTGTGGGTCGACGGCCAGGTCGCGCAGATCAGCCGCCGGCCCGGCGCCAGCGTGGTGTTCCTGACCCTGCGGGACCCGTCCGCCGACCTGAGCCTGACCGTCACCGCCCACCGCGACGTGCTCGACGCCGGTGCGCCCGAGCTCGCCGAGGGTGCCCGGGTCACGCTGCACGCCAAGCCCGAGTTCTATCCGGCCCGCGGCTCGCTGAGCCTGCGCGCCGACGAGATCCGCCAGGTCGGCCTGGGTGAGCTGCTCGCCCGGCTGGAACGGCTGAAGAAGCTGCTCGGCGCCGAGGGCCTGTTCGCCCGGGAGCGCAAGCGCCGGCTGCCGTTCCTGCCGCAGCGGGTCGGCCTGATCACCGGGCGGGCCTCCGCGGCGGAACGCGACGTGCTGATGAACACCCGGCGGCGCTGGCCGTCCGTGGACTTCCGGGTGATCAACGTGCCGGTCCAGGGGCCGACCGCGGTGCCGCAGATCATCGACGCGCTCAAGGTGCTGGACAACGACGACACGGTCGACGTGATCGTGCTGGCCCGCGGCGGGGGCAGCGTCGAGGACCTGCTGCCCTTCTCCGACGAGGCGCTGTGCCGGGCGGTGTTCGGCTGCCGTACGCCGGTGGTCAGCGCGATCGGGCACGAGACGGACGCGCCGCTGATCGACTACGTGGCCGACGTGCGCGCGTCCACCCCGACCGACGCGGCCAAGCGGATCGTGCCGGACCTGGGCGAGGAGACGGCGCTGATCGAGCAGGCCCGCCGCCGCCTCGACCGCGCGGTGATCACGCTGGTCGACCGCGAGACGCACCGGCTGGAGTCCTGGCGGTCCCGGCCGGTGCTGGCCCGCCCCGAGGTCCTGGTGGACCAGCGGGCCGCCGACGTGACCGGCCTGCGGGACCGGGCCACGCGGAGCCTGGACCAGCGGCTGCGCCGCGCCGACGACGACCTGCGGCACACTTTGGCCCGGCTGCGGGCCCTGTCGCCGCGGGCGACGCTGGAACGCGGGTACGCGATCGTGCAACGGGCCGACGGCCATGTGGTCCGCTCGGCCGGCGAGGTGGAGACGGGAGACGTTCTCCGGGTACGGCTGGCCGACGGCGAGCTTCGAGCGGGAGTGCAGGAATGACGGACGAGAAACTCACTTACGAGCAGGCCCGTACCGAGCTGGCGACAGTGGTGGAACGGCTGGAGCAGGGCGGCAGCTCGCTCGAGGAGTCACTGGCGCTGTGGGAGCGCGGCGAGAAGCTGGCGGACGTCTGCCAGCGCTGGCTCGACGGCGCCCGCGAGCGGATCGAGGCCGCTCGCGCCGCCCGGTCCGACAGCTGACGGTCAGCGCAGCGACGAGGCGAAGCTCTCCAGGCTCTTCGACTCCGCCTGGCCCACCACGATGATCGTGCGGCCCTTCTCCAGCAGGAGCAACGCGTTCTCGCCCTTGCGGGCCTCGTAGCGCTGCCAGGTGCGGGCCCCGTCGCTGTAGGTGCTGACCCCCTTGGGGTTCGCGCCCAGCTCGACCGGGAGCAGCTTCTCCGTCGGGATGCTGCTCTCGACGAGCAGGAGCGGGTCGTCGTCCGGGTCGACGTAGCCCAGCCGCAGCGTGGCGCCGTCGGTGTCGCGCTTGAAGGTCGCGCTGACCGTGTGCCAATCGTCGCCCAGCCCCTGCGGCACGGCCACCGGGAAGACGGCGGCGCTGCGGGCCTGCTGGATCGTCGACTCCGCGTTCTCGACGCTGACCGGCTTGTCGCCGTCCAGCACGACGCGGTAGAAGAGCAGCAGCAGCACGATCGGCAGCAGCAGAATGCCCAGCGACAGCGCCATGTCGCGCGGGGAACGGCCACCGCGCTTGCCGACGGTCACGGGGTCGGCGGCTGCTTCGGGCACGGGTGCTGCGTCAGGGGTGGCCACCTCACCATTGTTAACCATGTCGCGGACACGGGACTTGGCGCATATCCGCGTGTGAGGATCTGTGCACCACACCCGCACCGTCGCGAGGAGGCCCCCATGCCCGTAGCGCAGAACCCGCAGGATCTCGACCGCAACATCGCCCTCGATCTGGTCCGCGTCACCGAGGCCGCCGCCATGGCCGCCGGCCGCTGGGTCGGCCGGGGCGACAAGGAGGGCGGCGACGGCGCCGCCGTCGACGCCATGCGCAAGCTGATCAACTCGATCCAGATGCGCGGCGTCGTCGTGATCGGCGAGGGCGAGAAGGACAACGCCCCGATGCTGTTCAACGGCGAGGAGGTCGGCGACGGCACCGGGCCGGAGGTGGACGTGGCGGTCGACCCGGTCGACGGCACGACGCTGATGAGCAAGGGGATGCCGGGCGCGGTCGCGGTGCTGGCCGTCGCCGAGCGGGGCGCGATGTTCGATCCGAGCGCCGTGTTCTACATGGAGAAGATCGCCGTCGGGCCGGACTGTGCCGATGTCATCGACATCAACGCGGGCGCGACCGAAAATCTGCGCCGCATCGCCAAGGCGAAGCGCTCCAGCGTCTCCGACGTGACCGTCTGCATCCTCGACCGGCCGCGGCACCAGAAGCTGGTCGAGGAGGTCCGCGCGGCCGGGGCGAACATCAAGTTCATCTCCGACGGCGACATCGCCGGCGCCATCTCGGCGGCGCGCACCGAGTCGGACGTCGACGTGCTGATGGGCATCGGCGGCACGCCCGAGGGCATCACCGCGGCCTGCGCGCTGAAGTGCCTCGGCGGCGAGATCCAGGCGAAACTGTGGCCGCTGGACGACTCCGAGCGGGAGAAGGCCCTGGCCGGCGGGCACGACCTGGACCGGGTGCTGACCACCGACGACCTGGTCACCGGCGACAACTGCTTCTTCGTGGCCACCGGCGTGACCAGCGGCGACCTGCTCAAGGGCGTCCGCTACCGGGCCGGCGGCGCGCACACCCAGTCGATCGTGATGCGGTCCAAGAGTGGCACGATCCGGGTCATCGACTCGTACCACCGGCTGGAGAAGCTCGCGCTGTACTCGGCGGTGGACTTCGACGGGCACCTGCCGACGGTGCGCGAGTGACCCAGACCTCGGCTGCCCCACCCGCGGTCTCGACCGCGCGGCGGGCCGGTGGGGCGGGTCTCGCGATGGTCGCGGGGACCGCCCTGGCCGTGCAGTCGAGGATCAACGGCGAGCTCGCGGTACGCCTGGCCGACCCGATCGGCGCCGCGACCATCTCGTTCGGCTCCGGCCTGCTGGTGCTGGCGGTGCTCGTGCCGCTGCTACCGGCGGGCCGGGCCGGGCTGGGTCACCTGCGCGTCGCCCTGCGCGAGGGACGGATCCGGCCCTGGCAGTGCGTGGGCGGGATGTGCGGCGGTTTCCTGGTCGCGACCCAGGGCCTGACCGTGCCGACGCTCGGCGTGGCCGTCTTCATCGTCGCCCTGGTCGCCGGCCAGTCGTCGAGCAGCCTGCTGGTGGACCGGGCCGGCGCCGGGCCGGCCGGGCCGCAGCCGGTGACCACCCCACGGCTGGCCGGGGCGGTGCTGACCGTCTGCGCGGTGCTGCTGGCGGTCGGCGACCGGATCGGGCATCCCAGCGCCCTGGCGCTGGCGGTGCTGCCGCTGGTGGCGGGCCTGGGCATCGCCTGGCAGCAGGCCGTGAACGGCCACGTCCGGGCCGTCTCCGGCAGCGCGCTGGTCGCGGGCCTGGTCAACTTCATCATGGGTACGGCGGTGCTGCTGATCGCGTTCGCGGTGTCGGTGGCCGTGCGCGGCTTCCCCAGCCGGGTGCCCGACGGTCCGTGGTGGCTCTACGCCGGCGGCACCCTCGGCATCGTCTTCATCGCACTGGGCGCCGCGGTGGTCCGCTACACGGGCGTGCTGCTGCTCGGCCTGGGCATGATCGCCGGCCAGGTCACCGGCGCGCTGCTGCTGGACGAGGTGGTCCCGGGTGACGCCGGACGCCCGGGATGGAACACAGTCCTCGGCGCGGCCCTGACTCTGGCCGCGGTGGCCGTGGCAGTCCTGCCGACCCGGCGCAGCCGAGCCTGACCCGGCTCAGATGTCGGTGAGGGTCGTGCTGCCCGGGTCGTAGAGGGCGGGCGCGGGCCGCGGCCGCTTCCGACGGAAGATGATCGCCGCGACCACGCCGCTGAGCAGGCCGAGCAGGTGGCCCTGCCAGGAGATCGGCTGGTCGGTCGGGAGCACGTTGTAGAGCTGGTACCAGTACAGCAGCCCGATGAATGCGGCCACGCCCAGATTCCACCAGCTGCGTTCCACGAAGCCGCGGGCCACCAGCAGTCCCAGGTAGCCGAAGACGACGCCGCTGGCGCCGACCACGACGCTTCTCGGATCGCCGATGATCCAGACCCCGAAGCCGCTGACCAGCACGATCACCAGCGTCGACCAGAGGAAGCGGCGGGTGCCGCCGGCCAGGGCGAAGGTGCCGACCAGGATCAGCGGGATGCTGTTGCCGTACAGGTGGTCCCAGCCGGCGTGCAGGAACGGACTGAAGATGATCCCGTCCAGGCCGTCGATGCGGCGCGGGATGATGCCGCCCGCCACGTCGAGCCGGCCCGCGCCGAGGCCGACGTCGATCGCCTCGATCAGGAACAGCACCGGGATGACCGCGCACATCGCCACGAAGGCACGGCCGATGGAGGCGAAGAACGCCTCCGTGCCGAATCGCGCCGCCTGATCCTCGCGCTCGCCGGGGTAGCTCATCCCCCGATGGTTGCCGATGGGCGCCAGCGACGCCAACTCGGTGTGGCGGATCGGACGCGCTCAGCTCAGCTTGCGGGTCGCCGCCTGGATGTCGTCGTGGAACTTCGACACCTGTGTGTAGACGCCCGGGTAGTTCCGCCGGGCACAGCCGAGACCGAAGCTGACGATGCCGACCTGCACCCAGCGGTGGTCGGCGCTCTGGTGGACCATCGGGCCGCCGGAGTCGCCCTGGCAGGTGTCGACCCCTTGGCCGGCGGCGCAGATCGCCTCGTCCTTGACGAGCTCGACCCCGACCTTGCGGTACGCCTTGGCGCACTGCTTGTCGCCGACCGGGGAGACGGTGGCGTAGCGCAGCTTGTGCTGCTGGCGCATCGAGGCCTCGCTGGTCTGGCCCCAGCCGAGGATGGTCATCGGGCCGGTCTCGGCGAGGCCGCCGCGGCCGAGTTCCAGCACCGGGAGGTCGAGCTTTCGGTCCAGCTTGACCAGCGCCCAGTCGTCACCGCGCGTCTCGTCGCGGAAGCCGTCGGCCCGGACGACGGCGACCGAGCGGGCGTTGATCGCGGCGCCGGACTTGAGGTCGGTGGTCCCGGCGATCACGCCGATGGTGTCGTCCTTGCCGGTGCCGGTCACGCAGTGGCCGGCGGTGAGCACCACACCGGGCGCGGTGAGCACGCCGCCGCAGCCCATCGACAGGCGCACCATCCAGGGGAAGCGTCCGGCCGGTGCCAGGTTGCCGCCGACGACCTCGCGGACCGGCTCGCTGTGGTCGGCGGCCCGGGCGGCTATCTGACTGCCGGACAGCACGAGGGCGAGCACCCCGACCACGAACCCCGATGCGACTTTCCGGACCATCTGGTCATTTGATCACGGCCCGTGACGGCAAAAGGGGTACGCGCCGAAGCGCGTACCCCTTTTGTCACGCTGGGATCAGTACCAGCCCGTGTTCTGCGAGTGCGACCACGCATTGCACGGGGTGTTGTAGCGGCCCTCGATGTAGCCGAGGCCCCACTTGATCTGGGTGGCCGGGTTGGTCTTCCAGTCCGACCCCTCCGAGCCCATCTTCGAGCCGGGCAGGGCCTGCGGGATGCCGAACGCGCCCGAGCTGGGGTTCGAGGCCTTGTGGTTCCAGCCGCTTTCTTTCTTCCACAGCTTGTCCAGGCACGGGAACTGATCGATCTTGAAGCCCGCGCTGAGCATCAGGGCGCAGCCGGTGGCCCGGTTGCCGCTGTACTCGTCGCAGGAGGACGGGATGTCGCCGGTGTAGGGCACCGTGCCGCCGGAGCTGGAGCTGGACGACGACTCGGCCTTCTTGGCCTCCGCCGCCTTCTTCTCCGCCGCCTTCTTCTCGATCAGCTTCTTCTCGGCCGTGCGGGCCTTCGCGGCTGCCGCCTTGGCTTCCGTGGCCGCCTTGGTGGCTGCCTCGTCCTCGGCCTGCCGCTGGTAGGCGCGAGCCGCCGCGTGCTGACCGTGCCGCTCCTTGAGGAGCTGCATCTCGGCCACATCGACCTGGGCGACAACGCCGGCCTGGGGGGCGCCCTGCGCCTGGACTTCCTGGTCCTTGCCGAGGTAGACCCCGCCGATCACGCCTGCCACGAGCAGACCCACCGAGGCCACACGGATTCCGACCCGGCTCCAGAGCCGATTCACGAAGTATCCCTTCGTCGGGGGCAATGACGCGGCCGGAATTCACCGGGACGAATCCCGGCGATGCTTCCCGCCGCGAGCTTCGCCGACCCCTCGGGCCGTGCGACCCGGCGACTTCCGCCGGTCACGGTGACCCGCCAAGTCGATCTCCGACCGGCCGGGGCACGCGAGTGATGCTCGCCAGCCACCATGGCGCACGGTGAAGTGGATGTGAAATGACGACGCGCACCTGTGAAATGAATCACAGGGCGTTTAGGCGTTATTCCGGGCAAAAGCCCGCCATTTCCAGCACTTTCGAGGTAGCCATTGCCTCACTTTATGTAGTTGTCCTCATTCGCAGCGTGAGGCGGGAACCCCACGGATTCCCGCCTCAGCCGATTGCGGAGCGTTACTGCGGAATGTCCTCGAGCAGATCGGTGACGACCTCTGCGATCGGCGAACGCTCGGACCTCGTGAGGGTGACATGGGCGAAGATGGGATGACCCTTCAGCGCCTCGATCACCGCCGTGACGCCGTCGTGCCGGCCCACCCGCAGGTTGTCGCGCTGGGCGACGTCGTGGGTGAGGACCACCCGCGAGCCCTGCCCGATCCGGGACAGCACCGTCAGCAGCACGTTGCGTTCCAGCGACTGGGCCTCGTCGACGATCACGAACGAGTCGTGCAGGCTGCGGCCACGGATGTGGGTCAGCGGCAGCACCTCGAGCAGACCCCGGGCCATGACCTCCTCGATCACGTTGCCGTGCACCACCGCCCCGAGGGTGTCGAAGACCGCCTGGGCCCAGGGCGACATCTTCTCGGACTCACTGCCGGGCAGATAGCCGAGCTCCTGGCCGCCCACGGCGTACAGGGGGCGGAAGACGACGACCTTCTTGTGGCGGTTGCGCTCCATCGTCGCCTCGAGGCCCGCGCACAGCGCCAGGGCCGACTTGCCGGTGCCGGCCCGGCCGCCCAGCGAGACGATCCCGATCGACTCGTCGAGCAGCAGGTCCAGGGCGATCCGCTGCTCCGCCGAGCGGCCGCGCAGCCCGAACGCCTCCCGGTCACCGCGGACCAGCCGTACGGTCTTGTCCGGGTTGACCCGGCCCAGCGCCGAACCACGCGCGGAGTGGATCACCAGGCCGGTGTGGCAGGGCAGGGCGTCCGCGTCCTCGAGTTCGAGCTCCTCACCCGCGTACAGCTGGGCGACCTGGTCCTCGCTCAGCTTGAGGTCGGCCATGCCCACCCAGGTCGGGTCGCTGGCCTGGCCGTGCCGGTACTCGTCGGCCGTCAGGCCGACCGACGCGGCCTTGACCCGCAGCGGCATGTCCTTGCTGACCAGCGTGACTTCGCGGCCCTCCGCGGCCAGCCCGAGCGCCACCGACAGGATCCGGGTGTCGTTCGAGTCGTTGCGGAAGCCCTGCGGCAGCACGCTCTGGTCGGCGTGGTTGAGCTCGACCCGCAGCGTGCCGCCCTCGTCGTTGCAGAGCACGGGCTGGTCCAGGCGGCCGAACTTGATCCGCAGCTCGTCGAGCATGCGCAGCGCCTGCCGGGCGAACCAACCGAGCTCCGGATGGTGCCGCTTGCCCTCCAGCTCGGAGATCACCACGAGCGGAATGATCACCTCGTGGTCGGTGAACCGGCGGAACGCCGCCGGGTCGGACAGCAGGACCGAGGTGTCCAGCACGAAGACCCGGCCGGCTGGGGCGGGCTCCGCGTCGGCGTGCCGATCGCGGGACGACCTGCGTCCCGTGCCGGTACGGCTGCTGGAGACGGTGGCGGCCGGGTCTTGCGAAGCCCCGGCGTCAGTACGGCGAGATGTCACAGGCCTGCTCCAGCGGGCGTGCAACCCGGTCCGCCCGCGGTCCGCCACGTCCGGCGCCCGTGCCTGGCACGGAGCCGGGATGCGGGGCCCCGTGGCGCTCTTGTCGCAGGTCCGGGCCGACCGGTTGGCCCGGGATGACCCCGTGCCATGACAAGAACGCTAGCGGTCAACTGCCACCGGCGGTAGTACCCGCTTGATCCGCCAATTCGGAGCGTCACGCCGACGTGCGATGGGCCGCACGGCAGGTAGGCTGGGACTTGTGCCTGAGTCCGAGCTGCACCCTGAGTCCGAACCGCACCGGGCGCGTCCCACGCACCCGCTGAGCGCCGCTGAGGCCTGGCAGTTCACTGCCTCACGGGCCTCGGAGACGACTCTCTTCTTCGACTTCGACGGGGTGCTGTCACCCGTCACGGACGATCCCGACGCCTCCCAGCCCGTGCCGTCGGTGCTGGGCGTGCTGGAGGAGCTGGCCGGCGCGGTGGGCCGGGTGGCCATCGTCTCGGCCCGTCCGGTCAGCTTCCTGCGCTCGCGTTTCGAGTCGCTGGCCCACGTCGACCTCTACGGGCTCTACGGCCTGGAGGTGTGGCACGACGGCGCGGTCGTCACCGAGCCGGCCGCGCTGCCCTGGGTCCCCGCGATGGCCGAGCTGGCCGAGCGGGCCAAGGCCGAGCTGCCCGACCCGATCCTGGTCGAATACAAGCGCCTGTCGGTGGCCCTGCACTACCGCACCGCGCCGCAGCTGGCCCAGACGGTCGAGCGCTGGGGTCACGAGCAGGCCGAGCGCCTGGGCCTGCGGATCCAGGGCGGCCGGATGGTCGTCGAGCTGAAGCCGCCGGTCGACCAGGACAAGGGCATGGTGATCGGCGAAGGCGTGCTGGACGCCCGCTGCGCCTGGTATTTCGGCGATGACATGTCCGACATCAAGGCGTTCGACGCGCTGCGCGCCCGCGAGGCGGTCGACCCGGACTTCTTCGGCATGTGCGTGGCGGTGGCCAACCCGGAGACCGGCGCTGAGGTGTCCAGCGCGGCCGACCTGACCCTGGAGTCACCCGAGGCCGTCGCCGGCTTCCTCGCCGACGCCCTGCACGCCTTCCGCCGCTGAGCCGGCCGCGCGCTGAGGCGTCGCGCTGGCTGGGGCCGCCGCTGACCAGCCGTAGGCGGTGCGGGCCAGAGCCAGCACCTCGCCCAGCTGGGCCGGCGGGTCGTCGCGCCACCAGGCCAGCCGCACCGAGATGCGGGGTGCGTGGCGCAGCACCCGGTAGGCGACGCCGGGCCGCGGATACTGGTGCGCCGTCGCCTCGGCGGTGACCCCCACCGCCTGCCCGGCCGCGATCAATGTCAGCCATTCGTCAACCGCGGGCGTCTCCCGGACCGAGCCCGGCCGGGAGTCCGCCGGCCACAGGTCCAGCGTCGTCGTGCCCGTACGGGTGTCCATCGCGACGGTGGAACGCGACAGGTCCTCGATCCGCAGGGACCGGCGGCGGGCCAGGGAGCTGTCCGTGGCCACCGCGGCGTAACGGGACTCGCGGCCGATCTCGGCGGTGGCGAAGCGGGGGTCGTCGAGCGGGCGGCGGATGACGGCGAGGTCGGCCGTACCGTCGCTCAGGCCCGCGGTCGGGTCGTTGACCTGCACGAACACCAGCGGTACGCGGGGATGCGCCGCCGCCCAGGCCTTCTGCAACCGCCGGGTGTGCCGGCCCAGCGCCGCCCAGGCGTAGCCGACCCGGACCTCGGTGTGCGCGTCCGTGACGATGCGCTGGAGGTGGGCGATCTCGTCGAGGATGCGCCGGGCCTGGGCGACGATCCGGGTGCCGGTCGGGGTGAGGGCTACGTGCCGGGTGGTCCGCTGGAGCACCCGGGCGCCGAGGGCCTGTTCCAGGGCGGCGACCGAACGGGAGACAGCCGCCTGGGAGACCCCGAGGGCCGTGGCCGCGTCGGTGAACGTACCGGCGTCGACCACCGCGACCAGGGCCCGGAGCTGACGCACCCGCACATCCATACGGCCAGCGTATAGATCCGGCGGGCCGGTCATTTCCGTTCCCGCGCGCCGCCGCGAAGCCTGGACCGCATGAGATCTTCGCGGTTCGGTGGCCTGGGCACCATGCTCGCCGGCGCGGTCAGCAACCAGGCCGGCGCCGCGGTGGGGGCCCACGCGTTCGCCACCGCCGGGCCGGCCGGGGTCGTCGCGGTACGCCAGCTCGTGGCCGCCGCGGCCCTGCTGGCGGTGGCCCGGCCTGACCTGCGCCGCTTCACCTGGCCGCAGTGGTGGCCGACGCTGCTGCTGGCCGGCACGTTCGCGGTGATGAACCTGAGCCTCTACACGGCGATCGACCGGATCGGTCTCGGCCTGGCCGTCACGCTGGAGGTGCTGGGCCCGCTGACGGTGGCGCTGGCCGGCTCGCGGACCCGCTTCGACCTGGCCTGTGCCCTCGCGGCCGGGGCCGGCGTCTACGTCCTCGTTCGGCCCGGGCCGGCCAGCGACTTCGCCGGGATCGGCTGCGCGCTGCTGGCGGCGGCCGGCTGGGCCGCGTACATCCTGCTCAACCGGGTGCTGGGGGCGCGGGTGCCGGGGATCCAGGCGACCGCGGCGGCGACCACGGTGTCCGCGCTGGGCTATCTGCCGGTGGCTGTGATGCTTGTCGCACAGGGGCGTTTCGGTGTCACCGGGCTGGCCTACGCCGGGTGTGCGGGGCTGCTCAGCTCACTGCCGTACGCGCTCGATCTGATCGCCCTGCGCCGGATCCCGGCGCGCTTGTTCGGGATGTTCATGAGCGTGCACCCGGTGCTCGCCGCCCTGGCCGGGCTGGTGCTGCTCGGTCAGGCGCTGCGCCCGCACGAGTGGGCGGGCATCACGATCGTGATCGCCGTGCTGGCGGTGAGCAGTCTCAGGCACCGTAGCGGCGCTGGCGGCCCGCGTACGAGCGCAGGGCCCGTAGGAAGTCCGTCCGGCGGAAGTCCGGCCAGTTGGCGTCGTGGAAGTAGAACTCCGAGTGCGCCGACTGCCACAGCAGGAATCCGGACAGCCGCTGCTCCCCGCTCGTGCGGATGACCAGGTCGGGGTCGGGCTGGCCCTTGGTGTAGAGGTGCTCGGCGATGTGCTCGACGTCGAGGATCTCGGCCAGCTCCTCCAGCGTGCGACCGGCCGCGGACTGCTCGTAGAGCAGCGAGCGCACCGCGTCCGTGATCTCCCGGCGTCCGCCGTAGCCGACCGCGAGGTTGACCTCGACGCCCTCGACGCGGTCCCGGGTGCGTTCCTGCGCGGCCTTGAGCACGGTCGCCGTCGGGGCGGGCAGCACGTCGAGCGCGCCGACGATGCGCAGCCGCCACGGGTTGCCGTCCTCGGCCAGCTCGGTGGCCAGATCCTCGATGATCTTGACCAGCGGGTCCAGCTCGGCGGCGGGCCGCTGCAGGTTGTCGGTGGCCAGCAGATAGAGCGTCACGTGCTTGATCCCGGCCTGGTCGCACCAGCCGAGCAGCTCCTTGATCCGGACCGCGCCCACCCGGTGCCCGTCGTTCGGATCGACGTAGCCCATCTCGCGGGCCCAGCGACGGTTGCCGTCGCACATCACCCCGACATGCTGCGGCACCGGCCGGCCGGCGAGCTTGCCGGCGAGCCGTCGTTCGTACAGCGAATAGACCAGGGACCGCAGACTCATCCCGGCCAGCCTATCGAGAGCGCGCCGCGGCTCAAGAGGCCGCGTCACGCTTGTGCAGCATCGCGGCCCCGATGCGTCCGATCGTGCGAAGGTCGAAAACCCCGTCACCCAGGCCCAGGTCCACCATCCGGTGGAAAACCGCACCATCTCGGCGGGCGGCCCGGACCGCGGCGTCGACCACGGAGGGCCGTCGGGTCAGCAGCGCGGCGAAGCCCGAGTGCCGCAGATGCCGGCCGAGCCGGTCACCGAAGGCCGCGGCGTAACGCGCGGCGGCCCGCTGCGGACCGGCCGCGGCGGCCGCCCCGGCCAGCGCGCCGGAGAGCACGGCATAGAAGATGCCCTCGCCGGTGAACGGGTTGATCAGCGACAGCGCGTCGCCGGCCAGCAGCACCGGGCCGCGGCCCGGCGGCGGCCGGCGGGTGGACAACGGCAGGTGGTGGGCCCGCAAGCCGGTCGGCGGGCCGCCGGGCAGCAGCTCCGCGAGCCGGTTCACCAGGTACGCCTTCGTGAGCGGCGTCCCCCGCAGAGTCTCCCCGTAGCCGACATTGGCGCTGCCGTCCCCGATCGGAAACGACCAGGCGTACGCGGGCCAGCGCGCACTCGTCGTCCGGATGAGCTGCTCGGTGCCGACCGCCGGGGCGTAACCGCGGATCGCGATGGCCAGGTGCCCGTCCGGGTTGACCGGGTGACCGAGCGCACGCCGTACCACCGAACCGGCGCCGTCCGCGCCGATCACCACCCGGGCCCGGATCCGGTCATCGAGGGTGACGCCGTCCCGGTCGGGCCGGATGCTGCGCACGGCGTGCCGGCGCAGCTCGGCGCCCTGCGCAACGGCCGCACGCACCAGCCGCTCGTCGAACACCTTGCGCGGCACGGTGTGGGCCGGGCGCGGCAGGGTACGGGCCACCTCGCCGCCACCGGGTGCGACCAGGCGCAGGCGTTTCACCGCCGGATATCCGTCGGTCACGCCGGTGACGCCGAGCTCGGCGAGCACGTCCACGGCGTCGGCGGCGATGCCGTCACCGCACGGTTTGTCGCGGGGGAAGTCGGCCTTGTCCAGCAGCAGCACCGACGCGCCGGCCCGGCGGGCGGCCAGCGCCGCGGCGGCCCCGGCGGGTCCGGCCCCGACCACCGCGACATCGACGTGCTCAAGGCTCATCCGCCCGGACCCGTCCGGGCGGTCATGCCGGTGCCGCCGCGGCGGCGGAGTCGGTGGTGGCGGCCGTGCGGCCGGCCCGCCACACCGCGTAGCAGGCCAGCACCGCGGCGGCGACCAGCGGCGCCCCGTCGCGGATCAGTCCGTCCGTGCCGAGCAGCAGGTAGCAGAGCGGCAGATCGATCACGAGCACGCCCACGCTGACCCAGACCATCAGCTGCCGGGCCCAGGCCTTGCCGCGTTGCAGGAAGAAGGTGGTGAGCAGCACCGCGTAGCTCGCGCCGATGCCGACGAAGATCCAGAAGACCACCGCCAGGATGTACTCCGGCCGGCGGCCCAGCTCGCCGACCGAGATCACCGCCGGCACCAGGATCAGTGGGCTGTAGGTGAACGCGGCGACCCGCGCGGTGATCACCCAGGCCGCCACCGGTGGGCGGCGCGGCGCGGACTCGCGCCATTCCAGGCCCTTGCGGGTGGCCACCAGCTTGGCCGGATAGCGGACCAGGTGGCCGCGCACGGTCGGGTGCCGGTAGAGCAGCACGACGACGGTGAGGCAGAGCGTGGTCAGCACGCCGAACCCGACGAGGCCGGTCAGCGGCGGCACGCCGTCGCGCGGCACGATCAGGCGGCCGACGGCGAAGATGGTGGTGACGGCCAGGATCAGCCCCAGCGGCCGGGAGACCGCGCGACTGCGCCGCACGTGCCAGATCAGGATCAACCAGCCGAGGGTACGCAGCAGCGCCCAGCCGGTGCGGACCGCGAGCCCGAAACCCTGCTCGGGCGCGTACCAGAAATTGAGCAGCTCGACCCCGGCGGTCGCCGCCGCCGTCGCGACCAGCAGCCAGGTCAGCGCCCGGACCGCGGGCGGCCGGATGTCGAGGGTCGTCACGAGCTGAAAGTACCCAGGCCGCGCCCGCCTCATTCCCGAGGCGGGCGCGGGGTGTCAGCCGGCGTTCAGGCGGGACTTCAAGGCGTCCAGTTCGGACCACAGGACGGCGGGGAGTTTGTCGCCGAACTTGGCGAACCACTCCTCCACCTGCGGGATCTCGGCCAGCCACTCGTCGGTGTCGACGCGCAGCACCGCCTCCAGGTCGGCCCGGCTGATGTCCAGGCCGCTGACGTCGAGGGCGTCCGGGGTCGGCACCTGCCCGATCGGGGTCTCCACCGCCTCGCCGGTGCCGTCCAGGCGCTCGACGATCCACTTCAGGACCCGGGAATTCTCCCCGAAGCCGGGCCAGAGGAAGCCGCCGTCGGCGTCGCGGCGGAACCAGTTGACGTAGAAGATCTTCGGCAGCTTCTCGGCGTCGCCGGAAGCGGCCTTGCCCATCTCGATCCAGTGATTGAAGTAGTCACCGGCGTGGTAGCCGATGAACGGCAGCATCGCCATCGGGTCCCGGCGCACCACGCCGACCTGGCCGACTGCGGCGGCCGTGGTCTCCGACGACAGCGTCGCGCCGAAGTAGACGCCGTGCACCCAGTCGCGGGCCTCGGTGACCAGCGGCACGGTGGTCTTGCGCCGGCCGCCGAACAGGATCGCGTCGATCGGTACGCCGCGCGGGTCGTCGTACTCCGGGGCGAGGATCGGGCACTGGTTGATGGGCGTGCAGAAGCGGCTGTTCGGGTGGCTGGACGGCGTGCCGGACTCCGGTGTCCAGTCGTTGCCCTTCCAGTCGATCAGGTGCGCGGGCGGCTCGCCCATGCCCTCCCACCAGATGTCGCCGTCGTCGGTGCGGGCCACGTTGGTGAAGACCGAGTTGCCCCGGGCGAGGGTGCGCATCGCGTTCGGGTTGGTGTGCTCGTCGGTGCCGGGGGCGACGCCGAACAGGCCGTACTCCGGGTTGGTGGCCCACAGCCGGCCGTCCTCGCCGAAGCGCATCCAGGCGATGTCGTCGCCGACGGTCTCGACCTTCCAGCCCGGCAGGGTCGGCTCCAGCATGGCCAGGTTGGTCTTGCCGCAGGCCGACGGGAAGGCGCCGGCGATGTAGCGGACCTGCCCGGCGGGCGAGGTCAGCTTCATGATCAGCATGTGCTCGGCCAGCCAGCCCTCGTCGCGGGCGGCGACGCTGGCGATCCGCAACGCGAAGCACTTCTTGCCGAGCAGCGAGTTGCCGCCGTACCCGGAGCCGAACGACCAGATCTCGCGGGTCTCCGGGAAGTGCGAGATGTACTTGGTCTCGTTGCACGGCCACGGCACGTCGGCCTCACCCTCGGCCAGCGGCTTGCCGACCGAGTGCAGGGCCGGCACGAAGTCCGCGTCGTCGCCCATCGCCTCGAGCACCGTGGCGCCCATCCGGGTCATGATCCGCATGGACGTGACCACGTACGCGCTGTCGGTGATCTCGACACCGAACATCGGGTTGGGCGAGTCGAGCGGTCCCATGCAGAACGGGACGACGTACATCGTGCGTCCGCGCATGCAGCCGCGGTACAGCTGCGTCATCGTCGCTTTCATCTCGGCGGGCGCGGTCCAGTTGTTGGTCGGACCGGCGTCGGCCGGGTCGACGGAGCAGATGAACGTGCGTTCCTCGACCCGCGCGACATCCCCGGGATCGGTACGGGCCCAGAACGAGTTCGGCCGCTTGCCGGGGTCGAGGCGGACGAGCGAACCGGCGTCGACGAGCGCGTCGGTGAGCCGGGCCCACTCGGTGTCCGAGCCGTCGCACCAGACGACACGGTCCGGCGTGGTCAGGGCGGCAACCTCGTCCACCCAGGTCAGGAGCTTGGTGTGAGCAGTGGGGGGCACTGACATGTGATTCCCTTCGGTCGGCACTGACCTGTGACGAAGCAGGCCGGAGAACCGGCCGCTGTCACGGGAGTCACATCAGCCTAAGCCGAGGGAACGTTCAGTTCATCGGTCAATCCTGTGGACAACCGCACAAACTTCGGCGACGGTGCGCGATCACGACCGATTCTTCGCCGCTTGGTGCACAAGCGAGCATCCGGGCGTCCGGCAGCCGCTCCCGGCCCGACAGCCGCCCGCTTTCACAAAACGGACGAAACGTCCTAAGCTTGCCGCTACTCGGGCTTTCCTCCCACTCCCGGCTACAGGAGGCAGGAATGACGATCCCGGCCGGCGACGGCGACGCCGACACAGCCCTGCTCGCCGCCGTCCGCGCGGGCGACACCGCCGCGTACGGGGTCCTGTACCAGCGCCACCGGGCCGCCGCCCGGGCGCTGGCGTACGGCCTCGTGCACGACCCCGCCGACGCCGACGACCTGGTCGCCGAGACGTTCGCGAAGGTGTTCGCCAGCCTGCGGGCCGGACGGGGGCCACTGGTGGCGTTCCGCGCGTACCTGCACACGACCCTGCGGCACGTCTGCTACCACCGGGCCCGGCGGGACCGGCGGCTGGAGTTCACCGACGACCTGACCCGGTACGACGAGGGCGAGCCGTTCCTGGACCCCGCCCTCGACCGGCTGGAACGCACCTACGCCGCGCGGGCCTTCGAGGCGCTGCCGGACCGCTGGCGCGACGTGCTGTGGCGTACGGAGGTCGAGGGGGCCAGCCCGGCCGAGGTCGCCCCGCAGCTCGGCCTCACCCCGAACGCCGTCGCCGTGCTCGCCCACCGGGCCCGGGAAGGACTGCGCCGGCTCTACCTGCAGCAGCACGTGGCCGACGCCGATCCGCTCGAGTGCCGGTGGACCGGGGACCGGCTCGGCGGGCACGTCCGGGGCCGGATCGCTCCGCGGGTGGCCGTCCGGCTGGAGGCCCACCTGGCCTACTGCGCGGGCTGCCGAGGCCGGCGCGCCGAGATCACGGAGATCAACCAGCGGGGTCACCGTCCGTACAAGCAGCGGGACCACGCTGCGGTGGAAGGGTTAAGAGTCGCTCACGAAAACGGCGGACAGTGACAGGCGCCGGTACTCTCGGGTCCGTGCCTGCCGCATTCCTGCCCGCGCTGCGGGCACGCTTCGGGGCACTCGTGCGCGAGCTGAGCAAGTTCGGCACGGTCGGCGGCATCGCCTTCGCGATCGACTTCGCCATCTTCAACGTGCTGCTGCACCAGGGCTTCGAGTCGCTGCTGGCCAAGACCATCTCCACCGTGCTGGCCACCTCCGTGGCCTTCGCCGGCAACCGGTACTGGACCTGGCGGCACCGCGAGCACACCAACATGGCCCGCCAGTACACCCTGTTCTTCCTGCTCAACGCGGTCGGCCTGGGCATCGGGCTGACCTGCCTGGCGATCAGCCACTACGGCCTGGGCGCGTTCTGGCCCGAGTTCCAGACCCCGCTGGCGGACAACATCTCCGGCCAGTTCGTGGGCACCGCCGTGGGCACGCTGTTCCGCTTCTGGTCGTACCGCCGCTTCGTGTTCGGCGACACCGTGGTCCCGGATCCGACGCCCGTGCCGCCGGTGGAGGTCCCGGCCGGGGAGTCCACCGCCACGCCGCCGTCCGCGCCGCCGCCCGCCCCGCGCGCTGTCCCGCGAATGTGACGTCGGAGTCACCGCACGTCCGGCTCCGTTGTCCGCGCCCTTCCCCCCGTAAGGTTGGCCAATGCCTTCAGCTCGTCCGCTGGCGGAACGCCTGCGCAATCTCGCCCCCGAGGCGCTCGCCTTCGGTGCGATCGGCGCCGCCAACACGCTGCTCTACATGGCGATCACGTGGGCCCTGCTGCCCATCGGGGCCGTCAAGGCGAGCGTCGTCGCCACGATCGTCACGACCACGCTGGCGTACGTGGCCAACAGGTACTGGACCTACCGCAAGCACACCCGCAGCGCACTGCGCCGGGAGTACACGCTGTTCTTCGGCTTCAACCTGGTCGGGATGATCATCCAGTCCGGCGCGGTGACCATCGGCAAGTACGGCTTCGGCCTCACCGAGGAGCACGACGAGCTGCTGTTCATGGGGGTCACCCTGCTCGGCATCGCGGTCGCCACGGTGTTCCGCTTCTGGGCGTACAGGACGTTCGTCTTCCTCAAGCCGCCCGTCGACGGCCACGAGGCCGTGGTGACCGAGCTCGACGTGGTGGCCGGCCTAGCCGAGCTCAGCGCCGAGGCCGACGGCAGCCTGGACGAGGAACTGGCCAAGGAGATCGACGCCCAGCGGCGAGCCGTCTGACGCTCACCGCCGGCGGTCCCGCCCCCGCACGGGCTCCGGTTCCGGCTGCTCGTCGTCCTCGTCGTCGCCGTGCAGCTCCCGGTCCGTCTCGATGAGCTGGTAGAGCAGCGTCTGCACCTGCTGCACGTGCGGCACCGCGACGAGCACCACGCTCTGGTCCCCGATCGAGTCGATCCGCAACGTCCCGCTGCCCAGCATCCGGTCCAGCAGCGACTGGCTCATCACGTGATCGTTGACCCGGTTCAGCGGCAGGTCACGGCGCTCGCGGGCGATCACGCCGTCCTGCAGCAGGATCCGTTCGTCGGTGAAGACGTAGTGGGTCCCGCGCCAGACCAGCAGCGGCCACACCCCGCGGGTCACCGCCATGAACAGGGCCACGGCACCGACCAGGCAGACCCCGATCAGGCCGCCGGTCGTCGGCGGCAACATGATCCAGACCCCGAGCACGGCGGCCAGGGCCACCAGCAGGACCAGGATCGGGCGTACGGCCGCCCGCGCGTGCGGATGCAGATGGAGGACAACCTCTTCCTCGTCGGTCAGCACCTCGTCCGGGAAAGCCACGGGCTCAGCGTACGTGCAGCACGTCCCCCGCCGAGACGCGCCGCTCGCCGTCAGCCGTACGGACCACGAGCTGGCCGTCACCGTCCACCGTGGTCGCCGTACCGGTGAACTCCTGGCTGTTGGGCAGCAGCACCCGCACGTCCCGCCCGATCGTCGAACAATCCCGCTGGTACGCCGCGAGCAGCCCGCACATCTCGGCGTCGCCACCGGCTTCGCGCCAGCCGCCGTACCACCGGGCGACGCCGCGCAGCAGCGCCCGCAGCAGCGGATCCCGGTCGGTGGCCGTGGCCCCGGCAATGCGCAGCGAGGTGGCCGGCAGCCCGGTGGTCTCGGGCAGCTCCTCGGCCCGGGTGGTGACGTTGAGACCGATGCCGACGACGACCGCGTCACCGGAAACCTCGGCCAGAATGCCGGCCGCCTTGGACTCCCCGGGCCCGGCGTTGAGCAGCAGATCGTTCGGCCACTTCAGCGCGGCGTCGACCTCGGCCAGCCGCTGCACCGTCTCCCGCAGAGCCACCCCGGCCAGCAACGGCAACCAGCCCCAGGTGCGCTGCGGCGCCGGAGCCCACCCCCGCTCGGCGTCGGCGATCCCGGGCCGCAACAGGAAACTCAACGTCAGCCCGGCCCGCGGCGGCGACACCCACTGCCGGTCCCGACGGCCACGCCCGGCAACCTGCCGCTCGGCCACCACCACCAGCCCCTCGGCGGCGCCGGCCTGCCCGGCGGCCGCGGCATCGGCGTTGGTGGACCCGGTCTCGGCCCGGATATCCAGCCGCTGCCAGAACCCGCCGGGCACGATGAGCGCCCGCTGCAGTGCCCGCTCACCCAGCGGCGGCCGGTCCAGATCCGTATAGGGCGAGGAAGCCATCAACCCAGCCTAGACCCGCCCTGATCAGCTCGGTTCGGCTGCGTGCCGGCTGACGTAGACGGTGCTCCGCGGCTCCGGCTGACCGGCCCCGGGACGCGGGCGGGGCCGGGGACGGGCCCGCGGCTGATCCGGCCGGGCCGGCTCCATCGGGGGCAGCGCCTGGGTGGCCTCGGCCCCGGCCGCACGCCGGCGACGCACCATGACGGCGGGGCGGCGCGATCTGCGGGTGTCGTCAGGTGCTTCCTCCGGGGACCAGGTGAGGTCCGGCATGGCGGCTTCGGGCAGGTCGGGGACGGTCCAGATGGGGCCTTCCAGGCTTTCCTCGCGGGCTGCGTAGGGGCCGCTCTGGTCGGTGGCCGGGCCGCGGCGGACCGGTACGCGGTTGGGGCCGGCGGTGTTGGTGGCTCTGGCGCGCTGCGGTTGGTCGGCGGGCCGGTCGTTGTAGGCGGCGGGGGGTGGCCAGGCGCCTGGGGCCGGGTGGTTCGCCCGTGGGGCGTGGGACTCGGTCAGCGGTCCGGCGTCCTGGGGGGCGTCGGCCTGAGGGGCGCTGGCCTGGGGTGCGCTGGCCAGGGGTGCGCTGGCCTGGGGTGCGCTGTCCCTGTCTCGGCGGCCGCGGGTGTTCCGGCGGTCCCTGCGGCTTGCTGCGTCCCGTCGGTCGTCCCGGGCTCCTTCGTGCTCGGCGCCGCCGGTCGGGGCGTCCTGCACGGGGCTTTCGGCCAGGCGGCGGGCCGCCTGAGCGGCCCGGCTGTAGCTGGGCCGGGCGGGCTCGTCCTCGTGGACGTAGGGGTTGGGGGCGAGCGTGAGCCCGTCCGTGCCGAGGAACACGCGGTCGTCGGCGGCGGGCACCGGCTCGTCGAAGCGCCTGCGACCGGTCACCTCCGGCGCCGGGGCGATCGCCTCGTTGCCGAACCGGCCGGCCGGGAGGTTCGCTTCCCTGTCGAACCGGCTGTTCGGTGGGTTGGCGTCGCTACCGAGCCAGGCAGCCGGGGAGTCAACCTCGGTACCGAACCGGGCAGCCGGGGAGTTCGCTTCGCTCTCGAAGCGACCGTTCGGGGCGACGGAGCCCGCCGTGCCGGTCAGGCCCGGAGCGCCGGCTCCCGCCGGATCGGCGCCACCCGCCAGGTCGGCTGCCCCGGCCAGGCCGACTCCACCTGCCAGATCGTCTACCTCGGCCAGGTCATCAACGCTCGCCAGGTCGACGCCCTCCACCAGATCGCCGTCCCTCAGCGGGTGGGCGACTGCGTCCGAGAACGCCGCACTGCCTTCGGCGGTTCCTGCCGAGCGAGCAGTCCCGTTCGTGTGAGCAGCCCCGACCGCGTGCGCGGCGGCGTCCGGCATCGCGTCCTCGATCGGCAGGTCAGCCACCGACCGGAGCCCCGCCGGCCCGTCGCGATCGACCGCCGTCCGGAACGCCGGACCGGTCTCGCCACCCCGGTGGGACCAGGAGCGCGGCAGCTCGATCCGGTCGTCCGGGCGGGCCGGCGGCCACTGCAGCACCGGCCGGGTCGGTTCCGTCTCGATCTCCACCGGCACGTCGAACCCGGACGACGGCGGGTAAGGCGGCACCTCAGGAAGCCGTTCCACCGGGGTCGGCCAGCCGTACTCGGCCTCGTAGGAGCCCACCGGTGCGGGCGTCCAGTACTCCCCCGCGACGGGCTCGTCCGGGTACTCGGGCCGGACCCAGCCCTCGACCCGGTCGCCGTAACGCCGGTCGGCGCGTTCGGCCCAGTCCGTTCCGACGGTTTCCTCGGGGACCGGGACGAAGCCGGTCTCGTCAGCGTCCTCCAGGGCCACGTCGGCGAACAGTCCGGAGAACGTGCCGGTGCCTTCAGCGCCCGCCAGCGAGTCGAAGGGGCCGGACAGTTCAGCGTCTGATTGCAGTCCGAGCAGGCCGAGACCCGGCAGGTCGAGCGCGTGGGACTGTTCGGCCGGGTCGATGACGTCGGCGGCCCGGTCGAGGTCCTGGTCGATGTCCAGTTCCGGGTCGCCTTCCTGGTCGGCGGGTTCGCCCGGATCGTCGGCCCGGCTCAACGTCGCCAGCCGCAGATCGGTCGGGGCGGCACCGACCGGGGCCGGGACGCCTTCCTCGTCGAGGTCCACGAGCCGGCGGAACACGGACCGGTCCGGGCCCTCCGCGTCATCGGCCGGCGCTGTCCCCACTCCGGAGACCTCGGCGTCGACGTCCGGCGCAGGAGTACCCGATGTCGGCCACAAGCGCCGCGAACCCGGGCCGGTGCGCCCGGACCGGCCCGGACCGGCAGGATCGGCATGACTGCGTGGGGCGGGAGCAGCCGACTCGGCGGCACCGGTTTCGGCCCGACGACCCCCTCGCGGGGCGGGCACGACCGCATCCAGTCCCGCGCCGTCCTCGCTGGAAGAAGCCGGCGCCCTGCGGGTCTTGGCGGAGGATTCGGCCCGCCCACGGCGCCGCTTACGGCTCGGAGCTCCCTCATCCCGGCCCGAACCTGACGACGCACCGCCCGAACCTGACGAAGCCCCGCTCGCACCTGACGAAGCCCCGCCCGCTCTTGACGACACAACGCCCGCACCTGACGACGTACCGCCCGCTCTCGACGACGTACCGCCCGCTCTTGACGACGTACCGCCCGCACCTGGCGACGTACCGTCAACGCCTGGGGAATCCCCGCGGCGGTGGGTGTCGCCGTGCTCGGCGACGCGCTGGTCTTTGCGGCTGCTGCGGAACAGGGCGGCGCGGAAGACGATGAGCGTGGTGATGCCACCGACGATCAACGCCACGCCGACGGGGGTCATCCATGTCGTCACGGGGGTTGTAACGAATGGGGCATTGAGTGCGAAACGTGCTTTCCGTCGTACCCCCGCGTACGGGCACCGCGTGGCGCGTGCCGGAGCCTGGATACGATCTCTCCGGCGTGAATGCCGCCTGGCCGGCGGGCATGCGTGGGTGAGCGGAGGACGGGGCATCGTGACGGCGCAGCAGGACGTGACGCAGCAGGATGACATCCACACGACGGCCGGCAAACTCGCCGACCTCGAACGGCGCACCGACGAGGCCGTGCACGCCGGTTCGGCCCGCGCGGTGGAGAAGCAGCACGCCCGTGGCAAGAAGACCGCCCGGGAACGCATCGAGATGCTGCTCGACGCGGGTTCCTTCGTGGAGCTCGACGGCCTGGCCCGGCACCGGTCCACCGCCTTCGGCCTGGAGAAGAACCGCCCGTACGGCGACGGCGTGGTCACCGGGCACGGCACGGTCGACGGCCGCCAGGTGTGCGTGTTCTCGCAGGACTTCACCGTGTTCGGCGGCTCGCTGGGCGAGGTCTTCGGCGAGAAGATCGTCAAGGTGCTCGACCTGGCCATGAAGATCGGCTGCCCGATCATCGGCATCAACGACTCCGGCGGCGCGCGGATCCAGGAGGGCGTCGTCGCGCTCGGCCTGTACGCCGACATCTTCTTCCGCAACGTGCGGGCCAGCGGGGTCATCCCGCAGATCTCGCTGATCATGGGCCCGTGCGCGGGCGGCGCGGTCTACTCGCCCGCGATCACCGACTTCACCGTCATGGTCGACCAGACCTCGCACATGTTCATCACCGGCCCGGACGTCATCCGTACGGTGACCGGCGAGGACGTCGGCATGGAGGAGCTGGGCGGCGCCCGCACGCACAACTCCCGCAGCGGCAACGCGCATTATCTGGCCAGCGACGAGGACGACGCGATCGACTACGTGCGCGCGCTGCTGTCGTACCTGCCCAGTAACAACCTGGACGAACCGACCACCTTCGACCTGCCCGCTTCGCTGGACGTCTCGGACGCGGACCGCGGCCTGGACCAGCTCATCCCGGACTCGGCGAACCAGCCCTACGACATCAAGCGCGTGGTGGAGACGGTCGTCGACGACTTCCTCGAGGTCCAGCCGCTCTACGCGCAGAACATCGTGATCGGCTTCGGCCGGGTCGAGGGCCGGCCGGTCGGCGTGGTGGCGAACCAGCCGATGCACTTCGCCGGCACGCTGGACATCGCGGCGTCCGAGAAGGCGGCGCGCTTCGTGCGCACCTGCGACGCCTTCAACATCCCGGTGCTGACCTTCGTGGACGTGCCCGGCTTCCTGCCGGGCACCGGCCAGGAGTGGGACGGCATCATCCGGCGCGGGGCCAAGCTGATCTACGCGTACGCGGAAGCGACCGTCCCCAAGGTCACGGTGATCACCCGCAAGGCGTACGGCGGCGCGTACGACGTGATGGGCTCGAAGCACCTCGGCGCGGACATGAACTTCGCCTGGCCCACGGCGCAGATCGCGGTGATGGGTGCCCAGGGCGCGGTCAACATCCTCTACCGGAGCGAGCTGGCCGGCGCGGAGGACCCGGCGGCGCTGCGGACCGAGCTGATCAAGGAGTACGAGGACACGCTGGCGAACCCGTACATCGCGGCGGAGCGCGGTTACGTGGACGCGGTGATCGCGCCGTCCGCGACCCGGGCGCAGGTCACGCTGGCGCTGCGGACGTTGCGGACCAAGCGGGAGACCCTGCCGCCGAAGAAGCACGGCAACATCCCGCTCTGACGGTTCAGGTGGCGTGCCGCAGCAGCATCGCCCCGCCGTAGACGAGCGCACCCAGCGACAGCAGCCAGAAGAGGAACAGCCAGACCACGTCCCCGATCAGGGTCTGTCCCTGCAGTTGTGCGGCGTCGTTCCCGTTGTCGCCGCTGTGGATCGTCCAGAAAAGCTCAGGCACCTGCCGGGCGCCGCCCATCAGCAGGAACCACACCCAGACGTGGGCGAACACCAGCTGGACCGGCTCCGTCGAGCGCATCGCGACGACCCAGAGGATCGCGCCCACGAACAGGATGACGAACACCCCGAACAGATTCCGCACCATGATCAGCACGGCGGCCAGGAAGGCCAGGCTGAGCAGCAGGACGGCGCGTGGGTCGAAGTCGCGCACCAGCAGCTGCACACCGGCGAAGCCGATGATCGACGGGCCCAGGTAGCCCGCCACCAGCGAGACGAACTTCGACACGGCGTTCTCACGGCCGGGCAGCATCTCACCGCCGCCCGCGTGGAAGATCTTCACGTGCTTGACGGCGGTGCCGAACATCCAGCCGAACACCGCGTGACCGCCCTCGTGGGCAATCGTGATCGCGTTGGTGGTGTACCTCCACAGGGGCACGGCGGCGACGAACGCCACCACACCGGTGGACCAGGCCATACCCAGCGAGCCAGCCATCTCAGCAAGCTATCCGGGCACTCCCGTGACCCACATCACCAAGTGGTACTCAAAGTGTTCCCGTTCGGCTACTCCAAGTCAGGGCGTGTTGCTGACGGCGGGCAGCCATTGGCCGGCCAGCATGAAACCACCGATCACCAGCGCAGCCACGTCCACAGCCAGGAAAACTCCCACCCAGAACAGCGCGGGCACATGCGTGACCCCGGCGAGCTGGTCGGCGTCCGACTCCGGCATTCGGCCGCGGCTGCGGAGCTTCTGCAGCTCGAAGACCGGGCGTACGCCGCCGATCAGCAGGAACCACACTCCGACGTACGCGAAGGCGGCCTGGACCTGCGGGGTCGCGTACCAGGAAACGGCGAAGACGATCGCCCCGGTGACCAGCACGGAGACCGCGCCGAACACGTTCCGGATGTTGATCAGCATGAGCAGCAGCAGGACCACCGCGACCCACAGCAGCAGGGTGATCCGGTTGCCGCCGAGCAGCCAGGCACCGCCCAGCCCGACCAGCGACGGCGCGATGTAGCCGGCCAGCAGGGTGAACATCATGCCGGGCCCGGTCGGGCGGCCGGCCGAGAGGGTGAGCCCGGACGTGTCGAACTCCAGCCGGATGCCGCGCAGTTTGCGGCCCGTCAGGAGCGCGACCAGTGCGTGGCCACCCTCGTGGGCGATGGTGATGGCGTTGCGGGCGATCCGCCACAGCGGCCGGAAGGCGACCACGGCCAGCGCGATCACCGCCGTCACGAGGACGAGCAGGCCGGGCGGGTCCGGCTGGGCACCGAGCAGGGTGTCCCAGAGGTCACTTACCGAGTCGATCGACACAGCCCGCGAGCGTAGTCGATCAGTGCATGACTAGGCGCGGCGGCGCAGCACGGATTCCTGCTGAGGGACGGCGCGCCGCTGCAGCATGAGGCCACCGGCAATCGCTCCGGCGACGATCATCGCGCCGGCCAGCACCATCATCACGACCAGCGCACCGGCGGTCGCCACGACAAGCGCGACGTCGGCGATCGCGACGAGCATCCACAAAGCGATCGTGGGCCTACTGCCGTGTCGTCGAATCATCTTGCACCTCCATCCGTGGTGACCGATGAATACCCATTCACCCGTCACTCACACCTGGAGGCCTACCGGTTGGCCTTGAACCCCTGGTAGATGACCTGAAGATCCTTCTGCGAAGCAGCCCAGTCCTCCGGCGACGTGTACCAGGAGATGCTGTAGGCCTGCTTGCCCGGCGTGGTGATGAAACCCCGCTTGATCGCATGCTGCGGGTTGCCACTCACCGTGGTGTAGGTGAACTCCCAGTCGGCGGCCTCGCCGAGATACTTGAGCCCCTCGAGCCGGATCCGCTGGTAGTTCTTGTACTTCGTCCCCCGCCGATCCGCCTCCTGCTGCTTCCAGTCGGCGACGGGATCGGACTTGGGCTGCTCGGAGTGGTCGATGATGAGCAGCCGGTTGTTCTTGGTGATGTACATCTCGGTGCCATCAGCCCGGATCGAGGCGCCCTCCGGCACCGGCACCGAATAGCCGTCACCGTTGTACATCTTCCAGCCCTTCGGGGGCTTACCGGTCGACGCGGGCTTACTGGCAGCCGGCGAAGGCTTGGCACTCGGCGTGACGGGCGCGGTGGTCGTCGGCACGGGCGCAGCGCCGGCCGGAGAGCCGGACGCGCTGGACGGCTTGCCGGACGCAACCGGGGCAACCCCGCCCTTACGGCCGTTGTCCTGCGCCTGATCCTTCTCGTCACCAAAAGCCCGAGGCACAAGAACAACAAGCGCCAGCAGTACGGCGACCAGCACACCAATGGCGATCACGGTCTGGCGACGGGTGAGCGTGGTGCCGAAGACGGTGATGCCGCGACCGCCGGAGGAGGGGGCGCGGACGGTCATCGGCTGCCAGGCCGGGCGGGTCGGCTGACCAAAGCCGGGGGCGCCGGAGACCGGTACGGCTGCCTTGGCGGCCGCGCCGGTGCGGGCAGCCGGGATGGCGGTGGTCTTGGTAGGGGTGCCGGTCGGCTTGATGACCCGGGTACGGCCGGCGTCGGCGTCGCCCTTGGCGGGGGCGGGCGTCTTGGCCTTCGGAGTCGTGGTTGTCGCCTTGGCCGGCTTCGTAACAGCCGCTGCCTTGGCCTCCTCTGAGGCCTCGGTCGCGGCGGGCTGGTCGCTCGCGGTGTCATCGCCCGGCGTGATCGCGTCATCCACGGATGCCGTGGCACTCGGGGTGCTGACGGTCTTCGGGTCAGCATCAGTGCTGGTCGGCGTTGCCTTGTCGGTCTCGGGCGCCTGGTCGGCTTTGCCCGCCTCGCCGGGGGAACTCTGGGCTGCTGTCGCAACGCTCGGCTTGATCGCTGCCGCCGTGCGGCCCTTGCCCTTCTTGCGGGACGCCTTCGTGCTCGAACCAGCACCCGGGCGTGTGGCGCCGGCGCCTGTCCGACCGGCGGGCGTTTCGTCAGCTGGCTTCTTGGTTGTCTCGGTTTCAGCGTTGCTGACGGCGGCGCTCGTCTCGGTCACGTCGCCTGCTTCGGCGACGACGACCTCGGGTGTAGCGCTCCCAGTCTTGGCAGCTTGGCTTCCGGCCTCGGATGCGTCTGTCACGGCCTGCGCAGCTTCGCTGCCCGTCTTGGGCGCGCTGGTCCCCGCCTCGGCTGCGGCGCTTTCCTCTACCGGCGCGTCGCCGGTCTGGATGGCCTCCGGCGCACCAGGTGCATCGCTAGCGCCGCTGATCCCGGGGTCGGGCGTGTCCGAGGGGGCCTCGGTCGTATCGGCGGCGGCCTTCGGGGCTGCCGCCGTCGCCTCGGTCGCGATCACATCGGAAACAGCCTTGGCTTCCGCGGCGTCGGAGGCTGCTGTCGCGGCCGTTGCCGTGCTTGCCTCGGTCGCCGACTTCTGCGGCTCGTTGGCGTCGGTGCTGGCGGTAGCGGCGTGCTCCACCTCCGTGGCCGCGCTGCCAGCTTCCGCCGTGCCGGCAGTCTTGCTGGTCTCACCCTTGGCGATCGCGGCGTCGGCGCTTGCATCTGCCGACTCGGCTGCCTTCTCAGCCACGTCACCCGATGCCGCGGCGGCCGTCGGTGTTGCGCTTGTGGACGACTTCGCAGCGTCGGGGTCGGCGGACACCTCGGTGGCAGATGTGCCGGGGCGCGGACCGAACGGCATGCGCGCGCCGGACTTTTTCTTCGCTGTGGTCGCGGTCGCGGCGGCAGCTTCGCCGGCCGACGTGCCACCTTCCTGCGTCGCCTTGTCACGCGTCGCGCTACCCGAGGTCGCCTCATCCCGCATGGCATCGCCTGGCGTCGCGGCATCCTGCGTCGCGCTACCCGACGTCGCCTCGTCCTGCGTGGCGTTGCCGGGCGTCACGGCGTCCCGTGTCGCGCTATCCGAGGTCGCGGCATCGCCTGGCGTCACGCCATCCCGCGTCACGCCTCCCGAGGTCGCGGCATCGCCTGGCGTCACGCCATCCCGCGTCGCGCCACCCGAGGTCGCGGCATCCCGCGTGGCCTCGCCCGGCGTCGCTGCGTCACGCGTCGCGCTGCCCGAGGTCGCGGCATCCGGCGTGGCCTCGCCCGGCGTCGCTGCGTCACGCGTCGCGCTGCCCGAGGTCGCGGCGTCACGCGTGGTGTTGGCTGGGGTCTTGGTGTCGGGGCGTTCGGCAGTGGGTGCGGCGGCGCTTGCTGAGGCCGGGGTTGCGGCCGGCTGGGACGGCTTCTCCGCTGGGCGGGGAGCTGCGGGCTTGACCGGTGTCGTCACTCGGGCGGTGGCCGTTGTGCGGGGTGGCGGCGTGGCGCCCGGTGGAGTTGTGGAGCGGGGGTCGGCCACGGCGGCGCCTGCGGCGGCTGCTCGCGGGGTTGCCGGGGGTGACTTCGGGGGCTGGGTGGTCGGCCTGCGGGACTCCGGCGCGGTGGGCGGCGGGGTGGTGGTTTGGCCCGGTGGGGTTGCTGCGCGCTTGCGGTGGGCTGCCACCTCGTCGGCCGTGATTGAGCCGAATGCGGAGCCTGACCCGCGCATCGTCGCGTCCAGGGCTGGACGGCGCGAAGCCGCTGCATCCGCTCCTGGGGGCGGGGACGATGGTGTGCCCGTACCGAATCGGTTTTCGATCTTGGTGGCATCCAGCTCGGGTGACTTCGGGGCGTCGACCCGCGTCGGGGTTTCCGCTGGTGGGCGGCCTACCGAGGCCTTGCCCGGCACGAAGATCGGCCCGCGGCCGGGCGCGCCCGGTGCCGTCGGCGGGCGGCCCGGATTGACCGGCGGGCCTGGCGGAGTGTCCTGCGCGCGGGCCGGGATGATCGGTGGCCGCGCGGGGCTGACCGGCGGGCGGGCCGGGGTGATCGGCGGACGGGCGGGAGTGACCGGCGGGCGCGGGCCGGGGACGACCGGCGCGGAGGCCGAGACACCTGGCACGACCGGCGGTGTGAGGCCCGCGGACGGACGTTCGCGGCCGACGCCGGGGCGGCGCATCGTCGGGCTCATCGGGAAGCTCAGCTTCGACCGGCGGCCGGTCGCCCGCAGCAGCAACCGCTCCGCTTCCTCGGCGTTGATGCGGTGGGCCGGATCTTTGCGCAGCAGGCCGTTGAGCACCGGCTTGAGCGGCCCGGCGTTGCGGGCCGGCGGCGGATTCTCGGTGGCCAGCGCGGCCAGCGTGGCGATCGCGGACGGCCGCGCGAACGGTGAGGCGCCTTCGACGGCCGCGTAGAGCGTCGCGCCGAGTGACCACAGGTCGGCGCCGGGGCCTGCGGTGCCGTCGCGGGCGCGTTCCGGGGCGATGTAGGCCGGGGAGCCCAGCACCAGGCCGGTGCGGGTCACGTTCGGGTCGCCGGGGACCGTCGCGAGCCCGAAGTCGGTGAGGACGACGCGGCCGTCCTCGCTGATCAGCACGTTGCCGGGCTTCACGTCGCGGTGCACGACGCCGGCGCGGTGCGCGGCGCGCAGGGCGTTGAGGACGCCGAGGCCGATCTCCGCGGCGCGGACCGGGGCGAAAGGCCCGTCCGCGGCGAGAATGTCCTGCAAGGACCGCGACGGGACGTACTCCATGACGATCCACGGATCGGCATCGGTACGCAGCACGTCGAAGACGCGGACCACGTTGATGTTGTTGAGCCGGGCGATGGCGCGCGCTTCCCGCAGCGAACGCTCGCGCATCTCCTGCCGCTCCTCGGGGGTCAGCCCCGGTGGCGGCACGAGTTCCTTGATGGCGACCTCGCGGTGCAGGACGACGTCGGTCGCCCGCCAGACACGACCCATCCCGCCCTGACCGAGCGGCGCAACGAGCCGGTAACGGTCAGCGACAATGAGCGGAGGGGAAGTAGACATCACGCAGAAAATACCCGGTCATGTCGAGCCGCAGCGAATCGATCAGCCGAGTGTGGGACGCGTGTCACCGAGAACCTCCCGCAAGGCCTTAAGCTTGATCAATGGATGAGGAACCGCTGGTCAGCGTCGTGCGTGGCACACCGACCCCGGAAGAGCTGGCGGCGCTGGCGTGCGTCCTGGCCGGCCGGGCCGTGAGCGGTGCTTCACGTTCACGCACGCCGGCCCCGACCCCGTGGACAAGAAGTGCCCGCCCGGCCGCGGTCCGGCCGTCCTGGCGATCCTCGGCGCAACCCCGCTAGACATCGACGGGTCTCGGTAACGTTGCGACTGTCCATAGCCCTGGGTAGGGGCTGCAGCAACAAGCGGTGACAGACTACTCTCGCGGAAGATTTCGCACTCTCGGGGGAGGGCCTGGACCATGATCGCAGACGACGGACCACCGCCGCTGATCGGCAGTGAAAGCTCGATCGAGACGGACATCCGCGCGATGGAAGAGTTCGCCGCGACGCTCGCCAACGAGGTCCAAACGGGATACGACCCGCAGCTGCAGAAGGTCATCCCGGCCATGCTGACCAAGCTGCCGACCCCGAACTCCGACTTTCCCGAGTTTGCAAGCTTCATGGAGCTGCACCACGAGGTCCAGCAGCAGACCTTCTCGAACACCTTCAACTTCCGCGACGGCACCCACCACTTCGCGGTGGTCGCGCAGTCGATCAGCAAGGAGTACGCCTCCAGCGACGCCTTCGCCGAGGCGAAGGTCCGCGACGTCAACGACGGCTTCGCAGCGGCGAGCGACCCGCTGAGGAGCGAGACCGGAACAGGGGAGAACGGCTGATGCTGATCGCTGACGGGGGCGGCGGCTATGGCGGCACCCACTGGGCGTCCAAGGAAGTCCCGGCCATGTGGGCGGCCATCGCCAACCAGGACACCGAGGCGCACTATCAGGTGGTCGGCGGCTGGAGCAAGACGGCTGATCTGACGCTCGCTCACCTCGCTCAGGTCCGGGTGTACCGCGACAATCTGGCGAGCGTGTGGCCGCCGTCGAAAAGCCCGGCCGCGGCGGCTTATATCGCCCGCCTCGACAAGCTGATGGCTGATCTCCAGGCGACTCATGACGCGGCGTCGGCAAATTACACGGCTTTTTCGACGGTGACGCTGACGCTGAGTTTGGCCCGGCAGAAGCTTGAGGCGCTGTACGACAAGTACGAGAGCAACGCCAAGCAGAATTTTGTCTGGCAGCAAAAGCGGGATGCTGCGGCGGCATCGCCTAAGCCGTCGCCTACGCCGACGCCTTCGCCGTCTCCGGGGCCGTCGCCTACGGCTCAGACTCCGCCGGTGTCGGCGGCGGCGCAGGAGGAGCTGAACCGGCAGGCTCGGGTCATCATGTACGACCTGAGCAGCACGGTGTTGAGTGGGCAGGCGGCCCTCCAGAAGCCAAAGCCTTATCGTCCTGGCCAAGACGGATACGGCGAGGACAATAACGGCCAAACTATGGATGGAGGCGGCGGCGGCTTCGCCACTCCACCGATCATTCCGCCGCCCGGCGGAAGTGGTGGCGGATCCTCAGGGGGATCAGCCATTCCCAATACGTCATCCCACGTCACCCCGGTGTCGCCGACACCGCACACTCCGGTGGGTAGTGGCCCTGTTACCGGCGGCGTCGGCGCCGGCGCCGGCCCGATCCTGGGCGGAGTCGGTAATCCGCCGGTCATCACGCCGCCCAATCCGGGCCTCCAGCCTCCGGTTCCGACACCCACTCCTCCCGGGCCTGGCCCAGTGCCAGGACTCATTGGAACTCCAGGTGCGAGTGGCCTCCTACCGACCAGCGGGCCGCTGCCGAACGGCACGGGAGCGCCACGAACAGGCCTCGTCAAGCCGGGAATGCCTGGCGGCGCCGGCCGCATGACGATGCCGTCGGGAGGCGTCATCGGCGCCAACCCGGGCAGCGGGATGATCGGGCAGATGCCGACCGGCGCTCAGGGCGGTCGTCCGCCCGGCGCGGGTCGAGTGAATCCCGTCGGTGGAGTCATCGGCCAGCAGGGTGGCGCTCCGCAGGGCCGGGGCGGTACACCAGCCCACGGTATGCCGATGCAGAACGGGCAGGGACGCCCGTGGGGTCGACGCCAGGAAGGCGAGCAGGAGCGCTGGGATCCGGACAATCCGTGGTCGACCGAGGAAGGCGTCGATCCGGTCGTTCTTCCGCCGGACGATTTCGGCCCTATTGATCCGGGTCCCGCTATCGGTTATCCGAGATGAGACGACAACTAATCGCTTTGTTTGCGGCGGCGCTGGCGGGAGCTGGCGCCGCCGCTTACGGGACGCCCGCATTCGCGGACGTCCGGAACGACCAATGGCATCTGAGCTATCTGCATATAGATCAAGCGCATCGCATCAGTACCGGAAAAGGCGTCACTGTCGCCGTCATTGACTCGGGTGTGGCGAAGCACCCCGACCTCACCGGCGTTGTAAGTGGCACGGACATGCTGAAGCCCGGGGGTGACGGGCGGACAGATGCGACAGGACACGGCACCAGCATGGCTGGCCTTATTGCCGCCCATGGCAACAGCCGTCAGCGCGCGCTGGGCATCGCTCCCGACGCAAAGATCCTGCCGATACGCGTGCTTGGTCAAGGCAAGACCATCATCAGCCTCGGCCCTGCTATCCGGTATGCAATTTCACACGGCGCCAAGGTCATCAACTTGTCCCTTGGTGGCCAACTCGACCCGGACGACCTGGCAGGCGTCAACGAAGCTGAGGAAGCCGACGTAGTAGTCATCGCGTCGGCTGGCAATAAACCCGATGCCGTTTCCATCTCAGCACCGGCCTTTCTTGAAAGCGTGGTCGCTGTAGGTGCGGTAAACCGCAGCGGCAAGCAGGCGAAGATTTCGGTCTCGGGAAGTGCACTCGACCTCGTCGCGCCCGGGGAAGACATCACGAGCACCAATCGCGAAGGCGGCTACAACGTCCGCCAAGAGGGCACATCCCATGCCGCGGCCATCGTCTCCGGGGCGGCCGCGCTGATTCGTAGCAAGTACCCGAACATGAGCGCCGCGGAGGTCGTTGAGCGGCTTGAGTCCACAGCCGTCGACAAGGGTGCGCCCGGCGTTGACCCCGACTACGGCCACGGCATCATCGACATCGTCGCCGCGCTCAAGGGTCCCGCCTCCTCCACCCCACCGTCATCCGCCGCTCCCGCCCCCACGACAACCACCGCCGCACCAGCCCCGACCCCCGCCCCCCAGGCAGAACCCGAGCCGGCCAGCAGCAACACCCCGCTCATCATCAGCGGCGTAGCCGTCCTCATCGCCTTGGGCGGCTTAGCCGCCTTCCTCCTAGCGCGCCGTCGCTCCCACCCGCGCTCCTGATCATCCGGGCTTGTAGCGTTGACTCCCGTGCAGACCGACATCGCCCCTCGCTTGGTGCTTGCTTCCGCCAGCCCGGCCCGGCGCGCCCTGCTCGCCGCCGCCGGGATTGACGCGACCGTGCAGGTCAGTGGCGTTGATGAGTCCGTAGTAGAGGCTGACAACGCCGCGGATCTCTGTCTTGCGCTTGCTCGGATGAAGGCGCGGGCTGTCGCCGCCACGCTGCCCGCCGATCCTGACGTTCTGGTGCTCGGCTGTGATTCCGTGCTGGCCTTCGACGGGGAGATTCTCGGGAAGCCGCACAGTCCGGCCGAGGCCACCCGGCGCTGGCATGCCATGCGGGGGCGGTCCGGTGTGCTGCACACCGGGCATCACCTCACCGACCTGGTCAGTGGCAAACAGGCCGAGGAAGTCGGCGCGACCGTGGTGCATTTTGCCGATGTCACCGATGATGAGATCTTGGCCTACGTCGCCTCGGGCGAACCCCTGCATGTTGCCGGGGCGTTCACCCTGGACGGCAAGGGTGGTGCGTTCGTCGAGCGGATCGAAGGGGATGCCGGCAATGTCATCGGTTTGTCGCTGCCGCTGCTCCGGCGGTTGCTCATGAGCTTCGGGCTCACCGTTCCCCAGCTGTGGAGGGCGCAGCCGTGAGTTTCAAGGAGCTTCCGCTCACCCCTGAGCTGCATGACTACCTGCTGAGTCACAGCACGCCGGCCGACGAGGTCACCACTGATCTCATCGCCGAGACGCGGGCTGTGGTGGCCGGGCATGCCAGCATGCAGGTCGCGCCCGAGCAGGCCGCGTTTCTGCGGTTGCTGACGTCGCTTCTCGGCGTACGGAATGCGGTTGAAGTGGGCACCTTCACCGGGCTGTCCGCGCTTTCCATCGCGCGGGGTCTCGCCGAAGGCGGGAAGTTGGTCTGTTTCGACATCTCCGAGCAGTTCACCCGGCTGGCGCACCGCTACTGGGAGCGGGCCGGAGTCGACGACCGGATCGATCTTCGGATCGGGCGGGCCACCGAGCGGCTCAAGGAGCTGCCCGAGGAGCCCTATCTCGATCTGGTCTTCATCGACGCCGACAAGGGCGGCTACATCACGTACTGGAACGAGCTGGTCCCCCGGGTGCGGCCCGGCGGCGTCATCCTGGTCGACAACACGCTGTGGTCGGGCCGGGTCGTCGACCCGCGCAGCGAGTCGGACCGGTTCATCACCGGCTTCAACGACGTGGCCCGCAACGACCCGCGCGTCGAGCTGGTCATCCTCCCGATCGCCGACGGCCTGACCATGGCCCGTCGGCTCCCCTGAGGAAGCCGGCGAGCCCAGAGAACGGTCAGCGCACGCTGCGCGCGAACAGCCGAGCTGCCCAGGTCAAAGCCAGCGCGGCGAGGGCGGCCATGATCAGCAACCCCTGCCAGACGGCCGGGGCGCCCAGGTTGCCCAGGAACAGAGCCCGGACCCCGTTGACCGCCCACGAGAACGGGTTCCAGTCCGCGACCGCCTGCAACCAGCCAGGGGCGAAGGTCAACGGCAGCAAGATCCCGGACAACAGCAGTACGGGCTGAGCCACCGTGTTCATCAGCGGCGCCAGCGCATCCTCGCTCTTGACCGCCAGCGCCACCCCGTACGACAGCGCCGAGGTCATCAGCGAGATCAGGGCCAGCATCAGGTACGCCAGCAGCAGGTTGCCGATGAACACCCGCAGGTCGAAGGCGAGCGCCAGCAGCGTGATGATCACCGCCTGGGCCAGCAGGGACACGGTGTCGCGCAGTGACCGTCCCAGCAGCAGGGCGAACCGGCTGACCGGGGTGACCCGGGAGCGCTCGATCACCCCCGCGCGCAGCTCGGCGATCAGGCCGAAGCCCTGGAACAGACCACCGAAGATGGCCAGCAGCACCAGCAGGCCGGGCACGAAGATCTCGTACGCCTCGGCGTTGGTCCGCACGCCCAGCGCCGGCTTGAGCAGCGGCGCGAACAGCAGCAGGTACATCACCGGCTGGAAGATGCCGACGAGGATCCAGACCGGGTTGCGCAGCAGCAGCTGCATCTGCCGCTGGAAGATCAGTGAGGTGTCGCGTACCAGTTTCACAGCTCAGCTCTCCCGCAGCGATCGGCCGGTCTTGGTCAGGAACACGTCGTCGAGGCTGGGCCGGTGCAGCTCGATCGTGCCCAGCGGCACCGAGGCGCCGTCCAGCGCGCGCAGGATCAGCGGGATCGCGGTCGCGCCCTCGTCGACGTAGAGCCGGACGCTGTCCTCGTGGGTCTCCAGCTTGTTGACGAAGTCGGCCGAGCCCAGCACTTCGGCCGCCCGCGCCGGTGACGCCACCCCGACCCGGACCACGTCGCCGGAGATCTCCCGCTTGAGCGCGGCCGGCGTGCCCGAGGCGACGATCTCGCCGTTGTCCATGATCGAGATGCGGTCGCAGAGCGCGTCCGCCTCGTCCAGGTAGTGCGTGGTGATGAAGACGGTCATGCCCTCGGCGCGCAACCGGCGGATCTCGTCCCACATGTGGGCGCGGCTCTGCGGGTCGAGGCCGGTGGTCGGCTCGTCGAGGAAAACCACCTTCGGCTCGTGGATGATGCCGAGCGCGATGTCGACCCGGCGGCGCTGGCCCCCGGAGTAGGTCTTGCACTTGCGGTCGGCGTACTCGCTGAGCTGGAAGCCCTCCAGCACGCGGGCGGCCCGTTCGGTGGCGACTGACTTCGAGATGCCGTAGAGGCGGGCCTGCAGGACCAGCTCCTCCCGGGCGGTGGAGTCGTCCCAGGTGCTGCCGCCCTGGGCCACGTACCCGATGCGGCGCCGGACCTCGCCCGGGTCCGTGCGCAGGTCGGCGCCCGCGATGGTGGCCTCGCCGCCGTCGGGCTGGATGAGGGTGGCGAGCATGCGCAGCGTCGTGGTCTTGCCGGCGCCGTTCGGGCCGAGGAAGCCGAAGATCTCGCCCTCGTCGACGGTCAGGTCGACGCCCCGGACGGCGTCGACGGTTTTCTTCTCGCGGCCCTGGCGGGACGTGAAGGACTTCCGTAGCCCCCGCGTTTCGATCATGGTGACCCCCAGTCGTAGGCAGGCGGACGCCCGCCACCGGTCGTCAGGCAGCGTAGGACCGGTCCACGCAGTAGTCAAACTTGATTAATCAGTGATCACCGCCGAGCCGGGAAAATACGGCTCGTCCTTCTCGATCCGTTTCGCGGTGCGCTCACACCAGCGGATCTCCGCCTCGGCCCGCTCGATCTGCAGCTCCCACATCCAGCTCACGTAGACCGGCTTGTTGTCGGCCCAGTCGGCGCCGATGAGGGCCTGCAACTGCGTGATGCCCGCGCCGAGCTGGACCGCGCGGTTGCGCAGGGCTGCCGCGGCCTCGGTGCGCGGGAGGGCGGGCAGGAACGAGAAGGCGGCCATGAACGGATCCGGCGGCGTGGCGAGGGACCACCAGTTGCCGCGCAGCAGCGACTGGAACTCGGCGATGCCCTTCTCGGTGATCTCGTACGTCGTGCGGGCCGGCCGCGCCCCGACCTGCTCGGTCGCCACCTCGCGCAGCAGCTCCTCCTCGGCCAGCTTGCGCAGCGCGTGATAGATCGAGCCGGGCTGGACGTTGGCCCACTTGTCGGCGCTCCAGCTCAGCAGCTCACGGCGTACGTCGTAGCCGTGCACGGGCTGCATCCACTGGACCAGACCGAGGATCATCATGCGGGTCGCCGACATATCTCACAGGTTAATAGCCAAACTTGACTGAGCGGCCCGCCGGTCCCGGACGATAGGCTCAGCCCCGTGCGCAAGGTACTGATCGCCAATCGCGGCGAGATCGCCGTCCGTGTCATCCGGGCCTGCAAGGACGCGGGCCTGACCAGCGTCGCCGTCTACGCGGACGCCGATCGCGACGCGCTGCCCGCGCGACTCGCCGACGAGGCGTGGGCGTTGGAGGGCGAGACCGCGGCAGAGACCTATCTGCGCATCGACAAGCTGCTCGACGTCGCCGCCCGCAGTGGCGCCGACGCGATCCACCCCGGCTACGGTTTCCTGTCGGAGAACGCCGACTTCGCTCAGGCCGTACAGGATGCGGGTCTGACCTGGATCGGACCGACGCCGCAGGCGATCCGCGACCTGGGCGACAAGGTCACCGCGCGGCACATCGCGCAGCGGGCCGGCGCGCCGCTGGTGCCGGGCACGCCCGAGCCGGTCAAGCACGCCGACGAGATCATCGAGTTCGCCCGTGAGCACGGCCTGCCGGTCGCCATCAAGGCGGCGTTCGGCGGCGGCGGCCGCGGCCTCAAGGTCGCCCGCACGGCCGAGGAGATCCCGGCGCTGTTCGAGTCGGCGACGCGCGAGGCGGTCGCCGCGTTCGGCCGCGGCGAGTGCTTCGTGGAGCGTTACCTGGACCGCCCCCGGCACGTGGAGGCGCAGGTCCTGGCGGACACCCACGGCAATGTGATCGTGGTCGGCACCCGCGACTGCTCCCTGCAGCGCCGCCACCAGAAGCTCGTCGAGGAGGCCCCGGCGCCGTTCCTCAGCGACGACCAGCGCGAACGGATCCACACCAGCGCCAAGGCGATCTGCCGCGAGGCCGGCTACCACGGCGCCGGCACGGTCGAATACCTCGTCGGCCAGGACGGCACCATCTCGTTCCTCGAGGTCAACACGCGGCTGCAGGTCGAGCACCCGGTCAGCGAGGAGACCACCGGCCTCGACCTGGTGCGCGAGCAGTTCCGCATCGCCGACGGCGCGCGGCTGCCGTTCACCGAGGACCCGGTCCCGCGGGGGCACTCGATCGAGTTCCGGATCAACGGCGAGGACGCCGGCCGCAACTTCCTGCCGGCCCCGGGCCAGGTCACGAGCCTGACCTGGCCGTCCGGCCCGGGCGTGCGGGTCGACGCGGGCGTCGAGGCCGGCAGCGTCATCGGCGGCAACTTCGACTCCCTGCTCGCCAAGATCATCGTGACCGGCGCCGACCGCACCGAGGCACTGCAACGCGCCCGCCGCGTGCTCGACGAGACGGTCATCGAGGGCATGGCCACGGTGCTGCCGTTCCACCGCCTGGTCGTGCGCGACCCGGCCTTCGTGGACTTCACCGTGCACACCAACTGGATCGAGACCGAATGGGCGGGCGGCGTCCCCGCCTTCACCCCGGTCCCGGTGCCCGACCAGGATCAAGAGAGAGAAACCGTCGTGGTCGAGGTCGGCGGCAAGCGCCTGGAAGTGCGCCTCCCGGCCAACCTTTCCGGTACGCGCACAGTCACCCCAGCCCGCCCCCATGCTCGCCGCTCGGGGTCCGGAGCCCAGGCCGCAGGCGCAGGCGGCGCGGCCGCGCTGGCCGCCCCGATGCAGGGCACGATCGTGAAGGTCGCAGCCCAGAACGGCGACACCGTCTCGGAGGGCGACGTGATCGTGGTCGTCGAGGCGATGAAGATGGAACAGCCGCTGCAGGCTCACCGGGCCGGGACGGTCTCGGGTCTGTCCGTCGAGGTGGGCGCCACCGTGACAGCCGGCACGACGATCTGCGAGATCGCCTGACCGGCTCACCCGGCGCGGTCACGCGAACCCCTTCATCGGCTCAGCCGGCGGGGGTCAGGTGTCGGAGCACGGCGCGGGCTGCTTCGTCGGGCAGTTCCGGCATGTCCGGCAGGGCGCCGCTGAGCCACAGCGTCGCGAAGCCGTGCGCGAGCGACCACGCCGCCAGCCCGGTCTCCCGCACGTCCGCGCCGGCCTGACCATCCGGCAGGTCAGCGACCCCTGAGTAGAGCGCAGCGCTCGACCTGTCCCGCGCGGCCAGCAGCGCCGGGTCCTCCGCGTGGTAAAGATCCGGGCGCCACATCACCTCGAAGTGCGCCCGATGCGTCGTCGCGAACCGCACGTAGGTGACGCCGAGCTCGAGGAAGCTGCCCGTCGCCGCCCGGGTCTCCCGCAGCGCCGCCGCGAGCAGGTCGAAGCCCTCCGCCGCCAGCGCCGTGAGCAGCCCACGCTTGTCGCCGAAGTGATGAGCCGGCGCGGCATGCGAGACACCGGCCCGCCGGGCGAGGTCACGCAGGCTCAGCGCCGCCGGACCCTCCTCGGCGATCGATTCAGCAGCGGCGGCCAGCAGCGCGCGCCGCAGATCCCCGTGGTGGTAGCTCATGTCACCAGCATAACTTTCCATTGACAAGATGCGAGCGGTCGAGAAATCTTGGCAGCGACAAGTTTGGAGGACATGCGATGGCACCCCTGTTCACTCTGTTCGCCGGCACGCTGCTGGCCCGTCTGCTCGGCCTGCTCGGCGTGGACGCGCTCGACGGCTGGCTGCCCGCGCTGCGGGTGGGGCTGGCCCTGATGTTCGTGCTGACCGGCCTCGCCCACTTCGGCCTCGGCCGGCGCGCGAGCCTGGTCGCCATGGTCCCGCCGCGCCTGCCCCGGCCGGAGCTGCTGGTCACGGTCACCGGAGTCCTGGAGCTGGCCGGCGCCGCCGGGCTGCTGCTGCCAGCGACCTACCGGCTGGCGGCTGGATGCCTGGCGCTGCTGATGCTGGGGATGTTCCCGGCCAACGTGTACGCGGCCCGGCACCACGTCGAGCTGGCCGGCAAGCCCGCCACGCCGCTGCCGCTGCGCACCGCCTTGCAAGCGATCTTCGTAGCCGCCGCGCTCACCGTGGCTCTGGCCTGAGCGCCGGGCCTGGGCCGAGCCGCGCCGGGCTTGAGCCGAGCCGCGCCGGACCTGATCCGGGTCGCGTCTGGGCCGGGCCTGAACCGGGCCGCGTCTGGGCCGGGGCCTAAGCCGGGCCGCGCCTAACCGAGCCGCGCCGGGCCGCGCCGGGCCGGGCCGGGCCGGGCCGGGCCGGGCCGGGCCGGGCCGGGCCGGGCCGGGCCGGGCCGGGCCGGGCCGGGCCGGGTCAGCGGAGCCGGGCCGGGTCAGCGGAGCCGAGTAATAGTCACCTCGACGGCCTGACCCGTACTGGCCGGCCCCGCGTACACGCCCTTGAGTGGCGGCACATCGCCGTACTCCCGGCCCCGCCCGACCACGACATGGCGCTCCCCCACCGGCACCCCGTTGGTCGGGTCGAAGGCCGTCCACCGGCCCACCCACCACTCCACCCACGCGTGACTCTGACCGACCACACTGTCCCCGATCGCCGCCGACGGCTTCGGGTGCAGGTAGCCGGAGACGTAACGGGCCGGCAGCCCCATCTCGCGCAGCAGCCCGACGGTCAGGTGGCTGATGTCCTGGCAGACACCTTTCCGCTGCTCCCAAGCGTGCAATGCGTCGCTCTGCACGCCCGTGGCACCGGGCTGATAGGTGACCTCACCGCGCACAAATTCACAGACCGCCAGCGCGGCAGCATGCGGTGTCGCGTGCGCAGCGCGGATGTCCGCCGCGATCCCGGTCAGCTCGTCGTTCAGGCCGGTGCGCTTGGTGCCCAGCAGCAGCTCGTACCAGCGGTCGACGTTCTCCGGCACCGCCAGCTCGTCCCAGGCCGCGCCTTCGCCCTGCTCGATCAGGTCGCCCGGCGGCAGCGTCTCCACCGTGGACGTCGCCGTGACGGTCAGCGCTTCGTGCTTGGCGTGCACGTCGAAGGCCGTGACCACCGTGCCCCAGTAGTCCTCGTAGCGGTACGTGCGCGCCGGCGGCCACACCTCGACCCGAGCGTCCAGCACCGCCTGGTGGGTTTCGTTGCGCGGCCACATCCGGGCCTCGTTGTAGGACGACGACACCGGCCCGGCGTAGTCGAACCCGCTGCGGTGCTGGATCTTCAGCCGCCAGCTGTCCACCAACGGGATGCTCACGCGACCACCGCTCCCCGGACCCAGTTGACCGCCGTCGTCTGGCGGAAGTAGCGCCGCGAGACGGCCTCGTTGACCTGCGAACATGTCTTCTCCAGGCTGGCCAGCACCGGCCCGAGGTCGTCGATCAGCTCGTCCGCGCCGCGGAACTCCAGGTTGGTGCGGGCCCGGCCGACGATCCGCTGCGCGTCCGTCGCCACGCCGGCCCGGCCGGGGTCCGGCTCCAGGTCGGCCAGGCAACCCTCGGCGGTGGACAGGGCGGCGAAGACCGAACGCGGAAAAAGCCGGTCCAGCAGCAAAAATTCCGCCGCGTGGCGGTCGTCCAGCGATCCCCGGTACGTCCGCAGAAACGTTTCCCAGGCCCCGCTGGACCGCAGCAGCGTCAGCCAGGACGGAATGCTCCCGCCGGCGCGCTCGTGCGTACGCAGCAGCCGCGCGGTCATGTCCACCCGTTCCACGCTGCGGCCCAGCACCAGGAACAGCCAGCCCTCGTCGCGGCTCATGGTGGCGTCGGTCAGGCCGGTCATCACCGCGCACCGCTCCCGCACCCAGCGGAAGAACGAGTGCACCCCCTGCTGCTCCACCCGGCGGCGCGCGTTGGGCAGGCCGTGCCAGGTCGAGTTGAGGCACTCCCACATCTCCGAGGAGACCGTCTCGCGGGCGCCTCGGGCGTTCTCCCGGGCCGCGGCCAGCGCGCCGACCACCGAGCTGGGGCTGCGCTCGTCCAGGCCGAGCAGGCCGACCACCCGGGCCGCGGTGAACGGCTCGTCCTCCATCGGCATGCCCATCACCGCGAGCAACGACCGGCAGGCCTGGTCCTCGCTGGTCCACGGGTCGGCCAGGATGCGCTGCAGGTGCACGTCCAGGATCCGGGCGGTGTCCTCGGCGCGCTCGACGTAGCGGCCGATCCAGTAGAGCGACTCGGCGATCCGGCTCAGCATCGCGGCCCTCCCTGCTGTTGTTGCTGCTGTTGCTGCTGCTGCTGCTGGGAGTCGGCGGCGCCGGCGCCCGGGCCGGGCTCGGGGCTGGACGCCGAGGGCAGCGGCGCCGGGTCGGCCGCCAGGTGCGGCACCTCGAACGGTGAGGTGTCGTCGGCGTCGGCCAGCACCCAGGTGTCCTTGGAACCGCCGCCCTGGCTGGAGTTCACGACCAGAGCGCCCTCGGGCAGCGCCACCCGGGTCAGGCCGCCGGGCAGCACCCAGATCTTCTCGCCGTCGTTGACCGCGAACGGCCGCAGGTCGACGTGCCGGCCGCGCAGCCGGTTGCCGATCAGCGTCGGCACCATCGACAGCTTCACCTCGCGCTGGGCGATCCAGCCCCGCGGATCGGCGACGATCTTCGCGGTGACCTCGGCCAGCTCGGCCGCCGTGGCCTGCGAGCCGATCACGATGCCCGCGCCGCCGGCCCCGTCGACCGGCTTGAGGACCAGCTCACCGACGCGCGGCAGCACCTCCTCCAGCACCCCGGGTTCGTCCAGCCGGTACGTGTCCACGTTGGGCAGCAACGGCTCTTCGTCCAGGTAGTAGCGGATCAGGTCGGGCACGTACGTGTAGAGCAGCTTGTCGTCGGCGACGCCGTTGCCGACCGCGTTGGCGATGGTGACCCGCCCGGCCCGGGCCGCGTTGAGCAGGCCGGCCACGCCGATCACCGAGTCGGCCCGGAAATGCACCGGGTCGAGGAAGTCGTCGTCGATCCGCCGGTAGATGACGTCGACGCGCTGCTCGCCCGCAGTGGTCCGCATGGCCACGTCGTTGCCGACGCACACCAGGTCGCGGCCCTCGACGAGCTCGACGCCCATCTCCCGGGCGATCAGGGCGTGCTCGAAGTAGGCCGAGTTGTAGACGCCCGGGCTCAGCACGACCACCGTGGGATCGGTGACGCCGACCGGGGCAGCGGCGCGCAGGGCCCGCAGCAGCATGCTCGGGTACGACTCCACCGGCAGGATCCGGGTGGCGGCGAAGACCTCGGGCAGCACCTGGGCCATCGCCCGGCGGTTCTCCATCACGTAACTGACCCCGGACGGGATCCGTACGTTGTCCTCCAGCACCCGGAAGGCGCCCTGCTCGTCGCGGATCAGGTCGACCCCGGCGACGTGGATCCGTACGCCGTTGGGCGGGTTGATCCCGGCCGCCGCCCGCAGGAAGTGCGCGCTGGTGGCGATGATCCGCCGCGGCACCACGCCGTCCGCGAGCACCTGGCCGGCGCCGTACACGTCGGCGAGGAACGCCTCCAGCGCGCGGATCCGCTGCGCGACGCCCAGCTCGACCGTGCGCCACTCGGCGGCCGCGATGATCCGCGGGACGATGTCGAGGGGAAAGGGTCGTTCGACGCCCTTGAGCGCGAACGTGATGCCCTGGTCCAGGAAGGCCCGGGCCAGCACCTCGGCACGAACGCCCAGCTCAGCGCTCGACAGCGGCTGCAGCGTGGCGTGCAGGGCCTCGTAGGTCTCGCGAGGCATGCCGAGCTCGCCGAACATCTCGTCCCAGCCGGGGCCGAGGCGGTACTCCTCGAAAAGATCCGCCATGGCCTGACCCTACGGGCGACTCGTTGCGCGGGGGTAACAGTGGTCACGCCCACTTCACGGGCGGCCGGCGGAGACATGTGGGGCGGGCCGCCGGTACGGGACCTACCGACGGCCCTGGCGCAGTCAGCCCGCGTGCAGCCGGGCCGGCGCCGCTCGCCCGAGACACCGAGAACGGGGGACCCGGCGTATCGGGGACTGCACCAAGGCTACGCGTGCGCGGCCCGCACCAGAAGCGGCTATCCGTACCTAGAACGCCAGAGATTGGCAGAAATGCCTCGCGTCACGGACCACACCGGCAACGTCCAGCCCGTACCGTGGCGGGCATCACCCTTAGCCGGGCCTGATCAGGGAGCATCCTGTACTCAGCTCATTCTCAGGGGCGCCCACGGAGAATGCCGTGAGCCCTGGAGCCGCGAGGTGGCCGACCGATGACCGATTTGTTGACCGTGATGGCAACACCGGCATGGGCGTACCTTGCGCTTTTCGGATTCCTCGCCGTCGATGCGATGGTCCCGGTGGTGCCGATCCAGGCCATCATGATCACGTCCGGCGCGCTCACCGTGTACGGCAACCTGAGCCTCCCGCTGGTCATCGCGGTCGGCGCCCTGGGCATGTTCACCGGCGACACGATCGCGTTCGTGCTGGGGCGCACCGCCGGGCACGTCGGCGGCCACTGGCTCAGCGGACGGCTGAGTGCTTTACGACAACGCTTCGCGCCCCGTAACGAGCACGCGGAGAAGCCGGAGTCGAAGACCCGCCGGGCCGCCGAGCGCTTCACCCGCGGCCTGCGCAAGCCCGGCCCGCTGGTGCTGCTGCTCTGCCGGTTCGTCCCCGGCGGCCGGATGGCGGCGGGTTACCACGCCGGCCGCAGCGGCTATCCGATCAAGCTCTTCGTGATCTACGACGGCGGGGCGGCACTCTGCTGGGCCACCTACGGCGGCCTGGTCGGCCACGTCGGCGGCACCGCGATCACCCAGTCGGCCTGGCGGCTGTTCGCGATCGCCGCGTGTGCCGCACTGATCTTCGGGACGGCGGGGTGGATCCTGGCCCTCTTCGGCGGCCGCAAGGACAACGCCGAAGAGATCAGCGAGGACGAGCCAGCCGACGACGACGCGGCGCCGAGCCCGGACGACGAGCGGGCGAGCACCGGGGACGCGTCGCCGCCGGACCGCCCGGTCCACCTGCGGCACTAACCGCACCCCCGGCCACCAAGCCCGCGGCCACCCAAGCCCGGCCGCCAACCTCCCGGCCGCCCAAGCCCGGCCCGCCCAAGCCCGGCCGCGGGCCCCGGGCCGCCCTGGCCAGCGGCCGGAACGCCCCGGCCGCGGCGCCTACTGCAGCTCGTGCAGCATCAGCTGGCGGGCCGCCTCGGCGATCGACCCGGACAGCGACGGGTAGATCGTGATCGTGTGGGCCAGCTGGTCCACCGTCAGGTTGTTCTCGATCGCCATCGTGATCGGCAGGATCAGTTCGCTGGCCTTGGGCGCCACCACCACGCCGCCGACGATCTGGCCGGTGGCCGGGCGGCAGAAGAGCTTCACGAAGCCGTCCTTGAGGCCGGCCATCTTGGCCCGGGCGTTGCCGGTCAGCGGGAGCATGACCTGGCGGGCGGGCACCTTGCCGGCGTCGACGTCGTTCTGCGAGACGCCGACCGTGGCCAGCTCGGGGTCGGTGAAGACGTTGGCCGAGACCGTCCGCAGGCGCAGCGGCGCCACGGCCTCGCCCATGGCGTGCCAGACCGCGATCCGGCCCTGCATGGCGGCCACGCTGGCCAGGGGCAGCACGCCGGTGCAGTCGCCGGCGGCGTAGATGCCGGGGACGTTGGTGCGCGACACCCGGTCGACGGTCACGTAACCGCCGTTGGCCACGTCCACGCCGTACTCGCGCAGGCCCAGGTCGGCGGTGTTGGGCACGGCGCCGACGGCCATCAGGGCGTGCGAGCCCTCGACCGTACGGCCGTCGGAGAGCGTGACCAGCACGCCGTCGCCGGTGTTGACCACCGTGTCGGCGCGGGACTGGTTGAGGATGGTCATGCCGCGCTCGCGGAAGACCCGTTCGATGGCCATGGCGGCGTCGGCGTCCTCGTGCGGCATCACCCGCTCGCGGCTGGAGACCAGCGTGACCTGCACCCCCATGGCCAGGTAGGCGCTGGCGAACTCGGCCCCGGTGACACCCGAGCCGATCACCACCAGGTGGCTGGGGAGCTCGTCGAGGTCGTAGACCTGGCGCCAGTCGAGGACGCGCTCGCCGTCGGGCACCGCGGTGGGCAGCACCCGCGGGGTGGCGCCGGTGGCGATCAGCACCGTCGTGGCGTCGACGGCGTATTCCGTGCCGCCGGCCGGGGTGATCAGGACCTGGTGGGTGTGACCCAGCGTGTCCTCGCCCATCCGGGCCCGGCCGGTCACCACGTCCACGCCGGCCTTGATCAGCTTGGCCTGGATGTCGCCGGACTGGGCCAGCGCGAGCCGCTTCACCCGGTCGTTGACCGCCTTGGCGTCGACCGTGACGCCCTCCAGGCCGGCCGAGCGGATGCCGAAGCGCTCGTTGTGCCGGTAGCCCGTCACCACCTCCGAGCTGGCGATGAAGGTCTTCGACGGCACACAGTCGGAGAGCACGCAAGCGCCGCCGGCCCCGTCGGCCTCGACGAGGGTGACGTCCGCGTCGAGTTGTGCGGCGACGAGCGCCGCCTCGTACCCGCCCGGCCCACCGCCGATGATCACGATCCGGCTCACGATAGTCCGACCTCCATTGCAGTGTTTTGTCGTTTTCGTGCCGCAGATGTGCCGACACGCACACCTCGTATTCTCCACCACCGGCCGTCCGGGCTATCGTCATCGCCGTGGGTCACTACGCCGCGTACGGTTCCAACCTCGATCCTGCCCGGATGCGGGCCTACTGCCCGCACTCGCCCATGGTCGGCGTCGGGTGGGTGGAGGGCTGGCGCCTGACTTTCGCCGGCGAGGGCGACATGGGCTGGGAGGGCGCGGTCACCACGATCGTGGAGTCTCCGGGCGACCGGGTCTTCGTGTCGCTCTACGACGTGCACCCGTGGGACGCCGCCCAGCTCGACGAGGTCGAGGGGGTGACCGCGGGTGCGTACCAGAAGCTCACCGTGCGTGTCTCCACGCTCGAGGGCGAGTTCAGCGCCTGGGTCTACGTCTTCGACGGCTACGAGGGCGGCATGCCGACGGCCTGGTATCTCTCCGAGATCGCCAACGCGGCCGAGAAGGCCGGCGCGCCGGACGACTACGTGGCCGAGCTGCGCCAGCGGCCCACCCGCACCGCCTCGCCGGAGCTGTAGGCCCTACACCGTCCGCTGGTAGATGTTGGCCTCGTAGAGGGGCCACATCCCGACCGCGCGGTACAGCCGCGCGGCCTCGGTCGGGTTGGCCAGATCAACCCCCAGGCCGGCCGTCGTGCGCCCCTTGGCCGCATAGGCCGCGAAAGCCCGGTGCAGCAGAGCCGCACCCACACCCCGCCGACGGTACGGCCGCAGCACCGCCAGCGACCGCACCCATCCGCCGTTGTCCTCGGCGCTGGAATCGGACGACTGGAGCACCCCGGCCCACTGACCGTCGACCTCACCGACGAACCACTCGTCCCAGGCGACGCTCGCCTCGCCGGCCACCTGCTGCCGCCAGGTGTCGTAGCCGGTGGCGTCGTGGTCGCTGTCGCGGAACGCCTCCTCGATGGTGGCGTGGAACCGGCGCAGCTCGGCCTCGTCGTCGTGGCGCAGCGGCCGGACGGCGACACCGGGCGCAGGCTGTGACACGGTGACCGGGCCTTCCAGCGCCATGGACATCCGCGCGTGCTGCTTGACGAAGGCAAAACCGGCGTCGGTGAGCGCCGAGATCCACGGCAGCTCGGTCGGGACCGCGCCCGCCCGGACCGCGTACGGGTCATGCCCGAACTCCCGGCCCCGCTCGACGACCCGGTCGAGCAGCAGGGCGAGCAGCGGGCGCAGGGCGGGCACCCCACGCTCGGGCCACACGTAGACCTCGATGAACTCGCGCGCGCCACCCGAGGGGTTGTCCGGGTACGCCCAGCCGACGATCTCGCCGGCGGCGTCCAGCGCCACCCAGCAGTCCCGGGCCGGATCGGTGTGCGGCATGGTCAGCGCCGCGCGCACCTCCTCGGCGGTGTAGTCCGGCTCACCGACCGCGGCGATGTCGCTCGCGTGGGTCAGCCGGAGAAGCTCCGGCACGTCGTCCAGGGTCGGCCGGCGGGTACGCCAGCCCTCGGGCAGTTCCGTCACCCGGAAATCTGAGCACAGCGGCGCGGCGCCACCAACCGTTTTACCGGCTCAGCCGGTGCGACAGCGAGGTCAGCAGGCCGATCAGCTCGATCCGCTCGGCCCGGTCGAGGCGCGCGTACGCCTGCCCGGCCAGCGAGTCGGCCACCGACTCGGCCCACATGAGCCGCCGCACGATCGGCCCCGGCGACGGGTACGGCGGCTGCCAGCCGAACGCCACCGCGTCCGTCTCACCGTCCGGGCCCGCGATGATCGCCTCCAGTGGGGTGAGCCCGCTGGCCCGGACCGCCACCACGTGCACGCCCAGCCGGTGCTCCTGCAGCAGGTGGAGCATCACCGCGGCCTGGGCACCCGCCGTGGCGTCCGGCACCGGCATCGCCCGCCACGCCGCGAACAGGGTCAGGCCCGCGGCGTCCACCGCCTCCACGACCCGCTTGGCCAGCTCCAGCAGCCTGGCCAACCGCGGGAAGCCACCGAGCTCGTCCACACCCCACCGGCACAGCTCGTGCAGGTGCCAGGTGGCCACCTCCACCGGTGGCGTCGTCTTGGCCGCGGCCTCCCAGCCGTCGGTCACCGCCTCGGGGGCGATGAAGCCGATCGCCGCGGCGACCGTCTCCGGGCGTACGTCGCCGAGCGCGCCGGCCCGGGCCGACACGTGGTACGCCCACCCGGACAACCCCATCAACCGCGCACGGCGCAGCGTCTGCGGGGACTCGGCGAACGCCCCGACGAGGTTGGCGAGTCCCGGCTTGGCGTTGGCGGCTGCCTGTTCGGGGGTCACCTGAGCGATTCTGCTCCCCCTGACCGGTTCGTGAAAATGGCCTACTGATCCGGTTCATCCGCGTCGAGATCCTCCAGGGCCGCCTCGACGTCCCCGACCTCACGCCGCGCGGCCGACGCGTCCCGCTCCGCCGAGCGCCGCGCCAGCTTGCGCCGGGACACCTCGGCCTGCGCCACGATCCGCTGTCGTTCCAGCTCAGCGAGCTGTTCCTCGATCTCGTCGACGGCGTGGGCGGCCTCCTGCTCGGCCGTCTCGGCGCGTTCCAGGCGGGTGCGGGTCTTGGCCTCGGCGGCCCGGGCGGTGGTCAGCCGGCGTTTGAGTTCGCGGCGCCGTTCCGCCCGTTCCTGCCGGGCTTTCTCGGCCGCGCGGCGTTTGCGCTCCTCCAGCGCCGTGGGCCGGGCGGTCCGTTCGGGCTCGGCGGCGACAGCGAACGGGTTCGGCGGCGCCTCGTCGTCCTCGTCCTCGTCGTCCTCTTCCTGCTCGTCCGGCTCGTCGGCGGTGACCAGGCGCAACCGCGGGCGGGGCACCTCACCGAAGCCGGCGTACGTGGCCGCCTTGACCAACCGTCCACTGCGTACCTGCTCGGCGATGTCCGGCTCGGCCAGGGCCGCGGTCAGCGTCGCCTCGACCTCGGCCATCGGCAACTTCACCGTACGCAGCCCCGGGTCGTCCTCCACAGCGAGCTTCTGCGCGGCGTTGACCAGGGCGGACACCACCTGCCGGCGTTGCGTGGAGAGCTCGCGCAACTGCTCACCCTGCAAGCTGCGCTGAGCCGAACGCAGCGCGGTGGACAGCTCCACCAGTTCGTCGATCAACTCCGGGCGGCGCAGGGCGAGCAGGTTGACCAGCCAGGCCGCCACGGTCGGCTTGCGCAGCGCGGCCAGCCGCTTGGCGGTCTCCTTGTCGCCGGCCCGCTTCGCCTCGTCGATCGCGGCGGCCCGGCCCGCGACGAATCCCTCCGGCGGCGCCTCGTAGAGCGCCCGGATCACGTCCTCGGTGCTGGTCGGCACGTCAGTCCAGCGTCGTGCCGGGCGCGACGCGGGCGTACCGGGTGCCGCCGAGGCGTTCGAGGTGGCCGTCGGAAACTTTCGCGCCGGTCTCGGTGAGCAGCGAGTCGTGCAGCGCGAACGCCCGGCCCGGCTTGACCGCGCGGACGAACTCGATCGCCTCGCTCAGCTTGAGCCAGGGCGCGTTGAGCGGCACGAACAGCGTGTCGACGTGCTCGTCGGGCGCGGTGAACGAGTCGCCGGGGGTGTAGAGCGAGCCGGAGTCGTCGGTGATCAGGAAGCCCAGGTTCGCGATCCGGGGGATCTCGGGGTGGATCACGGCGTGCTGCCCGCCGTACGCCCGGACGGTGAAGCCCGCCGCGGTGAACTCGGTGCCCGCCTCGACCGGGGTGACCACGTCGGCGAAGGCGGTCAGCTTGGGCAGCACGTCCGGGTGGGCGTAGACCCGCAGGTCAGGCCGTTGGGCCACGGCATCGGCGAGGCCGTCGACGTCGAGATGGTCGAAGTGCTCGTGGGTGATCAGGACAGCGTCGGCGCCGGTCAGCGCCGACCGTTCGCTGAACGCCCCCGGGTCGACGACCAGGACGGCGTCGCCACCCTCGAGACGTAGACAGGAATGCGTGAACTTCGTGACGCGCACGTGAGCCCTCCGGTGCCGAATCGTGACCGCTCATCTCGCAGTCTGCCGGAACCGGCCCCCGCGCGCCGCACGTCCCAGGGGGCAGACCTCAACGGGGAACGGAGTATCCATGCGTGCTCGACGAAGGATCACCGCGGCGCTCAGCGCTGCCGGACTGGCCGTGACACTGGCTCTCGCCGGTTGCAGCGGCGACGGCGCGGACGACAGCGCCTCGTCGGCAGGCAGTGCCCCTCAGCTCGGCGAGCCGGCACCGGCCGAGGCTCCCGCGAAGGGCGAAGCGGACACCGCCGAGCGCGGTAAGGATCAGGCAGCCGAGGCGCCCGACCTGCGCGTGGACCAGCGCTCGATCGTCTACACCGGCGCCATCACGGTCCGCGTCGAGGACGTGAACATCGCCGCAGCCCGCGCCGCCGGCATCGCGACCGGGGCCGGCGGCTTCATCAGCGGCGACAAACGCAACAGCGGCTCCGGCTCGCAGGACGCCACCCTCGAGCTGCGCGTACCGGCCGAGAAGTTCAACCCTGTGGTAACCCAGCTGGCCGAGCTGGGCCACGAGGAGCAGCGCGGCATCAACACCGAGGACGTCACCGAGCAGACGATCGACCTGGACGCCCGGATCGCCACCCAGCAGGCCCGGGTGGACAGCGGCCGCAAACTGCTGGCCCAGGCCAAGTCGCTCAACGACCTGGTGATGCTGGAACGGGAGGTGGCGACCCGCGAGGCGGACCTGGCCTCCCTGCAAGCGAAGAAGCGCCGCCTGGCCGACCTGACCGCGCTGTCGACGATCACGTTGGTCCTGCTCGACCCCGACGCCGTGGCAGCCGAAGAGGAAGAGGGCGCGCCCGGCTTCCTCGCCGGTCTCCAGAACGGCTGGAAGGGCCTGCTGGCGTCGCTGGGGGTCGTCCTGACCGTGCTGGGCTGGCTGCTGCCCTGGCTGATCGTGCTGGCCCTGCCGGCCTGGGGAATCATCTGGCTCTACCGCCGCAACCGCGCCCGCCGCCCGGCCCGCACCCCACTGCCCCCGCAAGGCATGCCGGCCTACGCAATGGCCGGCCCGGCGCCGACCTACCCACCCCGCACCCAACCGGCCCAAACGCAGCCGGCCCAGCCCGCCCAGACCCAGCCGGCCCAGCCCCAGCAGCCGTCCTCCACCAGCAAGGACGCCCTGCCCAAGGACGCCCCGCCCAAGGGTGAGGAGAAGTCCGGGGAGTAAGGCCGGAAAAAGCACGGACCTGGCAGGGTGAGGGTGGCCGTCCATGAGCCGCTAGGCGATTGGCCACCCTCGCCCGGTCCCCGCGGGAGCGACGGTCAGTTATCCGCACGGACCGTGGCAATGAAGTTGGATCTTAAAAAGCGCCCGTCGACAAGGCTGCCAACGCGGTGTGGACCATCACGCGCACCCCGTAGCCGATGCACTTCTCGTCGACGTCGAAGTTCGAGGTGTGCAGGTCGTATTTGACCTCGGAGCCCGGCGTGCCCGTGCCGAGCCGGATCATCGCGCCCGGGACGTTGTCCAGGTAGAAGGCGAAGTCTTCGCCGCCCATGCTGATCTCGGCCTCGACCACGCGGTCCGCGCCCAGCGCCGCGCCGGCCGCGCCCGCGATCACCGCGGCCGCCATCCGATCGTTGATCACCGGCGGCACGCCGCGGTTGTATTTGACCTCGACCTCGGCGCCGGTCGGGGCGACCACGTCGCGGATCAGCTTGGTGATCAGCTCGGGGGCTTCGCGCCAGGCTTCGCGGTTGAGGATGCGGACGGTGCCGCGGACGTAGCCCTCGCCGGGGATCGCGTTGAACGCCTCGCCGGCCTGCACCGCGCCCCACACCATGGAGACGCCCGCGCGGGGGTCGACGCGCCGGTCCAGCAGGGCGGGCACGTCGACGATGACCCGGCCCAGCGCGTGCACCAGGTCGGCGGTCAGGTGCGGCCGGGCGGTGTGCCCGCCGGGGCCGGTGAGGCGCACTTCGACGGTGTCGGCGGCCGCCGTGAACGGGCCGGAGCGGACCCCGACCAGGCCGGCCGGCAGCTGCGGGTAGCAGTGCAGCGCGAAGATCCCGACGACGTCCTTGAGCGCGCCGGAGGCGATCACCTCGGGGGCGCCGGAGGGCACGTACTCCTCGGCGGGCTGGAAGATCAGCCGCACCCGGCCGGGCAGCTCGCCCTGCTCGTTGAGCTGGGCCAGGGCCAGACCGAGTCCGAGCAGGACGGTGGTGTGCACGTCGTGACCGCAGGCGTGGGCGACCTTGGCGACCGTCGAGCGGTACGGCACGTCCTTGGTGTCCTGCAGCGGCAGGGCGTCCAGGTCCGCGCGGAAGGCGATCACCCGGTCGCCCTCGCCGATGTCGCAGATCAGGCCGTTGCCCTTGGGCAGCAGCTGCGGGGTGAGGCCGGCGACAGCCAGCTCACGCGCGATCAGGGCGGCGGTCTCGAACTCGGCGTTCGACGGCTCCGGGTGCGCGTGGATGTGCCGCCGGATGGCCACGAGCTCGGCGCCCCGGGCGGCCAGCCAGCGGTCCAGCTGGCCGGGCAGCGGGTCGGCGCCGGGCAGGGGCCCCGGGAAAGGGGCCTGGGGTGAGCTGTCGGGCACGGTCAATGCACTCGTCACGTCGGATTCTCTATCGCTCTCGTCATTTGAACCGGTTTCCGCAACGCGCGAAAGCTTAGACCTGTTCCGGTGACGCTGTGCAACGTCATTCCCGTATTGATCGTCTCGCGCTGTGTTACCAATGCCCTGATAAGAGCGCTGTGCGGGCGCCATCTCCTACAACGGGTGACAATTACCGGAGGTGACGCTTCTAAAAGTGTTCCACGGGCCGGTACACGCCCCACACCCCGCGCAGCGTGGTGCAGACCTCGCCCACGGTGGCACGCAGCCGCAAGGCCTCCCGCATCGGCGGCAGCACGTTCTCGGTGCCCTCGGCCGCCTTGCGCAGGTCGGCCAGCGCCGCCTCGACCGCCGCGGAGTCCCGCTCGGCGCGCAACTTCTCGAGCCGGGCGGCCTGGTCGGCCTCGATGGCCGGGTCGACGCGCAGCGGCACGTACTTCTCCTCCTCGTCGCTCGTGAAGCGGTTCACCCCGACGACCACCCGCTCGCCGTTGTCGATCTGCTGGGAGATCCGGTACGCCGAGCTCTCGATCTCCTGCTTCTGGAAGCCCTGCTCGATGGCGTCCACCGAGGACCCGTAGCTGAACACCCGCTCGATCAGCGCGGTCGCCGCCGCCTCCACCTCGTCGGTCATAGCCTCGATGACGTACGAGCCGGCGAACGGGTCGACGGTGTCCACCAGGCCACTCTCGTAGGCCAGGACCTGCTGGGTGCGCAGGGCCAGCCGGGCCGACTTCTGGGTGGGCAGCGCGATGGCCTCGTCGTACGCGTTGGTGTGCAGCGACTGGGTGCCACCGGCCACCGCGCCGAGCGCCTGGATCGCCACCCGGACCAGGTTGACCTCCGGCTGCTGGGCGGTGAGCTGCACGCCGGCGGTCTGGGTGTGGAACCGCAGCATCAGCGACTTGGGATTCTTCGCCCCGAACTCGTCGCGCATGATCCGGGCCCACATCCGCCGGGCGGCGCGGAACTTGGCGATCTCCTCCAGCAGCGTGGTGCGGGCGACGAAGAAGAACGACAGCCGGGGCCCGAAGTCGTCGACGGCGAGCCCGGCCGCGATCGCCGCGCGCACGTACTCGATGCCGTTGGCCAGGGTGAACGCGATCTCCTGGGCGGGCGTCGCGCCGGCCTCGGCCATGTGGTAGCCCGAGATGGAAATGGTGTTCCACTTCGGGATCTCGGCCCGGCAGTAGGCGAACGTGTCGGCGACCAGCCGCAGCGACGGCTTGGGCGGGAAGATGTACGTCCCCCGGGCGATGTATTCCTTCAGGATGTCGTTCTGGATCGTGCCGGTCAGCGCCGCCCCGGGCACGCCCTGCTCCTCGGCCACCAGTTGGTAGAGCAGCAGCAGGAGCGAGCCGGGCGCGTTGATCGTCATCGACGTGGAGACCTTGTCGAGCGGGATCCCGGCGAACAGCTGCCGCATGTCGTCGATCGAGTCGATGGCCACGCCCACCTTGCCGACCTCGCCGTGCGCGATCGGGTCGTCGGAGTCGTAGCCCATCTGGGTGGGCAGGTCGAAGGCGACGGACAGGCCCATCGTGCCGGCGGCCAGCAGCTGGTGGTAGCGGGCGTTGGACTCCACCGCGGTGCCGAAGCCGGCGTACTGGCGCATGGTCCACGGGCGCTGGGTGTACATGGTCGGGTAGACGCCCCGGGTGTACGGATAGGCACCGGGCTCACCGAGCCGCTCGTCGACGTCCGGGGCCACGTCGTCGCGGTGGTACACCGGCTTGATCTCGAACCCGGATTCTGCGTTCACAAGGGCGATCCTAAAGCAGCGTTAAGCGCTGGAGAGCCTTCAGCCCGGTTGGATGGGGTGAGGGATTTTGCACTCAGCGTCCGAAAAGTTCCACCGTACGCGACAGGGTGGCTACCCACGGTCGAGTTCCACAGAACACCCTTCCAGCGACTTTCCGAAATGGGGTGGGAACCGGCAAGATAGCGGAGTTGGCCGACAGCCCCTACACCCCCTTCGGTGGCATCTCACGTGACTCAGATTCCGACCTGGAGCGGTGGCAACTCTGCTCCGACCAGCGGACGCGCAGCCCCGGGCACGCTCATCGGCGGGCGGTACACACTTCGTGCCGCGGTCGGGCACGGTGGCATGGGCACGGTCTGGCGGGCAGCGGACACGCTGCTGCGCCGTGACGTAGCCATCAAGGAGGTCATCCTCCCGCCCGGCCTGGCGCCCAGTGACCGCGACTCGATGTACGAACGCACGATGCGCGAGGCCCGCGCCGCGGCCGCCCTGCAGCACCCGGCGGTCGTGCAGGTCTACGACGTGGTGCACGAGAACGGCCGGCCGTGGATCGTCATGGAGCTGCTGGAGGCGCGCAGCCTCGCCGACATGGTGATCGAGGACGGCCCGGTCAATCCGCGGGTGGTTGCCAAGATCGGCATCGCCCTGCTGGGCGCGCTCGAGGTGGCGCACGCGCACGGCGTGCTGCACCGCGACGTCAAGCCGGCCAACGTGCTGATCTGCACCGACGGCCGCTGCGTGCTGACCGACTTCGGCGTCGCCCGGATGCCCACCGACGTGCAGCTCACCACGCCCGGCATGGTGCTCGGTTCGCCGCACTTCATCTCGCCCGAGCGGGCCATGGGCAGCGACTTCGGGCCGCCCAGCGACCTTTTCTCCTTGGGTGTCACGCTCTACACCGCGATCGAGGGCCGGCCGCCGTTCGACAAGGGTGACCCGATCGAGACGATGCACGCCGTCGTCGAGGACCCGCCGACCCCGGCCGTCCGCGCCGGCTCGCTGACGCCGGTGTTGATGGGCCTGCTGGAGAAGGACCCGGCCCGCCGCTTCGACGTGCCGACCGCCCGGACGATGCTGCGCCAGCAGCTCGCCGGCCCGCTGGCCAGCAAGGCCCCGCCGCACATGATGACGGACCCGTACTCGGTGGTCCCGTCGCAGCGCCCGCCGGCGGCCGAGACCCAGCCGATCCCGCCCGCGCAGCCGAAGCCCTCCGGCCAGATCGGCGGCCGGGCCATGCTCGCGCCCGGCGAGTCGCTGACCGGGCGCCTGGCCGAGCTCAAGCAGGGCAGCGGTGGTGGCCGGCGTCGCGCCGCCGAGGCCGCCGCGGCCAGTGCCCCGACCGGGGCCTACCCGCCTCCGCCGCAGATGGACAACGACCGGACCAGCGTGATCCCGCCGTCCGGGGGCTCGGAGAGCGACGAGACCAGCGTGCTGCCCCCGCGCCGGCAGTGGGACGGTGCCCGCGCGGCCCGCGACCCCCTGCCCGGCACGGTGGTGACCAGCCCGGCGGCCAAGCGCCGCGCGATGATCGACAACACGGTCGCCACCGTGCGCCGCACCACCGACAAGGCCGTCACGACGGTGAAGGGCTGGCCGCGCAACACGCAGCTCGCCGCCGGTGGTGGCGCCCTGGCCGTGGTCGTGCTGCTGGTGCTGGTGTTCTCCCTGACCGGCGGCGACGACCCCGGCACCCCGCCCGACCAGCCGCCCGCGGCCAACCAGGTGGTGCCGGCCTCGTTCGCCACCCAGGACTACCGGGGTGACAAGGCCGTCACGGTCAAGGTGCCCAAGGCCTGGGACCGCGCCGCGACCGGCAACTGGGTCGACTACATCAACCCCGAGGACAAGTCGACGAAGGTCCGGGTGCTGGTCGAGAAGGGTTCGATCGCGCCCCGCAAGTTCGCCGACACCACCGCGCCCGGCACGCTGAAGAAGTCCAAGGCCTGCCCGAAGCCGTTCAAGCACCTGGGCACGACCGACGTCGAGATCTCCGGGCTGCCCGCCGCCCAGTTCGAGTACACCTGCGGCGAGGGCGACACCATGCGGCACGGGATCTGGCGGCAGACCACCACCGACGGCAAGATGTACTCCTTCTACCTCACCACCACCGAGGCGAAGTTCGCCGACAGCAAGCAGTACTTCGACGAGATGGCCAAGACCTTCGCCCTCAAGTCGAGCTGACCCGCCGGGCCGTGCTATCCACAGAGCATGGCAACTGACGATCTCCGCGGGCTGGCCGAGACCTGGCTGGCCGACGATCCCGACCCGGCCGCGCGTGACGAGATCCGGGAGCTGCTCGCGCGGCTCCCGGAGAGCGCCGACGAGCTCGCCGACCGGTTCGCCGGCCCGCTGACCTTCGGCACGGCCGGGCTGCGCGGCCGGCTGCGGGCCGGGCCGAACGGGATGAACCTCGCGGTGGTCACCCGCGCCGCGGCCGGCCTGATCGGCTGGCTGGGCGCGCAGGGCGGGCAGGGACCGCTGGTCATCGGGTACGACGCCCGGTACGGCTCCCGCGACTTCGCCGAGCAGACCGCCCGGGTGGCCACGGCGGCCGGGCGCGCGGCCCTGCTGCTCCCCCGCCCGCTGCCGACGCCGGTGCTGGCGTACGCGGTGCGGCAGCTGGACGCCGTGGCCGGGGTCATGGTCACCGCCAGTCACAACCCGCCCCAGGACAACGGCTACAAGGTCTACCTGGGCGCTCAGCTGGGCGGTCCGGCCGGAGCCGGCGCGCAGATCGTCCCGCCCGCCGACGCGGGCATCGAGGCTGCCATCCAGGCGGTCGGGCACGTGGCCGAGGTCCCGCTGGGTGAGCCCGGCACGGTCCTCGACGAGACGATCGTCCAGGGGTACGTGGACAGCGCGGCCGCCGTCGTCGCCGCCGGTCCCCGTGACCTGAAGGTGGCGTACACGCCGCTGCACGGGGTCGGTGGCAAGGTGCTCGCCGCGACGTTCGCCGCGGCCGGTTTCGCCGCCCCGGCCGTGGTCGCCGAGCAGGCCGAGCCGGACCCGGCGTTCCCGACTGTCGCGTTCCCCAACCCGGAGGAGCCGGGCGCGATGGACCTGCTGCTGGCCCTGGCCGGGCAGACCGGCGCCGACCTGGCCATCGCCAACGACCCGGACGCCGACCGGTGTGCCATCGCGATCCCCGGCACCGAGCCGGGCAGCTGGCGGCCGCTGAGCGGGGACGAGCTGGGTGTGCTGCTCGCCGACCACCTGATCCGGCGCGGCGTGCCGGGCACGTACGCCACCACGATCGTCTCCTCGACGCTGCTGCGGGCCCTCTGCACCGCCCGGGGCGTGCCGTACGCGGAGACCCTGACCGGCTTCAAGTGGATCGTCCGCGGCGCCGAGGAGCTCGCGTACGGCTACGAGGAGGCGCTGGGCTACTGCGTCGCGCCGGGGCTGGTCCGCGACAAGGACGGCATCACCGCGGCGGTGACCGTGGCCGACCTGGCCGCCACGCTCAAGGCCGAGGGGCGTTCGCTGGCCGACCGTCTCGACGAGCTGGACGCGGAGTTCGGGGTGCACCGCACCGGGCAGGTCTCGCTGCGGGTCGAGGACCTCGGCCTGATCACGAGCACCATGGCCCGGATCCGTCAGGACCCGCCGAAGAGCCTGCTCGGCGACCCGGTGACCGAGGTCGAGGACCGGCTGCCGGACGCCGACGTGCTGACCCTGCGGACGGCGCGGGCCCGGGTGGTCATCCGGCCGTCCGGCACCGAGCCGAAGCTCAAGGCGTACCTGGAAGTGGTCGAGCCGGTGACCGACGGTGACCTGACCGCCGCCCGGTCACGTGCCGTGGCCGCGATGGACAGCGGGCTGCGCCCGGAGATCTCCGCCGCGCTCGGCCTGGCCTGAGTCGACCGGGGCCGCGGGCGGCCCCGGTCCCGCTCGTCAGACCTTCGGGGCACCCAGCGCCGTGATGATCGCCCGGCTCAGGGTGGCCACCACCAGGGCGACGCTCGGGCGCACGATCGAGTCCTCGAGGTTCATGGAGCCGGAGAAGCCCGCCCCGCTGGCGATCTGCTCCAGCCGCTGGTGGGCCCGGGCGGCCTCCTCCGGCGGGAGCCGCAGGGCCGGCTCCATCCGGGTCGCCACGAGCAGCGTGGCCAGGGCCGCGGTCCGCTCGTCCGGCGGGGCGTCGGTGATCAGCGCCTCGGCCAGCCGCTTGCGGATCTCCGCCTCGAACGCGGGGTCCGCGGTCGGATAGCGGTGCACGTGGATGTGACCCATCTGGGTCTCGTCCACGTCACGCACCACGCCCCGCTCGATCAGGTCCTGCAGGACCCGGTTACGGAGGTTGTGGCGCAGCCGCTGCACCCACTGCGCGGGGGTGTGCGGGTCGTCCGCGGCGGCTTTGGCGAGCACCAGGTCGGCGATCGGGTCGCCGATCGGGGTCGGGTCGTTGACGACGAGGTTGCCGTTCACGTAGGCGATCCGGCCGGCCAGCGCGAGGTCCACCAGCACGGCCGCGGACATACCGAGGTCGAGCCCGATGCGGGAACCGGTCGCCTTGCCGGTCTGGTCGTCGTACGCGAGGAGGAGGAGTTCCTCAGCGAGCGCGATGGAGGTCATGGCAAAACGATAGTGGCCTCAGTCACGTCACCTCCACTGCCACTCCCCTTTCGGCCGGCCGCGAGCAACCAGTCGACCAGCCGCTCGGCCGCCCGGCCGTCCCGCGCGGTCGCATATGTCTCCGCGAACGCCTTGGCTGCCCCCGCGTGTTCGGCGGCGACGGTGTCGAGTGCACCCAGCGCCGCGGCCACCTCGGCGGAGGTGCTCAGCAGCGGCCCGGGAGCCACGGTGCCGAGGTCGACATTGAGCCCCGGAGAAGCCTGGAACTCCGCCAGGTCGGGCACGTGGAGCAGGGCCGGCCGGCCGGTGACCGCGAAGTCGGCCAGCAGGGTCGAGTAGTCGGTGATCAGCGCGTCGGCAGCCAGCAGCAGCTCGCCCACCTGCGGATATCCCGACACGTCGAGCACCCCGGGCACCAGGCCCAGCACGTCGTCGCCGAGCGCCGGATGCCGGCGGACGAGCAACGTGTGGCCGGGCGGCAGGGCGGCCACGACGGCCGGCAGGTCCAGCAGCTTGCCGGGGTCGCTCCAGCCCCGTTTGCGCCAGTCCATCGGGCGCCGGGTGGGTGCGTACAGGATCAGCCGGGTGTCGGCGGGCAGCGCCAGGCGCGCGAGCACCGCGGCCCGGGCGGTCTCGGCGTCCATGGTGGTGAGCAGGTCGTCGGCCGGGCGTCCCCACTCCAGGACCGGGCCGCCGAACCGCAGCTCCCGGCGCAGCACCGGGGTGGCCGAGGGGCCCGGCGACGCCAGGGCCGTCCAGCTCGCCGCGTCGGAGTCGAGCTGGTCGATCAGCTCCTGGCCGAGCGGGTGGGCGACCGCCGTGGCTCCGGAGCGGGCGATCGGCCAGCCGCCGGCCAGCCGGAGTACCACCTGACCGTCGGCCGGGCGGAACCAGCGCGGCAGGTCGTCGTTGGTGACGATCCAGCGGCTGGTGGTCAGGGCGGCGTACCAGGCCTCGCTGCCGTGGGTGACCGGCTCGGCGCCGGACGGCACCGGCTGGCCACGTTCGACCGTCCAGTGGGCGGCCGGGGCCTGCGGCCGGCGGGTCAGCTCGGCCAGCAGAGCGGCCGGGTCGTCGGCGAAGCGCCGGCCCGGTGCGGCGTCGAAGAGCACCGCGTCCCGCAGGGCGGGCCGGGCACCGGGCGAGGCGTACGCGGCGCGCAGACGGTCCTGCTCGGCCGGGTCGGGCTCGGGGGTCTCGACGACCAGGACGGTGCGTTCCTCGCCGGCCGAGCGCAGCACCGTGCGTACCCCGTCGGCGGTGGTCGCCGAGGTCGGCAGGCCCGCGGTGACCGCACCGGTGAAACCGAGGCTGGCGATGGTCAGGTGGTGCACCCCAGCGGACCGGAACGACAGATCCCACATGCCCGCCACCAGCGGCAACGGTCCGGCGAGGCCGGGCATCGCGGCCGGGTCGACGACCGCCTGCCAGCGCCCGTCCACCGCCCGCAGCGGCAGGCTGAGGTCCTTGCGGCGGCCGCGCAGCCGGAGCAGCAGCTCCCCCTCGATGTCTTCCGGGCTGTCACCGCTGAGCACGAGGGCACCGTCGGGACGCCAGCCGGCGGACGTCACCACCGGGCCGGCCGGGCGGGTGCGCAGGAAGACGTGACCAGCGGCCGAGACGGCCGTGTAGACCTCGTCGGTGCCCCGCACTGTCCGCAGCGGCTCGTAGCCGTCGTCGGCGACGAGCTGGACCGGCTTGTCCCGGACGACGATGTCGATCTGGAAGCGCTGGGCGTACAGGCCGGCGGCGTGGTTGTCGTCGGTGACGTCGAGGCCGATGCCGGCCAGCGGGAGGCGCGCGGTGAAAGCGAAGCCGTCCGGGACCGGGCTCACCTCGGCCGGCACCCGGTGCGTGACGATGCCACGGACCCGGCTCAGCTCGATCCGGACCGGGCCCGCCGGGCGGCTGCGCAGCATGCCCCGCAGCACCAGATCGTCGCCGTCGCGGTGGCTCGCGGTGAGCCAGCCGTCCGACTTGCTGATCCGCAGCCGCAGCCGGCCCTTGGTCTCGATCGGGGCGACCCAGACACCGGGCTCCAGCTGCTTGCGGGGCAGCGGATCGCTCCAGCCCTCGGGCATCCGCAGGCCCGCGCGGCGGACCGTGATGCCGCGGGCGGCGGCGACCGCGACCGTCCAGCTGCCGCTGCGCCAGACCTTGCCGTTGCGCATCACGGCCGGATCGATCGAGACGGTGAAGCCCGCGGCCTGCTCGGCCGGGCGGGCCTCGGGATCACGGTGGGCCCGCGCCCGCAGCGGGAGGCGGCGCCGGCCGCCGTCGCTGGAGAGCCACAGCAGCCGCATCGAGCCGAACCGGCGCGGCGGGCCACCGGGCACGTAGGCGTAGCCGGTCAGCTCCAGACGGCCGTCGCGCCAGACCAGGCTGCGGACCGCGGACTCCAGCGGGCGCTGCGATGCCGCCCTGGGCTTACGGAAGCCGCGGTCGATCAGCTCGACCAGGTCGTCGAGGCGGCGGTCACGGATCAGCTGCCAGTGCTTGCGGACCTTGGCCGGCTGCCGGTCGACCGCTCCCGGGTCGAGCTCGGCGAGATAATCCGTGGCCAGCTGCATGAACGTCTCGCGGAACTCCGGCGAGGCCGCCGGCAGGAACCTGAGGTAGCTGCTGAGCTTGTCCCATACCGCCTGTTCCTCGTACACCCGGCGGAGCTCGTCCTGGCCGGCGTCCGTGAGCAGCTTGCGGGTCAGCTGGACAGAGAAGAAGCGGTCGACCAGGTTGCGCAGGTCGTTGTTGGACTGGGTGATCGAGCGGACCGCGCCCTCGCGGACCCGCCAGAAGTAGATCGGCTCGTTGACGACCGCGACGCTGGTGGCCAGGGCGTGCGCCGGCACGGTGACCGGCACGTCCTCGAAAAGCCGGCCGACCGGGAACTCGAAGCCGTGCGCGTCGTAGAAGGAGCGGCGGTACAGCTTGTTCCAGATCGTGCGGTCGCGCAGCAGCTCCGGCCGGCGGGTGACGTGCGTGTTCAGGTCGGTGGTGGCGATCGCCTCGTTGTGCGGCGCCCCGCGGTACGCGCCACGCGAGGAGTACCGCCGTACGGCACCGCTGGCGAAGTCCGCGCCGCCGGCCAGCGCCTGCACCAGCAGCTCGTACGCGTGCGCGGCCAGCACGTCGTCACTGTCGACGAAGGCCAGGTATTCGCCCCGCGCGGCCGGCACGGCCACGTTGCGGGCGGCGCTGAGCCCGGCGTTGGCCTGCCGGATGAGCTCGAACCGGGGATCCGCCGCCGCGAACTCCGCCGCGACGGCCGCGGACCCGTCGGTGCTGCCGTCGTCGACCATCAGCACCTGGAGGTCGGCGTAGGTCTGCGCGCGCAGCGAGTCGAGGCAGTCACGCAGGAAGGGCTCGACGTTGTAGATCGGCACAATGACGCTGACCAGCCCGGGGACCCGCTCGGACATCGGCTCAGACATCGGCGAACACCCGCCGGACCACGCGCTCGGCGGCGTGGCCGTCCTCCAGGGCGCAGAACCGCGCCCGGAAGCGGGCCCGGGCCGCGGTGGCCTCGGGGCTGTCCACCTGGCCGGTGCGGAACGCGGCCACCAGCTCGTCGAACGTCCGGGTGAACGTGCCCGGGTGCTCGGTCTCCAGGTCGAACGTGACGCCGCGCACCGCCCGGTAGATCTCCCAGTCCGGCGCGAAGATGATCAGGGGGCGGTCCAGCACGGCATAGTCGAACATCACCGAGGAGAAGTCGGTGATCAGCGCGTCGGCGGCCAGGTAGAGCGTCTCCACCGTGGGGAACGCGGACACGTCGGTGACTCGCGGGTGCAGGGCCGGGAAGCCGGCCAGGCCGTAGAAGTAGTGGCCGCGCAGCAGCACCCGGGTGTCCGGGCCCAGCGCCTCGGCCAGCGCGTCGACGTCGAGCACCGGGGTGAAGGTCGCGTGCCACTCGCGGTGGGTCGGGGTGTACAGCACCACCCGCTCGCCGGGCGCGATGCCGAGCTCGGCGCGGGCCGCCGCGACGTCGGACTCGGTGGCCCGGGCCAGCCGGTCGTTGCGCGGATAGCCGGTCTCCAGCGTCTCGCCCCGGATCGGGAACTGCCGGTCCCAGAGCAGGGTGGTGTGCCGGTTGGCGGTGATGCTGAAGTCCCACTTGGCGATGTTGCGGCGCATCCGCTCGGCGTTGAAGCTGACCGTGGAGGCCGGGAACTTCGGCTGGTCGAGGCCCATCGTCTTGAGCGGCGTGCCGTGGTGCGTCTGCACGTGGACCGCACCCGGCCGCTTCACCACCTCCGGCGGGAAGGTGGCGTTGTTGATCAGATACTTGGCCCGGGCGATGGTGCGGTAGTAGGCCCGGCTGCCGGCGATGACGTGGTCGACGCCCTCGGGCAGCGGCCGGTGCCCCCGCTTGACCACCCAGACGCCACGGACGCCGGGGGCCAGCTCCTTGGCCTTCTCGTAGATGGCGGCCGGGTTGCAGGCATAACCGCGATACCAGTACGCGGCGTACACGGCCAGGCTCTCGTCGATCGGGCGGCGCAGCTGCCACTTGTAGTACCAGCGCAGGGCCGGCTTGCGCAGGCGGGCTTTGGCCGTACGCGGCACCCGGCGGACCGAGCGCGCCACGCCGGCCACGCCGCGCAACGCCCGGTAGGCGGTGAAGGAGTCAGCAGCGAGCAGCTTGAGCCGCAGCCCGGCGGCACCACCGGGACGGGCGGCGGCCCCGGCCTCGTGCTTGCGCAGCAGGTCCGACACCGCGGTGAACATCGCCCGGCGGGCCGAACGCGGCGTACGGGTGTCGTCCTCGACGATCGTGAGCAGCTCGGTGACGGCCCGGTCCAGCGCGCGCCGGCGCAGCTTGGGAGACGCGGTGGCGACCACGGGACGGCTCAGCGCGTCGTCGTACTGCACCACCGCGTCGGCGTGCCGAGGCGAGCGGGTGGTGCGGATCGAACCGTCGCGGTCCAGCCGGCGGATGTAACAGGCCGGCTCGAAGGTCGTGACAGTGCCCGCCTCGGCCAGCACCGCGTACGCGAAAGCCACGTCCTCGTACCAGCCCGGGCGGAAGCGGATGCCGGAGTCGAGCAGGAACTGCCGGCGCACGATGAGCGCGCCGAGCGGAGGGGCTGCCCGGGTCAACGCTTCAGCACCGGTGGCCGCGGACTCCGGCGTACGCCAGCCGGACACCGACCTGTTCCACCGTTCCCGCGCGGCCCCGACGACCAGCACGTCCGGCTTCTCCTCGCGCAGCCGGGCCTCCACCGCGGCGAGCGCGCCGGGCACGATCCGGTCGTCACCGTCGACGAACCAGACGTACTCGCCGGTGGCCTGCTCCAGGCCGGCGTTGCGGGCCGGGCCGGGGCCGCCGTTGGTCGTGAGGTGCACCACAGTCAACCGGGAGTCGCCGGCGGCCCGCTCGTCGAGGACCTCGCCGCTGTGATCGGGCGACGCGTCATCGACGCCGATCACCTCGGCGTCCACCGTCTGCTGATCGAGGACCGAGGACAGCGCCTCGGCGAGATATCCCTGAACGCTCCACGCGGGAACGACGACGCTGATCATGGTCATAGCGGTGCGCGGGCCGTCCGTACGAGGTCTGGAGAGGAGAACGCCCAGATTAGCACCGGCGAGATTCCGGAATTGTTTCCCCGATTTCGGCTGCGCGCTCCTCAGGGCTCACACTGCTCTGATGGATCACACCCACAATGACACCGATGCCGCCGGCGCCCGGCCGCCGTTCGTGCACCCCTCCGCGGACGTGGAGGAGGGTGCCACGCTCGGCGCCGGCACCAAGGTCTGGCACCTCGCGCACGTCCGCTCGTCCGCCGTGGTCGGCGACGACTGCGTGATCGGGCGCAACGTCTACCTCGACGCCAACGCCGTCGTGGGCAGCCGCGTCAAGATTCAGAACAACGTCTCGGTCTACCAGGGCGTGACGATCGAGGACGAGGTCTTCGTCGGCCCGTGCGCGGTCTTCACCAACGACCTGCGGCCGCGGGCGCAGAACCCGGACTGGAAGATCACCCCGACGCTGGTCCGGCGGGGCGCCTCGATCGGCGCGAACGCCACGCTGATCTGCGGCATCGAGGTCGGCGAGTACGCGATGATCGCGGCCGGCTCGGTCGTGACCAAGGACGTCCAGCCCTACCAGCTGGTGGCGGGCAACCCGGCCCGGCCCAAGGGCTGGGTCGACGAGAGCGGCGAGATCGTCAGCCGCGAGATCGAGCGGGGCTGAGCGGCCGGACGTTGCCCGGGGCGGCCGGAGCCGCCCCGGGACCGCACGTCAGCCGCCGATGACGATCCGGCGGATGCCCTCGAGGCGCTCCGGGTCGGTGGTGCGCCGGCCGTCGACGATCACCTTGACGCCGGGCAGGTCCGCGGCGGTGAGGCTGCGGTACTCGGCGTGGTCGGCCTGCACGACCGCCGCGCCCAGCTCCTCGCCGTTCCACGGCGGCAGGCCCAGGGCGGTCAGCTCGGCGGTGGAGTACATCGGGTCGGACACGTAGGGCTTCGCGCCGCGGCGCCGCAGCTCCTCCACGGCCGGGAAGACGCCGGAGAACGCCGTCTCCTTGACCCCGCCCCGGTAAGCGGCCCCGAGCACCAGCACGCCCAGCCCGTCGAGGTCACCGACCGCGGCGGCGAGCAGGTCGACCGCGTACGCCGGCATCGCCGCGTTGGCCTCGCGGGCCGAGCGGACCACCGTGGCCGACGGGTCGTTCCACAGGTAGAGCCGCGGGTAGACCGGGATGCAGTGCCCGCCGACCGCGATCCCGGGCCGGTGGATGTGGCTGTACGGCTGGGTGTTGCAGGCGTCGATGACCAGGTTGACGTCGACGTCGATGGTGTCGGCGTACCGGGCGAACTGGTTGGCCAGCCCGATGTTGACGTCGCGGTAGGTGGTCTCGGCCAGCTTCGCCAGCTCGGCGGCCTCGGCCGAACCGAGGTCCCAGACGCCGTTCGGGCGGTCCAGGTCGGGCCGGTCGTCGAAGTCGAGCACGGCCTCGTAGAACTCGACACCGCGCTGGGCCGACGCGGCGTCCACGCCGCCGACCAGCTTCGGGTACTTGCGCAGGTCGGCGAAGACCCGGCCGGTGAGCACCCGCTCGGGGCTGAAGACCAGGTGGAAGTCGCGCCCGGCGACCAGGCCGGAGCCCTGCTCCAGCAGCGGCGCCCAGCGGGTGCGGGTGGTGCCGACCGGGAGGGTGGTCTCGTAGCTGACCAGCGTGCCCGGGCGCAGGCCACGGGCGATGTCGCGGGTGGCGGACTCCATCCAGCCGAAGTCCGGCACGCCCTCGCCGTCGACGAACAGCGGCACCACCACGACCACGGCCTCGGCCTCGGCCACGGCGGCCGCGGTGTCGGTGGTGGCCGTCAGCAGACCGGCGTTGACCGCCTGCTTGAGCTTGACATCGAGGTCGGCCTCACCCGGGAAGGGCACCAGGCCGTCGTTGACGGTGCGCACCGTCGGCTCGGAGACGTCCGCCCCGATCACGGTGTGCCCCTTGGACGCGAACTGGACGGCGAGCGGCAGCCCGATCTTGCCCAGGGCGACGACACAGATCTTCATGCTGGGGTACATCCTCCTTGGCGCGGGTCAGCGCTTGGGGCGGAGCCGGCGCGCGAGACGGCCGGCGATCCGGCGGGGGGTGACGGTGGTGCTCACGACGTGCAGCCTGGCCTTCTCGTCGAGCTCGGCGCCGACGAGGTGAAAACGTAGGCCACGCCGATGGAGGATACGCGTCGCCCGCGAGAGGTCGAACGCGGTCACCGGAAGACTGTACGACTCGCCGCGGGTGGTCCAGCTGAAGCGCACGCGCCGGCGCTGCCGCCGCTTGGTCTGCCCGGCGACGATATCGTCGATCGTCAGATAGCCCAGGACCCGGGTGCCGCCGTCGTCGTCGTTGGCTGACTCGGTGAGGGTGGCCGGGAGGTCACCGGCCGTCACCTGCGGGGCCGGGCCGTCGCCGCTGTTCAGGTTGGGCAGGGACGTGAGCCAGCCGACCAGCAGGGCGCGCCGGCCGTCCGGGGTCCGGCCCCAGCGCACGTCGGCCGGGCCGGTCTGGTGGACGAGCTGGCGGACGTGCGAGGTCGCGTCGAACCACTCGTCGGGGAAGCCGAGGGCCGGGTCCCGGAAGCCGGGGAAGTTCAGGTAGTAGCGCTCACCCTCGGCGACCACCGGTGACAGGCCGTGCTCGGCGAAGTGCTTCGCAACGGTCAGCAGGTCCTGGACCGTGCCGTACTGGGCGATGCTGAGCGGGATCCGGTGCCGCACGTCCAGGTCGGCCCGGATCTCCTCGGTCAGGTACGTGTCCGCCAGCTTGCGGACCCCCTCCTGGACGCGGATCCGTTCCTCCTGGTCCGCCTCGAGGAACCGCTTGCCCAGCAGCTTGCCGAGCTCCCAGGTGAAGTGCCGGCGCAGCACCGCGTCCCGGGCCTGCGGGTCGGTGATGACGTCGGCGACCGTGTCCATGATCAGCGCGGCGTCCTGCACGAAGCCGGACAGCGAGGTGCGGTACGTGATGTTGCTGGAGTCCGTGCGCCGCACCGCGTAGTAGAACTCGTAGTCGGCGCGGACGGCGATCCGCCGGGCCGCCATCACCGCGCGGATGGTGAACGGCTGGTCACTGCCGGAGCGCAGCTCCTCCGGATAGCGGATGTGGTGCTCCTCCAGCAGGGAGCGGCGGAACAGCTTGGTGTTGGACAGCGCCCAGGGCAGCGCCGAGTTGACCAGCGTGATGTCGTCGCGGTTGCCCGGGGCGAAGACGGCCTGGTTGACCACCCGGCCGCCGGCGCCGACCAGGCGGCCCAGCACGATGTCGGCCTCCAGCTCGTCGGCCGCGGTGACCAGCCGTTGCAGCGCCTCGGTGCCGAGGTAGTCGTCGGCGCCGAGGAAGAAGACGTACCGGCCGGTGGCCAGGTCCAGGCCGCGGTTGCTCGGGCCCGCCGGACCGCCGGAATTCTCCTGGTGCAGCACCTTGAAGGTGCCCGGATACTCCGCCGCCCAGCGGTCCAGCTCGGCGCCGCTGCCGTCGGTGGACCCGTCGTCGATGGTGAGGATCTCCAGCCGGTCGATCCCGATGCTCTGGTCGACCAGCGAGCGCAGACACTCCGTCAGGTACGGCATCGTGTTGTACACGGCCACCACAACACTGACGTCGGGCCCACCCACTACGCGCCTCCCCGGCACCTCAAGTCTGAAAGACGACGGGAGTCTATGACACCCCCGCTCGCCCGTACCGCTAGAACCTCTTCGCTAAGCAGGCGTTTCCTGCATTATGCCGATCGGTTACTTTCCCGGCCCCGTACCGCTGCCGGGCACCTGATCGAGGGACCCGGTGACGACCACGCCGGGGTGACCCGCGACGAGGCGGCCGGCCAGCTCCCGGGCGACCGGCCCGGCGGCCACCACGTAGCGCGCCCGGGCCAGGTCCAGACGCGGCAGCTCGCCGCGCAGCTCCGACCAGAGCGCGTCGGAACGCTTGCGCACCCACCGGGGACCGATGAGGACGGCCTCCGCTTTGCGCGCACCGCGGCGATGCAGCCGGCGGGCGCGGCGCAGCAGCACCTCCCAGCCCGGTTCCGGCCGTCGGCGGGCCACGTTCAGCAGACCGTCGACAACTTTTCCCGGTGCCTTCCGGACAACGACATCCTCGGCATGCCGGATGCGCTCGAGGCCGGCGCCGGCCCGTAAGCGGTGCACGGTGACCCCGGCTCCGCCCGTGATGCCGTCCACCGTGGTCAGCACGTCGATCTGCGCCCCGGCGGCGACCGCATGCGGCAGCGCCGCACGCACCCGCGCGGCGGCGGTGGCGTCGGTGACGAGCACGACGATCCGGTCGCCGGGCGTGAAGGCCGGCTCGGTGACTCCGGTGATCGGCTCGTGGTACCACCGTTGCAGCTGGGCGGCGACGGCCGTGGTGCCGTACCGCTCCCGCAGGGCCTCCCGCGCGGCCGCGAGATCAAGCTGCGGCAGCTCCTTGACCAGCTCGTCGAACGCCTCGGCGACCCGCTCCGGCGGGCAGTCCACCTCGACCAGCCGGCCGGCGACGCCGGACAGGCCCGCCATCGTCTCCCGCGGTCCGTCGCTGGCGGCCACCAGCACCGGCAGCCCGGTGGCGACCGCCTCGACGACGGTCATGCCGAACGTCTCCTTGCTGCTCAGGTGCACCAGCAGATCGTGGTCGTGCATGAGCGCGGCGACCTGATCCGGCGGCACCGGGGCCAGCAGCCGGACCCGGCCGGCCAGCCCCAGCTCGGCCGCGCGGTGACCGAGCTCCTCGGCCAGCGGGCCGGACCCCACCATGGTCAGCGTCCGGGACGGATCCGCGGCCGCAGCGATCGCAAAGGACTCCAGCAGGCCCCGTACGCCCTTGTGCTCGATCAGCCGCCCGACGTAGAGCCACCTCTTCAGCTCGGTCACGGGCTCGGGACGGACCGCGAAGCCGGCGAAGTCGATCGGGTTGGGCACGACCTGGACCTTGGCGGCGTGCTGGGGGAACTCGGCGCACAGGTAGTCGCGGAGGCTGCCACCCACGCACAGCACCACGTCGGCCCGGTTGAGCATGGCGGCGTACCGGCTGCGCACGCCGGCCCTGCCCAGCACCCGCGGGAGGAAGGTGGCGTGCTCGGTGACCACGACGCGGGCCTCCGGCCGGGCCAGCGCGGCCGCCACAGCACCTCCGTAGAGACCGGTGTGGGCGTGCACGACCGGCGCCTCGATCCGGCCGGTCGGCAGCGCGGCCCGTACGGCGCGCACGTGGGCGTCGATCCACTGCGGGTAGCCACCGGTGGTCAGGCTCGGCACCGCCACCCGGCACAGCTCGCCCTGCGGCGTGTCCCGGACGACGACCAAGCCGGCCCGCGCGGCCAGCCGGTCGGTGACCGCGTCGACCGCGTCCGGCGACGCCTCCGCGCGCGGATAGAACCAGCCCTCACTGTGCAGGGTCGAGACCGTGCCCGCGCCGGAACGCACCGCGTCGGTGGTAGCCCGGACGAAGGCGCCCGCGAAGTCGTCGTTCGGGCCCGGATACCACGGGGTCACGACGGCGAGGTCGGCCGGCTGCGGCCGGCGGCCGCGCTCGGCGTCCGGCTCGACGGTGACCGTGACGTCGCGCCGCCGGCGTCCCACGCCCCAGGCCGCGACCAGTGCCGGCACATCGCCGGCCACCACGGCGGCACCCGCCGGCAGAGCGCTGCCCGCCAGCAACGCCGCGACAGCGCGCCGGTCCGGCAAGCGGCGCAGCTCCACTCCGGGCGGTGGCTCGACAGCGGACCAGGCCGGTCCGTCGAGCACGACCAGCGTCACCGCGGCACCGTTGGCGGCCGCCTGGGCGCTCAGCCGTAGCGCTGCGTTGATCCGCCGGCTGCCGAGCGCGAGGTAGACCACGGTCCGGCGCGACATCCAGCCTCATTTCTCCGAAGTTGATGACCGCGGCCCGCACCGAGGTACTACTCTGCGCAGGTTGGCGTCACCTGCTCCCGCTGCGAAAGTGGATCATGTCATGACGCTTCTCACCGACGCGGAAGCCTCGAAGTACTGGAACGAGCGCCACCAGCAGGAGACCGATCTGCGGTCGGGCGGCGACATCTCGTTCGACGAGGCGACCAACTATATGTTCTACCAGCGTCGGCTCACCATGCTCATGGACCGCGTCGGTCTGCACAACAACCCGGTTGCGCCGATGTACCTGCTCGACGCGGGCTGCGGCAAGGGCTACTTCAGCCGGGAGCTGGCCAAGTTCGGTCACCAGGTCGACGGCATCGACGGCAGCGAGGCGGCCATCGCGCACTGCCGGGAACTGGGCGGCGGCCCCCGATACCACCGGACCACTCTCTCCGGCTGGCGCACGCCCTGGCTGTACGACGTCGTCTTCACCGTCGACGTGCTCTTCCATATCCTGGACGACACGGAATGGGCCCGTTCCACCCGCAACCTGGCCTCGCTGGTCCGGCTCGGCGGCAAGCTCGTCATCGGCGACTGGGGCGAGGACGGCGACCACGTGTACGGCAACTACCAGGTGGTCCGCGGGCGGGACAAGTACCTGCCGTTGCTGGACGCCTGCGGCCTGCGTTTCGACGGCTGGGAGCCGTACCGCTTCCGGCGTAGCCCCATCGGGCTCTACACCTTCACCCGCATCGGCTGAGGATCGGCGTCAACATGCTCATTCACGAACTGCTTCCCCTCGTCGGCGATGTGACGACCGTCGTGGAGGTGAGCGAGAACGGCGAGGCCCTCCGCGAGCTGCTGCGGGCCCCGGCCGAGGCGTACCGGGCGTACGTGCCCGACGGCGGGAAGATGGACGCCGGCACCGTGGTGACCGCCTTCCTGGGTCCCGAGCCCGAGGCCCACGTCGACGTCGAGACGGTCGCCCCGGCGCTGCGGGAGCTGCCCGTCGGCGGCCGCGCGCTGCTCCTGCTCGGCTGGCCGGTGCCCGCCCTGCCCTACCACCGGCTGCTCGACGAGCTGGTCGCCGCGGGCTGCCAGGTGCTCCAGGTCGTACCGCTGGACAAGGTCTCGCGGCACGGAGCGCATTGCGCCGTCCTGACCGCGCGGGTCGACCGCCTCGCGCCGCTGCGCACGCACCTGACGGACACGCCGGTCGTGCTCGACGGGGAGAGCCCCGACCTGCGCGCCCTGCTGAGGCTCACCGGTGAGTTCGTGTTCCAGGACCTGCTCAGCCGGCCGCTGCGCAGCAAGCTGGCCGACGCGGCCGACCGGATCAAGGCGCAGGACCAGCGCATCCGGCAGCTGGAGAAGGAGGTCGCGGCCCGCGACGCCACGATCGCCAAGGCCGAGAGCCGGCTCGCCCGGGCTCGCAACGACATCGCCGACCTGCGCGCCTAGACCCCCGTGCGGGTCGGCACCACGGTCGTGCAGGGCGAGCGCGCCGTCCCGCCCGAGGCCTCGTGCCCGGAAGCCTGACCCCGGCCGGGCATGTAGGGTGGCCGTCGAACTCGACCAGCCGGTTTCCTGATCCCACGGAGAAGACTGCGATGAAGGTTTTGAGCATTGTCGGCGCCCGGCCACAGCTGGTGAAGCTGGCGCCCATCGCGCAGGCCTTCGCCGGCACCGGCCACCAGCACGTGATCGTCCACACCGGACAGCACTACGACGTCAACCTCTCGGACGTGTTCTTCACCGGGCTCGGCATCCCCGACCCCGACGTGCACCTGGGGGTCGGCTCGGGCAGCCACGGCGTGCAGACCGGCGCGGTGCTCAGCGCCATGGACCCGGTGCTGGAGCGGGAGAATCCGGACTGGGTGCTGGTCTACGGCGACACCAACTCGACGCTGGCCGGCGCCGTCGCCGCGGTCAAGATGCACATCCCGGTGGCGCACCTGGAGGCCGGGCTGCGCTCGTTCAACCGCCGGATGCCGGAGGAGCACAACCGGGTGCTCACCGACCACGCGGCCGACCTGCTGCTCGCCCCCACCGAGGAAGCGGTCCGCCACCTGCGGGCCGAGGGCCTGGGTGACCGGACCGAGCTGGTCGGCGACGTGATGGTCGACGTCTGCTACCGCGTCCGCGACGACGTCCTGGCCGGCAAGCACCCCGCTCCGGCGCTGCCCGACGGCATCGACCCCGCCCAGCCGTACCTGCTGGCCACCCTGCACCGCGCGGAGAACACCGACGACCCGCGGCGGCTGTCGCAGCTGCTGGGCGCGCTGGCCGAGCTGCCCGTACCGGTGGCGCTGCTGGCCCACCCGCGGCTCGTGGCCCGGGCCGAGGCGCAGGGCCTGAAGCTTCAGCAGGGCGCCGTGCACGTGGGCACGCCCCTGCCGTACGCGTCGATGGTGGCCGCGGTGCTCGGCTCCGCGGGCGTGGTCACCGACTCGGGCGGCCTGCAGAAGGAGGCCTACCTCCTGGGCCGGCCGTGCACGACCCTGCGCACCGAGACCGAATGGGTCGAGACGCTCGAGGACGGCTGGAACCACCTCGTGACGGATCCGGCCGGCCTCGGCGACACCTGGACCGCGCTGGCCACCCGCCCCGCCCCGCAGGCCGAGCGGGGCAACCCGTACGGCGACGGCGCCGCGGCGAAGCGGGTCGTCGAGGTGCTGGCCGAGCGTTTCGCCGCTCGCTGACCCACGGAAAAAGGGCCCCCGCTCGGGGGGCCCTTTTTTGCGTTTCAGCTACTTGTCGCCGACGTACGGCTTGCGGTCGAGGGCCGTCGTCGTGCGGACCCCCGGGTAACGCCGCGACAGCCGCCAGGCCAGCGGCACCGCCGGCTGGTCGGCGGCCACGATCCGGTCGGCCCGGGCCAGATCCAGCTCGGCGAGCCGCTGCTGCCCCTTGCGGGACAGGATCAACGGACGCATGACCTTGAACGTCGGCCAGAACATCTTCTTGTGGATGCCCTTGGACACCCGCGACTGGGCCCGCCGGGTGAGCGCCAGGCCGGCGTCCACCTTCTTCAGCGCCGGCCGGCCGACGGTCAGCGACCGCGCCTTGCCGAACGCCTTCGCCGGCAGGGTGAACAGGACGCCCCGCTCGATCCGCCGGATCGTGACGTCGGTCGCCTCGACGTCGAACACCCGGTGGACGCGCACCCGCGGATCGAGAGCGGCCTCCTCCGTGCTGCTGTTCTCGGCCACGAGCAGGTCGATGTCGACCCCGGCGTCCACCAGGTCCTGCACATAGGACCGCACCCTCGTCCTCAGCTTGTAGCTGAGGGCGAGGATGACGACGCGAGGCCGGGTCACCGGGTCGGCTGGCGTGCTCACGACGACAACTCCTGAACGGTCGAAGATCGGACGAAGGCGCGCATCCGGGTCTCCAGCGGCTCGAGCAGCGTGTCCCGCTGGAAGGTTTCGGCGTGCCGGCGGGCGGCCTCGCGCACCTCCGGACCGGCCTCCCGAGCCGCCTGACCGGCCTCGATGAAGGACTGCGCCAGCTTCTCGGGGTCGAGGCTGTCGGCGTGGAACCACAACGGATAACCCTCGAGCACCTCACGGGCCGCGATGTCCGGCGCGTGCACCGAGACGATCGGCCGGCCGGTGGCCATGTACTCGAAGATCTTGCCCGAGGTGACGTACCGTCCACCGGCGGCCAGGAACACCAGCACGTCGCTGTCGGCGTAGACCGTGGACACCTCGGTCTTGGACACCGGCCCGCGCAGCCGCAGCCCGGCGTCCGTGGCCGGATCGATCCGACCCGCGGCGTCCAGGCCGAGCCGGGGTAGGAAGCTCGAGTGGCTGTGCCTGAAGAAGCCGAGGTGACCGAAGATGTTGAGCTCAGCCTCGGCCAGATCCGGATGCGTGCGGGCGATCCGGAAGGCCTCCGCCATCTCCTCCACCGGCTGATGCGTGGTCACCGTGCCGAGATAGCCGAACTTCAGCGGACGCTGCGGAGCCGTCGTCTCCACCGACTCGGCCGAGGGCAGCTCCAGCAGATCCGGGTCCCAGCCGTTCGGCACGACCATCATCCGGTCGGCCGCCTGCGGATAGCGCTCGGCGTGCCAGTCACGCAGGGCGTTGTTGACGAAGACGGTCGCCGCGGACTTGCCGATCACCCGGCGCTCCCACTTCCACGTCGGGTGCCTCGGCGGATAGGCCGGCTCATCCTTGAACAGGTCGAGGGTCCAGGAGTCGCGGTAGTCGATCACGTACGGGATCTTGGCCAGCTTGCCGATCGCCCAGCCCGCGGCGAAGGCGGAGAACGGGTTGCCGGTGGCCAGCACCGCGTCGAACTTCTCCCGCCGGTGCAGCTTGAGAGCCCTGGAGACCGACGAGCGAGCCCACGAGACGTACTGCTCGGGGAACTGCTTGGCCTCGCGCCACTCGAAGAACTTCTTGGACACCGTGGGCATCGTGCCGCGGAACCAGCTCATGTTCTGCAGCTCGTGCTCCCACCGGAAGGTGTCCAGCTCGGGCCGCTCGACGGTGATCCGCGGGTCGACGGTGTCCATCAGCTTCTCGTCGGTGGAGCCGATCACGTCGTACAGGAATCCCAGCGGCGCGGCGAAGACCGTGACGTCCCAGCCGGCGCGCGTGAAATGGTTCGCCGTCGCCCGGGCGCGGTAGACACCGCTGGCCCGCGACGGGGGGAAGTAGAAGGCGAGATAGAGCAGGCGAGGACGCCGTTCGCTAGCGGTCATACCTTGTCCTCATGGTCCACAGTTTCCCCTTGATGCCCTGGGCTGGTCACCTGGTCGATACGGAAGGCGATACGCGGCCGGTGGCGCCCGGCCGCGGCGAGGCGCTGGGCGACCGGGAACGACTGCGGGTCCGTCACCACGAGCGTGTCGAACCGTCCCCACCGGCGGCTGAACTCGGCCAGGGGGCGGTCTCCGGCGTCTCGCCACAGCCGACCGTACAGGGGCAGGAAAACCCGCCGGTGCAGCGGGCGGCCGATGCGCCGGTCGTACGCCGACACCAGCCGCTTGCCGCGGCGGCCCCCGACGCGCCGCAGCAGAGACTTGGGCGCCCGGTCGAGGACGAGGCGCTCGGCGGCGAGCGGCCAGTGCCCGCGGCCCAGCCGGGCCAGCTCGACGAGCTCCACGCCGGCGGGGAACTCGTCGCCGGCCCAGGCCTCCGCCTTGTCGACCAGCACGACGGGACGTTCACCCGCCGCCGCCAGCGTCCGGGTCTCCTCGGTCACGGCCAGCCGCCGGTTGGCACCCAGGGCAAGGAAAAGAACTCGCATGATGCTCCAGAATGCCGTCGGTCGGATCAGGCTCAGGGCCGGGACTGCGGGGCGAACCAGGCCTCGTGGTGCTGACGGGCCACCGCCTGGTAGCCGAAGCGGTCGGCCAGGACGCGGCGGGCCCGGTCCAGGTCCATGCCGTCGGGGAACCGGTCACGCAACTGCTCGTACCCGGCCACGATGGCCGCGCTGTCCTCTTCGACCTCGATCAGCTGCCCGGCATCGGACTCGATGCCGGCCAGCGTCTGCTCGGGACCACCGCAACGGGTGACGATGACCGGCATACCGGCCGCGGCCGCCTCGATCACGACGACGCCGAAGGTCTCGTAGCGGCTCGGGTGCACGAGCACGTCGTGCTCCCGCATGAGGCTCAGGGCCTCCACGGGCGACAGTGCGCCGGCGAAGGTCACCGCCTCGGCCACACCCAGCTCCTCGGCCCGCGCGGCCAGCCGGCCGCGCAACTCACCCTCACCCACCAGAGTGAGGGTGAGAGCCGGCTCCTGCCGGCGGCAGGCGGCGAACGCCTCGAGCAACCAGGTGACGCCCTTGCGCTCGATCAGGCCGCCGACGAACAGCCAGCGGTGCAACGTCTTTACCGGCTCGGCCCGCGGGGTCGCGAAGTCGATCGGGTTGGCGATCGGCCGCAGCTTGTCCGCGTGCTCGGGGAAGGCCGTCGTGAGCTGCTCGCGCAGCTCGTCGCCGACCACGAAGAAGGCCTCGCAGGCCGCCAGTACCTCGGCGTAGCCGGCGTGGCCGTCCGGCTCGGCGAGCATCCGGTCCAGGAACGTGGCGTGCTCGGTGACGAACAGCCGGCTGCCGGGCCGCATGTTGCGCAGGGCCGGCAGGCCGCCGAGCAGGCCGACGTGCGCGTGCACGACCTCGGCGTCGAGCGGCCGGCCGCCGAGCGCGACCTTGAGCGCGTCGGCGGCGCGCTGGGCCTGCTCCGCGAACGGCAGCGCCCGCGGCATGGGCACCGGCACAGTGACGAGATCGGCCCCGCCGACCGTCTTGCTGGGGACCCCCGCCGCCGGCATCAACGCGCGGAACGCCGCGGTGATCTCGGCGTCCTGCTCCGCCGAGAGCCGAGCCACCCAGCTGTCGCAGTGGTACACGGTGAACGACGTGGTGCCGGGTGCGGTCGCCTCGGTCATGGCCTGGACGAACGCGCCGCGGAACGGCAGCTGGGAGCTGGGATACCAGGGCGTGACGACGGCGACGGGGCCGGACATCACGCCCGCTTCGCGGGGATCACGACCGTCGTGCCGCTGGTGGCCGAGCGGAGCACAGCCTCCGCGACCTCGACCGTACGCATGCCCTGGCGCAGCGTGACGATGTCGCTGTCCTTGCCCTCCACGGCGTCACGGAAGCGCTCGTGCTCGACGAGCAGCGGCTCCCGCTTCGGGATCGCGTACCGGACCATGTCGCCCTCGGCCACCCCGCGGAACGCCCGCAGGGCCTCCCACTCGGTGTCCACCGCGCCGTTGGCGTAGAAGGTGAGGTCGGCGGTCAGCGTGTCGGCGACGAAGCTGCCCTTGGCGCCGGTGATGACCGTGGACCGCTCCTTGAACGGGCTGAGCCAGTTCACCAGGTGGTTGGCCATCAGGCCGTCGCCCAGCGAGGCCACGGCGGAGACCATGTCCTCGTGCGGGCGGCCGCTGCGCGACACGGTGCGCGCGGAGACGTCGAGATACTCGTGCCCGGTCACCCAGGCGGTGAGGTCGATGTCGTGGGTGGCGAGGTCCATGACCACGCCGACGTCGGCGATCCGGCCCGGGAACGGGCCCTGGCGCCGGGTGACGACCTGGTAGATGTCGCCGAGCTCGCCGGCCTCGAGCCGGGTGCGCAGGCTCTGCAGCGACGGGTTGTACCGCTCGATGTGACCGACCGCACCGACCAGGCCACGGCTCTCGAACGCCTCGACCAGCTTGCCGGCCGCCTCGACCGACGGGGCCAGCGGCTTCTCGATCAGGGCGTGCACGCCGGCCTCGGCCAGCCGCAGCCCGATCTCCTCGTGCAGGGCGGTCGGGCAGGCGATGACCGCGTAGTCGAGCTGGAGCGCGAGGAGCTGCTCCAGATCGGTCACGACCGGCACGCCGTGCGGCGCCACCGCGTTCGGGGCCGGGTCCAGCACGCCGACGAGCTGCACGCCGTCCAGCAGGTTGAGCACGCGGGCGTGGTTGCGCCCCATCGCACCGAGACCGATCAGGCCCGCGCGGAGTCCGCTCGGCGCGCTCATGCCTTCGCCGCCACGGTGTTGACGCCCTCGACGATGCGGTCGAGCTGCTCCTGGGTCAGGCTCGGGAACACCGGCAGCGATACGACCTCGCGGGCCGCGCGGTCGGTCTCCGGCAGCTTCCAGTCGCCGACCTGGCCGTCCTCGTTCAGGTACGGGCGCAGCTCGTGGATCGGGGTCGGGTAGTAGACGGCGTTGCCGATGCCCAGCTCCTTGAGCCCGGCCTGGAACGCGTCCCGGTCGCCCTGCACCCGGACCGTGTACTGGTGGTAGACGTGGCGGGCGCCCGCGGCCACCGGCGGCACCGTCACACCGGTGAGGTTGGCGTCGAAGTACGCGGCGTTGGCGCGGCGCTTCTCCGTCCAGGCCTCGAGCTGTCCGAGCTGGACGCGGCCGATCGCGGCGGCCACGTCGGTCATCCGCATGTTGGCGCCGACGATCTCGTTCTGGTAGCGCGCCTCCATGCCCTGGTTGCGCAGCAGGCGCAGGGTACGGGCGAGCTGGGCGTCCCCGGTGCTGATCATGCCGCCCTCGAGGGAGTGCATGTTCTTGGTCGGGTAGAAGCTGAAGCACCCGGCCGCGCCGAAGCTGCCGACGGGCTTGCCGTCGAGGGCCGCGGCGTGCGCCTGGGCGGCGTCCTCCACCACGGCGAGGCTGTGCTGCTCGGCGATCTGCATGATGCGGTCCATCGCGGCCGGGTGGCCGTACAGGTGGACCGGCATGATCGCGACGGTGCGCGGGGTGATCGCGGCGGCGACCGCGTCCGGGTCCAGGCAGAAGCTGCCGGCCTCGATGTCGGCGAACACCGGGGTGGCGCCGACCAGGCGGACCGCGTTCGCGCTGGCGGCGAACGAGAACGACGGGACGATGACCTCGTCGCCCGGGCCGAAGCCCAGCGCCATCAGCGAGAGCTGCAGCGCCGACGTGCCGGAGTTGACGGCCACGCAGTGCCGGCCGCCGACGACCTCGCCGAACTCGGCTTCGAAGGCGGCGACCTCGGGGCCCTGCACGACCATGCCGCTGCGCAGGACACGAACGGCGGCCTCGATCTCGGCCTCACCGATGACCGGACGAGCGGGCGGAATGGCGTCCTGCAGCCCAGACATGGGCGGTCCTCCTGTGTACACGTGGCTGATGCAACGCCGGGAGTGAGCATGTGACGTGGCTCGACGGCACCGGCACGGCGCTTGGCGGCCGGAACAGTACCTTACCGAGACGTGAGATCGCCTACCGTACGCATCGGCCGCAACCATCACTGACGTGCCATAGGGCTACCAGAAACGCCCGCCGCTTGTCACTTTCCGTGAGCTGTTTCGCAGTTCGATCGGGAAATAGCCGCCGGATGTCTCGGGCTGTGATTTGTCCCCCACGCCGCGCTACCGGCGACGTTCATCAGGATTTCATCCCTTCAGAACCGCGGCATGCCGCCGAACTGGCGGTCGCCCGCGTCACCGAGGCCGGGGACGATGTACATCTTCTCGTTGAGGCCCTCGTCGATCGAAGCGGTGACCAGTCGCAGCGGCAGGCCGGAAGAGCGCAGCCGCTCGATGCCCTCCGGTGCGGCGAGCACGCAGCAGACGATGACGTCGGTGCAGCCCCGGTCGACCAGCAGCTGGCAGCAGTGCACCAGGGAGCCGCCGGTGGCGAGCATCGGGTCGAGCACGAGCACGGGCAGCCCGGCGAGGTCACCGGGCAGCGACTCCATGTACGCGCGCGGCTCGTAGGTGGCCTCGTCGCGGGCCAGGCCCACGAAGCCCATCGACGACTCGGGCAGCAGCGCCAGGGCGGCGTCGGCCATGCCCAGGCCGGCCCGCAGTACCGGCACGATCAGCGGCGGGTTGGCCAGCCGGGTGCCCTGGGTCGGCGCCACCGGGGTGCTGACCGGGAACTGCTCGACGGCGAAGGTGCGGGCGGCCTCGTACACGACCATGGTGGTCAGCTCGTGCAGGGCGGCGCGGAAGGCTCCGGAGTCGCTCTGCGCGTCACGCATGACGGTGAGCCGGGACTGGGCCAATGGATGATCAACGACGAGTACGTCCACGCCGATCAACCTACCGGGGTTCCTCAAGATCAACTGTCGGTGGGCCGCGTAGAATCCCTCTCATGACTGCGACAGCGACGTCGAGGCTGCCCAACGTGCCCGGTTCCGCCTTCAATCTCCGATCTTTCCTGCACGGACTGCCCGGGGTGGACAAGGTCGGCGTCGAGGCGCGGGCGGCTGCCCTCGGCACCCGGTCGGTGAAGACCACCGCCAAAGCGGCGGCGATCGACCTGGCCATCCGGATGGTCGACCTGACCACCCTCGAGGGCGCCGACACCCCCGGCAAGGTCCGGGCCCTGTCGGCCAAGGCGCTGCGCCCCGACCCCTCGGACCCCACCTGCCCCAGCGTGGCCGCCATCTGCGTCTACCCGGCGATGGTCCCGGTCGCGGCCGAGGTGCTGGCCGGCTCCGGCGTGCACCTGGCCAGCGTGGCCACGGCGTTCCCGTCCGGGCAGGCCCCGCTCGACGTCAAGCTGGCCGACACCCGCGACGCCGTCGCCGGCGGCGCCGACGAGATCGACATGGTGATCAGCCGGGGCGCGTTCCTGTCCGGTCGCTACGACTTCGTGTACGACGAGATCGTCGCGGTCAAGGAAGCCTGTGGGTCCGCCCACCTGAAGGTGATCCTGGAGACCGGTGAGCTGGGGACGTACGACAACGTGCGCCGCGCCTCCTGGCTGGCGATGCTGGCCGGCGCCGACTTCATCAAGACCTCCACCGGCAAGGTGCCCGTGGCCGCGACGCTGCCGGTGACCTTGGTCATGCTCGAGGCGGTCCGGGACTTCCGGGCCCAGACCGGGCGCCAGGTCGGCGTCAAGCCCGCCGGCGGCATCCGCACCACCAAGGACGCCATCAAGTACCTGGTGCTGATCAACGAGACGGTCGGCGACGACTGGCTCGACCCGGACTGGTTCCGCTTCGGCGCCTCCTCGCTGCTCAACGACCTGCTGATGCAGCGGACCAAGCTCACGACCGGCCACTACGCCGGCCCGGACTACTTCACGCTGGACTGAGGCCATGTCTTTCCTTGAGTACGCCCCGGCCCCCGAGTCCCGCTCGGTGGTCGACATCGCGCCGTCCTACGGCCTGTTCATCGACGGCGCCTTCGTGCCCGCCTCGTCCTCCGGAGGGGTCTTCAAGACCGTCAACCCGGCCTCCGAGGAGGTCCTCGCCGAGGTCGCCTCGGCCGGGGCTGAGGACGTCGACCGGGCCGTCGCCGCCGCCCGCCGGGCCTTCGGACCCTGGTCGGCCCTGCCCGGCGCCGAACGCGCCAAGTACCTCTTCCGGATCGCCCGCATCGTCCAGGAACGCTCCCGCGAGCTGGCCGTGCTGGAATCCCTGGACAACGGCAAGCCGATCCGCGAATCCCGCGACGTCGACGTGCCGCTGGTCGCCGCGCACTTCTTCTACTACGCGGGCTGGGCCGACAAGCTCAAGTACGCGGGCTACGGCTCCGACCCCCGGCCGCTGGGCGTCGCCGCGCAGGTCATCCCGTGGAACTTCCCGCTGCTGATGCTGGCCTGGAAGATCGCGCCCGCCCTGGCCGCGGGCAACACGGTCGTGCTCAAGCCGGCCGAGACCACCCCGCTGTCCGCGCTCTTCTTCGCCGACATCTGCCAGCAGGCCGACCTGCCGCCGGGCGTCGTCAACATCATCACCGGCGCCGGCGAGACCGGCCGCACCCTGGTCGAGCACCCCGGCGTCGACAAGGTCGCCTTCACCGGCTCCACCGAGGTCGGCCGGCAGATCGCCCGGTCCGTCGCCGGCACCAGCAAGCGCCTGACCCTCGAACTGGGCGGCAAGGCGGCCAACATCGTCTTCGACGACGCGCCCATCGACCAGGCGGTCGAAGGCATCGTCAACGGCATCTTCTTCAACCAGGGGCACGTCTGCTGCGCCGGGTCGCGGCTGCTGGTCCAGGAGTCCGCGTACGACGAGGTGCTCACCGCCCTCAAACGCCGGATGGCGACGCTGCGGGTCGGTGACCCGCTGGACAAGAACACAGACGTCGGCGCGATCAACTCGGCCGCGCAGCTGGCCCGCATCCGCGAGCTCTCCGACGTCGGCGCCGCCGAAGGGGCCGAACGGTGGTCACCGCCGTGCGAGCTGCCGGCCCAGGGCTTCTGGTTCGCCCCGACGATCTTCACGGGCGTCACCCAGGCGCACCGGATCGCCCGCGAGGAGATCTTCGGACCGGTGCTGTCGGTGCTGACCTTCCGCACCCCGGACGAGGCGATCGAAAAGGCCAACAACACGCCGTACGGTCTGTCGGCCGGCATCTGGACCGAGAAGGGCTCACTGATCCTGGCGATGGCCGACAAGCTCCGCGCCGGCGTGATCTGGGCCAACACGTTCAACAAGTTCGACCCGACGTCGCCGTTCGGCGGCTACAAGGAATCCGGTTACGGCCGCGAGGGCGGCCGGCACGGCCTGGAGGCGTACCTTGCCTAAGTCCCCGTCCCCCGCCAAGGCCGCCAAGGCCGCCAAGATCTCCGGCGACGCCGCCGCGCCGGCCGCGGACTTCCCACGGGCCGGTCGGCTCGCGGTGCGCAAGACCTACAAGCTGTACATCGGCGGGGCTTTCCCGCGCAGCGAATCAGGACGGACCTATCTCGTGGACGGCGACAACGTGGCCCTCGCCTCCCGCAAGGACGCCCGCGACGCCGTCGTGGCCGCCCGCAAGGCGCAGCCGAAGTGGGCCGGCGCCACCGCCTACAACCGCGGCCAGGTGCTCTACCGGATCGCCGAGATGGTCGAGGCGCGGCGCGACGAGTTCATCGCGCTGGGCGTCGCGGCCGGCGAGCTGGACGCGGCCGTCGACCGCTGGGTCTGGTACGCGGGCTGGTCCGACAAGATCGCGCAGGTGCACGGCAGCGCCAACCCGGTCGCCGGCCCGTACTTCAACATCTCCGCGCCCGAGCCCACCGGCGTCGTCGGCGTGGTCGCCCCGGCCTCGTTCCTCGGGCTGGTCAGCGTCGTCGCGCCGGCGATCGTCACCGGGAACACGGTCGTGGTGCTCACCGCCACGCCACAGGTCGCCGTCACCCTCGCCGAGGTGCTGGCCACCTCCGACGTCCCGGGCGGAGTGGTGAACATTCTCACCGGGCACGCCGCCGAGACCGCGCCCTGGCTCGCCTCGCACGACGACGTCAACGCGCTCGACCTCACCGGCGTGGCCGATCCCGAACTCGCCACCGAGCTGGAGCGGTCCGCGGCCGGCAGCCTCAAGCGGGTCGTCCGCCCGCCGGCCGACACGCCCGACTTCACCGCCGATCCGGGACTGCGGCCGATGACGGCGCTGCTGGAGACCAAGACGGTCTGGCATCCGAAGGGTTTCTGACCTCGGTCGGTCTCCTTTCAGGAGCGCACACTAAGGTGTGTGCCCAGACTCACCCGTCCGAACAGCTCGCTTGAACCAACCCGGAGGTCACCGTGACCAGCCAGTCGCCCGAAGAGGGCTCGACGGTCAAGGAGGAGAAGGCCGTCGTCAAGGACGGGCTCTCCGGCCGTGAGCTGTGGGACGAGGTACGAATCTCGCCCGTCGAGATCGCCATGCCGGGCGGCGTGGGGCTGACGCTGCGGGCGTACCGGCTCGCCTCGGAGCTCACGCCGACCGAGATCGAGACCGACGAGGACGACCCGTTCGACGCCCGGGAGCGTGCGGCCGCGGCCCGCGCTGCCGAGGAGGACGGCGTCATCGTCGACGACGAGTTCGCCGCCCTGGTCGCCGAGGGTGACGCGGGCACGAAGTCGGAGCGCAAGTCCGACGGCACGGTCACCACCGAGGACGGCGATGTCGTGGCCGAGCCCGACGCGGCCGACTTCGCCGACGAGCCGGAAGAGGCTGCTGAGGCCGAGGAGGAGGACGAAGAGGTCCCGATCTTCCTGAGCCACCGCGGCAAGCTGCTCACCTTCAAGACCCCGGAGTCGCTGGTCTCCTTCATTCGTTCGGGTGCACCGCACGACCTGGCCCAGCTCGACACGTGGCCGACCGTCGTGGAACGGGTACAGTCGAGCGACATCGACCCGGCGCAGGACGACCGTTACGAGCTGGACCTCGTGGTGGAGAACCTGCGCGGTGGTCACGACACGTGGGATCTGCCGCTGCTGATCGCCGCCGGCGAGGTGGCCCGGGACCTGGGTCACGCTCTGCGCCTCAAGCCCGTGATCCTGGCCTTGGCGCCGGGATCGCCGCTCGACGACCTGGACGAGTCTCTCCGGTCGGCCGAGAGTGGCGGAATGGGCGGTTTCTTCGGACGGCGCAAGCTGCGTAAAATCGGGGCGCAACAGGCGAGTCTGGGTTGGCGCTCGATTATCGGCAAGATCTCTGCCGCTGTGGACTGGCGCGACTGACCCCTCAACAGGGACCATCAGTCCTTGGCCGAATACAGCACTCCCGGGGAGGAGGACGACGCCGTGGCGCTCGTGCGCGTGTACTGCGGTCTGGCGTCGGCTGATGAGACGGTGCGGACGGCCTCGGCCGGCTCGCAACTGACCATCGCCGTGGTGGACGACACGGGAAGGCTGCTCGGCGTCCACGAGATCAGCGACGACCCGGGGGGCTATGCCCAGCTCGGCACGCTGCTCGTGGAACGGACGAGTGGCTTCGCGGACGCCGCGGTCGCCGCCGACAGCGACGACCACATGGTCACGTCGCTGCTGACCGCAGCCGGCCGTCCCCTCGCCGTCGCCGACGACGACTCAGCCGACGACTTCGCCGAACGGTTCGCCGACGACGACTCCCCCGAGGAGATGTCGGCCTCACCGGCGGCCCGTCGCGCCGTGGGCCTTGCCCGCGCGCTGCAGGCCGGAGCCCTCGCGGCAGCCACCATCCCGGCGCCGCGCGAGCTGCTCAGCTACAAGCCGGTGCTCGCTGCCCACGTCGCGATGCTCAACGGCCGGCACGCGGCTGCCACATCGCTGCGCGAGGTGCTGCGCGAGCTGTATCCTGCGGCGCTGCGGGCGTACCCGGATCCGGCCCATCCGCTGGCCCTCGCCGTGCTGGACGCGCTCCCGGAGCCCGGCCGCCTCACCGGCCGCGGTCACGACAGTGACCAGGTCGCCGAAGACGTGGCTGCGGAGCTGACCCGCGCCGGCGCCGGCACCGACGACCAGGTCGTCGCCGCTGTCACCGCGCTCGTCGTGGCGATCAGCGAGTCCCCCCGCCGCGGCGGGATCAACAAGTCTCTGTCGTCGGCCGCAGCCGACACCGTGCGGCACGCGATCGGCGCCGTCCGGTCCTGCGACTCCGCCTGCGAGGCCATGGTCGGCACGCTCGTCGCCCGCGTGACCCCGCAGTCGCTGAGCGGCAGCCCCGGCCGCCGCCAGGCCGGTTCCCGCCGCGCCGCCGAGAACCAGCGCTCCACCGAGACCGGCACCCGGATGCCCCGCCCGACGGACACGGGCACCCGCCTGCCCCGTCCGGTGGACACCGGCACCCGGATGCCCCGCCCCGCCGCTGCCGACACGGGCACCCGCCTGCGTCCGGCAGAGACCGGCACCCGGCTGGGCCGCCGCAACCGTCCCGAGCCGGCCGCGGCGAGCCACGCTCCCGCGATGCCGCGCCCGCTGACCAGCCCGCCCGTCGCGCCCGAGCCGGTCATGCCACCGCCGCTCGCGCCGCGTCCGGTCACCCCGCCGCCGGTTGCTCCGGCTGCCGCGTCGGGCTTGCCCAGCCGTACCCCCGATCCGGGCCCGGCCAGCCGGCCCGTCTCGGTCCCGCCGCCCCCGCCGGGCATGACGCCGATCGTCCCGGGCTCGCGCCCGTCGTCGGTGCCGCCGGCGGACAGCGGCCAGCCGTTCCGCCCGACCCTGACCAACGCGGCCATGACCAGCGCCCGCGCCGAACGCCAGCGCACGGTCATCCCGCCCCGGGCCAACACCCGCAACGGACAGCCGGCCGCGAACGGCGCGACGGACTACTCGCTGCCGATGCCGGCCCAGCGCTCGACGCAGGAGACCCCGGAGCCGGGCTCCCGCGCGAACTGGCCGCTGCTGAACAACAGCGACGAGGCAGCGGCCACGCCGCCGCCCGCCGCGGTGAGCAGCCCGCCGTCAGACGGCCGGGTCCGCCCGCCGTGGCAGGACATGCCCCAGGAGCCGCCGTCCCTGCGCCTGGTGGAGTCGGTGCTCAACGGCCTGACCAACACCCCGGCCGACGTGACAGCGATCACCGAGCCGCCACCACTGCGCCTGGTCGACGACCGTGGCGGCCGCAACGGCCGAGCGGCAGCCCGCCGCACCACCCTGACCGCCCTGGACCGCAGCACCTCACCCCCGGTCCCGGCCGAAGGCGACGGCGACCTGCTGATCTTTGCGGCGGCGCGGTCGGCCTGGTTCACGGGCCACGACGAGGAAGCCTCGACAAACCTGGACTGGACGAACCCGTCCGACACAGGCTGGCGCGCGGCGGAAAAGGCAGCGACCCCGTCGGTGGCGGCCGAGACGTCGGCCGGCCTGCCGAAGCGGGTTCCGCAGGCCAACCTGGTTCCGGGGTCGCCGCTGCGTGAAGAGCGCCCGCTGCGAATCGTTCGGGATGCGGCGAGCATCGCGGCGCACACCACGGGGTACTTCCGGGGGTGGCGGCGCGGCCAGGAGATCGGCGGGTACGCGATCGGTGGGCGACCGGGCCGTGAGGCGGCCGGTGGCTGGGACTTCAGCCGGGATGGCGGCGGCCAGCAGGAGGACTACCGGAACGCTGGGTATCGCAGCAGCTGACAGCTCGCTTTGACGGAACGGCCACGCCCTCCTGTGGGGGTGTGGCCGTTTTGCTGTGTGGGCGCTTTGCGTTCGGGAGAGCTCGCTGCGGGGGCGCCTGGAGCGTCACGATCAAGGGGCTGGGTATCGGGAGGCTTGGCGGAGCCGCCCGGTGGACGTCTCGGCGGGGCTCCAAGGACCGGCAGCTTCGCACAGCTCGGCCCCCGCGAAGCCACGCACGGCTCCCCTCCACGCCCCAGAGGGCCGTCGGGCTGCCTGGTAGGCCCCAGGCTGGCCTGGTGTAGGGCCTTGACCCGGTAGGGGCCGAGCTGGCCCGGGGCGGGGCCCGAGCTAGCCCGGCAGGGCGCCGGCGGGCCAAGCCGACCTCGTAAGGCAAGGCGGCCGGGCAAGGCGGCCAGGCAAGGCGGCCAGGCAAGGCGGCCAGGCGAGGCGGCCAGGCGAGGCGGCCAGGCGAGCCGGGCGGACCTGGCAAGGCTGGGCGGCCTGGCAAGGCGCGGCGCGCAGGATAGCGGCGGCGGGCGGGCGACTCAGCCTCGCCGGGGGGCCTGAGCCATCAGAAGAAGGACCCAGCAGCCGCGCTCCGGGTTGCGGTGGCCATACGCCGGACCGCCGCCACGTGCGCGAGGTGGCGACCTCAACCCCGACGCTCCGGCCAGGCGCAGCGAGGAAGCCCACCGGCCACCCCCGAAACTGCTGCGGGCATGCAAAAGTCCCGCTCTGTCGGACAGAGCGGGACCTTCAGCAGCCTGTCAGGCCGGCGCTACCGCACGCGAGCGACGCATAGTCAGCACATACTCGACCAGCGAGATCAGTACGTTCTTCGTCGACTCACGGTTACGGGCGTCGCAGCTCACCACGGGTACGTCGCTGGAGATCGCGAGCGCGTCGCGAACGTCCTGGGCGTTGTGGTACTGCATACCGTCGAAGCAGTTTATGGCGACCAGGTACGGCAGCCGTCGGTGCTCGAAGAAGTCGATGGCGGCGAAGCAGTCGGCGAGCCGACGCGTGTCCACCATGACCACCGCACCGATGGCTCCCCTGACCAGCTCGTCCCACATGAACCAGAACCGCGTCTGGCCAGGCGTGCCGAACAGGTAGAGGATCAGATCCCGGTCGATGCTGATCCGGCCGAAGTCCATTGCCACCGTGGTCGTCGTCTTACCCGGCACCTGCCGGTTGTCGTCGACACCAACATCGGCGGAGGTCATGATCGCCTCGGTGGTCAGCGGGGTGATCTCAGAGACCGACCCCACCAGCGTCGTCTTACCGACGCCGAAACCACCGGCGATGACAATCTTCGCCGATGTCACACGCCCGGCGGCCGGCCGGCGCGACATGTCAGAGCCTGCGAAGTCCACTCAGCACCCTTTCCAGCAGTTCCGTACCCACCGCATCGGACTCATCATCAAGCGATGTCGGCTCGTACACCGCGACCAGGCCATCGGTGGCCATGTCCGCGACGATCACTCGAGCCACCCCGAGCGGCAGTTGCATGCGTGCGGCGATCTCGGCCAGCGACTGCACTCTGCCGCCGTCGCACATCGCCGCGATGTACTGGTGTTCGCTCCCGCCCCTGCCCGCTCCGGTGGAGCGGCCACGCACGGTGGTCTCGACGAGCGCTTCCAGCGCGATTTCCAGCTTCGGCCGGGTCCGGCCACGGGTCACGGCGTACGGTCTGACCAGTGCTCCGGTCGGCTCATCGCGTTCGGGCATCGTCACCGCTCACCCCATCCCTTGGCCCATAGAAGTGTCTCTTGTCGTCAAGCTTTTGGACAGATGCCGGACGGAGCCGGCGGACCATCCGTTCAGCCGAGAACTCCGGCCGCGGACCGCGGCGCGGGCGTGAGCGCCTCGCCGACCCGGTCGACCAGGAGCGCCATCTCGTAGCCCACCTGACCGACGTCGCAGCTGCGGGCTGCGAGCACGGCGAACGACGAACCGTCGGAGATCGACATCAGGAAGAGGAACCCGTTGTCCATCTCGACGACCGTCTGCAGCACCGCACCACCCTCGAAGCACCTCGCGGCGCCCTGAGTGAGGCTGACCAGGCCGGAGGCGATAGCCGCCAGCTGGTCGGCGCGGTCACGCGGAAGGTCCCTGGAGGCCGCGAGAAGCAGACCGTCGGCGGAGACCGCGATCGCGTGCGCCACCCCGGGAACGCGGTCGGCAAAGTTGGCGAGCAGCCAACCCAGATCCTGCGTACTTGTCATGCTTCATGCTCCTTGCCAGCCTGCGAGGACTGCTGCCCTCCCGGAGTCTCCTCCGGGTTGGTCGAATTTTCCTTCGTGCGACCCCGCTGCACCCCGCGATGGTAGGCGGACAGGAGCCCGCGAACCGCCTCGGGTGTGCGGCGTTGTACGGAGGTCTCGGCCCGGTCGACGCCACCCGGCACGAGCTGTGCCATCGGCGTGCGGCGCGGCAGACCTGCCGTCGTCGTGGTGTCGACCGGCATCTCGGCCGCCTTGCGGGCGGCCTGCCAGCCGTCGTCCGCGGCGGTCTGCCACGGGCTCGAGACGGCGCCGTTCAGTGAGCTGTTGCCGTTTCCGTTCGCCGCGACTGCGCCGACCGGGGCCGGCTCACGGTCGCCGCGGGACTCCGGGGAGGCCTGCTGCGGCACCCCGACCGAGCGCGCCGGTTCCCCGGTGGAGAAGCGCTGGGTGGTGACCACCGAGTCGGCGTTGTCGTCGTTCGACGGCGCCGGGGTGGCGGCGGGGGCCTGCTTCGCGGGTGCCGGCTTCGCGGGCTCGCTGGGCCGGGCCGTGGTGAACCAGGCCGACTCGAGCTCGCGGAAGATCGGCAGTTCCATGGTCTCGTCGGCGAACTGCGCCTGCGTTTCCCCGGACTGTCGTTGCCGCGCCGCGGCCTGGGCGGCGGCGATCTGCGCGGCGGCGGTCGCCTGAGCGGCGGCTGCCTGCGCGGTCGCTGCCTCGTGGGCGGCTGCGGCGGCCGCGGCCGACCGTTCCGCCTCGGACTGCGGCGTGGCGTTCTGCGGGTTGGTCGGGCGGGCAACCTGGGGCTGCGAGCTCGAGGCACCGCGGTCGGAGCGGTAGCGGGGCAGCTCCGCCGTCATGTCCAGGGCGGCCGCGAGGCTCTCCGGGACGTGCGGGGCGCTGCTGCTGCCGGACTCGCGCTCCGCGCTGACCGGGGGCCAGGCGGGCGGGGCCGGAGCGGCGGCCGACTGCGGCGCGGGCGGCGCCGAGCCGGGCCTGTTCTGGCCGGGCTGCTGACCCTGGTACGGCGGTGCGGAAGCCGGCGGGGCCGACGACACGGGCGGCGCGGAGACCGGCCGGCCACCACCGTACGGCGGGGCGGACGGCACCGGCGGCGCGGACACCGGCGGCACCGGGGGCGCGGAGACCGGCGGCACGAACGTGCTGCGGCTCTGCGACTCGGGGTTGGCCGGCAGCTGACGCGGGATGGTGTGGCCGTACGAGCCCGTGTCCTCGGGCCGGTAGGCGTCACCACCGTTGCGGCGCTGCGGCAGCCCGTCGGGACCGCTGAAACCCTGCGGGCCGGCCGGCGACTGCGGCCGCGGCGGGATCGGCTCGTTGCTGCGCGGGCCGTGGAAGCCGTTGGCCCCGTTCGAGCCGTTGCCGGAGCCGTTGGCGCCGCCGCCGAAGCCGTTGCTGGGGCCACCGAAGCCGTTGCTCGGACCGCCGAAGCCGTTGCCGTTGCCGGCGGGCTCGAAGCCGTTCGAGGGGGCGCCGGTCAGGTCGGACCAGGCCGGGACCGAACGGTTGCCGTTGCCACCGGCGCCGAGCATGCCACCGGCGGGCATCGGCGGGTTCGGGTCGAACGGACGCCCGGTCGGGTAGCCACCGCGACCGTTGGAGCTGCTCTCGAGGGCCAGCGGCGGCTCGGTGTACGCGTTGCGCGCCGGCTGGTCGTACGGGTTGGCCCCGGGCTGCAGCCGGTTCGCCGCCGAGGCGGAGACCATGACGCTGGCCGGCAGGCCCACGTCGGCGACCGTGCCGCGCTCGGTGTCGGCCGGGCGCAGCTCGACCTTGACGCCGTGCCGGTTGGCCAGGCGGGCGACCACGACCAGGCCCATCATCCGGGAGACGGCCACGTCCACCATCGGCGGCTGGGCGAGCCGCTCGTTGAGGTCGCGCAGCTGCTCGCGGCTGATGCCGATGCCGCGGTCCTCGACCGAGAGCACCGCGCCGTCGCCCAGGCGCCGGGCCTCGACGATGACGTGCGAGTTCGGCGGGGAGAACGCGGTGGCGTTGTCGAAGAGCTCGGCGACCAGGTGGACCATGTCGTTGACCGCGTGCGCGGACACCTCGATGTCACGGTCGATCATGCCGAACTCGATGCGGGTGTAGTGCTCGACCTCGGACTGCGCGGCGCGGAGCACGTCGATCAGAGCCGCCGGCTCCCGCTGCACACGGGTCGAGTCGGCACCGGCGAGGACCAGGAGGTTCTCGTCGTTGCGGCGCATCCGGGTGGCGAGGTGGTCGAGCTGGAAGAGCTCGGCCAGCCGGTCCGGGTCCTCCTCGCCGCGCTCGAGGCGGTCGAGGTGGCCGATCAGCCGGTCGACCAGGATCTGCGAGCGGCGGGCCAGGTTGACGAACATCGTCGAGACGGAGGACCGCAGGGCGGCCTGCTCGGCCGCGGTGCGGACGGCTTCCAGGTGGACCGCGTTGAATGCCTCGGTCACCTGCCCGAACTCGTCCCGGCTGCGGACCGGCAGCGGCTCGGCGACCTGGTCGGCCACCTGGGCCGGGGTCAGCGAGCCGGTCAGCGCGGGATCACGCAGCCGCTCGACCGCCTGGGGCAGGCCGAACTGGGCGACGTTGAGGGCACCTTGGCGCAGCTCGCGCAGCGACCGGGCCATCGAGCGGGCGACCAGCCAGGCGAAGATGATGGCCAGCAGCAGCAGGCCGAGCAGGACGCTGGTCTCGACGAAAACCTGGGTCTGCACGTCGTCGCGGATCTCGGTGGCCTGCTCCACGACCTGGCTGTCGAGGCGGTTCTCGACGTTGCGGAACAGGTCGTTGTAGCCCTGCATCGCCGCTTCCCACTGGGGGCGGTTGAACGGGATGGAACTGGAGTTGTTCGGGGCCAGGCCCTGCAACGGGATGGTGAGGTTGGTGGCGGCGCGCTCTGCCGGCCCCCTGACGGTCCGGTCGAAGAGTGCCTCGTCCTCGTCGGTCGCGACCTGGCGCATGTTGGCGTCGGAGATCGCAAACCCGGTGTCGGTGAGCAGGAACTTGCGCCGCAGGCTGGGGGTGAAGTTCCCCTGGCCGAGGACCTCGAGGCCGACGGCGCGCTGCTGGGAGATGTAGTCCTTACCCCGGGCGACGGCGGCGACGACCCGCAACCGGTCACTGAGGTCGGTGTCCTGGGCGAGCTGCGCGGACGCGTCACGAACGTTCAGCAGGTCGATGATGACCTTGTCGTAGCTGGTCCTGATCTCCTCGATGTTGAAGTCGCCGTTGGCGGTCTTACTGCGGATCGAGGGGAGCTCGAGCAGGTTGCTGTCGAGTCGCTTGAGCAGGATGTTGACCTGCTCCGGAACCTCGTCGAGCGCGGCCTTCTGCTGCGAGTACGGCAGCTTCGCGGCGTCCACCTTCGGGTGCTCGGCCTTGTAGGCGGCGTCCGCGGAGGCACGGTCGGGCGTGCTCTTCTTGGTGGTCGCGATCATCACGCCGTAGGCGCGCTCGTTCTGCAGGTGATCGACAAGACCACCGGCGGCCTGCGACAGCACCGACAGGGTGCGGGCGCGCTCGGCGTCACTGGCCTCGTTGATGTGGTCGATCAGGCCGCTGGTGCCGACGACGACAGTCGCCAGCGTGGGCACGAGCATGATGAGCCCGAGCTTCGACCAGATCGGCAGATCCCGCAGCCGGCCGGCCGGCCGTCCGAGACGCGACATGACAGCGTTCGCCGTCTTGGGGCGCTTGCTCACGTCACCGTCCTCCTGATTCGGACCCGGCCATCGGATCACCGGGCACCGCACACGGCCGACTCACCGGGTCGGGCCCCCGAGATTCCATCACGACGAGTGTCAAAGAGAAAGAGCAGCCTGACCCGGACCGTTTGTGTGATGCGATGTTGCGTCCGAAGAGTTGGACATCGCCGGTCAGTCATCACTGCTCGTATAAGGGCGCTTCTCTTTGAGTCACTCGCTCCGAGCGGTGCCACGGGGTTCCCGCACACACCGATCGGACCGGATCCAGCTTCGATCGCGGCAGCACAGACGATTGCTCGCACAGGAGCCGACGGCAAGGCAAGATGCCGGATTGTGCAGTGTTTGAGACAGCACTCTGTCCGAAAGGATGAGGCGGCTGGCCGAATCGCCAGTTTCGCGAGACGAAAGTACGGACGTGTCGCCAATGCCGCTTAAAAGCGGACTTTAGGCCAATAACTTCGCGTACGCCGGCTTGATCACATCGTTGATGATCGCCAGCCGCTCGTCGTACGGGATGAACGCCGACTTCATCGCGTTGATCGTGAACCACTGCAGTTCACTCCAGCCCCACCCGAAGGCCTCGGCCAGCAGCGCCATCTCGCGCGACATCGACGTACCGCTCATCAGCCGGTTGTCGGTGTTGACCGTGACCCGGAAGCGCAGGTCGTGCAGCAGCCCGATGGGGTGCTCGGCGATCGACGGGGCCGCGCCGGTCTGCACGTTGGACGACGGGCACAGCTCCAGCGGGATCCGCTTGTCCCGCACGTACGACGACAGCCGCCCCAGACTCGTCCCGGTGATGTCGTCCACGATCCGCACGCCGTGGCCCAGCCGGTCGGCGCCGCACCACTGGATCGCCTGCCAGATCGACGGCAGCCCGAAGGCCTCGCCGGCGTGGATGGTGAAGTGGAAGTTCTCCCGCTGGAGGTATTCGAAGGCGTCCAGGTGCCGGGTGGGCGGGAAGCCCGCCTCCGCGCCGGCGATGTCGAAGCCGACCACCCCGGTGTCGCGGTACCGCACCGCCAGCTCGGCGATCTCCTGCGACCGGGCGGCGTGCCGCATCGCGGTCAGCAGCGTGCCGATCCGGATGTGGTGACCCTGGGCGGCCGCCTCGGCGCAACCCTCGCGGAATCCGGCGTGCACCACGTCGACGACCGCGTCCAGGCTCAGGCCGCGCTCCAGGTGCTGCTCCGGGGCGTACCGGATCTCGGCGTAGACGACGCCGTCGGCGGCCAGGTCCAGCGCGCACTCCTTGGCCACCCGGTGCAGGCCTGCCTCGGTCTGCATCACCGCGACGGTGTGCGCGAAGGTCTCCAGGTAGCGTTCCAGCGACCCGGAGTCGGCCGCGGCGACGAACCAGTCCCCCAGCCGGGCCGGGTCGGTCTCGGGCAGGTCGTGCCCGATCTCGGCGGCGAGCTCCACGATCGTGGCGGGCCGCAGCCCACCGTCGAGGTGGTCGTGCAGCAGGGCCTTCGGGGCGTTGACGATGTCGGCGTGGGTGATGGCGACCATCAACAGATGCTAGAGGGAAGCAGCGGATGATCGACGGAGCATTGCCGTACCTGCGCTGCCCGGTGTGCGGCGAAGGGCTGGCCCGGACCGGCGACCAGGCCCTGCGGTGCCGCCAGGGGCACAGCTTCGACATCGCGCGGCAGGGCTACGTGAACCTGACGGCGGGCCGGTCGCCCCATCCGGGCGACTCGGCCGAGATGATCGCGGACCGGGCGGCCTTCCTGGCCGAAGGCCATTACGCCTTCATCGCGGAGGCGCTGGCCGAGACGGTACGGGCGGACGACGGTCTGGTCCTCGACGCGGGTACGGGCACCGGCGACTACCTGGCGCACGTCCTCGACGCTCTGCCGCCCGTCCCGGGACTCGGCCTCGACGTGTCGAAGCCGGCCCTGCGCCGCGCCGCCCGCGCCCATCCCCGGGCCGGCGCCGCCCTGGCCGACCTCTGGCGTCCCCTTCCACTGGCCGACGCCTCGGTCTCGGTCCTGCTGAACGTCTTCGCCCCGCGCAACGGCCCGGAGTTCCACCGGGTCCTGCGCCGCGACGGCATGCTCCTGGTCGTCACCCCGGCCCCGGAGCACCTCCGGGAGCTGGTGACCGCCCACAGCCTGATCCGGGTCGACCCGGCCAAGGCCGACCGGGTGGCGCAGACCTTGGGTCCGAGCTTCCGTGCGGAGGTCACGACCACCCACAGCCGCCGACTCAGCCTGACGGCCACGGAGACCCGGACCCTGATCGGGATGACCCCGAGCGCCCGCCACGTCCCCCTGGACAAGATCAGGGCAGCGGAGCAGACCGTCACCGCGGCGGTGACCCTGACCGTCTACCGGCCGGTGTAGTTCCGCCTAGACGGAGAGGTCGACCTCTTCCCACTCCGGCGGCTCCTCGTGGTACGGCCCCACGAACACCACCCCCCACTCGAGCGCCCACCTGCGCTGCCCGATGGCGTTGCTGTCCATCTCCCCCGGCACCGGCACGCCGGCCTTCTCCGCCTCCTGGAACGCCCAGTCCAGGCAGTAGTAGAGGTCGAGCAACACCGCCGCCTCGATCGGGTCCCGCGGCGCCACCAGCGCCCGCGACCGCCACCGGTCGAACAGCTCCCCGCCGGGCAGGTCCGGCATCTGCTGCATCAGCCTGTCCTCGGGCGGCTCGGTCGGGTCCAGGTGCCGGCTCAGCCCCAGCAGCCAGGCCAACGCGAACACCGCGTCGTGGTGCAGCACGAAGGACCGGTGGTCACCCTTGCCGCCGGCCACGAACTGCCACTCCGGCGGTGTGACGAAGTCCACCAGGTGTGAGCTGAGCAACCAGGTCATCGCCGCCTCGGTGGGCATGCCGAAGCAGCGGGCCACCACCACGTGCAGGACCGCCGCCCGGGCCTCGATCTCGGCCGTCGCGCGCAGCTCCACACCGTCCCCCGGCTCCCAGACCAGCGGGAACGCCGGTGGCGGCAGCGGCAGGCCGAGCCGGTGCAGCTCGTCCAGGCTGGCGTCGCGCACCGCTCGGGGATCGGGGGCGGCCTTCATGACCGATCAGGCTATGCGGTCGATCAGCAGCGGTGCGGGGGCGGGCGCGCCCGGCGCGATCCGGACCGCGCCCTCGGCGGTGGCCAGCGCCGCCGGGATCCGGCCGGCGTCATCGGTACGCAGTTCGAGCAGCACGTCACCGGCCCGTACGGTGTCTCCCGGGCGCACCTTGAGCATGATCCCGGCGCCGAAGCTCACCGGGTCCTCCTTGCGGGCCCGTCCCGCGCCGAGCCGCCAGGCGGCCAGGCCCACGTCCAGCGCGTCGATGCCCGCGACCACACCGTCGGTGCCGGCGCGCAGCACCTCGGTCTCGCGGGCGGTGGGCAGCGCCGCGTCCGGGTCGCCGCCCTGAGCCCGGATCATCGCCCGCCACGAGTCCATCGCCGCGCCGGACCTGAGCACCTCGGCCGGGTCGGTGTCCAGGCCGGCCGCGGCGAGCATCTCCCGGGCCAGCGCCAGGGTCAGCTCCACCACGTCGGCGGGGCCGCCACCGGCCAGCACCTCCAGCGACTCCTGGACCTCGATCGCGTTGCCGACGGCCAGGCCCAGCGGGGTGTTCATGTCGGTCAGCAGGGCGACCGTCCGGACGCCGTGCGCGGTGCCCAGCTCGACCATGGTCCGGGCCAGCTCGCGGGCGGTGTCGACGTCCTTCATGAACGCGCCGGTGCCGACCTTGACGTCGAGCACCAGCGCGCCGGTGCCCTCGGCGATCTTCTTGCTCATGATCGAGCTGGCGATCAGCGGGATGGCCTCGACCGTGCCGGTGACGTCGCGCAGGGCGTACAGCTTGCGGTCGGCGGGGGCGAGCCCGTCGCCGGCCGCGCAGATGACCGCGCCGACGTCCTGCAGCTGGCGGACGAACTCGTCGTTGCTCAGGGCCGCCCGCCAGCCCGGGATCGACTCGAGCTTGTCGAGGGTGCCGCCGGTGTGCCCGAGGCCGCGCCCGGAGAGCTGCGGCACGGCGGCGCCGCAGGCGGCGACCAGCGGGGTCAGCGGCAACGTGATCTTGTCGCCGACGCCGCCGGTGGAGTGCTTGTCGACGGTCGGCCGAGAGACGGCCGACAGGTCCAGGCGCTCGCCGCTGGCGATCATCGCCGCGGTCCAGCGGGCGATCTCCGCGGGGGTCATCCCGCGCAGCAGGATGGCCATGGCGAGCGCGGACATCTGCTCGTCGGCGACGGCGCCCCGGGTGTACGCGTCCACGACCCAGTCGATCGCGGCGTCGGAGAGCACCCCGCCGTCGCGCTTGGTCCGGATGACGTCGACCGCGGCGAACTCGCTCATGGTTGCCCCCACTTGGTTCCGATGCCTTCCGGCGGCTCTCCCTCGCCGGCCCAGGACAGGCCGCCCTCGGCGTCGACGACCACGACCCTGGGGGTACGGGTGAGCCCCCAGGTCACCGCCGCACCGGCGGTCGCGAAGTTCGGCCCCTCCTCGAGGACACCCTTCTCCGCCTCGGCCTCACCGGGACTGCCGGCCGACCGCTCCCAGTAGCCGGTCCACACCTGCTCACCGCCGGAGAGGTCCGGGTGCACGAACACCGTCCCGCGGCCGCGCCACTTGGCCAGCTGGGCGGGCACGGCCGGCACCGCGGACGGCCCCGTGACCTTCTCGATGTCGTCGGGCCCGAACGCGTTCGGCAGCAGCTCCGCCATCCGCAGCGGCCGGGGCAGCGCCTCCACCAGACACTCAGCCCCGCCGTGCTCGTACAGCAGCTGGCGGCAGCGGCCGCACGGCATCAGCGGCAGGCCGTTGGCGTCCACGCACGAGACGGCCACCAGCCGGCCCCCGCCGGTGGCGTGCAGCGAGCTGACCAGGCCGCACTCGGCGCAGAGGCCGACGCCGTACGACGCGTTCTCCACGTTGCAGCCGACCACGACCCGGCCGTCGTCGACGAGCCCGGCCACCCCGACCGGGAAGTCGGAGTACGGGGCGTAGGCGCGGCGCATGGCCTCGATGGCGGCGGCCCGCAACGAGCCCCAGTCGATCTCCATGCCGCCGATTCTGCCCCACCACCGTTCCGGCCGGTCGCGGCTCCCCTGAACGGCCGGTCAGCTCTTGATGTAGGGCTGCCCGTCGGCGGCCGGCGCGCGGACCCGGCCGACCAGTCCGGCCACCGCGATGATGGTCGCCAGGTACGGCAGCATGTTGAGGAACTGGCTCGGCACCGAGCTGCCCGCGACGCTGAGATACGTCGCCAGCTTCTGCGCGAAGCCGAAGAACAGCGCCGCTCCGAGCGCCCCGAACGGCGTCCAGCGACCGAAGATCAGCGCCGCCAGCGCGATGAAGCCGGCGCCCGCCGTCATGTTCTTGTTGAAGCTGCCCGTCGCCACCAGCGTGAAGTAGGCGCCACCGGCACCCGCGATCACGCCGCCCAGCAGCACGTTGAGGTAGCGCAGGCCGCGTACCCGGATGCCGACCGTGTCGGCCGCCGTCGGGTGCTCGCCGACCGCCCGGGTCCGCAGGCCCCAGCGGGTCCGGGTGAGCCCGAAGTGGATCGCGAAGACCAGGATCAGGGCCAGCCAGACCAGCAGGTTGGTGTCGAACAGGACCGGGCCGACGACCGGGATGTCGGCCAGGCCGGGGATGCGCCACTCGGGCATCCGCGGCGGCTGGTTGTACGACTGGGCGTCGGTCTGCATGAGCCGCTCGTAGAGGAAGCCGGTCATGCCCAGCGCCAGCAGGTTGAGCACGATGCCGACCACGACCTGGTCCACCAGGTAGCGGATCGCCAGCACGGCCAGGATCGCCGCGATGAGCACGCCGCCGACCGCCGCGCTGAACAGGCCGGCCCAGACGCTGGTCGCCATCGTGCCGACCAGGGCCGCGCCGAACGCACCCATCAGGAACTGGCCCTCGATGGCCACGTTGACCACGCCGGAGCGTTCACCGAGCACGCCGGCCAGGGCGCCGAGCACCAGCGGGACCGCGAGCTCCAGCGTGCCGCTCGCCGTGTCGACCAGCGGCAGGAACTTGCCCGCCACCTGCCAGCACAGGAACGACAGCACGAAGCCGAGGATGCCCAGGCTCAGCACGGAGGTCTGGTAGCGGCGGGCCAGCCCGGCCAGCAGCACCGCGCCCGCGGCCACCGCGACCAGGCCGAACAGGATCGTGCCGAGCTGGCCGTTGATGGACAGCGCCGCGCCGGCGGCGTCCTCACTGAGGGTGAACCTGGCGGTCTTCGAGGGGGCGAGCGGCCCGAAGATGGCCGTCGCGATCAGGCCGATCAGGACCACACCGACCCCGAGCCGCCGCTGCCGGTCCCAGAACCGGGCCGGGGCCGCGGTCTGTGTCAGGTCCTCCACTGTCGCCGTCGACACCGGGGTCACCAGCCCTTCGCCATCGATGCGCCGAGCCGCGCGGAGCGGGCGGCCCGCAGGTGGAAGATCGCCTTCACCAGGGCCGGAGCGGCGATGAAGATGACGATCAGGGCCTGGAGCACGGTCACGAGCTCCAGGGAGATGCTCGAGAACGACTGCATCCGGTTGCCGCCGGCCCGCAGCGCGCCGAACAGCACCGCGGCGGCCAGCGTGCCCCACGGCCGGTTGCGGCCGAGCAGGGCGACCAGCAGGCCGTCGAAGCCGATGTTGCCGGCCACCTGGGTGGTCAGCGCGTGCGCGGTGCCCAGCACCTGGGTCGCGCCGCCGAGCCCGGCCAGGCCACCGGCGGTGACCATGAGCAGGGTGTACGTGCGCGCGACGCTGATGCCGGCGGTGCGGGCGGCGGCCGGGTTGGCTCCGACCGCGCGCAGCTCGAAGCCGAACGCCGACCGGTTGAGCAGCCAGGCGACCGCCGCGGTGGCCAGCACGGCCAGCACGATGCCCAGGTTGACCCGGACCTCACCGCCGACGGCGGGGAGCTGCGCCGAGGAGTCGACCGGCTCGCTGATCGCGTCGCTGCGCCCGCTCTGCTGGATGCCCTTCTGCAGGATCAGCCAGCTCAGGAACAGGTTGGCGGTGTAGTTCAGCATGATCGTGACGATGACCTCGTGGGCGCCGGTGCGGGCCTTGAGGATGCCCGGCACGAAGCCCCAGAGCGCGCCGCCGAGCAGCCCGGCGACGAGCGCGGCGATCAGGTGGATCACCGGCGGCAGCGGCAGCAGGAAACCGGCCAGCGCGGCGCAGATCGTGCCGACGACCGCCTGGCCCTGGCCGCCGATGTTGAACAGGCCGCCGCGGAACGCCAGCGCCACCGACAGGCCGGTGAACACCAGCGGGGCCGCGTACGTCAGCGTCTCGGAGATCGGGAAGACGACCTGGCGCCAGGTGCCGGTGCCGTTGCTCCAGGCGGTGATCGCGGCCGGGTCGACGATCGCGCCCTTGAACAGGTCCGCGTAGGCGTTGCTGACCACGGTCCAGCTGGCGTTGAGCGCGTCGCCGGGCCGGGCGGTGAAGTACGAGAACGTGTCCAGCACCGCCGGGTCGGACACGATGATCAGGATCGCGCCGATGACCATGGCCATGACGACCGAGAGCACGGTCACGGTGACCGTGTTGGCCGACCACAGGTTGTGCAGGAAGTGGCTCAGGAAGGAGTCGTCGTCGCCCGGCTTCCTGTCCGGGGCGGCGGCCGGCTTGTCCTGCACGCCCGTGGCGACAGCCGGGTCCGCGGCCGGCTCGTCGGCCGGCTTCCGCGGTGCGCCGACCGGTTCGTCGGTGGTCACTTGGTCCCCTTCTCTGCGGCCCCGTCGCCGTCCGCGGCCGGTCCGGTGCCCGGCTCGGTCACCGGAGCGGCCGGCGCCGCGGCCGAGGGGTCCGTGATGCCGGCCATCAGCAGGCCGATCTCCTCGCGGGGCGTGTCCGGCGAGACGATCGCCAGGATCCGCCCCCTGTACATGACGGCGATCCGGTCGGCCAGCGCCGCGACCTCGTCCAGCTCGCTGGAGACCACCAGTACGGCGGTGCCGACGTCCCGCTCGCGCACGACGCGGCCGTGGATGAACTCGATCGAGCCGACGTCCACGCCGCGGGTCGGCTGCGAGGCGATGAACAGCCGCAGCGGCCGGGACAGCTCCCGGGCCACCACGACCTTCTGCTGGTTGCCGCCGGAGAGGGTGCTCACCGCCGCGTCCGGCGAGGACGTACGGATGTCGAACTGCTCGACCCGCTCGCGGGCCGCCGCGGCGACCGCCGCCGGGTTGAGCCGGAAGGCGTTGCCGTACGGCGCCCGGTCGTACTGGTCGAGCACCAGGTTCTCGGCGACGGTGAATTCCTTGACCACGCCGTCGAGACTGCGGTCCTCGGGCACGTAGCCGACGCCGGAGCGCAGGATCTGCTTGGTGGTCATGCCGGTCAGGTCCTCGTTGTCGACCTGGATGGTCCCGGCCCGCGGCTCGCGCAGGCCCATCACGGCCTCCACCAGCTCGGTCTGCCCGTTGCCCTGCACGCCCGCGATGCCGAGCACCTCACCGGCCCGCACGACCAGGTCGACGCCGTCCACCGCACGTACGCCGCGGTCGTCGTCGACGATCAGGCCGGAGATCTTGAGGACCTCCCGGCCGGGCTCGGCGGGGGCCTTGGTGACCTCCAGGTTGACCGCGCGGCCGACCATCAGGGCGGCCAGCTCGTCCTCGGGGGTGTCCGGGGAGGCGGTGCCTACAGTCCGGCCGCGGCGGATCACCGTGATCCGGTCGGCGATCTCCTTGACCTCTTTGAGCTTGTGGGTGATGAAGACGATGGACTTGCCGGCGGTCGCCAGGCTGCGCATGACGGCCAGCAGCTCGCCGGTCTCCTGCGGGGTGAGCACCGCGGTCGGCTCGTCGAGGATCAGCAGGTCGACGTCGCGGGTCAGCGCCTTGACGATCTCGACCCGCTGCTGGGCGCCGACCGGCAGGTTCTCCACCAGGGCGTCCGGGTCGACCGGCAGGCCGTAGCGCTCGGAGACCTCGAGCACCTCGCGCCGGGCCCGGCGCCGGTCCAGGAAGCCGGCCCGCGCCTTCTCCGCGCCGAGGGCGATGTTCTCCGCCACGGTGAAGACCGGTACGAGCATGAAGTGCTGGTGCACCATGCCGATGCCGGCCGCGATGGCGTCGCGGGGGCTGCGGAAGGTCCGCGCCACGCCGTCGACGAGCACCTCGCCCTCGTCGGGCTGGAGCAGCCCGTAGAGCTGGTTCATCAGGGTGGACTTGCCCGCGCCGTTCTCACCGAGCAGGGCGTGCACCTCGCCCGGTTCGACGGTCAGGTCGATGTGGTCGTTGGCCACCAGGTCGCCGAAGCGCTTGGTGATGCCGCGCAGTTCGAGTCTCAGCGGAATCTCCTGCAGACGAGAGGCTGGTGATCAACGGGGGGACGTTAGCAGCCTGAGCAGAGCCGCCGCGCAGGCCGCGGGGGTGGACCCCACGACCGCGCGGCGGCCGGATTGCTAGCTCGTGACCCGGTGGCCCGGGAAACGGATCACTTGGGGGCGTTGGCCGACTCGACCTTGACCGTACCCGCGATGATGTCCGCCTTGAGCTTCTCGACCTCGGACTTGAGGCCGGCGTCGACCTTGCTGTCGAACTGGTTGTACGGCGCGATGGAGACACCGTTGTTCTCCAGCGTGCCGAGGTAGCCCGGGGTCGCCGCGAGCGGCTTGCCGGAGGCGCCGTCCGCGACAGCCGTCTCGACCGCGTCGGTGATGTTCTTGACCACCGTGGTCAGGAAGACGTCGCAGTACTGCTCGGCGCTCTTGCAGCCGTCCTGGTCGACCCAGATGACCGACACCTTGCCGCCGGACGCCTTGGCGACGTCCGCGGTGCCCAGGCCCGTGCCGCCGGCCACCGGCATGATGACGTCGGCGCCCTGCGAGACCTGCGAGTTGGTGATGGTCTTGCCCTTGTTCTGGTCACCGAAGTTCTCGGCGAAGGTGCCGTTCTGCTTCGCCTTGTCCCAGCCGAGCACCTGGACGCTCTTGCTCTTCTGCTTGTTGTAGTACGCCACGCCGTCGGCGAAGCCGTCCATGAAGACGGTGACCGGCGGGATCTTCAGGCCGCCGTAGGTGGCCACCTTGCCGGTCTTGGAGTAGCCCGCCGCGACGTAGCCGGCCAGGAAGGCCGCCTGCTCGGTGGCGAACTGCATCGGGAAGACGTTGGTCGCGCCCGCGATGCTGCTGTCCACAATGCCGAACTGCTGGGTCGGGTTCTCCTTGGCCACCTTCTCGGTGGCGCCGCCCATCAGGCCGCCGACCGAGAGGATGAAGTTGCACTTCTGCGTGACGAACTGCCGCAGGTTGGGCTCGTAGTCGGCCTCGGCCGTCGATGCCACGTACTTCGGGTCGACGCTGCTCTGCGCCTCCTTGGCGGCCTGCAGGCCGGCCCACGCCGAGGCGTTGAACGAGCGGTCGTCGATGCCACCGGTGTCGGTGACCATGCACGCCTTATATGCCGCGGCGGCGCTGCTCGCGCCGCCACTCGGGGTGTCGTCCGGGGCGTCGCCACAGGCAGCGGCGGCGAGCGAGAGCCCACCCGCCGCGAGAATCGCAACGATTCGCTTCCCACGTACTGGGCGCAAGACGCCCTCCTTCCACAGCGCACCGGCACTTCGCGGTGCGTCTCAGGTCGGGAGCGTAGCCGCAGGCCACGGCGGCGTCAGGAAATCGGACCGGACTGTTGGCGCACCGTTATCTGGCCGCGACCGGCCGGGCTCCTGAACGCCGCTTTAGCAAGGCTGGGGCGGGAAATGCCCGGTTGCCCGAGTAACCCGCCGTTAATCTTTCGGCGGCACCGGACCTACGGCCGCGTTTTCTTCGGCGCGTCGCGGCGCGGGGGCCGCCGCGCGCCAGGCCCGGACCCCCAGCACGCCGACCGTCGTGCCGATCACGAGCGACGCGGTGATCAGCAGTGCGTGCACCCAGAGGAACGACGTCGGGCTGCCGCCGGTGAACGACCGGTCGTCGCGGTAGATCGCCAGACCGAACCGGGGCCAGATGAGCCACGTCCAGACACCGACCAGGACCAGGAACGCCGACCACCGTCGCGAGAGCACCACGACACGAGTATGCCCGCCCGGCCGGCGGGCTCCCGGTCAGCCGCCCGCGGTGAGCTTCGCGGCGATGCGGGCGAAGCCGGCGCGGACCTCGGCCTCGGACGGTGGCCGGCCCGGCGTCGTACGCAGCGGTCCCTCGCTGTCCAGGTCGGTCGCGGTGGTGTCGATGTCCTGGCCGGAGCGGGCCAGCTCGATCTCCGCGCGGATCGCGTCGGCGTCGGCCAGCGGCAGCAGCGGTTCGACGACCGCCATCAGGTCCTCGTCGGCCACCACGGCCTGGGCCAGCGCGAGGGCGTGCGGGCGCTCGTACGGTCCGCAGACCAGCGGCTCCCATTCCTCTTCGTCGTCCAGCGCGCCGATGGTGATGATCCAGGGCAGGTTCGCCACCGGCGAGTCAGGCGGCAGGTGCAGTGTCACGAGGGTCCCCACCCGCTCATCATTCCGGGCGGTGGTGCCGAATCCAGGTGTTTTGCCCCACCGGAGCAGTTTTATCGTCAGCTGACAGGTCCACCACGCGACCGTGCGGGCTGGTCGCCGCCCAGGCCGCGCCGAACAGCAGCAACTGGTTGAAGACGTACAGGTAGACCAGCACGCCGACCGCGCTGGCGACCAGGCCGTACGCGGGATTGCGCTCGACCAGGCCGAGCAGCGAGCGGCCCACGGTGTTGAGCAGGGTGATGCCGATGCCGACCTGCAGCACCGGCGGGGCCATCCGGCGCGCGGTCATCCGCAGCCGCGGTACGGCGGCCAGCAGGGCCGCCGCCAGCAGCATGTTGATGCCCAGCGTGAGGATGAGGCTGACCACCGCGCGCAGGAACGACACGTGCCCGCCGGCCAGCCACTCCAGCAGGGACTCCAGGCCGTAGACGGCGAACACGGAGATGCCGAGCAGCAGCAGGATCCCGATCATCACGAGCAGGTCGACGGCCTGGCGGACGCCGATGTAGCCGGGCTGCTCGTTGAGCCGCCAGATCAGCCGCTGCGAGGAGCGGATCGCCTCCACCCAGCCGATGCCGGTGAACACCAGGCCGACGATGCCGACGATGCCGACGGTCCGGCCGCTGGCCACGATCGCCTCGACGTCCAGGAACGGCAGGTTCTCCCCGAGGAAGTCCTGGACGATCTGGAACAGCCCGGTGTTGCTGTTGACCAGGAAGCCGAAGATCGAGTAGCCGATCAGCGCCAGGGCGAAGACCGCGAAGAAGCCGTAGTAGGCGATGGCCGCGGCGAGCCGGCCGCCCAGTACCTCGTCGTAGCGCAGCAACGCACGGCACAGGTGGTCGAAGTACCGCGAGCGGTGCCGCAGGGCCATGATCCGGGACTCGACCGCGGCGTACGCCCGGTCGATGGCGTTCACGCCGCCGACCGTACCCAATGCGGCGGGGTCTGTCCGCGCAGGCCCGGGCGGGTCCTCCGGCGGGCCGGGCTGGTTAACGCAGGCCGCCGAGCGGGTAGTCGCGCCGGCGCTGCCAGGGGCCCTCGCCACCGTGCGAGAAGAGCGTGAAACCGCCGACGTCGAAGCGCGCCGAGAAGCCGGCCAGATCCTCGAAGACCGCGTCGAGCGCGTCGCTCGGCACGTCCTGGGCCACCGTCACGTGCGGGTGGTACGGGAACCGGGTGTCCCGGTTGATCGCCTCCGACGCGGTGATCGCGGCGGCCAGCAGCTCGCACTCGCTGATGCCGACCGCGAGGGTCACGAAGACCACCTCGGTGACCGGCCGGAACGTGCCGGTGCCGCGCAGGTGGATGGTGAACGGCTGCTGGGCCGAGGCGACCGCCTCGAGGTGCTTCTCGACGTCGGCCAACGCCTCGGTGCGGATCTCGGTCGGGCCGAGCAGGGTGACGTGCGCCGGCGTGTACGCCGCCTGCGGATCGCCCGCCGCGCCCCGGCGGCGGGTCAGCTCCGAGCCCCACGGCTCGGGGATGTCGATCGCGACGCCGATGCGCGTCGTGCCCTCGGCCACGCGGGTCAGACCTCGCGCGCCGGGCTGAGGAAACCGAGGTGCTGGTAGGCGTTGGCCAGCGTGACCGCGGAGACCGCCCGGGCCTTGTCGGCGCCGACCGCGAGGACCTTGTCGAGGTAGCCCGGGTCCTCCAGGTAGGTGCGGGTGCGCTCCTGGACCGGCTTGACGAACTCGACGAAGACCTCGGCGAGGTCCTTCTTGAGGTCGCCGTAGCCGCGGCCGTCGTACTCCTCGAGCAGTTCGTCTATGGTCCGCTGGGTCAGCGCCGCGTACATGGTCAGCAGGTTGCTGATGCCGGGCTTGTTCTCCTCGTCGTAGAGGATCTCGCGGCCGGTGTCGGTGACCGCCGACTTGATCTTCTTGGCCGACCGGGCGGGCTCTTCGAGCAGCTCGAGGATGCCGTTGGGCGACGACGCGGACTTCGACATCTTCGCGGTCGGGTCCTGCAAGTCGGTGATCTTGGCGGTGTCGCGCACGATGTACGCCGCCGGCACGGTGAAGGTCGGGCCGAACCGGGTGTTGAACCGCTGGGCCAGGTCGCGGGTGAGCTCGAGGTGCTGGCGCTGGTCCTCGCCCACCGGCACGGCGTCGGCCTGGTAGAGCAGGATGTCCGCGGCCTGCAGGATCGGGTAGGTGAACAGCCCGACGCTGGTGGTGTCCGAGCCCTGCTTGGCCGACTTGTCCTTGAACTGGACCATCCGGCCGGCCTCGCCGAAGCCGGTGATGCAGCTCAGCACCCAGGCGAGCTGCGCGTGCTCGGGGACGTGCGACTGCACGAAGAGGGTGCAGCGCTCCGGGTCCAGGCCCAGGGCGAGCAGCTGCGCGACCGACAGACGGGTGCGGTTGCGCAGGGCCACCGGGTCGTGCCCCATGGTGATCGCGTGCAGGTCCACGACGCAGTAGAAGGCGTCGGCGGTCTCCTGCATGGCCACCCAGTTACGGACCGCGCCGAGGTAGTTGCCGAGGTGGAAGGAATCGGCAGTCGGCTGGATGCCGGAGAGCACCCGGGGACGGTGGTCGGCGTCGGACATGAGCGCCATTGTGTCAGCTTCGCGGGGCTTTCCGTCAAACGCCCGGCACCGGATTGTCTGATGTTTGAACGTGTTGACTTATGAGCGTTCTTGGTGGAAAGCTATTCTGGAGACAGCGCGTCCGTCCAGCATCCGCTACGAAAGGTCACGACGTGAAACTGCTCGTCACGGGAGGGGCCGGATATATCGGCAGCGTCACCAGCCGGCTGCTGCTCGACGCCGGTCACGAGGTCACCGTCCTGGACAACCTCAGCACCGGCTTCCGGGAGGCGGTCGCGCCCGACGCCACCTTCGTGCAGGCCGACATCGCCGAGGCCGGCAGTGTGCTGACCCCGCAGGCCGGCTTCGACGCGGTGGTGCACTTCGCGGGCCTGATCGCCGCCGGCGAGTCGATGGTCAAGCCCGAGCTGTACTGGGACCACAACCTGATCCGCTCGCTGGCGTTGCTGGACGCCGTACGCAGCGCCGGGGTGCCGCGCATCGTCTTCTCCTCCACCGCCGCGGTCTACGGCAACCCCACCGAGCTGCCCATCACCGAGTCCGCGGTCAAGGCCCCGACCAGCACGTACGGCGCCACCAAGCTGGCCTTCGACTACGCGCTGACCTCCGAGACGTTCGCGCACCGGCTGGCCGCGGTCTCGCTGCGCTACTTCAACGTGGCCGGCGCGCTGATCCGCCCCGACGGCACCGCCGTCGGAGAGCGGCACGACCCGGAGACCCACCTCATCCCGATCGCCCTGCAGGTGGCCGCGGGCAAGCGGGAGAAGCTCCAGCTCTTCGGCGACGACTACCCGACCGCCGACGGCACCTGCGTGCGCGACTACATCCACGTGGAGGACCTGGCCCGGGCCCACCTGCTCGCGCTCGACGCGGCCACCCCGGGCGAGCACAAGATCTACAACCTGGGCAACGGCAACGGCTTCTCCAACCGCCAGGTCGCCGAGGTGGCCCGCGAGGTCACCGGGGCCGAGTTGCCGGTCGAGGTGGCGCCGCGACGCGACGGTGACCCGGCCAGCCTGGTCGCCTCGTCGCAGCGGGCCCGCGACGAGCTCGGCTGGGTGCCGGAGAAGGACACGCTGACCGACATGATCGGCGACGCGTGGGCGTTCTACCGCAGCCACGTCGCGTGATCTGATCATGGACATGACTGTTGCATCCTCCGCGGCGCAGGCCTTCCGCGACGCCTACGGCGCCGAGCCCACCGGACTGTGGGCGGCGCCCGGCCGGGTCAACCTCATCGGTGAGCACACCGACTACAACGACGGCTTCGTGCTCCCCTTCGCGCTGCCGCAGCACGTGGTCGCGGCGGCGTCCCCGGCCGAGGGCCCGGACTGGACGGTGTGCTCGACCTTCACCGAGGGCTCGGTCTCGTTCGGCGCCACGCAGCCCGGCGGCGTCGAGGGCTGGGCCGGTTACGTGGCCGGCATCGTCTGGGCCCTGCAGGAGGCCGGCTTCGACGTGCCGCCGGCCCGGATCGCGTTCGCCTCGGACGTGCCCGTGGGCGCCGGGGTCTCGTCGTCCGCCGCCCTGGAGTCGGCCACGCTGACCGCCCTGGTCGAGCTGGGCGGGCTGGAGCTGCCGGTGGCCGAACGGCCGGCGCTGGCCCAGCGCGCGGAGAACGTCTACGTCGGCGCGCCGACCGGGATCATGGACCAGTCGGCCTCGATCCGCTGCACCGAGGGCCGGGCGCTGTTCCTGGACTGCCGGTCGCTGGCGGTCGAGCAGATCCCGTTCGACCTGGCGGCCGACGGCCTGGCCATCCTGATCATCAACAGCAACGCGCCGCACCAGCACGTCGACGGCGAGTACGGCGCCCGCCGCAAGTCCTGCGAGGAAGCCGCCCGCATCCTCGGCGTCCCCGCCCTGCGCGACGTGACTCCCGACGGCCTCGACGCGGCGCTGGCCCGGCTCGACGACGACGTGACACGCCGCCGGGTACGCCACATCGTCACCGAGAACCAGCGGGTCCTCGACACGGTGGAGCTGCTGCGGTCCGGCCGGATCCCCGAGATCGGCCCGCTGATGACGGCGTCGCACGCCTCGATGCGCGACGACTTCGAGATCACGGTGGCCCAGGTCGACGTCGCGGTCGAGGCGGCGCTGGCGGCGGGCGCGTACGGGGCCCGGATGACCGGCGGCGGCTTCGGCGGCTGTGTGCTGGCCCTGATCGACGCGGACCGGGCGGACGAGACCACGGCGGCGGTCGAACGCGCGTACGCGGAGCACGACTTCACCGCACCGACCACCTGGTCGGCCGTCCCCGGCCCGGGGGCTGCCCGCCTGCCCTGAGCCGCGGGGGTGTCAGCGGTCGCGCAGCGGGTATGGATCCGGTCATGACTGCGCAATCCGAACCGAACCAGCCGAACGAGTTCGGCTTCGCCGGGGACGCCACCGCGCCGCAGCCCGAGCCCGAGCGGGACCCGGCCGACCGGGTCGACGCCGAGCGGGTCGCGGTGCCGTCCGACGACCTCACCGGAGCCCTCTCCGACGGCATCGAGAACGCGACCCAGAGCGACGACGCGAAGGACTGACGACAAGTCACCGGGCGGGCCCGAGAGCCCGCCCGGTGCTGGTCACCTGGGCAGGGGCTGCGGCTCGGCGTTCGGGCCGCGTACGACCGGCCGGCCGTCCACCCAGTCGACCCGGTCCAGCCAGAGCTGGCGGCCCGGGGCGACGCTGCCGATCGCCTCCGGCGGCCACGCGTGGTAGAGCAGCCAGGTCTCCCCGGCCGGCGTGGTGACCAGGAAGCTGTGCCCGGGACCGGCCGCGGCCGGTGTCGTGCGCAGGATCGGGTTCTCCGCAGCCTTGCGGCACGGCCCGAGCGGGCTGTCGCACTCGGCGTAGCCCACGGCGTAGACGTCCTTGTCGAAGGCGTTCGCCGAGTAGAACAGGAACAGCTTGCCGTCGTGGCGGACCAGCTGCGGCGCCTCGATGACGTGGTCCTCCCAGCCGGCGTCGTTGGTCAGCAGCCGGACCGGCGCGCCCACCAGCGACCGGCCGTCCGGGCTCAACCGGCTGCCGTAGAGGTGGGTCGGCTCCCCGATGTGGTTGCCGTCGTTCTTCCAGTGCAGCCAGAGAGCGCCGTCGGCGTCGGCGTACGGGCTGGCGTCGATCGAGCCACCCTCGTCGGCCTGGCAGATCAGCGGCTTGGCCGCGTCGTCGACGAACGGGCCCTGCGGCGACTCGGCCCGGGCGACGCCGATGCACTGCAGGTTCGCCGCCGTCGACCGGGCCGTGTAGTAGAGCAGGTAACCGCCGTCCGCGGCGATGACCTCGGGCGCCCACGTGTTGCCCCGCTCGGCCCACTGGCCCACCTCGGGCAGCGCGTCCCCGGCCGGGGTCCAGGTGACCAGGTCCGGCGAGGTCATGACCGGCACGTTCTGGCTGGTGTTGTTGGTGCCGTAGGCGTACCAGGTGCCGTCGGCCAGGATCGCGCCCGGATCCGGGAAGTTCTCCAGGTACACCGGGTTGGTGAAGGTGGGCTGGGCCACGGTCGGCTCCTTCGTGCCGCCGCATCCGGCGGCGAGCATTCCGATGGACAGGATGCTGATCAGGCGCCTCACCACCGGCGGAACCGCAGGTAGTCGAAGGACGCGGTGACGGCCGGCTGGGCGCCACCGTGGGCGATCAGCCCGATCCGCGGCTGCGAGTCCGCGGGCAGGGTCCACACGCCGCCCCAGGTCCAGGTACGGCCGTCCCGGCTCACCCCGGCCCGGTACTCGTGCTCCCCGTTGACCTTGTCGACGTGGTGGGCCAGCCGCAGCCAGGTGGTGGTCAGGCCGGGGGTGCCGGCGATGGTGCCGCCGTACGAGGTGGTGCCCGCGTACGGGATCTCGTGGCCGAACTCGACCTGGCGGGTGTTCCAGATGGCCACCGCGGACAGCCGCGCGAACTCGTCGTCCCCGGCGTACGCGATGAGCCCGGCCTGCTGGTAGTTGCGCACCGAGTCCTCGCCCAGGTCCAGGGTCAGTTTCGTCTCGGCGATCCAGCTGCCGTCCGGTGCGTCGCGCAGCAGCACGCCCGCGTTGTTCGAGGTGCCGGTGAGGTCGGCGTTCTGCACCGGCCAGCGCAGCGCGCCCCCGCTGACGGTCGCCGCCGGGTCGGGCCGCACGAACGTCCAGGCCGGGCTCAGCGCCGAGCCGGTGAAGTCGTCGGAGTACCCGGCCAGCACGCGCCCGGGCTCGGGCACTGCGGCCGCCCGGCGGACCGGTTCGGCCAGTGGGCCCACGCTGACGTTGTCCAGTTCGGCGGTGGTCGCGGCCGTGACACCGACGACGGTCCGGTCGCCGGCCCGTCCGGTCGCCACGGTGGTGTCGTCGAGCGTGGCGGTGAGCCGGCCGTCGCGGACTTCCACGACCAGGTGGTGCCAGGCCGTCGCGTCGAAACCGGCCGGCAGCGCGGTCCGGCGGGAGCCGACGACCAGGGCGTTGCCCGAGATGCGGACCGCCGTGGAACCGATCGTCAGGCCGGCCGGGCCGCGGACGTCGGCCTCCGCGCGCAGGTCTCCCCGCTGCGGCGACCGGGCGAGCAGCGTGCCGGATCCGCGGAGCCGGCCGTTCACCGCCGCCCACTCGCCGTCGGCCACCCGCCACTGCCGAGGGGACAGGGTGTCGAAGTCGTCCTGCAGCGGCGTACGGGTGACCGGCGCGGCCACCGGCCGCTCGGACGCCCACTCGCCGGCCCGCACGGTCGGCCAGCCGCCGATCCAGTCCAGGCGGTCCAGCAGCATCGGCCGCTCGTTGATCCCGAACGGCTCGTCCAGGTACGGGTCGGCCCGGTCGATGGCGTGGTACGCGAGCCAGTCCTGGCCGGCCAGGTCGGTGATCAGCCCGTTGTGGCCGGTGCCGACCCACTTGTTGCCGTTGGGGGCGACGACCGGGGTGCCACCGGCCCGGGACACGTCCAGCCGCAGGCCGTCGCGATCGGTGAACGGCCCGCGCGGGTCACGCGAGCGTCCCGCCGACACCGAGTAGCCCGTGGTCGGGCCGGCGCAGCAGTTGGCTGAGGAGGCGAACAGGTAATACCAGCCGTCGCGGCGGACGACGTACGCGCCCTCGAACTTGTTGTCGATCGCGACCCGGGTCGCCGTACCGGTGATGTGCAGGCCGTCCGCGGACAGCTCGCTGACCCAGATGCCGCCGAAGTAGCTGCCGTAGTAGAGGTAGCTGCGGCCGTCCGGGGTGGTGAGCAGCGCCGGGTCGAAGGTCCACAGCCAGCCGCCGTCGCCACTGGGCCGGGGTGCGACGACCGGCTCGTCGGCGAAGGTCCACGGGCCGGTCGGGGTGGGCGCGGTGGCCGCCCCGATCGCCGACCGACCGGGGCCGTCCCGGGTCTCCGTGACGGTCACGTACATGACCCACTTGGCGCCGATGCGGCGCACGTCAGGGGCCCAGAAGGCGGTGTTGTCAGCGGCGAACGCGGGGCGCTGGCCCTCGGCGAACGCGTCACCCACGTACGTCCACGACACCAGGTCGGTCGAGCGGGCGGTCGGGATCCGGTGGAAGACCTTCTCGCCCTCGCGCAGCGGGTCGGTGGTGCCGTACGCGTACCAGAAACCGTCGTCGCCCCGCACGACCATCGGGTCGGCGAACGTGTCCGCGAAGGACGCGGAGACGGGGTTGGTGTAGGTCTGCCGCTGCGGCGCGGCCTGCGCCGCAGCGGGAGTGAGCAGCAGAATCGCCGCGGCGAGCGCGGCCGTGCACCGTCGCATGAGATCAGCCCTTCAGGCCGGACCGGGAGACACCCTCGATGATGTAGCGCTGGCTGACCATGAACAGGATCAGCGCCGGGATGCTGGCCAGCGCGGCGCCGGCCATGATCACCGGGTAGTTGATGTTGTAGGCGCCCTGCAGCGTGCCCAGGCCGGGCGGCAGCGTGAAGTTCTCCGGGCTGAACAGCGTGTAGACCGGCCAGATGAAGTCGTTCCAGTTGGTCAGGAAGCTGATCACGGCCAGGGTGGCCAGGGCCGGCTTGGACAGCGGCAGGATCACCTTGGTGAAGATCTGCCACGAGTTGGCCCCCTCCAGCAGCGCGGCCTCCTCCAGTTCCCGGGGCAGTCCCAGGAAGAACTGCCGCAGGAAGAAGACCCCGAAGGCGCTGGCCGCACCGGGCACGATCAGCGCCCAGAGGCTGTCCAGCCAGCCCAGCCGGTCGATGATCAGGAAGTTCGGGATGATCAGCGTGAAGATCGGCACGAAGAGCGTCCCGATGATCAGGGCGAAGACGATCTTCTTGCCGCGGAACTCCATCCGGGCCAGCGCGTAGGCGGCCATCGACGCGACCACGAGCACCAGCAGCGCCTGTCCGCTCGCGGCGAGCAGGCTGTTGAGGAACCAGCGCAGCACGGGCGTCTGCGAGTCGCCGGTGAACAACGTGTCGTACGCGCTGGTCGTCGGTTCCGCCGGCAGGATCGTGGGCGGCACCCGGGTGGCCTCGTCAGCGCTCTTGAACGAGGTGGTCAGCATCCACACGATCGGGGCGATGAAGACCAGGCTGAGCAGGCCCAGCAGGGTGTACCAGGCGATACCGCGGATTCGGCCCATGGCTCAGTCCTTCTCCCGGAACAGGCGGAAAGTGATCATGCTGACCAGCAGCAGGCCCAGGGTCAGCAGGTAGCTCATCGCGGCCGCGCTGCCCATCCGGTAGCTGCGCAGGCCCTCCTCGGCGATGTACATGATCGCCGTGCGGGTCTCGACACCCGGCGCGCCCTGGGTGATCAGGTACGCCTGGCCGAACATGTTGCTGGAGGCCAGGATCGTGTTGATCACGATGAACAGCAGCACCGGCCGCAGCCCGGGCAGGGTCACGTGGCGGAACTCGGCCCAGCGGCCGGCGCCGTCCACCTTGGCCGCGTCGTAGAGCTCCCGCGGGATGTCCTGCAGCCCGGCGAGGTAGATGACGGCGTTGAACCCCAGCGTCCACCACACGGTCACGCCGACCAGTGAGATCCACGCCCAGGGCAGGCCGGTGGTCCAGGCCGTGTCGCCGGGCAAACCGATGGCGCCCAGCATGGCGTTGATCGCGCCCAGGTTCGGGTCGAGCAGGAAGCGCCACAGCACGCCGATGACCGCCACACCCAGCACGTACGGCGCGAAGTACACCGCCCGGAAGAAGGTGCGGCCCTTGAACGAGCGGTTCAGCAGCAGCGCGATCGCCAGCGGCACGGTGACCAGCAGCGGCACGCTGAACACCGTGAAGATCGCGGTGGCCTGCATGCTCTGCCAGAAGAAGTCGAACACCGGCGACGCGCTGTCGAACAGCGCCTGGTAGTTGTCCAGCCCGACGAAGGGCTTGCCGGGCAGCAGGTAGTCCCACTCGTGCAGGCTGATCCAGAGCCCGTAGCCGGCCGGCACGAGCGTGAAGGTCGTGAACAGCAGCGCGTAGGGCAGCAGGTACAGGTATGGGGTGACGCCCGACCCCCGCCTCGGCGCCCGGTTCGCGGGCGCCGAGGTCGAGGTGGTGGCCGTCTCCAGCACGTCCACCATGGTGGTCAGCCGCCGTACTTCTTGCGGTTCTGCTCGAGGATCTGGTTGGCCTTGGCGGCCGCGTCGGCCAGCGCCTTGCCCGGCTCCTTGCGCAGCAGGATCGCCTCGTTGACCGCGGTGTCCACGGTGGCCAGGGCGTCCGGGATGCCCGGCACCGACGGCGGGAAGTGCAGGTTGTCGATCTGGGTGCCGATCGCCGCCTGCTCCTTGAGCGCCGCGAAGTCGGGGCTGTCGCGGATCTCCTTGCGGGCCGGCACCTGGCCGCCCTTGGCCCACTCCAGCGACTGCTGGCTGATGTAGTTGATGAAGACCTTGCCGGCCTGCAGCTTGTTGGCGTCCTGGGTGCGCTGCTTGAACTGCACGAACTGGTGCGAGCCGGCCCACGCGGCGGGCTGGGTGCCGATCTGCGGCAGCGCCGAGACGCCCCACTCCATGCCCTTGACCCCGCGCAGCGTGTTGATCGTCCAGATGCCGTTCCAGTTGAACGCGGCCTTGCCGTTCTGCAGGGCGATCAGGTCGGCGTCCTGGGCCACGTTCTTCGGGCTGTAGCCGTTCTTGACCAGGCCGGTGAGCCAGGTCAGCGCCTGCACGCCGGGCTGCTCGGCGAACAGCGGCTTGGTCGCCTTCTCGTCGAACAGCTGGCCGCCGAACTGCCAGGTCAGCGCCTCGAACTGGAGCGTGCCGGTGAACGGGAACGGGGTGGCCCAGTGCCCCTGGACGCCCTTGGACTTGAGCTTGTCCAGGGCCGCCATGTACTCCTCGTTGTTGGTCGGCGGCTTCTCCGGGTCCAGCCCGGCCGCCTGCAGGACCTTCTTGTTCCAGAACATGCCGAGCGGGTGCACGTCCAGCGGGATGGCGTAGCGCTTGCCGTTGTAGACCGCGGCCTGCCACACCGGCGGCGAGAAGTCGCTCTCGTTGAGCTGGAGCGACTTGGCCAGGTCGTCCAGCGCCAGGATCACGCCACGGGCGGCGTTGGTGGCGACCTGGTCGACGTGCATGATGCCCAGGTCCGGGCCGTTGCCGGTGGACACGGCGGCGGGGACCTTCTGGTAGTAGTCGGCCCACTCGTACACGTTCATCGTGACCTTGATGTTGGGGTTCGCGCTGTTGAACTTGTCCACCAGCGACTTCATCACCGGGCCGTCGCCGCCGGTGAAGCCGTTCCAGAAGGTCAGCGCGACGTTGGGACCGGTGTAGTTGGTGGCCGCGGGCTGGGCGTTCTCGCCACCACCGCCGACGACGGGATTGGGTCCGTCGTCACCGCAGGCGCCGAGCATGACGGCGCCGCCGGCGCCTACGCCGAGCCCGAGCAGGCCGCGGCGGGTGAGATGTGGTTTCACGGTTTCTCCTCGGGGGTGAAGCTCAGGGCGTGCCAGGAGACAGGGGGAAGCAGGACGGTGGCGCGGCCACCGTCGAGGGCAGGCATTTCTTCGGTACGGGGACGGACGCGATCAGGAGCAGCGGCGGTGTTGCCGATGGACGGGTCGTCCTCGGCGAGCCGGATCCACTGTCCCGGGCGCAGTCCGGGAAAAGCCCGCAGGTCGATGTCCAGCGGGACAGCTTCGGTGCCGCGGTTGACGGCGAAGACGGCGAGCCGGCCGGTGCGCTCGTCGAGGGTGGCGACCGCGTCCACCGCCGGTACGTCGCCGTAGCGGCCGGTGGACATGGTCGGTGACTGCACGCCCGCCCGCAGCACGGTGCCGTGGGCGAGCCGGGCGGTGTGGGCGAACGGGTGGTAGATGGTCTGCCGCCAGGCGGGGCCGCCGGGCGTGGTCCGGATCGGCGCGATGATGTTGACCAGCTGGGCCTGCGCGCCGACGGTGACCCGGTCGGCGTGGCGCAGCATGCTGATCAGCAGGTTGCCCACGACCATCGCGTCGGTGACGGTGTAGTCGTCCTCGATGAGCGCCGGGGTGTCCTCGATCGGCCGGTCCTCCGGCTCGGTGAAACGGGACTGGTACCAGACGTTCCACTCGTCGAGGGCCAGGTTGATCCGCTTCTGCCGGCGAAGCTTGGCCCGTACGTGGTCGGCCGTGGCGACGATGTCGTCGATGAAACCGTCGAGGTTGACGGCGGCGGCCCGGAAGCTCGCCTCGTCCTGGCTCTCCGGGTCGTAGTAGCTGTGCAGCGACAGGTAGTCGACGTGGTCGTAGGTCTGCTCCAGCACGGTGGCTTCCCACGCGGCGAAGGTCGGCATGTCCGCCTTGGAGCTGCCGGCGGCCACGAGCTGGATGGTGGGGTCGACCCGCTTCATGGCGTGCCCGGCCCGGGCGGCGAGGCGGCCGTACTCCAGCGCGGTCAGGTGGCCGATCTGCCAGGGCCCGTCCATCTCGTTGCCCAGGCACCAGAGCCGGATGTCGTGCGGGCGGGCCACGCCGTGCTTGCGGCGCAGGTCGGCGGCCGCGGTGCCGTCCGGGAGGTTGCAGTACTCGACCAGCTCGGCGGCCTCGGCGATGCCGCGGGTGCCCAGGTTGACCGCCATCATCGGCTCGACCCCGGCCAGCTCGGCCCAGCGCATGAACTCGTTGAGCCCGAACGCGTTGCTCTCCAGCGACCGCCAGGCCAGATCCAGGCGCCGCGGCCGGTCGCCGACCGGGCCCACCCCGTCCTCCCAGCGGTAGTTGGAGACGAAGTTGCCGCCCGGGTAGCGCACCAGCGTGACGCCCAGCTCGCGGACCAGCTCGAGCACGTCGGTGCGCAGCCCGTCGGCGTCCGCGGCGGGGTGGCCGGGCTCGAAGATGCCGGTGTAGACGCAGCGACCCATGTGCTCGACGAACGAGCCGAAGAGCCGCCGGTCCACCGCACCGATGGCGAAGGCGGGGTCGAGGGTCAGCCGAGCCTTGTCCACGTAGCGCTCCTGTCCGCAGGTCTTGTGTGCCGCCTCACACTGTTTACAACGTTGGAACCAACGTTGTAAAGAGGTCGTCACACGGTCGTTACCTGGGACGATGCGATTTGTGGTGCTTAGCGGGAGTCTCGCCCTACGGTGCTCTCCCGGGCAACCAGCCGGTGGCTCACCCGGAGCTCACGCGGCGGGCCCGCGGCGGCCGCACCCTCGCCGAGGCGCTCGGCGAGCAGGTCCACGGCGAGCTCGGCGATCCGGCCGAGGTCCGGGGCGATGGTGCTCAGGGTCGGCGTGCTGAACCGGCCGTCCTCGATGTCGTCGAAGCCGATCACCGCCACGTCGCCGGGCACCGACCGACCCCGCTCCAGCAGCGTGCGGATGGCCCCGAGGGCAAGCAGGTCGTTGAAGCAGAACACCGCGTCGGGCGGCCGCGGGCCGTCCAGCAGCCGGGTCATCGCGGCGGCACCGTCGGCGCGGTGGAAGCTCTCCACCTCGGCGACCAGCGCCGGATCGGCGGGCAGCCCGGCCTGCTCCAGCGCCGCGCGATAACCGGCGAGCCGCTGCTGCGCGGTCACCGCCGACGGGAAGTCCTGCGCCCCGATCGCCGCGATGCGCCGGCGCCCCGACCCGGCCAGGTGCCGCGTCGCGTCGGCCGCGGCGGCGGTGTTGTCGATCGCGACATGGTCGGCCGGGCCGTGCGACACCCGCTCACCGAGCAGCACCATCGGGGTCTCGTCACCGCCGCGCGCCAGCTCCTCACCGGCCAGGGCCAGCGGGCTGAAGATCAGGCCGTCGATCGCGTGCCGCCGCAGCCCGGCGACCAGGTTGCGCTCCCGCTCGGCGTGCCCGTCGGTCTGGTCGATCAGCACGGTCCAGGACCGGCGCTCCGCCGCGTGCACGATCCGCCCGGCCAGCTCGGCGAAGTACGGCGACTGCAGCTCGGGCACGGCCAGCGCGATCACCCCGGACCGGCCGCTGCGCAGCTGCCGGGCCGCCATGTTCGGCTTGTAGCCCAGGGCGTCGATGGCCTGCTGCACCCGGGCTCGGGTCTCCGGGGCGACGTGCACGTAGCCGTTGACCACATTGGAGACGGTCTTGATCGACACGCCTGCTTGTGCGGCCACGTCCTTCAGACCCGGAGGCACCGGCCTCGCCCACTCTCATCGCCCGGCTGCGCCCGGACTATACAACGATGCAAACCGCCCCGTCCCGCCCTTTCCGTACGCGGGCCGGGGCGTGCACCGTCGTCCGCTACTGGGCCTCGATGATCATGCCGGCGCCCACCGTACGGTTGCTCGACTCGTCGATCAGGATGAAGCCACCGGTGGTGCGGTTACGGCGGTACTCGTCGGCGAGCAGCGGCACCGTGGTGCGCAGCTTGACCCGGCCGATCTCGTTCAGGCCCAGCTGCGGCGCGTTCTCGTCGCGGTGCAACGTGTTCACGTCGAGGCGGTACTGCAGGCCACGGACCACCGCGCGGGCCGTACGGGTGGTGTGCTTGATCGTGTATTTCGCACCGACCCGCAGCGGGGCCGTCTCGTCCATCCAGCAGATCATCGCCTCGACGTCCTGGGCGACCGTCGGCGCGTTGTGCGGCCGGCAGATCATGTCGCCCCGGGAGATGTCGATCTCGTCGGTCAGCCGGACCGTCACCGACATCGGCGGGAACGCCTCGTCGACCGGACCGTCCGCGGTGTCGATGGCGGCGATCGTGCTGGTCATGCCGGACGGCAGCACCATCACCTCGTCGCCCGGCTTGAGCACGCCCGAGGCGACCTGGCCGGCGTACCCGCGGTAGTCGGTGATGTCCTTGGACTGCGGCCGGATCACGTACTGCACCGGGAACCGCACGTCGACCAGGTTGCGGTCCGAGGCGATGTGCACGTGCTCCAGGTGGTGCAGCAGCGACGGGCCTTCGTACCAGGGGCTCTTCTCCGAGCGGGAGGCGATGTTGTCGCCCTCCAGCGCCGAGATCGGGATGACCGTCAGGTCCGGCGCGTCGAGCTTGGCCGCGAACGAGGTGAACTCGTCGGCGATCTTCTCGTAGACACCACGGTCCCAGTCGACCAGGTCCATCTTGTTGACGCAGAGCACCAGGTGCGGCACCCGCAGCAGGCTGGTCAGGAACGCGTGCCGGCGGGACTGCTCGACCAGGCCCTTGCGCGCGTCCACCAGGATCAGCGCCAGGTCGGCCGTCGAGGCGCCGGTGACCATGTTGCGGGTGTACTGGATGTGCCCGGGGGTGTCGGCGATGATGAACTTGCGCCGCGGCGTCGCGAAGTAGCGGTACGCCACGTCGATGGTGATGCCCTGCTCCCGCTCGGCGCGCAGGCCGTCGGTGAGCAGCGCCAGGTTGGTGTATTCATCACCGCGCGCGGCGCTGACCGCCTCGACCGCCTCGAGCTGGTCGGCGAAGATGGTCTTGGTGTCGTAGAGCAGCCGGCCGATCAGCGTCGACTTGCCGTCGTCCACACTGCCCGCGGTGGCGAACCGCAGCAGGTCCATCGGACGGGCCGTCGCCTCGTCGGGCTCCAGAACTGCCTGACTCATCAGAAGTAGCCTTCCCGCTTGCGGTCTTCCATCGCGGCCTCGCTGACCTTGTCGTCGCCCCGGGTGGCACCGCGTTCGGTGATCCGGGTCGCCGCGACCTCGTCGATGACCTTGTCGACCGTGTCGGCCTCGGACAGCACGGCGGCGGTCTGCGACGCGTCGCCGACGGTGCGGTAGCGCACCCGGCGGGTCTCGACCGTCTCGCCGTCCCGGGGCACGATGAACTCGTTGACCGCGTAGAACATCCCCGCGCGCTCGACGACCTCACGGTCGTGGGCGTAGTAGATGCTCGGCAGCGCGATGCGCTCCTTGGCGATGTAGTGCCAGACGTCCAGCTCGGTCCAGTTGGACAGCGGGAACACCCGGATCGACTCGCCGGGGTGGTGCCGGCCGTTGTAGAGCGACCACAGCTCGGGCCGCTGGTTCTTCGGGTCCCACTGGCCGAACTCGTCGCGGAAGCTGAACATCCGCTCCTTGGCCCGGGCCTTCTCCTCGTCGCGGCGGGCGCCGCCGAAGAGCGCGTCGAAGCGGTACTTCTCCACCGCGGCCAGCAGCACCGGGGTCTGGATCCGGTTGCGGGTGCCGTCCGGCAGCTCGCGCACCAGGCCGGAGTCGATGGCCTCCTGCACGCTGGCGATCACCAGGTTGAGACCCAGCTCGCCGACCCGGGTGTCGCGGTACTCCAGCACCTCGGGGAAGTTGTGACCGGTGTCGACGTGCATGACCGGGAACGGGATGCGCGCGGGCGCGAACGCCTTCTCCGCGAGGCGCAACATCACGATCGAGTCCTTGCCGCCGGAGAAGAGCAGCACCGGCCGCTCGAACTCGGCCATGACCTCACGCATGACGAAGATGCTCTCGGCCTCGAGAGCGTCGAGATGCGAGACGCGATAGGGCTTCGTCTGGCTCATGGGTTCCAGACCTTTCCGGTGTCGGCCGAATTCATCCGGGAGGGATTATGGGAGGTGTCGCTGCAACGCTGCGAGCAGACGGGGCGCAAGGTCCTTGCGACAGACCACCAGATCCGGCAACTTCGGATCGGCCTGGTTGTATTTCAGCGCAGTTCCGTCGATACGGGAAGCATGCAGTCCAGTGGCCGACGCCACAGCCACCGGGGCGGCACTGTCCCACTCGTACTGGCCGCCGGCGTGCACATAGGCATCGGCGTCCCCGTTGATCACTGCGGCGATCTTGACCCCGGCCGATCCCATCGGGACCAGCTCGGCGCCGATGTCCTCGGCCAGGGCGGTGACGAACGCCGGCGGGCGGGTGCGGCTGGCGGCGATCCGGATCGGTCCCCCGGTCGCGGCGGCCAGCGGCAGCGGCGGGTACGCGGGCGGCTGGTCGGTGGCGAACGTCCGGTGCTGGGCCGGCATCGCGACCGCGCCGGCGGCCAGGCAGCTGGGCCGGGAGCAGTCGGCGGTCCAGAGCGCCACGTGCACGGCCCAGTCGGTGCGGCCCTCCTCGGAGAACTCGCGGGTGCCGTCCAGCGGGTCGATGATCCAGACCCGGGAGGCGTCCAGGCGGTCCGGGCGTACGGCGTCGTGCCGGTCGTCCGCCCACGCCACGCGGGAGTGGTCGTCCTCCTCCGAGAGCACGGCATCCGCCGGACGCCACCGGGCGAGCTCGGCCCGCAACAGGTCGTGCGCGGCCTTGTCACCGGCGGCCTTGAGCAGCTTGCCGTCCGCGTACCCGACTTCCTCGCGGACCTGGAGCAGCACCTGGCCGGCCCGATCCGCCAGCCAGCGCGCGAACGCGGCGTCGATGACCGGCGGCGTGCCACCGTCACCGGCGGGCTCCCGCTGACCGGCTATGCGCGCCGACGTCCCTGTCTGCTCGCTCATCCAACCGCTCCCTGTCCGTTCAGTAGGCCCCTGACGACCGGACCACGGCCGTCATGGTGCGCAAAAGGATCACCAGGTCCAAGCTGAGAGACCAGTTCTCCACATAGCGAAGGTCCAGCCGTACCGTCTCCTCCCACGACAGGTCCGATCGTCCGGAAACCTGCCACAGGCCCGTCATGCCGGGCTTGACGGCAAGACGGCGGCGCACGTCGTCGGCGTAGACGGCAACCTCGGACGGCAGCGGCGGTCGCGGCCCGACCAGCGACATCTGCCCGGCGATCACGTTCAGCAGCTGCGGCAGCTCGTCCAGGGACAGCCTCCGCAACCACCGGCCGACCGGGGTCACGCGCGGGTCGTCGCGCATTTTGAAGAGCACACCGTCGTGCTCGTTGAGATGCCGGAGCTCGGCCAGCCGGGCCTCGGCGTCGACGTACATGCTGCGGAACTTGAAGATGCGGAACTCGGACCCGTCACGCCCGACCCGCACCTGACGAAAGAGTACCGGGCCGCGTGAGGTCACCCGGACGCAGAGTGCGACGGCCAGCAGCAGCGGACCGAAGAGAACGAGCAGGGCCAGGGCCCCGACCCGGTCCACGAGGTCCTTGACGATCCGCGCGCCACCGTGCAGCCGCGGGTGCTCGACGTGCAGCATCGGCAGCCCGTCGAACGGCCGGATCGTGGTGCGCGCCCCGGCCACGTCGATGAGCGCGCTCGCCACCACCAGGTCGACCTCGTCGCGCTCCAGGCGCCAGGCCAGCCGGCGCAGCGCCGCACCGTCCAGCTCCGGGCAGCTCAGCACCACCACGGTGTCCGCGTCGGCGGCGTCGACCGCGGTCGCGACATCGTCGAACGTGCCGAAGACCGGCAGGTCGATGACCCCGTCGTGGTCCGGCGGCAGGCACGCGCCGACCACCTCCAGCCCGTGGTACCGCTCCCGGCGCAACTGCCGGGTGATGCCGATGACCGACAGCTCGTGGCCGACCACGATCACCCGGCGCAGCCGCTCGCCGCGGGACCGGGCGATGTGCAGCCGCTTGCGCAGGGCGAAACGCAGGACCACGGCGGAGACCATCGCGGTGGGCAGCGCGGCCAGGACGTAGGACCGGGCCAGATCAAGATCGAGCGCGTACGACACGACGGCCACACCCGCGATCAGGCCGACCCCGCCCCGGAACACCCGCTGGTACTCGTCCGTGCCGACGAACAGGAAGCGGCGCTCGTACGCCCGGCTCACCACCAGCACCGCCAGCAGGGCCAGCGGCAGCAACGCCGACAGCCACAGGTACGACCGGTTGTAGGTGGTCACCTCGTCACCGAAGCGCAGCCCGAAGGTCACCGCGCCCGCCGCGATGCCGGCCAGCAGGTCACACAGGACCAGGGCGCGTACGTACTGCCGCTCCCAGCGCTGGCGCCGCGACATCGCCGCATGCCGCCCCCGGACCCGCACGAACGGCCGGTTCGCGGGGCGGGCCGCGGCCGAGCGGTTCGGCTCGGCCGACCAGTGCCGCTCGACGGCCCGGTTGCGGGCCCGGCCGGCGGGAACCCGGCCACCGGCCCCGGCCAGCGGCGGCGCGTTGTCGGCCACGTCCTCACCGGCGTCGTCACCGGTCGATCGGGCCGGCGACGGGATCTTGCTGTTGCGGGCCCGATACGGCGACGGCCGGTGCGGGCGGGGGCCGTGGTTGCCGGGCGGATGGTTGGCCGGACCGTAGTGCTCCGGCGGCTCCGACGGGACCACGTCACGGCGCTGCACCGTCGGCAGTACCACCGTCGGCTCACCCAATGTCGCCTCGTGGCTCTCGGAGAGTTCCTGCCGCACCCGAACCTCCCCCGTACCGCGTGGTGTCCGCACACCGTTTGGGTGCGCTACGTGACCAACGCGCTAACCGGGGGAGGCGTCACGGGACCGATAGACGGACAAAACAGTCTAATGGATCTGTCCGTTCTGGCCGTATCCCTTCAGCTTCCGTGGTATTTGTTCTGCGCCCACTCGACACCCTCGAGCACCACGGCCTCCACCACATCGGCCCCTCGATCGACCAGGAACTCCAGCTCTTTGCGCTCCGCACCGGCGAAATCCGACAGCACATAGTCCGCGGGATCCTGGCGCCCCGGCGGCCGGCCGATGCCGAACCGGACCCGGGCGTACTCCTTGGTGCCCAGCGACTTCGACATCGAACGCAGCCCGTTGTGACCACCCTCACCGCCGCCACGCTTCACCCGCACCTGCCCGTACGGCACGTCCAGCTCGTCGTGCACGGCCACGATGTTGTCCACCGGCACCTTGAAGAACTGGGCCAGCGCCACCACCGGCGCCCCCGACAGATTCATGAAGGTCAACGGCTTGGCCAGGATCAGCTTCGGGCCGCCGAAACCCAGCCGGCCCTCCGCCACCTCGGCCACCGCACGCTTGGGCCGGCCGAACTTGCCGCCCACCCGCGAGGCCAGCAGGTCGGCCACCATGAAACCGACGTTGTGCCGGTTGCCCGCGTACTCCCGGCCGGGATTGCCCAGGCCGACCACCAGCCAGGGTGCGTCCTCGGTCATCAACCTCTCCTTACGACAACAGGGAAAGTGCCGACGGCACTTTCCCTGCAGATCGCGGTTCTCGGGTGGTGCTGGCTCAGGAGGCAGCTTCCTCGGACGACGCCTCGGCTCCGGCGGCCTCGGCCTCACCGGCGTCGGCGGAGTCACCCTCGAGCTGCTCGGCGGTCTGCGCCGCGGTCACCATCGCCAGCACGAAGTCGGCGTCGACGGCCAGCTCGGTGCCCTCGGGCAGCGTCACGTCGCCCGCGGTGACCTGCGAACCGGCCTCCAGGCCCTCGATCGAGACCTCGAAGCCGCTGGGCAGGTGCATCGCCTCGGCGGTGACCGCCAGGGTGTTGGACTCGTTGACGATCAGCGTGTTGCGGGCGGCCTCGCCGACCAGCGTCACCGGGACGTCGACCTGGACCTTCTCGCCACGCTTGACGATGATCAGGTCGACGTGCTCGTACGTCTCCTTGATCGGGTCACGCTGGATCGCCTTCGGCAGGGCCAGCGTCGCGCCCGTGCCACCGACGACGTCGATGGTGAAGACCTGGTTGAGGCCACCGTGGCGGATCGCGGCGGCGAACTCACGGGCGGGAAGCGCGATGTGGACGGGGGCTTCGCCGTGTCCGTACAGCACGGCGGGCACCAGGCCGGCCCGGCGCGTGCGGCGGGCACCACCCTTGCCGAACTCGGTACGGGGCTCGGCGCTGATCTTTACCTCGGACACGGGGATACTCCTGAAAACGTTGGAACGGGCGGCGTGAGAAGTCGGCGGGCTGCGGGCAATCGGCGCTCGGCGAAGGGGCGCACGGGCACGGGCCCGGAGCACCGCGTCGATCACGGTGCCTCAAGCGAACTCTGCAAACTGCAGCAGACCGCGTGGCACCCTCGCCGTGGCAACCGCACCAGCTTACCTGCCACTGCTACGGGCGGACCGGCGGGTCCCGCCGGATCACTCTCCCTGCGGAAATTTCACCCGCACGAATGCAACTTGCATCGCCGATCAAGCCACTTCCCGCCACAAACCGGACGCCGGCCGGCACGAGCCGTCAGCTCAGCCCACCGAACAAAGTGGTGACGGAGCCGTCATCGAAGACCTCCCGGATCGCCCGGGCCAGCAGCGGCGCGATCGACAACACGGTGATCTTGTCGAGCTGCTTCTCGGCCGGCAACGGCAGCGTGTTGGTCACCACGAGCTCACTGATCTGGCTGTTCTTCAACCGCTCGGTCGCCGGATCCGACAGCAACGCGTGCGTCGAGGCCACGATCACATCGGCGGCCCCCGAGTCGAACAGGATGTCCGCGGCCTTCGTGATCGTGCCACCGGTGTCGATCATGTCGTCGACGATGAGGCACACCCGGCCCTCGACCTCGCCGACCACCCGGTTGGCCACCACCTGGTTCGGCTTCAACGGGTCCCGCGTCTTGTGGATGAACGCCAGCGGACAGCCGCCCAGCCGGTCCGTCCACCGCTCCGCCACCCGCACCCGGCCCGAGTCCGGGGCCACGACCGTCATCGGCCGGCCCTCGAACTTCTTGATGATGTGCTCGGCGAGGATGTCCATCGCGAACAGGTGGTCCACCGGGCCGTCGAAGAAACCCTGGATCTGCGCGGTGTGCAGGTCAACGGTGAGGATCCGGTTGGCCCCCGCGGTCTTCAGCAGGTCGGCGATCAGCCGCGCGGAGATCGGCTCCCGGCCGCGGTGCTTCTTGTCCTGCCGCGAATACGGATAGAACGGCAGCACGACCGTGATCCGCTTCGCCGACCCACGCTTCAACGCGTCGACCATGATCAGCGTTTCCATGACCCAGGTGTTGATGCCCTCGGTCATCGACTGCACCACGAACGCGTCCGAGCCGCGCACCGAGTCCTTGAACCGGACGAAGATCTCCCCGTTGGCGAACTCGTACGAGTCGGAACGGGTCGGCGCGACGCCGAGCACCTGCCCGATCTCCTCCGCCAGCTCCGGGAAGCCCCGGCCGGAGAAAAGCATCAAACTCTTACGGTTCTCCGCGACGATGCTGCCCATCGGCTCGTCCGCTCCCGTGCAATCGAGGGGGTTGTCACCTGAAGTATCACCCGCGGCCGGACCGGCGCCACGAACGGCGGCCCGGTCGTGGGATGCCTCACCCCAGCTTGCGCCGGTTACGCCCCGGTGTCCTCAGTCTCCGGCTTCCCGGCCCGATCCGCAGCCTCGGCCGAAACGGTGCCCGGCCGCTTGCGCGCCACCCACCCCTCGACGTTGCGCTGCGGCGCCCGGGTGACCCCCAGATTGCCCGCCGGCACGTCCTTGGCGACCGCGCTGCCGGCGGCCACATAAGCACCCGGCCCGATCTCCACGGGAGCGATCAGCACGGTGTCGCTGCCGACAAAAGCGGCCTCGCCCACGGTGGTGTGATGCTTGTTGACGCCGTCGTAGTTGGCGAAGATCGTGCCCGCCCCGATGTTCGCCTTCGGGCCGATCGTCGCGTCACCCACGTACGTCAGGTGCGGCACCTTGGCCCCGGCGCCCAGCTCGGCGTTCTTCGTCTCGACGAAACCGCCGACCTTGGACTTGCGGCCCAGCCGGGTCCCCGGCCGCAGGAACGAGAACGGGCCCACCGTGGCATCCGGCCCGATCTGCGCGCCGATGGAATGCGTCCGCAGCACCGTGGCCCCGGCCGCGACCACCGTGTCGATCAGCGTCGTGTCCGGCCCGATCACCGCGCCGGTCGCCACCGTCGTCGAACCCTGCAACTGCGAATTCTGATCCACCACGGCATCCGGCTCGAGGGTGACGGTCACGTCGATCCAGGTCGTCGCCGGATCGAGGATCGACACCCCGGCCTGCATCCACTCGGTGTTGACCCGGTCCCGCAGCAGCCCCCGCAGCCGCGCCAGCTCGGCCCGGTCGTTGCACCCCAGGGTCTCCAGCGCGTCGGCGGCCACATGCACCCCCACCGCGTGCCCGACGGCCGCGAGCAGCCCGAACACGTCGGTCAGATACTCCTCACCCTGATCGTTGTCGGTGGAGAGCTTGCCCAGCGCTTCCCGCAGCAACGCGGCGTCGAACGCGTAGATGCCGGCGTTGACCTCGCGCACGGCCCGCACCTCGGCGGAAGCGTCCCGCTCCTCCACGATGCGCTCCAGGTTGCCGGCGTCGTCCCGCACGATCCGGCCCAGCCCGGTCGGATCGGGAACCTCGGCGGCAAGCACGGTGGCGCCCCGGCTCGTCGACTCGTGCGCGGCGACCAGCGCCTCGACGGTGCCGGGCCGCAGCAACGGCACATCGGCGTTGAGCACGACCACGGTGCCGATGGCCTCGGGAATGGCATCCAGGGCGATCCGGACGGCGTGCCCGGTGCCGTTCTGCTCGGCCTGCAGGACCGGGGTGGCACCGGGGGCGATCTCGGTGAGGTGCGCGCGGACCTGGTCGGCCTTGTGCCCGACAACCACGACGGTGCGGGAGGCGCGCGCGGCCTCGGCGGCGTGCAGGACGTGACCGAGCAGGGTGCGCCCGAGCAGCGGATGCAACATCTTCGGCGTGGCGGACTTCATCCGCTTGCCCTCGCCGGCGGCAAGAACGACAACGGTACGGCTCCGGGCCTGGCTCACGCGGACTCCATTGATCGCAGTGGCTGTGCAGAACGCGGCGCCGACTCAACCGCGGATACAAGAGCTCCCGAGAGAGGATTCGAACCCCTATAATCACCACCAAAGGGTGACGTCCTGCCCTTAGACGACTCGGGAGGGCAAAGCGGACATAACCGTGAGGTCATGTTCGCGGGCTACATCTTAACCTCTTCGATCGAGGCCATCGCGGCGGCGATCCCACCCATCAGACCTTCGACCTTCCAGTAGAGGGCGCGCGAGTCGGGCACGTCCACCACCAGACAGCCACGATAAGGGTCTCCGACGTTGTGCCGCACGGTGGACGGATTGTGCGTCTTCAGGGTCGGACGCCGGAAAATCTCGAACGGCACCCCGACCACGTCGGCCCACCACCGGCCCGCCGCCTCCGCGTCGGCGGACTCGTGGATGCTGACGCGATATCTGAGCGCCTGCCGATCCTCACCCCACAACTCGATGAACCGCAGAAACAAGCGGATCAGCACGGGGTCACTGTTGATGAAGGTGAGCCGGCATCTGTTCGGCTGCCAGGGCTTGGCTTTGGTGCCCTCGCACCAGTAGGCCACCGCGCCGAGCAGCCTGACCTCCCGATCGGAAAGCTCGTCGACGCACTTCGCCTCGTCGGCGTTGATCGCCGCCCGGTCCGCGTCGCGCTGCTTGCGCAGCGGTTCCCACCGCGTCTCGGCGACCCGGCGCGAATGCTCCCGGCGGCGTTGCCGGGCCTGCTCGCTGGTCTCGTCGAGCGGCAGATGCCTGACCCAGAGGTAGGCCGTGGACTTGGCGACGGACAGCGCCTCGGCGATCTCCGGCACTGTCGCCCGGGCCTGCCGCATGACGACCGCCCGGGCGCGCAGGTCGTCCCGGGCGCGCGGCCGGCGGGTCCATTCCGGAGTGGGCTCGTTCCGCAGCCAGGTGGCCATGGTGTCGCGGCTGACGCCGAAGTGCTGTCTGAGCTGGGCCAACGACATCCGGCTCCCGGCCCTCAGGCGCCGGGCCTCCCCGGCGCGCGGGTCTTCCTCAAGAGGTGTGCGCATGTCGATATCTTACTAGTCGTCCGACTAGTTGTCGTGCGCCTCATCGATGGCCGGCCGTCCGCGCGGGACCATGGACACCTCGGGCAAGCTGACAGGATGGCCGGGTGACAGACCAGAGCGAGCCAGGCCAGGAGCCGCGCGCCCGGCGCGCCTCTCGCGCCGCCGCCGCGTCCACCAAGGGCACTGCCCGGGTTCGCATGCCGGCCGCGCAGCGGCGTGAGCAGTTGATCGCGATCGGCCGCCAGCTGTTCGCCGAGCGCGGCTTCGATGCCACGTCGATCGAGGAGGTCGCGGCCCGCGCGAAGGTGTCCAAGCCGGTCGTCTACGAGCACTTCGGCGGCAAGGAGGGCCTGTACGCCGTGGTCGTCGACCGGGAGGTGCGGGCGCTGCTGGACCGGATCACGGGGGCGTTGACCGCCGGGGATGCGCGGGAGTTGCTGGAGCAGGCGGCGCTGGCGTTGCTGGACTACATCGACCAGGAGCCGCACGGTTTTCAGGTGCTGGTGCGGGAGTCACCCGTGTTGTCGCCGGGCGGCAACTTCTCCAGCGTCATGAATGATGTCGCGCACCAGGTGGAGCACCTTCTGGCGGCCGAGTTCAAGGCGCGGGAGCTGGATCCGAAGTTCGCCGAGCTGTATTCGCAGGCGCTGGTCGGCATGGTGGCGCTGGTGGGTCAGTGGTGGCGCGAGGCCCGCAAGCCGAAGAAGGAGATGGTGGCGGCCCATCTGGTCAATCTGGCCTGGAACGGGCTCTCCCACCTGGAGGCGAAGCCGGCTCTGACGACGCGGTCCCGGTGACCGGTCAGGCGGACTGCGACTGGCGTTCGCGGGCCTGGCGCGGCGGGCTGGCCTGCTCCGGCGGGGCGACCTTGCTGTAGTACGCCGCCATGATGAGCACCAGGCCGAGCAGGTAGGTGACGACGACCGTGGAGATGCTGAAGTTGAGGAAGTTGGCGTCGGTGCGGATCGCCCCGAGCTCGTAGCTGCCGATGACGAGCAGGCCCCAGCCGAAGTACTTGTCGATCACGGTGTCGGAGTTGCGGCCGATCACGGTGGCGATGAGCACGATGGCGCCGACGAGCACGCAGACCAGGGACCAGAAGAGGTTGGTCTCCTGGCCGAGCACGCGGTCCTCGCCGTTGCCGAACAGGCCCTCATCGGCGGTGACGATGGCGCCGAGGACGCCGAACAGCACCAGGTAGGCCCCGGTCAGCGCGCCCAGAGCGCGGTAGATCGGCCGCAGCGGGTGGTTGACCGGATTGTGTCCCATGGTGTCCGTCTCCAACGTCGGGTGGTGTCGTAGGAGATTCTCGCGCATCGCCGGAGCCGGCGCAGGGGCACCCCCGGATCATGGTCGCCCCGGGGGTGCGGGTCAGCTCTCGGGTACGCGTTCGGCGAGCTCGAGCCAGGCTTCCTCGACCTGGCCGCGTTCCTCCTGCACGGCTTTGAGCTGGGCGTCCAGTTCCATGATCTTGTCGTAGTCGCTGCCGTGCACGGCGAGGCTCTCGTTGATCTTGAGGATGCGCTCGTCGAGCTTGGCCACCTGGCGTTCGAGCCGGGACAGGTCCTTGCGGGCGGTGCGCAGCTCGGCCGCCGACATGCCGGACGTGGCCGCCGGGGCCTTGCCGCCGGCGGTCAGCAGCTCGCCGGGCGGGGCCGCGGGGTTGCCGGCCCGGGACAGGTATTCGTCGATGCCGCCGGGCAGGTGCACCAGCCGGCCGTCGCCGAACATCCCGTACGCCGTGTCGGTCACGCGTTCGACCAGGTAGCGGTCGTGGCTGGCGACGATCATCGTGCCCGGCCAGGAGTCGAGCAGGTCCTCCAGCGACGCCAGCGTGTCGGTGTCGAGGTCGTTGGTGGGCTCGTCGAGCAGCAGCACGTTGGGCTCGGTGGCCAGCAGCCGCAGCAGTTGCAGGCGCCGCCGCTCGCCGCCGGAAAGGTCGCTGACCGGGGTCCAGATGCGCTTGTCGGTGAAGCCGAAGACCTCGGCGAGCTGGCCCGCGGAGAGCTCCCGGTCGCCGAGCTGCACGCGCCGGGCGACCTCCTCGACCGCTTCGAGCAGCCGCAGGTGCCCGGGCAGCTCCCGCAGCTCCTGGGAGAGGAAGGCCGCCTTCACCGTCGAGCCGGTGACCAGCCGCCCGCCGCCGGGCTTGGTGAGCCCGGCGAGCAGGCGCAGCAGGGTGGTCTTGCCGGCGCCGTTGGCGCCCAGGATGGCGATCCGGTCGCCCGGACCGACCTGCCAGGTCAGCTTCTGGAAGATCGGCTTGGGGCCGGCGTGCAGGGTGACGTCCTCCAGGTCGTAGACCTGCTTGCCGAGCCGGGTGGTGGCCAGCCGCTGCAGGCTCACCTGGTCGCGGACCGGCGGCACGTCGGCGATCAGGGCGTTCGCGGCGTCGATCCGGAACTGCGGCTTCGAGGTGCGGGCCGGCGGGCCGCGGCGCAGCCAGGCGATCTCCTTGCGGAGCAGGTTCTGCCGGCGGGACTCGACCGCGGCGGCAACGCGCAGGCGCTCAGCCCGGGACAGGGTCCAGGCCGCGTAGCCACCCTCGTACGCGTAGACCTGCTCGTCGACGACCTCCCAGGTCGCGGTGCAGACGGCGTCGAGGAACCACCGGTCGTGGGTGACCACGACGAGCGAGCCGCGCCGGCCGAGCAGGTAGCGGGCCAGCCAGTCGACGCCGGCCACGTCCAGGTGGTTGGTGGGCTCGTCGAGGATGAGCAGGTCGGACTCGCGCACCAGCAGGGCGGCCAGTGCGACCCGGCGGCGTTCGCCACCGGACATCGGCCCGACCGGGCTCTCCAGACCGAGGTGGCCCATGCCGAGACCGGTGAGGATCTCCCGGACGCCGGCGTCGCCCGCCCACTCGTGCTCGGCGCCCATGCCCTCGCTGAGCCAGGCGGTGCCCAGCACGACATCGCGGACGGTCGCCTCGGGGGCGAGCGTCAGCGTCTGCGGAAGTGCGGCGACGCGCAGGTCACGGCGGTGCGTGACCCGGCCGGAGTCCGGCTCCTCGAGCTTGGCGAGCATGCGCAGCAGGGTGGACTTGCCGGCCCCGTTGAGGCCGACGATGCCCACCCGGGCGTCGTCGTCCAGCCCCAGGGAAACGTCGGTAAGCAGCTGACCGGCGGCTCCGTAGCCCTTGTTCACCCGGTCCAGATTGATGATGTTGGCCACGATGCCTCTAGGTTACCCGGGCTCCCGGCATCGGTCCCCGCGCGGTGAGGGCGGTGCGGCACACGCCGGCCTCGTTGAGGCGGGCCGCGACCCGTTCGGCGTGCGTGCCGTCGGTGGCGAGGAACACACAGGTGGGTCCGGAGCCGGAGACGATGCCGGCGACCGCGCCCGCGTCGTAGCCGGCCTTGAGCACGTCGGCCAGGGCCGGGCGCAGCGACAACGCGGCCGGCTGGAGATCGTTGGCGAGCGCGGCGCCGAGTACCTCGGGTTTGCGCTGGCGCAGGGCGCCCATCAGCTCGTCCGCGCTCTCCAGGGCTGCGGGCGGCCACGGGCTGTCGCGCAGGCGGTCGAGCTCGCGGTAGACCTCGGGGGTGGACAGGCCGCCGTCGGCGATGGCGACCACCCAGTGCCAGGTGGTCGGCCGGGCCAGGATCGGGCTGACGGTCTCGCCGTGCCCGGTGCCCAGGGCCGTGCCGCCGTGCAGCAGGAACGGCACGTCCGAGCCGAGCTCGGCGCCGATCTCGGCCAGCTCGTCCTTGCTGTAGCCGGTCCCCCAGAGCAGGTCGCAGGCGAGCAGGGTGGCGGCCGCGTCGGCGCTGCCGCCGGCCAGGCCGCCGGCGAGCGGGATCGACTTGCGCAGGTGCAACCGGGCATACGCGGGTACGCGCGCCTTGGCGGCCAGCGCCCGGGCGGCCCGCATGATCAGGTTGCTGTCGTCGAGAGCGAGCTCACCGGCGCCCTCGCCTTCCATGGTCAGCGCGAGGGTGTCGCCACGGCGCGCGGTCAGCTCGTCGAACAGGCTGATCGCGTGATAGACCGTGTTCAGCTCGTGGAACCCGTCGGCGCGCAGCGGACCGACCCCGAGGTGCAAGTTGATCTTCGAGGGCACGCGGACCTTCACCGGGCCGGCGAACCGGCGGGGCTTGTCGTCGTCCGGCCCCCACGCCTCCGTCACGGAGTGATGTCCGCGATCGGCAGCCGAATCTCGAACGGCGCCGTCAGCACCAGCTCCTCCGCTGAGTCGGCGACCAGCTCGTAGCCCTTCTTGCCGAGGTCATAGGCGAAGACGTGCACCGGGTCGTGCTCGATCCGCCAGAAATGTGTGACACCCGCCGCGGCATACTCGACGGGTTTCTGCATGCGATCACGCTTTCTCGTGCTGGGCGACACCACCTCGACAGCGATGGCAACCTGTGCAGCATCGAAGAAATGACTGTTCGCCACTGGCTCGCGGAGCAGAACAACATCGGGTTCAAGCGAGTTCTTGAATCCCGTCGCCACGCCGAGCGCCGTGCCTGCCCGGTACCCGGCAGGTGCGTGCCGACGAAACCACAGCCACAACAAATTGCCGATGTCCTGATGAGCGAGACTCGGTGAGGGGACCACGACCATGACTCCATCGTTGAGCTCGACTCGAGGAGCATCATCCGGCAGATCCAACACGTCCTCGACCGTGTAGTTCGCCGCGCGCTGCCTGATCGGGTCCGGGGTCCACATGACGTGGCCCGTGGGTTCCGCCGTCATGAGTCCACCTCCTCGTGCCGCCTGCCGGACGCGCTGAGCTTACCGCCGTACCCCGGGCCGGTGGCGGCAGCCGCGATCGCGGCGAACTGCTGCACCGAGAGTGACTCGCCCCGGGCCTGCGGGCTGACCCCAGCAGTGACCAGGACCTTCTCGGCCTCGCCGGCGCCGCCGGCCCAGCCGGCCAGCGCGGCCCGCAGCGTCTTGCGGCGCTGGGCGAAGGCCGCGTCGACCACCTGGAAGACCGTCCGGCGGTCCACGCCGGCGGGTGGGGTGCGGGCCGCGAACGCGACCAGGCCGGAATCCACGTTCGGCACCGGCCAGAACACCGCAGGCGGGACCTTTCCGGCCGCGCGCGCCTCGGCGTACCAGGCGAGTTTGACTGACGGGACGCCGTACACCTTCGAGCCGGGGCCGGCCACCAGCCGGTCCGCGACCTCCTTCTGCACCATCACCAGGCCGCCGCGCAGGGTCGGCAGCTCGGCCAGCAGGTGCAGCACGACCGGCACTGCCACGTTGTACGGCAGGTTCGCCACCAGCATCGTCGGCGCGGGGAGCAGTTCGGCCGCGCGGATCCGTAACGCGTCGGCGTGGTGCACGGTCAGTTTGGCGACATCGGCCCGTTCGGCCACGGTCGCCGGCAGCGCGGCGGCGAGCACCGGGTCGAGCTCGACGGCGTGCACGTGCGCGGCCGTCCCGAGCAGTCCCAGCGTCAGCGAGCCCAGCCCGGGTCCCACCTCCAGGACCACGTCGTCGCTGGTCAGTGCGGCTGCGGCGACGATCCGGCGGACCGTGTTGGGGTCGTGCACGAAGTTCTGGCCGAGCTTCTTGGTCGGCGCGACGCCGAGGCGCGCGGCGAGCTCCCGGATCTCCGCCGGGCCGAGCAGTGCGTCAGCCATGAGGTCAGAGCCTACGGCCGCCGGGGAGTGACGGGACGCCACGGGGCAGCGGTGACCGGCCGGACACGGTAGAACGAGGTCATGACGGAGCTGCTCGAGCTGCGCGGCGTGGTGGAAGCCGCCCCGGACGACGTCGCCGGTGTACTGCTCGACGCCCGGCCCGGTGGGCGTTCGCCGCTGGCTGCGACCGGCTCCGCGACGCCGGCCCGGGGCGACGAGTTCACTGTCACGCTGGAGGGCAGCACGATCACGGTGACCCTCGACCGCGCCGCCCGTTCGATCGCCCAGCAGGGCGAATGGTGGTATCGCGGCGTCACCAGCGTCGAGCCGCACGAGCGCGGCTCGCTGGTGCTCTACCGCATCTTCAACGTGGCGCCGGGGCACCGCTGGGCGGTCCGGTTCGTCTCCCGGGGGCCGCTGGCGGCGGCGCCCACGGCGTTCGCGAAGGTGCTCGGCGGGCTGGGCGAGCAGCTCGACTGCGCTGCCTATCCGCTGGCCTGATCAGCGCCACGGCCCGAAGGCGCGCTCCCCGTTGGCCGAGACGGCCGCGCAGAGCGCGTCCAGGTCGGTGCCGGTGGTCCCGGCCAGGGCCCGCATGGTGAGCGGGATCAGGTACGAGGCGTTGGGCCGCCCCCGGTACGGCACCGGCGTCAGGTACGGCGCATCCGTCTCGACCAGCAGCTGCTCGGGCGGGGTGAGGGCAGCCGCCTCGCGCAGGTGACCGGCGCTGGCGAAGGTGACCGTCCCGGCGAAGCTGAGCAGGTAGCCGCGGCGCACGCACTCGGCGGCGAAGTCGGCGTCGCCGGAGAAGCAGTGCAGCACCACGACCTCCGGGGCGCCTTCCTCGTCCAGCACGCGCAGCACGTCGGCGTGGGCCTCGCGGTCGTGGATGATCAGCGGTTTGGCGTACCGCTTGGCGATGGCGATGTGGGCCCGGAAGCTGAGCTCCTGGGCGGCCCGGCCGTCGTCGCCGGTGCGGAAGGTGTCCAGGCCGGTCTCACCGAGGCCGCGGACCCGGGGCTGGGCGGCGAGGGCCTCGATCTCGCGCAGTGCCTCGTCGAGGTCGGCCAGCCGCGGCGCCTCGTTCGGGTGCAGGGCGACGGCGGCCAGCACCGACGGGTTGCGCTCGGCCAGGGCGGCGCTCCACACCGAGGACGCCACGTCGACGCCGACCTGCAGCAGCCGGTCCACACCGGACTTGGCGGCGGCGTCGATCAGGGCCTGCACCGGGTCGTCGGTGCCGGAGCCGCCCGGTCCGGAGCCGCCGGGCACGCCGGCCTCGTGCACGGTGATGTCGAGATGGGTGTGGCTGTCGAAGACCGGAACGGCCAGTGGCTCCGGCGCGGGCGGGAACTCACCCGCGCGCCGGGCGGCCCGGGCTTTACGCGATTCGGATGGCTGAGAACTGTTCATCGCTGTCCAGGATCACACAGCACCACGGGTAACCCGGCGTTCATCCTGAGTACACCCGCCGGGCCTAGTTTGCTCTGGTGACCGTGACCGGTGAGGCCGCCGACGTCGGTACCGACCCCCTCGAGCCGCCGCTGACGGCTCCGCTGCGCCGCGACCTGACCTGGGAACGGGTGCAGTCGATGGCCCAGTCCGCCGGTCACCGCGACGACGTGGTGCTGCAGCGGATCCGCGCCACGGCCGCCGTACGCCGCGGCACCCGGATGACCAAGGTGCTGTCCGCCGCCCAGTTCGCCGGTCACCTGGCCGGCTGGATGCCGTACGGCTTCTGCTACCGCGCGTGCGACATCGCCCACCTGCGCCGGCCCGATGAGCTGGCGTTGCTGCGCACGGACGGGGCCGGCGACCCGCAGGTGGCGTACGCGCTGCGCTGGCGCGCGGTCGACCCGAGCGACTACGAGATCCCGATGGGCGCCGTCCAGCCGGGGCTGTCCGCCCTGCCGGCCCACTCGCGGATCGGCCCGATGGTGCTGGGCACCGGTTTCACGCCGAGCACCGACGACCTGATCCCGGAGTTCGTCACCGCGGACTTCGCCGACCTGCCGCTGCCGGCCAACGCGCAGCTGCTGGCCTACCCGGGCACCGGCGACGAGGTGGTGCTCTACACGTACCAGCCGGAGCAGCACGGCTGGTTGCGGCTGGCCGGCCCGCGCTGGCGGCACCTGCTGGAGGGGCTGCCCGGGGTGAGCCCGGACCGCGAGTACGTGCCGTGCACCGACGCCGGCTCGGCCCGGCTGATCGGGCGGATCAACGATCACGAGTACCAGGCCATCGCCGACCCGCCGGAGGAGTTCCGGGCCCGGGCGCTGACCCGCGCGGCCCGCTATCCGGTGACGACGCTGAGCCGCCGGGCCGAGAAGGCGCTGTGGCGCGATGTCCCGTGCTGGGTGTTGCAGCGCGACGACAGCTGGGCCCGGCTGCGGCTGGTGCGGCCCGACGCCGACGCGGTGGCCGCGGTGGGTGCGCGCTGTTACGAGCGCGGCGTGTACGAGGTGTGGGCGCCGATGCGGGAGCTCACCGATCACCACATCGCCGAGTTGCCGTACCAGCTGTAACGGGGCCGGCCCCAGCCGGCCCCGTTCCACATCAGCTGCGGGTGATCTTCGCCTTGACCGTGGCGAACTTGCCCCAGTTGCTGGACACGTCCTGGGTCGACGCGTCGACCCACAGGGTGCCCTTGGCGACGCCCTTGAGCCGCAGGCTCCACTTGCCCTTCTTGGCCTTCACGTAGTGCGCCACGCAGTACTTCTCGGCCTGCGCGTCGGTCTTGACCAGCTTCCACGTGTTGTTCGAGCTGTAGCAGTAGAACTTGCTGCCGGTCAGGCGGGAGGCGAACACCGCGACGCGGTACACGCCGGAGCCCTTGTCCTTGGCCGTACCGGTGGCGTACTTCCAGCTCTTGATCCGGTTGCTGTTCTTCGGCTTCTTGACGGTGGTGGTGGGCTTCCAGCCGTCCTGCTTGACCGTGACCTTGCCGACCACGATGGCCGACGAGGCGCCGTACTTGTTGTAGAAGGTCGCCCGCGACGTGACGGATCCCTTGATGTAGCTGCCGTTCTTGCGGGTGTAGTAGTAGAGCCAGGCGCTCTGGTTCTTGCCCGTGAGCGTCTCCACCCAGCCGTCGCCCTGGTCGAAGACGATCTTCGTGGTGCCGTTGGGCACGTTGGAGAAGGTGACCGAGAACGGCTCGTGCGCCCAGACGGTGGTCTTGCTGAACTTGAACTTGCCCGGCGTCGTGATGGTGACGGTCGACGTGGCCTTGCTGCTGTTGCCGGCGGCGTCCTGGTAGGTCACCGTGACCGTGAACTTGCCGTTGGCGGTGTACTTGTGGGTGTACTGCGCCGTGTCCGCCGCCAGCGTGGTCGACGTGCCGTCACCCCAGGTGGCGGTGCGGGTGACCTGCTCGGCGGGGGTGGTGTCGTCGGTGACCGCACCCTGGGTGAGGCTGACCGACTGACCGATCCACAGCGCCCGCGAGTTGAGCGCGAACTTGCCGACCGGGGCGGCCGTGTCGGCCGGGTCCGGCACAGGCTCGACAGTGTCCGTCGGGTCCGGCGCGGGCTCCACGGTGTCGGTCGGGTCCGGCGCGGGCTCCACGGTGTCCGTCGGGTCCGGCGCGGGAACGGTCGGGTCCGGCGTCGGCTCGTCCTGCACCGACGCGGCGTCCGTCGACCCCGGCTGCGGGGCAACGGGTTCGGCCGAGGCGGGCCCGCCGACCAGACTGCCACCGGCCACCAGGGCACCGCTGATCGCGAACGCCAGCAGCGGACGCGTGAGACGTGAGTTCATCAAGCTCCTTCGAGGGGAAGACCGCACGAAGGAGAAGCGTCACCGGTACGGCGACAGCGTCAGAACGCCGCCGTACCGATGAAACGCTTGCGTATCCCCCGTGGCTCGCGCCGAAGGTACCCGACAACCACAAGGTTGATCAATCCGATAAAGGGTCAGGAACCCAGGCGCTCGAGCTCCTCCTCGACCACCGAGGGGTCCAGCTTGCGGAAGACCGGCTTCGGCGCGGCCAGCGGCGTGCCGGCCACCAGCGGCACCGACTCCCACCGGGCGCCGACCGTGTAGTCGCCGGTGAGGACCGGATAGCCCGGGCCGCCGTCGAGGTCGTCGACCTCCACGATGGACGGCATCGGCGCGTGCACCCCGGTGCCGCCGAGCAGCTCGTGCACCTTCTGCGCGGAGTGCGGCAGGAACGGGGTCAGCAGCGTGTTCAGGTCGCTGATGGCCTGCAACGCGGTGGCCAGGATGGTGCCCATCCGCGGCTTGGACGCCTCGTCCTTGAGCTTCCACGGCGCCTGGTCGGAGAGGTACTTGTTGGCCTCGGCGACCAGGCGCATGGCCTCGCCGATCGCGGCCTTCTGCCGGTGCTTGCCGATCAGCTCACCGACGCTGGTGAAGCCCGCACGCACCGAAGCGAGCAGCGTGAGGTCCTCCTCCTGCGGGTCGGCGAGCGGCGGGATGGCGCCGAAGTTCTTCGCGGCCATCGAGATCGACCGGTTGACCAGGTTGCCCCAGCCGGCGACCAGCTCGTCGTTGTTGCGCCGGACGAACTCGGCCCAGGTGAAGTCGGTGTCGTTGGACTCCGGGCCGGCGGCCGCGATGAAATAGCGCAGGGCGTCGGCGTCGTAGCGCTCCAGGAAGTCGCGGACGTAGATGACGACCTTGCGCGACGAGGAGAACTTGCGGCCCTCCATCGTCAGATACTCGCTGGAGACGACCTCGGTGGGCAGGTTGAGCGTGCCCAGCGAGCCGGGCCGGCCGCCCTTGTCACCCGCGCCCGAGTAGCCGAGCAGCAGCGACGGCCAGATCACCGAGTGGAAGACGATGTTGTCCTTGCCCATGAAGTAGTAGCCGAGCGCGTCCTTGCCCTGCGCGTCGGCGGACCACCACTGCCGCCACGCCTCCGGGTCACCGGACCGGCGGGCCCACTCGATCGACGCCGACAGGTAGCCGATGACCGCGTCGAACCACACGTAGATGCGCTTGTCCGGGCGGTCCCGCCAGCCGTCGAGCGGGATCGGGATGCCCCACTCGAGGTCCCGGGTGATCGCCCGCGGCTGCAGGTCGTCGAGCAGGTTGCGGGAGAACTTCAGCACGTTGGGGCGCCAGCCCTCCCGCGCGTCCAGCCACTTGCCCAGCGACTGGGCGAACGCCGGCAGGTCGAGGAAGAAGTGCTCGGTCTCGACGAACTGCGGGGTCTCGCCGTTGATCCGGGAGCGGGGGTTGATCAGCTGCTCCGGGTCGAGCTGGTTGCCGCAGTTGTCGCACTGGTCGCCGCGGGCGCTCTCGTAACCGCAGATCGGACAGGTGCCCTCGATGTAGCGGTCCGGCAGGGTGCGGCCGGTGGACGGCGAGATCGCGCCCAGCGTCGTCTTGGCGACGATGTAGCCGTTGGCGTGCAGGCCGGTGAACAGCTCCTGCACGACGGCGTAGTGGTTGCCGGTGGTGGTCCGGGTGAACAGGTCGTAGGACAGGCCGAGGCCGTGCAGGTCCTCGACGATCACCCGGTTGTAGCGGTCGGCGAGCTCACGGGGCGTCACCCCGTCCGCGTCGGCCTGGACCTGGATCGGCGTGCCGTGCTCGTCGGTCCCCGAGACCATGAGCACGTCGTGCCCGGACATCCGCATGTACCGGCTGAAAACGTCGGAGGGCACCCCGAAGCCGGAGACATGACCGATGTGGCGCGGGCCGTTGGCGTAGGGCCAGGCGACCGCGGCGAGAACGTGACTCATGGGTACCAAGCGTAGTGACCTCGGCTGCCGGCCTGCGGGCCGCCCTTTTTGTCCCGACACGCCCTACATCTCCCTGATCGCCGCCGGAAGCCGTAGTCCAATGGGAGTCATGACGGGTGACGCGCCACAGCCTGGGGAAACATCCCGCGACGACGGCAGCCCGTGGTCGCACGCGGACCCCGCCTCTCCCTGGTGGCGCGCCGACGACCAGGACGCCGCCGATCCCCGCGCCCAGCGCCGGCGGACCACCCCGGCCACCGCTGCCGCGGCTGCGTCGTCCGCGACGCCGACCCTGGACCCGCCGCAGGCGGCCCAGCACACCGGCGAGGCCGAGGCCCACCGGGCCGGCGCCGAGGACGTACGCGCGGCCCTCACCGGCGAAGCCCCCCGCCAGGCGACCGCCGAGCCCGAGGTCCGCGAGCCGGCAACCCCGCGACACGCCCAACCCCAGCCGAAGCCGCTCGAGCAGAAGCAGCCCACCCCCGCCAAGGCCGGGGACGCCCGCCCGGAGAGTGACAAGGCCACCGAGCAGAACCACGACCGGGTGGACGCCGAGCGCTTCAACACCACCGGCGAAGGCACCGTCTACGCCACCCGCAACCGGGTCCGCCCCGCCGAGCCCGAGCGGGAGACCACGATCGTCGACGCGCTCGCCGCCGTACCGGTGGAGCCGACGCAGGCCGAAACCCCCGAGGTGATGGTCCTGCCGGAGCCGGACCGCAACCGGCCCACCGTGGCCCTGGACCGCAACGCGGTGCCCGGCCAGCCGGCCTCCGGGCTGTCCCGGCTCGGCCGCACCCGGCACGATCCGGCCCGGGCCGACCGGGCCCTGCAGGACCGGGTACGCCAGGAGCGCACCGCCGCGCTGCTCGAGACGTCCCCGTTCTGGAAGGCCGAGGAGGAACGCCGCGCGCTGTCCGCACCGCCGGCCGAGGCCCACGAGAAGGTCACCGAGGTCCGGCAGCGGGCCCGCCGTCGCGCGCCGGAGCCTCGCCGTCCCGCCGCCGGTCTGTTCGGGCTGCTCGCCCTCGGGCTGATCGCCGCCTTCTTCGCCTGGGTCAGCGCCGAGCCGTTCTGGCTGGCCGTCGGGCACGGCGACCGGGGTTCCGCGACGGTCACCCGGTGCACCGGGTCGGGGGTCAGCCAGCGCTGCACCGGCCAGTTCACCGCCGCGAACGGCACCTACCGGGTGGACCGGCTGGCTCTGTTCGGCATCGAGCCGGCCCGGCAGGCGCCCGGGACGAGCGCGCCGGCCCGGATGGTCAGCAGTGACAGCCGACAGGCGTACGTGGGTGACACCGGCGTGCTGGTGCACCTGCGCTGGGCGCTGAGCTTCGTGCTGGTGCTGCTCTGCGGCCTGGGTATCGCCGCGCTGACCGGGGCCCGGCGGCTGGAGACGGCCCGCGCGCGACGTGGGGCGCTGCTGGTCAGCCTGGCCGGTCCGCTGGTCCTGCTCGCCGGTTTCCTCTACGTCACTTACTGACGGTGTGCACGAGCGCGTACACGTCGCGCTTGCGCAGCCCGTACATGTCGGCCACGGCCTGGATCGCGTCGCGCCGTGACTCGCCCGCGGCCTCGCGCTCGACGACCGCCGCGCGCAGATCCTCGTCGGCCGGCCGCTCGGCCGGCCCGGCGGGCGCCCCCGCCACCACCACGGTGATCTCCCCGCGCGGTTCGGCCTCGGCCGACCAGGCCGCCAGCTCGCCCAGCGGGCCGCGGCGGATCTCCTCGTAGGTCTTGGTCAGCTCGCGGCAGACCGCCGCCTCGCGCTCGGCGCCGAACGCGCCCGCCAGGTCGGTCAGCGCCGCCGAGATCCGGTGCGGCGCCTCGAAGAAGACCAGCGTGCGGGGCTCGGCGGCGAGCTCGCGCAGCCGGGACCGGCGGCCCGAGCCGCTGCGCGGCAGGAAACCCTCGAAGCAGAACCGGTCGCTGGGCAGCCCGGAGAGCGCCAGGGCGGTGGTCACGGCGCTGGGTCCGGGGGCGGCGGTGACCGGGAAGCCGGCGTCCAGCGCGGCCCGGACCAGGCGGTAGCCCGGGTCGGAGACGCTGGGCATGCCGCCGTCGGTGACGACGGCGACGACCGCGCCGTCGCGCAGGGCGGTGACCAGATCGGGGGTACGGCGTTCCTCGTTGCCCTCGAAATACGACACGATCCGCCCGGCCACGGTGATGTCCAGGTCTCTGGCCAGGCGCAGCAGCCGACGGGTGTCCTCCGCGGCGACCACGTCCGCGCTCGCCAGCACCTCGCGCAGCCTGGTGGACGCGTCGCCGACGTTGCCCAGCGGCGCGCCGACCAGCACGACCCGGCCCGTACCCATCTCCGCCACCCGGGAAGTCCATCACATGAAGACGCGCGGGCGCCGAGCGCCGTGGACTTGTCCCGCAGCCTACGATCGCGGGGTGACTTCGGCGACAGCTGAGACAGAGATCAGCGCAGACATCCCTGCGGACGAGCCACCGGACGCCACGGCGGCCACGGGCGCCGGGGGTGTGCCCGACTCGGTGCGCCGCCGGCTGGCGACCCTGGACCGGTGGTGGAACCCGTACTCGTGGCTGGTCACCGGGGTGATCGTGGCGATCGCGGCGATCCTGCGCCTGGTCGGGCTGAGCCGGCCGAAGGGGTACATCTTCGACGAGGTCTACTACCCGACCGACGCCTGGGACATGCTCCAGCACGGCGTGGAGTGGGACGAGAAGACCAACGGCCCCGCGTACGTGGTGCACCCACCGCTGGGCAAGTGGCTGATCGCGCTCGGCGAGAAGGCGTTCGGCAACAACGAGCTGGGCTGGCGGATCTCGGGGGCGATCGCCGGCACCCTGATGATCCTGATCCTGATCCGGATCGCGTACCGGCTGTTCCACTCGATCGTGCTGGCCGGCATCGCGGGCCTGCTGATGACGCTCGACGGCTTCCAGCTGGTGCTGTCGCGCACGTCCCTGCTCGACATCTTCCTGGGGCTGTTCATCCTGGCGACGTTCGGGGCGCTGGTGCTGGACCGCGACCATTACCGCCGGCGCTGGCTGAGGGCCCTGGAGAACGGCTACGACCCGGCGACCGCCCGTGGCCTGCCCCGCGTCTTCCCCTGGTGGCTGCTCGCGGCCGGGGTGCTCTTCGGGCTGGCCTGCGGCGTCAAGTGGAGTGCGCTGTTCTTCGCGCCCTTCTACGGGCTGCTGGTGATCGTGTGGCGGGCCCAGGCGCGGCGCTCTGCGGGCGTACGCCGCCCGGTGCGGCGCGGCCTGGTCGGCGACCTCGGTTACCTGGTGCTGAGCTTCGTGCTCACGATCATTTTCTACCTGGCCTCGTGGACCGGCTGGTTCGTCACCGACACCGGCTACTTCCGGCACTACCGCGAGGCGAACGGGCTCAGCGAGCCGCCGATCCTGGGCCCGCTGCTGAACCTGCTGCACTACCACTCCGAGGCGTACAACTTCCACAGCGGACTGACCGACCGGCACGTGTACCAGTCCTGGCCGTGGCAGTGGCTGCTGCTGGGCCGCCCGGTGGCGTTCTACTGGAACGGCAACGGCAGCTGCGGGGCCCCGAGCTGCGCGGCGGAGATCCTGCTGCTGGGCACGCCCATTCTGTGGTGGTCGTTCCTGCCCGCGCTGGGCGCGCTGGTCTGGTTCGGCATCGCCCGGCGGGACTGGCGGGCCTTCGCCATCGGTACGGGCGTGGTGGCCGGCCTGCTCCCGTGGTTCTACTTCGCGGTGGCCGACGGACGGACCATGTTCGCCTTCTACGTGCTGCCGGCGCTGCCGTTCCTGATCCTGGCCGTCGTCTACGTGCTCGGCGCGATCATGACGCCACCGGAAGGGACGGCCACGGGCGCGGGACGCACGGACAGACAGCTGGTCGGCACGGTGGTGGCAGGCGTCTATGTGTTGCTGGTCGCGCTCTGCTTCGCGTACTTCTATCCGATCTTCGTGGGGCAGCTGATCCCGTACGCCGACTGGTCGGCCCGGATGTGGCTCGGCGGTCGCTGGATCTAGGGTCTGTCCGGCCGGTCATGGCGACGCCGAGCCGAGGTCCAGGTTTCGCGTCGCAAGTGGGCCGGGCGGTCGAATACCGGGTTTGTATTCGGCCGTTCGGACCGCGCCGCGAGGCGGAAGCTGGGCCCGGCGCAGGCCGCCATGACCGGCCGGACAGACCCTCGGCCGGAAACGCGAAAACGCCCGTCGCGGTCAGCGGCGGGCGTTTCTCGTGCGTGCTTCCAAAGACAAGGCGCGCGCCCCGATCGCCTGCCACGGGGGAAGCGGGCGATAGAGGCGCGCATGAAGAAGCTTAACGACCGCCGATGGCGGACACAACGGGTGGACTTACTCAGTTACCGGGAAACTTGGCGCAGGTCGTCATCGGACTGTGACCAGGCGCGTACGTCGCGTCCGCCTGAGACAAAAAGGACATAGCGCTATATTGGTTTTAATGGTGCTTATCCGCTGGTGAAAACCATTCGGATAATGGTCCGGACGACAGTCGGGAATGCGACAGGAAATCGTCGGCAAAAACGGCGTAACCTTTGCTCCCGGCGCCATTGTCCGCAGGTCAGCAAGACCTCCGGAAATGCCACGCACACCATCTTCAGCAGGTCAAACGTGAAGGCTCACCGTTTCGGCTGATTCCGGTCCCACGTTCGGCGGTCATCAGAACCGGTGACTGCCGTCAAGATCGCCGGAGATGTTCCTAAGCTCGCCGCGTGACATTGCAGGAGCCCCAAAACCCGCCAATCGCCGACGTCGACATGCCTGACACCGAGGTGATCGTCGTCGCGCATCCCTCGCCGGTGTTCGTGGACTCGACCGGCCGCCGCAGTCGCATGCTGCGCCGGGTCGCGTACGGCTTCGGTGCCCTCTGCATGGTCTACGGGGGGCTGATCAGCGTCAGCCTGGCCGGCGGACCGGTCAGTTCGAGCGCCGTCCTGCCCCTGCCCGACCTCGCGGACGGCAAGGACGAGGAGGACCTCGTCGTGGCCCGGCCGAGCCCGACCCCCGAACCGGTCGTCACCGCGACCAGCGCCCAGCCGATCCTGGAGGTCCTGCCCCGGCGCGGACTGCCGGTCAGCGGGCCACGGCACGCGCGGGCGGTCACGCCGCGCGGCACCGCCAGCTCCCGGCCGGCCCGGACGCCGGCGCCCGGGCCGACGACGACGAAGACCCCGGTGAAAGGGCCCCCGCCCAAGCCGGTCGAGTCGACGACCACCACACCGACCACCACCGTCGAACCGACGGAAACCGCCGAACCGACGACGCCGCCTCCGCCGCCGGTCGCGCCGGTGCCCCCGAAGCCGCCGGCCCCGCCGACCATCCCGCAGACCGGCAGCGGCAGCGGCGGCCAGGGCGGCGGCAGCGGCAGCAGCGGCAGTGGCGGCAGTGGCGGCAGTGGCAGCAGCGGTGGCCAAGGCGGTGGCAGCGGCAGCTCGGCGGACGAGCAGCCCGGGACGAAGGCGCCCGCCGAGCAGGAGCCCGTCCCGCCGGCCCCGCCCGCGGTCAAGGTCGCCGTCAAGATCGCGCCCGTGGTCGCTGTCCGGGCCGAGGTGGCCGTCGCCCGCGACGCCGAGCCCGCCGAGGAGCCGGAGCCCAGCGACCAGGACACGCCGTGACCCGCCCACCGGGCCGCCGCAACCGCAACCGCGGCCGCTCCCGCCGCCGGCTGCTGCCCCGCCCCCGGGTCCTGCTCGGCACGCTGCTGATCAGCCTCTTCGTCGGCGTGCTGGTGGTGCAGGCCTACATCAACGCCGAGTTCACCAGCGACCACCTCGAGTCCGAGGTCGGCGACCAGGAGGGCGTCCCGGCCGCCATCCGCAACGGTGGACCGATCATCAACACCACCGGCGGCCAGGAGAGCTCCAACCGGCTGCCGGAACGCACCATCGCGCTGACCTTCGACGACGGCCCCGACCCGGCGTGGACGCCGAAGGTCCTGCAGGTGCTCAAGGAGAACGACGCGCACGGCACGTTCTTCGTCGTCGGTTCCGAGGTGGCCCGCAATCCCGAGCTGACCCGGAAGATCACCGCCGACGGCAACGAGCTGGGCCTGCACACGTTCACCCATCCGAACATGCAGCGGCTGGCCCCGTGGCGGCGCACCTTCGAGCTGTCGCAGACCCAGGTCGCCATCGCCCGCGCCGCGAACGTGCACACCAACCTCGTGCGGTTCCCGTACTCCTCGAAGCCGCAGGCCATCGACGAGGTGAACTGGCGGATCGTCAAGGAGGCGGGCAAGCAGGGCTACCTGGTCGTGGTCAACGACCTGGACAGCGAGGACTGGCAGCGCCCCGGCGTCGAGCAGATCGTCGGCAACGCGACCCCGAAAGGCGACACGTCCGCGGTCATCCTGTTCCACGACGCGGGCGGCGAGCGGTCCCAGACGCTGGCGGCGCTGCGGGTCTTCATCCCGATGATGAAGGCGCGCGGCTACCGGTTCACCACGGTCACCGAGGGCCTGAACCTGTCCATCGCGGACCAGCGCAAGGACGCAGCCGCGGCGGTGCCGCTGCTGCCGGTCAACCCCGAGGCCAGCAGCACGGACAAGCTGCGCGGGACGGGACTGCTCTGGACCGTACGGCTGGCCGACGGCCTGGTGTGGGCCCTGGCCGGACTGTTCCTGGTGGTCGGGCTGCTGACCATCGCCCGTACGGCATTGCTTCTCGCCCTCGCCACCCGGCACGCCCGGCAGCGCCGCAAGCCGGGCTGGTCCTGGGGTCCGCCGGTCACCGAACCGGTCTCGATCATCGTGCCCGCCTACAACGAGAAGGAGGGCATCGAGGCCGCCGTCCGGTCCCTGGCCGGCGGTGACTACCCGGACATCGAGGTGGTGGTCGTCGACGACGGTTCGACCGACGGCACCGCCGCGATCGTCGAACGGCTCGGCCTGCCCAACGTGCGGGTCATCCGGGTGCCCAACGGCGGCAAGGCCAACGCCCTCAACACCGGGATCGCGCTGGCCCGGCACGACATCATCGTCACCGTTGACGGCGACACCATCTTCGAGCCGGACTCGATCCGGATGCTGGTGCAGCCGTTCGCCAGCCCGGCGGTGGGCGCGGTGGCCGGCAACGTCAAGGTCGGCAACCGGGAGACGCTGGTCGCGGCCTGGCAGCACATCGAGTACGTGATCGGCTTCAACCTCGACCGCCGCCTGTACGAGGTGCTCAACTGCATGCCGACCGTGCCCGGCGCGATCGGCGCCTTCCGCCGTGCGGCGCTGGCCCAGGTCGGCGGGATCAGCGACGAGACGCTGGCCGAGGACACCGACGTGACGATGGCGCTGTGCCGGGCCGGCTGGCGGGTCGTCTACGAGGAGCGGGCCAAGGCCTGGACCGAGGCGCCGGCGACGCTGGAGCAGCTCTACCGCCAGCGGTACCGGTGGAGCTACGGGACCATGCAGGCGATGTGGAAGCACCGCCGGGCGCTGACCGACTCCGGCGACTCGGGGCGCTTCGGCCGGGTCGGGCTGCCGTTCCTGGCCCTGTTCGGGGTGGCGCTGCCGCTGCTGGCCCCGGTCGTCGACATCATGCTGCTGTACGGCCTGGTCTTCTGGGAACTCAGCGCGACGATGATCGCCTGGGGGCTGATGCTGGCCCTGCAGCTGTTCACCGCGGCCGTGGCGTTCCGCTTCGACAACGAGTCGCTGCGTCCGCTGTGGCGCCTGCCGCTGCAACAGTTCGCGTACCGGCAGCTGATGTACCTGGTGTTGATCCAGTCCGCGGTGACCGCCATGACCGGCGGCCGGCTGCGCTGGCACAAACTGCACCGCGCCGGACTCACCGGTGCGCGCGACCTCGCCGCGGAGGCCCCGATGATCCCCTCGATCCCACCCGCCGGGCCCAGCCAGGGCATCGCCCCGGCCGTCGACACCTGGCCGCCGGTGCTGGGCCAGGTCAGCGACCCGCACCATCCGGCGACGGGCCGCGCCACCGCCCGACCGCCGGTGCCGAGTCAGGCACCGGCGCCCTGGGAACCCGAAGACCTGCCGTCAGCCGGCTCGCCCCCGGGCGGCGGTTCCGGCCCTGTGGTTACCCGCGGGGCATGAGAAAAGGGTCCCGCACCCGCCCGAACTGCAGCCGGGCGGGTGCGGGACCCCGTCGTCGTTCTGGCCTGCTGTTTTTCAGGCCGTGCTCCGGGTCAGGCGTCGACCAGCTCGCGTTCGGCGAACGGGAAGACGACGTGCAGCGAGGTTCCGTCACCGGGGCGGTCGGAGAGCGCCACCGTCGCGTGGTGGGCGTCGAGGACCCGCTTGGCGACGGCCAGACCCTGGTCCGGGCCGTGCAGGACCGCCGGGTTGGCGATCGCGCCGTAGTACAGGTGCGGGAACAGGTCAGGGCGCATCCCGTCCGGCATGTCCATGTCGTCGAGCCGCACGGTGGGACCGGACTCGATCTCCGTGCCGACCCGGACCCGGCCACCGGTCGGTGTGTACTTGACCGCCGCGAACAGCAGGTGCATGAGGACCTGCTCCAGGCGTACCGGATCCGCGATGATCGGCAGCGACGGGCCGCCGGCCTGGTTGAGGATCCAGATCTGTTTGGTCGCCGCGATCGGCCGGATCGCCTCGACGGCCCGCTGGGTCAGCCGGGTCAGGTCGATCTGGCGCATGTGCAGGCTGTCCGCGCCGCTGCCGACCTCGGCCATCGAGCCCAGGTGGTCCAGCAGGTCGCTGAACCCGCGTACGTGCGCCGCGGTGGCCCGGCCGACGAGGTCGGCCAGCTCGGCGTCGTGGTGGCCGGTGTGGCCGAGATCGGCCAGGTACGACCGCATCAGCCGCAGTGGCGCCCGCAGCTCCCCGCCGACGAGGCCGGCCAGGTCGTCCTTGCGGCGTTCCAGCTCCTGCAGGCGGGCGGTGGTGTTGGCCAGGGCGCTCGCATACCGGCGCAGCTCGAGCTGCGAGGTGACCTGCCGGGCCAGCGCCCGCAGCGCCTGCACCTGCTCGACGTCGAGCTTGCGGGGCTGGGAGTCCATCACGCACAGGGTGCCGAGGGCGAAGCCGTCGCTGGTGATCAGCGGCGCCCCGGCGTAGAACCGGATGCCCTGGTGTGAGCCGGCCACGGGATTGTCGGCGAACCGCGGGTCGTCGCGGACGTCGGGCACCACGAGCACGTCCTTGCCGAGGATGGCGTGACCGCAGAACGACAGGTCGCGCGGCGTCTCGGTGAGATCGGTGCCGATCTTGGCCTTGAACCACTGGCGATCGATGTCGATGAGGCTGACCAGCGACATCGGCACGCCACAGACCGTCGAGGCGAGCTTGACGATGTCGTCGAAGTCGCTCTCGGGGGCGGTGTCGAGCACGTGCAGTTCGTAGAGGGCGGCGAGCCGGTCGGCTTCGTTGCCGGGCAGGGGTGCTGGCATGACTGTCACCTCCTGGAGACACTCCAGGAATACCACCCGAAAGTAGCAATGCGCCCTTTTTGCCAGCTTCCGCTGCCGGTGGGCGGGCTCCGCTCAGGCCGTCCTCCGCTCAGGCCGTCCTCCGGTCAGGCCGTCCTCCGCTCAGGCCGGACGGTGGCAGACCGCCTCGATGTTGTTGCCGTCCGCGTCGAAGGCGAAGGCTCCGTAGTAGTTGGCGTGGTATTCCGGCCGCAGACCCGGCGGTCCGTTGTCCACCCCGCCGGAGTGCAGCGCGGCGGCGTGGAAGGCGTCGACCGCGGCCCGGTCCGGCGCGGTGAAGGCCACGTGCACCCGGTGCGACGGCTCCCGCAGGGCCAGCCAGAAGAACGGCTTGCCGCTGTCGTCGCCGAAACCGACCAGCTCGGGCTCCTGCACCAGGACCTTGACCCCGAGCGGGCGCAGCGCGTTTTCGTAGAAGTGCCGACTGTCGTCGATGTGGTGCACCCCGAGGACAACATGGTCGATCATGGTCAGCCCCTCTCCCAGCCCACCTAGACCGTATCTCCGGGGTACGACATTCCTTGATCCCCGTGCGCCGAGCGGCAGTCAGTATGCGCCGAGCAGAGCAGCGGCGTGACTGACCTGCACGGTGTGGGTAACGCAATCATCACCCTCGATCATGTGCAACAGGAACCCGGTGGGCTCGGCCAGATAGCCGGGCGGCGCGTCGGAGTTGAGCAACAGCCCGGTCTGCCGCCACAGACTCGGCGCGACGGTGAGCACGCTGCCGGCGAAGGCGGCGGTGATGGGCCGGTGCACATGCCCGGCCATCACCCGGGCGACATTGCCGTGCCCGGTGACGACCTCGCGCAACGCCTCACCGTCGAGCAGCCGCATGCCGTCGAGAAACCGGATGCCGACCGGCATGGGCGGATGGTGCAGACCGATCAGAGCCGGTACGTCAGGCCGGCGCCGCAGCATGTCATCGAGCCAGGAGAGCTGAGCGGCACCGAGCCGCCCGGCCGGCGAGCCCTCCACCAGCGAATCCAGAGCGACGAGGGTGAACTCGGGATAATCGACCGCGTAGTAGGGCTGGCCGCCGAAAACATCGAGCAGCGGCCCGCGGCAGTCATGGTTGCCGGTCACCAGGTGCAACGGCAGCGGAAAATCGCCGATGATCTCCTTGAGCGCCACGTACTCGTCGGGCCGGCCGTGATCGGTGAGATCGCCGGTGATGACGACACAGTCGGGCCGCGGGTCGAGTCCCATGACCCGGGCGAGAGCCAGCTGGAGGCCGGTGGCGGGCCCGGCCCCGAGCGCCCCGGTGGTGATGTGCGAGTCGCTCAGCTGAGCGATGAACGTCGTCATGCGCCCATGATCCGGCGCAAGTGGCGCCGGGCAACCGATCGGTCGTAACTCCTACAGCGTCAAAAACAGGACGCCATTTCTATTTCACCTTGCGGGTCGACCGGGCCACGATCGCCTCGTATTCGGGATGCTTCTCCAGCCACCCGCTCAGGAAAGGGCAGATCGGCACGACGGTCCGGCCCTTGCTCCGCGCGTCGTCCATCGCCGCCCGGGCCAGGGCCGAGCCGACGCCCTTGCCCTCGAACTGCGGATCGACCTTGGTGTGGGTGTAGGCGATGATGCTGCCGGTCAGCTGGTAGGTGAGCACACCGGCCAGCGCGTCCGCCTCGTCATGGGCCTCGAAGCGCTCCCGCTCGGGCACGTCGGTCACCGTGAACGTCATCCTGACATCCAAGCACGGCCGGTGCCGGACGGGCACGGGACTTCAGTCCACGTGCACAGTCGGCGTGGAAGGCTCAAGCTGAGCCACGACGGCACACCACCGCGGGAGAGGCAGCACATGGAATACACCCGACTCGGCCGCACCGGCCTGCGCGTGAGCCGGATCGGCCTGGGCTGCATGAGCTACGGCGACCCGGGCGCCGGCATGCACCGGTGGACGCTGGACGAGGACGCGGCAGCCGTGTTCTTCCGGCAGGCCGTCGAGCTGGGCGTCACGTTCTGGGACACCGCGAACGTCTACCAGGGCGGCACGTCGGAGGAGTTCGTCGGGCGGGCGATCAGCCGGTTCGCCCGCCGCGAGGACATCGTGCTCGCCACCAAGGTCAGCGGAAAAATGCATGAGGGACCGGGCGGCAGCGGCCTGTCCCGCAAGGCGATCCTGGAACAGGTCGAAGCCTCCCTGCGCCGGCTCGGCACCGACTACATCGACGTCTACTACCTCCACCGCTTCGACCCGGAAACACCGGCCGAGGAGACCATGGCGACTTTGCACGACCTGGTGACCGCGGGAAAGGTCCGCTACCTCGGCGCATCCTCGATGTGGGCGTGGCAGTTCGCCAAGATGCAACACACGGCCACCCGGAACGGCTGGACGACCTTCGCGGCGATGCAGGACCAGTACAACGTCCTGAAGCGCGAGGAGGAGCGGGACATGATCCCGATGTGCCTCGATGAGGGTGTGGGGCTGACCCCGTACTCCCCGCTGGCGAAGGGCCGGGCGACCCGCCCGTGGGGCGAACAGACGGCCCGGTCATCGTCGGACACCGTCGCGACGTCATTCGACCGCGACGCCGACAAGCCGGTCGTGGACGCCATCCAGAAGGTCGCGGAGGCCCGCGCTGTGCCCATGGCCCAGGTGGCGCTGGCCTGGGTCCTCGCCAAGCCGGTCGTCTCATGCCCGATCGTGGGCGCGACAAAGCCGAACCACTTGAAGGACGCCACGGCGGCGCTGGCTCTCACGCTGACAGAAGATGAGATCGGCGACCTGGAGAAGCCGTACACCCCTCAGGACAACTACTGGTGGTGACCCGTACGCGCCGATGATCTCCCGGCCCTGAGCGTGATCCTGGCCACCGCCACGGTCATGGGCGCTGGTGGCCGGCGGCAACTCGGCAACGTGCCCCCACGGCGCCGCCCGCACATGGCATCCTCATCGGTCGATGGCGGCGCACCGGGCGGCCGTCCACAACACGGGGGATGGCATGGCGCACACCCGACGGTCCATTGTGTTATCGATAGCCGCTGTCACAACAGTGTTCGTGGCGCCCGGCTCTCCGGCTCTGGCCGCTGCCACCTGCGCGCGGGCCAATCCGTTCCAGCACGCGTCGCTGACACCCGCGACCTACACCGCCAACGCCAAGTTCGGCGCCGCCTCGGTGGCCGCGGACTTCAATGGCGACACATTCGCCGACCTGGCGGTCGGCGCGCCCGCCGATCTCGTCGGCACGCTGGCGGCCGGCACGGTCTCGGTCTATCTCGGCTCGGCGACCGGGCTCGGTGCCCCGCGCCGGCTCTCGCAGGCGAATGTCGCCGGATCGGGCGTAGAGGCGGGCGACCGCTTCGGCGCCGCACTGGCGGCCGGTGATCTGAACGCCGACGGCAAGGCCGACCTCGTGGTCGGCTCGCCCGGCGAGGCCATCGGCACCCTCGCGAACGCGGGTGCGATCGCCGTCTTCGACGGCACCGCCACCGGCCCCGAAGCCAGTGCGACCTCCTACAACCAGTCTCAGCTCGGCGGCACCGCGGAGGCGAACGACCAGTTCGGCGCGGCGCTGGCGATCGGCAACTTCGCCAACGACGCCCGTCCCGAACTGGCGATCGGCGCGCCCACGGAGGCGCCCGGCAGCAGCACAGCCACGGGCGGCGAGGTCACTGTGGCGAAGTGGCAGACCGACAAGTACGTACTCGGCTGGCTGCTCGATCAGACCAAGGTGGCCTCCGCGATCGAGGCCGGCGACCGCTTCGGGGCCGCGCTGGCCGCCGGCAACGTCACCGGTGACGGCAAGGCCGATCTGGTGGTCGGCTCGCCCGGCGAGGACATCGACATATCCGGTACGGCTCAGACCGACGCCGGCTCGGTGAGCGTCTTCCCCGGTGCCGCGACTGCCTTCGCGGCCGGCTTCAACAAGAACCAGAGCGGCGCGGAGAACGAGAGCGGCGACAACTACGGCGCGGCGCTCGCCGTCGGCGACTTCAACAAGGTCAACGGTGCCGACATCGCGATCGGGGTGCCGGGCGAGACGGTCGCTGTCAACGGCACGAACGTCAAGTCGGGCTCGGTCTCGGTGGCGGTCGGACCGGTGGCCGCCGCGTCCACGGCCTGGCGGGCCGAGGAGCTGCAGACCGGCGAGGCGTCACACGCCGGTGACCGCTTCGGCGCGTCCCTGGCGACCGGCGACGTGAACGCCGACGCGGTCACCGACCTGCTGGTCGGCGCGCCCGGCGCGGCCAAGAACAACGTTGCGAACGCCGGCGCGGCGTTCCTGTTCCCGGGTCTGGCCAACGCGACCGGCTCGCTCCAGCCGGCCCGCACTGTCCAGCAGACCGACCTGCTGTCCGCGAACGAGGCCAGTGACGAGTTCGGCAGCTCGGTCGCGCTCGGCGACTTCGACGGCAACGGCCGCGCCGACGGCTTCATCGGCGCCCAGGGTGAGGTGGTCGGCAGCAACCCGCGGGCCGGCGCCGGCTCGGTGGTACGCGACCTGCTGCCGCCGCTGACCAACCGGCCGATCGAGGCGTACGCACCCACCGCGGCCCTGCAGTCCGCCCCCGTCGGAACGGCGCTCGCCCCCATCCGGTACGCGTACGTCGACAACCTGGGCGGCCCGAAGATCGGCGTGCAGCCCGACCCGGACAACGTCAACAGCCCGGTCTGGGACGGTGCGAGCTCGCTCGAAGCGGTGTTCACCGGCAAGCCGGCGATCGGGCAGACCGCTGACGGCAAGGGTGTCGTCGCGGTCCGCTCCACCCGGGGCGAGGTGTGGATCCGTACGCAGAACTCGGCCGACAGCAGCGCGGCCTGGGGATCCTGGGTCAACTACGGCGGTTCCGGCATCACCGGCATCACCATGGCGACGCTGGACAACGGCCGGCCCGCGGTGATCGGTATCGGCGCGACCGGTGAACTGGCCGTGCTGCCGCAGGCGGTCACGGGCCGGTTCGGCGCCTGGCAGGGCACCGGGGTCGCGGGCCTGACCGGCGACCCGGTCGCGGTGGCCGTCGCGGGTGGCACCCGGATCTTCGCCCGGGACACCGACGGCAACGTGCACACCGCCCTCTACGCCGGGCTCACCCTCACCGGCTGTGGTCCGGTCGGCGACGCGGTCATCGCGGGCAGCCCGTCGGTCATCGTCTATCCGGGCAGTCGCCTGCGGGTCTTCGCGACCACGCCGGACAAGCAGATCGTCACCATCGGCCAGGACGTGAACGGCGCCTTCGACCCGACCTGGACGACTGTCCCGGCGACCGGGGTGGCGGGCCCGCCGGCCGCGGTGCTCGACCCGGTCACCGGCCGGATCACCGTCGCCGTCCGGAACGACGACGGCGCGATCTGGGCGGTCACCGAGACCGTGCAGGGCAGCAACACGTACGGCGAGTGGAACGAGATCGGCCAGAACGCGTACACCGACGTCACAGCCGTGCCGTACACCGGCGGCAACGGCGCCACCTACCTGTTCACGTACCGCGATCAGAACAACGTCCAGCGGGTCCTCACCGTCAACCCGGCGGCCCGCGCGGCGCTTTCCAAGGCCGGTTCCATCCGGACCTTCACCGAGAAGACCCTTCCCAAGACAGGAAAGTAATGGTTCAGCACGCCAGACACCTGGCCCGCCTCCTCACCACGACGACCCTGATCTCGTCCACCTGCGCGCTGGCGCTCGCCGCCGGGGCCGACTCGGCCGCGCTCGCCGCTGCCGCCTGCGCGCCGGCCAACGGCTTCGCCGCCCAGACCCTCACCAACACGGCCAAGGCCAGCGGGTCCTTCGGCGCCTGGTCGGTGACCGGTGACTTCAACAAGGACGGCTACGCCGACGCCGCCATCGCCAGCCCGGGTGCAAGCGTCGGCGGCACCGTGGCCGTCTACCAAGGCTCCGCCACCGGCCTGACCCTCCAGCGCACGCTGAACCCGCCGCCCACGGCCAACGGCGAAGACTTCGGCGGCGCCCTGGCGGCCGGGGACTTCAACGGCGACGGCTACGAGGACCTGGTGGTGGGTTCTCCGGGTTACCAGTCCGACGCCGGTCTGGTCCGCCTCTTCAAAGGCTCCGCCACCGGCATCTCGCAATTGGGCCCGGGCACCAGCGACCAGCTCATCAGCGCGGAATTCGCCGGGGACACCACCGAGGCCGGCGACCGGTTCGGCTCGGTGCTGGCGGCCGGCGACTTCAACGGCGACGGCAAGGACGACCTCGCCATCGGCGCCGACGAAGAGGCGCCGTCAGGCAGCACGGTGCGCTCCGGCGAGGTCACCGTGCTGACCGGCAGCACCAGCGGCGTGGTCCGGGGCTGGATCATCCGGCAGGGGCTGCTCGGCCAGACCGCCAAGGCCGGCGACGAGTTCGGCATCTCGCTCGCGGCCGGTCAAGTGGTCGGTGACAGCAAGGACGACCTGGTCGTGGGCGCCCGCGGAAAGGACCTCGGCACCGACACGGATACCGGTGCCATCTTCATCCTGAACGGCGCCGGCAACAAGACCACCTCCGACCCGATCTTCCGCGGGCAGGGCACCAACGCGGACGAGCCCGGTGACAGGTTCGGCACATCGGTGGCGATCGGCGACTTCAACAAGGACGGCAACCCGGACCTGGCGGTCGGGGTCCCCCTGGAGTCGTACACCCAAGCCACCAGGCGCGGCATGGTAGACGTGCTCAACGGCCCGATAACCGCGACCTCGCCCGCCAACGTGCTCCGCCCCGATGACGTGGTCGACTCGGCCGACGACCTCGACCGGTTCGGTGTCGGCCTGGTCGCCGGCGACATGGACCGCGACGGATGGTCCGACCTGCTCGTATCGGCCAGCAACGCACCGGGCAGCGGACACGCCGGCGCCGGCCGCGTCTCGCTGTTCAACGGCAACCGGTCAGGCGCGCTGCGCCCTGAGCGGACCATCGTGCAGCGCGACGTGAACGCGACCGACGGCACGAACGACTATTTCGGCTCCGGTCTCTCGGTGGGTGACTTCGACAAGGACGGCCGCACCGACGCAATCATCGGTGCGTTCGGAGAGACCCGCAACGGTCTCGCCTCCGCGGGAGCCGCCTATGTTCTCGACGATCTCAATCCCGCTACCAGCCGCACGGTCGAGCAGTACGCACCGTACGCCGGTCAGCAGACTCCGGCCACGACCGGCCAGTTCGGGCCGATCCGCTACGCCTACGTGGACAACAGTGGCGGCCCCCGGCTCATCACCCAGGTCGAGCCGCAGAATCTCGGCAGCGCGGTACGCGACCCCGAGGGCCCCCTGGACGCCATCCTGACCGGCCGGCCCGCGGTGGGCCAGACGTCCGACAAGAAGGGCGTGACCGCGGTCAGGTCGGTGACCGGTGACCTGTGGATGCGCACCGAGGTGAACGCGGGCGAAACGGCCTGGGGCCCGTGGGTCAACCACGGCGGCCCGGACCTCACCGGCATCGCGATGGCCACCCAGGCCAATGGCCGGCTGGTGGTCTTCGGCATCGGGTCCCGGGGCGGCCTGTACATCCTTCCGCAGCTCGCCAACGGCAAGTTCGGCGCCTGGCAGAGCACCAGCCTGGGCAACCTGACCGGGACTCCGGTCACGACCCCGGTCCCGGACGGTACGCAGCTCTTCGTGACCGACGCGGACGGCACGGTGCAGACGGCGCTCTGGACCGGAACGGCCCTCACCGGCTGCGCTGCCGTCGGAGACCGGGCCATCGTCGGCACGCCGGCAGTCGTGAGCTACCCGGGCAGCCGCCTTCGCTTGTTCGGCACCACGGCGGACGGCGCGCTGATCACCATCGCCCAGGACTTCTCCCTGGCGTATCCGTCGACCTGGTCGACGGTGCAGGAGAGCGGCGTGACCGGCTCGCCCGCCGCGGTCTTCAACCGCAACGCCGGACGCGTGACGGTGCTCGCCCGCAACACCGACAACCTGATCTACAGCACCACCGAGTCGGCGCAGACGGGCGGCGAGTTCGGGCAACCGATCCAGGCGTCATCGATCGAGAGCCGGACCGACGTGCTCGCGCTGCCGTACACGGCAACCGGTAACGAGGCGTTCTACTTCGCCTACCGCGACGTCAACCAGTCGGAGGTCATCCTCATCGGGAGCTATCCGACCGCGGCGGCCCTTCGGGCCGGAGAGCTGGCCTTCACCGTCAAGAAGATGCCCAAGCAGACCGCACCCAAGAAGTAGCGCTGTCCGGTGGACCAGGCTGTCTCGCGCGGCCTGGTCCACCGCGGTCAGGACCTTCTCACCTGCGGTAGATGAAGATGGCGTGGCCGACGTCCTCGAGCCGCTCGCTACTGCTGATCAGCTCGTCCAGCTGCTGTCGACCCGCGGCCGGAGTGCAGACGTTCCAGTTCAGGCACGTGGTCGACACCACGATCAGGCCGTGCACCTCGCTCGCGGGCACCTTGAGCGGATTCTTCGCCCGGATCCCGTAGTAGGCCGGATCACCCCGGCCCTTGTAGAGCAGCCACACCGGCTCACCGGGGTACTTCTCAGCCAGCCGGTCGCCGGTTCGAGCCAGATCCTGACCCCAGTCGACATTCGAGTCGGTGAGCCGCAGGTAGGTCTTGTCCGGGCCGCCGAACGCCTCATTGGAGTACGGCAGGTAGTACGGGAAGGTCCGTAGCGAGCTCACCGCCACGAAGGCGACGAGGACAACTGCCACGAGCGGCGCCCACCGAGCCCGGTAGGCGACTACGCACCCGGCCGCGACGGCCAGGAAAACCGGCATGAAAAGCGCGTACCGCACCCCGAAGTCCCGTGCCCCGCTCATGGCCACCAGCAACAGCACAACCGCCGGCACGATCACGTACGGCGCGGCCGGACGAAGCCGGCGGACGGCCAGCATCGCCGTACCACCCGCCAGCCACAGGGCGAGCATCCCCAGCGGCTCCTTGATCAGCAGGGCAGTGGGCAGGTAGTACCACTTCGACCCCTCGTAGACCTCGCCGAGGAGAAACCCGGGGAACTTCGTGTCCTCGAAGGAAAGCTGCAGGCGCATTCCGTCCCGGAAAGGCCGGGGAAACGGCAGCCAATCGACCACGTGCGCGGTCAGCCCGTGGATGACCGGCAGGTCGGGGGGCGTCGTCCAGTGCAGGCCCGGGTCGACGATCAGATACGTCGCCCATACCGTGATTATCGAGATCACGATGACGCCCGCAGCCGCGCCGACGCCCGCAGCGAGGAGCTGAACCACCTGACGTCGCTCGATGGGACGACCAAGCTGGTGGGCCCGACCGGCATGCCAGACCGACAACACGGCCAACAGCGCCATGACCGGGAAAGCCGGTAGAGCGCTCATCTTGGTGGCCAGGGCGGCGCCGAGCGCCAGGCCGGCGAGCGGCAGATAACGGTACGGCCGGTTCCTGGCTCGCCACAGCAACCAGAGCGTGGTCAGCAGGAAACCGGTGGTGAGCAGATCGAGCGTTGCCAGCGATCCGTGCGCGATGATGTCCGGCGAGAACGCGTACAGGCCGAGCGCGACCAGGCCGGCGGCGCTGCCCGCAAGGTCCCGAGCAAAAGCGAAGACGACCAGCCCGAACAGCAGAGTCAGCACGATCACCGGCAGGCGGGCCAGGAAGAGCAGCCGCTGAGCATCGTTGCCCTGCTGATACAGAACGTTTCTGCCGAGCCCCCACTGGTCGCCCTCGAAGGCGGAATCGATGCGCGCGTCGGCGAAGACCAGCCCGGTCGCCATGACCAGCTTGGCCAGCGGCGGATGTTCGAAGTTGTACTCCAGGCTGCGCTGCTGCAGGTAGACGATGCTTGAGGCGACATAGACCGGCTCGTCGACGATGGGCGACTGCTGCCGGGCGGCGGTCACCATCGCGAACGCCATCTGGCCGAGCATCACCAGGGCGAGCACTGTGAAGACCCACGGGCGGTAGCGGTGGGCCTTCCCAGGGTGACCTGCTGCTCCATCGGCGCTTGACCGCTGGGTCGGTACGCTCGTCGGGCCGGCGGCCGTATCTGTGCCGGCAGCGAGCATTGCGGACCGTTCCTGCGTCATGCGCCTTCAAATCCCGTCTCGTGTCCGGACCGACGACGGCAGTCCCACTGACCTCCGAAGTGAGACGGCATCGGCACCTCACGATGCTCACCGGCTCCGGGGCATTCGCCGACCGGGACGATCGTAGACCAAGGTCATCGATGGACAGCGAGGCCGCCGCTCCACCGTTCCCGCCCAGAACCGCCTGCGGGCTCAGTCCGCGACAGACATCAGCTGATTGATGGTGATTAATCACGTTGCCATCAAACACGGTATATGTGTCTCAAGAGGATATTCATCACCGGCTCGACAAGGACGACAATCCGACCGGGCACGCGGCGTCCGTCCGTCGGCGACGTACGTGGCATACGCAAACCGGGTGATGCGGTGCTGAACCTGCCAGCACCGCATCACCCGGGTCGTCTGTGTCTGCCGCCTACTTCGGCGGGGCGGGCAGGCGGTTCTCCTTGAAGGCCGGCTTCGACGCCACCTTCGCGGCACTCTTCGCGGCACTCTTCGCGGCCCGCTGGGCGGCCGTCCCGCTGAGATCGGCGCTCACGAAGAACGGCTGCTCGTTGAGGTCCCGCACCACCCAGCCCCAGGCCGGAAGGGCCAGGCCCCCGTCGGAGGGCCTGATGAACGTCAGGATCGTGGGGTCGGTGACCACAACCCGCTCGAACGGCGTCCGCCAGTCGGCGAACGTTCCCGAGGCCTGCGCGGTCTCGTAGGTCATGTGGATCAGACCGTCGGCGCCCCGGGCCACGATCGCCGCCGACCCGGTCGCGTCGTCCATGACGGTCGCCGGATCGCCCGCGGCGGCGAAGTCGCCGACCTGCGTCCAGCTGGACGCGAAGACGTCCGTGGCCGTCTCAGTCTTCGTGAAGATCAGACCGTCGGTGTCGCGCACCACGACACGGGTCCGGTAGCCCGGGAACACAGCCGCGGCGATCTTCCCGGTGAACTTCTCGGCACCGAGGCTCACCCAGTCGGAGAGCAGACCGTTGCGGTAGGTAGCCGTCACGACCGAGCCGCTGGTGTTCAGCGCGAACAGCCGCAGCCCGTCGCGGATCGTCACCACGGTCGGTTCGCCGGTCAGGTTGCTGCCGCCGACCTGCCGCCACGCCGCGTACGGCAGGTTCGTACCGTCCTGCGGCAGGTGCCACAGGCTACCGCCGACGAGGGCGAAGGTGACCAGCTTGCCGTCCGGCAGCTTGCCGACGACCGGCTGGCCCGCACCGGCACCGCCGACGTCCTGCGCGGTGGTGAAGGTGTCTGTGTCATTGCGGGTCTGGGTGGTCAACCACAGATCGCCGTCCTCGGCGTTGCGCGCAGCGACCTGCACCCGGCCGTCGGCCTGTGCACTGACGACCGCGTGCCCGGCGTACTGCTCCAGGCTGCCGGCTGACGTGTAGACGATGTTGCCGAAGTTGCTTGGATCCGGCTGGTAGGCCCGCCGCAACCGGCCGCCGTTGTCGAGGTAGGAGTACACGATCGGACCGGCGACCGCACCCGTCGGCTTGCCCTGGGCCGCAGCCATCGGCGACGACGTGACGACCGCCGCCGGAACCGGCGCCGGCGAGGCGGCCGGCGGGAAGTAGAACTGATCGTTCGTCGGCGTCGTCGCAGTGGTGCAGGTGTAAATGATCAGCGGGAGGTTGTTGTCCGCGGTGCCCTTGCTGACGTTGAGGCACAACCCGCTCTGCTTCGACACGATGCGGAAGGTCGGCTTGCCGACCACCGGCACGAACGACCAAAGGTTGTTCGGGGACGTGTTGTTGCAGGTGTACTGCACGACAGGGGTGCTGGGAGCGACCAGGCCGCCCTTGACGTTCAGGCACATGTTCGAGTGATTACCGATGATCTGGTACTGCCCCGCGCCCATCGCCCGCACCCGGAACTTGTCGTTCGCGAAGGAGTCGCCGCACGTGTACTGCAGGATGGGAGCGTTGATCGCCACGCTGTCATGGTCGACGTTCAGGCACTTGTTGGTGTTGGCGACCTTGATCTGAATCGCCGCCGCCGGCGTGATCGCCGCCGATGCGGCTGACCCTGCCGTCGCTGATCCTGCGATGGCTATGGCCAGAGCAATCACCGCTCGGGTGGCCATCACCCCACGATTTTTTCGCACCAATTCTCCCCCGTTAACCGTCGGGCTTCCGACGATCCGACCCATTGCTTTTCATTGAGCCCGCGACCGCAGCGCGGAGCTACATGTATCGCTATACTCCCTCGCTTTGCGATGTCCCCCCCACGGTGCCGAGCCACCAGATGTCATGGGTGGTTGCCGCCGCGCCAACGCTATCGATTTCTAGTCGCATATTGTCCCCGAAATCCAACACCAGCCCTCCGTCCGCCAAGACGGTTGAACTTCCCAAAGTCCGGTTAAGCAGTTGGCACAGTTTCAATAGCCCGGACTCCAGCTCATCCGAATCCAGGTCGAACCGATAGCCGCCAAGAATCCAACTAGTGTCCAAGAAAAGCCGCGTCTCTGCAGACCTCTCAGGCGAGCTGTCATACATCGTGACGAACAGCCACGCCTGGCGGATTCCAACTTCGGTTACGAAGGAATCCGATCCTGGCAGCTCTTCCCTACCTGTCACTTCTCGACCACCAATTAAGCTCGACTCCGCCGCACTCAACGATCAGCATGGCACCCTCTCCGCGTAACACCCAATCAGCGTTCCACCTCGGAAGCCTAGTCGAGATCAACGTGGGAGCGATTTCGAACGTACTCTCTTGCATTCCCGGTAAATCCCCTGGGAGGCTGAGGCGGTCGACCACTGAAGGGGTTGATGGCATTGCCGCTACTATTTTCGAAAGATGCGCGCAAACCAGCATATCTCGTTGGCTGCATTATTCGAACGGTGTCTCCGTTCGGGAACGTATAACCGACCCCGGCAGAGCGAGTCGGGAAGGTGCTAAATCCAGCCTCTCCAGCATCGACCGCCGCCTGCAATCCCCCTTGCAGTCTGGATGCACTCAGCGGCACGGTAGTGCCATTAGCGTCGGCCATGAAGGTCGGCCTCGGAGCAGGTCCGTATGGTTCCGCTGCCATTGACGGCGCAGGGGTATCACCATTGCCGCAGTTGTGGACGAGAACCGGGGTCTTGTCGGCGACCACATAGAACGTGTGAAGGCCGTCGACAGTGAGGTTGTGGACCCGCTGCGCCTGAGCGGTCCATGTCTTGACTGCTTTGACTTGGATGCGCGTTCCCGCACCGGTCCTCAGCATCGAACCGGATGCGAGCTTCCCTGCCTCCACCCATTTGTGCAGGCGAGGCACCCAGAACGGGTGACCAGCCGTCGCAGTGACAGATGCGGTCTTGGTGCCCCTCTTGCCGTCGGTGTCCACCGTGAGCTCGACCATCGGCTTCTCGCCGACGGCGACGATCAGGGCGGTCACCCTGCGCTTTTCGGTCTTCCCAGTGGTCGGATCGGTGGCCAGGACCCAGTCGCCGAGCTTGACATCCTCGATCTTCTTCGTTCTGCCGTTGGCCATCAGAACGGCAGTCCCCGGAGCGAAGCTGTTCGGCACCAGCCCGCGCTTGCACGAAGCACCCGCGGACTCCACGGCCTCGCGACCGGCCGAGCTCGCCCCCCGGTTCGCCAGCGCCTTGCCGACCAGCCCACCGACCTCGGTGCTGCCGAACGACTTGAACGTGCTCACCGCAGCCGTGCTACCGGCCCGCACCGCGTTCCGCACGCCGCCGCTGATCAGGCCACGCACCGCGCCGGTGACCGCTGAGCCGCCGACCGCCGACAGCGGGCCCATGATCCCGCCCAGGACGCCGCCCATGACCGCGTTCGCGGCCATCTCCTTCCAGGTCTTGCCCCCCTCGACCCAGTCGCTCACCAGCGACCCGACCGCACCCGCCGCCGCCGCGCAGGCCACCGCGCCCACGCCCGTCACACCGATCGCGATGCCGCAGCCGATGCCGACCACCGTGCCCGCGATGGCGCCGGCGATCATTGCCTTGTTGTCGACGACCCATTGGCCTGCGGCCTGCACCCCGCTGACGACGGCGTTGCCCACGGACGTCGCGGTCTTGTACAGCGCGTCAGCCGCGCTGCTCATGTCCTGGACGACCGAGTTGAAGCTCTGCACCATGCTGGCCGGTAGTGACGCCGAGATGCTCAGCTGCATCGTGCTCAGCGAGGCCAGCACCGCGGTCCCGATCCGCTTGAGCGAAACGTTCTTCACCGCGTTGCGGATCGCCGACTTGGCCCTGGTCTGCACCGCGACTGCCGCTCGATGGATCTCGGCTGCCTTCTGCGCGGCGTAGTCCCTGGCCCGCTTCAGTGTCGGCTGGACGTAGCGCTCATAACTGCTGCGCAGTGCCCGGCCGACCGTGCGCAGGCCCGACGCGACCGAGTTGACGATGGCCGTGCCGATGCGCTTGATGCCGGACCAGGCGGCTCGGGCCTGCGAGGCGAGCCAGGAACCGGCGTAGCTGACCGCGCGGGTGGTGTAGTTCCACGCCGTGCTGGCCACGCTGGTCACCTTGTTGATGGCCTTCTTGCACCAGCCACAGGACGGCCAGTTGCCGGTCGGGTCGTTGTTCGACATGGGGTTGCCGGCGCCGTACGTGTACTTGTTCGCCAGGATCGAGTCGCCCTGCGAGTAGTTCACCGTGTCGCGGGAGGTGAACGTGCCCGTGCCCGGCTCGTACCAGCGGGCGCCCATGTTGACCTGCCCGGTGTCCGGGTCGGTCCAGTCGCCCTGGTAGCCCAGGTTGGACTGCGCGCCGGCCTGGGCGGTCCGCTGACCGTACGGGTCGTACGCGGTTGAAGCGGCCAGCTTCGACAGGTCGCCGCCCGAGTCGAACGACGCGACCACGTCGTCGTGCTCGTCCGACACCGTGATCCGGGTGTTGTTCTCGCTGTCCTCGACCGCGAGCAGCTCACCGGAGGGTCCGCGGGCGAACTGCTCCGAGCCGTCGTTCACCGGGTCCGGTTCGAAGCCGGCGTACCCGAATCCCTTGCCCGCCCGGTTGATCACCCGGTTGAGCCCGTCGTACACGTAGGCCTGACCCTCCGAGCTGACCAGGCGGTCGAACGCGTCGAACGAGTACGCCTCGGTGAGCCCGGAGCTGGTCCGGGTCGCCATCGACCCGCGCGGCGTGTACGTGTACGTGTAGTCGCTGTCGCTGAGCAGACGATTCCGCTCGTCGTACCTGGCGGTCTTGGCGCCGGCCTTGATCCGGTTACCGGAGTCGTCCCAGGCGTAGTCGACCGTGCCGGAGGTGGACGTCCAGGAGGTCATGCGGCCCGCGTCGTCGTACCCGTAGGTGTTGTCGCCCGCGCCGGCCGTGCCGACTGTGTCCTTGCCGATCAGGTGGTCGTCTTTGTCGTAGCGGTAGGCGATCTTCGCCACCTCGGCGTTCGCGCTGTTCTTCAGCGTGTCCGAGGCGAGCCGGCCGAAGTCGTCATAGCCGTACGTGCGGCCCCGTCCGGCGCCGTAGTCGACCTTCTCCAGCAGACCGGCCGCGTTGTAGCCGAGTTTCTGGGTGACGCCCGACGCCGCGTCCTGCATGGTGTCGATGCGGCCCGACTTGTAGCTGAAGGTGGCCGAGCCGACCGCGTCGGTGCGGGTGGTGACCTGGCCGTCGGCGTCGTAGACGTAGCCGGCGGTGCCGGACTGGCCGGCCGCGCTGAGCAGGTTGCCCCGGTCGTCGTAGTCGTAGGTGTTGGCACCCGAGTTGGAGGTGACGGCCTTGACCCGGCTCTCCAGGTCGTAGGTCATCCCCCGCTTGACCGCCGTGCCCGCCCCGCTGCCGGTCTCGGCGGTCATGCGGTTCGCGGCGTCGTATTCGCGGACCCGGGTGACCCCGCCGGGCGCGGTCAGCCGGTCGGCGTTGCCGTTCAGGTCGTAGCCGACGGTCCAGGTGCGGTCCCCCAGGGCCGGGTGCGCCGAGGTGGACGGCTCGATCACCGTCTCGGGCAGGCCCAGGCTGTTGACGGTGTAGTACGTGGACAGTTGCCGGCCGTCGGTGTAGCGGGTGCGGTTGCCTGCGGCGTCGTAGCCGAACGACGTGGTGATGCTCTCGGTGGCGCTCTTCGGCTCGACCTGCTCGATCAGGTGGTCGAGGGGGTCGTACTTGAACGAGACCGTCTTCTCCAGCGCGTTCGTCCGGGTCTTGACGTTGCCGCTCTCGTCGTAGGTGAACCGCTCGCGCCGCAGCTCCGTCCCGGCCGGGCTGAGGTCCATCTCCGCGGTGACCTGGCCGAAGCCGTCGTAGTCGCGGCGGGTGGTGCGGCCGGCGCCGTCGGTGTCCCGGACGGTGTTGCCGAACGCGTCGTAGCCGTACTTCGTGGTGACCTGCGCGGGATCGGTCTTGGTGAGCAGTTCCCCGATCTTGTCGTAGGTCATCGACGTGATGAGGCCACCGGGCGACCTGGTCTCCACGACGTTGTCGGCGTCGTCGTACTTCATGGTGGTGGTGAAGGTGTTCGCCAGAGGCTTGCGCTCGAACGTCGTCGCCGTGATCTGACGGTCGAGATCGTCGTAGGTCGCCTCGACGCGGATGCCGGTCGGGCTCACCGAGGACAGCAGCTTGCCGGTCCGGGTGTACGTGAATCTGCTGACCGCGCGCTCGTCGTTCGTCGACCCCGGCCGGTCCTGCTCGACGACCCGGTTGAGCCGGTCGTACTTCAGACGCGTCACCGCGCCGCGGGCGTCGGTGGTCTCGACGGGGTTGCCCAGCGCGTCGTACGACGTCTTGGTGATCGGCGCCGCGCCCGAGGTGGGAGCGCCGGCGGGCGTGTACATCGGACCCGTGACCTCGACCACGCGGCCCATCCGGTCGTACCGGCTGCGGCTGACGTTGCCGAGGGCGTCGCGGGAGGCCACGACCTCGCCGAACGCGTTGTAGCCGGTGGTCACCGTCGGGTTGGCCGCAGTGGCCGCGGCGCCACCGCTCTCCACCTGCACGCGCGGGGCGATCGTCTGGATCCGGTCGCCGTTCTCGTCGTACTTGTGGGTCGTGGTGTACGCGGCCTTGTCGGCCCCCGCGACGTTGCCGCGCGGCTCGGTGCTGGTCAGCGCCAGGCCCCGGCTGTCGTACGTGTACGACGTGGTGCGGACCTGGGAGCCGTCGACCACCTTCTCGCTCTCGAGCTGGCCCTTGGCGTTGTAGGTGTTGGTCGTCTGGATCTTGAGGTTGGCCACCACCGGCCAGGGCACGTTGACCGCGGTGCCGGTCTGGACGGTGCTCGTGACGTTGCCCAGGGTGTCGTAGGTGAACGCGGTCGAGCGGTTGAGGCCGCCCGGGTCGAACGTCGTGGAGTCGTTGCGGCCGAGCGCGTTGACGGCGTTGGTAACCACCTTGAGGCCGTTGTTGGTGGCCTGCCTCGTCAGGTTGCCCGCGGCGTCGTACGTGTTGTCCTGCAGCACGTAGTCGCGCTTGGTGCCGTTCGGGTCGTGGAAGTCCTTCAGGACGATCTTCGCCAGCAGGTCGTCGTCGAAGTAGGTGTACTCCATGCGCCGGCCCATCGCGTCGACCTGGGCCGCCATCCGGCCGCCGTAGTCGTACGCGTACGCGTTCAGCACGATGTAGCCGAGCTTCTCGTCCTGCGGCTTGCCGCCGTCCGGGTCACCACGCCAGTCGTAGAGGCGCACCTCGGCGAGGGCGTTGCGGGCGGTGAAGGCGTACTCGTAGTGGTTGCCGTTGCCGTCGACCACCGACGTCCGGTTACCGAACTGGTCGTAGCCCTCGGACTGCTCGTCACCCTCAGGGTTGACGGTGCGGACCTGCCGGTTGTACTCGTCGTACTCGATGCTGGTGACCCGCTCAGGCTCAGCGGCGTCCAGCGCGTCCTTGACCACCGTCCTGGTGACGTTGCCGTCCACGTCATAGGTGTTGGTCGTGACCGCCTGGTGCTTGGAGCCGTCCACCGCGTTGCTGGTCACCGGGCCGGTGGTGGTCAGCAGCCGGCCCATGTCGTCGTACGTGTACGTGGTGACCACGCCGTCCGGGAACGAGTCGGACTTCTCCTTGTCCTGGATCTTGCGGCCGAGCACGTCGTACGTCGACTCGGTGACCAGGCCGGACGGCGTCGTCGTCGAGGTCAGGTCGCCGGAGGAGTTGTACTTGAACCGGGTGACCCGCCTCTCGGTGTCGGTGACCGTGGCCGGCAGGCCGGGCGGCGTGAACTCGCCCACCGGGTTGAAGGACTGCTCACCGCCCGTGGTGTAGGTCGTCTTGGTGGCGGCGAAGTCCGGACCGGTCTCGGTGTCGACCTCGCCACTGGTCGTGTATGCGGTCACCGTGCGGTACCGGGTGTCCGTGTCGCTCGTCGACCGCGGGTCGCGGACCTCGGTCGGCAGGTCGTTGACCGGATCGAACGGGTTGGTCGTCGACGGCGTCGTGTACTTGGTGTACGTCGTCTGGCAGTCGCCCTGCTTGCGGCACGACGTGCGGGACGTGACGTTGCCCCGGTCGTCGAAGGTCAGCTGGACCGAGTGGCCGTTCTCGTCGACGATCCGGTCCTGCCGCCCCTTGAGGTCATAACCGAAGGACCGCACGACCATGCCGCCGAGCTCCGCCTCGGTGAACACCGGTCCGCCGGCGCCACCCGGGATGACGGTGCAGAACTGCGGGTCGCCCGGGTCCGGGGAGGTGCACACCTCACTCGGCGACGGGGTGGGCGTCGGCGACGGGGTGGGCGTACGGTCCTCCGGCCGGGTGCTGATGCCCAGCGGGGAGCCCGAGCGCAGCATCCGCCCGCTCAGCGCGTCGTACTCGTACAGGTAGGGGCGGTCGGCCGGGTCGAGCACCGACACACCGCGGCGCAGGTCGGTGTCGCCGCCGAAGACGGTGGGCAGGCCGATCTTCCAGGTGCCGCCGTTGCCGTCGGTGTACTCCTTGACCCGGTCGGCCGAGGTGTCGTACGCGACCTCCGAGGCGATCTTGCCGCTCGGCAAGGTGGTCACCGCGAGCTGGTCGGCCTTGAACTTGCCGAGGTTGTAGTGCGCCTTGACGCTCTTGTCGCTGAGCCCGTGACCGTAGACGGCGACCTCGTCCAGCGAACCGTTGAGGGTGCGCTTGGCGGCGGTGCCCCAGCCGGGCCAGGAGGCCGGCGAGGTCGCCCAGGCCGCGCCGGCCTGGTTGAAGGTGAGCAGGCTGTGGTCAAGCACACCGTCGGCGACCGGCTTGCTGATCTTGCGCTCACCGTCCAGGTAGAGCGTCTGCACGTCGGCAGTCACCGACATGACGACGTGGTGCCACTGGTTGTTGCGGAGATCGCCGGACACCGTCATGGGGTTGGGAGTGGCCGACGTGGTCTTGAACTGGCCACGGAGCTGGCCGTTGGTGTCCACGTAGAGCAGCGGCACACCGGTGGTGGGGGTCTGGTCGACCGCCTTGTCCTGGTAGCCCAGGAGCGGGCCGCCGCTCTGCGATCCGGAGATCTTGAACCACAGCTCGACCGCGGTGTCGCGGCTCCGCTTCACGATGCCCTTGGGCAGTTCGACGACCGAGGTGGAGCCGTTGAACAGTGCCGCCGTGTTGTCCGTGCCGGCGAGCGCGCCGGCCTCCTCGAACTGCACGTTACGGGCGACGCCGGCGTCCTTGCCGAGGTTGTTCAGGATCTCGCTGCCGGCCGCCGAGGCTTCCTTCTTCTCGCCGAGGCGCCAGAAGGAGTCCGGGTCGCTGTCCAGCACGCCGCCGCGGTAGTGCGAGCCGTCGGCGTACGAGTAGGAGGTGCACGAGACGTTGCCCGGCGAGCAGACCGTGGTGAGCTTGTCGCCGTCGTACGCGTACGTCCAGGTGAGCTTGCGCCCGTTGACCGCGTCGGTGGAGACGCTGGTGATGTGCTTGCCGGCCGGGTCCCAGCCGATCGTCAGGGCGCGGCCGGGCAGGCTGTTCTGGGCCAGCTTGGCCTGCATCTTGGCGATCTTGCCGTTGTTGACGTCGACGCTGAACTCCACCGTCCGGGAGAACTTGTCCTTGATCCGGACGAGCCTGCCGCTGGGCGCTCCATCGAACTGGTAGACGGTGGCCGCCGAGTCTTTCAGCGAGAACAGGCCGGTGGCGCTGTCCCAGCTCAGCTGCGCGTTGCGGCCGGTCGGCGCGGCGTAGGTGTTGTCGGCGTTCTTGCCGAAGCGCACCTGCTGGCCGTCCGGATAGGTGATCAGGACGTTGCCCGAGCCGTCGGTGTCCGTGGTGGCCTTCATGTCGATCTGGCTCATCCAGCCGGTGCCGAAGGCCAGGTCGGTGCGCGGGTCGAGGCTGTTGTAGGTACGCACGATCTTGACCGGGGGCCCGGCCGCGGCAACCGTCGCGTCGACCGCACCGGTGCTGTAGTTGCCGATGTCCGGGTCGAAGTCGCGTTCGGTGCTGCCGAACGGCGCGTTGGCGATCCGCGAGGTGATCTCCGGCTGCGGGATCGCGGTGACCAGCGTGGCGTAATCGGTGATGACCTCGTCGGCGTTGTCCTTGATGAAGGAACGCCAGAGGTAGGGCGTACTCCACTTGAGCTTGCCGGCGGGAATGGTGAAGGCCTGCTTGGCCTGGTACGCCGTCGTCGTGCAGCCGGTCGGCTTGGCGTCGCTACCGACCGCGCAGTACTCGAACTTGTACGTCAGGCTGGTCTTGGGCGGGGCGTCCAGGTCGGTCGCCTGGGCCCAGAGCTGTGGGGTCAGAGTCGGCGACTGGTAGCCGTTCGGGGGGAACAGGTCTTTGACGACCGGGGCGATGTTCTCCACCCGCAGCGCGATCCGGGCGGGCGGCACGTTCTCGTCGGTGAAGACCACCTTGCCGTTGGCGGTGGCCATGCTGAAGTCGATGAGGAACTCACCGATCGGCAGGGCGCGGATGGTCGCCTCGATGGTCGCCGACTTGGTGCGCGCCAGGCCCGCGGCCGGCAGGCTGCCCGCGGTGTACTGGCCGACCTTGGCCTGGGTGCGGGCGTTGTAGACCCGGTAGATCAGCCGGTAGCCGCTGGCGGTCCAGTCCATCGCGCTGGTGTTGGTCACCGTGATCTTGACCTTGCCGGCCTGGTTCTGCAGCACGGCGGGCTTCGGCGTGGGGTCCGGCATCGCGTACTTCGCGTTGTACGGCGTGTGCGTCACGTACATCTTCGGCGGGTTGGCGGTGCCGGTGCCGGCGATGACCTTCCACGCGCTCTCGTCCGAGACCGGCGCGCGCAGCGAGATGCCGTTGTTGGCCTTGCTGCCGTTGACCCAGCCCTGGACCAGGTCCCGGCCCTTGCTGCCCAGGTTGATCACTGTGCCGGTGACCGGGCAGGGCGAGGTGGACTGGCCCAGCGCCACGTAACCCTGGGCGAATGTCGCGCTGCCGATCGACGAGCCGACGTTCGGGCCCGGGTAGCTCTGGTTGGTCGCGCCGCTGGTCCACGACTCGGTGACCGGGTGGACGCTGAGCTGGCGCGGCTTGCAGGAGGGCGCCTGGTAGGCCGCGAAGCTGACCTGGGCGCTGAAGATGGTGTGGTTGCGCAGTTTCGTGACCAGGTCGGGGAACTTGAGGTAGGACGCGGACGACTTGCCGTCGCGGCGTCCGACCAGCAGGTCGCTGCCGCCGCCGTGCGACGAGCTGCCCTGCACGACCAGGCTCTCGGTGGCGGCGCCGTCGGCGAGCACCGGCGGGTCGAGCCGCACCGGGTACGCCCGGCCGGCGGCGCCCAGCCACCCGGCGTCGGCGGTGACCTGCAGGGCCGGCACGCCCTCCTGGGTGACCAGGCGGTACTGCACGTCGTGCGAGATGGCGCCCTCGGCGTCCACCATGTAACCGGCCGGGATCGTGGCCCGGCGCACGCCCGCGGTGTCGGTCAGCACGACCTGGTCACCGTCCACCGCCGCTTTGAGGCCGGTGAGGCGCAGCGGGAAGACGAACTTCGTACGAGCCTCGGCGGAGCCGAGCACCAGGGTCTCCTTGACCCCGCCGGGCTGCGCCTGCAGCTCGATGTCGACGCCGGGCCAGGCACCGCGATATACCGCCGTGTCCTTGGTCACCTCGCCGGTCACCGCACGGGCTTCCGCCGCGCCGTAGGCGAGCACGCCGCCGCCGGGCAGCGTCGCGCGCACCAGCTCGGCCGCGTCCGCGCGACCGGCCAGCCGCAGGTCGACCGAGTCGGCGCTGCGCCGCCAGCCGCTCGCCGCGTCGCCGGCCAGGTTGGAGTCGATCGGCGCCCAGGTGCCGTCGGCCTTGCGGTAATTCACCGCGGCCGAGGAGAACTCGGTCGTCTGGGTGCCGTCCACGTTGTCGTAGGTGCGCTCGTGGGCTGCCCGGGCGCCCGCCACCTCACGGCTGGTACGGGTGTCGAAGCCGGTCACCTTGGCGACGGGCGCGGCCTTCACCTGGGCCGCGTTGGCCGGCGCGACGGGCGCTTTCATCACCGGGTAGCGCGAGCGCAGCGACGGCGGCCGATAGGTGTTGCGCGGCCCGTCGGCCACCGGGTTCAGCCCGGAGGCATTGCCCCAGCGCTGTTCCGGCGCCGGCTGGGCACGGTGATTGGTCACCCCCGCGATCGGTCGCGGATTGGTGAGTACCGCCTCGGTGCCCTGCTGCGCGTCGCACGCGGCCATGACCAACGCCAGGCCAAGACCGACGGTCACCCGGATCAGGCGCGCACGCTGCGCACGCCTGCGCCCGGCGGGACCGCTGGAGATTTTTCGCGCACGCGAATACCAGCTCTGCCGCATCGTTTCATTCCCCCGTGAGACACCGGCCGATCCATCGATCGGCACAGCTGCGTTGAAGCCCGGTCAAGATGTCATCGGTCGATGGATGATCGCAACCCCTCCGGCGGGGCCGGTTTGCGGCCGACTTGACGACCGCCGCAGCCTGGAAGCCTTGCTAGATCACCTGAAAACCCCGGACCGGCAGCCGCCGGCGCAGCGATGAGCGCAAATGTGACATGCATCTCACCGATAAGGTCGCAGATCTACGGGTACGCGCAGTCAGCCGATATCGGGATGCGGGAGCAATTCCAGAAACGCAGAACCGAAAAGGCCCTGACCAGCATTCTGCTGTTCAGGGCCTCAGTGGGGTGGAGCTGTGGGGATTTGAACCCCAGACCCCCTCGATGCGAACGAGGTGCGCTACCAGACTGCGCCACAGCCCCCCGGTCCCGTAGGACCGCAGCAAGGCTAACAGGTCGGCCCAGCCCCCTGCGAATCACCCTCCGCGGCGCGCCGGGGAGATCATTTCGGGCCGCGGCCGCCCGCCTCGTACGGCCGTCCGCGCAGCCCGCCGCCCCGGCGGTACGACACCGAGCCACCGTTGACCGCGGCCGGCAGATCCGACGGGTCGCGGTCCAGGCCCATCGCTGCCCGCCGTACGGCTTCCTTCTGGGCTGCCAGCCGACGCTGCGCTTCTCTTCGTGCCGCCGCCCTGCGCGCCTGCTCCCGGCGTACCTCTGCTTGTCTTGCGGCCAGCCAGGCCGCTTCCCGGGCCTCGACGCGGCGCCGGTGCCGGTCCGCGATCGCGCGGTTGCGCAGGTGCACCAGGTAGATGGCCAGCAGGGTGCCGGTCACCGCGAAGCTGATCCAGAAGCCGGGGCCGACCGCCAGTACGCCGATCAGTTCGATCACGTTGAGCAGCAGCAGCGCTGCGAAGACGCGGCGCCGGCGGACCACTGCTGGGGTCTGGCGACGGACCGGGGGGCGACGGACCGGCCGGCGGGCCGGTACCAGGCGGAGTTTGCGGGCCGGGGGCGCCGACACGGGGGCGGCCGACACCGGGGTCGGGTCACCCGTTAGGGTCCGCGACGTAACCAGATACTGGCGTCCGGGGTTGACCGGTCGGCGTCCGGGCACAGTGCGGAGCCGACGGCGGCGCTGCAGCACCCGAGCCGTCGACGACGCCCGCTCCGCCGCGAGGCGCTCGGTGGCGTCGTACCGGCGTACGAGCGCCGGTGCGAGGGCGAGCAACCCGGCGGCGGCGAGGACGGCGAGGAGCACCGAGGTCGGCACCCTCACCCCTCCCGTCAGCCTGCGGTGCCCGGGCCGGTGGCTCCGGGCACACAAAAGTCCTAATCTCCCCGAGGCTACGCACGGGAGTCACGATTTAACGGCACGCCGCGCCGGGGACGTACCGTCGTGATGATCAAATAAGTTCTGACGGGCTACTGGGCGTTGGCTCGCAGGCGCCGCCAGCGGGCCACCAGGCCGCCCTCGGCCGCGACCTCTTCGCTGGTCATCGCGTAGCCCAGGTGGTCGCGCCAGGCACCGTCGATGTGCATGTAGCGCGGGTGGTACGCCTCTTCGCGGAAGCCGAGCTTCTCCACGACGCGCCGGCTGGGGCCGTTCTCGGGGCGGATGTTGATCTCGACCCGGTGCAGGCCGCCGGCGCCGAACGCGTGGTCCACGGCCAGCGCGAGCGCGGTCGGGATGACGCCGCGGCCCGCCACCCGCGAGTCCACCCAGTAGCCCACGTACGCCGAGCCGAACGCCCGCCGCACGATGCTGCCCAGGTTGATGTGCCCGACCAGCCGCTCGATGCCGTCCTCGCGCAGGCAGACGGCGAACGGCATGCTGTCGCCGTGCCGGGCGGCCCGCTTCATGTCGCGGTAGACGTACAGGTAGGCCCGGGTGGAGTTCATCTCCGCCCACGGGCCGGGCGGTGCCGACTCCCACGGGCTCAGCCATGCCTGGTTGGCGATCCGAACCTCGGACCAGGCCCGCGCGTCACTGCGGCGGTACGGCCTGAGCAGCACGGATCCCTCCGCCAGGACGGCAGGCCATCCGGGCGTGGACCCCAGCATCATCGCCTCCGGTCGAGCAGCAACACGTCGACGGTCGACCCGGCTGCCGCCGCGGTGACCCGCTCCCCGAGCACCAGCAGACCGTTGGCCTCGGCGAGGCCGGACAGAGTGTACGGCCCTCCGGCGAGCGGCTGCACAGTGTAGCCACCGCCGCGCCGTTCCGCGACGTGTGCCGGGCGGAACTCCCGCAGCCCGCCGGGTGACGACACGGTCTCCAGCAGGTGCGCCTTGACGCTGGGGCGGAACACCGGTTCCGAGCCGGCCAGCAGCTGGATGACCGGCCGGGCCAGCACCTCGAAGCCGATCAGGGCGGCGCCGGGCTCGCCGGGCAGGCAGACCACCGGGACCTCTTCGCCGCCGACCGTGCCGAAGCCGAGGGTGGCGCCCGGGCACAGGGCGACGTCGGTGAACTCGACCGTGCCCCGGCCGTGGTCGCGGCGGGACAGCACCCGGCGCAGCATGTCGCCTGGGCCGGTGCCCGTGCCGCCGGTAGTGATGATCAGGTCGGCCCGCAGGGTCTGGTCCTCCAGCAGGCCGCGCAGGCCCTCGGGGTCGTCGTCGCAGATGCCGATCCGGTACGCGAGCGCGCCGGCCTCGACAGCGGCCGCGGTCAGCGCGTGCGAGTTGGCGTCCACCACCTGTCCGGGCTGGCTGGGCCGGCCCACGTCGACGAGCTCGTCGCCGGTGGCCACCACGACCACCCGGGGACTCGGCCGGACCACGACGTGCCCGATCCCGGACGCCGCGAAGACCGCCACCATCGCCGGGGTCACGTACGAGCCCGCGGATGCCAGCACCCGGCCGACGGGCAGCTCGTCGCCCGCCCGCCGGACGCCGGATCCACGCTTCGGGGCGTGCAGGATCTCCACCGCCGCCATGCCCTGGTCGGTCCAGTGCACCGGCACGACCACGTCGGCCCCGATCGGCAGCGGCGCACCGGCCGCCACCGAGAAACACGTGCCGGGGGTCAGCCGGACCGGCCGCCAGCTGGCCGCACCCAGGTCACCGACGACGTTGAGGCGGACCGGGCGCGGACCGCCCTCGAACGCCCCGAACGACGGGTGCGAGCCGATCCGTCCCGCGGCCGCGAGATCCTCCCAGCGGGCCGCATACCCGTCGATGGCCGCCTGGTCGAAAGCCGGGTACGGGTGCGGCGCCAGCACGTCGTTGGCCAGCACGTTGCCGTGGGCCTGGGTGAGGTCGAGGTCGAGCGGAGGCAGCGCCCGCAACCTGCGCAGCACACTGCCCAGGTATTCGGCGAGAGGCATCAGCTCGTTGGCGGCCGCCTCGGCATCGGCCGTAGCGGTCATCCCTTGGCACCGCCGGCGACGAACTCGGCCAGCCAGGCGCGGAACTCTTCGCCGAGGTCCGCGCGCTTGGCCGCGATCTCGACGACGGCCTGCAGGTAGCCCAGCGGCATCCCGGTGTCGTAACGGTGGCCGCGGTAGACGATGCCGTGCACCGGCGTGCCGGAATCGAGCAGTGCCGCCATGGCGTCGGTGAGCTGGATCTCGCCGCCGCTGCCGGGCTTGGTGTTGTCGATCGCGTCGAAGATCGTGGCCGGCAGGATGTAACGGCCCAGTACGGCCAGGTTGCTCGGGGCGTCCGCCGGGGCCGGCTTCTCCACCAGGCCGGTCACCTCGACGATGTCCTCGCCCAGGTCGGACGGGCGCACCGAGGCGATGCCGTAGCGCGACGTCTCCTCGGGCTTGACCTCCATGAAGGCCAGCACGATGCCGCCGGTGCGGGCCTGCAGGTCGAGCATCGACGGCAGCAGCGGCTCGTCCTCCTCGACAAACTCGTCGCCGAGCAGCACCGCGAACGCGTTGTCACCGATGTGCGAGGCGGCGACGCCGACCGCGTGACCCAGGCCGAGCGGCTCACCCTGACGGCAGGTGTAGATATCGGCGAGCTCACTGGTGCGGCGGACCGCGGCCAGCCGCTCGAGGTCGCCCTTCTCCTCCAGCCGGGCCTCCACGTCGGGGCGCCGGTCGAAGTGGTCGACCATGGAGGTCTTGCCCCGGCCGGTCACCAGCAGCACGTCGGTGATCCCGGCCGCGGCGGCTTCTTCCACGATGTACTGCAGGACCGGGCGGTCCACGACGGGCAGGAGCTCCTTGGGTACGGCCTTGGTGGCCGGCAGGAAACGCGTCGCGAGTCCGGCCGCCGGAATGACAGCCTTCACCGCCCGACGGCCGCTCGCATGGGCCTCTGTCGTCATCTGAGGGGTCACCGCACCTTCGCTCAGTTCATGCCCGGACATGCCGCGAGACTATCGGCCACGGGCCTGTCGCGGCGGTTGTGGCCCGCCGGGCGTGCCCGGCGGCACGACGTCTGGACCCGCCGCCTGATCGAAATGCCCCTCCGGTACACCCGCCGAAACCACGGGATCCGTCACAGTTGCCGCGGGCACCGGCGCGGACTCGGCCAGCCGATAGGTGTCTCTCCCCGCATTCTTCGCGGCGTAGAGCGCGTCGTCAGCCGCATCGAGAACCTGCTGCGCGGTCGTACCGTGCTCGGGGTAGACGGCGATGCCGATCGAGACGCTGATCGCGACCCGGTCGACCGGCTGCCCGGTGGCCGTGTCCTGCCGGCGGGGATCGATCGGCACCGGGATCTCCCGGACCGCGGCCCCCAGGCGCTCGGCGACGATCACCCCGCCGTACGCGTCGGTCTCCGGGAGCAGCACCACGAACTCCTCGCCGCCCTGGCGGAACGCGACGTCGACCTCGCGCAACCCGATCCGGATCCGCCGGGCGAACTCCCCCAGCACGGTGTCCCCGGCGGCGTGCCCGTACTTGTCGTTGACGTCCTTGAAATGGTCCAGGTCGAGCACGAGCACGGTCAGCATCCGGCCGAAGCGGCTGGCCCGTTCCACCTCGCGGCGCAGCGACTCGCGCAGGTAGCGGTAGTTCCAGAGCCCGGTGAGCGGATCGGTGAGCGACAGCCGCTGCGCCTCCTCGTGCATCCGGACGTTGTGCACGGCCACCCCGGCCTGCCCGGCGAAGGTCCGCAGGGTGAGCAGGTCGGCGTCGTCGAAACCGTCGCTGCCGAGCCGGTCGTACAGGGCCAGCACACCCAGCGTCGCCGGCCGTCCGGAGATCAGCGTGTCGCCAGGCACGAGCGGGTCGCCGACGGTGGCCGGGGCGCAGATCGGCACGGCCACGTACGTCCGGCACGCCGGCTCGTCGAGCGTGCCCCCGTCCGGCCCGCACTTGCCGCGCCGCGGCTCGCCGCTGGCCGCGACCGCACCGAGGATGCCCGTGCCCAGCGGCACCCGCAGCGCGGGCAGCTCGGCCTCCGGCACGTCCCAGCGGCCGGTCAGCCCTTCGGCGCAGCGGGCCACCAGCCGGCCGTCGGCCGGGTCGATGAGCAGCACGACGCCGGCCCGGGCCCCGGTGGCCGACAGCGCGGTCTGCAGGATGACCTCCAGGATCCGGTGCAGGTCGTGGGTGCTGGACAGAGTGTCACCGAGGATGGCGAGATGGCCGCGGAGCTGGTCGCGGCTGGCGGTCAGCGCCTGCACGTACGCCTGGAGCTCGCGGGTCATCCGGTTGAAGGTGCCGGCGAGCCGGCCCAGCTCGTCGTCGCGGCCGACCGGCACCCGGGTGCCGAGCTCGCCGTCGGCCACCTTCGCGACGGCCCGGACCAGTTCCTCCAGCGGCCGGGTGGTGGAGCGGGCGAGCCGGCGGGCGACGATCATCGCCACCCCGGCGACCAGGACGACACCGGCCAGGAGCAGCGCGTACAGGCCGACGGAGCTGTTCTGGCGCACGGACACCACCAGCGGCAGCGGCTGGCCCGGCTCGACGGGGACCGCACGCAGATAGTGGCGGCCGCGTGCGGTGACGTCACCAGGCAATGCGGCGGCCACGGCCCGGCTCACGGCGGCCGATTCGGAGCTCAAGGCGGGACCGGCGCCGGGACTGTCGCCGGCCAGCAGCGTCACCTCGGCGCCGCAGGACGCGGCCAGCCGGGCCACGAACCCGGCGTCCAGCGCCTGCGCGGCCGCCACGGTGACCTGCCCCTGCCGGGCGCGCGCGACGATGGCGGTCACGCTGCCGCCGGTGGCGGGCGCCTGACAGTCGCGCTGACCGCCGGGGTCGCTCGCCCCGATCCGGATCCCGGAGGCCAGCCCGCGCGTGACGAGCTGGTCCGCGGCGGGTCGCCGGTCCGCCTCCGGCAGCACGGCGACGGCGTCGGCGGCGGCCTGCAGCTGCCGGCACATCGCGCCGATGGCGGTACGCACCGTCGTCGCGGCATGATCGAGTCGCTCGACCGTCCGGTCCCGGCTCACTGTGGCGACGGTCATGCCGACGAAGAAGGATCCGAGCAGAACCGGACCGAGCACGACCGCCAGAAAAGCAGTAGTGAGTCGGCCACGCAGAGTCACACGTCCTCCTGGAAGTGGCCTTCTTTGGAGCGATGCTGACATAGTGTGCGCCGTTTGCCGGTTTCTGAAAGGGGGTGTTGCATGCCGGATTTCGCCGGTGGAGCGGAAAAACCTCGGCCCGGGAAGATTGCGCTACGCGATCAGCTGCTCGCAGCGCGTAAATCCCTAACCCCGCAAACCCGCGCGAAGGCCGCGGCCGCGATCCAAGCCGTCCTCAAAGATCTCGTACGCGCACAGTCCCCCACGATGATCGCGGGGTATGTCCCCCTGGCGCCGGAACCCGGCGGTCCCGACCTGCCCGAGGTCCTGGGCGACCGGCTCATCCTCCCGGTGCTGCTGCCGGACAACGACCTCGACTGGGTCCGCTACGAGGGGCCGGACACGCTGCGGCCAGGCCCGCGAGGCCTGCGGGAGCCGATCGGGCCCCGCCTCGGCGTCGACGCGATCACCCAGGCCACCCTGCTGATCGTCCCCGCACTGGCCGTCGACCGCAGCGGCATGCGCCTGGGTCGTGGCGGCGGCTCCTACGACCGCGCGCTGGCCCGCGCCGGACGGGCGTACACGGTGGCTCTGCTGCACGACGGTGAGCTGCTGCCCGAGGTGCCGGCCGAGCCGCACGACCGTCGTGTGCACGCCGCCATCACACCTGCCGAGGGTCTCAGCGACACCGCGGACTGGACGAAATAAACTCCGATGACGGAGCATTGGCACTCCTAGACGGCGAGTGCCAAGCCATTGAGCAACACGGAGGACCAGTGCCCACGTACCAGTACGCCTGCACCGAGTGTGGTGAACAGCTCGAGGCGGTGCAGTCCTTCTCCGACCCGGCCCTCACCGAGTGCCCGAACTGCAGCGGCAAGCTCCGCAAGGTCTTCAACTCGGTGGGCATCGTCTTCAAGGGTTCCGGCTTCTACCGCAACGACTCCCGCGCCGGGAACGTGAGCGCCGAGAAGTCCGCCGCGCCCGCGGGCGAGAGCAAGTCGGACTCGTCGTCCTCGACCCCTGCCGCTACGCCGGCCGCCGCGGGCTCGAGCTCAGGTTCCTCCGGGTCCAGCTCGTCCGGCTCGGGCTCCTCCGGGTCCAGCTCGTCGGGCTCGGGCTCCTCCGGGTCCAGCTCGTCGGGCTCCAGCCCGGCCAAGTCGGCGACGTCCTCCTCCTAGCACGACCGGCTCAGAGCTGGGCGGTTGTCCACATCCCGGGGTTGTCCACAGGGCGGCCCCGGGATCTGCTGTGTTCGGCCTAGCGTCCTGATCCCTGGCGCCGGTGTCGACGGTGCCCTGGGAGGGGCAGGAGGCGGCTATGCGCGGCAGAGGTCGCCGGGAGCCCCGGCTGGATCCGGTTCGCTGGCGCCGGCCCGGGCGGGCGACCTTGCTGCGGTCGGCGGTCGTGGCGGTTCTGATCGGTACGGCGGCGGTGGTGATGTGGGCTCGGCCCGGTGCCTGTGAGCCCGGCCGGGCCGGGTGCGATGCCTGCGCCGGACCCACGCCCGAGCCCGGCGCCCGTCGGCTGGGCACGACGAGCGACAGTGAGCTTCCCGCCTTGACACGGGTCTCAGCCGTGCGCACTGCCGAGGTCCAGGAGCCGGTCATGGCATATGAGCCGACGCTGGATCCGGCCGCTGTTGCCGAGTGTCGCGCTGCCAAGGTTGCCGGGACCGCGACGGCACGTGGCCCCGCCGGCCTTTCGCCGCCGGCCGCCAGAGCCCCCAACCGGTCCGACGGGCCGCCGGGGGCCATCGCAGTGCCATCGGGCTCGATCGGTGTGCCGATCCGCCTGGCCGAGCCCACCGCCTTGCGGCTGATCCACCCCGGCGACCACGTCGACGTCTTCCGGCTGTCCAGCACCGGCGAGAGCCCGCAAGCCATCGCCTCGGCGGCCCTGGTGCTCGAAGTCACCGGAGCCGAGGATCCCACCAGCGGTGGTTTACTCCTCGCGCTGACGCCCGCCGACGCCCGGCGGGCCGTGACCACGCCCGGTGGTGGCTATGCCGTTCTGATCCGCCCTGACGGGTAGTCGTTCTGCTCCGACCCGACGGGCAGTCGCATCCGCCCGGCCCGACGGGCACTCGGCCCGCCCGACGGGCAGCCGTTTCGGTCCGGCCCGACGGGCACTCGCCCTGCCGGACGGGCGGTCGTTTCGACCCAGCCAGTCGGGTAGTCGTTTCGGCGCGGCCCGGCGGGTAGCTCAGCCCCAGTGCGGCGGGCGGTCCTCAAGCAGGCGATCGTCGTTCGAATCGTCCCTGCCGAAGCCCCAGCCGCGCTCGGTGTCGTCGCGGGTCTGCTCGGGCAGCAGCGGCGTCTCCTCGGGCTCGAAGTCGACGGTGCGCTCGGCGTCGGCATCGCGTTCAGGCTCGTCCAAGATGTCCACGCTACGAGGGTAAGCCGCGTCGCGTGCGCTGTCGGTACCCGAGGGATGTAGCGTCGATGAACGTGAGCGCCCCGACCGGATCCGACGACGACGCGTACTGGCAGCGCCCGGATGCCGAGCCGGAGCCCTTCGGCGCCGGCCGCCCGGCCCCGGCGCCCGATCCCGCCCCCACCTACCAAGGCCCGCCCCGAACGCCACCGCCGTCGCCGCACTGGCAGCCACCGGTGGTGCGACAGCCCCCGCCGCCGCGCACGATGCCACCGCAGGACATGGACGCGCTCGACGAATCCGAGGGCTCGGCCCGCACGGTGACCTACGGCATCGGCCTGGTCGTCGGCGCGATCGCCCTGATCCTGATGTGCCTGCTCTGCGCCCGCGTCCTCTTCTGACGCGAAGACCGGCTCAGCCGGCCTTGACCTGAGTCCAAGCCGGGCCACGCCCGGCGGAAGGTCCGCCAGACGGAATACGGCCGGCCTGGAGCGCAGCCCTGGCCGGAGCGCGGGCACCGCTCCGGCCACCACCCCACATGGCGGCCGGAGCGGCGGATCGTCAGGACCCCGAGCCCCACACTGCCTGGGCCCCGGAGTCCCCGGTCCTGAACACGTAATAGCCGGAAACCGCCGCGAGCGCCACCATGATCACCGTGAGTCCCAGGTCCGCTGCGCGAGGTAGTGGGCGTTCCGTCCGGCGCAGGGTCAGGAAAACCATGATCAGAGTGACGACGCCGAGGCCCAGCGAGAAGTAGAACGTCAGCTCGCCGTACCCCATGTGGTCGTCGATCGCCGCCAGTGGCGGGCCGCTCATGCCGTCCGCCACCAGCCGATCACGGAGCGCTTCGCCCGACTCCGTGGCCACCCAGGCCGTCAGCGGCGCGGCGACCGCCAGCAGCACCGCCGCCCAGCCGACCCGTGACCGCCAGCGGGGCAGCACCCCGTACACGATGGCCGTCAGCGCCAGCAACGGTACGAAGACCACCGCCGCGTGGATCACGAGAGCGTGTACGGGCAGGCCGTTGATCTGATCGAACACGGTCACCTCCTTCTGTCGCACGGGATCCGGTCCGCCAGACCAGAACTCTCTGACGACGCAAACATCCCCCCTGTGTGCGCCTACGCGCAGTGGACCATTCCGGTTCACCGTTGCGCGCCCCGGTGTTCAGAAAACATGAATCGGTGCCTGACCCGGCAGATGAACCGGTTGAGTACGCACGCCTCCCGTGCTGTCATGGTGTGATGACGACCGGTGAGCAATTGCTGCGGGCGACCGGGCTGCGGGTCACGCGGCCCCGGGTGGCAGTGCTCGATGTGCTGACCCAGGGCGGTCACCTGGAGGTCGAGGAGATCACCCGGCAGGTGCGGGACCGGCTCGACTCGGTGTCCACGCAGGCCGTCTACGACGTTCTCGGCGCTCTGTCGCGGGCCGGGCTGGCCCGGCGGATCGAGCCGGCCGGCAGTCCCGCGCGGTTCGAGGCGCGGGTCGGCGACAACCATCATCACGTCGTCTGCCGCAAGTGCGGGACGATCGAGGACGTGGACTGCGCCATCGGCGAGCGACCCTGCCTGGATCCGAACGCCAGCCACGGCTTTGATGTCGACGAGGCAGAGGTCACCTTCTGGGGTCTGTGCCCGGCCTGCCGACCAGAAGCTTCTGTCTGAACCTGTTCAACTTCGGCTTCCGCGTGGCACGCTGGAGGCATGGACAGCAGCCCGGACATCGGACTCTTCGGCCCGGATTCGGTCACGTGGAAAGTGCACAACGAACCGATCGTGACGATGGGCGGCCTCCGCTCCCTCTACCTGCAGGCGCTGCACCCGCGCGCGGTCGCGGCCGTCGCACAGAATTCCGGCTACAAGGCCGACCCGTGGGGCCGCTTCAACCGCACCTCCGAGTACGTCGGCACCGTGCTCTACGGCAGCACCGACGAGGTGGAACGGGTCGCGAGCCGGATCAGGCGCATGCATTCCCGGATGACCGCGACCGACCCCCGCACCGGTGAGCGCTTCCGCATCGACGAGCCGGAACTGCTGCGCTGGGTGCACGTCGCCGAGGTGGAGTCGTTCCTGTCCACCGCGCGCCGCGCCGGCCTGAAGCTGACCGACGACGAGGTCGACACCTACTACACCGAGCAGCTCAAGGCCGCCGAGCTGGTCGGCCTCGACCCGGCGACCGTCCCGAGCACGGCGGCCGAGGTCGCTGCCTACTACGAGGAGATGCGCCCGCAGCTGGGCATCACCCGCGAGGCCGCCGAGACCGCCCTCTTCCTCACCGTGCCACCGCTGCCCGACTTCTGGGGCAACCGCGCGCTGCGGCTGGGCTTGAACTTCGGGCCGGCCCGTCTGGCCTACTTCGGCGTCGCAGGCACGGCAGTCGCTTTGCTGCCGGCCTGGGCCCGCAAGATGTACGGCGGCCTGGGCCTGCCCACCACGGACCTGTCCGCCGACCTCTCGGTGCGCGGCCTGCGTCTGCTGCTGTCCGCCCTCCTGACCACCGTCCCGGAGCAGTACAAGATGGCTCCGCAACGCCGTGCCGCGCTGGAACGGGTCGGCCTAGCCTGACGCCCGTTCGAGGTGCTCGACCGCGGCCCACGGCTCCTTGGCCGCGACCTCCTGCCCCGCCGGGCACGTACGCCGGAAGTCGCACCACCCGCAGAGGCTGCCCGGATTGGTGGGGAACTCGGCGTCCGGATCCGCCCCGGCCGCCACCGCCTTTTCCGCCGCGATGATGTCGCGGGCGGTGTCCTCGGCCCGCGCCACCTGCCGGGCCAGGGACTCCTCGGTGTGCTCGTGCGCCGCGACCGTGCCCGTGGGCAGGTGGTGCAGCTCGACCCGGTGGCACGGCCGGCGGAACACCCGCTGCGCCGCGTACGCATAAAGGGCCAGGGCCTGCGAGCCGCGGGCGTCGTCGGCGTCCAGCCCGGACCGGCCGGTCTTGTAGTCGACGATGACCGCCTCCGGCCCCTGCTCACCCTGCCGGGAGTCGATGCGGTCGGCGCGACCGTTGAAGGCCAGCACCGCCGTCTTCGTCGCCACCACCCGCTCCACGCCCAGCGGCTCCTCCACCGGATCGAGACCGGCCACATAGGTGTCGAGCCAGTCGAGGGACCTGCGGTAGGCGATCCGCTCCTGCTCGACGTCGCGGTAGCCCTCGCGGACCCAGGTCGCCTTGAGCAGCGTGGGCAGCGACTCGCGGACCCGGCGGTCCGGTGGCACGGCATACCAGTTCTTCAGAGCTGTGTGCACGCTCGCGCCCAGGGAGTTGTGCGCCCAGGGCGGCCCCTTCGGCGGGGACGGGCGGTCGACGTAGGTGTAGCGGTACCGCCGGGGGCAGTCCGCATACGAGCCGAGCTTGCTCGGCGTGCAGACGAAGAGCCGCTCGGGCATGCCGGCGAAGCCCAACTGCTCGGGCACCGCGGCCGATCGGGGGGAAGTCCTGGGCACCCGGTAATCCTGCCAGCACCCTGTGACAAGAATCAGGCCGCGGCCGTGTACAACTCCACGAAGGCCGCGACCGCGTCCGCGATGAGCTGCACCGCGATGGCCGCCAGGAGCAGACCGGCGATGCGGGTGAGCACCTCGATGCCGCCGGGGCGCAGCAGCTTGACGATGCCGCCGGAGAAGCGCAGCACCAGCCAGACCGTCATCATGACCGCGAGGATGCCGAGGCCGATCACGGTGTAGTCGTTCAGCCCGTCCGCGCGCTGCACGAACAGCATGGTGGCGACGATCGCACCCGGGCCGGCCAGCAGCGGCGTGCCCAGCGGCACCAGGGCCACGTTGGTCGTGCCGCCCTGCTCGGAGGGCTCGTCGGTCTTGCCGGTCAGCAGCTGCAACGCCACCAGGACCAGCAGCAGCCCGCCCGCGCCCTGCAGCGCGGGCAACTGGACGTGCAGGTAGTCGAGCAGCGTCTGGCCGGCCACCGCGAAGATCACGATCACGCCCAGCGCCAGCAGCACCGCCTGGGTGCCGGCGCGCGTGCGCTCCTTGGCGGGCAGCGTGCCGGTCAGGGCCAGGAACACCGGCACCATGCCCGGCGGGTCGACGATCACCAGGAGGGTCACGAAGACCTCGCCGAACAACTTCAGATTCACGGGATCAACCTAGGCGCCCGCGCGGAACGATGCCCTGAACTGCGGCGACCGTCACCCCAGCACAGGAACGCCGCTCGCGGCCGCGACAATCTGCTCGTACGCGGAAGGGTCGGTGGTGAAAGCACCCAGCCGGACCGTCTTGTGGGTGCCGTGGAAGTCCGACGAGCCGGTGACGACCAGGCCGAGCTCCTCGGCCAGCGCGCGCACGTGAACGCGCTGCGCGACCGTGTGGTCCTCGTGGTCGGCCTCCAGGCCGAACAGACCCGCGGCGGCCAGCTCCACGATCAGTTTGTCCGGCACGATGCGGCCGCGCACGGTCGCGTTCGGGTGGGCGAAGACCGGCACTCCGCCGGCGGCCCGGACGGTCCGCACGGCCTCGAAAACGTCAAGATCGGCTTTGGGTACGAAGTAGCGGGCGCCCAGCCACCGGGAAGCGAACGCCTCGCTCGTGGTGCGGACCAGCCCGGCCCGGATCAGCGCCTGGGCGATGTGCGGCCGCCCGACCGATCCGCCCGCCGCGTAACCGCTGACCTCGGGCCAGCTGATGTCCACCCCGTCCGCGCGGAGCAATCCGACGATCTTCTCCGCGCGCTGCTCCCGGTCGCTGCGCAGCCGGATCAGGTCGGCGGCCAGGGCCGGATCCTCAGGATCGAAGAGGTACGCCAGCAGGTGCAGCGGGATGGCCGGCTCCACGCCGTACCACCGGCAGGAGAGCTCGGCGCCGCGGACCAGTGCCAGACCGGGCGGGCGCGCCGCCTCGGCCGCCGCCCAGCCGCCGGTGGTGTCGTGATCCGTGATGGCCATCACGTCCAGGCCGGCCCGGGCACCCGCGGCCACCAGCTCGGCCGGGGTCAGCGTGCCGTCGCTGGCGGTCGAATGGCAGTGCAGGTCGATGCTGGGCCGGTCGATTCTGGTCACCCGAAGACGCTACCGGGTGGCCGCCGCGCAGCACTGAGGAGCGTCAGGCGTCGTCGCCCGCGTCACCGTCCTTGCCCAACCGGGCCTCGACCGCCTGCGGCTCGTACATCTCCTCGACGACGCGCAGGTACAGCTCGTTGGGGTTGGGCAGGTGCTTGACCTCGCGCAGCGCCTGGTCCTGACCGGCCGACTCCAGCACGAACGTGCCGTAGCTGAGCATGCGGCCCAGGGCGGACTGCTCGTACTTCATGTCGGTGACCCGCAGCAGCGGCATCATGGCGACCTTGCGGGTGATGATGCCGTTGACCACCATGACCCGCTTGTTGGTCAGGATGAACCGGTCGAAATACCAGTCGCCGACCTTCCAGGCGACCCAGCCCATGACGCCGAGCCAGATCAGCACGGCCGCGGTGACCAGGCCGTCGATCTCCTGGCGGGTCAGGAAGCCGGCGAGGTAACCGAGCAGCAGGGTCGAGCCGATGCCGACCAGCAGCGGAGTGGACAGATGGATCCAGTGCCGCTTCCACTCGCCGCGGTAGCGCTCGGTCGGGAAGAGGTAGCGGGAGACCAGTGTGGTCGGCTCGTCCTCCAGCGGCAGCACCCGGCGGGGTCCACCCGGGACACCGGAGCCCTCCCCGCCTAGGCCCTGGAGCTCTTCCTCGGTGAAGACGGGGGCGTCGTACTCACCCGGGTCGCGGTACTCCTCGTCGCGCGGATCGCTCCCGTAGCCCGCGCTCGGCGAATAGCCGGCGTCGGGTGAGTAGCCGGGGCCGGCTGATGCCACGCCCCGGCGGTACTCGGGACCGTCGTCGCGAAACGCCGGATCGTTGTAGCCGAAGGTGTCGTCGTCGTCGCGAGGGCGGCGCGCACCCTCGTCTTCAGGTTGCCGCGGCTCGCCAGGACCCATCAGGTGATGTTAAGCGACGAGGTTGGTGAAGAACGTTCCGAAACCACGGGCGATGTCCCCGATGGTGTCGCCCAGGGACTCGAACACCGCGGCGGCCGAGTTCGGGTTGAAGGCGATGAAGAAGATCAAGAATGCGATGCCAAGCCAGGTGAGAACCTTCTTGATCATGGCGGGCCTTCTCCTCCGTTGCGGGTGACGGTCATCGCCGCGGCAACACTCACGGTATCAGTTCAACTGCGCTCTGTGAACATTGTGCCCGAAAAGCCGATGGCGTTCCCGCAGGTCAGGCCTTCGAGTTCAGGCCTTGCCGTGCAGGTACGGGCTCGGCGCTCCGTACACGAGCTCGGGCGGCACCCCGTCGGACAGGTCGTGCAGGACGACATGCTCGGCCAGGAAGTAGCCCGCGCTTGCCGGCCACGCTACCGCATAGAGCCACATTCCTTTGGCTTCACTCACATAGGCGCTGCGATCTTCCGGAGACTTCACGCACCACAGTGGAGTCGGGTGCCCGCCGACCCTGATCTTGGCGTGCGGGCCGGCGTGTCCACCCGCGTCACACTCGCCCAGGGCCCGGGTGATCAGGTGGCCGGGATCGATGCCCGGGATGCCGGCGAAGCGGGTCCCCAGCCCCACGCCCGGCTGCTCGGCGATCAGCACGAGGTCGGCCGGGCCACCGCCCAGCGGGTCCGGGCCGCTGCAGGACAGAGCCGTCGCCCGTACGCCGGAACGCTCGTCGCCCGCCCAGCCGACACCGGTGACCATCCACCCGGGCGGCAACGGCCACGGGCACCACAGCGGCATGTGGTCGACCGTGGGCGCCACCCGCCGCCGCACGCTGTCGAGGATCTCCGGGCCGATGTGCTCCGCCACGTGGAACGGAGAGACGTCGCCACAGTTGTCGCAGCGCCAATCACTGTGCATCAGGTCCGGCGGCCGGACCTGCGCAGCACAACGGGGGCAACTCACTGTGACACCCACCCTCTTAAGGTGGGGCCCGGCCGGGTCGCCGTCAAGCGAATCGGCAGAACCGGGTCAAGCCGTTCGCCCACCGGGCCGTCCGCGATGATCACCCGGGCGGAGGACCCGCGTGGGCGCGTACCCAGGAATGCATCGCGATGCCGCTCGCCACGCCCGCGTTGATCGAGCGCGTGGAGCCGTACTGGGCGATCGAGAAGAGTGCGCTGCACGCGGCGCGGGCGGCAGCGGAGAGCCCGGGGCCCTCCTGGCCGAAGATCAGCACGCATTCCCGCGGCAGGGTGACCGTCTCCATCGGGCGCGAGCCCGGCAGGTTGTCGATGCCGATGATCGGCAGCCCCGCGGCCGCCGCCCAGGCGGCGAACTCCTCGATCGTCGGATGGTGCCGCACGTGCTGATAGCGATCCGTGACCATGGCGCCCCGCCTGTTCCACCGCCGTAGGCCGACGATGTGGACCTCGGCGGCGAGGAAGGCGTTGGCGTTGCGCACCACGGTGCCGATGTTGAAATCGTGCTGCCAGTTCTCGATCGCCACGTGGAAGCCGTGCCGGTGCCGGTCGAGGTCGGCGACGATGGCCTCGCGGCGCCAGTAGCGGTACCGGTCGACGACATTGCGCCGATCGCCCTGCGCGAGCAGCTCGGGGTCGTAATGATGGTCTGCGGGCCAGGCACCGGGCCAGGGGCCGACGCCGACCTCGAGCTCGGGCTCGGACTCCGCCTCAGGACCGGCCGGGCTGAGCGGCGCGGCCGCGCTGAGCGGTGCCGCTGGACCCGACGGCGCCGCCGGGCTCAAGGGTGCGGCCGGGCTCAAGGGATCTTCGGCGGTCATGGTCGAGCAGGCTATCCAGGGGCTCGCGGGCCACACCTGGGGGGAGACGCAATGAGCGGCGGGGCCCTCCCCGGCACCCGCCGCCCACGCTCTGTTGAGAAAGAGTTTGCCTTACCCTCCGTATCGATGTGAAGGGTTCCCAACAGTGAGCCAAGTCACATTTAACTTTGTTACCTATTACCTTCGGTGGTTACCTCGTCGTTATCAAGCTGCGGTAGGCGGTCCTCAGACCGGGTATCGAGGCAGCCTGATGCGCAAACTGGACGACACACGGTTGTTCACAACTGAGAGCGCTCTCCCTACTTTGGGTTACGCTGAGTCGCTCAAGGTCCACGCCGCGACCGCAAAAGGTGCCTCAGACCACGTGTCGCCGGCGCCGACGGCGGGAATCACTGGAGACGTGAGCAGGTTGGACCGCACGTAGGCCAATTTCCCGTGGCCTTTTTCCCGTGGACGGAGAGATCATGGCGACCGTTGCGCTGACCACAGAGAATTTCGACGAGGTGACCGGCAAGGACGGCATCGTCCTGGTCGACTTCTGGGCCAGCTGGTGCGGGCCCTGCGTCCGCTTCGCGCCGACGTACGAGCGTTCCTCGGAGAAGCACACCGAGATCACCTTCGGCAAGGTCGACACCGAGGCCCAGCAGGAGCTGGCCGCGAAGTTCGACATCCGCTCGATCCCGACGATCATGGCAGTGCGCGACGGCGTCATCGTCTTCTCGCAGCCCGGCGCCCTCCCCGAGTCCGCGCTGGAGAGCCTGATCGAGCAGGTCGAGAAGCTCGACATGGACGACGTGCGCAAGCAGCTGGCCGCGCACAACCACTGACCCGCGAGGTCACCGGCGCCGCGGACCTTGAAGGTCCGCGGCGCTTTCGTGTCCGGCCACACTTCTTTCCGGTACGGCTTCCCGGTGCGGGTAGACAGTGGATCGAACATGTGTTCGAATCTTCGCCATGCGATGGTCACACCTGTCGGCCCCGGCCGGCGACGACTCGCTCCCGGACAGGGCAGCGCCGGCGGCCCCACCCCTGCCACTGGCGCTGCCCGGCGCGACCGTCCGCACCTTCGACACGCCCGGGTTCGCCGGCATGACGTTCTACGAGATCCGGGCGAAGTCCCTGATCAACAAGGTGCCCGGCGCGTCCCGGGTGCCCTTCGAATGGACGATCAATCCCTATCGGGGCTGCTCGCACGCCTGCTCCTACTGCCTGAGCGGCGACACCCCGATCCTGCTGGCCGACGGGTCGACCCGCCCGCTGTCGCAGGTGCAGGTCGGCGACGCGGTGCTGGGCACGATGGGCGCCGGCCCGCACCGGCGCTATGTGCCGACCACGGTGCTCGACCACTGGACCACCAGCAAGCCGGCCTTCCGGGTCACCCTGGCCGACGGCACCCGCCTGGTCTCCAGCGGTGATCACCGCTTCCTCACCGACCGCGGCTGGCGGCACGTCAGCCCGGCCGAGCCCGGTCTCCCGGCCCTCGCGGTGGGCGACCGGCTGTCCGGCGTGGGCGGCTTCGCCGACGCGCCGAAGGAGTCCCCCGACTACCGCACCGGCTACCTCTGCGGCCTGGTCCGTGGCGACGCCGGGGCCTTGGCCGGCGCCCGGGAGAGCGACGCCTGGATCCGCGCGGACTCCTATCTCGAAGACATCCCGATGCACGTGGCGCTGCGCTGGCCGGAGCTCCCGTCCGGCAGCTGGTATCGCGGCTTCCTGGCCGGCGCGTTCGGCGCGACCGGCTACACCGACCGGCTGGCCGTCGTCTTCACCAGCCGCGACCAGGGCTTCCTGGACCGGATCACGGACGCCCTGACCCACCTCGGCCTGCCCAGCCGCCGCCCGCCGCACCCGCAGCTCGGCGAGGTCTACTCCGTCGAGGTCGCCCGCGACCTGTGGGCCGCCCTGCGCTTCCGCCACCTGACCGGGGTGAGCGGGGCACCGCTGGACGCGGCCGGGGTCGGGGTGCGCAGCGAGCCGCAGCTCACCGTGGCCGACATCGAGGACCTGGGCCTGACCCTGCCGCTCTACGACATCACCACCGGCACGGGCGACTTCATCGCCGACGGCGTGGTGAGCCACAACTGCTTCGCCCGCAACACCCACACGTACCTCGACCTGGACGCCGGCCACGACTTCGACTCCAAGGTGGTCGTCAAGGTCAACGCGGGTGAGCTGGTCCGCCGCGAGCTGGCCGCCCCACGATGGTCCGGCGCGCCCATCGCCATGGGCACCAACGTGGACGTCTACCAGCGCGCCGAGGGCCGCTACCGCCTGATGCCGCCGATCCTGACGGCCCTGCGCGACTTCGCCAACCCGTTCTCGATCCTGACCAAGGGCACGCTGATCCTGCGCGACCTGGAGCTGCTGCGGCAGGCGGCCACGGTCACCGACGTCAGCCTGTCGATGTCGATCGGCTTCGTCGACGAGCGGATGTGGCGGGCCGTCGAGTCCGGCACCCCGAGCCCACGCCGGCGCCTCGACGCGGTGGCCCGCCTGACCGACGCCGGCTTCTCGGTGGGGGTCCTGATGGCCCCGATCCTTCCCGGCCTGACCGACTCGGACGAGTCCATCGAGGAGACCGTCGCGGCCATCGCCGCCGCCGGCGCGGCCAGCGTCTCCCCGCTGGTGCTGCACCTGCGACCGGGCGCCCGCGAGTGGTACGCGGCGTGGCTCACCCGTGAGCACCCCGAGCTGGCGCCGCGCTATCGCGAGCTGTTCCGGACCGGCTCGTACGCACCGCAGTCGTTCCAGAAGGAGATCGGCGCGCGGGTGCGGATGGCAGCCCGGCGGCACGGACTGCACCGGGCGGCGATGGGCGAGGCCCGCACGGCCGGCGCAAACGTGGCACCGGCGGCGGCATACGGAGTGACCGGCACGACTGTCCGTGAAGCTGAGCCCCAGCAACTGACCCTGCTGTGACCCGGCCGCGCCTGGCTAGAGTCGGGGGTATGAGGAGTGCACAGCAGATCCTGGCCGAGGCGAACGTCATTGCCGTGGTCGGGGCCTCTCGGGATCCGCACAAACCGTCGCACACCGTGCCGTTGCAGATGCTCCGGTACGGGTGGCGCATCATCCCGGTCAACCCGTTCGTCGACGAGATCTTCGGGGTCCGCACCGTGCCCACGCTCGCCGACCTGGACGAGCCCGTCGACCTGGTCGACATCTTCCGGCCCGCCGCCGACGCGCTGGAGATCGTGCGGCAGGCCGTCGCCATCAAGGCGCCCGCTGTCTGGTTGCAGACCGGCATCGTCTCCGCCGAGGCCCGCCGGATCGCGACCGAGGCCGGGATGGACTACGTCGAGGACCGCTGCCTGGCCGTCGAACGGGCAGTCGGTCAGCTCACCAAGTTGTCCTGAGCCGATCCGGCAGGTCGGATACCCTGCGTCGGGTCCCCTCGACTACGCCCCGGCTAGTACCGTGCCGGGGTGAACGAGGAGGACCTCTGATGACTTACCCGCCGCCCGGTGGTACGCCGGATCCATATCAGCCCCAGCAGCCCTACGGGCAGCAGCCGGGTTACGACCCCAGTTCGCCCTACTCGCAGGACCCCTATGCGGCTCCTGCCAGCGGCGCGCCGTCCAGCGGGCAGCCGTACGGGCAGCAGCCGCCCTACGGTGCCCCGTCCAGCGGACAGCCCTACGGCCAGCCGCAGTACGGCCAGCAGCAGCCCGGCTACGGCCAGCCGTACGCGCAGCAGCCCTACACCCCGCAGGCGCCGACCAACACCATGGCCATCCTGGCTCTGGTCTTCGCCTTCGTGTTCGCGCCCGCCGCGATCGTCATGGGGCACGTCGCCAAGAAGCAGATCCGGCAGACCGGCGAGTCCGGTGAGGGCCTGGCCACCGCCGGCCTCTGGCTGGGTTACATCTTCACCAGCATCTACGTGCTGATCTGTGCCTTCTACATCGTCGTGGCGATCTTCGCGATCGGCTCGTCCGGCACCACGACCTACTGACGTACGGCCGCCCGGTGGACCAGCGTCCACCGGGCGTTCCGGCGTGCTCAGCGAAACTCTGCCTCGCGAACGCTGTTGCCGCCGTCGACCACGAGCATCTGCCCGGTGATGTACGACGCCGCGGGCGAGCACAGGAAGGCGATCGCCGCCGCCACCTCGTCCGGCGTGCCCGGGCGCCCGATCGGGGTGCCGAGGCCCTGCTTGATCTCCGTGACGGTGGACGCGGCCGTGTAGATCGTGCCCGGCGCCACGCAGTTGACGTTGATGCCGTCGGCCACCAGCTCCATCGCCAGCGCCCGGGTCAGGCCGACGACGCCCGACTTCGCCGCGGCGTAGGCGGCCTCGGTGGGCAGGGCGTTGATCGGGCCCGCGGTCGCCGCCAGGTTCACGATGCGGCCCCAGCCCTGCTCCGACATGCCGCCCACGAACGCTCGGCTGCACAGGAACGCGGTGCTCAGGTTCCGGTCGATCTCGGCGCGCCACTCGTCGTACGTGAGCTGGGCGACCGGGCGCAGCACCTCGGGGCTGGTCCGGCTGGCCAGGCCCGCGTTGTTAACCAGCACCTCGACGTCACCGAGCTGGTCGAGGACCGCGTCGGCGAGCGCACCGACCTCGGCCTCGTCGGTGAGATCGGCCACGAAACCGGTGACCCCCAGCTCGGACGCGCGTTCGTGGATGCGCCGCGTGGTCGACACGATCGCCACCCGGGCACCGAGGTCGCGTAGCCGGCGCGCGGTCGCGTACCCGATGCCGTCCGGGCTGCCGGCGCCGGTGACCAGCGCGACCTTTCCGTCCAGGCGCATTGTCACGGGGCCCTCCTCCGGCTCGGTCACGGGGTCGTCCTGGGCGGAACCGGACTCGGCGACCGGATCGGGCCCCAGGTCCTGCTCAGGCTCGGAACTGGGCGCGGCAGACCGGGGCCGGCGGCCGGCCGCCGGGCGGGTGGCGTCCCGCCTCGAGCGGCTGCCGCTGGCGGTACGGGCGTCGAAGACCATGCGGCGATCCTGCCCGCTCCCGCGAGCCGGGGCAAACATCGGACCACCGTGGCGCGCGGCGACCGCACACCGCGCACAACCAGGCACGCGGTGTGCGCGGCGCCGTGACACGGCCGCCTATTCTGGCGGGCGCAGATGCAGCGCCGGACGGAGGCAGTCATGACCTATCCACCGCCGCCCGGACCGGACGGCACCTATCCGCCACCACCGGATCCGCCGATCCAGGCGTATCAACCGCCCCCGCCCAACCCGCAGCAGTACGGCTACGACTACCCGGCACCCCAGATCCAGGGGTACGGCGTCCCGCCCGCGCCGGGTTACGACTACGGCAACTCCGGCAGCCCGTACTCCCAGCAGGGCTATCCGTACGCGCCGGCCCGGCCGACCGAGGGCCTGGCGATCGCGTCCCTGGTCGTGTCCTGCGCCGGGGTGGCCGGCCTGTGCCTCTGGTCGATCGGCGGGCTGCTCGGCATCGTCGGTGCGATCCTCGGCCACGTGGCCCGCAGCCGGATTCGCGCCACGGGTGCGGGCGGGGCCGGCCTGGCGCTGGCCGGCATCATCGTCGGCTGGGTCGTCACCGCGATCGCGGTGCTCGGCATCGCCGTCTTCGTCATCTTCCTGGTCAGAGACTCCGGCAGCACCTACTGAGAGCTGCTGAGGGGCTCAGCCGCCGGGTTGAGCTCGCTGAGGGCTCAGCCGCCGGGCTGGGGCGCGGTCGGCACGCCGGGCTCGGCCAGCGGGACCACCGGGCCCTGCTCGACGAAGATCAGCGGCGCGGTCCGCCCGTAACGCCGCGGCATGGCCTCGCGCGCCCGCTCGACGTCGCGGGTGCCGATCTCCACGCCCCGGCCGTCGTGGCGGGCCACCACGCTGGAGATGCGGACGCCGTCGGCCTGCCACGCATCGAGGTCGGCGACGATCCGGTCGTGCCAGCCGGTGAGCTCGGCCAGGCTGTGCGCCGTGTCGCGGACCACGATGCAGGTGTCCTGGGCGCTCTGCCGGATGAAGTCGTCGAACGCGGCCGACGGCACCCGGTGGACGATCGCGCGTACCCGTTCCTGGTCGACCTCCAGACCGGCGTAGCTGCCGGCGTGCTCGGCGCGGCCACCCGCGTCGATGCGGGCCATCGCCGCCTCCAGCTCCGGGGGTGTCGCCGGCAGCACCCGCCCGCCCATCGTGACGGTCGCCGGGCGGCGGGAGAACTCACAGCCGGCCGTAATCCAGCCTCCGGTCAGGCCGGGCTCGGGGATCTCCGGCTCACCGCAGGAGCTGGTCACGAGCACCGCCCCGAGCAGCAGGCAGCAGAGCCGGTATCGACAGCGGCGCATCTCATCCCACCTCTCTACCGCGCGCGGCGGTAGTTCGCCAGGTTCAACGAGGAGAGCCGGGCGTCAGCGCGGGGTGGGATCCGCCACGTCGGCCAGCGAGGCCGTGGTCCGGCGCCGCTCCCGGCTGCCGCCGAGCACCACGACAGCCACCCCGAGCATCAGCAGCGCCAGCCCCGGCAGGGCCACCAGCCGCGGTGTCTGCCCCAGCCAGGCCCAGGCCAGCAGGGCCGCGCCGGGCACCTCGAGCAGGATCAGCACGCTGACCTTGGTGGCCGAGGTCCGTTCGAGGGCGTAGTTGAACATCGAGTGCCCGAGCAGCTGGGCGCCGACCACCAGAGCCAGGATCGCCGCCCAGGTGCGGCCGTCGTAGCCGTGCAGCTCCACCCTGGCCACCAGGCAGACCACGAGCAGGATCGCCGCGCAGGTGCCGTAGCAGACCCAGGTGTACGTGGTGGTGCTCAGCCGGGACCGGGCCCGTTCCCCGAACGCCGTGTAGATCGCCGCGGCGATCGCGCCCAGCAGGGCCAGGACATCCGCGAGGACGGCCTGCGCCGAAACGCCGATGTCGAGTCCGGTCGCCCAGACCGTGCCCGCCACGGCCAGGCCGATGCCCGTCCAGCCGGCCGCCGACGGGCGCCGGCCCTGCGCCATCGCGATCAGTCCCTGCCAGACCGGCTGGGTCGCGACCAGCGCCGTGGCCGTGGCCACGGACCCGAGCTGCACGCTGGGCATCCAGGTCGCGAAGTGCAGCGCCAACGCCACCCCGGCCAGGACCGCGAAGAGCCCGGTGCGGCTGCGCAGGGTCGCCAGCTCCGCCCGGCGCGGGCCGGCTGTGATCGGCGTCAGCGCGGCGAAGGCCAGGCCGTTGCGCCAGAACGCCACGGCCAGCGCCGGAGCCGCCACGAAAGCGATCAGTGGGGCCGAGGTCGAGACGGCGAGGACCGCCACGGCCAGGGCCGCCCCGGTCAGCCACGGAGGCCGTTCGCGGGGTGACTGCATATTCATCCCTCGCCGTCGCTTCTTGCATACCTACACATCACAGTTTGTCGACCTCAGTTGAGCGGAAAGTGAGCCAGTCGTTACGCTCGCCGCCGATGCATTTCCGTCAATCCCTCAGGAGAGTGGTTTTCGATGCCCGCGTTCCAAGCGGTCGTGTTCGACTTTTTCGGCACGCTGACCCGTTCCGTGCGGAGGGGGCCCCAGCACGCCGACATCGCTCGGGCGCTGGGCTGTGATCCCGACGCGGTGCTGAGCGTCCTGGATCGTACGTTCCAGGTCCGGGCCCGCGGTGATCTCGGGTCGGCCGAGGCGACTCTGCGCTGGGTGACCGAGCAGGCCGGGGGCCGGCCGCGTACCGCCCAGCTGCAGGCCGCGGTGCCGGCCCGGGTCGATGCGCTGAAGGCGGACACGCGGCTGCGTGCTGACGCGGAGAGCGTTCTCCGGGCCGTCAAGCAGCGTGGCCTGCGCACCGCGCTGATCAGCGACTGCACCCACGAACTGCCTGCCTTCCTGCCGAGCATGCCGATCGCCCCGCTGCTCGACGTGAACGTCTTCTCCGTCGAGGTCGGCCGGTGCAAGCCGGACCCGCTGATCTATCTGGAGGCGTGCTGGCGGATGCGGGTGGCCCCCGAGGACTGCCTGTACATCGGTGACGGCGGCAGCCGCGAACTCACCGGGGCCGCTGCTGTCGGGATGACCGCCGTCCGGCTGGCGGCTCCCGACCTGGCCGACCACTTGGTGTTCGACGCGGACGATGACTTCGCCGGGCCCAGCGTGCCGTCGCTGACCGCCGTGCTGGATCTGCTTGATCCCGTACCCGCCCTGACCTGATTGCATGCAGGATGCATCAAGCCCTCGCGGACGCGGCCGGGCGCCGGCCGGGCCGCGTGCGAGGATGACCGGGTGACGACCGAGCTCGTGGCTGAGGCGATCAAGAAGGCCGGCATCGCCTGGATCAACGCACCCGGCGGCCCGTCCCTCGCCCTGTGGGTCATGCCGCTCGACGGCGCACTCATCCTGGTCTGCGGCCCCGGCGAGCAGGCCGCACCCGGTCTGGCCGAGGCGAGCCGCGCCTCGGTGCGCCTGCGCGGCGACAACGGCGGCCTGATCGTGATCGTCGAAGCGCAGGTCGAGCGGCTCACCCCGGGCTCCGAGGAGTGGACCGAGATCGCCCCGCAGCTTGCCGGCAAGCGCCTCAACGCGAGCGGCACCGCTGAGGAACTGGTCGCGCGCTGGGCCGAGACCGGCTGCGCGGTCCTGCGCCTGACTCCGGTCGACGAGCCCGTCGCTGCCCCGCACCTGCCGACCGGCTCGCAGGCGGAGCCGCCGCGCGAGACCCCGGCGCGCATCAAGGTCCGTCGCCCGTTCCGCCTGCACCGCGTACGCAAGCGCAAGCCGTAGGCGGACCGCCCGAAAGACCAAGGTCAAGGGCTTGCTGTCCCAGGTCCGTCGGGGTGCGAGCCGTCGCTCCCGCGGGCCCCGGGCGGGCCCGGCCAATCGCCTGGCGGCTCATGAACGGCCGAGCCCACCCTGCCGGCTGCGTGCTCGCAAGACCCGGCGGTCAGCCCACGAACGGTGGCACCTTGATCTCGCCCTGGGCCACCGGGATCACATGGCCGGAGACCGTGGCGAGCGTCGCCGCGCCACCCGTCGCCGTCACCGTGCACTCCAGCAGGGACGGCCGGTGCATCTCGATGCCCTGATGCACCGTGTACGACGTCGTCCCCTCCTCCGGCAGCCAGCCCCGGGCCACCAGCCACACGCCCAGCCCCAGGGCCGCCGAGCCGGTCGCCGGGTCCTCGGGCACCGACACACCCGGGCAGAACACCCGCACGTACGCCGTCCGCACGGCCTGCTCCCAGGCGAAGACGCTGATGCCCGTCACGCCCAGCGCGCGGGCTCGCGCCGGGTCGGCCCACGCGCGGGCCAACGCTTCCCGACGCACCGGCAGGAACACGAATTCCAGTCCGCAGCCGGCCGCCGCCGGTTCCGCCGCCGCCCCGGCGAAGTCGTCCGCCGTCAGGCCCACCAGATCCAGCAGGTCCCGGGCCGGCAGCGGCGCGCCCAGCGTCGGCTTGCCGCCGGTCAGCGTCGCCACGTCCGAGCCCACCGTGATGGGCAGCATCCCGGCGCCGCACTCCTGCACCACCTGCCCCGGCTGGGCCAGGCCGCGCCGGACCGAGGTCACGGCGGCGCCGACGCTCGGGTGGCCTGCGAACGGCAGCTCCGTCTCCGGAGTGAAGATCCGCGCCCGGTACGTCGCACCTGCCGTCGACGGCAGCACGAAGACTGTCTCCGAAAGGTTGAACTCCCGGGCCAGTGTCTGCATCTGGTCGCCGGCCAGCGCCTCGGCGCCGAAGACCACGGCCAGCGGGTTTCCGGCGAAGGGGCGGTCGGTGAACACGTCGACGATCTCGTACGCCACGGTAGACATGGTTCGACGCTAACTTAGGCTGGTGCGGTGACCATGGGGAGCAGGGTTTATCTGGCGCGGCTCGCGGCGCTGCCCGTTTTCGACCCCAACGGCGATCGGGTCGGCCGGGTGCGCGACGCCGTGCTGCGGTTACGCACCACCAACAGGCCGCCGCAGGTCGTCGGTCTCGTCGCCGAGATGGCGTTGCGCCGCCGCATCTTCCTGCCGATCGGCCGGGTGACCTCGATGGACGCCGAGGCCGTCGTGCTCAGCACCGGCATGCTCAACCTGCGCCGGTTCGAGAAGCGGCCCAACGAGCTGCTGGTGCTCGAGGAGGTGCTGGACCGGCGGGTCACGGTCGAGCCGGAGGACCGGCAGGGTCCCGGCACCACCGGCACGGTCGTGGACCTGGGCATGGAGCTCAACCGCAACAACGAGTGGCTGATCACCCGGGTGGCCGTCCGCCAGCACACCGGCCGGCTGGCCCGGCGCGGGCACACGTACCAGGTGGAGTACGACCGGATCCGCGGCCTGGTCGGGCCGACCGACACCCAGGGCACCTCCAATCTCGTCGCCCTGCTCGAACAGATGCGGCCCGCGGACATGGCGAACGCCCTGCAGGATCTCGCCGACGCACGGCGCAACGAGGTCGCCGCGGCGCTGAGCGACCGGACGCTGGCCGACGTGCTCGAGGAGCTGCCGGAGCACGACCAGGTGGAGATCCTGATCCAGCTGGACCGGGAACGCGCCGCCGACGTCCTGGAACGGATGGACCCGGACGACGCCGCCGACCTGCTCGCCGAGCTGCCCCAGGCCGAGCAGGCCGTGCTGCTCGACCTGATGGAGCCGGAAGAGGCGGCGCCGGTGCGGCAGCTGATGAGCTACACCCCCGGCACCGCCGGCTCGGTGATGACCTCGGAACCGGTGATCCTCACCCCGGACACCACGGTGGCCGAGGCGCTGGCCCGGATCCGCGAGCCGGAGCTGTCCCCGGTCGTCGCCGCCCAGGTCTTCGTGGCCCGGGCACCTTCGGCCACCCCCAGCGGCAAGTATCTCGGCATGGTCCACTTCCAGCGGCTGCTGCGTGAGCCGCCCTCGTCGATCCTGGGTGGCCTGATCGAGACGGACATAGATCCGCTGACGCCCGAGACCAACCTCACCGAGATCACCCGGCGGATGGCGACCTACGACATGGTGGCGATGCCGGTGGTCGACACCGCGTACCGGCTGGTGGGGGCGGTGACCGTGGACGACGTGCTGGACCACTCGCTGCCGCGCGACTGGCGTGACCGCGACGCCCAGGACGCCAAGGACGAGGCCGAGGCGCTGCTGCGCCAGGCCCACCCGGAGACGGGCTCATGACCGAGCCGCGCCGGGACCGTCTCGACCAGCCGATCGAGCCGGGCCGGGTCCGCCTGCCCCGCTTCGACCCGGAGGCCTTCGGACGCTGGTCGGAGAGCATCGCCCGGTACATGGGCACGGCGAAGTTCATCGTCTACATGACGATCATCATCGGCGCCTGGTTCGCCTGGAACACCCTGGCGCCCAAGGACATGCGCTTCGACCCGTACACGTTCACGTTCCTGACCTTGATCCTGTCCTTGCAGGCTTCCTACGCCGCGCCGCTCATCCTGCTCGCGCAGAACCGCCAGGCCGACCGGGACCGCCTGACGATGGAGGAGGACCGCCGGCGCGCGGCGATGCAGAAGGCCGACACCGAGTATCTGGCCCGCGAGATCGCCTCGCTGCGGATCGCCGTCGGCGAGGTGGCGACCCGCGACTTCCTGCGCTCGGAGCTGGCCCGGCTCGCCGACGAACTCGACGAGGCTGCCCATCGACGGCAGAAGCTGGAACGTAAGGAGTGGGAGGAGGAGCGGACCTGAGTGCGACGTAGCATGGTCGTCATGTCCGCACCAGCCCCCACCATCGAGGACGCGATCCAGGCGGCCCTCGCCACCGTCGACGATCCCGAGATCCGCCGCCCGATCACCGAGCTCGGCATGGTCAAGGGCTTCACCGTCGCCGGGTCCGGTGTGAAGGTCGAGCTGCTGCTCACCGTCGCCGGTTGCCCGCTGCGCGACAAGCTCACCAACGACATCACCGCCGCGGTCACCGCGATCCCCGGGATCACCACCGTGGAGATCGACTTCGGCGTCATGACCGAGGAGCAGCGCAAGTCCCTGCAGGCCACGCTGCGCGGCGGCGGCGAGTCCGCCGAGCCGGTCATCCCGTTCGCCCAGCCGGGTTCCAAGACCCGGGTGTACGCGGTGGCCAGCGGCAAGGGCGGCGTGGGCAAGTCCAGCGTCACGGTCAACCTGGCCGCCGCCCTGGCCCAGCGCGGGCTGTCGGTCGGTGTGGTCGACGCCGACATCTACGGCCACTCGGTGCCCCGCATGCTCGGCGTCGAGGGCCGGCCCACCCGGGTCGAGGACATGATCATGCCGCCGCAGTCGCACGGCGTGAAGGTCATCTCGATCGGCATGTTCACCTCGGGCAACGCCGCCGTGGTGTGGCGCGGGCCGATGCTGCACCGGGCCCTGCAGCAGTTCCTCGCCGACGTCTTCTGGGGCGACCTGGACGTGCTGCTGCTGGACCTGCCGCCGGGCACCGGTGACGTGGCCATCTCGCTGGCCCAGCTGCTGCCCAACGCCGAGATCCTGGTCGTGACCACGCCGCAGATGGCCGCGGCCGAGGTGGCCGAGCGGGCCGGGGCGATCGTCCAGCAGACCCACCAGCGGCTCGTCGGCGTGGTGGAGAACATGTCCTGGCTCGAGCTGCCCGACGGCAGCCGCATGGAGGTCTTCGGTGCCGGTGGCGGCCAGACGGTGGCCGACTCGCTGACCAAGACGGTGGGCGCCTCGGTGCCGCTGCTGGGTCAGATCCCGCTGGACACCCGGGTCCGCGAGGCCGGCGACGCCGGCACGCCGGTGGTGCTGGCCGACCCGGAGTCACCGGCGGCCAAGGCGCTGGACGCGGTCGCGGACCGGCTCGCCATCCGGCGGGAGTCGCTGGTCGGCAAGCCGCTGGGCCTGCTGGTCAACGCCCGCAAGTAGGGCCTACGTAGCGTCCAGATCGAATCTGCGCGGCGCCGGGGTGGACTTCTCCACCGCGGCGCCGTTGCTCTGTGCCTTCAGGTCCGCGGCGGAGGCGACCTCGTCGAGGTCCGATTTCACGCCGTTCAGGTCGCTCTTGACGTCCTCGAAGAGGCCCTGCAACGGCTTGCGGATGGCCTGCTCGTCGTCCTCGCTCAGCAGATGCTTGCGGATGAACGCCTTCGGGTGCAGGTCCTGCAGCTGGATGTCGGTGCCCAGCTCACGGCTCAGGTCGGTGGTGGCGTTCTGGGCCATCGCCCGCAGGCCGCGCAGCATCCGCAGGCCGTCACCGATCACCTTGGGCAGGCGCTCACCGAAGATCAGCAGCGCGAGCATCAGCAGGGCGCCGATCTCCCACCAGTTGAGGTTCTCGAACACGCGCGGACCTCCCTCGTCGCGTACCTGAGCAAGAGTACGCACGCACTCTGTGTCTGCGCCGCCCGCCCATGAGGACGGTTCACTTCGCGTCGGCCGCCAGGGTCACGGAAGCCGTCTGGGTCTTGGTGCCGCGCCGGTATTCCACGGCGACGACCGATTCCGGGGCGTACTTGCGGACCAGCGCGATCAGGTCGGTGCCGTCCTCCAGCAGGTGACCGTTGATCTTGGTGATCACGTCGCCGGACTTCAGCCCGGCCGTGGCCGCCGGACCGGTGGGCTGGACCGAGCGCAGCCGGGCCCCGGACGAGCCCGCGGAGCCGGAGGTCCCACCGGTGGAGACCTCGGCGCCGATCACCGTGCGGCGGGCCTTGCCGTGGTCGATGATCTCGCGGGCGACCCGCATGGCCTGGTTGATCGGGATGGCGAAGGCCAGGCCGATGTTGCCGGCCTCGGTGTCGCTGCCGCCGACGGACCGGATCACCGAGTTCATGCCGACCACCCGGCCGGCCGCGTCGACCAGCGGGCCACCGGAGTTGCCCTGGTTGACCGCCGCGTCGGTCTGGATGGCCGCGTAGTAGCGGACCGTGCCGCCCGGGTCGCCGGCCTGAATGGTGCGGTCCAGGGCGCTCACGATGCCGGAGGTGACGGTGTTGACCAGAGCCAGCGGCGAACCGAAAGCGAGCACAGGGTCACCGACAGCAATGGAGTCCGAGTCGCCAAGTGAGACAGCCGTCACACTCTTCTTTGCGACTTTGATCACTGCGATGTCCGATTCGGGGTCCCGCCCGACCACGGTCGCCGAGGCAGTGGAGCCATCGCTGAAGGACACCGACATGGAATCGTTCGCGCCCTCGACCACGTGGTCGTTGGTCACCACGTAGCCGTCGGGGGAGATCACGAAGCCCGAACCGATCGCGCCGGTGACCCGGACGGTGACCACGCTGGGGAGCACCTGCTTGGCCACACCGGCCAGCGAATCGGGGGCCCGCTGGGCTGCCGACGGGGCGGCCAGCGGCGTGCCGCCGAGCTGGGTGCCGCCGCCGACGCCGCTGCGGGTGGCGAACACGAAGCCCAGCGTGCCGCCGAGACCACCGGCCAGCAACGCGGTGACCAGGCAGATGAGCAGCACCGGGGTCATCGACCGGCGCGGCGCGTCCGGATTGACGACAGGCTCGGGCTGCGGCCCGGTGCTGACCGGGGCGGTGGGCACGACCACCGCCGACGGTGCGTACGGATCCCGCCACGGATCAGTCAGCGCGTCGGACCACCACGGCGACCCGGCCGACGCTCCAGGCGTTGCGGACGGCGGCGGTTGAGGCTGGCGCCAGTTCCAGCCGTCGGTCACGTCGGTGCCTCCCCTGGTCGGTACCGGAGCGCCGGGCTCCGGCATCCAGGATGACACGGATCGGTGGAGATCATCCGGTCAGTGGGACCCCGGGCCCGGGCCCGCCGCTTTCCGCCGCCGAAGTCCCGGTGCGCGAAGGGTGAGCATCGCTCTACGCTCATACCCGATGTGCACCGGTTCCGGACTGCGCATCCCCTCTCCAGACGGAGGTCGTCATCGTCACCGCAGCCCGATCGTTCGGCGCCCCGACCGCGCAGTCGGTGCAGTTCACCGAGGCCTACGCCGCCGAGGACATCGTCCTGCAGACCGCCCGCAACCTCGCCCACGAGGTCGGCCTGGCGGCCGTCTCCCCCGGCGCGGGGTCCGTGCTGAGCGTGCTCGCCGCGGCGGGCAGCGCCAAGGCGGTCGTCGAGATCGGCACCGGTACGGGCGTCAGCGGCGTCTGGCTGCTCCGCGGCATGCGCGCGGACGGAGTCCTGACCACGATCGACGTGGAGAACGAGCACCAGCGCATCGCCCGGAGGATCTTCCAGGAGGCGGGCTTCGCGGCGTCACGGACCCGGATCATCACCGGCCGCGCGCTGGACGTGCTGCCCCGCCTCGCCGACGGCGTCTACGACCTGATCTTCGTGGACGCGGACGCCACCGAGTTCGGCGCCTGCGCCGACGCCGCCCTACGGCTGCTGCGCCGCGGCGGGATCCTGGTGGTCAACGGCGCACTGGCCGGCGGCCGGATCAGCGACCCCTCGGCCCGCGACGTCGACACGATCACGATCCGCGAAACGGTCAAGGCCGTCCGCGAGTCGGAGGAATGGATCCCGGCCCTGATCCCAGCCGGCGGCGGCCTCCTGACCGCCGTCAAGCGCTAACCAACCACCGCAACAGGGTTCGGGTGCCCCAGCCGGTGGCGCCGCTGGTGAGGTCGCCGTCGTCCGCGGCGGCCCAGCTGGGCGCTGACATGTCGATGTGGGCCCAGCGGTCCAGGTGGTCGCCCAGGAACTCGCTCAGGAACAGCGCCGCCACCACCGAGCCCGCGCCGCGCGCCGGTGAGCTGTGCCGGTCGGCGATGTCGCTCTGCAGGTATTCCAGGTAGTCGCCGGGCAGCGGCAGGCGCCACATCGCCTCGCCCGCGGCAGCTCCGGCGGCTGCCAGCGCCGCGGCGAGCTCGTCGTTGTGGCTGTACAGGGCCGCGGTGCGCTTGCCCAGGGCGACCGCGTTCGCGCCGGTCAGCGTGGCCAGGTCGACCACCACGTCCGGGTTCAGCTCGGCCACGGCGTACGCCAGGGCGTCGGCCAGGACCAGCCGGCCCTCGGCGTCGGAGTTGGTGCTCTCGGAGGTCGTGCCGTCGTACTGGGTGATGACGTCGCCCGGCCGGTAGGCCGAGCCGCTGATCGCGTTTTCCGCCAGCGGCGCGAGCGTGGTGACGCGTACGGGAAGGTGCAGATCGGCGGCACCCAGGGTGGCCGCGACGACGGCTGCGGCCCCGCTCATGTCCTTTTTCATCAGTTTCATGGCGTCGCGGCTCTTGATCGAGATGCCGCCGGTGTCGAACGTGATTCCCTTGCCCACGAGGACCACATGGCGGGACGCACCGGCCGGCTGCCAGCTCATCTCCAGCAGCCGGGGCGGGCTCGCGGAGCCGGCGCCGACGGCCAGGATGCCGCCGAAGCCCTCCGCGGCGAGCTGCTCCGGCTCGCGGACGGTCACCGTCAGGCCCGGGCGTGTCGCCGCCTCGGCGACGATCTGCGCGGCGAACCAGGCCGGGTTCTTCACCGAGGCCGGCATGTTGGCCAGGTCGCGGGCGAGCCAGGTCGCGGCGGCGGTCACCCGGGCTGTCTCGAGGCTCTGGGCGTAGCTGCCCGGGTCGTCGACCCGGATGGTGAACTCGGTGCTCCGGGGCCCGGTGGGGGCGTCCCGGAAGCGGTAGGAGCCGAACCAGAGGCCCTCGGCCAGCCCACGCAACGCCTCGGCGGGGACGCCAGGGCCCAGCTCGATCTGCACCTGCTCCTCGGGGCGTACGGCTCGGGCGATCGCGGCGCCGGCGGCACGCCAGCCGGCCTCGTCGCCGGGGCCGACCCCGGCCAGCAGAACTCTCGCGGGTCGCCGCGTCGGGCGCGGCAGCGTCTGCACCGCGCCGGGTCGTCCGGGATCATCCGCGCTGCTCAGCAGGGCGAGGACCTCGGCTTCCAGCTCGGCGCCGGCAGCGCCGGCACCCGTCGGCAGGCCGTCGGCGCCGACCGCGAGCACGCGGGTGGAATCGTCGGCGGACCCGGGCGTCAGCCTGATCGCGAACACTGGAGGATGACCTTTCCGCAAGACGTGGAAAGCCCGCCGGTACGGCAGGTACCGTACCGGCGGGCCACGTGAAACGTCAGCCGGCGATCGCCTTCAACGCGTCACCAAGCGCGTTGGCCTCGTCCGGAGTCATCTCAACGACGAGACGGCCACCACCCTCCAGCGGGACGCGCATGACGATCCCGCGTCCTTCCTTGGTGACCTCCAGCGGACCATCGCCCGTCCGCGGCTTCATCGCCGCCATCTTGTCTCCCCTCAGACCTACATCAGGGTCGCGGTGGGTTACCCCACAGCCACTTCGTCAACGCACCGTGCTCAGCCCCACGGTGCGCCGTACCTCGTATCCGACCGGCGGAGTCGCCCCCGCTGGACCGACCCGAGACCGCAGCGCTGCGAGCCTCGCCCGACGTCACGCGACGTGGCCCACCGTGCCGATCAAACATTTTCCCTGATGAACACCGGCGAACCCAAACCCAGCCCGGGCTGATGTGACAGCGTCTAGCATATCGCCTTTCAGGCTGTCACAATGTGCGGTCATGCAGGCGCGGTCGGCACTCTTCGACCTCTACGGCGACTATCTGCGCCCGAGAGGCGGCCGCGCGCCGGTCGCAGCCCTCGTCAAACTGCTCGCACCGGTCGGCATCGCCCCGCCCGCGGTCCGCACCGCGGTCTCCCGGATGGTGCGTCAGGGCTGGTTGCACCCTATGCGACTGGTCTCCGGCCCGGGCTATCTGCTCACCCCGAAAGCTGCGCGCCGGCTCGACGAGGCGGCGGCCCGGATCTACCGGACCGGGCGCAACGGCTGGGACGGACGCTTCGATCTCGTTCTCACGCACGCCCCGGTCCCGCGCCGGGAAGCGAAACGACTGACTTTTCTGGGGTACGGCATGTTGGGCGAGTTGGCCTGGGTCGCCCCGCGCGCCACGGACGAGGTCGACACCGTCCTGGCCGATGCCGGGGTCGGCTACGAGCGGTTCAGCGCCAGCCACGCGGCCGGCTCACCGGGAGCGGCCGAGGTGGTCGGACGCGCCTGGGACCTCACCGAGATCGGCCGGGCGTACGAGGACTTCATCGCCACTCAGCGCCCGATCGTCACGGCGGTCAACGCCCGCAGTTCCGACGAGGAGGCGTACGCGGCCCGCTTCCAGCTCGTGCACGCCTGGCGCTCGTTCCTGTTCCGCGACCCTCAGCTGCCCCCGGCCCTGCTGCCCGCCCGCTGGCCCGGCGCCAGCGCGGCCACGTTCTTCGACCGGCACGCGGCCCGGTTGCGACCGGCCGCCGACCGCTACGTGGAGAGGTGCCTGGCGTCGGTGTCACGAGGCGGACGTGTGGGATTCTCAGACTCATGACGGACTCCTTGCTTGTCGACCGCACCGACGCTGTCGTCACCCTCACCCTGAACCGGCCCGACGCCATGAACGCCCTCGACGTGGACCTCAAGGAGGCCCTGCGGGACACGCTGGCGTCGATCGAGACCGACCGGTCCATCCGGGCGGTCGTGCTGGCCGGGGCGGGCAAGGCCTTCTGTGTGGGCCAGGATCTCCGCGAGCACGCCCGCGACCTGGACAAGGGCGCCACCGAGCTGGACACCGTGCGGCAGCACTACAACCCGATCGCGCAGCGGCTGGCCAGCCTGCCCAAGCCGGTGGTCGCGGCGGTCCGGGGCACGGCGGCCGGGGCGGGCGCGTCGCTGGCGCTGCTGGCCGACTTCCGCATCGGCGGCCCGCGGACCACCTTCCTGATGGCCTTCGCCAACGTCGGCCTGGCCGGCGACACCGGGGTGAGCTGGTCGCTGCCGCACATCGTGGGCCGCGCCCGGGCGCTGGAGTTGCTCCTGCTGGCCCAGCCGGTGCGCGCCCAGGAAAGCTTCGACTACGGCCTGCTCACCCAGCTGGTCGACGACGACGAGCAGGTGCTGCCGACCGCGCAGGAGCTGGCCGCCCGGCTCGCCGCCGGCCCGACGGTGGCGTACGCGGCCATCAAGCGCGAGCTCTCCATCGGTACGGCCGGCTCGCTCTCCGACGCGCTCGCCGCCGAGGCCCAGGCGCAGGCGATCTGCGGGCGTACGGCTGACCACCAGGCGGCGGTGACGTCGTTCGTGGCGAAGGAGAAGCCGGTCTTCGAGGGCCGGTGATCTTCCTGCGAGGTAGCGCCGACGGTATGAGTATTTCGGGATACCCGCATCAATGCAGGTAAATGTTTGACTTCCCCCATCGAGATGAGGTGCAGCCGCAGGGCGCATCTCGGGCTGGGGAGGTCTGGATGGCAAGGTGGCGCAGGATCCTGAGCGGGGCGGCAGCCGCTCTGACGGTGGCCGCGATGGGCAGCCTGATGCAGTCGTCGCCCGCGGCGGCCGCCCCCGACGGCCCGGACATGGTCGTCGGCGGCACCACGGCCACGCAGGGTGAGTTCCCGTTCATGGTCCGGCTGTCGATGGGCTGCGGCGGCGCGCTCTACAGCCCGACCCTGGTGCTGACAGCGGCCCACTGCGTGAACGGCACCGGCACGAACACGTCGATCACCGCGACGATCGGTGTCGTCGACCTCCAGTCGACGAGCAAGGTCACCCGCAAGTCGAACTACGTGTACCGGGCCCCCGGCTACAACGGCAACGGCAAGGACTGGGCGCTGATCCGCCTGGCCAGCCCGGTGACCGGCTTCGCGACCCTGCCGATCGCCAAGACCACCGCGTACGACTCGGGCACGTTCACGATCGCCGGCTGGGGTGCCGCGACCGAGGGCGGCGGCCAGCAGCGCTACATGCGCAAGGCGACCGTGCCGTTCGTCAGCGACACCACCTGTAACTCCAGCACGATGTACAACGGCCAGATCATCGCCAGCAACGAGATCTGCGCGGGCTACGCCGCCGGCGGCGTGGACACCTGCCAGGGCGACTCGGGCGGCCCGATGTTCCGCCGCGACTCGGCCAACGCCTGGGTCCAGGTCGGCATCGTCAGCTGGGGCGACGGCTGCGCCCGGCGCAACAAGCCCGGCGTCTACACCCAGGTGAGCTACTTCGCCGCGACGATCGCCTCGGCGGCCTCGAGCCTCGGCGGCTGATCCTGAAGGACAGACACGCGAACGGGCCCGGAGCTTGCCGCTCCGGGCCCGTTGCGCTGTGCGCCGATCAGTCGTCGTCCTCGTCCTCTTCCGGGTCCTGGTTGGCCTGCTCACCCAGCACGAACGCCTGCATGGCCAGCTCGTCGCCGGACGGCGAGACGAACGTCGGCAGCTCGGCCGGGCCCAGCTCCAGCACGTACGACCAGAACTGCCGCACCGCCTCGGCCGGGGTGGCGGCCTCGATCGGCAGGTCCAGGCTGACCAGCCAGGTCTGCCGGTCCGGGCCGGCGTTCAACCGGGCGGCGAACCGCTCGTACTGCTCCTCGTCGATCTCGGCGACCGGCTCGGCCAGCTTGAGCTCACCGGCCGGCACCGGCTCGTCGAAGGACCGCCGGGTGTAGGTGACGGCCAGCTCGGGCACGCCGTGCGCACCCCGCCGGGCCGGCACCCCGTCGACCACCCCGAGCGCCACCACCTGCGGCGCCTGCTCGTCCGCGACCAGCAGGACCCGGTCGCCGGCCGCCGGTTGCACGCCGGCCAGGCCCGCCACGGTCAGGGTGTCGTGATGGAACAACCGCTCGGTCGCCCACCGATCCGCTGGAATGATCACCGCCCACTGCGCCATACGCACCATCACATCACGAGCGCCCGGACCACCCGGCGCGGGCTCAGACGGGGAGGGTGCAGCTGTCGCTCACGCTGCCGGTCCCGCACGACAAGCGGGCCGAGGGCGCCGGGTGCCGGGCCTGGCACTGAGGAGGTCGGCGCGACGCCTGAGCGGGCCGCTGACGGCCGCACGGGACTGCGATGACCTCGGGGCCTGACTTCGCGAGCGGAAGCCCGCACACGCCCGCTGATCAAGCGTGGGCGCTGATAAAGCGTGACGAGGCGCCGCACGGCTGCGGCTCGGGCCGTCCGGAGCGCAGCCGCCCCGTCCGGAGGCCCCGCGCGGCACAGCCCGCCGGTCAGGGGCGGACCGGCGGGACGAAGCAGCCGGCCAGGTGGTCGTCGACCATGCCGGTCGCCTGCATCAGGGCGTAGGCCGTCGTCGGGCCGACGAACTTGAACCCGCGCTTCTTCAGTTCCTTGGCCAGCGCGATCGACTCCGGCGTGGTCGCCGGGACGTCCGCGCGGGTCGCCGGGCGGGGCCGGGGCGGCGGCGCATAGGACCAGAGCAGGGCGGCCAGGCCGTCCGGCAGGTCGGCGGCCACCCGGGCGTTGTGCAGGGCCGCGTCGACCTTCATCCGGTTGCGGACGATGCCCGGGTCCGCCATCAGCCGGGTCGCGTCCGCCTCGGAGAACGCGGCGACCGCCGCAATCGAGAAGCCCGCGAACGCCGCCCGGAAGGCCGGGCGTTTGCGCAGGATGGTGATCCAGGAGAGCCCCGACTGGAACGCCTCCAGGGTCATCCGCTCGAACAGCGCGTCGTCACCGTGGACCGGGCGGCCCCACTCGAGGTCGTGGTAGGGCAGGTAGTCGGGCGTGCTGCCGCCCCATCCGCATCTGGCCCGGCCGTCCGCCCCGACGACCAGGCCCGCGGCGGTCACGTCTGTCATGCCGGAAACCGTACGAGGTCCCTGTGACAGAAAATCAGGGCAGGCGGCCCTGCTCGACCAGGCGGCCGAACTTCTTGAGCGCGCCCTTGAGGCTGAGCTTCGAGCCGGGCCAGATCACCGGCCAGGCCAGCTTGGCCGCGGCGCCGCCGGGCAGGTGGAACCACTCGTGCATGACGACCTGGGTGCGGTCGCCGGCCATCGCCGTGCAGCGCATCGCGCCGGGGCCGCGCAGGATGTTGCCGCAGTGCACCACGCGGACCTCGTACGGCGCGTCGACCCGCACCACCCGCATCTCGTCGCGCAGCGCGGCCCCGCCGACCCCGGTGATCGCCTCGATCAGGCTGCCCTCGCCGCCGTCGCCCTCGACGATCCGCACCTTGGTGAACGGGATCCACTCGGACTGCCGTTCCCAGTTGGTGAACGCCGCGAAGACCCGGGGCGCGGGCGCGTTGACGATGACGGTCGCGGTGACCTCGCCGGTGCCGGGGACCGCGGCGTCGCCGAGCCCGTCGACCGGCCCGGGCGCACTCACCGGCTCTCCGCCGGTTCCTCGTCACCCGCCGGCCGGGCAGGCGCCTTGTCCCCGGCGGCCGGCTCGGCGGCGGCGGGAGCAGCGGCAGGGGCGGGTGCGGGCTTGTCGTCCGGGGGCGTGACGTCGGGGACCACAACCGGCTCCGGCGGCGGCGGGGCGATGGCGGCCTCGCGGGCCCGGCGCAGCACGTCCGCGTCGGCCGTACGGCCCTCGCGCAGCGCGGCGACCTCGGCCTCCAGCACGCCGATCAGCTCGCCCTTGTAACCGATGTCATAGGCGGCCCGCTGCAGCGCCTGGTCGACCTGGGACATCCGGTAGCCGCGGAACGCGGTGTCGAACCGGGTCCGGAACACGTCCTCCTCGCCGAGCGGACGGTCGCTGGGCAGCGGCAGGGACTTGCCGTCCGGCTCGACCGGCGTCAGGCCGGGGTCCCCGCCGCTCACCATGACGGTCACACCGAAGACGATCGCCGCGACGACAAGCGCCACGACGACGAAGAGGAGAAGCTGGCCCATGGGCACGATCGTGGCACGACCGCTGCGGGTGTGCGAGCCCGCCACCCCGCCGGGCCAGAAACGCCCGGGTTGATCGAGGGACGTCAGGTCCAGGTGAGGATCTTCTTGCGCCAGGCGTACACGATGCCGAGCGCGAGAACCGCCACGAAGACGCCCATCTCGGCGACGGTCACCAAGCCGAATCCGGGGCGGTCGAAGACGACCGCCCACGGGAAGAGGAAGACCGCCTCGACGGCGAAGAGCACATAGAGGTACGCGTACACGTAATAGCGGATCTGGGCCTGCGCCCAGTCGCCACCGACCGGGTCGACGCCGCTCTCGTAGGTCAGCCGCTTACCCACCGGCTCGGCCGGATGGGCGGGCCTGAGCAGCTTGTTCGCCCCGAACGCGCCGACGAAGACCAGCACGCCGGCGGCCAGCACCAGCCCCAGCGTGGCGTACGAACCCAGATAGCCCTGCACGGCCGCAGCCTAGCGAACCGAAGGGTGGACTCGGGTGGCTCAGGCAAGCCTTACCTGGCTACTGTGGTCAACGGTCTGAAGTCGGACACGCCCCGCGCCCCGCGGCGGTAAGGAGCGCCGACGTAGGCTGGAAGTGACTATTGCGGGCCGGCTCATCGACGTGCGTACCCGCCGGCCGGCTCCTTCAGGAGGTTGGAACGTGGGCGCTCCCGCGAAGCGTGTCGAGCAGCTCGATCGTGTGGTCATCCGGTTCGCCGGGGACTCCGGTGACGGTATGCAGCTCACCGGTGACCGGTTCACCTCGGAGACCGCGCAGCTGGGCAACGACATCTCGACACTGCCGAACTTCCCGGCGGAGATCCGCGCACCAGCCGGCACCCTGCCCGGCGTCTCCAGTTTCCAGGTGCACTTCGCCGACTACGACATCCTGACCCCTGGCGATGCGCCGAACGTCCTGGTGGCGATGAACCCGGCGGCGTTGAAGGCGAACGTGGGTGATCTGCCGCCGGGGGCGGACATCATCGTCAACACTGATGAGTTCACCAAGCGGAACCTGGCCAAGGTCGGCTATGCGGTCAGCCCGCTCGAGGACGGTTCGCTGGACGGTTTCGCGTTGCACCCGGTGGCGTTGACGTCGATGACCGTCGGCGCGTTGGCTGAGCTGGGGGTGGCGAAGAAAGACGCCGAACGGGCCAAGAACATGTTTGCTCTGGGTCTGTTGAGCTGGATGTATTCGCGGCCGTTCGCGTCCACGATCCGGTTTTTGGAGCGGAAGTTCGCCAAGCGGCCGGATCTGGTCGCGGCGAACAAGGCCGCGTTCCAGGCGGGCTGGAACTTCGGGGAGACGACCGAAGACTTCGCGGTGCGGTATGAGGTGAAGCCGGCGAAGATGCGGCCGGGTACGTACCGCAACATCACCGGCAACGCGGCGTTGGCGTTGGGCCTGGTCGCGGCGGGGGTGCGGGCGAAGCTGCCAGTCTTTTTGGGGGCGTATCCGATCACTCCGGCCTCGGACATTCTGCATGAGTTGTCCAAGCACAAACGGTTCGGTGTGACCACGATGCAGGCCGAGGATGAGATCGCCGCGATCGGCGCCGCGCTGGGTGCCTCCTACGGCGGTGCCCTCGGGGTCACCACCACCTCCGGCCCGGGCGTGGCGCTCAAGGGTGAGACGATCTCCCTGGCCATTGCGTTGGAGTTGCCGCTGGTCATCGTCGATGTGCAGCGGGCCGGACCCTCGACGGGGATGCCGACCAAGACCGAGCAGGCTGATCTGAACATGGCCCTGTACGGCCGGCACGGTGAAGCACCCTTGGCGGTGATCGCGCCGAAGTCGCCCTCGGACTGTTTCCACGCGGCGATCGAAGCCGCCCGGATCGCGCTCATGTACCGCACGCCGGTGATCCTGTTGTCGGACAACTACGTGGCCAACGGCTCCGAGCCGTGGCTGCTGCCGGATGTCAACGATCTGCCGGACATCTCGGTGGCGTATACGACCGAGCCGAACGGCGACGACGGGCGGTTCCTGCCGTATCTGCGGGACCCGGAGACCATGGCCCGGCCGTGGGCGATCCCGGGCACCCCGGGGTTGGAGCACCGGATCGGCGGGTTGGAGAAGGCCGACAAGACCGGTGACATCTCCTACGACCCGGCCAACCACGAGTTCATGGTCCGCACCCGCGCCCAGCGCATCGACTCGATCCCGGTCCCCGACATCGAGGTCGAAGACCCCGACGAGAACTCCCGCGTCCTGGTCCTCGGGTGGGGTTCGACGTACGGGCCGATCGGTGCCGCGTGCCGGGCCCTGCGCCAGCGCGGCCTGCCGATCGCCCAGGCCCACCTGCGGCATTTGGCGCCGCTGCCGGCCAACCTCGGTCAGGTGCTCGCGGGGTTCGACAAGGTGGTCATCCCGGAGATGAACCTGGGCCAGCTCGCCCACGTCATCCGAGCCAAATATTTGATCGACGCGGTCCCCTTCAACCAGGTCAGTGGTCTGCCGTTCACGGCCGCGACGCTGGAGAACATGCTCGAGGACGTGGTCAAAAATGGCTAACAGCACGATCCCCCTCACCCCGGTCAAACTCACCGGCAAGGACTTCAAGTCCGACCAGGAAGTCCGCTGGTGTCCCGGCTGCGGCGACTACGCCATCTTGGCCGCGGTCCAGCAGTTCATGCCCGAGCTGGGTATTGCCCGGGAGAACACGGTGTTCGTGTCCGGGATCGGCTGCTCCTCGCGGTTCCCGTACTACATGAACACCTACGGAATGCACTCCATCCACGGCCGCGCCCCGGCGATCGCGACCGGGTTGTCCGCCTCACGGCCCGACCTGAGCGTGTGGGTCGTCACCGGTGACGGTGACGCGTTGTCGATCGGCGGGAACCACCTGATCCACGCCCTGCGCCGCAACGTGAATTTGAAGATTCTGCTGTTCAACAACCGGATCTACGGCCTGACCAAAGGTCAGTACTCACCGACTTCCGAACTCGGCAAGATCACCAAGTCGACGCCGGCCGGGTCGGCGGACTCCCCGTTCAACCCCCTGTCCCTGGCCCTGGGCGCGGAAGCGACGTTCGTGGCCCGGACCATCGACTCCGACCGCAAGCACCTGCAGTCGGTGCTGCGGGCGGCGGCCCAGCACCAAGGGTCGGCGTTCGTGGAGATCTACCAGAACTGCAACATCTTCAACGACGGCGCATTCGAAGTCCTCAAAGACCCCAACACCCGCGACGACCACCTGATCCGCCTGGAACAGGGCCAGCCGATCACCTTCGGCGCGCAGGACCAGTACTCGGTGGTCCACCCCGCCGGCGCTTTCGGCCTGTCGGTGCGGGACAGTGCTGAACTCGGCGGCGAAACCCCGGTCGTGCACGACGCGACCGTCGACGACCCGGCTTATGCGTTCGCGCTGTCCCGGCTGTCCGGCTCGGACCTGGGCACCACCCCGATCGGCGTGTTCCGCAACGTCGAACGCCCCTCCTACGACGAACTCATCCAGAAGCAGCTCGAAGACGCCAAGGCCCAGGTGACCGGCACCCCGGACGAAATGCTCAGCGACCTGCTCAACACCGGCGACACCTGGACCATCCTGTAACTCCGGCTCACGCATCAAGATCGGCTCAGGCCTCCGGGCCCGGGCCGATCTTGTCTTGTCCAAGCACGGACCTGGCAGGGTGAGGGTGGCCGTTCATGAGCCGCCAGGCGATTGGTCACCCTCGCCCGGTCTCGGCGGGAGTGCCTGTGTCAACCAACCGGTTGTGGATCTTGTTGGAGGAGGGTTTGCAGGGCGCGATGTTGGGCTGGCTGGTAGGGGGTGTGGGTGGTCCAGCATCGGTAGATCACGGTGAGCCAGGCACGGGCCAGGATCCGGACGGCGTGGTTGTGGTTCTTCCCTCGGGCGCGGGCCTGGGCATACAGGTGCGCGGCCCAAGCATTGTCGCGGCGGCTGTCGCCGGCGAAGTCACAGACCGCGTCACGCAGTTGTCTGTCGACAGCCCAACGGAACGCCACGATGCGGGAGTTGCCCGACTGCCGCGTTGACGGGGTGACCCCGGCCAGCCCGGCCAGGGCGGCGGCGGTCGGGAACCGGGCCCGACAGTCTCCGATCTCGGCGAGCAGCCGGGCGGCGCGCACGGTTCCGGCCCGCGGCAGACTCGTGAAAATCGCCGCGTCGGGATGCGCAGCGAGTGCCACAGCGATCTGCTGTTCGAGGGCCTCGATCTGGGCCATGACCGCATCCAGGGCGGCCAGGTAGGCACGGGTGATCCCGGCCAGGGCCTGCCCAGCCGAGCCGGTGACACCCGGGACCGCGGCCCGGAGCCGCTGCAGCAGCACGGCCGCGGGTTTGCGGGTGTAACGCCGCCCGCGCAACCACGCCGCGAGGTGGTCTTCGGTGAGGGCGTCCACAGCGTCCTGGGTGCCGAAGTCGGCCAGAAACGCCCGCGACACCGGCGCGTCCAGCTCGGCGAACAACCCCACCACGGCGGGCAGGACCGTCAGCAGATGCGCCCGCAGCTGATTCGCCACCGCAATCCGATGCCCGACCAGGTCCTTGCGGGCACGCACCAACGCCCGCAACGTCTGGGTGTCGGCCCGGTCAGCAATCAGAGGTGTGAGGCGGCGCCGGTCGGTGCGCACCACATCGGCCAGCACGAACGCATCAAACCGGTCGTCCTTGTTACCGGCCGAGCCGTACCGGCTGCGCAACGCTTTGACCTGCGACGGTGCGATCACGAACACGGTCATGCCGGCGGCCAGCAGGGCGGTGACCAGCGGCCCGTCACCACGTTCGATCCCAACCCCGCTGACCTGCGCGCCGGTCAACACCGCGATCAGCGAGGCGATCCCGGCCTTGTCATGCCCGATCGTCAACCGCTCGATCACCTTGCCGTCGACGTCGATCAGACACCCAACGTGATTGTTTTCGGCCCAGTCGACACCGGCGAACACCACTCGCGCCGCCGGACCGGGCTCAGGCACACTCATAGGTGCTTCTCCTGCTGCTCAAACTCAGTAGGACCAAGCATCTGGTGGTCCCGGGGACCGTCACTGCCGGACGCTCAATTGAGGGCGCTCAACGGCGCAGTAACCCTGTCGCCAGTCGAGACGTCCCCGGACCGCCAGACCTCGCTGACACTCCCGCAAGCCCTCACACCGGGGGCAGCAACGGTGGGCGATGGCCTGACGAACCCAGATGCCGCCCGGCCCTGACGGGCCGGACGGCATCCATGGTCCAGCAATGAGCGACGTCCAGTGACATGCAACCAGGCACGACATGGCTTTGATCTTGATTTGGAAAGCGATCAGACGGCTACGCCGACGCCGCTGTTCTCCTCGTCCCGGATGTAGATCAGCATGTCCCCGGTGTCGATGGTGACCGACTGCTGGCCGCCCAGCGGCAGCACCTTGCCCCGGCGGATGAGCGCCACCACCAGCGTCTGCAGCTCGCGCGGGTTGCGGCCGACCTCGTCGCGCTCCGCGGACCGCATGGCCAGCGCCATGCCCTGGCCGGGGGTCAGCAGATCCTCGACCACGTCGATCAGCGGCGGCGTCGTCGTGGTCAGGCCGAGCAGCCGGCCGGCGGTCGACGACGACACGATGACGTGGTGGGCGCCGCTCTGCTTGAGCAGGGCCGCGTTCTCCTGCTCGCGGACCGCCGCGATGATCCGCACCTGGCCCGCCGTCAGCTGCCGCACCGTGAGGGTGATCAGGACGGAGGCCTCGTCGCTGTCGGTGGCGATGATGACCGACTTGGCGTTCTTGACGTCCGCCTCGAGCAGCACCGCCGAGCGGGTGGCGTTGCCCTCGATCGCGACCAGGCCGTTGGCCCCGGCCTGGCGCAGGGCCTCGTCGCGGCTCTCGACCACGACGATGCGGGACTTGTCGTAGCCCGTCTCCAGCAGCGCGCTGACCGCGGCCCGGCCCTTGGTGCCGTAGCCGCAGACGATGATGTGGTCCTTCAACTTGCGCCTCCACCGGGTGACCCTGATGTTCTTGCGGTACTGGTCCGTGAGTACCTCGAGGGTCGTGCCGACCAGGATGATCAGGAACAGCACGCGCGCCGGGGTGATGAACACGATGTTCACCAGGCGCGCGTCGGGCGTGACCGGGGTGATGTCGCCGTAGCCGGTGGTGGAGAGCGACACGACCGCGTAGTAGAAGCAGTCGAGCAGGGTCAGCCCGTCCTCGTTGAGGTCGCGGTAGCCGTCGCGGTCGATGTAGATCACCAGCACGGTGAGCAGCACGAGGACCAGGGCGGCAACCACCCGCACGGCGAGCGCCCGCAGTGGTCCCTGTCGGACCAGAGGTAATCGGATCACTGAACGGCCGCCTGCACGTTCACACCATAGCGGCCGGGTCCCACACCGTTTTTCAGGACAGCACATGACAGGCCCGCTGCGGAATACCCACCGGTAAGTTGAGGCATCGTTAAGGAAAACTCCATTGATCGTCTTGTATCTAGAAAGCTGTCGATCCAAGACTGGCGGCCTACCGCTGGAGGTTTCGATGAAACGGTCCGTCCGCCGTACCCTCGTCGTCCTGATCTCTGCGCTGGCCCTGCTGGCTCCCTCCGTGGCGGCCTCGGCCGCCGCGGACAGCAAAGCCACCGTCCTCTCCCGCTGGACCCAGACCGCCGCGTCGAGCAGCACCGCCTGGAACGACGCCCGACTCAACCGCGCCCCCTGGGCCAGTTACGGCTTCGACTGGACCACCGACTACTGCTCGTCCAGCCCGGACAACCCGCTCGGCTTCAACTTCTCGCTGTCGTGCTGGCGCCACGACTTCGGCTACCGCAACTACAAGGACCTGGGCGCGTTCCCGGCCAACAAGGACCGGCTGGACGACATGTTCTACGCCGACCTCAAGCGCAAGTGCGCCACCTACAGCACGGTGACCCGGCCGGCCTGCTACAGCCTGGCCTGGACCTACTACCAGGCCGTGAGCATCTTCGGGTCGCTCGAAGCCGTCAACCCGTCCGACATCGACCGGGCGCGCGAGCTGGTCGAATAGCCGGCCGGCCCCGGGTCGGCCGGTGCGGCCGGCCCCGGGTCGGCCGGTGCGGCCGGCCCCGGGTCGGCCGGTGCGGCCGGCCCGGGGTGGGTCCTCAGCCCAGGGTCTGGGCGAAGCGGGCCGAGCCGTGTTCGAGGTCCGGATGTTCGACGGCCAGCGCCATCGCGACGGCCCGGCCGAAGCCGGTCTCCGCCCCTTCGGCGTAGGCCGCGTCGAAAGCCGCGTCGCCGAGCATACGCCTCAGCGCGGCCTGCTGCCCGGACCAGAAGCCACCGAACTGGGTCGCCCGGCACGCCCCCCGCACCGATTCCGCGCCCCCGAACAGGACAATCGCGGTGTCGGGGTCGCCGCCGATGGCACACCGCACGGCGATGGCCGCGACGGCGTCCGCGGCGGCGCCCCGGAAGCCGTGCCGCAACCGCGAGCGCAGGGCGACAACCAGGTGGTCGTGCGCGGCGACCAGGTCGCGGCGGCGCAGGGCCACCATCCCGAGCAACCAATCGACGGTACGGCTGCCACGGTCCTCCGGCCGTCCCGCCTCCAGCTGACGGGCACTGCCGAGCAGCTCTGCGGCCTCGTCCAGGGCGTCACGCCGCCACAGCAGCTCCGCGAGGGTGACCACCGCAGGCAGTGCGGCAGCCGGCACCCCGGTGCGTTCGGCCCGGGCGATGACGTCGCGGCACACCTGCTCGGCCTCGACCGTCCGGCCGGCCTCCACGAGCGAGAGCCGCTGCCCGGAGATGGCCCGGACCAGCAGCGCCGGGTGGCCCACCCGCCGGGCGATGTCCTCGGCCCGGTCCAGGAAGCGGGTGCGTTCCTCCCGGTCGTCGGCGAGTCCGGCATGGACCAGGTACGCGGAGGCCAGCTCGACCGGGTCGATCCGCTCGCCCCGCTCGGTGAACTCGCCGTCGATCCGCCGGTAGAGCCGGAAGAGCAGGTCCCGTCCGTCGCGCGCCCGGCCGTGCTCGCGCCACCACGGAGCCAGCGCCCCGGCGAGCCGCAGCCCGGCCCGGACACTGCCACCGACGGCGGACCAGCGCAGGGCGGCCTGCCACTCCTGCACGTACGGCGCCAGCTCGGTGAGGGAGACGGTCCGCGGCTGCCCGTCGGTGTCGACGGCGACACCGTCGAGGGTGTGCAACGACCAGTCGACGTGCCGGTCCCGGGCGGCCTGTTCCTCCCCCGCGGCGGCGAGCCGGCGGGTCGCGTACGCCCGGACCTGCTCGGACATCTGATAGCGCGGCCCGGCGACGACCTCGAGGAGGGACCGGTCGGCCAGCTCCGACAGGGCGCCGAAGGCGTCCTCGCCGGACCACTCCACAGTGCCGAGCTCGACCGGGCCGGCGAAGACGGCCAGCCGGCGCAGCAGCCCCGCGGCGCCGTCGCTGAGGCCGCGGTACGACCAGTCGAGGTTGCTCGTCAGGCTGCCGTGCCGGCCGGGCTCGGACCGGCCGGCGTCGAGCGCGGCGATCGGGTCGTCCAGGCGGGCGGTGAGCTGGGCCGCGGACAGCAGCCGCAGCCGGTCGGCGGCCAGCTCGATGGCCAGCGGCGCACCGTCCAGCTTGGCCGCGATCCGGGCCAGCTCGGCGGCCTCCCCGGCCGGACCGGGCCGGCCGCCCCGCGCCGCGACGGCCCGGGCAGCCAGCAGAGCAGCGGCGTCGGCCGGCGCCAGCTGCGGGATCCGCCAGACCAGTTCACCGGGTACGCCGAGCGACGTGCGCGAGGTGGCGAGGACGTCGAGCCGCCGGCAACTGGCCAGCAATCGGCGCACCAGCTCCCGCGCGGCGTGGTGCCGGGCCTCGCAGGTGTCGAGGATCAGCAGGGTACGGCCCTCGGCGCAACGCTCGATGAGGCTGTCGAGCAGGGGACGGGCCGGCTCACGCCGCACACCTATCACGGCGGCCAGCGCCTCGGCCGGGTGCTCCTCGGCAAGATCGACAAGCCAGATGCCATCCGGGTACGCCGCCCGCAGCTCCTCGGCGGCGGCCACGGCGAGCCGGCTCTTACCGGCCCCGCCCGCCCCGGCCACGGTGACCAGGCGGTGCGTAGAGATCAGTCCCTTGAGCTCGGCGATCTCACTCTGCCGCCCGACGAACGGAGTGACAGCGGCCGGCAGGTTGTCCACAGGCGCGCCGGGAGTGCGCGGCCGGGGGAAGTCACGTTCGAGCCCGGGAGCGACAAGCTGGAAGAGCCGCTCGGCGTCGTCGAAGCCACGCAACCGGAACGGGCCCAGGTCGAGCAGGTCGACGCTTTCGATCAGCGGTGCCTGGGGCGCCCAGTGTTCCCGGTGCTGCTGCCGTACGCCGCCGGCCCCGACACCCACGAGCTCCGCATTGCTGGGAACCAGGTCGGGCGACCAGGTGGAAACGGCCAGCGCGGTCGCCTCGGAGCAGAGCACCTGACCACCGTGCGCAGCCGCGGCAACGCGAGCGGCGCGATGCACTACGGCGCTCGTGTACTCACCGGCGACCGGAACGGCCCAACCGGTGTGCAGGCCCATCCGAACGCGCGGCGCGGCGTCGGCACTCGGCCACGGGTACGCGGCGAGTGCACGCTGTGCTGCCACACAGGCGGAGACGGCAGCGGCGGCGTCCCGGAACGCCACGAAAAAGGAGTCACCCTCAGTGAAAAGCTCGGCGCCGGCGTAATTACTCAGCGCTGCGCGCACGACGCCACGATGGGCATTGAGCACACGGCCATAACCTTCGCCGAGCATCCGGGCGAGCCGCGTGGACCCCTCGATGTCCGTAAACATGAAGGTCACAAGCCCGCTCGGCAGCTCGGTCCGTCCCGACACGGTGAGAACCTCCGCCCCCTTGGGAAGTCGCGCTTCATGCTGCCGTACCGCAATCACACGGCACATCGTAGGAACGGTCGGTAACCGCCCTCCCGCCACGGCCGACCCCGCAAGGGCGACCCACGGTAGGGGTCATCGACGGTCACGCACGGCACTACGCGTGACGTAACGACGAGGTTCACGTTCTGGTTGCGCCGCAGTCGGTCAATTCCACCGACCCGTTCGGACGGCCCCGCAGGAGTAGCCCTTTGTGCGACTCCAGAGGTCACCCGACGATCACCACAGTGTTACGCCGCGGGACCGGCCACAGTCGACTGAAATAGCAGATGCCGGTGGGGGGCTCGGTGATACGTCGAGGTGGAAATAGGTGTGGGCTCGTGTGCGGCTGCCTCATTCTGGGCCGGGGCCCGGGCCGGGCCGGGTCGGGTCGCTGGGGCGGGTTGTGGGCTTGGGGTTGTGGCCACTCGGGTTTTTGCGCCGTTGTTGAGCTTTCTGGGTTTTGGGTGGTTGGTGGGTCGGCCTTGCCGGTGGCGGATGGGGTGACGGACGTTCTGTCCGGGTCTGGTGATTGGGCTGCCTCTGCGCGGCTCCGGCGGCAAGTACGCCGGCTCGGACGACGACATCCGGGGTGTTTGTTCGGGTCGGGCGAGGCCGGTTGATTTGCGAATCGGGCATGGGGAGCCGGTCGGGCCTTCCAGGCTGGTGGTTCCGGCGCGGGCTGCCGCTCGCCGGCTGCCCGGATTGTGCTTCCGGCGCGGGTGGCCGGTCAGGCCGCCCTGGTCGCGGTTTCAGTGCGGCGTGGTTCAGCGCGGACAGCCGGTCCGGTCGTCTCGGGTGATTTTGGGTGGTCGAGCCAACCAGCTTTGGATCCGTCGCGGGCGGCCGGTCAGGCTGCGCCGGGCGTTGGTTCCGGCGCGGGCAGCTGGTCCGGTGGCCCCAGGTTCTGGTCCGGCGTGGGTGGCCGGTCCGGTGGCCCAGGCTCTGGTCCGGTGTGGGTGGCCGACCGGGCTGGGCCGGGCGTTGATTCCGGCCGTCGGCAGCCGGTCGCGCCACCAGGGTCGCGGTCGCGCGCGGGTAGCCGGTCGGGCTTGCGCCAGGCGTTGATGCCGGCGTGCGCAGCCGATCAAGCCACCCAGGTCGCAGCCCGGCGCGGGTGGTTGGTCAGACCGCCTCGGTCTTGGTTGAGGCCGGCACCAGTTGTGCCGACGGGCGGGCGGCCTCGACGTCGGCAGGTGGCGGTCTAGATGTGGCCGTCCCGGTCGGGGACTTGCCTCGGCGCTGCCGGGCCGCCGGCAGGAAGCTGGATGCATGCTGCTGTCACGGCAGGCCGCCACCGCCGACGGCGGGCAGGATGCAGCCTGCTGCCGCCAACCAATCCGCCTTCATCGGCAGCGAGCCGGGTGCAGCCGCTGCCGCCTGACTCGGCGGGCCTAAACGCCGGGCAACCCCGGGGCTGGGCCTTTCAGCAGCCGCAGGCGCCGCCGCAACAGCCTCCGCCTCCACCTCCACCTGATTGGGGTGCGGGCATGGTGCCGCTGCGGCCTGTCACGGCGACTGTGGACAGGAGTTTTACGGTGTCGGCGTGACCCTGGGGGCACGTCGCGGGGGCGGCGGATTCGGCCATCGGCCGGTTCAGCTCGAAGGTGTCGCCGCAGGCGCGGCAGCGAAAGTCATAGCGCGGCATGGAGACAGAGTATGGCTCCGCTGTGACAGTTCGTCGCCCTGGTTGGCTGGGCTGTGGATGACGCATCGGGCGAGGTCCATGGGCGCCGGGGGTCGCTGTCGCCCGGTAGTGTCTTTTGGGTGGCGGATGGGCAGGACAGATCCCCGAAGCGGCGCGGGCAACGGCCTCCGGCGCCGCATCTTGACGGGCCCCTTGGTAGCTCCGGTGCGGCGCCTGAGGAGGAGTTTCCGGCGGCGGGCTCGATCGGGGGCGATGATGCCGGGCGGGCGGTTGGTCAGTCCGGCGAGTCGAGCTCCGGGGCGGCGGCGTCCGACCCTGCGTCTGACAAGTCGGACTTGGCTGCTGAGAGGGTGACCGATCGCCCGGGCGGCACATACCAGCCGAGCGTTGTGGCGACCGGTGCCACGGGTGGCACATACCAGCCGAAGGTCGTGGCAACCGGCGCTTCGAGTGCTGCGGCTGCCGGGCCGGGAACAGGCACCGGCGATGCGACCAAAGAGGGCGAGAACGCCGGTAGTTCCACAGCACCGCCGAGCGGCGGCGCCGCACCGGCTACGGGCGCTGCGACAGGGGCATCGGCGGAAACGGCAGGCAAGGCAGAGGTGAAGGCCGGGCCGGAGCAGGAGGCCGGCGACGGCAAGGCGGCCGCCGGGCCTGCCGCGGAGGGCAAGGCTGCCGACGGCAAGGCTGCGGACGGCAAGGCTGCGGACGGCAAGGCTGCGGACGGCAAGGCTGCGGACGGCAAGGACAAGGATTCGGCCGCGACGGCCGAGCCCGACGGGGAGAAGCCCGCCGACGCCACCACAGCGGCCGGCGCTCTCAGCGGCGGCGAGCCGGCGGATAAGACCAAGTCCGGCTACAAGCCCTACTCCGCCGACAAGGCCGCCGGAACCGACAAAGCCGCGGAGACCGACAAGGCAGCCGGGACCGACAAGGCAACCGGGACCGACAAAGCCGCCGGGACCGACAAAGCCGCCGGGACCGACAAAGCCGCCGGGACCGAGAACGAAGTTCCCCCCGGAGACAAGACGGACAAGGGCAGCACTCCCCCGGACAAGGCCGCCGCTGAAGGCAAGACCGCCGCCGGCAGCAAGGCCGACGACAAAGACGAGGCCAAGGACAAAGACGCAGCCGAGGGCAAGGCCGGGAAGGACGGCAAGCCCGGGGACAAGACCCCGAGCACAACCACCCCCACACCAGCCGCCGCCTCGCAGGGCCGCGCCACCCGGGTGCTGCGCCGGGCCAACCCCGTACGCGTAGTGCGCAGCACCGCCCGCAGCACCTCAGCCTGGGCCAAACGCCCCAGCGGCCGCCTCATCCTCCCCGCCATCATCGCCGTCCTGCTTCTCGGCGCCGCCGGGACAGCCGGTGCTTATCTCGTACCGCGGGCTTTGCAGTCTGTGCCGACGCCCAGCGTGACGCCCGGTTTCGGCCTTGACGCCGACGCTTCGGCCGGGGCTTCTGCCGGGGCGCTGCCGGGGCCCGGCGGCTTGCCCAGCGCTTCCGCCCCGGTCGTCGGCGGCGTCGTGCCGGGCACCCAGCCCCCCGTCGGCGGCGCGGTCGGCGGCGCCCGGCCGGCCGATGTGCTGGCTTCCTGGGCGCAGGACACCGGCACCCGGGCCGGCATTCCCGTTGTCGCCGTGCAGGCTTACGGCTACGCCGAGCTTGTGGTCGCCCGGACCACCCCGAGCTGCCATCTGAGCTGGACCACGATCGCCGCCATCGCCAAGGTGGAGTCCTCGCACGGCTCCGCCAACGGCGCCGTCCTCAATGTCGACGGGTCGGTTGCTCCGCCGATTTTCGGGTTGCCGTTGGACGGTAAGGGTGGGCGGCAGGAGATCCGGGACACCGATCAGGGTGCGCTCGATGGTGATTCGCAGTTCGATCGGGCGCTGGGTCCGTTGCAGTTCATCCCGCAGACCTGGAATTCGATCTCTGTCGGCAATGGTGTTGATGCCGACAACAATGGTGTTTCCGATCCCAACGACATCGACGACGCCTCGCTGGCCGCGGCCAAGTATCTGTGTCAGGGCGGGCGCGACCTCGCCCGGCCGGATGCCTGGTGGGACGCTATTTTGACGTACAACGCGGTGCGGCCGTACGCGCAGAAAGTGTTCAATGCGGCCAACGAGTACGGGCAGCGCAGCCGGGTCTGAGCGACAACCCACAGTGACGGGTCGCGTACATTTGTCCATCCGGCACTTCCCTGAAGGTCCATGTACCGGCAAGCTGTACGGGTGAGGGTGCGTGAGTGGGATCCCCGGACCGCGTCGGCGGGGGAGATCCGATCGCTCGTGGAGACGTACAACGCGGTGCTGGCTGCCGATCTCCCCGACGATCCACCGTGGCAGGACGTCCAGGTGGTCGACTACCTGGCCGAGACCATGCCCGGTGAGCGCCGGATCAGCTGGGTCGCCGAGGACGACCGGCTCGCCGAGGGCGAAAGCACCATCTACGGCCACGTGAGTGTCCTGCTGCTCGGCGACATCGGCGTGCTGGAGGTGCTGGTCCATCCCGACCTGCGCCGCCGCGGCCTCGGCCAGCAGCTTGTCGGGGTCGCCGCGCGCCGCGCCTATCTCGAGGGTTTCTCCTCCATCGGGGTCGAGGCCATCGGCGACACCCCGGCCATCGCGTTCTACGAGGCGCTGGGCTTCGAGCAGGAGTATGTGGAGACCCGCAGCGTCCTGACCCTGTCCAGCGTGGACTGGAACGCCCTGCACGCCATGGCCAACGGCATCAGCGCCGGCTACCGCGTCGAGTACCACCCCGGTGGGCCGCCGGCCGACCTGCTGGAGCCGTACGCGCAGGCCAAGCTGGAGGGGCAGGACGGTGACGACAACGACCTGGATCTGCGGCCCAGCTCGTCAGATCCGCAGCGGCTGCGGGACAGCCTCAACACCCTGCACCGCCGGGGCCTGAAGCCGTACATCGTGCTGGCCATTCACGAAGCGTCCGGCGCGGTTGCCGGGTTGACCGAGGTGGTCGTGCCCGCACAGCATCCCGAACGCGCCGACCAGTACGACACGATCGTCGTCCGCGAGCACCGCGGTTACGGCATCGACCGGGCGATCAAGGCCCGGATGCTGTTCGAGCTGCGGTCCGCCGAGCCCGGCCTGCGCGAGGTGCAGACCTGGAACGCGCAGCACAACGAGTCCATGCTCAAGGTCAACGCGGAGCTGGGCTTCCAGTCCGACCGGGACTGGTACGAGTACGGCGTGGACGTGGGTCAGCTGGTGCAGAGACTCGAGCCCACCGACTGAGCTGTGGAGGCTCCGTGCGCTACCGCCGCTTCCTGCCCTTGCTCACCGTTCCGCTGCTGACCGCCGCCCTGTTCCCCGGTGTGGCCCGGGCCGCCGACGAACCGCTGACCGTCGGCGCTGTGCAGGGCCCGACGACGGACGCCGAGAATCCGCGCACCGACCGGTCACCGCTGGCCAACCCGTCCGGCAACGGCACGAGCAGCGTCCTGTACGACGTACGCGGGGTCATCACCCAGCGCACCCTGGCCCGCACCGCCGCGGGCGCCGACCAGCACGGCTTCTTCCTGCAGAGCCGCCGGGGCACCGACAACGGCGACCCGGCCAGCTCCGACGGGATCTTCGTCTTCATGGGCGCCTTCACGTCGCTGATCGGCGGCTATGTGCCGGCCGTGGGCGACGAGATCGTGGTCCGGGCGCGGGTGTCGGAGTTCTTCTCGCTGACCCAGCTCTCCGGCGCCTCGCTGGTCACCACGCTGGCCGAGGGCGTCCCGCTGAGCGACGTCCAGGTCGACGACGCGGCGCCGCCGGGCGAGCTGGCCGCCGCGGACCGCTTCTGGGAGCGGCACGAGGGCATGCAGCTGCGGGTCCGCGACGGCGCCGGGGTCGTCGCCGGGCGCAATGTGTTCAGTGGCACCGCCGACTCGGAGATCTGGGTCATCGACCGCGACGATCCGCTGCTGGACCGGGCCGACCCGTACGCCCGGCGGGTCTTCCGCGACGCGCACCCGCTGGACAATCTGCCCGGCACGGTCGACGACGGCAACGGCGACCGGGTGCTGCTCGGCACCATGGGCGTGAAGGCGACCGCGGGCGACAGCAGCGTCCTGCTGCCACCGGCCAAGACCTTCGACCGGCTGTCCGGCGACGCGGTCGGCGGCCTCTACTACTCCTTCAACAAGTACGGCATCCAGCCGGCCACCGCCGCGTTCACGCCCGGGGCGGACCCGTCGCGGAACAACCCGCCGAAGGCCGCCGCGCGCAGCACCGAGTTCGCCGTCTCGACGTACAACGTGGAGAACCTGTACGACTTCCGCGACGACCCGTTCGACGGCTGCGACTTCACCGGCAACACCGGCTGCCCCGGCGTCAGCCCGCCCTTCGACTACGTTCCGGCGAGCGAGGCGGCGTACCGGGAGAAGCTGGCCGACCTGGCCGACCAGATCGCCGCCGGGCTGCACTCCCCGGATCTGATCCTGGCCCAGGAGGCCGAGGACCAGGACATCTGCACGGTCACCGGCGGCGCCCTGACCTGCGGCGCGGTCAACGACGCGGACGGGCAGCCGGACACCTTGCAGGAGCTGGCCCTGACGATCAAGGGCAACGGCGGTCCGGCGTACGCGGCCGCGTACGACCGCACCGGCGCCGACGCGCGTGGGATCACCGCCGCGTTCCTCTACCGCACCGACCGTCTCTCGCTCGCCCCCGCGACCGCAGCCGACCCGGTGCTGGGCGCGGCACCGCAGGTCACCTACCGCGGCACCCCGCTGGCGAGCAACGCCGACGTGTCCAACCCGAAGGCGCTGAACGCGGTGCTGCCGGCCGACGTGGACAGGTCGACGGGTGTGGACGGCTCGAACGTCTTCACCCGGGCGCCGCAGGTCGCGCTCTTCGACATCAAGGCAGCGCCGGGTGCCACCGAGCGGTTCCAGCTCTGGGCGGTCAGCAACCACTACTCGTCCGGGCCGGACACCCGGGTCGGGCAGCGCACCGAGCAGGCCGCGTACGGGGCGGCGATCACCACGGCGATCGAGGACACCCACGCGCACGCGCGGATCGCGTACGGCGGTGACCTGAACGTCTTCCCGCGACCGGACGACCCGGTGCCGACGGCTCCGGGCGACCAGCTCGGCCCGCTCTACGAGGCCGGGCTGCACAACCTGTGGGACGACCTGGTGGCGGACGCACCCTCGTCGGCGTACTCGTACGTCTTCGAAGGCTCGGCGCAGACGCTGGACCATCTCTTCGTCAACGACGCCCTGCACGGCGACCTCATCGAGATGCGGGCGGCGCACCTGAACGCCGACTGGGCGGCGGCGGACGAGGGGAACGGCTCGAAGGGCTCCAGCGACCACGATCCCCAGGTCGCCCGCTTCCACTCCCGGGCGGCGCTGTCGGTGGCGGACGCGAGCGTCGTCGAGGGAGACAGCGGCACCACGTCGCTGGTGTTCCCGGTGACGCTGTCCCGGCCGCTGAGCCGGGCGGTGACGATCTGTGCGAGCACGGTGCCGGGGTCCGCGTGGGTGGGAATCGACTTCACGCCGTACCTGGGCTGCCGGGTCGTGCCCGCGGGCACGACCGGTCTCACCTTCCCGGTGCAGGTCCGGGGTGACCGGTGGAAGGAGTCGGACGAGAAGCTGACGCTGGTGGTGGCGGGCCTGGCGGGCATCCGGCTCGCGGACGCCCGCGCGACAGGCACGATCCAGAACGACGACTGACGGGTACGGCGGTCAGTAGCGTTCGCGCAGCAGCTGAGCGGCCTCGGTGGCCCAGTAGGTCAGCATGATCTGGGCCCCGGCCCGCTTGATCGAGGTCAGGGTCTCGAGCATGACGCCCTGCCGATCGATCCAGCCCTTCTCCGCGGCCGCCTCGACCATCGCGTACTCGCCGGAGACCTGGTAGGCGGCGACCGGCACGTCGACCCGCTCCCGCACGGCGGCGATCACGTCGAGATAGGGCAGCGCCGGCTTCACCATGACCATGTCGGCCCCCTCGGCGACATCCAGCTCGACCTCGCGCAGCGCCTCCCGGACGTTGGCCGGGCTCTGCTGGTAGGTGCGGCGGTCACCCTGCAGGCTCGACTCGACGGCCTCCCGGAACGGGCCGTAGAAGGCGCCCGCGTACTTCGCCGAGTAGGCCAGCACCGAGACGTCCTGGTGACCGGCCTGGTCGAGGGCCTTGCGGACCACCCCGATCTGGCCGTCCATCATCCCGGAGGGGCCGACGACGTGCGCCCCGGCCTCGGCCTGGGCGACACCCATCCGGCCGTAGATCTCCAGGGTGGCGTCGTTGTCGACCGTGCCGTCCGGGGCGAGGACGCCGCAGTGCCCGTGCGAGGTGAACTCGTCCAGGCACAGGTCGCCCATGACCACGGTGGCGTCGCCGACCTCGGCGATCAGGTCGCGGAGGCCCACGTTGAGGATGCCGTCCGGGTCGAGGCCGGCCGAACCGGTCTCGTCCTTGTTGGCGTTGTCCGGGACGCCGAAGAGCATCAGGCCACCGACGCCGGCCGAGACGGCCTCGTGGGCGGCCTTGCGCAGCGACTCCCGCGAGTGCTGCATGACGCCGGGCAGCGAACTGATCGGCCGCGGCTCGGTCAGGCCCTCTTTGAGGAACAGCGGCAGGATCAGCTCGGCCGGTGCGACCCGGGTCTCCTCGACCAGGCGCCGCAGGGCGGCGGTACGGCGCAGACGCCGCGGACGCACATCGGGGAACGCCATGCTCACTCCCTCAGCCAGGCCGGCCGCGTGAGCCGGCGGAACCGGGCCGGTCGGACAACCGCCCCGGCCAGGCCGGCAACAGCGCCGGTCCGGCGAAAACCCAGCCGGCGCGGGGCCGGCAAAGCTACGGACGGACCCGAGGGCCCTCCGGCAATGCTACGGACCGGTTCTGAAGCGGCGCTGTATTGGCAGCGGCCCGACCCGGGAACGGCCCAAGCAGTGCGGCGGACCGGCCCGTCACCGGGCCGGTCCGCGTCAGATCAGCGGAAGCGCAGGGCCGTCGGGCCCTGGACCTTCGAGCCGCGGCGCTGCTTGGCCGGCATCGCCGCCAGCTTCTCGCGCAGCTCCACCGCGTACGACGCCAGGGCCTCGACCAGGTCGGGGACCGATGCGTGCTGCGGCTGGACGTCGACGCGCAGGCCGAACTCCGTGGCCGTCTCGGCCGTCTTCGGGCCGATCACCGCGACGACCGTGCGGGCGTGCGGCTTGCCCGCGATGCCGACCAGGTTGCGGACCGTCGAGGACGAGGTGAACAGCACCGCGTCGAAGCCGCCCGACTTGATCGCGTCGCGGATGTCGGCCGGCGGCGGGGCCGCGCGGACCGTGCGGTACGCCGTGACGTCGTCGACCTCCCAGCCGCGCTCGATCAGGCCCGCGGCCAGCGTCTCGGTGGCGATGTCGGCGCGCGGCAGCAGCACCCGGCCGACCGGGTCGAGGATCTCGTCGTGCGGCGAGAACTCGGCCAGCAGGCCCTCGCTGGACTGGTCCCCGGCCGGGATGAGCTCCGGCTGGATGCCGAACGCGCGGACGGCGTCGGCGGTCGCCTCACCGATGCAGGCGATCTTGACGCCGCCGAAGTGGCGGGCGTCCAGGCCGTGCTCGGCGAACTTCTCCCAGACCGCGCGGACCGCGTTCACCGAGGTGAAGACCACCCAGGCGTACCGGCCGTCGACCAGGCCCTTGACCGCGCGTTCCATCTGCGCGGGGGTGCGCGGCGGCTCGACGGCGATCGTCGGCACCTCGCACGGGATGGCCCCGTACGCCCGCAGCCGGGCACTCATCGCGCCCGCCTGCTCCTTGGTGCGCGGGACGAGGACCTTCCAGCCGTACAGGGGGCGGTTTTCCCACCAGCTCAGCTTGTCGCGCTGGGCGACCTCCGCGCCGACGGTGAGCACCACCCGGCCGGTGAAGCCGAGCGCCGCAGCGACGAAGCTGTCCACCGACGAGGTCGTCGTGTACTGCGTCTCGCCGGTGCCGTCGCCGGTCACGCCGACCGGCGTGCCGGGCTCGACGCCCGCGGCCAGCAGGCCGTCGCGGACGGCGGCGAGGTCACCGGCGTCCACGGCGACCGCGAACGAGCCCTTGACGGCGGCCGCGGCCAGCGCGTCGAAGTCGAGCGCGGTGACGTCGTCGATGTCGGCCGCGGTGCGCACGCCGGGCAGCGGCACACCCGCGTAGGTGGCCACCCCCTCGGCCTGGCCCAGGCCGGGCACGACCTCGAAGTGCACGGCGGTCCGGGCGACGGCCTGGACCTCCTTGACGACGGCCTCGTGACCGAACGGGTCACCGGCGACCAGGTGCACCGCCGACAGGCCGGACTTGGCCGCGGAGAGCAGCACCTTGGCGACGTCGCCGGGTGCGCCCTCGGCGGGGCTGAACTGGGTGTCGCCCTTGGCTTCCGCCCGGATGGCCGCGAGCAGCGACTCGGGCACCCCACGGTCGTAGACGACCTGGTCGGCGTCGGCGAGGGTGTCGTGAGCCCGGCGGGTCAGCAGGCCGGGATCGCCGGGTCCGGCGCCGACGAAAGCGATACGCCCTGCGGACTTGCGGGCGGTGCGGGTGGTCATTCTGTGCTCCCCATCAGGGTGTCGGCGCCGTTGTCGAGGAGATCGGCGGCGAGTGCCTTGCCGATCTCCGCCGCGTCGGCGGGCGTTCCGGTGCGCGACAGCCGGACAGCTCGGGCCCCGTCCGGGCTGATCACCGCACCGCGCAGGTAGATCTCGTCGCCTTGCTCGCCTTCGGCGAGCTCGGCGTGTGCCGCGACCGGTGCGGAGCAACCGGCCTCGAGCGTGGCGAGCATCGCCCGTTCCGCCGTGACGGCGGCGCGGGACGGTGCATGATCGAGTGCGGCCAGCAGCTCGACCAGGTCTGCGTCGTCGGATCGGCACTCGATCGCCAGCGCACCCTGGGCGGGGGCGGGCAGCATGAGCATCGGGTCCAACGTCTCCGTGATCTCGGCGGCCCGGCCGAGACGCACCACGCCGGCCCGGGCCAGGACAACCGCGTCGAGGTCGGCCTCGGGACCGAGCACCCTCGCGATGCGGCTGTCGACATTGCCGCGGATCGGCGTGACCTGCAACTGTAGGCCCAAAGCATGCAGTTGCGCGATTCGGCGCACCGCGCCCGTGCCGATCATGGCGCCCGGCGCCAGCTCCGCGAGGGTCTTGTTGTCCCGGGCGATGAGCGCGTCACGCGGATCCTCGCGCTGCGGGATGGCCGCGATGTGCAGGCCCGGGTGCTGGGCCGTGGGCAGGTCCTTGTACGAGTGGACGGCGAAGTCGATCTCCTTCGCCGTGAGCGCGTCGCGCAGCGCGGAGACGAAGACCCCGACGCCGAGCTGAGCGACCGGCGCGGCGGAGCGATCACCGGCTGTGACGATGCGCACGAGCTCGACCGGGCGGCCGGTCGCGGCGGTCAGCGAGTCGGCCACGAGCTGGGACTGGGCGAGCGCGAGGGCGCTGCCCCGGGTGCCGAGGCGCAGCGGTGTGCTCACGCTTGTCCTCCGATCTCGGGTACGGCGTCGGCCTTGGTGGCGTGCGGGACGTCGAGGTCGAACAGCTCCCGCAGCAGGGCCGCGTACTGATCGCCGCCGGGCTCGGCGGCCAGCTGACGGACCCGTACGGTCGGCGAGTGCAGCAGCTGCTGGACGACCCGGTGCAGGGTACGGGAAACGTCGGCCCGCTGCTCCTCGGTGAATTCCGGCCGGCGCGCGGAGAGCTTGCGCAGCTCGGCGCTGACCACGTCGTCGGCGCGGGTGCGCAGGGCGGCCACGGTCGGCGCCACCTCGGCCCCGCGCAGCCAGGCGAGGAAGTGCTCGACCTCGGCGGCGACGATCTGCTCCACCGCGGCGGTCTCGGCGGCGGCCGGCAGGGTGCGCCGGCTCGTGGCCAGGCTGTCGATGTCGACCACGGTGACGCCGGGCAGCGCGCCGACCTCGGGGGCCACGTCGCGCGGCACGGCCAGGTCGAGCACCACCAGCGGCTTCTCCCGGCCGGCCAGGGTGGCGGCGGTCAGCACCGGCTCGGTGGACGCGGTGGCGCAGACCACGATGTCGGCCGCGGCGATGGCCTGCTCGAGCGCGTCGAAGGGGACCGCGGTGGCGCCGTACGCCTCGGCGAGCCGATCGGCCCGGGCCGCGCCGCGGTTGGTGATCTGCAACGGCCCGACGCCGGAACGGGTCAGCGTCGCCACGGAAAGCGCGCCCATCGCACCGGCCCCGACCACCAGCCCGGTGCGCCCGGTCAGGTCGCCACCGAGGGTCGCGGCGGCCACGTCGAGGGCGGCGGTGACGACACTCTGCCCGGCCCGGTCGATGCCGGTCTCGGCGTGCGCCCGCTTGCCGACGCGCAGCGCCTGCTGCATCAGCTCGTGCAGGAGCCGGCCGGCGGTGTCCGTCTCGGTGGCCGCGTGGTACGCGTCGCGGAGCTGGCCGAGGATCTGCGCCTCGCCCACGACCATCGAGTCGAGGCCGGCCGAGACCCGGAACGAGTGGCGCACGGCCGCCTCGTCGTAGTGCACGTACAGGTGGGCGGCGAGGTCCTTGGCGCCGATGCCGGACTGCTCGGCGAGCACGTTGCAGACGTCGCCGAGGCCGCCGTGGAAGCCGGAGACGGCCGCGTAGATCTCGACGCGGTTGCAGGTGGACAGGACCACGGCCTCGCCCACGTACGGCTGCGCGACGAGCTTCTGCAGCACGGCCGGGATGTCGGAGCGGGCGATGACGAGGCGTTCGAGGGTGTCGATCCCGGCCGTCCGGTGGGACGCGCCGACACTGAGCAGATTCACGACCCGACCGCCTCCTGGTTGCCCGCCTCCGGTGAGCGCCCGCCGGGAATCGCGGTCAGCGACGCCTTGCGGTGCTCGTGGAAGGAGAGGATCTGCAGTTCGATGGCGAGATCGACCTTGCGCACGTCGACGCCCGCCGGGACGGACAGCACGCAGGGCGCGAAGTTGAGGATGCTGGTGACCCCCGCAGCCACCAGATCGTCGGCGACGGCCTGCGCGGCGCCCGCCGGGGTGGCGATCACGCCGATGGTGATGCCCTCCTCGACGACGGCCTGGCCGAGCTCGTCGATGTGCCGCACGGTCAGGCCGTTGAGCGGCTTGCCGACCTGCTCGGCGTCGGCGTCGAACAGCGCCACTATGCGGAACCCGCGGCTGGCGAAGCCGTCGTAGCCGGCCAGCGCGTGGCCGAGGTTACCCACGCCGACAAGCGCCACGGCGCGGCGCTGGTCCAGGCCGAGGATGTACTCGATCTGGTCGATGAGCAGGGCGACGTCGTAGCCGACGCCGCGGGTGCCGTACGACCCCAGGTGGGAGAGGTCCTTGCGCAGCTTGGCCGAGTTGACCCCCGCCGCCGCGGCGAGGCCTTCGCTGGAGACCGTTTCGGAACCTGTCTCGGCGAGGTTGTGCAGGGCGCGAAGGTACTCCGGTAGCCGCGCGATCGTCGCCTCCGGAAGATCCGGGAAGGCCGGGACTGCGCCGGTGGTGGCCGGCGTGCTTCCTTGACGCTGCTGACTCATCTGACTCCGTGCCGACGAGGCGAACCTACGGTGAGCCCTGCTGCAGGTCCTGGACCGGTGACGCCTGCTGGGACCGGCTGTGATAGCGGGGCTCGTCGGAGTCACAGAGTAGGCGCTTGTGAAGGCGTGCACAAATCGCGATCTTGATAGCGGAACTGGACAAAGATCGAGTCGGCGTGTTATCCGCCGGCTCTCTGCCGAGTATTACCGCTCGCCACCCGGGTATGCCAATGACGTCGACATTCCGACGACGAGTATCACAGCGTCTGGGCGAGACGCACCGCATCGACCAGGGTGTCCGTCACCGGACGGCCGCTGGCCCGCAGCCGGGCCGGCTCGGTGAAGCCGCCGGTGTAGAGCACGCACGCGCCACCAACGGACTCGGCCGCCTCGGCGTCGTCCAGCGAGTCGCCGATCAGCACCACCTGCTCGCCGGGGATGCCCAGCTCGGCCAGGTGCCGCGCGAGGTGGCCGGCCTTGAGCCCGCCGTCGACCTCGGTGGGCCGCCCGTCGATGCGGGTGAACATGCCGGCCAGGCCGTAGGTCTGCACCGCGGGCACCAGCTCGTCGTGGAACCACATGCTCAGCAGCGACTGGCTGCCCGGCCAGGCCTTGATCGCGGCCTCGGCGTCGGCGGCCAGCGAGGTGGTGGTCAGCCCGACCCGGTACGCCTGGTGGAAGATCCGGTCGAGCTCCTCGAACTCCTCGGCGTCGACCGCCCGGCCGAGGATCTCGGCGTAGAACTCGGCGACCGGGCGGCGGAAGCGCTGCCGGTGCTCGTCGGCGTCGACGCTGCGCCCGCCGACCGCCCGGAAGGTGTGATTGGTCGAGGAGACGACCAGCGACAGGTCGTCGAGCAGGGTGCCGTTCCAGTCCCAGACAAGGTGAGTTCGAGCCACCGCGCGAGATTACAGGCGGGGGGCACCCGCTGGTCCACCCAAATCCCGCAACAGGCGATCTTCCTCGACGCGCCAGTAGCCGTGCTCCTTGCCGTCCAGCAGCACCACCGGCACCCGGTCGCCGTAGTCGCGTTCCAGCTCCACCGAGTCGGCGATCTCGACCCGGGTCCACTGTCCGGGGGCGATCCGGTCCAGGGTCTGCTCGGCCACCTCGCACAGATGGCAGCCGTCCCGGCTGATCAGAGTGATCCGGGTCATCGGAGTGCTCCCTTGCGTACCTTGCCGATGGCCGAGTGCGGCAGCTCGGTGACCAGCTCGATGCCGGCCGGCAGCTTGAACCGGGCCAGCTGGGCGGCGCAGTAGACCTGCAGCTCGGCGGGGGTGGGCGGGGGGTCGAGGGCGGGCACGACGTAGGCGTACGGGGCCTGCCCGGTCAGCTGGTCGGGGATGGCGATCACCGCCGCCTCGGCCACGGCCGGGTGCGCGTCGAGCACCCGTTCGATCTCGGCCGGGTAGACGTTGAAGCCGTTGACCAGGATCAGCTCGCCGATCCGGTCGACCAGCACGAGGTCGCCGTCCGCGTCGGCGTACGCGATGTCGCCGGTGCCCCACCAGCCGTCGGCGTCCGGGCCGTCGTGAGCGTCCGGCCAGTATCCGGAGAAGAGGTTCGCGCCGCGCACAACGATCTCCCCCGGGTCGGTGCCCGCGCTGACCTCCAGGTCGAGATCCAGCTCCGCATCCTCCTGGACGTCCGCGACGAGCCCGTCGCGCCACAGCACCTCGCCGTCGGCCGTGCGCAGCAGCAGGGACACCCCGGGCAGCGGGCGGCCGATCGAGCCGGTCTTCTCCCGGTGACTGACCGCGGTCGTGGTGAGCACCGGGGCGGCTTCGGTCAGGCCGTACCCGATCAGCACGGTCTTGCCGGTCGCGGCCGTGAAGGCCGCCGCGTCGGCCGGGTCGAGCGGCGCCGCGCCGCACACGGCCGTCCGCACCGCCGCCAGGGCCTCGCGTGCGGCGGGCTCGCGCGCCCACGCGGCATACATGGACGGCACCCCGATCACGGCCGTGACCTGGTGTTTCGCCATCAGGGAGAGGGTCGCCGCCGACTCGAAGCGGTCCACCAGCACGCCGCAGGCGCCGTAGTGGGCGATCGCGCCGAGGCCCGTGTTCAGCCCGTAGGCGTGGAAGAACGGGATGGCCAGCAGGACCACGTCGGTGGCGCTCAGCACCGGGGGCTCGATGAGCGCGAGCTGGTCGTGATTGGCGGCGAGCGCACGGTGGGTGAGCATGGCGCCCTTCGGCCGCCCGCTGGTCCCGGAGGTGTAGAGCAGGACCGCGAGGTCGTCGGCGGCGGGCGCGGGGTGCGGCGCGTCCGCTCCCCCGGATGCCAGCTCCCGCACCGGTACGGCTACCCCCTCGGACAACCGCAACCGGCCCAGCACCGCATCATCGGCAACGACCCGGGCGGCCGAGCTGTCGGTCAGCGCGAAGGTCAGCTCGTCGGCGGTGTAGCCGGGATTGAGCGGCACAGCGACCAGCCCGGCCCGCAGCACCGCGAAGTACGCGACGGCGAACTCGACGGTGTTGCCCAGCACCAGGGCCACCCGATCGCCCGCGGCGGTGCCGGCGGCCAGCCGAGCGGCCCCGCGCGAGACGCGTTCGTCCAGCTCAGCCCACGTGACGACGGTGTCGCCGGCGATCAGGGCGGGGGCGTCGGGGCGCTGCCGCGCGGATGTGCGGACCGGGTCGCGCGCGCTGTTCTCCACGACGCCCGAGTCTGGCACAGAAGACCCTCGATCGGGTGGCCGGACGGCGGGTCCGGACCCCCTTTCGAGGTGTCCTACATGGTGACAGATGTTCCTGATGTGCACTCTGCGCCACTTCGGAGTAATTTCGCACAGCGCACACAGTGTGCGACTGCCTGTGGTCAAGCTCCGCAATACTTCCCGTCTGTGTAACGGAGTCCACATCTTGGGTGAGGTTGGCCTGCCCTTTAACGGCCGACCCACCCCTTTTGTTGTGGATCCGGTTCTGGACACCCCTCATCGACGGCCCGCCGGGTCAAGGAGGCGCAGTGAGTCATGTGTACGCCGGCGATCCGTACAGCCGTGATGTGTTCGCGGCGCGTCTCGCGCTCACGGAGGGCCTGAGCGCCCTCCGCCGGGGCATCGACGGCACGATCGCGCACGCGATCCGCAGCGACGGACCCAAGCGGACCCGGAACCGGCCGCACATCAACGAGTCCCCGAGCCGGCACCTGCCCCCGACGGGGAACGCCAAACCGGGCAGCGGGCGGGTAGCCGTACCGGGCCGCCCGGCGCAGCCGCCGCAGCAGGCCGGGCCGGACCGCCGGGCCGGGACGACCGACGAAACGGTCGTGGTCCCGACCCAGAGCACCACCGGGCCACCGAGCGAGGCCGAACCACCGAAGTATCCGGCGCGTCCGGATCCGGGTGACGCCGCCGCCGAGGTGTGGGCCCTGGTCGAGCGGGCCCAGGCCGGCGAGTCGGCCGCCTTCGGCCTGATCTACGACCGGTACGTCGACACGGTCTTCCGGTTCGTCTACTTCCGGGTCGGCAACCGCCAGCTCGCCGAGGACCTCACCTCCGACACGTTCCTGCGGGCCCTCAAGCGGATCGGCAGCTTCACCTGGCAGGGCCGTGACCTGGGCGCCTGGCTGGTCACCATCGCCCGCAACCTGGTCGCCGACCACTTCAAGTCGGGCCGCTACCGACTCGAGGTGACCACCGGCGACGTGCTGGACGCCGACCGCGAGGACCGGGGTCCCGAGGGCAGCCCGGAGGCTGCCGTCGTCGACCACATCACCAACGTGGCGCTGCTCACCGCGGTCAAGCAGCTCAACCCCGAGCAGCAGGAGTGCATCGTGCTGCGCTTCCTGCAGGGCTTCTCGGTGGCCGAGACCGCGCAGACCATGGGCAAGAACGAAGGTGCCATCAAGGCACTGCAGTACCGGGCCGTCCGGGCACTGGCCCGGTTGCTGCCCGAAGGGTTCCAGTGGTGACGGCAATTCACCGTATGTCGATCTCTGTGAGCCTCGCCGCCCTGCTGACACCCGTAACCGGGCCCGCCCGTCGCGCGTTTGTCCGGATGCGACCAGTGGTGGGCCGTCGGCCCGCCGGTTCCGTCGCGACCGCCGGCAATCTCACCGGCGAATCAGTCACGAGCGAAGGGAGGTGCCCGCGATGAACTTGAACATCTTCGATCGCCGGAGCGCCGAGCGCTTCGCGGAGCTGCTCGACGAGACCAACGGCGGCCGTCGCCATCACACCCGGGGGCAGGCCGACGAGCAACTCGCCGAGCTGGTCGCCATCGGGCACAGCCTCTCCGCGGCACGGTCCGGGGTCCACGTGGATCCCGAGTTCCGCACCGGCCTGCGAGCGATGCTCGTGGCCACGGCCGAGCGGGACGGTATCGGCGCGACCGCCACAGCCACCGAGCAGGAGCCGGCCGAGCCGGTCCGCAAGATGCTCGGCAAGACCGGCCGCCGGATCCGTGCCCGCGGTGCGATCGTCATCGGCGTCGCCGCCGGTGCCATGGCCGTCTCGGGCATCTCCGCAGCGAGCGAGAACGCCGCACCGGGCGACGCCCTGTACGGCGTCAAGCGCTCCACCGAACGAGCCCAGCTGGCCATGGCCGGCTCCGACGTCACCCGGGGTCAGCTGTCGCTGACCTTCGCCCGCAACCGGCTCGCCGAGGCGGCCGCGATGAAGGGTGACAACCCGAGGTTCCAGCAGGTCCTCGGCGACATGGACAACGACACCCGCCAGGGCGTCAAGCTGCTCACGTCCGCCGCCGTGGCCCGCAAGGACAAGACCCCGTTGACCTCGGTCGACACCTTCGTCGAGAACCAGCGGCGGGTGCTCAACCCGCGGCTGGACCGGCTCAGCCCGGACAACCGGGAACGGGCGCAGACCTCGATCAAGCTGCTCGACTCGGTGCGCGAGCGGGCCAAGGACCTGCGCGCCGGGCTCGCCTGCGACACGGTGACCCAGTCCGGCGGCGACGCGATCGGTCCGAAGCTGCGCGACTGCACGACCGGCGCCGCCACCACCTCCCCCGACGAGCAACCGTCGGGTCAGGGCCAGCGGGAAGCGACGACCGGCAGCGGCAACAAGGGCGACGCCGGCAAGAAGGCGAAGCCGAAGGACACCGGGGAGCCCACGGTCGGCCCGACCCACGGCGGCAAGGCTGTCCAGCCCGACGCCGAGGTGCCGGCGACCAGCACTCCGGCGGAGACCCCGGAGCCGCTGCTCACCGAGGACCCGGCCGGTGTCGTCCCCGACGACGAGGACAAGGGCCTGCTCGGCGGGCTGCTGGGGAACATCTTCGGCAGCTGACGGAGCTGAACAGGTAGGGCCTTAACGTGGCGAGGGGCGGTGTCCGACTGCGAAAGTCGGGGCCGCCCCTCACTGCACATGCTACAAGCCGAACGGGTCCGGGCGCTTCTCCAGAAGAGTGTGCAATGTGGCCTGGATCGTCTCGCGGACCTCATCGGCCAGGTTGTAGACGACCATCGGATCGTCGGCGTACTCGGTCAGGTGCGCGGTCGGGATCGGCGGGCAGAACTCGATCAGCCACTTGCTGGGCAGCGGGACCAGGCCCAGCGGCCCGAGCCACGGGAACGTCGGCGTGACCGGGAAGTACGGCATGCCGAGCAGCCGGGCCAGCGGCTTGAGGTCGGCCAGGATCGGATAGATCTCCTCGGCACCGACGATCGCCACCGGCACGATCGGGGTGCCGGTGCGCAGCGCCGCCGAGACGAAGCCGCCGCGGCCGAAACGCTGGAGCTTGTAACGCTCCGAGAAGTGCTTGCCGATGCCCTTGAAGCCCTCGGGGAAGACCCCGACCAGCTCGCCCTCGCTCATCAGGCGCTCGGCGTCCGGGTTGCAGGCCACCGTGGCACCGGCCTTGCGGGCCAGCTCGGACAACACCGGCAGGCGGAACACCAGGTCGGCGCCGAGCAGCCGCAGATGCCGGTCGCTCGGGTGCTGGTCGCGCAGGGCGACGGTGAGCATCAGCGCGTCCAGGGCGAGCGTGCCGGAGTGGTTGCCGACCACGAGACCGCCGCCGGTGTCCGGCACGTTCTCGATGCCGAACACCTCGGTGCGGAACCAGTCGCGGTAGAGCACCTTGAGCATCGGCTGGAAGACCGCGTCGTTGAGCTCGGGGTCGAAGCCGAAGTCGTCGACCTCGTACGCCCCGGCCAGCCGCCGCCGCAGGAAGGCGAGCCCGTTGGCCACCCGCTGGTCCCAGACGTCGATCGGGCCCGGCTGCGGCTCCGGCTCGGGGGCGCTCGCCTCGATCTGGGCCGGCGCGTGGCCGTTGGCCGCGGGCAGGACCCGCCGGCGACCCGGCCGGTTGCCGTTCAAGGGCTTCGGCGCCCGGGCCGCGGGCAGCTCGAAGTCCGCGTGCCCGGGCAGCGCGGCGTGATACTCGTCCTGGGTCATGAGGATGCGTGCTCCTGGTCCTGCGTCGCGGCGGCCCGGACCCGGCGGATGCCGTCGAGGATCGCGCGCTCGGCAGCGGCCAGCCGGTCGGCGTTCAGCGCCTGGCCGGTGCGGTGACCGTGGATGAAGTCGTCGAAGGCGGCCGCGGTCGTCCGCGGGCTGAAGCCGAACTCCTTGACCAGCCGGCTGGTGTCGACCACCCGGCCGTGCACGAACAGGTCGATCTGGTCCAGGCCGATCTGACCGACGCCGACGTTGCGGGCCAGCGCGGCGACCGAGGACAGCGCTCCCTCGGGCAGCGGCAGGGAGATCCGGCCGGCCCGGCGTACGGCCTGGGACAGCGCCAGCACGCCCGCGCCGGCCACGTTGTACGTGCCGGGATGGTCCTCGACCACCGAGCGGTGCAGGATCTCCAGCGCGTCGTCGACGTGCACGAACTGCAGCCGGGCGTCGCGGCCCAGCACGGTCGGGATCACCGGCTGCGCGAAGTAGCGGGTGAGTGAGGTCTCGGCGGTGGAGCTGAGGAACGGCGCGAACCGCAGCACGGTGGCGGCCACCTCGGGCCGGCGGCGGCGGAACCCACGCACGTAGCCCTCGATGTCGAGGATGTCGCGCGCGAAGGAGCCCCGCGGGACGGCCCGGGGCTCGGTGTCCTCGGTGAAGACGGCCGGGTCGCGGAACGAGGCACCGTACGCGGCCGTGGAGGAGCGCACCACCAGCTTGCGCAGCCGGTCGGCCCCCTGGGCGGCGGCGAGCAGCTGCATCGTGCCGATGACGTTCTGCTCTTTCATCGCCGCGCGGCCACCGCTGTGCGGATCGGGCGCGCTGGTGACCGCCAGGTGGACGACCGCCTCGGCACCGAGCTCGGCGATGGCACCGCTCGCGGCGCGCGCGTCAGCCTGGATCAGCTCGACGTCCGCCAGCAGGCCCGCGAGGGCGGGCGGCGGATCGAGCGGATCCAGGCCGATGACACGTTCGACACGGGGATCCGCGGCGAGCCGGGCGGCGACCCGGGCACCGAGGAATCGGCTGACCCCGGTGACCACGACGACCCTCGGCGGGGCCGCGGGAGAAGACGTCACCACGGGCGCGCCTTTCGCATGCGGCGGTGAGGAAGGCAAGTGACCGGGCCGGGCATCACACCCGGCCGGACATCACTTGCCGAGACGGCGACGCTGGACGCGGGTCTTGCGCAGCAGCTTACGGTGCTTCTTCTTCGCCATACGCTTGCGACGCTTCTTGACCACGGAGCCCATACGAAATGCCTCTCGAAACCATGTGGGGCCGGTCCCTGCGCACCCGCAGGCACACCCGACCGAGCTTGACGGCGGCCCGCCCCGCACCGGCGCCGAACAGGAAGCGCACAGGTGTCACGGGGGCGGACCGCTCCAGCGTAGCGGCCCGGCCGGGTAGGGACCAACACGGCCCCATGGTCACGCCGTTTGGCTGAAGGCTCCCCGCAGGTACGTGTGGACAGCGTGCTCCGGCACCCGGAACGAACGACCGACCCGTACGGCACTGAGCTCGCCGCCGTGCACGAGCCGGTAGACGGTCATCTTGGACACCCGCATCAGGGCGGCCACCTCGGCCACGGTCAGGAAGCGCACCTCGGCGAGGCGCTCCTCGGCTTGGGCTGGACCCGTCATCTCCTCGCACCGATCCTTTCGCAGGCGCCTCCGCCGCGGCCGTCAGGCCGTGCGCCGCGGTGGGCGGGCGCGCGTGTCATCAGTACGGTATCGAGACTCCTGTGATCAAGGCGATGCGTTCCGTGAAATAACCACAAAAAGTCAAGCCGACACGCCTCTTGTGGCGTGTTCTCCCCCGAAAGGTGACTTACTTCTTGCTGGTCAGGGCCTTGCCGAAGAACGCCACGTTGGCCGGGCGCTCGGCCAGGCGGCGCATCAGGTAGCCGTACCACTGGTCGCCGTAGGGCACGTAGACGCGCATGGTGTGGCCGGCGGCGGCCAGCCGGGCCTGCTCCTCCGGGCGTACGCCGTAGAGCATCTGGAACTCGAACTCGTCGGCCGAGCGGTCGAACCAGCGGGCCCGGTCCTCGGCGATGGCGATCAGCCGCGGGTCGTGGGTGGCGATCATCGGGTAGCCGTCGCCTGACATCAGGATGTTGAGGCAGCGCACGTACGCCTTGTCCACGTCGAGGGCGGACTGGTAGGCGACCGACTCGGGCTCCGCGTACGCGCCCTTGCACAGCCGCACCCGCGAGCCGGTGGTGGCCAGTTCCCGGCAGTCACCCTCGGTCCGGCGCAGGTACGCCTGCAGGACCGCCCCCGTGCCCGGGTGGTCCTTGCGCAGCTCAGCGAGGATCTCCAGGGTCGAGTCGGTGGTGGTGTGGTCCTCGGCGTCCAGCGTCACCGTGGTGCCCGCCGCGGCCGCCGCGGCACAGATCTCCTGCGCGTAGCCGAACGCCATCCGGTCGTCGACCTTCTGCCCCAGCGCGGACAGCTTGACGCTGACCTCGGCCGCCGGGGTCAGTCCGGCACCGCTGAGCCGGCCCAGCAGGGTCAGATACTGGTCGCGGGTGGCGGTCGCCTGCTCGGCCGTCAGCGTGTCCTCACCCAGATAGTCCAGGCTGATCGCGAGGCCGTCGTCGGCGAGCTCCCGGCTCGCGCGCAGGGCGTCGTCGACACCGGCGCCGGCCACGAACCGGCGGACGACCCCCTTGCTGACCGGGGCGGAGGAGATCAGCCGCTCCATCCGGGACGACCCGGCGGCGGCGAGAAAGACGGAACGGAGCATGCGCCGAGCGTATCGCCCGTCCTCGCAACCCTCGCGGTAGAGCTGTCTTTGTCCTTCACGGTGCGGCTACGGTTGTCGGGTGAACTTCGATGCGTACGCGCGTACGGCCGTCGAGCTGGTGAATGCCGGGCTCGGCGACCTCGATGGTCTCCGGGCGCTGTTCAGCGAGGAGCAGGCCTGGATGCGGGACGAGGTGGGCGAGAAGGACCTCGGGGTCTTCCGCCGGGCCCAGCGCCGGCTGCGCGACGTCTTCGAGTACGGCACCACCGGACGCGACGCCGACGCCGTCACCGAGCTGAACGCGCTGCTGGAGGCGTACCCGGTGCAGCCGCGCATCTCCGGGCACGACGCGTCCGACTGGCACATGCACGTCACCAGCCGGGGCGCCTCGGTCAGCGCGGAATACCTGGCCGGCGCGGTGTGGGGCCTGTCGGTCTGGCTCTGCGAGTACGGCAGCGCCCGCTTCGGCATCTGCGCCGACGAGCGCTGCGGCAACGTCTATCTCGACACGTCGTCGAACAACTGCCGGCGCTTCTGCTCGGAGCGCTGCGCGACCCGCTCGCACGTGGCCGCGCACCGGGCCCGCAAACGCGCCGCGACCCTCACCCCCGCGTAGCGGCCGGGGTCGCCGTCGCGGCGGGCGCCAGGTGGTGCCGGGCGAAGGCGAGCGACTCGCGCAGGTCGGCCTCTCGGACCGCGCGGCTGGTCACCTTGCGGGTGGAGACCTCGAGCGCCACCGAGCCCTGGAAGCCCCGCCCGGCCAGCGACTGCAGCAGCTCGGCGCACGGCTGATTGCCCCGCCCGGGCACCAGGTGCTCGTCGCGGCCCTCGCCGGTGCCGTCGCCCAGGTGCACGTGCTTGAGGCCCTGGCCCATCCGGTCGGCCAGCTCCATCGAGTTCGTCCGCGAGGCTGCGGCGTGCGACAGGTCCAGCGTGTACGCGTCGTAGCCCGCCTCGGTCGGATCCCAGCCCGGCACGTACGGCACGAAGGTGCGCCCGGCCATCCGGACGGGGTACATGTTCTCGATCGCGAATGTGATGTCCGGGTGGCGCACCTGGAGCTTGGCCAGGCCGCCGGCGAAGTTGCGGGCGTAGTCACGCTGCCAGGTGAACGGCGGGTGCACGACCACGGTCGGCGCGCCCAGGGTCTCGGCGAGCTGGGCGGCCCGGTCGAGCCGCTCCCACGGGTCCGGGCTCCACACCCGCTGGGTCACGAGCAGGCACGGCGCGTGCACCGACAGCACCGGAACCTCGTAGTGATCGGCGAGGCCCTGCAGTGCGCCGGCGTCCTGGCTGACGGCGTCCGTCCACACCATGACCTCGACACCGTCGTAGCCCGCAGTCGCCGCCATCTCGAACGCGGCAGCGGTCGGCTCGGGGAAGACGGAGGAGCTGGACAGGAGTACGGGGACACGGGAAGTCACCCGTCAAGCGTAGACCCGTCCGGCACACCCGCCAGTTCCCAGTCGGGATATAAACGGGCGAAACGCTCCGCCGCACGAGGGTTTACCACCCGCACGCGTACGCTGTCGCAGGTGAGTCGCCGCACCCAGATACGCATCGTGATGGACGAGGCGGCCGCCGCCCGTGCCCGCGAAGTTCCGCTCGACTTCCCCCGGGAATGGCTCGAGTTCACCGACCCCGCCGACGACCAGCACGTGGTCCGGGCCGACCTGACCTGGCTGCTGTCCCGCTGGACCTGTGTCTTCGGTTCCGCCTGCCACGGCATCGTGGCCGGCCGGGCCCAGGACGGCTGCTGCTCGCACGGGGCGTTCTTCACCGACGCCGACGACGAGGCCCGCACCAAGAACGCCGCGGCCAAGCTGACGCCCGAGACCTGGCAGCACTACCGGCGCGGTTTCAAGAACTACACCGCGATGGACACCATCGACGGCGAGAAGCCGGCCCGCCGGACGGCGACCCAGTCCAAGGACGGGCCGTGCGTGTTCCTCAACGACGCCGACTTCGCCGGGGGTGGTGGCTGCGCGCTGCACGCCCAGGCGCTGCGCGACGGCGTGCACCCGCTGACCTACAAGCCGGACGTCTGCTGGCAGCTGCCGGTGCGCCGCGAGCAGGACTGGACGAAGCGGCCCGACGGCACGAAGTACCTGCTGTCCACGCTGACCGAGTTCGACCGGCGCGGCTGGGGTCCCGGCGGGCACGACCTGGACTGGTGGTGCACGTCCTCACCGGACGCGCACGTCGGCACCGAGCCGATGTTCAAGTCGTACGCGCCCGAGCTGATCGCGCTGGTCGGCCAGGAGGCGTACGACGAGCTGGCCCGGCTCTGCGACATCCGCCTGCAGTCCAAGCTGGTCGCGCCGCACCCGGCGACGGTCGCGGCGGAGGCGGCCCGGGCGCCGAAGAAGCGCGGCGGACGTGAGCCGGCGACGCCGCCCCAGGCGAGCTGACCATTGACGGGAGTCCATCAGTTAATTTAACTAACTGAATGTCCCCCCGACTTCCCCTGCTCGTCAGCACCCTTGCCCTCGTGGCCGGCGGCACCGCCGTCGCTCTCGCGCCGGATGCGCACGCAGCCGGTGCCGCCTTGTCCGCCACCTTCGTCCAGCCGTCGAGCTGGAACACCGGCTACGGCGCCGACTACGTCATCACCAACACCGGCGATGCCACCGCCACCGGCTGGACCGTGGAGTTCGACCTGCCCGCCGGCACCACGGTGACCAGCTCGTGGAGCTCGGTGCGGGCCAGCACCGGCAACCACCACCGGTTCACGAACGTGTCGTGGAACGGCACGGTCGCGCCCGGTGTCACGGTCAGCTTCGGCTTCAACGTGGCGGCTCTGGGCGTACCCCTGGGTTGCACGATCAACGGCGCACCCTGCACCGGCGGCACCGCCCCGACCACCGCCCCGACGCCGCCGGCCACGACCGCACCACCCACGCCCCCGCCCGGCACGACCCCGCCGGCGACCGGCCCGATGGTGGATGTCAGCACCGCTGACCAGCTCAGTGCCGCCCTGGCGGCCGCCCGGCCGGGCCAGACGATCCGGCTGGCGTCCGGCACCTACAGCGGCGCGTTCCTGGGCCGGGCGGTCGGCACGGCCGCCGCGCCGATCACCCTGACCGGCCCGGCCACGGCGATCCTGACCAACCCCGAATCGTCGGGGACCAACCCGGGCTGCTCGGTGCCGGCCGCCGGCTTCGACCCGGGCTACGGCTTCTGGCTGTACGGGGCCGCGTACTGGAAGCTCAGCGGTTTCACGGTGACCGGCGCGACCAAGGGCATCATGATCGACGCCTCCCCGCACGTCACGATCGACGGCGTCTTCGTGCACGACATCGGCGACGAGGGCGTGCACTTCCGGCGCTCGTCGGCGGACGGCGTCATCCGCAACTCCCGGATCGAGCGCACCGGCACCACCCAGCCCCAGTACGGCGAGGGCATCTACCTGGGCTCGGCCAACTCGAACTGGTCCTGCTACGGCAACACCGGCGGCATCGACGCCTCGGACCGGATCCAGGTGCTGAACAACCGGGTCGGCCCGGACGTGGCGGCCGAGCACGTGGACGTCAAGGAGGGCACGGTCGGCGGCGTGATCCGCGGCAACACCTGGAACGGGCAGGGCATCGCGGGCCAGAACTCGGCGGACTCCTGGCTGGACGTGAAGGGCAGCAACTACTTGATCGAGAGCAACACGGGCACGTTCAGCGCGCCGGGCGTCTTCGCGAACGGCTACGAGACGCACAACCCGACCGCGGGCTCCGGCTGCGGCAACACGTGGCGGGACAACCGCAGCGACCTGGGCGGCGTCGGCAAGTGGGCGGTCAACGTGACGTCGACGTCCAAGTGCGCGGGCAACCTCAACGTGGTCCACGCCTCGAACACGGTCACCGGGGCGACCAGCGGCCTGACGAACATCGCGGTCACCCCGTGACAGGAACGGGCGCCGGCCCTCAGACCGGCGCCCGTTGCCTCACAGGTCGGCGAAGTTGTCGAACCCGATGGTCTTCAGGACCTCGGTGCGCACGTCCGGGCACTCCGCCTTGGTCTGCACGTCGAGCTCGGTGTCCGGCGGGACCAGGCCCCGCTCCTGATAGAAGCCGAACAACTCCACGGTGACCTGGGTCATCGCGGCGAACTCCCCGCCCGCCGCCTTCCAGCGGGACACGTTCTTCTCGAGAAAGGCGCACAGGTCGGAGGCTGAGACGGTCTTGCTGTCTCCCGCGGGCGTGGCCGCCGCCCCGGTAGTGGTGGCCGCGGCGGTCGGCGCTGCCCCGGACGACGAGCCGGTGTCGGAGCCGCCGCAGGCAGTGCCCGATACGGAGAGAAGGCCGGCGACGGCGATCGACAGCACGGTCCGCCGCAAAGGGAAGGAATTCATGAGCACCTCGGTTCAGGCCCGGCGCAGCGTGCTCGCCCGCCGTGGTGACCTGAAGCTATCGGCTGGTCACACCCTCCACATCGCACGTTCGTGCCACCGGCCTACGGCTCGAACTTGTACCCCAGACCCCGGACCGTGACGATGAAGCGGGGCGCGGACGGCTCCGGCTCGACCTTCGACCGCAGCCGCTTCACGTGCACGTCCAGGGTCTTGGTGTCGCCCACGTAGTCGGCGCCCCAGACCCGGTCGATCAGCTGGCCCCGGGTCAGCACCCGGCCCGCGTTGCGCAGCAGCAGCTCCAGCAGCTCGAACTCCTTCAGCGGCAACTGCACCGACGAGCCGTCCACCGTCACCACGTGCCGTTCCACGTCCATCCGGACCGGGCCGGCCGCCAGCGTCGGCGTCGTCACCTCCGCCGCCTCAGCGCCCTGCCGGCGCAGGACCGCGCGGATCCGGGCGACGAGCTCGCGCGGCGAGTACGGCTTGGTGACGTAGTCGTCGGCGCCGATCTCCAGCCCGACGACCTTGTCGATCTCACTGTCCCGGGCCGTCACCATGATGATCGGTACGGCGGAACGCTGCCGCAGCTGCCGGCACACCTCGGTGCCGGACATCTCGGGCAGCATGAGGTCGAGCAGGACGATGTCGGCGCCGGTCCGGTCGAACTGCGTCAGGGCCGAGGTCCCGGTCGCCGCGACCGACACCTCGAAGCCCTCCTTGCGCAGCATGTACGACAGGGCGTCGGAGAACGACTCCTCATCCTCGACCACGAGCACGCGAGCCAATGGGGGTTCCTTCCTTGAAGGGCGGCCTGGTCAGGCCGAAGGGAGCCCGGCCGGGCCGGACTCGATCTCAATCGCCGCCGGTAACGGCATGGGGGTTTCCGGGGGGCGCGCCGGTAGGCGCAGGGTGAACGTCGAGCCACCACCAAGTGTGCTCGACACCTCGACACGGCCGCCGTGGTTGGTGGCGATGTGCTTGACGATGGCCAGGCCGAGGCCCGTGCCGCCGGTCGAGCGGGAACGGGCCTGGTCGGCCCGGTAGAAGCGTTCGAAGATCCGGTCGACGTCGTGCGGGGCGATACCGATGCCCTCGTCGGTGACGTCGATCTCGATCCAGTCGTCGTCCTGGCGCATGGCCAGGACGACCTTGGTGTCCTCGCCCGAGTAGGCGATCGCGTTCTCGACGAGGTTGGTGACCGCGGTGGCCACCTGGCTGTCGCTGCCGTACACGGTCGCGCCCTTGGGACCGGTGTAGACGACCTCGATGTGCTTCGCCGACGCCGTGGTGCGGGTCCGATCGACGACCTCGGCGATCACCCAGTCCAGGGCGACCGGCTCCGGGGCGGGCAACGGTTCGGCGCCCTGCAGCCGGGTCAGTTCGAGCAGTTCGTTCACGAGCCGGCCCATCCGGGCGGACTCGTGATGGATGCGCTCGGCGAACCGCCGGGCCGCGATCAGGTCCTCGGAACGGTCCGCCAGCTCGGCCTCGGGCAGCTCGGTCGCATCCAGCAGGGCCTCGGCGAGCAGTTGCAGCGCGCCGATCGGGGTCTTGAGCTCGTGACTGACGTTCGCGACGAAGTCCCGGCGGACCCGGGCCAGCCGGTGCGACTCGGTCACGTCCGCCGCCTCCACCGCGACGTGCGTGGAATTGAGGGCCACCGCGCGCAGGTGCAGCCCCAGCGGCGCCTGGGCCCCGCCGGCGCGGCCACGCGGCAGGTCGAGCTCGACCTCGCGGCGCACGCCGGTGCGGCGGACCTGACCGGCGAGGGTACGCAGAATCGGATGGGCCGCGATCGTCCCCGGAGCACCACCGGAGCGCAGCAGCCCCATGGCCCGCGCGGCCGGGTTGACCAGCACCGGCTCGTCCTGCGCGTCGAGCACCACCACGCCGACGCGCAGCGAGTCCAGGCTCTTGCGGCCGAGGCCCTTCATGCCGTGCTTGCCGAGGCGCTCCTCGTCGATGTCGATCTTTCGTCCCCCCTCGGTCGACCGGGCCGCGGCCGGCTTCTTGCGGGTCACGGTCACCGGCGGCCCGGTCCGGCCGCGCCGGGACAGCAGGAACCCGGCCACCCCGCCGAGGGCGAGGGCGACGAGAACGAGGGCTGTGCCGAACACCGGATCCACGCTGCGATCGTAGGGTCATTGTTTACCTGGACCGTACGGCTAACCGGACAAAACCGGCGCGCTTCGAACAATGTTCACCACCAGGCCCGGCGTCGTTCACCGCCGTTCATGTTCAGGCCGCCGCGCCCGCCTAGCCTGGGCCCCGCGAGTCCAGCTCAACCCGGCTGCCACCGGTTCGCCGGCAGCCCCGAACCCCGGGACGAAATCATGCGCGAGGAGTTTCAGGCCGACCTCACCGAGGTCAGTCGCCTGCTGGTGACCATGGCGGAATCGGTCCGCGCCGCGATGCGCAAGGCGACCACCGCCCTGCTCAAGGCCGACCGGGAGGCCGCCGACGCGGTGGTGGCGCGCGACGCGGAGGTCGACGACATCTACCGCCAGGTCGAGGCCAAGGTGGCGGACACCATCGCCCGGCAGGCGCCGGTCGCGTCCGACCTGCGGATGGTCATCACCGCCCTGCACATCTCGGCCGACCTGGAACGGATGGGCGACCTGGCCGAGCACGTGGCCAAGACCGCCCTGCGCCGGCACCCGTCACCGGCGGTGCCGGCCGAGCTGCGGCCCGTCTTCCGGCAGATGGCCGAGGTCGCCGACCGGATGGCCGACAAGATCACCACGGTCCTGGCCAGCCCCGACGCCGACCTGGCGGCCGAGCTGGAGAAGGACGACGACGCGATGGACGACCTCGAACGCGACCTGTTCAAGATCCTGCTGCACGACGACTGGCCGTACGGGGCGGAGACCGCGATCGACGGCGCGCTGCTGGGCCGCTTCTACGAGCGGTACGCCGACCACGCGGTGAACGCGGGCGAGCAGATGATCTACCTGATCACCGGCAAGCCCGTCCAGCACTGACCCACGAACGCGAAAAGGCCGGGACGCCACGGGGGCGGCCCGGCCTTTCTGCTGTCAGTTTGCCGGAGGTCAGCGGCCCTGGTTGGCGACCGCCGCGGCGGCCTCCTTGGCGACCTCGGGGTCGAGGTAGGCGCCGCCGGCGGTGACCGGACGCAGGTTCTCGTCCAGGTCGTAGCGCAGCGGGATGCCGGTCGGGATGTTCAGCCCGGCGATCGCCTCGTCGGAGATCTGGTCGAGGTGCTTGACGATGGCGCGCAGCGAGTTGCCGTGCGCGGTGACCAGCACGGTCCGGCCGGCCAGCAGGTCCGGCACGATCGCGTCGTACCAGTACGGCAGGGCGCGCAGGAGGACGTCCTTGAGGCACTCGGAGCGGGGCTTGAGCTCCGGCGGCAGCTGGGCGTAGCGCGGGTCGGCGAACTGCGAATACTCGTCGCTGTCGTCGATCGGCGGCGGCGGGGTGTCGTACGAGCGGCGCCAGAGCATGAACTGCTCCTCGCCGTACTGCTCCTTGGTCTGCTTCTTGTCCTTGCCCTGCAGGGCGCCGTAGTGGCGCTCGTTGAGCCGCCACGAACGGCGCACCTGGATCCAGTGCCGGTCCGCGGCGTGCAGCGCGATCTCGTTGGTGCGGATCGCGCGGCGCAGCAGGCTGGTGTGCACGACGTCGGGCAGCAGGCCGTGCTCCTTCAACAGCTCGCCGCCCCGCCGGGCCTCCTGCTCACCCTTGGCCGTGAGGTCGACGTCGACCCAGCCGGTGAACAGGTTCTTGGCGTTCCACTCACTCTCACCGTGCCGCAGCAGCACAAGGGTCCCCACAGTCATGCCCTCCATCCTGCCGCAGCCCGGACCGGCGCGTGCGCCGACCCTCAGTGGCGACCACCACGTGGAAACCCGGCTGCGCCGCCAGACCCCGATCAGTAGGTTGTAAGGCTGTAAGAGTGTTGCGGTGCTTACGGGGGTCAGCGTGCGCGAGTGGTTACAGCAGGCAACGGGCGGTCTGCCACGACAGTTCTGGTTCCTCTGGACCGGCACTCTGATCAACCGCCTGGGCGCCTTCGTGGTGATCTACCTGGCCATCTACCTGACCCAGGCACTGCACTTCAGCCAGAGCCAGGCCGGACTGGTGCTGGGCGCGTACGGGGTGGGCGGTGCCGTCGGCACCATGACCGGCGGGGTGCTGGCCGACCGCTGGGGCCGGCGCCCGACGCTGCTGACCGCCCAGTTCGGCGCCGCGGCCCTGATGCTCACGCTCGGCTTCGCCGAAGGCTTCTGGCAGCTGGCCGCCGGGGCTCTGCTGCTCGGCGTCTTCGCCGAAGGGGTCCGCCCGGCGTTCCAGGCCATGATGATCGACATCGTGCCGGACCGGGACCGGATCCGCGCCTACTCATTGAACTACTGGGCGATCAACCTCGGCTTCGCCAGCGCGGCCATCCTGGCGGGCTTCGCCGCCCAGTTCGACTACCTGCTGCTGTTCATCGTGGACGCGGGCACCACCCTGGTGACGGCGGTGATCAGCCTGATCTTCCTGGCCGAGACCCGGCCGGCCCGCACCGCACAACCGGCCGAGGCAAGAAGAACCCGCGGCGGCCCCGGCCTGGGCACGGTCTTCCGCGACCGGGTCTTCGTCGGCTTCCTGCTGCTCAACTTCTTCGTCGTCCTGGTGATCATGCAGCACATGTCGACGCTGCCGATCTCGATGAGCGCCGACGGCCTGAGCCCGGCCACGTTCGGCTGGGTCATCGCCATCAACGGCCTGATGATCGTGGCCGGCCAGCTCTTCGTCCCGAAACTGATCGACGGCCACGACCGCACCCGCGTCCTGGCCCTGGCCACCCTGATCATGGGCGTGGGCTTCGGCCTGAACGCCTTCGCCGGAACCGTGGCGCTGTACGCGGTGTCGGTGGTGATCTGGACGCTGGGCGAGATGCTGCAATCGCCGTCGAACTCGGCGCTGATCGCGGAGCTGTCGCCGGCCGCTCTGCGCGGGCGGTATCAGGGGGTGAACTCGCTCTCCTGGTCGGCTGGGTCGGCTTTGGCGCCGATTGTGGGGGGCTTTGTGCAGCAGCACCTGGGGAGCACGGTGCTGTGGTTGGGGTGTGCCGGGATCGGGATCGTGGTGGCGGCGGGGCAGATCGCGTCGGGGCCGTCCCGCGAGCGGCGGGTGGCGGCTCTGCGCACAGCCACGCAGCCAGCCGAGCCGGCATCGGCACTCGCGACGTCACCTGCCACCGGGACCGGGCCGGCATCGTCGGCGTCACCCGCGGCCGGGCCGGCAACATCGGCGTCACCCGCGGCCGGGCCGGCCGGACCACCGCCGTCGACGGGCGAAGTCCGGCACGAGGAGGACACCACGCCCCCCGCGGAGATCAGGGTGCCCGCCCGCGACTAGGTCAGGCGCCGCCGGGCTTTCCGGCAGGCACCGACCTGGCGAACGAACCGCGGCACCGGCCACGGAACTCCTGTCACGATTCCAGCGCCACGCAACCGCGCCCGGCGTCCAGCTCTCGGCCTCGATCGGGATCTGGAGCCGCCCGGGTGTCCGCGAAGCCGTCCGGGGGTACGGGTATCCGATCGACGCAGCTCTACAACTGATCTCGAGAGGATGACACCGCGTGGCAGCCACCAAGTCCGCCAAGAATCCGACGGCGCACAACGACACCCCGAACACACCCCAGGTACGCGAGGGTGCGATCGCCAAGATGAAGGTCGCCGAACTGCGGCAGAAGCTGCGCACCCACGGCGTCAAGGACACCGCCGAGCTCAAGAAGCCCGAGCTGGTCAAGAAGCTCATCAAGGCCGAGGTCGCCGCGACCAAGAAGAGCACCTCGACCAAGAAGACGAGCTCGGCCAAGAAGAGCACGTCGGCCAAGGCGAAGAGCAAGAACCCGACCCCGGGCAACGACACCCCGAACACCCCGGATGTCAGTGAGAGCGCCATCGCCGCGATGAAGGTCGACGGGCTGCGGCGCAAGCTGCGGGGGCACGGGGTCAAGGACACCGCCGAGCTCAAGAAGCCCGAGCTGGTCAAGAAGCTCATCAAGGCCGAGGTCGCCGCGACCAAGAAGAGCACCTCGACCAAGAAGAGCACGACGGCCAAGAAGAGCACGACGACGAAGAGCAAGAACCCGACCTCGGGCAACGACACCCCCAACACCCCGGACGTCAGCGAGAGCGCCATCGCCGCGATGAAGGTCGATGATCTGCGCCGGCGGCTGCGGGGGCACGGCGTCAAGGGCACCGGCGAGTTGAAGAAGCCGGAGCTGGTGCAGCGGCTCATCAAGGTCGAGACGGCAGGCGCCCGGAAGAAGGCCTCGAAGAAGTAGGGACGAACGGCAGACGGCCAGCAGTCGACAGCCGGACGACCGAGGCGGGCATCATCCGTGAGGGTGAAGTTGCCAGGTGTGACGGTTCAGACAGATGGCAGACAGCCAACCCGCTTGTGGCCCTTGACCGGCCCAACTAGCGTGGTCGATGGACGCCGAGCCGTCAGTTCGGGGAACGGGTCGGCCCTTCGGGGCCACCGCGGATCGGCGTTCGGGGACGGGTGGCATCAGCCGTTGGGGGACGGCGTTACCCGAGACCGGCGGTTAGTGCGGGCGACGCCTATGGGGATGGGTGTCGCCCGCCGCCGCCGGCGCCGTCAGCCTCACGGCATTCACTCTTCGTTCGCGGCTCGGGCCCGCTGCCAGATGCAGAATCGCGGCGACGACCCCCACGGCAGCGACGATCAGCCAGTGCGCCGGGCCGAAAGCTTGCAGGCTCACCCCGCCAAGCGCCGGCGCCAGGAAAGCCGCCGCCGGGAAGGTGAGGAAGAACACCGCCTGGTAGCGCCCGCGCAGTTCGACCGGCGCCAGCTCCGAATTGATCTCCGCGTTCGGCGGCGCGGCCAGCATCGAGCCGACGGTCCAGATCGCCGCCGCCACCAGGTAGCCGCCGAGCCGGTCGGCGAACGTCAGTGTCGCGAAACCCACCGCCATCACCGCCACCGCCGTCGCCAGCACCCGGTCCTTGCGGTGCCGGTCGATCAGCCGCGGCACGAACAGCTGGCCCACCACGATCAGCGCCCCGCCCAGCGCGGTCACCAGTCCGTAGCTCGACGGGCTGAGCCCGTCGTCGCTCATCGCCAGCGGCACGATCGTGCTGGTCTGGGCGTACAGCAGCGCCTGCAGCAGAGTCAGGCCGACAAAGACCAGGAAGATCCGGTCGGCCAGGACCGTGCGCATGCCCGCGCCGGTCGGCGCGGCCGACGGCGGCCGCCGGCTGAGCGTCTCCGGGACCTTCCAGGCGATGAGTACGCCGGTGAGCAGAGTCGACGCCGCGTCGATCAGGAACAGCCCCAGATAGCTCCACTCGGCCAGCAGCCCGGCCAGCAGCGACGCCCCGGCCAGGCCCAGGTTGAACGCCCAGAACTGGAGGTTGAACGCCCGGGAGCGGCGCTCGGCGGGCACCACGTCGATGATCGCCGCGACGAACGCCGGGCCGGGCATCGACTGGGCCAGCCCGAGCAGCAGGCCGAGCCCGGCCACGAACCGCAGATCCGTGCTCACCGCCAGGGCGACCAGCAGCGCGGCGGTGGCGAAGTGTGAGGCCAGCAGCGTGGGGCGACGGCCCCAGCGGTCGGTGAGCATCCCGCCGAGCAGGGTGCCGGCGACGCCGCCGATGCCGTACCCGCCGACGATGAGGCCGGCCAGTGCCGGGCTCGCGCCGCGCTGGGCGGTGAGATACAGGCTCAGGAACAGCACGGCGAAGCCGCCGACCCGGTTGATCAGCAGACCGGTCCAGAGATACCAGTACGTCGCGGGCAGTCCACCGGCCGCGTCCGTCCACCACTTGCGCCCGGTCGGCACCCGGTCCCCCAACTGGTAACGCTCTTAACAGTTACCGCTTCAGGTTAGCCGGGGGTTTCCTTGTCGGCGAGGTGGGCGAAGGCCTGGAGGTTGGCCAGCGACTCGCCGCGCTTGACCCGCCACTCCCACTCGCGCTTGATCGACGAGCCGAAGCCGATCTCCAGCATCGAGTCGAAGGACTCGTCGGCGTACGTCAGCACCGCGCCCAGCAGCCGGTCCAGCTCGTCCTCGTCCAGGCCTTTCAGCGACACCCGGCCGGTCAGGTAGACGTCGCCGGCCGCGTCGATCGAGAAGCTCACGCCGTACATGCGGGCGTTGCGGCGCAGCAGCCAGGCCCAGAGCTCCTCGCTCTGCTCGTCCGGGTGGCGCATCACGAACGCCTCGATGCGCAGGGCGTGCTCGCCCACGATGAGGTTGCAGGCCGTCTTGAGCTTGTGCGTGCCCGGCAGTGTCACCACCCACGAGGCATCGCCGGTGGACTCGCACTCCAGCTCGCGTTCCGCGCAGACCCGCTCGATCAGCGCGCCGATCTCGGTCACCATGAGAACGAGCCTGCCAGGCGGGCCTCGATCAGCGCACGGTGCTCGGTCACCGCCTCGCGGTAGACCCGCAGCAGGCCGTCCGCGGTGCGGTCCCAGGAGAAGTTGGTGGCGTGCCGGACCGCACCGATCGACAGCCGCAGCCGGCGGGCCGGTGCCAGCAGCAGATCGGCCAGCACCCGGGCCCAGGCGACCGGGTCGTGCCCGTCCACCAGCACTCCGCTGACGCCGTCGGTGACCGCCGTGACCAGACCACCGACGGCCGCCGCGACGACCGGCGTGCCGCAGGCCTGGGCCTCCAGCGCGACCAGCCCGAACGACTCGTTGTGGGAGGGGACGGCGACCAGGTCGGCGGCCCTGTACAGCGCGGCGAGGGCCTCGCCGGTCTGCGGCGCCACGAAGCGCACCTTGTGCGAGACGCCGAGCGAGCCGGCCAGCTCGATCAGGGCGGTGGGCCGGTCCAGGCCGCTGCCGCTGGGGCCGCCGCAGATCACCACGGTCACGTCCTCGTCGCGCAGGGCCGGTGCGGCCAGCGCGTTGATCAGCACGTCCGGGCCCTTGAGCGGCTGGATCCGGCCGACGAAGGCCACCACGTACCCGCGTTCGGGCAGGCCGAGCCGGCGGCGGTCGGCCGCCCGGGTGGAGCGGGGTCGAAAGCGGTCCAGGTCCACGCCCGGCTGCACCACGGTGAGCCGGGTCGGGTCGGCGTCGTAACAGCTGACCAGGTCCTGGGCCTCGAACCGGGTGTTGGCCACCAGCCGGTCCGCCTCGGCGATGACCTGCTCCTCGCCGATCACCCGGGCCTTGGGCTCGGGGCGGTCACCGGCGGCGATGAACCTGTTCTTGACCTTGGCCAGGGTGTGCGCGGTGTGCACGTGCGGGACGCCCCAGCGTTCCCGGGCCAGCCAGCCGACCTGCCCGGACATCCAGTAGTGCGAGTGGATCAGGTCGTACGCGCCGGGCGGGCGCGCGGCCTCGGCCCGCAGCACGCCGTTGGTGAAGGCGCAGAGCTGCGACGGCAGCTCCTCCTTCGACAGGCCCTCGAACGGGCCGGCGGTGACATGGCGCACAGTCACGCCCGGCGCCATCTCGACGACCGGCGGCAGCTCGCTCGACGTGGCGCGGGTGAAGATCTCCACCTCGACGTCCCGCTCGGCCAGCCGCTTGGACACCTCGACGATGTACACGTTCATGCCACCGGCGTCGCCCGTGCCCGGCTGCTCCAGTGGCGAGGTGTGCACGGAGAGGGTGGCGATGCGCCGGGGGGTCGGCCAGGGGCCTGCAGCCCGCAGCTCAGCCACGTCGTGTCCCTTCGCGAAAGCAGTGGAACGTAACGGGGAACTGTTACGCCGTCGTTCATCTTCCCCATCCACCGGCCCTCAACCCAACGCCAGGAGGCCGGGGGTGACCCAGCTCTCCTGCCGCGGTGAGGCAGGATCAGAGGATGGTGCAGAAGAAGATCGCCGTCGTCACTGGGGCGTCCAGCGGCATCGGCGCGGCCACCGCACGCCGGCTGGCCGCCGAGGGCTTCCACGTGGTGGCCGCCGCGCGCCGGGCGGACCGGCTGGAGAAGCTGGTCGCCGAGCTCGGCGCGGACGCCACCGCGGTGGTGTGCGACATCACGTCCGACGCTGCCGTGGATGCCTTGGCGGCGGCGGTCGACGAGCTCGGTGCGCCGGTCGCGCTGCTGGTCAACAACGCGGGCGGGGCGCGCGGGATGGACCCGGTCGAGGCCGGCTCGGTCGCCGACTGGCAGTGGATGTACGAGGTGAACGTCCTCGGCACGCTCCGGGTCACCAAGGCACTGCTGCCGGCCCTGGAAGCCAGTGGCGCGGGCACGGTGGTGACCGTCGGGTCGACCGCGGCCTTCACGGTCTACGAGGGCGGCGCCGGTTACACAGCGGCCAAGCACGCGCAGAACGCCCTGGTCGGCACGCTGCGTCTGGAGCTCGCCGGGCGGCCGGTGCGGGTCATCGAGATCGATCCGGGCATGGTGCGCACCGAGGAGTTCTCGCTCAACCGCCTCGGTGACCCGGCCAAGGTCGACGCGATCTACGCCGGGGTGCGCGAGCCGCTGGTCGCCGAGGACATCGCGGACTGTGTCGCCTGGGTCGCCACCCGGCCGCAGCACGTCAACGTCGACCGGCTGGTGGTGCGCCCGATCGCCCAGGCGGCCCAGCACAAGGTGGCCCGGGAGCAGAGCTGACGCCATGAAGCCGGTCGGTGCGGTCACCCGGGGCACCACGAACCCCAACCGGCTGCGCCGGGTGGACAACTTCATCGCGTACCGCTGCGGGGAGCTGCTGACCCGCGCGGCCGCACCGCTGGTCGTCGATCTGGGCTACGGCGCGACGCCGGTCACGGCGGTCGAGCTGCGCGGCCGGCTGGCCGCGCAGGTCCGCCCGGACATCGCGGTGGTCGGTCTCGAGATCGATCCGGTACGCGTGAGCGACGCCCAGCCGTGGGCGGACCCGCCGCTGCTGGAGTTCCGCCGGGGCGGCTTCGAGCTGGCCGGCCTGCGCCCCCAGGTGGTCCGCGCGTTCAACGTGCTGCGCCAGTATCACCAGGACGAGGTGCCCGCCGCGTGGGCCACCATGACCGCCACCGGCGCCCTGCTGGTCGAGGGCACCTGTGACGAGCTGGGCCGGATCGCCACCTGGGCGGTGGTCGGCGCGGACGGGCCGCAGACGCTGACCCTGTCGGCGCGACTGTCCGATCTGGACCATCCGGCCACCTTCGCCGAACGCTTGCCCAAGGCCCTGATCCACCACAACGTGCCCGGTTTCCCGATCCACGACCTGCTGCAGACCCTGGGCGCAGCCTGGGACGCGTCGGCCACGCCGTTCGGTCCGCGGCAACGGTGGCGGGCCACCGTCGAGAAGTTCCGCGAGCAGTGGCCCGTGTTGCCCGGTCCGGCCCGGTGGCGCCGCGGCGAATTGACTGTGCCCTGGCCCGGACAGCCGACCGGGCCGGCCCGCGAACGGACCGGCCCGGCACCGGGTTGAGCGACGTCACTTGCCGATGGTCACCTTGAACATCGGGTCAGCGGCGACCTTATTGAACGCGGTGAGGCTGCTCGGCATGGAGTTCACCGAGATGTCACGGTCGCCCTCGTCGTCGCTGGCCGTGTCGAAGTAGACGACAGCTTTGATCGCCGGGTGGGCCTTGAGCTCGGGGACGACCGAGGCGAACGCGGCGGACTTGTCGGTGACGGTCGCACGGCGGTGGTACATGCCCCACTCGGCCACCATGATCGGCTTGGTGGGGTGGTTCTGCACGGCCCAGTCGTACCAGCCGAGGCCGCCGCCGGTGGGCTGCCGGTCGAGGATGTCGCCCATGTCGCCGTAGTGGTAGTAGCCCTTCTCCACGCTGACGTAGGAGTCCAGGCCGACCCAGTCGACGTACGCGTCGCCCGGGTAGAGGTCCTTCCACCAGGACTGGGCCATCCACTTCTCGTTGCCCATGTAGGCGAGCACGTTGACGGCGTTGGTGACGCCGTTGGCCCGCAGCCGGGTGATCACGTGCCGGTACATCGCGGCGTAGTCCTTGGCGGTCATGCCCGACGCGGCGGTGGTCTGCACGTCGTTCTCCGGCTCGTGGTGCAGCGCCAGGAAGAACTTCTGCTGGAAGTTCTGCTTGACGTACGCGGACCACTTGTCGATCCGGGCGTCCTGCTGTCCGGCGGCGACCTTGGCCCAGGTCGAGTTGTAGGCGACCTTCCAGTTCAGCAGCAGCACCCGCGGGCGCTGCGGGTCCTGGGTCATGGCGATCTCGGCCTTGGTCGGGAACTGCTCGTCGCCCTTGTGGTACTGGTGGAAGATCGTCGCGGTGCGCCCGGTGAGCGTCTCCCAGGTCTTGAGGGCCTCGTCGCGCGGGGTGTCGGTGAAACCACCGGCCGCGGCACCCCACAGCACGCCGCAGGACGGTACGAGCAGCGCACCGGTGACGCACTCCGCCGGCGGCGCCGTGGTCGGCGGGACGGTCGTCGGCGGAACGGTGGCCGGCGGGACGGTCGTCGGCGCCGTGGTCGGCGGGACGGTGGCGGGCGGGGTCGTCGGGGCCTTGGTGGGCGGAGTCGTCGGGGCGGTGGTGGTGGTCGTGGCGCGCTTGACCGTCAGGACCAGCTCCGGGCCACCGGCGGTGGTCGTGCCGTACTCGATGGCGCGCAGCCGGGTGACGCCGGTGGTGGCCGCCGACTTCAGCGCGAACGCGTAGGTACCGGCCTTCGTGACCACTTTGGAGACGTCGAAGCGCAGGGTGGTGTCGGTGAGCTTCGGCTTGATCGAGGCCACCAGCGGGCCGAGGACCGGCGCGTTGGTGGCGGTGAGCTTCTGCTCCGACCACCCGCTCGCCACCGAATGGACGCTGAGCGTAGCGGTGACCGGCTTGCTCTCCACCGGCAGCCGCAGCTCGGCCGCGGTGACGGTGGCACCCGCGGCGACCTTGGGCGCGAACTTCACATAGGACAGCCGGGTCTCCCCGGACTCCTTGCCGATCACCAGCTTGTCGGCCGAGCCGAAGTTCACCGTCCGGCGGGTGCTGGACGTGTAGGCGTCGTCGGTGCTGTAGGTGGTCGTCGTCTCGGTTGTCGTCGCGGCGTTCGCCGTACCGGTCAGCGCGACACCCGCGCCGGCCACCACCACACCCGTCAGTGCGACTCCGATCGTCCTGCGCCTGGCCGTCACGTCGTTCCCCCTGTATGTCAAACAATTGCTGTCTGACATTCAGGTTCGGCGCGGGCGGGTGCCGGCCCGGATCGCGAACGGGTGCAGGCCGGGAGCCGCGCCACAGTGGACCCTCTGGCGGCAGGAGCCCCAGCGGATGAAGGGCTTTGCGGCCGACGGCACCTCCACCGTTCGGCCGAGGCCGGAACGCAGAAAACGCCGCCGGAGCAGCTCCGGCGGCGTTCTCGTTCAGGTCGTCACACGGTCGGTGCCCGCTGGTCGAGGATCGAGCGCAGGGCCTCGAGCAGCAGATCGGCGGTGAACGGCTTCTTGACCAGCAACGCGTCCGGGTCGATCAGGCCCTTGGTGACGGCGATGTCCTTGGGCAGGCCCGAGATGAACACGACGCCCATCTCGGGGCGCAGCCCGGTCGCGGTGCGGGCCAGCTCGCCACCCGAGTCGCCGGGCAGGTTGAGATCGGTGACCAGCACGTCGATCACCCCGGGATGGTCCTGGCAGACCGCGACAGCCTGCTCGCGGTCGCCGGCCACCAGGGTGGCGAAGCCGCGGCGCTCGAGCATCCGGCGCATGATGTCCCGCAGGTCCTCCTCGTCGTCGACGACGAGGACCGTGGGGCGCTCCTGCGTGGCCTCAGTCATGGCGGCCTCCTTGGCTCTACTCACGAAACACGCTATCGGCGCGGCGCCGCACCGGTACGGCTTTCCGAGCTTTCAGAGCGTCAACTTCCACTTGTCCAGAATTCCGGTCGTGGTGCCGAAGGAGTCCTTGACCTGCAACGTCCACGTACCGTTGCGCGACGTACCGGGCACGTTGATCGGGTACGTCTGGGCCAGATTCGCCACGGTGTCCGTCTTGTCGGCCTGCTTCAGCGTGTACTTCGTGCCCCGCGGGCTCACCAGCGAGACGACGAGCGAACCGCGGTAGCCGTGCGCGACGGTCACCGTCACGCTGGAGGTCGACGACGCGGTGCCGGTGCAGCCGGAGATGCTGACGCTGCTCGACGCGGTGCCGTACTTGCTGATCCGCACGTCCGTCCCCATGGTGAACGGCCCGCACGCGGTGACCGGCGCACTCGTGGTGGGGGTCGTCGTGGGCGGGGTGGTCGTCGGAGCGGTGGTCGGGGCGCTCGTCGGGGCCGTCGTGGTGGGGGCCGTGGTAGGCGTGGGGCTCGGGGTGCCCGCGGTGGCGTTCAGCCAGCTGGTGTTGAGCAGCTTGTTGACCGAGCCTGTGCCCGGCGAGGTCACCTTGTCCACCGACGCCTTCGTGGTGAGGGCGGTGAGCACCTGGGCCGGCGTGGCCGCCGGGTCGGCGCCCAGCACCAGCGCCGCCGCGCCCACCACGTGCGGGGCCGCCATCGAGGTGCCGCTCATCGTCTGCGTGCCGGTGTCCGACGAGTAACCCGCGGACGTGATCTTGGCGCCCGGCGCGAAGATGTCGAGGCAGGAGCCGAAGTTGGAGAACGAGGCCCGGGCGTCGGTGCTTTCGGTGGCGCCGACCGTGATCGCGTTGGGCGTGGCCGCCGGCGAGTAGTTGCAGGCGTTCTTGTTCTCGTTGCCGGCCGCCACCGCGTAGGTGACCCCGGAAGCGATGGACTTGGTGACCGCGGCGTTGAGCGCGGAGCTCAGCGTGCCGCCGATGCTCATGTTGGCCACGGCCGGCTTGACCGCGTGCGTGGTCACCCAGTCGACGCCGGCGATGATCGCCGAGTACGAGCCGGACCCGGTGCAGTCCAGGACCCGTACGCCGACCAGCTTGACGTCCTTCGCGACGCCGTACGTGCGGCCGCCGATCGTGCCGGCCACGTGGGTGCCGTGCCCGTTGCAGTCCTGCGCGGTGGCGTCCTTGTCGATGAAATCCCAGCCGTGGCCGGCCCGGCCACCGAACTCGGTGTGGCTGGTCCGGATCCCGGTGTCCAGCACGTACGCGGTCACGTTGGCCGCGGAGCGGTAGGTGTAGGTCTTCGACAGCGGAAGCGCGGGCTGGTCGATGCGGTCCAGGCCCCAGGTCGGCGCGTTCTGGGTGTCGGCCATCCGGACGGTGGCGTCCTGCTCGACGTAGTCGACGGCCGGGTTCGCGGCGAGCCGGCGGGCCGCGGTGGCCGTCATGGTGGCCTGGAAGCCGCGGACGGCCGAGAGGTAGTTGGCGCGGACCTTGCCGCCGTACCGCTTCACGAGGGACCGGGAGGCGGAGGTGACCTGGGCGGCCGCCGCCGTACCGGGCTTGAGCACCACGATGTAGCTGCCGGCGATCGCGTCCGCGGTGGCCGCCGCGCGGATCGGGCCGGTGGGCAGGGCGGTGGGCGTACCAGCGAGGGCCGAGCCGGCGACGCCGGTCACTGCGGCCGCGGTGGCGAGGCCGGCGGTCAGCGCGAAGCGCGCGGTGCGGCGCCGGCCGTCGTTGCGAGTCATTCTGGGTTCCCTCCCGTTAAGCCACAGGCGAACGACTTCACCCGCGTGACGGGGTATGGCCGTGGCGTCTGAGGGAAAGGTTGACGACGGGACAGAGTCACCAGGGACCTTGCCGGTTGCGCCTCAGTTGCAGGGCCCCGAACGACCCCCCGAGGGCTAAGGCGCCCTTCCGGCGGGCCGAAGTACCCGCTGTCAGGACCGCTGCACCGCCACCGAGCAAGGAGAGCGATGATGACCACCATGCTGTCGCCCGAGATCGTCACCGTCCCGTCCCTGGTCGACCGCTGCGACAGCTGCAGCGCGGCCGCCAAGGCCGAGATCGCCCTCAGCAGCGGCGGCTCGCTGGTGTTCTGCGGGCACCACGCCAACAAGCACGCCGACCGGCTCGTGCTGGTCGCGGCCAAGGTCACCGTCGAGGACGGCTTCGAGTGGGCCGGACAGTCTCACTCGGCGTGACCACTTGATCCCATCCGCCGCGATATGATCACTCCCTCACACTTGGGCGGAAACGCCCATATTTAGAGGGGTTCCACCGGTGCAGATCGCGGCGCAGGACGTGGGCAGGCTGTCCCGGATCCTCGCCGGGTGCGCCGGTGTCGCGGTGGCCGTCTTCGGCGCCCTGAACCTGCTCACCTCGTCCGCTGGAAAGAACACCCTGACGTCGAGCCCGGCGGCCGCACTGCTGGCCGCCGGGCTCGCTCTGCTTCTGCTGGCACCGACCCGGTCGACGCCGGTGTCGCGCGTCACCGCGTACGTCCTGGCCGGCGTGGCCGCTCTGCTGGGAGCCGCCGCCCTGGCCCGGCATCCGGCGGCGGCCGTCGCCACCCTGCTGACCGGGCTCGCCCTGACCTGCATCGACGTACGGATCCGCCGGCCCGGTGAGCAGTCCCGGTTCCGGATCGCCGATCCCCTGCTGGCCGGGGCCACGATCATCGCGCTGGTCGCGCTCGTGCCGCGGATGTTCGCGCCGACCTTTCCGGACGGCGGTGGGCCGGACAGTGTGATGACGCCGTACGACGCCGGCGCCCTGCTCACGCTGGCGCTGGGGGCCATCCTCGCGCGGCCGGAAGCCGGTCCGTTGCGTACCGCGGCGGCCGCCGGACCCGGCACCAAGATCCGGCACACGCTGCCCGCGGTGATCGCCGTACCGGTGGTCGCCGCGCTGATCAGCGCGCTGGCGGTGCGCACCGGGATCAGCCGGCCCGCGGCCGCGATCAGCACCGGCGCGATCCTGGCCGCACTCGCCGTGCTGGCCCTGATCGGCTTCCTGGTCCGCTCGCTGGAGGGCGCCGACCGCCAGCAGCGGGAGCTGGTCGCCGAACTGCGCGAGCGCCGGGAGTTCGCGGACACGCTGCTGCAGTCGATGAACGAGGCAGTGATGGTGCTCGACGCCAACCACCGGGTGATCGACGTCAACCGGCGCTGGCGGGAGCTGACCGGGCACAGCGAGCCGCTCGCCCCGGATCCGGCCCCGCTGCCGCCGGCCGGGACCGGCGACTGGCTGGTCCGGCACGCCGACGGCACGGACATCCCGGTGCTGGCCACCATGGCGCCCATCCCCGACGCCGACGGGCGGCCCCGGGCCTACGTGGCCACCTACGTCGACATCACCGACCGCAAGCGGGTCGCCGACGAGCTCCGGGAGCGGGCCGGCGAGCTGGAACGCAGCAACGAGCAGTTGCGGGAGTCGAACGCGCGGCTGGCCGCGGCGCTGGCCTTCAAGAACGACCTGACCTCGATGCTGACCCACGACGTGGCCCAGCCGATCAGCTCCATCGCGAGCCTCTCCGAGCTGCTCAGCGCCGACTGGGCCGAGCTGGACGAGGACACCCGCCTCGAGCTGACCACGAAGATCGACAAGAACACCCGGCGGCTCGTCAAGATGATGAACGACCTGCAGCTGCTGTTCCGGCTGGACACCGGGGCGGTCACCGCGCGGCGGACCCCGGTGCCGGTGCGGGAGGTCGTCACGGCGGTGGCGGCGGAGCTCAAGTGCGGGGCGGACGTGGCGATCGAGATCGACGAGGACCTGGCCGCGCTGGCCGACCGCCAGCACCTCTGGCACGTGGTGCACAACCTGCTGGGCAACGCCCTGAAGTACGGCGATCCGCCACTGGTGGTCAGCGCCTGCCCCGCCGGGGAGTCGATCGAGCTGGTGGTGCAGGACCGCGGCGCGGGGATCCCCGAGGAGCTGGTGCCGCAGCTCTTCGACCGGTTCATGCGCGGCGCCGGGCTGGGCCTGTTCATCGTGCGGCACCTGGTGGAAGCCAACCGGGGCTCGGTCCGCTATGAGCGGGCCGAGCCCCGGGGTGCCCGTCTGGTGGTGACGTTCGAATCGGCGCGGTGAGCCGGCGTCACCAGTCGTGGTCGCCGCCGCGTTCCTCCTCGTGGATGATGCCGTCGCCGCGGACGTCGCGGGAGCCCATCGACCGGCCGCCCATCGGGGCGGCGCCGCCGCTCACCGACCGCGAGCCGCCGATCCGGCGGCCGGGGGCCAGCACGTCGTCCAGGTCGGCGGCGCTGGTGATGCCCGGGGCCGAGGTGATGTCCACGTCGGTGCCCGCGTTGGCGTTGCTGAACTCGCCGGCGCTGGTGCCCCAGCCGGCCCCGGGATGCGGCCGGCCGCCCCGGGCCCGGGCGGCGACCGAGGCCGGTGACGCCGGGTTGGCCGGCACGCCGGCGAGCTGCTTCGAGCTCGCCCCGCGCAGCTGCAGGTCACCCAGCTTGCCGGTCTCGATCAGGCCCTTGAAGGTGTCCAGGTCGGCCTTGAGCCGCCGGCGCAGGGTCTCCTGACCGTGCCGGTCGCTGGGCAGCAGGAAGGCCACGTCGGCCTCGAGCTGGGCGACGATCTGGGTCCGGGTCTCACCCATCGGCCGCAACGTGATCGTCTCGGCGAGCAGCGGTCCCTCGGTGGTCGCCCAGGAGACCCGCTCGTCCAGGGAGCGCTCGGTGATCTGGGCGTCGAACTCCCGGCGATGGCCCTCGACGTCCATGATCCAGTGGGTCTGGTCGTCGCCGATCCGGGTCACCCGCTGCACACCGGTCATGAACCGCGGATAGTTCTCGAACGTCGCGATCTGCTCGTACACCGCGTGCAGTGGGGCACCGATCTCGACGGCCTGCTGAACCATACTCATGGCATCTCTCCCATGCTGAAGTGCTGGCATGACTGAGAGTACGTACGCGATTACAGGCTGCGGCCGGTTTCCGATCAGACCCGGCGCAGGTACTGCCACTGGCCGACCTCGCCGGCGTACCGGGCGTCACTCGCCGCCACCAGGGACACACCAGCCTCCCGCAGCGTGGCCGCCACCAGCGGCGACGGGCCGCGCCAGGCCTCACTGATCTCGACCGCCGTACCGGTGACGAGGCAGGCGGTGGCGAGCGCTGCCAGCATGTCCCGGGTCACCGCCGACTCGTCGATGCCGACCTGGCTCAGCAGGCTCAGCGGCCGGGCGAGCTGCGCCGGCGCGTACCGGGAGGCCCGGTCCATGCCCTTGATCGTCGCCGTCACCACGATCTCGGCGACCTGCTCCGGGGTGAGTTCACCGGTGGCGAGCTGGGCCCGCACATCACGCGGGAGCGCCGGGCCGGAGGCCAGCGGCAGCCTAGACACGGCCACCGACACCGCCTCGAGGTGCCCCAGGTCCCCCGGCCAGGCCAGCCAGCCGTCGCGCTGGACGACCTCGACCTCGGCGGCGATGCGCAGGTTCAGCTCGGTGCGCCGGCGGGCCCGGCGGATGGTGTCCGCGTACGCGGGCAGCCACGTCGTCTCGGGCCCCACCTGGTCGGCGAAGGTGACGGAGGTCAGCCCGGCGTGGTCGGCGGCGGAGACGATCAGGCCCACGCTGTCCCGGCCCGCCGCGAACCCCGTGTGCACGTGGGCGTCGGCCCGCAGATCAAGGGCGGACGCCGGCGTGGCGAGGGTGGTGCCGTCCATGACCGATTCACGCTCTGCACCCACGATGACTCCCGAGACCGATTCCCGCCGGACGAGCTCTTCTCGCCCTGGGGATTACGGTGCGGCCCCGGTGTTGTGGACCGGGGCCGCGCCAGGTGCAGTCAGGGTGCGTCCGGTCAGAGCCGGAAAGCGCCCACCAGAGTGCGCAGTTGCTCGGCTGTCCGGGCCACCTCTTCGCTGGCCTGCCGGGTCTGGGTGACGCCGTGCACAGCGGTGGCGCTGGCGGTGGAGACGTCGGAGATGTTCGCGGCGATCCGGCTGCTGCCCGACGCCACCTCGCCGATGCTGCGGCTCATCTCGCCGGTGGTCGCGGTCTGCTCCTCGACGGCGCTCGCGATCGTCGTCTGGAAGTCATTGATCTTGGCGATGACCTCGCTGATCCGGCTGATCACATCGACCGCGCCGCTGGTGTCCTGCTGGATCGCGTTCACCCGGGAACCGATGTCCTCGGTGGCTCGCGCGGTCTCCTGGGCCAGGTCCTTGACCTCGCTGGCCACCACGGCAAAGCCCTTGCCCGCGTCGCCGGCCCGGGCCGCCTCGATGGTCGCGTTCAGCGCCAGCAGGTTGGTCTGCTCGGCGATCGAGGTGATCAGCTTGATCACGTTGCCGATCTCCGCCGAGGACTCACCGAGCTGCCGGATCGTCTCCGTGGCCTGCGCGGCCTCGGACACGGCGACCGCGGCGATCTGCGCGGCCTCGCTGGTGTTGCGCGAGATCTCCCGGATGCTCAGGCCCATCTCCTCGGAGCCCGCGGCCACCGTCTGCACGTTGCGGGAGATCTCCTCGGCCTCGCTCGACGCCGAGGAGGTCTGCGCGTCGGTGTCGTGGGCGGCGTCGGCGATCTGCCCGGCCACGGCCGACAGCTCGGTCGCCGAGCTGGCCAGGGTCTCGGCCTCCTGGCCGATGGTGGTGAGCGAGCGGTGGATCGACTCGACGGCGGCGTCCAGCCCGGTGGCCATCCGGCCGAGCTCGTCCCGGGTCGTGATGCCGCTGCGCCGGGTCAGGTCACCCTGCTGCAGGGCCTCGATGATCTCGCCGAGCCGCTGTACCGGGCGCAGGATCGACCGGGCGAGGGGAATGGACAGCCCGATCAGCAGGAGCAGCCCGACGAGACCGACGATCCAGGCCGCCCGCTTGGTGTCGCTCACCGCGTCGGCCATGACGGCGCGCTCCTCCTGGGCGGAGGCCGTCACCTTCTCGTTCAGGGCCCCGAGCTGGTCGTCCACGGCGTGGTTGCGCTCGGCGATCTGATCGGTGTTCGGGGCGGCGGTCGCGCCCGGGGTCAGGGACTGCTGGACGAAGCCGGTGATGAAGGTGCCGAAGTCGTTGACGTCCGGCCGGATCCCGCCGAACTCGGTGGCCAGGGCACCGGTCAGCCCGCACGACTCGACCCCGTCGGCTGCCTCGGTGGCCGAGACCACGTCGTCGGCGACGTCCTGGGTGACGTCGTGCTTGAGGGCCGACCGGTACGCGTCGACCTTGAGCTCACTCTGCCGGGTGTCGAGGTGGTTCAACGCCCCGAGGCAGGCCTCCAGCGTGCGTACGTCGTCGGACTGGCTGACGACCCGGTTCTGCCCCTGCACCGTGATCGTGGCCAGGGCGAGCAGGGCCAGCACACCGACGAGCACGATAAGCGTCAGACGCTTGGCGATGCCCATTTCCGTCAATCTCGACATCTACGTCCCCCTCGAAGGCGACCATGTGCCCGAGCGTCCGGGCTCCTGGTGCGGCGGTAATTCCATCTTCAAGGCGGATCGGCCCATCCGCGCCGGTTTTTATCCATTTGCCGCAACTGTTCTGCACTGGCGGAGCACCGGAACCGGCATCCCGCGCTCGGCAGCCTGGCCTGAACGAGCGCGCGTCCCCGTACGGCCGAAGGGAAACCCCATGAAACGACGACATCAGCGCACCGCCCTCGCCCTGCTCGCCGCGGTCGGCACCGTCGGCGGCACACTGACCCTCAGCCCCGCTCCCGCCGCCGCGGCGGGCACCGCGGCCAAGATCGCCGGCACCGGCAAGGTCGTCACCGGGGGAACGCCGCTCAACGCGCGCAGCGCCCCGTCCGCGGGCAGCCCGCGGATCGGCACCATCCGCAACGGCGCCACCGTCTCGATCGTCTGCCGGATCGCCGGGCAGTTCATCAGCGGGACCGTGACGAACACCGGCTACTGGGACCGCCTGGCCGACAACAGCTACATCTCCGACGCGTACGTCCAGCGGGGCTCCTTCACCATCCCCAAGTGCAGCGCGGCCGCGCCGGTGTCGGCCGTACCGCTGCCGCCCGTGTCGGGCACCTGGATGCTTCCCGTCGCCGCCGGGCTGGTCAGCGGCTTCCGTACCACCGGCCGCCCAGCCCACGACGGCGTCGACCTCGGCGCCACCCGCAACACGCCGATCCGCGCGGCCACCGCCGGCACCGTCATCCGCGTGGTCTGCAACGTCTCCAAGGGAAGCTGCGACGTGGACGGCAGTTCCGCCCTGCGCGGCTGCGGCTGGTACGTCGAGGTCCAGCACGAGGGCAACCTGGTGACCCGGTACTGCCACATGGTGCGGCGCCCGGCGGTCACCGTCGGCCAGAGCGTCCCGCGCGGCGCGATCCTCGGCTACGTGGGCACGTCGGGCGCGTCCTCCGGCCCGCACCTGCACTTCGAGGTGCACGCCGGTGCGCCCGCGACCCGGGAGAACGCCGTCGACCCGATCGCCTTCTTCAAGACCCGCGGCCTGTCCATCCGCTGATCCCGGCCCATCCGCTGATCCCGGCGCCGCCGTCCACCCGGGCGGCGGTGCCGGACCGGCCCGGAAACCGTTGCCGGGCAGGCCAACGGGCCGGACTCCCACAGGGAGCCGGCCCAGGTTGGTACCACAATGGAGGGTCAGTCGCCCGGCGGCTCGACGCCGGCCGGACGCAACATCTCGGTCACCGCGCGGACGGCCGCCTCGTCGGGCGACGCCGCTTCCCGGTTGACCGCCTGCAGCTCCTGGTACACCTCTTCGCGGTGCACCTGGACGCTGCGCGGGGCGTTGATACCGATCCGGACGACATCACCGCGCGTCTCGAGCACGGTCACGACGACGTCGTCGCCGATCATCACGCTCTCGCCGGCCCTCCTGGTCAGCACGAGCATCGCGGCAGTCCCTTCTCCATCCGTGGACAGGACACCTGAGCGAGTCCGTCAGTACGCCTGGCGCATGACGGCGCGCACCGGCATGTCAGTGCCGGACAGGACGACCTGCATGGCCCGGCGGCTGTCCCGGTCCACGATGATCGGGGCCAGCAGATTGGCCGTGGTCTCCTGGACGCCCGCGGTGATGACGACCATGACCAGCAGCCGGTCCGGGTCCTTGGTGTTCAGCGCGGCGAAGACGTCGTTCTCGATCTCCGGCGCGTAGTCCGGGAAGAACGGCTCCGGCGGGGCGACGAGGAATCGCAGGTTCGGGTCATCGACAGACGTGAAAGCGTAGAGCAGGCCGTTGTCGTTCAGCCGGACCAGGACGAATTGCCGATGGGCCGGAAAGCCGGGCATGGGAACGGCCATGTCGATGATCGGCATGTTCAGCTCGGTGTCGGTCACGGATGCCCCAATCGGTCGGGACGCGGTGCGAGTAGTCATGGTCACCTCAGGAAATCGATGAGCGAGGGTTGAATAACCTTGGCCGTGGCGGCCAGGGCAGCCTGGTACGAGGTCTGCTGAAGCTGCATATCCATGATGGTTTTCGGCAGATCGATGTCCTCGATGTCCGACAGCTGCGAGGTCACGGACAACAAGCGGTCCTGGGCCGATTCCTTCATCTGCGTAATCCGATTATATCGTGAGCCGATCTCGGAAATGGCCGATTTCAGTTTGTTGCCGGCCTTGTCGAGGCTGGTGAGGTCGTGCTGCAGGGCGGCGTTGTCACCGGAGCGCAGATGCGCCGAGACGTTTTCCAGGACCCGGAACAATCCGGTGGTGTCGGCACTGACATCGGTGTTGTCGCCGAACGCCTCCGGGCCGGTCATGTCGACCCGCACTTTCACATTGGAACCGACCGTGCGCGACACACTCGTGCGCGAGGCATCGGCCGGGTCGTACGCATTCCCGGTGAAGCCGCCGTCCTTGTCATAGGCCACCGGCTCGGTGGTGTTACCGCCGAACACCGGCCGATCGAGATAGCGGGTGTTCGCATAGGACACCAGCGACTCGCGGATCTGGTCGATCTCGGTGGCCAGCGCCTCGTTGGCCTGGGCCCCGTTCGTGGTGGAGTTCAGGCCCTGCACGGTCAGGTCCCGGGCCCGGTTGACCAGGGTCGACGAGCTGCCCAGGGTCTGTTCCAGGGTGCCGAGCCAGCCCAGGCCGTCGTCGGCGTTGCGGGTGTACTGCTGGCTGGTGCGCGTCTCGCCCCGCAACTGCAGGGCCGAGACCGTGCCGGCCGGCGAGTCCGACGGCCGGTTCAGTTGCTTGCCGCTGGACAGCTGGTCCTGGATCTTCGCGCCCTTGGCGATGTTGCGCTGGAGATTGGCCAGCACCCGGGTGTGGATGCTGCCCTCGGTGACTCTGCCGCCGATCATGTCTACCCCTACCTGCCGACCAGGCCCGTACGGTTGATGAGCTGGTCGAGCATCGAATCGATCGTGGTCAGGACCCGGGACGCCGCTTCGTACCCGCGCTGGTAGGTGAGCAGGTTGGTCATCTCCTCGTCGAGATTGACCCCGGACTCGCCCTCGCGCGCCGCGTCGATCTGCTCGGTCACCACGGCCTGGATCTCGGCCCGCCGGGTGGAGCCCTGCGAGGAGACCCCGAGCCGGCCGATCATCGACTGGTACTCGCGGTCCGGGCCGTCGGCCGCGTCGCCGATGTCGGCGATGGCGTCGGCCACGGAGTTGTCCAGCGTGCCGTTGGTGCCGGCGACCGCCACCTTGTCCGGGTCCTCGATCAGGACGGTGACCGAGCCGTCGGGCTTGCGGCCGAAGAAGTCCAGACCCGTGCTGCCGTCGACGCTGAAACCGTCGCGGTGCTTGGCGTTGACCGAGTTGATCAGGTTGTCGGTGACCGAGGTGAGGTCGCCGGACAGCCCCGGGATGATGGTGGTCATCGTGTCGACGGAGGCGCCCATCTTGCCGCCGGCCTGGACCGTCGAGCCGACGTCGTCCTTCCAGACCAGCCGCACCGGGTCGCCGCCGGTCAGCTGGTCCTGCAGCCGCTTGGCGCCGGTGACGTCGAGCTGGCGGGTCGTGGTCCCGGTGACCAGGGTGGAGCCGCCGATGAAGACGTCCATCCCGCCGTTCTCCCGCTTCGCCGCGGTGGCGCCGGTGAGCTCGGAGAGCTTCATGGCCAGCAGATCCCGCCGGTCCTCCAGCTCGTTGACCGTCAGCCCGGAGGCGTTGGCCATGATGATGCTGTCGTTGAGCTGGGCGATGGACCCGGCCGTCACGTTCACGTCGTCGACGTAGGCCGCCATCTGGGTGCGGTCCTGGCTCCACTGCCGGGACAGCGAGTCCTGGGCGGCGTTCAGCTGGTCGGCCACCGTGGCACTCTGCTGGATCAGGGCCGAGCGGGGCGCGGAGAGCTGCGGGTTGTTGGAGACGTCGTTCCAACCACCCCACATGTCGCGGAGCTGGGCCGCCAGGGCGGTGTCGCTCGGCTCGGCGAAGGCGTCCTCGATCGAGGTGTAGGACGCGCTCTGAGCGCTCAGGTACGAACTCGCGCCGTGCTCCGTCCGGCCCCTGTTCTCCAGGTACTCGTCGCGCAGGCGCTGGACGTCCGAGACGGCGACGCCGGTGCCGAGGCCGTCGGTCTTCGCGTACATGGCCGGCGAGAGGGAGCCGACCTGGGACTGCATGCCGACCCGCTGCCGGGTGTAGCCCTCGGTGTTGGCGTTCGCGATGTTCTGACCGGTGACGTCCAGCCCGCGACGCTGCGCGTAGAGGGAGGTCAGTGCGGTGTTGATCCCGCCGAAACTGCTGCCCATCAGATCGCCTCATCCACCAGGCTGGGGCGGCGCACGCCGCCGCTGACGGTTTTCCCTTGCGGGCTGTACGTTTCCACGGTTCCGGCGAACGCGAGCATGGTTTCGCGAGCTGCGCGCTGACCGGCGGTCAGCAGCTCACGGTTGGACTCCGCGATGGCCCCGATCTCCGAGGTCAGCGTCAGGAACGCCTTGCGGTGCTGGTGCAGCAGGTCCGACCAGGGCGCCGGCGCCGCGTCCGCGAGCTGCCCGAGGGACGCCTCGGCGTTGAGGCCGAGCTCCACCGCGACACCTTGCGCGTAGGCGGCCCGCACGACCTCGGTCTGGCGGATCTGATCCAGCACCACCTCCACCTCGCGGGTGGCGTGCGCGAGCCAGCGGGACCGGTTCGAGGCGAGCAGCAACTGCTCCTCCTCGAGCTTGAACAACAGGAGTTCCAACAGCTCCCGCGCACGCCACAGGACGCTGGACAGGTCAGTCAGACTCACCGGCTCCTCCTCTCCCGCGGCAGGAGTCCCTCCCGCTTCACCGGACAAGTCGGCACTCGCTGGGCGTCTCTGAGGACTTGAGCGCCTTCGGGTTGCGAATCGGGTCCCGGCCGGATCCGGCCCCGGAAGAAGTTCTGAACAAACTTCGGATACCCCTCAGGACGCACCGTGGCCGACCGATCACTGATGGCGTAAGCACAACGGCTCACGGACGGGCCGGTCAGGACCCCACTCAAGGAGGAAATTCAAATGGGTCTTCGTATCAACCAGAACATCGCTGCCCAGAACGCCTACCGCAGCCTGTCGGTCTCCGACAACCAGATGTCGAAGTCGCTGGAGAAGTTGTCGTCCGGCTTCCGGATCAACCGGGCCGCCGACGACGCCGCGGGTATGGCGATCAGTGAGGGTCTGCGCAGCCAGGTCGGTGGCCTCAAGGTCGCCGTCCGCAACGCGCAGGACGGTGTCTCGGTGGTGCAGACCGCTGAGGGTGCGCTCAACGAGGTGCACTCGATCCTGCAGCGCATGCGTGACCTGGGCGTGCAGGCCGGTAACGACTCGAACAACGACAAGGCCCGGGCCAACATCGCCACCGAGGTCTCCAGCCTCAACGACGAGCTGAAGCGGATCGGCGACTCGACCAACTTCAACGGCACCAAGCTGCTGAACGGCAACGCGACGCCGCTGAAGTTCCAGGTCGGCGCCGACGGTGACGCGAACAGCCAGATCGCGGTCGACCTCAGCTCCATCGACGTCACCGACATCGCGGCCAAGCTGGGCGGCAACTCGAAGTCCTTCGACGTGCTGACCCCGACGGACGTCGCCGGCAACATGAGCTTCAACATCACCGGCAGCGCCGACCCGGACGTGACCGTCGACCTCGGCACCGCGGGCGACCACAAGACCGTCCAGGACGTGGCCGACACGCTGAACAACAACTCCGGGTTCGCGGAGAAGTTCGCGGCGTCGGTGGACAAGGACAACAAGCTGGTCGTGACGTCGAAGACGGGTGACACCGCGGACGTGACGTTCACGGCGGCCACCGGCGTCGCCGACGACCTCACCGCGAACACGGCCGGCATGCAGTTCAAGACGGCGGCGGACGCCCAGAACGCCGTCAACCTGATCGACTCCAAGATCGAGCAGGTGTCGACGGCACGGGCGAAGCTCGGTGCGTACCAGAACCGCTTCGAGCACACCATCGCCAACGCCAACGTCGCCGTCGAGAACCTGTCGGCGTCGGAGAGCCGGATCCGTGACACGGACATGGCGCAGGAAATGATGTCCTACACCCGTTCGCAGATCCTCACCCAGGCCGGCACCGCGATGCTGTCCCAGGCCAACCAGTCGCAGCAGGGCGTGCTGTCCCTCCTGCGCTGATCCGGCCGGTGAGGCGTCGCACCCCGCGGCGAATCACCACGGGAACAGCTCAGTCAACGGCTCTGACAACCGAATAGACGGGCGGTCGGCGATATCGCCGGCCGCCCGTCCAGTTCCAGCCCCACAGACGGAGGGATCAGCGCGATGGCCAGTATCGACGGCCTGATCAGTGGCATGAGCACCACGGACACGATCAACCAGCTCATGCAGGTCGAGGCGGCCCCGCAGACGGCGCTGAAGAGCAAGGTCAGCACGGTCAACAAGGTCGTGACCGCCTACCAGAGCGTGAACAGCAGGCTGTCCAGCCTCGCCGCCGCGGCCGGCGCGCTCGGCAAGAGCGACACCTGGGGCGGCATGAAGGCCACCTCCAGCTCCAGCGCCGCGGCGATCTCGGCCCAGTCCGGGGCTTCCGCCGGCTCGCTGAGCTTCCACGTCGACCAGCTCGCCGCGACCCGCCTGCAGACGTTCAAGGACGCGTCCGTCACCTCGATCACCGACGCCGACGCGGCGCCGGTGATGAGCAACGACTCCTTCGACATCTACCTCAAGGACGGCACGAAGAAGCCGCTCACGCCGACGGACCGGTCGCTGCAGGCGGTCGTGACCGCCATCAACGGCGAGGCGGAAGCGCCGTACAAGGCGTCGGCCGTCCAGATCGCGCCGGGCCGGTACACCCTGCAGCTCACCGCCAAGGAGAGCGGCGCGGACGCGGCAGCGAAGATCGACAACCTTCTCCCCGAGGGTCTCGACCTCGGTTCCTCCACAGTCACGATCGACGGCCGCGACGCCGTGCTGACGGTCGGCGAGGGCAACGGCGCCTACGCCATCAACTCCACGACCAACACCTTCGCCGACATTCTGCCGGGCGTCACCGTCACCGCCGCGAAGGCGCAGGCCCCGGGGGACGCGCCGGTCACCGTCGACATCAGTGCCGACGTCGAGGGCATCGCCACCAAGGTGCAGGCCCTGGTCGACAACGTCAACGTGGTGTTGAACGAGCTCGCCTCGCAGAGCAAGATCAAGTCTGCTGACGCCGCCGCCGGCCCACTCGTGGGCGACGCCGCGATCCGCAAGCTCCGCCAGGACATCCTGGGCGCCGTCTCGAGCGGCGCGCCCGGACTCGGCGCGAACGACACGACGGCCAGCTTCAAGGAAGTCGGCATCTCGATCAACCGGGACGGCACGCTCGCCTTCGTGAAGGACGCCTTCCTGAAGACCTACAAGGCCGATCCGGCCCGGGCGGAGAAGTTCTTCGACTCGTACACCGACGTCACCAGCGCCAAGGGCAACGGCACGGAGGGAACCTTCCAGCCGGGATTCGACACCGCGAACGGGCTCGGCCGCAAGCTGGAGGCGCTGGCGCTGATCGCCAGCGAGGGCGTGAAGGACCCGGACAACCCCAACAAGACCCCGCAGGGCACCATGCAGGCCCTGATGGAGCGCAACACCAAGACCATCTCCAGCCTCAACGACCAGGTCAGCGAGTGGGACGTCCGGCTGGAGCTGCGCAGGACCGCGCTGCAGAAGCAGTTCTCCTCCCTCGAGGTGGCCCTGGGCAAGATGCAGCAACAATCCTCCTGGCTGGCGGGTCAGCTCGCCGGTCTCGGCTGAACGGAGCGCACTCCATGACCAACCTCTCACCGGCCATGCGTGAGCGTTACCTCGCCGACGTCGCTGCCACGGCCTCGCCGGCCAAGCTGCTGCTGATGCTCTTCGACCGTCTGGTGATGGACCTGGTCCGCGGCGAAGAGGCGCTGGCCGCCGGCAACCGGTCCGCGGCCAACACGCACCTGCTGCACGCCCAGGACATCGTCACCGAGCTGCACGTCTCGCTGAACCTCGACGCCTGGGACGGAGCTGCCGGCCTGGCCGCGCTCTACACCTTCGTCGAGACCGAACTGGTCAACGCGAACGTGCGGGGCGACGTGACCAAGGTGAGTGCCATCCGCGGACTGATGGAGCCTCTGCGCGACACCTGGCGCGAGGCCGCCATGGCCGCGGCGGCGGCCGAGGGGTGATCCTGATGGCCGACGACTGGCGCCAGGCCTGGATCGCCGCCCTCGACGAGCTCGAGGCCGACGTCGAGGCCGTGGAAAAAATGATCTCGGAGGAGCACCGCAGCCAGGAGCTGCCGGCCGCGACACCGTGGGCGCCACCGCCGGGCCTCGGCCCGCTGCCGCTGGATCTCCGCCCGAGGGCCGACTTCATCCTGACCCGCCAGCTGGAGGCGGCGCGCGCGGCCGCCCTCGCGATCACCGCCAACCGGCGGCAGACCGCCTTCGCCGCCCGGGTGGAGGTCGGCACGGCCGGCAAAGGGATTCCCACCTACATCGACTGCGCCATCTGACCCACCAGCACCAGCTCTGTCACAACCCGGGACCCCGGCAGGGGTCTCGGGTTGTTGTGTGCAACCCACCAGCAACCGTTTCGGACTCAGCGGATCGGCCGACGGGCCGAATCGGAGAGTACGAGCAACGGATTGCTCCGACCTATCGCCAGGGACAGGCACCTCCTCCGCAGAAGGGAACTGCCGTGTTCGACGACGTCGCATCGTCCTCGCTCCGCGTCGCAGTGGCCGGCCTGTCCGCTCGGCAGAACGCCATCGCCAACAACATCTCCAATATCGAGACCCCCGGCTACCAGGCTCGTAAGGTCAAGTTCGAGGAGGCGCTCAGCAGCGCCGTCGCTCACGGCCAGTCGCCCTCGACGGTCTCGCCGAGCGTGCAGAACTCGCTGGAGCCGACGCGCCTGAACGGCAACAACGTCAACCTCGACGAGGAGACGCTCTCGCACATCGACACGACGATGCGCTACCAGCTCACGCTGCGCGCCCTCGACGGCAAGTACGGACTGATCCGCGACGCGATCAAGGGGGCCTGAGCCAGATGAGCACCTTCAACGCGATCGGCACCGCCGCATCCGGCGTCACCGTCTACCGCAAGTGGCTGGACGCCGTCTCGGACAACATCGCCAACATGGACAACGTCAGCAAGACGTCCGACAAGGCCTTCCAGGCGCGCTACGTCGTCGCCCAGGAGGCCCAGGACGGCAACGGCGCCCAGGTGGGCGGCATCGCGTACGGCAGCGCGGAGGGTGTGCTGGCGTACGAGCCGGACAACCCGATGGCCGACACCGAGGGCTACGTGCGCCGGCCGGACATCGACCTCGGCAGCCAGATGGCCCAGCTGATGATGGCGCAGCGCGCGTACCAGGCGAATCTCTCGGTCGTGGACCGGGCCCGGGAGTCCTACCAAGCGGCGATCCAGCTCGGGAAGGGCTGACCATGACCTCTCCGATCAGCGCGCTCGGCGCGGTCAGCGGCCTCAGCGGCATCGGCGCGGTCTCCGGCGTCGACGGTGTCGACGGCGCGGGCACGACCAAGGCTGTCACCGGTCCGAACACCGACTTCGCGGGCATGCTCTCCAAGGGCCTCGAGAGCGTCCAGGCCTCGCAGTCCAAGGCCTCGGACCTGGCCGTGCAGGTCGCCAACGGCACGCTGCAGGACCCCGCCCAGTACACGATGGCCTCCACCGAGGCCGCGCTGGGACTGCAGCTGACCATGGCGATCCGCAACAAGGCTGTGGAGGCCTTCCAGGAGATCATGAGGATGCAGGCCTGACATGAGCGACCGACTCCCCGCGCCCGTACGCAAGGCCGGTGACACCTTCAAGTCCTTCACCCCGGGACAGAAGGCCGTCACCGTCGCCGCTGTGCTCGCTCTGCTCATCGGCGGCTACTTCTTCGCCACCTGGGCGTCCAAGCCGTCGTACTCCGCCCTGTTCAGCAACCTGTCGAGCAAGGACGCCAGCGCGATCGTCGAGTCGCTGCAGAAGACCGGCACGGCGTACGAGCTGAGCAACGGCGGCAGCACCATCCTGGTGCCCAAGGACCAGGTGTACGACCTGCGCCTGCAGCTGTCCGGCGAGGGCCTGCCCGGCGAGTCGGACACCGGCTACGCGCTGCTGGACCAGCAGGGCATCACCACCAGCGACTTCATGCAGCACACGAACTACCAGCGGGCGTTGCAGGGTGAGCTGGCCAGCACGATCAAGTCGATCGACGGCGTGGAGGCGGCGACGGTCAACCTGGTGCTGCCGCAGAAGGACGTCTTCGCCGACGACCAGAACAAGACCACCGCCTCGGTGCTGGTGCAGTCCGCGGCGAACAAGCCGTTGACGGCCGAGAAGGTCCGCGCGATCGTGCACCTGGTCGCGTCGAGCGTCGAGGGTCTCGACCCGGAGCAGGTCACCGTGGCCGGCGCCGACGGCAAGATCCTGTCCACCGGCGGCGGCGCCGCGGTGGCCACCGGCGGTGACAGCGGTACGGAGTCACAGACCGTCGCCTTCCAGAACCGCCTCAACTCCTCCCTGCAGAACATGCTCGACAGCGTCGTCGGACCCGGCCACGCCGTGGTGACCACGACCGCCGAGCTCGACTACGACCAGACCGAGACGACCACCGAGCGCTACGCCTCGGACCCGTCCGTCGCCGCGTTGTCGGAGAGCATCAGCCGCGAGGCGTACAACGGCAACGGCAACGGCACCGGCGGCGTGCTCGGCCCGGACAACATCCAGGTGCCCAACGGCGCGACCAGCAGCAACGGCGCCGGGCAGTACGAGAACAGCAACACCGTGCGCAACAACGCCGTCAACAAGACGACCGAGGCCCGCAAGAGTGCCCCGGGCAGCATCAAGAAGCTGAACGTGGCCGTTTTGCTGGACAGCACGACTGCCGGCGCGGTGAACTCCGCCGACGTGCAGGCGCTGGTCAGCGCCGCGGCCGGGATCGACGCCACCCGCGGCGACACCATCGCGGTCAGCGCCATGCCGTTCGACACCAGTGCCGCCACCGCCGCCAAGGACGCGCTGGCCGCGTCCGCCGCCGCCGAGCAGTCGGCCAAGCAGACCTCCCTGATCAAGACCGCGGCGATGGCCCTGGTCGTGCTGCTCCTGATCTTCCTCGCCTGGCGGGCCAGCCGGCGGGCCAAGAAGCGCAAGGCGCTGACCCCGGCTGAGCTCAAGCACCTCGAGGACATGCAGTCCGCGCTGGAGCAGCAGCGGCTGGCACAGCTCAACGCGGCGATCCCCTCGCCCGCGATCGAGGCGGCGAACGCCGACCTGGAAGCCCTCGAGGAGCGCCAGCGCGAGATCGAGCAGATGGTCGAGGACCAGCCCGAGGAGATGGCCGCGCTGCTGCGGGGCTGGCTCGCCGCCACCCGGTAGCCGTCCCGCAATGTCCACCCCCTGGTTCAAGGAGGAACCGCGTTGACCACACCCGGGCTGACCACGACGTCGATGACCGGTCTGCGCAAGGCCGCCATCCTGATGGTCCGGATGGGCAAGGAGTACTCGACCCGGGTGCTCGCCAACATGAAGGAGAACGAGGTCGAGGAGATCTCCGCGGAGATCGCCCGGCTGGGCAAGCTGGAGCCGCAGGTCGTCGGCGACGTCATCGACGAGTTCTACGCCCTGGCCACCACCAAGCACGCCGGCGCCGGCGGCATGGCCTACGCCCGTGAGCTGCTGGAGGCCTCGCTGGGCACCGAGCGGGCCCAGCTGATCCTGGACCGGCTGCAGGCCTCGATGACCGACATGCCGTTCAACTTCCTCAGCCACGCCGACCCCCGGCAGCTGCTCTCCTACGTGCAGTACGAGCACCCGCAGACGATCGCGCTGGTGCTGGCCCACATCCCGTCGGCGCTGGCCAGCTCGATCCTGTCCGGGCTGGCGCCCGAGGTGCAGTCGGACGTCGCGCACCGGATCGCCGTCATGGACCGCACCTCGCCGGACGTGATCCGGCAGGTGGAGGTGGCTCTGCAGCGCAAGCTGTCCACCGTGCTCCAGCCGGACGAGCTCTCCACCGTCGGCGGCCTGGACCCGCTGGTCGACATCATCAACCGGGCCGACCGCACCACCGAGCGCCTCATCCTCGAGGCCCTGGAGGCGCGCAACCCGGAGATCGCCGAGGAGATCCGGCGGCGGATGTTCATGTTCGAGGACATCGTCAACCTCGACGACCGCTCGGTGCAATTGGTGCTGCGCCAGGTCGAGCCCTCCGACCTCGCCACCGCGCTCAAGGGCGTGGCCGAGGAGGTCCGCAACAAGGTCACCCAGAACCTCTCCGAGCGGGGCCGGGAGAACCTGCTGGAGGAGATCGACCTGATGGGCCCGGTCAAGGTCAAGATGGTCGAGGAGGCGCAGACCAAGATCGTCGCGGTGATCCGCGCGTTGGAGGACTCTGGCCAGATCGAGATCCAGCGTGGTGGCGAGGCCGATGAGCTCATCGACTGACGACGGGCCGGTGCTGCGGGGCAGCGTCGCCGAGGCGGCCACCGCGGCCCGTTTCGGCGTGGACCTGCGCCGCGGCGTACCCGAGGACAGCGCGCCGGTCGAGCGGGCCAAGCAGCAGGCCCGGACCACCGGTTACGCCGAGGGGTGGGCGCAGGGCCAGCGGGCCGCGGCGCTCGCCGCCGAGGCGGCCGCCGAGCGGGCCCGGGCCGTGGAGCAGGCGCACGACCAGCGTCGTGCGGCCGCCCTGGCCCAGGCCGTCAACGCGCTGGGCCGGGCCGTCACCAACCTGGAGACCCAGCTGATGCCCACCCTGCACGAGCTGCAGGAGGCGGTGCTGGCGCACGCGTTCGAGCTGGCCGAGGCCATCGTCGGCCGGGCCATGGACGACCCGGAGGGCCGGGCCGCGGCCGCGCTGCGGCGGGCCATGAACGCCGCGCCCGAGCAGGGCGACATCGTGGTGAGCCTGCATCCCGACGATTTCCGCAATCTCGTCGGTACGGCAACCGACGCCGACTACAACTACGAGGGCCGGCCGGTACATCTGCGGCCCGAACCGGCGTTGCACCTCGGCGACGCGGTGGCCGAAACCGGCACCACGACCGTCGACGCCTCCATCGCCGCCGCCGTGGCGAGAGCGCGGGCCGCGCTGAGACTGTGAGAGGCCCCAACCGGTGACCGACGTCTTCCGTAATCGCATCAACGCCGCCCTGACCGCCGCCCAGCCGCTGAGCCGCGGCAAGGTCACCGGCGCGGTCGGCCTGCGGGTGACCGTCAGCGGGCTGGAGGCCCGGGTCGGCGAACTGCTGCAGATCGGCGAGGGTGACGAGGCCGTGCTGGCCGAGGTGGCCGCGATCGACGGTGAACGCCTCTCCTGCCTGCCGCTGGGCCCGATCGCGGGCATGAGCACCGGCAGCCCGGTGGTCTCCACCGGCGGTCCGCTGCGCGTCGCGGTCGGCCCGGATCTGCGCGGCCGCATCCTGGACGGCCTGGGCCGCCCGATGGACGGCGGCCCGCCGCTGAAGGGCGAGATGGTCAGCATCGAGGCCGCCCCGCCCTCGGCGATGGAACGCCAGCTGGTCGACGCGCCGATGCCGCTGGGCGTACGGGTGCTCGACACGCTCGTGCCCTGCGGCCGCGGCCAGCGCATCGGGATCTTCGCCGGTTCGGGCGTGGGCAAGAGCACGCTGATGTCCATGATCACCCGGGGCACCACGGCCGAGCTGAACGTCGTCGCGCTGGTCGGCGAGCGTGGCCGGGAGGTCCGCGAGTTCATCGAGCACGACCTCGGCCCCGAGGGGCTGGCCCGCTCGGTGGTGGTGATCGCCACCTCGGACACGCCGCCGCTGGTCCGGCTGCGGGCCGGCTCGGTCGCCACCCGGATCGCCGAGTACTTCCGCGACGAGGGCGGCGACGTGCTGATGATGATGGACAGCGTGACCCGCGCGGCGATGGCCCAGCGCGAGGTCGGCCTGTCCGTCGGCGAGCCGCCGGCCACCCGCGGTTACCCGCCGTCGGTCTTCGCGATGCTCGCCTCGCTGCTGGAACGGGCCGGGCCCGGCGCCCGGGGCAGCATCACCGGCCTCTACACGGTGCTGGTCGAGGGCGACGACCACAACGAGCCGATCGCCGACGCGGCCCGCTCGATCCTGGACGGGCACATCGTGCTCGACCGCAAGCTGGCCACGGCCGGGCACTTCCCGAGCATCCAGGCGCTCGACTCGATCTCCCGGGTGGCCAACCGGATCACCACCCCGGAGCAGAAGAGCGACGCCGCGGAGCTGCGCCGGCTGATGGCCGCCCACCGCGACGTCCGCGAGCTGGTCGAGATCGGCGCGTACGTGCCCGGCACGAATCCGGACGCCGACCGGGCCACCGCGATCTGGCCGCAGATCACCGCCTTCCTGCGCCAGGGCCTGGACGAGAAGGCCGGCGCGGCCGAGTCGTGGCAGGCGCTGCGGCAGCTCATCGCCGCCTCCTGACGGGTGCAGCTCGGGTGCAGGCGCTCAGCCGGTCCGGGCCCGGGCCGACCGGAACAGTGAGGGAGTCGCCTCGACGCATCGGGAGGTCTCGTGAATCGCCTGTTCCGGCTCGGACCCGTCCTGCGGGCCCGCAAGGCTCAGGAGGACGCCGCCAAGGGCGCTGTCATCCAGTCCCGCCAGGAGATCCGCGACGCCCAGGCGCTCGTCAAGCGCCGTCAGCTCGACCTGGCCGGCGCGGACGCGCCGACCGAGGGCACCGCCCGGGCCATGGTCGCCTCGATGGTGGCCCGCCAGTCGATGGCCGCCACCCTGTCCGGCGCGCACCGGATGGTCGCCGACGCCGAGGACCTGGCCCGGGAGAAGCAGGCCGAACTGGCCGACGCGGCCAAACGGCGCCGGGCGGTGGAGTCGATGGCCGAACGGCACGCCGAGGCGGTCAAGGCCCACGACCTGCGGACCGAGCAGCTCGCCATCGACGAGATGGCCGTGACGGCCAAGGCCCGCAACGCGGCCCGGGGCATCGACGCGACCAGCGAGGAACGGGCCAACACCCTGCGCCACGGCAACGGCACCGCCGCCGACCGGGAGGACGTCGCCCGGGAGACCGCGAACTCGGTGGCCGCCCGGCGGCCCGCCGTCGACCTGGCGAACGCCCGGCAGGCGATCGACGCCGCCCGGGCCACACTTTCGCTTGCCGCTAAGCGCGACGACGAAGCCGCCGAACTCACCGACGAGGGCAACGCCGACGACGGGAGCCGCGCATGATTGGTGTCCAGGGAGTCATGTCCCGCATCTCCGAGCTCAAGTCCCAGCTCGGGATCGCCCCACCAGCCGCGCCGGATGCCGCCTTCGCCAACGCACTCACCAAAGCCACCGGCACCACGGGCACCACCGGTGTCACCGGGCAGGCCGTGGTCGACGCGGCGAAGAAGTACCTCGGCACGCCGTACGCCTTCGGCAGCACGAACGCCGCCAAGGGGCTGGACTGCTCGGCCCTGGTGCAGAAGGCGTACAAGGACCTCGGCATCGACCTGCCGCGCACCTCGGGCGAGCAGGCGCGGGCCGGCACCAAGGTCGACAGCATGCGCGACGCGAAGCCCGGCGACATCCTGGCCTTCGACAAGCCGGTCGACCACGTCGCCATCTACGTGGGCGACAACAAGATGATCGCGGCGCCCAAGCCCGGCGACCACGTCAAGATCCAGTCGGTCTACGAGACGCCCACCCACATCCGCCGGGTCGTCGGCACCGACGTCGCCGCCCGCGCCGCCACCGGCGCCGGGGCCGCGGCCGCCGTACGCCCGGCCAGCCTGCAGAACTCCACCTCACTGGCCGGCGTCCCGTACGCGGACATGTTCCTCAAGGCGGGCGCGAAGTACGACGTCTCGCCGAAGCTGCTGGCCGCCGTGGCCAAGGTCGAGTCCGGCTACAACCCCAAGGCCGTCAGCAAGGCCGGCGCGCAGGGCCTGATGCAGCTCATGCCGGCCACCGCGCGCGGTCTCGGCGTCGACAACTCGTTCGACCCGCAGCAGGCCATCAACGGTGCCGCGAAGCTGCTCTCCAGCCACCTCAAGGAGTTCAAGTCGCTGCCGCTGGCGCTGGCCGCGTACAACGCCGGCGGCGGCAACGTGCACAAGTACGGGGGCATCCCGCCGTTCGCGGAGACCCAGGCGTACGTGCCCAAGGTCCAGAAGGCGCTGGCCGCGCTCGGCTGAGCGCCGTACTCAGAGGGGAACCGCCGCATGACGAGCTCCGTCACCGGGCCGGACCGCAAACCGACGACTGACGCCGGGCGCCGTACGGGCCCCCGAGCGGGTGAGGGCGCGGACGCCTTCGGTTCGGCGCTCTCGGCCGAACTGGACCGGGCCCCGGCGGACCAGGCCCAGCACCGCGCGGACCGGCAGCGGCAGCACCAGGCGAGCCAGGCGGCGCAGAGCCGGACGGCGCAGCAGCGGGCGCAGGACCAGGCCGCGTTGCACCGTTCCGCGGCCGCGAACCGGGCGGCGCTGGGGCAGGCCGAGTCCCGCTCGGTCGACGCCCGGCTGCAGAACCGCGCCGCCCAGCACCGGGCTGTGCCCAACCGCGCCACCGACCAGCGTGCCGCGCCGCAGCGGATGTCACCGGCCAGGCCGGCCGCGCAGCGCACCACTGTCGAACGGCCCGCCGCCGAGCAGCCGGAGGCTCGACCCACGCCGCCTCGGGCGGACGAGCTCCGGCCGCAGCGCGAGGAGGTCGAGGGCACGGCGGGGCAGCAGGCCGCGCGCCGGGAGCAGGCCGCCGCCGGGGAAACCCGGCCGGTGGCGACGGAGTCAGCTGACACCGAGTCAGTGGAGACCGAGCCGGTGGAGACCGAGCCGGTGGAGACCGAGACCACCGGGCCGGTACCGCCGACACCCCCGGCCGTGCTGGCCCAGGCCGCGCTGCCCGCCATGGGCCCGGTGCTGACCGCACCGGTCACCACCGAGCCGACGGCAACACCCGCCGTCACGGCTGCATCGGCAACGACAGCCGCATCCACCGCCACCCCCAGCACCGCTACACCGGGCACCGCCACCCCCAGCACCGCTACACCCAGCACCCCCACACCCAGCACCGCCACCCCCAGCACCGCGGCCGCCGGGCAGGCGCAGGTCGCTCCGGCAACGCCGGGGACCGACGCCGGCGGCGCGGCTGGGACCGGCGACGCCAGCGGCGCAGCTGGGACCGGCGGCGCGGCTGGGACCGGCGGCGCGGCTGGAGCTGGCGCGGCTGGGGCCGGCGGCGCGCAGGTGACCGCCTCGACGCAGGCCGAGGGCGAGGCCGCCACGCAGACCGGCATCTCCGGGACCGCACCCGCCCCGAGCAACGCCACCCAGACTCCGGCTCCGCAAGCGCAGCCGACCGCCACGGCCACTCCTGCCACCCCGGTGGAACCCAGCACCACGCAGGTCGCGGCCGAGGGCGCCGATCCGGCAGCTCCGGCACCCGCCGCAGCCCCACCTGCCACCACCACAGCCGTCACTCCGGAGACCACAACTGCTCCGGTCACGGAGGCTGCTCCCCAGGCCGCCGACACTCCCATCACCGACACCGAAGCTGCCAAGACCGACGCGGCCACGACCGACGCCCCCCAGGCCGAGGCACCTCCGCTCGGCGAACAGGCGAGCACCGGCGGCGACACCGCCGGGCAGAACCCGGACGGACAACAGCCGGGCACCGGTACGAACACCCCGCCGCCGCCCACCACCGCACCGGGTACCGAACAGCCTTTCGCCGTACCCGGAAATGCCGGAGTGGCCCCGGCCGCACCCGCCGCACCCACCGCCCCGGTGGCGGACGCCCCGCCGCCGGCCCCGGCCGCACCCAGCCCGCAGGCCACCCAGCTCGCCGCCCGCATCATCCCGCTGCGGCTGGACGCGGACGGCGTGCACCGGCTCACCGTCAACCTGCACCCCGCCGATCTGGGCCCGGTGCAGGTCGTCGCCGAGATCCGCAACGGTGAGATCAACGTGCAGCTGTCCAGCTCGACCGACGCGGGCCACGAGTCGCTGCGCAACGCCCTGGACGACCTGCGGCGCGAGCTCCAGCAGTCCGGCTTCGGCAACGCCTCGCTGGATCTGCGTCAGGGCACCGGCCAGGACCAGGCGCGGCAGCAGTTCGCGTTCATGGGCAGCAACAACGGGACCCGCGGCGGGAACGGCGGCGACACCGCGGAACCGGCTCCCGTACCGGCCGAGACCAGTCCCCCGCGCACCAATGGCAACAGCCGCCTCGACATCCGGGCCTGAGCCGAAACAGGGGCTAAGTGATTCGGCGAACCCGCCGAAACTGAGGGCGAGGGCCACCGACTCGAACTCTGGAGGACTTGTTCATGACGTCACCGATCGGCGGAAACGTCAGCAAGGAATTCGACGCCAAGAATGTCACCTCGACGTCGATGTACACGAACAAGACCAAGACGGACGCCGGCACCAGCAAGTCGGTCGCCGATCAGGACACGTTCCTGAAGCTGCTGGTGGCGCAGCTCAAGTACCAGGACCCCAGCAACCCGGCCGACTCGACCCAGTTCCTGGCCCAGACGGCGCAGTTCACCCAGGTCGAGAAGCTCGGCCAGATCGCCGACATGATGCAGGCCCAGCAGTTGATCGGCGCGAGCGCGCTGGTCGGCCGCACGGTCACGTATCAGGACGCGAACGGCATGACCCAGACGGGCGTCGTCACCAAGACGAAGCTCAACGGAGACAGCGAACCGACGCTCGTGGTCGGGAACACGGATGTGCAGCTGTCCAAGGTCACGGAAGTCCAGCAAACCGCAACCGGACCAGCGACAACCACCGATCCCGCTACCCCGAAGGACACCTGACCTATGCTGCGTTCCCTCTTCTCCGGCATCAGCGGCCTGCGCGCGCACCAGCAGATGATGGACGTCACCGGCAACAACATCGCCAACGTCAACACCACGGGTTACAAGTCGAGCCAGACCGTCTTCCAGGACACGCTCTCGCAGATGGTCAACGCGGCCGGCGCCCCGCAGAACGGCGCCGGTGGCACGAACCCCGCCCAGGTCGGCCTGGGTGTGCGGACGGCCAGCGTCAACGCCAACTTCAGCCAGGGCGCGGCGCAGACCACCGGCAAGTCCGGCGACATGATGATCCAGGGTGACGGTTTCTTCATCACCAAGAGCGGCGGCGAGACGGTCTACACCCGGGCCGGGTCGTTCACCTTCGACGCCAACGGCTCGCTGACCACGCCCAACGGCCAGATCGTGCAGGGCTGGAGCGCCGACGGGCAGGGCAGTGTCAACGTGGCGGGCGCGCCCGGGAACATCAAGCTGCCGATCGGCATCAGCCTGGCCCCGGCGGCAACCTCGAAGTTCACCCTGACCGGCAACCTGTCGTACGAGGCACCGATCGATCCCACGGGTGTCGCGCCGGGAAGCTCCAAGGTGATCCCCATCCCCGTGATCGACGCGAACGGGGCCTCCAGCTCCCTGAACGTGACGCTGACCAGGTCAGGCCAGGACGAGTGGACCGCGTCGACGCCCTCGGGCACACCGGTCGCCATCCCGTTCGTCAACGGCAAGCCGAACGACGGCACCGTCCCGGTCACCAGCATCGTGCTCGACGGTCTCACCGTCGACATCACCGACATCACCCAGTACAGCGGCAACACCGAGGCCCGGGTGAGCGCGTCGGACGGTTCCGCCGCCGGCATCCTGAGCTCCTACACGGTGTCGAACACCGGCCAGATCGTCGGTGTCTTCTCCAACGGCCTGAAGCAGACGCTGGGTCAGCTCGCGCTGGCCAACTTCAACAACGTCAACGGCCTGGAGAAGATCGGCGACTCGATGTTCCGCAGCACGGTCAACTCGGGCCTGGCCCAGGTCGGCTCGGCCGGCTCGGCGGGCCTCGGCCTGATCACCAGCGGCGCGCTGGAGATGTCGAACGTCGACCTGGCCCAGGAGTTCACCAACCTGGTCATCGCCCAGCGCGGCTTCCAGGCCAACAGCCGGATCATCACCACCTCCGACGAGATCCTGCAGGAACTCGTCAACCTCAAACGGTGAATCGGATGCATGGTCCGGCTTAGGCGGGGGCTGAGCAGAAGCACCGGCTTAGGCGGGCTGAGCAGAAACACCGGCAAAGGCCGGGGTCTGAGAAGAAATACCGGCTTAGGCCGGGGCCGGGTACGTCTGCCGGCCCCGGCTTCTGTCTGTTCCGAGGAATTGCGTGTGGTCGCACCTCAATGGTGACCGTTGCGCGCTCATCGGCAACCGGGACCAGGCCGAAGTGACTAAGGACGGGCCATGGACGGCCCACCAGCCAATGAGACGCCCCAAGGACGGATGTCGTGATTCTCGTAACCCGCCTCAACGGAGCCGTGTTCGCCCTCAACCCCGACCTGGTCGAGCGTGCCGACTGCACGCCCGACACGGTCATCACGCTGGTGGACGGCACCAAGTACGTCATCGCCGAATCGGTGCCCGAGTTCATCGACTCGGTGCGCCACTACCGCGCCTCGCTGATCGCCCAGGCGAGTCGCATCGAGTCCGAGCCGGCCCTGCTGGCCGAGCCCGGGCCCGCTGACCACGACGACGAGACCGCTGCGACGAACGTGCTGCAGCTGCACCGGAAGGACCGCTGATGGACCTCGCCACCATCCTTGGTGTAGTCATCGCACTGGCCATCGTCTTCACCGTGCAGATCCTGGAGGGCGGCAGCCCGGCCTCCATCATCCTGATCCCGTCCATGCTGCTGGTCTTCGGCGGCGCGTTCTGCGCCGGCATGGCCGGTGGCGTGCTCAAGGACGCCCTCGGCGCCGGCAAGCTGCTGCAGAAGGCCTTCCTGGCCAAGGTGACGCCGCCGAACAAGCTCGTCGACGACATCGTCAAGCTGGCCGAGCGGGCCCGCCGTGAGGGCCTGCTGGCCCTCGAGGACGCGGTCAAGACCGTCGAGCACCCGTTCCTCAAGCGTGGCCTGCAGCTGGCCATCGACGGTACGGACCCCGAGGAACTGCACGACATCCTGCACGCCGAGGTCGGCGCCAAGAAGAAGGCCGACAAGGCCGGCATGAAGATCTTCGAGAACATGGGTGGCTACGCCCCGACCGTCGGCATCATCGGCACGGTCATGGGCCTGGTGCACGTGCTCGAGAACCTCGACAAGCCGGAGACGCTCGGCCACTCCATCGCCGCGGCGTTCGTCGCGACGCTCTGGGGCGTGCTGTCCGCGAACCTGATCTTCCTGCCGATCGCGGCCCGCCTGACCCGGCTCTCCGGCATCGAGGCCGAGGAGATGGAGCTGGTCATCGACGGTGTGCTCGCGATCCAGGCCGGTTCCAACCCGCGCCTGGTCGCGCAGAAGCTGCGCAGCCTGCTGCCGCCGGACGCCGCCAAGGCGGCCGAGGCCGCGTCCACCAAGAAGGCGGCCTAGGGATGAGCTCGGGCGGCGGGGGGCGTAGGAAGAAGGGCGGCCACGAGGAGCACGAGGAGCACGTCAACCACGAGCGCTGGCTCGTGTCGTACGCCGACATGCTCACGCTGCTGTTCGTCCTGTTCGTGGTGCTGTTCAGCATGAGCAACGTCGACAAGAAGAAGTTCGCCGAGCTGGCGGCCGGCCTCTCCGAGGGCTTCGGTGCCTCCAGCGTCGCGATGACCGGCAACGTCTCGAACCTGGAGGGCGCCGGGCAGAGCACCAACGTCGTCCCGATCGACCCGGGCACCAACCCGGGCGACGGCGGCAGCGGCACGGAGGGCATGACCAAGGAGCAGAAGGAGGCGGTGCAGCGGGCCCTGCTCGCCGCGAGCCGCAAGGAGGCCTCGGCCAACGCGAAGGCGGCGACCAAGGAGGCCGAGAACCTCAAGGAGATCGAGCGGAAGATCGCCGACGCGCTCGAGGCGGCCAAGCTGCTCAACCAGGTCAAGTTCACCATCAACGAGCGCGGCCTGGTGGTCACCGTGGTCACCAACGAGGTCGTCTTCGCCGGCAACCGGGCCGAGCTGCGGGCCGGCGGGCGCAAGATCCTCGACGCCATCGCGCCCACGCTGGCCAAGCTGCCGAACAACATCGAGGTCGATGGCAACACCAACCAGCTCAAGGCGACCACAACGTACTACCCCAGCGGCTGGGAGCTGTCCGCGGCGCGGGCGTCCACCACCGTCCGGTACCTGATCGGGCACGGCCTGCCCAAGGACCGGATGAGCGCGGTGGGCTTCTCCGACACCAAGCCGCTGATCGACCCCAAGGACCCACGGGCGGTCACCATGAACCGCCGGGTGGACGTCGTCGTGCTCACCAAGCTCAACGCCGAGCAGGCAGCGCTGCTGCCGGCGGCAGCGGGCGACGACGCGAAGCTGCACACCGGAACTACCACCAAACAGGCTGCCGCGGAGGCTAAAGCCACCGCCGGCACGACCGAATCAACCACCGAGTCCACCACCCCGCACGACTGACCACGACAGGAGGAGTTCCGATGAGCAAGGACGACAAGGACGCTACGGCGGAAGCGCCGAAGAAGAAGTCCAAGAAGATGCTGATGATCATCATCCTCGCCGTGGTGCTGCTCGGCGCGGGCGGCGCCGGCGGATGGTTCTTCTTCCTCAAGGGCGACGCGGCCGAGGCCGCCGAGCCCGAGCCGGTGAAGGGCGCCGTCGTGGCGATCGAGGACACGATGACGATCAACCTGGCCGACGCGCACTACCTCAAGCTCGGGTTCGCCCTGCAGATGACCGAGGAGGCCGGCGAGGAGGAGGTCGACCTCGCGGAGGCCCGGGACCTGGCGATCGACAACTACACCGGCAAGGAGCTGGCCGAGCTGGAGACCGAGAAGGGCCGGCTCAAGGCCAAGGAAGAGCTGCTCGAGAAGATCGAGAAGGCGTACAACGTCGACGACAAGCACCTGGTGATGGGCATCTACTTCACCTCCTTCGTCACCCAGTGACCCCCGCGATGGGCAGGTCCGCTTCCGGCGGACCTGCCCATTTCGCGTAGCCGGGCACAAAGCACGCCCGGCGGCTCAGCGGTTCCGCAACCCGGCCGATCAGGACGACGTGACCACGTCTCCGACCCGATCCCCCGGCAAGATGGCCCGGCGCGGCAACGCCGGCCCCACCACGTACGACTTCCGCAAGCCGATCAAGCTCTCCCGCGAGCACATCCGCACGCTGCAGATCGCCTTCGAGACGTACGCGCGCAGCTGCGGAACGCTGTTCACCACCCGGCTGCGCGTGGTCAGCAGCGTGTCGCTGGTCTCGATCGAGCAGCTGAACTACGACGAGTACATCTCCGGGCTGGCCAACCCCACTGTGATCGCGATCGTCTCCATCGAGCCGCTGTCCGGCACGGTGCTGCTGGAGCTCGCCTCCTCGGCCGCGATGACCGCTATCGACCATATGCTCGGTGGCCCCGGCGGCGCCCAGCCGGAGCGGCCGCTGACCGAGGTCGAGATGCCCCTGCTGCGCGGGCTGATGGAACGGATGCTCGGCGAGCTGCGGTACGGCTTCGAGCAGCTGGTCGACATCTCCCCGAAGCTCAAGGAGATCGAGTACAACGCCCAGTTCCTGCGCGCGCACCAGCCGGGCGACGCCGTGGTGATCGCCTCGTTCGAGGTGAAGATCGGCACCGAGGAGTGCGTGGCCAGCATCTGCCTGCCGTTCAGCACCATCCTGCCGGTGCTGGAGAAGCAGGAGACGATCGAGCTCACCGCGGCCGAGCGGATGGTACGCGACACCTCGCTGCGCAACCTCACAGCCGGACTTTCCGCGGCGCCGATTGACGTAGCTGTCCGATTCCAGCCCATTCGCATGCGTACCGATGACATTGTGGATCTACGACCCGGTGATGTCGTGCCGCTGGCCCACCCGACCAGCGTGCCGCTCGAGGTCACCGTCAACGAGACCGTTTTCGCACACGCAGTTCCCGGTAACCAGGGTGCCCGGCTCGCCTGCCTCGTCGTGCCGTCGCCCAAGGAGGAGCGCCGATGACCGCGCCCACGATCACCGATCCCCAGCTCGCGCTGGTCCGCAGCGCTGCCGAGGCGGCCCTGGCCGTGCTCCCGACGAGCCGTGAGCTGCTGGTCGGCGCGCCGGTGAGCGCGCGCGCCGACATGCTGACCACCGGGCAGGCCGTCACCGCCAAGTTCAGCGGGGCGGCGACGGGTGAGGTCGTCGTCGTGGTCGGGCAGGACCTGGCCGATGCGCTGAAGGAGAGCCCGCTCGGCGAGCTGGACCTGACCGCGGCGGTCCGGCCGGCGCTGGAGGCCGCGGCCCGCGCGTTCGGCCCGGTGGTGCTCGACCCGGGTCAGCTCATGGAGTCGGGCGTGGCGCTGAGCGCGATCGCCGCCAAGAACGACGCCGTCGCCGTGCCGCTGCTGGACGGTGGCGACATCCGGGCGGTCATCGCCATGACGCTGACGCCGTGGCCGTCCGACGGGGCGCCCGGTGGCGTGGCCCGCCGGGGCGAGGGTGGTGTCGCGCCCATGCGGGGCGGGCTGGACATGCTGCACGACGTCGAGATGGAGGTCTCGGCCGAGCTGGGCCGCACCCGGATGAGCGTGCGGGAGCTGCTCTCGCTGATCCCGGGCGCGATCGTGGAGCTGGACCGGGCCGCCGGCAGCCCGGCCGACCTGCTGGTCAACGGCCGGTTGATCGCCCGCGGCGAGGTCGTCGTCATCGACGAGAACTTCGGCATCCGGATCACCGAGATCGTCGCTCCCGGCAGCGAACGGGAGTAACCCTTGTTCGAGCTCGTGCTGCGGATCGGCTTCTCGCTGCTGGTCGTCTTCGGCCTGATGTGGGGACTGGCCAGGGTGGCGCGGCGCGGGGGCGTGGGCCGGCGCGGGTCCGGCAACCTGTCGGTGCTCAACCGGCAGTCGCTGAGCCGCGGCTCGTTGGTGGCGGTCGTCCAGGTCGCCGACCGGGCGCTCATCCTCGGCGTCACCGACACACAGGTCAGCCTGCTGGGCGAGACCGACCTGGACGCGTTCGGGCACGAGCCGCACGTCCGGCCCGAGCCGGTGGTCGAGGCCGACGGCGTGCTCCCGGCGGTGCACCCGACCGTGCTGCCGCATCACGGCGGCAAGCTGGACGGCTCACTGCTGTCCCCGCGGACGTGGAGCTCAACCCTGGATTTCCTGCGCGACCGGACGACGAGGCGCTGACATGTGGCGTCGTACCCTGCTGATCCTGCTCTTCGCGCTCGGCGCGCTGGTGCCGGCCGCCGCGGCACAGGCCGCGCCGCCGCAGCCCACGCCCGCGCCGGCCGCCGTCACGGTCGGCTACGAGCTGCCGCGCGCGCCGGGCCCGACGGCCCCGGTCGCGCCCACGGTGACCCCGAGCGGCGGCAGCATCAACTTCAACATCAACGGTACGAATCCCGACGGCAGCAAGCCGGCCTCCTCGCTGGTGATCGTGCTGGGCCTGACCCTGCTCTCGGTCGCCCCGGCGGCGCTGCTGCTGTGCACCTGCTTCACCAAGGTGTTCATGGTCCTCGGGATCACCCGCAACGCGCTGGGGCTGACCAGCCTGCCGCCCAACCAGGTGCTCGCCGGGCTGGCCCTGTTCATCAGCCTGTTCATCATGAGCCCGGTGGTGTCGCAGGTGAACGAGGTGGGCGTGCAGCCCTACCTGGCCGGTGACAAGACCCAGACGCAGGCGTTCGCCGACGGGGTGCAGCCGCTGCGCGAGTTCATGCTCAAGAGCACCCGCGAGGACGAGCTGGCCCTGCTGATCAAGGTGTCCGGGCAGGACAAGCCCGCGACCCCGGCCGACGTGGAGCTCACCACGCTGATCCCGGCGTTCGTGCTGTCCGAGCTGCGCGCGGCCTTCATCATCGGCTTCGTCATCTTCATCCCGTTCCTCATCATCGACATGGTCGTCTCCGCGTCGCTGATGTCGCTGGGCATGATGATGCTGCCCCCGGTGACCGTGGCGATGCCGTTCAAGCTTCTGCTCTTCGTGCTGGTGAACGGCTGGGGGCTGATCATCACGGCGCTCGTGGGGTCGTACCAATGAACTGGGACCTGCCGATCTCGGAGCTGGTCGCGATCATGCTGGGCGCGGCCCGGGCCGGCGCGTGGCTGATGCTCTGCCCGCCGTTCAACTCCCGGCTCATCCCGGGGCAGGTCAAGGTGCTGCTCTCGATCGGGCTGGCGCTGCCGATGGCGCCCTACCTGACCACCTCGGTGCCCACCATCCAGACCTCGGCGATCATCGCCAGCTCGGTGCTGCAGGTCTTCGTGGGCGCGGCGCTGGGCTTCATCACGTACCTCTTCTTCGCCGCGGTGCAGGCGGCCGGTGACCTCCTGGACGTCTTCGGCGGCTTCACCCTCGCGTCCGCCTACGACCCGTTGTCGCAGAACCAGAGCTCGGTCTTCGGGCGCTTCTACAACCTGGTGGCGGCGACGCTGCTGTTCGCCAGCGACGGCCACCAGCTGGTGCTGCGGGGGTTCCTGCAGTCGTACAAGACGCTGCCGCTGGACGCGAGTTTCTCGCTGGAGACGCTGAGCCGGCTGCTCACCACAGGGATCGGCGAGATGGTGGTGGCCGCGGTGCAGATCGCCGGTCCGCTGATCGCCGTGCTGTTCCTCACCGACGTCGCGTTCGGCCTGCTCAACCGGGTGGCGCCGGCGCTGAACGCGTTCCAGCTGGGCTTCCCGGCGAAGATCTTCCTGCTGCTGACCCTGTCCGGGACCGCCATCGCGGTCCTGCCGCGGGCCCTCGACACCCTGATCGACAAGGCTGTCACCGCGGTCGTCCGGTTGAGCGGGGGGTGATCCGTGGCCGGCGAGAAGACCGAACAGCCCACTGCCCAGAAACTCAAGAAGGCCAAGGCGGAAGGTCAGATCGGGCGCAGCCAGGACATCGGCGCCTGGGTCGGCATGCTGGCCGCCAGCATCGTGCTGCCGCGCACGCTGGGTTCGACGATGGAGCACTCGCGGGAGCTGATGGCCAAGGTCCCGGACGTCATCGCGGACCCCGATCCGCAGGTGGCCATGGGCATCCTCAAGGACGGCCTGATGAGTGCCGCCTGGGCCGTGCTGCCGCTGGCCCTGACGATGATGGCGGTGGGCGTCGCCGCGGCCGGCGCCCAGGGCGGCATCCGGGTCGCCACCAAGCTGTTCATTCCGAAGTTCAACCGGCTCAACCCGCTGCCCGGCCTCAAGAAGATGTTCGGTATGCAGTCGCTCTGGGAGGGCACGAAAGCCCTGGTCAAGACCGGGGTGCTGGGCGGCGTGCTGTACATGACGATGAAGGACATCGTGCCGCTGCTGATGACCGCGGGTCAGTTGCAGATCGGCTCCCTGCTCGGCGTCATCAACGACGCCGTGCTGTCGCTGATCCGGGCGGCGGCGGTGGCCGGCATCGTGATGGCCGCCGCCGACTACTTCGTGGTGCGCAAGCGCACCAACAAGCAGCTGCGGATGAGCAAGGAGGAGGTCAAGCAGGAGCACAAGAACACCGAGGGCGACCCGCACGTCAAGGGCCAGATCCGGGCCAAACAGATGGCCATGGCCCGCAACCGGCAGATGGCCGACGTGCCGACCGCCGACGTGGTGCTGGTCAACCCGACCCACGTCGCCGTCGCCCTGCGGTACGAACCGGAGCGCGGCGCCCCGCGGGTCATCGCCAAGGGCCAGGGCAACACCGCCCAGAAGATCCGCGAGCTCGCCGCCGAGCACCGCATCCCGATGGTGCAGGACGTGCCGCTGGCCCGGGCGCTGGAGCACAGCGTGGAGGTGGGCATGGAGATCCCGGCCGAGTTCTACGGCACGGTGGCCAAGGTGCTGGCGTTCGTGATGAGCCTGAAAGCCAAGGGATCGGCGGCCGGGGTCCATCGCAACCCGAACCCGACCCCGGCGGCCGCATAGGACCATAGCCACAATCTGGGAGATTTACTCACATCACGCGCGCCACTGCGGGAGTATCAGCAAGTGGAGGGGGTGCTGTGAAGAACCGCAACCTCAGCAAGCTCGCCGTACCCCTCGGGGTCATCGGCATCATCGTCATGATGGTCGTGCCGCTGCCGACCTTCCTGCTCGACCTGCTCATCGCGCTCAACATCACCGGCGCCCTGCTGATCCTGCTCGTCGCCATGTTCGTCCAGCGGCCACTCGACTTCTCCGTCTTCCCGGCCCTGCTGCTGGTCGCCACCCTGTTCCGGCTGGCGCTCAACATCAGCGCCACCCGGCTGGTGCTGCGCGACGGCGACGCCGGCAAGGTCATCCACGCGTTCGGCAGCTTCGTGGTCGGCGGCTCCCTGGTCATCGGCCTGGTGATCTTCATGATCCTGATCATCGTGCAGATCGTGGTGGTCACCAAGGGTGCCGAGCGGGTCGCCGAGGTCGGGGCCCGCTTCACCCTCGACGCGATGCCCGGCAAGCAGATGGCGATCGACGCCGACCTCAACGCCGGCCTGATCGACGAGGCCGAGGCGAAACAACGCCGCGCCGACGTCGCCGCCGAGGCCGACTTCTACGGCGCGATGGACGGTGGTTCCAAGTTCGTCAAGGGTGACGCCATCGCGGCGATCATCATCACGGTCATCAACCTGGTCGGCGGCTTCGCCATCGGCATGCTCCAGGAGGGCATGTCGCCCGGCGAGGCGATGAACCACTACAGCCTGCTGACCGTCGGCGACGGCCTGGTCTCGCAGATCCCGGCCCTGCTGCTCTCGGTGGCCACCGGTCTGATCACGACCCGCTCGGCCACCACCGGCGACATGGGCAGCAGCGTCACGGCCCAGCTCAGCCAGAACAAGCTGGCCCTGCGCATCGCCGGCGGCGCCGCCCTCGGGCTGTGCGTGATCCCGGGCCTGCCCAAGATCCCGTTCCTGCTGATCGGCGGCACGGTGATGCTGATCGCCCAGCGGATCAAGGACCCGGAGCCGGAGGTCGCCGGCACCCCGTCGGCCGAGCTCGAACGCCCCGCACCGGACTCCCCCGAGCAGCTGCTCGGCGAGATGCGCGTCGACCCGCTGGAGCTGGCCCTCTCGCCCGACCTGGTCGACCTGGTCGACTCCAATGGCGGCGACCTGCTGGACCGGGTCCGGGCCCTGCGCCGCAAGATGGCCCTCGAGCTGGGCATGGTGATGCCGCCCGTGCGCACCCGGGACGACCTGGACCTGCCGCTCTCCTCGTACGCGATCCGGATCAGCGGGGTCGACGCCGGCACCGGCCAGGCCCCGCCCGGCACCGTGCTGGCGATCGGCGACGGCCTGCAGGCGCTGCCCGGCCGGGCCGGCGTCGAGCCGGTCTTCGGGCTGGCCGGCAAGTGGGTCCCGGCCGAGCTGCACTACCAGGCCGAGCTCTCCGGCGCGACGGTCGTGGACCGGGCGTCCGTGATCATCACCCACCTGGCCGAGATCGTCCGGCAGAACGCCAGCCGCCTGCTCGGCCGCGAGGACGTGCGGTCGCTGACCGAGATGGTCAAGCGCACCCACCCCGTCGTGGTCGAGGAGCTGACGCCGTCGCTGCTCAGCCTGGGCCAGATCCAGCGGGTGCTGCAGGCGCTGCTCGACGAGGGCGTACCGATCCGCGACCTGGTCCGGATCTTCGAGTCGCTGTCGCTGCGGGCCAAGGTCTCCGTCGACCACGACGGCCTGGTCGAGGCGGCCCGGGCCGCGCTGGGCCCGGCCATCGCCGCCCAGTACGCGGCCGGCGGCCGGCTCACCGTCATCACGCTGGAGCCGATGCTCGAGCAGGGCCTGCTCGAGTCGCTGCGCCCGAGCGAGACCGGTGCCTTCATGGCGATCGACGGCATGCGGGCCGAGGCCATGGTCACCGAGGCGGGCCGGCTGGTCGAAGCCGCCGAACAGCAGGGCATCACCCCGGTGCTGGCCTGCTCACCGCAGCTACGGCTGCCACTGATGCGTCTCCTGCGCGCGGGTTCCCGCCGGGTGCAGGTGCTGTCCTATTCCGAGATCTCTGGTTCCACCGCACAGATCGAGACCATGGGGGTGGTGAACGGTGCCTACGCGGGTGCTGCTTGAGGGGCCGGCCATCGAGCCGTTGCTGGCGCAGGTGCGCGACGAGTACGGCTCATCGGTCCGGATCATCTCGGCCGACAAGGTCCGTAGCGGTGGCTTCGGCGGTTTCTTCGCCAAGCAGCACTACGAGCTGTCGGTCGAAGTGCCGGACGCCGACGAACGTGATGTACCACGCCGGCCACCGGCGGCCGAGGAGCCGCCACAGACGCTGGAACAGTTGCTGGCCCGCGCCGAGTCCCGGGACCGGATCGCGCCGGACGGCCCGACCGTCACGGACCGGCTGACCGGTCGGGACGCGGGGATGGGGGACGCCGAAGCCGCAGTCGGCCGGCCCGGGCCGGGTGCCGGTCAGCTGGGCGGCCAGTTGGGTGCCGGTCAGCCGGGCGCGGCCGGGCGGGCCGCGGCCGATCCGGGCGCCGCTTTCGCGGAGCTGATGGCCGGCCTGGACAAGGCCGACACCAACCCGTGGGGCCGGCCGGGGCCACGTCCCAAGGCCACCGAGGAGGACCGGCCGGACGGCCCGACGGTACGGCCGTTCCGCCCGGCCCAGGCCACCGGCTCCCCGGTCAACGGCGGCGGCTCCGGCAGCACGCGGCCGCTGCCGCCCGTACCGTCGCTGGCGGAGCTCATGGGTGGTCTCGGGGTGAACGACGCGCCGGCCTTCCCGACGAACGCCGCCGCCAACCGGGCCGCGCAGAATCCGGCGCCGCCGCGTACCGCCGCCGCGGCGTACGGGCTGGTGCCGACCTCGCCGGCGCCGGCCGGCAACGGGCTGGCCGAGACGCTGGCCGGGCTCGGGCTGGGGGTGCCGGCGACCGCACCGGCGCCGACTGTGCACGCGACGACGACGGCTCAGCCGCCGGCGGTGCTGCGGCAGTTCCAGGGCGATCCGGTGCAGCTGAACCTGATGAAGGTCGGCATGCCGGAGGAGATGGCCGCGCAGATCGTCGGCGGGGACACGTACGCCGGGGTGCTCAGCGTGCTGGCGTCGCGGCCCGGCGCACCGCCCGTGCCGGACGCACCCGGCGAGATCCTGGTGCTGTGCGGGGATCTGGACCACGCCCTGCCGATCGGCCGCAAGCTCTGCGAGCAGGCCGGGATCGACCAGGCGCACCTGATGCTGGGCGGGCCCACCGCGGCCGGCACCGGGATGCACTCCTCGCGGGTGCTCGGTGACCCGCCCGCCGCCGCGGGCAAGGCGGAACGGCTGCAGAGCGCCGACCACGCCTGGATCGTGGTGGTCGACGCACCGGTCGGCGGGACGGACCCGATCTGGGTCAGCGACATGTGCGACGCGCTGGGCGCCACGGCGGTGTGGGCGGTCGTCGACGCGACCCGCAAGACCGCCGACACGGCCCGGCACCTGCGGACGCTCGGTGAGGTGGAGGCGCTGGTGGTGCACAGCGTCGACATCACCTCGGACCCGGCCACCGTGCTGGGCCTGGACCTGCCGATCGTCTCGCTGGACGGCAAGCCCGCCACCCCGCACGCCTGGGCCGCGATGCTGTGCGCCCGGATCGCCGCGGACGTGGTGCCGATGGCCGCTCTCCCGCGGCGGCCCGCCCGGGGCAGGTAGTCCGTGATCCGTCCCTCCGTCCTGCTGTTCGCGCTGCTGATGAGCGCACCGGCGCTGTACCGCTATCTCACCGACGAGGTCGACATCAGCCAGGTGCTGATCCGCTTCCTCATCGCCGTGCCGATCGCCGCGGTCCTGCTCGCCGGCCTGCGTTTCGTCACCGCCGGGTACGGCAGGACGGAGGAGCCGGGCACACCCACGATGCCGACGCCGGGATCGCCCGATTCGTCGGGCTCTGCGGGGATTCACGACACGCCTTGACCGTTCGTTAACAATTCCGTTTTGTTGGCATATGTTACCTCCGGTGCTCGACTGCCCACCGGAGGTGAACTGTGCCCGCTGACCGCCCGGTCATCGTCGTCGGCTGCCCGCGCTCGGGCACCACGATGCTGCAGCTCATGCTGCACGCCCACCCCCGCATCGCGATCCCGCCCGAGACCCGGTTCGTGCTGAGCGTGTACCGCGAGCGCCGCGACTTCGGCGACCTGGCGGTGCCGGCCAACCGGCGCGCCCTGGCCCGCCGGATCGTCGACCACCAGGAGACCCGCTTCTGCGACCTCGGCCTCGACGCCGAGGACGTGGCCGAGCGGATCACCGCCGGGCCGGGCACGCTCGGCTCCGCGCTGGGCACGGTCTTCCAGCAGTACGCGGCCCGCTTCGGCAAACCGCGCTGGGGCGACAAGCGACCGGCCTACCTGCACAACATCGACATCCTGCTGCGGCTCTTCCCAGACGCGCAGTTCATCAACATCGTCCGCGACGGCCGGGACTGCGTGGCCTCGCTGAAGGAGATGTCCTGGCACCGCAAGGACATCTACGCGACGGTCGCGGCGTGGGCCCGGGCCGTCGACGATGCCCGCCGGGCCGCCCGGCGCCTGGGACCGCGGCAGTGGCACGAGGTGCGCTACGAGGACCTGGTGGCCGATCCGCACGGCCGGCTTGCCGCCATGTGCGCGTACCTGGGCGAGGAGTACCACCCGGCGATGGCCGAGCCGTCCGCGGTGGCGCAGGTGGCGGTGCCCTCGTTCAAGACCTGGCACGCGCTGACCCACGCCCCGGTGACCACCCAGCGGGTGCAGAGCTGGCAGACCCGGCTCGACCCGGAGGAGATCGCCCTGTGCGAGGCGGCGCTGGGGTCCCGGCTCGTGGCCAGCGGGTACGAGGTGTCCGGCACGGTCCGCCCGGCCCCGGCCGAACTGCTGCGCTACGGCTGGACCGCGGCTCCACAGCGGCTGGTCCCGGCCCGGCGCGGTCTGAGCCGGGCCGCGAGCCGGCTGCGGCCCGGCCGGGGGCTGGCGTACGTGCCGGGAATGACGCTTACACAGCGGATGGCGTCAGAGCCGCACGAGACGAACGGCCGGGTCGACGCCGGCCAGCCGTGACAGCTCGGCACCTTCCCGGCACACCTCGGCACGTTCCGCCGCGCTCAGCGGGGCGAACAGCCGCACCTCCAGCACCCCGGCCCTGATCTTCCACAGGCCCCGCACCATCCCGTCGACCGTCAGCGCGGCGTCCGCCACCAGGTACGGACGCCGCTCGGCGGCCACGATGCGGGACCGGTCGGCGTGACCGAACAGCACATTGTCGAAGCCGGGCAGGAACCGTACGGGTGCCGGCACGTCCGCTCCCGGGCGCGGCGCGTCCGGCAGGTCGAAAAGCTCGACGCCGGAGTCATCGCGAAAGACGCGCAGCCGCGGGCGCAACGCCTCGAAGACCTCGCGCAGCCGGGTCATGCCTGCATGTCCCGCGCCGACGCGGGACCGAACGCGGCCAGATAACGCCGGACGAGTTCCTGGACGTCCCGGATCTCCAGCGGGCGCCCCAGCAGTCGCTCGGCGTGCGCGAAGGGGTGGCGCCCCGCCGGCCCCAGGTGCCGTCGGGCGCGGGATGCACGATCGGCAGCAGCCCCTGCACGGACCGAGCCAGCCATTGCGGATCGCACTCCGGCCACCGCCGGACCAGCGCCCGGCCGAGCTCGGGTCGCGTCAGGGTCCGGGCGCCCAGCACGTCACGGGCCACCGCGGCCAGCTCGGCCGGCGCGATCCCGGCGGTGTGCCGCCCGAACGCGCCGCGCTGCCAGACGTCCAGCATGGGCTGGAGCAGCGGCCGCACCCAGAGCTGACCGTTTCCGGCGCGGGGATCTGCTCGTGAGTGCCGAGCAAGTGGATCCCCGCGCCGCTGCCTAGACGAGAGAGAGCGACAACTTTCCCTTGCCGTAGCGGGCCACCTCGACGGTCAGGTCCAGGCGCTTGCCCAGGGCCAGCAGGTGCGCACGGGCGTCGTTCGGGATGTCCATGCCCGGGTAGATCACCTGGTAGAGCTTCACGTGCGGGGCGCCCTCGCGGTTGAGCAGGCTGGTCAGCACGTTGCAGAGCTCGAAGACGTTCTCGGCCAGGTTCGGGAAGAGCTTCTTCTCCTCGATGCTGTCTTCCGCGGCGCCGGCCGGGAGCAGGCCCAGGGCGGCGCCGGCGTTGGCCGCCAGCGCCAGTTGCATGCCCAGGACCGCGTAGAGCTGCTGCGACGTGTCCGCGTAGACGGCGATCACGGCGGTGGGCAGGTCGGCGGCGGTCATGGGGTCGCCTGGCGAGACGTTGACGTCGCGGCCGAGCAGGTCCTCGAAGAGATTGCGAACGGTGAGGGCGACGGGGATAACCGAGGTGTCAGACATAGCTATATCATCCCAAAATAGGAGAGAAGACCTCGTCAAAACGTTCCGCAGTGAACGGCTTGACGATGAAGAAAGCGGAACCGGCGGCCTCCGCCGCCTGCTGCATCTCGGCCGTGCACTCCGAGGTCACGAAACCGAACTTCACGTTGTTGCCGGCTGCCCGCAGTTGCTGCAGCACCTCGATGCCGGTCATCTCCGGCATGTTCCAGTCCGAGATCACCAGGTCCGGCTTCTCGGCGACCGCCATGTCCACGGCCTGCTTCCCGTCGGCCGCCTCGACCAGGTCGTGGTCGCCGAAACCGGCCTGCCGCAGGGTCCGGGTGACGATCTGGCGCATCACCCGGCTGTCGTCCGCGATCAGGATCTTCATGCGCTTGCCTCCTGCTTCACGCTCTGCCACATCGAGATGGACACCGGCTCGCCGTCCCAGATGCCGTACAGGCCGCTGATCCGTTCGGCTGCCGGGTAGTACGAGGCCGTGTCGGGCGCCAGCACCACCGTCGGCAGCGACAGGAAACAGCCGGCCGGCAGCATCGCCTTGACGTTGCCGCCGACGATGTTGGCCAGTTCGCCGAGCACGTCGGAGATGTCCTCCTGGGCGACCTCGTCGGGCTCCATGGCGAGGAAGGCCGCGGCGGCCTTCCGGGCGGCGTTCTGCGAGGACGCGTAGACCAGGTGGCCGTGCCAGGAGCCGGTGATCGACACCGTCGAGTGCACCTCCGACACCTGTTTCACGTCACCGTGCGGCACCAGCGGGCTGACCCCCTCGGGGTCCAGGTACGAGACCCACACCTGCTCCGCCATCTCGGCGAGGTCTCCCTCAGTCACCACGGGTTCGCTCATGAGTTCGCTCCGGTCGGGACGAGGCCCAGCAGGGCCAGCTTTTCGATCATCGCGCCCTCGGTGAAGGGCTTGATCACATATTCGTGGGCGCCCGCGGCGAGGGCCCGGACGATCTGGCTCTGCTCGCTCTCGGTCGTGACCATGACCAGCGTCATCTCGCGCAGCCGGGGTTCGGCCCGCACCTTCGTCACGAACTCGAGCCCGTTCATGTTGGGCATGTTCCAGTCGATGAGGGCCAGCTCCGGCACCTCGGACATCGTGGCCAGCAGATCGAGGGCCTCTTGGCCGTCACCGGCCTCGACCGCCTCGAAGTTCAGCTTGGCGACGATGCGCTTGAGAATCATCCGCATCGCCCGGGAATCGTCGATCACCATGGCACGCACCGCAGCTCACCCCTTCCTCGCGGTACCGGCCGGCACCGCGCTCCGCACTCGGTAGGCAGAGGTCCGGCCGGCCGCCACCCGTTCGTAGTTGTCGTCGATGCCGATCGTCGTCTCGGCGGCTCCGAGGAACAGCCAGCCGTCCGGCCGCAACAGCCGGGCGACGTTGCGCAGCACCGACTTCTTCGTCGCGACGTCGAAGTAGATGAGCACGTTGCGCAGGAAGATCACGTCGAACGGCGGCAACGCCGGCAGGGGCGCGGTGAGGTTCATCAACTTGAACGACACGTTGCGCCGCAGTCCCGGGGTGACCCGCCAGTGCGCGCCGGCCCGCTCGAAGTACTGGACCAGCTGGGTCGCGGGCAGTCCCCGGTTGACCTCGACCTGGCTGTACTCGGCCGTCTCGGCCCGCTTGATCATCTCGGTGGAGATGTCACTGCCCATGATCTCGTACGACCACCCCGCCGGCAGGTTCTCCTGCAACGTGATCGCGAGGCTGTACGCCTCCTGACCGCTGGAGCTGGCCGCCGACCACAGCCGCAGCTTGCGGTTCGTCCCCCGGGCGCGGACCAGCTCGGGCAGCACCACGTCGGTCAGCGCGGAGAACGGTTCCCGGTCCCGAAACCACGACGTCTCATTGGTGGTCAGCGCGTCGATGATCCGGCGCTGGTCCTCCGGGTTGGGCCGGCGCTGCATATTGGCCAGGAACTCGGCCACACTGGCCGCGCCCACCTGCCGGGCCACCGGGATCAGCCGCGCCTCGACCAGGTACTCCTTGCCCGGAGCGAGGACGATGGCCGCCTCCCGGCGGACCAGGGCCGAGACGAACGCGAAGTCGGAGGCCGAAAGGGTCATCGGGTCACCGCCGTCGGACGCGCGACGCGACCGGTCTGGACCCGCTGGATCAGTGCGGCCGCGATCCGGTCCAGCGGCAGGATCTCGTCCGCCAGCCCCGCGCCGACCACGGCACCGGGCATGCCCCAGACCACGGAACTGGCCTCGTCCTGCGCCAGGATTTCGGCACCTGCCTCACGCAGCACCTTCGCACCACCCCGTCCGTCGTATCCCATGCCGGTCAGCACCGTGGCGAACGCCGAGGCTCCGAAGAGCGCGGCCACCGAACGGAACATCACATCGACCGCCGGACGGCACGAGTTCTCCGGCGGCGCGCCACTGAGCTGGGTCAGCGTCGCGGTGCTCCGGCGTTGCAGCACGAGGTGCTTGTCGCCGGGAGCGATGTAGACGGTGCCGGGCGCGAGCTCCATGCCGTCGCCCGCCTCGACGACGCGCAGCGAGGTGCTGCGGTCGAGGCGCTCGGCGAACATCCGGGTGAAGACCGGCGGCATGTGCTGGGTGACCACGATCGGCACCGGCAGGTCGGCGGGCAGCGCCTGCAGCACCTTGGTGAGCGCGTCCGGGCCGCCCGTCGAGGAGCCGATCGCCAGGATGTCGACACGGCCGGGTGCGCCCGCGCGGCGTACCGGGCGGGCCGGACCGGCTGCCGCGGGACCGGCGGGCCGCAGCGGCGCCAGACCGGGACGACCGGGCACCGGTCCGCCGGGCCGTCCGGCGGGCGGTGGGCTCAGTCCTGGCCGGCCCGGCGTCGGGCCGGGCCGGGCCGGCGGGCCGGGTGGCGGGCGACGGCCGGCCAGCGCATGGATCTTCGGTACGAGCTGCTCGCGCACAGCCGCGATGGATTCCGCAATGGACCCGACGTTGCTCGGCTTCATCACGTAGTCGGTGGCACCGGCGGACAGCGCCTCCAGCGTCGCGCTCGCCCCGGCGGCCGACAGCGTGCTGAACATGATCACCGGTAGCTGCTTGTGCCGCTTGCGCAGCTCACGCACGGCTTCGATGCCGTTCATCTGCGGCATCTCGATGTCCATGGTGACCGCGTCCGGCTTGAGCTGATCGATCTTCGCCTGGGCCAGCAGGCCGTTGGCGGCGGTGCCGACCACCTCGATGCCGGGCGCGCCGGTCAGCGAGTCCACGATGAGCCGGCGGACGACCACGGAGTCGTCGACGACCAGGACTTTGATCATGAAATCACCGCGCCCTTCACCCGAGCCACGCCGGGCCGAGCGCCGCGACCACCGGCGCGAGCAGCCGGTGGGCCGTGGCGGTGTCCAGCAGGTCCCGGACGACGAGGGCCTGCACCGCGCCGCTGAGCATGTTCCACACCCCGCCCGCGCGATCGGCCAGCGGAATCGCCGCCGTGTCGATCGCCTGCACGAGCAGCATCTGGGCGGCCGCGGCGGTCCGGACCCGGTCGGACAGGTACGCCGCCCAGGACGCCGAGTGCACCGCCGGGGACCACCCGCCGGCGTTGCGCCGGGCGTCCTCCGCGGACTGCAGCAGCCGGGCCAGGTCGTTCGCCCGGATCGAACGCAGCCGGTCCAGCAGGGCCGACACCGCGTAGTGGTGCGGGCCCAGGTCGATCGGCTTGCCCGCGGGCAGCTTGCGCAGCGCGGACACCCAGCCGGCGCCGAGCATCCGGCGGGTCGAGTCGTCCAGCACCTCCCGCAGATAGCTGGCCACGGCCGCGTCGCAGAGCAGGGCCGTCGCCGAGGCGGCGTCCTCGCTCTGCTTGGCGTCGCGCCCGGCGCCCTGCCAGGTCCAGGCCATCACGTCGTAGCGCAGGCAGGTGAGCAGCGAGTCCACCGACCCGATCGGGGCCCGCTCGACCAGCGCCAGCGAGCTGGCCGGGTCGTCGGCCTTGAGACCCTTGAGCGTCGGCATCTTGCGGGCCGCGCTCTCCACCTCGACCCAGAGCGGCCCGCGGACACCCTCGTCGGGCAACCGCTCGGCCAGCACCGGCAGGTCCCCGACGCTGAGGCGCAGGGCGCGCAGCAGCACCTCGGCGGTCGCCGACCCGCCACCGAGGCGGGTCAGGTCGAAGCCGAGGACGGGGGCGCTGACGAGGCTGTACATCAGGTGGTGGCTCGATAGGTGTCGACGGCCTGGTTCACGTCCAGGGCCAGCATCAGCCGTCCGTCCATCTTGAAGGTGCCGGTGACCAGCTCCCGGGTCGGGCCGCTGAGCGTGTCGGGCGGGCCTTCGAAGGCCTCGTCGTCGAGGTCGACGACCTCGCCGATGCGGTCCACGAGCAGGCTGACCGGCTCGCCGTCGCCGCGCAGGATCACGTTCATCACCGGGCCCTGCATGGCCTGGCGGACCAGGCCGAGCTGCACCCGCAGGTCGACCGCGGCGATCACCTGGCCGCGCAGGTTGAACAGGCCGCCGACGGCCGGCGGAGCCAGCGGTACGGGGGTGTACTCGTTGTAGGAGAGCACCTCCTGCACCGTGTGCACCTCGACCCCGAACAGCTGGTCGGCCACCTCGAAGGTGGCGAACTGACGACTCGCCATGTCAGGCCTCCACCAGCATCTCGTCGGCCACCTCGGTGTAGAAGTTCGGATCGGCGGCCAGGATGGCCCGGCGCACGTCCAGCAGCTCGGTCACCCGTTGCTGGATGACCGCGGTGCCGATCAGGCCGTCCTCCTCCGCCTCGCGGCGCGCCGTCGTGGAGTTCTCCGCGATGTCGACGATCCGGTCGACGACCAGCGCGACGCTGCGCTCGCCCTCGCTGTAGACGACCACGGACACGGTGTCGCCCTCCTCCACCTCGCTGTACGCCCCGAGCAGGTGCGACAGGCGCACGAGCGGCAGGATCTGGCCCCGGTACTGCACGACCTCGCGGGAACCGGCGTGCTCGATGCGGTCCCGCGGGAACTCCTCGAGCCGGGTCACCGCGTCCAGCGGGATCGCCACCCGGCGTTCCCCGACGGCCGTGACCAGCAGGCGCTCGCCGTTGGCCGGTCCGCCACTGGCCCGCGAGGTGCCGACCAGGTTTCCCCGGTCGGACTCGGCGGTCAGCTGCGAGCGCCGGGCCAGCGACGAGACGTCGAGGATCAGGCCGACCTTGCCGTCGCCCAGGATGGTGGCGCCGGCGTACAGGCCGATGTCCTTGAACCTGCTGTTGAGCGCCTTGACCACGACTTCCTCGGTGTTCAGGACGCGGTCCACGACCAGGCCGAAGCGGCGGCCGTCAGCGTGCAGCACCATGATGTAGACACCCTGGTCGCCGCCGACGTTGAGGCCGAGCGTCCGGTCCAGGCGGACCAACGGGAGCAGCTTGCCGCGCAGCCGGTAGACCGGCGCGCCGGAGGCGTACTCGATCTTCGTGGACTGGCCGTCGATGAAGACCAGCTCCAGCACGGCCACCTGCGGCACCACGTAGCGCTGGTCGCCGCAGTCCACGGTCAGCGCCTGGATGATGGCCAGGGTCAGCGGGATGGTGAGGCGCCAGACCGTACCCTCGCCCAGCGTCGAGTCGACGCTGACCGCGCCGCCGATCCGCTCGATGTTGGTCTTGACGACGTCCATGCCGACACCGCGGCCGGACACGTTGGTCACCTTGGCGGCGGTGGAGAAGCCGGGCTGGAAGACCATCGCCATGATCTCGCGCTTGTCCATCGTGGCGACCTGCTCGGGGCGCAGCAGACCCTTCTCGATCGCCTTCGCGGCGATCCGGTCCACGTCGATGCCGGCGCCGTCGTCGGCCACATCGACCGCGACGTGCCCGCCCTCGTGGTACGCCCGCAGCGTCAGCGTGCCGACGGCCGGCTTGCCCGCGGCGACCCGCTTGTCGGCCTCCTCGATGCCGTGGTCCACCGCGTTGCGCACCAGGTGCGTCAGCGGGTCCTTGACGGCCTCCAGCAGGCTGCGGTCGAGCTCGGTCTCCTTGCCCTCCATCACCAGCTCGACCTGCTTGCCGAGCGACTGGCTGAGGTCCCGGATGACCCGGGGCAGCTTGGACCAGATGTGCTCGATGGGCTGCATCCGGGTCTTCATGATGCCCTCTTGCAGCTCACTGGTGATCATGCCGAGTCGCTGGGCGACGCGGACCAGGCCGGAGTCGCCGGTCTCCATCACGCCGCGGACCAGCTGGTTGCGGGCCAGCACCAGCTCACCGACCAGGTTCATCAGGCCGTCCAGCAGGTCGACGTCGACCCGGATCGCGCTGTCCGCGACGCTGCGCTTCGGGGCCTGCTGCTGCAACGCCTCGTTGACCGCGGCGGGCTGGGCCTTGCCCTCCTCCAGCAGGATCGCGCCGAGCTTGCGCTCGTCCCCCTCGAGCTGCTGCTGCAAGGCGGAGCCGACATCGCTGGGCGCCGCGGCGCCGGACTCGACGAGCATCTCGCCGAGCGGCTTCCGCTGCCCCTCCACGGGCTCGGGCGCCGCACGCACGGGCTTCTCCTCCAGCGGCTCCGGCTCCTCGGCGGGCTCGGCGGCCGCGGCGGGCGCCGCCGGTGCGGCGGCCTCGGGCGCGTTCATCTGCGCGTGTACGGCGGTGATGATGCTGTCGACGTCGACGTCACCCTCGTTGCCGTCCTGCTCGATGGCCTCCAGCAGCGACCGGACCCCGTCGATCGTGGCCAGCAGGGTCGTGATCGTGGTCGGCGTGACCGGCTGGACCCCGTCCCGCAGCCGCGAGAGCAGCGACTCGCCGGCGTGGGCGAGTGTCTCGAGCCGGCTGAAGGCCAGGAATCCACTCGTTCCCTTGATCGTGTGGATGGCCCGGAAGATGCGTGAGATCAGATCACGCGATCCCGGTTCCTGTTCGAGGGCGACGAGATCCCGGTCGATCTGATCCAGGTTCTCGTGGCTCTCCATCAGGAATTCGCCGACGATCTCGCCAAGGTCTTCCACGGACTACCTCCTGCTCGGTTCCCATGCTGCTCATCGACCTCCTGGCTCCTCACCTGAGGACACCAGGACTGCTACCGCCGCGGGCTCAGCTGTCACCACCCGGCCGCCGATAGCGGTAACCGAAGCCGCGCACGGATTCGATCGGGGAATCCTCGGGATCCGTCCAGCCGAGCTTGCGGCGCAGCCGCAGGACCGCGAACTTGACCCGTTCCTGGCCGATGCCGGTCGGGTCGTCCCAGGCCTGGGTCAGCAGCTGGTTCGGGCTCAGCACCGCGCCCGCGTGCCGGACCAGCGCGTTGAGCAGCCGGAACTCGGTCGGGGTGAGGCGCTTCTCGTCGCCCTTGACGTAGACCCGGCGTTTGGTCGGGTCCAGGTGCACCAGGCCGTCGTCGTAGATCTGGCTGGCCCAACTGTTCTGTGCGCCGTTCGAGCGGCGCAGCAGGGCCTCGACCCGGGCCAGGAGCTCATTGTTGGCGAACGGCTTGGTGAGGTAGTCGTCGGCGCCGCCGCGCAGCCCGCGTACCTTCTCGGCCTCCTGGCCGTGCGCGGTCAGCACCAGCACGGGGACGTCCGAGACGTCCCGCAGCCGTTCGAGCACCTGCCAGCCGTCCATCTCCGGCAGGCCGACGTCGAGCACGACCAGGTCGGGATGCTCGGCGTAGGCCTCCTTCAGACCGGTACGGCCGTCACCGGCGTGCGCCACCTCGTAGCCGGCCCGGCTGAACAGCAGCCGCAGGGCCAGCGCGATGTCCGGGTCGTCCTCGACCACGAGCAGCCTGCTCATGCTCCCACCACCATGACCCCCCAACGCTGCGTCGCCAGACGCGGCTGCCCGGGCCGGCACGGCACATGCCCGGCATCGGTCAGCGTCTTGCTTGCGCCCCCCGCGACCGCGGGCGGCGAAGATGAAATGTCCAAAACCACGATAGCGTGACGTGTCGGTTCATATACGGAAAGTTATAGTTCAGCGTGCGCTTCCGCTTCCGGGGCCGATCGGTGGACAACCGATGAGCCCCGCTCCCGCTCCCGCGACCCCGACCCTGTCGGGCGGCGCGCTCCAGCCCCGCTTCCTCACCGTCATCTCGCACGAGCTGCGGACGCCGCTGACCACCATCGCGTCGTTCACCGAGAGCCTCGACACCGACGACCTGGCCCCGGCCGAACGCTCGGTGGCGCTGGCCGCCGTACGGCGCAACACCGACCGGATGCTCACCCTGGTCGAGGACCTGATGCTGGTGACCCGGCTGCAGACCGGGGACCTGGAACTGCGGCCGACCCCGGTGGACCTCGGCGCGCTGATCCGGGAGGCCGCCGAGCTGCTGGCCAGCCGGGAGCCGTACACCGCGGCGACGGTGCGGGCGGGCACCGGGCCGGCGTTGTCGGCGGACGCCTCGCTGCTGCGGGACCTGTTCTATGCGGTGGTCGGCACAGTGGCCAGCGGAGCCGCCGACCGGTCAGCCACGGTCAGCGCCGAGGCCGGGGCCGAAGGCTGGACCGTGCACGTCACCGCGCGGCAGGCCGAGCAGCTCACCGACGAGCACCTGATGGCCGGGATGCTGGCCACTCCGGAACCGCCGCACCGGCGGCGCAGCACCGCCGTCTGGATGCTGCTGGCGGAGGCCATCGCGGCCCGGCACGGCGGCTCGGTCCGGCTGACCTTCGCCCCCGAAACGGGCGCCGGTGCCGAGATCGGGCTTCCCCTGACCATCCCCTCAGACTGACACAGACCTCGCACCGGCCACCCGGAAACGGTCAAAGAAGGGACGTACCTCCAAAAAGCCGGTCCGATTACGATGCCGGGCGACAGGCGCCCGGCCGTGGACCGGGAGGCAGCACCTTGTTGGAATCCGTACGTCGTCTCGCCCTTGTCGCGGCCGCGCCGATCGCCCTGCTCGGGCTGACCGCCGCGCCGGCGCACGCCGTCACCGCGATCCCCGCGACCGGCCCGGCGCGGACCGCCCCGACGACCTCACAGGTTCTCGGGGCCGAGGTGGTCACGCTCACCAACGAGGAACGGGTCCGGAACGGGTGCCCGGCGCTCACCGTGGACGAGGAACTGACCGTCGCGTCCGTACGGCAGAGCCACTACATGGCGGCCACCGGGGACTTCGGCCACTTCGGCTGGCGCGGCTCGACCTTCCTGACCCGGTCGCGGGCGGCCGGCTACCACGCCGTGGCAGCGGAGAACGTGGCCTACGGCTTCTCCAGCTCGGCCGAGGTGATGGCCGCCTGGATGGCCAGCCCGCCGCACCGCCGCAACATCCTCAACTGCGACGTGAAGTCGTTCGGCGCCGGTGTGCAGCAGGCCGTGAACGGCACCTACTACTGGACGCAGGTCTTCGGCTGGCGCTGAGCCGTCAGAGCGAGCAGTTGATCAGGACCGGTTCGGGATGCAGGACGACACCGAACCGGTCCCGTACGCCGTCACGGATCTCGCGGGCCAGCTCCAGCAGGGCCGTCGTGGTGCCGCCGCCGCGGTGGGTCAGGGCCAGGGTGTGCTTCGACGAGATGGCCACCGTGCTGCCGCCGTACCCCTTGGCGAAGCCGGCCTTCTCGATCAGCCAGGCCGCCGGCACCTTGACCGTGCCGTTCGGGGCCGGCCAGCTCGGCGGCTCGCCCGCGTCGACCAGCCGGTCCTGCACCCGGGCCCACTCCTCGGCGGACAGCACCGGGTTGGTGAAGAACGAGCCGACCGAGCGGGTGTCCGGATCCTCCGGGTCGAGCACCATGCCCTTGCTCGCGCGCAGCTTCAGCACGGTCTCGCGGACCCGCGCGGCACTGACCCGCTCACCGACCTCGACCCCGAGGTGCCGGGCGAGCTCGGTGTAGCGGATCGGCGCCGACTCCGCCGACTCGGCGAGCCGGAAGTCGACGTCGAGGACCAGCCAGCGGTCGCTGTGCTTGAAAATGCTCGACCTGTACGCGAAACCGCACTCCGGCAGCGACAGCACCCGCATCTCGTCCTCGTGCCGGTCGTAGACGTGCACCGCCTCGATGGTGTGCGCGACCTCCTGGCCGTACGCGCCCACGTTCTGGATCGGCGTCGCGCCGGCCGAGCCCGGGATGCCGGAGAGCGCCTCCAGGCCGGACATCCCCCGTTCGAGGGTGTCCGCGACGAGGTCGTCCCAGGGCTCACCGGCGGCCACCCGGACCAGCGCGCCGCGGGCGTCCCGGTCGATCAGCCGGACGCCCCGGGTGCGCAGCAGCAGCACCGTCCCGGGGAACCCCTCGTCGGAGATCACGACGTTGCTCCCGCCCGCGAGGACCAGGACCGGTTGCCCCTTTCGGGCAGCACCCCGTACGGTTGACACCGCTTCGTCCGGTTCGGACACCACGGTCAACGTGCTTGCCGGACCGCCGAGGCGTAGCGTCGTGTACGCCCCCAGCGAACTGGCATGCGCAGCGGATGCGTCGGTTGGGTGGTCAGCACTAACGTCAGGCACGACGTTCACCCTAGGCCGCGGGCCCGGGGTGGGAACCGGTGGACCTCCTCGAGCGGGAGAAGGCTGATGAACAGGCTGCACGCGACCAAGGACTTCTGGCTCGCCGCCCTGCGCGCGGACGGGCCGGCTTTCCAGGACGCCGTCACCGAGACGGGTCCCGACGCCGTCGTGCCCTCGTGTCCCGGCTGGACGGTCGCCGATCTCACCGAGCACCTCACCGTGCTGCTGCACTGGGTGCGTGAGCTGACGCCGCGCGGCGTGGTCGACCGGCCCGCCGACCGGGTCGTCCCCGAGCCGCGGCCCCCGTGGCCGGAGGCCCTCGACGGCCTGCGCCGGGAGCTGACCGGCACGATCGAGACCCTCGACGCGCTCGACCCGGACTTCCCCAGCTGGACCTGGCCGGCCCAGGCCCGCAAGGCCGGCTTCTGGCAGCGCCGGATCGCCCACGAGGTCTCCGTGCACCGCTGGGACGCCGAGTCCGCGGCCGGCCGGGCCACCCCGATCGAGACCAAGCTCGCCGCCGACGGGGTCAACGAGGTGCTCGACACCTGGCTGCCCGCCGGCCGCCGCAAGGGCCCCACCGACCTGCACGGCGTTGTGCACCTGGTGGCCACCGACGCCAGTTACGAATGGTTCGTCCGGCTCCGCGGCGCGGGCATCGCGCTGCTCGACACCGGCACCATCCTCGACAGCGACGACCACCACGCGCGGGCCGAGGCCAGCGGCACGGCCAGTGACCTTCTGCTGGCTCTGATGGGCCGGATCGATCCGGACAATCTGGTCGTCACCGGCGACCGTCGCCTGTTCAGCGCATTGCAGGCCGGTTGAGCATCTCGTCCCCCGAACGGGATTCCGCAACTTTCGGATAGCTCCCGGAAAGGTGAATGGCTCTACGCTGTACCGGTTAAGGGCGATCGCTTCCGGTCGCCCGTCAGAGTCCCGCCGCTGATCAGACCGGTCGGCGCGGCCCGGCACGGCAGCGGCGGATCATGCAGGGAGCGGTGAAGGATGACGGCAACCGTCTCGGTGGAATCGAGCGAGGATCCGCTGGCATCGGGGGTACGGTTCCCGGACGGCTTCGTCTGGGGCGCCGCAACGGCGTCGTACCAGATCGAAGGCGCGGTGAACGAGGACGGGCGCGGCCCGTCCATCTGGGACACGTTCAGTCGCGAGCCCGGCCGGGTGCACGCCGGGCACACCGGTGACGTGGCCTGCGACCACTACCACCGGTATGTCGAGGACGTCGCGCTGATGGCCGACCTGGGCCTGGCCTCGTACCGGTACTCGATCGCCTGGCCGCGCATCCAGCCCGACGGCACCGGCCCGGTCAACACCCGGGGCCTGGACTTCTACGACCGGCTGACCGACGAGCTGATCGGCAAGGGCATCGACCCGGTGGTCACGCTCTACCACTGGGACCTGCCGCAGAGCCTGCAGGACCGGGGCGGCTGGACCGTCCGGGACACCGCCGAGGCCTTCGCCGAGTACGCCCAGATCATGCACGCCCGGCTCGGCGACCGGGTCCGCACCTGGACCACGCTGAACGAGCCGTGGTGCTCGGCCTATCTCGGCTACGCCAGCGGCGTCCACGCTCCCGGCATCCGGGACGCGGCGTCGGCGTTCAAGGCGGTGCACCACCTGCTGCTCGGCCACGGCCTGGCCGCGCGGGCGCTGCGGGAGGCCGGCGCGCAGAGCGTCAGCATCACCCTCAACCCGTCGGCCGTCTTCCCGCTGGACGAGAACAACCCGGGCGACGTCGACGCCGCCCGGATCGTGGACGGCCTGAGCAACCGGATCTTCCTCGACCCGCTGCTGCGCGGTCGGTATCCGGACGACATGCGCGAGCACATGGCCCGCTTCACCGACCTGAGCTTCATCCGCGAGGGTGACGAGGCGATCATCAACGCGCCGATCGACGTGCTCGGGATCAACTTCTACACCCCGTCGTACGTCTCGGCGAAGCCCGGCCAGCCGGCCTCGCCCGACGCACCCGGCACCGAGGGCATCGCCTTCCGCAAGCCGGTCGGCCCGATCACCGACATCGGCTGGCAGATCGAGCCGGCCGCGCTGACCCGGCTGCTGGACCGGATCCACCGGGACTACCCCGGTACGCCCATGATGATCACCGAGAACGGCGCCGCGTACCCGGACGGCCCGGCCGAGGACGGGCAGATCCACGACAGCAACCGGATCGAGTATTTCGACGGGCACCTGCGCGCCTGCCTCGATGCCATTTCCCACGGCGTTGACCTTCGGGGATACTTCGCCTGGTCGTTGATGGACAATTTCGAATGGGCCGAGGGGTACGCCAAGCGGTTCGGCATCGTGCACGTGGACTACACCACGCAGCGCCGGGTGCCCAAGGACAGCGCACGGTGGTACCAGGAGGTGATCCGGCGTAACGGTCTCACCGACCAGGGCCGGATCGGGGAGTGAGCTGATGGTGACGCGGGAGCGACCGACCCTCGAGGCGGTGGCGAGGCGCGCCGGCGTCTCGAGGGCGACCGTCTCCCGCGTCGTCAACGGGTCGACCACGGTCGCCGTGGCGATCCGCGAGGCAGTGCACCAGGCCGTCGCGGAGCTGGGCTACGTGCCCAACCAGGCTGCCCGCAGCCTGGTCACGCAGCGCACCGAGTCGATCGCGCTGATCCTGCCGGAGACCGCCAACCGGGTCTTCTCCGACGACCTGTTCTTCCCCGCGGTGATCCGCGGCGTGAGCATGGAGCTGGACGCGGCGGACAAACAGCTCGTGCTGATGATGGCGGGCTCGGCCGCCAGCCACGACCGGGTCGAGCGGTACGCGATGGCCGGTCACGTCGACGGCGTCATGTTCGCCTCGATGCACGGCGCCGATCCGCTGCCCGGCGCCCTGGCCCGGCTCGGCATCCCGGTGGTGTGCAGCGGCCGCCCGATGACCCCGGCCGAGCTGCCGGTCCCCTACGTCGACGTGGACCACGTCGGCGGCGTGGGCCAGGCCGTGCGCCACCTGATCAGCACCGGCCACCGCCGGATCGCCACCATCGCCGGGCCGCAGGACATGATCGCCGGCGTCGACCGGCTCACCGGCTACCAGGAGACCCTGCGCGCCGCCGGGCTGACCGAGCACGTGGCCTTCGGCGACTTCACCCGCGACTCCGGGCTGCGCGCGATGCGCCGGCTGCTCACCGAGGATCCGCAGCTCGACGCGGTGTTCGTGGCGTCGGACATGATGGCCCACGGCGCGCTGCAGGCGCTCAAGGACGCCGGCCGGCGGGTGCCGGCGGACGTGGCGGTGGTCGGCTTCGACGACTTCGAGATCAGCCGGCTCAGCGACCCGCCGCTGACCACGGTCCGCCAGCCGATCGTCGACATGGGCCGCACGATGGCCCGGCAGATGCTCGGCCTGGTCAACGACAAGCAGGACGTCCCGGACGCCGTGGTGCTGCCCACCGAGCTGGTGGTGCGCGCCTCGGCCTGAGGGTGCTCAGCCCTCGATCGGCAGGCCCAGCACCTTGCGGGAGAGCAGCGTGCCCCCGACGACCGCCGCCGGCATCAGCAGCACGGCGCCGAGCGGGATGAGGAAGCAGGCGAAGACCGCGACGCCGAAACCCAGCGCCGTCGCCCGGTCGCCGCGCAGAGCCGCCCGGCGGTGCCGCAGCCGCCGCCCGCGACGCTGGAACGGGACCCCGGTCAGCTCCACCGCCAGCAGCCAGCCGGCGACCGCCCCGCCGACCACCGGGACGACGGTCTGGCCGACCACCGGGATGAAACCGGCCGCGAACAACGGGATGCCGAAGAGCACCGACAGGCCGATCAGGCGCAGCGAGTCGACCAGGCTCCGGGCCAGCGAACGGCCCAGCGACACCTCGACCTCGTCCGGCACACCCCCGAAGCGGTCCTCGACCATCCCGGAGATCTTCTCGTAGAACGGGTCGCCGATCAGCAGCGTGACCGCGGTGAAGGTGAGCACGCCGATCAGGCCGCTGAGCCCGATCAGGGCCGCGCCCGCGACGATCCGGAGCACGTCCCGCCCGGCGGCCGACCAGTCGTCGGCGAACCAGGTGACCCCGGCCGCCAGGTCGTCGATGAAGACGATGAGGGTGATCAGCAGGGCCGCGTACAGCACGCCGGAGATCACCGCGGGCAGCAGGCCGAGGCCGAGCATCCGCGGATTGCGCAGGACCAGGCCGAGACCCCGGGGCAGCAGGCCGGCCCCGGTGGCGAACCGGCGTACGGCGCCGCCGGTCGCCGCGGCGCCCCGGCCGGCCGCGGACCGCAGGTGAGTGTCATCCACGTTGCGGGAGCTTAGGACCTGCGGACCAGCCCTGCTCCGCCGAGGCCGAAGTCCGGTGCGGCGCTGCCGGACGGCACCGTCGCCGACGGGCTCGGCGGCGTGCTGACGATCTGGGTGGGCGTGGGCACCGGCGGCAGCAGCGTCAGGGTCGGATCCGGTGAGCCGGACGTGACGATGACGGCCGGCGTGGACGCGCTCGGCGCCGTACTGGCGGCGGGCGCGCCGGGCAGACCGGGCAGCGAGGACTCCACCGCCACCGGCTCGGGCGGCCGGGGCGACCAGTCCAGCACCGGTGAGGTGGTCGCCGTGGTGGCCTTCGGGGGTGGCGCGGCGCCGATCCCGCCGGCCCCGCCGGGTGCGCTCACCGGCGGTGGGGCGGGGGGCGGCGTACCGAGGGTCCAGCCGACGGTGACGGCGAACGGGAGGCCGAGGGCTACGACGCTGAAAAAGATGGATCTGGGGGAGTACCGCACGTCCTCAACACCGGATCAGCAGCCCGAAAAGTTACGGCGTAGCCGGATTCGCCCCGAAGTACCGCCCCGGGAACAGCTTGATCGACGACGATCCGGCCCGGTACTGTCCATCGGCTCACATCGAATGCGAGCACTTTTCCACGGGGAGATTCATGAATACCGGACGACCTCGCGGTCTCGCCGCGATGCTCACCCTCGCGCTCGGGGCCGGCACGGTGGCCGGCGCGGGTCTGCTCGGCTCGCCCGCCTGGGCCGCCGGCGGGCTGACCGGCACCTACACCCTGGACAGCACCAGCATCTGGACCGGTCAGCAGGTCACGCTGACCGAGGGCGAGCTGGTCGACGAGACCCCGGAATCGGTCGCGGAGCGCACGGTCGACTGGGGCGACGGCTCGCCCGTGCAGACCCTGGCCGCCGAGGCCAGGAAGGCGACCCACAAGTACGCCGCGGTCGGCAGCTACCCGGTCAAGGTGCAGCTGAAGGACACCGACGGCGAAGGCACCGCGACGATCACCAACGCCACCACGACGGTGCAGGTGACGACCGCGATCGGCAGCTACAAGTTCAACGTGGCGTCGAACTGGACCTGGGAGGACGGCGGCGCCACGGCCAAGCTGCTGCTCTCGGGCATCCCGGCCGCCGCGACCCGGGTGTGGGTGGACTGGGGTGACGGCAAGACCAGCCTGCTCGGCCCCACCACCGGCTCGACGACGCACTACTACCCGGTCGGCACGCACACCGCGCGGATCACCCTGGAGAACGCCCAGGGCAAGACGACGCCGGTGACCACCCGGGCGTACACGGTGAAGGTCGACTACACCGCCCCGAGCAGCACGCTCACGGTGCCGCGCAAGCCGGCCCGGGCCTCGTACTGGAAGACGATCCAGGGCACGGCCAAGGACGGCCAGATCGGCATGGACTCGGTCGGCGTGCAGCTGTGGAAGTGGACCGCCACCAAGGACTACTACTTCAACTTCTCCACCCGTAAGTGGGTCCGCTACACCCCGGGTAAGACGAAGATCCCCAGCGCGGCCGTCTCCTGGCGCGGTGTGGACGCCAAGGGCGTCTGGAAGGTGCCGGTGCCCGGCCTCTCGAAGGGCTACTCCTTCGAGGTCGACTACGTGGCGGTGGACCGGGCCGGCAACGACAACGGCTGGAAGTACCGGGTGCAGAAGCTCACCAGCTGAGTCACTCCGCGTTCAGGAAGGTCGAGATGCGCTCGCGCAGCTCCTTGCGATGGGTCCACAGCAGCGTGGGCCTGTCGTAGACCTGCAACTCCGCACCCGGCAGCAGGCCGGCCAGGCGTTCCGCGACCGACACCGGGTGCACGTCGTCGCCGACACAGCCGATCACCAGGGCCGGGCCCCGGAACGCGGCCAGCACCGACTCGTCGGGCACCGCGGGGGCACGCCACAGCGTGTCCAGCTCCGGGGCCAGCCCGTCGGTCAGCAGCTGCTCGACGCGGTGACGCAGATAGCTCCAGCCCGTCGGCGTGTTACGCACCGCCGGCGGCAGCTCGGGCTCGACCGCCTCGGCGACCAGTGCGGCCTCGCCGGACTCCACCGCGGTGAGCAGCCGGGCCAGCCGCGCCTCGGCCACCGGCGGCCGTACGCCGTCCAGCGGCGCGGGCAGATAGAGCACGATCCGCTCGAAGCGCTCGGGAGACTGCGCGAGCAGCCGGCACAATGCGCCCGCGCCCATGCTGATGCCCAGCGCCCGGGTCGCCCCGGCCCGGTCGGCGACGGCCCGCAGGTCGTCGGCGAGGTCGGCGAAGCTCCACGGGCCGGGCGGTGCGTCGGAGCGGCCGTGCCCGCGGAAGTGGAAGAACACCCGGCGGCCGAGGACGCCGCTGCCCAGCGGGCGGGTCCCGGCGATGTCGCCGGCCAGCCCGTGCGCGAAGACGGTGACCGGCTCGCCGACGCCGGTGACGAGCTGTTCGAGCCGGCCGCCGTGCGGGGTCTCGATGAGCTGGGTCGGCGGCATCGGCAGGGTGGGCCGGCCGCTGCGGGGCGCGCTGGGCCCGGGGCCGGAGCTCCGCGGGCCGCCGTCCGGAGGCGGCGGCCAGCGGAGGCGCTTCACCAGAAGCCCTTGCCGTCCGACAGGTCACGCAGGCCGGGCCGGACGTCGAGCAGGTAGATGAGGGCGGCCGCGACGCCGATGAGGCCGAACAGGCCGGTGGCGCCGCCGCCGACGCCGAGCAGCGTCAGGATGATGCAGACCGCGAGGATGGCCAGCCAGGCGCCCTTGGGCAGGGTGCCGATGGCCTGGAATCCGTCGCCGCGCTGGGTCACGCAGTGGATCAGTGCGACTGCCTGCACCACCAACGACAGGATCAGGACGGCGAACGAGATGAGGCTCGCGACGTCGTCGTAGAAGATGGGTGTCGCGCTGTAGGCCATGACCGCCAGTCTATGCCGCGGGCCCCGGCTGACGCCGAGGCCCGCTGATCAATCAGTCGCAGGTCGTTACTTACTTGTCGCCGGCCCTACTTCTCGGTGGCCGGGCGGGTGACGCGCTTGCGCGGCTTCGGGGCCGGGGCAGCCTCGACAGCCTTCGGCTCCTCGGTGGTCTCGATGTCGGCGTTGACCACGTCGGCGGCCTCGACCACACCGGTGCCGACCACGCGCTCGCCGTGGGCGACCAGCGAGGTGTAGACGGCGAGAGCCCGCTCCTGCGCGGCCTGGGCGAACGCGACGGCGCCCGCGGCGGCGGTCTCGCGCAGCTTGTCGAAGTCGGTGCTGCTCGCGGTGCTCTTCAGCGTGGTGGCGGTGCTGCTCGCCGTGTCGTTCGCGGTGCGCAGCGAGGCGACCGCGCGGTCACCGAGCTCGGTGACGACGGCCGGCAGCTTGCGCAGCTGCTGGTAGGCCAGGTCACCGGCGCCGGCGGCGGCGTAGAGCGGAGCGGGGAAACGGGTCTTGGTCTGCTCGGTCATGACTTCTCCTCGGGCTTGGTGGTCTTGGGTGCGGGGGCGGCGCCGCCTTCGACGACTGCCACGTCCTGGACGACAGCCCGTAGGGCTTCGTCCTCGTCCGGCACGTCCGCGGCCGGCACACCGTCGCCGGGTGTGCCTTCCCCGGGCGTGCTCTCGTCGGGCGGGGTCGCCGCCGGCGTCTGCCGGGCGGTCTCGTTGCGGAACGTCTCGTAGATCTGCGACAAGGACTGCTTCTGCGCGATCGTCAGCTCGGGATCGGCTGCGATGGCGGCCAGCACCCCCTGCTGGCCCTCGCCGTCGAGCAGGCCGGCCCGCAGGTACATCGCGGGGGTCGACACCCGCAGCGCGCTGGCCAGCTGCTGCAGCACCTCGGCGCTGGGCTTGCGCAGGCCGCGCTCGATCTGGCTGAGATAGGGATTGCTCACGCCCGCCCGGTCGGCGAGCTGCCGGAGCGAGATCTTTGCGGTCTGCCGCAGGTCACGGATGAATTCACCGATGTCCTGGGGCAGATCCTTGGGTGCGGCCATGCATTCGACGGTAGCCGGAGGTGCTAGCTGTTGCAAGCAAAACGCTAACAATAGCTAGCGTGAACCCGGTCACCAGGCTGAGCGGACCTCTCCGACCTTGACCCCACCGCCGAGCACCGGCACCGTCTCCAGCTCGTCCAGCACTGGCGCGGAGACGCCGAGCCGGCGCAACGCGGACACCAGCACCGGCATCCGGGCCCGCATGGCGCCGTCCGCGACCTTGATCGCCACCGCGCCGAGACCCTCGACAGCCACCGCCACCACGCCCTCGGCCCCGCCCTTGGCCAGCAGCCCGGGCACGCCGTGCATCAGCCGGGTGTCGTCCTGGCCGGTGCCCGCCACCAGCTCCGGGTCGGCCCGCATGGTGTCGGCCACCAGCCGCTCGAAGGAGGTCGGCGGCGCGTCCACCAGCCGCTGGAAGCCCCGCGCCAGCGCGGTCAGCGACACGGCGAACACCGGCGCACCGCAGCCGTCGATGCCGGTGGCGGCGATCGGCTCCCCGGCCAGGTCGCTCACCGCCGCGGCCAGCGCCACCTGGAGCGGGTGCTTGGCGTCCCGGTAGTCCGCGAGCGACCAGCCGTTGACCACGCAGGTGGCGAGCATCCCGGCGTGCTTGCCGGAGCAGTTCATCAGGACCGGGGAGGCCCCGCCGCCGTCCCGCAGCACGATGTCGCGCTCGTCCTCCGAGAGCGGCAGCGACGGCGGGCAGCGCAGCGCGGACTCGTCCAGGCCCGCGGTGGCCAGGATCTGGCGGACCCGCGCCACGTGGAACGACTCGCCGAAGTGGCTGCCGCTGATCAGCGCGAGATCGGCCGGGTCGGCGGTGCGCAGGCCGGCCCGCAGCATGCCGACGGTCTGCAGCGGCTTGTTGGACGACCGCGGGAAGAACGGGTTGGTGACGTCACCGGCCGCCGCGATCGTTGCGCCGTCGGCGTCCAGCACGACCACCGAGCCGTGGTGCACGGACTCGACAAAACCCGAGCGCACGACCTCGGCGAGGATCATCGGGCCACCATCCCGAGCAGCTCACGGGCCTCGGCCGTGGTCAGCGGCGGGCGCTGGGCCAGCTGGGCGAAGCCGACTGCGCGGGCCACCAGCTGCATGTTCGACTCGACGGGACGGCCCTTCGCGTACGTGACGGTGTCCTCCATGCCGACCCGCAGGTGCCCGCCCGCCGACAGGGAAGCCAGCATCACGGGGATCGTGCTGCGGCCGATGCCGGTGGCCGAGAACGTGGTGCCCGCGGGCAGGTCCCGGATCGCCTGGTGGCACGCGACCAGGGCGGCGGCGGTGCCGGGCATGCCACCGGGCACGCCCATCACCAGGTCGACGTGGACGTGGCCGCCGTACGGCAGGCCGTGCTGGGCGAGCAGGCGCTGCAGGGTGGTGAGCTGGCCCAGGTCGAAGATCTCGTACTCGGGCACGATGCCTTTGTCCTGCATCCGGGTGTGCAGGTCGACGATGAACTCCCAGCGGTTCAGGAACACGCCGTCGCCGAAGTTGACCGTGCCCATCGTGCAGGAGGCCATCTCCGGGCCCGCATCCAGCACGGCCAGCCGGTCGGCCTCGGGATCGGTCACCGCGCCGCCCGAAGAGAGCTGCACGATGAGGTCCGTCGACTGCCGCAGCGCGGCCACGGTCTCGCGCAGCCGGCCCTGGTCCAGGGTCGGCTCGGCCGCGTCGTCGCGGATGTGGACGTGCACGATCGCGGCGCCGAGCGCCTCGCACTCCTTGGCGGTGGCCACGAGCTCGTTGATCGTCACCGGCAGCGCGGGTACGGCTGCCTTACTGCTCTCCGCGCCGGTGGGCGCGACAGTGATGAGGGTCCCGGTCATGCCGCGATCCTGCCATGCCGCCCCTGCTCAGGAGATGTCGATGGCCGCGGCCGACTCCCCCACCAGCAGGGCCGCGTCGTCGGCGACGTTGCGCTTGAGGACGGCCAGCGCGATCATGCCCAGCTCGTGGTGGCGCACGGCGGTGCCGACGAAGCCCACGGCCCGGCCGTCCAGCATCACCGGCGTGCCCTGCGCGGGCGGCTGGTCGGTGGCGATCCCGTCGAGGTGCAGCAGCACCAGCCGGCGCGGGGGCTTGCCCAGGTGATGCACCCGGGCGATCGTCTCCTGGCCCCGGTAGCAGCCCTTGTCGAGGTGCACGGCCGGCGCCACGAGGCTCGCCTCGGACGGGATGGTCCGGTGGTCGGTCTCCCAGCCCAGCCGTGGCACCCGGTGCGCCACCCGGACCGCCTCGTACGCCCACAGCCCCGCCTTCGGCACGTCGGCCAGCAGCGCGAGCACCTCCTCCAGCGAGGAGCGCGGCACCAGCAGGTCGACGCCCAGCGGCACCCGGCGCGCCAGGGCACCGGAGCCGAACGGCCGCACGTCGTAGAGCGTGGTCGGTGCGGCCGGCACCGCCCCGGCGGCGAACTTGGGGCCGGGCACCTCGAAGATCCGCGGCTCGGCGAGCTCCACGCCCAGGTGCTCCCGCGCGGCCGCCACGGCCTGGGGCCCGACCAGGGACAGCACCGCGATCTCGGCGCTCGCGTCGCGCGGCTCGACCTTGGTGAAGAAGCGCATCATCTCGAGGTATTTGAGCAGGCCGGCGCCGGCCCCGGGCTCGGTGTCGAGCCAGGCGGTGGTGCCGTCCTCGGCGACCAGGGCGTGCTGCTCGACGTGCCCGTGCGGGGAGAGCACGAGCAGCTCGGTGCCCTGCCCGGCGCGCAGGTCGCTGAGGTGCTGGGTGGTGAGGGTGTGCAGCCAGCTCGCGCGTTCCTCGCCCGGCACGGCGAGCACGTCGCGGTTGGAACGGTCGACGAGGCCGACGGCGGTGTCGAGGGTGCGCTGCTCGCGCATCGGGTCGCCGTAGTGGGCCGGTACGCCGGCGTCGGCCGACGTGGGCTCCAGCTCCTCGATCAGGACGGTGGTCATGGCTGCTCCTTGCAGTCGCCGCAGACGCCGAACAGGGACACGTGGCCCACGTCGACCCGGAAGTTGCGGTCCCGCTGCAGCTGCTCGGTCACCGGCAGCATCACGCCCGGGTCGACCTCGTCGATCGACCCGCAGTCGCGGCAGACGAGATGGACGTGCTGGTCCTCGCCGGCGCGGTGGTACGTCGGGGAGCCGTGCGACAGGTGGGTGTGGCTCACCAGCCGGAGGTCCTCGAGCAGCTCGAGGGTGCGGTAGACGGTGGTGATGTTGACGCCGGCGGCCCGCTCCCGCACGGTGTGGTGGATCTGCTCGGGGGTCGCATGGCCCAGCTCGTGCACCGCCTCCAGGATCAGCTGGCGCTGCGGAGTCAGTCGCAGGCCGCGCTCCCGGAGCATCTCGGCGAGGGAAGAGGAGGACACGGTACGAGCATAGTTCGCACGGCATACCCTCTTCTCTGGTGAGCGACAGCTTGATGGTGATCCCCGGCTCAGGTGAGCTGAGCCCGCTGGACCGGGGCGTGCTGTACGGCGAGGGTGTTTTCGAGACGCTGCACCTGCGCCCGGACGGCCCGTGGCTGCTCGACGCCCACCTGGACCGCCTGGCCCGGTCGGCGGCCCTGCTCGAAGTGCCGCTGCCGCCGCGCGCGGAGCTCGCCGCCCTGGCCGCCCGAGCGGCGCAGGCCTGGACCGGTGGTGAAGGCGCCCTGCGGCTGATCGTCACCCCGGCGACGTTCTACGCCACGGTCGGCGCAGTGCCGGCCACCGCCCGCCGCCAGCGCCGGGAAGGCATCAAGCTGATCACCGCGGACCTGGGCGTGACGTCCCGCCCACCCTGGTCACTGGCCCCGGCCAAGACCATCTCGTACGCGGAGAACCTCGCCGCCACCCGCTGGGCGAGAAGCCAGGGCGCCGACGACGTCCTCTGGCTCCGCGCCGACGGCCACGCCCTGGAAGCCCCGACGGCCAGCCTGATCTGGCTCACCGGCGACACCCTCTGCACGGTCCCCGCCGCCGAGACCGGCATCCTCCCCGGCACCACAGCCGCCCACCTGCTCAACCAAGCGCCGGAGCTGGGCCTGCACGCGGAAGAACGCATGATCACCGCGGCGGAGCTGGGCGCCACGGACGCGATCTGGCTGGCCAGCTCCCTGCGCGGCCTGGCCGAGGCGCGCAGCCTCGGCGGCGCCGAGCGCGCGGCGTCACCGTGGACGCCGCGCCTGCTCACCCTGCTCGGCTTCGACGGCTCCTGACCGAGCACGGACCTCGCGTTCGGCGGGAGCGACGGTCAGCACCATGCAACCAGGCACGACCGTAATTTGACCTTGATCTTGTTGAAGCTCAGCCGCCGACGCGGAGGAGCCTTGCCGACAGGTGCGGCACCAACGTCTCCCCCATGCCGGACATCTCGTGGGCGTAGAGCAGCGCCCCGTCGACGATGCCGAACAGCCGGTGCCCGGCCGTGACCTCCAGGGCGGACGGCGTCCGGACGACCGCGTCGGTCACCATCTCCAGCCGCGTGCCGCTGACCCGCCCGATGTAGAGCTCCATGACGCCGTCCGGCGTCATCATGGTGGCTTCCATCTCGTCGCCCGGCCGGTCGTTCACCAGCACGGGCCGCCACCAGCCGGTCTCCCGGTCGGCCATCCGCACCGGCTTGGAATCCGCGTCCAGGATCCAGATCCGCGACTCGTAGGCCAGGAACGGCCGCCCGTCGTGGCTGATCCGGACCTCCTGCGCGAAGTCGAAGTCCTCCGGCGCCGGGAAGCCGCCCTGCCCGCGGCCGCGCCACAACCCGATGAACGGCAGCAGCCCCAGCAGCGCCGGGTGCAGATCCGGCCCCTGCCGCAGGTCGTGCGTCTCCTCGTACGGGTACGCCTCCACCGGCGGCGCGTTCAGCCAGGGCGGCGGGCCCAGCGGGTTTTCCGTCTCACTGCTCACCAGCGTCCCCTTGCAATGCGCATCGCCAGATAGCCCAAACCGCCTGCCAGCCCGCCGAACCCGGCGACCAGCAGACTCACGAACCCGATCTCGGTAACCATGACCGGCCCATCCTATGCTGACCCGCATGGCCCGCTTGCTCGTCGTCAAGGCAACCGCCGGCGCGGACGCCCCGGAGCGCTGCTCGCAGGCGTTCACCGTGGCTTCGACCGCGGCCGCGTCCGGGGTGGACGTCTCGTTCTGGCTGACCGGTGAGTCCACCTGGTTCGCCCTGCCGGGCCGGGCCGCGCAGTTCGAGCTGCCGCACGCCGCTCCGCTGCCGGACCTGCTCGACCTGCTGATCGGCAGCGGCCGGGTCACCGCCTGCACGCAGTGCGCCGCCCGCCGGGAGATCGGCCCGCAGGACGTCCTGCCAGGCATCCGGATCGCCGGCGCCGCGGTGTTCGTCGAGGAGATCATGTCCGACGGCGCGCAGGCGATCGTCTACTGACCGGGATGCAACCGGCCCTGCCGCTGCGGGGTGTACTTGGTCATGCAACCCAGCACCGCTGACTTCGACGCCTTCTACCAGGCGAGCGCCCGGCGCGTCGTGCTCTACCTGTACGCCGTCTGCGGCGACCTGGCCGACGCGCAGGACCTGGCCCAGGAGGCGTACGCCCGCGCCTGGCAGCACTGGCCGAAGGTCTCCGGTTACGACAACCCGGAGGGCTGGGTCCGTGCGGCCGGGTGGCGGCTGGCGGCGAACCGGTGGCGGGGTCTGCGGCGCCGGTGGGCGGCCCAGGCCCGGATGGGTCCGCCCGAGCCGGCGGCGGCGAGCCCGTCACCGGACCGGGTGGCTGTGGTCGCCGCCCTGCAGCAGCTGCCGGCCGCCCAGCGCCAGGCGGTGGCCCTGCATTACCTGTTCGACATGTCGGTCAGCGACATCGTGCTGCACACCGGCGCCCCCGCCGGCACCGTCAAAGCCCGGTTGTCCCGGGCCCGCACCGCGCTCGCCGAGCTGCTCGGCGAGCACCCCCAGGAGGTCAACGATGTCGCGTCCCGTTCGTGAGCGGATCGCCGAGCTCGAGGCGGACGTCGAGCAGTTGCGGCTGGCGCCGGCGGCCGCCGTCCGGGCCCGGGGGCGCAGCCGGATCCGTCGCCGCCGGGCCGGCACCACAGCGGCGCTCGCCGTGGTGGTCGCCGCGGGCGGCTTCGGCCTCACCTCGCTGACCCGCGATGACCCGGCCCCGGTGGCCACGCTGCCCGCCGCCCCGTCGTCCAGGTGCTCGTTCCCGATCGACCTCACCCTGCCCGACGACCCCGCCGCGGTGGTGATCGACGTGGTCGGTCGCTCCGAGCGGACCGCTCCGGTGACCATCGAACTCAAACACCGCGGCTTCGCGGCGACCGAGCGGAAGTCGTTCGATCCGGATGCTGACAACTCGGGGCCCGTGGCGGTGCTCCGGTACGGTCCCCAGGCGGTCGGCGCCGCCACGGTGGTGCGTGCGCTGGTGCACGGCGACGTCGTCATGAAGTTCCTGCCCGACCGGGGCAGCCGGACGATCGACCTCGTGGTCGGGGCCGACTTCGACCGGCTGGCCACCACGACCGAGGTGAACATGGCCCTGGTGGAATTCGGCGAGCCGACCCGCCCGCCCGGCTGTTAACCCGGCACGATCCGCCAGCGCTGGTTCGCCCCGCCCAGGTCCGCCCACTGGGTGACGGCCGCACCGTCGGCCGTGGACTGCCCGGAGACCTCCAGGACCTTGCCGCTGTGCCGGGCGACCAGCGCGAACGTTCCCGAGCCGGACCAGGCGAGCCGCCACTGCTGGTTGGTCCCGCCGAGGTAGTCCCACTGGGTCACCCGGGCGCCGTCGGTGGTGGCCGCGCCGCTGACGTCGGCGCACTTGCCGGTCAGGTTGCTCACGATCCGGAAGTGGCCGCCGCCCACGTCCTCGAACTTCCAGACGTGGTCGGCGGTGCCGGTCGGCGGCCACTGGGTGAGCTGGGCGCCGTTGGCGGTGGACATGTCCTGGATCGCCAGCACCTTGCCGGTGTGGGTCACCTGGAGCTTGACCGTGCCGTCCGGGATCAGCTGCCAGTTGTGGTCGGCGGTGCCGGTGTCGGCGTACTGCACCACGTTGGCGGAGTCGGCGGTGGACATGCCGGCCACGCCGAGCACCTTGCCGGAGTTCTTGTTCCTGATCCGCAGGTGGCCGTCGCCGTTGTCGACGAGCTGCCACAGGTGGTCGGCGGTGCCGTTGTCGTCGTACTGCACCACCTGCGCCGAGTCCGCTGTGGACATCCGGTCGACGCCCAGCACCTTGCCCGAGTTCACGCAGCGGATCCGGACGTGGCCGTCGCCGTTGTCGACCAGCTGCCACAGGTGGTCGGGGGTGCCGCTGTCCGCGAACTGCACCACCCGCGCGCTGTTGGCCTGGGACATCTGGTCGACGCCGAGGACCTTGCCGCTGTGCTGGTTGCGGATCCGGAAGGCGACGCCGGGCGGCACCCACGGCCGGCCGTCACCGATCGTCGGGAACGAGGTGATGCGCAGGCGGGCGGCCCCCATCGGGATCAGGGTGATGGTCTCCACCGGCTCCGCGGACGGCGTCGGGCTGTCCTGCAACGGTGTGACGATCTCGTCGCTGTCGGCCGTCCAGGCGGGGATCTTGCGGGCCGGCGTGGTGATCCTGATCGGCGCGGTGGCCGGGGTGAACGGATCGGCCACGTCACCCAGGCCGGTCGTGACGGCGAAGGACGTCGCGCCGTCGAGCCCGTAGTTCCACGGGGAGCCGGGCCGGACCTCGCTGGTCGGCCAGGTCTCCGTGCCGCCCGTGCGGGTCCACTGCTCGGTGACGGCCAGCGAGAAGGTCAGCGCGCCGAAGTCGACCGAGACGCTGTCCTGCATGGCGGTCCAGGTGCGGACCCGGGTCCGCATCGGCAGGCGCAGCACGACCCGGTCGCCGTTCTGCCAGGTCCGGCTGATCTTCGCGTACGTCGGACCGGCGGCGACGACCGCAGCAGCGCCGTTGACGGTGAGCGTGGGGTCGGTGCACCAGCCGGGAACCCGCACGTACAAAGGGAACGCGACACTGGCCGGGGTGCTGACGGTGTACGTGATGGTGTCGCCGAACGGGTAGGCCGTGTCGGCGACGATCGTCACCGCCGTACCCCCGGCGACCGCGGCGGTGACCCGCGACGGGCCGTGCAGGTTGGCGACCAGCCCGGCGTCGGGGGTGGCCGCCCACATCTCCTCGACGTAGTACGGCCAGCCCATCCCGTAGTTGTGCGGGCAGCACCGGTAGTTGTCGATGCCCAGCATGTACGCCTGCATCGGGAAGCCGTTCTGGAACTGTCCCTGGCTGCCGGTCCGGTCGCGCAGCGCGATGCTGTTCGCGCTGGTGATGTAGTGGATGCCGCGCTGCTTGGGGTCCAGCGCCGCGGGCAGCGAGTTGAACGCCAGGTCCTCGACCCGGTCGAACCAGACCGGGTCGCCGGTGATCCGGCCGAGCATCTCGTGCCCGGCCATGAACTCGACGATGCCGCAGGTCTCGAAGCCCTGCCGGGGGTCGCCGAAGCCGGGCCGGGCGTTCTCGTCACCGGCGAACCCGCCGCCGGGGAACTGCCCGTAGCTCTTCATGATCAGGTCGTAGTCGGCGTAGCTGGCCTGCCGGTGCGCAGCGTCGCCGGACAGCACGGAGAAGACGGCCGGCTCGCGGAAACCCTGGGCCAGGTTGACGTTGTGCAGCGACGGCAGGTTGTTCAGATAGTTGGCGGAGTTCGCGTGGATCTTGCGGGCCAGGTCGAGCAGGAACGCGTCGCCGGTGCGGTTGTAGGTCCAGAACACCACCTCGAGCGTGTCGGCCCACCGGTAGCTGCCCCAGCTCTGCGAGAAGACGCTGGTCGGGCAGCCGTTGACGTAGCGCAGGAAGCGGGTCAGGAAGGGCACGACCCGGGTGTCGCCGGTGAACTCACCGAAGGTGCGGATCGCGTGCAGCATCGGCATGTGCGGCCACAGGTCCGGGCCGTTGTCCAGGCTCGTCCGCAGGCGGGTGGGGCCGAAGTAGCCGTCCGCTGCCTGGGTGGCCAGCACGCCGTCGATCCAGCGTTTCGTCTCCGCGATGACCCGGGTGTCGCCGGTGACGTAGCCCAGGCTGCTGAAGCCCTTGAGCCAGTACGGCACCTCCTCCCAACCGCCCAGCTCCGGACGGATCCAGCCGGTCTCGTCGTACCGCAGGAAGTGCGAGACCTCGGGCAGCCGCCCGTTGAGGCCGTCGAGCTGGTGGGCGAGCTGGGTGGCGAGCCAGCCGCCGGCCCGGGTCCGGCCGGGCGTGAGCCGCAGGAAGGCGTCGGGGCGCAGCGGCGAGCGGTTGACGACGTAGCCGGGCGCGGCCGCTCGGGCCGGCGCTGTCGTGCTGAGCTCGGTGGCCGCCGCGACGGCGGGCACAGCGAGGGTTCCGGCCAGGAAGGTACGACGGTCCACAGCAGCCTCCGGGTGGGCCAGGGCGTGCAGTCATGGTGGATTATGTGCGATTGCTTGCGTTACGTGATCGTAAAACATTGATTCACGCAAGTAAATAGATCGGCCGCGCTCGATGGAAAGTTTGTTAACGACAGCCGGTGGTGGCGTCCACCCGGGCCCGGCCCTCGCTGTCGCTGACCACCATCGACACGTTTCCGGCCCGGTACGCCCACGCGTGCGGGTCGGACTGCACCACCACCGCCCCGGCGACGACGCCCCGCAGAGCTCGCCCGAGATCTGCGGGTGCGGACAGCTCGTCGGCGGTGACCGTACGGGCGACGCCGCCACTCGGGCAGCTCACCTCACTGCTCGTGGCCTTCGCTGCCGTAGCCCCCAACGCCCTCAGCGCGGCAGTGAACGCCTGCGGCACTTCGGTGGCCGCCACGGGCGCCGGATCGAGATCCACCCCGTCCGCCAGCGGCCGGCATCCCGTCGAGACCAGCAGCGTGAAGGCGGAGGCATCCGCGTCGGCGGTGGTGTCGACCCCCACGAACTCACCGGCGTCGGCCCGCAGGCCGTAGCGGGTGCGGGCCTCGTTGTGCCGGGCCGTGGCCGCGTACCCGGCCGGCAACGCCCGGGCGATCGCCTGCAGCACGCCGGGCACCTGACCCGGCTGGACTCGGACGGTGATCTCCCGGCTGGCCTCGACACCCTCGCGCACCGGCGTGAGGGCACAGTCGCGGTCGAAACTCAGCTCGCCCAGCGTGACCACCCGGTCGGCGGCGTCGGCCGCGTCCAGCGTCACCCCCGTGGCCCGCTGCAACACGGGCAGGGCCGCGGCGATGTCCCGCTGCTCCGGCACGGTCGGCGGATCATTGCGCACGGACCAGACGGCGAAGCCGGTCAGCACCACCGCCCAGGCCACCACCACCCCGGTCAGCCACCAGCGCCGCCGGGGCCGCCGGGCAGCGGAAGGCGGGGCGACAGGGTGGTACCCGGGGGCGGTCACGGCAGCCATGCTCGCACGACGAAAGGCGGGACCCGGTGCGGGTCCCGCCTTTCGTGAACAGAGCGTGGGTCAGGAGCTGACGCTGAGGCCGACCTCGTTGACGCCGCGGGTCGCGTCCACGGCCAGGTCGCCGTTGCCGTGCCGGGACAGGGCGCGCAGCGTCCACGAGCCGGGCGCGGCGAAGAAGCGGAAAACGCCCTGCGGGGACGTGACCACCTCCGCGGTGAACTCGCCGGTGGAGTCGAGCAGGCGGACGTACGCGCCGCCCACCGCCTCACCCTCGGCGTTGCTCACGACGCCCGTGATGACGGTTTCCTTCTGCAGATCGACACTGGCCGGGATGGGAGCCGACTGGTCGGGCGCGGCGCAACCGTCCGCGATGTTCGCCGGAGTCGTCATGGTCACGCCTCTCCCGGCTCGTCGCCGAGCGCGATCGGCACGCCGATGAGCGAGCCGTACTCGGTCCAGGAACCGTCGTAGTTCTTCACGTTCTGCTGGCCGAGCAGCTCCTTGAGCACGAACCAGGTGTGCGAGGAACGCTCGCCGATGCGGCAGTAGGCGATGGTGTCCTTGCTGCCGTTCAGGCCGGCCTCGCCGTAGATCTTGGCCAGCTCCTCGTCGGACTTGAAGGTGCCGTCCTCGTTGGCCGCCTTGCTCCACGGCACGCTGATCGCGGTCGGGATGTGGCCACCGCGCTGCGACTGCTCCTGCGGCAGGTGCGCCGGGGCCAGCAGCCGGCCCGCGAACTCGTCGGGGCTACGCACGTCGACCAGGTTCTTCACGCCGATGGCCTGCACGACCTCGTCGCGGAAGGCGCGGATCGACAGGTCCGGGGCGGACGCCTGGTACTGCGTCGCGGCCCGGTTCGGGACGTCCTTGCTGTACGGGCGGGCGTCGAGCTCCCACTTCTTGCGGCCACCGTCGAGCAGCTTGACGTCGCCGTGCCCGTAGAGCTTGAAATACCAGTACGCATACGCCGCGAACCAGTTGTTGTTGCCGCCGTAGAGGATCACGGTGTCGTCGTTGGCGATGCCCTTGCCCGACAGCAGCTTGGAGAACTGCTCCTGGTTGACGAAGTCCCGGCGCACCGGGTCCTGCAGGTCGGTCTTCCAGTCGATCTTCACGGCGCCGGGGATGTGGCCGCCGTCGTAGGCGGTGGTGTCCTCGTCGACCTCGACGAAGACGACGCCCTGCGTGTCGAGGTTCTTCTCGGCCCAGTCGGCAGAGACGAGTGCGGTGTCGCGACTCATCGGAGTACTCCCTTGGTCAGGTGAGATGGGGGTGAGTCGGCGCGCGGAGATTCGGTCGCACCCCGCGCGGGACCCTTGCGGTACGGATCACGTTGGGTTGGGTGCGACGGCGCCACTGCCGGGCGGGGAGAATCAGATGAAGATCAGATCCTGCGCAGCGTGAATGGCCCCGTCAGATGACAGGGCGACACAGGCAGGCGGCCACGCGGCACAGGTCGACCGCGCGCCTTTTGGTGAGCAGAGGGCTCATGAACGCGACCTTACCAGCGGGTCCACGGCTCGGAACACCGTCGACCACCATCCGGGATTGAGGCAGGGGTCACAGACCGCCTGAACTCAGTGACACGTTGCTGGCTCCGGTGGTCACGTACAGGCCGTCGGCGCGCGGCTCGACCTTCTGCACCTTCAGGCCCAGCGGCAGGGCCGGCACCTTGAGATCGAAGGCCAGCTGCTTCACGTAGTTGTCGACCAGGGTGCGCACCAGCGGAATGTTCGGTAGGCCCTCGGCGGTCACGTCGGCGAAGGTGACACTGACGACGCCGTCCTTGACCACCAGGTTCGCCGTACCGGTGGTGTTGAAGGTCTGGCCCAGCGCCTCGAACGGCGCGGCACCGATCAGCTTGCCGTCCCGCTCGCTGAGCTTGAGACCCTTCTGGCCGATCAGGTCGGCCAGGTCGGGATAGCTCAGCGTGCCGACGCCGGTGACCGTGGCGGCCACGATGTCGCCGTTGCCGGTGCGCACGGTGTCCAGCGGCGCGTTCACGTCCTTGGCCCGGATGTCGAGCCGGTCCATCTTGATGTTCTTGCCGTTGCCGGCCGGCCCGGAGAAGTTGTTCAGCAGGATCTTGATCTCCTGGTACTTCCCGGCCAGGACCTGGGTCAGGAACGGCACACCCTCGATGGTCACGTCCGGCTTCTCGGCCGTGGCCTTCTGCTCGGTGAGCTGCTGGGCGACCCGGTCGCCGATCTCGCGCTCGGCGTAGGAGGCGCCGAACCGGTCGGCCACGACCAGCGCCCCCAGGATGATGAGCAGCAGCACCACGAAGGTGATCAGCAGACGCCGACCCCAGCGCTTGCGCGGCCGCGCGGACCCGTACACCTCAGCCACTACGGCCTCCCGTTCACGTCAGGATGGGGCACGGTATATGCCCGATGCGAGCTCTCCGGACACCCTCAACTGAGGAAGAAGGCCGTCAGGACGTACGCACCGGGCAGGGCCAGGGCGAACGCACCCAGCGGGCCCTGCATGTGCCGGGCCACCCAGAAGGTCGGTGTGTCACCGGCCATCCGGCGGCCCACCTCCGAATAGTTGACCGCGAGATCCACCAGCATGGCCACCCCGGCGGCGACGAAGCCCAGCAGGGCACCCTTGGCCGGCGTGAACGGCAGCACGAGCACACTGCCCAGCGCGGCCGCCGCGAGAGTGCCCAGCATGGCCCCGGCGATGATGCCGCTGGCGCCGCGGGGCACCTGCGGCGCGATCCGCGGCCGCGGGAAGAAGGCGTCGACCAGATGCGCGACCAGCACCGACACGGCCACCGCGGTCAGGCAGACCAGCACCGCCTGGGTGCCGACCGGCTTGCGGGTGAGCACGATCAGCTGCGCGAACGAGACCACGCCGACCACGATCAGCAGCGTGCCGCTCAAGGCGTCGCGCACATGCATGCGGTCGCTGGGACGGATGAACTGCCCGGCCACGGCCACCGCGTAGCCGGCCGCCGCCACCACGATCAGCGGCAGGATCCCGGCGGACTCGCGGTTGACCGCCAGATAGTCGGCCACCAGGGCGGCAGCCACGCAGACCCCGGCGACCGTGCCTACCGCGGGCGGCCGGATGGCCATCGTGAAGGCCAGGATGAAGAGCAACTGCACCCCGAAGACCACGATCGCGTACGGCAGGCGCGCGTCCGGTCCGGAGGTCTGCGCCCCCAGGATCAGCCCCACGCCGAGCAGAGCCGCGAAGCCGGCGATCGCCACCGACAGCTGGCGGCGGACCGGGACCTCGGGGATCTCCTCCTCGATCTCCTCGGCATCGTCCTCGTCCGGTTCGCCGCCACGGGCGCCGATCCGGGAGGCGGGCTCGGGGGCGCCGGCGTAGAAGCCGGACGACGACCGGCCCGGCGCCGACCGGGCGATCTCCCGGGAGACGTCGTCGTCCCAGGAGTCGTTGTCGCGCGGCGCGGAGGGAAGCACGCCTGCGATGGTGCCAGACCCGGGGCCGATCGCGCTCATCGCGGCGCGGTCATCTCATCCGACACGGGCCGGCAACATGGGCGCGCTCCCACGGAGCCGGCGTCGCAGGTCGGGTAAAAGGCTGGTTACGATCCGGCCGTTCGGCCACCTCGGGGGCGTAGTTCACATCACTTGGCGATCCGACCAGGGCTTTCCGCGTGCTGCATCGGTTAAGGTATTCGCAGCCCACCCGTCGGTGACGCCGGGACAAGTCCTACCGGTGGCGCAGCCCTGAGCTGCGCAGACCGGGTCACCCGAGCGGCCCCGTGCCGCGAGGATCGAGGTGAGTGTGGAAATCCTCCTGTTGGTGACGGCACGTGCTGGTGAGCCCTCCGCCGTGCTTCCCGCGCTGGACCTGCTGCCCCACTCCGTGCGCACGGCGCCCCGCGACGTGCGCACTCTGGTGTCCGGGCCGAGCCCGGACGCCGTGCTCGTCGACGCCCGCTCGGAGCTTTCCGAGGCCCGTGCGACGTGCCGGATGCTGCACGCGACCGGCATCGGTGTCCCGCTGATGGCAGTGGTCACCGAGGCCGGCCTGATCGCCCTCAACGCCGACTGGGGTGTCGACGACGTCATCCTGGCCAGCGCGGGTCCCGCCGAGGTCGAGGCCCGGCTGCGCCTGGCGGTCGGCCGGCTGACCAACGCCACGGCCGGGGCCGGCGGCTCGATCCGGGCCGGCGAGCTCAACATCGACCCCGACACCTACGCCGCCAAGCTCAAGGGCCGCCCGCTCGACCTCACCTACAAGGAGTTCGAGCTGCTCAAGTTCCTGGCCCAGCACCCGGGCCGGGTCTTCACCCGCGACCAGCTGCTGCGCGAGGTCTGGGGCTACGACTACTTCGGTGGCACCCGGACGGTCGACGTGCACGTGCGGCGACTGCGCGCCAAGCTCGGCTCGGAGTACGAGTCGATGATCGGCACCGTCCGCCAGGTGGGCTACAAGTTCGTGGTCCCGCCGAGCGGCCGGCAGCTGCCCGACAACGAGCCCGTGTCCCTGCCCGTATGACCGAGGTCCGCTCCCAGGACCGGCTCTCCCCCGCCGAGGCGGCTGACGTGCTCACGTTGGCCGCCGCGGCGGACGAGGCCGACGGCGTCCACCCCCTGTCGGAGGACGGTGTCCTCGGCCTGCGCGGCTCCGGCCGCACCCACCTGCTCGTCTACGCGGACGACACCCTGGCGGGCTACGCCTACCTGGACGGCACGTCCGGCGAGCTGGTGGTGCACCCGAAACACCGGCTCCGCGGCTACGGCACCGCCCTGCTGGCAGCGGCCGGTCCCGGCCCTCTCCAGTTCTGGGCGCACGGTGACGAGCAGGCCGCCCGCGCCTTCGCCGAGAAGGCCGGCTTCTCCCGTTCCCGAGTGCTCTGGCAGATGCGCAGGTCCCTGAGTGACCTGCCCGAGGTGCCACTGCCCGAGGGCGTCTCCGTGCGGACCTTCGTGCCCGGCGCCGATGACCAGGCCTGGCTGGGCGTCAACTCGCGGGCTTTCGCCCACCACCCTGAGCAGGGCCGCTGGACGGCGGACGACCTGCGGCTGCGCTTCGGCGAGCCGTGGTTCGACCCGGCCGGTTTCCTGCTGGCGGTGGACCCGGCCGACGACCGGCTGCTCGGTTTCCACTGGACGAAGGTGCACCCGGCCGAGGGCGGCGAGCCCGCGATCGGTGAGATCTACGTGCTCGGCGTCGACCCGGGCGGTCATCGCCGCGGGCTGGGCGCCGCCCTCAGTGTGGCCGGCCTCCGGCATCTCGCCGGGCTGGGCCTGGCCGACGTGCTGCTCTATGTGGACGAGTCGAACACCGCTGCGGTCGCGCTGTACCGGCGGCTGGGTTTCGAGATCCACTCCACCGACGTGATGTACAGCCGCGACTGACCACTGATGGTCAGGGGACGACCGTGACCGGCCAGCGGCCGCAGCGGATCAGCCGGACCGCGAGCGAGCCCGCGATCCGGTGACCCACGCTGCGTGACGAGCCGACTATCACGGCATCCGCGCGGACCTCGTCGGCCACCTCGCTGAGCACGGTGAGCGGATCGCCCTGGCGGGCCTCCAGCCGGGCGTCGACTCCCCAGACCTGCGCCTGTCTGTGCAACTCGGCTCGGAGCTGGGCCTCGATCTGGTCCTGGGTGTCCAGCTCGGCCCGGGTGGCCAGCCCGGTGGGGTCCGCCAGCGTGAGCAGGGCGCCCGGGGCACCGCGGGCATAGACGACCACGAGCCGGGTGTGCTGGCGCCGGGCCAGGCCGGCGGCGTACGCGGCCGCGCGCAGTGAGGTCTGCGAGCCGTCCACGCCGACGATGATGGCGTGCGGTCCGTCCGTGCCGAACTCGAAGCCGGACACCTCGTCACACGCCGCGGAGCTCAGGCAGCGTGGCGGCTGTGAGCCGGCGCGGGGTCTCGTCCGGCGTGACGAGCACGACGGTCGAGGCCGCCGCGCGCGTCAGGGCCGCGGTGAAGCTGCCGTCGGCGAACTGGGCCGCCGGCCCGCGCGGCGAACGTCCCACCGCGATGGTCCGGGCCTGCACGTCCGCGGCGTGCGAGGCCAGGGCCCGGCCGGCCGCGGCGTGGTCACCGACGCTGGTCAGCAGCATCCCGGTGGCCGCGACCCCCTGGTCGGCGAGCCGGCGCAGGTGGGCGGTGACCGCGGCACGAGCGCTCTGCTCGTCCTCCGGCTCGATGGCCAGTTCCTCGATCACGACGGTCTCGCGGACCCGGACCACTTCGAGCGGGGCGTCGAGGTCCCGGGCGAGCACCGCGGCCGCGTCCACGATCGCGTCCGCGTCGGCGGTGGCCCCGACCGCGACGACGACCGGCCGGGCGTCGGCGGGGACCACGGAACCGACCGGCACGAACGGCGCGACTGCCTCGCTGTCCCCCGACTCGGCCGCGGTGACCAGCTTGTGGCCGGTGGCGAGCACGACGATGGCCAGCAGGAACGCCACGCCGCCCAGGTAGAACGGGACGCTGAGGTCGAAGCGGTCGGCCAGCTTGCCGGCCACGAACGGGGCCAGGCCGCCGCCGATGAAGCGCACGAAGCCGTACGCGGAGGAGGCCACCGACCGCTCGACCGGCGCGACCAGCATGACCGCCTGGGTGGTCAGCGTGTTGTTGATACCGATGAAAGCGCCGCTCACGATGACGGCGACGATGACCGTCCGCGGGGTCGAGACGCCGGCCGCGATGACCGCCATGACGATGGCCAGCGCGGCCATGTTGGCGTAGAGCACCTTCGCGGTGCCGAAGCGGGCCTGCAGCCGCGGGGCGAAGAAGACACTGAAGGCGGCAACCAGCAGTCCCCAGCCGGTGAAGACCAGGCCGAGCTGGTGGGCGTCCAGCTCCATCGGGTACGGCGCGTAGCCCAGCATGGTGAAGAAGCCCCAGTTGTAGAGCAGCGCCATGATGCCCATGGTCAGCAGCCCGCGGTGGCGCAACGCCTTGAGCGGCGCGGTCAGTGACGTGGGCTGGGCCGGCCGGGGCAGCGAGGGCACGAACGCGATCGTGGCGATCATCGCGATGGCCATCAGCACCGCGACGCCGAAGAACGGGCCGCGCCAGCTGATGCTGCCCAGCTCGCCGCCGAGCAGCGGGCCGACGGCGATGCCCAGCCCGAGCGCGGTCTCGTAGAGGATGATCGCGCCCGCGAAGCCGCTGGTGGCCGAGGCGACGATGACCGCCAGGCTGGTCGCGATGAACAGCGCGTTGCCCAGCCCCCAGCCGGCCCGGAAGCCGACGATCTGGCCGACGGTGTCGGAGGTGCCGGCCAGCGCGGCGAAGACGACGATGATGCCCAGCCCGACGACCAGCGTGAGCTTGGGCCCGATCCGGCTGGCCACGGCGCCGACCACGAGCATCGCCACCGCGGTCACCACCAGGTAGCTGGTGAACAGCAGGGACACCTGGCTCGGCGTGGCGTGCAGGTCGTTCGCGAGGGCCGGCAGGATCGGGTCGACGAGCCCGATGCCCATGAACGAGATGACACAGGCGAAGGCCACCGCCCAGACGGCGCGGGGCTGCTTGAAGGGATTGGTCGCGGGTCGGTGCGGTGCGGTCATGGGGGCTCCCGGGGGTCTCACCATATAGCTGCATTATGCAGCTATCGGCTTGGCGGGGACCAGTAAGCCGCCTCACACCGGCGTCGTCCCACGCGTCCCGAGCCGGTCACTCGGGCCCGAAAGAGAACACAAAATAACGGACTTATACGGCGTCGTGCCCTCGGTTCACTTAACGGACAACCCTTCCTCAGCCAAAGGCTACGAACCGGCGCAGACCTGTTCACCCTGCGTTCACTTATGCCCGGGGAGCCGGTCACCTCGCGCTCTTAGCTTTCCGGGTGTGCCGATGAGAGTTCGGCCGGCCGGGACTACGGAGCCCGGAGTTGTTATTCATTCGAAGGGAAACCCGTTGAAGCTCCAGCGGTTCTACGTTGCCGGCATTGCCTTGACCGCCTCGGTCGCGCTCGCGGCATGCGGCTCTGACAACACCGACTCGCCTGCCGCCGGCGGTGCCTCGGCCGCCTCCGCGAACTGCGCGGCCGGCGACCTGACGGCCCAGGGTTCTTCGGCGCAGAAGAACGCCATGGACGAGTGGATCAAGGCCTACCAGGGCCAGTGCTCGGGCGCCAAGATCGGCTACGAGGGCACCGGCTCCGGCGCGGGCATCCAGGCGTTCATCGCCGGCACCGCCGACTTCGCCGGCTCGGACTCCGCCCTCAAGCCCGAGGAGCTGCCGCAGGCCGACGCCAAGTGCCCCGGCGGCCAGGCCCTCAACCTCCCGATGGTGATCGGCCCGATCGCGGTCGTCTACAACCTCGACGGCGTCGAGAACCTCCAGTTCTCGCCGGCCACCCTGGCCAAGATCTTCGCCGGCAAGGTCACCAAGTGGGACGACCCGGCGATCAAGGCGGAGAACGCCGACGCCAAGCTCCCGTCGACGGCGATCCAGGCCGTGCACCGCTCCGACGAGTCGGGCACCACCGACAACTTCACCAAGTACCTGAGCAAGACCGCCGAGGCGGACTGGACCTTCAGCAACGCCAAGGCCTGGAAGGCCCCGGGCGGCGTCGGTGCGGCCAAGTCGGACGGCGTGGCGACCGCGGTGAAGAGCACGGTCGGCGCCATCTCCTACGTCGAGCTCTCCTTCGCGGAGAACAGCGACCTGAAGAAGGCCAAGATCAAGAACGGTGCGGGTGAGTTCGTCGAGCTGAGCGGCGAGAGTGCCGGTAAGACCATCGCCGGCGCCAAGGTCAAGGGCACCGGCAACGACCTGGCCCTCGACATCGACTACGCCACCACCGAGGCCGGCGCGTACCCGATCGTCCTGGTCACGTACGAGATCGCCTGCAGCAAGGGCAGCGGAAAGGCCGCGGCCATCAAGGGCTTCCTGAGCTACACCGCCAGCACCGGTGGCCAGTCCGCGCTCGCCGAGCTCGGCTACGCCCCGCTGCCGGAGGCAGTCCGCAGCAAGGTCGAGACCTCGGTCGCGGCCATCTCCTGATCGCCCTCGGCGCCCCTTACCCCCACTAGACGACAGCGAGCGAGCGAATGGGTGACTACCCCTCCCGCTCGGCGAGCACCGAAGCCGGCGGATCGAGCGTGACAGCACGTCACGCCCGGTCCGCCGGCGGCGGCCTATCGCCGATCCCTCCCGATGATCTCGACGGCAGCCGCCCGCCGCTCGGTGGTGGGGGCGCCCTGCCCAGGAAGGCCCGGTTCTCGATGGAGACCGGCTTCCGGGCCCTCAGCACGTCCGCCGGCGCGATGGTGCTGGTCATCATCGTCGCCATCGCGATCTTCCTGATCTCGAAGGCCGTGCCCGCCCTGCAGGCCAACACCGAGAACTTCCTGACCTACAAGGCCTGGTTCCCCAACGACGCCGAGCCCAAGTTCGGCATCGCGGCGCTGGCCTTCGGCACGGTCCTGACCTCGATCATCGCGCTGATCGTCGCGGTTCCCATCGCGCTGGGCATCGCCCTGTTCCTCTCGCACTACGCGCCCAAGCGGCTGGCCAACCCGCTGGGCTTCATCATCGACCTGCTCGCCGCGGTGCCCAGCGTCGTCTTCGGCCTCTGGGGCCGGGACGTGTTCCGGGTGCCGGTGCAGGACTTCTCGGTCTGGCTGAACAAGTACTTCAGCTGGCTGCCGATCTTCGGCGGCGACGGCCCGTTCGGCCGGTCGATCCTGCTGGGCAGCCTGGTGCTGGCCATCATGGTGCTGCCGATCGTGACCTCGCTGTCGCGCGAGGTCTTCCAGCAGACCCCGCTGATGAACGAGGAGGCGGCGCTCGCCCTGGGCGCCACCAAGTGGGAGATGATCCGCACGGCTGTGGTGCCCTACGGCAAGCCCGGCGTCCTCGCCGCGATCATGCTGGGCCTGGGTCGCGCGCTCGGCGAGACCATCGCCCTCGCCCTGACCCTGGGCATCGTCTTCAACATCTCGTTCAACCTGATCGAGAGCGGCGGCAACAGCATCGCCGCCAACATCGCCAACACGTTCGGCGAGGCCAACGCCACCGGCCGCGGTGCGCTCATCGCCTCCGGCCTGGTGCTCTTCGCCATCACCCTGGTCGTCAACATGGCAGCGCGGGCGATCATCTACCGCCGCCGCGAGTTCCGGGACAGTGCCGCATGAGTCTTTTGGAGAAAGAAGTCCCCGGCGTTGTCATGACGCCGGACAACATCCGGTCGAAGAAGCTGCCGCTGGTGGTCGACCTGGGCATCGCCGTCGTCGCGCTGCTCGTGTCCGCGGCGGTCGTGCTCGGCCTCGGCCTGGGCAACTGGGTCCTCGTCGTCGTGGTCGGCATCGTGTTCTACCTGGCCGGGCTCTTCGCCGCGGCGACCCGGGTCGAGGGCCGCCGCTCGGCCCGCAACCGGCTCTGGAAGACGCTGATCTACGCGGCCTGCATCCTGGCGATCCTGCCGCTGGCCTCGGTGGTGTGGACGCTGGTCTCCAAGGGCGCGGCCCGCCTGGACGGCGACTTCTTCGGCAGCTCGATGAACAACATCGGCGCCCGGGACCCGAACGGCGGCGCGTACCACGCCATCATCGGCACCCTGGAGCAGGTCGGCATCGCCACCCTGATGGCCGTCCCGCTGGGCGTGCTGGGCGCGATCTACCTGGTCGAGTACGGCCGCGGCAAGTTCGCCCTGACCGTGCGCTTCTTCGTCGACGTCATGACCGGCATCCCGTCGATCGTGGCCGGCCTGTTCATCCTGGCGTTCTGGGTGCTGATCGTCAGCCCCTGGTTCAACAACGGCGTGCCGCGCTTCTCCGGCTTCGCCGCTTCGCTGGCGCTGACCGTGCTGATGTTGCCGACCATCGTGCGGTCCACCGAGGAGATGCTGCGGCTGGTGCCCGGGCCGCTGCGCGAGGGCGCGTACGCGCTGGGCGTCCCGCAGTGGAAGACGATCGTCAAGGTCGTCCTGCCGACCGCGCTGCCCGGCATCGTCACCGGCGTCATGCTCGCCGTGGCCCGCGCCGCCGGCGAGACCGCCCCGGTGCTGCTGGTGGCCGGTGGCGCCGCCGCGATCAACTTCGACCCGTTCGCCGGCAACCAGTCGTCGCTGGCGCTGTACGTGTACCAGCAGGCCGGCGACGCCTCCCGGTACGCCCCGGACCGCGCCTGGACGGCGGCACTGACGCTGGTCGCCCTGGTCCTCATCCTGACGATCGCGGCGAAGCTGCTCGCCCGCCGCAACCGGCTGACCTGACAAAGAGGTGTCCCCCATGGCCAAGCGCATCGAGGCGAGCAACGTCTCGTCCTACTACGGCTCGTTCAAGGCGATCGACAACATCTCCATGACCGTGGAGCCGAAGACGATCACCGCCCTGATCGGCCCGTCCGGTTGCGGCAAGTCGACGTTCCTGCGGTCCATCAACCGCATGCACGAGGTGCTGCCGAACGCCCGCATCGAGGGCCGGCTCACCATCGACGACCAGAACATCTACGACGCCGACGTCGACGTGACCGCCGTACGCCGGATGATCGGCATGGTGTTCCAGCGCCCCAACCCGTTCCCCACGATGTCGATCTACGAGAACGCGGTCGCGGGCCTGAAGCTCAACGGCGTCAAGAAGAAGTCCCTGCTGGACGACGCGGCCGAGAAGTCGCTGCGGTCGGCCAACCTCTGGGACGAGGTCAAGGACCGGCTGGCCCGCCCGGGCGCCGGTCTCTCCGGTGGTCAGCAGCAGCGCCTCTGCATCGCCCGCACCATCGCGGTGCAGCCGCAGGTCGTGCTCATGGACGAGCCCTGCTCGGCGCTCGACCCGATCTCGACGCTGGCCATCGAGGACCTGATGTTCAAGCTGAAGGACCAGTTCACGATCATCATCGTCACGCACAACATGCAGCAGGCGGCCCGGGTCAGCGACAAGACCGGCTTCTTCTCGATCGAGAAGACCGGCGACCCCGGCCGGCTCATCGAGTACGACGACACGCAGAAGATCTTCAGCAACCCGACGCAGAAGAAGACCGAGGACTACATCACCGGCCGCTTCGGCTGATCACATGTGCAGCACGCCGCCGTCTTCCGTCAGCTCCACCCGGGGCATGACGGGAGCGGCGGCGTCGCGGTCCGCTTCCGCTCGCAGCACATCATCAATACTTTGATACGCGCACAGATCGTTCAGCATCACCCGCGTAGGTGGCAGCATGGCCAGGCCGTTGGCGGCCGCCGGGCTGATCCACATGGTCCGGTCAGCCTCACCGGAGACGTCCCGCGCCGTCTGGGCCGGCGGCAGGGCCGCCACGAAGAACCAGGTGTCGAAGCGCCTCGGCTCGAACTCCGGGGTGATCCACCGGGCCCACGGGAAGAGCAGATCGTCCCGCAGCCGCAGGTCCCGCCGGTCGAGAAGCTCGGTCATGGTCAGCTCCCGCCGCTGCACCGCGACCCGGTCGGCCTCCCAGTCGTCGCCGCTGACGTCGCCCACCAGCTCATCACCGGCCGGGCCCGCGAGCAGGACTCCCGCCTCCTCGAAGAGTTCGCGCGCCGCCGCGCCCACGACGGCCTTCGCCTCCGGCTCGGGGACGCCGAGGCGCTCCGGCCAGTCGCTCCGGATCGTCCGCGGGAGGTCGTTACGGTCGACGCCGCCGCCCGGGAAAGCGTGCAGGCCGCCGAAGACCATCGTCGACGCGCGTCTGAGCACGTACACGTCAAAGGCCTCCGCGGCCGGGCGCAGGAGCACGACGGTGGCCGCCGGGCGGGCCGGGGCCGGCGGGCCGGCGAAGTCGCGGGCCCGCTGCAGCATGGCCGCCGGCAATGGCATCGATTGGCTCACCCACCGATCCTCTCCCATCCGACCACCCCACCCACCACCCGAAGCACGACTGAAGGCCGGATTTCCGCGGCAAACGATACGGTGGCGATCATGACCGAGAAGAACGTCCGCTGGGGGATCCTGGGCACCGGCGGCATCGCCGGCACCTTCGCGTCCGACCTACCGCTCGTGCCCGGTGCCGAGCTGGCCGCCGTCGGGTCCCGTACCGGTGCGGCCGCGACCGCCTTCGCCGAGCGGCACGGCTTCGCCCGCGCCCACGGGTCCTGGGCCGAACTGGCCGCCGACCCCGACGTCGACGTGATCTACGTGGCGACCCCGCACGCGTTCCACCTCGACGCGGCGCTGGCCTGTCTCGCCGGCGGTAAAGCAGTGCTGTGCGAGAAGCCGATGACCCTGGACCACGCGTCGTCGGCGCGGCTGGTGCGGGAGGCCGGCAGCCGGGGCCTGTTCCTGATGGAAGCCATGTGGATGCGCTGCAACCCGGCCGTCCGGCGGATCGTCGAGCTGGTCACCGAAGGCGCGATCGGCGAGATCACGGCGGTGCACGCGGACTTCGGGCTGCAGGGACCGTTCGAGGCGACGCACCGGCTGCGGGACCCCGCGCTGGGCGGCGGCGCCCTGCTCGACCTGGGCGTCTACCCGCTCAACCTGGCCCACCTGATCCTGGGCGCGCCCGCGACCGTGCACAGCTGGGCGCGACTGACGGCCGAGGGCGTGGACGACAACACCGGCATGCTGCTGGGCTACGACTCGGGCGCGGTCGCGGCACTGACGTGCAGCCTGGTCGGCGAGACCCGTAACGCCGCCTCGATCACCGGCACGCTCGGCCGGATCGACCTGCCACAGGGCTTCTTCGTGCCCCGCTCGTTCCGGCTGCACCGGGCGGGCGCGGAGCCGGAGGAGATCAGCTACCCGTTCGAGGGCAGCGGCTACCAGTACGAGGCGGCCGAGGTGCAACGCTGCCTGACCGAGGGCCTGCTGGAGAGCCCGCTGATGCCGCACCGGACAACCCTGGAGATCATGACCCTGATGGACGGGGTCCGGGCGCAGCTCGGCGTGGTCTACCCGGTCACCGGCTGAGCCGGGCCTCGGCTCCGAGCCGGGCCAGCTTGTCCGGGTTGCGCACGGCGTAGATGCCGGTGATCCGACCGCCGTCGAGCACGAAGCTCACCGCCGTGTCGAGCTCGCCGCCGAGGTCGAAGCGCATCGCCGGCGCGCCGTTGAGCCACATCGGCAGCACGGTGAAGTCGCCGCCGACCTCGGCCAGGCTCGCCAGCAGCGGAGCCACCCGCCGGGCGGCGACGATCGGGCGGCGAGCAGCGGCGACGACCCCGCCACCGTCCGACACCAGGACGACGTCGGGCGCGAGCACGTCCAGCAGCCCCTGCAGGTCGCCGTCGCGGACCGCGACCCGGAACCGCTCCACGACGGCCACCTGCTCGGCCCGGCTCACCCGCACCCGCGGCCGCCGCGCGGCCACATGCTCCCGGGCCCGATGGGCGAGCTGCCGCACGGCCGCGGCCGTCTTGCCGACCGCGGCCGCGATCTCCTCGTACGGCAGCTCGAACACCTCACGCAGCACGAACACCGCCCGCTCGGTGGGTCCGAGCGTCTCCAGCACGGTCAGCATCGCGAACGAGACGCTCTCCGCGAGTTCGACGTCCTCGGCCACGTCCGGGCTGGTCAGCAACGGCTCGGGCAACCACTCACCGACGTACTCCTCGCGCCGGCGGGCCAGCGTCCGCATCCGGTTGAGGGCCTGCCGGGTGACCACCCGCACCAGGTAGGCGCGGGGGTCGCGAACCTCGCCCCGGGCCCCGGCGTCGAGGTCCGCCCACCGCAGCCAGGTCTCCTGCACGACATCCTCGGCGTCGGCGGCGGAGCCGAGCATCTCGTAGGCGACCGTGAACAGCAGGCTGCGGTGGGTGAGGAACGGGTCGTCGGTCATGTCCGCGAGGCGGTGCCGCTCGGCTGAGCCATGGGGGCCAGGCCGCACGACGCCGACAGCCCCTCGGTTTCGATGCCGAGTGCGACGTTCGTGCGCGCGGCCTGGTTGGCGAAGGCGATCCACACGGTGAGCTCGATCATCGCCGGCGGGCCGAGCCGGGCGAGCAGGCGGGCGGAAAGCTCGTCGGTGACCGTCGGCGGGGTCTGCGACATCGCTTCGGCGTACTCCAGCACGTCGCGCTCCAGCGGCGTGAAGACGTCCGACTCCCGCCAGCGCGGCACCTGCTGGGCCTTGACCTCGTCCAGGCCGTTGTTGTGCGCCTGGAAGTAGCCGAGGTCGAGGCAGAACGAGCAGCCGACCAGCGCGGCGACCGCCATGTGGGCGTACGACTTGAGGTCCTCGTCGCACTCGTGCCACTTGGCGGCCTTGCGGCCCATACCCATGCTGGTGCTGAGCACCTGCCGGTGGTGCCACATCACTTCGAGGGCCTCGGGCACCTGGCCGAACATCTTGCGGCTGAACCTCTTCAGCACGGCGCCGTAGACACCGGTGATCTCAGTTCTGGGGACCCTGGTGTGACCGGTCATGTCTCCTCCTCGGTGTCGATGACATGAAGACACCGAGGAGGACCACTCTGTGACAGCGCACGCGGGAAGGGCTCAGTTGAACAGGGGCCGGACCGCCAGGTAGATGACGCAGGCGAGGGCGCCCGCGGCCGGGAACGTGATGATCCAGCCGAGCACGATGTTGCCGGCCACGTTCCAGCGGACGGCGCTCAGGCGCTTCGTGGCGCCGACGCCCATGATCGCTGAGGTGATCGTGTGGGTGGTCGAGATCGGGGCGTGCAGGACCAGCGCGTTGAAGTAGAGCACCGAGCTGGCCACCGTCTCGGCCGCGAAGCCCTCCGCCGGGCCCAGGTCGATGATCTTGCGGCCCAGGGTGCGGATGATCCGCCAGCCGCCGGCGTAGGTTCCTGCGGCCAGGACCGCCGCCGAGGTCCAGAAGACCCACCACGGGATGTGCGTCGCGTCGCTCTGGAAGCCGCCGGTGTAGAGCGCCAGCACGATGATGCCCATGGTCTTCGCGGCGTCCTGCATGCCGTGGCCGACCGACATGAAGGCGGCCGAGACGGTCTGCGCGTGCCGGAAGCCGCGGTTGAGGCGGCCCGGGTTGCCGCGCCGGAAGATCCAGGAGATCGCGATCATCACCGCGAAGCCGAGGACCAGGCCGACGACCGGCGAGGCGACCATCGGGATCAGCACCTTCTCGGTGATGGTGTCCCATTCGATGGTGGCGTCGGCGGCGAAGAACGTCGCCCCGACCAGGCCGCCGAACAGGGCGTGCGACGAGGACGACGGCAGGCCGAAGTACCAGGTCACGAGATTCCAGCAGATGGCCGCCAGCACACCGGCGAAGACCACGCCCAGGCTGGGGATGCCGGTGGGCAGCTTGACCAGGCCGTCGCCGACCGTCTTGGCCACGCCGGCGCCGAAGTGGGTGCCGATGAAGTTGCCGACCGCGGCCATCGCGAGCGCGACACGCGGGGTCAGGGCCCGGGTGCTGACGCTGGTGGCGATGGCGTTCGCCGCGTCGTGGAAACCGTTGGTGTAGTCGAAGGCCATCGCGGCGATGATCACCGCGAGCACTGCGACGAGCTCGGCGGACAAGGCCTAGGACTCCTTGACCGTGATGGTCTCGACGGTGTTGGCCACCCGCTCGAAGGCGTCGCAGGCGTCCTCGAGCTCGTCGGCGACCTCCTTCATCTTCAGCACCGTGAGCGCGTCGTACTCGCCCGAGAAGAGCCGGACCAGCAGCATCCGGTACGCCCGGTCGCCGTCGTTCTCCAGCCGGTTGATCTCGATCCAGTACTCCTCGAGATTCTTCATCGTGCGCAGCCGCGGCATCGCGTCGGCCGTGATCTTGGCCTGCTGGTCGAGCACGGTGACCAGCTCGTGCATCTCGCGCGGCAGCGACGGCAGCTCCGTGAGGCCGTACAGGTAGAGCAGGTTGCCGACCGCTTCGAGGTGGTCCATGACGTCGTCGAGCTGCGAGCCCAGCGAGTAGATGTCCTCGCGGTCGAACGGCGTGATGAAGGTCGAGTTGATCTTCTTGTACAGCTCGTGGGTGATCTGGTCGCTGTCGTGCTCGACGTCGGTCAGCCGGTCGCTGACCGACTGCACGTCCACCCCGGGCAGAGCCAGCTCGTTGAGCAGCTCGGTGCCGCGCACGAGGTTCTGGGCTGCCCGGGTGAACAGCTCGTAGAAGGCGCCCTCGGTGGGGCGGAAGGAGAACTTCACGGCGCGAACCTCGTTTGCGGGTGGACGGGGTCTGGCGAATTCGAGGGAATGCTAGGTAATGCCTCCCCGGGTTCCGAGCCCGCCTACCCCTGCTCAACAGCAGTTCAGTGCTCGTTCACTTGCTGTTCACCTGGAACGTGCACTTATCCGGATGTTTCAGACGACTGGCGCGATGTCCGGTCGCTGATTGGTGGCTCGCGGGGCCGGGGCGCTACGGCGGGTCACTAGTCCGGGCGTCACTCGCGGTGGCACGTGCCGGTGCACCGGATGCCGGCGCAGGTGCCGGGCCAGCCCCACCTGGTCACTGTCGGCGATCACGTCCACGCCCGCCTCGCCCAGCTCGGTCCAGACGGCCTGCCGGGCCTTGCGGGAGCCGGTGGGCAGGCCGGAGATGCGCACCGTACGCCCGTCCTCGTGCGCGGACCGGACCAGCGCGTGCAGCAGGTGCCGTTCCTCGGCGGAGATCGGCTCGCGGCCGTCCCAGCCGAACCGGCGGCTCCACGGCTCACTGATCATCGGCACCAGCGCGGGCGGGGCCGACGTGGAGCCGATGTCGTCGAAGGAGCCGTCGGCGAACGCGTACCGGCGGGTCTGGGTGGCGAGCAGGGCCCGCACGTCCACGATGCCGGTGATGGCGACCGTGACGGCCCCGGGGTCGAGGCGGCCGTCGACGCAGCGGCTCAGCAGCGGGGCATGGTCGCGCAACTGCTGGTCGAGCATCCGGTACGCCCGCAGCAACGTGTCCGCGTCCCGTACCGGCCCGGTGAACTCGACCACCAGCCGGAACGGCACCCGCTGGTCCCGGCAGAGCCGCCCGCCGCGCGCCTGGGCCCGGGTGAACAGCGGGGTGAGCACCATCCGGCGCAGCGTACGACCGGGTTGCGGCTGCCCCGAGCCGAGGAACAGCTCCCCGTGCGGGCCCGGGCGTACCGGGACGGTGAGACCGGCCAGCCCGCGGCGCAGCACCCCGGGCAGCGGGTCCTCGGCCTGGTTGGCGACCAGGGCGTGCCCGGCGGGGAGGTACGGCCTGGGCCGGCGAGCCACTGCGACGCCGAGTGTCGCCGCACCGGTGGCTCCCGCCACTCCGGCCAGCCCGCCCAGCAGGGTCGCCACGTCGTTCGCCACCGTCTGCCCCCGCCCCCCGCAAACGCGAAATAGGACCAAATGCTCTTATCGCGTTTACCACTGTGTCACACGTGACACCTGTGACCGGGCAATGTCCTTCAGAATTCCCCCATGCCGTCGGACGCTTTCGAAGCTGAACGCCCCCACCTGCTGGCCGTCGCGTACCGGATGCTCGGCAGCCGTGCCGAGGCCGAGGACGCCGTCCAGGAGGCCTGGCTGCGCTATCACAAGGCGCGGGCCGGTGGGGAGATCCACGACCTGCGCGGCTGGCTGACCACCATCACCGGCCGGATCTGCCTGGACGTGCTCAAGTCGGCCCGGGTCCGCCGCGAGGCCTACCCCGGCCAGTGGCTGCCGGAGCCGATGGTGTCCCGGCTCGACGACCCGGCCGAACGGGTCACCCAGCGCTCCGAGGTCAGCCTGGCGCTGCTCGTCGTGCTGGAGAAGCTCACCCCCGAGCAGCGCGTCGCGGTGGTCCTGCACGACGCGTTCGGGGTGCCGTTCGACGAGGTCGCCGCGGTGCTCAACACCAGCGTCCCGGCGGCCCGTCAGCACGCCTCCCGGGGCCGGCGGGCCGTCGCCGAGGGCCAGGCCCGGCACACCGCGGACCTGCCTGAGCAGCGCAAAGTGCTGGACGCGTTCCTCGCCGCGGCCGCTTCCGGCGACCTCCAGGCCCTCGCGGCCGTGCTCGCGCCCGAGGTGGTGGCGATCGGCGACGGCGGCGGCGTGGTCAACGCCGGCCTCAACCCGGTCGTCGGCCTGGACCGGGTGGCCCGCTTCTACATCGGCATCCTGAGCCGGCGGGCCCGCGACTACACCGACGTCACGGTCGAGCCGGTCCTGGTCAACGGCGACGCCGGCGTGCTGGTCCGGGGCCGCTACCCGGACGGGCGGCCAGTGCTCTTCGTGCTCACGGTGGCCGTCGCCGACGGCCGCGTCACGGCCGTCTACAACCAGCTGAACCCGGCCAAGCTAGGCTCAGTCGACGACCGCTGAGAGCCATTTCCGGTACGTCGAAGCGAAGGGCTCCGAGCCGTCGCCCAGGGCCACGAACAGGCGCCCGGCGGCGGCCCGGGCCTCGGCCACCAGCTCGTCCGGATAGCCGAAGCGCACCTGATGGTCGGCGAACTCGTCCTCGTCGCGCAGCTCGATCACCCCGGTGTCGCGGCGCCGCGAGACGTCCAGGTCCAGGTCGACGATGTGCACGGTGTCACCCTCCCAGCGGGCCGGGGTGGTGATGTCGCAGTAGACCTCGCTGGTGCGCGGCGGCGGGTTGAACATGCCGGTCCACCACGCCCGGTGCGGGATCAGCAACACGAACGGGATCTGCTCGACCGACGGCAGGCCGTGGTAGACGGACGCCGTGCCGCGGGTCACTCCGACCCAGACGCCCAGCTCGTCCTCGTTGAGCCGGCGGGCCGGGTAGTCGCGGTGGGCGGAGCCGTCGTACTTGGTGTAGACGACCCGGACCATCTCGCTCGGCATGACAAGACCCTAACGGTGACATGGTTTCGTCGGTGGTGGCGGGTACGGTCTCGGACGTGACTGCCGCGACCCGCAAGAAGGCAACCGCTTCCCAGCTTCTCGCCGCCGCCGTCGGCGCTGTCCCGGGCGGCTCCTCCCGGCCCGGGCAGGAGGAGATGGCCGCGGCCATCGAGCGAGCCGTCAAGCAACGTGAGCATCTGTTGGTGCAGGCCGGCACGGGCACCGGCAAGTCGCTCGCCTACCTGACGCCGGCCCTGCTGGTCGACGGTCCGGTCGTGGTCTCCACCGCGACCCTGGCCCTGCAGAACCAGCTCGTCGAGCACGATCTGCCCCGGCTGGCCGACGCGGTGGAGCCGGTGCTGGGCCGCCGCCCGACCTTCGCGGTGCTCAAGGGCCGGCACCACTACCTCTGCATGGCCAAGCTCGAGCACGCCGACGAGGAGACGCCGACCGACACCCTCTTCGACGACGCGCCGCCGCGCGCGACCCAGTGGCTGGGCGAGGCCGGCAAGCTCGGCAAGCAGATCCTGCGCGTGCAGGCCTGGGCGGAGAAGACGAAGACCGGCGACCGCGACGAGCTGGACCCGGGCGTCGACGAGACCGCCTGGCGGCAGGTGTCCATGCCGGCCCGCGACTGCGTCGGCGCGGCCCGCTGCCCGTACGGCGCGGAGTGCTTCGCCGAGGCCTCGCGCGTACGCGCCCGCGAGGCGGACATCGTGGTGACCAACCACAGCCTGCTCGCGGTCGACATGCTGGCCGAGCGCAACATCGTCCCCCCGCACAAGCTCCTGATCGTCGACGAGGCGCACGAGCTGGCCGACCGGGTGTCCTCGGCGGCGCAGGCCGAGCTGACCCCGGAGGCGGTCGAGCGGGCGTCCCGGCGGGCCAAGCCGCTGGTCTCCCCGGCCGCGGCCGAGGCCCTGGCCGAGGCGGCCGACGCGCTGACCGTCGGCCTGAGCGACCTCCCGGCGGGCCGGCTGACCACGGGCCTGCCCCCACTGTTGCACCAGGCCGTCATGCTGATCGAGTCGGCCACCCGGGCCGCCCTGGACGCGATCGGTGACGTCAAGAACGACGACCCCGACCCGGTCCGCAAGCAGCAGGCCAAGGCCACCCTGGACGACATCTCGACCACCGCCCAGCGACTGCTCACCGAGGACCGGTACGACGTGGCCTGGGTCGAGAAGTCCGACCTGGGCAACGGTCGCCGCGCCCTGGTGGTGGCCCCGCTCTCGGTCGCCGGCACCCTGGCCACCAACCTGTACGACGAGCGCACGGTGGTCGCCACCTCGGCGACGCTGACCCTGGGCGGCCGCTTCGACACGGTGGCCCGCTCGCTCGGGCTGCCCGCCCCGGCCCCGGTCCCGGCGGCCCGCTCCGGCGCCGGCCTGACCGCGGACGCGCCGCCGGTCTCCGGCGACGGCTGGAGCTCGCTGGACGTCGGCTCCCCGTTCGACTACCCCCGCCAGGGCATCCTGTACGTCGCCGCGCACCTGCCCCGCCCGGCCGCCTCCGGGCTGCCCGACCCCGCGGGTGAGGAGCTGCTCAAGCTGGTGGAGGCGCTCGGCGGTCGCACGCTGGGCCTGTTCTCGTCGCGCCGCGCGGCGACCCAGGCGGCCGAGCTGCTGCGCGCCCGCACCGATCTGCCGGTGCTGCTGCAGGGTGAGGAGTCGCTGCCGATCCTGGTCCGCAAGTTCCGGGAGCAGAAGGAGAGCTGCCTGTTCGGCGTGATGTCGCTGTGGCAGGGCGTGGACGTTCCCGGCGACGCCTGCCAGCTGGTGGTGATCGACCGGCTGCCGTTCCCGCGGCCGGACGAGCCGCTGGCCGCCGCCCGCGCCGCGGCCGTGGACGCCACGGGTGGTTCCGGCTTCGCGTCGGTCAGCGTGCCGATCGCCGCGGTGCGCCTGGCCCAGGGGGTGGGCCGGCTGATCCGCTCGACCGGGGACAAGGGAGTGGTCGCCGTGCTCGACTCCCGCCTGGAGACGGCCCGCGGCTACGGCGCCTTCCTGCGTAAGTCCCTGCCCCCGTTCTGGTACACGACGCGCCCGGAGGTCGCGGTCGGCGCTCTGCAACGTCTGGCGAAGTCCTGACCGCCCGTACCGCTGCGACTACTTTCCTCCGATAAGCAACAAAACAACCGTCTCATCCGTCTACTGGGCAGGTGTTGATCGACACCGCCGTGGACGTCGAAGGGACCCCGCTTCATGACGGACGCCGCCGATCCGAAGCCGATCTCGCATCGCAGGCGTTTCAAACTGCCGCGGTGGGCCCGTCGTCTGGCAGCGGCCGTCGCCGTCGGCGCGGTGGCGATCAGCGCCGGTGCGGCGGGGTACGTGGCGAGCGTCGACCTGCCCCCGGATCCGGTGCCGCCACAGGCTTCCGTCCTGTACTACAGCGACGGTCGCACGGTGCTCACCCGCATCGGCGCCACCGACCGCACCGACGTCGGGCTGAGCCAGGTCCCGGTGCCGGTCCAGCGGGCGTTCCTGGCCGCCGAGGACCGCAGCTTCTACGACCACGTCGGCGTCTCCACCCGCGGAGTGCTGCGTGCACTGTGGGCCAACGTCTTCCACGACAGCGGTCAGGGCGCGTCGACCATCACCCAGCAGTACGTGCGGAACGCCTACCTCACCCAGGACCGCACGGTCAGCCGCAAGGCCAAGGAGTTCGCCCTCGCGTTGAAGGTCGAGCACCGGTTCAGCAAGGACGAGATCCTCCAGCGCTACCTCAACACCATCTACTTCGGCCGCGGCGCGTACGGCATCCAGGCCGCGTCCCACGCCTACTTCGGCACGACGGTCGACCGGCTGACCGGCTCCCAGGGTGCTGTGCTCGCCGCGCTCATCAAGGACCCCACCCGCGGCGACCCGGCCGTCGACGCCGAGTGGGCGCAGACCCGGTGGCGGTGGATCCTGCGGGCCATGACCGAGCAGGGCTGGCTGCCCGCCGGCGAGGCCGACCAGGCAAAGTATCCGGCCGTTGCCAAGGAGTCGGTCACCGCGAACAGCATCGGCGGCGCCGCCGGGCTGATCGCCGACCGGGTCGAGGACGAGCTGGTGCGGGCGGGCATCAGCCGGCAGCAGGTGCGCACCGGCGGCCTGCGGATCACGACCACGGTCGACTTCACTGCCCAGGGCGCGGCCTCCGATGCCATGGCTGCCGCGCTGCGCGGACAGCCCAAGGAGCTGCGGACCGCCCTGGTGGCGGTCGACCCGGCCAGCGGCGGGGTACGCGCCTACTACGGCGGTGACCGTGGCCGCGGCTACTTCGACGACGCGCTCGCCGCCCGCCCGCCGGCCTCGACCATCAAACCGGTCGTCCTGGCCGCCGCCGAGGAACGCGGCATCGGCTTCCAGTCGCTCTACAACGGCAGCTCACCACGCCTGTTCCCGAGCCGGCAGGGCGTGCCGCTCTACAACCAGCGCAACCTGCAGTGCCCGGTCTGCCCGCTCGACCAGGCGATGGTCCACTCGCTCAACACGCCGTTCTACGCGCTGGCCGAACAGATCGGCCCGGACACCATCCGGCGCCTAGCCCACCGGCTGGGCGTGCCGGAGAAGTACGGCAAACAACCGACCATGGTGGACGTCGCCGGCGATCCGGCTCCCGGGCGTACCCGCCCCGACATCGCCCTCGGCCGGTATCCGGTCGCGCCGGCCGACCTGGCCACCGTCTACGCCACCCTGGCGGACGGGGGCCGCCGCCGGGACCGGCACTTCGTCGAATCGGCCATCAACGGCAAGGGCGCGGTGCTGCACCTGTACGCGGCAAAGCCCGAGCGCGTGCTGTCCGGTGCCGTGGCCGCGGACGTGCAGACCGTGCTGTCCAAGGTGGTGGCCAAGGACGGCGAGGTCGCCGGGGTCGACGCGGCCGCCAAGACCGGCTCCCAGCAGTGGGGTGACACCACCGACTCGTCCGACGCGTGGACGGCCGGCTGGGCCCCGGGACTGGCCGCGGTGACGTGGATCGGCCGGGACAAGCCGGGACCCATCCGCGAGAAGAACGGCACTGCCATCAACGGCGACGGCATGCCGTACCGGATCTGGAAGTCTTTCCTGGCCACCGCCCTGCGGGGGCAGCCCGCCCGGGCGGTCAACCGCCCCTCGCACGTGGGCCGGCTGGAAACCACCGACCTGAGGTCGCTCGGCGCCGCCATCAAGGCGCCGGTGGGTGCGGTCTTCCAGGGGCCGCAGCAGGGCGATCAGGTCGACAAGTCCAAGGCGACCGGCTCGTGGCAGCAGCGGGTCGAGCGGCTGACCAAGGTGCTCGACAGCTACGCCGCCACAGTGCCGGAGTTCTCCGTCGCGGTGACCGAACGCCGGACCGGGCGCCGGTTCGACTATCACGGCCAGCGGCAGCAGGAATCGGCCAGCATCATCAAGGCCGAGCTGCTGGCCGCGTTACTGCTCAAGGCCCAGGACGACGGTCGCAAGCTGACCAAGGCCGAGAAGCGCCGGGTGACGAAGATGATCCGGGCCAGCGACAACAACGCGGCCACCAAGGTGTTCGACGCGGTCGGCGGCGCCGACGGCCTGCGCGCGGCGGGTGAGCGACTGGGCCTGACCGGCACCGACCCGGACGAGTCCTGGGGCCTGACCCGCACCACGGCGAACGACCAGCTCAAGGTGCTCGCCGCGGCGTCGGACCCGGACGGCGTCCTGAACGAGGACTCCCGGGAGCTGATGCTCGACCTCATGTCGTCGGTGAACGCGGACCAGAAGTGGGGCGTCAGCGCGGCGGCTCTGCCGGGCGAGCGCGCCGCGCTGAAGAACGGCTGGGTTTCCCGTACGGCCGAGGACAACCGCTGGATCATCAACAGCATGGGCCGGATCACCGGTACGGACACCGACACCGCCGTGACCGTGCTGTCCCACGGCCACACCGACAAGCAGGCCGGCATCGACGTCGTCGAGCACGTGTCCGCGCTGACCCGCAGCTACCTGGGCTGGTGACGAGGCTCAGGGTGCGGTGGTGGTGCCCACGGCCGGCACCACCACAGCGTCCGGCGGCGCCTCCGGGCGTTGGCGGGCCAACCGCCGTACCCCGGTGTTGAGGACCGCGATCAGCGGGACCGCCACCAGGGCGCCGATGATCCCGGCCAGCACCACGCCGCAGGCGATGCCGATGATCACGACCAGGGGATGGATCGCCACCGCGCGGCCCATGATCAGCGGTTGCAGGATGTGGCCCTCGACCTGCTGGACCAGGATCACCGCGCCCAGCACGATCAGAGCGATCACCCAGCCCTGGTCGACCAGCGCGACCAGCGCCGCGACCGCACCCGACACGCTCGCGCCCACGATCGGGATGAACGCGCCCAGGAACACCAGCGCCGCCAGCGGGAACGCGAACTGGACCTTGAGAATGACCAGCGCCAGGCCGATGCCGGCGGCGTCGATGAAAGCCACCAGCACGGTCGCACGCACGTAGGAACCCAGCGTCGACCAGGAGGCGTCACCGGCGTCGGCCAGGCTCCAGCGGGCGTTGACCGGGAAGAGCCGCACCAGGAAACGCCAGATCTTGCGGCCGTCACGCAGGAAGAAGAACGTCGCGAAGAGCACCAGCAGCGTGCCGGTGAGCACCTCGAACAGAGTGGCCGCGGTGGCGAACCCGGTCGCGGTCAGCGACGACGTGTTCGCGTTGATCCAGTTCTGGGCGGAGTCGATGGCCTGGTTGACCTGCTGGTCCGACAGGTGCAGCGGGCCGGTGCGGGCCCACTCCTGGATCTGCCGCACCCCGCTGATGGCCTTGTCGGTGAGCTCACCCACGCCGTCCACGAACTGGTTGACGACCAGCGTCAGGGTGCCCGCGACCGCGGCGATGCCGCAGATCAGCACCAGGAAAGTCGCCAGCGACGGCGGCAGCCGGTACCGGCGCAACCAGCCGACAGCCGGCGACAGCAGCGCCGAGAGCAGCAGGGCGATGGCGAGCGGGATGACGACGATGCTGACGATGCCGATGAAACGCAGCAGCACCCAGCCGACGACCCCGACGATGATGAGCCGCCACGACCAGGCGGCCGCGATCCGCAACGAATGCGGCACCTCGGCATCGTCCCGGCTCGACGTCGACCGATGATCAACCGGCGGATCCGGCGCCGGCAACTCGAACCCGACATCCCGATCGTCCGGTGCCGGATCATGCTCCGTACGCGCCAGCCGGACCGACTCCCGCCCGCTGTCGTACGCACGACGCAGATTCGCCCGGACTCGCTGCAAGCGGCTCAACCGCAGACCCCCTCGTCCGTCGTCACGCCGGTCCCACCGTAGTGCAGACCCGCCCCCGGACCCGGTCACCACCCTCGACCGGCCCTCGACCGGCCCTCGACCGGGCTGAAGGGCGTCGGGATCAGGGCCGGGCGTACCGTCCTGTCGTGAACACCGACACCCGTACCGAGGCCGGGCTGCCCATCCGGATGTTGCACGACCGCGTCCTCGTCCGCCTCGACGGCGGCGACGGCGAACGCCGCTCCAGCGCCGGCATCGTCATCCCGGCCACCGCATCGATGGGCCGCCGCCTGTCCTGGGCCAAAGCCGTCGGCGTGGGCCCGAACGTCCGCTCCATCGTCGTCGGAGACCGGGTCCTGTTCGACCCGGACGACCGCTCGGAGGTGGAGCTGCACGGCAAGGAGTACGTGCTGCTGCGGGAGCGGGACGTGCACGCCGTTGCCGCGACCCGGGTCGAGTCGGACGGCACCGGGCTGTACCTGTAGGTCCGGCGGGCTTGGGGGTCAGTGCTGCCGGGTCTCCGGCGGGTTGGCGTCGCCGGTGGCCGGGTCGTTGGACTGGGTCGGGTGGTGTCCCGGCTGGTCCTGGGCCTCGTGGCCCTCGTGGCCGGGGTGGCGCTGGTCGTGACCCGGGTCCTGGCTTTGTGTCGGGGCCGGGCCGTAGGCCGGTGCGCCTCCCGGCTGCTCGCCATAGCCAGGCTGCTGGCCGTAGCCAGGCTGCTGGCCGTAGCCAGGCTGCTGGCCGTAGGCGGGAGGCTGGCCGTAGGCGGCCTGGCCGTGGTCCGGCTGCTGGCCGTAGCTGGGCTGGCCATAGCCGGGCGGGGGGCCATAACCGGGCTGTGCGTGACCCGGCTGCGAGCCTTGGCTCGGCTGGGCGTGACCCGGCTGCAGGCTGTAGCTCGGCGGGCCATACCCAGGCTGGCCGTGACCGGACTGGCCTTGATCGGATTGCTGGCCGTAGCCAGTCGGCGGGCCATACCCAGGCTGGGCGTAACCCGGGTGCGAGCCGAGGCCGGGCTGGCCCTGTTGCGGGCCGTAGCTGGGCTGGCCGTAACCGGGCTGCGGCCCGTAGCCGTTGCCATCCGGCTGGCCGTAACCAGCGCCGTAACCGGGCTGACCGAAGCCTTGCTGTCCATAGCCGGACTGCGCGGCACCAGGCTGGGTGTACCCGCCTTGACCAGAACCCGGCTGCCCATAGCCACCCGAGCCCGAAGCTGATTGCCCGTAGCCGGGCTGGCTCGGACCAGCCTGGCCATAGCCCGCCGGACCGTAGCCCGGCTGACCGCCCTGACCGGGCCCCCCATAACCCGCCGGACCGAAGCCGGGCCGGCCATAACCGGCCGGCGCGCCGTACCCGGGACCGACCTGACCAGGTCCGCCACCGTAGCCAGGCGCGGCATAACCCGGCGGCATCCCGTACCCGCCGGCCATCACCGGCATCGGAGGCAGCCGCACCGGCACCGGCACCACCGGCTCAGCCGGAGCGTTCACCGTGCGCGTCACCCCGTCCGGGAACGCGATCTGGTAGCTGCTCCCGTTCCAGAACGCCTGCGGCATCTGCGGGTCCCGCCCGACGAACACCGACCGATAGCTCGAGATGGCCGTCAGCAGGCGCTGTTCCTCCTCGAGGGCCCGCTGCTGGTCGTCCGGACCGCCACTGTGCAGACCCCGCTGCATGCCGTCGCGCAACAGCGCCAGCTTTGTCGACGCCGCCTGGAAGCCGCGCATTGCGCGTACCCCGGTGTCGCCGGCGACTCGCTTGGCCCATTGGCGGGCCGAGTGCCGGCGGCCCAGGGAGCCGAGCGTCGCCACCTCCGGCGGGGACAGCCAGCCGGCACTCACGTAGCCGGGCAGGATGCGCTCGCTGAGCCGGCCTTCCCAGCTGCGCAGGGCGATGGCGAAGCCGACCACCAGGAAGAAGAACGGGACCATGAAGCCGAGGTAGCCGTACAGCATGATCAGGGTTTCGCCGGTGGCGACCGACAGGGTCGGCAGCAGGTTGAACGTGCCGTGCAGGATCATCGCGAGCAGCAGGCCCGCGATCGGCGCCAGCCACTTCACCCGGCGGTCCGCGGAGCGGGCGGACAGGCCCAGGCCGATGCCGGTCATCGCGGTGAACAGCGGGTGCGCGAAGCCGGTGAAGATGATCCGCACGATGAAGATCAGGAAGAGGTTCTGGATGCCGGTCGCCGGGCCGTACTGGTCGGCGCCCGACGCGTAGCCGTGGCCGCCCAGGTAGAGCACGTTCTCGACCATGGCGAAGCCGAGCGCGGAAAGGCCACAGTAGACGATGCCGTCGGTGATGCCGGACCATTCGCGGCGGCGGCGCCACAACAGCAGGATCGGGCCGAGGGCCTTCATCGACTCCTCGATGAACGGCGCCACCAGCACCGCCACCAGCGCGTCGGGCAGGCCGATCTTGTCGAATCCCCAGGCAGCCAGCGAGTTGACGCCGATCGCGACCAGCGTGGCCACGGCCGAGCCCCAGGCGAAGCAGAAGATCAGGTAGCGGCTCGGCTCGGGCTCGTACCGGTCCAGCCAGAGGAAGCAGCCGACCAGCACCGGGACCGGCAGGATCGCCGCGCCCAGGCCGATGGCCAGGCCCTTCGGGCCGTTGCTGAAGCCCAGGATGATCAGCATCACGATCGCGCAGATCGCGATGAAGGTGATCACCAGGGTCAGCGGCACCCAGCGCGGAACCCTCGACCGCCGGCGCGGCATCTTGTCCAGGGCAGCGGGATCCGGCACACCGACCGGCGCATCCGGCGCGACAGCGACCGCGCCGGCAGACACATCACCCCCGCCGGAACCAGAACCGACCGAGCCGGAACCAGCGGAATCCAGACCGGCCGAACCGGGACCAGCAGAATCGGGACCGGCCGGGCCGGAGACCGGCGCAGCGGGATCGGGCGCCGGGGAGGCCGGAGCCGCGGAGGTGGGTGCCGGGTCGGGCGACCCGCCGTGAGCTACGTCGGCCATGTCGCCCAGCGTAGCCACCCGGACCGTGCCGGGCAGGCCCGCGGCGGCGGAAAGAGGATCAAGAGCGGAAAAGGGCCGGATATCTCAGGACGGGCCGCGTCCGGAGCCGCCGGGCCGGGACCGGCCGGCGCTCTTGCGGGCGGTACGCCCCCGCGCCTGCCAGCCGACAGCCCGCCGCACCAGCCGGGGTGCTTCCGCGTACTCGATGCCGGTGGCCCGGAGCAGATCCGAGACCGTGGTCCGGACCTGCGCGACGACCACCCCGCCGGAGAAGCCGACGCCCTCGTCGTACGCCCGGCCGGATTCCGCCGCCGCCCGCAGCGCCCGTTCGCGGGTGGCGATCGGCTCGGCGCCCTTGGCCCATTCCTGGCGGAGCAGGTCCACCGCGTCGCCGAGCAGCGTGATCGAGGTCGGCAGGCATTCCGGGATCTGCTCGCCGTCGCCGAGGGCCGTCATCACCCGCCGGGCCAGTACGCGGACATTGCGCAGCGCGTACGTCACGTGGTCCGCGCCCTCGACGTACTGGCTCAGGGCGCCGCGGGCCCGCCAGCGGGCCGGGGCGAAGGCCACGTTCTCGCTCGCCGCGGTCGCGGCCTGGTCGAAGCCGGTGAAGTTCGCCTCGGCGGTACGCAGCTGGTCGAGGGCACCGCCCACCGCGCCGGCGTCCCCGGACTTGAGGCCGTCGGCGATCGCGTGCAGGCCGTCCGCGAGCGCCTGCAGTGCCGGGTCCGCGGCCCGGCGGATCACGGTCAGCGGGTTCAGTGGCAGCAGGACGGTCATGACGGCCAGCCCGACCGCGCCGCCCACGAGCGCGTCGAAGAAACGGGTGTACGGCAGCCCGGTGCTCGGTGTCGTCAACGTCGCGACCAGCACCGCGGACGAGGCGGACTGCACCACCAGGGGCGTACCGCCGCCGACAGCCGCCGCGGCCGTGATCGCCAGGACCACCACCAGGCCGACCTGCCACGGCCCGGTGCCGATCAGCAGGATGATGCCGTCGCCGATGCCGATGCCGATGGCCACCCCGACGACCAGTTCGACGGTGCGCCGGGCGCGCTGGCCGACCGACGAGGCGAGGGTGATGACGGCGGCGATCGGTGCGAAGAACGGGCTGGGCCGGCCGATCACGTCGTGGGCGATGAACCAGGCGATGGCGGCGCCCAGCCCGGCCTGCGCGGCGAGCGGGAAGCCGGCCCGTACCCGGGACCAGCCGGCGCCGATCCCGGACCGGGACCGACCACGCAGCTCGGCGAGAACCGCGGCCAGCCCCCGCTGCGCCTCCACCTCCGTCATGGTGCATGACCCTAACCGCAGGCGTGTCAGGATGACCGTCGTGACAAATCTTGTGCAGCGGTGGGTTGCGGCCGCCCGGGGTGCCGGGGCGACCGCCGGCGACGCGGATCTCGGCGCGGCCGGCGAGTATCTGCTGACCCGCTGGTCGGAGCCGCAGCGGCAGTACCACACCGTGGCGCACCTGACCGCGGTCCTCGACGTCATCGACCGGTACGCCGAGCTGGCGCCGGGCGCGGACCGGGTGCGGCTCGCGGCCTGGCTGCACGACGCGGTCTACGACCCGCGGGCGCTCGGCGACGCCAACGAGCGGGACAGCGCCGAGTTCGCGGCCGGGCTGCTGGCCACGCTGGGTGCGCCGGATGAGGTGGCGGCGGAGGTGGCCCGGCTGGTGGGGCTGACCGCCGGGCATGCCACCAAGGACGACGATCCCGACGGCGAGCTGCTCTGCGACGCGGACCTCGCCATCCTGGCGAGTGACTCGGACGCGTACGCGGCGTACACGGCCGCCATCCGCCGGGAGTACGCGCACGTGCCGGACGACGCCTTCCGCGGCGGCCGGACCCAGGTGTTGAAGGCCCTGCTGGAGCTGCCGTCGATCTACCGGCACGCACCGTTGCGGTCGGCGTGGGAGGACAGGGCCCGGGCCAACCTGGAGGCCGAGCTCAAGACCCTGAGCTGAGGTGCTTGGGCCGGCGCAGACCGGCCGCGCGCAGCCGGGCGGAGACCTCCCGGGAGCGGACCAGCGTGGCGCCGAGCCACAACGCCATCGGGAAGCGGACGTCCGGGATGTCGTAGTGGTCACGGTCGAACGCGCGCCGGGGTGCGCCCAGCATCTCCGCGAAGGCGTGCAGCTCCTCGTACGAGATGTCGCTGACCAGGTGCGACCAGAGCCGGCCGCGGGCCGGCCAGCGCGGCTCGTCGACGAGGATCAAAGTTCCACTTCGAGCAGGTCGGTGCCGCGGTCGGCGGCGTAGCCCCGCACGTCGGGCACGCCGAGCCGGGCGGCGTCGGCGGTGAGGTCGTCGGGCATCTTCTGCGACTGCCGCTCGGCCTCGACCCGGGCCAGGTAGTGCTCGATCTCCCGGGAGCGCACGGCGGCGTCCCAGCCGAGCGCGTCGCCCATCACCGCGGCAGCGTGGGCAGCGGTGTCGGCGCCGCGGTGCGGGGTCTCGAACGAGATCCGGGTGCGGCGGGTGAGCACGTCGTCGAGGTGCAGGGCGCCCTCGGCCTGGGCCGCGTACGCGACCTCGGCGGCGAGGTATTCCGGGGCGCCGGCGAGCGGGGTGGCCAGCGCGGGGTCGGCCTCGATCATCGCGAGCAGGTGGACGGTGAGGGTCCCGTACCGTTCCAGCAGGTGCTCGATCACCCCGGCGGTGACGCCGTGCCGGCGGGCGATGTCGAGCCGGTCCCGCCAGGCGGCGGCGAAGCCGTCGGCGCCGAGCAGCGGAAGCTGATCGGTCCGCGAGGGCTGCGCCGAACCGCCGAGCCGGCGCACGGCCCGGTCGATGACGTCGGCGGCCATGACCCGGTACGTGGTGTATTTGCCGCCGGCGACGAGCAGCAGGCCCAGCATCGGCTCGACCACGGCATGCTCGCGGGACAGCTTCGAGGTGGAGTCGGCCTCGCCGGAGAGCAGGGGCCGCAGCCCGGCGTAGACGCCCTCGATGTCGTCGGCGGTGAGCGGCCGGTCCAGCACGGTGTTGACCTGGTCGAGCAGGTAGCGGATGTCCCGGGCGGACGCGGCCGGGTGCGAACGGTCCAGCTCCCAGTCGGTGTCGGTGGTCCCGATGATCCAGTGCCCGCCCCACGGGATGACGAAGAGCACCGAGGTCGGCGTGCGCAGGATCAGCCCGGCCTCGCCGGTGATGGCCGACCGCGGCACGACCAGGTGGACGCCCTTGGAAGCGCGCACCCGCAGACCGGGCCGGACGCCGACATCGCGCAGCATCCGGGACATGTCGTCGCTCCACACGCCGGTGGCGGCGACAACAGTGCGGGCCCGTACCTCGAACTCCGGCGAGTCGGGCGACTCCAGATCCCGCACCTTGACCCCGACGACCTCGCGCGCCTCGCGCAGGAACCCGGTGACCCGGGCGCTGGTGACCACGGCGGCGCCGAGGCTGGCGGCGGTGCGGGCCAGGTTGACCACCAGGCGGGCGTCGTCGACCTGGCCGTCGAAGTACCGGATCGCCCCGGTGATCTTGTCAGCGCGCAGGCTGGGGAAGAGATGCCGGGCGCCGTCGCGGGTCAGATGCCGGTGCAGGGGCATGCCGCGTCCGCTGCCGAAAACCCCGGCGAAGACGTCGTAGGCCGCGACCCCGAGGCCGTAGTAGGCCCGCTGCCAGACCCGGGCCGCCGGCGAGGCGGCCGGCAGCGGCACCAGGATCGGCACGGGCCGCACCAGGTGCGGGGCGAGCCGGCTGGTCAGCAGCCCCCGCTCGGTGAGCGCCTCGTGCACCAGGTGCAGCTCGAGCTGCTCCAGATAGCGCAGGCCGCCGTGGATGAGCTTGCTGGACCGGCTGGAGGTGCCGGCGGCCAGGTCACGGGCCTCGACGAGGGCGACACTCAGGCCGCGCGAGGCGGCGTCCAGGGCCGCGCCGGCACCGGTGACCCCGCCGCCGATGACGAGCACATCGAACTGCTCGTCCCGCAACCGCCGCAGGTCTGCGGTGCGGCGGATGGGCGAGAGCCGCCCGGCGGCATAGCGGGAGACGGAAGGAGAGCGCACAACCCCCACGGTAGCGCTGCCGGGTGTCCCCCCGGCGGGTGAAAAGAGATTGGCAAGATCAAATTCGGACGATCAAGACTTCAGGTCGTAGGTCCGTGCGGATAACTGACCGTCGCTCCCGCCGATTGCGAGCTGCGTGCTCGCAAGATCAACTGCGGGCCCGGACCGCGCTCAGCATCTCGGTGACCGAGGCGGCCGGGTCGGTGATCGGGAACTGGACCCTGCGGATCGTCGCCGTCGGGTCGGCCAGCAGGGTCAGGCGCTTGAAGCGCTCCTCACCCGACGCCCGGAAGGTGGGCAGGCGCAAGCTCGCGGCCAGCTTGACGTCCTGGTCCGACAGCAGCGGGAACGGCAGCTGGGCGTGGGTGGCGAAGGCTTCCAGCTGGTCCGGGCGCTGGGTGCTGATGCCACGGATCTCGGCTCCCGCCGCGATGAAGTCGGCCGCTCTGGCCGCGTACGTCATGGACTCGAGGGTGCAGCCGGCCGCGCCCGGGATCTCGCCCCAGCCGGGCGGATAGCCCGGGGTGTCCGGCGCGAAGGCGCCGGGGAAGAAGTAGAGGACCGTCCAGGTCTCCAGGCGCAAAGCCGGGATCCGCCGGCCGATCAGGCCGTGCACGCGGCTCGCTTCCGCCGAGGTCGGCGCCGCCGTCGCGGTGAGTGAGCCGTCACCGAGCACGTGCCGGTCGCCCCACTCCTGGAGAGCGATCAGCACCGGCAGCAGGCCCTCGCCCTTGGGCGTGAGCAGGTAGTCGTGGCGAGGGGGGTGCTCCGAATACGGCTCCCGGCGCAGCACTCCGTGCTCGACCAGCGCGGCCAGGCGTTCGGTCAGGGCGCGCCGGCTGACCCCCAGCGAGCGCTGCAAGGCCTCGAACCTGGTCACACCGCCCGCGATGTCACGGACCACCAGAAACGTCCACCAGTCCGTGAGCACGCCGAGGGCCTGCTCGATGCCGCAGTCGGCATCAACGAGTTCGACCCTGCGCACGTCCTCCACTATAGTCCGTTCCAGAATGGAACTTACTCGAACGGGGGCGGGGACCGTGAGCGTGTTCTGGCGGTGGTGGACGGCCGGCACCAGCAGTGATCTGGGCTCGGCCGTCGGCGGGGTGGCCCTGCCGCTGACCGCGCTCGCGGTCCTCGACGCGACCCCGTTCGAGATGGGCCTGATCGCCGCAGCCGGTTATGTGGCTTGGCTGGTGATCGGGCTGCCCGCCGGGGTCATCGTGCAGCGGCTACCGCTGCGCGGCACCCAGGTCGGGGCGGATCTGGTCCGCGCGCTCGCAGTCGCCTCCATCCCGGCGGCCTGGTGGCTGGGCGTGCTCACCGTCGCCCAGCTGGTCGTCGTCGCCCTGGTCCTCAGCTTCGCCCACGTCGTCTTCTTCGTCGCCAACACCACGTTTCTGCCCGAGATCGTCAGCCGCGACCAGCTCCAGTCGCGCAACAGCCTCACCTCCGGCACCCACGCCACCACCCAGCTGGCCGGGCCGTCGCTCGGCGGCCTCGCGGTGCAGTTCCTCGGCGCGGTGCCGACGCTGCTGATCGACGCGATCAGCTATCTCGTGTCGGCGGCGCTGCTGCGCACCCTGCCGGCCCGGCGGGGGCACCGCCCGGACCGGCCCACCCCGATGGGCGCGATGATCCGCGAGGGCTGGGCGTACGTGACGAGGCACCCGATGATGGGCCCGGCCATGTGGTCGGCCACCGCGTCGAACTTCGTCAACGGCGCCTACCTCGCGCTCTTCCCGCTCTACCTGGTCCGCGAACTGCACGCCCCGGTCGCGGTCGTCGGCCTGCTGCTCGCCGTCGACGGCGTGGGCACCCTGATCGGCGCGGCGCTGACGACCCGGGCCACCAACGCTCTCGGCACCGCCCGGGGACTGATCATTCTGGGCTTCGTGGAGGCCGCTGCCGCCTTCGTCATTCCGGCCGGCGCCGGCTGGGCGGCGTACCTGGGCTTCACCGCGGGCGTGCTCGTCTTCGCCGCCACCGGGTGCGTCTTCAGCGTGACCACGCGCACGTACCGGCAGATCGCGAGCCCGCCGGAGCTGCTGTCCCGGGTGATGGCGACGGTCCGGTTCGTCTCCTGGGGCGCCATCCCGGTCGGCGGGCTGGTGGCGGGTGCGCTGGCCGGGCCGCTCGGCGCCCGGACCACCTTGCTGATCGTCGCGGTGGCCGCGGTGGCTGCGCCACTCGCGCTGGTGTTCTCCCCCGTACGCGGGCGCCGGGACCTGATCGAGCCGACCACGCCGGAGCGGGAGGCGGTCGTTGGGTAGGTTCGGCGGTTGTGGACAGCGAGTTCTGGATCTCCGAACTGACCGACGACGACGTACCCGCCGTGGTGGCGCTCTGCCGGAGCGCCCTGGACCTGCCCGAGGACGCCGCCGAGGCCGCGGAGATCGTGCTGCGCCTGCGCGAAACCACCGGCACTGATGGTTGGTCGGCCACTCCCCGCAGAATCACCGGCTTCATCGCCCTGCGCTCAGCCGGCGCGGGCGCCGCCGCTCTTTCCGGGGAGCCGGTGTCGGTGACCGGCGGCCGGGTGATCGGGGTGGTGCTGGGCTCGGTGTCACACCGGGACCGCTCGATCGGCCACGTCGACCTGATCGCCGTGGACCCGGAGGAACGCCGCCGCGGCGTGGCCCGGGCCCTGGTGTCCCGGATCGAGGGCGCCCTGGCCGGCCTGGGCGCGGGCGACGTCGTCATCGCCGGCAACGCCCCGTACTACGCCTGGCCAGGCATCGACGTGCGCTACACCCCGGCAATCTGCGCGGCGATGGCCTTCGGCTTCGAACAGGACCAGCCCGCCTGGAACATGACCGTGGACCTGACAACGGAAGCCTCCGGAGCCGCACCGGGAGCAACGGCCGAGGACGAGGCCCTGCTGGCCGGCGAAGGCATCACCATCCGCCGGGCGGGTGCCGAGGACGTCCCGGCCCTGGTCCGCTTCACCCTGGCTAACTTCGGCGAAGGCTGGGCCGGCGAAATCACCCACTCGGTAGGCCGTGACCAGGCCGGCTGCCACCTGGCCCTGGCCAAGGACGGGGCAATCCTGGGCTTCGCCGCCTACGGCTCGTCCCGCCCATCCTGGTTCGGCCCGATGGGCACCGCACCGGCCGCCCGCGGCTCGGGAATCGGCGCCCTGCTGCTCCGCCGCTGCCTCGCCGACCAACGAGCCGCCGGCCACAACCAAGCCCAGATCGGCTGGGTCGGCCCCCTCCCGTTCTACGCGAAAGCAGTAGCCGCCCGAGTAGAACGCGTCTTCCTCCTCTACCGCAAACAGCTCTGAAGCAGCTGCCAGGCCAGCCACCCCCCACCGGCGACCCCGCGGTGCACGCCCCCGCGAACGAAGCAGCTCCTAAGCAAAATGGCGGCGCAAGACGGACCGTCGTGCAGACAAGCGTCGCGCGGCCGGGTGGCTGGCGAGGCGGGACCCGCATAGGCAGCTTGACGCGCAGATAAGCAGCCGTGCGAGCCGAGAGGGTCTGGCGGGCCGGAGGGCCCGCGGAGCGGAAGGGCCCCGCAAAGCGGAAGGCCGCGCGAGGTGAACTGTCGCGTTGACAAGCAGCCGAGCAAGGCGGGAAGCCACTCGATGCGGGCAGGCCACCCAAGGCGGAGGCTGGCCCAAGGCGGTCTGTCGTGCAGACAAGCGGCCGCGCGAGGCGAGGGGTCCGACGAGACGGAACGCCCGCCAAGCCGAAGGGCCCCCGCAAGACGGCAGCCAACACCAGGTGAGCGGAGGCCGCCCAAGGACGGCCAGTCGTGCACACAAGCAGCCGCGTGAAGCAAGGAATCCGACGAGACGGAACGCCCGCCAAGCCGAAGGGCCCCCGCAAGACGGCAGCCAACACCAGGTGAGCGGAGGCCGCCCAAGGACGGCCAGTCGTGCACACAAGCAGCCGCGTGAAGCAAGGAATCCGACGAGACGGAACGCCCGCCAAGCCGAAGGGCCCCGCAAAGCGGAAGGGCCACACGAGCCGAACCGTCGCGTTGACAAGCAGCCGCACAAGGCGGGAGGCCGCACGAAGCGGAAGGCGGACGGTCGCAAAGGCGGACCGTCGTGCAACCAGCAGCGGCGCCAACGTGAGGTCTCACTAGCGAAGATCCCGCGGAGTGGAAGGCCGCGCGAAGCAGCAAGCCGGACCACAACGGGCTTGGGGGCGGGGGATGACCCACGCAGATATCAAGCTTGACGGGCTGCGTGGGTCATCCCCCGCCCCCAAGCCCCACCACGCACACAGCAAAGGGCGGGCCGCAAAGCGACCCGCCCCTGCAAACAAAAGCGAAGGACTTAGAAGTCCATGTCCCCGCCACCCGGAGCACCGGCCGGAGCCGGGTTCTTCTCCGGCTTGTCAGCCACAACAGCCTCAGTCGTGAGGAACAGCGCAGCGATCGACGCGGCGTTCTGCAGCGCCGAGCGGGTGACCTTGGCCGGGTCGATGATGCCCGCGGCCAGCAGGTCGACGTACTCGCCGCTCGCGGCGTTCAGGCCCCAACCCGCTTCGAGGTTGCGGACCTTCTCCACCACGACGCCGCCCTCGAGGCCGGCGTTGACGGCGATCTGGCGCAGCGGGGCGTCCAGCGCGACCTTGACGATGTTCGCACCGGTGGCCTCGTCGCCCACCAGGTCGAGCTTGTCGAACGCGGACTTGCCGGCCTGCACGAGCGCGACGCCACCGCCGGGGACGATGCCCTCTTCGACGGCCGCCTTCGCGTTGCGGACGGCGTCCTCGATGCGGTGCTTGCGCTCCTTGAGCTCGACCTCGGTGGCCGCGCCGACCTTGATGACCGCGACGCCGCCGGCCAGCTTGGCCAGGCGCTCCTGCAGCTTCTCGCGGTCGTAGTCGGAGTCCGACTTCTCGATCTCGGCGCGGATCTGGTTGACCCGGCCCTGGATCTGCTCGGCATTGCCGGCACCGTCGACGATGGTCGTCTCGTCCTTGGTGATGACCACCTTGCGGGCCTGGCCCAGCAGGCTCAGGTCGGCGGCGTCGAGCTTGAGGCCGACCTCTTCGCTGATGACCGTGCCACCGGTGAGGATGGCGATGTCGTCGAGCATGGCCTTGCGGCGGTCACCGAAGCCCGGGGCCTTGACGGCGACGGACTTGAAGGTGCCACGGACCTTGTTGACGACCAGGGTGGCCAGGGCCTCGCCCTCGACGTCCTCGGCGATGATGATGAGCGGCTTGCCGCCCTGCATGACCTTCTCGAGGACGGGGAGCAGGTCCTTGACCGCGGAGATCTTGCTGTTCGCGATGAGGATGTACGGGTCGTCGAAGACGGCCTCCATGCGCTCGGCGTCGGTCATGAAGTACGCCGAGATGTAGCCCTTGTCGAAGCGCATGCCCTCGGTGAGCTCCAGCTCGAGCCCGAAGGTGTTGCTCTCCTCGACGGTGATGACGCCTTCCTTGCCGACCTTGTCCATGGCCTCGGCGATGATCTCGCCGACCGTGGAGTCACCGGCGGAGATGGAGGCGGTGGAGGCGATCTGCTCCTTGGTCTCCACGTCCTTGGCGAGCTTGCTCAGCTCGTCGGAGACAGCCGTGACGGCCGCCTCGATGCCCCGCTTGAGGGCCATCGGGTTGGCGCCGGCCGCGACGTTGCGCAGGCCCTCGCGAACCAGGGCCTGGGCCAGGACGGTCGCCGTCGTCGTGCCGTCGCCGGCCACGTCGTCGGTCTTCTTGGCGACCTCCTTGACCAGCTCGGCGCCGATCTTCTCGAAGGTGCCCTCGAGCTCGATCTCCTTGGCGATCGACACACCATCGTTGGTGATGGTGGGAGCGCCCCACTTCTTCTCGAGCACGACGTTGCGGCCCTTGGGGCCGAGCGTCACCTTGACGGCGTCGGCGAGCTGGTTCATACCACTCTCGAGGCCGCGACGAGCTTCCTCGTCAAATGCGATGATCTTGGCCATACGGCTTTGTCCTCCTGGACATTCGCGGCGCCGGGCCGGTCCGGCCCGCTTTCCGCACGTTGAGAACCATGCGGACGTCACCACCTGGCGATGTGACGTCCTCAGGCCGAGCCGGATAGCCCGCGACGACCGGTCCCGTGCCCCGGCACCGATGGCGGTGCCGCAGCCGTGACCCCACCGTCCCGACCTGCTGGCACTCACATGGCGCGAGTGCCAATCACTTGTTTAGCACTCTGCTGGGGCGAGTGCAAGCAGAACGGACCGCCCGCACGGGTGCCCGCGGCGGTCGTTTATCGGCGTCCGACTTGCCCCCACCTGGGCGACGAGGTAGGCAGAGCAGCATGACCAGCACTGTCGCGCCCACCATGACCGTGCACCGGGTCACTCCCGCGGACGCCGGCCGGATGCGCGCGCTGCGGCTGGAGATGCTGGCTGACAGCCCGCTCGCCTTCCTGGAGACCCTGGCCCAGGCCGCGGCCCGGCCGCACGCCGACTACCGGCGCCGGATCGCGCAGGCGTCGACCGGCGGCCAGCTGGCCCAGTTCGTGGCCGATCCCGGGGGCCGGCTGATCGGTCACGCGGGCGGCACGGTGCTGCCGGAGGATCCGCGTGCGACGGTCGTCTTCGCGGTCTACATCACACCGGCCCAGCGCGGCCGGGGCGTGCTGCGCGAGCTGGTCGAGGCGGTGGCCGAGTGGTCGGTGGCGATGGGTCGCGGTGAGCTGATGCTCGAGGTCGTGGTCGGCAACGACCGGGCGGTCCGGGCGTACGAGCGCCTGGGCTTCGAGGACACCGGCGTACGGGTGCCGCACCCGATCGTCCCGGGTCTGCTGGAGTTGCAGATGCGCCGGCGGGCCTGATGGGCGCCGGGTGGCCTCTGGCCCGCACGGTGCTGACCGCCGTGAACGGCACCACGCTGGTCGGCCTGGGCATCGCCGCACTGACGGGCACCAAGGTGCGCCGCGGCCCCGGCGGCATCCTGATCGCGGAGGGCTACTGCCGCAAGGCGCCCCCGGCGACCTGCTTCACCATCGGCTCGGTGATCATCACCCGGCGTACGGCGGAGTGGCTGCTGGACGAGAGCCGCGCCGCGCTGCTGGCCCACGAGAGCCGGCACGCCGGGCAGTACGCGGTGCTGGGCCCGCTGTTCTGGCCGGCGTACTGGCTGTCCTGCGGCTACTCGTGGACGATGACCGGCACCTACGGCACGCGTAACGCCTTCGAGCGGCATGCGGGCCTGGAGCACGGCGGCTACCGGGTGGCCCCGCTGCGGCCGGGGCTGCGCCGGTTCAGACGGTCAGCTGCCACTGGGTCCAGCGATCCACCGGCCGGAAGCCCATCGCCTGGTTGATCCGGAGCATGTGCTCGTTCTCCTCGGCGTTGGAGGTGTCGATCGCCCGCAGGCCGGGGCGGGCCGTACGCGCGTACCGCAGGTTGTGGTTCTTGATCGTCAGCCCGAGGCCGTGCCCGCGGTGGTCCGGGTCGACGATGGTGATGTTCTGCCAGGCGTGCCAGTCGGTGTCGTTCTCGCTCGCGATCATCGTCCAGGCGACGAGGCGTCCGCTCTCCTCGTGCACGGCGCCGGTGTGGAACGTCGTACGCCTCCGGATGCGCAGGGTCTCCTCGGCCGCACGGACCCGGGCGGCGTCCACTTTCTCGGATTCCACGGCCAGTTCACCGGTGGGCGCGTCCTCGTTGAGGCGGCTGTCCAGGTAGCCGATGTCGTCCAGCAGTTCCTCGGGCGCCTGGTCCGTCCATCGGACGAGCCGGTAGCCGGCCGCCGTGGGGCTGTCGTCGGGCAAGGGGCCTTTGATGTCCAGCCGGCTGCGGATCTCCACCAGGGCCGGGATCGCGCCTGCGGCTCGCGCGAAGGCGTCGGCGTTCACGGCCTCACTGATCAGGTGCCGGCGGCCGAGCTCCGTCGCGCGGCGCACCGCGTGGGAGAGCAGGGCCCGGCCGGTGCCCCGGCGGCGGTGGTCCGGGTGGACGAACAGCTCGACGATGACGTTGGCCAGGTTGTCGAGCTGCGGCAGGTACAGCTCGAGGTGGCCGGCGGGGGTCCCGTCGTGGACGGCGAGGTACTGCTCCGCCTGGTTGCCCGGCCACGGGTGCCGCAGCCGGGTGCAATAGGTCTCGAAGGAGCTGAACGGGATGTCGGGGGCGTCCGCTTCGGCGGCGGCCCGGTCGATCTCGTAGGCCGCCCGCTCGTCGGTGAGGGGAACTATCCGCAGCATCCCGACAGCCTGCGCCGCCGGCCATCTGACCGCGACTGAGATTTGGTCGGGAGGACGCGCGCACAGCGCCTCCGGCACTGGGTCGTTGGGCCCCCAGGAGATTGTCGCCAAGCTCGAAGGTGGGGCCACGTACGGCGTCGCGTCCTCCCGCGTAGAGCATCCTGCCGAGCCGGCGACCCCCGCGCAAGTCCTCGCGGGTAGGAATTCTCGACGTTAGGCAGAGTGCTGACTACCGTGTGTCACCCGAGCAGGCCGGCATCCCGGGCGCCGCGGAGGGACGGCTTGATCCGGTGGGTGGGTCCGACCTGGCCCGCGACGGCGTCCAGGGTCTTGAGGCCCTCGCCGGTGTTGTAGACGACGGTCTCCTTGTCCGGGTCGAGCTTGCCGCTGGCCACCAGCTTCTTGAGCACGGCCACGGTCACCCCGCCGGCGGTCTCGGCGAACACGCCGGTCGTGCGGGCGAGCAGCTGGATGGCGTCGCGGATCTCGTCGTCGTCGGCGTAGTCCATCCAGCCCCCGGTGCGGGTCACGGCCTCGATGGCGTACGCGCCGGCGGCCGGGTCACCGATGTTCAGCGACTTGGCGATGCCGGTCGGCTTGACCGGGATGATCTGGTCGGTGCCGTTGTGCAGCGCGGTGGCGATCGGGTTGCAGCCGGCCGACTGGGCGCCGAAGACGGTCCAGCCGCCCTCGGGGGCCTCGACCAGGCCGATCTCCACCAGCTCGGTGAACGCCTTGTCGATCTTGGTGAGCAGCTCGCCGCTGGCCATCGGCACGACCACCTGGGCCGGGATCCGCCAGCCGAGCTGCTCGGCCACTTCGTAACCCAGAGTCTTCGAACCCTCGGCGTAGAACGGGCGCACGTTCACGTTGACGAAGGCGGTGTCCTCGAACTCGTCGGTCTCGACCAGCTCGCCGCAGAGCCGGTTGACGTCGTCGTAGGAGCCGTCGATGGCGACCAGCTCGCCGCCGTACACCGCGGTGGTGATGACCTTGCCCTGCTCCAGGTCGCCCGGGATGAAGACGATCGAGGGCACCCCGGCCCGGGCGGCGTGCGCGGCCACGGAGTTGGCCAGGTTGCCGGTGGAGGCGCAGGCGAAGCGGGTGAAGCCGAGCTCGCGGGCGGCGGTGAGGGCCACCGAGACGACCCGGTCCTTGAAGGAGTGGGTCGGGTTGGCCGAGTCGTCCTTGACCCACAGCGGGGCCCGCAGGCCGACCTCGGCGGCCAGCGCGGCGGCGCTGACCAGCGGGGTCAGGCCGGGGTTCAGGGTGACGCGGGTGGCCGGGTCCTGGCCGGTGGGCAGCAGGGCGGCGTAGCGCCAGATGTTGTGCGGGCCGGCTTCGATCTGCTCGCGGGTGACCGCGGCCAGCGCGGCGGCGTCGTACGCGACCTCGAGGGGACCGAAACACTCATAACAGGCGTGCTGCGCGGCCAGCGGGAACTCGGCGCCGCAACCACGGCACACGAGGGCACGGGCGGGGCTGGTGGACTGGCGGGGGGCGTCGACGGTGGACGTCACAATGAGGCTCCTTCTCATCTTTCCCCCGGCGTCGGTGGACGCGCGTGGGGACGGAATTAGCACCTGCCACACGCTGGGCCTCGCCATCGAGACATGTGTGGTGGTTGCCGGGGCGTCATCGGGCCGTTCCCTCAGCCCCTCTGGATGAGGTATTCAGTTGTGTCCCTCACCTTACGGCGTGGGCGGCCAAAGCGCTGCCAAGCATCCCGAGGTGTGAGCTTCAGCTCCCGGGCACGCAGCCCGTTGATCGATACACATCAATCGATTCACAGCAATCTCTGAGGTTGGAACGCGCTCTCCGGCCCTACTGTCCATTGAAAGTTATGGATTTGTTGGCCGGATGGAGGACCCCCGTGCTGTATGCGATCGATCTCGTCGCGGTGTCCGTGCTCGTCTTCGGGCTCTACTTCCCCCGGCACCGCCGCCGTGACCTCGTCGTCGCGTACCTCGGTGTCAACGTCGGCGTGCTGGCCGTGGCCGGCTCGCTCAGCTCGGGCACCGTCGGAGCCGGGCTGGGTCTCGGGCTCTTCGGCGTGCTCTCGATCATCCGGTTGCGCTCCACCGAGCTGGACCAGCACGAGGTGGCCTACTACTTCTCCGCGCTGGCGCTGGGCATCATCGGCCCGCTGGGCGGCGGTGCGGTGTGGCTGGCGCCGGCGCTCATGGCGCTCATCCTCGTGGTGATGTTCCTGGGCGACCATCCCCGGCTGTTCCGCGGCTACCGGCGCCAGGTGCTGGTCCTCGACTCGGCGATCACCGACGAGGTGGCCTTGGTCGCCCAGCTGGAACAGGTCCTCGGCGCCCGGGTGCACGCGGTCGCCGTCGAGCGGGTCGACCTGGTCAACGAGACCACGGTGGTCGAGGTCCGGTACTCGCGGGCCCGCTCGGTGGCCGGCACCCGCGTGGCTGCGACGGCCGGAGCCCGCCCGTGACCGCCGCGCCGGCCGCGCCGCCGCGGCTGGAGGGACTGGCCGGCCTCGGCCCGATCGGGCTGGCCGAGCTCACCGCGCAGGCCGAGCTGCAGGTCAGGCGGGACCGCAAGTACGTCCTGCCGCTGAGCGAGCTGGCCACGCTGCTGCCCGCGCTGGGCCGCGACACCCGGATCCTGGACATCGACGGCATCCGGCTGTTCCGCTACGCCTCGGTCTATTTCGACACTGCGGACCTTCTCTGCTTCCGGCTCACCGCGCTGCGCCGGCGCCGCCGGTTCAAGGTCCGCACGCGGACCTACCTGGACTCCGGCACGTGCCTACTGGAGGTCAAGACCGAGGGGGTACGCGGCGGCACGGTCAAGACCCGCCTGGCGTACGAGCGGCAGCACCACGACGACCTCGGACCCGGCCGCTGGTTCGTCGACGCCGTTCTCGAGGACCTGGACGTCAGCGGCCTGGTCTTCGCCCCGGCGCTGGCCACCCACTATCTGCGCAGCACTCTGTATCTCCCGGCCTCGCAGAGCCGGGTGACCATCGACATCGACCTGTCCTGGACCGGGCCGGGCCGGGCCGCGCCGGACCTGAGCCTGCCTGACCTGAGCCTGCCCGGCATCGCCGTGGTCGAGACCAAGACCCGGGCGGCGGCCTCCGAGGTCGACCGCCTGCTGTGGGCCCGGGGTCACCGCCCGGCGTCCATCTCCAAGTACGCCACCGGCCTGGCCGCTCTGCGCCCCGAGCTGCCGTCCGCCCCGTGGCGCCGGCTGCTGCGCCGGCACTTCCACCCCGCTGCCCCGGCCTGCCCCGCGCCGGCCGCCGACCGAAGGACCGAGACATGCACCGTTCCCCCGTCCTGACCGCCGCGCTCGCCGGCGCCCTGGCCCTCGTACCGGGCGCCGCCGCCCGGGCCGCCGACCCGGTCGTGCTCGCCGCGGGCCCCGCCGCGGCGCAGGCGCTGGCCGCCAACGCCCCCGACCACGACGACCCGGCCGACCACGTCTGGAGCGAGTCGGCCGTCGCCGCGGTGACCCTGACCGGCTCCGGCGCCACGTCCACCAGCAGCGGCGTCTCGATCAGCGGCAGCACTGTCACGGTCACCGCCGCCGGCACCTACCGCTTCACCGGCTCGCTCACGAACGGGCGGATCGTGGTCAACAGCACCGGGGCCGGCCTGGTACGGCTGATCCTCAACGGGGTCACCGTCGCCAACTCGGGCACCGCGCCGCTCTCGGTGGTCGCGGCCGACGAGGTCATGGTCGTGCTGGCCGACGGCACCGCCAACCGGCTCACCGACCCGGCGACGTACACGACCGCGGTGAACCCGAGCGCCGCCCTGTCCAGCGCGGCCGACCTGACCATCACCGGCGCCGGGGCGCTGACCGTCACCGGCAACGCCGCCGACGGCATCGCCAGCGACGACGGCCTGGTCATCGACTCGGGCACGATCACCGTCACGGCCAAGGACGACGGCGTCCGGGGCCAGGACTACGTCGTGCACACCGGCGGCACGCTGGGGGTCACGGCCGGTGGCGACGCGATCAAGTCCGACGAGACGACCGACGCCACCGAGGGGTACGTCTACCTGGCCGGCGGCGCCCGTACCCTCACCGCACCCGCCGGTGACGGCATCAGCGCGACCACCGACATCATCGTCGCGGGCGGCAGCCTGACCGCGACGACCGGCGGCGGCAGCACCACGGCCCCGGGCACGACCTCGACCAAGGCCGTCAAGGCCGACGTCAGCGTGGTCGTCAGCGACGGGCAGCTCAACCTGAACGCGTCCGACGACGGGATCAACTCCAACAACCTGATCACCGTCGACGGCGGCACGCTGACCGTGGCCAGCGGCGACGACGCGGTGCACGCCGACACGGCCCTGACCGTCTCCGCCGGCACTGTGACCGTGACCAGGTCGTACGAGGGTCTGGAAGCCATGCGGACCACGCTCGCCGGCGGCATCGTGACGGTGACCGCGACCGACGACGCCGTGAACGCCGCCGAGGAGGGCGTCAACGAGATGCAGGTCGCGCCCAACGCCTTCATCAAGGTCACCGGCGGCACGGTGACGGTCAGCGGCGGCACGGACGGTCTCGACTCCAACGGCATCCTGGCCATCTCCGGCGGGACGGTCATCGCCAACGGCTCGCCCACGCGCGGCGGTGGCGAGGGTGGCCTGGACTCCAACGGCGCGCTGACCATGACCGGCGGGTCCATCCTGGCCACCGGCCTGACCGCGTCGACCAGCGCGCTGCCGTCCGGTGGTCAGGCGTGGGTGGCGTACTCGTTCAGCGCGAACCAGCCGGCGGGCACGATCGTGCACCTGGCCACCGCCTCGGGCACCCAGCTCGCCTCGTTCCGCAGCACCCGGGTGCTCAAGGGTGTGCTCTTCGACCTGAGCTCGCTGACCCGCGGTACGTCGTACCGGATCTACACGGGCGGCTCGGTCTCCGGCACCGACGCGGGCGGCGGCCTCTATCTGGGCGGCACGCTCTCCGGCACCCAGGTCGCCTCGGTGACGGCCGGCAGCGGCCGCGCCTGAGCTCTCCCCGGATCGGCCGTGACCCCGCCCCTGGTCCCCCGGGCGGGGTCACGGCCCGTTTCCCCGGGAACAGTGGCGGAGAGTGATTAGGGTGACGGCGTGAATGCTGTCCTCGAGATACAGGGCCTGCGCAAGACCTATCGCAGCCGCAAGGGGGTGCGCAGGGCGCTGGACGGCTTCGACATGGTCGTCGAGGCCGGTCAGGTGCACGGCTTCCTGGGGCCCAACGGCTCCGGCAAGACCACCACGCTGCGTACGCTGCTCGGCCTGATCCGGCCCAACGGCGGCCGGATGGCCCTGCTCGGCCGGGAGGTGCCGCAGGCCCTGCCCGAGGTCGCCGGCCTGGTCGGCGCCATCGTGGAGAGCCCGCAGTTCTTCGGCAACTTCTCCGCCCGCGACACTCTCTCCCTGCTCGCCGACGCCGGCGGCGTCGAGCGGGTGCGGGTCCACGAGGTGCTGGAGCTGGTCGGGCTGCGGGACCGGGCCACCGACCGGGTCAAGACCTACTCGCTGGGCATGAAACAGCGCCTCGCGGTCGCGTCCGCCCTGCTCAAGAACCCGCAACTGCTGATCCTGGACGAGCCGGCCAACGGCCTGGACCCGGGCGGCATCCGGGAGATGCGCACGCTGATGCGCAACCTGGCCGAGTCGGGAATGACCGTGGTGCTCTCCAGCCACATCCTCGGCGAGATCCAGCTCATCTGCGACTCCGTCACGATCATCTCGGCGGGGCGCCGGGTGGCGGCCGGTGGCGTCGCCGACGTGCTGGCCCAGCACGCCACCTCCTCGGTACGGGTCCGCGTCGAGTCGCTCGCCGACCTGACCGGCTCGGCCGGGGCGCTGCGCGAGATCGGCGCCCAGGTCGTCGTCGAGCCGGACCACCTGATGGTCAGCGGCATCGCGCAGCCCGGGGCCATCACCCGGACGCTCGCCGCCCGCGGCGTCTACGTCAGCGAGCTGGCCCCGGTCGCGGTCGACCTGGAGAGCGTCTTCCTGGAGCTCACCGGCACCGCGCCGGTTGAGGGCGAGCACCGCCAGGTCGACGAGTCCGCGGCTGCCCCGGCGATCAACGGCGGGTGGGGACAGTGAGCCTCTACACGGCGGAGACCCGCCGGCTGACCAAGCGCCGCTTCACCCGGTTCTTCGTGCTCGGCACGCTGCTGGTGCTGGCCGCCATCGTGGCCGGGATGTTCTTCACCAACCACAAGGCGTCGCCCGAGCGGCTCGCCGCCGCGCAGGCCGAGGCCGACAGCCAGTACCAGTCGGCCGTGCAGCAGGCGGCCAAGGAGACGACGGACTGCCAGGCGGCCCAGGGCACGCCGGCGGCGCAGAACTATCCGCCCTGCGACCAGATCTACCAGCCGGTCCGGGACGACTTCCGCGCCGAGTGGTACATGGACCCGACGTTCAACTTCCGCGAGCAGTTCGGTTTCCTGGTGACCGCGCTCGCCGCGCTGCTGGCGGTGACGGCGTTCGTGATCGGCGCGACCTTTGTGGGCGCCGAGTGGAGCAGCGGCGGCATGATGAACCTGCTGCTGTGGCGGCCGCGCCGGCTCCAGGTGCTGGGCACCAAGCTCGGCGCGCTGCTGGTGAGCCTGGCCGCGTTCACAGCGGTGGTCTCCGCGGTGTGGACCGGGCTGTTCGTGCTGATCGCGCAGCTGCGCGGCACGCTGGCCGGGATGACCTCGGGCGCCTGGCAGTCCATCCTGCTCATGGAGCTGCGCGGGCTGGTGCTGGTGCTGGCGGCGGGCGCGGTGGGCTTCGGCCTCGCGTCGCTGGGCCGGCACACGGCGATGGCGCTGGGTGCGGCGATCGGGGCGATCATCGTGTTCCAGTTCGGCCTCGGCACCGTGCTGACGCTGGCCAAGGTGCCGTTCGTGGAGGCGTACCTGGTGCCGGTGTGGACCCAGGCCTGGATGGACAAGTCGGCCGTGGCGACCGACTGGGACTCGTGCGACTACTCCAGCACCTCCGGGTGCGAGCCGGCCACGGTCACCATCACCTGGCCGATGGCCGGCGGAGTGCTGGCGGCGGTGGTGCTCCTCGTTGTGGGGGCAGCCATGTGGACTATGCGTAGCCGAGACATTACTTAAGGTAGCTTCGGCTGCATCGGCACTCACGGACGGCGGGGATCGCCGGCTGCCACTATGCTGACGATCCCCTTCGTACATCTGTGCGTGCTCTCCCACCGCCCAGGAGCGCCATGCAGCCCGACGCCTCTCTCAACCAGCAGCACGTCCCCGCGCCGCGCGAGGAGACCCCGGCCGAACCGGCCGAAGCGCCCGCCCTCACCGAGCGCGAGGTGCAGATCCTCGCGTTCGAGAGCAAGTGGTGGAAGCACGCCGGCGCCAAGGAGCAGGCCGTCCGCGACGCCTTCGGCCTCTCCTCGACGCGCTACTACCAGCTCCTCAACGGTCTGCTGGACAACCCGGCGGCGCTGGCCCACGACCCGGTCCTGATCGGCCGGTTGCGCCGGCTGCGCTCGACCAGGGCCCGCACCCGCCGCCGCTAGCCCGGCGCGTGTGTGGAGGCATAGGCCTCCAGCCACGCGACCTGCACCGGATCCAGCGAGGCCCGCACCCGCTTGCGAGCGGTCGCCACGTGCGCGGCGGTGACCGTCGAGGCGTCCAGCGACTCCCGCATCGCCGACAGCGCCGCCTCACGGATCAGCGCGGCACAGTCCGCGGCGGAGAAGCCCTCCAGCTCGGCGCCCAGCTCGTCCAGGTCGACGGCGCCGTCCAGCGGCACGGACTTGGCCGAGGCCCGCAGGATGGCCGCGCGGGCCTCGCCGTCCGGCGGCGGCACGAAGACCAGCCGTTCCAGCCGGCCCGGCCGCAGCAGCGCCGGGTCGATCAGGTCGGGCCGGTTGGTCGCGCCGATCACCACCACGTTGCGCAGCGACTCCACCCCGTCCAGCTCGGTCAGCAGCGCGGCCACGACCCGGTCGGTCGTGCCGCCGTCGGTGGACTGGCCGCGGGTCGGCGCCAGCGCGTCCACCTCGTCCAGGAAGACCAGGGTCGGCGCGGCCTCACGGGCCCGGCGGAAGAGCTCCCGGACCGCGCGCTCGCTCTCGCCGACCCACTTGTTGAGCAGCTCGGCACCCTTGACCGACAGCACGTTGGCCTTGCCGGTGCCGGCGATCGCCTTGACCAGATACGTCTTGCCGCAGCCGGGCGGGCCGTAGAGCAGGACACCGCGCGGCGGCTGGACCCCGAGCCGGGCGAACGTGTCGGGATAGGTCAGCGGCCACAGCACCGACTCGGTCAGGGTCTGCTTCACCTCGGCCATGTCACCGACGTCGTCCAGCGTGACCTGGGCGACCTCCAGCGTCGACTCGGCCATCGAGGTCGGCCGGATCACGTCCAGCGCGCCCTCGAAGTCCGTCATGGTCACGGTGGGCGACTCGGCTTCCTTCTGGCGCAGCGCGGCGCGTACCCCGGCCTCGCGGGCCAGCGCACCCAGGTCCGCGGCGACAAAGCCCGGGGTACGCCCGGCGATGTCGTCCAGTCGCACGTCCTCGGCCAGCGGCATGTCCCGGGTCAGCACCCGCAGCTGCTCGCGCCGCATCGCCGCGTCCGGCAACGGCACCGCCAGCTGCACAGCCAGCAGATCAGGCGCCCGCAGCCCGGGGTCCACCGCCTCCGGACGGCTCGTCGTGCACACCACCGCGCCACCGGAACGCAGCAGCTCACCCAGCACCTGCCGGAACACCGTGGCCAGCGGGCCGGGCTCATCGCGCGGTGCGAGCGCCTCGACGTCCGCGATCAGCAGCACCGTCGGACCGTCCGCGCGAGCGTCCCGGGCCAGCCCACGCAGCCGGGCCGCGGCGGAGTCGTTGGTCAGCGCCGCCAGCTCCGGACCCCAGACCGCCAGCACGGTCGCGCCGACGTTCGCGGCGACCGCGCGCACCAGCGCCGACTTGCCCGAGCCGGCCGGACCTGTGACCAGCACACCGAGCGACACCGTGGTGCCCAGCCGGCCGAGCACCTCACCGTGGTGGAAGCCGAGGTCCAGCAGCTCGATCAGCTCCTGGGCCTGGGTACGCAGCCCGGGCAGGTCGTCCAGGCTGGGCGGCGGCGTCTCCGGATCGGTGGAAGCGGGCTGCCGGGCCGCAGCGGCCGTCGGGGCGGGCTGGTCCCGTACGGACGAGAACTCCCCGTCCTGCCACCCCACCACCGTGTCCATCGTGACCAGAACGGCATCGGCGTCCTCGACCGCGACCACCGTGAGCAACGTGCTGGTCCAGGCGTATCCGACCCGGTTGGCCAGGCTGCGCCGGGCGGCCTCGACCAGCGACCGGTTGCCCGCGTCCAGCAGCACGTCCTGCGGCAGCAGCGAGACGTTGTCGCCCGCAGTGACCACCTTGCCCAGCAGGGCCAGGCGCAGCATCTCCGGCGACACCACCGCGACGATCTCGGCCGGGCCGGTCAGCGTGACCCGCCGGGCCTGGACGACCGGCACGGGCGTCACGGTCACCTGGCCGCCGTCGCGCAACCCCAGGTTGCCGATGATCAGATCGTCGGCGTAGAGCAGGGCCCGGCTCGCTGTCGGCTCGGCCCGCGCGGCGAGACCCGCGGTGGTCCGCCGGCCGGCCAGGCGCAGCGGATCGCCCGGATTGATGGCGAGCGCGGCCATCACCTCGGGGTGCAGGCGGACGATGCCGCGCCGCGCGTCGAGGGCCGCCGTCCGCTGGGTCACGGTCAGCGTGAGGTCGTCTGGCACCGGGGAGGCCTCCGTTTGGACGAGGGGACTAGGTTGACACGCTAGCCGCCGTACGCCGCCCGGGGAGGCACCACCGCGATGAGGCTTCGTCACGCCACTTTGGCCGTTGTCACGCTGACCCTGCTGGGGGTCGCCGGGTGCGGTGACGACTCCGACGACAAGGCGCCCGCCGCGCAGGCACCGGGCGCCTCCGCGGGACCGTCCGCCGACGGCGGGCTGGGTGGTCCGGGAGCCTCGGCCGCACCGGGTTCCTCGGCTGCTCCGGGCACGTCACCCACCGAGGGCACGTCCGCCGCGAAGCCACCGAAGAAGGGCGGCGGGGCCGCGCAGGGCCCGGCCGGCAAGCCCGTGGTCTCCCCCGACGTGCTGACCGCCGCCGGGATCGGCCCGTACCAGGTGGGTGTCCAGCAGCGTGAGCTGACATCGGCCGACCTGGTGGGCAAGGTCACCAAGACCAAGGACACCTGTACGACGGCCAAGGGCCTCAGCGAATACCACTCGCCGGCCCTGGCGTTCACCGGCGGCAAGCTCCAGCGCCTCACCGTGACCAGCCCGAAGGTGGCCACTCCGAAGGGCGCCAAGGTCGGCACCGGCTACGCGAACCTCAAAGGCATGTACCCCGGCGGCAAGCAGCTCGACGACTGGGTCGGCGCCAGCGGCTGGTACGCGGTCGACGGCGGCAACGCCCTGCTGTTCCGGATCAAGGACGACAAGGTGACCGCGATCGACGCCGGTGCGGGTCCGGCCGTGCAGTTCTTCTACACCGACAAGCAGGGCTGCTAGGCACGTTCACAGCTCCCGCTCAGCGGCCCGCGGCTAGCGTGGGCCGCATGTCAGCCCTCACGACCCGGCTCCGCCGTGCCCTGCCCCGAGTGACACGGCGGCGGGTGGTGGCCGGATCGGTGGCCCTCGTCCTGATCGCCGCCCTCATCGGCTGGGCCGCGCTGCCCGAGCGCCACTCCTGGACGGCGGTGGACCAGCAGCTGACCGTGCTCTCCGGCCCGTCCGGCAATGAGCCGATCGACCTGGACACCCGGTTCTACCTGCCGTCGGGCGACGACGACGTGCCGGCGGTGCTGCTCGGTCACGGCTTCGGCGGCAGCAAGGAGTCCGTCAGCGACGACGCGGAGTCCCTGGCCGACCGCGGGTACGCCGTCCTGACCTGGACCGCCCGCGGCTTCGGGCGCAGCGGCGGCGAGATCCACCTGGACAGCCCGGACTACGAGGTCAAGGACGCACAGCGGCTGCTGGACTGGCTCGCCGCCCAGCCGCGGGTGCGGACGGATGCGGCCGGGGACCCCCGGGTCGGCGTGGTCGGCGGCTCGTACGGCGGCGCGCTGGCCCTGCTGCTCGCCGCCCAGGACCCCCGGGTCGACGCGATCGTCCCGCTGATCACCTGGAACGACCTCGGCAAGGCGTTCTTCCCGCAGTCCGCGACCGGGGTCACCGCCCCCGGCGTCTTCAAGAAGAGCTGGGCCGGCCTGTTCTTCGGCAGCGGCTCGGGGCCGCTCGGAGCCGGCGGCGGCTCGTCGCCCCTGGCCGGCGGCGGCACGCCGGCGGTTCCACCCGCCCGCCCGGCCGACCCCGCCTGCGGCCGCTTCGCCGCCGACGTCTGCGCGGCGTACCTGAAGATGGCCACCACCGGCACCCCGGACGCCGCGACGACCGCGCTGCTCCAGCGCTCCAGCCCGGCCCCGGTGCTCAACAACATCAAGGCACCCACGCTGCTCATCCAGGGCGCGGTGGACACGCTGTTCCCGCTCTCGGAGGCCGACGCCAACGCCAAGGGCATCGCGGCGACGGGCACCCCGGTCCGGGTCGCCTGGTTCACCGGCGGCCACGACGGCGGTTCGGGCCCGCAGACCGACCAGGACCGCACCAAGTTCCTCACCGCGCAGTGGCTCGACCACTACGTGAAGAAGGACGGCGCCACCCCGGCGAACAGCTTCACCTACTCGCGGGTGGCCGGCTTCAGCGCGCTGGACCGGGGGCTGGTCACCAACGGGTACTCCGACCCGGCGTACCCCGGCCTGACCGGCACCGGCCGCGCCGAGGTCACCGTCAGCGGCGACGCCCAGCAGATCGCCAACCCGCCGAACGGCAACCCGGGCGCACTGTCCTCCCTGCCCGGCGTGGGCGGCCAGCTCAGCTCACTGCTCGGCAGCGTCGCCGGTGACCTCGCCGGCCAGCACGCCGAGTTCGACTCGGCCCCGGTCACGGACGCCATCGAGGTGGTCGGCGCGCCCACCGTACGGCTGCGGGCGGCCTCACCGACCGGCTCGGCGACGCTGTTCGTCAAGCTCTACGACGTCGACCCGAACGGCACCGCCACCCTCAGCGGCGGCCTGATCGCGCCGGTCCGGCTCACCGGGCTGCCCACCGACGTGAGCACGGCCCGGCCGGTCACCGTGACGTTGCCCGCGATCGTGCGCCGGATCGACGCCGGGCACACCGTCCGGGTCACGGTGGCGACCTCCGACCAGGCGTTCCTGACGCCGCCGGACCCCACGACCTACACCGTCGCGGTCGAGCCGGCGGTCAGCCTGCCCACGGCGGTGGGCACGCCGATCGCCAACCCCCAGGTCGTCTGGCGGTACGTGCTGCTGGGCGTGCTCGCGGTCATCATCGCCGGGCTCGTCGTGGTCCTGGTCGTGCGCCGCCGCCGGCTGCGCCGCCACGAGGCCCCGACGGTCGACGAGTACGCCGAGACGCCGCTGGTCGTGCGGGGCCTGCGCAAGGCGTACGGGGACGGTTTCGTCGCCGTCGAACGGGTCGACTTCACCGTCGAACGTGGCCAGGTCGTCGGCCTGCTCGGCCCCAACGGCGCGGGCAAGACCACCACGCTGCGGGTGCTGATGGGCCTGACCATGCCGACCGAGGGCGATGCGCTGGTCTTCGGGCACCGGCTCGAGCCCGGCTCACCGGTGCTGTCCCGGGTCGGCGCGCTGGTCGAGGGGCCGGGCTTCCTGCCGCACCTGACCGGGCTGCAGAACCTGCACGCGTACTGGCAGGCGACCGGCCGGCCGGCGGCGGACGCCCGCTTCGACGAGGCGCTGGAGATCGCCGGGCTGGGCGATTCGGTGCACCGCAAGACGAAGAACTACAGCCACGGCATGCGGCAGCGGCTGGCCATCGCCCAGGCGATGCTGGGCCTGCCCGAGCTGCTGGTGCTGGACGAGCCCACGGACGGGCTGGACCCGCCGCAGATCGCCGAGATGCGCCGGGTCCTGAAGCGCTACGCGACCGACGGCCGGGCGGTGCTGGTCTCCAGCCACCTGCTCGCCGAGGTGGAGCAGACCTGCACGCACGCGGTGGTGGTGAACAAGGGCCGGATCGTCGCGGCGGGACCGGTCGACGACATCGTCGGCGAGAGCCCGTCGGTGCAGCTGGAGGTGTCCGACGTACCGGCCGCCGAGCTGGTGCTGGCCGGGATGAACGTGCGCTCGGTGACGCCGGAGGGCACTTCCGGGCTGATTGTGGACATGAACGGCACGCCGCGTACCGAGGTGGTGGCCTCGCTGGTGCGCGCCGGGGTCGGGGTGGACCGGGTGGTGCCCCGGCGGCGCCTGGAGGACGCGTTCCTGGCCCTGGTGGGCGACAACTCGCGGGGAAGTGGAGACCGATGAGCGCGGCTGCGACGGGCTACCGGGCGACGGCCACCATGCCGTTGCTGGCCGAGGTACGCCGGCAGGCATCCCGCCGCCGGACCCAGCTGGCCCTGGGCTTCATGGCCCTGCTGCCGGTGATCATCCTGCTGGCGTTCGAGTTCGGCGGGGACGGCGACGACGACAACGGCGGCGGGGCGTTCGCCAGCCTGGTCGACCTGGCCACCTCGGGCGGTCTGAACTTCGCCCTGTTCAGCATCTTCGTGTCGGCGGGCTTCCTGCTGGTCGTGGTGGTCGCCCTGTTCTGCGGCGACACGGTGGCCAGCGAGGCGAGCTGGGGCAGCCTGCGCTATCTGCTGGCCGTCCCGGTCCCCCGGGCCCGGCTGCTGGGCGTGAAACTGGTCGTGGCGCTGGGCTACTCGCTGCTGGCCCTGCTGACCCTGGCCGGCACGGCCCTGCTGATCGGCACTTTGCGCTACGGCTGGCATCCGCTGGGCAGCACGGTGGCAGCGGAGATCCCGGCCGGTGAGGGCGTGCTGCGCCTGCTGGCGATCCTCGGCTACCTGGCCGTGGTCCTGCTGGTGGTGGCCGGCCTGGCGTTCCTGCTGTCGGTCCTGACGGACGCGGCCCTGGGCGCGGTGGGCGGCGCGGTGCTGCTCTGGATCCTGTCCGGCATCCTGGACCAGATCACGGCACTGGGCTCGATCCGCGACTTCCTGCCGACCCACTACAGCGACGCCTGGCTGGGCCTGCTGTCGACCCCGATGCAGACGGACGACGTGGTGAAGGGGGCCATCTCGGCGGTCTGCTACGCGACGATCTTCTGGTCCCTGGCGTTCTACCGCTTCACCCGCAAGGACATCACTTCCTGAACGCGAAGCGGCGGCCCACCCCGCCAGGTGGACCGCCGCTGGTTCTCGGGTGCCTCAGCTGTTCATGAGCTGGAGCATCTGCTTGATCTGGTCGGCCCGGGAGGCCTTGACCCGGTCGGCGAAGGCCTTGGCCTCGGCGTTGCTGCCCTTGGTCGTCTCCAGCTGGGCCATCTCCACCGCGTTGTGCTGGTGGGCGACGAACAGGTTCAGGAACGCCGTCTCGAAAGCCGTGCCCTTGGCGTCCTGCAGAGCCGCGATCTCCTCGTCGCCCGTGGCCGGGAGGCCACCGTGGTCGGCGTGGGCGCTCGGCGCGTGGTCCACCTTGGTCGGTGCCGACCACTGCTCCAGCCAGCCGGTCATCAGCTTGACCTCGTCGGCCTGGGTGACGTCGATCGCCTTGGCCAGGGTGCGGATCTCGGTGCGCCCGGCGCGCTTCTCGGCCAGGCGGACCATCTCCAGGCCCTGCTCGTGGTGCGCGACCATCATCTGCAGGTACATCACGTCGGTGGCGTTGTGGCCGCCCTCGGCCTGCACCGCCGCCTGGGCCGCGACCTCGGTCACCGGCGCTTCCTTGGCCGTGCCGCAGGCGCCGAGCAGCAGGGCGCCCGCCATCAGGACTGTCGCGTAGCGGTACTTCACAGCGGCAGCCAGAGGGCGAGGGTGTAGATGGACGGCTCCCAGCTGCGGATCGACGAGTGCGACTGCCGGCACTGGTAGGTCTTGCCCTCGTAGGTCACCTTGTCGCCGGTGCGGTACGCGACGCTTGGCGCCCACTTCTTGCCGTCCTCGGCGATCGGGACGGCGGGAGCCTTGGTGGTGGCGGTGGGAGCCGCAGTCGGAGCAGTGGTCGGCGCGGCGGTGGTCGGCGCCGTGGTCGGCTTGGCGGTCGGTGGCGTCGTGCCTCCGGAGCCGCCGCTGCCGCCCACGTTGAGGTCGATGCAGCTGTAGAAGGCGTTCGCCGTGTCGCCGATGTTCCAGACCGCCAGCACCTTCTGCTTGCCGGGGAACGCGCTCAGGTTGATGTTGTGGGTGACCACCGCGTCGGGCTGCGCGTTGCCGCCGTCGACCGTCGCGACTTTCTTGTCACCGATGAAGTATTCCCAGTTGCTGGTGCGGTGCCGGGCCGTCATCACCCAGGTGAAGGTGACCGTGGACCCGACCGCCTTGGCCGGCCAGTTACGGCTCTCGTCGGAGAGCACCGAGAAGCCGGCCACGCCGCCGTCACAGGACCGCAGGCCCTTGGGGCCCTCGACGCTCTGCGGCTCGAACTGGATCTGCCCGCAGTTGGCGACCGCGCCGGACGCGCACAGGGCCTGCCGGCTGGGCGGGGCGGAAACGTAGCCGTGCGCGAGGGCGGGCGCCGCACCGACCAGCGTCGAGCCGAGTGCTCCGAGTGCCACCAGCGGATAGGCGATGGACCTGCGCATCGTCTTGGTCTCCCAACGTGTCGTGCGGTTCGGACAGCGGGAAACGTAACGAGGCTTTCCATAAAGAAGCCTTAAAGGCAACGGAAACAATCATGAAGCGGTGCCGCGCCGGCGACGACCCGCCGGGCGCGGGGCTGCCACGGCCCGCTCTCCTTCCGGTACGGGCAGCAGCATCGCGATCCGGGCCCCGCCCAGCGGCCCGCGCTCGATCATCAGCCGCCCACCGGCCGCCTCGGCGACCCGGCGCACGATGTCCAGCCCCAGCCCGGACGAGCCGGCCCCGCTGACCCCGCGGCGCACCGCGGCGGCCGGATCGCTGATCCCCGGTCCGGCGTCGTCCACCAGCAGCCCCGCCTCGGAGACGGTCACGCGGAAGGCCACGCCCTCCGGGGTGTGCGCGAAGACGTTGCCGAGCAGGGCGTCGACGGCCAGGATCAGCTCGCTGCGGGGCAGCGGCACCGGTACGGGATGATCACCGCCCACCACCTGCCAGGGCCGCGCCTGGTCCTCGGCCAGCGCCGACCAGAAGGCCAGTCGCTCGGCGAGCACCTCGACCAGGTCGGACTGCTGGGCGCCGCGGGCCTCGACGCCGAGCCGCGCCCCGGCGATGATCGCCTCGAGCTCCTCGTCGAGCATGTCGCAGGCCTGGCGCATCCGGTCCGCGATCAGCCCGGGCGGCATGGCCTCGGCGTCCAGCCGCAGCGCGGTCAGCGGCGTCCGCAGCCGGTGCGACAGGTCGGCCGCGAGCTCGCGTTCGGCGTCCAGCAGCCGGCGCAGGTCGCCGGCCATCGTGTTGAAGGCGACGGCGGCGTCCCGCAGCTCCGGCGGCCCGGACGGGGTGACCCGGGCGGTGAGCTCACCGGCGCCGAGGCGGCGGCTGGAGCCGGCCAGGTCCCGGGTCGCGCGGACCAGCCGGCTGCCGAGCCGGTCGGCCACCAGCGTCGAGCCGGCCACCAGGGCGATGGCCAGGCCACCCAGGGCGAACCAGGCCGGCCACACCCCGCGCCGCATCGCCTCCTCCGGGACGTAGACCTCGATGACCACGGCGCGGCCGTCGCTGAGCACGCTGGGCTGCAGGTAGGCGACGCCGCCGGCCGCGGGCGCGGTCACCGGCCGGCGGTAGGAGGTGGCTGACGCGACGTCCGCGGCCGTCACGTGGGTGGCCCCGACCGGGGCGATGCCGGGCAGGTGCACCGCGAGCCGGCCCGCGCTGCCGGCCACCGTGCTGGCGACGGCGCTGGTCAGCAGCTTGGGATCGGCGTCCACGGCGAGGGCGGCGACCATGGCCGCGGCCTGCTGGCGGGCGTCGCCGATGGCCCGGTCGTGGGCGATCTGCCGGGTCGCGAAGGTGAGCGGCACGAGGAAGGCCAGCGCGACCATCGACGTGATGGCCAGCGCGAGCCGGTTCAGCTCCCACCTCATTGGGGTTCGACCATCATCACACCGACCCCGCGCACGGTGTGCAGGAACCGGGGCGCCGCGGCCGTCTCGCCGAGCTTGCGGCGCAGCCAGGAGATGTGCACGTCGATGGTCTGCTCCTCGCCGATCCGCGACTGGTTCCACACCTCGGTCAGCAGCTCCCGCCGGCTGACCACCTGCCCGACCCGTTCGGCCAGGTACGTGAGCACGTCGAACTCCCGCCGGGTCAGCTGCAGCGGCTTGCCGTGCAGCGACGCCTTGCGCTGCCGCGGGCTGATCGTCAGCTCACCGACGGTGATGGTGTTGGGCGTGGTGTCGGCCGCCGCCCGGGTCCGCCGCAGCACCGCCTCGATCCGGGCCAGGATGTGCCCGCCGGAGAACGGCTTGGTCACGTAGTCGTCGGCGCCGGCGCTGAGCAGCGTGATGATGTCGGCCTCGGCCCGCCGGGCGGTGGCCACGATGACCGGCACGTCCGAGACCTGCCGCATCATCCGCAGAGCGTCCGTGCCGTCGATGTCGGGCAGGCCCAGGTCGAGGATCACCAGATCGGGCCGCTCCTGGGTGAGGATCCTGAGCGCCTCCGTCGCCTGGCCGACCGGCCGCACCACGTGTCCCGCGTCGGACAACGCCCGGGTCAGGGCGGCCGTGATGTAGCGGTCGTCCTCGACCAGCAGAATCAGCGCCATGGCGACACCCTAGAACCAAGTGGGATCATGGTCGCGTGCGATCTCCCCTGGCTCCCGTGCTCGGCTGGTGTGCCGCGACCGTCACCAGCGTGGCGCTGGCGTCGGTGGCCATGCTGCCGGTGCTGCGCACCGCGACGCCGGACGAGAGTTCGCTCGTCTCGGTGGATCAGCTGCGCGACTCCGGGCAGGCCGGGCCCTCGCCGCTGCCGCCGCCCAGCACGTCCCCCACCGCGGAGCCCGAGCCGGAGCCCAGCGCCACGACCACCAGGACGCGGCGGCCGACCTCAGAGCCGGCGCGCACCTCGGCCACGCCGTCCCCGCCGCGGACGACTACCACCACCGCTCCGGCCGAGAGCACCACCACGACCGAGGACGGCTGGACGGTGACCACGGACGGTGACGGCAGCAAGTCGTACGTGCGCTCGTTCCGGGTCGAGGGCGGCTCGGCGGTGATCCGGGTGACCGAGGACAACGTCAAGGTGGTCACCGCGACGCCCAGCGACGGCTTCTCGGTGGCGACGGTGCAGAACAGCCCGGACAACCTCGCGGTCTACTTCAACGAGGTCAACCACAGCTTCATCATCCATGTGGCCTGGAACATCAACAAACCGTTCGCCGAGGTCAGCGAGATCGGCGAGTAGCGGCTCAGGCGCAGACGACCTCGACGCCCGCGTCGCGGAAGCCGGCCAGCAGCTCCTCCGGTGCCCCCGAGTCGGTGACCAGCGTCTCGACCTTGCTGATCGGGCAGATCCGGGCGAAGGCGTGGCCGCCGAGCTTGGACGAGTCGGCGATCACCACGACCCGCTTGGCCCGGGCGACCATCAGGCTGTTCATCGCCGCCTCGCCCTCGTGGTGGGCCGCCGCGCCGAGCTCCACGTCGAGCGCGTCCACGCCGAGCAGCACGATGTCGAGGGTGACCTCCTTGAGCAGCGCCCCGCCCAGCGGGCCGACCAGCTCGAAGGACTGCGGGCGGACCACACCGCCGGCCACCACGATCTTCATCCGGGAACGGACCAGCAGCTCGTTGGCGATGTTCAGCGCGTTGGTCACCACGGTCAGCTGGGCACCGTCGCCGCTGGTGTTGAGGTCGGGCCGGACCGCCAGGGCCCGGGCCACCTCGGTCATCGTGGTGCCGCCGTTGAGCCCGACCACGGTGCCCGGCACCACCAGGTTGGCCGCCGCCTCGCCGATGCGCTGCTTCTCCGCCGAGTGCTTGGCGCTCTTGTAGCGCAGCGGCAGGTCGTAGGAGACGCCGTTGGCGACCGCGCCGCCCCGGGTCCGGGTGATCATCTGCTGCTGCGCGAGCTGGTCGAAGTCGCGGCGGATGGTGGCCTGCGAGACGTCGAGCCGGCCGGCGGCGTCCTCGACGCTGACCCGGCCGCTCTCGGCCAGTAACTCGAGCAGGGCATTCCACCGCGCGTACCGGTCCACCCGAGCTCCCTGCTGCACGTTTCGTGATAAGAGTGTGCACATTAGTGCGCGAAACCTCACGAAGCAAAGAGCGTGCCTGCTCGAACACGCTCCGGTGGTTGCGGATGCGCAGACCTTCCACGCAGAATGACGCTCGAAATACCGGTGAACCGAGCGCATCTGCGCAGGCGATTGTAGGGAAAACTGCCATGAGTCACGTCAAGGTGGAGATCGCCAGCCAGCCCGACTGCTGGCTGCAGGCCGCCAAACTCGCCGACTCGCCCGGCCTGCCCGGCAGGGGCGAACGGGTCGCGGTCGTGGGATGCGGCACCTCCTGGTTCATGGCGAAGGCCTACGCCGCCCTCCGGGAGCAGTCGGCCCTCGGCGAGACCGACGCCTTCCAAGCCTCCGAGTTCCCGCTGGGCCGCAGCTACGACCGGGTCGTCGCGATCACCCGTTCCGGCACGACCACCGAGGTCATCGAGCTGCTGGACGCGCTGGACGGCCGGACGCCGACCACCGTCATCACCGCCGACGGCGCCGAGCCGGCCGCCGCGGTGGCAAAGGACGCGGTGGTGCTGGACTTCGCCGACGAGCTCTCCGTCGTGCAGACCCGGTTCGCCACCAGCACCCTGGCGATGCTCCGGGCCCACCTGGGCGTCGACATCGAGCCGATCGCCGCCGACGCCGAGGTCGCCGTCCGCCTGCCGCTGCCCGTGCACCCCGCGCTGGCCCAGCAGATCACCTTCCTCGGCCGCGGCTGGACGATCGGGCTCGCCGAGGAGGCTGCCCTCAAGTGCCGCGAGGCCGCGGCCTGGTGGGCCGAGGCGTACCCGGCGATGGACTACCGGCACGGACCCATCTCGATCGCCGGCCCCGGCCGGGTGGTCTGGGCATTCGGTGAGATCCCGGCCGGCCTGGCCGACGACGTGGAGGCGACCGGCGCCGCGTTCGTGCACAGCCGCTACAACGGCGGCTACGCCGCGCTGGGCAGCTGGTGCGGCGGCCGGGCCCCGCTCGACCCGATGGCCGACCTGGTCGTGGCCCAGCGCGTCGCCGTGCTGCTGGCCACCAGCCAGGGGCTCGACCCCGACCACCCGCGCAACCTGACCCGCTCGGTCGTCCTCACGTGAGCGCCCGCCCCGGCCCACGCGGCGAGAGGTAGCACCGTGAGTAACAACGTCGTGGTGGCGCTGGATGTCGGCGGCACCGGCATGAAGTGCGCCCTGGTGCGGCCGGACGGCACGGTGCACCACGCCGAGCGGCACCCGACGCTCGCGGCCCGGGGACCCGAGGCGGTCACCGCGAACATCCTCGACGTCGCCGCCGGCCTCGCCGACCGGGCCCGCGCGGACGGGCTGACCCCGGTCGCCGCCGGTGTCGCGGTGCCCGGCGTCGTCGACGAGGAGACCGGCACCGCTGTGTGGTCCAGCAACGTCGGCTTCCGCGACGTACCGCTGCGGGCTCTGGTCTCGGACCGCCTGGGCGTGCCCGCCGCGCTCGGCCACGACGTCCGGGTGGGCGGCATGGCCGAGGCCCGCCTCGGCGCGGGCCGCGAGGAACGGCACGTGCTCTTCATCGCGATCGGCACCGGCATCGCCGCCGCGCACGTGGTCGACGGCAAGGCGTTCGCGGGCGCGCACGGCGCGGCCGGCGAGGTCGGCCACGTCATCGTGCGCCCCGGCGGCCCGCCGTGCGGCTGCGGTGCCCGCGGCTGCCTCGAATCGGTGGCCTCGGCGTCCGCGGTCGGCCGCCGCTACGTGGAGCTCTCCGGCATCACCGGGGTCACCGCCTCCGACGTCGTCGCCCGCGCGGCCGCCGGCGAGGAGCTGGCCCGGACCGTCTGGACCGAGGCCGTCGAGGCGTTCGCGGACGGCCTGCTCACCGCGCAGGCGCTGTACGACGCCGGGATCGTGGTGCTCGGCGGCGGGCTCGCCGAGTCCGGGGAGGCCCTGCTCGCCCCGCTGCGGATCGCCCTGGACGCCCGGATCACGTTCCACCGGATGCCGCGGATCGTGCGCGCGGCCCTCGGCGACACCGCGGGCTGCCTCGGCGCGGCCCTGCTGGCCCTCGACACCCTGGAGGCAGGCTCTTGATGGAAATCAGCGGCCGCGTCGTCCGGCCCGGGGCTGTGGTCCCCGGGTACGTCGAAGTGGACGGGCCGACGATTCTGGACGTCACGGAACGGGGCCACCCCGGCGACGACATCATCGTCCCGGGCTTCGTGGACCTGCACTGCCACGGCGGCGGCGGGCACACGTTCACCCAGGGCGACCCGGCGGCGGCCCGCGCGGCGGCGGCCTTCCACCTGCGGCACGGCACCACGACGATGCTGGCCAGCCTGGTCAGCTCCCCGTACGAGCTGATGCGCGAGGCCACGACGGCGTACCGGCCCCTGGTCGCCGACGGCACGATCGCCGGGGTGCACTACGAGGGCCCGTACCTGTCACACACCCGCTGCGGTGCGCAGAACCCGGCCTTTCTGCGCGAGCCGTCGCTGGAGGAACTGACCGCCCTGGTCGAGCTGGGCCAGGGCGCGGTCCGGATGGTCACCATCGCCCCCGAACTGCCCGGCGCCCTGGACGCGGTGAAATACCTGACCGGCCACGGGGTCGTCGCGGCCCTGGGACACACCGATGCGACGTACGAGCAGACCCTGGCCGGTGTCGCGGCCGGCGCGACCGTCGGCACCCACCTGTGCAACGGCATGCGCCCGGCCCACCACCGCGAACCGGGCCCGATCATCGCCCTGCTGGACTCCCCCACGATCGTCTGCGAACTGGTCGCCGACGGCATCCACCTGCACGACGGGATGCTGCGCTTCGCGGCCCACGCGGCCGGACCGGACCGCACGGCACTGGTCACCGACGCGATGGACGCGGCCGGGATGCCGGACGGCCGCTACGAACTGGGCGGCCAGGAGGTGACGGTCGCCGACCGGGTGGCCCGGCTGGTCCGCGACGGCTCGATCGCGGGCAGCACGCTGACCATGGACGCGGCGTTCCGGCAGGCGGTGGGCGCGGGGCTGGACCTGCCGGCGGCGGCGGAGATGGCCGCGACGACACCGGCCCGCGTCCTGGGCCTGGCCGACGAGGTGGGGGCGCTGGAGGCGGGGCTGCGCGCGGATCTGGTCGTGCTGGCGCCGGACCTGACCGTCAAGCGCGTGATGCGCGCCGGCGCCTGGCTCTGACCGGCGTCACTGCAGCGGGAACGGTTTGCCCAGCGGTCTCTGCGCGAGGTCGTTCAGCACTTTCCGGCAGTCGATGTTGTGCGAGACGTACGGGTTGCCCTGCAACGCCTCGAACAGCGGGCGGTCCCCGTGCAGCTGGTCCGCCTCGTTGTGGCAGGTCAGCCGGAACTGCACCTGCGACTGCGGGATGCGCATGATGTACCGGGTGTCGGCGTGCAGGACCGTCACCCACTCCTCGTTCTCGTCGATCGGGTAGCCGACGAAGCGGTTGGCCGTCTCGATGGTCAGCTCATCGGCCCGGACCTGCTTGTTCTGGGTGGACACCACCGCCGGGTCCGTCACCTGGAAGGCCTGGGCCGAGACCCACGGCACGTCGAGGCTGAAGAGGAAGAGACCGGCCATCGCGCCGGCTCCCAGGTAGACGATGGACAGCCCGCGCAGGCCGGACAGGATCCGGCGGCGGCGCCGGCCCAGCTCGCCGGGCAGGTCCGCCCACACCCGCCGGTAGCGCCGCATCACCATCTCCAACCAGACCGCCGCCAGCAGCACAGCCACCCCGCGCACCAGGTAGGTCAGCGGTGAGGCCAGCGCCGTCAGGATCACCACGATCGCGATCAGGGGCCAGAAGGCCGGCCGGATCCGGTCGCGGAACATGACGGCGAACCAGGCCGTGCCGAGCGCGACGGCCGGCAGCACGTAGTACGCGTAGATCGTCACCGTGCCCAGCGCCACCTGACTCGGCGTCGCGACGAGCAGCGCGGTGGTGGTCGTGAGCGAATAGTGGGCGACCCCGTACGACTTGATGATGAACAGCAGCAGCAGGAGCGCCGACCCCACCGCGACCACGTCCCGGAATTCCGGGCCGGACCGGGGGTCAGGATCGCGGTGCACCCTCGAACGCGGACGGGAGAGGACTGCGGCCGGGTGGTCGACGGGGCGGGCGTGGCGTCGGGACATCCTGGGAAGCGTCATCGCTGAGCTGTCCTCTCGAACCGCTAACGGGTCCTGACGCCTCAGAGGGTAGGGCAACTACGCAATCACCAGTGTCCGGTTACTGCGGGGCCTGGAGCCCGGCCGGGCGGTCGATGCCGCGGGGCAGCCCGGGCAGCGGGATCGTGTCCCACGGGATGCGGGCCAGCAGCCGGGTCAGGATCAGGCCGAGCAGCAGTCCGGCCACCGAGTCGGTGATCCAGTGGAAGGCCAGCCAGGTCGTCGTGCAGAAGACGATGGCCGGGGGCAGTACCCGCAGCGCGAGGTACGCCCGCGGCGGCAGCACCGGCCGGTCCAGCGACCGCAGCAGCCCGTTGAGCAGCACCGCGATGACGCCGTACCAGGCCAGCGCGTTCGCCACGTGCCCGGACGGATAGCTCATCGCCTCGATGCCGGAGGCGTGGGCGTTGAACAGCACCAGCCGGTCCGGGCCGTCGAAGGCCGGGGCCGCGCGGCCCAGCCAGATCTTCAGCGGGCCGATCGTGACGTAGGTCAGCACGAACACCGCGGCGAAGACCAGCAGCGGCCGTACCGAGCGCCGCCGCCAGGCCACCAGCCCGGCCAGCAGCAGCGCGACCGGCATCAGCACCTGGCCGCCCTGGCCGAGGTAGTTCAGCACCCGCAGCAGCACGTAGAGCGGCGTCGGCCGGTGCGTACCGGCCCAGTCGGCCACCCGCTCGTCCAGGGTCAGCAGGTGACCACGGGCCAGGGCGACGGTCAGCACGACGAAGCCGGCCAGCAGGGCCAGGTCGAGCAACCAGGGCAGCCGGCCTCGTTTCGTCACTGTCGCCGCCGGAGCCCGCATGGCGCATACGGTACGTCAGAGATACGACTTGATCTTGGCGTTCAGCAGGTCGGCGCGGACTCCGGAGTTCGGGCAGCCACCGAAGTGATGCAGCGCCACGACCCGGTTGGTCTTGCGGGACAGCACCGGGCTGCCGCTGGATCCGCCCTCGGTGTCGCAGTAGTACGAGACGTCCGAGTCCGCGGCGTACCCGTCGAAGGCCGGGTCCGCGACCGCGCAGGTGCCGGCCCGGGCACCGTTGCGCCCGGCGATCCGGGTCGGCTCGCCGGCCGGGTGCTGCGGCACGTAGAGCTCCTGACCCTTCGTCGGCCGGGCGGTGTCCAGGCTCAGGTAGCCGAACTTCTGCACCGCGCGGAAGTTCTCCACCGTGAAGAGTGTGAAGTCCAGCACGTGCTCGGTGGCCAGCACCTTGTCGCCCCAGACCTTCGTGGGCTTGAAGACCTCGAAGCCGCCACAGGTCGCGCACTGGTAGTTGAACCACACCTCGGTCTCGTACGCGTTCGCCGAGTTGTCGAAGCAGTGGTTGTTGGTCAGCATCCGGTTCTTGCTGCCGACCCGCCAGCCGGTGCACAGCTCGGTGCCGTTGATCAGCAGCCGGGCGATGGCCTTGGAACGGGTGTAGGCCACCGGGTCGGCCGAGCGGTAGCAGACCGCGTCCTTGCTCTCGTCCGAGCCGCAGACCGACTCCTCCCGGCCCGTCCGCCCGGGGGCGGTGAGCTGGGACTCCGGCACGCGCGCCTGCTCCTTGCGCGAGTAGCCGCGGGCCACCTGGTCCACGTTCACACCGAGCCGGCCGAGCAGCGAGCCGACCAGGTTGCCGCCCCCGCGGTGCATCTCGACGACCGCGGTGTCACCGGTGATCGACATGGCCCAGCGGTCGGTGGACACGCCGTCCAGCAGCCGCGGCGCGTCGTACCGGTAGGACTCGCGGCCCTTGCCGTCGGAGACCGTCACGTAGTCGCCCGGCAGCATCGCCATGCGGCTGAAGTGCACCTTCACGTAGGAGGCCCGCGGGTAGTGGAAGACCTCACGTTCCGGGGCGCCGTACCCCAGCAGTTTGTCGATCGACAGCAGCTCGCCGACCTTCTGCCGGCCGTCGCCGCCCTTGGCCGTGGCGGACTCGGCGGTCCGGCCGCCGGGCTCGGCCGGCGAGGCCGACGCGGACGCGCCGGCCTGCGGCTTCGTTGTCCGGGCGTCTGCCTCAGCGGCCGGGCTGCTGCTCGGAGTCCCGGCCGTGCCGGTCGCGGCCGCGGGCTGCTGCGCAGCGACGGGGGTACGGGCTGACGCCGCCTCCTGCCAGGAGCCGACCGGGCGACCCTCGTCCGCCGAGTACTTCCAGGCCGCCGCACCGGCAGTGCCGGCCAGTGCCAGGGCCGCACTCGCCCCGACGACGATGCTCACCGCGCGTCGCAAATTCACTCCTGCCCCTCGAGTCACATCGCCGACATACGAAACAATCCGGCGATCTCGCTTCTGTGTAACGAGCCACGTGCGGCAGCGACGTGCGCCCCGCAGCGTGCACACTGGGCTCGTGCGCATCACGTCCGCCCTAGTCGACCCGGCGCTGCTGGACCTGCCGTGGAACGTGCCGCTCGAGGAGTGGCCCGCGTCCCACCTGGTCGCGCTGCCGCAGGGCATCTCGCGGCACATCGTCCGCTTCGTCAAGCTCAACGAAACCGTCTACGCCCTCAAGGAGACCCGGGAACGGATCGCCGAGAAGGAGTACGACCTGCTCCGCGCCCTGGAGCGGATCGACTTCCCGGCGGTGGAGGCGGTGGCCATCGTCAACGACCGCCAGGACGACGACGGCGAGCCGCTGGAGTCGGTGCTGATCACCCGGCACCTGCAGTTCTCGCTGCCGTACCGGGCGTTGTTCTCCCACACCCTGCGGCCCGAGACGATGAACAGGCTGCTCGACGCGCTCGCTGCGCTGATCGTGCGGATGCATCTCATCGGCTTCTCGTGGGGTGACTGCTCGCTGTCCAACACGCTGTTCCGGCGTGACGCGGGCGCCTTCGCGGCGTACCTGGTCGACGCCGAGACGGGCAACCTGTACCCGAAGCTCTCCGAAGGCCAGCGCAGCGAGGACATCGAGATCCTGCGGCTCAACATCTTCGGCGAGTGCCTGGACCTGCAGGCCGCGGAGCTGCTGCACGAGGCGATCGATCCGGAGGCCGTGGTCGACGACATCGTGGCCCGCTACGAGCGGCTGTGGCACGAGGTCACGTACGAGCAGGAGGTGCGCCGCGACGCCCGGCACGACATCGAGGGCCGCATCCGCCGGCTCAACGAGCTGGGCTTCGACGTCGCCGAGGTCGACATGTCCACGGTGGACGGCGGCTACCGGGTCCGGCCCAAGGTGGTGGACGCCGGCTACCACACCCGCCGGCTGCTGCGCCTGACCGGCCTGGACGCCGAGGAGAACCAGGCCCGGCAGTTGCTCAACGACCTGGACGCGTACCGGGCGGAGTCGGACCTGGTCGACGAGCAGCAGGCCGCGCACCGCTGGCTGACCGAGGTCTTCGAGCCGGTGGTCCGGGCGGTGCCGACCAACCTGCGCCGCAAGCTGGAGCCGCAGGAGATCTTCTCGCAGATCATCCAGCACAAGTGGCTGCTGTCCGAACGGGCCGGCCGGGACGTGGGCATGGGCCCGGCCGTGCAGTCGTACCTGACCGACGTGCTGGCCCACAAGCCGGACGAGCAGGCGGTCCTCGGCGTCGAGGTGAGCGCCCTGACCGACGACGAGCCGGTCAGCGAGGACGTGGACGCGCCGATCACGCTCTGACCTGCCGCCCTAGGGGGTCTCGTCGAGCACCGTCGGCTCGGCGGGCGGCGTCGCGTGCTCGACCAGCGCCCGCAGGCCGGCGCGCCGGGCCACGATCATTACCCGGTCGCCGGCGGCCAGGATCCGCCGCGGGTCCGGCGCCCAGTCCACCCACTCGGAGCCGGCCGCGGCCAGTCCGATCACCCGGACGCTCAGCGGCCGGTCGGCCTGGCTCAGCGTCGCCCCTTCAAGCGGGGACCCGGCGTAGACCTGCACGCCGGCCACCAGCAGCGCGTGCCGGTCGACCGGGATCGTGGCGAGCACGTCACGGTCCAGCATCGCCGCCGCGAACGCGGGCGCGGCCAGCCGGGACACGCTGCGCGAGCTGTTGATGTTGAAGGCGGTCTGCACCCGCTGGGCGAAGTCGTCGTCGAAGAGCCGCAGCACCACCCGCAGGTCGGGGCGCACCGCGCGGGCGTTCAGCGCCGCCTGCAGGTTGGTGACGTCGTCGGTGGAGACGACGACCAGCGCCTTGCTGGTGGCGATGGAGGCCGCCCGCAGCGTCTCCTCCCGCGCCGCGTCGCCGATGATGAAGGGCACACCCAACTGCTCGGCGACCTTCGCACCCCGGGCGTCGGCCTTGCGGTCGATCGCCACCACCTGTACGCCGAGGTCGACGAGCTGGCGCAGCACCCGGGTGCCCACGTTGCCGAGGCCGACCACCACGATGTGATCCTCGTGCCCGGCCGCAACCCGCCCGCTGGACAGCGCCAGCCGGGCGTTCACCATGCCCTCGACCACCGCCGCCGTGATCAGCGGCAGCAGCGCCAGCCCGGCGATGGTCAGCACCAGCTGCGCGGCCTGCGCGACCCCGTTGCGCTGCATCTCCACATCGGACGAGCCGACCACTGTCAGCAGCGTCACGTAGATGGACTTCCAGAAGCCCTTCACGTCGTCTTCCGCGTGCACCAGCACCGCGCCGGACACGGCGGTGATGACCAGGGTGGCCAGCACGGCGATGCCGAGCTTGCGGCTCAGCGCCGCGCGCAGCGCCCGGCCCATCACCCGCAGCGGGCGGCGGCGCCGGCGGGCCCGGACCAGGCGCTGGGCGGCGACCGTCTGACCGGCGGGGCGCCCGGTCGCCTCGGCCAGCACCAGGTCGGTGGGGCGCTCGGTCTCCGGCGCTGGATCGGCGGGCAGCACGTCGACCCGGCCGGCGCCGTCCGCCGCCGTCAGCGCGCAGACCACGTGCTCGGCCCGGACATCGGCGCGGCGGGCCACGTACAGGGTGCGGCCGGCCAGGCGGACGTGGGTCGGTGCCACCTCGCCGAGGGACGCGGCCACGAACGCGGGAGCGGCCATCGCGGCGTCGGAGAGCACCGCGCAGTCGGCGAACAGGCGGCGGACGCCGTACCCCAGGCCGGTGTTGAACATCCGGATCACCAGCCGCAGGTCGGGCTCGACGGCCTGGGCGCAGAGCGCCGCGTGCAGGTTGACCACGTCGTCGGGCATCACCAGGGCGAGCGCGGCTGCGCCGGCCAGCCCGGCCGAGCGGAACGTGCGCTCGTCGAGACGGTCGGCCCGGATCACCCGTACGCCGCGCAGCGTGGCCAGGTCGGGCACGTCGGCCCGGAGCCGGGCCGGGACGATCACCGTGAGCCGGATCCGGTGCCCGGCGTTGGCCAGCTCCTCGGCGACCGTGTAGACCAGCGCGTCGGCGCCGCAGACCACGAAGTGCGGGCGGGTGTCGGCGTTGCGCCGCAGCCGTGAGACCAGGGATCGGCCGGGTGGTTCGCGGGCTGGTTCGACGGCCATGGCCGCATCGTAGCCAGCGGATCATCGCTGCTTGACCCCGTTGCTCCCCGAACCCTCCATGCAGGCCACTCGTTGGCCTTTCCGACCGATTGGTCCGAGTTCATGCTGGAGGAGATCGATGCGCAAGTGGTTCTACGCCGGGGCGGTGGTCGGCGGTTTCCTGCTGCTCGGCGCGGCACCCGCGCAGGCTGATGTGGTCCCGGCACCGGCCGGCGGACTGCTGGGCTCGCTGGGCGGCGGCGCCACCCAGGGGCTCGGGCTGGACCCCGCGGGTGGACTGAACCTGGCGAGCCCGCTGGACGGCTCGTCGCTCATGGACGTCAAGCCGGGGCAGAACTCCGCCGACCTCACCGGACCCGCGTCGGGTCTGGCGGCGCAGGACCAGGCCCGTACCCGCGAGGCGGACGAACCCGCCGGCCGCCGGCCGGTCGGCGGCTCGGCCCCGGCGGACCTGCCGGTGATCGGCGGACTCACCGGCGGCTCGTCCGGCGGCGGCCTGGGTGGCGGCGGCCTGGGTGGCGGCAGTCTGGGCGGCGGCAACCTGGGCGGCGGAGCATCCCGCGGCACGGGCGGCGGCCTGACCGGCGGCGGGCAGGGCGGCGGTCTGCCGACCGGCAGCCTGAGCAACCTGATCCCGGCCAACCTGCTCGGCGGCGGCCTTCTCGGTGGCGGGCTCACCCCGGACGGCCGTACGGCGTCGGCCGAAGCGCCCCGCGAGTCGGCGCTGTTCGACGGTGGCGTGCCGCTGCTCGGTGGCCTCGGCGGGCTGTTGCCGGCCAACGAGACGCCGCGCACCCTCCCGGCGACCGGCGACGACACGCCCACCGGCATGCCGGCCGGCGGCACGGACGTCGACCCCACCCTGGTCGACCCGGCCCCCGGGCAGCCCTCCGATGGGCCGACCGGCGACGACCAGGCGGCCGGCCCGGCCGCGGACCAGCCGATCGACGACCCGCGCCTGCACGAGGAGCCGGTCGACGACGAGGCCGGCGGCAAGAAGCGGTCCTTCTCGGACGGTGGCCGGCCGATCGCCGGCGAGGACGAGGACTTCCGGTAGGACCCGGGACAAAAGCACGAGCCCGCCCCCGGTCAGCGCCGGGGACGGGCTCGTGGTGTTGCTGTTTAGTTGACCGCGCCGATCGAGACGGTGCCGCGGCCGACGACCGCACCCTCGTCCGTGATCAGCGTCATCTCACCGAACAGGCTGCGACCGGCCGCGGGCGCTGCCGTGGCGGTCACCGAGCCGGTGACCTTGGCCGTGGCACCGTTCGCGAGGTTCAGCACCGTGGCCGGCACCGTCATCGCGCCCAGCGCCGGGCTCAGGAACACGTCCCGGTAGTCGTACTGCGTGCTGCCCGAGGGCACCGCGTAGCCGTCCACCACGACCGTGTACGTGCCGGCCGCCGGGTTCGGGATCGACACCGACTCCTCCGAGTCACCGTCGGCCGACTGCGCGACCTGCTCGCCGTCGAGCAGAACCGTCAGGTCCAGGTCGGCCGCAGCGTCGCTGACATTGCCGATCGCCACGTCAAGGCGCTGCGCACCGGCGGGCACGTCGACCGTGTATTTCTGGCTCGCCCCGTCCTCGATCGTCGGCCGCTGCGAGAGCGCGCTGCCGAGCGGACCGCCGGTGGCGGTGAGCCGCAGCGGACCGAAGTTGTTCTTGACGGTCCAGGTGACCGGCGTGGCCGCACCAGCCGTGACGCTGGGCAGCTCGATCGTCGCCGGCTCCACCGTGACGCCCTGCACCTTGGCGGTCAGCTCGTACGGGTTGCGCAGCGACGGCGAGGTCCGGCGGGACTCCACCTCGAGCTCCCACACGCCCGGCATCGGGTTCTCGTACGCCCGCTCCTGCGGCTTGCAGGCGGCCGCGTCCGAGAAGTTGGTGTAACACGCCGTGCTGGCCGTGCTCTCCACCGGAACGCCCCACGGGTTGATGGCGATCCAGCGCGTCTGCGAGCCGGTCGCGATGCCGGACAGGTCGACCTGCAGGGCGCTGGCCCCCTCGGGCACGGTGATGAAGTACGAGTTCGACGAGTTGCGCTCGACGGAACCCTCGACGGTCATGTCGTACGCCGGCTTCTTCGGCGCCACGCTGGTGACGACCGTGTTGAGCACCTCGAAGTCGGTGACCGACGTCTTCGGGTCGTCGACCTTGAGGATGGCGCTGTTCAGGCCCTCAGCCGGCGTCACCTGCACGGAGACGTTCACGGTCTTGTTCAGCGGCAGCGAGACCGACGACTGCGAGCGGAACGACCGCTTGTCGCCGGCCCAGGAGAGCCGGTGCGTGACCGAGCCCTTCGGACCCGACGTACGGGTGAGCTTGACGGTGTAGCTCTTCGACTGACCGGCCTTGAGGCCGCCGGCACCGCTCGCGCAGCGGTTGTAGATGCCGGTGCCCTGGTTCGGGGTGTCGAAGTCGGCCGAGAAGGGCGTGCAGACCGGCGCGGACGAGGTGTACTTGCGCGCCTCGACCGTACGGGCCAGCAGCGCCCAGGTGCCCGGAACGTCCATCAGGCCGTTGCCCTGACCGGCGACCGAGGTGTCCGCGAGCTGGTCGGCCGAGGTGTAGAGCGCCCGGCGCAACTGGGCCGGGGTGACGTCCAGGTCGGTCGCCCTGGCCGCGGACAGCAGCAGTGCGGCGCCGCCGGTGGCCTGCGGGGAGGCCATCGAGGTGCCGTTGAACATCGCGTACCCGGTCGGCAGGCTGTAGCCGGCCTCCGCGATGGCCGGCTGGTCCAGCCAGGTGTTGACGGTGGAGATGGCCGAGCCCGGCGCGGTCAGGTTGGGCTTGAAGCCGCCGTCCTCGCGGGGGCCGCGCGACGAGAAGTTGAACAGCGCGTTCTTCTTGCTCACCACGGAGCCGTAGTTGGCCAGCCAGGTCTCCTTGCTGACGCTGGCCGCCACGCTGACGACGTCGGTGGCCACCGACGGGTCGCCGATGGTGTTCACACCCGGGCCGGAGTTGCCGGCCGAGATGAACAGCTGCACGCCGTAGTCCTTGATCAGCTTGTCGTACAGCTGGGCGCGGGCGTTGTTGCCGTCGTTGAGGGCGGGCAGGCCGCCGATCGACATGTTGACGACGTCGACGTGCCGGTTGACGACCAGGTCGACCATGCCGGTGGTCAGCGCGGCCGCGGTGCAGCCGCCGCCCCAGGAGCAGGCCCGCGCGGAGACGATCTTGGCGCCGGGTGCCTGCCCGTCCAGGTTGGTGTTGCCCAGCATGTCGTTGGCGGCGGTGATGCCGGCGACGTGCGAGCCGTGCGCGTCCTCCGGGATGCCGATGTTGACGTAGTCGACCGTGCCGAGTCCGAGCGCCGAAGCGTCGACGTCCTCGCGGTACTCGACCACGAACGGCATGCGCTCGGCGATCGCGGTGGCCGGGTTGTCGGTGCCGAAGTGGCCGACGTCGAACTTCTCCTTGTACGGCCGCATCACGGCGTCGTCGGTGAAGTCGCGGTTCTGGTTCGTGTCCACCCGGATGTCGTGGGTGACCGGGTTGTAGAGGATGCCGAACACGTCGGTGGTGTCACCGTCGCGGTTGACGTCGCCGCCCGGCTCACTGGCCGCGGTGATCGCTTCGGTGAAGCGGTTGACCTTCCAGGTGCCCGCGGGCGCCGTCCAGGTCGCGCCCAGGTACGTGAACGTCGGGCCGGCCACCTCGGTGGCCATGGCCCGCCAGGTCGCGTCGCCCTCGGTCACCGGGTCGGTCGCGGTTACCCAGTCGACGATCTTGCGCTCGCCGGTGGTGGTCTTTTGCAGCGCCGGGTGCTCCAGCTCGACGCCGGAGTCCATGATGCCGATCGTGACACCGCGGCCGTCCCAGGTCGGGTGCTGCTTCTTGAACGCGACGGAACCGATCTCGTTCGTCGGCATGTACGGGTTCGCGGCCGGCGTGGTCGCGCCCGGGCCGGGAAGCGTCGCAGCCTGCGCGGCGCCCTTGGCGGCACCGCGGCTGCCCGCCTCCGGGTCGGGGAGCTTGACGACCTCGTCGAGGTCCACGGCCGAGATGCCGGGCAGCTTCGCGGTCTTGATCACCTTGGCGGTGGGAACCGAGGCCAGCACGTAGCCGACCTTGTCGTAGCGCTGGGCGACCGTACCGCCGAGCTTCTTGACCTCGGCCGCGACGTCGGACGCCTCGCCGGACTCGGTCGAGATGATCAGGGTGACGTTGCGGACGCCGCTGCTCTCGGCCTTGGCCAGCAGCTCGGCGTCGTGCGAGTCCAGCTCGTCGGTCGGGCCGTCCTTGGGGGTGGCCGGGTCCGCCACCGGGGCGGGAGCGGGTGCCCGCAGGGGTGCGGCATTCGCGGGTGCGGGGCCGCTCAGCGCGGCGGCGCCGACGACCACGCCCGAGGCGAGCAGCGCGGTGAGTGTGCGCCGGCCCCGAGAAGATTGTTGTCTCACGTACGGGTCCTCCGAGGAGATGGGCGCTCGGGGGGTACGAGCACCTCTCCGCGGATCGTGGAGTTCACACGCTTCGATGTCACTACGGGAGGACGCATCGTGACGAGGACGTGACATTCAAGATTGTGCATGAAAACCACATGTCCACGGAAGATCTGCGGCGCGAAACCCGTTGTACCGTAAGACATCCTGCTTCGAACCAGGACTTCAAGGGCGGATCATCAACGGATGCAGACATTCCTTCCCTACCCGGACTTCCTCGCCAGCGCTCACGCTCTGGACCAGAAACGGCTGGGCAAACAGCGGGTGGAGACCGTGCAGGTGCTGCGCGGGCTGACGCTGCCGACGTACGGCTGGCGCCACCACCCGGCGGTGAAGATGTGGATCGGCTACGAGGAGGCGCTCGTCCGGTACGGCCTCGACATGTGCGAGGTCTGGATCTCCACGGGTCGCGCCGACACCACCGCCGCCACGATGCGGGCGGACGTCGCCGAGGCCCGAGGCATCACGGTGATCCGCACCCAGGAGGAGCTGGCGGCGGCCGGCGAACTGCCACCCTGGCTCGGCGACGAGGCGCTGCACCTGAGCCACCGGTCCGCACTGTTCCGCAAGGACCCCGACTTCTACCGGCCGCTGTTCGGCGAGGTCCCGGCCGACCTGCCGTACGTCTGGCCGCCCTCGGACCGGGTGCGCAACGGCGCCGGCTAGCTTCCTGACTCGATCCGGTCCGGCACTCGGCGGCCGACAGCCACCGTGATCGCCACCAGCACCACCAGCAGCCCCGCGATCACGAACACAGGCTTCGGCCCGAACGGCGCCAGCAACGCCAGCACGGCCACCGCCGGATAAGCCACCACGAGCGCCCCCTGCTGGTGCGGGCGGATGTGCAGCAGCCAGACGAAGAACAGATAGAGCGCCACCGGTACGGCCAGCGCGAACCCGGCCGTGACCCCCGAGATGTGCGCATGGTGGGTGGCGTAGTCGACCGCCACCGCGATGCCGACCCCGGCCGCCGCGGCCGACCCGAAGATGAAGTAGTGGCCGTAGCCCCACAGCATCCCGGCCCGCAGCGAGGTCAGCAGCCCCTGCGCCGAACGGTCGAAGTACAGCCACCACAGCGCGAAGACGACGACCAGCCCGGCCACCGCGATCGACACCAGGTCGGCGACGTACTCGCCGGTGTCCAGGCCGGTGCGGATCGCGATCGTCGCCGCCGACACCGCCTCGCCCAGCATGATGATCGTGAACAGGCCGTAGCGTTCGGCGATGTGGTGCGGGTGCCAGGTGGTCGGGCCGCCCGGGGCCCGCTCGGCGATGATCGGCACGAGCAGCTCGGCGACGACCAGCACCAGGAACGACGGCGTGCCCCACTCGTCCGGCAGCGCCAGCCGCAGCAGCCAGAGAACCTGGACGACGGCGATGCCGGCCGCGTACAGCAGTGCGGTGGCCCGGCGCTGCCGATCGGCGCGGGCGGCCCGCAGCCACTGCGCCACCATGGCCAGCCGCATGATCACGTAGCCGATCGTGATGCCGACGTAGTTGCCGTCGTCGAACGCCGAGGAGACGCCGGCCGCCAGCACCAACGCGCCGGCGATCTGCACGAACGAGGTGATCCGGTAGACGTCGTCGTCGGTGTCGTACGCCGACGCGAACCAGGTGAAGTTCATCCACGCCCACCAGATGGCGAAGAAGACCATCAGGTAGCTGGTGACCCCGTCCCACACGTGGTTCTCGGAGACGGCGTGATGCAGCGGCACGGCGGCCTGCGCGACCGCGACCACAAAACAGAGGTCGAAGAAGAGCTCGAGCGGGGTGGCGACGCGGTGGTTCTCGTCGGCCGACCGGGCCCGCATCGGCGTCAGCCAGCCACGCCGTGCCTCGGTGAACGTCATGGTGCCCCGTCTCCCACAGTGAGATCCCAGTTCAGCAGCACGAACGGCGTCTGCTCGGTGGCGCCCGCCCGGCGGTAGGTGGCCTGCGCGGCCTCGTTGTCGACCTCGGTCGCCACCCACATGCCGTAACAGCCGCGCTCGCGGGCCAGCTCGGCCAGCGCCCGGACCAGGGCCGTGCCGACGCCGAGCAGCCGGGCGTCGGGCAGGACGCCCAGCTCGTACACGAACATCTCGGTGCCTTTGTCCGGATGGGTGGTCTCCACCCCGGAGATCATGCCGACCGGGCGGTCGCCGAGATAGGCGAAAAGCAGATGGTGGTCCGGCTGAGCGAGAAACTTCTCCGTCGCGGCCGCCAGCGGCGGCCCGTCGAAAAGAGCTGCCGCGAGGTGTACGGCCGCGACGTCCACGACCCGCTCGATGCGCATGGCGCCACCCTAGGAGCCCCCGGTCGGAATCGAACCGACGACATCCTGTTTACAAGACAGGTGCTCTGGCCAACTGAGCTACAGGGGCGCGGGCATCAGCATACCGGTTGCCGTCTGACAGGCCGAAACGCCCTTTACCGGGCGCTCGCCTTGGCAGTTGCGGAAAAAAGACCTACGGTGACCAGCGTGTGGCTCACCACACTGTTCCTCCCACTCGGATCGTCCGGCACGTTCCTGCCGGTGGAAAGGAAGTAGATTCACCATGGCTACGGTCACGTACGACAAGGCGTCCCGGATTTATCCCGGACAGGAGCGCCCCGCGGTCAACGAGCTCACCCTCGAGGTCGGCGACGGCGAGTTCCTGGTCCTGGTCGGCCCCTCCGGTTGCGGTAAGTCCACCAGCCTGCGGATGCTCGCCGGTCTCGAGGATGTGGACCGCGGTCGCATCCTGATCGAGGGCAAGGACGTCACGAACCTCCCCCCGAAGTCGCGTGACATCGCGATGGTGTTCCAGAACTACGCCCTGTACCCGCACATGTCGGTGTACGAGAACATGGCGTTCGCCCTGAAGCTGCGCAAGACCTCGAAGTCGGAGATCGACCGCCGGGTCAAGGAAGCCGCCCAGCTGCTCCAGCTCGACGAGTACCTGAGCCGCAAGCCGAAGGCGCTCTCCGGTGGCCAGCGCCAGCGTGTCGCCATGGGCCGCGCGATCGTGCGTGAGCCGCAGGTCTTCCTCATGGACGAGCCGCTGTCGAACCTCGACGCCAAGCTGCGCGTGCAGACCCGCTCGCAGATCGCCACCCTGCAGGCCAAGCTCGGCATCACCACCGTCTACGTGACCCACGACCAGGTCGAGGCCATGACGATGGGCCACCGGGTGGCGGTCATGCTCGACGGCGTGCTGCAGCAGTGCGACACCCCGCGGGCGCTGTACGACAAGCCCGGCAACGTCTTCGTCGCCGGCTTCATCGGCTCCCCGGCCATGAACATCAAGACCGTCGGCCTGATCGAGGGCGGCGCGAGCTTCGCGGAGCTGGCCGTGCCGCTGACCCGCGAGCAGGTCGCGGCCGCGCAGGGCAACGGCAAGGTGACCATCGGCTTCCGCCCCGAGGCGACCGACCTGGTCGCCCCGACCGCGGGTGGCCTGCCGATCGTCGTCGACCTGGTCGAGGACCTCGGCTCGGACGCCAACGTCTACGGCCACGCGGCCCTCGAGGGCAGCTCGGAGCGGTTCGTGGTCCGCACCGACCGGCGCAACATGCCGACCATGGGCGAGACCGTGTTCATCAAGCCGCAGACCGAGAGCGTGCACGTCTTCAACGCCACCACCGGCGAGCGCATCTGAATCAGCTAGTCAGCGAACGGGCGGTCCCCTCGGGGGCCGCCCGTTCGGCTATTCGGCGGCGAACCGCTGGATGATGAAGTCCGCGTCGGCGACACAGGCCAGGTGGCTGGTGTCCCAGGCGCAGGTCGAGGACCGTACGTCGGCCAGCGACCCGAGCGGAACGGCCTTGTCACCGACGTGCTCGCCGGCCAGCGCGGGATCGTCCGCGGAGGTCGACAGCGCCTTGGAGAACTGCAGGGTGTTACCGGCGTCCAGCCGTCCGGCGACCCCGGCCCGGGTCCAGGCGATCCGCCCATCGGATTCGACCAGGCTGACCTGCGCCGGCGACGTGTTCTGCGGGACGAGCACTGCTTCGCCGACCGCGACCAGGTCCTCGGCGTTCGCCACGGCACGCCGCCACACCACCCCGCCATCCGCGGCGTTGATCGCCACCACCTGAGCGGTCTTGGCGTCGGAACCGGTGGTCTCGGTCAGGCAGATCCGGTCCGCGCCGCACGGCGTCAGATGCTCAAGCCGCGAGTTCGTGCTCGGCGGGGTGTAGAGCAGCTTCGGCTCCAGCTTCTTCAGGTCGTAGGCGAACAGCCGGTGCGCATCGGTGGACTCGGCCACGATGAGCCGGCCGTTGTGCGCGATGACCTTGTCGTCGGTCTGCGCCACGCTCTGCCGCGGCCCGGCCACCACCTCACCGCTTGTGGCGTCTCTGACCTGCGCAGAGTCGTCGGCACCGATCTGCACGATCCGTTCGTCGTCATCAAAAGGCTCGGCGAACGCAACCCCGTCGGTGCCGGCGGGACCGGCGAAGTCATCCTCGGTCGTGACGGCGACGACCTGGGTGGTGGTCTGCCCGTACTCGCTCTTGGGGTTCCGCTTCTCCCACACACCCTTGCCGGTACGCGGATCAAGCCCGAGCAGCCGGCCCTCGCGGCGGTCGATGAGAACCACCCGGTCCCCGGCGAAAAGCACGTTGTCGTAGCCGTCCATGGCCCGTTCCCAGCGCTTCTTACCATCGTCCGCATCGAGCAGCACAACCCGCCGCTGCCCGGTGATCGAATCAATGCCGGTGATGGCGACAACGGCGTCGGGAATGGTGAAGAAGAACTCCCAGCGATTGGCGGACCCGGCGGCCGTGCTGGTCCAGGCGGTCTTACCGGTATCGGTCGCCGCCGCGACAACCCCGAGCGTGTTCGTGTCATCGGCGCTGGCGAAATAGGCCCGGCCGTCCCGCAGCGCGGCGGCACTGAAAGCGGAACTGACCGGCACGGCGGGCTTGATCCGGTGCAGATCGGCGAGCGGCTCGTAGTCCAGCGCCGGATACCCCGGCCAGAACAGCACGACAACGGTCGCGGCGGCCCCCAGCACGACGGCCGTCACGGCCGCGACAATCCAGACCAACTTCCGCTTGTACGCCGGGAGCTTGGCTCGCGCCCCCGGTTCGGGATCGGGATGCGTGGACGCCAGCCACGACGGGGCACCCGGTGGTGTCGCAGCGCCCGAGACCGGGGCACCGGACACCGGATGGAGCACGGGTCCGCCCGCGTTGCCGAAGGCGGCTGCCTCACCGGTCGCCCAGGGATCAACGGGCTCGGCGTACTGCGGCTCCGCGCCCGCTGAGCCGCCGCCGGCAACCATGGCAGGCGGCTTGGCGTGGGGCGGCGGGGCAGCGGACGGCTGGGGGTGTTCCGGCGGGGCAGCGGACAGCTGCGGGTTTTGCGGCGCGGCAGCGGACGGTCCGGCCGCGGGGACTGCGGCGGGCGAGGCTGCGGCCACATCCGTCTCCGTGGAGATCGGCGCAATGGCGTTCAGGTGCATAGCTTCGGTGCCGAGAAGCGCGGGCCCGGAAGTCCCGGCAGCGGGCGCGGGATGGGTCATGGTGTCGGTGATCGGCGGCACCGCCGCCGGACGCATCGGCGCAGCCGGGGTCGCCGCGTTGTCCGGCGTTCCGGCACCCACCGGCGCGGCTTGCACCCCCGAACCATCGGGCGCCCCAGCCTGGACCGCCCCATCATCCGGCGCGCCGCCGCTCACCGGCTTCGCCCCGGCTTCCGCGTTGTCCTGCCTTGCCACGTCCACCGGCTCCGCCGGGGCCACCGCGTCGTCGGCCGCGGCGACCGCGATGATCGCGCCCTCCGCCACCGGCAGCTCCGGCTGTTCCAGCACCGTAGGCGCGATGCCCAGCTCCCCGTGCAGCAGCCGGGCCACCAACGGCACCCGCGAAGACCCACCGACCAGGAACAACCCGGCCAGCTCGGTCGGCGCCACCCCAGCCGCCCGGATCACGACGCCGGCCTCAGCCACCCCGCGCCGCAGCAACGGCCCCGCCGCGGTCTCGAACTCGTCCCGGGTCAGATGCGCCGCGTGCTCCACCCCCGGCACCGGCACCGGAGCGAGGGCCGTTCGAGACAGCATCTCCTTCGCCCCGCGAACGTCCTCCCAGAACTGCCGCCGCGCCCGCCACTGGGCCAGCGTGACCGGCTCGACCAACGCCGCCCACGCGCCCGGCTCGCTGCCACTCAGCTCAGCACCGAGATGCTCGACCAGCGCCGCATCAAGATCGAGTCCGCCGAGGTCGTCGATCCCGCCGGACGCAGCGACCGCGAACCGCGGCAGCCCCTCCGGCGTAACTCCCTCGTTGCGGACAACGGCGATGTCCAGCGTGCCGCCGCCAAAATCAAAGACTGCCAACGCCGATCCGACCGGCACCGGGCGGCGCAGTACGTCCACGAAGTAACGCGCCGCCGCGACCGGCTCGGGCAGCAACTGCGTGGCCGGCGGCCAACCGGCTCGGGCCAGCGCGGTCGTCAGCACCTCGCGACGCCGGGCGCCCCAGGCCGCCGGATAGGTCAGCACGGCCGCCGGCAGGAAGCCGGTGGCCGCGACGGCCTCCCGGGCCACCGCGCCGAGCAGCGCCGCCAGCAGGTCAGCCGTCGGCACCTCGGTGTCGCCGAGCAGGACGGTCTCCGCGTCGACGTGCCGTTTCGGGTTCGGTTCCAGCCGGCCCGGCTCGGCCTGACCGAGCCGGACCGCGTCCCGGCCGACGTGCAGCCGGCCGGTTGTGTCCAGGTAGACCGCCGACGGCAGCAGCGGCTGGCCGTCGAAGAGCAACGGCCGGGTGCGGCCGTCGGGCCGGCGCAGCATCGCCACCGTGTGCGACGTGCCGAGGTCGACGCCGAGCAGCCAACCGCCGCGCGCCATGCCGTCGGTCATGCCCTGCTCCTCCGCGCCACGGTCCACTCGGCCCGTCACGTTACAGGCAGGCCGCGACTACCCGTAGATGCGGCGGCGGGACACTTCGGCGAGGGTGACCGCGGCGGCGACGCTGGCGTTCAGCGACTCCACCTCGGACATCATCGGGATGCTCACGCGCAGGTCGCAGGTCTCGCCGACCAGCCTCGACAGGCCGCGGCCCTCGGAGCCGACGACCACCAGCAGCGGGCCGACAGCGACCTCGAGCTGGTACAGGTCGGTCTCGCCGTCGGCGTCCAGGCCGATCGCGGTGAAACCGGCCTGCTGGGCGGCCTTGATCGAGCGGGTCAGGTTGACCACCTGGGACACCGGCACCCGTGCGGCTGCGCCGGCGCTGGTGCGCCACGCGGTCGCCGTGATGCCGGCCGCCCGGCGCTCGGTCATGAAGACGCCGTGCGCACCGAACGCGGCCACCGAGCGGATCACCGCGCCCAGGTTGCGCGGGTCGGTCACCCCGTCCAGGGCCACCAGCAGCGGCGCGGTCTGCTCCATCGCCGCGGCCACGAGGTCGTCGAAATTCTCGTACGCGAAAGGAGGCACCTGCAGCCCGACGCCCTGGTGCAGGACGCCGCCGGTCATCCGGTCGAGCTCGAGCCGGCTGATCTCCAGGATCGGGATGCCCCGGTCACCGGCCGTGCGGACGATCTCGACGACCCGGTCATCAAGATCGATGCCCTGCGCCACGTAGAGGGCCGTCGCCGGGATGGACGCGCGCAGCGCCTCGTTCACCGGGTTGCGGCCGAGCAGCAGCTCGGGACCTTCCCGGGTCGGGTTGGACTTGCGTCCGGGGGCGATCCGGGGACCGGTGCGGCCCTGCGGGCGGTTGCCCCGCTGCTGGGCCGGCCGGCCGGAGGTGCCCCGGCCGCCGCCGCGACCCCAGGTGGTGTCCTTGGTGCCCGGGACGCCGACCTTGGGCGCGCGGCCCTCGGCGGCGGCGGCGCGCCGCTCTTTGTCCTGCTTGCGCGCCGTCTTGTCGGGCAGCTTCTCGGTGCCGGAGTAGCCCTTGTGCCAGGGCCGCTCGTCGGCGGGCAGCGTCTTGCCCCGGCCCTTGAGGCCCGAGCTCGACCTGTTCTTACCGCCGGAGCCGGCAGTGGCGCCCTTCTTGGCCGACACGCGCTTGCTCACATTGAACGAATTACCCGGCATCAGTGCTGCTCTCCTACCGTCCAGCGCGGCCCGGCCGGAGTGTCCTCCACCTGAACTCCCGCGTGTTTCAACTGGTCGCGGACCGAGTCGGCCGCCGCCCAGTCCTTGCGTGCGCGCGCCTGTGCGCGCTGCTCGAGTGCGAGCGCCACCAGCGAGTCGACGATCGGCTTGAGGTCGCCGCCCTCGTCGCCGCTGCGCCAGGCGTCGTCGAGCGGGTCCAGCCCCAGCACGCCCAGCATCGCCCTGACCTCGGTCAGGGCGGCGCGCACGCCGGTCTCGTCGCTCGCGGCCAGCGCGGTGTTGCCCTCGCGGATCGTGTCGTGCACGACGGCCAGCGCCGCCGAGGTGTTCAGGTCGTCGTTCATCGCCGCGGCGAAGGCCGGCGGCACGTCCTTCGGCCGGCCGGAGCCGACGACCTCGACCGCCCGCTGCACGAAACCCTCGATCCGGCGGTACGCCGTGGCGGCCTCTCGCAGCGCTTCGTCGGAGTAGTCGATGCGGGAGCGGTAGTGCGGCACGCCCAGGTAGTAGCGCAGCTCGACCGGGCGGATGCCCATGGCCAGCACCGCCTGCACGTCGATCACGTTGCCCAGCGACTTGCTCATCTTGGCCTCGCCGAGGTTGAGCAGCGCGTGGTGCACCCAGTAGCGGGCGAACGACAGCCCGGCCGAGTGCGACTGGGCGATCTCGTTCTCGTGGTGCGGGAAGGTCAGGTCGAGGCCGCCGCCGTGGATGTCGAACTCGGCGCCGAGGTAGCGCCGGGCCATCGCGGAGCACTCGATGTGCCAGCCGGGCCGGCCGCGGCCCCACGGGGAGGCCCAGGACGCGTCGCCCGGCTCGTCGGCCTTGACGCCCTTCCACAGGGCGAAGTCGGCGGGGTGGCGCTTGCCGCGTTCGGGTGCCTCGCCGGCGGAGAGCATGTCCTCCGGGCGCTGCCCGGACAGCGAGCCGTACTCGCGGTAGCTGGGGACGTCGAAGTACACGTCGCCGGTGCCCTCGGCCGACACGTACGCGTGCCCGAGCTCGATCAGCTCGGCGATCAGCTCGTGCATCTCGGTGATGTGCCCGGTGGCCAGCGGCTCGTACGTCGGTGGCAGCACGTTGAGGGAGCGGTAGTCGGCGTCGAGGACGAGCTTGTTCGCGTACGCGATCGCCCAGAAGGGGCGGCCCGTCTCCAGCGACTTCACCAGGATCTTGTCGTCCACGTCGGTGATGTTGCGGACGAAGGTCACGTCGAGGCCGATGTGCAGCAGCCAGCGCCGCAACACGTCGTAGTTGACCGCGGACCGCAGGTGACCGATGTGCGGCACCGACTGGACGGTGAGGCCGCACAGGTAGATACCGACCTGACCGGGCGTCATCGGGACGAAGTCCCGGACGGATCGGGTCGCGGTGTCATGCAGGCGGAGCGTCACCGTACAAGGGTACCGACCTCCGCCACGAAGTAACCTCCCGCCCGAGTGACGCCGGGCGGGGGGTTATCCACAAGCTCGTCCACAGCCGCTCAGGGGCGGGTCATCCGGAGCACGTCGAGGGCCGTGTCGAGCTGCTCCTCGGTCAGCGTGCCGTTCGTCACGTGACCGCGCTCGATGACGACGGCGCGGATGGTCTTGTCCTCCTTGAGGGCCTGCTTGGCGATCGCCGCGGCCTCGTCGTAGCCGAGGAAGCGGTTGAGCGGCGTGACGATGGACGGCGATCCCTCGGCGTAGCCGCGGACCACCTCCTCGTTGACCTCGAGCCCGTCGATGCAGCGGTCGGCGAGCATCCGGGCGGCCGCGGCCAGCAGCTTGATCGACTCCAGCACGTTTCGCGCCATCACCGGCAGCATCACGTTGAGCTCGAAGTCGCCCTGGGTGCCGGCGAAGGCGACCGCCGCGTCGTTGCCGATGACCTGGGCGACGACCTGGCGGACCGACTCGGGCACCACCGGGTTCACCTTGCCCGGCATGATCGACGAGCCCGGCTGCAGGTCGGGCAGGCGCAGTTCGCGCAGGCCGGCCCGCGGTCCCGAGCCCATCCACCGGATGTCGTTCACGATCTTGTAGAGGCTGACCGCGACGACCCGCAGCTGCCCGGACGCCTCGACCAGCGCGTCCCGGGCGCCCTGGGCCTCGAAGTGGTTGCGCGCCTCGCTCAGCGGCAGCCCGGTCATCTCCTTGAGCAGCGAGATCACCGCGGGCGCGAAGCCGGGCGGAGTGTTCACCCCGGTGCCGACCGCGGTGCCACCCAGCGGCAGCTCGGCCAGCCGGGGCAGGGTGTCGGTGAGCCGGTCGATGCCGTTCTGGATCTGCGCCGCGTACCCGGAGAACTCCTGACCCAGGGTGACCGGCGTCGCGTCCATGAGGTGGGTGCGGCCGGACTTGACGACCTGCGACCAGTCGTTGGCCTTCGCGCTCAGCGCGACCACGAGGTGGTCCAGGGCCGGGATCAGGCTGCTGGTCATCGCCTCGGTGGCGGCCAGGTGGATCGACGAGGGGAACACGTCGTTGCTGGACTGCGAGGCGTTGACGTGGTCGTTGGGGTGCACCGGCCGGCCCAGCGCCCGGGTCGCCAGCTCGGCGATGACCTCGTTGGTGTTCATGTTGGACGACGTGCCGGAGCCGGTCTGGAACACGTCGATCGGGAACTGGTCGTCGTAACCACCGTCGGCGACGTGCGCGGCGGCCGCCACGATGGCCTTCGCCAGGTCGTCCTCCAGCACCCCCAGCGACGCGTTGACCTGCGCGGCCGCGCCCTTGATCTGGGCCAGGGCCCGGATGTGCGCGGGTTCGAGCCCGCGTCCGGAGATCGGGAAGTTCTCCACCGCCCGCTGGGTCTGCGCCCGCCAGAGGGCGTCGGCCGGGACCCGGACCTCGCCCATGGTGTCGCGTTCGATCCGGTAACCACTCTCGTCAGTCGTCGTCACGCTTCCATCCTGCCCCCGCCGGCCGGGGTCCGCAGTTGATCCTGGCCACTGTCGAGCTCCGCCAGCCGCCGCTCGACGTCGTGGCGCTCGGGCACGCCCATCCGGGCGAACATGGTCAGCGCCTGCTCCAGGAGCCGTCGGGCGGACCCGGCATCACCCTGCGCGAGATGGACCGCGGCCCGGCCGGACAGAGCCAGTGCCCATTCGTACGGGAACCTGGTGCGCGCCAACCGCAGCGCGTCCTCGCAGCTCTCCGCGGCACCGGCGACGTCGCCGACCGCCAGCAGGAAGGCACCGCGGTGGACGCGGTACCAGGCCCCGTACCGGTGGTGACCGATGCGGTCGACGACCGCGATGGCCTGTTCCACCTGCTCGATGGCCGTCCCGGTGTGCCCCTCGGCGTGGTCCAGCTGGGCCAGCTGGCCGAGACCCTCGGCCTCACCGATGGTCCATCCGACCGAACGGCTCAGCCGCAGCGCCGCGGTGAGCATGCGTCGGGTGGTGGCGGCGCCGGCCAGCCCGGCCTGCCACTTGACCCGGGCAATGTGGTGCAGGCTCGATGCGACGCCCACGGTGTCTTCGGTCGTGGTCGCCAGCTGCAACCGCAACCGCAGGTGGTGCAACGCCGGCCCGAACCGGCCGAGCCGGGCGTGGCCGGCCCCGACAGCACCGTGTTGCAGCCCCGCGTGCACCCGGTCGGACGGAACGCTCAGGCCGATGCGCAGGGCCTGCCGGCTGCATTCGATCATCTTGTCGAAGCGGCCCTCGGACTCGTAGATGACGGCCAGATTGCCCATCGACCGCACGGTGTTGACAGCGTCGATCCCACGGCTGAGCCGGATCGCGAGCTCGAGCAGACCCCGGGCCTCGTCCCGGCGCCCGAGGCGCTGCGCGGACGAGGCGAGATAGTTCGCACTGATCGCCACCGCGGAGTCGTCGCCCAGCTCCCGCGCGGCCTCGAGTCCGCGGCGCAGCAACGCGTCGACCTCCGTGACGTAGCCCCGGGTGTAGAGGAAACGCCAGGCCGCCCGGGGCAGCCGCCACACCAGTTCCGGCTGGTCGGCGGCCATCGCCGCGTCGGCGAACGCGGCCAGATTCGGCCGTTCCCGCTCCAGGTGGGCGATGGGATCCTCGAGGGCGGCGGCCAGGTCCGGACGGCGCGGCGTGGCCGACCCCAGATCCACTGCCACGATGGCGCGCTGCGGTCCGTCGTTCGCGGCGAGGAACGCGTGCAGATGGAAGTCGAGCAGGCGCCCCACGGCGTCCCGGCGCTCGGCCGCGGACAGCTCCGCCGCGAGCATCTCGGCGTACTCACGGAGCAGATCGTGCAGCCGGTACACCTCCGGCTCGGGCTCCTCCACCAGGTGCACGTCGAGCAGGTCGTCCAGCAGGTCGCGGGCGGACGCCAAGGACTCGTCCGCGAGGGCCGCGGCGGCGAGCGCCTCGAACCGCTCACCGGGGTGCAACCCGAGCAGCCGGAACATCCGCTGGGCCCGTTCCGGCAACTGCCCGTACGACAGGGCGAACGCGCTCGCGACCGTACGGTCCTCGGCAGCCAGCTCGGGCAGCGCCGCGTCGCCCAGCCGGCGCAGCAGGTCGGCGACCTGCCAGCGGGGCCGGTGGGCGAGCCGGGCACCGGCGAGCCGGATGGCCAGCGGCAGCCGCCCGCAGCGCCGGACCACCTCGAGGGCGGCCTCGGGCTCCGCGGCGACCCGTGCCCCGACGATCCGCGCCAGCAGCGCCACCGCCTCGGCGTCGTCGAGGACCGGCAGCGACTCGGGCTGCACACCGTCGAGCCCGGCCAGCCGGCGCCGGCTGGTGATCAGCACCAGCGTGTTGCCGGACGCCGGCAGCAGCGGCAGGACCTGGGCCGTCGAAGCGGCGTTGTCGAGCACGACGATGGATCGGCGGGTGGCCAGCTCACCGCGCCACAGCCGGACGCGCTCGTCCAGGTGGTCGGGGATGTGGTCGGCCGGCACGCCCAGCTGCCGGAGCAGCGTCACGAGGGCCGCCTCGGGCAGCAGGGGCCGTTCATCGCTGTGACCCTGCAGGTCGACGAAGAGGCTCGCATCGGGGAAACGGTCCCGGAGCAGCCCGGCGAGGTGGACCGCGAAAGTCGTCTTGCCGCTGCCCGCCATCCCGTCGATGACCCGGACGGCCGGCACCGGATCAGCGCTGTCCATGGTCGCCAGCAGGCGGGCGGTCAGCTCGTCCCGGCCGGTGAAGTCACCGACCACCCGCGGAAGGCTGTCCACCGCTTCCGGACCGGGCGCGGGGGGCCGCGGGGCGGCCGGCTCACCGAGCAGGATCCGCCGATGCACTTCCTGCAGCGCCGCACCCGGCTCGATAGCCAGCTCCTCGCGTACGAGGTCGCGGAAGCGGCGGTACTCGGCCAGGGCTCCGGCCTGCCGACCGGCCCGGTGCAGCGCCAGCATCAGTTGCGCGCGCAGCCGCTCCCGCAACGGGAACCGCTCGACGAGCCCGGTCAGCTCGGCGAGCAGATCCGGGTCCCGGTCGGCGGCCAGGTCCAGGTCCACCCGGTCCTCGACGGCCGACGCGTACTGCTCGTCGAGCACCGCGCCGCGCTGCCGCACCGCCGGCACGTCCAGGCCCGTCAGCACCGGCCCGCGCCAGAGGCCCAGAGCTTTCCGGAAGAGTTCGCGACCCGCCACGGTGTCCCCGCCCGCGGCCACGGCCCGGGCCTGACTGATCAGCCGGATGAAGACAGCGGCGTCGAGGTCTTCCTCCCCGCAGCCGATGCCGTAGCCGGCCGGGTCGGTGAGGATGACGTCCGGCCCCAGAGTCCGGCGTAGCCGGGACACACAGGTCTGCAGCTGACCGCGCGCCGTCACCGGTGGCCGATCCGGCCACACCGCGTCGATCAGCTCCTCGAAGCCGACGATCCGGCCCTGGTGCAGCAGCAACATGGCCAGCACCACGCGGTCGCGGCCGGCGGTTATCGCCACCTCACGCCCGGCGGCGGTCACCGACAGCGGTCCCAGGATGCGGAACCTCAGCACGTGCGCCACCGCCGGCTGACCCGACGGTCGGCGCGGGCCGCACGCAGGCCTGGTCGCACAGGAGGTACACCTCATCTCCGCAGGTCGATCGGCATCGACCATAGCCGAATCCCACTCGCGGACCGGCCCCCGCCGAGAGTGGAACGACAGCGGAACGAGAGCACCGCACGGCAAGCTGTGGGACAGGCCGTTCCGCTCCGATGTCCTACATCGCCCCAGAGGAGCGGAACGGCCCACAAACGGGGGTGTTCAGCTCGTCCGCGACATCGTTGCGGACGAGCTGTTCGCGTTCCCGCGCCGGACGCCGGTTGGACGTCACCCGGGCCGGAACGTATCGTCGCCAGGGGTTTGGACTTCCCCGACGAACAGGATCTTTGTCATGCGAACCGCCCTCACCGCTGTCTCTCTCGCCTGCGTGCTGCTCACCGCGGCCGCCTGCAGCAGCGACGACAACGGCGCCGAGCCGATCGCCGAAGCACCTGTGGCGGAGGCGCCCTCCTCGGTGACGAGCACCGTGCCGGAGCCGGACTACGAAGCCAGCGACCGCAAGGTCTGCGCGACGCTGACCAAGGTCTTCGACGCGGACGTGGCCCAGTTCGGCACCGCGATGGGCAAGATGATCGCCTACAAGGAGGCGAAGCAGACCCCCGAGGCGGAGCAGGCCCGCAAGTCGGCCAGCAAGGAGCTCAAGGAGGTCGCCGCCAAGGTGCGCCAGGCGACCGCGGACGCCGAGAACCCCGAGCTCAAGCAGGCGGGCGCGGTGTCGGCGACGAAGTTCGCCAAGAGCGCCGACGACAAGGCCCTCTTCGACAAGGTGAAGACCACGAAGGACCTGGACCGGACGCTGGCGACGAAGATGCCCGACTGGATGGACCCGGTCGCCGGCCTCTGCGGCAGCTGAGCGCCGAGGCTGGACGGCCGGCCTTACCGCCGGCCGATGCTCAGCACCGGCTTGGTGACCTCGGCGAAGAAGTCGTTGCCCTTGTCGTCCACGACGATGAAGGCCGGGAAGTCCTCGACCTCGATCTTCCAGACCGCTTCCATGCCGAGCTCCGGATACTCCAGGACCTCGACGTGGCGGATGCAGTCCTGGGCCAGCCGGGCCGCCGGGCCGCCGATCGAGCCCAGGTAGAAGCCGCCGTGGCTCTGGCAGGCGCTGGTCACCTGGCCGGAGCGGTTGCCCTTGGCCAGCATCACCAGGGAGCCGCCCGCGGCCTGGAACTTCTCCACGTAGGCGTCCATCCGGCCGGCGGTCGTCGGGCCGAAGGAGCCCGACGCGTAACCCTCGGGGGTCTTGGCCGGGCCCGCGTAGTAGACCGCGTGGTCGCGCAGGTACTGCGGCATCGGCTCACCGGCGTCGAGGCGTTCGGCGATCTTCGCGTGCGCGATGTCGCGGGCGACGACCAGCGGGCCGGTCAGCGAGAGCCGGGTCTTGACCGGATACTTGCTCAGCTCGGCCCGGATCTCGGCCATCGGCCGGTTCAGGTCGACCCGGACGACCTCGTCGGTCTCCAGGTTGTCGTCGGTCACGTCCGGCAGGTAGCGAGCCGGGTCCGGCTCGAGGCGCTCCAGCCAGACGCCCGAAGGGGTGATCTTCGCGAGGGCCTGCCGGTCGGCCGAGCAGGAGACCGCGATCGCCACCGGGCAGGACGCGCCGTGCCGGGGCAGGCGGATCACCCGTACGTCGTGGCAGAAGTAACGGCCGCCGAACTGTGCGCCGATGCCGAAGTCGCGGGTCAGCTCGAGGACGGCCGCCTCCAGCTCGACGTCGCGGAAGCCGTGCGCGGACATCGAGCCGGCCCGGGGCAGGTTGTCCAGGTACTTCGCGCTGGCCAGCTTGGCGGTCTTGAGGGCGTACTCGGCGCTGGTGCCGCCGATCACGACCGCGAGATGGTACGGCGGGCAGGCCGACGTGCCGATCAGGCGCAGCTTCTCGTCCAGGAACTCCATCATCCGCGCCGGGTTCAGCAGCGCCTTGGTCTCCTGGTAGAGGTACGACTTGTTGGCCGAGCCGCCACCCTTGGCCATAAACAGGAACTTGTACGCGTCCGGCTGGCCGCCCGGGTCCTCGGCGTAGAGCTCGATCTGGGCCGGCAGATTGGAGCCGGTGTTGCGCTCGTCCCACATCGTCAGCGGCGCGAGCTGCGAGTAGCGCAGGTTCAGCCGGGTGTACGCCTGGTAGACGCCTTGGGCGATGGCCTGCTCGTCGGTGCCGTCGGTCAGTACGTGCCGGCCGCGCTTGCCCATCACGATCGCCGTACCGGTGTCCTGGCACATCGGCAGCACGCCGCCGGCCGCGATGTTGGCGTTGCGCAGCAGGTCCAGGGCCACGAACCGGTCGTTCGGGGAGGCCTTCGGGTCGTCGATGATGGACCGCAGCTGGGCCAGGTGGGCCGGGCGCAGGAAGTGCGCGATGTCGTGCATAGCCTCGGCCGTCAGCAGCGTGAGCAAGCTCGGGTCGACGGTCAGGAACCGCCGGCCGCCGGGCCCCTCGACCACGTCGACACCCTCGTCGGCCAGGAGTCGGTACTCGGTCAGGTCGTCACCCGTCGGCAACAGTGGCGAGTACGAGAAAGCGGCGGCTCTGCTCATGACGGGCAAGCCTAGGCCAGCGCCCGTGCGAGGCGCGAACCAGCACGGTCACGGGTCGATCACTGTGCGGGCGACGAGCCGAACGGCAGGTACGCCATGTCCCGCCCGGCGACCAGGATCAGGCCGCCCGGTCCCACCGCGAAGACCTTCGCATCGGTACGCGCTTCGGTCAGCACCCCACCGGTACGCGGGCTCAGCGCGATCACCCGGGCCGGCTTGCGCTGGGCCACCACAGCCGCGTACGGCGTCAGCGCGGCCTGCGTGTCCGCGGTGATGCCCCGCCGCCAGGCCACCTTGCCCCGGCCGAACGACCGGGCCACCAGCGTCCGCTTGTCCTCGGTGCGGACCAGCGCGTACTGGTCGTCGACGGCGAGGACGTCCTGCCCCTGTTCGCCCCGCCACAGCACCCGGCCGTCGTGCGCGGAGATCAGCTCGCGGCGGCCCACCGGGTCGACGCCGAGGACGACCTCGTCCCCGCCGGCCGGGTCGCGTTCCTGCTTGCAGGACGAGCCGTTGTCGGCGGTCCGCAGGTTGAGCCCGTCCCGCTGCCAGACCGGCCGGCCGTTGGGCGGGTCGTGCGCGACGACGCCGTAGTAACAGGTGCCGTCGCGGGCCTCGCCGGTGACCGTGAGGACGCGGCTGCCGACCACGGCGACACGCTGGTCCCGGGCCGGGGTACGGGTCTGCACGACCCGGCCCTGGGCGGTGTCGATCACGTCGATCTTGCCGTCGCCGGGCAGCCCGACGAGGTTGGGCAGCCGCCTCGGCCCGGCCGCCCGGCTGTCGATCTGCGACGAGCTCAGCGGCTGCGTGTCGGGCAGGTCCGGGTTGGCGGCGTCCAGCACGAAGCCGATGCCGGGAGTGCCGATCGTCCACATCGGCTTGCTGCCGCGCGGCTCCCAGGCGCTCAGCTCGCACTCGCCGGCCTTGGGGCAGCGCAGGTCGAGGACCGCGTCGGCGTAGGTCCACACGGCGGTGGCCTGGGTGTCACGGCGGCGGACCGCGCCGGTGGCCGGGTCCAGGACCTCGTACCCCTTGGTCAGCAGGCGCCCGACGACCACGACCGCGTCGCTGTCGCCGCCGGCGACACCGGCCCAGTCGGCGTCCGACTTCCAGAGCCGGACCCCGGCGGTGATCCCGTACGCCTCGACGGACGTTCTGTATTCGACGACGACAGCGCCGCCGCTGATCGTGACGCTGCGGGGTGAGCCGCCGATGGGGGTCTGCCAGGTGGCGACGCCCTCGGCGATCGGGTCGCTCTGGTTGATCCAGGACCAGATCTTCGGGAACGGGTTCCACACGCCGGTGGTGGCCAGGACGACGACGACCACGACGCCGACCAGCGCGTAGCCTTTCGCCGACCCGCCGGAAGCCACGTCGGACACGGTAACGAGATCGACAGGCCTCGACCGCGAGCCCGAAAGGCCCGTGTCGCGGGCTTATGCCCGGCTTGCCGCCCGGACCAGCGGCATGGTGCGGTACGGGATCTGCTCGGCCAGCGCGATGATGGTCGACGCCCGCAGGATCCCCTCGTAGGTGACGATCTCGTCGATGACCCGTTGCAGGTCAGCGTTCGAACGGGCCACGATCCGGCACATCAGGTCCCCGCTGCCGGTGATCGTGTGCGCCTCGAGGACCTCCGGGATGTCCGCCAGGTGCGCGGTCACCGCCGGGTGGCCGTACCGCTGGCTGATCTCCAGGGTGACGAAGCTCATCACGCCGTAGCCGATCGCGGCCGGCGACACGTCCGGGCCGAAGCCGCGGATCGCGCCCCGCGCGATCAGCTTGTCCAGCCGGGCCTGGACCGTGCCGCGGGCCACCGCCAGCCGGCGGGAGAGCTCCAGCACCCCGATCCGGGGCTCCGCCGCGAGCAGCGCGAGGAGCTTGCCGTCGAGCGCGTCCAACTGCACATCTTGTCCAGCCATAGTGCTTCAGCACTCTACCGAATGTGCAGACTGACCAGCAGCAGATCCAACTATTGCCCAGCAGGCGACGGAGGGCCAGCCTCTGGACATGACGCAGATGTTGGAAACCGCCACCGAGACCGTCGACGTTTTCCCCGTCAAGGGCGTCGACCACCTCCAGTTCCTCGTGGGCAACGCCAAGCAGGCCGCCCACTACTACTCGACCGCCTTCGGGATGACCTGCGTGGCCTACCGCGGTCCCGAGCAGGGCTTCCGCGACTACGCCGAATACGTGCTGGTCAGCGGCTCGGCCCGGTTCGTCATCACCGGGGCGGTGCACGCCGGGGCGCCGCTCGCCGGGCACGTCACCAAGCACAGCGACGGCATCTTCGACATCGCGCTGGCCGTGCCGGACGTGGACGCGGCGTACAAGCACGCCCTCTCGGCCGGCGCCACCTCGGTCAGCGAGCCGCACGACCTCACCGACGAGCACGGCACCGTCCGGCTCGCCGCCATCGCCGCGTACGGCGACACCGTCCACACCCTGATCGACCGCTCGAAGTACGACGGGCCGTTCCTGCCCGGCTTCGTGGCCCGCGGCCCGATCGTCGACCGGCAGCCCGCGATCGACGCCGGCCTGCAGCCCAAGCGCTTCTTCCAGGCGGTCGACCACGTCGTCGGCAACGTCGAGCTCGGCAAGATGGACGAGTGGGTGGCCTTCTACGGCCGGGTGATGGGCTTCACGAACATGGCCGAGTTCATCGGTGACGACATCGCCACCGACTACTCCGCGCTGATGTCGAAGGTCGTCGCCGACGGCACCCGCAAGGTCAAGTTCCCGCTCAACGAGCCGGCCGTGTCGCAGCGCAAGTCGCAGATCGACGAGTACCTGGAGTTCTACGGCGGCCCCGGCGCCCAGCACGTCGCGGTGGCCACCAACGACATCCTGGCCAGCGTCGACGCGATGCGGGCGGCCGGCTGCGAGTTCCTCGACACGCCGGACTCGTACTACGACGACCCCGAGCTGCGGGCGCGCATCGGTGAGGTGCGGGCCCCGATCGAGGAGCTGAAGAAGCGCAAGATCCTGGTCGACCGGGACGAGGACGGCTATCTGCTGCAGATCTTCACCAAGCCCGTGCAGGACCGCCCGACGGTCTTCTTCGAGCTGATCGAGCGGCACGGGTCGCTCGGCTTCGGCAAGGGCAACTTCAAGGCCCTGTTCGAGGCCATCGAGCGGGAGCAAGAGCTGCGCGGAAACCTGTAACACTGTCTCCGTGACGCAAGCGAACGACGACGCCGCGGCCGCGGCCGGCCCGCCCACCGGTGAGCCGGTCCGCGCCCCGGTGCCGCCGCAGGCCGGTGGCCCGCCGGTATACCCCCCGCCGACCCCCTACGGCCCACCCCAGCAGTACGGGTGGCGCCCACCGCCCGTGCCGCTCGCGCCCGACGGCCGGCCGCTGGCGGACTTCGGCACCCGGCTGCTCTCCCACCTCATCGACACCTCGATCCTCACCGGCATCGCGATGGTGATCTTTCTCCCGGTGCTGGTCGGCGCGTTCTTCGTCCTGATGCCGGATCTCGCCGACCCGGTGACCGGCACGACGACCAGCGTGACGCCCGACGAGGTGATGGCCGACTTCTTCCTGCCGCTGCTGCTCATCGAGCTGGGACTGGTCCTGGTGCTGCTCGCTGGCTACTACATCTACTTCGTCGAGATGATGTACCGCAGCGGCCAGACACTCGGCAAGAAACTGATGAAGATCAAGGTCGTGCCGTTCGAACCGGGCGCGACGCTGACCCGCGGCATGGCCGCGAAGCGGTACCTGATCGAGTTCCCGGCGGGCATGGTCGTGCCGTTCTTCTACTACGTCGACGGCCTGTGGCAGCTGTGGGACAAGCCCTACCAGCAGACCCTGCACGACAAGGTCGCCAGGACCGTCGTGATAAAGGTTGCGCCATGACTTCGCTGCCCGCCGGTTGGTACAAGGACCCGGCCGACCCGACAACCCAGCGCTGGTGGGACGGCGAGGGCTGGCTCGGCAAGGCCCTCCCGGCCGACGTGACGCCGCCCGACGGCCCGCCGCCGGCCGAGGAGCCTGAGCCGGCCGCACCTGCGGCTCCGGGTGGGGCTGTGTCGGCTCGTGCTGGTTCGGGCGGTTCCGGTGCGGCGCCGGGCTCGTCTGGAGGGCCGGGCGCTTCCGGGCAGCAGAAGCCGGGATCGCCGGCGGCCGGGCCGCCTGCCGGCTGGGGCGCTCCGCCGCCTGGCTATGGGCCACCACCGCCCGGCTGGACGCCACCGCCGGGCTGGACGCCACCTGCCGGAAACCAGCCGCCCGCCGGACATCAGCCGCCCGCGGGATATCAGCCGCCGCCCGGATGGACGCCCCCGCCGGGGTACGGCCAGCCGCCGCCTGGCTGGACGCCACCGCCGGGCTACGGCCAGCCCCCACCCGGCTGGACGCCGCCGCAGGGCTGGGCGCCCCCGCCCGGCTGGACGCCGCCGCCTGGTTCTCCGCCTCCGGCGGACCTGCCCTCAGCGGGCCCTCAAACCCCTGGGAGTCCCTCCTCCTCGCCGGGCTCCCCAGCCGCTGCGGGCTCACCGCCATCGACCGGAAATCAGCCTCCGCCGGGATGGGCGCCGCCCCCACAGGGGTGGGCTCCGCCACCTGGCTGGGCTCCGCCGCCCGGTTGGGTCCCGCCCCCGGGCTGGGCCCCGCCGCCCGGCTGGGTGCCCCCGCACGCCTACGCCTACCAGGTGCAGGCCCGCCCACACGGCCGCCCCCTGGCCGGCCTGGGCCGCCGCCTCGTCGCCCGGCTGATCGACATCGTCGCCGTGCTGATCCTCAACGTGCTGGTCAACGGCTGGCTGGCGTACCAGTGGTGGCTCGAGGTCGAGCCGATCTTCCGCGCCACCATGGCCGACCCGTTCACCAGTCCGCAGCCCGCCTCGGCCCGTTCCAGCTATCTGATCCTGACCATGCTCGTCATAGCCACCGCCCTGTGGTTCGCCTACGAGGTGCCGGCGCTGGCCAACAGCGGCCAGACCCTCGGTAAGCGGCTGCTGCAGGTCAAGGTCGTGAAGCTGGAGAACACGGAACCGCTCGGCTTCGGTCGCGCGTTCGGCCGGTGGGCCCGGCTCGGCATGTGGACGCCGCTGTGGAGCTGCTACGGGCTGGGCTTCGTGGCGCAGCTCGTCGACTCCGGCTCGGTGCTCTTCGATCAGCAACTGCGCCAGGCCCTGCACGACAAGTCGGCCGCGACCGTGGTCGTCGCCGTGCCACCCGGCCATCGGGAGCAGCCCGTGAAGGCGCCCGAGAACGCCGACGACTCCACCGGAGGGAAGAGATGAGCAGGCTGACCCGCGCCGACCTGGAGGCGCTGCCGGCGTACGTGCCCGGCCGCAGCGTCGCCGACCTGGCCCGTGAGCTGGGTATCGCCGAGGCGATCAAGCTGGCCAGCAACGAGGTGCCGTTCGGGCCGCTGCCCGGCGTACCGGAGGCGGTGGCGGCGGCGATGACCCAGTCGCACCGCTACCCCGACATGGGTGTGCTGGAGCTGCGGGACCGGCTGGCCGAGCGGTACGGCGTCAGCCCCGACCGGATCGTCACCGGCTGCGGCTCGGTGGCGCTGGCCGAGCACCTGGCCAAAGCAACCTGTCTGCCGGGCGACGAGATCGTCTACTCGTGGCGGTCGTTCGAGGCGTACCCGATCATCTCGGCGGGGGTGGGCGCGACCAGCATCCGCGTGCCCAACACCCCGGGCCACGGCCACGACCTGGCGGCGATGGCCGAGGCGATCACCGACCGGACCCGCCTGGTGCTGGTCTGCAACCCCAACAACCCCACCGGTACGAGTGTGCGCAAGGCGGAACTGGACCGGTTCCTGGACGCCGTACCGTCGGATGTGCTGGTGGTCCTGGACGAGGCGTACCGCGAGTTCGTCACGGACGACCAGGTCCCGGACGGCCTGGTGACCTACGGCGACCGGCCGAACGTGGTCGTGCTGCGCACGCTGTCCAAGGCGTGGGGCCTGGCCGGGCTGCGGATCGGCTATCTGGTGGCCCAGCCGGAGGTGGCCGCGGCGATCCGCAAGGTGCTGACTCCCTTCTCCACCAGTCTGGTGGCCCAGGCGGCGGCGCTGGCCGCGCTGGACGCCGAGCAGGAGGTGGTCCGCCGCTGCGCGCTGGTGATCAGCGAACGGGAGCGGGTCACCGAGGCGCTGCGCAAGCTGTACCCGGACGTTCCGACCAGCCAGGCGAACTTCGTCTGGCTGCCGCTGGGCGACCGGGCGATGGCCTTCGGCGCGGCGTGCGAGCAGCGGGGCGTGATCGTCCGGCCGTTCCAGGGCGACGGTGTCCGCATCACCATCGGCACGCCGGAGGAGAACGACGCTCTCCTGGCGGCCGCCGAGGCGGCTCTCTAGCTGCTTCACCTCGAGGGCCGGGCGCGCAGGGCGGACGGGGTGCTCGCCACCAGAGCGAGCACGAGACACGCGGCGACGATCGCCGAGATCAGCGGCCAGGGCACGATCACGCTGATCTCGGCGCCGACCTGGGCGGCCAGGGAGCCGGCCGAGCCGAGCAGGGCCAGCATCGCGGTCGCGCCGCCCAGCAGGGACCCGATCGTCACGACCAGGGTCGACTCCAGGGCCACCGTGAGGGCGACCTGGCGTGGGGTGGCTCCGGCCAGGCGCAGGACGCGGTAGTCGCGTACGCGGTGGCGGGTGGACATGAGCAGGGTGTTGGCCACGGCCAGGGCTCCAGCGCCGGCGGACATGACCAGCAGGAGCAGCGTGAACGACCAGACCAGGCGGTCCTCCTCGGCGTCGGCCCGTTCGGCGTACGTGGCCACGGAGACGAGCTCCGCCCCCGGTGTGGTGGCGGCCGTGGCGGTGAACGCGGCCGGGGCCAGCGCTGATTTGTCGTGGTCCCGGACGACGTCACGGGCCAGCACGAGCTCCGCCGGGATCGGCCCCGCCGGTGCTTGGCCGGTTATCCGGAGCGTTTCCAGCACCCCGTCCGCGTAGGTGAGCGTGACACTGTCGCCGAACTTCTCGGCCGCGTCCGGGCTCACCAGCGCGGTGCCCGGCGACTGAGTGGGCAGCCCGAGGGCCGTGACCGACGCGCCGGCCACGTACACGTGGGTCGGTAGCGGCGCGCCGGGCGCCGCGGCGTCGGTCAGACCCGGCGTGCCGTTCGGGATCAGCACTGTTCCGGTGTCCACGGTGGCGGCCCGGCGGACCGCGTAGGCCGCTGTCGAGGTCTGGACTGTGCCGGTGATGAAGACCCCGAAGGCCACGGTGAGCAGCACCGGCGCGGCGGTCGAGGCCGTGCGCCGGACCCCGGTCAGGGCACTCTCGCGGACCAGCGATCCGGTGATGCCGGTGACCGGCCACAGCAACAGCCGGACCAGCAGCGGTACGACCGCGGGAGCCAGCAGGGCCGCCGCCACGACCAGCGCCATGGCACCGAGTAGCGCGAACTGCGCCATGTCAGTGACGTCCGCCGCGGTCGCGGTGTAGACACCTGCGGCGGCACCGATCGCGGCTGCCGTCAGGCCGGCGACCCAGCGCGAGCGGGACATCGGCCGGTCCTCGACCTCGGCCACCCGCAGGGCCTCCAACGGGCCGATCCGTGATGCCCGGCGGGCGGACGCCGCCGCGCCGAGCAACGACACCAGCGGCCCGGCGAGGAACGCCACGGCCAGGGCCCACGGCTCCCAGTGCACGGTGAACCCGACCGGCTGGAAGCGCGCGTCGACCAGGAACCCGTCCAGCACCAGCGCCAGCACCACGCCCAGCACCACGCCGACCGTTGCGGCCACCCCGCCCACCAGCAGGGCCGACCGGTACAGAGTGGATCGGATCTGCCGCGGCGTCGCACCGACCGCCCGCAGCAGCCCGATCTCACGACGGCGCTGGTTGACCCCGAAGGCCGCGGTCGAGGCGACCAGGAACACGCAGGCGAAGCCGGCCAGTGCCACGGTCGCGGTCAACACCTGCGTGCCGATCCAGCGCAGGCGGGCATCGGCACGTGGTTCCAGAGCCCCACGCCCGGCGCCGGTCAGCACCGTTCCGGCGCTCCCGACGACGGCACGCACAGCGGCCGGGTCGGGATCGCCGCTGAGCCCGATCGCTCGGACCCCCGGTTGCAGCCGGGCCGCGACGGTCTCGGCCACGAGCACCGCCGAGCCCTCGACGTGGCCGGTGACCCGCCACGAGGCCGGCCCGGTCGCGGTCAGCACAGTGACCTCGTGGCCGATCGGCACCCGCAGATCACTGCCGACGACCACGTCCCGCTCCCCGGTCGGTGGCGTCCCCGCGACCAACCGCGCCGCGCCTGCGCTCCAGCCGTACCCCGTGGTCAGGCCGGGGACCGGCCGCCCGGAGCGGACCGGCTGCGCGTAGAACGGCCGGTCCTGCACGACGGCCGTCACGCCCGGCAGCTCGCCCAGCCGATCCGCCAGCTCCTGGGCCGTGGCGGCGGGCCAGGGCACCGGCTCGGCGAAGAACTCGGCCGGATTCGTCGCGGCCGGGCTCTGCACCACGACACTCAGCTCCTCGAACCGGTCCGGAACCCGGGGCCGGGAAGACGTCCAGAGCAGCAGCGCCGCCGCCACGATGGCCGTGCTGAGCACCACGGCGACGAACGTGCCCAGCCAGTCGCGGGTCAGCACGCCGACTCCAGCGTGGTCATCCGGGCCGCGATGGCACCCGCGTCGGCCCCGGTGAGCTCGCCGGCGAGGCGGCCGTCGGCCAGCAGCAGCACCCGGTCGGCCATCGCCGCGGCCACCGGGTCGTGGGTCACCATGACGATCGTCTGGCCGTGCTCGTCCACCAGCGCGCGCAGCAGGTCGAGCACCTGCCGGGAGGTGCGGGTGTCGAGCGCGCCGGTCGGTTCGTCGGCGAACACCACGGCCGGGCGGGTGATCAGCGCGCGGGCGATCGCCACCCGCTGCTGCTCGCCGCCGGAGAGCTCGCTCGGGCGGTGCCGGGCCCGGTCGGCCAGCCCGACCGCGCCCAGTGCGGCGGTCACCTCACCGGCGGCCGGGCGACGGCCGGCCAGGCGCAGCGGCAGAGCCACGTTCTGCGCCGCGCTGAGCGACGAGACCAGATTGAACGCCTGGAAGATGAAGCCGACCCGGTCGCGGCGCAGCCGGGTCAGCGCTGTCTCGTCCAGGTCGCCGAGCGGTGTGCCGGCGATCGAGACGACACCGCCGGTCGGGCGGTCCAGCCCCGCGGCGCAGTGCAGGAGCGTCGACTTCCCGGAGCCGGACGGCCCCATCACGGCGCTGAACGTCCCCGGCGGGAAGTCCACGTTCACGTCGTCGAGGGCGAGCACCTGCCGGGTGCCCGAGCGGTAGATCATCCGCACGTCGCGGAGGGAAACGGCCATGGCGAAAACAATGTCGGCTCCGCTGCGGCCCGTCGTCATGCTCAGGACGACACCTGGAGTCCTCCTTGGGCAGGACGGCCGGCCGCCGCTTCATCCTCAGGTATGACGACTCAGGGACGACGACCCCGCAGCCCGGCGCCGCTAGGGTCGGGAACGTGCCTGCCCCACCCTTCCTGCTCTGGCGACCCGGCCCGGTCCAGCGGCGCATCTTCGACGCCGTCCTGGCCGCCGCGGTCACGCTCGTGTGCCTGCTGTCGGCTGTCGAGTCACCGGCCGCGGGCCCCCACGAGTCCGCCTGGGTCACCCTCGTCGCAAGTCTGGCGATGGGTGCGCCACTCGCGGTCCGCCGGCTCGTGCCGCTGGGTGCCGCGGCGGTCGTGCTGAGCGCGGCGGCGGTCTGCCTGGCCACCGGCCTGGTTCCGGACTTCGCTTTCCCCGGGCCGGTGCTGGCGGCGGGCATCGCGCTGTATTCGGTCGGTGCGCATGTTCCCGGCCGCCGCGCGGTCGTGACCCTGATGGCCGGGGCCGCCCTGGTGGCCGCGGCCACGGTGGTCGCCGACGACTCCGCCGACGGTCCGGGGTCCTTCGAGGTGGCCCTCGTGGTCCTGGTGTTCGGCGTCTGCTGGCTCCTCGGCTGGACCCTGCGCGAACGCCGGGCCCATGCGGCCCGGACGGCCGCGCAGGCGACCAAACAGGCGGTGACCGAGGAGCGGCTGCGGATCGCCCGCGAGATCCACGACATCGTCGGGCACAGCCTCACCGTGATCGCGGTCAAGTCGGCGATCGGCAGCCACGTCGCCGCCGAACGGCCGGCGGAGGCGAGCGCCGCCCTGGACGTCATCGCGGCGACGAGCCGCAGTGCCCTCACCGAGCTGCGCCGCGCGGTCGGCGCCCTGCGGACCGACCCGGACTTCGCCCCGACGCCGACCCTGGCCGAGCTCCGGAAGCTGGCCGACCGGGCCGCCGAGGCGGGCATCGACGTACGGCTCGACGTGCGCGGCGACTGCGAGGTGCCGGAGGGTGTCGCGCTGGCCGCGGTGCGCATCGTGCAGGAGTCCCTGACCAATGTCGTCAAGCACGCCGGGCCGACCAGCTGCCGCGTCGACGTCGAGGGTGTGCCGGGCGAGCTCCGGGTGGAGGTGACCAACGACGGCACGACGGCCCGCCGGCCGGCCGTCGACGGTGCGGGCCTGACCGGCATGCGCGAACGGGTCGCCATGCACGCCGGAGCGCTGACCGCCGGCCCGCGGGACCAGGGCGGCTTCCGCGTCCGGGCGACCCTGCCCTACGAGCAGCCCGCATGAGCGCCCGGCTGGCGACCCCCTGCGAGCGGCCCGCATGAGCGCCCGGCTGGCGACCCCCTACGAGAGGCCGGCATGAGCGCCCGCAGCGAGCCGATCCGCGTTCTCATCGCGGACGATCAGGCGCTCGTGCGCGCCGGTTTCCGCCTGCTCATCGACGTCACCCCCGATCTCGTGGCGGTGGGCGAGGCCGCCGACGGCAACGAGGCCGTGGCCCTGGCCCGGCGGGAGCAGCCCGATGTCGTCCTGATGGACATCCGGATGCCCGAGCTCGACGGCATCGCGGCGACCCGGCTGATCACCGGCTCGCCCGAAACGCCGGCCACCAGGGTGCTGATCCTGACCACCTTCGACCTCGACGAGTACGTCTTCGCCGCGCTGCGCGCCGGGGCCAGCGGCTTCCTGCTCAAGGACGTGCTGCCGGCCGATCTGGTGGCCGCCGTCCGGGTCGTCGCCGCGGGTGAGGCGTTGCTGGCGCCCACGGTCACCCGGCGGTTGATCACCCACTTCGCCGGGCTGGCGGAGTCGGCGAGCGAGCCCGCCGATTCGCTCACCGGCGTCACGGACCGCGAGCGGGACGTGCTCACCCTGGTCGGCCGGGGCCTGTCCAACACGGAGATCGCCGAGCATCTGCGGCTGAGTCTCGCGACCGTCAAGACGTACATCGGGCGGTTGCTGGCCAAGCTCCAGGCTCGGGACCGGGCCCAGCTGGTGATCGTGGCGTACGAGACCGGGCTGGTCAGACCGCTGCCGGCGCCTGCTCCGGCACCGGGGCGCGCACCGGGAAGGCCCGCCGAGCCGCCAGGACAGTCAGGGCGGCGACCACGGTGAGCACCGCGGCCAGCGCCGGCAGCCACCCCAGCCGGCCCGCGGAGACGAAGCGTTCGCCGAGCAGGGCGCCGCCGCCGATGCCGATCTGGAAGGCGACCACGTAGACGGCCGAGGCGGCGTCGCGGGCCAGCGGTGCGACCCGCAGGATCGCCGCCTGCAGCACCACCGGGATCGCCGTGAAGGTGCCGCCCCAGATCAGCGCGGCCAGCACGGTCGGGGCGGCGCCGAGGACGGGCACGAGCGCGGCCAGCGAGAGGGCCATGAGGACGATGAGCGTGATGAGCAGCGGTCCGGGCCGCCGGTCCACGAAGCGCCCGACGATCGCGTTGCCGATCAGGCCGGCGGCGCCGTATCCCAGCAGCAGGGCGCTCAGGCCGAAGCCCTCCAGCCCGCCGTCGCGGCGCACCAGCGGGGCGATGTAGGTGTACGCCGCGAAGTGCCCGATCACCAGCACCACCGTGCTCAGGCAGACCGCCGCGACCGGCCCGTTGCGGATGATCCGCACCGACGCCTTCAGCCGGGCTCCCGCACGCACGGTCAGGTCCTGGGGCAGCGCCGGCAGCTTCGGCAGCACGATCAGCAGCGCCACCACGCACGCCGCGCCGGCCACCGCCAGCCCGGCCAGGGCCACCCGCCAGCCCAGCCACTGACCCAGGGCCGTACCCAGCGGCACGCCCAGCACGATGGCCAGCGAGTTGCCGAGGAAAACCAGCGCGGTGGCCCGTCCGGCCCGGTCCGGTGGCACCAGCCGGGCCGCCACCGGGGCGATCGTCGACCAGAAGACGCCGTGGGCCACCGCACAGATCAGACGCGACAGGGTGAGGATGAGCAACGAGCCCGCGAAAGCGGCGATGAGCTGGGAGATTGCAAATATCGCCACGGTCACGGCGATGAGCAGATGCCGCGGGATCCGCATGGTGAGCGCGGTCAGCGGGATGGTGGTCAGCGCCGCCACAACGGCGTAGCTGGTCAGCAGTAGGCCCACGTCTGCCTCGCTGACCGCCAGGCCGTCGGCGATCTGCGGGAGCAATCCGACCGGGAGCGTTTCCGCGGTGACGTAGACGAAGCAGGCAGCGCTGAGCACGATCAGTCCACCTCGGTGCTGGCTCACCACACGACAATATGCTCTTGATCCGAGCAAATGAAGGGGGAACGCGCTGTGCCGACGCGCGCAACCGAGCTGCTGCGGGTGGTACACGCCCGTCCTGGCGTCACCCGGGCGGACGCCGCCCGGCTCATCGGCGTCGGCACCGGCGCGACCACCGAGCTGGTCGGCCGCCTCGGGCAGGCCGAACTGCTCGCCGAGGGCCCGACCGCCCCGAGCGGGGCCCGCGGCCGCCCTACGACCGCCCTGATCCCGCACCCCCGCGGCCCGCTGATCGCGGCCGCCTCGATCACCCACGAGTCCTGGCGGGTCGACGTGGTCGAGCTCGGCGGCAGCATCCTGGCCACCGCGGGCGAGGAGCTCGCGGGCCGGGCCGGTGACGAGGTGGTCGCGGCGCTGGGCGCGGCGGTCCGCCGGCTGCGGCACGAGTACGGCGACCGGATCCGCGGCATCGGGATCGCCGTGCCGGGCACCGTCTCCCGCGACCTCATGCTGGACGCCAGCAACCTCGGCTGGCACGACGTCGACCTGGCGGTGGCCTGGCCCCGGGCCGAGATCTTCGTGGCCGGCAACGACGCGACGCTGGCCGCCTCGGCCGAGTCCCGGCGCGGAATGGCCGTCGGTGCGGCGGTCGCCCTGCACCTGCGCATCGAGGCGGGCCTGGGCGGCGCGGTGGTGGACGGCGGCAAGGTGCTGATCGGCGCGCTGGGTGCGGCCGGCGAGTTCGGGCACATGCCGTTCGGCGACCCCGCGGTTCGTTGCCCGTGCGGCGCGTACGGCTGCTGGGGCACCGCCGTGGACGGCTCCGCCCTGGCCCGCCTGCTGGGCCACGAGCCGCCGCGCGACCTGATCACGTACGCCCGGCGGATCATCACCTCGCCGGAGCCCGAGCCGGCCGCTGCCGCTGCGACCGTGGCAACGGCCCTGGGCCGAGGCATCGCGGGCCTGGTCAACGGCCTGGACGCGGACCTGGTCACGCTGGGCGGCCTCGGCGTCGACCTGCTCGCCGCGGCGCCGGAGCAGCTGCTGACCGCGTACGAGGCAGGGCTGATGAGTTTCCGGCGTGCGGCACCGCCACCGGTGGTGCCCGCGCTGCTGGGCGACGACGGCCCGATCGCGGGCGCGGCCGAGGAGGCGTGGACGGCCCTGCTGACCCGGCTGGTCTAGAAACGCGCTGAAAGAGAGCCGGCCGGTGGAACGTGGACACCGGCCGGGTCCGGCCGCGTAACAGCGGGCCGGGGTCTAGAGGGTCACGGCGACGAGCTGGCCGGCCGGCCCGTCCGTGCTCGGGTAGACCGCGGTGACCGCGTACAAGGTGTCGTCACCGACTGCGCACGCGAAGCCGCCGCGGTCCAGCTCGACGGTCCGCAGGATCTCGCCGCCCTCGCGCACCCGCACGCAGCACTTGTTCGGCACGTCGGCGTACCAGACGGCACCCTCCGCATCGATGCAGATGCCGTCCGGGACGCCGGTGCCGAGCGCCGCCCAGGTCCGCCGGTCGCTGAGGCTGCCGTCCGCCGCGATGGTGAAGGCGGTGAGCCGGCCCGCGTACGACTCGGCGACGATCAGAGTGCGATCGTCGGCGGTCACCGCCATGCCGTTCGGGAACTGCACGCCGTCAGCCACCGGCCGGGCCGTGCCGTCCGGGTCGACCACGGCGATCAGGCCCGGGGCCGGCTCCCCGCCCGGGAAGTCGAAGCCGATGTTGTTCACGTAGGCATGCCCGCGGGAGTCGACGGCGATGTCGTTCCACGGATGCGTCCCGCCCAGCGCCGTCAGGTCCGCGTGGGTGACCAGGCTGCCGTCCGGCTCGCGGCGCAGCAGCAGCCCGCGTCCGGTGATCACCAGCAGCCGCCCGTCGGGCAGCCAGTCGATGCAGAACGGGAAGTCGTCGATCCGGGCGACCACCTCGGGCTGGTCGGCGTTCAGCACGACGATCTCCCCGGCGCCCCAGTCGCAGAACCAGAGCCGCCCGTCATGCCACCGGGTCGACTCGCCCATGACCAGGCCGTCCAGCACCACTCGCATGCGGTCCACCCTAGAGCGCAGCGATGACCACCGGGTCCGTCGTGTAGAAGGTCGAATCCGGCTGTAGCCGCTGCACCGCCACATAGCCGTCCGTCAGCTGCCACCCGTCCGGATTCCACGCCTCGACGCGCTCGTCAGGCACGTAGAGCGGGAACGTCGCCCGCTGCGCACCGGTAGCCGCATCCAGCACGATCAGCCGCCGCTCCGGCGTGAGCAGCACAGCCCGCCCGGCCCGGACGCCGAGCACCTGCGCCGCGCCAGCCCACCGCCACACCTCGCTGCCCGCGCGGGAGGCCACCACAGCGCCGCCCGACGCGCTCAGCACCAGGTCGCCGCCGGCCGTGGCGTCCGGGGCGTCTAGGGCGGGAGCCCGTTCCGGTCGCCGGCCGCCGGTCAGCCAGCCCTGGCCGGTCCCGTCGCGCAGGCCGGCGCAGTCCGAGCGGGCCACGTCGCACCCGATCGCGGTGAACGGCCCGGCCGGCCAGCCCCGGACCGGGTTGCCCGACAGCACGTCCCACGCGCCTGAGCTGCACACGTACCGGCCGCCCGCGGTCACGAAGCCGGCGCCGCAGCCGGGCGGCAGAGTCACCGCCCAGCGTTGCGTGCCGTCCGCGCCGGCGCGGGCGATCAGCTGCCGGCCGTCGGTGATCAGCACGCTGGTCCCGGCCGTGTGCAGGCCCGGCGGGGCCCAGACCGCCGCGGAGCCGGTGCGTCCGGTGAAAGGTTCGGCGCCGGGCCCGGCGGCCCACCAGACCTGCTTCCCGGTACGCCCGTCCAGCGCCACGAGCGCACCGTCCGACCACCGGGTGACCACCGTGGCCGCCACCGCGACGATCCCGGTGAGCTGCTCCGGCCAGCGCCGGAACGACCACCGCGGGGTGTACATGGTCTTCGCCTCGACCGGCCCGTCCGCCTTGACCAGGCGCTTGCCCGCGTAGACCCGGACGCTGCCGGCGACGATCAGCGGCGCCATCGTGGTCTTGCCGGTGACGCCGGGCGGCCGGGTGACGGCGACGGGCAGGGCACCGGTGGCCGGCTCGAGGACCTCGGCGGGGGCCAGCACGCGCCAGCCGATCAGGACCGCGGCCGCCAGCACGACGACGGCGGCCGGCACGCGCAGCAGCTTCCCGGTCACCACAGGGACGATAGGTCAGGCGGCAGCGGCCAGGTCCTCCAGGTCACGCCGGAGCGCGCCCTCGACCGTACGGGCTGCCAGCCCGCCGAAGACCAGCGCCAGAAACCGGCCCGCCGGCGCGGTGGGGGTGCCGTCCTGGACCACGGTGACCATCGTGCCGCCGCGGTGCCGGCCCTCGAGCACCGGCACGAACGTGTAGGTCATCCGGTATTCGGCGCCGATGCCGGGCGAGCTGACCACGAAGCGTTGCGGGCTCACGCACTCGTCGACGCGGAACTCCTCGGTGATCTCCGCGCCGTCGGCCATCGTGCGGGTCTCGCGCCATTCGGTGCCCGCGCCGAAGGGTCCCTGGGTGGACAACTCGACGGCGATGACCGTGGACAGCCGTTCGCAGCGGCTCGGCAGGTCGGTGAAGACGCGCCACACGGCAGCCACCGGCGCCTCGACCAACCGTGTCACCGCAACCGTGGACATCCCCGACCTCCCGCCTACAAGGTACGGCGAGTCGTCCCTCAGCGACAGACAGTTCCGGTTACGGACCCCAGCCCGATCGGCGCGCCGTCCACGCCGGGTGCGGTCGCGCTGATCGTGACCGTGTCGCCGTCGAGCAGGAAGCCCCTGGTCGAGCCGTCGTCGAGCTGCACCGGCTCGGTGCCGTTCCAGGTCAGCTCCAGGAACGAGCCGGCTTGGGCGCGCTCGGGACCGGAGACCGTGCCGGAGGCGAAGAGGTCGCCGGTGCGGACGCTGGCGCCGTTGACGGTCAGGTGGGCGAGCTGCTGGGCGGGCGTCCAGTACATCTGGGCGAACGGCGGTGAGCTGACCGTGGTCCCGTTCCAGTCGACCGTCAGGCTCAGGTCCAGGCCGTCGCCCGGGGGCCTGAGGTATTCCGCCGGGACCGGGTCCTGCGCGACTGCCGGCACGAGCGCACCGGACAGCGCTTCGAGCGGCACGACCCACGGGGACACCGACGTGGCGAACGACTTGGCCAGGAACGGCCCGAGCGGCTGGTACTCGAACGCCTGGATGTCGCGGGCCGACCAGTCGTTGACCAGGACCACCCCGAAGACGTGCTCGGCGAAGTCGGCCGTGCTGATCCGCCGGCCCTGCACGCCCACCACGAAGCCGACCTCGGCCTCGACATCGAGCCGCCGGGAGGGCCCGAACTCGCCGGGTCCGAGCTGACCGGCGGGCCGCTCGACCGGGGTACCGGAGACCACGACCGTGCCCGCGCGCCCGTGGTAGCCGATCGGCAGGTGCTTCCAGTTCGGCTGGAGGCCGGGCCGTTCGGGCCGCAGGATCCGGCTGACCTGGGTGGCGTGGTGCTCGGAGGAGTAGAAGTCGGTGTAGTCGGCCACCTCGAACGGCAGGTGCAGCTCGACGTCGGCCAGCGGGATGGCGGGCAGCGTGGGGGCCAGCTGGACGACCCGGGCCCGGATGGCACTCCACAGCGGACGCCCCAGTGCCATCAGCACGTTGAGCGCCGGCTGCCGCAGCGCGCCCCCGGCCAGGATCAGGTCCTGCTCCTCGGCCCGGGACAGGTCCAGCACCGCGTCGCCCAGCCGGACGCCGATCCGCCGCACCCCGTCCCCGGTGCTGAACACGCCGTACGGGAGGTTGCGCAGGTCGAAGAGGGTCACTCGTAGCCGCCGTTGATCAGGCCGAGACGGATGAGCTCCGTCAGCGGCTCCAGCACGTTGAAGGCCCCGAAGCCGACCCACAGCGGCCGTGGCTCGGTCCGGCGCGAGCGGGCCGGCTCGACCAGCGGCACCGGATGCGTCGCGGCCAGTGCCTCGGCGACCTCGGCCACCTCACCGCCGTCGCTGGCCGCCGCCGACGCGACCAGCACGTTGAGGAAGCCGTGGTGGGTGAACCCGGTCTCGGGGTCGGTGTGCCGCAGCGCGTGGCGCAGCCCGGCGGCGAGCTTGAACGGCAGGTTGCGGTCGCGGCAGGCGCAGATGACCGCGGCCAGCTCCACCGGGGTGGGGAACAGCTCGGAGGCGAGCCCGCCGACCCGGAACTTGGGGGCGATCCGCAGGCCGTCGGCGCGCTGGGCGGCCACCGTGTCGAGGCCCGCGAGCAGGCCCCAGCTGAGCGGGATCTCCGCGTACACGTCCAGGTCGGGGGTCTCGACGGCGAGCGCGCCGAGCGCACTCAGGCCGGGCTGCGGGTCCTCGCCGCGGCGAGCGACGGCCGCCTCGACCCGCGCCACGTCGCTGCCGGCGGCCCGCAGCTTGGCGACCACCGCCGGCAGGGCGCCGATCGCGGCGTCGTTGACGACGCCGACGGCGAGGCCGCGGGGAGAGAGATCAAGATGGACGAGCGACGACGGTACGAGCAATGCCCCGATCAGTCCCGAATACCACGAGTCACGGTGTTTGGTATGGGCCGCAAGCGCCTCCGGGGTCCCGATGATGCCCGGCGGCAGCAGGGACGCGTCATCGACGAGTCCTGCGAACAGCGGCGGCACCAGCGTTGACACGAAACTGAACCTAATGGACGCTTCGAGAGGCGGACAACACCGTCCGTAATGTCAGTTTTCTAGGGGTGGTGGCAACGATGCCGTACTACCGCAGCGTCGGGGAGATCCCCCGTAAGCGGCACACCCAGTTCCGCCGGCCGGACGGCGGACTCTACGCGGAGGAGTTGATGGGCCAGGAGGGCTTCTCCTCCGACTCCTCCCTGCTCTATCACCGGTACGCACCGACCGCGATCAGCTCGGCGGAGGTGCACGAGCCACCGGCCAAGAGCCAGTCGCCGAACCTGCCGCTCAAGCCGCGCCACCTGCGTACCCACAAGCTCGACGCCGGCCCGGGCGACGCCGTCCTGGGCCGCCGCCCGCTGCTGGCCAACGGCGACGTCCGGATCGGCTACGTGGTCGCCGACCGTCCGTCACCGCTCTACCGGGACGCCGTCGGCGATGAATGCCTGTACGTCGAGGAGGGCGCCGCCACGATCGAGACGACCTTCGGCGCTCTGCGGGTCGGGGCCGGCGACTACGTGATCATCCCGACCTCGGTGGTGCACCGGATCGTGCCGGACGGCCAGGTGCGGATGCTGACCATCGAGGCGACCGGGCACATCGGGCCGCCGAAGCGCTACCTGTCGGTGCGCGGGCAGTTCCTGGAGCACTCGCCGTACTGCGAGCGCGACGTCCGCGGCCCGGACGAGCCGCTGCAGGCCGAGGGCACCGACGTCGAGGTGTACGTCAAGCACCGCGCGGGCTGGACCCGGCACGTGTACGCCCACCACCCGTTCGACGTGGTCGGCTGGGACGGCTGCCTGTACCCGTGGGCGTTCTCGATCCACGACTTCGAGCCGATCACCGGTCGCGTGCACCAGCCTCCGCCGGTGCACCAGACGTTCGAGGGGCCGAACTTCGTGGTGTGCTCGTTCGTGCCGCGCAAGGTCGACTACCACCCGCTGGCGATCCCGGTGCCGTACAACCACCACAACGTCGACTCGGACGAGATGATGTTCTACACCGGCGGCAACTACGAGGCCCGCCGCGGTTCGGGCATCGAGCAGGGCTCGATCTCGCTGCACCCGTCGGGCTTCACGCACGGCCCCCAGCCGGGCGCGGTGGAACGCGCGATCGGCGCCGAGGCCTTCGACGAGCTCGCCGTCATGGTCGACACCTTCCGCCCCCTGGACCTGTGCGACGCGGCTCTGTCCGTCGAGGACACTGCGTACGCCTGGACCTGGAACAGGTGAGGAAAGGCGGGGGAGCTTGTGGCTCCCCCGCCTTCCTTTCCCCGGAGTGGTTCGACTATCCGATGTGGAAGCTGTCGCCATAGACGGCGAAGTCCAGCGGGGTGTTCAGGTCGAAGTTGCCGTTGCGCAGGAAGACGCGCTGGGCGGTGTCGATGCGCGTGACGTCGGAGTGGGCTTCTTCCTTCTTCATCTCCACGACACGCTCGTCGAGGAAGGCGTTCAGCCACGTGGTCTCGTTGCCGCCCTGCGACGGCGGCTTGGCCAGCTTCAGCGCCCGGCTGCGGATGGACCGCATGCCCTCATAGCCGTGCACCACCGAGGCGTCGTAGTAGGCGAACTGGCCCAGGGCCCGGACCCCATCGGACTTTCCGTCACGCACGGACGGGTTGAAGTACACCCGGTCCCGCTCTGATTCCTGCGCGGCCTGGAACACCGAGTCGGCTGCCGCGGTCTTCCAGTCCCGGGTGAAGTTCGGGTCCAGCCCGGAGTGCGACGAGGTCCCGTTGACGTTGCGCAGCGCCGGCAGGTACTTGGCCAGCACGTTGCCCGGCTTGGTGGCCGTGTACGCCTCGACGAGCTCCAGCATGTCGCCGGTGCCGGAGCAGAAGCCGATGATCCCGGCGGTGTAGCCCCGGCCGTCCTTGATGTCCTCGATGTAGGAGAACTGGGCACGCCAGTTGAGCGAGGAGTTCTCGGCGGCCGAGACGATCTGCATCGCCACGTCCTTCTTCGCCGGGTTGTCCAGGCCGACGCCGCTGTTCGGCGGGGTCGTGGTGGGTGGTGTCGTCGGCGTGGTGGTGCCGCCGGGCAGGGTCCACTTCTGGTTGGCGCCGGTGCCGCAGGTCCAGATCTGCAGCCGGTTGCCGTTCGCGGAGTTGTTGTCGGGCACGTCGAGACACTTGCCCGAGCCGGTGTTGATGAGCGTGCCGCCGGTACCCGCGGTCCACTTCTGGGCGGCCGAACCGTTGCAGTCGTAGATCTGGATCTTGGTGCCGCTGGCCGTGCCGGCGGCGGTCACGTCGAGGCACTTGCCCAGCGCCCGGATCGAGTTGTCGGTGTTGCCGACGCTCCAGGTCTGAGCGCCGGTGCTGTTGCAGTCGTAGAGCTGCACGGCGGTTCCGTTCGCACTGTTGGCGGCGGCGACGTCGACACATTTGCCGCCGAGGCCCTTGATGGCTCCCGCGGTCGCCGCGCTGGCCGGCATGAGGCTGTAGGCGATGCCGGCTGCGGGGATCAGCACACCGCCGAGGGCGTACGCGATCAGCTTCTTGCGGCGGTGCGGTCGTGAGGGGATGGTCATGGCGCTCCTCGTGGGGGTGGAGGCGGGTGGGCGCGCAGGGTTGAGCCATCGATGACGGGCGTTGGGGGTGCCCGTCGCCGAGGCGATGAGTGGTCACGCTAGGTCAGTTAAGTTGATTAATCAATCCCCGTCGATTAATCACTTTTGCCCGCTCCGGGGGTGATTCACCGGGCCGACTTGCCGCCTGGGGGAAACGCAGCGCGACGAAGTATTGACAGCTCAACAGCGGCAGCCCTACGGTCCAGCTAATTGTTAGCTGGTTTGCCAATCAATCGAGGGGGCTCCGTGCCGCGACTGGCGGGATCGTCCAAGCTGCTGCGCGCCATGAACGAGAGCGCGGCGCTCGCCCACCTGCTCGAGCCGGGCCGGCTCACCCGGGCCGATCTGCGCCGGCTCACCGCGCTCTCCACCCCGACCATCTCCGAGGTGCTGCGCCGGCTCACCGACGCCGGCCTGGTGACCGTCGTCGGCTACAACAGCGGCCGCCCGGGACCGAACGCGGAGATCTACGCCGCCAACCCGGACGCAGCGTACGCCGCCGCCGTGTCGGTCCGCGACATCGGCGCCAGCGGGGCACCGTCGGTCGAGGCCGCACTCTGCGATCTGACCGGCGCCGTCCGGGCCCGGATCGCCACCCCGGTCGACTTCCTGCAGACCGATCCCCGCACCGCGCTGGTGGACGTCGTCGCCGAACTGAGCAGTGCAGCCGGCGTCCCGGCCGATCGGGTCCACCACGTGCAGCTCGGCGTGCCCGGCTCGTACGACGTCGGCGCGGCGACGATCCGGCACGTGGACGTGCCCGGCCTGGGCCGGGCCGGCCTGGTCCCGGAGATCGCCGCGGCGCTGGGCACCCACGTCGGCGTCGACAACGACGTCAACCTGGCCGCGGTGGCCGAGCGGCGCCGGGGCGTGGCCCGCGAGGTCGACGGCTTCGCGCTGCTCTGGCTCGGCCAGGAAGGCCTCGGTCTGGCCATCGACATCGCCGGCACCCTGATCCGCGGTGCGCGCGGTGGTGCGGGTGAGATCGGCTACATGCCGCTCTACTCCCCGGATTCCACCCATCGCAAGGTCGACCTCCAGGACCTGTTCGGCGGCGCGGCGATCCTCGCCCTCGGCCAGGACCACGGCGTCTCCGGCGGCACCCCGTACGAGATCGTCGCCGCCGCGGCCGCCGCCCCGGACGCCTCCGGCGAGTTCTTCACCCACCTGGCCGACCGGATCGCGGTCGGCCTGGCCGCCGTGATCGCCGTGCTGGACCCCTCGCTCGTCGTGCTGGCCGGCCCGGTCGCCCAGGCCGGCGGCCAGACGCTGCTCACCGCGGTCAAGGGCGCCCTGCGCCGGGCCGCGCCGCTGGAGAGCACCATCGCCGTCACCACGATCGACGACGACGCGGTCCTGCTCGGCGCCCTCGACGCCGGGCTCACCGCCGTCCGCGAGGCGCTGATCGCCTCGATCCGCGACAACCAAGCCTGATCCCCCTGCTGCACCACCTCTGAGAGGACCCCTCGAAGTGAACAAGCGGATACCTCATGCCCAAAAATCGATCGTCGCCGCCGCTGCGGCCCTGCTGCTGACCGCTGCCTGCACCCCCGCTGCCAAGGAACAGAAGATCGCCGACCCGGGTACGGAGGTGTCCGGCACGGTCGAGCTGTGGCACTTCTTCACCGAGCGCGAGGCCGCCGCCATCGACACGGTGATCAAGGACTTCACCGCCGGCCACCCGAACATCAAGGTGACGGTGAAGCCGGGTCAGGACGACTCGAAGATGACCCAGGCCATCGGGGCCGGCAACGGACCGGACATCGGGCTCTCGTACTCCACCGACATCGTGGGCAAGTTCTGCTCGTCCGGGGCCTGGGTGGACCTGGCGCCGTACATCAAGCGGGACAATGTGGACCTCAACCGGCTGAACGAGACCACGCGCTCGTACACCGAGTTCGGCGGCAAGCGCTGCGCGATGCCGTTCCTGGCCGACGCGTACGGCATCTACTACAACAAGGACCTGTTCGCCAAGGCGGGCATCGCCGGCCCGCCCAAGACCCTCGACGAGCTCACCGAGGACGCCAAGAAGCTCACGGTCAAGAACAAGGACGGCTCGCTCAAGACGGTCGGCTTCCTGCCGCTCTTCGACTTCTACGAGAACGCCGCCGCGCACCTGGCCCCGGCCGTCGGCGCGAAGTGGCTCAACCCGGACGGCAAGTCGGCGGTCGGTGCCGACCCGGCCTGGAAGACCCTGATGACCTGGCAGAAGAGCCTGGTCGACTGGTACGGCTACGAGAACCTGCAGAAGTTCCGGGCCGGCCTGGGTGACGAGTTCAGCGCGGACAACGCGTTCCAGAAGGGTCAGGTGGCGATCAACGTCGACGCCGAGTACCGGCTGGCCTTCCTCAAGGACCAGGCGCCGAACCTGAAGTACGGCGTCGCGCCGATCCCGGTCAGCGACCCGGCCCGGTACGGCGGCGGCTACGTCACCGGCAACATCATGGGCATCTCGAAGAACGCCAAGAACCCCGAGGCGGCCTGGGAGCTCATCAAGTACCTGACCACCGACGACAAGGCCATCGTCAAGCTGGCCAACTCGCTGAAGAACGTACCGACCACCACCGGCGCCATCAGCGACCCCGCGCTGCAGGTCGAGCCCGAGTTCAAGGCCTTCATGGACATCTTCGCCAACCCGAACTCGCTGACCTCGCCGCCGGCCGCGTCCGGGCCCGCGTACCAGGAGACCTTCGGCACCTTCGCCACGAACTGGCAGTCCGGCAAGGTCAAGGACCTGGACGCCGGGCTGGCCGACGCGGACAAGCAGATCAACAGCGTGATGACCCTGGGCGGCTGAGGGATGCGCCTGCGCCGGAACCTGACCGCGTGGTCGTTCCTCGCCCCCGCGCTGATCGGCATCGTGGTGTTCTTCATCTACCCGCTGCTCAGCGCCGTGTACTTCTCGTTCACCAAGTTCGACCTGCTCACCGTGCCCGAGTGGGTCGGGCTGGCGAACTACCGGCGGATGGGTGAGGACCCGTACCTGCTCCAGTCGATCCGCAACACGCTGTGGATGGTCGTGGTGTTCGTACCCGTCCGGATCATCAGCGCGATCGGGCTGTCCATGCTGCTGAGCCAGCTCAAGCGGGGCGCGGGCTTCTTCCGGACGATCTTCTACCTGCCGGCACTGGCGCCGCCGGTGGCCGCCACCATCGCGTTCGTCTACCTGCTCAAGCCGGGCACGGGTCCGGTCAACAACTTCCTGGCCCGGATCGGCATCGAGGGACCGCTCTGGTTCAACTCGCCCGAGTGGTCCAAGCCGTCGCTGGTGCTGCTCGGCCTCTGGGGCATCGGCGACATCATGATCATCTTCCTGGCGGCGGTGCTGGGCGTCCCGGCCAGCCTCTACGAGGCAGCCGCGCTCGACGGCGCGAACGCCTGGCACCGCTTCCGCTACGTCACCCTGCCGACCATCCAGCCGGTGATCCTGTTCGCCACGGTCACCGGCGTGATCTACACGCTCCAGTACTTCGATCAGGCCGCGGTGGCCGGGTCCATCGCCAGCGGGCAGGCCGTGACCGGCGGCGGCATCTCGTCGTCGTTCGGCTTCCCCGAGGGCTCCACGTTCACCTATCCGCTCTGGCTCTACACGGTCGGCTTCCGCTACAACGCGCTCGGCTACGCCAACGCGATGGCTGTCGCGCTCTTCGTGGTCGCGCTCTCCGTGACGGTCATCCTGCTGCGCCGCTCCAAGGCCTTCTCCGGGGAGGAACAATGACGGCTCTGCTGGAACGGCCGGCCGCGGCCGCGCCGCCCACCATCCGACAGGTACGGCGTCAGCACCGGCTGGCGTGGATAGCCCGGCACAGCATCGCGATCGTGCTGGCCATCATGTTCCTGACCCCGGTGGTCTACCTGTTCCTGATCTCGGTGATGACCAGCAACCAGGCCCTGACCAGCGACTACTGGCCCAACACGTGGCACTTCGAGAACTACGTACGGGTCTTCGAGATCACCCCGCTGCCGCGCTACCTGCTCAACACGGTCATCTACGCGGTGTCCGCCACGGTGCTGATGCTGCTGTCCAGCGTGCCCGCGGCGTACGCCCTGGCCAAGCTCAGGTTCCGCGGCCGCAACGTCATGTTCCTGACCGTGCTCTGCGTGATGATGCTGCCCCCGCAGGTCGTGACCGTCCCGCTCTACCTGATGTGGGCCCGGTACGGCCTGACCGGCTCGCTCGCGCCGCTGATCATCCCGATGTTGTTCGGCGACGCGTTCTGCATCTTCCTGCTGCGCCAGTTCCTGCTCACCATCCCGACCGACTACCTGGACGCGGCCCGGGTCGACGGCTGCGGCGAGTGGCGCACCCTGCTGCGGGTCGTGGTGCCGATGGCCCGGCCGGGGATCGCGGCGGCCGCGCTGTTCCAGTTCTTCTTCGCCTGGAACGACTACTACGGCCCGCTGCTCTACACCAGCGAGAACGAGCACGCCTGGACGCTGTCGCTGGGCCTGGCCTCGTTCCACGGTGTCCATCACGTCGACTGGAACCTGGTCACCGCGGCCACGGTGCTGGCCATGGTCCCGATCGTCGTCGTGTTCTTCTTCGCCCAGAAGGCATTCGTCCAGGGCGTCACACTCACGGGAGTCAAAGGGTGAAGATCGCTGTCGTCGGCGGCGGGTCGACGTACACGCCGGAACTGGTGGACGGGTTCGCCCGGCTCGGCACCATGGTGTCGGAGCTGGTGCTGATCGACCCCGCACAGGAACGGCTCGACATCGTCGGCGCCTTCTCGGCGCGGATCTTCCAGCACTACGGCCACCCGGGCAAGGTCACCTGGACCACCGACCTGGACGCCGGTGTCACCGACGCCGACGTCGCGGTCATCCAGTTGCGGGTCGGTGGTCAGGCGGCCCGGATCAGCGACGAGACGTTCCCGCTGGACTGCGGCTGCGTGGGCCAGGAGACCACCGGCGCGGGCGGGCTCGGCAAGGCGCTGCGTACGGTGCCGGTCGTGCTCGACGTGGCCGCCCGGATCCGGGCCCGGGCCAAGCCGGACGCGTGGATCGTCGACTTCACCAACCCGGTCGGCATCGTCACCCGGGCGCTGCTCGACGACGGCCACAAAGCGGTCGGCCTGTGCAACGTGGCGATCGGCTTCCAGCGCCGCTTCGCCCGGATGCTCGACGTGGAACCGGCCGTGGTCGTCCTGGACCACGTCGGCCTGAACCACCTGACCTGGGAACGCGCCGCGTACGTGGACGGCGTCGACCGGCTCCCGGAACTGCTGGCGGCCCACCTGGGCGAACTGGCCGACGAGGTGGACCTGCCACCGGAGGTGCTGACCACGCTGGGCAACGTGCCGAGCTACTACCTCAGCTACTTCTACGCACACGACCGGCACGTCCGGGAGGCCCGCGGAGCCCAGACCCGGGGCCAGCGCGTCGCGGAGATCGAGGCGACGCTGATGGAGATGTACCGCGACCCGGCCCTGGTCGAGAAGCCGGCCCTGCTCGGCGAACGCGGCGGCGCCTACTACTCCGAAGCCGCGGTCGGCCTGATCGCCGCGCTGCACGGCCACGACCCGGACGGCGTCCACTCGGTCAACATCCGCAACAACGGCACGCTGCCGTTCCTGCCGGACCAGGCGGTGATCGAGGTGTCGGCCCGGGTGGGCCGCACCGGCCCGGTGCCCCTTTCGGTCACCCCCCTGGCCCCGGACCTGGCCGGTCTGGTCGCGCACGTCTCCGGGTACGAGGAACTGGCGCTGGACGCAGCGGTACGCGGCGGCCGCAACCGGGTCTACCGCGCCCTGCTCGCCCACCCCCTGATCGGCCAGCACGAGGACGCCGAAGCGCTGACCGGCAAGCTGCTCGCCGCGGGTGCGCAGCACCTGGCCTGGGCTCGATGAACCCGCTGTACCTGGCCGTGGACGGCGGCAACTCCAAAACGGACGTCGTCCTCGGCACGGCGGAGGGCGAGATCCTCGGCTTCGTCCGCGGACCGACCAGTTCCCCGCACATCCTCGGACTGACCGGCACAATCGAGGTGCTGCGGGACCTGATCGCCGCCGCCCGCACCGACGCCGGCCTGACCCCGGGAAGGCCGATCGACCTGGCCGCGGTCTACCTGGCCGGCGCCGACCTGCCGATCGAGGTCCAACGCCTGCACACGGCCATCGAAGCGCAGTCCTGGACCGCGCGGACCATCGTGGACAACGACTGCTTCGCCCTCATGCGCGCGGGCACCTCGATGCCGGACGCGATCGCGGTCGTGTGCGGTGCGGGCACAAACTGCGTGGGCCGGGCCGCCGACGGACGCACGGCAAGATTCCTGGCCCTGGGCCCGATCTCCGGCGACTGGGGCGGCGGCCACGACCTGGCCGACCACACGCTCCGCATGGCCGCCCGCGGCGAAGACGGCCGCGGCGACAAGACGTCGCTGTCGCAGGCGGTCGCGAACCACTTCGGCTACTCGACTGTGGAGGAGGTGAGCATCGCCCTGCACCTCGGCGAGCTGGACCCGGCCCGGGTCCGCGAACTGACGCCGCTGCTGTTCAAGATCGCCACGCAGGGGGATCAGGTGGCCGGGCAGCTGGTCGACCGCCAGGTGACGGAGATCCTGGCCCAGCACCGGGTGGCGGCGACCCGGCTCGGCCTGCTGGAGAAACCGCACGCGCTGGTGCTGGGCGGCGGGGTCCTCCGGGCGCAGCACCCGGTGCTGCACGACCAGGTGGTCCGGGGGGCGGTGACGCAAGCTCCACGGGTACGGGTCGGCGTCCTGGACACGCCACCGGCTGTGGGGGCGGCGCTGCTGGCCCTGGACGCCCTCGGCACCGCCGGCCGGGCCGAAACAGCAGTACGCACAACCCTCGCCGCCACCGAACCCGGCGCCGCTCCCCTTTTCGGAGCCGCAGCCTGAGCCCGGCGCTCACCAGCGTCGGACTGCCCTTACCGGCATCAGGCACCCTCGCCCGCTTCAGGCTGGCCTCACCGGCATCAGGCGCCCTCACCCGCATCAGGGTGGCCTCACCGGCGTCGGGCCTTCCTTAACGGCATCAGGCTGGCCTCACCCGCGTCAGGCTGGCCTCACCTGCATCAGGCTGGCCTCACCCGTGTCAGGCTGGCCTCACCTGCATCAGGCTGGCCTCACCCGTGTCAGGCTGGCCTCACCTGCATCAGGCAGCCCTCACCCGCATCAGGCTGCCCTTAACGGCGTTGGGTCAGAACGACGAGCTCGGCGGCGGCAGCGACAAGCATCGCGATGACCAACGGGATGACGCCGCCGAGCACCGCGAACGCCACCAGGCCCAGCGGCGCCAACGCCGTCGCATAGACCGCGGCGACCAGCCGGCCCGAACCGCGGATCTCGCCGAGAGCAACACCGATGGGAACCGGCAGAGCACGCGTGAGCCAGACCGCGACGGCCACCACGACCACCACCCCGATGACCCCGCCCCACATCCGGGCCACGCCGGTGCTGGCAGTGGTCATCACGGCGGCGAGCACGGCGGCGATCAGCACCCCGTTGCTGCCGTACAGAACGGCCTGCCGGAACGTGTCCGCGACCAGGGCCGAGCGGTCCAGCACCGGCCCGGCCGGCCGGGTGACCGGAGGCGGCGGCAGGGCCGGCACCTCCTCGGCGACCGGCTCCGGAACGGGCAGGGCGGCGTCGGCCAGGCTCTCGAGGGCCAGCGCCCAGCGGCGGCGTTCCAGCCGGACCACGCCGACGTCCTGCTGCGCGTCGCCGATCGTGGCGTCGAGGTCGAGGGCTTCCCCGTACGCCCGCTGCGCCAGGTCGAACAACCGCAGCCGCGCCGCCACCACAGCCAGCACCAGATGCGCCTCGGCATCGGTGGGCGTGAGCCGTACCCCGTTCCACGCGGCATTGAGCGCGTCCTGGCCGTTACGCGCCTCACTCAGCAGGGCCGCCCCGGTGCGCTGCGCGTACGGGTCAGCAGGCCAGACCGCCAGGATGGAAGCCGCCACCTCGGCGGCCTCGCCGAACCGCCGCTCGTCCGACAACGCCATCGCCCGCGCGACCAGCGGCCCCACCGTCCCGGGTGCGGCCGCGACGGCCCGGTCCGCGGCAGCCAGCGCATCCACCGGCTGCGCCGCGGCCAGGTGCACCCGCGCCAACGTGGTCAGCAGCGCGGCGTCATCAGGCGCGGCGGCCAGACCACTGGCGATCTCCCCGACCGCCTCGTCGTAGCGGCCGAGGTCAGCCATCAGGAGGGCCCGCTGCCGGTACTCCTCAGGGGTGGTTTCCGGCTCGGACTGGGACGTGGGCTCGCTCGACACCCATCGAGCGTAGGTCTTCCACCGCGAGATCACCCCGCCCGGGGCAGCCTCACGCCGAATAGATCAGCGCGGTGGCGACAGCAGCAAGCCCTTCACCACGCCCAGTGAGCCCGAGCCCATCCGTGGTGGTGCCGGAGACAGTGACCGGCGCACCGACCGCCGCAGAAAGCACCTGCTGCGCTTCTTCGCGGCGCTTGCCGATCTTCGGCTTGTTCCCGATGACCTGAATCGACACGTTGCCGACCGCGTAGCCATGCTCGGCAAGCCGCCGAACGGTCTCGGCAAGCAACGTCACCCCGGCGGCTCCGGCCCACTCAGGCTCGGCGGTCCCGAAGTTGCTGCCGAGATCACCGAGCCCGGCGGCGCTGAGCAGCGCATCGCAGGCGGCATGGGCGGCGACATCGGCGTCGGAGTGCCCGGCCAGCCCGGACTCACCGGGCCACATGAGGCCGGCCACCCAACAGACCCGCGCCGGATCGAAGGCGTGCACATCGGTGCCGATCCCGACACGCTGACTGGGCGGGCTCACAGAAGTCACCGCGTCAGGCTACGTGCAGCAGCGCCTCGGCGATCACCAGGTCCAGCGGACGGGTGATCTTCATGGCGAGCTCCGACCCGGGCACGCAGGTGACCGGAACGCCCGCCTTCTCGACCATCCCGGCATCGTCGGTATGGGCGCCGAGCCCGGCAGCATGCGCAGCAGCAAGCACATCCCGCCGAAACCCCTGCGGCGTCTGCACACTCCGCAGAACAGACCGATCAACCGTCCCGAGCACAACCTCAACCGGGGTGAGGGTGGGGCTGAGGCCGGCGGAGGCGGCTACGGCGCGGCCGGGGTCGGCAGTCACGGCACGGACCGAGTCGGCAGGGTCCGCAAGATCAGAGGGATCGGCCGGATCAGCAGGGTCGGCCGGATCAGCAGGGTCGGCCAGGTCTGTCGGATCGGCCGGGTCGGCAGGTTCGGCCGGGTCCGCCGGATCGGCAGGGTCCGCCGGATCGGCAGGGTCCGCCGGATCGGCAGGGTCCGCCGGATCGGCAGGGTGCGCCGGATCGGCAGGATCGACGGGGCTCAAGCCGGCAGAGCCAGCAGAAACGACGTTGGCAGGACCGGCAGAACTGAGGCTGGCATAGCTGGCGGAGCCAGAGCTGGCAGACCCGCTGTCGGTAATGCCGAGGCCAGCAGAACCGGCCGAACCAACGCCGGCGCGGTACGCAAGATCGACCGGGTCGACGAAGCCGACCTCTTTGATGGTGTCCACTACCGGCAGAACCGGAATCACCGCCGGCCGCCCGCTCCGAACCGCAGCCGCAACCGACTCGATCAGCTCCGGCGGCGTAAGAGCGCGCGCCGCGTCGTGCACCAGCACGATCCCGACATCCTCCGGTACGACCGCAAGCGCCGCCGCCACCGAATCCTGCCGCTCAGCCCCACCCGCGACCACAGTCACAGGGGCAACCGGAGCAAGCAGCGCGCGCACTGCGTCAACCTCAGGGGCCGGGGCGGCCACGACGATCAGGCGCACCGACGGGGCTGCCGCGATGCGCCGGACCGTGTGCACGAGAAGGGGCTCCCCCGCGAGCAGGCGCAGGGCCTTCGGCCCGCCCGGGCCCAGGCGCAGACCTGCGCCGGCGGCCGGAACGAGGACCGCGACGTCACCGCGAGCATTGAGCTGCGCGGTCACGTCGCGGTCCTGTTCGGCTGCTGTCACCGTGGGGGGTGGTGCTGAGGTGGTGGGAACGTCACGCCTCGGTGAGCACCTTGTCGAGGAGGACTTCCGCCTCGTCCTTGGTGCTCTTCTCGGCGAGGGCCACCTCACCGACGAGGATGTCGCGGGCCTTGGCGAGCATGCGCTTCTCCCCAGCCGAGAGACCACGCTCGCGCTCACGACGCCAGAGGTCACGGACGACCTCGGCGACCTTCAGCGGGTTACCGCTGGCGAGCTTCTCGAGATTGGCCTTGTAACGCCGCGACCAGTTGGTCGGCTCCTCGGTGTGCGGTGCGCGGAGGACGTCGAAGACCTTGCCCAGGCCCTCCTCGCCGACCACTTCACGCACGCCGACGATCTCGGCGTTCTCAGCGGGCACCCGGACAGTAAGGTCGCCCTGGGCGACTCGCAGAACGAGATATTGCTTCGGCTCGCCCTTGATGACCCTAGTCTCGATTGCCTCGATGAGTGCGGCCCCGTGGTGGGGGTAAACAACGGTCTCGCCGACACTGAAAACCATAGGTTCGAAACCCCTTTCGCTGTGTCTAGGGTAACACGCTCAGGCAGCGATGTCCCACCCTGGCCGTGACTGTTAGTGCAGCTCAGAGGCCCTGTGAGCCGTCTTTCTACCGCTTGACATGCGGGCGAAGAGCTGCCTCAGTAACGGAGGGTGACCACGTCGTGACCACTTGACTCAGCGAGTCGGATATTCCGGACCTGAAGCCTTTGCGAGGTCAAGCTTATCGCTAGCGACCGGAACCGCCCACCACTGGCGGTCGAGGGCGTGCTTGGGGGAGGCTGGACGCAGGTCCCCGGCCACGCGAGACTCGTCGGCAGGGGGGAGGGTGAATCGTGGGCAGTATGAGCGACAACGGCGGCAACTGGCCGCCCGATGGCGGCTCCCCTGACGGTCTGCCGGACCTCCCCGAGGAGTGGGGCGTCATCGTCATCCCGGACGACCTCTCCGAGCTTTCCGAAGAGGTCAGCGCCGTCCAGGCCGAGCTGCACCGGTCGCAGGAGCGCACCCGCTGGCAGCAGTTCACCGACCGCCCCGGCATGCGCGTCCTCCGCCGGGTCGGCGCCGCCTGCCTGCGCGCCCCGGTCCTGATCATCTCGATGGCCGTCCTGGTCACCGTGGCCAGCCTGTTCGCCTCGGCCTGGCCCGGGCCGTCCCGCTCACCGGCCACCCAGCGCACCGCCACCACGACCGACGACCGCGGTGACACCCTGCCCGCCCTGGAGCTGATGGGCGGCGACGGCAAGACCGTCCCGCTCCGGGCCCAGTTGCCGGCGGTCGTGCTGCTCACCGACGGTTGCGACTGCGCGAGCCTGGTGGCTGACACCACTGCTGCGGCACCGCCCGGGATCGCCGTGGTGACGGTCGTCGCCGCTCCCGCCGCCGGGCAGACCGGTGGCGCCCCGCCCACGAACGCCGCGCCACAGACTCAGACCAAGACAGTGCGCGCGCTGCGTGACCCCACCGGAGAGCTCCGCGCGGGGCTCCAGCTCGGCACGCCCGACGGCACCGCGGCGGTCCTGTTGGTCAACCGCGGGGGTGAAATCGTCCGCAAGATCGCTCGAACCTTCTCGATCGAGGACTTCCGCCCCGACCTCGCCCGACTCTGACGCTGCGTGACAGCCCCGACCGGGGGGCTGCGGTCGACAGCGGGATGAGGCCGGCAAGATCCGACCGGTAAGTGACGCTTGTCATGAGGCGCAGCAAATGCGAGAGGGCAGCACACGAGGCGTCCCAGCCCGCCCGAGACGGCCCAGCCACATGCGCGACCGGATCAGATCGGAAGGCGGACCAGCTCGCCAACGGGCTGGTTCGCAAGGCGAGTCAGCCGACGAATCGATCAGTCCGCGCGGCACGGATCTGCCCGCGAAACGCACCAGCCCGCGAGACGGACCGGCATGAGGAGCGCAACAGCACAGCGAGGCGGATCAGCCCGCGAGACGGATCAATAGGAGCGGGTCCGGATGACGCGCCAGCGGAAGACCGCGGCGCCCCGGGTCTCTGCCGACACAGCCATGAAGAGGTCGTCCGCCAGACCGACCGTCAGCTCCACCGGCTCCGGCTCCTCCGCCGAACACGGCACCGCCCGCCCCGAATCCTCCCCCGTAGCGCTCAGCCGTACCCGGACCTGGCCATCACCCACGCAAAGCATCGCCAGCGCGTACGCCCCGCCGACCACCGACGTGTTGAGTTCCTTGCGCCCGCCCGCGGCCAGCACCATCGTCTCCGCCCCCGCCTGCCGCGGCAGGTCGGGCAGCAGCCGCTCGACCGTGGCCCGGCCGGCCACCACCGCCGGGTCCTCTCCCACCTCCGGGGCCGCGCGGACGAACCACACGCCCCCGACCAGCAGCAGGACCAGGGCGAACGCGTAGAGCGTCGCGCCCGCAGCCCGGTCCTCTCGCACGCGACAACCCTAGGGTGTGTCGAGCAGGACGCCATAGAGCGTGAGGCCCGGCCCGAACGCCAGCATCACGATCCGGCGCGGCGGCTGTGGCCTGCGCCGCAGCGCGTCCAGGACCAGCAATACCGTCGGGGACGAGCAATTCCCGTACGTCGCCAGCACCTCCCGGGACGCCGTCATCGCCTCGGTTGTCAGTTCGAGCTGTTCCTGCACCACGTCGAGGATTTTCGGGCCGCCCGGGTGCACCGCCCAGCCGTCCACGTCCGCGATCGTCAGGTTGTTGCGGGTCAGCAGGTCGTCGACCATGGCCCGGACGTGCAGCGCCAGTACGTCGGGGACCTGCGGTGACAGGCCCATCCGGAAGCCGAGGTCGGTGACGTCCCAGGTCATGTGGCCGGCTGTGGTGGTGTCCGTGAGCGCGGCGACGTCGCTGACGACGTACCCTCCGGGTTGGCTCTCCGGGGTGAGCACGACGGCGGCTGCGGCGTCCGAGAAGAGCGCGTGCGAGACGATCTGCTGGATGTCCGCCCGCGAATCCGCAGGCTGGATGTGCAGGCTGGTGAGTTCGGCGCAGAGCAGCAACGCCGGGCGGCCACGGGCCGCGACGTAGTCCGCTGCTGTGCCGAGGCCCGGCAGCGCGGCGTAGCAGCCCATGTGCCCGACGAAGAGCCGCTGCAACGACGGTGCCATGCCCATGTCCCGGGCCAGCAGGATGTCCAGGCCGGGCGTCGCGTAGCCCGTGCAGGAGCAGACGGCGAGCATGCCCAGCTCGTCGGCGGCGACTCCGGCCTCGGTGAGTGCCCGGCCGACCGCTTCCTTGGCCAGCGGCATGGCCTCGACCTGGTAGCGGCGCATCCGGCGCTCGGTGGACCAGCCGGAGACGTCCTCCAGCAGCGGGCTGACCGCCGCCTGCCGGGTGCGTACCCCCGAGTTGGCGAAGATCCGCTTCGCCAGTCCGCGACGGCCGCCCGTGTAGTGCTGCGAGAAGAAGCCCTCCCACAGGTCGTCCTGTGCCGCTGCCGGTGGCAATGCCGTACCCAGGCCGGCGATCACTGCCTGACCGATTCTTTTCACTTGTGCCTCCCCAGGCCGAACCCCGCCGACTGGTGCCTTACCCGCGAAAAGCGTTCACCACCGCGGGGCGGAGCCTTGCGAGTCCGGATCACCGCCCAGCGCCTCGACGCCGAGCCAGTCCGCGCACACGTCGGAGGTCGCGGGCTGCAGTGATCCGGCCCGGGCGTCGCGGTAGAGGCGTTCGAGCGGGTGCCCGCGCCGCATCGCCGAGGTGCCCGCCGCCTCCAGCATCGAGGCGGCCACCTCCGCCGCCGTCGTGCCGGCCAGCAGCTTGGCCCGCCACACCCAGCGGTTGGTCTCCGCCTCGCCGGGCTCCTCGTCGACCCGGCGGGCGGCCTCCATGACGGCCAGATGCGCGGCCGCGACAGCCGCGTCCGCGCGCCCGATCCGCGCCCGTACGGCCGGCAGGTGCCCCAGACCCCGGGCGGTGACGTGCTCGACCGCCGCGTCCACCGCCGCCCGGGCCACCCCCACGTAGACCGCCGCGTAGCTGGCCACCATCCAGTGCGGGGCGAGCTGGGCGACCACGAGCGCCAGCCCCTCCACCCCGCCGAGCAGGGCTGTGGTGGGGACGGTGACGTCGATGTGCACGTCGTTGGAACCGGTCGCGCGCATGCCCAGCGCGTCCCAGGTCTGCTCGACGGTCAGGCCCTCACCCGGCGGGACCAGGAACTGCGAGACCTTGTCCGGGTCGGCCGAGCTGCGGGCCGCCACCAGGTACGCGTCCGCGTGCCCCGCCCCCGAGCAGAACGTCTTGGCGCCCTTGATGTGGAAACCCTCGTCGGTCTCCTCATAACTGGTGGTCATCTGCGAGAGCCGGGACCCGGCGCCGCGCTCGCTCATCGCCACCGCGTACCAGCTGCCCTCGGCGGCCGCGCGCAGGTAGCGGTCGCGGGCCTCCAGTGCCTCGGGGGGCAGGCCCAGCGCCTCGGCCAGTTCGTTGGTGACGCCGCCGAGCGCGCCGGTGACCGAGGCGTGCATGTTGAAGATCAGCGCCGTGGCGCCGTTGCCCCGGGCCAGCTCGTAGGCGACCGCCGCGTAGTCGGCGAAGCCCGCTCCGGCGCCGCCCAGCCGCTCGGGCACCATCAGCCCGAACATGCCGGAGCGGCGCAGGTCGGCGAAGTCGGCCGCCGGAAACACACCCTCCCGGTCGTGCTCCGCGGCCCGGGCCGCGAACCGCGGCGCCAGCCGGCGCGCCTCCTCGACAGTCGTCATGCCATCTCCCCCTGTTTGCGGCCCATGCCCTGGTAGACCACTGCGGTGGAACGGGTCGGGATCATCCGGCCCAGCGGACCCGCCCCGGGACCGGTGGGCAGGAACAGCCACCGGATCAGCCCGACCACGCTCGGGCGCAGCCCGCGGACCAGCAACTTGACGCCGTGCTTAGCGCATTCCATGGTCAGCTCACCCGGGTCGACGAACAGGTCCGGATCGTGCAGGCCGACCGGCGCCACGCCGAAGCGCTCGCCGAGCGTGACCGTCAGGAACCGGCCGGTCCGGGTGCCGTTGACCGTGTCCAGCACCAGCAGCCCGCCCGGCCGCAGCACCCGGCACAGCTCGGCCACCGCGGCCTGCAGGTCGGTGACGTGCTCGAGGATCTCGCCGGCGACCACCACGTCGGCCGAGCCGTCGGCCAGCGGCAACGCGGTGATGTCGCCGGTCACCGGGGTCACTCCCCGGGCCGCGGACTGCTCCAGCCCGGCGCGGCGCAGATCGACGCCGACGTGCCGGTAGCCGAGCCGCTCGACGTGCGGGGCCAGCAGGCCGCCGCCGCATCCCGCGTCCACCAGGATCGCCGCCGGGCGCTGCGCCGGTGGCACCAGCGCGCCGCGGGCCCGCGCCAGCCAGTGCAGGATCTCGAAGCCTCCACCCGGCCGCCACCACTCGCCGGCCAGGTCGTCGTACTGACGAGGATCGTTGCGGGGCAGCGGGGGCATGTGATCGAGCGTGGCACGAGTGGGTCACAACCACCACACTGCTTTCATGTTCCGACCCGTCGCTCTGCTCAAGGCCTCCCACCCCGAACCGGGCGGAGCCGTCACGCTGGCCATGACTCTGCTCGCCGTCGGGGTGGGGCATCGGGGCTGGAGCGTGCTCGGCGTCGCCGCCGCCATCGGGGCCACCCAGCTCTCGGTGGGCTGGGTGAACGACTGGCTGGACGCCGATCGGGACCGGGTGGCCGGGCGGACCGACAAGCCTGTGGCCTCGGGGGTGGTCTCCCGCCGTACCGTGGGGGTCGCGGGCCTGGTCGCCTCGCTGGCGATCCCCCTGCTCGGGCTGCCCTTCGGGGCAGCCGCCGCGATCTGCGTCACCCTGGTCGGGATCTTCGCGCTGCTCTACGACTGGCCGCTCAAGTCCACCCCGCTGTCGGTCCTGCCCTACCTCGTGGCCTTCGGGCTGATGCCCGCCTTCGTGGTGCTCGCCCTGCCCGGGCACCCCTGGCCGCCGGCCTGGCTGGTCGCCGCCGGCGCGCTGCTCGGCGGCGGGGCACACTTCGCCAACGTGCTGCCGGACCTGGCCGACGACGCCGCGACCGGCGTCGTCGGGCTGCCGCACCGCCTCGGCGCGACCGGTTCCCAGTTCGCGGCGGCGGGTCTGCTGCTGGCCGCGACCCTCATCCTGGTCTTCGGACCGGACGGGTCGCCGTCGTGGCCGGGCATCGCGGTCGCCGCGGCCGCCGTCGTGGTCCTGCCGCTGGGCTGGTACGCGGGTCAGCAGGCCCTCCGCCGCGGCACCCGGCAGGTCGCGATGTTTCGATCGGTCATCGTGGTGGCACTCCTCGACGTCGTGCTGCTCGTGTTCAGCGGCCGGGTGGTGTGAATGGACGGGTCGCCGTACGCGCCGGATCCACGCCCTCTAGGCTGATCCGCGGAGCATTCTCGAGTTTCTTGGAGGACTGTGATGCGCTCGCCGGGAACCCGCCGCGCCGCTGTGGCCACGGGTGTCGCCACGCTGGCCGCCATCGCGCTCGCCGGCTGCAGCGCTGGTCAGGTCGCCGAGACGGCCCTCAAGAACCCGTCGGTCTACGGCGTGAACGCGCAGAGCTCCGATGCCTCGGTCTACATCCGCAACCTCGCGGTCGCGTACGACGGCACCACCGGCTACCCGGCCGGCGCCGCCGCGCCGCTGCAGCTGGGCCTCTACAACCAGACCAGGCAGGCCATCACCGTCCTGGTCAGCAGCCAGCCGGCCGCCGACACCACGGAGCAGGACACCGTGGTCTCCGCGCGGTCCGTCGGCCTGGTCGGCGGCGCCTCGACGGCGCCCTCCGCGCCGTCGACGGCCATCCCGGAGCCCTCCGGCAGCCGGCCCTCGGACACCGAGGACGACCAGAACAGCAACCAGATCCCCAGCGCGGACCCGAGCACCAACCCGAGCCCAGGCGAGGCGCCCTCGACCGCGCCCACCCCGGCGGGCGCCACGGCACGGCCGGCCCGGATCGAGATCGGACCGCTCGGCGCGGCCACCTTCCTGCCCGCGGACGCCGAGAAGTTGCAGGCCATCGGCCTGAGCGGCAAGCTCGTCCCGGGTCAGTCGATCAACCTGGTGTTCGAGTTCAGCAACGGCGCGCAGCCGCTGGTCCTGCAGGCCCCGATGGCCATCCCGCTGAGCCCGGCGTCGCGGGCGCCCGGCATCGGTCCGGAGGAGAATCTCGGCGAAGGGGAGTAAGTCCCCGGTTTGTCATACCGGCGGGCTAGCGTGACTGGTGTGACGACTTCCCGCACTCCGTCCCGTGCCCGCTCTGAGCCGCGGCCTGCCTATCAGTGCGACGCGTGCGGGCATCAGCCGCCCAAGTGGCTGGGCCGCTGCCCCGAGTGCAACGAGTGGGGCTCGATCATCGAGTCCACCTTGACCGGTCCCGTGGTGTCCGGCCGGGTGGTCAGCTCGCGGATGCCGTCCGAGCCGGCCCGTCCCATCAAGACCATCAGTGCCGCCCCGGCCAAGGCCGTGCCCAGCGGCGTCTCCGAGCTCGACCGCGTGCTCGGCGGCGGCCTGGTGCCGGGCGCGGTGGTGCTGCTGGCCGGCGAGCCCGGCGTCGGCAAGTCGACCCTGCTGCTCGACGTCGCCCAGCAATGGGCCGCGGGCACCAACACCCCTTCGCTGGTGGTCAGCGGCGAGGAGTCGGTCAGCCAGGTGCGGCTGCGGGCCGAGCGGCTCGGCGCCCTGCACGACAATCTCTATCTCGCCTCCGAGAGCGACCTCGGCGCGGTCCTCGGTCACCTCGACGCGGTCAAGCCCGGCCTGCTGATCATCGACTCGGTGCAGACCATCTCCGCGCCCGGCACCGAGGGTGTGCCCGGCGGTGTCACCCAGGTCCGCGCCGTCACCGCGGCCCTGGTGAGCATCGCCAAGGAGCGCGGGGTGGCCACCGTGCTGGTCGGGCACGTCACCAAGGACGGCTCGGTCGCCGGTCCGCGGGTGCTCGAGCACCTGGTCGACGTGGTGCTGCACTTCGAGGGCGACAAGCACTCGTCGCTGCGCCTGGTCCGCGGCGTGAAGAACCGCTACGGCCCGGCCGACGAGGTGGGCTGCTTCGAGATGCACGAGACCGGCATCGTCAGCCTGGCCGACCCGTCCGGGCTGTTCCTCACCCGCTACAACGAGCCGGTGCCGGGCACCTGCGTCACCGTGGCGATGGAGGGCCGCCGGGCGATGGTCACCGAGGTGCAGGCCCTGATCGGCGCCCAGGTGCAGGGCTCGCCCCGGCGCACGGTCTCCGGGCTCGACAGCGCCCGGCTGGCCATGGTGCTGGCGGTGCTGCAGCGCCGGATGGAAAAGATCAAGCTGCACGACCGGGAGGTCTTCGCGGCCACCGTCGGCGGCATCCGGGTCACCGAGCCGTCGGCCGACCTGGCGATGGCCCTGGCGGTGGCCTCCGGCGCGCTCAACCTGGCGATGGCCCCGCACCTGGTGGCGATCGGCGAGGTGGGGCTGACCGGCGAGGTGCGCCGGGTCGGCGCGATCGGTCGGCGGCTGGCCGAGGCGGCCCGGCTGGGCTTCCGCTTCGCCCTGGTCCCGCCCGGGTACGGCGCCGGCGAGGGCGACAGCCCACCCAAGGGCATGCGCGTCGTCGAGGTGGGCGACCTGCAGACCGCGGTGCAGTGGGCAGCCCGGGCGTCAGCCGAATGAGCCGCGCCGCACGCTCACCGGCAGTGACCGTCGATCACGCTCTGGAGCCCCGGCGGAACCGCGGCTCGTTGACCTGGATACGAGTCCGTAGAATGTACAGGTGCCGCTCGACCGCGATGCCTCATCAAACCGCCATGCCAATGGCGCTGCTGCCGGCGTCAACGGTTCGGCAGCCCGTCCGATGACCCCGACGACGCCCGGCCTGACCGGCGGCGGAGTCAGCGGTGACCCGCTGCGCGCCAACCTCGCCCTGATGGCTCCGGGCACCGCCCTGCGCGACGGCCTGGAGCGCATCCTGCGCGGCCGCACCGGCGCGCTGATCGTGCTCGGCTACGACGCGGTGGTCGAGCAGATCTGCACCGGCGGTTTCCCGCTCGACGTGGAGTTCTCCGCGACCCGCCTGCGCGAGCTGTGCAAGATGGACGGCGCGGTGGTGCTCTCCAGCGACGGCACCCGCATCGTCCGGGCCGCCGTGCACCTGATGCCCGACCCCGGCATCCACTCCGAGGAGTCCGGCACCCGGCACCGCACCGCCGAGCGGGTCGCCAAGCAGTCCGGCTTCCCGGTGATCTCGGTCAGCCAGTCCATGCACATCATCGGGCTGTATGTGAACGGCCAGCGGCACGTCCTGGACGACTCCGCGGCCATCCTGTCGCGCGCCAACCAGGCCCTGGCCACCCTCGAGCGCTACAAGCTGCGCCTCGACGAGGTGTCCGGCACGCTCTCCGCGCTGGAGATCGAAGACCTGGTCACCGTCCGCGACGCGGTGGCGGTCGTGCAGCGCCTCGAGATGGTCCGCCGCATCGCCGACGAGATCTCCGGCTACGTGGTCGAGCTGGGCACCGACGGCCGCCTGCTGGCCCTGCAGCTCGACGAGCTGATGGCCGGCGTCGACTCCGACCGCACGCTGGTCATCCGCGACTACCTGCCGACCGGGCGCAAGGCCCGCACGCTCGACGAGGCCCTGGTCGAGCTCGACCTGCTGACCGCCACCGAGATGATCGACCTGGTCGCGGTGGCCAAGGCGATCGGCTACGCGGGCGCCTCCGACGCCCTGGACGCGGCGGTGAGCCCCCGCGGCTTCCGGCTGCTGGCCAAGGTTCCCCGCCTGCCGGCCCAGATCGTCGAACGCCTCGTCGACCACTTCGGCAGCCTGCAACGCCTGCTCGGCGCCACGGTCGAGGACCTCCAGGCGGTGGAAGGGGTGGGCGACGCCCGCGCCCGCGGGGTCCGCGAGGGCCTGTCCCGCCTGGCCGAGGCCTCGATCCTCGAGCGCTACGTCTAGGCTTCGCCTCACCATGACTGCTATCCCCACACCCCTGCCTGCGCCCAACGATCTGACCTCCCTGGTCCTGCGCGCGGACTTCAGCGACGATGCGGCCTGGGACGAGCTGCGGGCAGTGATGCGCAGCGAAGGAGCCCACCGCAGCGCCACCTACGTCAGCGACCCGGCGTACGCGGGGGTGACGATCCAGAACCTGGTGGAGGCGGACGCCGCCGCGAGCGAGGACGACAAGCTGGCGTACCTGTTCCTGGTCGACCAGGTCGCCCTCACCGACGACGAGCACCCGCTGCTCGCGATCGACCTCGCCGAGGAGCCGGGCCGGACATTCCGGGTACGGCCGGCGTCGTTCACCGACGTCTCGGCCAACCTGGCCGTCGGTAACGTGGACTTCGCCGACTTCGCGGACGCCACCGACGACACCGGCACGTACCACGGCTCTGAATGAGCGCCGACCAGCCGGCGGTGCGCTTCGTACGCCTGCCACCCCCGGTCCTCGAGGCGCTGCTGGCCGGCGACCTGGCGGCTGCGCGCACGGCGACCGGCATTCCGCTGTCGAAGTGGTTCCTCAGCGATGAGGTGACCTGGCTGTGGCGCATGCGCCTCGACCAGATCGCGGGGGATCCGACGTCCGCCGACTGGATCGTCCGCGCGGCCGTGTCGGTGCCTGACGGTGTGGTGGTGGGGGCGGGCGGCTTCCACGGGCCGCCGGACAGCGCGGGCATGGTGGAAATGGGCTACAGCACGGACCCGGCTTACCGCAGGCGCGGATACGCGAAAGCCATGGTGACTGAGCTGCTGCGGTGGGCGGCTGGTGAGGAGTCTGTGGTGACTGTGCGGGCGAGCATCAGCCCGCAGAACGTTGCGTCGCTGGCGACCATCGCGGGGTTCGGGTTCGAGCACGTCGGCGAGCAGTGGGACGAAGAGGACGGCACGGAGTTCCTCTACGAACGCCCCGCCCGGCCGGCGTAGATCGACTCAGGCGGTGATGTTGATGGTGACCGGGGCGCTGACCTTGGCGCCCAGCCGGAAGTGCATCTCGTAGACGCCCGCGGCCGGCGCCGTACCAGTGGCCAGCCCGCCCGCGCACTTGTTGGCCTGCTTGCCGTTCCAGGTCACGTTGTATTCGCGTTCCCCGTTCGGCGGGAACGTGCGGACCTCGGAGCCCTTGACGGTGCTGCACGTGTCCGAGGACCAGACCCGGCCGGCGCCCTGGCCGAGGTAGAGCTCCTGGAGGTCCGGGCCCACGTCGCGGGTGCACGTACGGGCCGAGATGTTCTTGATTTTGAGGCGCACCGCCAGCGGGGCACCACGGCGGACTGTCGTAGCGGCCGGCATCGGCGTCAGGGACATCTCCGCGTCGGTGCACACGCCACCGGCTGCCGCCACGTTCGTGTCGGTTGTGCCGCCCTGCGTACCGTCCTGAGTGCCGCCTTGAGTGCCGTCGCCCGGGTTCGCGCCGACGCCGGCCGACGGGTTGGCGCCGGCGCCGCTGGCGGTCAGCTCGCCCGGGTCCGGCAGCGACGGGTTGCCCGCGCCCGGTCCGGGGTCGGTGAAGGACGGCTCTTCCTCGGGGGTGTTCGACGCCGAGGGAGGCGTGAGCGGCGCCTGCGAGGAAGCGCCCTTGCCGCGATTGCTGTTCTTGTCGTCCCCGCCGGAGCAGGACACGAACAGCACGATGACGCCGAGCAGCAGTGCTCCGAGCACCACAGCGCGACGCCGCCAGTACACGGCGGCAGGAAGGGGACCGACCGTCGAACGCATGATGGGTGCACGGTATCCCCGCGAAGAGGGCATGACCGCCGCGACGCGCCGATAATGCGACACCGTCTCGCGCGCTGATCGTTAGAGATAGACCTTGCGCTGGTAGACGGCGTGCGCACCGGCGACCCGGTCGAGGAATAGTTTTCCGGCGCAGTGGTCGATCTCGTGTTGCAGCGCCCGCGCCTCGAACGCGTCCGTGGTCAGCCGCACCGGCTCACCCGTACCCGGAAGGACGGCCTCGACCACCACCCGGCCGGCGCGTTTCACGTCGCCGGTCAGGTCCGGCACGGACATGCAGCCCTCCCGGCCGGGCCGCCACCGGCTCGCCTCGACGACCCGGGCGTTGCACAGCACGAACGTGCCGTGCGCGGTCACCGTCTTCGGATGCTCGGTCACGTCCACGACGAACACCTGCGCACCCACCCCGACCTGCGGCGCGGCCAGCCCGACGCAGCCGGGCGAGACCCGCATGGTGGCGACCAGGTCCGCGGCGAGCTGCACGATCGCCGGGTCGGCCGGGTCGACCTCGGCGCCGGCGCTGCTGAGCACGCCGGCCGGGGCGGTGACCACGGGCAGCACCTTGCCCTCGACGCCGAGCACGTCGGGCTTCCAGTCGGCCAGGGCGTCGCTCACAGGACGTCCGACTCGGCGCGGCGCAGCGTCACCTCGACGCCCAGCTCCTGCGCGGCCACGGCGAGGCGGGCGGCCAGGTCGTCGGCCGCGCCGGGCGGCACGTCGACCTCGGCGATCAGGACGTAGAGCGGGCCGGTCAGGCGGGTGGTGAGGTCGGTGATGTTGCCGCCGGCGGCGGCGACCACCCGGGTGACGGCCGCGACGATCCCGAGCCGGTCGGCGCCGTGCACGCTGACCAGGTACGGCTCCCCCGCCGCGTCCGTGTCCGCCTCGGGAGCCACCGCCCGGACGGTCGCCAGCAGCCCGCTCAGCGGGGCCAGCGCCTTCTCCACATCGTCGGCGGCGGCGCCGGTGCAGATGAGGGTCATCGCGAAGTGCCCGCGCAACCGGGTCATGGTGGAGTCGGACAGGTTGGCCCCGACCCCGGCGAGCGCCTCGGAGACGTCGGCGACGATGCCGGTCCGGTCGGGACCGATGACGGTGATGGCAAGCTCGTTCACTCGGGCATCCTAAGCCGTATGACGCTCGCCGACTCGGTCATCAAGTGGTACGACGCCAACGCCCGCGACCTGCCCTGGCGGGTCCCCGGCACCAGCGCCTGGGCGGTGCTGGTCAGCGAGGTGATGCTGCAACAGACACCGGTGGTCCGGGTGACGCCGGCCTGGCAGGCGTGGATGACACGCTGGCCGGAACCGGCGGCCCTGGCCGAGGATCCCCCGTCCGAGGCCATCCGGATGTGGGGCCGGCTGGGTTATCCGCGCCGGGCGATGCGGCTGCACGCGTGCGCGGTGGCCATCGTGGAACGCCACGGCGGGCAGGTGCCCGACGACCTGGAGCAGCTGCTGGCGCTGCCGGGCGTGGGAATGTACACGGCCAGGGCGGTGGCGACCTTCGCGTACGGGCAGCGTCACCCGGTCGTGGACACCAACGTCCGCCGGGTCGTGTCCCGGGCGGTCGCCGGTGATCCGGACGCGGGGCCGACCACGACGACGGCTGACCTGGCCGCGATGGCGGAGCTGCTGCCGATCGAACCGGCCCGGGCGGCCCGGGCCAGCATCGCGTTCATGGAGCTGGGGGCGCTGATCTGCACGGCCCGCTCACCGCGCTGCCCGGACTGCCCGTTCGAGGCGGTGTGCGCGTGGCGGCAGAGCGGTGCGCCGGCGCCGGCGGGTCCGACCCGGCGGCCGCAGAAGTACGCGGGCACCGACCGGCAGGTCCGGGGGCTGTTGCTGGAGGTGCTGCGGCACTCGACCGGGCCGGTGCCCCGGCAGCGGCTGGACGCGGTCTGGGCGGACGAGGTGCAGCGGGCGCGGGCACTGTCCGGGCTGGTCACGGACGGGCTGGTCGAGCCGCTGGACTCCGACGCGGACCGCTTCGTGCTGGCCGGCGACCACCCACCCCGCTTCCCCCCACTGACCTAGGCCGTGTTTCGTAGGGCGCGGAGCCATTGGTTGATGGCGGCGATGGTGAGGGTGGCTTCGTAGCGCACGGCGAGTTTGTCGTACCTGGTGGCCATGGCGCGGTGTTGTTTGAGCTGGTTGATGCCGCACTCCACGGCGTGACGCAGGCGGTAGGCCTCGGGGTCGAAGGCGGGTGGACGCCCGCCCTTCGACCCTTTGGCCTTGCGGTGGGCGTCCTGGTCGGTCTTGCTCGGAATACACGCTCGGATGTTGCGGGATCGCAGGTGGGCTCGGTTGGCCTTGGACGTGTACGCCCTGTCGGCCAGCACCATGTCGGGCCGGGTCCGTGGCCGGCCGCCACCGGCTCGGGTGACCCGCACCTTGGCCAGCACCGGGACGAACTGCGGGCTGTCGCCGCGCTGCCCGGCGGTCACCACCAGCGACATCAGCTTGCGGCCTTGCTCGCAGGCCAGATGCGTCTTGGTCGTCCAGCCACCCCTCGATCGGCCGAGCCCATGATCGGTGGGTTCTGCCTGCACACCGCCAGGCGGTTCCTTCTGCATCTGGCCGTCTCGACGGGCTCCGGCCGCGTGCTGATGAGCACGGCTGATCGTCGAATCCACGCTCACCGTCCAGCCGATCAACCCCGCCTCATCCGCCTGGGCCTGCAGCGAGGCCAGGACCTGCGCCCAGACGCCGTCACGCTGCCAGCGCCGGAACCAGCGATACAAGGTTTGCCACGGCGGATACACCGCGGGCACGTCTCGCCACGGTGAGCCGGTACGCACCCTCCACCTGATCCCGTCGATGATCAGCCTCATAGTCCATCTGCGCGGCCGATCACGACCTGTTCCCGCAGGCAGCAACGGCTCCAGCGCCGCCCACTGCACGTCGGTCAGGTCATGTCGCCTCGCTGCCGCTACGCTCGGCACGAGGTCTCCGGTGTGAAGTTCTGGCTTGGTCGCTTGAACCAAATACCGGAGACCTCTTCAGTTATCGATCACCGCCACGCCGCAACATCACAGCGCTACGAAACACGGCCTAGCCGCCCGCGGCCAGGCCCCGCCACGGCCGAGCCGTCCACGGCCGGCCGGGCCCGGCAGGGCGGCCGGGGCCGACACGGCCGGGCTGGTCACGCCGCGATGGCCGTCGCCAGGTCGGGCGGGAGCGGGTAGGGCCGTTTCGGCGGCAGCAAGGCCGGGTCGCGGGTGGACTGCACGCGGTGGGCCAGGTCGGTCACGTCCCGGATCGACACCGTCCACTCGTCCACGTACCGCGGGACGGCCTCGCCGCCCAGGCCCAACTGCAGAGACCGGTACGGCAGCGCCCCGAGCTGCATCGAACGCTCCGGGTCCCACTGCACCCGTACGGGACTGCGCCGCACCCGCCGCGACCATTCGGCGCGCGTTTCCCCGCTGCCGATCTCGTAGTGGCTGATGCACGCGTGGGCCAGCGCCCACTCGAACCCGGCCCGGGTGATCTCCACGGCGAGGACACGCTCCTGACCGGGCTTCTCGCCCCAGCCGCAGCGGTACATCATCCACAGGAACGACGGCTTGATCCACGTCATCCGGTCCCGCTTGAACGGCGCCACGATGCGGCCGGCGCGTACGGCCGCGTCGGCGATCTCCGCGCGGTACGCCTGGTAGACGGTGATCGTGTCGGCGGTGTGGACCGCTCGGATCTGCCGTTGAGGTACCTGCATGCGGTTGATGATCGGCCGGGGCGCCGTACCGCGGCCAGTGAATAAACGCGGAACGGCCCGGCGCCGAAGCGCCGGGCCGTTCCAGAAATCGTGCTGCCTACTCCTCGGTCGCGGCCGCGCCGAGGTCGGCGGGCACCGCGTCGGGGACCACGGCGCCACGGTCGGCTCCGGTGAAGGTCAGCTTCGACTTCTCGATGTTCTCCGGGTCGCCCTCGCAGTCCACCACCACGATCTGGCCGGGGCGCAGCTCGTTGAAGAGGATCTGCTCGGAGAGGGTGTCCTCCAGGTCGCGCTGGATCGTCCGGCGCAGCGGCCGGGCGCCCAGGACCGGGTCGAAGCCCTTCTTCGCCAGGTACTTCTTCGCGTTGTCGGTCAGCTCGAGACCCATGTCCTTGTTCTTGAGCTGGGTCTCGATCCGCGCGGTGAAGATGTCGACGATGTGCAGGATCTCGTCCTGGCGCAGCTGGTGGAAGACGATCGTGTCGTCGATGCGGTTGAGGAACTCCGGGCGGAAGTGCTGCTTCAGCTCGTCGTTGACCTTGACCTTCATCCGGTCGTAGTTGCTCTCCACGTCCTCGGACGCCTGGAAGCCCAGCGACACCGCCTTGGCCACGTCCCGCGTGCCCAGGTTGGTGGTCAGGATGATCACCGTGTTCTTGAAGTCCACGATGCGGCCCTGACCGTCGGTGAGGCGGCCGTCCTCCAGGATCTGCAGGAGCGTGTTGAACACGTCCGGGTGGGCCTTCTCGATCTCGTCGAAGAGGACCACGGAGAACGGCTTGCGGCGGACCTTCTCGGTCAGCTGGCCGCCCTCGTCGTAGCCCACGTAGCCGGGAGGGGCACCGACGAGCCGGGACACCGTGTACCGGTCGTGGAACTCGGACATGTCGAGCTGGATCAGCGCGTCCTCGGAGCCGAAGAGGAACTCGGCGAGCGCCTTGGAGAGCTCGGTCTTACCGACACCCGAGGGGCCGGCGAAGATGAACGAGCCCGAGGGGCGCTTCGGGTCCTTCAGCCCGGCGCGGGTACGCCGGATCGCCTTCGAGACCGCCTTGACCGCGTCCTCCTGGCCGATGACCCGCTTGTGGAGTTCGTCCTCCATGCGGAGCAGCCGGGAGGTCTCCTCCTCGGTCAGCTTGTAGACCGGGATGCCGGTCCAGTTGCCGAGGACCTCGGCGATCTGCTCGTCGTCGACCTCGGAGACGACGTCGAGGTCGCCCGCCTTCCACTCCTTCTCCCGCTGCGCCTTCTGGCCCAGCAGCTGCTTCTCCTTGTCGCGCAGCTGCGCGGCCCGCTCGAAGTCCTGCGCGTCGATCGCGCTCTCCTTGTCGCGGCGGACCTGGGCGATGCGCTCGTCGAAGTCGCGGAGGTCCGGCGGTGCGGTCATCCGGCGGATGCGCATCCGGGCGCCGGCCTCGTCGATCAGGTCGATCGCCTTGTCCGGCAGGAAGCGGTCCGAGATGTACCGGTCGGCCAGCGTCGCCGCGGCCACCAGGGCGGCGTCGGTGATGCTGATCCGGTGGTGGGCCTCGTAGCGGTCCCGCAGGCCCTTGAGGATCTCGATGGTGTGGGCCAGCGACGGCTCACCCACCTGGATCGGCTGGAAGCGGCGCTCGAGCGCGGCGTCCTTCTCGAGGTGCTTGCGGTACTCGTCCAGCGTGGTCGCACCGATGGTCTGCAGTTCACCACGCGCGAGCATGGGCTTCAGGATCGAGGCGGCGTCGATGGCGCCCTCGGCGGCACCCGCACCCACCAGGGTGTGGATCTCGTCGATGAACAGGATGATGTCGCCGCGGGTGCGGATCTCCTTGAGCACCTTCTTCAGGCGCTCCTCGAAGTCACCGCGGTAGCGGGAACCGGCGACCAGCGCGCCGAGGTCGAGCGTGTAGAGCTGCTTGTCCTTCAGCGTCTCGGGCACCTCGCCCTTGATGATGGACTGCGCCAGCCCCTCGACGACGGCGGTCTTGCCGACGCCGGGCTCGCCGATCAGCACCGGGTTGTTCTTGGTGCGGCGGGAGAGCACCTGCATGACCCGCTCGATTTCCTTCTCCCGGCCGATGACCGGGTCGAGCTTGCCCTCGCGGGCGGCCTGGGTCAGGTTGCGTCCGAACTGGTCGAGCACCAGGGACGTCGACGGGGCGGCCTCGCCCGCGGCGGCTCCGGCGGCGGCCGGCTCCTTGCCCTGGTAGCCGGAGAGCAGCTGGATGACCTGCTGACGGACCCGGTTGAGGTCGGCGCCGAGCTTGACCAGCACCTGGGCGGCGACGCCCTCACCCTCACGGATCAGCCCGAGCAGGATGTGCTCCGTGCCGATGTAGTTGTGGCCGAGCTGCAGGGCCTCGCGCAGCGAGAGCTCCAGCACCTTCTTGGCCCGCGGCGTGAACGGGATGTGCCCGCTCGGCGCCTGCTGGCCCTGACCGATGATCTCCTCGACCTGCTGCCGGACACCCTCGAGGGAGATGCCGAGGCTCTCCAGAGCCTTCGCGGCAACGCCTTCGCCCTCGTGGATGAGACCGAGCAGGATGTGCTCTGTCCCGATGTAGTTGTGGTTGAGCATCCGGGCCTCTTCTTGGGCCAGGACGACAACCCGTCGCGCTCGGTCGGTGAACCGCTCGAACATGCCCTCGTGCTCCTCACGTGCCGTGCGCCAATGAACTGGCGGGGCCAGCGCACGGGTATCGGTGATACCTGTGCTCTCTCACTCTATCGCCGCCGGGAGACTCTGCTGGGCCCTCGAGCCCTCTGGGGACGTCCTGCGCCGATGTTCTCCCCAACTTCGCACGCTCAACGGCTGTTCCCCACCCTTGCGGAGTACGCGCACAGCGAAATCCCGCGCGCCCGAAGCCCCGTCCACAGCCTGTGGACAACGCTCGTCACCCCTGTGGATAACTTACGCAAGGTCGGCGAAGAGCGCGCGAAAAGCCGAAGGGTCCGTGGCGCTCACGCGCCCCGGACCCTTCGTCAGGCCGATCGGCTCAGCGGCCGGGCCCCTTGGCGTGGAACTCGTCCACGATCTCCTGCGGGATCCGGCCCCGGTCGGAGATGTCCTTGCCGGCCTTCTTGGCCCACTCCCGGATGGCCTTGTTCTGCTCGCGGTCGGCGGTCGCACCGCCGCGGCCGCGGGCGGCCCGGCCGCCGACGACGACCCCGCCGCGCGCGACCTTGGCCCCCGCGCCCACGTACGGCGCGAAGATGTCGCGCAATTTCGCCGCGTTCGACTCGGACAGGTCGATCTCGTACTGAATGCCGTCGAGGGCGAACTTGACGGTCTCCTCGGCGTCACCGCCGTCGAGGTCATCGACCAGCTTGTGAATGATCTGCTTGGCCACGCGCCGTTATCCTTCCGAACACAGGTTCTCTGTTCACCCAATCCCCGTGAACAATAACGCCCGGGCCGCGTGATCCGTCAATGGCGGGCAGCCGATTGCCGCGGTGCCGATGTAAATCGTGTCCCGGTACGCCCTACTCCGGGCGTACCAAGGGGAACAGGATCGTTTCCCGAATGCCCAGCCCGGTGAGCGCCATCAGAAGCCGGTCGATTCCCATTCCCATGCCACCGGCGGGCGGCATTCCGTACTCCATCGAGCGCAGGAAATCCTCGTCGAGCTGCATCGCCTCGGCGTCGCCGCCGGCGGCCAGCAACGACTGCGCGACCAGGCGCTCGCGCTGCACCACCGGGTCGACCAGCTCCGAGTACGCGGTGGCCAGCTCGAATCCCAGGACGTAGAGGTCCCACTTCTCCGTCAGGCCGGGCTCGGAGCGGTGCGCCCGGGTCAGCGGCGTGGTCTCCTCGGGATAGTCGCGCACGAAGGTCGGCTGCTGCAGGGTGTGCTGCACGAGGTGCTCGAAGAGTTCCTCGGCGAGCTTGCCCGGGCCCCACTTCGGGTCGACGGAAAGGTCATGCTTTTCGGCATACCGCTGCAGGCTCGCCAGATCTGTGCGGACGGTCACTTCTTCACCGAGCGCCTCGGACAGAGAACCGAAGAGCGTCACCGAACGCCACTCGCCGCCGAGGTCCAACTCGGTGCCGTCGAAGTGCGTCACGATGTGTGAGCCGGCGGTTGCGTTCGCGGCCTCCTGAATCCACTCGCGCACCTGCTGCTGCATGACGTTGTAGTCGGCATACGCCTGGTACGCCTCGAGCATCGCGAACTCCGGCGAGTGCGTGGAATCCATGCCCTCATTGCGGAAGTTGCGGTTGATCTCGAAGACCCGTTCGATGCCGCCGACCACGGCCCGCTTCAAAAAGAGTTCCGGGGCGATACGCAGGTAGAGTTCTATGTCGAGTGCGTTGCTGTGCGTCACAAACGGGCGCGCGGTGGCCCCGCCGTGCAGCAACTGCAACATCGGCGTCTCCACTTCGAGATAATTGCGCGCGAACAGCGACTCGCGGAGGCTGCGTACCGCGGTCGCCCGGGTCCGGACCATCTCCCGGGCCTGCGGGCGCACGATCAGGTCGACGTAGCGCTGCCGGACCCGGGTCTCCTCGCCCAGCGGGCGGTGCGCGACCGGCAGCGGGCGCAGGGCCTTGGCGGTCATCGTCCAGGACGAGGCGAGCACGGAGAGCTCACCCCGGCGGCTGGTGATCACCTCGCCGGTGATGCCGACCAGGTCACCCAGGTCGACCAGGCGCTTCCACTGCTCGAGGGCCTCGGCGCCGACCTTGTCGAGCGACAGCATGGCCTGCAGCTCGGTGCCGTCACCGTCGCGCAGCGTGGCGAAGCAGAGCTTGCCGCCGTTGCGTACGAAGATCACCCGGCCGGTGATGCCGACCGTGTCGCCGGAGGCCGTGTCGGTGGCCAGCTCGGCGTACTTCTCGCGGATCTCGGCGAGCGTCGCGGTGCGCTCGAAACCGACCGGGTACGGCTCGACGCCCTCGGCCAGCAGCCGGTCCCGCTTCGACCGGCGGACCCGCATCTGCTCGGGGAGGTCCTCGGCGGGGTCAACGGCTGCTGGGGCGTTCTGCTCGGTCACGGCACGACTCTCTGTAGGGGTTCGGGTTGCGGAAGAGCCTACTAAGGCCGGTTCAGACGTTCCGCTCATATACCATCCGCAGCCCGATCAGCGTGATCATCGGCTCGTGCGCGGTGATCGTCCGGCAGGCGTCCTTGACCAGCCAGGCCAGGCCGCCGGTGGCGATGACCGAGCGTACCGACCCGATCTCGGCGGTCATCAGCTCGACGATCCGATCCACCTGGCCGGCCACGCCGTAGTAGAGGCCGGACTGCAGGCACTCCACCGTGTTCTTGCCGATCACCGAGCGGGGCTTGGCCGGCTCGACCTTGCGCAGCTGGGCGGCCCGGGCGGCCAGCGCGTCGAAGGAGATCTCGATGCCCGGCGCGAACGCCCCGCCCAGGAACTCGCCGCGGGCGCTGATCACGTCGAAGTTGGTGGTGGTGCCGAAATCGACCACGATCGAGGGACCACCGTAGAGGGCGTGCGCGGCCAGCGTGTTGACCACCCGGTCCGCGCCGACCTCCTTGGGGTTGTCGATGGCCAGCTGCACCCCGGTCTTCACGCCCGGCTCGACGATCACGTTGGGCAGGTCGCCGTAGTAGCGCCCGAGCATCGTCCGCAGTGATCGCAGCGCCGCCGGCACGGTCGAGCAGGCGGCCACCCCGGTGATCTCCACCGCGTCGCCGGCGAGCAGGCCGCGGAACATCAGCCCGAGCTCGTCGGCGGTGGACCGGGCATCGGTCTTGATCCGCCAGTTGTGGACGAGCTTGTCCCCGTCGAAGGTGGCCAGAACAGTGTTGGTGTTTCCGATGTCAATGCAGAGAAGCATCAAAATCCCGATCGATCGAAGGTACGGGCGTCGGGCTCCACAACCGCAGCACCGGCGACTACACCACACCAGTCTTGGTCACGCCGACCGGGCCGCCCCACCGGGCGGCCCAAGCTCTCAGCGGGGGCGGAGGTCCAGGGCGATGTCCAGGATCGGGGAGGAGTGGGTCAGCGCGCCCACCGAGAGATAGTCCACGCCCGTGCCGCCGTAGGCCCCGACCGTCTCCAGGGTCAGATTGCCGGTCGCCTCCAGCTCGGCCCGGTCGCCGACCGCGGCCACCACCTCGCGCAGCAACTCGGGGGTCATGTTGTCGCAGAGCAGGAAGTCGGCGCCGGCCTCGACCGCCTCCCGGGCCTCGGCGAGCGTGGTCACCTCGACCTGCACCGGCACGTCCGGGAAGGTCGAGCGGACCAGGCGGTAGGCCGCCGTGATGCTGCCGGCCGCGAGCTTGTGGTTGTCCTTGATCATGGCCACGTCGTAGAGGCCCATGCGCTTGTTGGTGCCGCCGCCGACGCGGACCGCGTACTTCTCCAGCGCGCGCAGGCCCGGGGTGGTCTTGCGGGTGTCCAGCACCGTCGCTTTGGTGCCGGCCAGCTCGTCCGCCCACTTGCGGGTGTGGGTGGCCACACCGGACATCCGGCAGAGCAGGTTCAGGGCGGTGCGCTCCGCGGTCAGCAGCGAACGGGTCGGGCCGGTCACCACGGCGAGGACGTCGCCGCGGACGACCCGGGTGCCCTCCTCGATCCGCTGGTCGAAGGTGGCCGTACCGCCGGAGGTGGCCGCGAAGACCTGGGCCGCGACCGGCAGGCCGGCCACCACGCCGGGCGCGCGGGCCACCAGCTCGGCCGTGTCGACCTGGTCGCCCGGGATGGTCGCCTCGCTGGTCACGTCGCGCGGCGGGTCACCGAGGTCCTCGGCCAGCGCCGTGTAGACGACCCGCTCCACCTCGGCCAGGTCCAAGCCCGTCATGCCATCTCCTCGAAGGTCTGGGTGATCGCACCCTTGGCGTCGATCGCGTCCAGCAGGTGCCCGCGCCACTCGTCCAGGGCGTTCGGGTAGTCCTCGCGCCAGTGGCAGCCGCGCGTCTCCCGGCGTTCGGCCGCCGAGGCCACCAGGGTGGCCGCGACGGTCAGCAGGTTGGTGGCCTCCCAGGCCGCGTTGTGCGGGGTGCCGCGCTGCTCGCCGAGGCGGGCCAGCTCCTTGGCGGTGGCCGCGAGCGAGTCGGCCGAGCGCAGCACGCCGGCCCCGCGGGTCATCGACCGCTGCAGGTCGCCGCGGATCGCCGGGGCAACGACCCAGCCGGGCTCGCCGGCCGGCGCCACCGGATCGGCCTGCGGAGGCAGCTCGGCCACGATGTCGTCGGCGATGCGCCGGGAGAAGACCAGGCCCTCCAGCAGCGAGTTGCTGGCCAGCCGGTTCGCGCCGTGCACACCCGTGCAGGCCACTTCGCCGCAGGCGTACAGGCCCGGGATGGAGGTGCGGCCGCGCAGGTCGGTGCGGACGCCGCCGGAGGCGTAGTGGGCCGCCGGGGCGACCGGGATGAGCTCGGTCGCCGGGTCGACGCCGGCCGCCCGGGTGGACGCCACGATCGTCGGGAACCGCTGCTCCAGGAACTCCTTGCCCAGGTGCCGCGCGTCCAGATAGACATGGTCGGCCCCGGTGGCCCGCAGCACCCGGTGGATGCCCTTGGCCACCACGTCGCGCGGGGCCAGCTCGGCCAGCTCGTGCTGGCCGACCATGAACCGCTTGCCGGTCTCGTCGACCAGGTGGGCGCCCTCGCCGCGCAGCGCCTCGGAGATCAGCGGCCGCTGCACCGAGGTCACCCCGGCGGTCATGAACGACGTCGGGTGGAACTGGACGAACTCCACGTCGGTGACCCGGGCCCCGGCGCGCAGGGCCAGCGCCACGCCGTCGCCGGTGGAGACCGCCGGGTTGGTGGTCGAGGCGAAGATCTGGCCCATGCCGCCGGTGGCCAGCACGACCGCGCGCGCCAGGATCGCGCCGACGCCGTCCTCGCTGCCCTCGCCCAGCACGTGCAGGGTGATGCCGCAGGCGCGGCCGTCGGCGGCCCGCAGCAGATCCAGCACCAGGGCGTGCTCGACCAGGCGGATCCACGGGTCGCGGTGCACCGCCTCGTGCAGGGCCCGCTGCACCTCGGCGCCGGTGGCGTCGCCGCCCGCGTGGACGATCCGATCGGCGCGGTGCCCGCCCTCGCGGGTGAGCATCAGCGAGCCGTCGGCGTTGCGGTCGAACTCGGCGCCCATCCGCATCAGCTCGCGGATCCGGGCCGGGCCCTCCTCGACCAGGACGCGTACCGCCGCGGGGTCGCACAGGCCGACCCCGGCGATCTCGGTGTCGAACGCGTGGGCCTCGGGGGTGTCCAGCGGGTCGAGCACGCCCGCGATGCCGCCCTGGGCCCAGCGCGTCGAACCGTCGTCGATGTTGACCTTGGTGACGACGGTGACGTGCAGGCCCGCCTCGCGCAGGTGCAGGGCGGCGGTCAGGCCCGCGACGCCGGAGCCGACCACCAGCACGTCGGTGGTCTCGGTCCAGCCGGGCTCGGCGGCGGCCAGACGGCGGGGTAGCGCCGGAAGGTCGGCAAGATGCGACATGCGCTCAGTCAACATCGCGCGGGCGCGGAAATCACGGGCGGGGCGGCAAGAAGTGCCGGGCGTTACTGGTACTGGACCGGCATGGCCTTGCCGCCCTTGCCCTTCAGCGACGACGTGAGGGTCGTCGCGTCCAGCCACAGGTAGCAGCGCACACCGCGGTCGCCCAGTTCCCAGACGTCGTTCCCGCCCGGCAACGAGATCACGCCGGCCCGGAACTGCAGGTCGTCGTCGTCCGGCACGCCGACGTACGAGGCGATCCGGCTGCGGCACCCGTCGTGGAACTTGTCCCACTGCTCGGTGGTCCGGGGATAGCCGACGTTCCCGGCGTCCCAGATGCCCACGAACTCCGCGTTGTGCTTGGCCGAGCACTCCCGGGCCGGCATCGTGCTGATCTTGCCGTCCTTGTCGAGCAGCACGTTGTAGCAGGTCAGCAGCAGCGGCGAAGCGGGCTCGTCGAGTGCCCCGCGCAAACTGCCGACCCGCTGCACCAGGCCGCCGTCGTCCTCGACCGAGCTGCTCACCAGCACCTCGCAGCGGTACCACCGGGCGCCCCCGGTCCAGGCGGCCCGGGTCGGCTGGGTCACCCCGATCCAGAGCCGGGCGGTACGCCACGGCCCGCCCACGTACGCCGTGGTCTTGGCATCGCAGTTCTTGTACGCCGCCCGCGCCCCCGCCGAGTCCTGCGCCGGCGGGTCGGACGCCTCGGCGGCGGGGCTGGGGTAGGTGCCGACGTACACGGTCTCGGTGCGGTGTTTGAGCTTGCAGTCGACTTCCTCGTACGTCGACCGGGGCCCGAACGTGGCGAAGTTGGCCAGGTGGCACGTCTCCGCGGCCGGGGTGAAGCCGGTCGGTACGCCGATCGCCGCCCAGCCGTCGGTGAGGTCCCCGTCGACGCCGGCCGGATTGCCGCACCCGGCGGCGAGGGCCAGCGTGAGCAGGCTCAGCGCCGCCGCGACCGGCCACCGCCGCGCACGGCGCAGCCGGGGCAGGTGTCGCATGAACCGAGCCTCCCGAGAGCCGGCCGATGTCCGATTTGTCGATCATAGGGCAATCGACCCGACCGGTGCGGCGGCTTGGCGCAGAACCTCGGTCAGCCGGCCAGCAGGGCGCCGTCCGCGCGTACCGGATCACCGGCCATGCCGTCCGCGACCGCGGCCGGATCCGTGCCCAGCTCGATGATCTTGTTGTCCGCGTCCACGTGCACCACCCGCGGCCGGTACGACCGGGCCTCGGCGTCGGTCAGCTGCCCGTACGAGATCAGGATGACCAGGTCACCGGGGTGCACCAGGTGCGCGGCGGCGCCGTTGATGCCGATGACGCCCGTGCCGCGCTCGCCCGGGATCACGTACGTCTCCAGCCGCGCGCCGTTGGTGACGTCGACGATCGCGACCTGCTCGCCGGCCAGCAGGTCGGCCGCCTCCATCAGGTCGAGGTCCACGGTCACCGAGCCCACGTAGTGCAGGTCGGCCTGGGTGACCGTGGCCCGGTGGACCTTGGACTTGAGCATGGTGCGGATCATCGAGCGGCCTTTCCCAGCAGGACCGGAACATTGTCGATCAGCCGGGTGCTGCCGACCTTGGCCGCGACGAGCAGCCGCGCGGGCCCGTCGGTGGGCGCCGGGCCGAGCAGCGGGTCGGTGAGCGACAGATAGTCGACCTGCACGCCGGGCTCGTCGGCGAGGATCTTGCCGGCCGCCTCCAGCACGCTCTGCGCGTCCGTCTGCGCGGCCCCCTCCCGCAGGGCGTGCGACAGCGCCAGGGCCGCCACCCGCTGCTCCGCCGACAGGTAGCGGTTGCGGCTGGACAGCGCCAGACCGTCGGCCTCGCGGACCGTAGGGACGCCGACGATCTCGACGCCGATCTCCAGGTCCTTGACCATCCGGGTGATCAGGGCCAGCTGCTGGAAGTCCTTCTCGCCGAAGAACGCCAGGTCGGCCCGGGTCAGCAGGAGCAGCTTGGCGACCACGGTGAGCATCCCGGAGAAATGCCCCGGGCGGCTGGCGCCCTCGAGGATCTCGCCCATCGCGCCGGCGTTCAGCGTCACCTGCGGCGTGCCGCCCGGATACATCTCGTCGCGGTCCGGCGCGAACACCACGTCGACCTGCTCGGCCCGGCACGCCTCGACGTCGGCGGCCAGGGTGCGCGGGTACTTGTCGAAGTCCTCGTTCGGCCCGAACTGCAGCGGGTTCACGAACACCGTGACGATGACGAAATCGCCCCGCTCCCGGGCGACGCGCATCAGCTGCCGGTGCCCCTCGTGCAGGGCACCCATGGTCATCACGACGGCCACCCGGCCGGTCGCGGCGGCGCGGGCGGCGGCCAGCTCGGCCCGGGTGTGGATGAGCGCGGTCATGAGGGACTCCCTACGGTCGCCTGGGCGAGAACATCCATCAACAGCGTCGCGTCCTGCGGCCGCAGCCGCCCGGCGGCGATGGCCCGGTCGGCGGTGCGCCGGGCGAGTGCGAGATACGCCGGTACGGACTCCGGCGCGATCCGGCTCAGGTGTTTGCCCACGGTGCCCGCGTCACCCCGCGACACCGGGCCGGTCAGCGCGGCATCGCCGAGGCTCAGCGCGTTGTCCAGGGCCGCGTGCAGCAGCGGCGACAGCACCGCCTCGGGGCGCTCGACACCGGCCGCGCGCAGCAGGTCGGCGGCCTCGTTGACCAGCGTGACCAGGTGGTTCGCGCCGTGCGCGAGGGCCGCGTGGTAGAGCGGGCGGGCATCCTCGGCGACCCACTCCGGCACCCCGCCGAGGTCGGTGACCAGCCGAGCGGCGAAAGCTCGGTCGCGGGCGGTGACGCCCCAGGCGATGCCGGGCAGCCGGTCCAGGTCGGTGTCGGCGCCGGTGAAGGTCATCGCCGGGTGCAGCGCGAGGCCGTCGCGATCACCGAGGACCGCCAGGCCGTGCGCGCCCGAGGTGTGCGCCACGACCGTGCCGGAGCCCAGCGAGCCGGTCGCGACCAGGCCGGACACGACGGCAGCGAGGTGATCATCCGGAACGGCGAGCAGCAGCAGATCGGTGGCGGCCCGGGCGACCTCGTCGGCGGGCAGGATCGCGGCCTGCGGCAGGAGGCGCTGGGCGCGCTCCCGCGAGGCGGCGGAGACGGCAGCCGCGGCGACGATCCGGTGCCCGGCGTCCGCCAGGGCGGCACCGAGCACGGCACCCACCCGGCCGGCTCCGACCACACCCACGACCAGGGGGCGAGCGCGCTTTCCGGCGCGCGGCACAGCGCTCATAGAAAGATCCAGTCCTCGTGAAAGGGGTACCGGTCGATCGCAAGTATGCGCCGATGTAACACGCTCGTGACAAGGGCGTGTGAACAACTGCACCGGCCGTTTGCGCCTAGATTGGCAAGCGTGACGAGCCTGGGTTGGCGAGCGGCGATGACCACGGCCCTGTACGGACCGGGCGGCTTCTTCACCCGGGCCACCGAGGGCCCCGCGGACCACTTCCGGACCAGCGTGCACGCCTCCCCGCTGTTCGCCCGGGCCCTGCTGCGACTGATCAGCGAGGTCGACGCCGCCCTGGGCCGGCCGGCCACCCTCGACGTCGTCGACGTGGGCGCCGGCCGCGGCGAACTGCTCGCCGCCCTGCACGCCCTGCTCGACACCGACCCCGCGCACGGCCTGGCCCACCGGGTCCGCTTCGTCGGCGTCGAGGTCGCCGCCCGGCCGGCGGGTCTGCCGGCCGACATCTCCTGGCAGCGGTACGTGCCCGAGCACGTCACCGGGATGCTGCTGGCCACCGAATGGCTGGACAACGTGCCGCTGGACGTGGCCGAGGTCGACACCGAGGGCCGGGCCCGGCGGGTGCTCGTCGACCCCGCCACCGGCGAGGAGCTGCTCGGGCCCGACGTGGACGCGGCCGACCGGTTCTGGCTGAGCCGCTGGTGGCCGGCGGCCCGGCCCGGCGACCGGATCGAAGTGGGCTGGCCCCGCGACGTCGCCTGGGCGGACGCGGTCGCGGCGGTCCGGCGGGGCTGCGCGCTCGCGATCGACTACGGGCACGTGCGGTCGGCGCGACCGCCTCTGGGCACTCTGACCGGGTACCGGGACGGACGGCAGGTGCCGCCCCGGCCGGACGGCAGCACCGACGTGACCGCCCATGTGGCTGTCGACTCGGCCGCGGCGGCTGCCGGGACGGCGTACCGGATCATCAGTCAGCGGGCCGCCCTGCGCGGCCTCGGGATCGGCGGCGGCCGGCCACCGCTGGACCTGGCCCGCAGCGACCCCGCGGCCTACCTGCGCGCGCTGAGCTCGGCCGGCGCCGCCGGCGAACTGATCGACCCGGCCGGGCTGGGCGGGCACTGGTGGCTGCTGCACGAGGTCGGCATCAAGCTCCGTGGGACGATGCTGGCATGAGCGACCTGCGGGAGATGACCGTCGGCACCGGGTCCGGTCTGGACACGGCCGACATGGTGCTCAACATCGGCCCCCAGCACCCGTCCACGCACGGCGTGCTGCGGCTCAAGCTCACCCTCGACGGCGAACGCGTGGTGTCCTGCGAGCCGATCGTCGGCTACATGCACCGCGGCGCCGAGAAACTCTTCGAGGTGCGCGACTACCGGCAGATCATCGTCCTGGCCAACCGGCACGACTGGCTCTCGGCGTTCTCCAACGAGCTGGGCGTCGCGCTGGCCGTGGAACGCCTCATGGGCATCGAGGTGCCCGAACGCGCGACCTGGCTGCGGATGGCGCTCGCCGAGCTGAACCGGGTGCTGAACCACCTGATGTTTCTCGGCTCGTACCCGCTGGAGATCGGCGCGATCACCCCGATGTTCTACGCGTTCCGCGAGCGGGAGACGCTGCAGGCCGTCATGGAGGAGGTCTCCGGCGGCCGCATCCACTACATGTTCAACCGCGTCGGCGGCCTCAAGGAGGAGGTTCCGGCGGGCTGGACGTCCCGGGCCCGTACGGCGATCGACGAGGTGCGCCGCCGGATGCCGGACATCGACCGGCTGATCCGGCGCAACGACATCTTCCTGGCCCGCACGGTCGGCGTGGGCGTGCTGACCGCGGAGCAAGCGGCGGCGTACGGCGCCTCCGGCCCGGTGGCCCGGGCCAGCGGCCTCGACCTGGACCTGCGGCGCGACGAGCCGTACCTGGCGTACGACCAGCTGGACGTGCCCGTGGTGACCCGGGAGGCCGGCGACTGCCACGCCCGCTTCGAGGTGCTGCTGGACCAGGTGTACGTGTCCCTGGACCTGGCCCAGGCCTGCCTGGACCGGGTGGACCAGCTCAGCGGCCCGGTCAACGTGCGCCTGCCCAAGGTGGTCAAGGCCCCGGAGGGCCACACGTACGCGTGGACGGAGAACCCGCTCGGCATCAACGGCTACTACCTGGTGTCCCGAGGCGAAAAAACCCCGTGGCGCCTCAAACTGCGTACGGCGTCGTACGCCAACGTCCAGGCGCTGGCGACGCTGATCCCCGGCTGCCTGGTGCCGGACCTGATCGCGATCCTGGGGTCGATGTTCTTCGTGGTCGGAGACATCGACAAGTAGCGCCTACCAGCCGCCTCGCGGTTCGTGGCTGCGCGGCGCCCAGCCGGGCTGGGCGGCCATGGGGTCGGGGCCGTACTGGTCGGCGGGCCGGCCGTAGGTGTTCGGGGCGGTGCCTTCCGGCTGGTCGGGCTGCGGATATTCGTTGTCGAGCACGAAGCCGCCGGACGGGTCCTGGGCGAAGAACGGCGAATCCGCACGGCCGAAGCCGCTGCTTCTCGGGCGGTCGTCGGCTGTGGGGTCGGGGTAGTCGTAGCCGCCGGTCTCGGGCTGGTCCTGGGCCGTGGGAGCGGCGTAGCCGTAGTGGCCCGGGGTTGAGGTCCACGCCGCGGCCCCGGTTTCGGCGTAGCCGTGGTTCTGGTTGGTATAGCCGCTTTGGGCGCCGTCGAAATCGGACTGCGCGTCAAAGCCGGCTTGGGCATCAAAACCGGACTCGGCGCCATAGCCCGACTCGGCGTCAAAGCCAGACTGGCCGTCAAAGCCGGACCGGGCGTTGAAGCTGGACCGGGCGTTGAAGCCGGACCGGCCGTCAAGGCCGGACTCGGCATTGAAGCCGGACTCGGCGTTGAAGCCGGACCGGCCGTCAAACCCGGACTCGGCGTCGAAGCCGGCTTGGGCATCAAAGCCGGACCGGCCGTCGAAGCCGGCTTGGGCATCGAAGCCGGAGTTGGCGTCGAGGCCGGCTGGGGCGTTGTGGCCGCCCGGGACGGCGTAGCTGCCGGGAACGTCGTAGCCGGCGCCGTAGGACGCGGCACCATGCGCTTGCGGCTCCGGGAGGGCGCTCAGGCCGTAGCGGGCGATGTCCGTGCCTGTGTCAGGGGCCGCATGCCGTCGGGACGGCTGCTGCGCGGCCGGGGTCTCCTTCGCGTAGCCGGCGTCGGCGGTGGCGGGAGCGTCGTATTCGGCGGCTGCCCCGCGCTCGGCCCAGGCCGATCCGGACAGTCCGGGACCGTAGGGGCCGCTGTGCCCGGCCGAGTCGGCGTAGCCAGCGGGGTTTGTCGGTGGCACCACCGCGGCACCACGCTGACGCGGCGCCGCAGCGGCGGGCCGCGCCGTGGCCACTGCTACCGGCGCCGAAACAGCAGCGGCGCCGGAGGCCCTGGGCGCCGACATGGGCGTCACGGCCGGGGCCACGGATGCGGTCGCCACCACCGGCCTGGCGGTGCCGACGGACCCGGAGTCGCGATCCGGATCCGGCAACCACCCACCGGCTTGCGCCTGCCCCGGCGCAGCGGGCGATCCCGGCACCGGAGCCGACGCCCGGCCGCCGATTCGGGCCGCCTGCACCGCGCCGCCCGCGGTCCCCCGCACAGCGCCCGACGCCCGGCCACCGGAACCGACCAGCCCCGCGTCGCGCCCGGTCCCCGGTACCGGCCCACCGGCCCGGGCCACCTGCGCAGCGCCCGCAGCAGCCCCCGGCACGGCGGCCGACGCGCGACCACCGGTCGTGTGCCCAGCCGCCACCCGGCCAGCACCATTCGGCCCGCCACCCATCGACTCAGCGCCCGTCGTTCCCGCGCCCGTCAGCTCAGCGCCCGCCGGCCCGGCACCCATCCGCCCGGCCGCACCCACCGGCCCAGCGCCATTCGGTCCCGCACTCATCCGCCCGGGCGCGACCCCCGGCCCTGCACTATTCGACCCGGGACCCATCCGCCCGGCTGCGACCCCCGGCCCGGCGCCATTCGGCCCGGCACCCATCGGCGCGGCCGCGCCCATCGGTCGCGGTCCCGCCGGGGCCAGCGCCGCAACCGGCGACCCGGCCGCCCGCATCCGCGTCATCTCGTCCTGCAACGCCTTGACCCGCTGGCCCGTCCCCCGGGCGCTGGCCGCGATCTCCTCCCGCAGCTCGTCGCGCATCGCCGTGACCTGGTCCTCGACGTCCATCTTGAGCAGCACCGGATCGTTGCGGACCAGCAGCGCCGCGCCGATCAGGACTACGCAGACGGCGATGAGCAGCACCGCGAAGCGGATCGAGTTGTCGCTGCCGCCGAGCAGCGCGACGAGGGCGGCGACCGGGGCCAGGCCGACGCCGGCCCAGATCAGGGCCGTGAGTAGGCGGGCGTTGGGCGGCGCCTCGGGGTCCCGGTCAGGCATGGTCGCAGATGCTACCGAGAGCGGCAGGCGTCGCGAAACGGGCAGATGCGGGGCATCGCTCTTGCGATGCCCCGCATCCGGGGTGATTCGGTCGGCCGGTGAGGAACCGGCGACAGTCAGTCGTCAGCCGGCGGCCAGGGCGCCGTCCGAGCTGAAGACCAGGCCGACGCTGATGGTGCCCTGCTTGAGGCCGGTCTTCGTGAGCGGGCCGCCCGCGTCGAGCGAGCTGAACTTGCCCGCCTCGAACTTGTAGGTCTCGACGAGGCCCTGCTGGCACTTGGGCCGCTGCGGGCACTCCGGCGGGCCACCGAGGACGGTCGCCGCACCCGAGCACTTGGCCGCGAGGTCGGACAGGGTCTTGACCGCGTACTTGGTGGAGAAGGCCTCCGTGGTGGCGAAGGCGTTCTGGTCCTGCGCCGTGGAGGGCTTGCCGAAGACCAGGCCGACCTTGTCACCGAGGGCGGTCAGGTTGGTCATCGTGGTGTCGAGCTGCGGCGAGGACGGGTCCTTGGCGCTCTTGCCGTCGACCTTGCCGGACAGGAACGTCGCCAGGGTGGCCGCGTACTCCGGGACGACGTCGATGTCGCCCTTCTCCAGGGCCGGCTCGTACAGCTCGCGGTTGCCGATCTGCTGGACCTTGACCTTGTAGCCCGCAGCCGTCAGCGCGAGGTTGTAGAGCTCGCCGAGGGTCGCGTTCTCGCTGAAGTTGGCCGCGCCGACCGTCAGGTCGCCGCCGGGGCCCTTCTCGATGCCGGTGGTGATGGAGTTGGCCGTGGCGAACTCCTCGGCGGCCGCCTTGGACGACTTGCGGTCGATGTCGACGGCCTTGTTGAGCTCGATCAGCTTGGTCGTGTCGAGCGCCGCGGAGACCTTGTCGAGGGCGGCGATGAGCTGCGGCGACGAGGCCTTCTTGTTGATCGCGGGGACGATGTTGTCGGTGTTCTGCAGGTTTTTGTCGTCGGTGAGGACGACGAGCTTGTCGCCGGCGACGGGGGCGCAGCCGTTGCCCGCGGCCGAGCTCGCGGGGGCCTCCGTGCCGGAGGAGCCGGACTCGCCGCAGCCGGCGAGGATGACGGCGGCGGTCATGAGGGTGCCGGCCGTCAAGAGCAGGTGTCGACGCATACTGCCGCCTTCTGTGTCCCGGCACGGCCAGGGGCCGCGCCGCGTGTCCGACGGGCAGTCGGTGTCCGATGCCCGTGTGTTTTCAGTTTGTCGGGCGCGCTGAGCGGCCCACGTTCATTCCTACTCGCAGGGTCCGACAAGTTACGTAACGATGCGAGACCATTACCCGGCCGGGGCCGCCGCGGTGGGCCGGCGGCGCCGGTCCGTCCGGAGCGCGGCCGGTGTCACCAGTCGTTGTACGCCTGCGAGCACCGCTTCCACCAGCAATGCGAGCAGCGCCACAGCGATGCCGCCCGCCACGATCTGCCCGCCGCCGCCGTTACTCATCCCGATCCCGAAGCCCGCGGAGATGATCTCGCCGAGTCCGCCGCCGTTGACGAACGCGGCCAGTGCGGCGGTCGCCACCACCTGCACGGCCGCGGTGCGCAGCCCGGCCGCCAGGTACGGCACCGACAACGGCAGCTCCACCCGCCGCAGCACCTGCCCGCCGGAGAGCCCCATCCCGCGCGCCGCTTCCCGGGTCTCCGGGTCGATCTGGCGCAGCCCCGTGTACGCGTTGGCCAGCAGCGGCGGCACCGCGAAGACGGCCAGCGCGACGACCACCGGGGGCTGGCCGAAGCCGAGCGGGGTCAGCGGCAGGATGGTGAGCAGGGCCAGGGTGGGGATGGCCAGCGTCAGGTTGGCGAAGGTGAGCACCGCGCCGCCGCCCCGGCCGCGGTGGCCGAGCCAGATGCCGAGCGGCCAGCCGATGACGCAGCCCAGCAGCACCGCCCACAGGCTGATCAGCAGGTGTTCCTGGAGGCGGTCGAACAGGCCGCCGGGGTTGGTCCAGTTGAGCGGGTCGTTGAACCAGACGAAGCCCTCTTGGAAGTAGTTCACGAGCTGCGCTCCCTCGCCCACGGGGTGAGCAGCCGGCCCACTCCGGCCAGGGTCAGGTCGAGGACCAGCGCCAGGCCGACGCAGAGCAGCGTCCCGGTCATGATCTCGGCTTTGTAGAAGTTGTTCCGGAAGCCGCCGAGGATCATCTCGCCGAGGCCGCCCTTGCCGATCAGCGAGCCGACTGTGACCAGCGCCACGGTGGAGACGGTGGCCAGCCGCAGGCCGGTGAGGATGCCGGGCAGGGCCAGCGGCAGCTCGATGCGCCACAGCCGGCCGAAGCGCCCGTAGCCCATGCCGGCCGCCGCGTCGCGGACCTCGGCCGGGACCTGGGTGAGCCCGGCCAGCGAGTTGCGGGTGAGCACCAGCAGCGCGTACAGCACGAGGGCGATCAGCACCGACGTGTCGCTGGTCGTGCCGACCGCCGGCGCGACCAGGGCGAGAAGTGCCAGCGACGGGATCGTGTAGAGGACGCCGGAGAGTGCAAGAATCGGGCCGGTCAGTGGTCGCCACCAGTAGGAGACGACCGCGAGCGGCAACGCGACGATCAGCGCGATGATCACCGCACGGGCGGTGAGACCCGCGTGCAACTGCAGTGCGGACAGGATCTCGCCGGCGTTGTCGTGGACATAGCGCCACGAGAACCACGGATTTCCCGGCCCGTCATCGGCGGGGGCGGCCAGCTCCCCGGGAGCAGCGAGGGGCCACGCAGGCACCGGGGCCCTCGACAGGAAGGACATACGTGGACGCTACCGCGATCAACGACTCCGGCGCTGGCCGGACCGCGGCGTCTATCACGCTCGAGAACGTCGGGAAGGTCTATCCGGACGGGACCGTGGCGGTCGGCGACATCAGCCTGGAGGTGCGGGCGGGCGAGCTCGCCGTGCTGATCGGGCCGTCCGGATGCGGCAAGTCCACCGTGCTCCGCATGATCAACAGGCTGATCGAGCCGTCCAAGGGCCGCATCCTGATCGACGGCTCGGACGTCTCGCAGCAGGACCCGGTCGAGCTGCGCCGGCAGATCGGCTACGTGATCCAGAACGTCGGGCTGTTCCCGCACCAGAGCATCCGCACCAACATCGGCACGGTGCCGCGGCTGCTGGGCTGGAACCGTAAGCGGATCAAGGACCGCGCGGAGGAGCTGCTCGAGCTGGTCGGGCTCGACCCGAAGCGCTACGGCGGCCGCTATCCGCACGAGCTCTCCGGCGGTCAGCGCCAGCGGGTGGGCGTGGCCCGGGCCCTCGCGGCCGACCCGCTCGTGCTGCTCATGGACGAGCCGTTCTCCGCGGTCGACCCGATCGTGCGCGGCCGGCTGCAGGAGGAGTTCCTCCGGCTCCAGGAGGCGGTCCGCAAGACCATCGTGCTGGTCACCCACGACATCGATGAAGCCGTACGGCTGGGCGACCGGATCGCGGTGCTGGCCGAGGGCGGCCGGCTCATGCAGTACGCGACCCCGGCCGACCTGCTCAGCAAGCCGGCGTCGGCGTCGGTGAGCGAGTTCGTCGGCACCGACCGGGGGGTACGGCGGCTGGCGGTCACCCCGGTGCGCGACGCGATGCGCCCGGTCGGGCAGATCGAGGAGATCGGGCGCCTGCCCACGGTCGACGTCTCGGGCACCCTCTACGACGCGCTCGCCGTGATGCTGACCAGCGACTCGCTCAACGTCGTGGTGGTCTCCGACGGTAAACCGGTAGGTGCGGTGTCCCGCTCGGCCCTCTTCGACGCCCCGAACGCGGAAGCGGCGGCGCCGGCCTGACAGCAAGCCGCGGCCTGACAGCGGCGACGGCGGCCGGGACAGCAACGGCGCCGGCCTGACAGCGAGCCGCGGCGTGACCGGAGGACGGGGAGATCGTCCGGTCACGCCGCGGGGTGTCGCGGCGGTGCGGTGCCCGCGGGGGCGGCGGTCACCTGGTGCCGCGGCGGGCCCGGATCGTACGGCGGCGCGGGACGCCGCACGGCCGGGCCGGGAACGAGGCTCTAGCGGGTGCCGCGCCGGCCGCCGAGGGTGGCGAGTCCGATGATCCAGCCGACGAAGAGGCCGTAGGTGGCGCCCTCCCCGGCTGTCCGGAACGCGCCCAGCAGCGACGGGTTGGCCAGGAACAGCGTGGTCAGCAGGGCGGCGAAGCCACCGGCGAAGATGTAGGCGGCCCAGCCGGCGAAGAACTGGCTGATCGTGCCGCGGGCCCGGGCCAGTTGCGAGCCGGGCAGCAGGTAGAGGAAGACCAGCGTCAGCACGACCACCAGGATCGCCTTGAGGTCGCCGATGATGATCGAGCGCAGCGAGTCGTCGGAGTCGAAGCGCCAGTGCGGCCAGGCCAGCAGGCGCAGCCACCAGCCTCCGGCGGTCTCCGGGTTGGTGTTGTCCTGGGCCCAGTCGGCGTACCAGGGGCTGCCGAAGACCAGGACGAGTATCAGCGCGGCTATCGTGCCCGCGCCGGGCGCAGTTTTGTAGCGGTTGGTGAGAGCCATGAACCCGCTATTTCCCTGCGGATTCCACTCGCCAAACGCGTCGGAACTGATATCCGTGAATGTGTGCCTTGCGGTGGTCTCAGTGCTTTTGCAGGTAATCGATGAAGGCTGCCCGAAGCAGCGGCTCCTGCTCCCCGTACCCGTGTCCGGTCAGTTCACGCCACAGAGCGACCGCTTCTTCGATCGTCGGGCCCACCGTGTTCGGCGCGCCGTCCAGCGACGCCGCCTCGTCCGCGTCGGGCAGGTGCTTGAACACGGACCAGAAGAAGCTCAGGTCACGGCGCTCCCGCGCCTTCGCGAAGGCCCGCTCGCGCAGCTCCTCGGTGGGCAGGGCGTCCAGTTCGGCGAAGGTCGAGTCGGTCATGACTGCCAGCATAGGGCGCAACCGCGCACCCTCAACGGGCACTGCCCCAGGGCCCCTCGTCCCAGCGCAGGGGCTTGCTGTCCGGCGGCTCGGGCGAGGTGGACCAGGTCTGCGGCATGTCCGGGGTCCAGGTGGTGCCGGCCGAGGCCGCGGCATTCCAGTCCGCCGCCGCGGGGACCAACAGCGGGCGCCCGTACGTCTCGACCAGCCGGGTGACGATCAGGCCGCCGCCGATCGCGCAGGCCGCGATCGCGAACAGCGCGATGTCGAAGTCGCGGCGGGCCGCGTAGTCCAGGAAGAGCGTCAGCCCGGCCACCGCCAGCAGCGTGCCGAAGATGCCGCCGCGCCGGCCGTAGGCGCTGGTGCCGGCGAGCAGGGCCGCGCCGAAGGCGAGGCCGGTCCACTCCAGGCCGGTGCCGGGCGCGATGGGCGCAGTGGACTGGGCGGCCATGAGGATGCCCGCGCCGACCGCGAAGACAGACGAGAGCACCAACGCGGCGATCACCGGGAACGCCGCGGCCACTCCGCGTCGCAGGGCCGGGTCGCCGGCCGGTCGCTGCCGGCCGACCAGCCGCCGGATCGGCATCACGGTGCCCAGCGCGCCGCCGATGACGGCCAGCAGGGCGAAGCCGCCGAAGAGGTAGAACGCCTGGTTGGCCGGGTCGTAGCCGGCCTGCACGGTGACCGGTGCGGTGCGCAGCTGGTCGTAGACGATGACGCCCATGGCCCCGCCGAGCGTCGCGGCCCAGCCGGGCACGTGCAGCACGAGCACGAAGACGGCCGCGATCAGGCCACCGGCGGCGGCCACGATCAGCGCCGGCACGGCCGCCTGGATCAGGCCCTCGTCACCGTTCTCGGCGAAGTGCAGCGCGGCGCCCAGGGCGATCGGGCCGACCGCGAGATTGGGTACGCCGGCGCGCAGCGTCAGGCCGGCGCCGAGAGCAAGCAGGCCGATCGAGGCACCGGTGATGAGCAGAGTGTCCAGCGCCGGGCGGCGCAGGCTGGCCGGATCGAGCCGATAGAGCAGGTACGCGATCGCGGCGACCGCCAGCAGCAGGACGATCTCCCAGCCGATGTGGATGCCCAGCCGGTCGCGCCCGTCGTCGAAGTCCCCGCCGCGGCGACCGGTGTCACCGGCCGGCTCGACGAGCTGAACTCCCTCGCCCTCGTCGGGATCGAGGTCGCGCCGCCGGGCCCGGAAGTCGGTGGCCGCGATGCCGGCCCGGTACGCCGCCGGGTCACTTTCGCCCTGGTCACCGGTATTACGCCGATATGTGGTCTCGTCGTAGGCCATCTCGCACACCTCCTTCGCCGCCGGCACAGCATACGGAAACGAGGGGCCCTCAGTTCAAGTCCCGGATCGGACTCGATCAGGACCGTCCGGCCTGCCGGCCCGGGCCGCCGCTGTCCTTCTGGTCGGGTTGCTCCGGCACCCGGCAGGAGCGTTCCAGCCACAGCGCCGCGCCGACGAGCGCGAGCGCCGCGACCACCCCGGCGATGGCAGCCGGGACGTCGTCACGGGCGGCCCTGGTCGGCTCCAGCGCCAGCCAGGCCAGCAGCCCGGCGGAGAAGCCTCCGAACAACGCACCGGCCAGCGCCGACGCCTTGGCCAGCACGGCGTACCGGGCGACGGCCAGCGGGTCGACCCGGGGCGCGCCGGGCTTGCGCTGGATCCGGGCCGCCGTGTTCTGCGCGAGGGTCGCCTCGACGACGGCCAGCGTGCCGAGCACGATGATCGGCAGCCAGGGCAGCCGGGGCATCTGCGAATACAGGGCGCTGAGCAGCAGCCAGCCGACCGCGGCGGCGGCCAGCGCGGCGACCACCAGGACGGACAGGCTGGTCGGCCGCATCGACGGATCGGGTGCGCCGCCGCCGGGGTTACTGCTCACTCTTGTGACTCTAACGGCAGATCGGGCCGCGGGGTCAGTGCGTTCGCGTCGGCGGTGAGCTCCGGGGCGTTCAGCAGGTCGGTGACCCAGCCGTGCCCGGGCAGCTGGGCGTAGGGCTGCAGGTCGAGCCAGGGTTTGAGCACGAACGCCCGCTGGTGCGCCCGGGGATGCGGCAGGGTCAGCTCGGGGTCGTCACTGAGCACGGGCGTCCCGTCGTCCTGCCACACCGCGATCACGTCCACGTCCAGGGTGCGAGGGCCGAAGCGCCGCTGTGGGTCCCGGACGCGGTCCGCCGCCTGCTCGACCGCGCGGACCCGGGTGAGCCAGCCGGCCGGATCCGCCGCCGGGTCCACGGCCAGGACCACCGCATTCAGGTACGCCGGCTGGTCGACGTCACCCCAGGGCGGCGTCTCGTAGACCCCCGAGACCAGGACGACGCTCTCGCCGAGCTGCTCCACCGCGCCTTTGAGGTACGCGTACCGGTCGCCGAGGTTGCTGCCCAGCGAGAGGATCGCCCGGGTCATCGGGCCCGCCGGACGGTGACCGCCACGTCGGCGAACTCGAGCGGGATCGGTGCCTGCGGCTTGTGCACGGTGACCGTGGCCGCGGTGACCCGGACGTCGGCCAGGCAGACCGCCGCGAGCCGGTCGGCCAGCGTCTCGATCAGGTTGACCGGCTCGCCGGCGATCACCTCGGCCAGCCGGCCGGCCAGCTCGCCGTAGTGGACGGTGTCGGTGACGTCGTCGCTGGCCGCCGCCCTGGCGAGGTCGAGTTCCAGCTCGACGTCGACCACGAAGTCCTGGCCGTCGCGCCGTTCGAAGTCGAAGACCCCGTGGTGGCCCCGGACGCGCAGGCCGTGCAGGGAGATGCGGTCGCTCACGGCGTACCCCCGGTTGTTGATCGTGAAATGCGCGGGCTGCCGGTGGCGCGCCACACGGCCAGGGCGTCGACGGTCGCGCGTACGTCATGGACCCGGACGCCCCACGCCCCGGCCGCGACCGCCAGCACCGACGTGGCGATCGTCGCCGCTTCGCGGCCGTCCACGGGCCGCGGCTCGCCGTCCGGCCCGGCCAGCAGCCGGCCGAGGTACGTCTTGCGGCTGGCCGCGAAGAGCACCGGATGTCCGAGAGCGATCAGCTCGTCCAGGTGCGCGCTGAGCGCCCAGTTGTGCTCGGCGCGCTTGGCGAAGCCGATGCCGGGATCGAGGATCAGCCGCCCGGGGTCGACGCCCGCGGTGACCGCGGCGTCCACCCGCTCCAGCAGTTCAGCGCGGACCTCGGCCACGACGTCGTCGTACTGCGCTAGGTCGAGCATCCGGCGGGAGTGCCCGCGCCAGTGCATGAGGATCCACGGGCAGCCGGCGTCCGCCACCACGGCGGCCATGCCGGGGTCGGCCAGCCCGCCCGAGACGTCGTTGACCAGCACGGCTCCGGCGGCCAGGGCCGCGGCGGCCACCTCGGCCCGGGTGGTGTCGATGCTCAGCGGTACGCCGGCGCCGGCCAGCGCCTTGATCACCGGCAGCACCCGCGCGATCTCGGTCGGACCGTCCACCCGATCGGCGCCCGGCCGGGTGGATTCGCCGCCGATGTCGATGATGTCGGCTCCGTCCCGGCGCAGCGCAACGGCGTGCTTGACAGCGGCGTCGACATCGGCATACCGCCCGCCGTCGGAGAAGGAATCCGGGGTCACGTTGAGCACGCCCATCACGACCGGGTGATCTTGCTGCAGCAGCGGATCGCCGCTGACCTGCGCGGTCGTTGCGATACCGGTCGGATCAGTCACGAGAAGAAGGTACCGGGCCTCAGGTTTTAGAACATGTGTACGATGCAACGTGACTCATCTTCAGTCATGTCTTTACCTTGGGTAACGAATCAGGCAGCTTGTAGGTAAGAAGTACGGCCCGTACTCTTCGGAACTGGGCATCATTGAAGGACCGAAGAGAGCAGACGGGCTTTGGGTAGGACAGGAGCGCCCTGAACAGCTCACTCGACGCGGTGAGCTGGAAGTAGCACCATATGGGCGTTGCCGTCAGCGAGGCTTTACAACTGCAGTGTGCTCGGCGCCCTCACGCCGGGCACCCGGGAGGTTTACCGATGATCGCCACAGAGTTCGCCACGCAGGTCGTAGCAGCCCTGCAGCAGGGCACCCTGGCCGCCCCCGAGCCCAAGGGCATCAACACCGAGGGCGTCGTCACCTTCTTCGCCAGCAACATCGCGCCGATCCTGCTCGCCGTCCTGGGCATCATCTTCATCGGACGGGCCAGCCGCGGCGAGATCTCGAAGGTGCTCACCAGCTCCGCGATCGCCATCGTCGGCCTCGCGTTCATCGCCGGCGCCGCGACGTTGTTCTTCGTCGGCGACTACCTCATCAGCCTCATCTTCGCCTGAGGCCGCGGGCGGACACATGCGGCTGCGCACCGATGACGACATCTACCGGGCACGCCTTGTCTATCTGGGCCCGCCCGGATACACGCTGCCCATGCATCTGCCGTATGCGCAGTATGGGATGTTCGTCCTACTAGTGCCTTTGTTCGTGTTTCTGCACTACCTCATCACGTTCGAGATCGACGCCTTCCCCGCCTGGGAGATCGCGCTGGCCATGGTCACCACCTCCTACGTGTTCCGGCACGTCGACCCCGACCGGCCGGCCCGCATGGTCATCCGCACCGCACTGACCGACTGGCGCCGCACCCGCGAGCCGGCCGTCGAACAGCGCGACCCGAGACTTGTCGCCACGCGCATCAGGGTTCGGGAGGAGTTGGTATGACCAGTTTCGCCAATCTCGTCGCATGCCCGAACGGGGCCCGTTCATGACCGCTACCCCACCGCCCGGGCATTCCCGCGCGGAATCGTCCCTCCCGGGCAGGCAGAGTAACGCTGTGCGATCGGACAACCACTCTCCGGATGAGAGCACTGATCAGGTGCCGGGTCCGGGCCACGGCGCTGTCGCGGTCTTCCAGGCCCCGCAGCCGGTACGCCCCCGCACCAACGGCGCTCCGCCGGTCGACCCGATGGACATCGATTCGCCGTTCCTCGATCTCTTCGGGGGCGCACCGGCCCAGCCGCCCGCACCGGCCGTTGAGCCGCCTGCCGACGACCCGGATGTCGACTTCGACTTCGGGTTCGACTTCGACGGCGCGGACGCGAGCAGCCAGACCTCCGGTGCCCCGGCGACGCCGACCGGATCGACGGCAGCTCCCGCTTCCACCGAGTCTTCGTCGGGTGCCACAGGACCCGCTACGGGTCCTGCCGGGCCCGCTTCGGGCGCTGCCGGCTCGGGTCCTGCTGGTTCCACGGCGGCGCCCGGCGGTTTCGCGGCCGCTACCGATGGGTCCGTGTCGGCCCTGTCGGGGCGCGGAGCGGGCGCCCAGGGCGCTGCCCCCAGCCCTGAGGTCAGCACGCCGGCATTCACCGAGCCTTCCGCCGCCGGCATCAACGGGCAGCCCTCCGGCCCCAACGGGCAGCCCTCCGGTCCCAACGGGCAACTCTCGGCCCGCAACGGGCAGCCGTCCGGCCGCGGTGGGGATTCGGCGGTTGCGCTGCCGGCCGTACCGTCGTCGAACGGTGCCGGGCCCGGCACCTCGCCGGCCGATGCACCGGTCTCGCCCTTCATGCGGGCGCCGGCCGGGCCGCAGGCCGATTTCTACGACGAGCGGGAAGCGCCGGAGTCCGACTTCGAGGACTGGCCCGACGACGTCCACCCCGGCGTTTCCCCGATCACGGCACCGCAGACCGTCCAGAGCCTCCCGCTGTGGCAGACCACCGCGGGGCCCGGGGTGACTCCGGTGGCGGCCGTCGAGGCGTACCACCCGGGCGCGCCGGCCGAGGCCGATGCCCGCACCGACCTGCCCGCGCCGATGCCGGAGAAGGCGCCGGCCAAGCGGCGCGGCCGCCGCAAGGAGCCGGCCAACCTGCCGGCCGTGCGGCCGAAGAAGAACGAGGTCAAGGCGGCGCCGCTGCGCCCGCACAAGCTCAAGTTCAGCGACCGCGACCCCAGCATCGAGCTGGAGATCAGCGAGATCGCCGGGCACCTGACGTTCACCCAGAGCACGGTGACGGCGTGGTATTCGCTGCCGGAGGTCCGCTGGGCGTTCCGCCCCGACGCCGAGCGCGAGGCGCTGCTCTCCGCGATCTCCGAGCAGTACGCGGGCCTGGCCGGCTTCCGGCTGCACCTGCGGCGCACCAACCGGCCGTTCCCCGCCGACGAGTGGGCCCGCACAGTCGACTCGCACACGGCCAAGCCGCTGCCCGACGTCTCGGGCGCCACCTCCTGGTCGGACCACCTCGTGGCGGCGCAGCGGCACCTGCTGTCGGTCAACCACGCCGAGGGCCAGACCTACCTGGGCGTGACGTTCGCCCGGCGTTCGCTCGGTGACACCTTCTCCGAGCGCATCCTGCGGATGTTCGGCAAGGGCACCTCCGACGGGGAACGACGCAAGCTCGGCCGTACGGTCGAGCAGTTCGACGAGGTGCTGAACGCGTTCGGTATGCGCGGCCGGCGGGTCACCCCGCAGGAGCTGGAATGGCTGCTGTTCCGTTCCGTGGCGCTGTGCATGTCCCCGCCCGGCCCGCTGTCGCCGATCTCGAACGGCCACTGGGAGCGCGGTGACCTGCTCGCGCTGACCGAGCAGGTGGAGCGCTACCGCACCCCGTACGGCTCGACGGTCAAGCTGGTCAACCGGATGACCGGCGAGGAACGGCACGTGGCCGTGCTGTCCGTGGGCCGGATGGAGCCGCTGGAGATCCCGGAGAAGCACGAGCCGTGGATGCACTTCCACGAGCGGCTGCCGTGGCCGATGGAGCTCTCCTCGCGCATCGACATCCTCGGCTCGAACAGCTCGTTCAAGAACCTCGAGCATCGGCTCCGGATGATCCGCTCGCAGCAGCTCGACTACGCCGAGCACGGCATCGACGCCCCGCCCGAGCTGGAGCGTCTGGCCAAGCGCGCGCTGGTCATCGGCGACGAGATGACCACGGGACTGCCGGTCGAGTCGGCCCGCGCGCACGGCTGGCACCGGATCGCCGTTGGTGGCCGCACCCGCGAGGAGTGCCTGGAACGGGCCCGGCGCCTGATCCAGCTCTACTCCCGCGAGCTGCGCATCTCGCTGCAGCACCCGAAGAACCAGGACCAACTGGCCCGCGAGTTCATCCCGGGCGAGCCGATCGCCAACACCGGCTACGTGCGCCGGATGCCGGTGAAACTGCTGGCCGCGGCGCTGCCGCAGGCCGCGTCGACGGTCGGTGACCGGCGGGGAGACCTGATCGGGCGTACGTCGGGAACGTGCCGCCGACCCGTCTTCCTGGACCTGCACTTCCCGATGGAGGTCCGGGAACGCTCCGGCCTCGGCGTGCTGGTCGCGGAGCCCGGCGGTGGCAAGTCGACGCTGATGGGCGCGCTGGGCTACCTGAACGCGCGCCGCGGTGTGCAGGTGACGCTGCTCGACCCGTCCGGCCCGCTGGCCCGGCTGTGCGCGATGCCGGAGCTGAAGCCGTACTCGCGGGTGCTGAACCTGACCGGCTCGGAGCAGGGGACGCTGGCGCCGTACGCGCTGATCCCGACCCCGGTCCGCAGCGAGTTCCCGGCCGGCCCCGGCGGCGACCGCGAGTACGAGATCGCGGTCTCCAACGCCCGGGCCGAGCGCCGCATGCTGGTCCAGGACATCTGCTCGATGCTGGTCCCGCCACAGGTGGCCAAGGAGGCGTCCACGGCGACGCTGCTGCGGCACGCGGTCCGTCAGGTGCCGGCCGAGGAGACCTCCACCCTCGACGACGTCATCGCCTGCCTGCAGGGCCTCGACGACGACGGCAAGGAACTGGCCAACCTGCTCCTGGACACCGCCGAGATGCCGCTGGCGCTGCTGTTCTTCGGCCGGCCCCCGGCGCACCTGCTCAGCGCCGACTCGGCCCTGACGGTCATCACGATGGCGGGCCTGCGCCTGCCGGACATGAAGATCGAACGCGAGTACTGGTCGGCGGAGGAATCCCTGGCGCTGCCGATGCTGCACACGGCCCACCGCCTGGCCGTACGCCGCTGCTACGGCGGCTCGATGGCCTCCCGCAAGATGGTCGGCCTGGACGAGGCCCACTTCATGGAAGGCTGGCGCTCCGGCCGGTCGTTCCTGGTCCGCCTCGCCCGCGACTCCCGAAAGTGGAACCTCGCGGCGTTCGTGGCCTCCCAGAACCCCCGCGACATCCTCGGCCTGGACGTGCAGAACCTGGTGTCGACAGTCTTCGTGGGCCGCATCGCCGAGGACCAGGAAATCGCCTCGGAAGCGCTGCGCCTGCTCCGGGTCCCGGTTCACGACGGCTACGAGGCGACACTGGCGTCCCTGTCGCAGGCGGACACCTCATCGTCGGCCCGCCTGGGCTTCCGTGAGTTCGTGATGCGCGACGTCGACGGCCGGGTGCAGAAGGTCCGGGTCGACGTGTCGTACGTCGACGGCCTGCTGGACTACCTCGACACGACCCCGGCGGCCGCGAAGGCGACGCCGACGGCGATTCCGTCCTTGTCCGACCTGGAGGTCTGAGATGGTACGGCGGGGATGTGCGCTGGTGCTGGTGATGCTCGTGGCGGTGGTGGCGAGTGTCGCTTGGGCGGTGGCCGCGCCATCAGCCGCTACGGCGGGACCATTGCGAGCGCCGGGCGGCGCCTGCAACGTCGAGGAGTGGGGCAATGACATCCCGGGCTGCGTCAAGCGGCTGAACGAGGTGGCGGCGGAGCGCGCTACCTGCCTCAAGGCGCCGACGCCCAATACTCCCGATTCTGGTCTTGCCGGTTGGTTCGCCGAACGCCCGGCATCTTCCACCCAGCCCGGCCCGCAGGGCGTCTACAGCAAGTACGGCTACGCCGGTTACAGCTACACCACCTTCGACCTCGACGGCGGCTGTGCGTCCACGCTGACCGAGCCGGAATCCAAGTTCGAGACCACGGTGGCCAACGGCGAGTTCATGGTCGCCACGGCGGTGATCGGTGCCTCCAACGCCCTGCGGGAGCGCGCCTGGGACCCGCAGGCGCTCTGGGGCTGGGCCGACCCGCTGGTCGACCAGGCCACCAAAGCGGTCTACGAAAAGGTGTTCAGCGTCTTCGGCGTCATCACGTTGGCGGTCGTCGGTCTCTATCTGATCTGGCGTTCGCAGCAGGCCGACATGGGCGCGGCAACGACAACAGCCGGCTGGGCCATTCTGATCATGGTGGCCGTGACCGCGATCGCCGCCTGGCCGGTCAAGTCGGCCAACATCGCCGACCAGACCCTGATCACAACGCTTGGTGTCGTGCATGACGCGGTAGGACCACGTCCGGCCACCGGCAGTGCGACGAGTTGTAAATTGGGCGAAGCCGAGGCGTGCAAGGACAACAGGCCACCGGCCGTGCGGGCGAGCGACATCTCGACCGAGACGATGCTGTACCGCAATTGGCTCCGTGGTCTGCTCGGCTCGGCCGACAGCCCGACAGCGCAGAAGTACGGCCGGGCCCTCTACGACGCCCGCTCGCTCAGCTGGCGCGATGCCGAGCGGATCCGGCAGAATCCGGACACCCGGCCGGCGACACTGACCGCGAAAAGCGACCAGTGGAAGAGGGTCTCCGAACAGATCAAGACAGAGGACCCGGAGGCCTACGAATACCTGCAGGGTACCAACGGGATGGACCGGATCGGCGCCGGCTTCATCGCAGTGCTGGCGGCCGTCATGTTCGCGATGTTCGACCTCACCGCTTCGGTGCTCGTCCTGCTGGGCTTCCTGATCTTCCGGTGGGCGGTCATCGCCGCCCCCATCCTGGGCACTCTCGGGCTGTTGCGGCCGGCCAGCTCGGGCATCCGACGGCTCGGCAATGCGGTGGTGGCGGCGGTTTTCAACATCGCCATCTTCGGTACCGGCGCCGCCATCTATCTGTTCGCCGTCGATCTGATCATGAACACTGCAAGCCTGGCCGGCTGGCTGCAGGTCGTGCTGGTCTGGCTGACCGGCGTGGTCGGATGGCTGTTGCTGCGGCCGTACCGGCGGATCACTCAGCTCGGCGGCAAGGACGGCACCGCGGCGATCACCTCCGCCGGGTCCTGGCACCGAAGGTTCTTCCGCGACATGAAGGAAGCGGCCAAGCTCGACGTGGTGGACGCCGGCGGCACGAACGAGCCGTTGATCGGAAAGGGCCGCACGGTCTACGTCGATCAGAGCAATCTGCGCCCCGAGGCCCGGCTGGAAGATCCTTCGCACGGCTCGACCGGACGTGGTGGACAAACACCGGCCCTGGTTCCTGACCGAGGGGGCAGTGCTCCGGCAGTACGCCCGGACGGTAACGAAGTGAACCGCGAGACCGCGGAAACTGGCGATCGCTCCCCCGTCCCGGTCACAGCGTCGGCCGCGCGACAGCGCCGTTCCTCAACCTGGACGGAACCCGACGTGGCGGAACGGCCGGCCTCGTTTGCGATCTACCGGCCAGAAACCGGTAACACCACCCGCGAAGAGCCGGCTGCGCCGCGCGTGCGCACCGAGGCGAAGTGACCGCCCGTGCCCAGGTTTCTCGAGCGCAGCCTCACCGGGCTCTTCCGCTCTCGCTGGGGCGTTGCTCTGGTGATCGCCGTACTGGTACTGGCGATCGTCGGGGTCGGGCGAATCTTCTCGGACGGAACCACGGCCTCGCCGCTGACTGATACTGCGACGGACACGCCGATCGCCAGCATCGATCCCAGCCACGATGACGACGGGGTCATCGTCGATGACGATCCGCCACCGTCGCCCACCACCAACCCGGGCAGCGCCGAGCCGGAGGCCGTCGCCTACGCCTTTGCCGCGGCCTGGGTGGACCACAAGAACGTGTCCGCGAAGACCTGGCACAACGGGCTTGTCCCCAACGCGACCCCGGATCTCGCCGATGAGCTGAACGGAGTCGATCCGGCGGACGTGCCGGCCGACAAGGTGATCGGCCGGCCCGCCATGGTGCCGATCGGTGACGGCCTCGTCAACGCGGTCGTGACGGTCGACTCCGGGAAGCTGACTCTGCAATTGGTGGCCCCGGACGGGCGCTGGTTGGTGGACGACGTCGATTGGGAGGGCCCATGAACCTGCCGCGGCCGCGCGGGGTGGCTCTGCTCATCGCCTTGACCGCCACACTTGCTCTGCTGTGTTGCGGCGGCGCAGTCAGCGCACTGCTACTCGGCGGGTTCGACAACAAGGAAGAGAAGCTCAATCTCCTCAGTACCGACTGCGGCGCCGACGGGCCGATCGATCCAGACGGCAAACTGCCCCGCGTCGGGCAGTACAGCCCTGAGCAGGTCAAGAACGCGGCAGTCATCATCAATGTCGGCAAACAACTGAAGTTGCCGCCGCGTGCCTGGGTGATCGCGGTGGCGACGGCGATGCAGGAATCGAACCTGCGGAATCTCGGTCATCTCGGCAAGCGCAACGACCACGATTCGCTGGGGCTCTTCCAACAGCGACCCACGAGCGGATGGGGCTCGCCGGCACAGGTCAGAGACCCGGTCTACGCGGCGACCAAGTTCTACGAGAAGCTCAGGAAGGTCAAGAACTGGGACAGGCTGCCGCTGACCCGAGCCGCCCAGCGGGTGCAGATCAGCGCCTATCCCGGCGCCTATGCGAAACACGAGCCGATCGCGACCCAGATCGTGAACATGCTGGCCGACGGTGCGGCCAACGCGGTAGGGGATTCGCTGGCCATGGTCTGTCCCTCGCTGGGCCAGATTTCCGCTTCCGGCTGGACCAGCCCTCTCGCTACCAGCGGCAAGGGCTTGAAGAAAAAGGACAAGATGGTGGTGGGATCGGGCTTCCGCACCGCGGACCGGCCACGCCACCAGGGCGTCGACCTGATCATCGGCTCCGGCAATCCGGTCCGCTCGGTGGCGAGCGGGGTAATCTCCCGGATCAAGTGCGACGAGACGTTCAGCGGGAAGCAGGACTGTGACGTGCCCGGGTACCCCGGCAAAGGTGGCTGCGGCTGGATGCTGGAGATCCGGCACGCCGGCAAGATCATGACCCGTTACTGCCACCTGGTCCGCCGTCCGACTGTGAAGGTGGGCCAGAAGGTCGCCGCCGGCGAGGTCGTGGCTTTCAGCGGTACGAGTGGCAACTCCTCCGGACCGCATCTACACTTCGAGGTGCACCTCAACAACGACCGTTCCAGCGCCAGCGCGGTGAACCCGGTCCAGTTCATGGCGCAGCACGGCTCCCCGCTCGGGGCCTCCCAATGACCGGCAGTCCGATGCCCGACCCGTTCGCCGGCTCCGGGTGGACCCCTGATCCGCCGCGCCCCCTGTCACCCGTTCCGGCCATAATGGGCGGCCAGCTACGCGGCCGGCGGGTCTTGATCGGTCTGCCGGGTCACGGATGGCGGGGCGACCTGCGCGCCGACGAGAAGGTCGTGCAGGGCAGCCGGACCTATGTGCCGGTGATGCCGGAGGCCGAGTGGTACCGCGCCGAGGCGGAGCAGACCGAGGTTTTCGCGCCTCTCGTGCCGGTCGAGCGGGTCTGGGTGGAAGAACTCGGGATGGCCGGACCGGCGATCGGAACCGGCGACGTCGTCTCCCGCCTGGTGTCCCTCGACGAGCCGCCCCGCCGGAATCCGATCGCGGCCCTGGATGCCAGCGCCCTCACCGGTCGCCGGGTGATCCAGCTGCTGGAGGACGGCGGTGAGCGCCGTGACCTCCGGGCCGTCACCGAGCTGCACACCAGCGACGACGGCGACATCTGCGCTCGGGTGGCAACGGAGCTGGACTGGTATCGCTGGGCGTGGAGCGGCAGAATCCCACCCACGCTGGAAGTCCCGGTGCACCTGCTCTGGGTGGAATAGGCCCTCAGGAAACCTCGACAGCGCCGCATACCCGCCAGCCGTCTTCGTCCACCATCGCGAACTCCCACGGCTTGGTGATCTCTTCGCTGTCATCGGAGAGGGTCCGGGTCAGATCGACGGAGACGGTTCCGCGCGTACCTGCCGTGGACACTCGAAGTCCTTCCCAGACCACCTGGATGCTGATGGAGAACCGGCTCTCACGGCTCTGCAGATCCGTCCGGAAGGCCTCGATATGCGTCAGGTCGAGCCCATTTTTGCAGGTGAACAGCTCTGCTTCCTTGTCGTCCCGGTTTACCAGGTAGGCGCGGAGGAACTGGTCCACCACCGCGTCCGGCTTGCTTCTTTCGATTTTTGTCGCCTCGTCGTAGAACGAGATGAACACGCCGACCCCGCCCAAACACAGCAACGCCAGAATCCCCGCCCCCATCGCGAGAATGAGCCGGAGTCGCCGGTTTCGCGGCTTTCCTGCCGCGGGCGGTGGCGCCGCGGGTTGCGGGGTCGGGTTCGGGGGCTGCACCCCTATGAGGTTAGTGCGTTCCGCTGTGGACCGGCGGTGGGCAGCCCGGCGGGTGGCGCGCTCTGCCCGTACTGGGAGAATTGCGCATCGGCTGCGCGACGTGGTCCTGCGGCCGCTGCAAGGTACGGTTTGAGCGCACACACGGAGGTGAGGCGGTGGAGTCGACGCGGCGCATCGATCAGGCCGCTGCCCTGCACCGCCAGGCGGAGGCCACCGTTGAGGCGGCCGCCGCGGCGCTGGAGTCGCAGGGGCCGTCCGCTGTCGACCCGCTCGAGCAGCATCATCTGGCCGAGGAGTTGCGGGCCGCCGCCAGTGAGCTGGCTCCCGGCTGGCTCGGCGCGCCGCTTGATGCCCAGTCGGCGACCACACCGCTGGGTGGCTCCTATCCGCCGCAGTTCGTGCGGCTCGGGATGGCGCAGCCGCTCGACGACGCTCGTTTTCCCGCCATCATCCCGCTGCTCGGCACCGGGCATCTCACCGTCGACGCGGACGCCCGCGACCCGCGGGTCGCCGGACTGCTGCGCTGCCTGCTGCTGCGCCTGCTCGCGACCGCGCCCGCCGGGTCGCTGCTGGTCCGCGCCGTCGACGGTACGGGCGGAGGCACCGTCTTCTCCCCTTTTGCCGCGCTCGCCGACGCGGGTCTGCTGTCCCCGACCGCCACCGATCGCGCGCAGCTGCGGGATGTGCTCACCGAGGCCGAGAAGTGGCTGCGGCCCGTTCGCGGCGGTGCGGTTCGCCGAGGCCGGCGGGACAGGATGATGTTGCTGGTCATCGCCAGCCTGCCGGAGCTGACCGAGGGCGCCGACCTGGTCCGGATCGCCGCGCTGGCGCAGCAGGGGCCCGAGTCCGGCCTGCATCTCATCGTGGCCGGCTGGCCGCCGCCACCGTTGACCGCGGAGACGACCCAGGCGCCGCTGCCCCGCACCACCCAGGTTTCGCTGCGCAACCCGTACGCGGTGGTCGGCGACCCGCCCGGGGCGACCTTCGGGTCCATCCCGGAGGCCCTCTGGTTGAATGCCCCGGTTTTTCTGGACGACGATCCGCCGCCGCACCTGGTCGACGCGGTGTGCCGGGAGCTGGCCGCCCATTCCGCCGCGGCTTCGCAGGTGACGCTGGCTGATCTGCTGCCCGATCCGGGTGAGGAGATCTGGACCGGGGACGCCGCCGACGGGATCGGCACCACGGTCGGTCACGACGGCGACACGCCACTGGTGCTGTGGTTCAACGATCTGACTCCACACTGGATGGTCGGCGGGCGGTCCGGCGCCGGCAAGACGGCCTTCCTGATCAACGTCCTGTACGGGCTCGGCACCCGTTACAGCCCCGACGAGCTGGGTCTCTACCTGCTCGATTTCAAGGAGGGCGTCTCGTTCGCCGAGTTCGTGCCGACCCAGCGGGACCGCACCTGGCTGCCGCACGCCCGGGCCGTCGGCGTCGAGTCCGACCGGGAGTACGGCCTGGCCGTGCTGCGCGAGCTGGACGCGGAGATGACCCGGCGGTCGGTGGCGTACAAGCGGGCCGGGGTGACCCGCTTCGCCGATCTGCGCGCGGTCGCCGTCGAGGAGGGCCGCGGGCGTCCCATGCCCCGCATCCTCTGCGTCATCGACGAGTTCCAGGTGCTGCTGGCCGGCAACGACCCGATGGCCGGCGAGGCGGTCCAGCTGCTGGAGTCGCTCGCCCGCAAGGGCCGCTCGTACGGCATCCACCTGATCCTGGCCAGCCAGACCGTCCTCGGCGTCGAAGCCCTGTACGCCAAACGCGACTCGATCTTCGGCCAGTTCCCGGTGCGGATCGCGCTCCCGGGCGGCGGCGATGTCCTGGAGCCGACCAACGACTCCGCGGCCGGCCTGCCCCTGGGCACCGCGGTGGTCAACACGGCCGGCGGGCTCGGCGGCCCCCGGGGCGCCACCCGGGGCCACGAACGCATCGTGCGCTTCCCGGACCCGCACGCCGACCGGGCCGTGCTCAGCGACCTGCGGCACAAGCTGTGGGGCGCCCGCGACCCTGAGGCCACCCCGCCGCGCATCTTCGCCGGTTACGCCCGCCAGCACCTCACCGACGACCCCACCTACCGGGCCGCGCTCGCGGGTCGCGGTGGACGCCCGGCGGCGCTGCTCGGCCGGGTCATCGACGTCGGCCTGTCGTCCGCGGCGTTCCCGCTGGACTCGTCGCCGGGGCGGCATCTGGCGGTGTTCGGCTCGCGTCCGGACGGTGCCGAGGTGCTGGAGGCGGCGGCCCGCAGTGTCGCGGCGTTCCACTCACCCCGTACCACCAGGTTTGTCATCTCCTCGCTCGTCGCCGAGGGCGACGAGATCGCCAAGGCCCTCGCCGTCGAGATCGGCCACCGCCAGGAGGTGGTCGTGGTCGACGCGGCCGGCCTGGCCGCGGAGATGGATGTTGAGCGGCCCGGCTACCGGGTGGTGTTCGGCATGGACGCGATCAGCCCGGGGACGCTGCCGTCGCTGCGCCGGGTGCTGCGCGAGGGGCCGGGGCGCGGCGTGCATCTGCTGTCGTGGTGGCGCGGGCTGCGCCGGTTCAGCGAGGAGACGGGCGGCAGTGCGGGTCGCGAGGACGTGGCCGGCCTGGTCTTCCTGAACGTGCCGCAGCAGGACGTCTGCATGATGGTCGGCAAATCGCTGGACTGGCAGCCGCGGGAGAACCGCGCGCTGCTGCACGACCGGCACGCCGACCGTACGGTGACGATCGTGCCGTTCGTCGAGCCCGAGAGTGACCAGGCATGACCGAGCGCACCGAGGGCGCGACACCGGAGGCTGTCGCCGGGCCGTGGGCGGCGTATGTGGCCGCGGCGCAGCGTCTTGACGCGGTGCGCCGGGCGGCGAGCTCGGCTGCCGGCGAGCAGGCGGCCACCTTGCAGGCCGCGCAGCAGGAGCTGGCGTCGGTCCGGGCCCGGCTGGCGCCGCAGCGCGCCCGGCTGGTGCAGGACCTGGGCGTTCCGGTGGCCTCGCTGACCGCGCAACCCGGCGAACGCGCCGTGGCCGCGCAGAGCGTCGCGGCCGGCCCCGAGGCGATCCTGACGGCGCTGCGGCAGGCGCGTGGCACCGCGGACGCGGCCGACGCGGCCATGCTCAACGGGGCCGGGCCGGCGGCGCCGTGGCGGCCGTGGGCCCGCAACCTGCTGGTGTACGGGCCGTTCGCCGCCGCCGTGCTGATCGTCCAGATCGTGCTCTACCTGATCGCCCCGTCCGGCTCCCTGCCCACGTACGCGCTGCTGTGCGGGCTGAGCATGCCGTTGCTGGCGTTCGGGCTGGGCTGGCTGACGATCGGCTTCGTCTACGGCGGCGGCCCCGCGAAGGTGGACCGCACGCCGATCGTCGGCGCGATCGCATGCCTGACGCCCGTGCTGCTGACCTGCATGGGTGTCGGCCTGCTCGCGTTCATCCGGTGAGGAGGGGCTGACATGGCCAGCGTCGAAGAGGTCAAGGCGAACGTGGCGGCGTCCGTGGACGGCACGCAGCGGGCGGTGGCGAGCATCCAGCAGGTCACGGACCAGCTGGACGACGCGCTGGCCCTGCTGCGGATGACGGCCATCGGATCGTTCCATCCGTCGGTGGCCACCGCGATCGCCCAGCTGGAACAGGCCCGCACCCGCCTGGACGAGGCCCAGACCCTGGCCCGGTCAGCGATGGACAGCGCCGACGCCTACCGCATGATCGTCTAGCGAGGCAGTCGCGGCGGCCGTGCACCGGCTCGCCGCGCCGCGCCGGCGCGGCCGGTGCCGCCGGCGTGGTCTAGTCGGGCAGGGCTGCGGTGAGGTCGATCTCGACGAGCTGGCCGCCGAAGCCGAGCGCCGCCACTCCCAGCAGCGTGCTCGCCGTGGTGAACGCGGGGGCCAGCTCGGAGGCCATCAGCCTGTCCCACACGCCGGCCAGCACGGCCGACTCCGTGCTGACCACATAGATCACCGAGCGGGCCACGTCAGACGGCTTCGCACCGGCCGCTGCGAGCACGGCCAGGCAGTTGGCAATGACCTGGTCGGTTTGGGCTGCGTAGTCGCCCGGGCCGACGACCTTGCCCGTGACGTCGAGGGGGCACTGGCCGGCCAGGTGGGCGAGGCGGCCGGCCGAGGTGATCGTGACGTGGCTGTAGCCGGGCGGCTTGTGCACACCGGTGGGGTTGAACTTCTCCAGCATCGCGCCAGTATCGCGAACCGGCCGGCGATCAGCGCGCGTTTATCAGCGCCATCGCCTCGGCGCGGACCTTGCCGTCGCTCTGGAACGCGCCGCGGACGGCCGAGGTGACCGTGCGGGCGCCGACCTTGCGGATGCCGCGCATCTCCATGCACATGTGCTCGCACTCGAGCACCACGATGACGCCCCGGGGCGCGAGCTTCTCCATGAGCAGGTCGGCGATCTGCGAGGTGAGCCGTTCCTGCACCTGGGGGCGGCGGGCGAAGACCTCGACCAGCCGGGCCAGCTTGGACAGGCCGGTGATCCGGCCGTCGACGCCGGGGATGTAGCCGATGTGCGCGACACCCTTGAACGGCAGCAGGTGATGCTCGCAGAGGCTCATGAGCTCGATGTCGCGGACGAGCACGAGCTCCTCGTGGTTCGCCTCGAACGTGGTGGTCAGCACCTTGGCCGGGTCGACCCGCAGACCGGCGAAGAGCTCCGCATAGGCCCGGGCCACCCGGGCCGGGGTGCGCTGGAGACCGTCGCGATCCGGGTCCTCACCGATGGCGATGAGGATCTCCCGGACCGCTTTCTCGATGCGGGCCAGGTCGACGGCCTGCTCGACCGGGGTGCCGGTGAGCTTGCCGTCGACCAGACGCGCGGCGAGGTAGTCAGGCTCGTCGGAGTCGCCGGGCTCCGTCGAGCTGCCGTCGGTGATCAGTGGTTGCCTTCCACCGAGCCGTTCGGCGTGCTGCCCGCACTCGGGTTGACGCCACCCACGGCGACCTGGCCGTCGGCTTCCGCCTGGGCCTTGAGCTTGTCCCGCTCGGCGGGGGTGAGGACCGGCGGCGCCTCGGACGGGAGCCGCTTGCCGAAGCCGTTGAACGGGGCCATCGGCGGCCGCTTCTGCACGCGGGCGCAGATGCGGTTCATGTCGTCCTGGGTGATGGTCTCCTTCTCGATGAGCTCGAGAACCATGTTGTCCAGGACGTCGCGGTACTCGACCAGGATCTCCCAGGCCTCGTCGTGGGCCAGCTCGATCAGGGCCCGGACCTCGGAGTCGATGTCCGCCGCGACGGAATCCGAGTAGTCCTTCTCGTGGCCCATGTTGCGGCCCATGAAGGGCTCGTCGCCGCTGGTGCCGTACTTGACGGCGCCGAGCTTGGAACTCATGCCGTACTGGGTGACCATGGCGCGGGCCAGAGCGGAGGCCTTCTCGATGTCGTTGCCGGCCCCGGTGGTGGGCTCGTGGAAGACGAGTTCCTCCGCGGCCCGGCCGCCGAGCGCGTACGCCAGCGTGTCGATCATCTCGGCCCGGGTCTGGGTGTACTTGTCCTCGGTCGGCAGGACCAGGGTGTGCCCCAGCGAGCGGCCACGGGGAAGGATCGTCACCTTGTGCACGGGCGCGGAGTGCGGCAGCGCGTAAGCCACCAGCGCGTGCCCGCCTTCGTGGTAAGCGGTGATCTTCTTCTCGTTGTCGCTCATTGCGCGGGAGCGGCGCTCCGGACCGGCGATGACCCGGTCGATCGCTTCTTCCAGGAAGAAGTTCGAGATCGCGCGCTTCTCGTTGCGGGCGGTCAGCAGCGCGGCCTCGTTGATCACGTTGGCCAGGTCGGCGCCCGAGAAACCGGGCGTGCGGCGGGCCACCGAGTCGAGGTCGACGTCCGGCGTGAACGGCTTACCCTTGGCGTGCACCCGCAGAATGGCCTTGCGACCCTCCATGTCCGGGTTGTCCACCGGGATCTGCCGGTCGAAGCGGCCCGGGCGCAGCAGCGCCGGGTCGAGGATGTCCGGCCGGTTGGTGGCGGCGATGAGGATGACGCCACCCTTGGTGTCGAAGCCGTCCATCTCGACCAGCAGCTGGTTGAGCGTCTGCTCACGCTCGTCGTGACCGCCGCCCATGCCGGCACCGCGGTGCCGGCCGACCGCGTCGATCTCGTCGACGAAGACGATCGCCGGGGCGTTGGTCTTGGCCTGCTCGAACAGGTCGCGGACCCGGCTCGCGCCGACACCCACGAACATCTCGACGAAGTCGGAGCCGGAGATCGAGTAGAACGGCACCCCGGCCTCACCCGCGACGGCCCGGGCGAGCAGGGTCTTACCCGTGCCCGGCTGGCCGAAGAGCAGCACGCCCTTGGGGATCTTGGCGCCGAGCGCCTGGTACTTCGCCGGGTTCTGCAGGAAGTCCTTGATCTCCTGGAGCTCCTCGACGGCCTCGTCGGCCCCCGCCACGTCGGCGAAGGTCGTCTTGGGCATGTCCTTGGTCAGCATCTTGGCCTTGGACTTGCCGAAGTTCATCACGCGGGAGCCGCCGCCCTGCATCTGCGACATGAACAGCAGCAGCAGGATGACGAGGATGGCGATCGGAAGCAGGTTGACCAGCAGGCTCAGCAGGATGCTGTCGCCGGACACGGTGGCGTTGACCGTGCCGGTGATCCGGCCGGCGGCCTTGGCCTCCTGGACGTCGGCCCAGATCTCATCCGTGAGTTCGTACGGATACTGGGTCTCGATCTTGTCCGTGGACTTGCCGTCGAACCGCTCCGGTGTCGCCAGTTCGAGCTGGAGCGTCTGCTCCTTGTCCTCCTGGATGACCTTCTTGATGCCGGGCTGGTTGAGTCGCTCGAGGACGACGGAAGTATCAACTCGCTGGTAGCTCGGACCACTGGTGAAGAATGAGCTCAGCGCAATCGCACCGATGATCACCAGAATGATCCAGACCACCGGGCGGCGGAAGAAACGCGTACGTTCCATACTGTTGTCGGGCGCCTGATGCGCCCGGACCCTCCTGATCGGCGTCCTGGTCACCTGGGTTGACTTGCCTCCGCCCACCGGGCGCCGATGATGGCTTTCCCCGCGGTGGAGACACTGCCGCATCGATAACCTGAAGCCGCTCCGGCAAACCCCACCGGTGCGACCGCTACCGATCCGACCCCTCCGGCGCTTGTGACACTGCGCCATCGGTCACTCGACCGTACACCGTGGCCGCCTCTTGCGACTGGTCCAGCCCGGCCTCCGGGACCCCTCCGGTCACCCCCTGTTCATGCCGGAGCCCCGGCTAAACAGGCACAGAATCGGACAATACAGCCCGGTTACGGACCATGCCGCCGATTCCTGAGAGTCGGCTGGGAGACCGTTCAGCTACGGGCGTACACCTCTGGCTTGAGCACTCCGACGTACGGGACCTCGCGGTAACGCTCCGAGAAGTCGAGTCCGTAGCCGACCACGAACTCGCTGGGGATGTCGAAGCCCACGTACTTCGTCGGCACCGGCACCTTGATCGCGTCCGGCTTGCGGAACAGCGCCACCACCTCGACGCTGGCCGGCTGCCGGGACTGCAGGTACTTCATCAGCCAGGACAGGGTCAGGCCGGAGTCGACGATGTCCTCGACGATGACCACGTGCCGGCCGGTGATGTCGCGGTCCAGGTCCTTGAGGATGCGCACCACCCCGGAGGAGGTCGTGCCGGAGCCGTAGGACGAGACGGCCATGAACTCCATCTCGGAGGAGGGGCCCTGCCGGCCCAGCGCACGCGCGAAATCCGCCATGAACATGACCGCGCCCTTGAGCACGCAGACCAGCAGAATGCCGTCCTCGGCCTCCGCGTAGTCCGCGGCGACCTGCTTGGCCAGCTCTTCGGTCTTCTCGCGGATCTGCTCCTCGGAGATGATCACGCGGTCGATGTCGGCGTCGTACCAGGAGCCGTCTGCCATGCGCCTAGCGTGCCGCATGAACGTGGCCGGTCGTGGCCGGGGGCAGCGGTCCGTGCCCGTCCAAGCGCTGGTTATGGGGCGAATCAGGCCCCGGCGTCCGGACCGGGAGCACGGACAGTGACAACTGTCACAAGCCGGCGGGCACCAGGTCACCCGCTCGGCGACCCACGACGATCCCCCCGGGCAGCGACGTGGGGCCCTGGCCGTGCCAGTCGGTCACCAGCGCGTCCAGCGCGAGAACGTGCCGGTGCGAGAGGGCGGCGCCCGGCGCACCCAGCTCGCGGGCCCAGGCGTGCAGCACCCGGCTCCGGATGGCCGCCGGCAACGCGGCCAGGTCGCTCACCGAGAGACCCTCGCCCGACCGGCACGCGCCGAGGGCCTCGGCGGCGACACCGTCGAGATAGCTGATGTCTGCGGCGACCAGCGAGGCGGTCCGCGCCAGGTTGGCGACCACCGCGGGGCCCAGCGCCGCGATCAGCGCCGGCAGGGCGTCGGCCCGGACCCGGGACCGGGTGTACGCGGGGTCGGTGTTGTGCGGGTCCTCCCAGGCCGCGAGCCCGAGCGCGGCGCAGGCCTTGCGGGTGTCGGCCCGGGTGACGTCCAGCAGCGGCCGGACGAAGACACCTTTCCGGTACGGCATCCCGGCCAGCCCGCGCGGCCCCGCACCCCGGGCCAGCGCGAGCAGCACGGTCTCGGCCTGGTCGTCGCGGGTGTGCCCGAGCAGCACCATCGCCGCGTGGTTTCGCTCGGCGACGGAGGAAAGGGCCTCGTAGCGCGCGTCCCGGGCGGCGGCCTCGGGTCCGCCGGGACGGCCGGCCACGTCGACCGTGGCGATCTCCACCGGGGCCAGCCCGGCCGATCGCGCCCAGTCGGCGACGGCGGCGGCCCGGGCCGGGGAGCCCTCCTGCAATCCGTGGTCAACGGTCACGAGCCCAGCGCGCAGCCCGAGCCGGGGCGCAACGAAGGCCGTCGCGGCAGCGAGAGCGAGCGAGTCGGCCCCACCGGAACACGCGACAAGAACGAGCTCCCCGGCCGCGCCGGACCCCGCGCCGGGGCGCAGCGCCCGGCGGACCGCGTTGCGGACGGCCGCGACCGACGGCGCGATCCTGGCCACGGCCGGGACCGCTAGGAGGCCAGCCCGACCGGCCCGTGCACCCGGGCCACCCAGGCGTCCGGGTCGCCCAGCTCGTCCAGCCGGGGCAGGGTCAGCGGCGAGTCGAAGATCTTGTTGAAGCCGGCCATCCCGACCCGTTCGACCACACCGTGCACGAACTTGTGGCCCTCCGCGTACTGCCGCATCTTGACCTCGATGCCGAGCAGCCGGCGGATCGCCTTCTCCAGCGGGTTGCCGCTCTCGCGGCGCTGGTTGAACTTGGCCCGGATGGACTCGACCGAGGGGATGACCTCGGGGCCGACCCCGTCCATGACGAACTCGGCGTGGCCCTCCAGCAGCGTCATCAGCGCGGTCAGCCGGTCCAGGACCGCCTTCTGCGCGGGGGTCTGCACCAGGTCGATGACCGAGGACCGGCTGTCCGGGTCGCGCAGGGCGTCGGAGAGGGTGGCCACTCCGCGGCGCATCCGTTCGAGGATGTGCTCGCCGTTCTGCGAGGCGTCCACGAACGCCTGGACCTCGCCGAGGAAGTAGCCGCGCATCCACGGCACGGCCGTGAACTGGGTGCGGTGGGTGACCTCGTGCAGGCAGACCCAGAGCCGGAAGTCGCGCGGGTCGGCGCCGATCTTGCGCTCGACCTCGACGATGTTCGGGGCGTTGAGCAGCAGCTGGCCCGGCTCGGCGGAGAAGACCTCGTACTGGCCCAGGACCCGGCCGGAGAGGTAGGCCAGCACCGTGCCGGCCTGCACGCCGGTGACCCGGGAGCCGATCGCGTCGGCGACCGCCCCGGGCTGTTTGTCCCCGGAGAGCCGGGTGACCAGCGGGATGATCACGTGCTTGAGGCCGGCGATGTTGACCGCCGCCCAGTCCTTGCGGTCGACGACCCGCACCGGCGGGGCCTCGACCTGGGCCGTGAGCCCGGTGTAGGCCGCGACGTGTCCCGCGGCCTCCTCGGTCAGATCGCGCAGCTGCGCCACCACCTGCGTGGCTTCCTCGTAGGACACCGCGGGTCCGGATTTCGACAGCGCGCCCGCGGTGGCGGCGGCCAGATCCCAGTCAACGAACTGCGCCATGCCGTCCACCGTACCCGCGTCCGACCAGCCGCCTGCCCTGAGAAAACCCCTAGGTGCAGCCGCAGGTGACCAGCTTGGCCGCGATCTTGTCGAGGGCCTGCCGGGCGGCGACCGACTCGCCGGTGCGGTCGGCCATGATCGCGAAGACCAGCAGCCGGCCGTCCGCGGTGACCAGCTGGCCGGAGATCGTGTTGACCCCGGTCAGCGTGCCGGTCTTGGCCCGGACCAGGCCCTGGCCCACCCGGTTGGGCGCCGGGGTGACGAAACGGGTCCGCAGCGTGCCGGACCAGCCGGCCACCGGCAGCCCGCCGAACATGGCGCTGAGCTCGGGATTCTTGCCACTGGCGGCCAGCTTCAGCGTCTCGGTCAGCAGGTTCGGGCTGATCCTGTTGCGCCGGGACAGGCCGCTCGCGTCGGACAGCGCGGCCTCGCCGGCCGGCAGGCCGAGCTCGCCGAGCTTGGCCACCATCGCCTCGGCCGCCCCTTCGAAGGACGGCGTCTTGCCCGCGGCCAGCGCGACCTGGCGGGCCAGCGCTTCGGCGATCACGTTGTCGCTCTGCTCCAGCATCCAGTCGACCACGTGCACCAGCGGCGGCGATTCGACCTTGCCCAGCTCCGCGCCGGGGGCCGGGGCCGCACCGGCCGCCGCGGACGGCGCCGCCGAGGGTGTGCCCGACTCGACGGCGGCGGGCGCCTTGCCCTTGCCCACCTTGCCCGGCGCGAGGCCGAGCTGCTTGGCGAAGGCCCGGCCGGCGGCCAGCGCCGGGTCCGAGAAGCGGGGGTCGCCGCCGAACTCGTTGTGCACCGGCTCGATCCGTCCGGCGTTGGTCATCAGTGACTGGATCTTGGCCACCTGCCCGCCGCCGATGACATCGCCGTCCCAGCCGAGCGCGGTGAGCGGGCCCTCGTACAGCGAGGTGTCGATGGTGACCTTGGTCGGGGCCTGCCCGCCCAGTGCCGTCTTGACCTGGGCGGCGAGCTTCTCCAGCCGGGCCGCGCCCGGGAACTGGCCCTTCGCCCCCACCGACAGGGTGGGGTCGCCCCCGCCGATCAGCACGACCTCGCCCGGCTGGGCGCCGGCCACCGCGCGGGTGGCGAGCCGGTAGGCCGGGCCGCGGGCCGCGAGCGCGGTGGCCGCGGTGAGCAGCTTGGTGGTAGAGGCGGGCGTGGTCATGGTGTCCGCGTTCTGCTCGAACAGGGACTCACCGGTCGCGACGTCGGCGATCGACACGTTGACCTGCGGGCCGAGCGGGCCGGCCTTGAGCAGCGACGCGATCGCCGCGCGGACCCCGGCCGCGGTGGGCGCGGTGCCCGAGGTGTCGGCTGCGGCCAGCACGGGCGTCGGCGTCGGGTCGGGAGTGGGGGCCGCCGAGGGGCTCGAGGCGGGGTCCGCGGACAGCCAGCCGTCCACCGGACCGGGCCGGACCACCAGCACTCCGGCCGCGGCGACCACGACCAGCACGAGGGCTGCAAGAAGCGACAAGACGACGGTACGCCGCGACTTACCCGTACCCGGCTCCGCCGCTGCCGGCGCCCCGACCGGGGGAACGGCCGGGCCTGGTGCCGGACTTCCGGGCTGACCCGGCGGGTCGGCCGGGGGTTGCACCGGCGGTGGAGTCACCGGGGCCGGCTGGGGCGCAGGGGGCCCTTGAGCAGCCTGGGGCTGCGGATGAGCGATGTTCAGCGGCACCGAGGCGCGGCCGTACGTCGTCCCGGCGGGACGTGGCGCCGGCGGTGTCACCGGCGCTGCGGCCGGCGGCACACTGGCCCGTCCTACCGGCGAATGACCGTTTTCCGGTCCTGACACGCCGTCGTACTCAGGAGTGTTCTGTGAATCTTGCCTCCCCACGAGCCCCTCCTCCGTACTTGGCGTCAGACTTAGGGGAGACTACAAACATCCGGCACACCGGTGCGCGCGGATCCTCGGGGCCGATTCCTGCTCCCGCTCCGTCGCCACGCCCTGCCGGGTCCGACTGCGGGGCTAACAAGGGAGCGAACGATGGATTTCGACGTCTTGGTTGAGATCCCCAAGGGCCAGCGGAACAAGTACGAGGTCGACCACAAGACCGGCCGGATCCGACTGGACCGGACGCTCTTCACCGCGACGCAGTACCCGGCTGACTACGGGTTCATCGAGGGCACTCTGGGGCAGGACGGCGACCCGCTGGACGCCCTGGTGCTGATCCAGGAGCCGACCTTCCCCGGCTGCCTCGTGCGGGCCCGGGCGATCGGCATGTACCGGATGACCGACGAGAAGGGCCGCGACGACAAGGTCCTCTGCGTGCCCTACGAGGACCCCCGCCAGGAGCACCTGCGCGACATCCACCACCTGGGCGAGTTCGACCGGATGGAGATCCAGCACTTCTTCACGGTCTACAAGGACCTCGAGCCGGGCAAGTCGGTCGAGGGCGCCACCTGGACCGGCCGCGTCGAGGCCGAGGAGGAGATCCGGGCGTCGTTCAAGCGCGCGGAGGCCGCCGAGCACCACGACGAGGGTCACTGATCTGACAGAAAGACGCGGCGGCCGGGCTTTTGCTCGGCCGCCGCGTTTTTTGTGGCCGGATCAGATGCTGAGGTTGCTGGCCATGCCGTAGAGGCCGATGACGGCGCACGCCACCGGGATGACCGCCACCACCGCGAGGGTGTCCAGCAGGTCGGCGGCCCGCCCGAGGTACGGCGACGGGGCCCGGCGGGTCCAGGTCGCACCCGCGGCGACCGCGGCCAGCGCCACCAGCAGGACCGTGACGCCCAGGCCGAGCAGCATCGCCTCGCCCGCGCCCCAGAGCAGGTCGACCCCCAGGGTGAAGAGCCCGAACAACCCGGCGGAGATCAGCGGGAGCCGCTGGCGCAGGGTGACGAACAGCCGGCAGCGCAGCAGCAACGCGGCCACAGCGAGACCGGTCAGGATCTGCGCGGACAGGCCACCGGCGGACGCGAGCACCACGAAGGCGCCGACGCAGAGCAGGGCGTGCCCGATCAGCAGGCCGGTGAGCGACTCCTCGGTGCGGCTGACCGCGGCGAAGACCCGGGCCCGGTCCGGGCGTTCCCGCGCCGCGTCCATCGCCGAACTGCGGGCCGGGGCGCCGGTGAAGCTCTGCTCCGCCTCGCTTCCGGTGGGCAATGTCACCGGCGGGGTGGGCATCTTGCCCAGGCGGATGGCCAGCAGCGGCAGCGCGCCGATGCCGCAGACCAGCGCGGAGAGCAGGATCGCCGCAGCGCCGGCGGCCGAGGTGAGCAGCGCGACGAGAGCGGTCAGCGCTCCGAACAGGCCGATCATGATGCCGGCGGTGAAGACCCGCAGGGACGCAGCCACGCCGACCGCGCCCAAGGCGGCGACCAGCAGCAACGCCACCGAGCCGGTCAGCAGCTCGGGGCCGCCGATCCAGGACAGCAGCGCGAAGACGCCGACCGGGTCACCGGAGGCGATCAGCACAGCGCCGCCGACGAACGCGTACGGCAGCGCGCAGCCGCCGAGGACCGCCCCGGCGCGCGCGTCCCCGTACGCCCGGGAGGCCGTGATGCCGGCCAGCGCGAGCAGCAGGCCGACGCCGAGCCCGAAGAAGGCCGCGCCGCCCCAGGCCGGTCCGGCCGCGAGCACCGCGAGCAGGCCGATGGCCAGCAGCACCGCGCAGCCGGCCAGGGTGGCCGTGCGGGTCGAGGCCGGCGACCAGATCGTGCCGCGGCGCCGGGCACCCTCGGCGATCGCCTCGACGACGTCGTCGTACTCCAGCTCGGGCCAGTTGTCCCGGGCCGGCACCAGGTGCAGCACCTCGCCGTCGCGCACACCCTGCGGGAACAGGCCCTGGGCGGTCGCCAGCGCGACGCCGTCGGTGCGGCGCAGCAGCCAGCCGCCGTGCTTCTCACCGTCGTCGGCCAGGCCCTCGCCGGCGTGCCGGAGGACCTCGGGCAGCAGCTCGGCCAGCGGTACGTGCTCGGGCAGCGCCACGTCGACCCGGCGCTGTGGCGCGCTGATCGTGACTCGGGCCAAGCCCACGCTCATGCCGTTATTCCCATCGATGGTGGTAAGCCTTCAGTCGACTTTAGGGTGGGGGCGGGGTGGTCGGACGGGGAGGCTGCGGAACTGAGGGGACTTTACCTACCATGAGCCCTGCGCGGTGACCGGTCGCTGGTCATGCGGACGGGGCACAGCCACCACTCGCCAAAGTGGATGATGTGCGCAAGGCGGGTGGTTGCGGATGAAAGGGACACTCTCGGTATGAGCACGGTGGTGATCAAGCGGGCTGCCCGGCGGCCGGCGCCGGAGATCCCGACCGGCGAGCTCGCCGTCGATCCGCCGCCCGAGATCCCGCAGGCCGTCGGCGGCCGCTGGACCCAGGCGATGATGGTGCTGCCGATGCTCGGCGGCTCGGTCGCGATGGCCATGATGATGGGCCGCGGTGGCGGCGGCGCGTTCTCCTATGTGGTCGGTGGCCTGTTCGGCGTCTCGTCGCTGGCCATGCTGGCCACGTCCTTCGGCGGCAGCGGCGGGCCCAAGAAGGCCGAGATGATGGCCGCCCGCCGGGAGTATCTGCGGCATCTGTCCGGCCTGCGCCGACGCGTGCGCGACACCGCCAGCAGGCAGCGCATCGGCCTGTTCTACCGCCACCCCGACCCGCAGCAGCTCTGGTCGACCGCCGAGAGCCACCGGGTCTGGGAGCGCCGCTCGGCCGACCCGGACTTCGGGGTCGTGCGGCTCGCCGTCGGCCCGCAGACCCTGGCCACGCCGCTGATCCCGCCGGTCACCCGGCCGCTGGAGGATCTCGAGCCGATGACCGCCGGCGCCCTGCGCCGGTTCCTGGACGCGTACTCGGTGGTCCCGGACCTGCCGGTGGCGGTCTCGCTGCGCGGCTTCGCCCGGGTCTTCATGCGCGGGCAGGGTCCTACCGGCGAGGCCGACGCGCGCGCCCTGACCCGGGCCGTGCTGGCCCAGCTCGCGGTCTTCCACGCCCCGGACGACCTGATCATCGCCGTCTGCGCCGGTCCCGAGCGCCGCGCGATGTGGGAATGGGTCAAGTGGCTGCCGCACAACCTGCACCCGTCGCGCACCGACCGGCTCGGCCAGGTCCGGCTCGTCGCCAGCGCCGGTCCTGACCTGGAGAAGCTGCTCGAGGATGTGATCGGCAACCGGCCCCGGTTCAACCCGGCCGGCAGCAGCGGCAACGGCCCGCACGTGGTGATCGTGCTCGACGGCGCCGACCTCAAGGGCGCGACCCAGCTCGACGACGGCATCGACGGCGTCACGGTGCTGGACCTCGACGACGTACCGCCCCGGCTGCTGGACCGCTCGCTGCTGGTGCTGGAGGTCAAGCCGGGCAGCGGCCAGCACGAGCTGCACACGTACGCGATGGATCACGCCGCGGATGTCGGCACGCCGGACCGGCTCAGCGAGGAGGAGGCCGAGGCCGTCGCCCGCCGGCTGGCACCGTTGCGCCTGGCCGCCATGTCGCGTTCTTCCGACACCCCGATGGCCACCGAGATGGGCCTGGCCGACCTGCTCAACCTGGGCGACCCGGACTCGTTCAGCGTCGCCCAGGCCTGGCTGCCCCGGCCCAACCGGGACAAGCTGCGGGTGCCGATCGGCCTCGGCGCGGACGGCGGCGCCATCGAGCTGGACCTCAAGGAGTCCGCGCAGGACGGCATGGGCCCGCACGGCCTGCTCATCGGGGCCACCGGCTCGGGCAAGTCCGAGCTGCTGCGCACGCTGGTGCTGGCGCTGGCCGCCACCCACTCCTCCGAGACGCTGAACTTCGTGCTCGTCGACTTCAAGGGCGGCGCGACCTTCTCCTCGCTGGACCGGCTGCCGCACACCGCCGCCGTGATCACCAACCTGGCCGACGAGCTGCCGCTGGTCGACCGCATGGTGGACGCCATCGACGGCGAGCTGCTCCGGCGCCAGGAGCTGCTGCGCAAGGCCGGCAACTTCGCCAGCCTGCGCGACTACGAGAAGGCCCGGGCCGGCGGTGCGGCGCTGTCACCGCTGCCGTCGCTGCTGGTCATCTGTGACGAGTTCTCCGAGCTGCTCTCCGCCAAGCCGGACTTCATTGACCTTTTCGTCCAGATCGGACGGCTGGGCCGCTCGCTCGGCGTGCATCTGCTGCTGGCCAGCCAGCGACTCGAAGAGGGCCGGCTGCGCGGCCTCGACACCCATTTGTCGTACCGGATCGGTCTGCGGACCTTCTCGGCGCTGGAATCGCGGGCCGTGCTCGGCGTGCCGGACGCGTACGAGCTGCCGCGCTCGCCCGGCCACGGCTACCTCAAGTTCGGCACCGAGCCGCTGGTGCGGTTCAAGGCCGCGTACGTGTCCGGGGCGTTCCGCAAAGCCGGCGGCGGCGGTCCCGGCGCGACCCGCGACGGCTCGGCGCCACAGGTGCTGTCCTACTCGACGCACTACGTGCCGGCGCCGAAGCCGGTCAAGCCGTCCAAGCCCGTGCCCGAGGAGACGCCGGCCGGCGAGAGCCTGCTCGACGTCATGGTGGCCCGGCTCAACGGTCAGGGGCCGCCGGCCCACCAGGTGTGGCTGCCGCCGCTGAACCAGTCGGCCGCCCTGGACGAGCTGCTCGGCCCGGTGACCGTCGACCCGGTCCGCGGCCTGGCCTTCGCCAACCCCGAGCTGCACGGCGCCCTGCAGGTGCCCATCGCGCTGATCGACAAGCCGCGCGAGCAGCTGCGGGATGTCATGTGGCTCCAGCTCAGCGGCAGCGCCGGGCACGTGGCCGTCGTCGGTGGCGCCCAGTCCGGCAAGTCCACCGCGCTGCGCTCGCTCATCTGCGGGCTCGCGCTGACCCACACCCCGGCCGAGGTGCAGGTCTACTGCCTCGACTTCGGTGGCGGCTCGCTCGGCACGCTCAAAGACCTGCCCCACGTCGGCGGCGTGTACGGACGACTCGACTCGGTCGGCGTGCGGCGTACGGTCGGCGAGGTCTCCACTCTGCTCACTGAGCGCGAGGCCCGCTTCGGCGAGCTGGGCATCGACTCCATGTCGTCGTACCGGCGGCGCCGCGCGGCCCAGGCCGGGCTCAACAACGGCGCCGACACCGACCCGTTCGGCGACGTGTTCCTGGTGGTCGACGGCTGGACCACGCTGCGCAAGGACTACGACGAGCTCGAGGGCGTCATCACCGACATCGCCACCCGCGGCCTCTCGTACGGCATCCACGTGGTCACGAGTGCGCCGCGCTGGATGGACTTCCGCCCCGCGATCCGCGACCTCTTCGGCTCCCGGGTCGAGCTGCGCCTCGGCGACCCGACCGACTCGATGGTGAACCGGCGCGCGGCGGTCAACGTGCCGGAGAAGGCCGGCCGGGGCCTCGTCGAGCACCCCACGGACAAGAACAAGAGCCTGCACCTGCTGACCGTGCGGCCCGAGCTGAGCGGGGCCGGCGAGACGGCCGAGCTGGTCAAGATGATCGCGACCAACTGGACCGGGCCGGTGGCGCCGCGGGTGCGGCTGTTGCCGCCGTCATTGCCGTACGCGAACATCGACCTGGCCCGGTCCACCGGCCTGCGCCTGCCGATCGGCATCGCCGAGTCGGATCTGCAGCCCGTCGAGATCGACTTCGCCGGCGACCCGCACTTCCTGCTGTTCGGCGACGCCGAGTGCGGCAAGTCGTCGTTCCTGCGGGCGCTCGCCACCACCGTGATGCACCGGTTCCGGCCCGAGGAGGCCCGGCTGATCCTGGTCGACTACCGGCGCAGCCTGATGGACCTGCCCGAGTCCGACCACCGGATCGGCTACGGCATCCAGGCCGCGAAGACGCTGGAGCTGATGGAGTCCGTGGCGGGTTACATGGAACGCCGGCTGCCCGGCCCGGACGTCACCGCCCAGCAGTTGCGCGAGCGGTCCTGGTGGACCGGCCCGGAGCTGTTCGTGCTGGTCGACGACTACGACCTGGTCGCGTCCGGCCCGACCAACCCGTTGCAGCCGATCGTGGAGTACCTCCCGCAGGCCCGCGACGTCGGCCTGCACCTGATCGTGACGCGGCGGGCCGGTGGCGCCAGCCGGGCGATGTACGACCCGGTCATCCAGCGCCTGCGCGAGCTGTCGTCGCCGGGACTGGTGATGTCCGGGCCGAGCGATGAGGGCGCGCTCATCGGTCCGATCCGGCCGACCCTGATGCCACCAGGGCGTGGTCGATTGATGACTCGGCGTGAGGGAGTGCGGTTGATCCAGTTGTCGCATCTGCCGCCGTACTAGCCTTCGACCTGCACCGTCACACCTGTGGTGCGATCCGCATCGACAGACCCCAGCGACAACGCGCGGATTCGGAGTAATCTCCCAGCATCGACCGTCCATCATCAGAATGGTCATGCCGCCAGTGAGCGCTGTGAGCGAAGCACCGCGTGCGTCCCGCCGATCGAGGCGCGACGATGCCGTACGCCGTCGGGCCTGCGGCGGTGCCCGTTGGTGAACGCCCGATACCGGCCCACTCGGCATCTGCCCGTCCGGCTCGCCGCCGCCACCAGCGTCGCGGGCCTGTGCATCGGCCTCAGCGGCGTGCCCGCGTTCGCCGCCAAGGCCGAGATCGAGCCCACCGCCACGGTCCCCAGCACGCTCAACGGCCCGCTCACCGAGCCGGAGCCCTGGCTCGGTGACTCGGTCCGCGCCGAGCAGTGGCATCTCAAGACGCTGAACGTGGCGGGCGCATGGACGTACGCGTCCGGCGCCGGCGTCACGGTCGCCGTGATCGACTCCGGCGTCGACTCCGGCCACAAAGACCTCCAGGGCCAGGTGCTGCCGGGCCTCGACCTGGTCGACTCCGGCGGCGACGGCGACACCGACCTGGTCGGGCACGGCACCACGGTCTCCGCCCTCATCGCCGGCCGCGGTGACGACGAGGCCGGCGTGGTCGGCATCGCCCCCAAAGCCAAGATCCTTCCGGTCCGCGTCCTGGACCGCGAGAACCGCTACGACGACGCGCTGATCGTCGCCAAGGGCGTGCGCTGGGCCGTCGACCACGGCGCCCGCGTCATCAACCTGTCCCTCGGCGGCAACGGCAGCAGCCCGGCCCTGGCGGCCGCCCTGGACTACGCGTTCGCCAAGGACGTGGTCGTGGTGGCCTGCACGGGCAACGCGAACGCATCGACCTCGTCCGGCGTCTGGTATCCGGCCCGCGAGCCCGGTGTGATCGCGGTCGCGGGCATGGAGAAAGCCGGGGACGTGCTGTGGTCGGGGTCGATCACGGGCAAGGAGACGGTGGTGTCCGCCCCGGCGACCCAGCTCGTCGGCGCCCGCCCGGGCGGCTACTGGCGGGTGCAGGGCACCAGCTTCGCGGCTCCGATGGTCTCCGGCACCGCGGCGCTGGTCCGCTCCCGCTGGCCCACGATGTCGGCGGCCGAGGTCGTCAACCGCATCATCAAGACGGCCAAGGACCGCGGCCCGGCCGGCCGCGACGGCCAGTACGGCTACGGCCTGGTCGACCCGACGGGCGCACTGACCGCCGAGGTCCCGGCGGTGCTGCGCAACCCGCTGGACACGACGGCCTCACCGGGCATCGCCGGCTTCGGCAACGCCCCGGCCTCGGGCCAGGCCCAGTCGGCGCCGAACAACGCGGTGGTGGGCGCTCGCGTCCCGGGCGCGTACGGCACGGCGGCCCGGGCGGGGGATGCTCAGCCCCCGACCTCCCCGCGCGGCTGGGGAGTGGCGGGTCTGCTGTTCATGGTGTCGGTGGTGGCGGCGATCCTCACGTTCCGCCGCTTCGCCCGCGTCGTCTGATCCAGCGCGGTTTTCAGTCGCCCAGCGTGCCGTCGGGGCGTCCCGCGGGCCCGATCCCGCGCGGCTCCGGGTCCTGCGGCGCCGAGGCGACGAACGCGGCGATCGTCTGCCCGAAGAGCCCGTTCACGATCCCGCAGTCGCGGCAGACGAAGTCGTCGTCGAGCCGCCCGGTCGCGCAGTGCGCACAGCTCCCCCGGTCCCGCGGGTCGTGGTAGCCCCGCAGCGCCTCGGTCAACGCCCGGGCCACCGGCAATCGCAGCGTTAGCCGTTCAGTCTCGTCCCCGAGCCCGACCACCAGCTCACCGACCAGCGGCGCCGCCGGATCCAGCCCGTCGAGGCGGGCGACAAAATCGCGTAGGGCCGCCAGAACCTCGGCGGAGTGCGGCGTCGACATGCCGACCACCCTACTTTTACTCCAGCGCTAGAGTAACGGCATGGGTCGCGAGCTCACCCCCGCCGAACTGCTCGTCATGGGCCTGCTCGCCGAGCGCCCTCGACACGGCTACGACCTCGACCAGGTCATCGCCGCCCGCGGCATGCGGGAGTGGACCCCCATCGCCTTCTCGTCGCTCTACTACCTGCTGCGCAAGCTGGAGACCGACGGCCTCATCGCCCCGGTCACCGGCGGCAGTCCCCGCCGCCGGGTCTACGCGCCGACCAGCGCCGGCCGGCAGCTCACCGCCGAGGCCACCCGCAGAGCGCTGGCGACCCTGTCCCCGCCGCACCCACCGGTGCTGATCGGCCTGGCCAACGCACCGATGCTCGATCGGGCGACCACTGTCGAGGCCCTGCACGCCCGCGGCCGCGCGATCACCGCCGAGCTCGAACGGCTGACCGCCCACCGCGACCAGCAAGCCGCCGGCGCCCCACCGGCGGTCGCCGCCCTGTTCGACTACGCCCTGGCCATGCTGGACGCCGAGCACGGCTGGGTCCGGCGCACCATCGAGTCCCTGGAGGCTTCGGATGTCCAAAGTTGACCTCAAGCGCGACCAGCGGGCCCTCTACGCCCCACCGACCGGCCGGTACGCCGAGGTGGACGTCCCCGCCCTGCGCTACCTGGCCGTCGACGGCAGCGGCCGCCCGGGCTCCGAGAGCTACCAGCAAGCCGTCGAGGCGTTGTTCACCGCGTCCTACGCCGCCAAGTTCCTGAGCAGGAACAAGCTGGACCGCGACTACGTCGTCATGCCCCTCGAAGGCCTGTGGTGGTCCGACGACATGACGACCTTCCTGACCCGCGAGAAGGACCGCTGGGCGTGGCGGATGCTGATCCGCCAGCCCGGCTGGCTCGACGAGCAGCTCCTGGCCGCGGCCGTCGAGCAGGCTCAGGCCAAGGGCCGGGATCCGCAGAGCCTGCTGCGGGCCGTTGAGCTCGCCGAGGGCCGCTGCCTGCAGACCCTGCACCTCGGCTCGTACGACGACGAGGGCCCGATCCTGGCCCACCTGCACGACGAGCTGCTGCCCAGCCGTGGACTACGCCCGGTCGGCCGGCACCACGAGATCTACCTCAGCGACGCCCGCCGGGTGGCCCCGGAGAAGCTCCGCACGATCCTCCGCCAGCCGGTGGCCGCCGTCGACGGCTAAGCGCAGTCGCCCGTCTTGACCCCTCGGGTGCGTTCGGTGCCCAGCCTGGCCGTGCCCGCGGCCTCCGCCGCCGTCAGCGCGAAACCCACCGTCTGGTCGTCGGCCGCCGCCGCGAAGATCACGCCGAGCACGTCGCCGTTCGGGGCCACCAGCGGGCCGCCGGAGTTGCCGCTGCGGACCTTCGCGTAGATCGTGTAGATCTCCCGGGTCACGTCGCCCGAGTCGTAGATGTCCGGGCCGGTGATGTTGCTGACCTCACGGACCCGGGCCGACTGCGCGTCGTACGGGCCGTCGAGCGGATAGCCCAGCACGACCGCGTTGGCACCCGTCCCGGCCGGCTTCTTGACGAACGGCATCACCGGCGCCCGCAGGCCCGGCACGTAGATGACCGCCAGGTCGCGTTCCGGGTCGTAGACCACGACCTTGCCGTCCAGCCGGTCGTTGGTGGTCTCCACCTGCACGTTGCGGGTCCCGGCGACCACGTGCGCATTGGTCATGACGCGCTCGTCGGCGTACACGAAGCCCGAGCCCTCGATGCGCCGCGAGCAGCTCGGCGCCGTGCCCAGCACCTTGATCACCGACTTGCGGGAGTTGACCACCACCGGGGCCTTGGCCAGCGCCGGGTCCGGCGCGGCGACCTCGCGGGCATTGGTCCGGGCCAGGCCGCCGAAGACGTCCGGGAAGCCGTTGGTGTTCAGCGACTCGCGCAGCCCGGCGGAGAGCGCCTGGGCGTGCTCCGGCATCAGCGAGTTGATGCCGTTGAGCACGGCGCTGCTGCGCACCTGCTTGTTGATGCCCGGGAACGGCGTCGACCCCAGCGGTACGGCGATCAGCCAGGCCACCAGCAGCACGGCGACGAGCGAGACCACCGCGCCGCCGGCGTCGTCCAGCCGCTGCAACGGCGGACTGCTGATCGAACGGCGCAGCCGGGTGCCCAGCCAGCCCGCCAGGGTCTGCCCGAGCACGGCCAGCGCGAAGATCGACACCAGCGAGACGACCAGCCGGACCGTGCCGTCCGCGAACTGGTTCGCGATCAGCGGGCCCACCTGGAGGCCGATCAGCACACCGCTGAAGAACCCGCCGAAGGACAACGCACCGATGACGAAACCCTGCCGGTAGCCGCTGATCGCGAAGACCAGCATGAGCAGGATCAGGATTCCATCGACCACAAGCACTCGCTCAGAGTAGAAGTGACGGTCACGAGACCACCTCGTCGGAGGCGGCCGGCACGGCGACCGGGGTGTCGGGCAGTTCCATCAGCCGGCCGGGCTGCCACGGCCGGGTCCAGCCGGCCATGTCCAGCAGGGCCGAGACGACCCCGGCGGTGAAGCCCCAGACGAGCATGCCGCGCACCTGGAACGCCGGGCCCACCCAGCCGCTCGGGTGCCGTACCCGGATGCGGTTGGCCGGGTCGACCAGCTCGGCGACGGGCAGCCGGGCCACATGCGCGACCTCGGCGGGCTGCCGCACGTGCACCGGGTGCGGGGCGTGCCACCAGGCCAGCACCGGGGTCACCACGAAGCGGCTGACCGGAATGTAGAGCTCCGGCAGGGTGGCCAGCACGGTCGCGCTGGCCGGGTCGAGCCCGACCTCCTCGTTCGCCTCGCGCAGGGCGGTGGCCGCCGGGTCGGCGTCGGTCGGGTCGGCCGCGCCGCCGGGGAAAGCAGCCTGCCCGGCGTGGTTACGCATGGTGGCGGCCCGCTGCAACACCAGCAGGTCGGGCTCGCCCGGCTGCTGCTCGCCGAGCAGCACGAGGACCGCGCTGGCCCGGCCGCCGCCGGCCGGTGCCCGCAGGGCGGTGAAATCTTCGGTACGGGCAGAGCCGACGCGGGTCAGCAGCGGCTCCCACCAGTCGGGGAGGCCGTCCGGACGCCCGCTCACCCGGTCACCGTCACGCCGGTGTGGGTCCGCACGAGAGCGCCGAGGGTGGGCTTGTCGAGGGCCTTGCCGGTGTAGAGCTCACGGCTGCCGTCGGCGGCGATGAAGACGGTGACCGGCAGGGCGACCTTGCCCAGCGCGGTGAGCAGCTGCTGGTCGGGGTCGAACAGAGTCGGGAAGGACACGCCCTGGCCCGCGGCGAACGAGGCCCCGGCGTCCCGGGAGTCCCGGGTGTCGACGCCGATCACCCGCAGCCGGCCGGCGGTGGCGTCGGAAAGCGCCTGCATGACGGGCAGCTCTTCCCGGCACGGCCCGCACCACGATCCCCAGAGGTTGATCACCGCAGGCCCGCGCAGGGCGGTGAGCCGGACCGGACCACCACCGGTGAAGCACGGCAGCGAGACATCCGGCAGATCAGCAGCCGGCCCGGTCCCCGCCGAGTCCGACGGCCTCGCGGACGGCAGCGCCGCGGAAGACGGCAGGGCCGCGGAAGACGGCGCTGCCGAGGAAAGCAGGGGTGCGGTGAGCGCAGCGCAGTCGGTGAAGGGTGACGCCGCGTCCTCGGCTGGTGACGGGGGCGGCACCTCGGTGGCCGTGCACGCGGCGAGCAGCAGCGCCAGGGGTGGCGTCAGCCACCGCGCCAGCACCGGCCCGCCCCGGACTCGGCTCACGGGGCCTCCGGCGTCAGGACCGCCGCGTCCGGCACCAGGTCGGGGTCGACGCCCGCCTGGGCCGCCAGCTCCTTCGCGCGCGGGCCCTTCAGCAGCTTCGCCGCCGGAGCCGCCTCGGTCGGGCCGGTGCCGTACGAGGGGCACATCGTGGCCAGGGTGCACGCCCCGCACGCGGGCTTGCGGGCGTGGCAGACGCGGCGGCCGTGGAAGATGATGCGGTGCGACAGCATCGTCCAGTCGCGCTTCTCGATCAGGTCCGCGACCAGGAACTCGATCTTGACCGGGTCCTCCTCGTGGACCCAGCCGAAGCGGTTCACCAGCCGGCGGAAGTGGGTGTCGACCGTGATGCCGGGGACGTCGAAGGCGTTGCCCAGGATCACGTTCGCCGTCTTGCGGCCGATGCCGGGCAGCGCCACGAGCTGGTCCAGCCGGCCCGGCAGCTCACCGTCGTGGCGTTCGAGCAGGGCCTGACCGAGCTTGATCAGCGAGTCGGTCTTGGCCCGGAAGAAGCCGGTCGGGCGCAGGATCACCTCGAGCTCGGCGCGGTCGGCGGCGGCATAGTCGGCCGCCGAGCGGTATTTGGCGAAGACCGTCGGGGTGACCTCGTTGACCTTCTTGTCGGTGCACTGCGCCGACAGGATGGTGGCGACCGCCAGCTCCAGCGGGTTGCTGAAGTCGAGCTCGCAGTGCGCGTCGGGGTGGGTCTCGGCCAGCAGTCTGGCCATCTTGCGGGCCCGGCGTTTGCGCCCGATCGGGGTCTCCCCCGCGAAGCGCTTGACCGACCGGGCGAGCACGGCCGCACCTGCGGTGGCGGCGACGACGGGACGACTCACGCGAGCAAGAGTACGTCGCACCCACGACCGCCCCGGGTCACATACCCGTCACCGGGGCGCCGCGATGGATCCGTCCTCACCGATGGTCGCGGCGGTGTCACCGAAGTCGTCGGCCGAGAGCTCCCGGACCCGGGCCAGGCCGCGCTCTTTCCCGCTGTCCCGGACGGGCTTGCCGGTGCTGTCCAGGTACGTCGACAGGAACTTTCCGCCGGTGAACCCACCCTCGCGGGTCAGCGTGACGTGCAGGATGCCGCCGTACTTGAGGACGCCGTCGCTGCTGAGCGTCTTTCCGCCGCCGGCGAAGTTGCCCAGGCTGTACGCGATCAGCTTGCCCTTGTAGAACTGCATGCCACGCAGCACGTGCGGCCCGTGCCCGACGACGACGTCCGCGCCCGCGTCGATGACCGCCTTGGAGAACTTGATCGGGTCGCCCCGGTTCTCACCGAAGAACAGCTCGTTGCCCGGTTTCACGTGGCCCATGCCGGAGCCTTCGGCGCCCATGTGCACCTGCACCACGACGACGTCGGCCTTCCCCGCGGCCTCCTCGATCACCGTGCGGGCGGCGCCGAGGTCGTTGAGGTTGTTCGCGCCCGCGTACGGGGAGAAGCCGACCACCGCGACCTTGATCCCCTTGACCTCCACGACGGTGATCTGGCCCTCGGCCCCGGTGTGCTTCAGCCCGGCCTTGTCCAGCGCCTGGACCGTGTTCTTGTAGCCCTGCGCGCCGAAGTCCTTGGAGTGGTTGTTCGCCGTGTTCATCAGCTCGAAGCCGGCGTCGACCAGGTGCTCGGCGTACGCCGGCGGGGAGCGGAAGGCGAAGCAGTTGGCCCGGGGCGGGCTGCCGCACTTGGACGTGCCGGTGTCGCCGGTGAGCGGCTGTTCGAGGTTACCCATCACCAGATCCGACTTCAGGCCCTCCTGGACCGAGTCGAAGAAGCCCTTGCCGTTGTTGGCCGGGAGCTTGTTGGGCGCGCTGCCCATGATGATGTCGCCGGTCGCCGAGAACGTGAACGCGTCCTCGACCGTGGCTGATTCCGTCTCCTGCTTCCCGGGTGAGGCTGAAGCGGGGGAGGCCGAAGCGGGAGCGGCGGCGGAGGCGGGCGGCGCCTTCCAGACCGGGGCCGCAGTGTCGGATCTCCGATCGGCCAGGGCCACGCCACCGAGGCCGGCGCCCACGAGCACGGCGACAGCAAGGGTGATCGTGAGGGCGGGGCGGCCGAACAGGCCCGGGCGGCGCGGTGGGGGGTGGGAATTCATCGACGAGGACGATACCGTCGGCCGACAAGCGGGGTCGACCGTCGAACGGCCGGTCCTTGCTCACCGAGAGCGACGATTCTTTCGACGTCCGGGGCACGACCGGTTACGCTGCGAGATCTGGATCGAGGGGTGCCCGCCCGTTTACGGCCCGCGTGCGCCTAGACTGATCGAGCGCGGCGAAGCGCGTATTCGGAGGTACAGCGATGGATGAGGTACTGGCTCGCAGCGGGATCTTCCAGGGCGTTGACCCGGAGGCTGCCGAGGCACTCGCCAAGGAGATGGAGACGATCGAGGTCCGCAAGGGCGACATCGTCTTCAATGAGGGCGAGGCGGGTGACAGCCTTTACATCGTTCTCTCCGGCAAGATCAAGCTTGGTCGCCGGGCCGCGGACGGCCGGCAGAACCTCGTCTCGATCATGGGTCCGTCGGACATGCTCGGTGAGCTGTCCCTGTTCGACCCCGGTCCGCGGACGGCCACGGCCACCGCGGTGACCGACACGCGCCTGGCCCGGCTGAAGAAGTCGTCGCTGCGCCCGTGGTTGAACAACCGGCCGGAGATCGCCGAGCAGCTGCTGCGGGTGCTCGCCCGCAGGCTGCGCCGGACGAACGACGCACTGGCCGACCTGATCTTCACCGACGTGCCCGGCCGGGTGGCGAAGAACCTGCTGCAGATGGCGGGCCGCTTCGGCACCCGCGACGGTGGCGTGCTGCGCGTGACGCACGACCTCACCCAGGAGGAGCTGGCGCAGCTCGTCGGCGCCTCCCGGGAGACGGTCAACAAGGCGCTGGCGGATTTCGCCTCCCGCGCCTGGCTGCGGCTCGACGGCAAGAGCGTCATCATCCTGGATCCGGAAAGGCTCGCCCGCCGCGCGCGGGTCTGACCGGCAGAGCACCACGAGCACGACGAGGGGCCGTCCTGATGGGCGGCCCCTCGACGGCGTGTCCACCCACCTGATCAGGGGACAAAGCCGCCCTCTCATGATCCGTGTCGCACCCGGTCGGCCGCTCGTTACGGAGGTGGTCGAGAGGCACTACACGGGTGAGAGGCGCGGGGTTTTGAAGATGGTGGCGGGCGTGCAGCGCAGGGCAGGGCAGAGGTGATCCCGTGACCGTGCTCGAGACCGCGATCGACCCGCGCAACCCGGCCTACCTGCAGAGCCGTAGCGCGATGCTGGAGCGGCTGGCGGAGCTCGAGGCGGCGCTGGAGGCGGCCCGCGCGGGCGGCGGCGAGAAGTGGGTGACCCGGCACCACGCGCGCGGCAAGCTGCTGCCCCGCGAACGGGTCGAGATGCTGCTCGACCAGGACAGCCCGTTCCTGGAGTTGTCCCCGGTGGCGGCCTGGGGCTCGGAGTTCCCGATCGGGGCCAGCGTGGTGACCGGCATCGGCGTGGTCGAGGGCGTCGAGTGCGTGGTCATCGCCAACGACCCGACGGTGGACGGGGGTGCCGTCAACCCGTACACGGTGGAGAAGATCCGGCGGGCCGCCCGGATCGCCTCGGTCAACCGCCTGCCGCTGGTCAATCTCGTGGAGTCCACCGGCGCGGCCGCCCCGGCCGGCCCGCCGCCGGGCGGGGCGATCGCCCGCGACCTGAGCCAGCTCACCGCCGACCGGGTCCCGACGGTCTGCGTGGTCTTCGGCGCGACGACCGGCGACGCCGCCTACCTGCCGGCCCTCTCCGACTACACGATCATGGTGCGCGGGCACGCCAAGATGCTCACCATCCACCCGCAGCCGGTCCGCGCGGCCGGCGCCAACGGCCGGCCAGCGCCCGAGGTCCGCAGCGCGCCCACGGTGCCCGCCGGGGTGACCGGCCCGGCCGACCAGCTGGCCGAGGACGAGCGCGACGGGCTGCGGCTGGCCCGCCAGTGCGTCCGGCGGTTCAACTGGCGCAAGCGCGGCCCGGCGCCGCGCTGCTTCCCGCCGAACCCGCCCAAGTACGACGCCGAGGACCTGCTGAGCATGGCCGGCGCCGACCCGGCGACGGTGTTCGAGCCGCGCGAGGTGCTGGCCCGGATCCTCGACGGCAGCGACTTCGACGAGTTCAAGCCGACCCAGGGCACCGCGCTGGTGACCGGCTGGGGCGAACTGCACGGCTACCCGATCGGCGTGCTGGCCAACCTGGGCGGGGCGTTCTCGCCGGCCGAGACGCAGAAGGCCGTGCACTTCATCCAGCTCGCCAACGCGACGGCCACGTCCCTGCTGTTCGTGCAGTACACCGGTGCGCCGGCTGCCGAGGCCCACGAGGCCGCGGACGTGCGGCACGGTGCCCCGCTCGTGCACGCCGTGGCCAAGTCGACCGTGCCGCACCTGACCCTGATGATCGGCGCCCGGCCCGCCGAGGAGGCCGGCGGCATCTACGGCCGGGCCTACGAGCCCCGGTTCCTGTTCAGCTGGCCGGTGGAACGGCCCGCGGAGGGTTCACCCCCGCTCGGGAAGCTGCCCGACGACGGCGTCATCGATCCGCGCGACACCCGTACGGTGCTCGGTCTCTGCCTGTCCGCCGTGCACAGCGCGGCTGTCGAGGGCGCCGAGCACGTCGGCGTCTTCCGACCCTGAAGTCCCTGAAAGGTAGACCAGTGATCCGACGTCTTCTGGTGGCCAACCGCGGCGAGATCGCCCGCCGGGTATTCGCCACCTGCCGCCTGGTCGGCATCGAGACGGTCGCCGTCTACTCCGATGCCGACGCCGACGCGCCGCACGTCACCGAGGCCGACTACGCCGTCCACCTGTCCGGCAACACCGCGGAGTCGACCTACCTGCGGGGTGATCTGATCATCGCGGCGGCCAAGCGGGCCGGGGTCAACGCCATCCATCCGGGTGACGGCCGGCTGGCCGAGGACCCCGGGTTCGCCGCCGAGGTCGCGGACGCCGGGATGATCTGGGTCGGCCCGCCGGCCAAGACGCTGGGCACCGTGCAGAACAAGATCGAGACGAAAGCCATGGTCGCCGAGGCCGGGGTGCCGGTGCTGCCGACGCAGACCGACCCGGCCGAGATCACCGACTTCCCGGTGCTGATCAAGCCGGCGACCGGCCACGGCGGGCAGGGCATGCGGGTGGTCCGGGACCCGGTGACGCTGGCCGAGGCGATCTCCTCGACCCGTCAGGAGACCGGTGACACGGTCTTCTGCGAGCCGTACGTGGAGAACGTGCGGCACATCGAGGTGCCGATCATCGCCGACGCCCACGGGGCCGTGGTGCCGTTCGGCGAGCGCGAGTGCTCGGTGCAGCGCCGCTACCAGAAGATCATCGAGGAGACCCCGTCCCCGGCGGTTGATCCGGCGCTGCGTGAGGAGCTGTGCCGGGCCGCGATCATCGCGGTACGGGCCATCGGCTTCGTGGGCGCCGGTGCCGTGGAGTTCCTGCTGGACGAGCACGGCGACTTCTGGTTCCTGGAGCTGACCCCCACCCTGCAGGTCGAGCACGCGGTCACCGAGTGCGTGTCCGGGTACGACCTGGTCCGCCTGCAACTGCTGGTGGCCGAAGGTGGCAGCCTGCCGATGCCCGGTCCGCCGCCGATCCGCGGGCACGCCATCGAGGTCCGCATCTGCGCCGAGGACCCCGCGTACGCGTGGCTGCCCGCCTCCGGCACGCTGCACCGTTTCGCCGTACCGGATGTGGCCGGTTCGTTCCGCCCGTTGCCCCAGCCCGGCCTGCGCCTGGACGCCGGCGTGATGGACGGCACCGTGGTCGGCGTGTTTCACGACTCGACGCTGGCCAAGCTCGTCGCCTGGGCCCCGACCCGGCAGGAGGCGGCGCGGATGCTGGCGTCGGCGCTGACCCGGACCCAACTGCACGGCGTCGTCGCCAATAGGGACCTGCTGGTGCGCGTGCTGCGGCACCAGGCGTTCCGGGTCGGTGACGTGGACACCGGCTTCCTGGACCGGCACCCGGAGGTCTTCGCCCCGCTGCTGTCCTCGGTGGACGCCGTCCGCATCTCCTGCCTGGCCGCCGCGCTGGCCGGCGCCGCGGCCCGGCGGGCGACCGCCCCGGTGCTCCAGTCGCTGCCGTCGGGCTGGCGCAACGTCCCGTCCGGCTCCCAGACCGCCGTGTACGACGGCCCGGCCGGCCCGGTGGAGGTCGGCTACCGGATGAACCGGCACGGCGAGCTGGCCGGCTGGTGGGTCCGCGCGGTGGACCCGGAGGAGCTGGACCTGGCGGGGCTGGGTCAGGCCCCGACGCTCGACGACCACCCGCCCACGGTGGTGGTGCACGCCGACGGCGGCCGGGTGGACCTGGACGTCAACGGCATCCGGCTGAGCCTCAAGGTGCACCGGGTGGGTGACATCTCCTACGTGGACAGCCCGGAGGGCTCGGTGACGCTACGTGAGCTGTCCCGCTTCCCGCTGCCGGCCCCGGAGACCACCGAGGGCTCGCTGATCGCCCCGCTGCCCGGTGCGGTCCGCCGGGTCCTGGTGGTCCCGGGTCAGCGGGTGCGCGCCGGTGAGCTGCTGCTGACGCTGGAGGCGATGAAGCTGGAGCACCCGGTGCACGCGCCGTCGGCCGGCGTGGTCGCCTCACTGCCGGTGCAGCCGGGCGCCGAGGTCGACACCGGCGAGCTGCTGGCGGTGCTCGACCCTGAGTAAGGAGACTCAGCCGCGGGCCAGCACCGGCCCGCGGAGCTGGTCCCGGCCCTGACCGGCAAGGCAGCGGAAAGTACGGTCGGCGCTGGTCGGCGGCAGCACCGACAACGCCCACTCGGTGCTGTCGGTACGGGTCGTCGTGCGCCGGAAGGTCGCCGTGCTGCACACCTTGCGCACGATCGGGTCGGTGGTGACCGCGTCCCGGTCGCGGGGTTCCACTCCGGACGGCAGCCGGCCGATCGCGAAGACCTCCCAGCTGTGCGGCCGGGTGCACGCGACCTTGCGGGCGGTCCGGCCGTCGTCGGCCCGCCGCGTGTAGCACTCCACCTGTTCGGGGCAGTGCGCGTTGGGAGCGGCGCAGCCGGGGAGCCGGGACAGCGCCACGGGCACGGTGGAGGTCGCCGGCGCGGCCAGCCGGGTGGCGAACGACCGCACCTTCGGGCCGTGCGCGGACGCCAGCCAGGCGCCGCCCAGCGAGGTCGCGACCAGCAGGAAGACCCCGAAGCCACCGAAGAGCCATTTGCGCTTGGCCCGCTTGCGGCCCTCGGTGTGCACGGTCGGCGTCTCGTCGGCGCCGTGCACCTCCCGGGTGGGTGACACCGGCGGCACCGGCCGCGGGTTGCGGGGCGGCTGCGGCTCGGGCGGCTGGAACGTCGACGCGCGGTAGACCGTCGGCGGGACCTGGTGGCCACTCTGACCGAGGTGCACGCCGCCGAGCATCTCGCGCAGCTGCTCCGCGGTGGGGCGGGCCCGGGGTTCGTTCGCCATGCCGTACCGCAGGATCTCGGTGAGCGCGCGTGGCACGCCCGGCAGCTCCGGGATGGGCTGGTTGAACAGGTCCATCAGCGTGATCAGGCTGGGGCTGCGGTCGGACTCCCAGCGCGGGGGGCGGCCGCGCATCACGGCGTAGAGGGTGGCGCAGAGCGCGTACACATCGACGGCGCCGGACGGCTCGGCGTGCGAGAACATCTCGGGCGGGGCGTACGCCGGGGTGAGCACCTCGAGGGTGACCGACGAATCGCGCATCTCGCCGAGCACGGCCAGCCCGAAGTCGGCGAGCACGGCCGGGTTGAAATGCGAGTACAGGATGTTCGCGGGCTTGACGTCGCGGTGCAGCACCCCGTTGGCGTGCGAGTGCACCAGCGCGTCGGCGATCTTCACGCCCAGGTCGCGGGCCTCGGCGGCGGTCAGCGGGGAGATCCGCATCCGGTCCAGGTACGACCCGTCGCAAAGCTCCATGATCAGGTACGGATGCTGGTCGACCGTCACCCCGACGTCGAAGAGGTCCACGACGTGCGGGTGCGACGACATCCGCCCGGCCGCTTTGGCCTCGCGCAGGAAACGGGCCTGGTCCCGGGCGTTGTCCAGCGTCCTGTTCTCGACCTTGATGGCGACGTCACGACCGACGGAATCCTGCGTGGCACGGTAGACAGTGGCGTACCCACCTCGTGCCATAACCGTCAAGCCGGACATGCCAGGCACGTACGGCGCGGGGAGACGGCCAGGCGGGGTGTCGGTCACGGGTTAGAAAATACGCGACCGGGCGTCAGCTTCATCCCGGCACGTCAGACGCGTACGCGACAGATTCCGGCGGTTCCACGATGGAATGGGCGAGAGCATCCCTCAATTCCTCCGCCGCGACTCGTTCACTGACCTGTTCCGAGGAGTACGCGAGCAGCACAGCCTCCTCGGCCGCCGCCCGCGCGAGGTCCAGCGACCCGGCCGCCGCGTGCACCCGGGCCAGCACCATCGCGGCGACCACTCCGCTGCGGACGTCCTCGGCCGGCACCTCGCGGGCGCGCCGGATCCAGGTCGCCGCCGCCTCGACGTGACCGTCGGCGAGCAGGGCGGACGCGTACGACGCCAGCGCGTGCCGGCGGGAGAAGAGCAGCGAGCCGCCGGTGTCACTGGCGATCGGGGCGAGCAGCCCCACCGCGGTGGCCGCGTCACCGGCCCGCAGCCGCGCCTCGGCGAGCAGCACCCGTGGCCCGACCTGCGCCGGCGCCAGGGGGTTGTGCGGCTCGACCGCGGTCATCACCCGGCGTGCGTCCGCCTCGGCCGCCTCCACGTCACCGCGTTGCAACGCCACGAAGCCGCGCAGGGTGCCGGCCATGCCGAGCAGCAGCGGGTGACCGGTCTTGTCGGCGTACTCCAGCGCGTCGGTGAGCAGGTCCTCGGCGTGCTCGGGCTCGTTGAGGCCACGGGCGATTGCTCCGCGGACGACCAGGGCGAGCCCGCGGCCCCAGTCGTCGGAGACCGCGGCGAAGTCCCGGTACGCCCGGCGCGCCTCGCCGTCCGCCTCGGCCAGGTCACCGAGCTCGGCTGCCGCGTACGCCTCGACCGCCCGCAGCGTGCCGACCGCCCAGCCCTCGCCGACCCGGTCACCGAACGGCAGGAAGATCCGGGCCAGCCGACGCGACTCGTGCAGGCGTCCGGCCAGCAGCCGGGCGAACGCCGTGGTGCCACGCAGCCAGGACCGGCCCACCGGGTCACCCAGCTCGGCGAACAGGCGGGCGGCCCGGCCGAGCACGGCGTCCGTACCCGCGAAGTCACCTCGGGTGGTGGTGACCCAGGCCAGGTTCTGCAGCGCCCAGGCCTGCCCGTGCCGGTCCCCCGCGGTGAGCGTGACCTGGTACGCGGCCGCGAACCGGCTGCTCGCCTGGCTCAGCTTGCCGGCCAGGAAGTCGGCCATGCCCAGCCGGCGCATCGCGTTGGCGCGTTCCGGGGCCAGCTCGGCCTCGGTCGCCACGTCCAGCGCCTGCTGCCAGGCCGCGACGGCCCGGGACGTGTCGCCCAGCGCCTCCTGGGCCCGGCCGACGACCAGCAACGCCTCGGCCCGGCACACCGGCTCCTCGTCGGCGCTGCCGGCGATCTTCTCGCCGTAGGTCAGGGCCTCGTTGGCGCGGCCCAGGCGCAGCAGGGCGCGGGCGTGCACCAGCTGGTCGGAGAGCGGCAGGCCGTCCTTGGCGATGGCGGCGGCCCGTTCCGCGTACGCGATCGACGCGGCCGGTTCGATGTTGGCCAGGGCGCGGCGGGCCATCCGGCCCAGGGCGGCCACCCCCAGCGGGGCCACGTCCCGGGCGGTCGCGTCGGGACGCAGCCGGACCGCGTCGGCCAGCTCGACCGCGCACTCGGCGTGGGTCGCCACGAAGGCGTCCCGCTCGTTCTCGCCGAGGCTGAGCCGGCTGGCCCCGTCGTAGCCCAGCGCCGTCACGGTCTCGGGCGCGGCCCACCGGGCCAGGTACGCATGCCGGTCGGCCAGGTCGGCCTTACCCAGCCCGGCGTACGCGGCCTCGCGCATCAGCGGGGTGCTGAACGCGTATCCGCCGCGGACCCGGTGCAGCATGCGACGTTGCAGCAGCTCGTCGATGGCCCGTTCGAGCTCGACGGCCGCCACCGCACCCGGCCGGGCGTCGGCGGGCGCCCGGCGCTCACGCAGGGCCTCGATGACGCCGGTGGGCACCGTGTCACCGACGACGGCGGCGTCGCGCAGGACCGAGCGCGGCTCGGTCGGCAGCGCGTCGATGCGGGCGGCGAGGACCGCCGCGAGGTCGCGGGAGAGCAGCTGGCTGCCCATCGAACCGTCGGCGAGCTGCCACTTGCCGGCGGCGTTGGCACCGACGGCCGGCATCAGCGCGCCGCGTTCCATCAGCAGCGTGACCAGCTCGGCCAGGTAGAACGGGTTGCCCTGGGCGGTGGCGAGCAGCCGGTCGGCGTCGGCCTGGACCAGCTTGCCGCCGTTGAGATAGGAGGTGAGCAGGCGGGACGCGTCCGCGCCGCGCAGCGGTGGCAGGGTGTGGATCTCGGCGTCGGCCAGCCGGGTCAGCGCGCCGGCGGTCCGGACCAGCTCCGGGCGGCCGAGCAGCAGCAGCACGACCGGCCCTTCGAGGCGCGACAGCACCGCGCCGAGAGCGTCGATCGTCTCGGCGGTCGCGTCGTGCAGATCATCAACGATGACGACCAGCGGCGTCTCCCGGGCCAGGGCGCTGAGCAGGCCGGCGACCGCGATCGGGATGGTCTCGGTCTCCGGGCGGGCGCCGCCGGTGGGCTGATATTCCGCGACGGCGGCCGGGCCGACCGGGTTGGCCGGGGCCTCGCCGTAACCGAGCAGCGCCAGCAGGCGGTCGATGTCGAGGTCGGGTGGCTCGCCGTCACGGCTGAGCCGGGCCACGAGCTTGCGCAGCCGCTCCTCGACCACCGTGCGGTTCATCGTCGCGGCCACGTCCTTGGGCAGGCCGACGGACTTGCGCACGAGGTCGGCCAGCGGCGCGAAACGGCGGCGCTCACCGAACGCCCGGCAGCGCGCCCGCAGCACCCGGGCACCGGTGTGGGTGGCGAAGCGGCCCGCGCCGACGTCGTAACCGGCCGCCAGCCGCTTGACCTCGCCCGCGAACCGGGTCTTGCCGATGCCGGCCTCGGCCGTCATCACCATCACCCGGGGCGTGCCCGCGTCGATGACCTCGGCGAGCCGGCCGGCGACCCGGCCCAGCTCGGTCTCGCGGCCCACGAACGGGGCCTCGTCGCCGAGACCCGACCGGGTGCCGGGCGCGTCGTGCAGACCGAGCAGCTCGTACGCCGGCACCGGCTCGCGCTTGCCCTTCAGCCGTAGCGCCCGCAGCTGCCGCCAGGAGGCGACGTGCCGGGTGCCGGCCGAGGTGCGCGACCCCGCGTAGACCGCACCGACCGCCGCGGCGTCGGCCAGCCGGGCTGCCGTGTTCACCGTGTCGCCGATGACCGTGTACTCGATCGAGGCCTGGATGCCGGCGACCACCTCGCCGGTGTTGAGCCCGACGCGCAGGCCCAGGGGTGCGCCGCCGCCGCGCTCGTCGTCCAGTACGCGACGGACCGCCCGCTGCATGCTCAGGGCGGCCCGGACCGCACGCTCGGCGTCGTCCTCGTGCGCGACCGGCGCGCCGAAGACGGCCATGATCCCGTCGCCGGTGAGTTTGTCGACGTGCCCGCCGAAGGTCTTGACCGCACCGGCCAGCGCGGCCAGCACACGGTCGGTCACGGCACCCACACGCTCGGGATCCAGGTCCTCGGACCAGGACGTGAAGTCGGAGAGGTCGCCGAAGAGCACGGTGACGATCCGCCGCTCCGCCGCAGGCAGCGTGGCCGCGGCGGGCAGGGCGGCACCGCAGTTGTGGCAGAAACGGGCACCGGGAACGGCGACGGTTCCACACACAGGACAGGTCACAGCGGGTCCAACTGTTCCGGGGTGGGCTGTGATTCCCGCCTCAGGTAAGCGAGTTGCGCGCGCGCCGACCAAACCGCTGCGAAACGGACTCTTGGTGCGATGTCCGGGTAGACGACTTCGACGATCGCCTCGGCCGAGTCCGCCCCGGCCGCGATCGCGGCCCGGACCTGGCCGAGCCGCTCCTGCCGGTGGGCCAGATAGGCCCGGGCCACCGCGGCGCAATCCGGGAGGGCCGGCCCGTGCCCGGGCAGCATCAACACACCCTCGTACGCCGCCAGCCGCTCCAGACTCGTCAGGTACGCCCCCAGGTCGCCATCCGGCCAGGCGACCACGGTCGTGCCCCGCCCCAGGATGGTGTCGCCGGTGAAGACGGCCCGCTCGCCGCCGCACTCGACCAGGAAGCTGACCGAGTCACGGGTGTGCCCCGGCGTGTCCAGCACCTGGATCTCCAGGCCGTCGCCGCCGAGCTGCTCGTCGCGGCCCAGGGGCCCGGCGAGCACCCCGTGCTTCGGATCGGCCGCCAGGACGTGCGTGCCGCCGAGGAGCTCGGACAGGCGCGCGGCACCCTCCACGTGGTCGTGATGACCGTGAGTGACGAGAATGAACAGGAACGGTCCGTGTCCGGCGATCCGGGCGAGATGTCCCTCGTCGAGCGGGCCGGGATCGATGACGATCCCGTGCTCGGCACCGGGGGCGCGCAGCACCCACGTGTTGGTGCCGTCCAGCGTCATCGGCCCGGCGTTGTGTGCACGCAGCAGCGTCACCCATGCCGGTAACTCCACGACCTCGGCGGCCCCCATGCACCGCATCGTACGTCGCACTGCGCTGACCGTCCGGGGACCGGATGTGCGATCCGGTCACCGGCGGTCACGACGCGACGGCAAAACCACACGCGGCGAGGCGGTCAGGCGATCTCGGCGATGACCTCGACCTCGACCGGCGCGCCCAGCGGAAGCTCGGAGACGCCGACGGCGCTGCGGGCGTGCCGGCCCAGCTCACCCAGCACGTCACCGAAGAGGTTCGAGGCTCCGTTGACCACGGCGGGCTGGCCGGTGAAGCCCTCGGCCGACGCCACGAAGCCCGTCAGCTTGACGATCTTCACGAGCCGGCCCAGGCCGACCAGCGCGTCGATCGCCGCGAGGGCGTTCAGCGCGCAGTAGCGGGCCAGCTCGGTGCCCTGCTCGACGGTCACTTCCGCGCCGACCTTGCCGACGTACGGCAGCTTGCCGTCCACCATCGGCAGCTGCCCGGAGACGTAGACATAGTTGCCGGACTGCACGGCCGGCACGTACGACGCGAGCGGCGGCACGACCGACGGCAGCGTCAGCCCCAGCTCCGCGAGGCGGGCGTACGCGTCGGCGCCGCCCTCACCCGTCACCGGCGTGGTCACGACTTGGCCCGCTTCATGTACGCGATGAGCTGCTCGGAGTTGGGTCCGGGAACGACCTGCACCAGCTCCCAGCCGTCGTCACCCCAGTTGTCGAGGATCTGCTTGGTCGCGTGGACCAGCAGCGGCACGGTCACGTACTCCCACTTCTGCATTGCTCGTCCAGCTCCCTGTCACTCGTACGGGCTGCTCCGGGCGGCTGCCCGGCGACGGCGACAGCCTAGCCAGGCGGCCGGAGCTGCCTCGCGGCTGTCCGGATTTCGTTACGCTGAGCACCGGGGCGGCGCGGCCCCGACTCCGCCGGCCGAGGGGGCACGATGACGCAACCGCAGCAGGGCGAGACGGCGCGGCCCTCGTCGATCGCCGCAGCGGAGGCGCCCGCGTCCGACTTCATCGACGCCCCGCCCCCGGCCGAGCTGCCTGAATGGCCGCCGATCGGCGCCTATCCCGGCGAGCCCGGCCACCCGGCTCCGGCTGAGCCCGCCCCCGGTTTCGATGACACGCAGGTCTTCTCGGTGCTGCCCGCCGAGACCGAGGTGCTGATCGGTGAGCCGGTGTGGCATCAGCCGCCGCCGACCGAGCCCTTCCACGCCCGCCACGAGAAGCCGGGCGAGTGGCGCACCGAGCCGCCGCCCCACCTGGCCCTGGAGCACTCGCCGCCGGCCGAGGTGCAGCCCGGCGTGCAGCACGACCAGCCGACCGAGGCCATCCCGCTGAGCATGCTGCCGCACCCGTGGGAGGTGCCGTTCGACCCGCACGCCACCGAGACGGTGCTGCTCGACACGCCGCGCAAGCACAAGCGCCCGTTCTGGGTGGCGGTGGCCCTGGTCCTCACTCTGCTGATCTTCGGCGGCGGCACGGTCTCGGCCTATCTGCTGCTGCGCGACGCCGAGAGCGGCAAGGGCGCGCCCGACCCGGCCACGGCGGTCAACAGGTTCATGACGGCGATCTACACCCAGCAGGACCCGAAGACCGCGGGGGACGTCGTCTGCCGCGAGGCGCGCGACGAGGAGAAGCTCAAGGCCCGGGTCGACCAGATCAAGGGGTACGCGAACGAGTACGACGCCCCCTCGTTCCGCTGGAACGACCCGGCCGTCTCGGGGCAGACCGACGAGAAGGCCACGGTCGGCGTGCAGCTCACGATGAGCACCGACGACGAGAAGACGGCCCAGCAGCAGCTGACCTTCACCGTGGTCCGCAAGACCGGCTGGCTCGTGTGCGACGTGACCGGCTGAATTGACGCCGTACGCTCGATCTGTGGCTAGCAACGAGTGGCCGGCGCGCCTGCACGTCGTGACCGGCAAGGGTGGCACCGGCAAGACGACCGTGGCGGCGGCGCTCGCCCTCGGGCTGGCCGCGGGCGGTCACCGCACGCTGCTCGTCGAGGTCGAGGGCCGGCAGGGCATCGCCCAGCTGTTCGGCACCGATCCGCTGCCGTACGCGGAACGCCGGATCGCGACCCCGGCCCGCGGGGACGGCGAGGTCCGGGCGCTGGCGGTGGACCCCGAGGAAGCTCTGCTGGAGTACCTCGAGATGTTCTACCGGCTCGGCGCGGCCGGCCGTGCGCTGCGCAAGATCGGTGCGATCGACTTCGCCACCACCATCGCCCCCGGCCTGCGCGACGTCCTGCTCACCGGCAAGGTGAAGGAGGCGACGACCCGCTCGTCGGACGGCCGCCGGGTGTACGACGCGGTCGTGCTGGACGCGCCGCCGACCGGCCGGATCGGACGGTTCCTCAACGTCACCGCCGAGACCGCCAAGCTGGCCAAGATGGGTCCGATCAAGACCCAGAGCGACGGGGTGGCCTCGCTGCTGCGCTCCCCGATGACCGCCGTGCACGTGGTCACGCTGCTGGAGGAGATGCCGGTCCAGGAGAGCCTGGACGCGATCGGCGAGCTGTCCGCGCTGGGCATCCCGGTCGGCCGGATCATCGTCAACGGCAGCCGGCCGCCGCTGCTGGCCACCGGAAAGATCACCAAGACCGAGCTCAAGCGCGGCCTGGCCGCCGCCGGCCTGCCCACCGACGCCGCGACGGTCAACGGCCTGCACGCCGAGGCCCGGGCCCACCTGACCCGCCGGGAGCTGGAGGCTTCGCTGCGCTCGGAGCTGGCCGAGCTGGGCCGCCCGATGCTGGAGCTGCCGCTGCTGGCCGGCGGGGTGGACCTCGACGGGCTGCACGAGCTGGCCGACCTGCTGCTGAGCGCCTGAACCGGCCGGTCCCCGGGGCCCGGCCGGAGTGTCTGACCCGCCACACACCGCAGTGCTGCACGCCGCGCGGGGGGCTACGAGTCAGTACGCTCGGAACGTGGCCGCTGATCAGACCGCCCCTCGCCTGGACGTCGACGCTCTGCTGGCCGATCCGGCCACCAGAATCGTGGTCTGCTGCGGCGCCGGTGGCGTGGGCAAGACCACCACGGCGGCGGCGCTCGGCCTCCGCGCGGCGGAGCAGCACGGCCGGCGCACGGTGGTGCTCACCATCGACCCGGCCCGCCGGCTCGCCCAGTCCATGGGCCTGACCGAGCTGGACAACACGCCCCGGCAGGTCAAGGGCATCGACACCGAGGCGACCGGCGGCGAGCTGCACGCCATGATGCTCGACATGAAGCGCACGTTCGACGAGGTCGTGCAGGCGCACACCTCGCCGCAGCGGGCCGCGGAGATCTTCGCCAACCCGTTCTACCAGGCCATGAGCTCGACCTTCTCCGGCACCCAGGAGTACATGGCGATGGAGAAGCTGGGCCAGCTGCGCGCGGGCGACGAGTGGGACCTGATCGTGGTCGACACTCCGCCGTCCCGTTCGGCCCTGGACTTCCTGGACGCCCCGGCCCGGCTGTCCCGCTTCCTGGACGGGCGGATGCTGCGCCTGCTGATGGCCCCGGCGCGCGGCGGCCGGAGCATGTTCAGCCTGGTCACGGCCTCGTTCGGGATCTTCTCGCGGGCGGTGCAGAAGATCCTCGGCGCGCAGCTGCTGACCGACCTGTCGGGCTTCGTGGCCGCACTGGATTCCATGTTCGGTGGCTTCCGGCAGCGCGCCGACGAGACGTACCGGATCCTGCAGGACCCGCAGACCGCGTTCCTGCTGGTCGCGGCCCCGGAGCGGGACGCGGTCCGGGAGGCCGCGTATTTCGCGGAGCGGCTGGTCGCGGAGCGGATGCCGCTCGCCGGCCTGGTGCTCAACCGCACCCACGAGACCGCGTTGCCGACCGTGACCCCGGCCGAGGCCGAGGCGGCGGCGGCCGAGCTCGACGCGGCGGGTGATCAGCAGGCGACCGCGGACGCGCTGCGCATCCACGCGGCCCTGCTGCGGCAGATCGACCGGGAGGTACGGGTGGCGGCCACGTTCACCGAGGCCTTCCCGGACGTCCCGGCTGTCGCAGTGACAGCGCAGCCCGCCGACGTGCACGACGTCGACGGGCTCCGGACAATCGGTGCTGCCCTGTCCCGGGACCAGGTGTCCCGGTCCTGAAGGATCAGCGGGTGGAGACGAGCACCTTGTCGGCGCCCTTCTCCCGCAGAGCGGCTTCGAACATCTTCCGCCAGCTCGCCACGTGCGGGTGCCGGCGCAGCAGTGCGCGCCGCTCCCGCTCGGTCATGCCTCCCCAGACGCCGAACTCGATCCGGTTGTCCAGAGCGTCGGCCAGGCATTCGTAGCGGACCGGGCAGCTGCGGCAGATCCTCTTCGCCACGTTCTGCTCGGCGCCCTGCACGAACAGCGCGTCAGGGTCGCCACTCTGACATGCCGCCATACTGGGCCAGTCGCTGATCATCCCCATCTGTTCACGTCCCCCCTTGCTTCCCCTGACGCCGGCGGACTCATGTCCCCTCAAGTCACACAGGCGTCGTGCGATAGCTCGCCGGATCATCATGCTCTGTAGTCGGGCGATTACGCAACGTTGTCCCTCAAAAACGTATACCTCGGTAGTTCCGGACATCCCGGGCTGACCGGACGGCGGGAAGTTCGCAAAAATTCTGGGAAAACGCCACGCGCGGCCGGCGGAACAGGCAGACTCATTCTGGGCGAACCGTGACCTTCTCGACACGCAGTCACGGGTATCTTTCGCGTACCCTGCTCAGGTGACCTCCTGGATGCGCAGACGCGATCACAACATCTTCGCCAATGCGACCTCGCTGCTGATCTGCGGCCTGCTCGCGGGCGTGGTGGTGGCCGCCGCGGCGTTCCCCGCCGTGGCCATGTCCGGCCTCGCGGCCAAGGCCGGCGGAGAGACGTTCGCCAGCCTGCCGAGTGAGCTCAAGCAGGCGAGCGCCCCGCAGATCAGCCGGGTCTTCGCATCGGACAACAAGACGCTGATCTCGGCGTTCTACGACGAGTTCCGCAGCGAGGTCCGGCTGGCGGACATCTCGATCAACATGCAGAACGCGATCATCGCCGCCGAGGACCACGAGTTCTACAAGCACAACGGCGTCGACATCAAGGGTGTCGCCCGGGCGTTCGTCAACAACAAGAGCGGCAAGTCCCAGCAGGGCGCCTCGACGCTGACGATGCAGTTCGTCCGGATGTCGCTGGCCTACTCGGCGACCAGCCCGCAAGAGGTCGTCGACGCCACCAAGGACACCCCCAAGCGCAAGATCAACGAAATGAAGTACGCGCTGCAGATCGAGAAGGATCTCTCCAAGCAGAAGATCCTCGAGGGCTACCTGAACAAGGCGCCCTTCGGCAACGGCTCGTACGGCATCTTCGCCGCCAGCCAGGTCTACTTCAGCAAGAAGCCCAAGGACCTCACGGTCGCCGAGTCCGCCCTGCTGGCCAGCATGGTGAAGGCCCCGACCGCGTTCAACCCGACCACCGCCAGCGGCTACCCGCAGGCGCTGGACCGCCGCAACTACGTCATCAAGCAGATGCAGGACCTCGGCTTCGTGACGCCGGCGGACGCCAAGAAGGCCACGGACACCAAGATCAGCCGCACGGTGAAGCGCCCCGGCAACGGCTGCGTCTCGGTGGCCAAGAACCACTGGGGCTTCTTCTGCGACTACTTCTACCGCTGGTGGCTGAGCCAGGACGCCTTCGGCGCGACCACGTACGACCGGGAGCGGCGCCTGAAGAGCGGCGGCTACCGCATCCAGACGTCGATGGACATCAAGGCGCAGCAGGCCGCCCGGGACAACATCGGCGAGCACATCTCGCAGAACAATCAGAACGCGCTGCTGCTGGCGGCCATCCAGCCCGGCACCGGCAAGGTCCGGGCGCTGGCGGCCAACCGCAAGTTCAAGCTGGACGACCCCGCGGACCCGAAGAACAAGATCTCCTCGGACCCCTCCAAGGCCCGCAAGAAGATCCGCGGCACGTACCCGAACACCACCAACCCGCTGCTCACCGGCGGCGGCGACATCACCGGCTACCAGGCCGGCTCGGTGTTCAAGATGTTCACCCTGGTGGCCGCGCTGGAGAACGGCTACCCGCTGGCCTACTCGATCAACGCCCCGGCCAAGGCCATCACCAAGTACCGGATCGCCCCGGGCCGGTCGACGTGCAACGGCATCTACTACTGCCCGAGCAACTCGGGCGGCAAGGCCGGCGGCGTCACGAACATGTGGACGGGCTTCAGCCGCTCCATCAACACGTTCTTCGTACCGCTGCAGGAACGGGTCGGCGCGGAGAAGGTGGTCGACGTCGCCCAGCGCTTCGGCGTGAAGTTCCGCACGAAGACGGACATCGACCTCGCGTCGAACAAGGACGCCGCCCACCAGTGGGGTGCCTTCACCCTCGGCGTCTCGTCCTCGACCCCGCTGGAGATGGCCAACGCGTACGCGACGCTCGCCGGCGACGGGATGTACTGCGACCCGACCCCGGTGCAGCAGATCATCTCCCGGACCAACGAGAAGATCGACATCGGCAAGCCGCACTGCACCCGCGCCACGTCCCCTGACGTCGCTCGCGCGGCGCTGGACGCGGCCCGCTGCCCGGTGGGTGACAACGCCCAGCTCGGCAGCTGCGGCGGCAGCCGTACGGCCGGCGCGGCCCGCGGCATCATCGGGCACCCGATCTTCGGCAAGTCCGGCACCACCGACAACGACAAGACCGCGGCGCTGATCATCGGCAGCAGCTCGCTGACGGTGGCCGGCTACCTGGTCAACCCCGACTACCAGAACCACAAGGACCGGATGTCGCACGGCATCGTGAACCCCGCGGTCTGGAACACGATGGCCGACTACATGCGGGGCAAACCCAAGGTCCAGTTCAAGAAGCCGGGCAGCTCGAAGATCTCGATCGGCGAGCAGCGCTCGATCCCAGGCGTGGAATGCGCAACGATCGCCGGCGCGATAGCCCGGGTGGAGAGCGCCGGCTTCACCGCCTCGGTGGGCCAGGAAGTCGAGTCGGACTGCCCGAAGGGCACGGCGGCGGGCACCAACCCGCCCAACCGGACGATCAAGAACGGCTACGTCAGCATCGAGATCAGCAAGGGCAAGGCCGACGACAAGCCGGAAGCCCCTGACAAGCCGAAGCCGCCAGGACGGCGGCGCTGAGCGACGGCGGGCGGGCCACCTTCGGGTGGCCCGCCCGCTGCGTTTCCCGGCGGTGTTCGCGAGCTTCGGGCGGCCCGCCGGCCGCATCCGTGGCGGTGCTTGGTCAGCCTTCGGGCGGCCCGCCCGCCCGTTTCTAGCGGTGCTTCGCCAGCCTTCGGCTGGCCCCGTCCGCTGGCTTTCGGGGTGCTTCGTCAGCTGAGCTGCTTGCGTACCGCTGCCGCCACCCGGCCGCCCTCGGCCCGGCCGGCCACCGCCGCCTGGGCCGCCTTCATGGCCGGGCCCATCTGGGCCTTGCCGGTGAAGCCGCCGGCCTGCAGCGCCCCCGCGACCAGCTCGGCGATCTCGTCGTCGGTGAGCTGCGCCGGCAGGTAGCGGTCCAGGATCTCGCCCTCGGCGTTCTCCTTCGCGGCCTGATCGGTGCGGCCGGCCCCGGCGAAGGCGGTCGCCGCCTCCCGGCGCTTCTTCGCCTCCTTGGTCAGCACGGCGAGCACCTCGTCGTCACTGAGCACCTTGGCGGCGTCCCCGGCCGTCTCGGCATTGCGCACAGCGGTCAACGCCATCCGCAGCGTCGAGGTCGTCAGCTCGTCCCGGCTCTTCATGGCGGAGTGCAGGTCATCGTTCAAGCGGTCTTTCAGCGTTCCCATGGACGCCCAAACTACTCTGGCCTCCATGCGCAAGCGTCCCTTTATCTCCCTGGCCGCCGGTGTGACCGCCGCCGGTGGTGCCGCCCTCGCCTACGCCTCGCTGATCGAACGCAACCTGTTCACCCTGCGCCGCATCGACGTCCCGGCGCTGGAACCGGACGCCGAGCCGATGCGCATCCTGCACATCTCGGACCTGCACATGATGCCGGACCAGCGCCGCAAGCAGGCCTGGGTGGCCGCGCTGATCGGCACGGACCCGGACCTGGTGGTGGTCACCGGGGACAACATGGCCTCCCCGGAGGCGATCCCCGGCGTCCTGCGCGCCCTGGACCCGCTGCTGCACCTGCCCGGCGCCTTCGTCTTCGGCTCGAACGACTACCGCGGGCCGCTGTGGAAGAACCCGCTGCAGTACCTGCTGCCGGAACGCGAATACGTGCAGGGCGTGGAACTCCCGGCAGAAGACCTGCGAGCGGCCTTCACCGACGCAGGCTGGACCGACCTGAACAACGCCCGAACCGTGATCAAAGCCGGCGGCCGCTCCGTGGAACTGGTGGGTGTCGACGACCCCCACGTGGACCGCGACGACTACCCGTCCGTGTCAGGCCCGGCCTCAGCGGGAGCGGACCTGCACATCGGCGTGACCCACACCCCGGCCTCCCGCGTCCTGGACCCGATGGCCGCAGACGGCTTCAACCTGCTGCTGGCCGGCCACACCCACGGCGGCCAGGTCTGCGTCCCCGGCTACGGAGCGCTGACCACGAACTGCGACCTCCCGACCGCAATGGCCAAGGGCCTGCACCGCTGGCCGGGCTCAGACGCCTGGCTGCACGTGTCGGCGGGCCTGGGCACCCACCCGACGGCACCGATCCGCTTCGCATGCCGCCCGGAGGCCACGATTTTGACGCTGATCCCACGCTGACCTGGGCTTTTACCAACCGGGGATACCGATTTCGCGACGGCCGAAGCGTCGGCTAGTATTGCTGAGCACGCTCGGGGTGTGGCGCAGCTTGGTAGCGCGCTTCGTTCGGGACGAAGAGGCCGTCGGTTCAAATCCGGCCACCCCGACCCTTGAAACACCAGCTCAGGGCTGGTTCTCCTCGCGGAGAACCGGCCCTGACTGTTTCTAGACCCATCCCTAGTCGTGGATCTTGAGTCCTGGCTTCCGACCGCCAGCCGACGAGCTAGCACAAGCCGATCAAGCAAGCGTTTCGGGACTGCGCCGTTGCCACCATGCAGTGAAGAGGGCGGTGGCCTGCGCCTTGATCCCGTCGGAAACAAGCCTCAGCGCGTCGCCCATCAAAGGCTTGGCTGTGTACTTGTAGACCTCTGGATGCTGCTCCACGGAGGGGCATGTGAAGAGGGCCAGCATCCGAAGTACGCGGAGAGTGTCCTTGCCCAGCAGCGGGAAGTGCGCCTCCACCAGCCGGGCCAGTGCTGACCAGACCCTGTCGACCACAATGTCGACGACTACTTCAGCCAGTTTCTTCGAGAGTCCCGACAGATGCTCGGCCACGAAGCCCTTGACGAATTGTTTACCCCTGTCGGAAAGGAACTGGACCGCCTGATCAATCTGCTCGATCCAGCGGATCAGCGCGACGAGTAGCCCGCACCACGTGTGATCAGCCAAATGCTTCTTGACCTCACGCGCAGTGCGCTCGTTCTGCACGCAGCTGTCAATCTCTGCTGAAATGTCATCCCACGTGTCGATCATGATCGTCTGACCCAGAGCCGACAGCCGCCCAAAGTCGGAGGAGGTTGTGGCCGGGTCACTCAGGTCAACACGCACAGGCCACTGATCGCCGGGTGGAGGTCTCGGGCTGGTCCTCGACAGGTAGTCGGTGATGTCCAGGCGAGCCAGATCAACAGAGGCCTGCCGGTTCCGCGCATTGAGGCTCAGCGCGCCGGTGCGCCGATTCCGTTCGATCTTGTCCTCGAGGCGGTGCCGTCGATCGTCACGCGTCGACTGTGGACCCCACGCAAGCTGGGTCCATCCTTGCCAGCCATGGAGCGCTCCACCGCAGCCCGAGCAGACGCACCCTGGGTTCTGGGCATTGGAACAGTTCGACCTGTGGGTATTCCCTGCCATGTCCCGCCACCGTTCGCATCGACATTGCTATCCGTGAATGCATGATGACTCTAAGTGAGATGGAAGGGTCAACTTCCGTCATAACGGTCATTGATCATTGAGAATTGGCTGCTTAATGCCTCGCCGGTTCACTGTCCGGCGTAGAGCTGTCAGCTTTCCGATTGCCTGTTCGGCAAGTGCGCCTCCTCGAGCAAGACGGTTCGCGCAGGAGGAAACCGATGGCCGGGAAGACACGCCGTACTGGTCGGGACGGCCGCCGTGCCGTGGCGAACAACGGACTGGGGCGCGGGCATGAGAAGACCGATTGCGATGACTGCGAGTCTCATGCTGCTAGGGACCGCGATGGGATGCGGGCATTCCCCCGCCCCTGACCCGGCGGCAGCACTGAGCGTCCCACCAGCCTTCGCCGATGTGGTGGACGTCGCCTGTTCCCCCTCCGGCACCCGAGCCTCTGCCACCCGGTTCGCGGTCCAGCGCGACGGCGTGCACATCCGAGTCCAGAATACGTCCGGATCATCCGGCGCCTATCTCAACTACCGCTACGGCTCACGCCTGCGAGAAGGTGAAGGCAAGCCGGTCGACTCGGGAGCCGTGCTGGTGCTGCCCCTTGCTCCCGGGCATGTCCAGCTGCATTGCTCGTACAACCGGGGCAGCAGGGAGGACCGCCCGGTGGCCATTGAACTGCTAGACCCCACCCGGGCCTGGCGGACGGGCGCACTCACAGCGCTCGGCTGCTCCCCGCCGGAGAAGTCTCTCGTCGATTGGATATACCGGCCCGGCAGCGGGTCAACGGCTGACACCGCCGTGGCCGCTCTCACGGCCCAGCTTGACGAACCGTTGCCCTGGCGCCGCGTCCGGAAGGCTACGAAGCCGCAGCGAGTCAGACCGATGTGCTGATGCGTGCCGGTGAGCCGTGGGCCACCGTATCGGTTGACCGTACTGCCGCCGACAGCTATCAGGCCTACCTGGGATCACTGTGCTAGGCGGGCAGCGCGGCATCCGAACAACCCGGTCTTCCTTTAAGGAGACCGGGCCTCGACCGCCGGACGTACTCCGCCTCCAGGTCGACAAGTTCACCGAACCGTATGCCGGTCGTCCCCTTGGTCACCACCGCCGCGAATCCTGCGGGAAGACGGCCTTGTTCATGTCATTTACGGCATCGGCTCCGCCGAGCCCCGACCGTCACGACCAGGCTCGTTGAGCCGGCGGCCAACGCCCATCGACAGCCGCCGCGATCCTGGCGCACGCGTCACATGACGACGGGCCGGGTCAGTAGGTGTGGCGGTAGATCTGCACCTCTTCTTCGAGCAGTTCACACGGGGTGATGTCAACATCGAAGGCATGTTCAGAGCCGTTGTTAGCGGCACTGCTCCGACAGGCCGCCCATCGTTTCGGAACCGGTCCGTCCGGAACAGCGATCAAACCTTGCCCGCCATCCGGCCGGAGCAGCGCCCGGCACCAGGTGCAGTAGTGCGTAGCCACGTTGTTGTACGGGCGCACGTCAGAGGATCCGCAGACCGGGCACGCCGACGTAACCAGCAGACAGCCTACGGAAGGCCTGAGGTGGCACAGCGTTTCAGGTGTCGTAGAGGCCGCAATCCCACGGTGCCGTGAAGGCCATGTAGTCGCCCGGCTCTGCCGTCACCCACCAGATGTCGTCAGGACCTTCGGGCGCCTGAGCGATGAGCCCGAATTCCGCACCGAACCGGGTGACGACGAAGGGCTCGACCTCGATCCGGCCGAATGTGACCTTGCCGAGCTCGTCGAGGCGGGCCCGGTAGGCCCGATCCACCTCGGCACCGTCAAGACTCTCGGGACCATCCAATTCGTCGATCTTGGCTTCCAGGAATCGCCCGTCCTGATCGAACAGGTACTGGGCTACGAAATCGCGGTTGGCGCGATTCAGGTCGGTGCTGTCCTCGCCCGGCAGGAAAGGCGTGGTCAAGAAGAACTGACGGCCGTCGGCGAGGTGCCCGACGTACCGCGCATCGAAGTCGTCGTGATTGATGGCGATGCGGCTCGGCGGGCCTGCTGCGTCGGAAGCGGCGACGGCGGGCTCCCCCAGGCCGGAACATTCGTCAGCGAAGGCAGCCGGATCGCACCCTCCGGCGAGGCCGGCTCCCGCGACCAAGGTCACGACAACACCGGTTATGCGCAACCGCGACCAATACCGCACGCCCACTACCTCGTCACTCTCGTCCTGCACGCGGCCCCGAGCGTACGTAGACAGCCCGTGCCGCCACATCCGCCGATTCACCACCGCTCGCTGCCTTGACGGAGGACGGCCGAGCTACGTCCACGCGAGCGCGGCTCGGGCGAGGGCGAAGAGGACGCCGGTGGCCGCGGCGAGACTGCCTATCAGCAGCCACAGCGCCAACGATCGGGCACGCGGGAGCAGCGCCGCGACCAGAGCGACCAGCAGCGTGGCCGGGATGATGACCAGCTCAGCCTTGCTGAAAAGGGCGTACGGGATCCCTGCCCTGTCGGAGCTTTCCGTCCAGGTGAACCAGACGGTGTGCGGCCACCACATGTACCCGAGCACGATCATCAGCCACCGGACATGTAGTCCCGCCGGCGGCCTCGGCTCCTCGGTCACAAGGTCAAGTCAACCAAGTCAGGGCCGGTCTCCCGAGGGAAACCGGCCCTGACAGCAGAACTCACCTACATGCGAGGTCCTGAGCCGGAAGCTCACCCACCGTCAAGTACGCCTCAAGCGCCCCCATCGCACAAGCACTAGGCCGAGGATGAACCACCACCCCATGCCCACCGGCATCAACAGTCACCAGCACCGAGTCCGCCCCCATCGCCCGCCGCATCCCCTGCGCCGTCCGCAGCGGCGTAGAAGGATCCCGCTCGTTCTGCAGGATCAGCACGTTCCGCTTCCCCGTCTCCTTCACCACCGGCTCCGGCCCGGCCGGCCGCACCGCCCAAGCCGAGCAAGGCGCAACATTCGCCGGAGCCCCACCCATCAACGGATTCGCCGCGCGGTCGGCCGCCACATTCCGCGCGTACGTCCGGACATCCCGCGGCCAAGCCTTGTCCCCGCAGCTGTAAGCCCACCCAGCCGAGAACAGATTGTCCTGCGGCACATTCGCCAGCGTCCCGTGCTCGACCAGCCCATTGGCCAGTCCCGCCAGGAACGCGCGATCCCCGTCAGTCGCGCGCCCCGCCGCCACATTTCCGGCGGCCCGCCAAAGCTGCGCCATCGGCGCCGCGGAACCCATCAGGCTCGCGTCGCTGTACGACAGCTGCCAGGTGAACATCCGGACGAAGTTCCCGTTGATCGGCGCCTTCGTCTCCGCCAGCTTGACCGGCTTGCGATCGAGGGCAGCCGTCAGCGCCAGATAGTTCTTCCGGACCTGCCGCGCGGTGCTGCCCAGGTGCACGGTGTCAGCGTTGGCGACACCGAACGCGGCCAGATCAGGCCACCGGTCCTCCATCGCCCCGCTGAAGGCCTGGAAGTCGGCGTACCCGCGCTCGTTCGGGTCCACCGAGCTGTCGATGACCATCCGGTCGATCGTCTGCGGGAACAGCGCCCGGTAGGTCGAGCCGACGTACGTGCCCCAGGAGATGCCGTAGTAGGAGACCGTGCGCTCGCCGAGGGCCCGGCGGATCTGGTCCATGTCGCGGGCGACGTTCGCCGTGGTCAGGTGTTGCAGCATCAGGCCGGAGCGAGCGGCGCACTGCTCGGCCATGCGCTTGGCGTAGGCCACGTTCGCGTCGATCGAGCCGTCGGCGGCCGGGAACGACAGGATGCCGTACTGGAGGTCGCGGACCAGATCGTCGGCGTCGCGGCCGCAGCTGATCGGGGTGCTGTAGCCGATTCCTCGTGGGTCGAAGGCCACGAGGTCGTAGCTGTTGCGGACCTCGGCCGGCAGCAGCCCGCCCAGCGCGGTGGGCACGTCGAGGCTGGCGCTGGGGCCACCGCCGTTGGTCATCAGGATGCCCTTGCGTTTCGCCGGGTCGGCCGCCGGGATCCGGGAGATCTCGATCGCGATCGTGCGGCTGTGCGGGTGCCGGTAGTCGAGCGGCACCCGGAGCGTCGCGCACTGCTGGGGAGCCGGCGCGCCGGTCGGGCAGGAGCCCCACTTGATCTCGGATCCGGCCGGGCGGGCGGTGGGCGTCGCGGCTCCGGCCGGTGCGAACGAGGTGACCGCGACTGCTGCCGCGGCGGCGACCAGTGCCAGGCGGCGGAGGGACAAGGTGGGTGAACTCATGTCCGAAAGCCTAGGAACGATGGGTACGGGCATCGATCCATCTGGCTGCCCGCCGGAGGTACAGCCAGCTGGATGGTGTCACATCTCGCCGGGCCGGCTCGTCCTTCTCCTAACTGGTCCAGGAGGGACGTTCATGTTCGCTGCTTACGTCACGGTCACCGTCATCGGCGCTGTCTTCGCCGGCGCCGCCGCCGTCTTCTATCTGATCGGCCACGACTTTCCCAAGGCTCAGGCCGACATGAAGCGGGTGCCGCGGTCGTGGCTGCCCTGGCTGGGCTCGTGCCTGGCGGCCGGTTCGCTCGGGCTGCTCGCCGGGTTCGCCGTACCGCTGCTCGGCATCCTCGCCGCCGCCGGTCTCATCCTCTACTTCGTCGGTGCGTTCATCGCGCATCTGCGGGTCGGCTCCCGCCAGCTCGTGGGCCCTGCTGTCTTCCTCACCACCTCGGTCGCCGCCTTCGTGCTGAACCTCAGCTATCACTCGTGAGCTGCCAGACGTTCGCCCGCCCGTTGCGGTTCGCGCAGGCCAGATAGGCCGCAACGGCCAAGCACCGTTCCAAGGACATGCCGTCGAGGCGCCCGATCGTCCGCAGGTCGTCGGCGGTTCCGACCTGCTGGATCCAGGTGCGCCCGGGCTCCGCCGTGTCCAGCCGCAACAGCAGAGCACCGACCTGCTCACTCAGGCCCAGCATCAACCGCACCTGGCCGGTGGCCGGATCGAGCAGGGCGCGCCGCGGGGTGTCCCCGACGTCGGTGACCAGCAGCCGGGGCGGTCCGGGTATCCCCAGCGCGACGGAGTCGAGGCCCGACCGCCAGCGGGTGCTGGTCCAGCGCGCCTCACCGGTGCCGGCGTCCAGCACCGTCATGCCCGAGACCGTCGACAGGCACAGGTACGCGCCACAGCTCGACGGCTGACCGAACACCCGCGCCGGGCTGCGCCACAACAGCTGCAGGTCGGTGAGCCGGTACGCCGTCACCGAGCCGACGCCGCGCTCCCGGCGGGTCAGGTACAGCCGGTCGCCGTTCGTCTCGAAGCGCACGGTGCCGCCGTCCCCGACGTACCGTTCCGGATCCCATTCGAAGCCGAGGTCCGCGGTCGCCCGCACGGCGCCGTCGGCGGCGTCCAGCACGGCGGCGTGGCCCTGCCGGTCCACGGTGATGATCCCGCCGGCGTCGTCGACGTCGAGGTAGCCGGCCGCGTCCAGGCGGCGCGACCACAGCGGTTCCCCGGTACGCAGGCTGCTCCGCTCCAGAACGGCCTGGTCGATGGCGGCGCGGGTCGAGGTCAGCAGGACGCTGTCGCCCAGCACTCGCAGCACCGTGGTGGCGCCGGACGTTCGCCGCCACAGGAGGGTGCCCGTGTCGCTGTCCAGGAACGACACCTGGGCGTACTCGGGCGAGATGACGGCCAGGACGCCGGCGTCGGTGAGTTCGAGGTCGCCCACGGACTGGGGCAGGGCGGTGGTCCACTGGACCGAACTGTCAGTCAGCGAGTACCGGCGTACCAGGGCCTGCCGGCCGACGAAGCTCGACGTGAACAGGGCCGACGGCGCGAGCGTGAAGGCTCCGGCCAGATCGTCGGTGACCAGGATCGGGCGCACGCGCGGCGGTTCGGCCGGCACTGACCCCGCCAGCGCGAGCGTGGCGAGCACGACCAGACCCAGAGCCGTCGGCCGCCGGCGGGTGGTGCGGGGAGACGGTGGTGTCTCCGGTACGGCGGAAGCGTCGCCGAGATCGATCACCACCAGTCGAGCATCGCACCGCGGCAGAATCCTGGCCATGACCGACGAACAGATCTGTGAGGTTGTGGTCACCGCGGCCGACGGCGAGTGGCTGGCCGGTTTCACCCGGCGTCTCGTCGAGGACCGGCTCGCCGCCTGCGGGCACCAGACCACCGCGATCCGCTCCATCTACCGCTGGGAGGGTGCGGTGCACGACGATCCGGAGGCCCGCGTCGCCTTGCACACGCGGGCCTCACTGGTGGGGCGGATCGTCGCCCGGGCCGACGCCGAGCATGCTTACGACGTACCGTGCGTGCTCGCCCTGCCGGTGACCGGGGGTAATCCCGCCTACCTGGAGTGGGTCCTGGCTATGACAGATCAGCCCGGGTGAGCAGCGCCCGCAGCTTGATGCCCTCCTGGGCCAGCGACTCGGCGCCGCCCTCCTGGCGGTCGATCACGCACAGCGCGTGGTCGACGTGGGCGCCGAGCTTGCGCAGCTCGCCCGTCGAGATCACCACCTGGCCGCCGGAGGTGACGACGTCCTCGACCACCAGCACCCGGCGGCCGGCCACCTCGGCACCTTCGGCCAGGCGGGCGGTGCCGTACTTCTTGGCCTCCTTGCGGACGAACGCGCAGGGCAGCTTCGCGTGCCGGCCCAGGGCCGTCACCACCGCGATGCCGCCCATCTCGAGCCCGGCCAGCACCTCGGTGCCCTCGGGGATCAGCACCGCCATCTGCTCGGCGAGCTGGTCCAGCAGCACCGGGTCGGCCTCGAACTGGTACTTGTCGAAGTATTCCGTGGCGGTGCGGCCGGAGCGGAGCACGAACTCGCCGGTCAGCCGGCTCACGTCGCGGACCTGCCGCGCAAGGTGGGAGTCAGTCACTTGAACAGCCTGTCAGGCGGTCTGCCGACGGTGCCGCCGGGGGCCTGACGCCACCGCCCAAACAAAAGTCACCCGTACGCGTAGTTGATCTGCGGGCGCGCATTAATGATGTCCTGTTTCGGCTATTTTGCGGGCTATAGGCCGTCAATTTCGCTGAAAGGCTTGTCGTGACACCCTTCGCGCTGCTCTTCCTCTTAGCCCTCGCCGGTTCGTCCTGTTTCGCCATCGGTCGTGCCCTCGGTCGCGGCGAACGCTATGAAAAGGGCTATCGCGAGGGCTTCCGGGACGGCGAGACCGGTTCGCTGGCCCGGGCCGCGCGGCTGATCCAGATCAACGAGCGCCGGTCGATCGCGCCCGCACTCGAATCGATGCTCGTGCCCAGCACCGTCCCCCAGCAGCTGCCCGCCCGGTCGGTCAGCCCGGCCGTCGTCGGGGTCCCGGCCCGGCCGCAACTCGCGCTCTGAGCAGGACAAACGGCAGCGGGGGTACGGCCACAGCGACCGTACCCCCGCGCACCCGGCGAACAAAGATCAGCAGGACAGGTTGCCGCCCGGGCTCACGCCGAGAATGCTCGTGAACCGGTTGTAGGCGTCGATCCGGCTCTGTACCTGGGCGGGGTTGCCGCCGTTGCACTCCAGCGAGCCGTTGATGCTGCGGATCGTCTCACCGAAACCGCGGCTGTTGACCATGGCGTCGTGCGGCGTCATCGAGCCCGGCCCGCGCTGGGTCATCCAGTACCAGACGGCGGTCTGGTAGGCGACCGACGCCTCGTTCTTGACCCGGTCCGGGTTGTTGAGCAGGTCGATGCCGAGCGCGTCGCCGGCCGCCTTGTAGTTGAAGTTCCAGCTCAGCTGGATCGGCCCGCGCCCGTGGTACGCGTTCTGCCCGGCCGGGCAGCCGTACGACTGGGACCGGTCGCAGTAGAGCGGCCAGTTCGCCTGGTTGATCTCCTCGACGTAGACCAGGCCGCCGGACTCGTGGTTGACGTTGGCGAGGAAGGCCGCGGCCTCCTGCTTCTTCACCGTGTCGCTACCGGTCGTGGTGAACGCGGGGTACTTCTTGATCGCGTCGATCAGGCCGGCGTACGAGTAGAACCCGATCCGGTTCGGGAACATCTGGTTGAACTGCGCCTCGCTGACCGGGAAGCTCCCGGATCCGACGGGCGGCGGGGTGGTCGTGCCGCCGCCGCTGCAGTTGTACGGCTCCCAGTACCAGGTGCTGATGACCGGGTCGTAGCCCGGGTTCTCGTTCTTGGCCCGGTAGTAGCCGCCGTTCGTGTACCGCACGATCGAGCCGGCCGGGTAGAACGTGCCCGCGGCCCAGTTCGGGTAGTTGCAGGTCGTGTTGCCGGGCGGGGGCGTGGTGCCGCCACCGCAGGCGCCGTTGTCGGCCCAGACACCCGAGCCGCCGGTGCTCGGCGCCTCGCCCTGGGTCCACCACTTGGCGGTCCAGTTACGGCCGTTGTACGAGGCCCGCTGGCTTCCGGTGTAGACGGTCGAACTGTTGTAGGCGGCGACGCAGGCCTCGGCCGCGTTCGATGCCGTCATGGGCAGCACGGCCGCGGCGGCGCCGGCCAGGGCGACGCTGAGCGTGGCCACGATCGATAGGAGCCGTTTTTTGGACATGGCTCACCTTCCGTGCGTCGGGGGACGCGCACTGGTGCGAGAAAAAGCGGGGAGTTACATCGACTCAACTAGATGCGGCCGTATTTGTAAAGAAACTTCAAGGATTAATTCGGGCGGCAACCGGAGAGCTACTGCCGGACACCGGCGACGGCACCGCGGGCGGCACATCCTGATCCAGGACCCCGCCATGTGAAAGGTGCACCGATGACCCTGCTCAGCCGCCTCGTACCCGACGTAACCCTGTCGGAGCAGGCATTCGCCGCCCGGCACCGCGTGCTACGGCTGCTGCTGTGGACGCACGTGCCGGTGATCCTGACGCTCGGCTTCTTCAGCGGCGAGCTCAGCCCGGGACACCACGCCACTCTGCTGCTCTGCGTACTCGGCGCGGTGCTGGTCTGCGGGGTTGTCTCCGGCACCGCGGCGACCCAGCGCGGCCGGGCCATCGCCACCAGCGTCGGCTTCCTGCTGGCCGCGGACGCCCTCGTGCACGCCGGCGGCGGCATGATCGACCTGCACTTCCACTTCTTCGTGGTGATCGCCCTCATCGGCCTCTACCAGGAGTGGATCGCCTTCGCGCTGGCCGTGTCCCTGGTCGCCGCGCACCACTTCGGCATCGGCCTGATCGCGCCGGAGCTGGTCTTCGCCCACACCGACCACAGCACCAACGGCGTGCTGGGCCGCGCCCTGCTGCACACCTTCTTCGTGCTGGCGATGGCCGCCGCCCAGATCACGTACTGGCACTTCGACGCCGCGGCCCGCCGCGAGAACGAGCGCCGGCAGGCCGAGCAGGCCGAGGAGAACGCGAGCCGGCTCCGCGCCGCCGCCGACGAGGCCGCCCGCCGCGAGGAAGCGGCCCGCGCCGAGGCCGCATCCCAGCTGGACCGGGCCGAGCAGATGGCCGTCCGCCTGGAGGACGTCCTGCAGCACACCAGCGAAACGGGAGCCCGCCTGCGCACCGACGCCGACGAGGCCCTGAGCGGCTTCGAGTCCGCCCTGTCGGACGTGGCCCGCACCGTCGAGCACGCCAGCGACCAGGTCGGCACCACCCTGTCGGACGCCGACGTGGCCCTGAAGTCATTCGAGGAGCTGCGCACGTCCGTGGCCGACATCGCGACGATCGCCGGCCTGATCCAGGCGGTCGCCGACCAGACCAACCTGCTCGCCCTGAACGCAACGATCGAAGCCGCCCGCGCCGGCGAGGTGGGCAAGGGCTTCGCGGTCGTGGCCAGCGAGGTCAAGCAGCTCGCGGGCCAGACCGCGGAAGCAACAGCCCGGATCGAATCCACGGTCAACGAGGTGACCACCGGCGCGGCCGCGGTCGGCGCAGCGGTGTCGGGCATGACCAGCCGGCTCAGCTCGGTGGCCGACGCCCAGCGGCTGGCCTCGTCGGTCATGGGCGAGCAGGTCACGCTGGCCGGCCAGACCCGCGGCCTGGTCATCGACGCGGCGGACGAGGTGGCCCGCTCGGCCTCGGCCGTCAGCGTCCGCTGACCCCGCGGACGGCACGCAAGTGCCCCTCGTGACGGCCCCGATGCAGTACCGCTGACCGGCTCGACCCCCATCAGCCGTATCAACCGCCAGTGGCACCTGGCTACGGGCCGCCGCCGGGATATCCCCTGGCCGGGCAGCCGCCGGCGCCGAAGAAGGGCAACGCGAAGCTCATTCTTGGCATCGTCGCCGGCTTGTTCGGTCTTTGCTGCGCCGGCGGAGTCATCGCCGCCGTCGCCAGTGGAGGGGACGAGACGAAGGCAGTCGCTGAGGAGGCCGCCGCACCCGCCGCGCAGAAGACCACCACCGCGGCGAAGGCGGCGCCCGCCAAGAAGACAGCGGCACCGGCCAAGACGACGCAGCCCGCGAAGTCCACGCCCGGCATCGGCGATCCGGTACGGGACGGGAAGTTCGAGTTTGTCGTCACCAAGGTCGACTGTGCCAAAACGAAGGTCGGCAACGAATACCTGAACAAGAAGGCACAAGGCAAGTTCTGCATGGTCAGCGTGACGGTGAAGAACATCGGCAAGGAAGCTCAGCTGTTCCATGGTTCGTCGCAGAAGGCGATGGACGCGCAGGGCACCGAGTTCTCCAACGACGGCGCGGCCGAGATGTACGTCGACCAGGACAACGCCACATTCCTGAACGAGATCAACCCCGGGAACAGCGCCAAGGGCCGCCTCATCTACGACGTGCCCAAGTCCGTCAAGCTCACCAAGATGGAACTGCACGACAGCCCGTTCTCGGGCGGTGTCGAAGTCAGCCTGTCCTGAACCGGTAGTTGCAGGGTGGGATCCCGGCCAGGGCTCCCACCCGGGGGCTCAGCGCTTGGCGATCTCCGCCGCCAGCAGCTCGGCGATCTGCACCGTGTTCAGCGCCGCGCCCTTGCGCATGTTGTCGCCCGTGATGAACAGATCCAGCGCTCGCGGGTCGTCCATCGCGCGGCGGATGCGGCCCACCCAGGACGGGTCTGTGCCGACCGCGTCGATCGGCATCGGGTATTCGCCGGCTTCCGGGTCGTCGACCAGAATCACGCCCGGGGCGTTGCGCAGCACCTGACGGGCGCCCTCGGCGTCCAGTTCCGAGCCGAAGACCGCGTGCACGGCGATCGAGTGGCCGGTCACCACCGGGACCCGGACGCAGGTCGCGGAGACCTTCAGGGCCGGCAGGTTGAGGATCTTGCGGCTTTCGTTGCGGAGCTTGAGCTCTTCCGACGACCAGCCGTCCGTGGCCAGGTCGCCCGACCACGGCACCACGTTGAGGGCCATCGGCGCGGTGAACGGGCCGAGGTCGTCGCCGATCGCCTGGCGGACGTTGCCCGGGCGCGAGCCCAGCGTCCGGTCGCCGGCCACCTTCATCAGCTGGTCGTGCAGGGTGTCCACGCCGACCTGACCGGCTCCGGAGACCGCCTGGTAGCTCGCCAGGACCAGCTCGCGCAGGCCGTACTCGCGGTGCAGCGGGGCGATGGCCATGATCATGGCCATCGTGGTGCAGTTGGCGTTGGCGACGATGCCACGCGGGCGGCGCCGCAGCTCCTCCTGGTTGACCTCGGGGACGACCAGCGGGACGTCGGCCTCCATCCGGAACGCCGAGGAGTTGTCGACGACCGTGGCGCCGCGTTCCACCGCGATCGGGGCCCACTGGATCGACACGGCGTCGGGCACGTCGAACATCGCCACGTCGACGCCGTCGAAGACCTCGGCGGTCAGCTCCTGGACGACCAGCTGCTCGCCGCGGCAGGACAGCTCCTGGCCGGCCGAGCGGGCGGACGCGATCAGCCGGATCTCGCCCCAGACGTTGCGGCGGGAGGTCAGCAGCTCACGCATGACCGTGCCGACGGAGCCGGTGGCTCCGACGACAGCCAGCGTGGGCTGCTGCGGCATCCGCCGGCTACCGGCCGGTCCCGGCGTAGACCACAGCGGTCTCGTTGCCACCGAGCTCGAACGTGTCGTGCACTGCGCGTACCGCCGTGTCGAGGTCGCTGTCGCGGCAGACGACCGAGACGCGGATCTCCGAGGTCGAGATCATCTCGATGTTGACCCCGGCCTCACCGATGCAGGCGAAGAACGACGCGGCGACGCCCGGGTGCGAGCGCATGCCGGCGCCGATCAGCGACACCTTGCCCACGTGGTCGTCGAAGAGCAGCGACTTGAAGCGGGTCTGCTCCTTGATCTTGTCCAGGGCGGCCATCGCGGTGGGGCCGTCGGCCTTGGGCAGCGTGAAGGAGATGTCGGTGCGGCCGGTGCCCTCGGTCGACACGTTCTGCACGATCATGTCGATGTTGATCTCGGCCTGGGCGACCGTCTCGAAGATGCGGCCGGCGGCGCCCGGCTCGTCGGGCACACCGACGATCGTGATCTTCGCCTCGCTGCGGTCGTGGGCGACCCCGGTGATCAGCGCTTGTTCCACTCCCGCGTCCTCCATCGATCCGGTGACCAGCGTGCCCTGCTTGTTCGAGTACGAAGAGCGTACGTGGATCGGCACCTTGAAACGTCGTGCGTACTCGACACATCTCAACATCAGCACCTTCGCCCCACCCGCGGCGAGCTCGAGCATCTCCTCGTAGGTGATCTGCTTGATGTGCCGGGCGTTCGGGACGATCCGCGGGTCGGCGGTGAAGACCCCGTCGACGTCGGTGTAGATCTCGCACACGTCGGCGTGCAGCGCGGCGGCCAGCGCGACAGCGGTCGTGTCGGAGCCGCCGCGGCCCAGGGTGGTGATGTCCTTGGTGTCCTGCGAGACGCCCTGGAAGCCGGCCACGATCGCGATCGCGCCCTCGTCCAGCGCGGTACGCAGCCGGCCCGGGGTCACGTCGATGATCCGGGCCTTGCCGTGCACCGAGGTGGTCAGCACGCCGGCCTGCGAGCCGGTGTAGGACCGGGCCTCGTACCCCAGGTTGTGGATGGCCATGGCCAGCAGCGCCATCGAGATGCGCTCGCCCGCGGTGAGCAGCATGTCCAGCTCACGGCCGGGTGGCAGCGGGCTGACCTGGTTGGCCAGGTCCAGCAGGTTGTCGGTGGTGTCGCCCATCGCGGACACCACGACCACCACGTCGTCGCCGGCCTTGCGAGCGGCCACGATGCGTTCCGCCACGCGCTTGATGCGCTCGGCATCAGCGACGGACGAACCGCCGTACTTCTGCACCACGAGGGCCACGGCAGCCGGCTCCTTTCCACCCCACACGTGCCGACGCCGCCTGGCCAGGAGATCAGCGGCCCGGCGGCGCCAGTCGGTCAATCGCCACCCAGACTAGCGGCGGGCGTCCCGATCGCTGACACGCGATCCCAGATTCCGGCCGCTGCGACATACGACACGCCGGGAAAGGGTTCCGGTGCCCGCAACGACCGGTCGGGGCGATGAGAGGCGAGAATGTCTCGATGCGCTCCCGCCCCGCCACGCGTGTGTTGCCCACGCTGGCCGCCGCCCTGCTCACCCTCGGCGTCTCCGCCTGCGGTGACTCGGCGCCCGCGCAGGAGCCCACCGCGTCCCCGTCGGCGTCCGCGCCGGCTCCGGACCAGGACGCCCGGGTCGCGCTGGCCGCGCGGGCCGCGCTGGCCGAGGACCACCGCTTCTCCGCGATGTACACCCTTCAGACGCCGGGCTTCGCCCCGCGCTCGGTCCTGGCGACGGTCGCGGTCGACGGATCGTGGCGGGTGGACATCCCGTCCGGCGCCCTCGGCGGTACGGCTGACGTGTCGATCGCCCAGCTCCCGGCCGGGTTGTTCCAGTGCGCCATCCCGTCGGCGACCAACCCGGTCAGCCCGTCCTGCGTACGGGTGGCCGACGCCGGCAAGAAGGTCCCCCGCGAGTACGACCCGAAGGTGCAGCGGGTCTTCCGGCAGTGGCTGCCGGTCTTCACCGACCGCCAGTCGGCCCTGTCGGTGACCGCCGCCCAGCCGCTCCAGGGCTCCACCGGGCGGTGCTTCTCCGTCGACACGATCTCCGCCTCGCTGTCCGCGCCGGTCGACGTCGGCATCTACTGCTACGCCGACGACGGCCTGCTCACCGCGGCCCGGGTCAAGTTCGGCACGCTCACCATCGCGGGCGCGCCGGCCGCGGCCCCGCCGACGATCGACCTGCCCGGCCCGGTGACCGGCGGCGAGCCGATGGGACAGGACGCCCCGCCGCCCCCGCCGGTGACCGAGCAGCCGGTGGTGCCGTCCCAGCCGGTACCGTCCGCGTGAAGCCGCCCGCCTGACCTCCTGCTTCCCACGATCCGGGCGTAGGGTTGGGCAGGTTCACGATGATCACGTAGGGTGACGTTCGACATGTGGCAGGCGCTTCTCCTTCGCTGCCGCGACGAGGCCCCATCCCAGGCCGGCACCTCGTCGCGGAGTTGACGCGCGCCGGTCGTTCCTCGGAACTGACCACTTTTCAGGAGCCCTCACCATGTCTTCCACCACGGATGTAACCGGCGACCCCATCGCGCGTCAGCGCTCCAGCCGGATGCCGTTCCAGCGTTACCAGCCCTACCAGCAGCAGTTCGCCGTCGACCTGCCCGACCGGCAGTGGCCCGCCCGCCGCATCGAGGCCGCGCCCCGCTGGTGCGCGGTCGACCTGCGCGACGGCAACCAGGCCCTGATCGACCCGATGTCCCCCGAGCGCAAGCGGCGCATGTTCAGCCTGCTGGTCGCGATGGGCTACAAGGAGATCGAGGTCGGCTTCCCGGCCGCCAGCCAGACCGACTTCGACTTCGTCCGCCAGCTCATCGAGCAGGACCTGATCCCGGACGACGTCACGATCCAGGTGCTGGTGCAGTGCCGCGAGCACCTGATCGACCGCACCTTCGAGTCGATCCGCGGCGCCAAGCGGGCCATCGTGCACTTCTACAACTCGACCTCGACGCTGCAGCGCCGGGTCGTCTTCGGCCTGGACAAGGCCGGGATCACCGACATCGCGACGACCGGGGCGCGGCTCTGCCAGAAGTACGCGGAGATCCACACCCCGGACACCGAGATCTTCTACGAGTACTCCCCCGAGTCCTACACCGGCACCGAGCTGGAGTACGCGCTGGAGATCTGCTCGGCGGTCATCGACGTCATCGACCCGACGCCGGACCGCCCGCTGATCATCAACCTGCCGGCCACCGTCGAGATGGCCACCCCCAACGTGTACGCCGACTCGATCGAGTGGATGCACCGGCACCTGCCGCGGCGCGAGAGCATCATCCTCAGCCTGCACCCGCACAACGACCGGGGCACCGCCGTCGCCGCAGCCGAGCTGGGTGTGCTGGCCGGCGCCGACCGCGTCGAGGGCTGCCTGTTCGGCAACGGCGAGCGCACCGGCAACGTGGACCTGGTGACGCTGGGGCTGAACATCTTCTCCCAGGGCATCGATCCGATGATCGACTTCTCGGACATCGACGAGATCAAGCGCGCGGTGGAGTACTGCAACCAGCTGCCCGTGCACGAGCGTCACCCGTACGTCGGTGACCTGGTCTACACCGCGTTCTCCGGCTCGCACCAGGACGCGATCAAGAAGGGCCTGACCGCGCTGCGGGAGGACGCGAGCGAGGCCGGCGTGGACGTGGACGCCTTCACCTGGGGCGTGCCGTACCTGCCGATCGACCCGAAGGACGTGGGCCGCAGCTACGAGGCGGTCATCCGGGTCAACTCGCAGTCCGGCAAGGGCGGGGTGGCGTACATCATGAAGGAGGAGCACAAGCTCGACCTGCCGCGCCGGCTGCAGATCGAGTTCTCCGGCGTGGTGCAGCACTTCACCGACACCGACGGCGGCGAGGTCGGCCCGCAGCAGATGTGGGACATCTTCGCGGGCGAGTACCTGGTCGACCACCAGCAGTTCGGCATCATCGAGCTGGAGCGCTACAGCACGGCCACGGTGGACGGCAAGGTCGAGATCGACGCGGAGGTCCGGCACCGCAACACCCGGCGCCCGGTCGTGGGGGTCGGCAACGGCCCGATCGACGCGTACGTGCAGGCGCTGCAGCCGCTGGCCATCCAGGTACGCGTCCTCGACTACGCCGAGCACGCCCTGTCCTCCGGTCACGACGCCCAGGCCGCCGCGTACGTGGAGTGCGAGGTCAACGGCCAGACGGTGTGGGGCGTGGGGCTGGACGCCAACATCGTCACCGCCTCGATCAAGGCCGTGACGAGCGCGGTCAACCGCGTCCGCTGAGCATTTGTTCCGCGCGCCGCCCTGGTTCACCCGGGCGGCGCGCGGGACGTATCCGGCACGGATGACGACTTTCGCCAAGCGGGCGTAGGGCGCATACGCTTACTTCGTGCCCCCTCGTATCACTCCTTTGTGGACCCTGCGTGTCGCTGCCGCCCTGCTCACCGTGACCGTCGCCGCCGGTTGCGAACTGCCCGCCGAGAACGGCTCGGGCTCCGGCTCGGACCCGACCGGTGGCACCACCACGACGTCCGATCCCGCCGCGGCCCGCAAGAAGCTCGACGCCCTCAAGGTCGTCACGAAGACCGGCTCGATGCGCGGCTACAGCCGGGCCAAGTTCCCGCACTGGAACAGCACCGGCAGCAACTGCGACGTCCGCGACACGGTCCTCAAGCGTGACGGCACCAAGGTCAAGGTCTCCGGCTGCAACGTGGTCGCGGGCACCTGGATCAGCGTCTACGACGGCGACAAGATCACCGACCCGGCCAAGGTGGACATCGACCACGTGGTGCCCCTGGCCAACGCGTGGCGTTCGGGCGCGGCCGCCTGGACCACCGACCAGCGCGAGAAGTTCGCCAACGATCTCGACGATCCCCAGCTGGTGGCGGTTTCGGCCGCGTCGAACAGGTCAAAGGGTGACCAGGACCCGTCCACCTGGAAACCCGAGCAGACCGGCTCGTGGTGCCAATACGCTCAGGACTGGATCGTGGTGAAGAGCCGGTGGAAGCTCACGGTCACCACCAAGGAGAAGGTCGAGCTGAAGAAAATGCTGGAGAAGTGCCGATGACCAAGCACAAGCCCGCCACCGAAACCACCGCTGAGTCCGCCGCTCCGGCCGCGGCTCAGCCCATCGCCACCACACCCACGGCCCCGGCCGCACCCGCGTCTGCGGCCGCACCTGCGACGGAGGCCGCCCCCGCTGAGCAGGCCGCCGTCCCCGACGGCGCCCCCGCCGACCCGGCCGCCGCGGCCGCCGAGCCGGCCCCCGCAGCTGAGGCCGCGGCCCCCGAGGCTGCTGCTCCCACGGCCACCACCGCTCCCGCGACCGCCGCCTCCGCGGCGACGAGCCGGACCACCGACATCGTCGCCGGTCAGGGCGGCGTGATGACCGACGAAGCCGGTGTCATCACGGGCGACGTGACCCTCCAGACGGAGCTCTCCGGCGACCAGGTCACCATCCGCGCGCAGTACAAGGACGCCGACGAGTGGTATGCCGTGACCGGCGCGAAGACCACCCTCAAGGACCCGGCCGACCTCGACGCCGTTCACGCGATCGCGGTCGGGCTGCTGAACCGGCCCGAGGGCTGATCAACTGCACGGAACCTTTACAGATAGACAAGCCCGAATGTAGCGTCGGGTCGTGGCCAGACCTGTCGTGACCCGCATGTTCCTCGTCGCAGCTCTCGGGCTGCCCACTGCTGCGCTACCCACTGCCGCCTCGGCCGCCCCGGCGGCCGGCGCGGTGCCGGCGCTCAGCAGTGTCATTCCCGCGCCCGTCGAGGTGCGGCCCGCCGCCGGCGCTGACTTCCGGCTCGGGCCGCTCACCGTGATCCGCACGCAGCCCGGTTCGGTCGCGGCGCGGGCCGTCGGTGATCAGCTCGCCCGCGCGCTGCGCCCGGCGACCGGCTACCCGCTGCCCGTCCTGCCCGCCGCCCCGCGCGTGCTGCCGACCATCTCGCTGCTGCTCGGCGCCGATGACGCGCAGCTCGGGGACGAGGGCTACCGGCTCAGCGTCGACCGCCGGAGCATCACCATCCGGGCCAACAAGGCGGCCGGGCTCTTCGCCGGGACGCAGACGCTGCGCCAGTTGCTGCCGCGGGAGATCGAGTCCCGGACCGTCGTGCGCCGGGCGTGGAGCGTGGCCGGTGGCAGCATCGTGGACCATCCGCGGTTCGCGTACCGGGGGGCGATGCTCGATGTGGCGCGGCACTTCCACACCCCGGACGAGATCAAGGCGTACGTCGACGAGATCAGCCGCTTCAAGATCAATTATCTGCACCTGCACCTCTCGGACGACCAGGGCTGGCGCATCCAGATCGACAGCTGGCCGCGGCTGACCACGGTCGGCGGCGGGCCCGGCACCGGCGTCGACGGCACCGGTCCCGGCTACCTGACCAAGGCCGACTACCGGGACCTGGTCCGGTACGCGGCCACCCGGCACGTGACGATCGTGCCCGAGATCGACATGCCCGGGCACGTCAACGCCGCCCAGGTGGCCTATCCCGAGCTGACCTGTGACGGTGTGGCCCCGCCACCGCGTACGGACACCGCGGTCGGCTACAGCTCGCTGTGCATCGGCTCGGAGACGACGTACCGGTTCGTGGAGGACGTCATCCGTGAGCTCGCCGCGCTGACGCCGGGGCCGTACCTGCACATCGGCGGCGACGAGGCCCACGCCACCACCGACGCCGACTACCTGACCTTCCAGCAGCGCGTGCTCCCGCTCGTCGCCAAGTACGGCAAGATCGCGTACGGCTGGAACGAGATCACCAAGTCGCCGGCCTCCGCGAACGCCGTGGCCCAGTTCTGGGACACCGCGACCACCAACCCGACCGTGGTGGCCGCCGCCGCCCGGGGCACCAAGGTGGTCATGTCCCCGGCGAACAAGGCCTACATCGATCAGAAGTACGACGCGAACACGCCGCTCGGCCTGTCCTGGGCCGGCTACATCGAGGTCCGCACCGCGTACGACTGGGATCCGGCGACCCGTCTCACCGGCCTGCCCGCCACCGCGGTCCTCGGCGTGGAAGCGCCGCTCTGGTCGGAGACGCTGCGCGACCTGGACGACATCGAGTTCATGGCGTTCCCCCGCCTGCCGGCGATCGCCGAGCTGGGCTGGTCGCCGCAGAGCACCCACGACTGGGCGTCGTTCCGCGAGCGGCTCGCCGCGTACGGCCCCCGATGGACCGCACGCGGCGTCGACTTCTATCCCTCGCCGCAGATCGACTGGAGCTAGGGCGCGGGGAGGTCCGTCCGGGTCTGGATCAGCTCGGCGCCCACGTCGGGCGCGGTGTCCGAATCCGGGCGGACGAGCTCCGCGCGTACCTCGTGCATCTTGAGCTGGCCGCTGAGGATCTCCTCGGCGTAGTGGCAGGCCACCCGCTGGCCGGAGTCGTCGAACACCCGCAGCTCCGGGCGTTCGCTGGCGCAGCGGGTCGGCTGCGCCCAAGGGCAGCGGGTGTGGAACCGGCAGCCGGTCGGCGGGTTCGCCGGCGACGGCAGGTCACCGGCCAGCAGGATCCGCTCCCGCCGGTCCTCCACCTGCGGGTCGGGGACCGGCACGGCCGACATCAGAGCCCTGGTGTACGGGTGCAGCGGCCGGTCGTACAGCTGGTCGCCGTCCGCCTCCTCGACCAGTGAGCCCAGGTACATCACGCCGATGGTGTCGGAGATGTGCCGGACCACGGCCAGGTCGTGCGCGATCACCAGGTAGGTCAGCCCCAGCGAGTCCTGCAGGTCACCGAGCAGGTTGACCACCTGCGCCTGGATCGACACGTCCAGCGCGGACACCGGCTCGTCGGCCACGATCAGCTCGGGGCCGAGCACGAGGGCCCGGGCGATGCCGATCCGCTGCCGCTGTCCGCCGGAGAACTCGTGCGGATACTTGTTCAGCGCCGAGGCCGGCAGACCGACCGAGTCCAGGGTGGACTTCAGCCGCCTCTGCACGTCAGCCTTGTCCTTGTGCAGGCCGTGCGCCTTGAGCCCCTCGACGAGCAGGGACTCCACCGACTGCCGCGGGTCCAGACTGGACAGCGGGTCCTGGAACACCATCTGGATGCGGCGCCGGAACAGCCGCATCTGCTCGCCCTTGAGAGAGCGCACGTCGGTGCCGTCGAAGGTGATCCCGCCGCTGGTCGGCTCGACCAGCCGGAGCAGGCCGCGGCCCAGCGTCGACTTGCCGCAGCCGGACTCGCCGACCAGGCCGTAGGTCTCGCCCCGCTTGACCTTCAGGGAGACACCGTCAACGGCATAGACATAACCCACCGTACGGTCGAAGAGCAGTCCGCTCTTGATCGGGAAGTGGACCTTGAGGTCGTCGATCTCCACGAGTGCGTCGCTCACACCGGCACCTCCTGCGGTACGGGGTTCGTGCACCGCAGCGCGCCGCCGCGGAAGGTGGGCTCGAGGGGCACCGTGTCGCCGATGCAGGCGTCGATCACCCGGTCACACCGCGGTGCGAAGGCACAGCCCTCCGACCACGGAATGTTGTCGCTGACCGAGCCACGGATCTGGTGCAGCCGCCCACCCCGGTCGAGGTCCAGCCGCGGCACCGACTGCAACAACCCGTGCGTGTACGGGTGCCGCGGCTCCGCGAACAGGTCGTGCCGCTCGGCCCGCTCGACCACCTTGCCGGCGTACAGGACGTTGACCGTGTCGCAGAGACCGGCCACCACCCCCAGGTCGTGGGTGATCATCACCAGCGCCGTACCGGACTCTTCCACCAGCTGCTTGAGCAGCGTGAGGATCTGGGCCTGGATGGTCACGTCCAGGGCCGTAGTCGGCTCGTCGGCGATCAGCAGGCGCGGCTTGCAGGCCAGCGCGATGGCGATCAGCGCCCGCTGGCGCATACCGCCGGAGAGCTGGTGCGGGAACTCCTTGAGCCGCCGCATCGGGTCCGGGATGCCGACCGCGTCGAGCAGTCCCCGGGCCTCGCGCAGCGCCGCCTGCCGGGTCCGGCCCTGGTGGCGTTCCAGCACCTCGGCCACCTGCAGGCCGAGCGGGAGCACCGGGTTCAGCGAGGACAGCGGGTCCTGGAAGATCATGCCGATGTCCCGGCCGCGCCGGTCCCGCAGCTCCTGCGGGCGCAGCTGGAGCAGGTCGGTGTCCTCGAAGCGGACCTCACCGGTGACCTTGTTACCGCGGCGCGGCAGCAGACCCATGATCGCCAGGCTGGTCACCGACTTGCCGCAGCCGGACTCGCCGACCAGCCCGACCGTCTGGCCGGGTTCCACGGTGAAGCTGACGCCGTCCACCGCCGTGAAGGGCTTGGCGCCCTTGCGCTGGAAGACAACCGACAGATCACGAACGTCGAGCAAAGGCATGACTGATCACCGCCGGTTCTTCGGGTCGAGCGCCTCGCGCATGCTCTCGCCGAGCAAGGTGAAGCCGAGGGCCACAAAAATGATCGCGAGGGCGGGGAGATAGGCCAGTTCGGGGCGGACCTCGAAATACCGTACGCCGTCCACGCCCAGCATCAGACCCCACTCGGCCCGGTTGATGTCCGGGTCGCCGAGGCCCAGGAACGACAGCGCGGCCGCGTCCAGGATCGCCACCGCGAAGGTCAGCGTGGCCTGCACGATGACCGCGGTGAGCGAGTTCGGCAGCATGTGCCGCAGCACGATGTCGCGCCGCCGCACGCCCAGCGCGCGGGCGGCGAGCACATGGTCGCTCTCCCGTTGCGCCAGCATCGACCCGCGCAGCAGCCGGGCGAAGATCGGCACGTTCACCACCGCCACGGCGATGATCACCGTCCATTGGGTGGACCGGCTGGCCAGGGCCACCAGCGTGATCGCCAGCAGCAGGCTGGGCAGGGCCAGCATGACGTCGGTGAGCCGCATGATCAGCACGTCGAGCCAGCCGCCGACGGCACCGGCGATCGCGCCGAGCACGACGCCGAACAACAGACCGATGAACGTGGCCAGGACGCCGACGAACAGCGTCTGCCGGGCGCCGTAGATCATCCGGGACGCGAAGTCGCGGCCCAGCGGGTCACTGCCCAGCGGGTGCCCGGCGGTGGCGCCGGGGATGGTGTCGACGGTCAGGTCCTTGGTCAGCTCCGGGAACCGCTGCACCGGGTCGTGCGGGGCCACCAGCGGCGCGAAGATCGCGATGATCAGGAACAGCAGGATGATGATCGCGCCCACCATGGCGGTGGGGTTGCGCAGCAGCCGGCGGCCGGCGTCGCGGATCAGGCTGACCCCACCGGCCTCGGACGTCCGGGCGGTCAGCTCTTCGATCCGGCGGCGCTTGTGGTCGGCGAGCGTCGCCAATCCTCCGGGTCCGCTCAGCCCTCCGGTTCCGCTCACTGCACACGCACCCTCGGGTCGATGACGGCGTACGAGAGGTCGACCAGCAGGTTGACCACGATGAAGATGAATGCGGCGAGCAGGATCAACGCCTGCAGCACGGGGTAGTCGCGGCCGCCACTGATCGAGTCGGTGATCAGCGTGCCCAGGCCACCCCAGTTGTAGACCTTCTCGGTCAGCACCGCGCCGGCCAGCAGGGCACCGGTCTGCAGGCCGATGGTGGTGACCACCGGCAGCAGCGCGTTGCGCAGCACGTGCCGCTTGCGGATGGTGGCGTTGCGCAGGCCCTTGGCGTCCGCGGTACGGATGTAGTCCTCGTCCAGGACGTCCAGCACGCTGGCCCGGGTGATCCGGATGATGATCGCCAGCGGGATCGTGGCCAGGGTGAGGGCCGGCAGCACCAGGTGCCAGAGGGCGTCGGCGGAAGCGTCGAACTCCCGGGTGAGCAGACCGTCCAGGACGAAGAAGCCGGTCACGTCCGTGTTGTCCGTGCCGGTGGTGATCCGGCCGGACGGCGGGAAGATGTGGATGTTCTGGGTCAGCACGTCCTTGAGCAGATAGCCCAGGAAGAAGATCGGGATCGAGATGCCGATCAGCGTGACGATGATCGTGGCGTTGTCCAGTAACCGCCCGTGGTACCGGGCCGCGAGGTAGCCCAGCGGGATGCCCAGCCCGATCGCGATGATGATCGCCGCGACGGCCAGCTCGATGGTTGCCGGGAAGGACCGGCTGATCACGTCCATCACCGGCTCGCCGGTACGGATGGAGTTCCCGAAGTTGCCGGTCACCACGTTTTTGACGAAGCGGCCGTACTGCGTCCAGATCGGCTGGTCATAGCCGAGGGCCCGGGTCAGCAACTCGCGGGTCTGCGGGGTCGCGCGTTCGCCCAGCAACGCGTCGACAGGCCCGCCGGGAAGGCTGCGCAGCCAGAAGAAAACCAGGGTGGTCAGGGCAATGAGGGTGACGACCAGCTGGATCAGGCGGCGCAAGATGACTCTCACCATAAGGAATGACGCATCCTGTCAGAATCGCGCCGGACGGCCCGGCCCGGGAGATCATCCCGGTCCGGGCCGCGGCGGTGCCTGGTGCTACGGACTACTTGGTCAGCGAGACGGTGTTGAATTCCTCGTTGGTCAGAGGACTCGGCACCAGACCCTCGACGTTCTTCGTCGTGACCAGCGCCGGCGGGGCGTGCCAGAGCGGGACGGCCGGCAGCCACTTGGTGGCGAGGTCGCGGTTGACCTGCTCCCACGCGGTCTTCTTGGCCGCCATGTCGACGGTCGCGTCGGCCTTGCCGATGGCGGTGAACATCTCGGTCATGCCCTTGTCGCCGAACTCGACCTTCTCGCGGCCGAAGAACGTGCCGACGAAGTTGCCTGGGTCGTTGTAGTCGCCGGTCCAGCCGAGGATGTGCAGGTCCTGCTTGCCGAACTGCTGCACGTCGTCCTTGAAGCCGCCGTTCCACGGCCGCGGGACACCGTTGACCTTGATGCCGGCGGCCTGCAGGTCATTCGCCAGGACGGTGAAGATCTCCTGCGGGTTCGGCATGTACGGCCGGGAGACCTCGGTCGGGTAGTAGAAGTTGAGCGTCAGGCCGGTCGCGCCGGCCTCGCTCAGCAGCTGCTTGGCCTTCTCGAGGTTGTAGTCGTACTTCTGCACGTCCGCGGCGTAACCGAGGACCGTGTTCGGCATGAACTCGTCGGCCACCGTCGCGCCGCCCGGGCCCTTGGTCTGCACCAGCTGAGCGCGGTTGAGCGCGTACGCGATCGCCTGCCGGACCCGCAGGTCCTTGAGCTTCGGGTTCTTCTGGTTGATGCCCAGGTAGAGGATGTTGAAGGCGGGCCGGTCGAGCACCTTGTAGCCCTCGCCCGCGAGCGCCTTGCGGTCGGCCGGGGCCGGGAAGTCGATCGCCTGCACCGTGCCGGCGCGCAGCTCCTGCTTCCGGGTGTTCTCATCCTTGATGATCTTGATGATCATCTTGTCGACCTTGGCCTTGTCGCCCCAGTAGTCGGGGTTCTTGTTCAGCGTGATCTCGCCGGTCGCCTTGTTCCAGCCGCCGTACGTGAACGCGCCGGTGCCGGTCGGGTGCTCGTTCGCGAACGCGCTGTACGCGAAGGAGTCGCCGTTCTGGGTCACCTTGTCGGCGTCGTACTGCTTCAGCGCGGTCGGGCTCGCGATCGAGAACGCGGTCAGCGCGAACGCACCCGGGAAGGCGCCCTTGTACTTCTTCATCGTCACGACCGCGGTGTTGGCGTCCTGCGCCTTGCAGTTGTCGTAGACGGCGTCCGGGCTGCCGGCGAAGCCGCCGAACACGTCGGCGTAGTAGATCATCTGGGACTGGGCGGCATCGCCCTTCATGTTGTACCAGCGGTCGAAGTTCGCGCAGACCGCAGTGGCGTCGAGCGCGCTGCCGTCGTGGAACTTGACGCCCTGGCGCAGCTTGAACGTCCAGATCTTGCCGGTCGGGTCGTTGCTCCAGCTCTCGGCCAGACCGCCCTGCAGCTCAGCGGTGCCGGGCTTATGTTCGATCAGGGTGTCGTACATCTGCCGGATCGGCCGGAACGACTCCCCATCATCGTTGAAGATCGGGTCGAAGTTCTTCGGGTCTCCGGCGCCCGCGAAGATGAAGGTACCGCCGGTAGCGGCCTTGCCTTCGTCGCCACCGCTGTCGCGGTCACTGTCGGCGCAGCCGCCAGCACCGATCGCCAGAGCCGCAATGACACCGGCGGTGATGACCGTCCGGAGCCTCTTCGCCTGCATCCTCGATGCACGCATCGTGTTCACCTCGTCCTGTGGGTACGGACAAACGCGGTGACCATTGGTCACCGTTGGCGCGACCCTAACCGCTGATGGCGAACACATCGTGGGTTGGTATCGGATCGTGTCTTTTCCCAGTCTGCGGAACAAGATCGCAATGCACGGTCAGACGGCGCGACGTCCCTCGAACGCACGACCCAGGGTGATCTCGTCGGCGTACTCGAGGTCGCCGCCGACCGGCAGACCACTGGCCAGCCGGGTGACCGCGATGCCCATCGGCTTCACCATGATCGCGAGGTAGGTGGCCGTGGCCTCACCCTCGGTGTTCGGGTCGGTGGCCAGGATCAGCTCCTTGACCTCGCCGGTGCCGAGCCGGATCAGCAGCTCCCGGATCCGCAGGTTGTCGGGCCCGATGCCCTCCAGCGGATTGATGGCGCCACCCAGGACGTGATAGCGACCGCGGAACTCACCGGTCCGCTCGATCGCGACGACGTCCTTGGGCTCCTCCACGACGCAGATGACCTCGTTGCTGCGACGGGTGTCGCGGCAGACCCGGCACTGCTCCGACTCGGCGACGTTGAAGCAGGTCGTGCAGAAGCGGACCAGCTCCTTCACCTTGCGCAGGGAGCTGGCCAGCCGGTTCACGTCGGCGGGATCGGCGGACAGGACGTGGAAGGCGATCCGCTGGGCGCTCTTCGGGCCCACACCCGGCAGGCGGCCCAGCTCGTCGATCAGGTCCTGGATGGCGCCCTCGTACACAGGCTCAGAATCCCGGGAGGGACAGGCCGCCCAGGCCGCCGGTGGCCGGACCCATCTTCTGCTCGGTCAGCTCCCGCACCGCCTCGGACCCGTTGTGGATGGCGGCGAGCACCAGATCCTCCAGCGTCTCCACGTCCTCCGGGTCGACCGCCTTCGGGTCGATCTTGATGGACTTGAACTCGCCCAGCCCGGTGACGACGACGGTGACCAGGCCACCGCCGGCCGTACCGGTGACCTCGGCCTCGGCCAGCTCGGCCTGCGCCTGCGCGACCTGCTGCTGCATCTTCTGCGCCTGCTTCATGATCTGCTGCATGTTCGGCTGTCCACCGGGGCGCATCGCATAGCTCCTTAAAACGGGGGTAGTCCCGACCATTGTCCAGTGCCCCGCACGCGCGGCACGGAACCGGGTCAGGACTCGCTGATCTTCTCCGCCCCGAGGGCGTCCCGGAGCAGCTGTACGGCCTGCTGCTCACTGCTCTGCCGGGCGGTCTTCTCGTCGATCACGTCATCGAGCGGCTCGTCGCCGGGGTCGAAGCCCTCGAACGCCGGGCCGCTGCCCTTGACCTGGCCGGCGCCGCCCTTGGCCTGGCCGCCGCTGCCGTTGGACCGGGCGGTGTCGGGGCGGGGTGGGCCGTCGTACTCCGGGTCGTAGGGGGCTTCCTCGGTCGGTGAGCCGTCGGACCAGGCGCCGGTCTTGGCCGGTGGGGCCGCGTTGGTGCCACGACCGGCGCCGGCGGCAGCGGCTCGGGCGGCGGCCAGACCGCTGGACGGGGGTCGTCCGCTGGTCACCGGGGCCGCGGCGGCTGCGGGTGCGCTGTTGCGGGACCTTTCCGCTGCGGCGCCGGGCTGCTCGGATGGGCGTGCCCGGTCGTCGGTGGTGTTCGGGCCTGGAGCGTCCGAGACGACGCGGTTGCTCGGGGCGTTGTTGCCCGGGCCACCGCCGCTTTGGCCGCCGCTCGGGCCACCCATGCCTTGGCCACTGCCCGGGCCCGCTCCTTGGCCGCCGCCCAGGCCGCCGCTCTGTCCGCCACTCGAGCCGGCTCCTTGGCCGCCACTCTGGCCGGCTCCTTGGCCGCCACTCAGGCCGGGCCCTTGGCCGCCGCTCGGGCCGCCGCCTGGGCCGCCTGGGCCGCCGCTCGGCGCGCCGCCCGGGCCGCTGAAGCCCTGACCGCCGCCCGGGCCGTCGATTTCGACGCCGATCGGGGTGGTCTGACCGACGCTCGGGTCCGCGAAGGCCGGCCCGCCGGACCGGCCGGCGACCGCGGCACCACCGGGCCGGGCCGTCTCCGGCCACTCCTCTTCCTCGACCGCGGGTGCCGCGACCTGGGTGGCCACCGCGGTAGCGAGTCCTCCGGGACGGGCTGGCTCCGGCCACTCGTCGCCGGCGTCGCTCGCGACAGTCGCCGAAGCGCGGGGGGCAGGGTCCCGCTGCCGCGCGGGGGCCGCACCGGTGGTCGGTGCGGTGCGAACCGTCTCCTGGCGAGGCGGACCGTCCTGGGCCTGCGGTGAACGCTGAGCGGGACCGGCCGGACCGCCACGCGGGCCCTGCGGGGCGGAACCGCCCGAACCCGGCGACGGGCCGCTCTCACCGGCGACGTCGCAGCGGATCTGCCAGCGGCCGCCGAGTGCCTCATAGAGGGCGTCGGAGATCAGCGTCGGCTCCGCGGCAACCATCTTGGCGTGCGCGGGGAAGCGGAAGGTCAGGACGACGGTCTGGCCCTCGAGGTCGCGCACGGTTGCGCCCTGGGCGAGGGCGGCGATCTTTTTGCTCTTGCGGCTGACCGCCGTCATGATCTCCGGCCAGACCTCGCGGATCGCCGCTGCCGACAGCTGCCCGGGGGCCTCGGCCTGCGGGGCGTAGCCGGGCTCTTCGGGCGCGTCGGGCATGAGGCCGGCGGGCTCGGGCCGGCGGCCGGCTGGGCCACCGTTCGGGCTGCCTGAGACAGGGCTCGCCGGCGTAGGAGCGCCCGAGGCGGGTGCGGTCGGACCGCCCGAGACGGGGTTTGCCGAGACCGGCGTCCCGGAAGTGGGGGCAGCGGAAACCGGAGACGCACCGGAATCGGCCGGCGCGGAGGTGCTCGCAGCGGGCCTCCCACCGGCGGAGATCGGCGCGGCGGCCGGAGACGCCGAACGCGGCGCGGACGAGGTCGGGGACTTCGGCGCGGGCGTTGCCGATTCGGGCTCCGTCGCCCACGGCGGCTCGACATCTGGTTCCGTCTCCCAGGGCGGCCCTGGGTCTGGCTCCGGCTCCGTGTCCCAAGGCGGCCCGAGATCAGGCTCACCAGCGACCGGGGAAGCCGGCCCAGCGTAAACCGGTCCGCCTGAGACCGGCCCAGCAGCGGCCGGACCTGCGGACGTAGGGCCGCCAGAGGCAGGCCCAGCGGAGGCTGGTCCAGCCGAAGACGGCCCAGCGGAGATTGGCCCGCCGGAAGCCGGCCTGACGGAGGAAGGTCCGGCAGACGAAGGCCCAGCCGGGGAAGCCGGCCCAGGGACAGCAGCAGCCGGCCCGGCGGCGGAAACCGGCGCGACCGCGCCAGGCACCGCCGATACCGGCGCAGCAGAGCCCAACCCGGCCGAAGAAACCGGCGCGGCGGCCGGCTCCGACGACGCAGGACCCGAGACGGAACCGGACGGAACGCCCCCTGCAGGCGCCCGCCGCCCAGCCGCAGCAGCAGCGGCACGAGCAGCGGAGATACCCCCACCCCCACCCGCCTGCGCCGGAGATTGCGCTGCGGTGGCGGGCTCCGGGCGTACCTCATCGGTGGTCAGCGTGAGACGCCGCTCCATCCGCTCCAGACGCTGGAGGAGCGCGTTGTTCGCGTCGTCCGCGCCCGGCAGCAGCATGCGGGCCGTGATCAGCTCGAGGAGCAGCCGCGGCGCGGTTGTGCCGCGCATCTCCACCAGGCCGTTGTGCACGATGTCCGCGCAGCGGGACAGGGTCGCCGGGCCGAGCCGGGTGGCCTGCGCCCCCATCTGCTCGAGCTGGTCGGCCGGGCCGTCGATCAGGCCCTTGCTGACCGCGTCCGGCACCTGCTGCAGCACGATCAGGTCGCGGAAGCGTTCGAGCAGGTCGGACGCGAAGCGCCGGGGGTCGTGGCCGGCTTCGGCCACGCGGTCGATGGTCTGGTACGCCGCCGCGCCGTCACCAGCCGCAAGCGCGTCGCACATCTCGTCGATGAGCGCCACGTCCGTCACGCCGAGCAGCGAGACCGCCCGCGGGTAGCTCACTCCCTCGGGGCCGGAGCCGGAGATGAGCTGGTCGAGCACCGACAGGGTGTCCCGGGCGCTGCCGCCGCCGGCCCGTACGACCAGTGGCAGCACGGCCGGGTCGACGTGCACGCCCTCGGCCTCGGTGAGCTGCTGCAGGTACGGCCGGAGCACCGCCGGCGGGATCAGCCGGAACGGGTAGTGGTGGGTGCGGGAGCGGATCGTGCCGAGGACCTTTTCCGGCTCCGTGGTCGCGAAGATGAACTTCACGTAGTCCGGCGGCTCCTCGACGAGCTTGAGCAGCGCGTTGAAGCCGGCCGACGAGACCATGTGCGCCTCGTCGATGACGTAGATCTTGTAGCGGCTGCTGGCGGGCGCGAAGAACGCCTTTTCCCGCAGGTCACGGGCGTCGTCGACACCGCCGTGGCTGGCCGCGTCGATCTCGATGACGTCGATCGACCCGGCGCCGTCGTTGGCCAGCGACCTGCACGAGGCGCAGACCCCGCACGGCTCCGGGGTCGGGCCCTGCTCGCAGTTGAGCGAGCGGGCGAGGATGCGCGCGCTGGACGTCTTGCCACAGCCGCGCGGCCCGGAGAACAGATAGGCGTGATGCAGCCGGCCGCTGCGCAGTGCCTGCGACAACGGCTCGGTGACGTGCTCCTGCCCGATGACCTCGGCGAAGGTCCGGGGCCGGTACTTGCGGTAGAGGGCGAGTGCCACTCCTGCCACCTCCTGCGACGACCGCGCCATTCTCCGTCGAGGGTGTGACAACAACAAACCCCGGGGAACGAAAGGACCCCCCGTGCACCCGTCAGAGCTCGCTTATCCTTGCTGCCTTCCGGCCCTGGGGAGGTTCACAAGATGACGCCGCACGAGGGGCTGCGGACAGAGTACCTGGCGCGGCGTGGACGCCGCGCAGCCCTCCCGCGCAACGCGGCCCGGGCGGCCCTGTATTCTGTCCGACGGAGGATTCGCCTAGAGGCCTAGGGCGCACGCTTGGAAAGCGTGTTGGGATAAAACCCTCACGAGTTCGAATCTCGTATCCTCCGCCAGCTCGACCAGCACGACGCCAGGGCCGATCCCCGTTGGGATCGGCCCTTCTGCGTGAGTGGCACCAGGCGCGGAGCCGCCGGATCGCCCGCAAGTTGATCTCGGCTGTCAGGATGAGCGTCTCTTCGGACATGGGACTGACGTGACCTCTGACATTGACGTCCGGGCCCGGCGGAGGCTGCGCCCGTCCCGATCGCTCTCAGTGCTGCTCCTGCTCATGTTCGTCGCGGCCGCCGTTCGTCTCGGTCTGCTCCTTCTGGAGTGGCCGGCGAGCAACAGCGACGAGGGCACGATGGGACTGATGGCGATGCACATCGCCGAGGGCAGCCACTTCCCGAGCTTCATGTACGGCCAGTCGTACATGGGTACCGCGGAGGCTTATCTCCCCGCAGCTGTGTTCCGGGTGTTCGGACCGTCCCTGGCCGGGCTGCGCGTCCCGATGCTGCTGCTGTTCCTGCTCTTCCTGGCCGCGTTGTATGTGCTGGCCCGGCGCCTGTACGGCAATGCGGTGGCGTTGGTGTCGGTCGGGTTGCTGACGCTCGGGTCACGAGAGTTGTACGGCCACCAGCTGGTGGCCCAGGGCGCGATGCCCGAAACGCTGCTCATCGGCACCCTGCTCCTGCTCCTCGCCCACCGGCTGCTGGACACGCCGGAGGACCCGAGCCACGCGGGTGCGCAGCGGTGGCGGCTGGCCGGCTGGGGCGCCGCCGCCACGATCGGGCTGTGGAGCACCGTGCTGATGGCTCCGTTCGTGCTCACCTCGGCAGTGCTGGTCTGGATGACCCTCCGTCGACGAGCAGCCTGGCCGTCAGGCGGGCTGTGGGCGCTCAGCGGCGGTCTGCTGACGGGCGCTGTGCCGTGGCTTCTGCACGACTTCACCCACCCGTGGCGGGACAGTGGTGTGGTCAGCGTGGTGACCATGTATCTCAATGGCGGCACCGGACTGAACGGCGAACAGTCGGCCGGGCTCATGAGCCAGGTGACCAACACGGTGACAACCAGCCTCCCCTACATCACCGGAGGCTCCGCGATCGCCCACCCGTTCTCCCGGACCGCCTGGGCCTACGGCTATTCGCGAAGCTGGCATCCGCCGACCGACGACGCTGTGGCCACACTGTGGGGGATCGCCCTCATCGTGCTGTGGGCCATGGCGCTCGTCACCTGCATTCGCGCACTGCGTCACCGGCGCAGCGCGCCGGACGAGCGAAGTGGTGAGGCGCCTGCCCGGGCCCAGCTGTACGGCAGGATGGCGATGCTGACCGCAGCCGGTCTGACGGTCGTGGCCTTCGCCGCCAGCTCCACACCAGGCGTCGCCCCGGCCAACAACGCCCGCTATCTCATCGGCGTCCTCGTCGCCACCCCAGCCGTCGTGGCCGCCGTGTGGAGCCTGCGCTCGGTGGCACCGCGATTCGGCGGGCCACTGCGGGCCGCGGTGCTGATCTTCGTCGCCATGACGCTGGCACTGGGCACTGCGCAGGCTTACCGGGACGCCTCCCGAGGCCCGGGCGAGGCCACCAGCCGGCAGCTGATCGAGGCTCTGCGCCGGGAAGGCATCACCCACATCTACAGCGGCTACTTCGACTGCAACCGGCTGACCTTCGTCAGCCGGGAGCAGATCATCTGCGCTGTGCTGTTCGGCAGTCCCGCCGAAGGACTGCATCCGGGATTCGATCGCTACCTGCCCTACCGGACCGAAGTGCGGGCTGACCCTCTCGCGACCTACGTGTTCCGCTCCGGCGACTCCCGCAACACCGCCCTGGGCCGCCTGACCTGCCACTGGCAGAAACGGTGGCGCTTCGCCGGCTACGAGATATGGCAGCCGGCCGCCGGCTGCCCCGTCCCCGCCGCGAAGGATGGCTGACGCACCCAATTGGGTGGCCTGATCGGCCTCGGCGGGCGAGCATGGTCGCCATGGCGAGGGACCGGGTGTGGTTGCCGCTGCAGGGCGGCCTGCCGCCGGTCGGCACAGTGTCCGGCCCCGTCGTCGAGATCGCCTGCGACGAGTCCGGCTTCTCCGGCAGCAACCTCCTCGATCCCACCACCCCGGTGATCACCCACGCCAGCGTCGACCTGAGCGTCGGCGAGGCGGTCGGGTTGATCGCGGCGTTGCGGTCCGGGTTCCGGTATTCGCCGTACGAGTTCAAGTCGGGGCAGTTCCTGCGGAGTCCGCAGGCCGGCGAGGCCTTGGAGTGGTTTCTCACCGAGTTGAGCGGCCGGGCGAATGTTCAGCTGGTCGACAAGGAGTTCTTTCTCGTCACGCGGATCGTCGACTTCTTCCTGGGGGAGCCTTCCTACGCGGCCGGCACCCGGCTCACCCAGCAGAATCGGCCGGCGGCTTCCCGCCTCTACCGGGCCGGGCGGTCGGCCGGGGACGCGTGGGGCGTCTTTCTCGCTGCGTTCGTCGAGCTGGTACGGCTCAAGCGGCGGCACCGCCCCGATCCGGAGGCGTTGGCCCAGTTCTTCCGGGCGCGCGATGAGTTGGGGCCGGACGGACTTGACGGGCTCGACCGGGCGCGTGTGCAAACGGTCCTGGCCCGGCTGTTCGACGACGACCGGTCGATCCCGCCGCCGCTGGAGCCGATGCTGCCCGCGCTGGCCGAGACCGTGCTGTTCTGGAGTGGCGGTCAGCGTCAGGTGCTGGTGATCCACGACGAGCAGAGCGCCCTCACCGCCGGGCGGTTGCGGCAGTTGCAGCAGTTGCTGGCCGACGAGGCCGGGTTGCCGCCGGGCGGGGTGTCGCCGCTGGCCGGACTGGTCACTGTGGACTCGCGGGATGATCCGCGGGTGCAGGTCGCCGACCTGCTCGCCGGGGTGGCGCGGCGGCTGCCGGGGACCGCCGGCGACGGGCCACTTCAGCCGTTCCTCTCACCGACGTCGCTTCGTGACGGGCAGCCGTGAGCCGTGTGGCCGTCCCGGCATTCGGCCGGGCAAATGTCAGTGACCGATCGGCCTAATTCGGCTTGCGCTTCCTTTCGGCTCATCACGCCTGAGAGCGATATATACACCGGGATCGACTGTGCGACGGTCTGGGCAAGCGAAAAAGGAATCCCGGACGGAAGTGAGATCCCATGTCTTTACGGCGAATTGCCGCCCTGGCTCTGGCCCTGTGCGGCGCGGTTTCGGTGACGACGGCGATATCCTCACCGGCGCAGGCCGGCAGCGGAGTTTGTGTGGCCGGCCGGGATGTCGCCTACGCCTGCAACAACGTCTCGGGCAGCGGCGGGCGGGTCGACAAGGTGCAGGCGGTCATGACCCTGCCGATGCGGGCCAACATCTGTGACTACAGCGCCCGGGTGCGCGTCTCCGCGTACGGGAACAGGAACTTCCGGTCCTGGTCCAAGTCAGGCGGCCGGAGCTGCTCGTTCGTCCGGGCCTGGCTCGACTTCCCGGTGCACGAGACCTACCCGGTCAACAGCAGTTACGTGTGCCTGACCGCCTTCTACAAGGGAGTGCAGCAGGGGCGCGAGATGTGCGTCAAGCTCACCGGGAAGGTGAAGCGGATGCAGTCGATGGTGTGGCGCACCAGCTACAACGGCAAATGCGTCGACGCGGATCTGAACACCATGAACACGAATGGCACCAAGGTACAGCTCTGGGGGTGCAACAACCAGTTGCAGCAGCGGTGGCAGACCTGGTCCGACGGCACCATCCGGTCCGCTTTCCGGGGTCGTTGCCTGGATGCCGATCTCAATACGATCAACGGGAACGGCACGAAGGTCCAGCTGTGGGACTGCAACGGCTCGCGGCAGCAGCAATGGATCATCGAGGGCCGGGACAATCGGGGCCTGATCATTCGTAGCGCCTACAACGGCCGCTGTGTCGACGCCGATCTCAATGCCATCCGCCGGGACGGCGCCAAGGTGCAGCTCTGGGAGTGCAACAACCAGACGCAGCAGCGGTGGCGCACTCTCTACCTGTGACGCACCGCGCTACGCCGCCGGCCGGACGTTCGCCAGTTCGGCCGGCGGCGTCAGCGACTCCATCGTGCGTACCCGGGGCAGCGGTGACCGCAGCAGCCACCAGGACCCGAGCATCCCGCCCGCCGCGGCGATCAGCAGGGTCGGCCGCAGGCCGATGCCGCTGCCCAGCAGGCCACCGACGACCGCGCCCAGCGGCCGGGCCCCGTAGTTGATCGTGCCGAACACGCCGGCCACCCGGCTGCGCATCTCGTCGGCCATCACCGCGGCCTGCACGGAGTTCAGGTTGATGTCCATCATCATCACGCCGAAGCCGGCGATGGCCTCCGCGACGGCCAGCAGGGTGGCGGCCAGCCACACCGGCCCGCCGGCCAGGGCGATCACCGCGGTCGGGGCCGGGAAGAGGATCGCCCCGAGCAGCATCATGCGGCCCACCCCGAAGCGCCGGGAGAGCCGGGGAGCGAGCGCCGCTCCGGCGAGGCCGCCGAGAGCGCCGAGCCCCAGCGCCAGGCCGATGACCCCGACCGGCAGGCCGAGCGTACGGGTGGCGAAGAGCACCACCAGCGCCTGCGCGACGTAGCCGAAGAAGTTGACCGTGGTGACACAGCCGAGCCCGGCGCGCAGGTACGGATGACTGAGCACGTACCGCAGGCCGTCGCGCGCGTCCGCGAGCAGCGACCGGCGTGGCTCGACCGGCACGGGCGCCACCTTGATCCGGCCGATGAGCAGCGCCGAGCCGAGGAACGACACGGCGTCCACCAGCATCGCCACCGGCGCGGTCACTGCCTGGATGAGCAGGCCGCCCAGCGCCGGACCGGCCACGAAGGACGCGGACCGGCTCACGCTGAGCTTGCTGTTCGCCTCGACGTAGCGGCTGCGGTCGACCAGGGCCACGAAGAACGAGGGGTACGCGGCGGAGAACAGCACCTGCCCGGCCCCGGCCAGCAGTGCGACGGCGAACAGCTGCGCGAGGGTGACGACGCCGAGCCAGTGAGCGACGGGCAGGCTGAGCAGGGCGGCGGCGCGCAGCAGGTCAGCGGCCACCAGCAGGCGCTTGCGGTGCGCCTGGCGGTCCACCCAGGAGCCGACGAGCAGCGAGAGCAGGTTCGGCGTCCAGACCGCGGCCGTCAGCAGGCCGACCTGGGTGGGCGTGGCGGACAGGGTGAGCACGGCGATCAGCGGCAGGGCGAGCTCGCTGATCCGGTCGCCGAACTGGGAGATCGTCTGCCCGGCCCACAACCGCTCGAAGCGCCTCACGACTCCTCCCCCGGGGCCGGCCGGAGGTCGTCCGCCCCCGGCAGGTAGTGCCGCAGGATCCGCACGATCCGGGCGCCGGCCGGTGCGTCCGCTTCCGCGCGGTGCACGTACGGCGCGATCAGCTCGTCGATGCGGCCGCTGAGCTCCTCCAGCTCCTCGGGGGTGAGGGGCACGCTGGTGTTGGAGATGCCGGCGACCTGCTGCCACTGCGCCGGCAGGGTCGGTCCGACGTCGGCGATCCAGGCGTTGACCTGCTGCTGGGCCGCCACGGCGAGCTGCTCGCCGAGGGCCCGGGCGGCCAGCTGCGACGCCGGGTCGTCGCCCATCGTCACCGAGAAGCCGCGCGCCTTGGCTTTCCACCAGCGCTGCCGGCGGTCGCCCGGCACCTCGTCCGGGTCGGCGTCGGTGACCAGGCCGAAGCCGGCCAGGTGCCGCAGGTGCCAGCTGGTGACCGACGGCGTCGCTCCCACGTGCGGCGACAGCGTGGTCGCGGTCGCGGGTCCGTTGCGCTGGAGATGAGACAGGATCGCCAGCCGTACGGGGTGAGCGAGCGCTCGCATCGCCTGCGGGTCGGTGACCTGCAGATCGCCGAACGGATTCGTGAGAGACATGTTTCGAGAGTAGTCTCTCACATCTCGGGTCGCTACCGCTGCGCCGCCGCGATCGCCTCGTCGACGGTCGGGAAGATAGCGAAGTACCTGCTCAGGCCCACGGTCTCCAGCAGCGAGACGAGGAACTTGTTGGCCCCCGCGAAGCTCAGCCACCCACCGCGGGCGGCGATCACGTGCTTGGCGGTGATGAACGCGCTGAGCCCCACCGAGTCACAGAACTTCAGGTCCGCCAGGTCCACGACGATGCGCGGCACCGGCCGTTCCAGCAGTTCGGCCAGCAGCTTGTGGAGCTGGGTGGCGGTGTCGGCGTCGAGTTCGCCCTTCAGGCGCAGCACGGCGACGTCGGAGCGGAGGTCGGTCACGGTGGCCTGCATGGGGCATCACTTTCGTCCTGGTTAAGGGGATTCACAGCGTAGATCCACCCGAACGGCCGATGGCGGACAGTTCGTCCGCTCCTTCACCCTCGCGGCTTCGCGTTGCGCAACCGGATCCCACTGAACCGCAACGAGCTCGCGGCGACCTCGTCCATGAACGCCCACAGGTTGCTGACCAGCCGCAACTGGATCCCGGCCGCCTCGTGCTGGGCGAGCAGGTCACCGACGAGCTCAGCCGGCCCGAGCGGGGTCACGGCGGCGGTGGCGACCATCGCGTGCGGCTGCGGGGAGCCGAAGGGGCGGAACGGTGCCGCGTCGAAGCGGTACGCGTACAGGCGGGCTGTTTGCAGGACCGGCAGCCAGCCGTACTCGATGGCATGCACGCGCCGGTCGCAGAGCAAGCGGCGGTCGGCCGCAGTGGTTTCCGGGCCCGTCCAGGCCAGCACCCGGGGGCAGTCGCGGGGGAACCAGTAGGACGGCGCCTGCTCGGCGTCGACGGCCCACACGTACGGCTCGGGCTGCTGGGCCGTGACCGCGACGTGCGGCACGAAGCGGGTGATGGCGGGGTCTTCGGAGAAGTGCAGGACCTGACCGGCGAGGGGACGCACCGCTGGTTTCTAACAGAATCGGGCCGGACCCCGCAGGGTCCGGCCCGATCGAAATCTGTGGCTGGCCGAGAAGATCAAGCGTGCGGCACAGCCCGGCTCCTGGCGCTCAGAGCTTGCGCCACTGCCAGCGTGGACCGCGCCACGCGTCGGCCAGGATCAGCGCGGACGCCTTTCCTGGACACTGCTGCACCTTCGATTTGCCCTGGGGGCCACCCATCTGGGCTTCGACCTCCCAGACCTCGCCGTCGGTGCGGACGTAGACATCCCGGCGCGCGAGCCGGTTGTCACCATTCCACCAGTGCTGCTCAACTCTCACCTGACCAACCTTAGGGCAGACATAGACACCTTTGCGCGAGGCCGTCGTGTGAAACTTTTTCGCCGCCAGGGTGGGACGGGTTGTCCGATCCGGTGGATTTCGGCCCTACGCCTTGCGCAGACGCGACATATTAGGGCGGCGCCTTAACTGTTACTCCGGGTAATCTTCCCAGGTAACAACGTCGCTCCGCCAGGGACGAAACGGTACCGACACGCATCCGTCACCTGATCAGCGAATTTGATCATGGTGGGGCGGCGGCGGCAGGGTCCCGAGGCCCGGGGTCGACTCCGGCCAGACGAGGAAAATTTGGCACGGTGCGTGATCGACGACGAATCGCGTGTGGTGTCCGAGACTGCGCGGCCCCAGCCGGCTGCGGTCACCGTCGCGGGCCAGCACCAGAAGATCCACATCGGCGCACGCGGCCACCACCTCACGCTCCGGCCGGCCCCGCCGTACCTCTCGGGCGGCGTCCCGGCCGAGCCGGGCCGCCGCCGCGTCCAGCAGCTCGGTCTCGGCCCGGGCCAGCAGAAACTCGCCCTGATCGGTCGGGCCGGAGCGACCGAGCAGGCCCACCGGGCCACTCAGTGCGGCAGCCGTCGCGACATCCACGACGTGCAGGAGCGTCACATCACCGGGCAGGGGGCGCACCGCATCGACACAAGCCGCCCAGGTGCCCTCCGCGACCCACACCAGGATCCTCACACCCCAGACACTCGCAGACTCACCCACAGTGACGCCACCCCGACGATCAAGCAGGCCGGCACGGTGAGTGCGCCCAGCCGCAGAAATTCACCCGTCACGGGCGGGTGACCACTCTTGTGCAGGATCTGGCGCCACAAAAGAGTGGCGAGCGAGCCGACGTAGGTCAGGTTCGGCCCGATGTTGGCGCCCAGCAGCACGGCCAGCACCAGACCGGGACTGTGCGCGGTGAACGGCAGCAGCATCAGGGTCGCCGGCAGATTGTTGAGCACGTTCGCCAGCAGCGCGGCCAGGAAAGCCATGGCCAGCAGGCCGAGCAGGTCGGCGTGGTGCGGCGCGACCCGGTCGACCAGCGCGCCGAAGCCGCCCCGGCTCACGCCCAGCACGACCACGCCCAGCGCCAGGACGAAGACGCAGAAGCCGGGATTCGCCTTCCGCACCAGGGTGGGCACGCCCACCCGCAGCCGTACGGCGAGCACGAGCGCACCGGCCAACGCGACCCACGCCGGGTGGACGCCCAGCGGGGACGCCAGCGCGAAGCCGGCCAGGGTCACGCCGAGCACCGCCAGGGCGAAGCGCGGGGCCGGCACCGCCTCGACCGGCGGCCGATGCGGCGGCGTCGCCAGATCGTCGGCGAAGAAACGGCGCAGGATCACGTACTCGACCGCGATGACGGCGAGCCAGGGCAGCGCCATCAGCCCGGCGAAACTGAGGAACGACAGGCCGGCCGCGGACATCGCCAGCAGGTTGGTGAGGTTCGACACCGGCAGCAGCAACGAGGCGGAATTGGCCAGGTGGCTGCAGGCGTACACGTGTGGTTTGGGCCGGATGGCCAGCGCCGAGGCCGTGGTGAACACGACCGGCGTCAGCAGCACGACGGTGGCATCGAGGCTGAGCGCGGCGGTGACCGTGGCGGCGATGACGAACACCAGGCCGAGCAGCCGCCGCGGTGAACCCCCGCTCCACCGTGCCGCGACCGCCCCGGCGAACCGGAAGACCCCGCTCCGGTCGGCCAGGTACGCGAGCAGCAGCACAGCGGCGAGAAAAGCCACGGTGGGACCGAGATCACCCAGCTCGTGGAGCGCATCACGCCACGGCACGAGCCCGGCCACGACGGTGAGCACCGCCGCCGGTACGGCACCGACGGCCTCGGGCAGACCCCGGGGCCGTACGACAGCAAAACCGAGCACCGCGAGGAGCAGCAGCAGGGAGATCGCGGTGGGCACGATTGCGCACCCTACTGCTGGTCGCGGCACCGCGCACAGCTCGCGTAGCGTCTCCATCATGCTTCGTCGATGGGGTCAGGCCGGCCTGTTCCTGGCGCTCGGCGCCCTGCTCTGGATCATCGGCGGGTCGGTGTTCTACTTCCTCGCCTTCGCCCTGCTCGCGGCGTTCGTGTCGCCGCTGGCCTTTCCCCGGTCGATGCCGGCCGCGGAGGCTCAGCGCCGCAGCGCCGCGGACGGGCGCGCCATCGTCTACTGGCGGCCGGGCTGCCCGTTCTGCATGCGTCTGCGCGCAGTGCTGGGGATCACCTCACGCCGCGCCTACTGGGTCGACATCTGGAAGGACCCGGAGGGCGCGGCGGCCGTCCGTGCGGTGGCCGACGGCAACGAGACCGTCCCGACCGTCATCCTGGCGGGGAGCCCACACGTGAACCCCGACCCGCTGTGGCTGCGGAGCCGGCTCCGCGCCGGCTGACCAGCCGGTGCAGGACGACGAGCGGCACGACGCCGACCGGATACCAGGCGACGTCCACCCAGTCGAAGCTCGCACCCAGCACCAGCCGCGCCACCGGACTCCGCTCGGACAGCGCCGCAGGAACGCCGGTGAGCTGGAAGAACTCCAGCGCCCAGCAGAAACCGACAGCGAGGATCCCGGCCCGGACGGGCGCGACCGCCGGCCACAGCAGGAAGACGCCCGCGTAGATCATCGAGGCGTAGAGCGCCGTGCCGGAATACTGCTCGAGCCCGCCGTCGCTCACCGACCGGATGCCGAAAGCGAGCCCGACAATCACCACGACCGCGGCCAGGGCCGGCAGCCGTCCCCACACCATCCGCAACTCGACGCTCAGGTGCCGCGGATCGTGAAGGCCTTGGACACGCCGCCCACCGCATAACTGTCGCCCGGCGCGTACACCCGGTAGGAGTACGTGGCCTTGCCCGGCGGGGTGGCCGCGAGGCTGAACCGGCCGCTGTCGCGCACCTTGGCGGTGCTGACCTTGCGCCAGGTCTTGTCCGGGTACAGCCGCTGCAACTGCATGACCTTGCCCTTGTGCAACGGGGTGGCGCTGCCGTTGACGTTGACGCTCTTACCGACCGGCGCCGACTTCGCGGCCGGCGTCGCACTGACGGCATAGCGCTGAGTGCGTACGTGGCCGCCGTCCGAGGCGATGACCGTATTCGGGTACGACAGCGCCGGCTGATCGACGCCCGGCACCCAGACGCACTGCAACCACTGCCGCTGAGCGGCACTGAGGGTCCGCTGGTACGTGCCGTCCGCGCGGGTCCTCACCGTCGCGATGTTGCCCGGCTCCGCGCAGCCGTTGTCGGAGCTCAGCCGCAGCGACAGATTGGCCCAGGGCTTGCCGGTGGTGGTGTCCCAGGCCCGGACCCGCTGGGTGACCGACTTGCCGGCCGGAGCCGGCTCCGGCGAGAACGTCATGTCCAGCCCCGGGCGATGCGAACTCTGCACCTGGAGGCTGGGCGTGTCGACCAGCGTCCGCGGATCGGTGTTCAGCACATTGGCATAGGTCTGATCCGCGGCATAGATGCTGATCGGCTGAACAGCCCCGCTCCAGGCCGAGGTGACCGGAAGCTTGCCGGTCCAGATCCCGTCCTTGTCGGTGCCTTCGGTCAATCTCAGCAGAACCAGGGAATTCCACGAGGCGTTCAACCGGAGCCGGGGCGACGCCAGCTCCTGGCCCGCCACATACTCGATCGGCTGGACGCCGGTCTCGTCGGTCAGCCGCACCCGCACCCCGACCAGCCGGGTCTGGGTGCCCGACACGGTCACCGAAGGAAGCTCCAGGGTGATCGACTCGAGCCGGGGCGGCGCGGTGTCCGCGGCCGGTGCGGCAGAGGCCGGCCCGGCGGGAATGAGCGACAGCAAAAGAGCAGCGGCTGCCGGCGCGACGAAAGACGTTCGCATGATCCGCACTGTACGGATCACGCGCAGCCCTGTCCGACCTGTTCCGAGGGAACCTCCCGGGCCCTCCGATGTCTTTGTCACTGCGGACCGGAAACCGTGGAACAGACGGGAACAACGATGACGGAACGAATCCGCGTACTGCTCGACGAGGCGGTCGCCGGGGTGGGGCCGCGCAGCCCTGACCCCGTACCGGAGGTGCTGCGCCGGGGGCGGGCCCGGCGCCGGCGGCTGGCCGTGGCGGGGGCGGCCGCTGCGGTGGCAGTGGCGGTGTTCGCCGTCGGCGGGGTTGTGGCCACGAACCGCAGCACGACCGGCAAGACGCCGGCCTCCCGCCCGTCGCCAGTGACGTCCAGGGAGCGGGGCGTGGTGGACAACTTCGACGCCACGGTGAGCGGCGGCTTTGTCCGCACCGGTGGGCTCGCCGTGCCGATCCCGCCCGGCTGGCCGGTGATCCGGGACACGCGGCGCACCAATTGCGACCTCCCGGAGAACGCGCTCCTGGTCAATGTCATGACACTGCCCGGGGATGGCTGCCGACGGAAGCCCCCAGATCTCCGTGTATCCGTGGAGCCCCTACGGTATCGACGCCTCGGTCGCCGAACTGGCGCTGGTCAACGAGGTGGTCCTGCCGAGCGGGCAGCCGCTCTGGCTGAATAGCAATGACCTGAAGAACATGCGGAGGATGCAATACGGCCGGGTAGAGGCGCCGTGGGCGGCGGTGAGTGTCTCGATGCTCGGACAGCGACCGCAGGTCGAAGCGCTGCTGGGCGGCATCACCGCCGACCCGGTCGCCCCGGCGCGACTGACGCTGCCCGCGACCTCGCCGGCCGTGCAGCTCAGCCTGAGTGCCGAGAAGCAGCTCACCTCGACGGACCCCGCCGTGATCGACCAGATCCGGGCCCTGCTGGCGACCCTGGACCGACCGGTAAAGCCGGGCGAACTGCCGTGCCCAGGAGCAAAGCCGCTGACCGGCACCTGGAAGCTGGCCGGCACAGACATGGCCGCGCTGACGTTCACCGACGCGGTCGGCCATCTGGCCTCCGCCACGGTCGCGATCAGCACCGGAGACACCTGCGCATTCGCCACGTCGTCACTGGGCGGTCGGGTGCACCTGCCGGCCGGCTTCCTGGGCCGCGTCGAGCAACTGCTCGGAGACCGCTGATGAACGCACCCGACGGCTTCGCCGAATTCGTGCACGGACGGTACGCCGCCCTGGTCCGGCACGGAACGCTGCTGACCGGCGACCACGGGCACGGCGAGGACCTGGTCCAGGAGGCGCTGGTGAAGACCCTGCGGGCGTGGTCCCGGCTGCACCCGGGCGGGGACCCGGACGCGTACACACGGCGCGTGATGGTGCGGGCAGCGTGGCGGGCGGGCCGGCGGCTGTGGCATCGGGAGGTGCCGACTGACGTGCTGCCGGAGGGGACGGGCGGGGACCCGTACGAGCCGCAGGACACCGCCAGGCTGGTGCTGGGGGCGCTGCGGGCGCTGCCGGCCCAGCAGCGGGTGGTGCTGGTGCTGCGGTACTGGGCCGGCCTGAGCGAACTGGAGATCGCGACGATGCTGGGCTGCTCGGCCGGCACGGTGAAGAGCCGGGCCAGCCGGGCGATAGCCGCTCTGCGCCAGGCCGACGGGCCGCTGGCCGAGGAGTTCGAGAGAGTCCGCGCTTAGCCCGGAAAAGAGAGACGCCCGGTGACTCGCGAGGAGTCACCGGGCGTCTGCCCTGCTTGCTGGCGGTGGTGAAGGGATTTGAACCCTTGGAGGGCTTGCACCCTCACACGCTTTCGAGGCGTGCTCCTTAGGCCGCTCGGACACACCACCGCGCAGTAGATTACCGGATGGCTCACCGCGTCCGCCGCCGGGTTACCCACCCGGGCAAAGCGCGAGGTCGTGGCACCTCGGCCGCACCCGCCTGGCAGGATCTCGACCATGAGTGTGCACATCGGCGCGCAGCCGGGCGACATCGCCGAGCGGGTCCTCCTACCGGGTGACCCCATGCGGGCGAAGTGGATCGCCGAGACGTTCCTGACCGATCCCGTCTGTTACACGCAGGTGCGGGGCATGCTGGGTTTCACCGGCACCTGGCAGGGCGTGCGGGTCTCCGTCCAGGGGTCCGGCATGGGCATGCCGTCGGCCTCGATCTACACCCACGAGCTGATCAACGAGTACGGCGCCCGGTCGCTGATCCGGATCGGGTCGTGCGGGGCGCTGGCCATGGATCTGAACCTCGGTGACGTCATCGCCGCGATCGGGTCCGCCACCGACTCGAACATGAACCGGGTGCGGTTCGACGGGCTGGTCGACTACGCGCCGGTGGCGGACTTCTCGCTGCTGCGTACCGCGGCCGATGTCGCCGACCGGCGCGGCGTCGCGCTGCGGGTCGGCCCGATCCTGGCCGCGGATGCCTTCTACACCGACCGGCCGGACCTGTACGACACCCTGGCCGACTACGGCGTCCTCGCCGTCGAGATGGAGTCGGCCGCCATCTACACGATCGCGGCCCGGTACGGCGCCAAGGCGCTGACCATCCTGACCGTCAGCGACCACATCAAGCGCGGCGACAAGATGGATTCCGCCCAGCGCGAGCAGGGCTTCTCCGACATGGTGCAGATCGGCCTGGATACCGCCATCGCGTAAGACCGAGACAGGAGCCTAGGACCGGAAGAAGTCCCGGAGCAGCGTCGCGCATTCGTCCTCCAGGATGCCCGCGTAGACCTCGGGCCGGTGGGTCAGCCTGCGGTCGCGGACCACGTCCCAGAGCGAGCCCACCGCGCCCGTCTTCGGCTCCCAGGCGCCGAAGACGAGCCGGGACACCCGGGCCAGCACCAGCGCCCCGGCGCACATCGTGCACGGCTCCAGGGTCACCACGAGGGTGCAGCCGGTCAGCCGCCAGCTGCCGGTCAGCACGGCGGCCCGCCGCAACGCGATGATCTCCGCGTGTGCGGTCGGGTCGCCGGTCAGCTCGCGTTCGTTGCCGGCCGCGGCCAGCTCGACGCCGTCCGGGTCGTAGACGACCGCGCCCACCGGCACGTCCTCCGCCGAGGCGGACGCGACGGACAGTGCCCGTCGCATCCAGGTCTCGTGCTGGGGGCGGAGCATCAGACCTCGCGCAGCTCTTCCAGCTCGTCGCCGCAGCCGAGCTGCTGGCAGATCTCCGCGGTCACGTCGGCCGGCAGCATGCCTTCGAGCCCGCACAGCGTCAGCAGCCGGTGTGAGCTGACCCCCAGGTCGGCGAGCAGCTCGACGTCGCCCACCGGGTCGGCGTCGGGGTCGGCGGCCGGCCGGTCGTCCTCGTCGTCGTCATCGGCGCGCGGCGCGGCCAGGTCGTCGAGCTCCAGCGCCGGCGTCTCGACGTCGGCGAGCAGCAGTGCCCCGAGCCGCGACTCGTCGGCGAACGCCGAGTCGGAGCTGAACACCCGGACGTCCTCGCCCTCGTCCAGGCGCAGGATCACCAGATACTGGTCGTCGGCCTCGACGAACAACAGCGACAACTCGGCGTCCGGCTCGGCGTCACGCAGCCGGTCCACCACCTCGTCGAGGTCGGCGACGCCGGTGAGCTGGAGCTCGGTTGCCGTCCAGCCGTTCTTGCCCCGGGCGACGGCGGCAGCGAAAGTCGACACGAATCCCCCCACGAAACCTGCGGTCCTCAGCGCCTGACGGTAGCCGGTGGTGCGCCGCTGATGCCGCGCCACGCCCCGAAGGGAGTAGCTCAGTTGGCGTGGCGGCGGCGATTCGCGATCAGTTCGCGGAGCCGGGCGCCGCGCAGGCGTTGCGGCTGGCTGTGCTCGCGGGCGGACTTGGCATCGGCCAGTGCGGCCAGAAGCTCCAGTCGGCGACGGCGACGATCGGGGTCGAGCCGTTGCGGTACGTGGGCCATGAGGCCGAGCGTGCCCAGCCGCGCGACGTTCGTCAAGGCCGAGTGCGCTGCGCCACCACAGGGGCACGGTTCGTCGATGACAAGGAGGTGCAGAGCTGGACATTCACCACAGCGGCCAGTCGTTCGTGGAGATCCACCGGGCTGTCACGAAACCGCCGGCGATCGACAGGCCGAGGCCCGCCGCGAGGCCCACGCCGGTGGCGACGCCGCGGTCGCCCAGCACCGCCAGCACGATAGCGACCGCCCAGGCGGAGACGGCGGCGGTGAGCGTCCACCACGCGTATCCGGCGAGATCGCGGCCGAGGCTGCCGAAGAGGGCGAACCAGACCAGCGTCGCGCCCACGCCGGAGAGCAGCGGGGCGACGGCGATCGGGTGCGGCTCGCGGTAGACCGGCCGCGGGGGCAGGCCGGCGGGCGCCGACGGACGGTCGGGCAGCCAGCCGGCGGGTGGCTGCGCCGCCGCGGGCCAGGCCCCGTGCTGTTCGGCCATGTCGCCTCCATCCGGCGGGGTCGGACGATCCCCGGCCAGCCTATCCACCCCCGCTGGGTCTGCGGGAACTGTTGGCGTCTGCCAGGATGGCCCGGTGCTTTCCCTGCGTACCCTCTCGGTCCTGACCGTCGCGGCGTTCTCGCTCGCGGCCTGCGGCTCGCCCAGCGATGCGCCCACGACCACCAGCGCACCGCAGTTCCTGGAGCCGTCGCAGTCGGTTGTTCCCACGCCGACCCCCGGCGTCCCGGAGAAGGCGCCGGCGGGCACGGTGACGTCCTCGGCGACCCCGAAGAAGACACCCAGCAAGGCGCCCGCGACGGCGCCGGCCGGGCTGAAGTACGCCTTCCCGGTCAAGGCGTCCAACGTGGCCTTCCACCCGACGCACTCGAAGTATCCGGCGACGGACATCTTCGCCGACTGCGGCGAGACCGTGGTGGCGACGACCAGCGGCGTGGTGCTCGAGGTCAGCCGCAAGGACCAGTACGTGAAGGGTGCGCCGGACGGCCCGCTCAACGGCGGTCTGTCGGTGTCGATCCTGGGCGACGACGGCGTGCGCTACTACGGCTCGCACCTCAGCAAGATCCAGACCGGGATCAAGGCCGGTGTCCGGGTCAAGACCGGCCAGCAGCTCGGCCAGGTCGGCCACACCGGCAACGCCAACAACGTGTGCCACCTGCACTACGGCATCTCCCCGCCGTGCGCCAAGACCGGCGACTGGAAGGTCCGCCGCGGCGTGGTGTGGCCGGCGACGTTCCTCAAGTCGTGGCGGGCGAAGGGCAACAAGAGCCCGGTCGCCACGGTCGTGAAGTGGAAGAAGTCGCACAACTGCAAGGCCTGACGCACAGCACAGGGCCGCATCCCTCGCCCAAGAGATGCGGCCCCGCCGTGCGGATAAAGCTTTCGAGGATCGGCTCAGCCGAACTGCGCGAAGCGTTTCTGTGACCGCCCGCCGATCGTGGTGAAGGCGCCGCCCACAGCCAGCGCGCCGAGGCCGGGGTGCACGGCCATGGCCAGCACGCCCTCGACGCCGTTCGCGTCGGCGGTCCAGTCGCGCAGGTGCCCGTCGGTGGTGGCCAGGGCTGCGAGCTTGATCCGGTCGTCCGAGCCGTCGAGGCAGGTGCCCTGACTTCCGGTACGCGCGGTCCGGCACGCCCGGTCGAAGTGCCCCCCGACGTAGACGGTGTCGCCGAGCACGCCGATCGCCTGCGCGTTGCCGTCGAAGGTGGCCGTCCAGCGCTTGACCCCGGTGGTGCTGTAGCTGGTGGCCGCGCCGCCCTGGCCGCCGTGCGCGGTGTAGACGCCGGTCGAGGTGACCGCGACGGCGAAGGTGATCACCGGGGGCCTGGGCTTGAAGCCGGTGACGATCGCGGCCGAGGACGGATCCAGGGCCACCAGCCGGTCGTACCCGCTCGTGCCGTTGACCTTGTGGAACTTGCCGCCGGCATAGACCCGGCCGCCGCCGGTCGCCAGCGACTCGACCTGGTCGTCCGCGGTCGGCTTCCACTTGGTGTCCAGAGCCCCGGTGGTCAGGTTGAAGGCGGCCAGCCGGGTGCGGCTCTGCGCGTTGACCTTGGTGATCGAGCCGCCGAGGTAGAGCCGTCCTCCGGTGACGGCCAGCGCGTACGGGCGGCCCTCGATGGTGTGCTTGAAGGTGCCGGCGACCGCGCCGCTGCGCCCGTCGAGCCGGGCCAGGCTGTCGCGTCGCTGGCCGCCGACTGTGCCGAAGTCCCCGCCGACGTACACGGCTGAGCCGCTGGTGGCGATCGCCTTGACCCGGCCGTCCGCGACCGGCGCCCAGGGCAGCAGTTCCCCGGTGACCGCGTTGATCGCGGCGAGCCGGCTGCGCGCGACAGCCTTGCCCTTGACGACGGCGGCGGTGAAGTCGCCCCCGACGTAGACGGTGCTGCCGGAGTACGCGACGGCCAGCACGGTCCCGTTGAAGCTCGGCACGGCGTCCGGTGATTCCGACGGTGCCGCCTGCACCGGGGCGGCGAGCATGGCCATCGTCGCGACCATCACGCCGATAACGGCAACTTTGTCCCTGTACGTCACATGATCACCGTAAGGGCGGTGATCATCCCCAACCAGTGGCGAAACGGACCAAAACCGACACGTCCGTACGGCTGATGCCGATCGTGTGCGAGAGTCTGCCGCGTGAACGTCGCAGTCATCGGCCTCGGTCTCATCGGCGGCTCGCTCCTGCGGGCCCTGGCCGCCCACGGGCACCACGTGGTCGGCTACGACGCCGGCAAGCAGACCCGGGAGGCGGCGCGAGGGCTGGCCAAGGCGGCCGAGCTACCGCCCTCCGCCGATCCGGGCACCCGGACCATCGTCATCAAGGGCGACTGGCAGGTGGCCGAGAGCATCCCGGAGGCCGTCGAGGGCGCCGAGCTCGTCGTACTGGCCGTGCCGCTCCCGGCGCTGCCCGGCGTGCTGACCGACCTGGCCGGCCACCCCGGCCTGATCACCGACGTCACCTCGGTCAAGGATCCCGTGCGCGACCTGCTGCGCGGCCGCCGGTTCGTCGGCGGGCACCCGATGGCCGGCAAGGAATCGTCCGGCTTCCTCGCCTCCGATCCCCACCTGTTCGACGACTGCGCCTGGGTGCTGTGCCTGGAGGAGGACGGCACCGACCTGGCCGACTGGCTGACGCTGGCCCGTCTCTTCACCACGCTGGGCGCCCGCGTCGTTCCCATCACCGCCGCCGAGCACGACCGGGCGGTTGCCGAGATCAGCCACGTGCCGCATCTGCTGGCCGCCGCGCTCAGCACGGTGCTGGCCGGCCATCCGCTGGCCGGCACGCTGGCCGCCGGCTCGTTCCGGGACGGCACCCGGGTGGCCGGCACCCGGCCGGAGCTCATCGCGGCCATGTGCGGCGGCAATGCCCCGGCCGTCCAGGAAGTGCTGGACGGGATCCTCGCCGAGTTGCAGAGCTACAGCCGGGAGCTGGTCGCGCCAGATCCGATCGCGGCCCTCACCGAGCGGCTGCGGGTGCCGAGCGACCTGCGCCGGGCCTGGCCTGCGGCCCCTGGCGAGCCGGCCGAGCTGACAGCCGAGCCGGGCGCGCTGCTCGCGCTGGGCCGGGCCGGGGGCTGGGTCACGGAGGTACGCGATGACAAGGTCTCGACATTGCGGCCAGGAAGTGACCGCAATAGTTCCTAGGCTGAGGCGGTAAGCCGGACAACAGGACAGGAGACAGGTCATGCCTGGTCAGGTCGGTGCCATCGCCAACGAGCAGGAGGGCCTGCTCGCGTACCTCGCCCAGATGCGGTACGTCGTCAAGCTGACCGCGTACGGCCTCAGCCCCGAGCAGTTGCGCGCCACGCCCACGGCCAGCCCGCTCACCGTCGGCGGTCTGATCAAGCACTGCGCGTCCACCGAGGAGGGCTGGATCGACGACGTCCGCCGGGAGCCCCGCGAGCTGGACTACACCGCGTACGAGGAGAACTTCGCGCTCAGCGAGGGCGAGACGATCGACGAGGTCTTCGCCCGGTACGACCGGGTCGCCGCCCGCACCGAGAAGACCGTCGCGGAGATCGGCGATCTCGACCGGGCCGTGCCGGTCGACCACTCCGTGCCGTGGAACCCCAAGGACCTGGACAACTGGTCGGTGCGCTGGGTGCTGCTGCACCTCATCCAGGAGACGGCCCGACACGCGGGGCACGCCGACATCATCCGGGAGTCCGTGGACGGCGGGACCGCGTACCCGATCATGGCCGCCGCCGAGGGGTGGCCGGCGTCGCCCTGGATGAAGCCCTGGCAGCCCGCTTCCTAGGGCCGCTCGCCGCGGTCGAGGCGGATCACCCGGCGGTCCGTCACGATCGCGGTCACCAGGTCGTACGGGGTGACGTCGAAGGCCGGGTTGACCGCGGCCGCATAGTCGGTGACCTCGGCCGCGCCCCGGTCCTCGATCTCCACCGCGGCACCGTCCGGCGTGTCCAGGTCCACTGTCGACTCCGGGGCGACCACGACGAACGGCAGGCCGGCCCGGCGGGCGCCGAGCGCGTGCGCGTAGCTACCCACCTTGTTGATCACGTCGCCGTTGGCGCAGATCCGGTCCGCGCCCAGGATCACCGCGTCGGCCTCGCCGCGGGCCAGCAGGAACGGCCCGGCCGAGTCCACCGCGACGCGGAAGTCGATGCCGGCCTCCCGCAGCTCCCACGCGGTCAACCGGGCCCCCTGCAACAGCGGCCGGGTCTCACTGGCGATGACCCCGGCCAGCGCGCCCCGGCGATGCAGCTCGGTCACGACCCCGAGAGCGGTGCCGCCGGTCACCGCGGCCAGCCCACCGGTGTTGCAGTGGGTCAGCAGCCGCGGCCGCGCACCGCACAGCTCCACCATCAGGTCGGCGCCGAGCGCGGCCATCGCGGCCGAGGCGGCGATCTCCTCGTCGCGCACCGCGCACGCCTCGGCCAGCACGGCCTGCGGCCCGGCGGCGAGCAACGCCGCTGCCCGCCGGGCCCCGCGGCCGAGGTTCACGGCAGTCGGCCGGGCATGCTCCACCAGCTGTACGGCGTCAGCCCGCGCCCGCTCGTCCCCGGCGAACTGCCGGGCCGCCAGCGCCACCCCGAAAGCCCCGGCCACCCCCAGCGCCGGCGCCCCGCGCACCGCCAGCGACCGGATCGCCGCGACCAGCTCGGCGACCGTGGTGAGCCGCAGCACGCGCACCTCACCCGGCAGCGCCGTCTGGTCGATGATCTCGATGGCGTCGTCCACCCAGTCGATCGTCCGCATGGGCGGAGCCTAACCAACCGGCTCAGACCACCGAGCGGTCCGCGATCCGGTCCAGCACGCCGAGCAGGGCGTCCCGGCTCTCGCCGAGCTGCTCACCGGTCCAGCGCTCCTCGACGGTGACCGTCACGCCGGCGTGCGTGCGCAGCTCCGCCTTCACCGGGGTGCGCTTGGTGATGGTGGCCGCGACGATCTCCTCGTACGGCAGGAACCGGAAGCGGGTCGCGAGCTCCTCCACCGGCCCGGACGTCAGCAGGGCACGCAGCCGGTCCTTGCCGTTGTCGGTCGACTTGGGCGCGGGCACCAGAACCAGGCCCCGGTCCAGCAGCACCAGATCGGTGTGCAGGCCGTCGACCTTGAGGTTGGCCATCGCACCGATGATGTCGGAGCCGCTCGCGGTGGCCCGGCGCTCGACGATCGCCGCCGCCTCGACCCGGATCCCGGCCTCGGCCAGCCGGGCCCGGGCCTCCTCCAGCGTGGCCGGCGAGACGGCCAGCTTCGCGATCTCCTCGTAGTCCAGCTCGGCGCCGTGCGCGTCGACCAGCGTGACCGGCTCGGTCCACGAGTGCCGCCAGTACGCCGTGCCGGAACGGACCGCCGCCAGCGTGAACAGCATGTCCATCGCGCCGACGAACTTGCCCGCCGCCTCCTTGCGGGTGGCGTTCGGGTAGAACTCCTCGGCCAGCTCGCCCAGCCGGCCGGCCGCCACCAGATCGAAGAGGGTGCCCAGTCCCGGGTCCTCGGTGCCGGTGAGCCGGCCCAGCGAGCGGAACACCCGGTCCGCCTTGCGCTGCAGGCCCGCGGTGGTCGCGGCCGCGGTGAACTGCGGCCAGGGCAGCACCTGGCGGCTGCCGATGTCGACGACCTCACGCTGCAGGGCGATGCCGGCGGTGGTGATCGAGGGCACCAGCATCGCGGCGGGCCGGCCGTCCACCGGGTGCGCGACCTGCGGCGCGGTCCGCATGAGGGCGATCCGCTCGGCCTGCGACGGGTGCGTGTCCCAGCGGGACCGGTGCTGCTCGGGCTGGTCGTCGCGCAGCTTGGCGAGCTCCTCGTGCCGGGCCGCGACGAGCCGGCCGAAACCGCCGAAGAAGTCGTCCGGCGCGAAGCCGGCCTCCCAGCCCTGGTTGATGTACCGGTCGAAGTAGAAACCCCAGGCCGCGTCGATCACCGGCAGCTCCCGCAGCGCGGCGACGGCCACGTCGGGACCGGCGACCCGCACCGAGGCCCGGTCGGCGTCGAGCTCCTGGCGGCGCGAGACGGCGTTGTCGACCAGCAGATAGAGCCGGGCGTAACCGCGGAAGGTCCAGCCCACCGGGTTCCACGGGCCGATCCGGCCGATGGTGTGCCCGATCGCGAGCCTTCCCCGGTACGCGACCGCGCCCAGCCGGGTGTGCTTGCCGGAGTAGTGGCCCAGCTCGTGCGCGACGACCGAGCGCAGCTGGTCGACGTTCATCGCCTGCAGCAGCGGCATGCCCAGGTACAGCCGGCGCCGGCCACCGATCAGGCCGAGCAACTTGGTGTCCTCGCTGACCGCGGCGTTGACCTCGGGCACCAGCCGGATCTCGTCGGGCGTACGGGTGCCGACCTCGTTGGCCAGGTGGTGCACCAGGGCCCAGAGCTCGGGTGCTTCGTGCGGCGCGACGATCAGGCCGTGCAGCGGCTCCGGCTGGGTCCGGATCGCCCGCCACAGCCCGACGACGGTGGCGCCCACCGCGAAGAGCAGCGGCAGGCCGAGTTTGATGCCCACGCCGGCGTTGCCGACGGTCGAGATCCACACCACCAACGCCAGCACGGCGACGAGCTGGAGCAGGGCGACGACATAAAAACCGAGCAGCATGAAGACGGACGCGGCGGCGCGCAGCATGGTGTTTCCTCCCCGTGGCACCGCCCGTCTGCTCCGGACGGCGCAGGGACGATACCGACCTCGATCTTCGCCCGGCAACCCCCTTCCGGGCCGGTCCGCGCGCGTCTACCATCCCGTCCGGAGCCGAGGAGGACTCATCGCCATGTGGCCGTTCAAGCGCGCCGGCAGGTCGGCTGCCGTCATCGACCCCTGTCTCGGTGACGGGACCGCCCGGCGGCTCGACGAGGCGGCCGGCCGCGGCGACTGGTCCACCGTCTCCGCCGTGCTGACCCCCGTCGTGGATCAGGACCTGCGCGCCTTCTACGTCGGGGTGCTGGCCGACCGCAGTGGGCCGCAGCCGTGGATCGGCAAGTGGCTCGCCGCCGAGCCGGAGTCCGCACTGCCGCACCTGGTCAAGGGCGCGCACGCCGTCCAGTGGGCGTGGGAGGCGCGCGGCAGCGGCACGGCGAGCACGGTCTCCGAGGAGCAGTTCGCCGCGTTCTTCCACCGTCTCAAGATCGCCGAGGACAGCCTGGACGAGGCGGTGAGCCGCGACCCGGCGGACGCCACCGCCTGGGCTGAGCTGATCACCACGGCGCTGGGCCGCCAGCTCGGGCTCGACGAGGCGGAACGGCGTTTCAAGGAGGTCGTCGCCCGGCACCGCTGGCACCGGGCCGCACACGCCCGGATGCTCCAGCAGAAGTGCGCCAAGTGGGGCGGCAGCGACGAACTGGCGCTGACGTTCGCCCGCGACACCATCGACCTGATGCCGGCCGGCTGCTCACTCGGCTCGATGGTGGCGGTGGCGCACTTCGAGGCGGCCCTGCAGGCCGACGGCAGCACCGAGGACTACCTGTCCCGGCCGGAGGTGCGCGCGGAGGTGCACGCGGCCGCGGACAAGTCCGTCCGGCACCCCGACTTCCGCCGCATCCCCGGGCACCAGACCGCCGACGGCTGGTTCGCCCTGGTCTTCCACCTAGCGGGCGACCACGCGGCGGCGGCCGAGCGTTTCGACGCCATCGGCGACCTGCCGACCGAGCTGCCGTGGGGCTACTACCGCGACGCCGGAAGGGCCTACGCGCGCTACCGCGCCAAGGCATACCGAGCAGCCGGCCGCTCCTGAGACCTAGTCTGGCGCCATGGCATCTCGTGATCCAGTCGCTGACCTGCGGCGTATCGCCTTCCTGCTGGAACGGGCGAACGAGGCGACGTACCGGGTGAAGGCCTTCCGGTCCGCGGCCGCGACGGTCGCCGCCCTGCCCGCCGCTGAGCTCGCCGAGCGGGTGGCCGCCGGCACGCTGTCAAAGCTGTCCGGCGTCGGCGACGTCACCGCCCGGTGTGTCGCCGAGTCGCTGAACGGCGAGGAGCCGGCCTACCTGCGGCGGCTGGCGGCCACCGAGGGCACGGATCTGCAGGGCGCCGCGGCGGCGCTGCGCGAGGCGTTGCGCGGGGACTGCCACGCCCATTCGGACTGGTCCGACGGTGGCTCGCCGATCGAGGAGATGGCCCTGGCCGCGGTCGAGCTCGGCCACGAGTATCTGGTCCTCACCGACCACTCACCCCGGTTGACCGTGGCCAACGGTTTGACCGCCGCGCGGTTGCGGCGCCAGCTCGACCACGTGGCCAAGCTGAACGACGCGCTGCCCGACGGCTTCCGGATCCTCACCGGCATCGAGGTGGACATCCTGGCCGACGGCTCGCTGGACCAGGAGGACGAGCTGCTGGCCCGCCTGGACGTGGTGGTCGGTTCGGTGCACAGCAACCTGCGCGACGACTCGGCGAAGATGACCCGCCGGATGCTGGCGGCGATCGAGAACCCGCACCTGGACATCCTGGGCCACCTGACCGGCCGCAAGGTGGCTGCGGCCGGCGCCGGCGACAAGGGGCACCGGGCCGGGCGGACCCGCCCGCCGAGCGACTTCGACGTCAAGAAGGTGCTGGCCGCGTGCGTCGAGCACGGCAAGGCGGTGGAGATCAACTCGCGGCCGGACCGGCTCGACCCGCCCAAGCGGATGCTGACCGTGGCGGTCGAGGCGGGCTGCCTGTTCAGCATCGACACCGACGCGCACGCGCCCGGCCAGCTCGACTGGCAACGGTACGGCTGTGAGCGCGCGGCGCTGTGCGGCGTACCGGTGGACCGGGTGGTGAATTCGTGGCCGGCCGACCGCCTGCTGGAGTGGACCGCCGGCCACTCCGGCGGTAATTAGGGGACGCACCGCGCCGGTGGCTCCCGTAGGGTCGGCGCGTGGGACAGATTGATGACCTCGCCAACAACTACGTCGACGATTGGGCTCTGCTCAACCCGACCGGCGCGACCTTCATCGGCGTGGCCGGCCACGACGCCGAGCTCGACGATCTCTCGCCGGACGGGTTCGCGGCCCAGGCCGAGCTGACCCGGAGCACGCTGGCCCGGCTGGACCCGCTGGAGCCGGCGACCGAGTCCGAGCACGTGGCCAAGGACGCGATGCAGGAGCGCCTGGGTCTCGAGCTGGCCCGCTACGACGCCGGCGACATAGCCAGCGACCTCAACGTCATCTCCAGTCCGTTGCACGGGCTGCGGATGGTGTTCGACCTGATGCCGACCCAGAGCGAGGAGGCGCTGGCGAACATCTCGGCCCGGCTCGCGAGCTTCCCCCGGGCGCTGGAGCAGTACAAGCGGACCCTGCTCGAGGAGGCCGCGCGTGGCAACGTCAGCGCGCGGGTGCAGATGGTCGAGGTCGCCGAGCAGTGCGACGCCTGGACAGATCCCTCGCGGGACAACTTCTTCCACCGGCTGGCCGACGGGCTCGGCGCCGACGGCACCCTCGGGGCGGAGCTGCAGCGCAATGCCGCGGCCGCCACCGCCGCCACGGCCGGTTTCGGGGAGTTCCTGCGCAGCGAGCTCGCCCCGCACGGCCGGGACAAGGAGGCGGCCGGGCCGGAGCGCTACGCCCGCGCGTCGCAGTACTTCCTGGGTGCGCGGGTGGACCAGGAGGAGACGTACGCCTGGGGCTTCGAGGAGCTGGCCCGGCTGGAACGCGAGATGCGCGTGGTCGCGGCGGAGATCGCCGGCCCCGGCGCGAGCGTCGACGAGGCGGTGGCGGTGCTGGACGCCGATCCGGCCCGGCGCATCCCCGGCAAGGAGGCCTTCCGCGACTGGATGCAGGCGCTGGCCGACAAGGCGGTGTCGGCGCTCGACGGCACCCACTTCGACATTCCCGAGCCGGTCCGGGCCATCGAGTGCTGCCTGGCCCCGACCAGCGACGGCGGCATCTACTACACCGGGCCCAGCGAGGACTTCAGCCGGCCCGGGCGGATGTGGTGGGCCGTGCCGGAAGGCATGACCGAGTTCTCCACCTGGCGGGAGGTGACCACCGTCTACCACGAGGGCGTGCCGGGTCATCACCTCCAGATCGGCCAGACGATCTACCGCGCCGAGCTGCTCAACCGCTGGCAGCGGCTGCTCTGCTTCTGCTCCGGGCACGCCGAGGGCTGGGCCCTGTACGCCGAGCGCCTGATGGACGACCTCGGTTACCTGGCCGACCCGGGCGACCGGCTGGGCATGCTCGACGGTCAGGCGCTGCGGGCCAGCCGGGTGATCGTGGACATCGGCATGCACCTGGAGCTGGAGATCCCGCGCGACAACCCGTTCGGCTTCCACCCCGGTGAGCGCTGGACGCCCGAGCTGGGCTGGGAGTTCCTGCGGGCGCACACCCGGATGAACGAGGAGGTGCTGCGCTTCGAGTGGAAGCGGTACCTGGGCTGGCCGGGGCAGGCGCCGTCGTACAAGGTCGGCGAGCGGATCTGGTTGCAGGCCCGCGAGGACGCGAAGGCCCGGAAGGGTGCCGACTTCGACCTCAAGGTGTTCCACCGGCAGGCGCTCGATCTCGGCGCTCTGGGGCTGGATCCGCTCCGGAAGGCGCTGGCCCGCCTCTGACCGCTTGATCCACACCAGCCAGAACGGCCCGCCCGGCCTTCCGCCGGGCGGGCTTTCTCATGAAATCGTCCGCATCGCGAGACGGACACTGTGTCCGTCTCACTACTCTGCGTGTCATTTTAGCGCTACGTAAGGTGTTCGTTACCGAACGGAGACAATGCGGGACGGTGCCACCGGCTTCCATTGTGGAACGCTTTCCTTGCTACCCAGCAAGCGCCGAACGAGCCTACGAAGTTCGTTCGCCGCGCTGCGAACGGCAACCCCCGAGCATTGTTTTCTATCCGTCCCGGTGCTGGCAGAGGCCAGTTTCCGCCCTGCGGTACAACCACCGCGCCCCCGAGGCGTATCCCCCGATCAGCCGAGCCAACTCTGACCCTTGGAAAGGGGTCGCATGATTATTTCTCGGATAGATTGACCCGGATCGGTGCGCCCGCTTGGCTACGGAGGGTAGCCGCCAAACGGTCTATCGCGGATGCATGGCGGAGGAATTGGCAATGTCAGTCTCGGTGGACAACCGGCGAACCCGTACGCGCTCAGCGCTCGCGGCTGTTTTGACGGTCTTGATTCTTGTCCCGGCGGCGATCCTGTTCGCCAGCGTGTGGGGCACCATCTCCGACAAGCGCGACGACACGCGGCTGGAGAAGCAGGGCGTGGAGTACATCTCCGCCCTCGCTCCCCTGGTGAGCTCACTCGCCGAGGCGCAGTCCTCGGCCCTGGCCGGCGTCACGGCCGCCCCCGGCTCGCTGAGCGCCGCGGTCAACGGCGTCGCGGCGGTGGACCAGCGCCTGGGTGACGAGCTGAGCACCCGGGACCGCTGGACCGGCCTCAAGCAGAAGATCGACCAGCTCGGCAAGGTCACCGGCGGCCCGGTCGCGGTGTTCCAGGCGCACGTCGAGGTCACCGACCTCACCCTGGAGCTCTACGACACCGTGCGGGACAACGCCGAGCTGGCCCGGGACCCGGACAACGACATCTCGCACCTGCAGGAGGCCGTCGCGGTCGACCTGCCGGAATCCGTCGTGCAGGTCAGCCGGATGGGAGACCTCAGCCAGCTGGTCGCCCGGGCCGACGACAAGGCCCGCGCGCAGATCGCTCCCCAGTTCGGCGCGGCCGTGCAGGCCGTGGACTCCTCGGTCAACGAGCTCACCGACAACCTGCAGGCCGCGGTCGACGACACCAGCAGCGTCTCGCTGAGCGGCAACCTGGTCAACGGGCTGGACTCGTTCCGGCGCGGGGTGGAGTCGCTGACCCGCGGCGCCAACCCGGGCGGCGCCCCGAACGCGGCCACCATGGCGACCGCGCAGAGCCAGCTGCAGACCTCGCTGGCCAACCTCTCCGGCATCGTGACCCGGGAGATGACCGCCCTGCTCGACGACCGGCTGGACAGCCTCGACAACGACATGATCGTGGCGCTGGCCTCGGCCGCCGCCGCCGTCCTGCTGGTCGCCGCGGCCATGATGGTGCCGCTCACCGGCAGGGGCCAGCGGCTCTTCCCGGCAGCCCCCGAAGCGGGTCCCCGCGACCTGAACGTGGGCCCGACCGGACCGGAGACCGACCGCACCGAAGCCGGGCACCGCGCACCGGCGTACGGCGAGGTCAACCCCACACGGCGGGAGCGATCCGGTGCTCTTCGGTAAGCTCCGCATCCTCGGCAAGCTGACGTTGCTGGTCCTGGTCCCGCTCCTCGGGGTCGTCCTGCTCGCACTGCCGATCGTCGCCAACCGCATCGACGTGGCCGGCAAGGCCCAGGACACCGCCGACACGGTTCTGCTCGCCACCCGGGTCGGCTCGGCCGTCCAGGAGCTGTCCGAGGAGCGCCTGCTCTCGGTCGGCTTCCTGTTCGGCCTGGTCGGCCAGCCACAGCTGGTGGTGCAGAGCGCCGAGTCGACCGACCGCATCCTCGCCCTCAAGCGTCTCGACCAGCCGCTCACCCCGCAGCTCACCCGGGCCGTGGACGCGATCAAGCGGCTCGAGGGCACCCGGGCCAACATCCTGAACCGGACCATCCGCCCGGACCAGATCTCGGCCGAGTTCACCGCGGTGATCACCCCGATCCTGGACGGGCTCGACCTGCAGCGCGCGGCCGACCTCACGACCGCCACCGGCCGCCAGGTGTTCGCGCTGGACCAGGCGCTGCGCAGTGACGACCTGATCAGCCAGGCGTCCAGCCAGCTGACCGCGGCCGTGGCGACCCAGAACGCCGGACTGACCAACCTGTTCTCGTCCACCCTGCTGCAGCTGCAGTTCATCATCGGTGGCGCGCAGGCGTACTTCACGCCCGACCAGTACAAGCTGTACACGGGGGCCCAGCAGGCGTTCTCGGCCCGCGTGGGTGACCAGTTCTTCGCCCGCGCGGCCACCGACCCCGCCTCGGCGGTCAAGCTGCTCAAGCCCGACACGCTGTACCCGTCGCTGCTGTCCGTCATCGTGCTCGGCGGCTTCGTGGAGAAGCGGATCGCCGCCGACGTGGACGCCGCCGTGGCCGACGACCGCGAGAAAGCCCTGCGCACAGCCGCCCTGGTCGGCGGTGGCGCGGTGCTCCTGCTGCTCATCGTCATCGCGCTGTCGCTGCTGATGGCCCGCGCGGTCGCCCGGCCGCTGCGCCGCCTGACCGGCTCCGCCGAGCGCATCGCCCGCGCCGCCGAGGCCGAGCTCGAGCGGGTCGCCGACGACGACGCCGAAGTGGCCCGGCCGATCCGGCTCGACGCCGTCGACGTGCAGGCCCAGGACGAGATCGGTGACCTGGCCCGGGCCTTCGACCGGGTGCAGAACACCGCCGCCCGGCTGGTGGAACGGCAGGTGCTGGGCCGTCGCAACGTCGCCCAGATGTTCGGTCACGTCGGTCGCCGTACCCAGAACCTGGTCGGCCGCCAGCTCGCCCTGATCGACAACCTGGAACGCCGGGAGACCGACAGCGACCGCCTGCGCGAGCTGTACCGGCTCGACCACATGTCCAGCCGCCTCCGCCGGAACGCGAGCAGCCTGGTCGTGCTCTCCGGTGCCGTCGGCGCGAACGACCACATGGCCCCGCTGTCCCTGTCCGACGTCGTGCGGCTCGCCCTCGGTGAGATCGAGGACTACACCCGCGTGGACGTCGAGGTGCCGGAGGAGATCGTGGTCGTGCCGGCCGTACTGGCCGACCTGACCCTGCTGCTCGCCGAGCTGATGGAGAACGCGACGTCGTTCTCGCCCCCGCACACCCGGGTCACCGTCACCGCGGCGGAGCTGCGCGGCGGTGCCCGCCTGGCGATCGTCGACCACGGCCTGGGCCTGGCGGCGGAGCGCCTCGCCGAGGAGAACGCCCGGCTGACCCGCCGTGAGCGGCTCGACCTGGCGCCCAGTGAGGTGCTCGGCCTGTTCGTGGTCGGCCGCCTCGCCCGGCGGCACGGCATCGAGGTCACCCTCACCGACACGCCCGAGGGCGGCGTCACCGCGTGGGTCGACCTCGGCCCGGCCCACCTCGTGGCTCCCCGCGAGGCCATGCCGCCGATGCAGCCGATCCAGGCCACCGTGCCCAGCCACCACACCGAGTTCGCGCCGCTGATCGCGGGCACGTCGGGCCGGTCGGTGCCGGGCAGCGCCCAGCCGTTCGACCCGAACGTGCTGCACCGCGCGACCAAGACGCTGGAGGCGGGCCGCTCCTGGAACGCCTTCGCCCCGGTCCGCGCCGGTGCCCCGGCGCTGGAGGCGGCCCCTATCGGCTACGCCGAGCAGCAGGCCCACCAGCCGGCGTACGAGGTGCCGGGTGGTTACGACGCCGGCACGCCGGTGGCCGGCCGCTTCCCCGCGACCGCCCCGGAACTGCCGTCGGCCGGCCGGTACGCCGAGCCGGAGGTCGTGGAGGGACCGATCGTCATGTCGGCGCCGTCCGACGCGATCCAGCTCCCGCGCCAGCGCACCGAGGCGGAGTCGTACCACCGCCCCGAGCCGAACAGGTTCGAGCAGCCGGCTCAGCCCGTACCCCCGGTGCCGCAGCAGCGCACGAGCCCGGAGGCGCGCAACGGCGCCCCCGTCACCCCGCTGCGCCGCCGCGTGCCCGGCAACCAGCTGCCGGTGGAGTCCGGGCCGAAGCTGCCGGTCACCCCGCCGACCTCGGACGACGCCCTCGCGGCCCGCGAGGCGTTCGAGGCCTTCGAGGCCGGCGTCTCCCGCGCCCAGTGGGACGTCATCGAGCAGGACATGTCCTCCCCGCCGGCCGCCGGCCACCCGCCGCTGAGCCGCCGGGTGCCGGGCGCGACGCTGCCGGTGGGTGACCCGCCGATGAACCCGGTGCCGGCCGCCTCGCCGGCCCAGCCGCTCGACCCGGACGCCGCGCGCGCACAGATGGAACAGTTCGAGTACGGCGTCGCTCGCGCACTGAACGAAACCCAGCCACAACCAGAGGGACAACCGCGATGACTTCCCCCTACTCCACCGAAACCGGCAACGGTCGCGACTACGCGCAATCCCAGCTCAGTGCCGAGGCGAAGACCTTCAACTGGCTGCTGGACTCGTTCACGTCCGGCACCGCGGGAGTCGTCGAAGCGATCGCCGTCTCGTCCGACGGCCTGCTGATGGCCATGTCCGCGATCAAGGACCGGCCCAACGCCGAGCGCCTCGCGGCGGTCGTGTCCGGCCTGACCAGCCTGGCCGGCGGCGCCGCGAGCTGGTACGCGCTGGGCAGCCTCAACCGGGTCATCATCGACATGGCCGACGGCTACCTGCTGGTCACCGCGATCAGCGCCGGCTCGGTGCTGGGCGTCATCGCGGACCGCACCGCCAACCTGGGCACGCTGGCGTACGAGATGACGTTGTTCGCCACCCGGGCCGGCGGCGCACTCAGCCCGCGGCTCATCGCTGAATTGAAAAACGCCGTCCAGCAATGAGACACCCGGCCGACCCCGACGACCCGGAACACCCGGCGGCGCCAGGTGTCCGGCCGTATCTGCGCAACACGGGCACCGGCGCGCGGTACCAACCGGCACCGCCGTCGGCGTCCCCTTCCGGGCCCCCACCCGGCGAGCAGACCACGTCGCTGCGTCCGTTCGTCCTCACCTCCGGACGCGTCGACGGGCTCGACCCCAACATCGGGCTGGAGACCCAGGTCAGCTCGCACCCGGGCGCGCTGTCCGCGCGTCTGTCGCCCGAGCAGCGGGCGATCGTGCACCTCTGCGGCGAGCCGCTGTCGGTAGCGGAGATCTCCGCCCGGCTCCGGATGCACCTCGGCGTCACCCGGATTCTCGTCGGCGACCTGAGGGCCGCCGGACACCTTGACGTTCACGTGTTGGAGAACGACTTCCCCGACCCCGAGACCATCATGCGAGTGATCCGTGGACTTCGATCCATATCCTGACCGCCGCGTCGTCGGCACGGCACGGGTGCCCAACGGGCCCCAGCGGACCGCACCCCCGGTGCCGGTCAAAATCATCGTGGCCGGCGGCTTCGGCGTGGGCAAGACGACCACCGTGGGGGCCATCTCCGAGATCTCGCCGCTGACCACCGAGGCGGAGATGACCATGGAGGGGGTCGGCGTGGACGACCCGGGCCAGGCGTCCGGCAAGACCACCACGACCATCGCCATGGACTTCGGCTGTGTGACCATCGACCAGACGCTGAAGCTGTATCTTTTCGGCACGCCGGGCCAGACCCGCTTCGCGTTCATGTGGGACGACCTCGTCCGCGGCGCCCTGGGCGCGCTCGTCGTGGTCGATACGACCCGGATCGATGACTGTTATCCCGCGGTGGACTATTTCGAGCGGGCCGGGCTGCCGTTCGTGGTCGGCGTCAACACCTTCAACGGGCAGCTCGGCTACAACCTGGACGAGGTCCGCTGGGCCCTCGCCGTCCGCGATGACGTGCCGATCGTCCAGTTCGATGCCCGTTTCCGGGGGTCGGTGCGGGATGCTCTGCTGGTGGTCCTGGACCAGGCTCTCGACAAGGCCATGAAGATGCGGTCGTAAGGTGGCGGGGCTCACTGTGCGCCGGGTCGCTTCGTAGCCGGTTCCCAAACCGCCCCCGGAACGGGCACAGTATTACGGGCGACTGCAGGTGACGGGAGGACGGTGACGTGCGAGGCGGACTGGACGACGCGCTCGACAAGCTGGCGCGCCGGGACGAGCTGCGCCGCCGTGCCGCGGCGGAGGCCAACGGCACCCCGCCGGCGGTGACGGAGCTGGTCGAGGCGATCGCCGCTGTCGTCGGCCGCAACCCCGAACTCGGCGTGACCGTCGGCGTCGAGGGCGCGGGCGACCCGGTGCTGCTGCACTTCGCGGTCGAGGACGGCATCGTGCAGGTCAGCGCGGACAACACGGTCGCCGACCGGGTGGCCGAGGCCGCCCCGACATCACCCCGGCACGCCGACTTCGACATCGACCTGGACGAGCCGGAGGCGTACACCCCGCCGCAGGGCTACCGCTTCGAGCAGCCCGCGGAGAACGGCCAGGAGACCCGCCGCCTGCACTATCAGGAGCCGATCGACCAGGACCGGTACGCGGAGCCGGCGCCCCACCGCGCGGAGCAGTTCCAGCCGCACCCGTTCGCTGCGACGCCACCGCCGGAGGTGCCGCTGCAGACGACCCGGCGCATCCACGCCGAGCAGCACCGGGCCCCGGAGGAGCCGAGCGCGGCCCAGCGTCTGGCCGGCCAGCAGGACCAGCAGCGCGGTATGCCGACGCCACTCCCGGAGCCGATCCCGCTGCGGGTCGAGCCCGAGGAGACGGAGATCGCGGCGAAGCGGCTGGCCGCCCTGCTCCGCGACAACCCGACCCTGCTCCGCTCCCAGGACTGACGCCCCGCGCCTCAGCTCGGCTCCGCCAGGCGGCCGATGGCTTTCTCGACGCCGCCGACGCGGTCGGCCAGCAGGCCCACCGCGCCCACCGCGCGGCTCATCGGGTCGTCCCCGTCGCCGCCCAGCGCCTGCTCGCGCAGGAAGGCCTCCTTCACCTCGGCCCACCGCTTCTCCTGCTCGGCGGTCAGCCGCCCCCGCAGCTCGGCCAGCTTCAGCAAGTTCGCCTCGGCGCCGGTCGTCAGTGTCTGCGCCTCGCCGCGGTAGTGGTCGTCGATCACCAGCTCCAGCTCGACCTCGTTCATCACCGGGACGATCCGTTCGGCCAGCTTGTTCATGTTGCGGTACGAGCCCTGCAGCTTGAACGGCGGCTCGGTGCGCGCCGCGTCGGACTGTCCGGCCGAGGCGATGTACGCCTGGTTGTTGCGCAGCACCACCCGTTGCACCCGGCGCATCTTGCGCAGCACCGACAGCACCTGTTCGAGCTCGGTCGCCGAGTACGCGTAACTGAGCCGGTCGGGCCGTACCGAGTCGTCGCCTTCGGCCAGCCGGACCAGCAGGGGCAGGTCCGCGCGGTCGCGGCTGGACAGCGGCGCCAGCACCTGGTTCGAGGTCAGGGCGTTCTCCAGGTACGACATCTCGAAGACGTCGTCGCGGCCGGCCAGGACGTCGCCGAGGTTCCACACGTCGGCCCGGTTGGCCAGCATGTCCGGGATCCGGAAGCGCTGCCCGCTCTCCGTGTACGGGTTACCGGCCATGCACACCGCGAACCGCTTGCCCCGCATGTCGTACGTGCGGGTCTTTCCTTCCCAGACGCCTTCCATCCGGCGCTGCGCGTCACAGAGCGAGATGAACTTCTGCAGCAGTTCCGGTGAGGTGTGCTGGATGTCGTCCAGGTAGAGCAGGACGTTGTTGCCCATCTCCAACGCGAAGGAGATCTTTTCGACCTCCTGGCGGGCCGTCGCGTTCGGGGCCTCGGCCGGGTCCAGCGAGGTGACGTCGTGGCCCAGGGCCGGCCCGTTGACCTTGACGAAGACCAGACCGAGGCGGTTGGCCACGTATTCCATCAGGGTCGTCTTGCCGTAGCCGGGCGGGGAGATGAGCAGCAGCAGGCCGGACTGGTCGGTGCGTTTGGCGTCGCCGGCCGCGCCGAGCTGGCGGGCCAGGTTGTCGCCGATCAGCGGCAGGTAGACCTCGTCGAGCAGCCGGTTGCGCACGAAGGCGGTCATCACGCCGGGCTTGAACTCGTCGAGGCGCAGGCGGTCGCGTTCGGCGGCGGCCAGGGCGGTCCGCTGCTTCTGGTACGCCCGGTACGCCGGCACCGCCGTGGCCCGGAATTCGCGGGTGCGGGTCAGCACCTCGTCGAGCCGCAAAGTGATCTTGCCGTCGATGATCCGGGGGTGGTTGCCGAGCAGCCCGCCGACGGTCTCGGTCAGCGCCGCCGCGGAGTCGTACCGGGTCAGCGCGGTCCCGGTCAGTTCCAGCGCCACCGCCTCGGCGAGGTCGTCGGCCGACCCGGCGTCCGGCTGCGCGGCCAGGAAAGCGGTCAGCCAGGTGGTGACGAGCTGCTGCCGCGCCGCGAGATCATCCGCGAGCGCCCGCAGGTCGTCCGCGTAGTCGCGGGGTGCCGTCGCCGGACCGCTGCCCAGCGCCCGGTGGAAGCGTTCGACCAGGGTGCGTGCCCCGGCGCTGGTGACGAACCCGGCCGGGGTGCTCGCCAGCTCCTCCACGAGATACTCGCCGACCAGCGGCTCCGCGCTGAGCTCGGCGCACAGCTCGGGCAGGGCGGAACCGGCCGAGCCGAACATGTCCCGGGCGCGGACCAGCGAGGACGCCCGCCGCGCCCAGTTTGCCTTGTCGCCCTCCCCGAACGCCCAGAGAAGCTGAGCAGCTGCGCGTACCGGGCCGGGGAAACGCAGCAGGCCGGCCGCGGCGTGCAGCCGGACCAGCGTCTCCAGGATCAGGGCCGCGTCGGCGTCGTGGACACCGCGCTCGTAGCCCTCGTCGTAGCGGGCCTCGGCGGCCCGGCGCACGACGGTCAGCAGGGTGCCGTCGGCGGCGGCCGCGGTGACGCCCGCGGGATCGGCGGCGAGCAGAGCGGCGGCGAGGTGCTCACTGCGGTAGACCGCGGTGGTCTCCGAGACCACCGTCTGGTTCCAGAACGCCCGGGTGGCCACGAAGGAGGCGTCCCGGACCGGCGCCCGGTAGTCCGTGCCGGTGACGGCGAACGCCAGCTCGTCGCCGTCGGGCACCAGCGTCAGGTCGATGGCCTGGGTGTTCACCGCGAACGTGTGCCGGCCCAGGCGGATGGTGTTGCCGTCCGCGCCGTACAGGTCGAGGCGGTCCCGCAGGGCCCGGCCGGCCTCCTGCCGGGCGGCCTTGACCCGCCCGTCCAGCTCCTCGGCCCGGACGGTGTCGCCGAGGGTACGCAGCTCGCCCGCGACCGAGCGCAGCTTGCCGACCATCGGATCGGTGGCGAAGTAAGTGTTGACCTCGTCGAGGGTGCCCAGCGCGGCGACCCGGCGCTGCACGCTGGCCAGGGTGCGCTGGGCGGAGTCGACCAGCCGGTCGGCGCGCCGCGCCCGGTCGTCGAGCAGCGACTGCCGGCGGGCGGCGAACGCCTCGTAGACCTCGGAGCGCTTGGCGCTGAGCTGGTCCACGAAGTCGTCGAAGTCGCCGAACCGCGACTCCAGCGCCTCCACCTGGAGCATCAGCTTGGCGACCTGCTCGTCGCTGCGTTCCGGGGTGTCCGCGGCGGCCAGCCCGGCCGTGACCGACTGGCCCAGCAGGGTGAACTCCGCCGCGAACGCGGCCCGGCCCTCGACCGCGGCCAGCTCGCGCCGGCGGGCGTCCAGAGTGGCGCGGGCCCGGTTGACGCCGCCGAGCACCTCGCCGATGCGTTCCAGGATGGCCACCCGCACGGTGGCATCGGCGATGTCCAGGCCGCCGACCACCTCGGTGACGACCTGGAGGCCGTCGGCCTGCTCGGTGAGCCGCTCGCCGACGGGTGCGGCCTCGGCCACGGTGGCGATCCCGGCGGCGTCGGTGACGAGCTGCTCGACCGACTGCTGGTAGCCGGCAAAGGCGTCCGCGCGCTGGAGGAACTCGACCGCGCGGCGGGCGGTGGAATCCACCTCGGCGGCCAGGTCGTGCTCGAGGGAGTCGAGCCGGGCCAGGTCGACGTAGCGCAGCTCGCGCAGGGTCACGATCCGGCCCTGGGCCTGGCGCAGCGACGCGAGCTGCCGGATCCAGGCGTCCGTCGTGGTGGGCACCTCACCCCGGGCCCGGCGGATCAGCGAGGTGGTCGCGGCGGCGGCCTCCTCGACCGCGGTGGCGGCCTGGGTGGTCAGCTCCTGGACCGACTCGTACTCGTCGAGGACCTGCTCGGCGGTGGCGCGGACCTCCGACAGCGGGGTGCGCAGGTCGCCCAGCTCGCGCTCGCCGAGCCAGTGGTAGTGGTCGAAGAGCCGGCCGCACGCGGCGATGATGGCCTCGAAGACCGCGCCGGAGGGGGTCATCTCGTCGACCATCCGGGCCACCGACAGGGTGTCGGCGATGCCGCGCACCAGGTCGGCGTTGCCCACCCGGTCCAGCGGCCCGGTGCCGACCGGCTGCGCCGCGGCGTACGTGTCCGAGACGTACGGCGTCTGCCACACCTGCATCGGGTGCACCCGGGTCGGCTCGTCGGTGACGTGCCGGAACGCGATGAGCGTGCCGTCGTCGAACAGCGAATACCCGTGGCAGGTGATCGGGGTGGCGACCTCCTTGCGGATCACGTTGTACGGCAGCAGCAGATACCGCCCCGAGGCCCGCGCGTGGAAGACGTAGAGCACGTCCTCGCCGTTGACCGAGCGGACCACCCGCTCGAACTCCAGGTCGGTGACGTCCGCGTCGAACGTCTTGGCCAGTCCGGTGGCCAGGTAGTAGCCGCCCGGGAAGATGATGCCCTGGTCCTCGGGCAGCCGCTGGCAGGCCTGGCCGATCCCGTCCAGGCGCCGCACGTCCCGGGTACGGGTGTTGAAGATCAGGTAGCGCTGGGTGGTCTCCTTGTACGGCAGCACCCGCAGCAGGATCAACGGCCCGATCCGGGCGTACGCGATCTCCGCGTCGGCCAGGCTCTGCAGCGGCTCGTCGACCGGCTCGGAGAAGATGCCCTCGCCGTCCTCGGTGTTGTTCTCCACCTTGACGGTCAGGGTGCCGCCGACCGTCTCCACGAAGACCTCGTCCTCGATGGACACGTGCGGGTGCCGGCCCAGGACGTGCTGCTCGCGGGTGGTCGGCGTCCACTCGAAGTCGTGCGACGGCGGGAAGACGTGGTCGCGTTCGCCGCGGTTGTCCACGTACGCCACCGAGCCGTCGACGCCGACCTTCCAGCGCAGCACCTTCAGGTCGTCCGCTCGCGCCCCGGTCTGGAAGACCGCCAGCAGCAGGCCCTCCAGCCGGCGCAGCTGCAGCAGGTGGGTCTCGCGGTAGTACCGGTAGAGCTCGGCGAAGTCGCGCTGGAAGACCGGGTCGTCGAGCAGGCCGGCCAGCTTGGTGCCCGGGTCGAAGCGGAACGCCTCGCCGTCGCGGCTGAAGCCGTGCACCGAGAAGACGTCGTCGATCGACGTCTCGGTCTTGAGCCCGATGAACACGTTGTAGCCGAACAGCATCGCGCCGCCGACCTGCACGACGTCCCGGGGCACGCAGTTGTTGGCCGTACGGATGCGCTCGGTGCCGAGCAGCCGCATCTGCTGCCCGCCGAACGTCTCCACCCGGCGGGCGTTGAGCGCCTCGGCCCGCGTGGCCAGCTCCTTGGCCTGGCCACTGAGCCGGGCGCGCAGCACCTCGTAGGTGCCGGCATCCAGTGCCGCGGCCTCGGTGGCCGCGGCACTCACGGGCGCGGTCGTCACTGCTGGGCCACCACCGTGCCGTTGGCCGGGGTCGCGGTCAGGGACGAGACCCTGGTGTCGGCGACGCCCAGCTTCTTGGCCGCGGCGAGCAGCTCACGCAGCTTGCCCGAGTCCTCGCCACCGTTCTTGATCTGCTGGGTGAGGAAGGCGGCCAGCGTCAGGTTGGCCACGTCACCGGTGGAGACCGAGCCGAGCAGCCGGCTCAGGTCGTCGGTGATGCTGGCCGAACCGTCGAGGTAACGCGAGCCGAGGCCCTGTGCCACATTCGAGTGCTCGACGAAGCCGTCCAGGCTCTTGCCCATCGTGATCGAGCCGAGCAGCTTGTCGAAGAAGACCGAGTCGCCGCCGACGATGTCGATGTTCGCCTTTTCCAGGCCGGCTGCCACGACCATCGCCTGCGACTCGGCGATCTCCTTGTGCACGTTGATGCCGGCGAGCCGGATCTCCTTCTCCATCTCCAGGCGCAGCCGGTATTCCTCGTGCTCGCGGGTGGCGTCGTCCAGCGCGCCCATCGCGGCGGCCTTCTCGGTCAGGCCCTCGGCCTCGCCCTTCAGCTTCTCGCGGATCGCCTCGGCGGCGACCAGCGCCTTCTCCCGCTCGACGATGGCCTCGGCGCGGCCGGTGAGCTCGGTGACCTCGGCGTTGGCCCGGCCGGTCTTCTCGATGACCTCGGCGTTGCGCTCGCGCACCTGCACGTCGGCCAGCCCGGCGGCGGCCGCCTCGGCCTGCGTGCCCTCGGCCAGCCGGATCTTGGCCCGGGCGTCCAGCTCGGCGGTCTGCTGACGGGCCTCGGCCAGCAGCAGCTCCTCGCGGGCCTTGAACCGGGCCGCGGTCTCGGCCGCCTCGGCCGCCTTGATGTCCTTGACCAGCGCCTCCTGGGCCTCGGCCTCGGCGTTGATGATCACGGCCTGGCGGGTGCGCTCGGCTTCCTCGACGACGCGCAGGCGCTTGATGTTCTCCTCCTGCTCGGCGACCGTCTTCTCCACCGCGATGCGCTCGCGGATCACCTCGGCGATGGCCCGCTTCTCGCCCTCGACCTCCTTGTCCTTGGAGATCGTGGACAGCTCGGTCTCGCGTTCGCGGCCGATGACCTCGAGCATCCGGTCCTTCTCGATGCGCTCGGTCTCGATGGCGATGACCCGCTCGCGGTTCTTCTCGGCGACCGCGATCTCCCGGTCCTTGTTCTGCTTCTGCACGCCGAGCTGCTGCTCGGTGCGCAGGTGGGCGCCCTCGGCGCGGAGCCGCTCCTCGGCCTGGGCGAGCTGGATCTCCGCCGTCTCGCGGGCCCGGATGGTCTCGATCTCCCGGTTCTGCTTGATCTCCGCGTCCGCCTGCCGGCGCTCCAGCTCGAGGATCGCCTCCCGGGCGTCCACGTTCTGCCGGGTGATCTCCTTCTCCTCGTTGCGCCGGAAGTCGTTGGTGCGGACCGCCTCGATCGCGGTCAGCTCGGTGATCTTCCGGATGCCCTGGGCGTCGAGGATGTTCTTCGGGTCGAGCGAGTGCATCGGGGTCTGCTCGAGGAAGTCGATGGCCGCGTCCTCGAGGCTGTAGCCGTTGAGGTCGGTGCCGATCACCTCGATGATCTGGTCCCGGAACTCGTTGCGCTTGGTGTAGAGGTCGACGAAGTCCAGCTGCTTGCCGACCGTCTTGAGCGCCTCGGAGAACTTGGCGTTGAACAGCTCCTGCAGCGTCTGCTCGCTGCTGGCCCGGGTGGTGCCGATCGCCTGGGCGACCTTGATGACGTCCTCGGTGGTCTTGTTGACCCGGACGAAGAACGTGATCCGGATGTCCGCCCGGATGTTGTCCCGGCAGATCAGGCCCTCCCGGCCGGTCCGGGAGATCTCGATGGTCTTCACCGAGATGTCCATCGTCTCGGCCTTGTGCAGCACGGGCAGCACGACCGCGCCGGTGAAGGTGACGTCGACCCGGCGCACCTTCGACACGATGAGCGCCTTGCCCTGCTCCACCTTGCGGAACATGCGGCTGAGGAAGAAGACGACGCCGAGCACGATGAGCAGCACGACGGCGATGAGCACACCGAGACCGGTGGAAATCACGTCCATCATTGATCCTTCTTGCCGAGGGGCTGACTAGAGAGCTACGTCTGCGGGGACGATCCAGAAGAACTCGCCGTCCGCGTCGAAGTCGTAGAGCACGGCGACCGTGCCGGCCCGGAGATCGTCGTTGCCGGCCTGACGGACCTGCACCACCGCCGACGAGCCGTCGGGTGAGTGCACCTCCGCCTGGCCGAAGGTGGTGGTGACCCGCCCGGTGCGCACGATGCAGGTCATCCCGACGAAGTCGGCCCGCGACGGTTCGGCGCCGGACGGCAGGAATCGCCGCAGCAGCAGCACGGCCAGGCGGGCCACCACCCACGCGACCACGAGGGCGCCGGCCAGGACCAGTCCGGCCGGGATCGCGCCGAGCAGCTCGCCGCCGGCCAGCGCGGCGAACCAGGCGACCGCGACGAGCAGCGAGAGCACCACCGAGGCGGGCACTCCGCCGAAGCCGAGGAAGCCGAGGAAGCCACCGCCGGTGTCGCCGCCGTCGCCGTCGGGGTCCGCGCCGCCGACGATGACGACGAGCCAGTAGCCGATGACGACGACCAGGAGCGGGGTCAGGATGACGGCGGGGAAGCTGAGTGCAGCCTCGAAGAACCCGCCCATGCCTACGCCCCGTTTCCCCGTGTGCCGACCGCGATCGGCCGCCCGGAAAGGTGGGCGGCCCGTGTTCCTGCGGTGATGTCGATGATCGCAGGAGCCGTCAACGTGTGTTGTCCCCGAACCGACCAGTTCGCGGTGTCTCTTCAGTCGGAAGACCGACGGTTCCTCACTGAGCGTGATCCGATGGCCTCCCTGGGCGACACGCTCCGGCGAAACGCTCGGCAGCACTGTACGTAACCGGATCTTCGCTGCGACACCCCTCCCATCCCGCTTTGTCAGTCGGTGTCCTCACGCGGGGTGACGCGGCTTTTCGGGGCCTTCGCGATGATTCAGCGTGTCTGGGATGTCTGTCATGGGCCAAAAGGTCAGTTAGGCCCGGCGGTCCGGTCGCCGCCCTTGTGTCACGCTGGGTAGCGTCCTAATGTCCTGATACGTCCAAGAGCGCGGCCCTGAAACATCGGCCGACAACACGGACAGCGACGAAGGGAGGCGAGTGATGACGGCAGCGGACAGCTGGTACCTGGTGATCGTCGGATACGCGATCATGCTGGCCTGGCCGGTCTCCACGCTCGCCCTGGTGAGCTTCGCGGTGCGCTACGCCGCGTCGCACCGCACCACCACCGTCAGCCGCTCGCTGGCCCACGGCGACGGCACCCCGCAGCACTTCTGGATCATCGTGCCGGCGCTCAACGAAGAGGTCGTCGTCGGCAACACCGTCAACGCCGCCCTCGGCCTCAGCGGACCCGGCGGCACGCTGGCCCGGGTGCTCGTGGTGGACGACGGCTCCGACGACCGCACCCCCGAGGTCCTCGCCGCCATCGACCACCCGCGGCTGCGGGTGCTCCGGCGGGAGCTGCCGGAGGCCCGCAAGGGCAAGGGTGAGGCTCTCAACGCCGCGTACCGCTACATCGCCGAACGCACCGCCGAGGAAGGCGTCGACCCCGAGAAGGTCGTCATCGGCATCATCGACGGTGACGGGCAGGGCAGCCGCAACATCCTGCTCGAGGTGTCGCGGATGATGCGGGACACGACGATCGGCGCCGTGCAGGTGCAGGTCCGCATCCGCAACCGCAACAAGCTGCTAGGCGCGGTGCAGGACCTGGAGTTCGGCGCGATCGTCAACGCCTGCCAGAGCCTGCGGGACACCATCGACACCGTCGGCCTCGGCGGCAACGGGCAGTTCACCCGGCTGTCCGCGCTGCTCGCCCTGGGCGACGCGCCCTGGTCCGCGTGCCTGGTCGAGGACCTCGAACTGGGCCTGCGGATGCACCTCGACGGGGTCGGCATCCGCTACACCCCCCGCGCCTCGGTCACCCAGCAGGCCGTCGTCGACCTGCGCCGGCTCACCCGCCAGCGCACCCGCTGGGCCCAGGGCAACATCCAGTGCGTCCGGTACCTGCGCCGGCTGATGAACTCGAAGCGGATCAGCACCACCTCGCTGCTCGAGGTCATGCACTACCTGATCTCCCCGTGGATCAACGCGGTGGTCACCGTCGTGCTGCTCGGCGCGGTCACGATCGCCACGGTGGGCCTGCTGATCGGCCACCCGGTGCCCTACCTGCACAGCTGGGGGGCGCTCGGCGGAAGCGGCGCGACATGGTTCGCCGTCACGTTCTTCCCCGGCTTCGTCTGGGCGCTGGTGCACCGCTACCGGCTGCGCGACGAGACCCTGCGCCGGCTGCTGATCGCCGCGGCCGCGTACCCGATCTTCCTGCTCCTCGGTCTGGTCGCCACCTACCGCGCCATCGGCCGGCAGGCCACCGGCCGGCAGGCCTGGGCCAAGACCGAACGGCTCGCCGAGGAGCCGCTGCCGAACCACCTGCAAGTCGCACTCGCCGCCTGAAGGTCTCCCCCTCCCGGAAGAAGGCTCCCCCCACATGTCGCTCCCCGAGATCCACCTGATCGGCGGCACCCGCCCCGAGGCCGTCAAGCTCGCCCCCGTCGCGCTGGCCATGCGGGCCGCCGGCCTCGTCACCCCCGTCCTGGTCGCCAGCGGCCAGCACCCGGCGATGGTCAGCCAGGCACTCGCCGCCTTCGACCTCACCCCGGACGTCACGCTGCAGGTCGAGCGCGGCACCGGCAGCCAGGCCGAACTGCTCACCGAGATGATCCGGCAGCTCGACACGCTCTGGGCTCAGCGGACCCCCGCCGCCGTGCTGGTGCAGGGCGACACGACCACCAGCCTGGCCGGCGCGCTGGCCGCGTTCTGGCGCCGCATCCCGGTCGTGCACCTGGAGGCCGGGCTGCGCTCCGGCGACCTCGACTCGCCGTTCCCCGAGGAGGCCAACCGCCGCCTCGTCGCCCAGGTCGCCGCGCTGCACCTGGCCCCGACGCCGCTGGCCGCCATGAACCTGCTCGACGAGAACATCGCCACCGCGGACGTGCTGATCACCGGCAACACCGTGGTGGACGCGACCCTGGCCGTCGCCGGGCGCCGGCTGCCGTTCGAGAACCCGCAGGTCGCCGCGGCCCGGGCCAATGCCGCCGGGCGCCGGCTGGTCGTCGTGACCGCCCACCGCCGCGAGTCGTGGGGCGCGCCGCTGGACCGGATCCTGGCCGCGGTCCGCCGGCTGGTCGAGCGGTACGCCGACATCGACGTGATCCTGCCCAGCCACCCCAACCCGGCCGTCCGCGCCCAGGTGGAGGCCGGGCTCGGTGGCATCGAACGGGTCACCGTCACCGACCCGCTGCCGTACCCCGACCTGTCCCGGCTGCTCTCCGAGGCCTACCTGGTGCTCACCGACTCCGGCGGCATCCAGGAGGAGGCGCCGTCGTTCGGCGTACCGGCGCTGGTGCTGCGCGATGTCACCGAACGGGTCGAGTCCCTGCACGCCGGCTGCGCCAAGCTGGTCGGCTCCGACACCGACCTCATCGTCGACGAGGCGTCCGCGCTGCTCGACAGCAAGCTTCGCCGCGACGCGATGACCGCCGGCGGCAACCCGTACGGCGACGGGCTCGCCGCCGCCCGTACCGCCCAGGCCACCGCGGCCCTGCTCGGCCTCGCCCCGGCACCGTCCCCCATGCCCACCGGTGTCTCCACCGCCGCCACCGCCACGTTCGGAGCGTCCTTCTGATGCGTATGTCCAAGCTCTCCCGCCGCGCCCTGCTCGGTGCCGGTGTCGCCGTCACGGCGACCGCCGCCCTCGGGGTCGGTGTGGTCAACGCCGACGCCGCCGTACGGACCGCCGCCACCACGTCGATCGCCGCGAAGTCCGGCAAGGCCGCCCCCGGCGGTGGCACCGCCAAGACGCTCGTCCTCTACGACACCACCGGCGACTACGGCTGGATGGGCGAGGTCTACGCGACCCAGACGGCCAACCTGAGCTCGCACTTCGGCTCCTGGACCGCCGCGCCGGTGGCCAACTACCGGGCCGGCGACCTGTCCGCGTACACCGCGGTGATCTACCTCGGGTCGACCTACGACGAGCCGCTGCCGGCCGCTCTCCTGGACGACGTCACCGCCACCACCAAGCCGGTCACCTGGGTGTTCGACAACATCTGGCAGCTGGCCGCCCGGGACGCGAACTTCGCGGCCACCCGCGGCTTCACCAGCGGCGCGTTCGACTTCGCCGCGGTGGCCGAAGTGGAGTACAAGGGCCGCAAGCTGACCCGGGACACCACCGACAAGTCCGGGATCATGAACCTGGGCATCACCGACGCCACCAAGGTCAAGACCCTGGCCACGGCGGTACGCCCGGACGGCACCACCTTCCCGTGGGCCGTGCAGTCGGGCAACCTCACCTACGTGGGCGAGATCCCGTTCGCGTACGTGACCCACGACGACCGCTACCTGGCCTTCGCCGACCTGCTGTTCGACTCCCTCGGCGACACCGGCGTCTCCCGGGACCGGCACCGCGCGCTGGCCCGCATCGAGGACGTCGGCCCGGACTCCGACCCGGCCGAGCTGCGCGCGATCGCCGACTACCTGTACGCGCAGAAGGTGCCGTTCAGCGTCGCTGTCTACCCGCGCTACCGCGACCCGCTGGGCGTGCAGAACGGTGGCAAGGCCCAGGACTACACCCTGGTGCAGAAGCCCAAGGTGGTGGCGGCGCTGAAGTACATGCAGCAGCGCGGCGGCACCCTGCTCATGCACGGCTACACCCACCAGTTCGGCAGCGTGGCCAACCCGTACGACGGCGAGAGCGCGAACGACTTCGAGTTCTACTCGGCGCACGTGGACGCGAACAACAGCGTCATCTACGACGGGCCCGTACCCGGAGACTCCGCCGCGTGGGCGGCCAGCCGGATCGCCGCCTCGGGCCTGACCTTCGCCCTGGCCGGCCTGGGTGTGCCCAGTGTCTTCGAGTTCCCGCACTACGCCGGCAGCGCCGTGGACTACCAGACGGTCAACTCGGTCATGGGCAAGCGCTACGACCGCGGCCTGTACTTCCCGGGCGTGCTCACCGGGGCGAAGTTCGACTACAAGCGACAGTTCGGGCAGTTCTTCCCGTACACCGTCCGCGACGTGTACGGCTCGGTGGTCATCCCGGAGAACATCGGCAACGTCGAGCCCGACGCGTTCAACAACCACCCGGCCCGGCTGCCCGCCGACCTGCTCGCCTCGGCCGGCCGCAACCTGGTGGTCCGCGACGGGGTGGCGAGCTTCTTCTACCACCCGTACCTCGGCACGGATCACCTGAAGGACCTGGTCACGGGCATCAAGGCGCAGGGTTACACCTTCGTCAGCGGTGCCTCGATGCTGAACGGCTGACCATAAGATGACCAGCGGCCGCTGCCCTGCCGGGCGGCGGCCGCTGTGCGGACGAAGGAGTTTCGATGTCGGGTACGGCGGAGGTCGTCGCCTTCTACGCGCAGTCCTGGATCAACTGTGACCCCCGGGCGGTGCGCCGGGTGATCGCCGGCGACGCCGAGATCGAGTGGAACCTGGACGTGCCGGTCGACGACGAGGAGCTGGTGCGGACCCTGGACCGGATCGCGGCGTTCGCCGACTCGGTCACCGTCGTGTCGACCACCTGTGTCGGCGACCGCGTCTCACTCGTCTACGACTGCGTCGCTCCCTTCGGGACCGTCCGCATCGCCGAGTTCGTCACGGTCGCCGACGGTGCCATCAGCGGGATCCGCCAGGTGTACGACGTGGTGGCGCTGCGCCGTTACTTCCCGGGCCTGCTGGACGACGACTGATCGTCAGCGGGCCGGGGTGGGCAGGGTGCTGGCGAGCAGCTCGAAGAGCTTCTCCCAGTGCCGCTTCTCGGCCTCGGCGGAGTAGGCGGCGGTGTCGGCCATGGTGAAGCCGTGCTCGGCGCCGGGATAGATCTCCGACCGGAAACGTACGTCCGCCGCGTCCAGGGCCGCCTCGAGCCGGTCGATCTGCTCCTGCGGCATCGCGTGGTCGTGGTCCGCGTGCGCGAAGTACACCTCGCCCTTGATCTTGGCGACCTGCAGGTGCGGGCTGTCCGGCTCATCGGTGGCCAGGCGGGCGCCGTGGATGCTGGCCAGCGCAACGATCCGCTCCGGGTACGCGGTGATCGCCTTGAGCGCGTTCAGACCACCCATGCAGTAACCGACGATGGCGTCCGGACCGGCCGAAACGCCGTTCTGGGCGGCCAGGAAGTCGAGGTAGGCCCGGGTGTCCCGGGTGATCGCGGCGGTGTCCAGCTGCTGCATCATCGGCATGAGCCGGCCGAAGACCTTCCCGCGCTCCTCAGGGTCGGCCAGGTTCGAGGTGTCGGCGACCGGCGAGCGGGCGCTGCGGTAGAAGAGGTTGGGCGCCAGCACGGCGTAGCCCCGTTCCGCGATTCGCTCGGCCATCTCGTAGAGCCGCGGCCGCAGCCCGAAGGCGTCCATGAAGAACAGCACACCCGGGAACGGCCCGTCGCCGTCCGGCACCACCAGGTACGCGTCCGCGGTCCCGTCCTCGGTCGGCACGTCCACCATCGTCTTGCGCATGCCCTGCCTCCTGAGCGGCGTCGGTGATCTGTTCGACCGTACTGCGGCGTTCCTACCCTCCGTGCATCGCACTCCACGCCACGGCCCCGTGCTTGAGACAGATTTAAGGAATTTCCCCTCTTTCTTTAATGCACTCAGAGTCAGGATCAACGCCGTCGGCGTCCCCCGCGAACGGAGTCATCCATGGCACGCAACCGTCTTCGCCTCTCCATCTATCTGACAGCGGCGTTACTCGCTGTAGGCGGGGGTGCTCTCGCGGCGGTCGCGGCGACAACTCCGGCCGCGGGCCCCGGCGAACTGACGGCTACGTTCAGCAAGGACTCCGACTGGGGCTCCGGCTACCAGGCGCGCTACACGATCAAGAACACCGGCAGCTCGGCCGTCACCGGCTGGCAGCTGACCTTCGCGCTGCCGGCGAGCGCCAAGCTCGGCAGCTCGTGGGACGCGGCAGTCACCACTTCGGGTACGACGTCGACTGCCAAGGACCGGGGCTACAACGCCTCGATCCCGGCCGGGGCCACCGCCGAGTTCGGCTTCATCGTGGCCGGCAGCGGCGCACCGACCAGCTGCACGATCAACGGCGCCGCCTGCACCGGCGGCGGCCCGGCCCCGACCACCGCCCCGACCACCGCTCCCACCACCACGGCTCCTACCAAGACTCCGCCGACGACCACGGCTCCGCCCGCCGCTCCCGCCGGCAACGTCCTGGTCGCTCCCTACGTCGACATGGGACTGTTGTCCAACGGCAGCACCACGCTGGCGCAGCTGGCCGCGAGCGGGAACGTCAAGTCGTACACCCTGGCCTTCGTGACCAGCGCCGGCTGCAAGGCCAGCTGGTTCAACGCCTTCGACCCGCGGGCCAAGCAGTTCGGTGACCAGATCACGGCGCTGCGCGCGGCCGGCGGTGACGTCAAGGTGTCCTTCGGCGGCGCGACCGGCGTCGAGCTCGCCCAGGCGTGCACCGACGTCAAGGCGTTGCAGGCCGAGTACCAGGCGGTCGTCTCGGCGTACGACCTGAAGTACATCGACCTCGACATCGAGGGCGCGGCCGTCGCGGACCCCACCACGATCGCCCGCCGCTCGACCGCGCTGGCCGCCCTGCAGCGGGCCAACCCGGGCCTGAAGATCTCGCTGACCCTGCCGGTGCTGCCGGAGGGCCTCACCGCCGACGGGCTCGACGTGGTGCGGTCGGCCAGGGACGCCGGCGTCGACCTCGACCTGGTCAACATCATGGCGATGGACTACGGCCGGTCCGCGCAGGACTACGGCGACCTGGCCATCCAGGCCGTGAAGTCGACCAAGGACCAGCTCAAGGCGATCTACGGCGGCAGCGACGCAGCGGCGTTCCGAATGGTCGGCGTGACCCCGATGCTGGGCAAGAACGACGACAACGGCACCTTCAGCCAGAGCGACGCCCGCGACCTGGTGGCCTTCGCGAACGCCAACCACCTGGGCTTCGTGACCTTCTGGGAGACCAACCGCGACCGGAACGCCTGCACGGGCGCGCTGTTCCAGTGCACGAACGTGGCCCAGGCCCCGTTCGAGTTCAGCAAGATCTTCGCCACCTTCCAGGGCTGACCGCCCGTCCCCGCGGAAGGGTTTCCCCGAACCCTCCACCCATCGCGCGGCGTCGAGAGCCCCCACTCTCGGCGCCGCGCCCCCGTGCTCAGGCGAAGCCGCGACCGGCCTCGGCCAGCGCACGATCGACCAGGTCCGGCAGGGACGTGTCCGCCGGGGCGTCGAGCCAGATGTGCAGCGCCACCCGCAGCGAGGTCATGAACGTCGCGGCCGTCAGCCGGGCGCGTACCCCCGAAGGGTCGGGCTGGTCCGAGCGGGCCGCGACCGCGGCGGCCAGCTCGCGCTCCACCGCCGCGAAGGTGTTGAGCTGTTGCGCGAGCAGCGCGGGCTGGCTGCGCAGCATCCGGGTCTGGGCCACCCAGGCCGGGTCGAGCTCGCCGCCCTGCCGGTAGAACTCCCGGGCCGCCTCGGTCAGCGCCTGCCACGGCCCCTCGCCGGCCGGCCGGGCCGCGATCATGCCGATCAGCACGGCGATCCGCTGGTGGTCGCCGTGCAGCAGCGCCTCTTCCTTGCTGGCGAAGTAGTTCGAGAACGTGCGGCGGGAGACCCCGGCCTCGTCGGCGACGGCCTCAACCGTGATCTTGTCCGCGCCGTGGGCGATCGCGAGGCGCACCGCGGCCTCGTGCAGGGCCTGCCGGGTCGCCACCTTCTTGCGCTCGCGCAGGCCCACCTCGGCGGTCGTCGTGCTCATGGGTCGAGCCTAGCCAGGATGTGACTCACTTCCCAATGAGCAAACTTGCGCAGTGAGCAACAAAAGCCGATAGTTGTATGTGGCAATCAACTGGAGGAGGTGGCACATGGCCCACGACGCCGGCCCCGCGGCGCGACATGAGCTGCTCACCAACGTTCGTGACCTGCTCAAGGCCGTCCGCTTGTTCAAGAGCGACCTGCCCGCCCGGCACGAGACCGTGCCCACCGGCACCATCGGCGTGCTGGCGACGATCAACACCATCGGCGGCGAGCCGATCGGCGGGTGCCACCTGAAGGACCTGGCCGCCCGTTGCGCGCTCGACCCCTCGACGGTCAGCCGCGCCGTCGCCGCCCTGGTCCGGTCCGGCCTGGTCGCCCGCACCGCCGACCCGAGGGACGGCCGCGCCAGCGTGCTCACCGTCACGCCGAGCGGGCTGGACACCCTCGACGAGTTCAACCGCCTGGCGGACGAGCGCCTCGCCGACGCCCTCCGCAACTGGAGCCCCGAGGACATCGCGCTTCTCTCGGGGCTGCTCCAGCGCTTCGCCACAGACCTGCTGACCCGTACCGACCGAAACCTGGAGGTCGCGCGATGAGCGCACCCACCGTCACCCGTGCTGAACCCGGCGCGATGAGCCACCGTCAGATCTTGGAGGCCCTCAGCGGCCTGCTGCTCGTGCTGTTCGTCGCGATGTCCAGCGCCACCATCGTCTCCACCGCGCTGCCGAAGATCATCGGATCGCTCAACGGCAGCCAGACCCAGTACACCTGGGTCGTCACGGCCAGCCTGCTGACCGCGACCGCCACCACCCCGATCTGGGGCAAGCTCGCCGACCTCTACAGCAAGAAGCTGCTGGTCCAGGTCTCCATCGTGCTCTTCATCCTCGGCTCGGTGGTGGCCGGCTTCGCGCAGACGGCCGGCCAGCTCATCGCCGCCCGCGCGTTCCAGGGCATCGGTATGGGCGGCGTCCAGGCGCTGGTCCAGGTCGCGATCGCCGCGATGATCCCGCCCCGCGAGCGCGGCCGGTACAACGGCTACCTCGGCGGCGTGCTCGCCCTGGCGACCGTCGGCGGCCCGCTGCTCGGCGGCGTGATCGTCGACACCTCGTGGCTGGGCTGGCGCTGGTGCTTCTTCATCGGTGCCCCGATCGCCGTGATCGCCCTGGTCGTGCTCCAGCGCACCCTGCACCTGGCGACAATCCGCCGGGACAACGTGAAGATCGACTACGCGGGCGCCTCGCTCATCGCAGCCGGCGTCAGCGTCCTGCTGATCTGGGTGTCGTTCGTGGACAGCTCGTTCGACTGGATCTCGTGGCAGACCGGCGCCATGGTCGGCGCGGGCCTGGTGCTGCTGGCGCTCGCGGTCTGGGTCGAGTCCCGGGCGGCCGAGCCGGTGGTGCCGCTGGAGATCGTCAAGCAGCGCACCACGGCCCTGTCGATCCTGGCCAGCCTGGCGGTCGGCATGGCGATGTTCGGCGGCTCGGTCTTCCTGGGCCAGTACTTCCAGATCGGCCGCGGCTACAGCCCGACCGAGGCCGGCCTGCTGACCATCCCGCTGATGGCCGGCGTGCTGGTCTCCTCGACCATCTCCGGCCGCATGATCAGCAACTCCGGCAAGATCAAGCCCTACATCGTGGCGGGCACGCTGCTCTTGGTGGCCGGCTTCGCGACCCTCTCGGTGATCGACCACCAGACCCCTCTCTGGTACGTCGGAGTGGGCATGGCCCTGGTCGGCATCGGCGTCGGCATGTCGATGCAGAACCTGGTGCTCGCGGTGCAGAACTCGGTGCAGCTCAAGGACATCGGCGCGGCCAGCTCGACGGTGGCGTTCTTCCGCTCGCTCGGTGGCACCATCGGCGTCTCGGTGCTCGGCGCGGTCCTGGCCCACCGGGTCACCGACTCGATCACCACACAGCTCGCGGCGGCCGGCGTCCCGGCGTCCAGCTCGGGCGGCGACACCAGCAGCCTCAACCTGGCCGAGCTCCCGGCGGCGATGCAGCACATCGTCCGGGCCGCGTACGGCGACGCGACGGGCCACATCTTCCTGATCTCGGCGGCCATCGCGGTGGTCGGCGTGATTGCGGCGCTGCTGTTCAAGCAGATCACGCTGCGCTCGACGATCGACCTCGCGAAGGCCGCCCCGGAGGCGAAGACCGCCGAGGACGAGTCGACGATCCCGGCCGGATCGATCAGCCGGTAAGCAGCGCAACGGCCAGCGGCGCCCGGGTCCCCCGGGCGCCGCTTTCGTCTCGGAGGTCAGGCCGCCGCTGCGGCCTCGGCCATCTGGTCCGCGGTCGGGCGCAGCCGCGGGGCTCCCAGCGCCATCACGATGTTCGCCGCCGCGAAGAGCGCCGCGATCATCAGACCCCGTTCGAAGCCGCCGACCAGCGCATCCTGCTGCCCCGCCCCGCCGGTCACCAGCGACTCGACGTGGGACGTCGCCAGCGTCGTGATCGCCGCCAGGCCCAGCGCCCCGCCGACCTGGTAGCCCGCGTTCACCACCCCGGAGGCCGCACCGGCGTGGTCGTGCGAGACATCCGCGACGGCCGCGATCGAGGCCGGGGTGCCCACCGCGATGATGCCCATCCCGAACAGCACCAGGCCGGGCAGGATCGTCAGGGCGTACGAGCCGGTGGCGTCGGCTCCGGAGAGCAGCAGCAGGCCGACCACGCTGAGCGCCGCGCCGCCGAACTGGACCGGCTTGGTGCCGAAGCGGGTCACCAACTGCGACGCGATCACCGCGCTGGCGATGGCCGCGATGCCCATCGGCAGGAACTGCAGGCCGGTCTCCAGCGCGGTCAGGCCGCGGACCTGCTGCAGGAAGATCGCGGTGAGGAAGAACATCGCCAGGAACGCCGCGCCGTTGAGGGCCAGCGCCACGACCGACGTGGTCAGGCCCCGCGAGCGGAACAGGCTGAGCGGCACCAGCGGCGCCGCAGGCCGGCCCTCCACCCGGACGAACGCGGCCAGCAGAGCCAGGCCACCGGCCAGCAGCCCGATCACCTCGAAGGACGACCAGCCCAGCGGCTCGGCCCGGATGACGCCGAGCACGATGGCCAGCAGGCCGGCCGTGCTGAGCAGGGCGCCCGCGACGTCGAAGGTGCGCGTACCGGTGGCGGTGGTGACCTTGGACTCGCCGACGAAGAGCGGGACGATCGCGGCCAGCGCGATCGCGATGGGCACGTTGACCAGGAAGACCCAGCGCCAGCTGAGCGAGTCGACCAGCAGGCCGCCGGCGATCACCCCGAGCGTGCCGCCGAGGCCGGCCAGGCCGCCCCAGACGCCCATTGCGATGTTGCGCTCCCGGCCCTGCTTGAACGTCACGGTGAGGATGGCGAACGCGGCCGGCGACAGCAGCGCGCCGCTCAGGCCCTGGATCGCGCGCATCACCACGAGCTGCTCGGGATTCTGCGCGAGGCCGGCGATCAGTGAGGTCAGGCCGAACAGCGCCAGCCCGACGATGAAGACCCGGCGGCGGCCGAGCAGGTCGGCGGCGCGGCCGCCGAGGAGCAGGAAACCCCCGAAGAGCAGGGTGTACGCGCTGACGACCCACTGCAGCCCGGAGGCCGAGAAGCCCAGATCCCGCTGGATGTCGGGCAGTGCCACGTTCACGATCGTCACGTCGAGCACGACCATGAACTGGGCGACCGCGATGACGGCCAGGGTCGACCACGGATTGCGTTGCACCGGTTCCACCTCCACCGAGCGCCGCCCTGTGCGGCGTACATGTACACCGTAGATGTACGGCGTATAGGTACGTCAAGCGGCGGTCCGGGTACTTCGGTGTGACGAACGACGCGCTGATCAGTCGCGCTGGAGGCCGCGCACGCCCTGGACCAGCAGGTCGAGGTTGAGGGCGAAGTAGTCGTCCTCGTCGCGGCAGACCACCAGCGCGGGCGCGGCGGCGATGACGTTCGGGTAGCGCGTGGGCGACAGCGACTCGAGCCGGGCCCGCTTGTCGCGCTTGGCCTGCTCCCGCTCCTCACCGGCCTGCCACGGGCTGGGCACCGGGTCCGCGCCGACCAGCGTGATGACCGAGCAGATCAGGAAGGTGCCGATCTCCGCGGCCCGGCCGGCTCCGAAACCGGCTTCCCGGAGCAGCCCGAGCACCCGCTCGGCGATCCGCAGCCCGGACTCGGCGGTGAGGATGCGGCGCATTGCCAGACCTGCGATCGCCGGGTGCGGACGGATCGCCACCAGGAACGCCAGCAGAATTTCGCGCAGCTGATCGTGCCACGGGGCGTCGCTGGGCTCGGGCAGCCGCACGGCCTCGATCAGGTGCTCGGCGAGGCCGTCGAGCAGGCTGTCCTTGTCGCTGAAGTGCCAGTACATGGCCATCGGCGTGACGCCGTGCTCCTGCGCCAGCCGGCGAATGGTGACCGCCTCCAGCCCTTCGGCGTCGGCCAGCGCGATGGCACCGACCACGATCGCCTCGCGGCTCAGCCGTCCCCGGGTCGCATCGTTCCGCTTGACCATCCGGCAACTGTACGACGTACATGGCGGGTTACCCGCGGTGGCGGCGAGCTGGATCACGTCTGGGACGCTGGGAGCCGGCACTCACTCACGGCTAGCCTTTGGGAACGGAGCGCAATGTCCCGTACACCTGAAAGGTTTGTCATTTTTCTTCAGCCAGGGGTCCGCGGTGTCGATGATTCGCGTTGAGGGAAAGGGGTGAGCCTGATGGACGTACGCCAGGACGAAGCGGCGCGGCTGTCGGCTGCCCTGACGGAGATCGAGGACCAGTACCTCTGGGACGCCGACGCCACCCTCGCGACCGCCGTCGAGATCGAGGAGCAGGCTCTCGCCCTCGGGGACGAGCGGCTCGTCTTCCGGGCCCGGCTCTGCCAGGCCAACATGCTCATGCGCAAGGGTGAGGTCGCGGCGGCCGCCCGGCGGATCTGGAAGATCCACCAGTGGGCCACCGACCACACCGACAACATCGTGCTGGCCCGCACCCACCTGGTCTGGGCCAACATCCACCGGCACCTCGGCGACGCCGCCCAGTGCCTGGAGCACTCGGTGCTCGCCGTCGAACTGCTCGACGAGCGGGCCACCCCGCACATGCAGGTCTGGCACCGGGCCAAGCTGGCCGACGCGCTCGGCCTGGCCGGCTCGATGGACGCGGCCCGGCAGCGGTACCAGCAGACCGAGGAGCTGGCGGTCGATCTCGGCCTGCCCCGGCTGCTCATGGGCATGCTCAACAACTACGCGTACACCGAGCACGCCGCCGGCGAGAACGGCCGCGCCCAGGAGGTCGCGCGCCGGCTCCAGCAGGTGGCCGAGCGGCACGGCTTCGCCCTCGACCCCGCGGTGCTCGACACCATCGGCGTCATCGAGATCGAGAACGGCAACTACCTGGCGGCCGAGCGGACCCTGCGCGAGGCGGTCCGGCGCCACCACGACGGCAACTACGAGGACGCGGACGCGCTCGCGGAATACATGCTGACCCTCGCCCGTGCGCAGCGCTTCCTGCGGGCCACCGACCGCGCCCAGGTCAACCTGGACGCGTCCCGCAGCCTCTGTGTCGAGCGTGGACTCGGCGACGTGCTGGTCCGGGTGCACCAGGAGCAGGCCGAGCTGCATGCGGCGCGGGGTGAGTTCGCGGAGGCTTTCGCCGTACACAAGATCTTTTTCTCCGCCCACAACGCGCTGCACTCGTCGCAGCGGGAAGCCCAGGCCCGCACCCGGCAGGCGATGTTCGAGACGACCGAGGCGCGGCAGGAGGCCGAGCGGTTCCGCGAGCAGGCCCGGCGCGACCCGCTGACCGGGCTGCGCAACCGGCGCTACCTGGACGAGGAACTGCCCGACCTGATCGACGCCGGCGGAGCGCTGACCGTGGCGATCGTCGACCTGGACCACTTCAAGCGGATCAACGACCAGCTGTCGCACGACGTCGGTGACCAGGTGCTGGTGCTGGTGGCCAAGCTGCTGGAAACGGAACTGGCGGCGGTCTCACCGGACGGCTTCGTGGCCCGCATGGGCGGCGAAGAGTTCCTGCTGGTGCTGCCCGGCGCCGACGTGTCCGAGGCGACCGGCCGGCTCGACGGCATCCGCGAGGCGGTCAGCTACTACGACTGGACCGAACTGACCCGCGGCCTGCCCGTCACCGTCAGCATCGGCGTGGCCGGACTGCGCGACGCACCGACACCGACCCAGGCGGGCCTGCTGTCCACCGCGGACCGGCACCTGTACGTGGCCAAGCACGCCGGACGCGACCGAGTGATCTCCATAGCCCCGCGCGACGCCCGCCACCGGTCGTACCGGGACAGTGCCTCCGCGGCCTGAAACCGTGGTTCGATCGAGCGACATGGCTGAATCCTGACCGGATCCGCCCACTAGGCTCGGCCCCGTACGTCGGGGACGGCCAGGGGTGGTCCGGACAGGAGGCGGTCGTGACGCAGCACAGCAAAGTTGTCCCGCCGGCCGAGCTCGCCCCGCCCGGGGTCGACATCAACGTGCCGCACTCGGCCCGCATCTACGACTACTGGCTGGGCGGCAAGGACAACTTCGCCGTCGACCGGGCCGTCGGCGAAGCCATGATCAAGGCCATTCCCGGCATGCGCCGGATGGCCGGCGAGAACCGCAAGTTCGTCCACCGGGCGGCCCGCGACCTCGTCGCCCGGGAAGGCATCCGACAGTTCCTGGACATCGGCACCGGCATCCCGACCCGGCCCAACCTGCACGAGATCGCCCAGCGCGTCGACCCCCGCACCCGGGTGGTCTACGTGGACAACGACCCGATCGTGCTGGTCCACGCCCGCGCCCTGATGATCAGCACGGAAGAGGGCCGCAGCGAGTACATCTCAGCCGACCTGCGCCGGCCACGGTCGATCCTGACGGACGAGGTGCTGGCGGCGACGCTGGACCTGACCTCGCCGGTCGGCCTGACGCTGATCGCGATCCTGATGCTGCTGGCGGACGCGGACGACCCGTGGGCTCTGGTGGCCGAGCTGCGGGACGCGATGCCGTCGGGCAGCGTGCTGGCGATCACTCATCCGACGGCTGATTTCAACCCGGCCCAGGTGCACCAGGCGGTGGCCGCGGCGACCGGCGCGGGCATGACGCTGGTGGCCCGCACTCAGTCCGAGGTCCGGCGTTTCTTCGGCGACTGGGAGCTGCTGGAGCCGGGGTTGGTGCCGGTGTCCGCTTGGCGGCCGGATCAGCCTGCCGAGGATCCGCGGGCGGCTTACTACTGGGCTGGTGTGGCCCGCAAGCCTTGACCTGGCGCGCTCTGCCGGGGCGCTCATCCGCTGGGGCGCGAGGTCGGATGCGCTTTCGCCCGGACGGGGCCTCGGGCGCGGTTCCGCCCGAGCAGGGACTACGGCGCGGTTTGGCCCGCGGGGACTCGGGTGCGCTTTCGCCCAGGCGGGGATTCCGGCGCGGTCCCGCCCGGCCGGGGATGCGGCTTCATCCGAGCGGGGAATCCGGGCGGTTCCGCCCGGCCGTGAGCACGGCGTGGCTTCACCCGAGCGGGGGAATCCGGCGCGCTTTAGCCCAAGCGAAAGCTCGGACGCCCGTTGCGCGGGCGGAGGACTCGAGCGCGGTCCACTTGGGCGAGGGCTCGGGATTTGGAGCGATAGCGGGGTTTGCGAGCGCAGCGAGCGAGCTCAGCCATGCAATCAGATGGCAGGGAGCGCAGCGACCGGTCTCGGCGGGAGCGACGTCTAGCACCACCCACTCAGGCACGACATCCGGCTCTTGACTTGAATCTGGTCTGGATCCAAAAAGTGGCCCGGCCGAGCGATCCGGCACGGGGGAACCGGACCGCCCGGCCGGAGTCGGGCGGCGCGCCTTGCGACGCGCTCGGAGCGACACCCGTGGGGCGTCGCTCGGAAGTATGAATTTGTCAGGCCCGCAGGCGGGTCCGCCTTCGTGGCGGCGGGTGCGGCAGGCGGCCGGCGCGGACCAGGACCTGGCGGCGTGCTCCCTCGCGGCCGGCCTGGTCGATCACCGTGCCTTCGACTTCGAGCCAGGTGTCGCCCTCGTACGGGATCGGTTTGCTCCACTCGACGCGGTCGACCCGGAGGGTGAGCGGACCGATCCCGTAGCAGTAGTCGTTCTCCGCGAAGACGTGCACGGGCCAGCGCGGGACGCTCAGCTGGATGCGTCCACTGCGGATGATCGGGGCGGCCAGAGCCCAGACCTTGCGGCCGGGGGCCGTCCCGGAGCGCCGTCGGCGCGCGCAGTGGACGTGCTCAGTGACTCGCGTCGGGATCACCGCCGTCGTTCGGGTGGTGCTCGGCTTGGGGGAACCGGTCGGAGCGGGTCTGGGGGTGGCGGACGCCGCCGAAGCGGTGCGAGGCGGTGGTGGCACGGGTTGATGCTGCTTCCGTGCCGCCGGTGAGCGGGTCGTCCCGGTAGACCAGCGCCGGGTTGCCCCGCCGGATGTCCGCACCGTCGGCGTCGGCGTGCTCCGGTTGCTGCGGACCGGCGTTCGGGACCGTCATGCTCGTTTCCTCCCGCTCGGACGCCCCCGCCAGGGAGCCTCGCGTCGCGCAGTGCCGGAGTCGCAGAGGCATTTCCGCGACCGAACCGTCACTCAAAGATGTCACCCTCCGTGACCCCCTTTCCGTGGGGCTCGTGCGTTATCATGCTCACAATCATGTGAGAACGCAAGGCCAAATGCACGTGCATTTGCACAGCAGGTAGCCGGCGTGACACACAGAGCCGGTCCCCGGACCGGTCAAACCGTTAGGGAGCAAGTAATGACGCGCATTGTTAACGGCATGCCCGCCGGGCAGCTGGAGGGTGTGACCTGGCAGAAGAGCGGCCGGAGCAACCCCAGCGGCAACTGCGTCGAGTGCGCCGCACTCCCGGACGGCAGCGTCGCCATGCGGAACTCACGCGACCCGGAAGGTGCGGCCCTGATCTACACCCCGGCGGAGATCGAGGCGTTCCTGGGCGGCGTCCGCGACGGGGACTTCGACAACCTGCTCCAGTAGCTCACCCCTGAGGGTGATTGACACATAGTGACGACGTCGACCCAGCGGGTCAGCCGAGCCGGCCTACCTCGTGCAGCAGCTTGCCGAGGATTTCCTGGGTGTGGCTCGGCGGCTCGGCATCGATGCAGACGCGTTCCATCGCGATCGCGTAGTGGTCGACGTCGTCACGCTTCTCCAGGTAGATGGCGCTCGTGAGCTGCTCGACGTAGACCACGTCGGGCAGCTCCGGCTCCGGGAAGCGCAGGATGGCGAACGGGCCACCGGCCGCGGCGTGCCCACCGGCGTGGAACGGGATGATCTGGAGCCGGATGTTGGGCTTCTTGGCGGCCTCGATCAGCGCCTCGATCTGGGCCCGCATGACCTCGGTGCCACCGATCGGCCGGCGCAGCACGGCCTCGTCGATCACGGCCCACAGCTGGGGCGGCTCGGTGCGGTCGAGGATCTGCTGGCGCTGCCGGCGCAGCTCGACGCGGCGGTCGATCTCGTCGGCATTGGCGCCGGCGTGACCGAGCAGGATCACGGCCCGGGCATACTCCGGCGTCTGGAGCAGGCCGGGGACGAACTGGATCTCGTAGGTGCGGATCAGCGACGCCGCGGCCTCCAGGCCCAGATAGGACTGGAACCAGGGCGGCAGGATGTCACCGAAGTGATGCCACCAGCCGGGGTTGTTGGCCTGCCGGGCCAGACCCAGCAGCGCCTCCCGCTCGGCGTCGTTCTTGACGCCGTACATGCTGAGCAGGTCGGCGACGTCGCGCTCCTTGAAGCTGACGCGGCCGAGCTCCATCCGGCTGATCTTCGATCCCGAGGCGCGGATCTCGTAGCCCGCGTCCTCCCGGCTGATGCCCTTGCCCTCGCGCAGCCGCCTCAGCTGGGCACCGAGCAGGATGCGCAGCACGGTAGGACCGCTGTTCAGCGGCTCCTCCTGCGTACCCGCGCTCACCTGACTCCTCATGGTTGTCGTCCGGGATGCAAGTTGCACCTTGTTCGCCCCAGAGCATCCTAAGGGGGAGATCGTCCGGCCGGAAACCGATCGATCGGCCACCCCATCGCCGCGCACGAGTCAGATGCACGTGCAGACGGCCTTGCGGACGCACTGGATCCCGAGCATGATATCTGACAGGCGGTTGCTTGGGTGCTGACAGTGCGTACTGAAAAGTATGTCCTTTTTCAGGTTCAGCGCCTGGGATGAGCGCCTGGTGTCCCTGACGACGTGTCCGCCCGACGAACGAGTCCCGGAAACAGGAGGCTCTCGAATGTCGACCCCGTCCATAGCCCCACCCCAGCGAGACCCGGCGGATGTCGCGCCGGCCGATAGTTACCACAAGGCCGACCCGGTCTGGGTCTACCGCGACGGCTGGCGGGCCGGCGTGATCGAGGCCGCCTCCCCGCGCGCGGTCACCGTGACCTACCGGCCGGGATCCCACCGGGGCACGGGCGTCGACACGTTCACCGCGTCCTATGTGACCTCTCGGGCCGACGAGGACCCCGCGCTCGACCGGCGGGCCAGCGGGCCGCTGATGACCCGGCGGCCCCGGATCGGCACCGACGGCGCGGCAGCGATGGGCGGCCTGGCCTCGTGACCGGAGCCATTGCGCTCGCCGCGGTGATAGGGCTGGCCAGTCTGCTCGCCGGCGTCGCCCTGGGGTGGTATCTGCGTCGGACCAATGACTGGTGCGCCCATTGTGGTGACCAGTTGAGCTGTGAGGGTTGTGGCAGCAAGGCGGCGTGGCCCAGGCCGCGCGAGGCCGAGCTCAGCCTGCGCCCCGGCCCGTAGTCATCTGCTCGCTGCGGTGACCTCGACCTCGAGGACCGCGCCGGGTAGGAAGAGGCGGTTCACCTCGACCGTCGTGCTCGCCGGCGGTTTGCCGGGAAAGACCTTCCGCCGGACGACCGCGTAGTCGCCCAGCTGGGAGAGGTCGGTCAGGAACGTGCGCACGTGCAGCACGTCGCCGAAGCCCGCGCCGTGCGCGGCCAGCAAACCCCCGACGATCTCGAAGATCCGCTCGGCCTGCGCCGCCATGTCCCCCGGCGCCACCACCGCGCCGGAGTCGTCCACGGCCACCTGACCGGAGAGCACCAGCAGCGCGCCGCCTCCACCGAGTTCGAGCCGCGCCACGTGGGCGAAGCGGTCGCCGAACGGCGCGGCGACGGATTCCGGGTTGTCGAGCGTCAGCTTCACGGCTTTCCCTCCGAAACGATCGCAGCCTCCGGGACGATCGCGGCCTCCGGGACGATCGCGGCCTCCGGGACGATCGCGGCCTCCGGGACGATCGTGGCCTTCGGAACGATCGCGGCGAGATCGGCGGCCTGATCGGGAGCCTCCCGCAGCACCACGGCAGCCGCCCGCACCATGGGCGGAGAAGTAAAGCCCAACACCAAATCCAGATCCTTGGCCGCGAGCGCAATCGGAAAAGCCGCACCGTCCGCAGTCGCACGAACCACCGCACCGCCAAGAGCGCCCCGCGAAACCACCGACAACGCCGTCTCCACATCCACCCCGACGGCCCGAGCAACAGCAACCGTGTCGGCCAACGCAGCAAGCCCGGTAACCAGCGCGGTATTGGCGACCAGCTTCAACGCCGCCCCACTGCCAAGAGCACCGCAGCGATGCACAGTGCCCAACGACTCCAGCACAGACAACGCCGGCTCGACGTCCCCACCCGCCAGCACGTTCAACTGCCCTGATGAAGCCGCCGCGACGCTGCCCAGCACAGGCGCGTCGACGAACGTGACACCGTCGGGCACTCGCAGCGCGCGTACCGCCTCCGGCCCGATGGTCGACATGTCGACCAGAACACTGCCCGGCCGCAGAGCCGCAGCCTCCACAACCTCTTGAACGGCCGCTGCATCGGTCAGCATCGTGATGACAACCTCCGCCTCGGGGACGGCCGGCGTCGGCGCGGCGCGAGCTCCTGTCGCCACCAGCGGTGCCGTCTTCTCCGCCGTACGGTTCCAAACGGTCACCTGGTGACCCACCTCAAGCAGCCGGCGCGAGACAGCAGCGCCCATCCGCCCGGTTCCAAGAACAGCGATCGATGCCATGCCCCGACGCTAGCCAGGCACCAGTCATGCCACCAACGAATGTTCGGCATCCGAGCCATGCGCAACTAGCATGCCGATCGTGCAGACCCAGAGCCTCGAAGTCTTCGTGGCGGTGGCCCGCGGCAAGTCCTTCACCCGCGCCGCCCGCTCCCTCGGCTACACCCAATCGGCCGTCTCCCGGCAGATCGCCGTCCTGGAGAAGGATCTCGGAGCCGACCTCTTCGACCGGCTACCGCGCGGCGTCGAACTGACCGAACAGGGCCGTGCCCTGCTCCCGCATGCCGAGGCGATGCTCGACCGGCTGCACACGGCGCAGCGCGACCTGGACTCGCTACGCGACATCGGCGGCGGCCGGCTGCGCGTCGGCGCCTTCCCCACGGCGGTGGCCGCTCTGGTGCCCCGAGCCCTGGCCGCATTTCGTACGGCGTACCCGCAAGCGGAACTGTCCCTAGTAGAGGGCTTGACTCCCCGCCTCCTGGACCGGCTCGCCGCGGGCGAGGCCGACCTGGCCGTGGTCAGCGCCCCGCCGGACCGTCCGCTGGACGCGACCCGCTTCGACCTGCACCACCTGCTCGACGAGCAGCTCCTGGTCGCGGTGCCACCCGGGCACCCGCTGGCCGACCGGCACACCGTGCGCCTGGCGGATCTCGCCGGTGATCCGTTCATCGCCGGTTCCGCGACCGCCGAGGACACCCTGCTACGGGCGACCCTGCCGAGCGGCTTCCGCCCCCGGATCGACATCGTGGCGGCCGAGTGGACGGGCAAGCTGGGCTGCGTCGCGGCGGGCCTCGGGGTGGCCCTCGTCCCGGCGCTCGCGGTCCGCGCCACCCCGGCCGACCTGGTCCTGCTCCGGCTGCATCCCGACGACGCCTCGGCCCGCCGGATCTTCGCCGCCACGGCCCGCCGGCCGACGCCCACCGTTGTCCACATGCTCTCGCTGCTGCGGCAGATCGCCGCGACCATTTAGGGCAGGATGTGCCTGTGGCTGCGTACATGGACCTGCCGATCGACGGCGACGAGACCATCCGGGTGGAGATCAGCAATCAGGGCCTGGTGCGCGCCGGCGCCGGCGACCTCATCGGTACGGCGACCGAACGCCTCGACGAAGCAGTCGGCCAGGTCGTCCGGATGGGCCGCAAGGTCATCCAGCAGGCCCGCGAGGTGGCGGACGCCCCGGAGGCGGTCGAGCTGGAGCTGGGCCTGAAGCTGACCGCCAAGACGGGCTTCGTCATCGCCGAGTCCAGCGGTGAGGCGCACGTGAAGGTCACCCTCAAGTGGACGGTGGGTGCTTGACCACCTTCCTGCTGATCTGGGACGCCAGCGAGACCGGTTACCCGTCAGCCAACCTTGCCGCGGACATCGCTGCCACGGCTGCGGGGAGAGTGGTCGCGGGCCGGTGGACGTTCGGGTCTCGCCGGGGTGGCACAGCTCCGGGCGACCGGGTTTTTCTGCTGCGGCAGCGGGCCGACCGCGGCATCGTCGCCAGCGGGACCCTGGCGGACGGGGTGATCTTCCCGGCCGGGCATTGGCAGGGGCAGCCGCGGAGCACGTTCTACGCCGAAGTGCTGTGGGACCGGGTGCTGCCGGTTGCTGACCGCTTGCCGTTCGAAGAGTTGCTGCACGACGTGCCTGGGCACGATTGGCGGCACATCTACGGCTCGGGGCAGCAGGTGCGGCCGCCGGCCGATGTGGCTCTGCAACGGCGGTGGGACGAACATCTGGCCGATCTGCGCCGGTGATGGCGGGGCCCGCCGGCCCGCTCAGCCGATCCGACCGCTGTCCCGGCGATGTTACGTTTGGCTGGTGACAGCGGCGCCGGAGCACATTCCGGTCGATGCGGAGCAATGCGCCCGCGTCGACTCGGCGCTTACCCGTGCCTTCCAGTTCCTCGGCAAGCGCTGGAACGCCGCCGTCCTCGGCAGCCTGGCCGCCGGCCCGGCCGGATTCCGGGAGCTGTCGCGCAGCATCGACGGCATCAGCGACTCGATGCTCGCCAACCGGCTGGTCTCGCTGACCGAGGCCGGGCTCATCACCCGTACGGTGGCGGCCGGACCGCCGGTGACCGTGGCCTACGCGCTGACCGAACGCGGCCGCGCGTTGATGCCGGCGCTGGAGCAGATCTCCCGCTGGTCCCGCGAGCACCTTCCCGCCTGATTATTTCCACTGTTGGGAGCCTCACCTTTGTAGCACTTCACGATGTCTAGTCACTAGCTTTTTAGAAGTGACAACTACTTCCGTAGCTACCGAGCGCCGCCTGCCCCGTCTCGACGAGGCCGGACGCGCTCTGCTTTTCACCGAGGCACGCACCGCCAACACCTTCGCGGACACGCCGGTCACCGACGAGGAGCTGGCCGCCGTGTGGGAGCTGGCCAAGTGGCCGCCGACCGCCGCCAACCTCCAGCCGCTGCGCGTGCTCTACGTGCGGACGCCAGAGGCGAAGGAGCGGCTGGTCGCCCACATGAACGAGGGCAACCGGGCCAAGACGGCGTCCGCGCCGGTCATCGCCGTCCTGGCCGTCGACACCGACTTCCATGAGCACGTGCCCGAGGTCTTTCCGATCAACCCGGCCCTGAAGGACGTCCTGGCGGACGCCCCGGAGATGCGCGACGGCATGGGGCGGTTCAGCGCCGGGCTGCAGATCGGCTACTTCCTGCTTGCGGTACGGGCGGAAGGCCTCGTCGCCGGCCCGATGGCCGGCTTCGACAGCGAAGCGATCGACAAGGACTTCTTCCCCGACGGCCGCTTCAAATCGCTGCTCGTGGTGAACATCGGCCACCCCGGCGAGAACCCGTGGTTCCCGCGCCTGCCGCGGCTCTCCCACGACAACACAGTGGTCTGGGCCTGACGCGTTTCGGCCAGTCCGCACTGGGTAGCTGAGATCGTCGGCTCCCCGCGGCGGAGGTGGTCCACGGTGCGCGATCCCGCATTCGAGGCAATCGTGGCGCGGCTGTGCGCCGACGACCCGGAGTTCACCGGCCGGATGAAGAAGCTCGGCGGCCCACCCTCAAAGACGCGGGTGGGCTTAGCCGTACTCCTGTGGGCGATCGCACCGGTGTGCGTCGTCCTCGGCGGGTGGACCGGGCTGCTGATGGCCGTGATCGCGGTGGCGTACGGCTCGTACCTGAAATGGTCCGCGTCGATGTTCGCCGCGGCCGGATCGCACGAGTCCCTCCCGCGGCGCCGCCGTCCGGGCGCTTCGCTCTGACCGACCTGGAGGCAACGCCATGACCGACCCGGCAACCGAGGACGACCGCCCGGCGACCAAGGAGGAAGCCGCAGCGATCGTCCGCGAGGACCCGGCCCTGCGCACAGCAACGGACACAGCCGACGACGACGCGGCCACGGACGACGACGCGCGCACCGCCGACTCGGCCCCGACGGGCGAATCCCGGGACTGAGGCTCAGCGCCAGCGGTCGCCGGTGAGCCGCTCGTACACCTCGACGTACCGGTTGCGGGTGGCCTCGACGACCTCGTCGGGGATCTCCGGCCCGGGGTCGGTCCGGTCCCACCCGGTCAACGACGAGGACCAGTCCCGCAGGAACTGCTTGTCGAGATACCGCTGCGTGCCACCGGGCTGCCACTCGTCGGCGGCCCAGAAGCGCGACGAGTCAGGCGTCAGCAGCTCGTCACCGAGCTTCAGCACACCCCCGGAGAACCCGAGCTCAAGCTTGGTGTCGGCAATGATGATCCCCTTGCCGGCGGCAACCTCGGACCCCCGCCGGTAGACCTCAAGAGTGATCCGCCGCAATTCCGCAGCAACGTCGGCGCCGACCGAATCCTCGACATCCGCGTACGTGATGAACTCGTCGTGCCCCTCGCCCGGAGCGACCTTGGTGGTCGGGGTGAAGATCGGCTCGGGCAGCTTCGACCCCTCGATGAGCCCGGGCACGAGCTCGACCCCGGAGACGGCGCCACTCTTCTCGTACTCCTTGAGCCCGGACCCCGCGAGATAACCGCGAGCGATGCACTCGACCATGACCATCTCGAGCCGCTCGCACCGCACAGCGCGACCGGCCCACTCGGCGGGCACATCGGTGGCGGAGATGATGTGGTTGGGCACCACGTCGGAAAGCTGGTCGAACCACCAGAGCGAAAGCTGCGTGAGAATCTTCCCCTTGTCGGGGACGGCGGTGGGCAGGACAACGTCGTAGATCGAAATCCGATCAGAAGCGACGAGCAGAATGTCGTCGCCATCGGCGTAGACATCCCGAACCTTCCCCGAGTGCAACAGCTCCACAAGTTCCCCTTAGCCGCGCCGGACGCCAACACAGGTCACGCTATCTGACCGGGCATCCAGGGGCTGATGACGGCCATGCACTACGGGACGACGTCGGACCCGCACGCTATGTTGCCGGCGTGACGGACCTCAGCGAAGGCGCGTATGAGCACCTCATCACGCACGCCATCGAGCAGCAGCTGGCCGCGATCGACCTCGATCTGGTCGATCGAGCCAGCCTCGACCCGGCGGATTCTCACCAGGTATTGAGCCGGCACATCACCGCCTTGGCTGAGCGCGCTCTCAAGTCGGTGCCTGGACAGGGCGCGGCGCGGCTGTCGGCGCAGCTCGAACTCGTCAACCACATCACCGAGGCCATCAAGGCGGCAGCAGCGCCGCGAGTGGTGCAGCCCGGTGACTTTCTGCGTCAGCCGCCAGAGCTTCTCACCGCCATCGTGCCCCGACCGGCTGCGCCCGCAGAGGTGACGTTTCCGGCTCGCCCCGAGACGCCGTTGGCCTCTGGCGCGCTGCTCACGAATGGTCGCGGCCAGCCTCGCATCGGTACCGAGGTCAACAAAGAGATGGCTTCCGCTGATGAAGTGCAGTTGCTGTGCGCCTTCATCAAGTGGCACGGCGTACGCCTGTTGCAGGACTCCGTCCGTGAGCTCACCGCCCGCGGCAAACGGCTGCGCATCATCACGACGACGTACATGGGGGCTACCGAGCAGCGGGCGCTCGACAAACTTGCCGAGCTTGGTGCTGAGATCCGGATTTCTTACGAGACTCGCACCACCAGATTGCACGCCAAGTCTTGGATGTTTGTGCGCCACAGCGGCGCCAGCACCGCGTACGTCGGCTCGTCGAATCTCTCCAAGAGTGCGCTGATCGACGGCCTCGAGTGGAACGTGCGCCTTTCGCAGCTGGAGCAAGACGCGGTCGTGGAGACCATCCGCGCAACGTTCGTGGAGTACTGGAACGACCCGGCTTTCGAGCCCTACGACCCGCGAAACCCCGAGGACCGCGAACGCCTCAGCACAGCGCTCGCCACGGCTTCCGGTCCGAAGCCGGGCGACCTACCGATCGACATCACGAGCATCGACGTTCGCCCGTACCCGTATCAGCAAGAGATTTTGGAAAGGCTCGACGCCGAACGCTTGGTTCACGGGCGCACCAACAACCTCGTCGTCATGGCCACTGGCACCGGCAAGACAGTGGTTGCTGGGCTGGACTATCGGCGGCTGCGCCAGCAGGGGATCGATTCCCTGCTGTTCGTGGCGCATCAGGAGCGGATCCTCCAGCAGAGCCGGTCAGTCTTCCGCCAAGTCCTTCGCGACGGGACGTTCGGTGAATTGCTCGTAGGTGGTGAGCGCCCGAAAGATTGGCGGCACGTCTTCGCGTCGGTGCAGTCCCTGCACAACATCGCGGACGAACTCGCGGCGGACAGCTTCGACATGGTCATCGTGGACGAGTTCCACCATGCCGAGGCCGCCACCTACCGGCGCCTGTTGGACAAGCTCAAGCCCAAGATTCTGCTCGGGATGACTGCCACGCCGGAGCGGGCGGATGGGCGGGACATCCTGCATCGCTTTAATGGCCGGACGGCCGTGGAGTTGCGGTTGTGGGAGGCGCTGGAACGCCAGTTGCTTGCCCCTTTTCAGTACTTCGGGGTGCACGACGAGGTAAACCTCGCCGGCGTTCGCTGGCGGCGAGGCCGGGGCTACGACATCAGCGAGCTCGAGAACGTCTACACCGGCGACGACGCGCGAGCACGACTCGTCGTTGAGGCAGTCCGCAAGACGGTGGATGTGAGCCGCATGCGGGGAATCGGCTTCTGCGTCAGCATCAAGCACGCAAACTTCATGGCCGAGCGATTCAACAAGGTTGGTATCCCGGCCCTTGCCCTGCACTCGCAGGTAGACGGCGGCCAGCAGCGGGAGGCGGTACGCCGGCTCGAACGCGGTCAGTTGAGCATGCTCTTCACGGTTGATCTCTTCAACGAGGGAGTTGACCTGCCTGCGGTTGACACCATCCTCATGTTGCGGCCAACCGAAAGCGCGACCATCTTCCTGCAGCAGCTCGGGCGCGGCCTCAGGCTGTCGGACGGAAAGCCCTGCCTGACTGTTCTCGACTTCATCGGCGGCCAGCACGGCGAGTTTCGCTTCGACCTCCGCTACCGCGCGCTGACCGGGGCCACGCGCCGCTCGCTGGCCCACGACGTGGAGCACGATTTCCCGACGCTGCCGGCAGGTTGCCATATCGAACTCGATCGGGTGGCCAAGAAGATTGTGCTGGACAACATCCGAGCGGCCCTGCGCCTGCAGCGCAAGGAACTGGTGGCCGAGCTTCGGCGGCTGGCGGATGTCTCACTCGGAGAATTCCTGGAGGAGACCGGCTTCGAGATCGAAGACCTGTATCGCCGCAAGCAAGGTCGCGGCTGGACCGGGCTTCGCGAGGAGGCGGGCCTGCAGAGCGCTGCCACCAGTGACGATCTGCTGCTCAGCACCGCAATCGGCCGGATGCTGCACACCGATGATCCTGATCGCCTCCAGGCAATCCGCGCAGTTGCCGATGGTCATCCGATTGCAGGACGGCTTGGCGCAATGCTGAGTCAGTCTCTCTTCGGCAACCCGCATGAAGACGTTGCCCAGCGCTTGGCGGCCTTCCCGCGGCGGCGCACTGAACTACGCCAGGTCGCCGACGTGCTGGAGGCCAGGATCGATCGGGTCACCTTCCCCGTTGATCAAACGGGCGCCAATCCGCTGCGCATCCACGCTCGCTACTCGCGCAACGAGATCGGCGCGGCCTTCGGCATGGCGGATCCGGCGAACATCCGCGAAGGCGTCAAGTGGTTGCCGAACGAGAACGCGGACATCTTCTTCGTCACCCTGAGAAAGACGGAGCAGCACTACTCGCCAACCACCATGTATCAGGACCGCGCGATCACGGACACCCTGTTCCAGTGGGAGTCACAGAGCACGACCTCATCGACGTCCACCACCGGTACGCGTTACATCACCCACGCTGCCGGCGGATCCAGCGTGCACCTGTTTGTCCGCGAGGTGAAGGACGCGGACGGAGACCTCGGCGTATCGCCTTACCTGTACGCCGGCCCGATGACCTACGTCTCGCACACCGGTGATCGCCCCATGCGCATCCAATGGCGCCTGGATCATCCGCTGCCAGCCGACATCTTCCACGCCGCCCGCGTCATCGCCGCCTGAGCGCCTACGTTTGGGAAACTGACGTACAGGTCAATGGCAGGTCCATGTCCTCCCTTCCCACGCAGGCCCGCGGCGCCGCGTCGCGTACCGCCAACAGCAGTTGGCTGGAGCATCTGACCCGTGGCGGGCTGGTGGGGTACGGCATCATCCACCTGCTCTTCGCCTGGCTGATCCTCCAGATCGCCTTCGACGGCTCCGGCACCGACGGCGACCAGTCCGGCGCCCTGCACCGCCTGGCCGAGAAGCCGTTCGGCACCTTCCTCATCGTGGTCATCGTCATCGGCCTCATCGCCATGACGCTCTGGCAGCTTCTTGAGGCCGCCATCGGCCACCGCGCCGAGCGGGGCCGGCATCGCCTGTACGAGCGCATCGTCTCGGCCGGCCGCGCCCTGTTCTACGCCTACTTCGCCTTTACCGGCATCAAGGTGCTTCGAGGCAAGAAGGCGTCGAGCGCCGACACTCAGCAGAAGGCCAGCGAGGACCTGATGGCTTCGACCGGCGGCCGGATCTCGGTGGGTCTCGCCGGCATCGTGATCGCCGCGGTCGGTGTCGGGCTGGTGATCTACGGGGTGCGGAGGAAGTTCGAGAAGCACCTCAAGGTGAGCCAGATGACCGCGAAGATGCGCCGGCTCAGCGAGCGGCTCGGCGTCGCGGGCTACGCCGCCAAGGGCACCGCGTACGGGATTGCCGGTGTCCTGTTTTTGATCGCGGCCGTGCAGTACGACTCGGACAAGGCCCGCGGCCTCGACGCGACCCTGAACGTGCTGTCCGAGCAGAGCTACGGCCCGTGGCTACTGGCCCTGACCGCACTCGGCATCGCCGCGTACGGTCTGTTCTCGATCGTGCAGGCCCGCTACCGCAAGGTCTGATCCGTCAGCCGAGGACCCCGCCCAGCACGCTCGGCAGCCGCGTCGTGAAGTCCACCAAGCCGACCCACGTCGGGCGTACCACGATCCTGGCCTGCCGGGTCCCCGGCTGGTCCATCTGGGCCAGCATCGGCTCCGCGCCGTCGCCGAGGTAGCGGCGGGCCGCCGCCGCATACTCCTCGGCCAGCCCGTCCACCTCGGTGATCTCCGCAAGGCCGCGGATGGTCAGGCAGCGCGGCGGCGCGTCATCGGTGTCGATGGTCAAGGCGACTGCCGGATTGGCCCGGAGGGCGGTGATCCGGGCGGCCGGGTGGCGGATCCCGGCGTTCGGCCCTCCCGCGTACGTGGCCATGACGATCTCCCGGCCATTCCAGTGGAACCACGTCGGCACCACCCGCGGCGTGCCGTCCGGCCACACGAATCCCAGGCGCGCGGGGATTCGTGAGGTCAGCAGTTCCTGGGCCAGCGGCGTCTCCAGCAGTCCGAGGTGACCTTGCGGCAGAGCTCCGGTCATCGTTTGCCTCCCGAGTGAGTTCCTTCGGGGAACTTAACAGACTCAGTTCCCTGAAGGAACCCGGTGGAGCTAACCTGGGCCGATGCAGCGCACCCAGTTCGGCGAGATGGCGTGTTCGATCGCCCGCACCCTGGACGTGATCGGCGAGCCCTGGTCGCCGCTGATCCTGCGGGACGTGTGGGTCGGCATCCGCCGCTTCGACGAGATCCAGGCCGACCTCGGCATCTCCCGCAAGGTGCTGACCGAACGCCTCAAGCTGCTCGTCGAGGCCGGCGTGCTGGCCCGGCAGCAGTATTCGGAACGGCCCGCGCGCAGCGAGTACGTGCTCACCCCGAAAGGCACCGAGCTCGTCGACCTGCTCATGGTCATGGTGAAGTGGGGCGACCGGTGGACGGCCGGCGAGGCGGGGCCTCCGGTGCTGTACCGGCATCACGCGTGCGGCGAGATCGCGCACGTGGAGCTGCACTGCTCGGCGTGTGATCAGCCGATGTCTGCCGACACGATCGACCTGCTGCCCGGACCGGCGCAGAGCTAGCGACGCCGCTTGATCCACTGTGGTCGGTGACGGCATTCGGAGGGACAACGCGGCGGGCGCGGCTGTGGCATGATCACCGGCACCTCTTCTCGATGTCGGGCCGGACGTACGGCCGACGTCACCCCTCCAACCAAGGGGAAAGTCACAGTGCTTCCAAACTTCAGTCGTGCCCGTCTCGGGCGATATCTGGCCGTCTCCGCCGTGGTTCCCGCCCTGGTGCTCAGCACCGGCGGCGCCGCCGTGGCCGCGACCAACACGCTCACCCTCACCGTGCTGAACCGCTCCGGTGCCAAGGTCTCGGTCTCCGCCACCGTGGTCAACCTGGCCAGCAGCTCGCAATACACGGTCCGCAGCAACAAGAAGAAGAAACTGCCCAAGGGCAGTTACGCCGTGCTCACCTCGATCACCAGCGGCAGCACGACCACGCTCGGCGGCCGTACGGTCAAGGTCTCCGGATCCGCCAAGCTGACCGTCGACGCCCGCCAGGGCCGCCGGGTCAACCTCGCGGTGAGCCCGGCGCCGGCCGGCCTCTCCCGCAATCTCAGCGCCCGGATCTGCACCAAGACCAGCGCGAGCTACAACGTCGAGGCGTACGGCGACGCCGTGTACGTCATCCCCACCACCTCCAAGAAGATCGCCTTCGCCGCGCTCGGCACGTGGAGCGACAGCTCCGCGCTGGCGGACGCGTACGCGGTCGTGCACCAGACGACCGGCGTACCGAAGAGGCCGACCCGGACGTTGAAGCGCTCGTCGCTCGGCACGGTCTCCGTGGTCTCCAACCTCGGCCCGGCCGGCTCGAACAACACCGATGTGGCGGTGCAGCCGATCAAGCGCGGGTGCGCCGACGACATGTACAGCGGCCTGTGGTCCACCGACCGGCCGAGTCGCGCGAAGCTCAAGCTGACGCCCGGTGCCTGGCACATCCGGTCCGGCACGTCGGCGACCACCAAGAACGGCGAGAGCTGGAACATCGGCTCGTACTTCGCCGAGCGCAAGGTCGCCACCGGCAAGTCGTCCACGGTCCGCTTCTACAACGCCGCCTGGGGTCCGAGCACCCAGCTGCCGACCACCCTGTACGGCCGGGTCTCGTTCATGATGAACGAGATGTTCACCGACCCTGCCTTCACCCGCAACGACACCGGCGGCGAGGGCGGCGACAAGGCGAGGGCGACCCTGTCCTTCAAGGGCAAGACGGTCAAGACGAAGAAGGACCAGGGCTGGGAGCCCGACATGACGGTCCTGGACTACAAGGTGAAAAAGGCCGGCTGGTACACGCTCACCAACACGGCCACCCGGTACTACCCGGAGATCAGGTACCCGGCCGGCATGCTCTCCACCAAGAGCGTGGTCAGCTACCGCTTCTACACCAAGCCGAAGAGCAACGCGCTGGCCGAGGTCAACTCCGTCACGATGGTGCCGACCGGGCTGAACGGCTGGAACAAGGCGGGCGGCAAAACCACGAACGTCGCGCTGAAGCTGAACCGCTACACCCAGGACCCGGACGCCAAGCGCGGCAAGAACCCCAAGTTCAAGTCGCTCGGCGTGAAGATGTCGGCGGACGGCGGCAAGACCTGGCGCACGGTCAAGGTCAAGAAGATCAAGGGCGTCTGGACCGCCGTGGTCCCGAACCCGGCCTCGGGCGCGGTGTCACTGCGGGCGCGGGCCACGTACAAGAGCGGCGGCTACACGGACGTGACGATCTATCGCGCGTACGGCATCGCCTGACCGACTGACCACCAAGGCTGGGCATCCCCGTTCGGGGGTGCCCAGCCTTTTGTCGTAGGCCGGCCAGGCTTCGTACGCCGATGGTCTTGAACCGCTTCCGGGTCTGTCAGGGACAGACTGTTGGAGACGAGTTGAGGTGGCCGGCATGGATCACGGCGTCAATGGTGCGGCGGATGACGCCGCCGGCTCCCACCCGTGCGATCCGACCGATGCGGCACTGCTGGCGGCGATCGCTCGCCGCGAGCGCGACGCGTTCGAGACGTTGTACTTCCGGCATGCACCCTGGTTACAGGTTCGGCTGCGGCGCCGGTGCGGCGATCCCGACGTCGTGGCGGAGGCGTTGCAGGACACGTTCCTCGTCGTGTGGCGCAGTGCGGGCCGCTGGGATGGGCGCGGCGAGGTTCCGGCCTGGCTCTGGGGCATCGCGATTCGTCGCTTCATCAACCTGGTCACCCGCGTGCCTCACCACGACGTGTTCAGCGCGGCCACCGATTCGGCGGTCGGTTCGGCCGAGGAGCAGGTCCTGCTGGGTGTGGAGTACGGCGATGCCGCCGGCGCCCTCAACCGCCTCTCCCCGGAGCTGCAGGCGGTCGTACGAGCCACTGTCCTGGATGGGTTGACCACGCGGGAGGCGGCCCGGCTGCTACGCGTTCCGCAGGGAACGGTGAAGACCCGGATGGCCCGAGCGCGGGTGCTGCTCCGGCAGGCCCTGTCATGAGAGGAGCACCGCGATGAACGCGTGGCATGCCGATCCGGATCTGCTGGCCGCGTACGCCCATGGGCGCCTCGACCTCGCCCGGACCGCCTCGATCGAGCAGCACCTGCTGGGTTGCGGCCGGTGCCGGAGCGCGATCTCCGTCGTCGCGGATCGACCCCTGCTGGACCGGGTGTGGATGGACACCAAGGACATCATCGACCGCCCGCCGGCATCGGTGGGCGAGCGGATCCTGACCGCCATGGGTCTCGCGCCGCCGGCGGCTCGGCTGGCAGCCAAGGCGTCCAGGGCACATCGGGCGTGGCTGTGGTCCTGCGCTCTGCTCGCCGCGTTCGCCTTCGCCGCCCCCAGCACCGACGGCCGGCTGATCATGTGGTTCCTGGTGCTCGCCCCGCTGGCGCCGGTGAGCGGGGTGGCGCTGGCGTACGGCCCGGACACCGATCCGATGCACGAGGTGGTCGCCACTGCCCCGTACCCCCGGCTCCGCCTGATCCTGCTTCGCAGCCTGCTCGTGGTGCCGGTGACCGGCGTGCTGCTGCTGGTCACGGGCTTGACCGTGCCGGGCGGACCGCGGACCGCGGCGCTGTGGCTGCTACCCGGGCTGGCGTTGAGTGCGGTGACCTTGGCGTTGGAGTCCCGGTTCGGCGCGCTGCCGGTCGCCGCGGCGTTGTCGCTGGCCTGGGTCGGCTTCGCCGTCGCTGCCCGGGTCAGCACCGGTTCGGTACTGGGCGCTTACGAACCTGTCGTGCAACTCGTCTGCCTCAGCACAGTCTTCGCCGTCGTGGCGCTCGCCGTGTACGGCCGTCACCAACCGAGGAGGTCCTGATGGACATCCGTCTCACCGATGTGAGCAAGGCCTACGGACGGCAGCGGGCCCTCGACCCGATCAGCCTCGACGCCGGCCCGGGTGCGCTCGGTCTGCTCGGGCCGAACGGGGCCGGAAAGACGACGCTGCTGCGCATCATGGCCACTGTCATCGCACCTACCGCGGGCCAGGTCTGTCTGCTCGGCCACGACTGCGCGCTGCCCGCCGGGCGTACCGAGGTCCGCCGCCGGCTGGGTTACGTGCCGCAGGAGTGCGGGTTCCCGACCGGGTTCACCGGCTTCGAGTATGTCGACTACGTCGCCATCCTGAAGGAGTGGGCCGATCGCCGGACCCGTCACGACGAGGTACGCCGGGTACTCGCCGTGATGGGCCTGACCAGCGTGGCCGATCGGCGGATCCGCCGGCTCTCCGGTGGGATGCGCCGTCGCCTGGTCATCGCTCAAGCGCTGATCGGTGACCCGCCGCTGCTGCTCCTGGACGAGCCGACAGTTGGCCTGGACCCCGAGCAACGACTGCGGTTCCGGGACACCGTGTCGGCCCTGGCCGACGAGCGCTGCGTGGTGGTGTCCACGCACCAGACCGAGGACGTGGCGGCGCTGTGCCGGCGAGTCGTCGTCATGCACGAGGGCGGGATCCGCTACGACGGCTCGCCCAGTGGCCTGGCTGCCATGGCCGACGGCCGGGTCTGGACGGGGCCGGCCAGAGACCCGGGCGCCGACCTCGCCTGGCGCAGCGAGACCGGCGGGCTACGGCAGATCGGCGTACCACCGGCAGGCGCCGAAGCGGTGCCGCCGACGGTGGAGGACGGTTACCTGCTGCTGGTCGGCGGAGCCGGGAAACGGCAGGAGGTGCCGGCATGAGCACCATCACCCTGAGCCGGCGGTTGCCGTCGGCCGGCTGGCCGGCCCGCGCCGGCGGACTCGGCCGGGTCGAGGCGCGGCGCATGCTGCGACACCCGGCGTACTGGTTCGGCCTGGCCTGGCTGGCGCTGCTCGTGGCGGGTCTGACGATCGACGTCGCCCGGGGACGCGAGGAGATCGGCAACGCGGTGTACGCGGCCACGCTGCTGGCCGTCTGCCTGTTCTACGCCCCGCTGACCGTCATCAGCGCGAACCGGGTCGCCGCGGCGACGTTCCGCCGACAGGTCCGGGAGCCGCTGGACGCCGCGCCGGTCGACGCCCGGCAGCGCACCATCGGAGCAATTCTCGGACTGCTGCGCGGCCCGGTGCTGGTGGGCGTCGCCGGCATGCTGGTCATGTCCATCGTCGCGCCGTTCACCGCGCCCGCACCCGGAGACCCGGTCAACGGTATCTACGGCCGCGGCGTGCTCGAGCATCTGCAGGTGCCGGTGCTGGTCCTCGGGGCCGGACTGCTCGGCATCGCGCTGGCCCGCTGGGTGCCGATGCCGGGCGCGTTGCCGCTCGTCATGCTCACTCTGTGGTTCGGCGTCCAGGGCCTGTACGCGCCGGCCGACGCCGGCGGCGTGGTACACGCACCCACCTGGTTCGCCCCGTGGATCATGTGGGCCGCGGAGAACGTCGGCCTGGCCCCGGATCATGTTCTGGGTCAGGAGATGTGGCACCTGGCGTATCTGCTGGGGCTGTCGGTGCTGGCCGGGGTCGCGGCGTTGCTGCGCACACCGGGCAACCGGCGCGGACTGTGGATCATCGCCGCCATCGCGGTCCTCGTGACCGGGCTGGCCGGCTGGCAGCAGCTGGGCTGAGGCGGCTGCCATGATGCGGTACTGGACGCGGCTGGCCCGCCCGGGTTGGGTGGCCGGCGCGTCCGGCACGGCGGTCGGGCTCGCGGTGGCATCCGCCGCCGTGGGCTGGGCCGACAATGTGCCGGGCACTGTGCACTCCGCCCGCCCGGTGATGCTCGTACTGGCCGTCGCTCTGGCCGCACCGTTGCGGGATCTGGCGGCGGCGGTGCTCGACAGCACTCAGTTCTCGCGGCCGGGTCGCCGGCTCGCGCCCCCGGCTGTAGCGGCCACCGAATTGCTTGTCGTGGCGCTGGCGCTGGCCGTCCTTCAGGCCACGCGGGTCCGTGGCGCGCCGTGGGCCGGACTCGCCGTGGAGGCGGTGGGTATGGCCGCGGTCGCGGTGGCCGCCGGCACCTGGTGCCCGGCCCGGGTCGACCCGGTCTTCGCGGCGATCACCGCAGTGGGGCTGCTGGTGCTGCTGGACCAGGCCTCGCCGTTCGGGCCGTGGCTGACCGCCGGCCCCGGCCACCGCTGGGAGGCGGGCCGGTGGGCATGGCTCGCCGTCACCGCACTCGGCCTGGTCGCCATCGCCGGCGGTCTGCGCGACCCGGGCGGCGGCGGTCTCCGCCGTCGCCTGCGCATGTTCCCGTATCGAGTCAGGAGAAGCTCATGAAGTTCCCGAACCTCGCCGCAGCCGCAGCCGCGTCCCTCGTGCTGAGCTCGCTGTGCGCTCCGCCGGTCCACGCCGCGATGCCGGCTCGTTCCCGGCCGGCTTCGCCCGCCGCGACCGGCCGGGTGAATCTTGTGGCCGTGCAGCAGGCACTGGACCAGGCTGTGGCCACGGGCGTGCCCGGGATCGCCTACCTGATCCGCGACGGGGCTCGCACCACCGTGCTCACCAGCGGGAAAGCAGACGTGTCGACCGGCCGGCCGATAACGGCGAACGACAGGTTCCGGATCGCCAGTATCAGCAAAACCTATCTGGCCACCGTCGTGCTCCAGCTGGAGGCCGAACACCGGCTCGACCTCGACGCCCCGATCAGCCGATGGCTTCCCCGGTTGCTGCCCGACGGGCACAAGATCACGGCGCGTCAGCTCCTCGGCCACACCAGCGGGCTGTTCGACTACGCCGAGGATGCACGCTTCACCTACCTCACCGATCCCCTGCGGGTATGGGATCCGGTCGACCTCGTCCGGCTCGGCGCGAGCCACCCACGCGCCTTCCGTCCCGGCACCGGCTTCCTCTACTCCAACACCGGATACATCGTCCTGGGACTGCTCGTCGAGCGGATCACCGGGCAGCGGCTCGAGCATGTCGTCGGCCGGCGAATCCTCCGTCCGCTCGCCCTGCGGCACACCTACTTCGCGACCGGTCCGTCCATCGCGGGACGGCATGCGCACGGTTACACAGTTGATGCGACCGGCTTGCGCGACATCACCGACATCGACGCCTCCCACACGTGGGCCGCGGGCGCATTGATCGCGACCGTCGGCGACGTGGCGACGTTCTTCCAGGCCCTGTTCGCCGGACGGGTCCTGCCCGCCCGGCAACTCAAGGAGATGAAGCAGTTCCGTGACATCGGCGAGGACGTCGGCTACGGCCTCGGGCTCATGAGGCAGCAGTACGCCTGCGCCGTCGTCCTGGGACACACCGGCGGTGGGGTCGGCTTCAGCACGGACAGCGCGCAAACCATCGACGGCACCCGGCAGGCCGTCGTGTTCGTGAACACCGAGGCGATCCCCGAAGCCGCACGTCAGTGGTTCCAGAGGGCCGCCGAGCTCACCTTCTGCGGATCGTGAGGCCGGCGCGGGAAAGGCCGATCGAGGTACCGGATCGGCTGATCGTCCTCACCCGCCGTCGCGAATCGGGCGTAGCGTCAACCGCGACTGGCTTCGCCGAAGGTGGCATTGATGGCCGACGTCTGCCCGCCGTTCCGCCCGGACTCCTGCGGTACGGACCCGCGACCACCGTCGTGAAAGCCCGTCGAGCAGCCGTCGAACACACCCGTTGGGGGCAGCGATGACCGCCATCCTCAAAGATCATGCAATTGCGAACCCCGGCTTTCGTACGCCGTGGCGTCTGTCCCTTCTGGGTGCCTGGCAGCTGACGGGCGCGGACCGCCCGATCGAAGTCGGCCCGAACGGGCAACGGCTGTTCGCGCTCCTGGCGATACGCGGTCCCTGCGACCGTTCGTACGTGGCGGGCACCCTCTGGCCGGACTGCTCCGATCCCCGGGCCAAAGGCAATCTGCGCGCCACACTGTCCCGGCTGCATCGCCGCCGGCTGGCCGAGGTTCTCCATTTCGCCAATGGTGCGCTGTCGCTACGGATGGACGTGGATGTGGATGTCCGGGCCCTGCTGGCCACCGCCTCGGGAATCCTGGCCGGGACGCTGCACGCCCCCTGCCGGTCCTTGCTTCCCGCCCTGACCGGGAACGCTTTGCTGCTCGGCTGGTACGAGGACTGGGTTCTGCACGAACGCGAGCGACTGCAGTCGATGTGTCTGCGCGCGCTCGAACTGCTCGCAAGCCGCACGCTGGCCGAGGGCGATGCGCCGGCGGCGGTGGAGGCTGCTCTCGCGGCGGTCGCCATGGATCCACTGCGGGAGAGCGCACACCGGGCGGTGATCCGCGGCCACCTGGCGGAGGGTAACCCGACAGAAGCGCAGCGGCAGCTCTGCCGGCTCCGCGGCCTCCTACGGGACGAGTTCGGTGCTGCGCCGTCGCCGCTCACGACCGGTCTCTTCGCGGAAAGGGCGGTCGCGCGGTGAGCCGAGCGCCGGGTGGAGCTGTCACGCCGATGTCACGCACCGCGGTTCACAGTTTCCGGGACACCCTAGTTTGAGGAGAGATCCGATGCCAGGCTTCAACGACACAGAAGCGATCGCCGTCTATCCCACCAACCCCGGGGACGCATTCCGGGTACCGACGGTGGAAAAGGCAGCCGGCTTCGATGTGAACCTCGAGGCGGAGGCGGGAAACGGGCTGATCGGCCCCAACGCGATCACGCCCTACACAGCGGCCGTCCAAGTCCGCAACCTCACCCAGTTCCGACCGGTGACCGTGACCACCGCTGCCGCGAACGCGGTCGGCACCATCGGCGTAGGCCAACCGTGGGACACCAACGACGAGCGGTTCGTCTTCAACGTGGCGGCCGGCTCACCCGACGTCGATCCCGGTGACTTCGTGGAAGTCCTGGCGTCAGTCAGTTCCGGAAACCCGGCCGGTGCGGCCAGCAACGACTTCTCCTTCGTACGGAGCGCGGTCTTCCAGGTGATCTAGGGATTCCGCGGCGATGGGCAGCGGGTGAAGACAGGACGCTCCTCGACCGGGCAAGGTGGGTGACAGTCATGCGGGTTCTCGTCACCGGGGGAACCGGATTCATCGGCTCGCACAGCGTGGCGGCGTTGCTCGCCGCTGGGCACGACGTCCGTCTCCTCGTCCGCTCGCCCGATCGCATCGCACCGGCGCTGCGACCTCTCGGCGTGACAGCCGCGGTGGATCACACGGTCGGGGACGTCACCGACCGGGACTCCGTCACCCGGGCGTTGCACGGCTGCGACGCGGTTCTGCACGCCGCAGCCGTGTACGACCTGGACGCCCGCGCCCGTCCGGCCATCGCCCGCACCAACGTCGCCGGCGCGCGAACGGTGCTCCAGGCGGCCGTCGAGGCAGGCTGCGACCCGGTTGTGCATGTCTCCAGCACGGTTGCGTTGCTCCGGCGGGGAATCACCCTCACACCGGACTCGCCCTTGTCGGCCACACCGGGGGCGTACATCAGCTCCAAGGCCGCCTCCGAGGCTGTCGCTCGCCGGCTTCAGGACAACGGCGCTCCGGTGGTCATCGTGCAGCCCGGTGGCGTGCTGGGACCGCACGACCCGTACTGCGGAGACCAGGCCCGTCGGCTGCGGGACATTCTGCGCGGGCGGTATCCGTTGTGGCCCAGCGGCGGCTTCCATGTCGTCGACGTCCGAGACGTCGCCCGTCTGCACACCGCTGTCATGAGGCCCGGTGCGGGACCGCACCGATACCTGGTGCCAGGGGCCTTCATCGACGGCGCCGGCATGTACGCCACTCTCCGAGCCCTGACCGGACGGCGGCTGCCGCTGCTGATCGTGCCCTCGGCAGTCATGCTGCCGATGACCTGGGCCGCGTCGATCGTTCAGCGCGTTACCCCGTTTCATCTGCCTGCCGACCACGAAGGCATTCTGATCACGCGTAGCGCCAACCGCTGCGACGACTCCCGCGCTCGTGACGATTTCGGCATCGAGCCACGCCCGTTGGCCGAGACCTACCGAGACACCATCCGATGGCTGCACCGCACCGGCCGGCTCACCGACCGCCAGGTGGGGCGCTTGGCGGGGGATGCGCCCGACGCGGTCCCACCCATCTTGTGACCCGAGGCCGGCTGGGCTACCCGTCCGAGTCGGCGGATACGGTTGCCCAGACCACTTTGCCGCCGTGGGCCGGCATGGCGCCCCATCCGGCAGCAACCGCGTGGACCAGTCTCAGGCCTCGTCCTCGTTCCTCGATCGGCCCCTGCCCGCTGCCGTGCACTGATCCGCGCATCCGTGGATAGCGGAAGTCACTGTCCCGGACGGCCACGTGCAGCTTGCTGCCGCGCCGGAACACAGTGACCACAAAATCGGTGGCGGCATGAACCACGGCATTGGTGGCCAGCTCGGAGACGATCAGTGCGGCAGTGCGCCGCAACTCGGGTAGTTTCCAGACCTGGCACGCCTGGTCGACGAGGTCACGGGCCGCCCGCACGGAATTCGGCCGCGGTGCCAGACGGACTTGCAGACGGTCGGCCGGGGACAGCCCGCCGGCGATGACGATGCGTGCTTGCGCCATGGTGGCGAACAACAGCAGCGGTGTCCCCTCCAGATGCCGCAACCGGTAGTCCAGTTTGGTGGCAGGTGGCGAGCAGAACGCCAGGTGCACCGGCGCCGGCGCGAGCCACGCCGTCCGCTGCGCCAGCAACCAGTACGGCAGGCTCACCCCATGCACATCACCGACGCCCCGCAGATCGATGATGACTGCCTCGCAGGGCCCGGCCAGACACAGGCGCAGACCAGCGGTGACCTGATTGCCGAGCTGCTGTGACCACCGGCCGTACACCGTCATCTCGACCACGGCGCTGCTCGCGTCAGCGGTGACGCCGACCGCCACGCCACGACGGTGCGTTCCGGTGGTGACGAGATACGGAGGCTGAAGCGGCTGGACCCCCGCCCGCCGTTCCACGGCGGTCACCATTCACCTCTGGTGTACGGGATGTTGCATACCGTCACGCGGTTGCGCATTGCGAAAATCACGGCTGCTCCAGGCACCTGCTAGAACGGTGCGCTACCGGGGTCTGGAGCAGCGTGCGACGATGAGGCCACACCGTCGCACGCTCAACGGTATACCGATCGCACCTAGATCACTGATCAGGCTGGACAGCAAGAAGGGCCTGACTCGCGTTTCCGCAATTCAGACCCGTCTTCTTCTGGTGCGCCCGAAGGGACTCGAACCCCTAACCTTCTGATCCGTAGTCAGATGCTCTATCCATTGAGCTACGGGCGCCTGCCTAACCACTCCCCCGACCGGACGTGATGAACCGTCCAGCGGGTCGCGGTTACGTTTCCGCTGGTCCTGGCCTTCGGTGCACCCGGACCTGCTAGACGACGACTCTAGCATGTCGTCCCGGACGCCCCCCAAGGCGGTCCGGACCCCTCGGCCACCCATGCAACCCTTGCGGCTCCCCATCCGTCTGGGGGCTGTGAGATACGAGGAGTGCTCGTGAGTAGCGAGCGAGATGCGCAGTTCCATGACTTCGTCCTGGCTCGCCGGGCCGGCTTGGTGCGGACCGCCACCCTGCTCACCGCGGGGAATGCGCATCTCGCGGAAGATCTGGTGCAGTCCACGCTGACCAAGCTGTACCTCGCCTGGCCCGCCTTCCAGCGCGCGCACAGCCCGGACGGTTACGTACGCCGCGTCCTGGTCAATGTCCTCGTCGACGAACGCCGGCGGCTGTGGTGGCGGCGGGAGCGGCCCACCGCCGAGTTGCCCGACCGGCCGCATCCGGGTGAGTCCGGGCCGCCCGGTGAGCTCGATGAGCGGCTGCGGACGGCGTTGCGGGAGCTACCTCCGCGCATGCGCGCCGCCGTTGTGTTCCGCTACTTCTACGACCTTGATGTCGCTGAGACCGCCGATGCGCTCGGATGCTCGCAAGGGACCGTCAAGAGCCAGACCGCCCGCGCACTGGACCGCCTCCGGGCCGCCCTGCAGGCGCGGACCAGTGAGCAGCGCACCTTTCTTCGCCAAGGAGTGACCTCGTGATGGACCTGCGTGATCAGCTCGACTCGATCGCCGGTCCGGCGGTCGCCCCCACCGCAGCCGACGCGGACGCCGACCTGGCCCGGGGCCGCCGGGCGCTGCGCCGCCGCCGTACCGCCCAGACGCTCGGGGGTTCCGCCTTCGCCGCGGCCGCCGTCGTCGCGGCCTTCGTCTTCACCACCGGTCTCGGCGGCGGCGTTCCCGGGCCGGGCGCGACGAACAGCACCACCAACGTCTCGACCACCCAGCTCGTGTCCTACAAGGGCAAGCAGCCCAAGGGTTTTGTCCTCGACAAGGTGCCGGACGGCTGGTTCGTGCAGGCGGACGACGACAGCAGCATCGTGCTGGCGCCCAGCCGCATCAAGGGCAAGCCCGGCGTCGACCCGTCCCAGGATCCGCTGTACGACCCGCGCAGCTTCGAAGGCAAGATCGCCGTCATGTTGCAGAGCCGCGACCAGGGCGGCCCGCCGGCGGGCACCGAGGTCAAGGTCGGCGACCGGGACGGCGTGCTGGCCAAGACCGCCGACAACGACAGCGGCCGGACCCTGTGGGTCGAACAGCCGTCTGGCGTCTACCTGCAGATCCAGTTCTGGGCGGACCTCGGGCTGAGCCACGAGCAGATGGTCGACTTCGGTGCCGGCGTACACGTGACCAAGGCCGCCAAGCAGGGCGCCGGCTGATCCGGACCATGCGAAAGGGCCGTGAGCGCAAAGCTCACGGCCCTTTCGCGTGCGTGGCGGAGACTCCGGGATTCGAACCCGGGAGGGGCTATAAAACCCCAACCGCATTAGCAGTGCGGCGCCATAGACCGGACTAGGCGAAGTCTCCTCCGGTGGCTCGCAGGCCACCGACGGTTGAGGATACCGGACCGCCCGGGGGCCCGGCAAAGAGGTGCCCCCAGGCCACGCCGATCATCGAAATCCGGAGAAATCGACAGACCGCACCGTCTTCCAACAGGTGAAATGACCGCCACGCGACTAGGCTGCCTCGGCATGGAGGAGAACGAGCCGAAGCAGCGCCGTCCGCGGACGTCCAACCCCGCGTTCAGCACGCCTGACCAGCCAACTCCCCAGACCAAACCGGCGAAGGCACCCCCGGCGGTGACCTTCCGGCCACCGGCTGCCGACAAAACCTCTTCCGGTACGGGCACAGACGCACCAGAAGCAACACCGTCGCCCCGCCCCACACGGAATCCAGCGAAGTCGACCCCGCGCAAGGCAACGGCCCCGCAACGCCCGGCGAAGTCGACTCCCGCCCCGACCCCAGCCCCGACGGCAGGGGAAAACCCGCAGCGCCCGACCACCGGCAACCAGCCGCCCAGCCGCAGCAGAGCGCAAGCCGCCGCAAAGTCGGCCCAGCCCCGCGTCGAAGCCGCAACGGACGCGCCCGCCACGGAAAGCGTCCCGCCCGCCAAGGCAACGCCCGCCGCCCAGACGGCGCCCCCTGCCCAGACGACGCCCCCTGCCAAAGCGACGCCGGCGAAGCGCCAGCCCCGCAAAGCCACCCCGCCCGCCAAGGCAACTCCGGCCAAGGCGACGACCGCCGAGCCGACCCGGCCGGAAGCGCAGCCCGCCAGGCAGGCCCAGCCCAAGGCTGCACCGGCGAAAGCAGTCCAGCTCGAGGTGACGCCGGCGCAAGGAGAGGCAGCGCCCGTCAAGAAGGCGGCGAGGCCGGCGAAGAAGGCAGCGGCGACCATCAAGGCAGCCGCCGCGGAGATCGCCCCGGCTGTGGTCACCCCGGACATGACCACAGTGCCCGATGAGCCGCCCACCGCCACGCCGCCGCCGGCCGAGACCTCGCCGGCTCAAACACCGAAGGCCCAGACGCCGTCGGCGCAGACGCCGCCCAGCGAGACGCCGCCGGCCAAGACGCCGCCGAGCGAGACGTCGCCGAGCCGGCAACCAGCCACCGACAACGGATCAGCCGCCGACGACAGATCGGCCGCGAAGGGCAACGCACCCTCGGCGGATGACGAGCTGATGCCCGACGACACGCCGAACCTGGCTGCCGACGTACAGGAAAAGGCACGCAGCGGGGCGACATCCCCGGCTGCCGAGCCCCCGGCTACGGCCCCGGGGCAGCCGGGGGCTGCCGTCCCCGTTGCCTCGACCCTGCCGCCCGCCGTCGCCGCCATGGCGGACACCCTGTCCGGCGTGCGGACCGAAGCCTGGCCCGCGCTGATCGCCGATCCCGGCCACGCCCCCGAGCTGCTCGCCCTCGCCGCGTTGCAGACCATCGGCCCGCGCGCCGGCGAGTGGGCCGCGCGGACTCGCGCCGCCTACCCCGCCGCCGGCCCGGACGCGTTGGCCCGGCTGGCTGTCTCACAGTTCACCCGGTTCGGCAGTGTCAGCAGTGTCTTCGCCGCCGTCGCCGGCTCGTATGCGCCGATCGCCCTGCTCGGTGCGGCCGCCTACACGCACGCCGAACTGGCGTTGCACGTCGCCGCCGCGTACGGCCTGGACCCGACCGACCGGGAACGCGCGGTCGACCTGCTTGTTCTGACCCGGGTGCATCCCGTCCGGGAGGACGCGGTGGCGGCTCTCGCCACGGCCGAGCAGCACAGCTACGACAGCGGGCTCACCGACGCCACCTGGCGGCTGGGCCGGATGATCGCCGTGCAGGCCGGTGGGTGGGCGGCCGTCCGGGCGATCAACCACTTCTTCCCGGGCACCAGCCTGCTGGTCGCCACGTTGACCAGCCGGGGCGCCGCGCGGGCCATGGCCGCGCGGGCGACCGTGCACTACCGCGCGCTGAGCCGGGGGTCGGTCACAGCCAGCTGAGCCAGTCCTTGGGCAGCAGGGTGTAGCCCACGAAGGCGGCGATGTCGAGCAGGCTGTGCGCGACGATCAGCGGCATGACCCTGCCCTTGCGCAGGAAGAACAGCGCGAACACGACGCCCATCACGGCGTTGCCCACGAACGCGCCGAAGCCCTGGTACAGGTGGTACGAGCCGCGCAGGACCGCGCTGGCCGCGACGATGTAGCCGATGCGCCAGCCCATTTCGCGCAGGCGGGTGATCAGGTAGCCGACGACGATCACTTCTTCCAGGATCGCGTTCTGCATCGCCGCGATGATCAGCACCGGGACGGCCCACCACACCGGTTGCAGGGCGGCCGGCACGATCTGGGCGTTCAGGCCGAGCGTCGCGGCCGCGTACACCAGGAGCAGACCGGGGATGCCGATGGCCGCGGCCAGGGCAGTGCCCCAGCCGGCGTCGCCGGCGGGGCGGCGGAAGTCGATGCCGAGCGTGCGCGCCGGGTCGAGCCGGTCGCGGTTCAGCAGATAAAGCGCCAGCAGGACCGGGATCAGGGCGAAGAAGATCCCGAGCAACTGGTACGTGAGATCCAGGTACGGCCGCGGCGACTGTGACGGGTTCAGCGTGGCCGTCTGCTGGGACAGCGGCTTACCAGCCGTGAGCTTGGCCACCAGGGACACCACCGCATAGACCGCGGACTGGCCCAGGGACAGCAGCAGGACGATCGCTATCTCCAGGCGGAGCTGCTTGCGGGTGGCCTGGGGCCGATCAATAGCTACCGTCACGCGACCACTCTAGATTCGGCTCCGCCGTTCGAGTGATCGCGTTCATGCACATTCGGACCTATCGGGGCAAGCGACTCGCCGTGTGTCGGCAATTGTGCGGCGTACATCGCACTTCGGGTGCGATGCGTTACCCGCTGTTTTATTCAGGCTGAGGGCATGGGAGACCTCGCTCGTTTGCTCAAGGAGAGTTGGAGCCTCGTCGAGGAGCATCAGGACAAGGTTGCCGGCTACTTCTACGCGCGGATCTTCCTGTCACACCCGGACCTGCGGGACCTGTTCCCCGTGCACATGGACGTTCAGCGCGCCCGGCTGCTCAACGCCATCGTCACCGCCGTGCAGACGCTGGAGGATCCGGAGAAGTTCGACGAGTACCTCCGGTCCCTCGGTCGTGATCATCGCAAGTTCCACGTGGAACCAGCCCACTACGAGGTGGTCGGCGGGGCGCTGATCGAGGCGATGCGGCAGTTCGCGGGCGAGCAGTGGGGCGTCGAGTACGACCAGGCCTGGGCCGACGCGTACGCGGTGATCGCGGCCAAGATGCTCGCCGGCGCCGAGGCCGACACCAACCCGCCGTACTGGTATGCCGAGGTCACCGCGCACGAACGCCGCGCGACCGACATCGCGGTCTTCACCGTCATGCCGCTGCAGCCGCTGGAGTACCGCGCGGGCCAGTACCTGAGCCTGGAATGCCCACGCTTCCAGCCCAGGCTGTGGCGGACCTACTCGCCGGCGAACGCTCCCCGGCGCGATAACACCCTGGAGTTCCACGTCCGGGCGGTCGGCGCGGGCTGGGTCTCCAGCGCGCTGGTGCGCCGGCTGGAGGTCGGCGACATGATCCGGCTGGCCGCGCCGATGGGCTCGATGAACCTGGACCGGCGCTCCACCCGGGACGCGGTCTTCGTCGCCGGCGGCACCGGCCTCGCCCCGATCAAGTCACTGCTCGAGGAACTGACCCGCTACAACCGGACGCGCTGGGTGCACGTCTTCTTCGGCGCCCGCACCCGCGAGGACCTCTACGACCTGGCCGAGCTGAACCGGCTCGCCGCCCGCTACCCCTGGCTCTCCGTGGTGACCGCGTGCAGCGAGGACCCGACGTTCCCCGGCGAGCAGGGCAACATCTCCGACGTCGTGGCCCGCTACGGCCCGTGGAACGAGCACGACTTCTTCGTCTCGGGCTCCGGCAAGATGGTCAAGGCCACGCTGCGGACCCTGGCCGAGCTCCAGGTCCCATCCGTACGGATCAAGTACGACAGCTTCTCCGACTAGTAGTTCCAGGGCCGGCCGGTCTGGCGGTACTCCTCGACCGGCACGAGGTTGGCCCCGGGGACCATCCGGTCCACGTACAGCCGGCCCTCGAGGTGGTCGATCTCGTGGCTGACCAGGCGGGCCATGGCCTGCTCGAAGGAGGTGATGACCCGGGTTCCGTCGAAACGGGCGTGCTCCACGTCGACGCGCAACGGCCGGACCACCAGGCCGCGGTAGTCGAAGAAGGAGAGACAGCCCTCGTACTGCTCGTCGGTCTCGCTCGACTCGTCGACGACCCGCGGGTTCAGCAGGACCACGGACTCGGCGCCACGTTCGGGTGGGCGTACCACGGCGGCGGCAACCGCCAGGCCGATCTGAGACGCGGCCAGTCCCACCCCCTTGCTGAAGTCGTGCAGTCCCTCCAGCCGTTCGAGCGCGGCCCGCAGACCGGCGACCGCGTCGCGGGCGGCCGCCTCCTCCCGGGGCAGCTGGAAGTGCCGGGCACGCTGGCGCAGCAGATCCGCGCCGCGCTGCACGATGCCGATTCCGCGCATCCGCTGGCTCGCTCTCAGCTCATGGCCGTTGGTGCGGCGCTCCTGACCGTTGATCCGGGGCTTGGGGACTCCTTCGTCCGGGGTGGTCGGTGCGGACTCGCCGCGGAACCGCCACTCGAGGCGGTACCGGGCGTTGAGCAGCGGCGCGTCGGTCGACCATTCGAAGACGGCGCGGCGTGCGTCGTTGTGCCGCTCCAACGGGGTACGCACGGGCACCTCGGCGGCGAGTGAGGTCTCGACCCCCCACACCTGCGGCTCGAACTCGACCGGGAAGTTCAGCCGTACGGTGAGGTTGCGGGTGGGCAGGCGCACGGCCCGCTGGAACCACTGCCCCCACTTCTCCTCGCCGACGGTGTAGGCGTACTCGATCGTGGTGCGCTCGCCGGGATAGAGCGGGAACTGGCCGTGGTCGTTGGCGAAGAGCAGCCAGACCTCCTTGGCGGCGTCCCGGTCGAGCTTGAGCCGCCACTGCATCGGCTCGGTCGCTGCACCCTCGCCTGCCACCGCGCGCAGATCCATCTCCTCGAAGCTGAGCGGATGCTGGCGGTGGTGGCGGTTGGAGCCCTGCGGGTCGTGCGGATACCGGTCCACGGAGATCTTCACCAGATAGCGGGTGACCGGCTCCACCCCGGCGTTGTAGAGCGCCCGCCGGATCACACACCGATAAGCCCCTTCGGTGTACGTGAGCTCGGCGACCTCCTGCTCGACGATCAGGCCGGTGCCCGGCGGCATCCACTGCGCGGGCACGGGAGGGTCCCGGTGCAGGACGGGGCCGCGGGCGTGCCGCAGTTCGTCGTACTCCTGGAATCTCTGCCAGATCGCGCCGCCGGCGGCGAGGACCGCCTCCGCACGCCGGGCGAAGTCCTCGGTGGGCTTGTGCCGGCGGCCCTCGACGTGACTGACGTAGGACGGATCGAACCCCATGCGCGCGGCGAGCTGCTTCTTCGTCATCCCGCGCTCGACCCGCCATTGCGCGAGCGCCGACACGAAGTGGTCGGCAGCCCTCTCGACAGGCGAGGTGGTCATCACGGATGTCCCCTTTGCGACAGGAATTTCAGTGTCCATGTCTTCCGGTGTCCGCATGGGGCTAGTAGCGCGTTGCCGACAGATACCTTGACGAAACCGGCAACGGCGCAACGCTCGGTTAGGTCACCCTTGCTGGGGGTATTTGGGAGAAGAACACCTGTCCGGGGCCGGGTATGTGGGGGTTTTGCTGGCGTGGTTAGGTTAGCCTTAACAAGGTATGGTGGGCCGTCCTGACCAGCGAAGCGTGGCGAGGTGACAGTGGTGATCCAGCGGATGAAGCCGCGTTGCCTCACCCTGAGCGGCGCGCTCCGGTGACCACCGCGCTGGATCGTGTCGTCCCCGATCACTCCGCGCAGCCTCTGGCGCCGGTGACTGCGACTTTGCGGGCGATGTTCGGCACGAGCACCGAGCTACCCGGCCTGGCGCCGGACCTGATGGTCCAGGATCCGACCGGCTGGCAGCCCACGTCCGACCTGACCGGGGCCAGCCTCGACACCCTGCTCGACTCGTCCCGCGAACGCTGGCAGGCCCAGCCGCACGCCGCGGCCGCGCTGGCCTGGAAGGCTTATACGTACTGGCTGGCGCTGCCGGCCGTGCTGGGCTGGGCCTCCGCCCGCCGGGTGCCACTGCTGACCGGCACCGACGTGCTGATGCACTTCAACGACCCGCGCCCGCTGGTCACTCTGGGGCTCCGCAGCGACATCACGGTGGCGGTGCTGCCGTCCGACCCGCTGGCGTTGAGCGGTCTGGCCCAGGTCCGGGTCGTCGCGGACGAGGCGGCCCTGCTCGAGGAGCTGCGGCGGTCTCTGCTGGACGAGCATCTGACGCCGCTGCTCGAGGCGATCCACACGAAGGTGCGGCTGGGGCAGCGCACGTTGCTGGGGTCGCTGTCGTCCGGGGTGGCTTATGCGGTGCTGCGGTCGGCGGATGTGCTGCCGGGTTCGTCGGCGGAGACGATCGCCACGCTGCTGGGCACGCTCGGGGTCGAGGACCTGATCGAGCTGGTCCCGGGGCGCGGTGGGAACTTGGATGTGCAGCGGAAGACTTGTTGTCTGGCCTTCACTCTGCCCAAGCCCAAGGTCTGCGTGGGCTGCTGCATCAAGTAGCGGCACCGACCTGGCTCAGCGAGCCGACTGTGGATGCGTTGCGAGCTGCGCTGCGTACGGCCGCGCCGGACCTGGCCGGCTGGCCGCGGGTGACCTTGCCGCGGTCCTGGCCGCCCTGCATGACCCTGCGGTGCTGCAAGCGGTGTCCGAGGCATCGGGCCCGCTACCCGAGCCGACCGCGCCTGCCTCGACGGACACTCTCCGAGCCGGATTGGGGCCGCTGATCAGACCTGACCAGCGGGGCCGAGTGCTGGCCTGGTGTGACTGGGCCGACCGGGCCCTCGCGGGGCCGGGCCGGGCCGTCCTCGTGCACGGCGACTTCCACGGCGACAACCATCTCTGGGATCGCGAGTCGTTGCGGCTGCGCCTGCCGGCGCAATGGGTGAATGATCTGGACGCCAGATTCACCGCCCTCGGAACATTCCGCTAGGCAGCGACCTCAGGTTGCGCTTACTGGTCGACCTTCTCCGCGTCGACGAGGTTGCGGACGTTCCAGACCCAGGCGCCGCCCGTCCACGTCGGCTGGAAGCCCAGCAGCTGGGTCATCGCCCGCAGCATCTCGATGTCGCGGACCTGCGGCGTCAGCACCACCACCCCCGCCTTCCAGTACCGCAGGTCGGCCAGGGTCATCTCCCGCCGGGTCTCGGTGATTTCCGGGATCGGGTTGCCCTGCTTGATCGACGCCATCAGGCCGCTGGTCGGGCGCCACGGCGGGGCGAACTGGGCCGAGCGGTCCGTCGGGTCGAGCGGGTTGCGGCTCGGCAGCAGGGCGTACGCGCTGACGATCCGCATGTCGTGGCCCGTGTAGGCACTCCAGCGCAGCGGGTCCGGATACGAACTGTCCGGCAGGGGCAGGGCCACCAGCGTGTGGTTCTCGTCCACGTACTGCTTCCAGGCACCCGAGGTCACGAACGCCGGGACCGGGTCCATCGGGGTGGTGCGCAGCGGGGTCGGCGTGAGCGGGACAAGCGCCATGGCTACCGCGGTGATCATTGCCACTCGGACCGGGCCGCGGGCGGCCGGCTGGGCCTTCATCAGGTCCGAGGCGCGCTGGCAACCCAGCGCCAGCATGATGGCGACGATCGGGGCGATCGCCAGGGCCCAACGGGTCGGCACGGCCGAGTTGAGGATCGGGACGCTGTGCAGCAGCGACCACAGGCCGGGGACGCCGGTGTCGATGCCGTTGAGCCGGATGCGCGGGCCGAGGGACATCGCGCCGAAGAACAGGGCTACGCCGGCCAGGGTCACGATTGTCACGCTGCGGCGCATCCAGGCGACCAGGCCGAAGAAGAGGATGACCAGGCCCCAGCCGAAGAACGCGTTCTCCTCGGCGGCGTTCTGGGCGAGGCGGCCCGCGGTCACGCTGTTTCCGGCAATGGAGCGCTGCGCGTACGCGGTGAAGGAGCCCAGGTCGGCCCCGAAGTAGCGGACGAACTCGGGCAGCCCGTGGTAGCTCTGCGGCCCGAAGAACTGCACGTAGAGCGGGTAGGCCAGCGCGGCCAGCGTGACACCGGCCGCGACACCGAGCCCGCGTACGAAGGTGGCGATCTCGCCCGGCTGGCTGCGGCGGCGCGTGACGGCCATCACCACGCAGAAGATGCCCAGCCCGACCGCGGTCATGAAGAGGATCTCGAGGTTGATGAACGCCTGCCAGACCAGCAGGCCCGCGAGCAGCAGCCCGTTGCGGACCGTCCGGCCCGGTGTCCGCAGGGCGAGCGTGCGCCAGATGATCAGCGGCACCAGGAACTGCGAGACGATGTTCGGGTGGCCGCCGGAGTGCGAGATCATGCTCGGCGCGAAGGTGGCGAACAGCGCGCCGACCCACGCCGCCAGCCGGGAGCTGACGAACTGGCGGGAGAGCACGAAATACCACGAAATACCGGTGACTGCCAAGGCCAGCGTAAGAAACGCGTTGAACGCCACATGCGGCCCGAAGATGGCAGTGACGGGCGTCATCGGCAGCGAAACGGCCAACACCGACGTGTTGGCCATCATGTTCACCCCATCGGGGTAATTCATGCGATCCGAGAAGAACGGATAAACGCCATCCGTGAGCACGCGTGCACCGTGCGCCAACATCCACTCAAAGAATGCCTGATCCTGGGGATCATCGCGCAACTCATGATCAAGATTGAGCCACAACGGCGCGGTGACGAAGACCGCTACCGCAATGAAGGTGACTATTGCGAGAACATCTCGCCAGGTGAGAGACCGCCACCACCGGAGGCGCGGCGCCGGCTCCCGCTGCCCGGCGGCGTCACCGCCGACCTCGGCGTCAACAGCGGGTATGACTGAGATCGGCGCGACGGCGACCTCGCTTTCCAGCGCGCGCAGCTCCGCGTCCAGGTCTTCGGCGTCGGCGGCGGGGTCGGGCGGCAGAACGTTCCCGCCGGCCGACTGGCCTGTCGAGTCAATACCCGTAATCGTCATAGCATCGGCGAGCCTAACCGAGGTTGGTAACAGTGTTGTGACGGGCGGCGCAGGCGTGATCGACCCGATATCTAAGCATGTATTTCCGCTCACTGGCCCGCACAGTGCATGATGGGTAAGGCCGGTGGGTACCCACGGGTCAATGTCTCAATCAGGCAAAAAATGAGCGGGCGCCCCCCGCTCAACTTTCGGTTGCGCGCAGCGGATGGTTAACTCTTCCGGTCCCGCTGTCAGCTCGGATCGGCAAGACGAGGGAACCTTACTTATGGCAGACATCACTGGAGACCAGCGGATCCAGTCCGAAGTGCTCGAAGGCCTCGCCACGGCCGTGAACCACCGTCGGTGGTTCGTGGAGCTCGCTCTCCCGTACCTGGGCGACAACCCGATCGAGATCGGCAGCGGCCTGGGCGACTACGCACTGGAGTGGGCGGAGCACCTGCCCCGCTTCACCGCGACCGAGGCCGACCCCGACCGGCTGGTGCAGCTCAAGGAGCGCCTGGCCGACCACGACAACATCGACGTGCGGCAGATGCTGCTGCCCTCGCCCGAGGCGAACGGTGAGTACAGCGCCGCCGTGTCTTACAACGTCCTCGAGCACATCGAGGACCACGTCGGCGCGCTGCGCAGCATGGCCGACCTGGTGCGCCCGGGCGGCCGGATCATCCTGATCGTGCCGGCCTTCATGTTCGCGATGAGCCAGGTCGACATCGCGACGGGCCACATCCGCCGCTACACCAAGAAGACGATGCGCGCCGCCATGACCGAGGCCGGCCTCACCATCGAGAAGCTGCACTACGCGAACGCCCTGGGCCTCATCGGCTACTACGGCGCGACCAGCATCTTCAAGCTGGCGCCGAAGGAGGGCCCGATGGTCAAGGTCTACGACAGCGTCGTGCTGCCGATCACCAAGGCCGCCGAGAGCATCGTGAAGCCGCCGTTCGGCCAGTCGGTCTTCGTGGTCGCCAAGGTTCCCGGCTGATCGCTGATCCCGTACCGATCGACGAAGCCCGCCGGATCCGTGATCCGGCGGGCTTCTCCGTGTCCGGAGCCCGGCGTCAGCCCTTGACCTGGTACGTGGGCCGGATCGTGGCCCGGGCCAGCGTGTGGAACGCCAGGTTGAAGCCGACGTACGCCGGGGTGGCGCCCGCGCTCACCTCGAGCCGGTCGACATCGATGGCGTGCACCGCGAAGACGTAGCGGTGCGGGCGGTCACCGGGCGGCGGGGCCGCGCCGCCGTAGCCGGTGTCGCCGTAGTCGTTGCGTACGGTGAAGGCGCCCTCCGGCAGCGGGTCGACGCCCCGGTCGAGCTCCGTCACCGAGGCCGGCAGGTTCACGGCCACCCAGTGCCAGAAGCCGCTGCCGGTGGGCGCGTCGGGGTCGAAGCAGGTCACGACGAAGCCACGGGTCTCCGCCGGGAAGCCGGACCAGGACAGCTGCGGGGACAGGTTCTTGCCGCCGACGCTGGTGTGCGCGTACAGCTCGTCGAGCGGTCGGCCGTCCGCCACGTCGGTGCTGGTCAGCGTGAAGGCCGGGACCGGCGGCAGGATGTCGTACGGATCCGGCGCTTCGGCTCGCTCCAGGCTCATGCTCGGTTGTCCTTCCACGTCGTCCGGCACCCGCATGGCACCGGTTGCTGACTTCCCCCGTTTGCCGACGGTAACCGGGTGAGGTGTCACACATCTTTCGGCCTCATATCCGCTGCGGATGCAGAAACGCACAGGTGGTGCGCGTGACCGGGCTTGCCCCGGGCGATAGTGGTGTCAGACATCCGACCGGGTGCGCAGGGCAGAGATCCCCGTGCTCGGTTGCGATCGGTCGCCTCCCGGCGTCCAGCAAGTCGGCACCCGCCCTCCGCGACGGGTGCCGACTGCTATGTGGGACGTCGGCCGGACCGGCTGACGAATCCATCACATATGCCGCGAAGCGGTGAGAGCATCAGGAACGTGAGAGTCGCTGCACCGCCCGATGAGGAAGGCCGCCTGGCCGCCCTGTACGAGGCCCGGGTGCTCGACACCCCGCCGGAGGACGACTTCGACGACATCGCCCTGCTGGCCGCGGAGATCTGCGGCACCCCGGTCGGCATGGTGAGCCTGGTCGACGCCGAGCGGCAGTGGATCAAGGCCAAGGTCGGCGTCGACTACGACGAGACGCCCCGCGACGAGTCGTTCTGCGCGCACACGATCCAGGACCACGACGTGCTGGAGGTGCCCGACGCCGGCGCGGATCCCCGCTTCGCGGCCGGCCCGTTCGTCCTCGGCAAGAATTTCCGGTTCTACGCCGGTGCCCCGGTCGTCCTCGACGGCACCCACGCTGTCGGCACCATCTGCGTTCTCGACAAGGTGCCGCGGGCGCTGACCGCGTCGCAGCGCCGTGCCCTGCGCTGCCTGGCCCGGCACACCGCCGTCCAGCTCGAGCTGCGCCGCTACGCCCAGCATGCCGGGACCGTCGCCGACCGCATGCGCCAGCTCGACCGGATGAAGGACTCGTTCCTCGCCGGGGTGAGCCACGAACTGCGGACACCGCTGACGTCGATCCGCGGCTATCTGGAGATCCTGCTGGCGGACGGCTTCGACCCGGAGACCTCGCAGCGTTTCCTGGCGGTCATGCAGCGCAACTCGGACCGGCTGCTGCGGCTCATCGACGACCTGCTGACGGTGGCCCGGCTCAACGAGAGCGGCATGGAGCTGCACCTCGCCGAGCTGGATCTGGCCGAGCTCGCGCAACAGGTCACCACGGCGTGCCGGCCGCTGGCCGAGCACCGGGACGTGGCGCTGCACAACCTGATGGACCGGCCGGTGCTCGCCCGCGGCGACGGCCGGCGGCTGGGCCAGGCGCTGAACCACCTGGTGGTCAACGCGATCAAGTTCACCTCGCCGGGCGGCGAGATCATCGTCCGGGGTACGGCCGGCGACGAACCGGAGCTGGTCATCGTCGACACCGGGGTGGGCATCCCCGCCGCCGAACTGCCGCACGTCTTCGACCGGTTCTTCCGCAGCACGGCCGCCGACCGGATGGCCGCGCCGGGCCCCGGCCTCGGACTGTCGATCGTCAACCTGATCATCGAGGCCCACCACGGCAGCATCCACCTGGACAGCGAGCCGGGCGTGGGCACAACAGTCCGCCTGACGTTGCCCCGCGCCTAGGGGGTGTCTCGTAGATCATGGCGTCGCCGAGGCGAGGTCCAGGTTTCGCGTCGCAAGCGGGACGGGAGGGCGGATACCGGTGTTGTATCCGGCCTTTCGGCCCGCGCCGCGAGGCGGAAGCTGGGCCCGCCGCAGGCCGTCATGATCTACGAGACACCCCCTAACCGCCGAACATGGGCAGGCAAGGCGTCAGACCCTCGATCCGTACGCCGACAGTGCGAGCTGCCGCCCAGCCGGCCCGGTCCAGCCGCAGCCGCCGGCCCACCACCGCCTCGCCGCGGACCACGTGCCGGGCGATGCCGTCGTCGGCGTAGCCGAGCTTGCGCGAGACGCCGTACGAGGCCGCGTTGTCCGCGAACGCCTCCGTGACCGCCCACTGCGCACCCAGCCCGGTGAATGCCAGGTCCAGCACGGCCGCCCGCATCTCGGTGCCGAAGCCCTGGCCGTGGTGGGCGCGGCCCAGCCACGATCCCGTGCCGACCTCGCGCAGCGTGGCGAACTGCCGGGCGTCGAGCGCCTGGGTGCCGATGATCTGGCCGTCGTGCACGGTCACGAAGTGCAGCGACCAGTTGTCCGGCGTCCATTGGCCCCACATCCGCCACTGGAACTGCAGCGTGCTGCGGGCCACTTCCTCGGCGGTGCCGTCGGTCCACGGCACCACGAACGGCTGACGTCCGGGGTCGTGCACCCCCGCGGCGGCGACCTCGGCGAGCTGCGCGAGGTCGGCCAGGTCCGGAACGCGCAGTTCGAGCCGCGGCGTGTGCAGCCGCAGCCCGAACAGTGGCCAGTGATCGGTGATCATGCGAGGGATTCTCGCGGCTCGTCACCGGCCGGCGCCAACCCTTTAGAACCGCTCGATGTGCAACCCCCGGTAGAGCCGCCGATAAACGACACCGGTCCGCGAGTTGCCGGCGTCGATCATCATTCCGCCGCCCATGTAGATACCCACGTGCCCCGGCCCCACGACCAGATCACCAGGTTGCGCGGCGGCCCGGGAAACCGTCCGGGCGCGGGCTGCCTGAGCTCCTGAGGAATGCGGCAGGCTGAGCCCGGCCTGGGCGTACGCGCGCTTGGTGAATCCCGAGCAGTCGAACGAATTCGGCCCCACACCACCGCGCCGGTACGTCTTGCCGATCTGCGAACGGGCGTACGCGATCACCGACGACATCCGCATCGACGTGCGTACCCGGGTCACCGCCCGGCGCTTGGGCACTGCTCGGCGCTGGGGTGCGGCGCGGTGCTTGGCCGCAGGCCGCACCGCGGCACGGGGCTTGACCACCGCCGTGGCCTGCCGGGCGGCCGCACGGCGAGCGGCGAGCGCCCGTCGGACCGCGACCCGGCGCTGGGCGGCCGCCCTGACCTCGGCGACCTGGCGGGCGTGGGCTGCCCGGCGTACCTCCTGAATTTTCTTCGTTTCCCGCTGGGCGGAGCGCTGCGCCGCACGCAGCGCGACCGCTGCCGGACGGGCGGCGGACCGGCGCACTGCCGAGCGTGAAGCTCGCTGCGCCGCGCGGGCCACCAGGGCCGGCCGGCTCTCCACCACCACGGCCGGCGCGGCGGCCGGCGCGGGGGTCGGCAGGCCCATGGGAGTTTCGACGGATTCGAGAACCGGCGTGCTCACGGCGAGCGCGAGGGCGCCGGCGGCCAGGACGCGGCCGGTGGACGGACGGGACAGCGAAGCCTCCGAGTTCGGCCCGGGGCTCTCACGCGAATCCCAATTCGGTGCGACGGATGGTGCCGTCGTGCCGGTTGTCATCCGTGAAACGGCGACAATGGGAACCCAGGCGATATAGGTAATTCCGTCGACCATGCCAACACACATTCGGCGCCACGTGATGAAGAACCGAAAAAAAACGCTCCCGGAGTGTCGCGCCGAGCGTGCCCCGAACGTGTATATGTCATCCATCGTGAGGAGGAAAACGTGAAGACATACCTGCTCAGCATCTATCAGCCGGACGGACCACCACCCTCGCCGGAGGCACTCGAACCGGTGATGGCGGAACTGGCGGCAATCGCTCAGGACATGCAGGACGCCGGCGCTTTCGTGTTCTCCGCCGGGCTGTGCCCGCCGGGCTCGGCCACAGTGATCCGGGCCCGCGACGGCGACGTGCTGCTCACCGACGGGCCCTTCCTGGAGAGCAAAGAGTTCGTCGGCGGTTTCACCGTCATCACCGCCCCGGACCTGGACGCCGCCCTGAAGTGGGGCGAGCGGATGGCGGCGGCCACCACCCTGCCGGTGGAGGTGCGGCCATTTCAGACCTGACCGACGTCTTCCGGGCCGAGTACGGCCGCGCGGTCGCGGTCCTGACCCGGGTCCTCGGCGATCTCGACCTCGCCGAGGAGGCGGTGCAGGACGCGTTCACGGTGGCCAGTGCGAAGTGGCCGGCCGAGGGCGTGCCGCCGAGCCCGGCCGGGTGGATCATCACCACCGCCCGCCACCGGGCCGTCGACCGGCTGCGGCGCGAGTCCGTCCGGGCCGCGAAGGAGGCCGAGGCCGCCATGCTGGTCCCGTCGTCACCGGCCGAGGAGGAGACGGACCAACTGCGGCTCATCTTCACCTGCTGCCATCCCGCGCTGGCCCAGAAAGCGCAGATCGCCCTCACGCTGCGGCTGCTCGGTGGACTGAGCACGCCGGAGATCGCCCGGGCGTTCCTGATGCCGGAGCCGACCATGGCCCAGCGCATCGTCCGGGCCAAGGGCAAGATCCGGGACGCGGGCATCCCGTACCGGGTGCCCGGCGACGCGGAGCTGCCGGGCCGTCTGCGGCCCGTCCTGGCCGTCCTCTACCTGATCTTCAATGAGGGGTACGCGGCCGCCACCGGACCCACGCTGACCCGCGACGACCTGTGCGCCGAAGCCGTCCGGCTGACCCGGCTGCTGACCCGGTTGATGCCCGCGGAGCCCGAGGTCGAGGGCCTGCTTGCGTTGCAGCTGCTCATTCTCGCCCGCCGCCCGGCTCGCACCACTGTGGACGGCGCGATGATCCGGCTCGCCGATCAGGACCGGCCACGCTGGGACGCGGCACTGATCGCCGAGGGGCAGCGGATCGTCCGCGAATGCGTACGCAATGGACAGCCGGGGCCGTACCAGCTGCAAGCGGCGATCAATGCCGTGCACAGCGCCGCGCCGAGCGTGGCCGCCACCGACTGGCCCGCGGTCGTGCAGCTCTACGACCAGCTCATGGCCCTCGCGCCCAGCCCGGTGGTGGCGCTGAACCGCGCGGTGGCGGTGGCCGAGGTGTCCGGTCCGGCGGCCGCGTTACCGCTGGTGGAGGCGCTTGACCTGGGTCAGTACCACCTGTTCCACGCGGTCCGGGCCGACCTGCTCAGACGTCTGGGCCGGGCCGAGGAGGCGGCGGCCGCCTACACCCGGGCGGCCGAGCTGACCGGCAACGCCGCGGAGGTCGCTTTCCTGCGGCAGGCCCGGGAGGTCACCAGCCCCTCGTCCCCGGACCGCCCTTGAACGGTCCGGCGATGTCCGAGGTGATCCACCCGCCGTAGAAGTCGCCCTCCTGCGGGCGGACCAGCTCACCGTCGACCCGGCACTCGTCCACCCGGCTCGGATAGAAGGCGACCGCTCCGGCCAGCTCCGCGTACGCGGGTGACGGCCGGTCGTAGGACCAGGCGGCGTCGGCCACCCGGGTCTCGCCGACGACCAGGTCCCAGTAGCCCGCGGTGCCCTTGAACTCGCAGAACGAGCTGCCCCGGGCCCGTTCGAGGGTGCCGGGGGCGATGGCCTCGGCGGGCACGTAGTAGACCGGCGGGTGCGAGGTCTCCAGCACGCGCCGGCACTGGTCGCTGTCGACCAGGGTCACCCCGGCGTGCACCACGGTGATGCGGGCGGCGCTGCGCTCGAGCCGCGGCGGGCGCGGGTAGTCCCAGACGGATTCCACGTCTTCACGGTACGTCGCTGACCTCGAGCACCCGGGTCGTCGGTGCCGCGTCACCCAGGGCGTCGCGCAACGCCAGCCGCTGCGGGTCGGCGAGCACAGCCTCGTAGCCGGCCCGGGACTCGAACGCCAGGATCTGCACCTCCGAGCGGCCGGCCGCGGTGCGCAGCCGGCGTTCGACCGTGCCGCCGTACCGGGCGAGCAGGGCCAGCACCTCGTCCTCGTACCGGCTGCCGGCCTCGGCGTGCCCGGCGGCCATCTCGACCAGTGCCACGATCCGCAGGGGTCCCTGATCCGTCATGCCGGGGAGTATCGCAGCGACGCCGTCCCGCGACGCAGACTGGAGGACATGCAGCGAGTGGACCTCGGCGAGGTGCCGTACGAGCAGGCGATGCAGTGGATGGCGAGCTGGACGGCCGAACGCCGGGCCGGCACCGCACCGGACCGGTTGTTCCTGCTCAGCCACCCGGCCGTGATCACCTACGGGCACACGACCCCGCTCACCGACCTGCCCGACGACCTGGCCCGGATCCCGGCCGTGCTCGCCGACCGCGGCGGCCACGCGACCTATCACGGCCCCGGCCAGCTGGTCGGCTACCTGGTCATCGACCTGCACGAACGCGGTCCCGGCGACGTCGTCCGGTGGCTGGAGAACAGCCTGATCGCGGCCCTCGCCGAGCTCGGCTTCCGCACGGTCCGCCGGGACACGCCGAAGGGCTCGCCCAGCCTGGTCGGCGTGTGGACACCGGACGGCCGCAAGCTGGTCTCGATCGGCATGCGCATCCGCGGCGGCGTGACCAGCCACGGCTTCGCCCTCAACATCGACCCGGACCTGTCGGTCTTCGACTCGTTCGTGGCGTGCAGCCTCGACGACGTGGCGATGACCTCACTGCGGCAGCTCTCGGCGACCGAGGGCGTGCCGATGCCGACCGAGGCGGAGGTCCGCGACGCTATTTTCCGGCAGCTGGAAAAGCTGCCGTGAACTCGTCCCGGTTCGGGCCCAGGACCGCGAAGACGACGTGCTCCATCGGGTGAGCCGCCAGCGCCGCGACAAAGGCCGCCGCCACTGTCGCGGGGTCGTTGCCGAAGACGCCGCAACCCCAGGCGCCCAGCACGATCCGGCGGTGGCCGTGCGCCGCGGCGACGGCGAGGACCCGCCGCGTCCGGCGGCGCAGAATCGCGGGGACCTCGGCGGCCAGCTCCGGCTGATCGCGCCGGATCGCGGCGAGATTGGGCGCGGCCGCGGTGAGAAACGTGACCGGGTACGGCGTGAGCAGCGTCGCCTGGTCGTCCCGGAAGACGGGCACGCCCGGTGAGTAGATGACCCGATCGGTGTAGGTGAGCTCGGCCTGGGCCCGGTGGAACGCGTAGAACTCGCCGGCCGCGCGCAGGCACGGGTACAGCGCCGAGCTGCGGGCGACGCTCTCCTCCTGGGCCTGGGCCCCGTTGAGGAAACCGCCGCCCGGGCTACGGGCCGAGGCGAAAACCAGCGCCGCGACATCACCACCGAGGCGTCGCGCGGCGGCCAGAGTGGACTCGCCGGTGACCTCGACGCGCCCGGCCACCGCGGGCCCGCCCTCGGGGAGCTCATCGGTGGGCAGGTAGAGCCGGGTGCCGGCGATCGCGGGACCGGCGTCGACGCGCACCTCGGCGCCCCGCGGATCGCGGTACCAGCCCCGCTCGGCGATCTCCACGGTCTCGCGGGCGATGGCCTTCAATCGTGTGCTCATGATGAGTCCATGATGAGCGCCGAGGCGGGTGCGGGCTAGGCGGTCAGCGTTCGGTGGAGGTGGTAGCGGGTGACGCTCTGGTGGCGTACCCCCGGCATGGTCTGGACCTTGTCCCACAACGGCCCGGACGAGATCCCGCGGCCGGTGGCCGCCAGGGCTTTGCGATGCGCGTCGGCGCTGACCCATTCGGCGTAGTTGAGCACGTGCCGGCCGTCGGTGCTGACGTGGAAGAACGCGCCCAGCCCACCGGCGGGCAGGGCTGTGTCCTGGTCCAGGGCTTCAAAAACCGCGTCCACCCAGGTACGCGCGAGCGCGTCGTCGTCCGTGTCGACCCGCACAGCGACCATCGCGCCCGGGGGCGTGCTCGCGGCGGACCTGCTGCCCCGGTACAGGCGATACGCGATGTGGTCCCCGCGGGGCTGCCGGCCGGCGGCTCCCTCGTCTGTCCACTGTGCGTAGTCACGAAGCAGGTCTCCGTCCGCGTCGATGAACAGGGAGTACGCCAGCAGCCCCTCCGGCCACGGGACGCTTCGCCGAGCGGCAATGACGGCGTCCGCGGTGGCCACCAGCCGGTCGGCACTGCCCGCAGCCCACTCGCCGGACACCACAAAGCCCGCGTCACTACGGGCCGGGTCCGGATATTCCTCGCTGATTCGCATGGTCGCCACCTCAGGCCGTCACGTACGGGCGAGCCTGGTGGGCGTCGCGCAGGGTGATGCCCCACCAGGTGAGGCGGTCCAGGAGCCGGTGAGCGGCGGCGGCCGGCTCGCGTGGATCGAGGGGCCGGCCGTCCGGGCCGAAGCAGGATCGTCCGCCGTGGAAGCTGACCGTGTCCCGCACGGTGACGGCGTGCAGCTCGGCGAAGACTGGTCGCAGGTGCTCGACGGCGCGCAGCCCACCGGACAACCCGCCGTACGAGACGAAGCCCACGGGTTTGGCGTGCCACTCCCTTGAGTGGCCGTCGATCACGGCCTTGAGCGGCGCGGGGTAGCTGTGGTTGTACTCGGGCGTGACGACGACGAACGCGTCGGCCGCCGCGAGCCGCGCGGTGACCGGTTCGGCCTCGGCCCCGGCCAGGTCGATGATCTCGGCGTCCACGTCGGTGCGGCCGGCGGCCTCCCCGGCGAACCAGGCGGCAACGGTGGGACCGAAGCGGCCTTCCCGGGTGCTGGCGACGATGACGGCCACGCGGAGCGGATGTGCGGACATGGGGTCCTCCTCGGTCGGTGCGGTGACGGCACCGACGCTAGAACCCCAACTAATGTTGAGGTCAAGCAGCGAGCGGGAGGTGGCATCGGATGGAGCTGAGCGTCGGAGAGCTGGCGGCCCGCAGCGGGGTCGCGGTGTCAGCTCTGCACTTCTTCGAACGCCAGGGCCTGATCAGCAGCCGGCGCACGGCCGGCAACCAGCGCCGGTACCGCCGCGACGCGCTGCGCCGGGTGGCGTTCATCCGGATCGCCCAGCGAGTCGGCATCCCACTGAAGGAGGTGGGGGCGATTTTGGCGCTGCTGCCGGACAACCGGACGCCGAACCGGGAGGACTGGGCCCGGGTGTCGCAGTGCTGGCAGGAGGAGCTCGACCAGCGGATGCGTCACCTGCAACAGCTGCGGGACGACTTCACGGGGTGTGTGGGCTGCGGGTGCATGTCGATCGACCGGTGCCCGTTGATCAACCCGGACGATGAGCTCGGTCGGGCTGGGCCGGGGCCGCGCCGGCTGCTCTGAGCGGGTGATTGCTTCGGGGTGCCGGACCTGTCAAAATCGGACAAATCCCCCCGATGTTTGTGAGAGGTCGTTCTCCTGATGCGCCGTTCCGCCCTGCTCGCCGTTCTGACTGTTGTGGCTTCGGTGCTTCCTGGCCAGACGGTGCCCGCCCAGGCCGCGCCGGGGTCGGTGCATCAGAGACTCGACGCGGCACCGGCGGCGGCGGCGCGTCAGAAACTCGACGTGGCACCCGCGGCGCCGCAGAGCCTCGACGCCGCAGCCCCGGCAGTGCAGCATGTCGACGCGGAGCCCGCAGCGGTGCAGACAAACCTTGACGCGGCGGCGGCGCGGACGACGCCTGATGCGGCGCCGGCGGCGGTGCGGATGACTTTTGATGCGGCGCCGGAGCCGGTGGCCAAGGGCGAGGCTGTGACCCTGACCGGCCGGGTGTGGCGGACCGCGCGCGGCAACCAGGCCCGGGTCGACTTCTACTTCCACGCGAACGGGACCCCGGCGAACTCGTTCACGTATCAGGGCTTCGCGACGACCACGGACGCCGGGCGCTTCAGTCACCGGGCTGTCGCGCAGACCACCGGCACGTGGAAGGCCGTCTACGCGGGCTCGACGAGCCGCCGGAACGCCGCCCGGCTGGACGCGGTGCAGGTCTTCCAGCGCCGCTCGCGGGAGATCGCCGGCTGGTCGCAGCAGACCGGCGCGTGGCAGAGCCCGACGATCCGGATCCCCACCCAGGACTACAAGGCGATCTTCTCGTGGACCTGCCCGCAGGAGGGTTCGCCGTTCGTCCACCTGGCGTGGACCGGCCAGGGCGGCGGCTCCGAATACGTCCACGGCGCCAAGCCGACCGGCTCTCTGACCCTGAACGGCCACGCGGGTGCCCGCAACGGCTACTTCAAGGTCAGCACCTCGGCCGACTGCACCTGGCGGGTGCGCGTCTTCTCCGGCGTCGCCGCATTCCAGGTCTGAGCCCCCGCTGCCGGCCTTCCGGGCCCGAACCCGCGCCGCCGGCAGCCCGCACCGCGGCCTTCCAGGTCTGACCCCCGCTCAGGGGAGCAGCAGGATCTTGCCCAGGTGGTCGCTGCTCTCCATCAGACGGTGGGCCGCCGAGGCCTCCGCCATCGGGAACGTCCGGTCGATGATCGGACGGATCGCTCCCGCGTCGACCAGCGGCCACACCCGCTCCCGCACCCCCTTGACGATGCGGGCCTTGTCAGCAGCCGGTCGCGCACGCAAAGTCGTCGCGGACACCGATCCACGCTTGGCCATCAGCGCACCCAGGTCGAGCTCGCCGCGCCGCCCGCCCTGCAGGCCGATGATCGCGATGCGGCCGTCCGGGGCCAGCGCGGCCACGTTCCGGTCCAGGTATTTCGCGCCGATGATGTCCAGGATGACGTCGACGCCCCGGCCGTCGGTGGCTTCCCGGGTCTCCGCAACGAAATCGGCCGACGTGTAGTCGATGGCGAGGTCGGCGCCGAGCGCGCGCAGCTGCTCATGCTTGGCCTCGCGGGCGGTGACCAGCACTCGGGCGCCCAGGGCCTTGCCGAGCTGGATCGCGAAGGTGCCGATGCCGCCGCCCCCGCCGTGGACCAGCAGCGTCTCGCCCTTGCGCAGCCGGGCGATGTCCACCACGTTCGACCAGACGGTGCAGGCGACCTCGGGCAGCGCCGCCGCTTCCTGCACGGACATCTGCTGCGGGATCGGCAGGAGCTGGCCCGCGGGCACCGCCACCTGCTCGGCATAGCCGCCGCCGGCCAGCAGCGCGCAGACGCGCTCGCCCACGTGGTGGCCGGTCGCGTCGGCACCGACCGCGGTGATCACGCCGGAGCACTCGAGGCCGGGATAGGGCGGCGAGCCGGGTGGGGGCGGGTAATGGCCCTGGCGCTGCATCACGTCGGCCCGGTTGACCGCCGCGGCCGTCACCTCGACGATCACCTCGCCGGCGGCCGGGGACGGGTCCGGCACCTCAGCCCAGACGAGGGCTTCGGGGCCGCCGGGGACTTCGATCGTGATCGCGTGCATGGGTATCAGCTTGCCCGACGCGTACGACAAAAACAGGAGAAGGCCCGCGGGTGGCACCCACCGCCACCCGCGGGCCTTCTGTCTCTTGGGGGTGCCCGCCTGGTACCCCCGATCGGGGCGGCTTACGCCGGTACGGTCCACCTCTGATTGGCGGCGCCGGTGCACGCCCAGATCTGCAGCTTCGCCCCGTCGGCGGTGTTGTTGTCCTTGACGTCGAGGCACTTGCCGGAAGCCGCATTGACCAGCGAACCGTTGCTCACGTTCCACTTCTGGCTGGCCACCGTGCCGATGCAGTCCCACAGATGGACGGCGGCGCCGTCGGCGGTTGAGTTGTTCGACACATCCAGGCACTTACCGAGGCCACGGACCGTGTTGTCGGAGCCGACGGTCCACGTCTGGTTGGGGCCACCGGTGCACGTCCAGAGCTGCGGCAGGTTGCCGTTGGCGGTCGAGCCTCCGGTCACGTCCAGGCACTTGCCGCCCAGACCCGAGATCGCACCGGTACGCGTGGCCGGCGGCGTACCCCCGCCCTGGGTCCCGCCCCAGGTGAAAGTCGCCGAGGTCTTGGTCGGCAGGCTGTACACAAAGGACTGGGCACCCCAATTGACCTTGACCGTCTGCGCACTGCCGCTGGTGTTGTACGCGATCAGCGCCTTGGACCCGTCCGGGTTCCTCCACGCCACGTTCTTGACGGTCGCGTTCGCGGTGGAGTCGATCCGCACCGCGCCGGGCTTCACGAACTTGGTCAGGTGACCCATCGTGTAGTACTCGATCGTGTAGTCGACCTGCCCGCTGCGGCCGTCCCCGTTGTGCACGGTGACCAGGCCGGTGCAGGTGCCGCAGCCGCCGTTGTGCGGCCCCATGTTCTGGTCGACGGCGAGGCTCCACTTGGTCCACGACCGCGCCCAGTTGCGGGTGTAGTCGATGAGGTTGTTCATGTCCTCGGCCTGCTGGTTGCCGACCCAGGTGCCACCGGAGTGCTCGGTGAAGTACTGGTTCATGGCCGGATACTGGTTGCGTACCGTGGTGGCCTTGCTCGGATCGCCGCCGTAACCGTGCCACCCGACGCCGCCGAAGTTCGGGTGGTTGCGGATCGCCGCGTCGTTGACCAGGGGCGCGCCCCAGGTGTCGTAGTCGCTGTAGTTCCAGTCGTGCACCAACAGCTTGGTGCTGAGACCGGCGGCCTGCAGGGCCGGCAGCAGGTCGTTCTTGGCGAACGACTGCAGACCGGAGACGCTCCACTGCATGGAGGGATAGCCGGGACAGCAGCCGGGCTCGTTCTGCTCAGTGACGTAATTGACCGGTACGCCCTGAGCCGCGTACCCCTGGATGTACTTGACGAAGTACTGCGCGTACGCCTTGTAGTACTCGGCCTTCAGGTACCCCTGGTCGTAGCTGTTGTTGTCCTTCATCCAGGACGGCGCGGACCAGGGCGAAGCCATCACGACCAGGTTGGGATTGAGGCTGCGGGCCTGCTTGGTGAGGGCGAGCACGTCGACATCACGGGCCAGCGTGAAGTCGTTGACGTCGCAGCAGGTGGCGTCGTACGAATAGCTGGACCGGGCAAGGTCCGAGGAACCCATGACGTTGCGGGTGGCGCTGACCCCGATCCCGGCGGTGGGACTGAAAAGCTTGGTCATGACGTCGTTGCGGGTGGCCGCGGAAAGCGCGCCGCTGCCGTTGATGAGCCAGGCAGCGGTGTCGGTGAACGAGGCACCGGCGCCTTCGAACTGCTGGTAGGTGGTGTTCTCATTGACGTTGATCGTCTGGTTGGCGCTGCCGGTGCTGCCGGCGAAGCTGATCGGGGTCTGCTGCTGGAGGCCGCGGGTGACGGCGCGGCCGCCGCTGTCGCTGGTGGTGGTCAGGTAGATGTTGACCTGCTCGTTGGCGGCGAACGCGCTGGGGGCGAGCACGATGCCGGTGCCGGCCGCGAGTACTACGGCGGCGGCGAGCGCGGTCCTTCTTCCGGGGATGGGCATGGTGGGGGACACTCCCTTGACCGAAGGTGGGGGGCCTGGCCGGGATAGGAAAGGCAGCGAACAATAAACATGTGGGTCGATGCCGTGTCAACTGTTGTCGCCTTGCCTTGAGTGCCTGTTTCCGCAGCTCAGGTGCCTGTTAAGAGAGTTAATATAAGTTTCGCTTAGGCGGCGGTGTGCGGGGTGGCATGTCCCTGCCGTCCCGGCGCGCGTCGATCTGGCAGACTGAGTGCCGCCGTACGGGAGGGCTCGCCTAGTGGCCGATGGCGCCGGTCTTGAAAACCGGTGAGGCGTTCCGCGTCTCCGTGGGTTCGAATCCCACGCCCTCCGCTCAGCATGCAGCAGAAACCCCGCTGACCAGCGCGAATGCTGGTCAACGGGGTTTCTTTGTTCTCAGCTCAGGGTCTCACTTGATCTCATTGCGGCTCGCTTGATCTCGCTGGCCGCGAAATACGCGACAGCGAGCGGCCCGTTTGCGATCACTCGTCGGCAGCCTCAGCGCCTCCTCGGTGCGGCGCCGGGCCGCTTCATCCTGGCCCTCGATGCACTCGGCATAGACCCAAACGATCGGCGGGCCCTTGACGTTTCACATCCGCAATTCTCTTACGGCGAAGTTTGGGTCACGTTCACGCCGAAGGTGAGCGCGTAGCGCCAGGCCACCCTCACGCCCTGAGAAGTAGTCAAGGTCGGATCGAGGGCTTCAACTGCATTGTTAGCGGCTCGTAGCAGCTCGGGTACGCGCCGCCATCGCGGCAATCTCGGCGGAGTTGGCTCGGATGGCCTCGAAGACGTCCTTTGTCGAGTCGGTTCCCGTTGCTGCTCTCGTTGACGATGTTCCAAGTCCTCCGGGGCGACACCGGGAGAATTTCGGAAGTCAGGACTCCTGTCGGCCTGGATGGCGGGACTTTGGAGAGCTCAGAGAGCTCCTGTACCGGAGGATCTTGGGACTCAAGCTGCCGCCCCCGGTTCGCCATAACCGGCTCGCCCGCAAGGACGATCTCGTCCCACGTCCAGTTAGGGCTAGGCGAAACGCGACCGTGAACCCGAGCGTCTCCAGTCTCTGGGCAACCGTCGCGTCCCCGTCAGTGAAGCCCTCGGGACCGAGAGCAGTGCCGGTGCTTACGCCATGCGCCTACCCGATGATTGGCTTCTAGTCGTACAGCCGACCCTCGTGATCCAAATAGTAGACCCACGCAACGCCGAACCCGGTCTGCTTCAGGAATGGTCCACTGCTGAGGCGGTCGAACTCCTACATGGCAGCGAGCAAGCTGGCGTGGGTCACATCGGCGAGAGTCACCCAGGAAACCTACGACGGAGTACGACCATAGAGTGACAACGACGCAATGCCATCTGCGGTTTCTTTAGGTCAAAGCTTTACCATGCCTGCTCTGAAGACCGGCCACAATTTCGTACCGCGTTCAAGGCGGCCCACAACGGGCCATGTGGTCGCCACGGCGCATGGTGCAGTCCGGCCGGTATCAGATTGACGGCACGCGACGGACTTGGTCGGTTGTCATCGGGCAGGCCGGAGCCCCGCCCCGAAGGGCGCTCCATCCACCCCACTTTCCCCGTCACTGAGTCGCACATTGCATACGTCGCCTGCCAGGCGACGTTACTTCTTCTTGCCCTTTCGTCTTTTACCCGGTCCGTGCCACAGAACGGGTCCTCTTCGGCTAGCCATTGTCTGTCGCGCTACCTCGAAGTTCTTGCGGGCCGCCAGCGTGGTGGGGTGCCGAGGCCCGAGGACTCGTTCCATGACGCTGAGGGTGGCCTGGTATTCAGCCATTGCGGCCGGGTGGTCACCGTGCTTCGCCAGCGCGCCGGCGAGGCTGTGACGGGTGATCAAGGTGTAGGGATGTTCCTCACCGAGCACCCGCCGCTCGATGGCGAGGACCGCCTCGAACTCGGCCTGGGCAGCCCCGTAATCACCAGCCGCCTGCAAGATGCCAGCGAGGTTGTGGCGGGTGGTCAGCGTGTTGGGATGCTCGTCACCGAGCACCCGCCGCTCGATGGCGAAGACCGCCTCAAACTCGGCCTGGGCAGCCACATAATCACCACGCGCCTGCAAGACACCGGCGAGGTTGTGGCGGGTGGTCAGCGTGTTGGGATGCTCGTCACCGAGCACCCGCCGCCGGGTGCCAAGGACCGCCTCGAACTCGGCCTGGGCAGCCACATAATCACCACGCGCCCGCAAGGCCCCGGCGAGGTTGTGGCGGGTGGTCAGGGCGTCGGGATGCTCGTCACCGAGCATCCGCCGCTCGATGGCGAAGACCGCCTCAAACTCGGCCTGGGCAGCCACATAATCACCACGCGCCTGCAAGACACCGGCAAGGCCGTGGCGGGTGGTCAGGGTGTTGGGATGCTCGTCACCGAGCACCCGCCGCTCGATGGCGAAGACCGCCTCAAACTCGGCCTGGGCAGCCACATAATCACCACGCGCCTGCAAGACACCGGCAAAGCCGTGGCGGGTAATCAGGGTGTTGGGATGCTCCTCACCGAGCACCCGCCGCCGGGTGGCGAGGACCGCCTCAAACTCGGCCTGGGCAGCCACATAATCACCACGCTCCCCCAACACGCCGGCGAGGTTTTGGCGGGTGGTCAGGGCGTCGGGATGCTCCTCACTGAGTACCCGCCGCTGGATGGCAAGGACCGCCTCAAACTCGGCCTGGGCAGCCACATAATCACCACGCTCCCGCAAGACACCGGCGAGGTTTTGGCGCGTGGTCAGGGTGTTGGGATGCTCCTCACCGAGCACCCGCCGCTGGATGGCAAGGACCGCCTCAAACTCGGCCTGGGCAGCCACATAATCACCACGCTCCCGCAAGGCCCCGGCGAGGTTGTGGCGGGCGATCAGAGTGTCGGGATGCTCCTCACCCAGAATCTGCTGACGAATGTCAAGGATTTCTCTAAACTCCGTTTGCGCAGCCAGGACTCCGCCTAGAGACCACAATGCGAGAGCGGCGCCGTGCCGACTGGACAGCACCGAAGGATGGTCGGGCCCGAGGGCCGTGGTGCAGGCTTCCTGCAACGCACGGTATTGGGTGTGGGCGAGAAGATATAGACCGCGGACGTGTGTCTGGCGAATAGTGAGGTCAGCCACTCGTGCAACACTTGCCACGAGCACAGCGTCGATTTTTTCCTGATCTACTAAATCCTTCAGGAGAAGCACCGCATGCGGTGCCATAAGCTGCCATTTCGGCCACTGCTTCGGATCCTGCGGAGAGGTTTCTTCCTCGTCCTGTACAGCGGCACACAACAATCGAGCCGCCAAAGACAAATAGTCGCCGCCAACATCTTCGGCATGGCGGCTGGCGTCCCGCATCAAGGGATGCAGGCTCAGAAGAGGGATCTCGCCGTGTGCAGCGGCATTGGGCGTCGCCAAGGTCGACAAGTCGATCAGACCGAGGTGGCTGGCGCCGACGAGTATCGACCTGAGCTTCTCGCGATCGATCCCCACGAAGATTGAGGAGGTTTTCAGCACAGAGGGTTGCAGCATCAAACGGTAGGGCACGGGCGCCTCTGCGAAATGGGAGAGCAGCCGCATCAACAGCCTGGCCCCGGTGGCCCCTCGCTGCTCCAAAAGGTCCACAGACAGGCGCCAGATTCCGTCGATGAGCCGCCGAGCCTGCCGCTCATCATCGTCGTCAGGTTCGGGGGTGAGGAGATCGCTGCGCCCGGCTTCGAGCGCATCCCGGTAGGCGGTGAAGGTCGTGGGTGAGTCGGCGTCCGGCCAGGGATCAGTGATGTTGTCTGCCAGGTAGGAGCCGGCCAGCGAAAGTGCCAGCGGAAGCCCGCCGAGGCGCTTTGCCAGGGTCTCGGCCTCCTCCCGGCTGCCGCACCGATTACGGGTGTGATCGAGGAGTACTTGCGCGCCGTCCGCGGCCGTGAGCTTGCCGATCGGTGTCAGGGCACACCAGCGGCCCCACCGCTTCGGGTCGCCGTCACGGCTGGTGACGATGACCAAGCCGGGACCGGATGCCAGCGGACGGATCCAGGCCCGGCCATCGGCCAGCGCCCTCGCGCCGCCGAGGTCGGCGGAACCCGAATCGAGCAGCGACACGTCGTCGGCATTGTCGACTACCAACAACCAAGGCTCGGTGCGGACCTCCAGCCGCCGCCACAGGATGTCAGCGGGGTCTTGCTCCTGAAGCTCCGCCTCGGTTGCGCCGAGTAGCTGGGCTACCGCGTGCATGGCTGTTACGAACGCCGACGGTTCGGCAGCCGATACCCACCACACCGGCACTCCGCGAGCAGCAACCTCGCGCGCTACATGCAGGGCGATCAGGGTCTTTCCGCTGCCTCCCAACCCGTGCAACACCCGCGTCCGCGCCGGCGCGCGGGTCTGACCGACAATCTCCGCCAACTCTTCGACGACCGCCTGCCGACCGCGGAGCGGTCGCGTCACATCGTGCTCGGCCAGCGGCAACGCTACCGATACGGCGAGGCTGGACATCTCGATCGGCGAAGGCGCGGCGCGGGTCGAATTGCCTGGGATGTACTGGCTCCACCCGCCCGCGACCCCTCCGCTGGTCGCGATGTAGTTCGTGCCAGTGGCGAAAATGGGTGCGTGCCCGGGAGCGGTCAGGCCTGGCCCGCTCCCGGCAGAAAAGGGTTTCCCGACATCGACACCCCACCGTGGATCGTCCCCGCTGCCACGCCACCCGAGGAAGCGTGAATGGAGACGTCGCGTCCGGTCGCCATTCCGTAATCGCCGGCTGTCACCGCCGAGCCTGACTGCAACATCTGCGCCACTTCGGCCGCAAGTGCGGGATCGGCGGCGAGCGCCTTGCGGATCTGCAGCCGGAGGCTGGCGACGGTGTCCTCGTCGTCTGGGGTCACACCGACCTCGACCAGCGCACCTTCGATTACCGCTCGGGACTCCTCCCGCCCCAAGATCCGGTTCAGAAGTCGTCGGCCCAGCCCCACAGTGGCGTCTGAAGCCTGATCGAGCGCCCGGTCACGCAGCTTATCCAGCGTCTGAGCCCCATACGCGCCTGCCACCGCCGTAACGTAAGGCATCACTGCGGCGGCTGCCTGTGCCACATCAACTTCCATGACTCTTAGATACACGGCACGGAGACGTGTACAAAACCACTGAACGGATGATCGGTCTTAAACTGTCGCGAACTACCCAGACGGCCGACCCGGCAAGCAGAACCAGAGCACAGGTTTGCGACCATGGCGCGACAATTGGAGAGCAGTCCTCACGTTCTTGCTCGTCAACGTCTTGCGACGGCCGGTCTTGAACTCGGTGAGGCGTTCCGCGTCTCCGTGGGTTCTAATCCCGCGCCCCTCCGCTCGTACCCACGCCCTTCCCTCCGGATCGTCCTTCCGGCAAGCTGGCCGTATGGGTGAGGTGCTTCCGATGCCGACCGTCGGCGACGTCTTCCAGGATGTACGCGGCGACGACCGCACCATGCGGGTCAGCTACCACCAGGACCGCGGCGTCATGGTCGTGTCCCTCTGGGCCGGCCCGGTCTGCCGAGGCTCCTTCCGCCTGGCCGCCGACGACATAGGCCGCCTGGCCGCACTCCTCTCAGACATCGAGTCGCCGACCGGCACACCGGAAGACGCCACGGTGGTTGCCGAGACGACGGCGGTGACGGCCCCAACTCCGGACCAGACCGGCGACGTGAGCATGAGCATCCGGCCGATCCCCCGGGTCGCCTGAGTGCAGAACACACCGGACTTCGCCAAGGACACCCTGCTCGAAGAGCTTCAGTTCACCCGCCAAGCCCTGGTCTGGAAGCTGGACGGCCTCTCCGAGTACGACATCCGCCGCCCGCTGACAGTGACCGGGACCAACCTCCTCGGCCTGGTCAAGCACATGGCCACCTGGGAAGCCCGCTACCTCGGCGAGATCTTCGGCCGCCCGTTCCCGGAACCTCTGCCCCGGTGGCAGGACGCGGACGGCAGCGACCTGTGGGTCACCCCGGACGAAACCCGGGACCAGATCATCGACTTCTACCGGCGTGCCTGCGACCACGCCGACAGCACGATCAAGGAGCTCCCCCTCGATGCCCCGGGCCACGTGCCCTGGTGGCCGCGGCCCAACGTGAAGCTGTTCACCATCGTCGTGCACGTTCTCAACGACACCACCCGGCACACCGGGCATGCCGACATCCTCCGGGAGCAGCTCGACGGGCGTACCGGGGTAGCGGCCCCGCAGGAACAGCCGATCGACACGGCCGCCCGAGAAGCGCACTGGGCGAAGGTCGAAAAAGCGGCTCAGGACGTCAGCCCGGCGGGTTGATGATCATTTGGGGGCCTGTGCCGCGGGCGGCCAGGCGGTCTTCCGGGTTGATCAGTTTGCAGCGGCTCAGGCTCAGGCACCCGCACCCGATGCACCCGGTCAGCTGATCGCGCAGCCGTTCCATCATCGCGATGCGCGCTTCCAGCTTGCGCCGCCATCGTGCCGACAGCCGGGCCCAGTCAGCCTTTGTCGGGGTGCGGTTCTCCGGTAGCTCCGCCAGCGCCTCCCGAATTTCGTCCAGGGACACCCCCACCTGCTGGGCGATCCGGATGAAGGCGATCCGGCGCAGTTCGTGCCGCTCGTACCGGCGCTGATTGCCGCCCGTGCGCGTCGACCGGATCAGGCCTTCGCGTTCGTAGTAGCGCAGCGCCGACTGGGCCACGCCGCTGCGGGCGGCCATGTCGCCGATGGTGAGGAGCTCCACTGCCGACATCCTTGAGTTGAAGTGAACTTTAACTTGCAGAGTGAGCCTATGACTACGACAGCGGTAAAACCAGACCTGCTGAGCGCTCTGCTGACCCGGCTGACCGGGGACGAGAAGCACGCACCCAGCGCGTACTCGACGCTTGATGTGCTCTGGGTGCTCTACGACCGCGTGCTGCGGGTCACGCCCGACACCATCGACGAACCTGACCGGGACCGGTTTCTGCTCTCCAAGGGGCACGGGCCCGCCGGCTACTACGCCGTGCTCGCCGCGAAGGGGTTCATTCCCGTCGACTGGCTCGACGATCTCGGCGGGCCGCGGAGCCCGCTCGGCCACCACCCCGACCGGGTGCTGATCCCCGGCGTGGAGATCGGCACCGGCTCGCTGGGGCACGGGCTCGGCCTCGGCGTCGGCACCGCCCTCGGCCTGCGGGCGCAGGGATTCGACGCGCGGACGTTCGTGCTGCTCGGCGACGCCGAGCTCGATGAGGGTTCCAACCATGAGGCGATCGCGTACGCGGCCGCCGCCCGGCTGGACAAGCTCACCGCGATCGTCATCGACAACCAGTCGTCCACCCACGGCTGGCCCGGCGGCATCGTCAGCCGGTTCCCGGGCTGGACCGCCTCCACTGTGGATGGCCGGGACCACGAGGCCATCGAGATCGCCCTGCGGCAGCGCGACGGCGACCGTCCGCACGTCGTCGTGGCCGCCGTCGAGAAGAAAGGCTGAGGATCATGCGAGACACCTTCGTCGCCACCACCACCGCCCTGCTCGAAGAGGACCCGCGGACCGCCGTCGTCATCGCCGACATCTCCGGCGACGCGTTCGCGCCGGCTCAGCGCCGGCATCCTGACCGGGTGCTCAACGTCGGCATCCGCGAGCAGCTCATGGCCGGGGTCGCCGGTGGGCTCGCGCTCACCGGGCTGCGGCCGTACGTGCACTCGTACGCGCCCTTCGTCATCGACCGGGCGTACGAGCAGATCAAGCTGGACCTGGGCCACCAGGATGTCGGCGCCGTACTGGTCAGCATCGGTGCCTCGTACGACGCGTCCAGCGGGGGTTACACCCACCAGTCACCCGGCGACGTCGCCCTGCTGGACACGCTCGAGGGCTGGACCGTGCACGTGCCGGGTCACCCGAACGAGGTGCCCGCGCTGCTGCGGGCGGCCGCGCGCAACGACGACCGGATCTACGTGCGGCTCTCGACCCAGCAGAACAGCCGGGCGTACGCGCACACGGACAAGCTGCAGGTCGTGCGGCGAGGCTGGACCGGGGCGCCTGTGGTGCTGGCGGTCGGGCCGATGCTCGATCCGGTGCTCGCCGCCACGGCGGACCTGGACGTCACGGTCGCGTACACGCTCACGCCGCGGCCGCTCGACACCCGGGGTCTGCGGGAGCTGGTCAGCCGCGAGGTGGTCGTGGTGGAGCCCTACCTGGCCGGCACGTCGAGCCGGCTGGTGGCGGCGGCGCTGTCCGACGTACCCCATCGCAGTTTGGATCTCGGGGTGGGCCGCGCGGAGCAGCGGCGGTATGGCGCCCCCGCCGACCATGCGCGCTGGCACGGCCTGGACGCAGCCGGTCTGCGCGCCTCGATCAGCGCGTTTCTGCAGGCCGGCAGCTAGGCGGCGACGGTGGCCGGGAACGCAGGTGTGCGGCGCTCGCGGAACACGTGCTTGAGCAGCGTGTCGACGTGCCACACCTGCGCCGGCTCGGCCAGGCGCATCCGGAAGCGCTCGCGCACCCCGTCCACCGCCGTCGCCGCGACGTCCACGACGGACGTGCGCAGGTCGGGGTTCCAGGTGACGTCGCTCAGGTGCCGCAGGTTGGCGTTCAGGTGCAGCCGCAGCCGGTGCAGCACCCGGGTCTCCTGGATCACGACCATCCGGCGGTACGTGAGCAGCAGCAGGAAGTCCCCCGCCAGCGGCCGGTCCGGACTCACGCACCGGGTGACCAGCACCGTGGCGTCGTCGGGCTCCACACAGCGGCGGAAGATGGGCATGTGCCGGCTCACGGTGGGGATCGCAACCCCGGCTTCGGCGGCGGCGGGAAGGAACGTACGGGAGAACACGTCCATGTGGCGTTTAACGGCCACGGAACGGGGAAGCAGCGGGGAACACCCGATGAATATCGAATTACAGAAGTTCCAGCACCGTGGCGTTGGCCATTCCGCCGCCCTCGCACATCGTCTGCAGGCCGTAGCGGACCTTCGTCTGTCGCATGTGGTGGATCATCGTCGTCATGATCCGGGCCCCGGAGGCGCCGAGCGGATGTCCCAGCGCGATCGCCCCGCCGCGCGGGTTGAGGCGGGACGGATCGCCGCCGGTCTCCGCCAGCCAGGCCAGCGGTACGGGCGCGAACGCCTCGTTCACCTCGTACACCCCGATGTCGTCCAGGGTGAGACCCGCCTTGGCCAGCGCCTTCGCGGTGGCCGGGAGCGGCGCGGTCAGCATGATCACCGGATCGGCCGCCGCCACCACCGCCGTGTGCACGCGGGCGAGCGGCCGCAGGCCGTGCGCGGCCGCCCAGCGTGAGCTGGTGACGGCCAGGGCTGCCGCGCCGTCGGAGATCTGCGAGGCGGAGCCGGCCGTGACCACGCCGTCCGTCTTGAACGGCGTCTTGAGCCCACCCAGCTTCTCCAGCGTGGTGTCGCGCCGGATGCCCTCGTCGCGGGTGACGTCGCCGACCGCGACCACCTCCACGTCGAATTCGCCGGCGTCCTGCGCCTTCGCGGCCGCGTCGTGGCTGGCCAGCGCGTACTCGTCCAGCTGCTGCCGGGACAGGCCCCACCGCTCGGCCATCATCTCGGCGCCGACGCCCTGGTTGAACACGGTCGTGCCGTAGCGCTCGGCGACGGCTGAGCCGTACGGGTCGGCGCCGGCCGCGCTGGAACCCATCGGCACCCGGCTCATCGACTCGACGCCGCCGGCCACCACCAGGTCGGCCTGCCCGGACAGCACGGTCGCCGCCGCGAAGTGCAGCGCCTGCTGGCTGGAGCCGCACTGCCGGTCCATCGTCGTGGCCGGCACCGACTCGGGCCAGCCGGCCGCCAGCACGGCGTTACGGCCGACGTTCCACGACTGCTCACCCACCTGGGACACACAGCCCCACATCACGTCCTCGACGTCCGCCGGGTCGATGCCGGTGCGCTCGACCAGCGCCCGCAGCACCACGGCCGACAGGTCGACCGGATGCACCTGCGCCAGCCCGCCGTTGCGACGTCCCACCGGAGTGCGTACCGCCCCCACGATCACCGCGTCTCGCATACTGCCGACGGTACGCCGGGCTGCCATAGTGGTTCCATGTCGCCTCTTCAGTGGCGGGTGCGGCCCGTCCTGCCGATCGCCAAACTGCTCGGCGCGGTGGCCCTGGTGGTGCTGGTCGTGGCGTTCGGCCGCAAGGACCCGGTGCAGTGGTTCATCGCGGTGGTGGTCGCCGCCGCGCTGACCGGCTGGGCGGTCCGGGACCTGATCGCGCCGGTCCGGCTCAGCGCGGACACGAGCGGGGTGACCATGGTGGTCGGCTTCGTCCGGCGCCGGCACGTGGCCTGGCCGCAGATCGAACGCGTACGGGTGGACCGCCGCGAGCGGATGGGCCTGCGCAACCGGCTGCTGGAGATCGACGCGGGCGACAGCCTGCACCTGTTCAGCCAGCACGAGCTGGGCACGGACCCCGAAGAGGTCGCCGAGTCCCTCAACGCCTTGCGGGCCAACGCCCCGCTCTAGGGCAATTGCGGGGATCTGTCCCCGCCCGGCCGGTACGGCGGCGATGATCGTCTCTGGTGGTCATCGCCCGTATCTGCGCTGAGGAAACCGCATGCGTTTCACCCTTCCGTCCCTGCGACCCGTCATGCCCCGGCCCCGGCTGCCGTTACCGCCGGCCGAACCGATCGACGTGCCCGGTGAGCTGCCGCAACCGGCGCGCCGGCTGTCGTGGCGCTCTCCCCGCTGGGAACGTCCGTCCACTCCGACGATCCCGGTCGGAGCTCGCTGGCGGGGCCGCCGCCGGGGTCTGACCGGGATCGTCGGGGCGGGCGTAGCCATGGTGCTGCTGTGCTTCGGCGTCGGCTGGGGCACGAACGTCGATCAGGTACGACTGGGCCGGGGTTCCGGAGCCGTGAGCGCCGGCTGGACGGCAGCCGGCCAGGCCGAGGAGGGCGCGGAGGACAAGGCCGCGGCGCAGCGGGCCGCAAAAGACAAAGCCGCGGAAGACAGGGCCATGGCGCGGCGGGCCGCGGACGACAGGGCCGCGGCTGCGAAGGTGCTGGCCGCGAAGGCCGCCGATGCCCGGGCCGCAGCTGCGAGAGCGGCCGAGGCGAAGGCGGCCGATCGCGCACGAGCCCGCGACGAGATCGTCATGCCCGCTCTCGTCGGCCTCGGGCTGGCCGGTGCGCTGGACGTGGCGGCACGCGCCGGCCTGACCGACGTCTCGGTCTGCCACGCACCGACCCGCGAGGCTCCGGTCCGGCGGTCGGAATGGCGTGTCACCGGTCAGAACGTGGCCGCCGGGACCCGGATCAACTCCCGCCGGCGGGTCTGTCTGACCGCGACCGGACGTCAGCTCATCAAGGACAGCGTCCGATAGACAGCCAGCGCCAGCAGGAACACCAGGATCGCCGCGCAGCCGACCCCTTGGACCAGGTTGCGTTTTTCCTTGGGCGCGTACGCCAGCACAGCCGCCGTCACCGCGCCGACGACCAGTCCGCCGAGGTGCCCCGCGACCGAGATGTTCGAGACGACGAAGGTGAAGACGACGTTGATGACGATCACCGGCAGGATCGGCGCCACGCTCAGATTCAGGCGCTTGAGCAGCACGAAGATGCCCGACATGAGACCGAAGACGGCCGTCGACGCGCCCGCGGTCATGGAGTTCGGTGCGGAGAGCAGATAGGCCGCCACGTTGCCGCCGAGGCCGGCCAGCAGGTAGAGCCCCACGAAGCGGGCCGGGCCGAGCACCCGTTCGATGTCGCGCCCCAGGAACCACAGGGCGTACATGTTCATCAGCAGGTGCAGCACGCCGTAGTGCAGGAACATCGCGGTGAACAGGCGGTACCACTCGCCGTGGGCGATGCCGTGCGGGACCACGTCGCCGGCCGGGCCGTACACGGCGGAGCCGAGCACCGCGCCCCACTCGGTGAGCGGTGTGCTGCCGCCCAGCAGGCCGCCCCAGCCGCCGCCGGCGATCGCGTTCGCGCCGCCGCTCAGGATGGAGACCAGCATCACGACGACGTTGACGCCGATCAGGACCTTGGTGGTCGTGCCGGCACGGCCGGCCACGCTGCCGCCGAAGGCGGTGCGGGCCGGCCGCTGCGTGCGCCTGCCCTGGGCAACGCACTCCGGGCACTGGTGGCCGACCGAGGCCTCGTTCATGCAGTCCGGGCAGATCGGCCGCTCGCAGCGGGTGCAACGGACGTAGGTCTCTTTCGACGGGTGTCGGTAGCAGACCGGCGCCGTCACCGGAGACTCACTCATACCCACAACGGTACCCGGACGGGGTAACGGAACTACGCGCGCTCGATCTCCACGCGCTCCACCACGACGTCCTCGCGCGGACGGTCGCCCGGACCGGTCGGCGTGGCCGCGATCGAGTCGACGACCTTGGCCGACTGCTCGTCGGCGACCTGGCCGAAGATCGTGTGCCGGCGGTTGAGGTGCGGGGTGGCGCCGACGGTGATGAAGAACTGCGAGCCGTTCGTGCCCGGGCCGGCGTTCGCCATGGCGAGCAGGTAGGGCCGGTCGAACTGCAGCTCCGGGTGGAACTCGTCGGCGAACTGGAAGCCCGGGCCGCCGCGGCCGGTGCCGGTCGGGTCACCGAGCTGGATCATGAAGCCGGCGATGACGCGGTGCGAGATCGTCCCGTCGTAGTACGGGCCGCTGCCCTTCTGGCCGGTCCGCGGGTCCACGTAGTCCTTGGTGCCTTCCGCGAGCTCCACGAAGTTGCGCACGGTCGCCGGCGCGTGGTCCGGGAAGAGCTGGAGCCGGATCGGGCCGTGATTGGTGTGCAGGGTGGCGTAAAGAGTCTCGGCCACGGGTACTCCCATCAGTGTCGCGGTCGCCGGTCGCTAGGTGGAGGACCGGCGCTGGACAGTTCTTTGCAGTTCGGATCCTCCCCCATGTGTCTGATCCGGCTACGCGGGGGTACCCAAGAGGGCAACATGACGTGGGAGAGAACCACAGGAGGTGGGCACTGGTGTTCGCAACGATGCGACGGAAGAACCGCAGCGCAAAGATGAAGAGCGAGCTCGGTCAGAGCGTTGATCACTTCAAGCGTGCGGCATCGCTCGCCGCACAGGAGACCAGCGCGACCGTGGGTCCCCGTTTTTATGCCGCCCGCGACCGCGTGCAGCCGACGGCCACCAAGGCCAAGGATGCCGCGTCGAGCAGCTGGGGCAGCGCCGTGGCGACGCTGACCCCCTTGGTCACCGCCGCGACCGAGAAGGCGCAGCAGGTGAGCAAGAGCACGGCCAAGGCGAGCAAGAAGGACGTCAAGGCGAGCAAGAAGGACGCGAAGAAGAACGCCAAGAAGCTGCAGAAGCGGGCCGACAAGACGCTGGGCCGCAAGCAGAAGAGCCGTACGGGCAGCAAGCTCGGCGGTCTGCTGCTGGCCGGCGCCGCAGTGGGTGCCGCGGGTGCCTACGTGCTGCGCAAGCGTCGTCAGGAGCAGTGGGACGAGTACGACCCGAGCCCTGCGACGACCCGGATCACCAGCACCGACGAGGCCCTGGCCGAGCCGGCCGACCTGTCCGGTCCGTCGGGCTTCGTCACGCCGAAGGGTGCGACCGGCCCGGTCGTCGGGGCTGTCGGCTCCGACCCGGCTAAGGACGTCGACCCGACGGTAGGTGCCGGCACGCCGGAGCCTGCCATCGAGCTCGTGGACGCCGACCCGGTCGACCAGACCCAGTCGGCGCAGCACAGCCCGAAGGTGGCCCGGCTGGCCAGCGGCGGCCAGAAGAAGAACTGACCCCGGTTACGCAGATCGTGCAGGCGGGTGGGCGCTCCGAACGGAGCCGTCCATCCGCCTCGCTGCGTTTCAGCCCTCGGTGGAGTCGCCCTGGCGGGCGCGCACCGGGTCGAGCGCCGGCCCCTGGGGCAGCAGCGAGACGAGCTGACCCGGGATCGGGGCGGGCTCGACACCGGCGTAGCCGAGACGGGGCAGCACGTCCCGGCTGGCGACCGGATAGCGGCGGCCGGTGTCCGTCACGATGCTGACCGTGCCGCTGCCGGCCGGCGCAGTGGGTGAAGCGGCCGCCACGACCAGTGCCCCCTTGCCGCGCGGCACGTGCACCAGATCGGCCTGCACGCCACCCGCGACGGCCGGCGCACCGGCGACCGGGCTGCCGTTCGGGGCTGTCGGGCCGATCCGGATGCTGAGCACGCCCTGGCCGGCGTCACCCTTGGCGTCCTCGCCGTCGTAGCTGAGACACACCTGCTCCGGGCCGTTGAGCAGCACCGGGACCGCGGGCGGCAGGCCCGCGGCGGCGGCCTCGCCGATCAGCTGGGTCTGCGAGTGCGGCAGGCTGCTGTACAGATTGAGGTCCATGTCCTGGCGGTCGTACGCCTCCGGGTCGACCTGCAGCAGCCGCGCCTGCACGTCGGTGATGTCGGCCACGCCGTCGCCCAGCACGACACCCCACTTGTCCGTGCCGCTGGCGTCGCCGCGGATGCGCAGCAGCTGGCCGATCTCGAAGTCGTCGATCGCCGGCGACGGGTCACCGAGGTCCCGGATCGCCGGCGGCTTGAGGTCGGGACCGATCGGCACCGCGTTGATCCAGGCCGCCGCCACCGGCAGCGGCTGCTGGGTCCAGCCCAGGAAGGACTGGGTGCGCTGCAGCCGGCCGGCCGGGATCAGGAACCGCTTGTTGTTGTAGACCAGATAGGTGCGCCCGGACGGGTCGACGACGAGCAGGCCGCGTAGGTCGGCGGCGGGAGTGTCGGCCCGGGGCACGGGCAGCACGGTGCCGTCGGTGAGCCGGTCGCCGACCACCAGCAGACTCTGCGCCGGGGTGCCCGAGCCGGAATCGGCCGGCGTCCGGGAGCAGACCGTCCACACCCGCGGCACCATCCCGCCCTTAGCTGCCGGCAGCGAGTCGGGGGCGTCCGGGATGCCGAGCGGATCGCCCAGCGGCACCTTGGCCAGGCTCTGCGACGAGGCGTCGACCATCTTGGGCTCGGTCGCGTTGGCGATCAGCAGGGCCGAGCTGTAGTTGAGCACCGGGTGCATCCGGTCGTCGGACTTGAGGTAGACGAAGCGGGCACCCGAGCCCTTCTCCAGGAAGACCACCGCCTCGTTGCGCGGCTCGACCGAGCTGCGCCCCTTGAGCAGGCCGTAGACGGCTGCGCCACCGACGGCCAGCGAGGCGACGACCAGGCTGATCAGGGCGGCGCTGCCGGCCCGGCGCAGCGGCGAGCGGTGCGGATCGGGGTCGTGGGTGACCAGCGCGGCCACCACCCGCTGCTGCGAGTACTGGTACGAGTGCAGCTGATCCTGGCGTGACGGCACGCGACTTCCCTCCCCAGGGCGACCCCGTCACTGTAAAGGGCCGCCGGGGGCGGTGGGGGGCGGGTCAGAGCCAGCCGTTGCGGCGGAACGCCCGGTAGAGCAGCACGGAGATGGCCAGCATCAACGTGACCAGCGCCGGGTAGCTGTACTGCCAGCCGAGCTCGGGCATGTGCTCGAAGTTCATGCCGTACACCCCGGCGATCGCGGTCCAGACCGTCGCGATACCGGCCCAGGCGGCGATCTTGCGCATGTCGTTGTTCTGGTCGACCGTGACCTGCGCCAGCCGCGCCTGCAGGATCGAGTTCAACAGGTCGTCGTACGAGGCGACCTGCTCGACCGTCCGGGTCAGGTGGTCCTGCACATCGCGGAAGTAGCGCCGGATCTCCTTGGGCACCTGCCGGCTCTGCGGCGAGGTGATCGTGGCCAGCGGCCGCTGCAGCGGCACCACCGCCCGGCGGAACTCCACGATCTCGCGCTTCATCTGGTAGATCTGCTGCACCGGACTGCCGCTGTCGCGGGAGAAGGCGCCCTCTTCGATGATGTCGAGATCGGTCTCCACCTGGTCGGCCACCTCGATGTACGCGTCCACCACCCGGTCGGTCACCGCGTACGCGACCGCCCACGGCCCCTGCGCGAGCAGCTCGCCGCGGGCCTCCATGTCGGCCCGCACGGGCGCCAGCCGGGAGGCGTCGCCGTGCCGGACCGTGATGACGAAGCGCTCACCGACGAAGATCATCATCTGGCCGGTCTCGACCACCTGGGAGGTCTCGGTCAGCTCGCCGTGCGGCACGTAGCGCGCGGTGCGCAGCACCAGGAAGTGCACCGAGTTGAACTGCTCCAGCTTGGGCCGCTGCTCCGCCTTGACCGCGTCCTCGACGGCGAGCTCGTGCAGGTCGTACGTGCGCGCGATGGCGGCCATCTCCGCCGCGGTGGGTTCGTGCAGCCCCAGCCAGACGAAGGCGTTCTCGCGGCTGCACGCCTCACGCAGCGCCTCGTCCGGGGTGAAGTCGCCGGGCTCGCGCTTGCCGTCGACGTAGACGCCGCAGTCCACCACCGCGGTGCCGTGGAAGGGCTCGCCCGGCTCGGCGGGCCGGCCGTCGTCGGCGCCGAGGAACCGGTTCATCGCCCGGACCGGGGCAGTCCAGGCCCGGGACAGTGACCGGTTGACGCCGGCGGTCCGGCTGCGGTGCACGTCGTCGCTCATGGCTGCCTCCCCCAGGGGTGATGTCGGCCGGCCTCGCGGTGAGGCCTGCACGAGGCTACGCCCGTTACCTTGCCCGGCCGGGCCACCCGCATGCCGGTCGGCCGGGTGGCGCCGGACGGACCGGCCGCATTTCGGGGGGTGAAGGTGCGATCGGCCCGCCCGGCGCCGGGGGGCGGGGGTGGGTGTCGACGCACCGGGCCGCATGGTCATGCAGCCGGTGCAGCAGCATTGTGAGCCGAACGCCGGTCCCGGGGAAACCCGGGACCGGCGTCTGAGGCGCAGTGTCGGAAACCCGACAGTCAGGCAGGTATCAGGCGGAGACCTCGGCGATGGCCGCCGCGAGCCGGCGGACGCCCTCGTCGATCTGGTCGACGGTGACCGCGGAGAACGCCAGCCGCACCGACGACTTACCACCGTCCAGCAGGAAGTCGCTGCCCTTGACCACGGCGACACCCTTCTTCATGGCCGCCGGGAACAGCTTGTCGACGTCCACCGAGGACGGCAGATCCACCCAGAGGAAGTAGCCGCCGTCGGGCTCGGTGAAGGTGGCGCCGGGGATGTGCTCGCGCAGCGAGGCGGCGAGGACCCGGGCCCGCTCGGCGAGCGCCGTGCTGACCGTCTGCACCGACCGCTCGATGTCGCCGGAGACGCAGAACTGGTGCACGATCGCCTCGGACACCATGCCGGGCGAGATGTAGAGGTTGGTGGCCTTCTTGGCGATGGCGTCGATCAGGGCGGCCGGGCCGACCAGATAACCGACCCGCACACCCGGGCACACCGTCTTGGTGAAGCTGGAGGCGTGCACGACCACGTTCTCGGTGTCCATCGACAGCATCGACGGCAGGGCCTCGCCGCGGAAGCGGATGTCCACGTACGGGTCGTCCTCGAAGATCGTGAAGCCGTACTCGACCGCCAGGCTCAGCAGCGCCTGCCGCTTCTCCAGCGAGAGCGTGACACCGGCCGGGTTCTGGTAGTTCGGGATGATGTGCGCGAGCTTCGGGCGCAGGCCCGCCTCGAGCATCCCCTTGAGCTCGGCGACGTCGATGCCGTCCGGCTCGATCGTCACCTGGTGCACCTTGCCGCCCAGGTTCTGCAGGTTCAGCAGGGTGCGGTCGTAGGTCGGCTTCTCAACGATCACGTCGTCGCCGGCCTTGACCAGGTGGTTGAAGAGGAACGCGTCGGCCTGCAGCGAACCGTTCGTCACGATGACCTGGTCCGCGTCGACGCCGTGCTTCTCGGCGATCCACTTGCGCAGCGGGACGTAACCGACGGAGGTGCCGTAGGCGGTCACCCCGGCCGGATCCGCGTCGAAGGCCCGGGCGGCGGCGGCCTTGAGGCCCTGCACGTCGATGATGTCCAGGGACGGAGCCCCTCTTGCGAACGAGATCAGCTGCTCAGCGGTCATGCCCCCAAGCTTACGAGCAGGCTCTATGTCATTTTTCGAGTGTCCCCCGGCCCCGCTGTCCGGCGGCGGAGCTCTCGTCGGGGACGACGACGGCCGCATTTCTTCCAGCGCCGGTCACCGGCACGCAAGCTTTTTCCGCACTGGCGGAGGACGGCTCCGCGGTCCTGCACAATCTCGGTATGTGAACCCACCGCTATCCTCGGCTGGCACGCCCCTCACTTCGGGAAGGAACCACCCCATGATCGGCTTGGTACTCGCCGCCGGCGCCGGACGCAGGCTGCGTCCCTACACGGACACGCTGCCGAAGGCGCTGGTCCCCGTGGACGGGGAGACCACGATCATGGACATCTCCCTGCGCAACCTCGCGGCGGCCGGGCTGACGGACGTGACGATCGTGGTCGGCTACCAGGCCGGCGCGGTCGAGGAGCGCAAGGACGCGTTCGAGCAGAAGTACGGCGTGAAGATCTCCCTGGTGCACAACGACAAGGCCGAGGAGTGGAACAACGCCTACTCGCTGTGGCTGGCGCGGGACCACTTCGCCCAGGGTGCACTGCTCGTGAACGGCGACACCGTGCACCCGGTGAGCGTCGAGCAGACCCTGCTGGCCAACCGCGGCCCCGGCATCCTGCTCGCCATCGACAATGTGAAGAAGCTTGCTGACGAGGAGATGAAGGCAATCTTCTCGGCAGATGGCCGGCTTACGAAGATCACGAAGCTGATGGAGCCGGCCGAGGCCTCGGGCGAGTACATCGGCGCCACGATCATCGAGGCCGAGGCGGCCGCCGGCCTGGCCGACGCGCTGCGGGCGACGTTCGAGCGCAACCCCGACCTGTACTACGAGGACGGCTACCAGGAGTACGCCGACCGCGGCGGCGAGATCCGCGGGGCGGCGATCGGCGACATCCCCTGGGTCGAGGTGGACAACCACGACGACCTCGCCAAGGCGCGGGACATCGCATGCCGTTACTAGCCCGCAGCGTCCAGACCCCGCTGCACATCGACGTCCGCCGGGGCGCGGTCGCGGACCTGGGCCGCATCCTCGCCGACGGCCGGATCTCGGCCGGCGGTGACGTGGCCGTGGTGGTCGGCCCGGGTCAGGGCGAGCGGATCGCCGAGATGATCCGGCCGTCGCTGGGCTCGGCCGACGTCTACACGACCACCGGCGGCACCCTCGACGCCGCGCTGGAGCTGGCGGCCAAGCTGCGGTCCCGCTCGTACGACGCGGTGGTCGGGATCGGCGGCGGCAAGACCGTCGACGCGGCCAAGTACGCGGCCAACCGCTGGGGCATGCCGATGGTGTCGGTGGCCACCAGCCTGGCCAACGACGGCATCGCGTCCCCGGTGGCCAGCCTGATCAACGACGGGATCAAGGGCTCGTACGGCGTGCACATCCCGTACGCGGTGATCGTCGACCTGGACTTCGTGGAGAACGGGCCGGAACGCGTCAACCGGGCCGGCATCGGCGACGTGATCAGCAACATCAGCGCGCTGGCCGACTGGGACCTGGGCCGGGAGGTCCGCGGCGAGCCGGTCGACGGCCTGGCCGCGTCGCTGTCCCGGGTCGGCGCCGAGGCGATCCTCAACATGCCGGGCGACATGCAGGACGACGCGTTCGTCACCATCCTGGCCGAGGCGCTGATCTCGAGCGGCCTGGCCATGGCCGTGTGCGGCAGCAGTCGGCCGTGCAGCGGCGGCTGCCACGAGATCATCCACGCGACGGACACGCTGTTCCCCGGCACGGCCTCGCACGGCGAGCTCGCCGGCCTGGGCGCGCTGTTCTGCACGTTCCTGCGCGGCGACGAGCGCCGCTTCGCCCAGATGTCCGACTGCCTGGTGCGGCACAGCCTGCCCCGCACGGCCGCCGACGTCGGCCTGAGCCGCGAGCAGCTCGCCGAGGTCGTCGACTTCGCGCCGCGGACCCGGCCGGACCGCTACACCATCCTGGAACACCTCGCGATGTCGCCGGACGAGATCCGCAGGAAGCTGGCCGAATATGACGACGCCGTCGCCGGCCGCTGAGCCGACAGTGGACCGCCCGCCCACCGCCGCCGACTACTACGGCGTGAACAGGGGCGGCGGGCTGTTCAGTGAGGCGATCAGCCAGCGGGTGGGTGCCCGGATCGCCGTCTTCGCCCACAAGCACCGGCTCGCCCCGACCGTGCTGACCGTGGCCAACCTGGGGCTCAGCTGCCTGGTCTCGTTCGTCGTGGTGGCGGCGGCGGGACCTGTCGCAAACGACCGGGTGTGGGCCTGGCCGGTCGGGCTGCTCGCGCTGGTCGGCTGGCAGTTCGCGTACGCCCTGGACTGCTCGGACGGCCAGCTGGCCCGGGTCACCGGCCAGACCAGCGCGGCCGGCGGCCGGGTCGACGTGCTGTGCGACGTGGCCGGTCAGATCGCGCTGGTGGCGGCCCTGTCCGCGGTGGCCGAGGCGCAGGTGCCGGAGACCCCGGCCTGGCTGGTCGCCGCCTTCGCGGGCACCTGGATGGTCAACCTGGTCACCTCGGTGATGCAGACGGGCAGCCAGGCGTCGAGCATGGTGACGAGCCGCTCGCTGCCCGTCCGCGTGGTCAAGCTGGTCCGCGACTACGGCGCGGTGATCGCCCTGGCCGGCCTGGTGCTGACCCTGGCGCCACAGTGGACGATCTTCGTGATCGGCGCGTTCACGCTGGTCAACGGCGCCTTCCTGGCCGCCAGCATCGCGTTTGCGGGCCGGGCCGCGCTCAAGGGCTGACTCAGACGCGGACGGGGATCGCGGACGAGATCCCCAGCACCTTCCCGCTGCTGTCGAGTGCCTCGGCGACCACGTACTCCGGGGTGCCCGGCAGCTTCAGGGTGGTCTCGAAGCCGGTGCGGCCGGCCTCGGCGGTCTGGGTCAGCGCGCGCGGCTGGCCGCCGGCCCGGGCCCGCCACTTGGCGACCTTCGTGCTGCCGTTCCAGCTCGTGCTGACGACCACGTTGCCGCCGTCGACGTGCAGGCCCAGGGCGGGCTGGTCCAGCGGCGCACCGGCCCACTCAGCCTTGTACGCGCGGTACGACTGGTTGTCGAGCGGCAGGTGCCCGTCGAGCCGCACGGTGCCGTCCGGGGCGTACTCGGTGAAGTAGGGCTTCTGCCCCCAGCCGATGAACGAGCCGCCGTCGGCCAGCTCCCGGAAGTTGCCCTGCGTCGGCGCCGACAGCTTCTCCGGGTGCAGGAACTCCTGCACGAAGGTGACTGTCTTGGCGGCCTCGTCGACCTTGAAGACCAGGCCGCGGGACTGCTCGCGCTCCTTGGTGACGCCGGCGCCGTTGTCGAAGACGCTGTACGACCCGTCGCGCCGGCGCCGGAAGTCGTGCTGCCAGCTGAACTTGGACTTCTCGTCGACGGTGAGGTCCGACTTCTTGCCGCCGATGCGCCAGTGCACCTCACCCGACTTGCGATCGATCTTGTAGACGGCCCAGGTGTGCCGCGCGGAGGCGAGGATGTGCCCGTCCGCGTCGAGCCCGACCGAGTTGGCGTGGAAGTAGTCGTACGGCAGGTGCGCGGAGTCGCCCCCGGGCAGCGGCGCGTACGACTCGGCCAGCTCGACGTGGTCACGGGCCCGCCACTCGAAGACCCGCTTGCCGGTCCTGATGTCGATCTCCTGGATCACTCCGTCGTGCAGCACGCCGTCGGCCGGCCCGCCGAGCGCCGACAGGTCGTACGGGACCGGGTCGTAGACCCAGAAGATCGCGGTGTCGTCCGGCGTGATCACGAAGTCGTGCTGGTCGGCCTGCTCGGAGCCCGCCGCCCGGACCCGGGTGATCTCCCGGTACGAGGTGTCCGCGATGACGAACTCGCCCTGCCCGACACCCTGCCCGCCGGTGCCGCCGATGGTCCCTTCCCACCAGGTCAGGACCGGCTTGTTCTGGTACTGCTGGACCTTGAAGTCGATCGCCACCGTGGCCGGGTCGGGCACCTTGCGGAACCAGACCGGTGAGCCCTTGTCGTCCACGATCAGCGGGCCCCACAGCCCGGCGCCGGACGCGGGAGTCAGGAAGATGTAACCGGGGGCGGTCGCGTTGGCCGGCGTGGTGATCGTGACGTCGGGCAGCGTGCGCAGGTCGGGGCGGGACCGGTACTTCGCGGGACCGGCCTGGGGGGCGGCCTGCGGGGTCTCGGCGTCATCCTTGCTGTCGGCGATCGCATAGCCGGCCCCGGCGCCGGCCGCGGTGAACACCACGGCACCGCCGACGCCGAGCAGGAGGTTGCGGCGCGAAAGTTTGGCATCGGTCACGGGGCCAGCTTTCCCCGTTTCGATGGCGATCTACCTCGATGCGGGATGAGAATTGCCTGTGAGCCCGGCATAGATGTCGATGAGTCGCCGGGTCACCACGTCCGGGTGGAAAGCGCGCTGGTAGCGGTCGCGGGCGGCGGGCGCGACCGCCGCGGCGTCGACGCGGGCGATCGGCAGCGCGGTGGCCAGCTTCTCCGGGTCGGGCCCGACCGCCCAGCCCGCCGGGGTCACGGTCTCGCCGATCCCGAGCAGGTACGGGATCCCGCCGACATCGGTGCCGAGCACCGGCCGGCCGGCGGCCATCGCCTCCAGGATCACCGTCGGCAGCACGTCGTCCCAGGTGGGCACGGCCACGATCACGGAGGCGGCGCGGCGGGCGGCGACCATGCCGGCCTGGTCCAGCGCGCCGAGATAGGTGACGTCGGCCCGCTCGGCCGCGGCCTGCTCGGCCAGCGGACGCAGCTCCCCGTCGCCCGCGATGCGCAGCTGCCCCAGCGCCCCGTCGGGGTGCCTGCGCCACGCGTCGAGCAGTAGCGCCAGCCCCTTCTCCGGGGATAGCCGGGCGGCGTACAGGAAGCCGTCACCCAGCGGCTCCGGATCGCCGGGATCCGGCAGGCCGTTCGGCTTGATCACGATGCGGTCGTCCGGAATGCCGAAGTTCCGCAGGTGCTCGGCGATCCGTCCGGTCAGCGCGATGTAGCGGTCCACCGACTTCCAGGTCGGCCGGTGCACCGCCAGCGTGGTCGCCATCAGGGCGCTCTGCGCCGCCGAGCCGCGGTAGCACTTGTGCACGACGGCCGGCCAGCCCACCACCTTGCCCCGGCAGTCGTGGCAGTTGTGCCCGTCCCGGAAGTACAGCCCAGACGAGCAGACCTGCCGGTAGTTGTGCACGGTCTGCACGACCGGCACGCCGTGTGCGTGCGCGGTCCGCACGACCGACGGCGACAGCAACGGGTACGGGTTGTGCAGGTGCAGCAGATCCGGGCGCTCCCGCCGCAACAGGTCGGCGAGGTCCCGCTGTGCCGCCCGGCCGAAGATCGGCGACAGCGGCAGCAGGGCCTTCTGCGCCAGCGGCAGCTCCCCGATCGAGTCGGAGGCGCGCTGGAACGGCAGCACCTCGATCCCGGCCGCCGTGAGCTGCGCGATCTCCGTGTCGACGATGACGTTCTCGCCGGACGGGATGGCCTCGCGATATCTGTTGTGCGCTACGACGACCTTCACGCCGGGAAACGCTACCGTTGAGGGCGTGCCGGAGCTTCCCGAGGTCGAGGCGCTCGCTGCGTACCTGCGGGAGCGTGCGGTCGGCCGTACAGTCCAGCGTTTCGAGGTCTCGTCCTTCAGCGCGCTGAAGACCTACGACCCGCCCGCCTCCGCCGTCGCCGGCCTGGTCGTCACCGCCGCCGGCCGGCACGGCAAGTTCCTGGATCTCACCCTCGGTGGGTCGGACGGGCTGCACCTGGTCGTGCACCTGGCCCGGGCCGGCTGGCTGCACTACCGCGAGTCCTTCAAGTCGCCCGCGCCGCTCAAGCCGGGCAGCGGACCGATCGCGATCCGGGTACGCCTCGACGACGAGTCCGGCTTCGACCTGACCGAGGCCGGCACCCAGAAGTCACTGGCGGCGTACCTCGTGCGTGACCCGGCCGAGGTGCCCGGCGTGTCGCGGCTGGGGCCCGACGCGCTGGAGGTCGACCGCGACCAGTTCGCCGAGCGGCTGCGCAGCCGGCGTGGCCAGGCCAAGGGCGTGCTCACCGACCAGGAGGTGCTGGCCGGCATCGGCAACGCCTACTCCGACGAGATCCTGCACGTGGCCAGGATGTCGCCGTTCGCGCTGACCCACAAGCTGACCGACGAGCAGATCACCACCTTGTTCGAGGCCATGCGGCAGGTGGAGACCGACGCCGTGACCCGCTCGGTGGGGCAGAAGGCCGCCGAGCTCAAGGGGGAGAAGCGCGCCGGGATGCGGGTCCACGCCCGTACGGGCCTGCCGTGTCCCGTGTGCGGTGACACGGTCCGCGAGGTCTCCTTCGCGGACAAGAGCCTGCAGTACTGCCCGACCTGCCAGACGGGTGGAAAGCCGCTCGCCGACCGCCGGTTGTCCAAGTTGATCCGATAGTCACGCAGCGTGCACTGACCGTTCCGTGGGGGAAAGCGGGCACAACGTCCCCTTCTTCTGGACCGTTCCATCGGTATAGTGGCCCGGTCCCACGCTTCGTGCGCGGCGCGCTAGGGACCGGCGGCCCCGCCGGAGCCCCCAGGGCCGTGGCGGTGCGTAATGTTCTCGGTGTGGGCGGTACGTGATGCGGGAGGACGTAGGCGAGGTGACCACAAGCCTCCAACGCCCGGGAACCAGCAAGAGCCGGAGCGGCATGCCGTACGACAGTTTCGAGTGGCAACAGGAGCCGCCGCCCAGCAACGGCGTACCCCGGTCGGCCTGGACCCGTTCCCACCGCCGGCTGTCGCGCTGGCACCGGCCGTACACGTTGATTCTGATCATCCTGGATTTTGTCTCGGCCATCCTGGCCAGCGCGCTGGCCGTCACCTTCATCCAGAAGGCCAGCTCGGGTTTCCAGGGCCGGGAGAACATCTTCTACTTCGTCGCCTTCGTCGGCCTGCCGCTGGGCTGGATCTTCACGCTCTGGGCCAACGGCAGCTACGACCGGCGCTACCTCGGGCTGGGCAGCGAGGAGTTCAAGCGGGTCTTCCGCTCGTCCATCACGGTCGTGGCCGCGGTCTCATTGCTGGCCTTCGGCACGCGCACCCAGCTCTCCCGCGTGACGGTGGCCTACGTCTGCGTCGCCGCCCTGATCTTCATCCTGTTCTGCCGTTACTCGGCCCGGCAGGTGCTGCACGTGGCCCGCCGGCGCACCGGTCACGGCGCGCACCGGATGATCCTCATGGGCACCCTGCCCGAGGCCCTCGAGGTCTACACGGCCGTCACCCGCAGCCCCGCCGCCGGCCTCATCCCGGTGGCCATCCACCTCACCGACGGTTACTCCGCGGCCAGAGGCATAGAGACACCCGTGCCCGTCTACGCCGGCCGGGACGTGCTTGCCCTGGTCCGCGAGGTCGGCGGTGACACAATCGCGGTCTGCGGCTCGGCCAGCGCCGAGCCCGGCGAGCTGCGCCGGCTGGCCTGGGCCCTGGAGGGCACCGGCGTCGACCTGGTGGTCGCCCCGCAGCTCACCGACATTGCCGGCCCGCGCGTGCACATCCGCCCGATCGAGGGCCTGCCGCTGCTGCACGTCGAGGAGCCGACGCTGTCCGGCCCCGGCTGGCTGGCCAAGAACCTGCTCGACCGGGTCGCCGCCTTCTTCGGCCTGCTCTTCCTCAGCCCGGTCCTGGGCGTGATCGCCATCGGCATCAAGATGGCCAGCCCCGGCCCGGTCTTTTTCCGCCAGCCCCGGGTCGGCCACGAGGGCGAGACCTTCCGGGTGTGGAAGTTCCGGACGATGGACGTGGACGCCGAGGAACGCAAGGCGACGCTGGAGGAGCTCAACGAGGCCGACGGCATGCTCTTCAAGATGAAGGAGGATCCCCGGATCTTCCGGTTCGGGAGCAAGCTGCGGGCCACCTCGCTGGACGAGCTGCCCCAGCTGATCAACGTGCTCAAGGGTGAGATGTCGCTGGTCGGGCCGCGCCCGCTGCCCGCCGACGACGGCGACTACCTGGGCGACGTGCGGCGCCGGCTGCTGGTGCGCCCGGGCATCACCGGCCTGTGGCAGGTCTCGGGCCGCTCCGACCTGTCCTGGGACGAGGCGGTCCGGCTGGACCTCTACTACGTCGACAACTGGTCGCTCACGTACGACCTGGGCATTCTCTGGCGGACCATCTGGGTAGTGCTGAAGCGCAAGGGCGCGTATTAAGTCCACGCGCTGGTTTTTCCGGAACTTTCCGGTCAGGATGCGTGCGTGGCTGGTCAGGTCGGCAGTGTGCTGGCGGTTCTTGCCGTGCTGGCCGCTCTGGTCGGTGCGGTCGTCGCCGTGCTGCGGCTCCGGGCCCGGCGAGGGATCGCCACGGCGGGACAGCGGGCCACGTACGACGTCCTGCACACCGCTTCGCTGGCCGCCGAGCCGCTGCGTACCGGGCTGACCCCGTCGTCGGCCGCCAAGGCCGCGCGGCATCTGCGGCGCCTGGTCGGCGCGCCCGGGCTCACCGTCGCCGACGGTGAGCGGTGCCTGGCCTTCGACGGGCGCGGCGGGCACCACAGCGCCCAGTTCACCGCCGCAGCCGACCGGGCTGTCCGGGCCAACCGGTCGATCGTGCTGGGCGGCGCCGACCTGCCCTGCGACCGGATGGATTGCGTGGTGCGCGGCGCGGTCGTCGCCCCGCTGACCGGGGCCGACGGGCAGGCCGTGGCCGCGCTGGTGGCAGTGGCCGACGATCAGCCCGCGCCCGGCCTGGTCCAGGCCACCATGGAAACCGCCCGCTGGGCCAGCTCCCAGCTCGCCCTGGCCGAGCTGGACTCCTCCCGCGAACGGCTGGCCCGCGCCGAGGTACGCGCCCTGCGCGCCCAGATCAGCCCGCACTTCATCTACAACGCGCTGACCGCCATCGCCTCCTTCGTGCGCACCGACCCGGAACGCGCCCGCGAGCTGATCCTGGAGTTCGCCGAGTTCACCCGCTACTCGTTCCGCGCGCACGGCGACTTCACCACCCTGGCCGAGGAACTGCGCTCGATCGACCGGTACCTGACCATCGAACGCGCCCGGTTCGGCGACCGGCTGCAGGTCCGCCTGCAGATCGCCCCCGAGGTGCTGCCGGTCGGCCTGCCGTTCCTGTGCCTGCAGCCGCTGGTGGAGAACGCGGTCCGGCACGGACTGTCGCGTAAGCCGGGCGTCGGTATGGTGAGCATCGAGGCCCGGGACGCGGGTGCCGAATGCCACATCACGGTCGAGGACGACGGGGTCGGCATGGACCCGGCGGTGCTCGCGGCGGGCATCGCCGAGGCGGTCAACGCCCGCGACGACGACGCCGGACAGCACGTCGGGCTCTCGAACGTGGACGAGCGGCTGCGCTCGGTGTTCGGAGACCACTTCGGGCTGGTGGTGGAGACCGCGCCGGGCGCGGGGACGAAAGTGAGCATGCGGGTGCCGAAATTCCATCCCGGGGTACGGGCATGAGCCTGGTCGTGCTGGCTGTGGATGACGAGCCGCCGGCCCTGGACGAGCTCGCGTACCTGCTCAACGCCGATGACCGGGTCGCCTTCGTGCACCGGGCCGGCGACGCCACCGAGGCGCTGCGGGTGCTGCGGGACACCGAGGTCGACGCGGTGTTCCTGGACATCCGGATGCCCGGGCTGGACGGGATGGAGCTGGCCCGGATCCTGCACCGGTTCGCCCGGCCGCCGGCGATCGTGTTCGTGACCGCGTACGACGACGGCGCGGTGGACGCGTTCGACCTGGGTGTGACCGACTACGTCCGCAAGCCGGTCCGCTCCGAGCGGCTGGGTGAGTCGCTGCGCCGCGTCGCCGGCCTGCGCGCCACCCCGCCCCCGGCACCGGCGAAGCCGCAGGACGAGCCGAGCATCCCGGTCGAGCTGGCCGGCACCACCCGGATGCTGCCCCGCTCGTCGGTGCGCTGGGTCGAGGCGCAGGGTGACTACGCCCGGCTGCACACGGTCGACGCGTCCCACCTGGTCCGGGTGTCGCTGGCGACGCTGGCCGAGCGCTGGGCGGACGCCGGTTTCGTCCGGATCCACCGCTCGTACCTGGTGCAGCTGCGCCTGGTCGCGGAGCTCCGGCTCACCCAATCGGGTTACGTCGTGGCGATCGACGGCGCCGAACTGCCGGTGAGCCGGCGCCACACCCGGGAGCTGAAGGACAAGCTCATCCGCGCCGCGAAACACGACTGGACCCGCTGAATCCCCCGTTACCCCCACCCGATCCACAGCGTTATCCACAAGCTCACAGCGTTATCCCCAGAGTTATCCACAGGCCGATCATCTTCACAGGTTGTCCACAAAGCCACCCCCGCCCCTGCACGACTGATCAATAGGCTGCTCGACGCGGGGCGGACCGGCGGTCACGGGGGCATGCCGGCCTTGCACCGGCCACGCACGATGCGGGGCGGAGCAGAGGGGGCGCTGTGACGGCAAAGAGGGTCCTCGTTGTCGAGGACGAACGCACCATCGCCGAGGCAGTGGCCGCCCGGCTGCGCGCGGAGGGCTTCGAGGTCGACATCGCCGGCGACGGCCCCAGCGCGGTCGACGCCGCCCGGCGCACCCGGCCGGACGCGATCGTCCTCGACGTCATGCTGCCCGGCTTCGACGGCCTCGAGGTCTGCCGGCGCATCCAGGCCGAACGCGGCGTGCCGGTCCTCATGCTCACGGCTCGCGACGACGAGACCGACCTGCTGGTCGGCCTGGCGGTCGGCGCGGACGACTACCTCACCAAGCCGTTCTCGATGCGCGAGCTGACCGCCCGGGTGCACGCCCTGCTCCGCCGGGCCGGCCGCAGCTCCACCCCGAGCGAGCCCACCCCGGGGGAGTCACAGCTGCTGCGCTTCGGCGACCTGGAGATCAACCTGGCCGAGCGCCGCGTCCAGCGGGCCGGCGTCGAGGCCAAGCTGACCCCCACGGAGTTCGACCTGCTCGTGCACCTGGCCGGCCGGCCCCGCACGGTGCTGCCCCGGGAACGGCTGCTCGCCGACGTGTGGGGCTGGGCCGACGCCTCGGGCACCCGGACCGTCGACAGCCACATCAAGGGCCTGCGCCGCAAGCTGGGCGCCGACCTGATCCGCACGGTCCACGGCGTCGGGTACGCCCTGGAAGTCGAACGATGAACTCCCCGCTGCTCAGCCGCCTGCTGCGCTGGGTGTCGCGGCCGCTGAGCCTGGCCCTCGGCTGGCTGGCGCCGGCGCTCGGCCTGCTGCCCCGCCCGCTCGACCCGGTCCGCTCGATCAAGGCGAAGCTGTCGGTGGCGCTCGGCCTGGCCGGCGGCGTCGGCCTGCTGATCTTCTGGTGGAGCCTCGACTTCATGCGCGTGGAGCTGTCCTGGTTCGCGATCGCGGTCGCCCTGGGGCTGGTCACCCTGCAGGTGGCGGCGCACGGCACCACGGTCCCGCTGCGGGAGATGACCGACGCGGCCCGGGCGATGGCCCGCGGCGACTACACCCGCCGGGTCCGGGCCACGTCGCGCGACGAGATCGGCGAGCTGGCCACGGCGTTCAACCAGATGGCCGCAGACCTGGCCGCAGCGGACAGGCAACGCCGCGAGCTGATCGCCAACGTCTCGCACGAACTCCGCACCCCCATCACCGCCCTCCGCGGCCTCCTGGAAAACATCGTCGACGGCGTCTCCGACGCGGAGCCGGACACAATGCGCACCGCCCTGACCCAGACCGAACGCCTCGGCCGCCTGGTCACGGAACTGCTCGACCTGTCCCGCCTCGACGCCGGCGTCGTCCCGATGGCCAGCGCACCGATCGACGTCCGAAGCTTCCTGAACGACGTGATCCGCGAAGCAACAGTGAACGCGGACGGGGCCGGCCAGGACGTCCACTTCGTGGTCGCGGCCCCGGCCCTGCGCATAGAAGGCGACTGCGAACGCCTGCACCAGGTCTTCGCCAACCTGCTCGACAACGCGGCCCGGCACAGCCCACCGGGCGGCACGGTCACCGTCCGGGCCGAACGCCACGACGACCACGTGGTGGTGGCGGTGGCGGACGAGGGCGAAGGCATCCCGCCGGCCGACCGCGACCGGGTCTTCGAACGCTTCACCCGGGGCGAACGAGCCAAGGACGGAGGCACGGGGCTGGGCCTGGCGATCGCCCACTGGGTGGTCCAGCTCCACGGCGGAACGATCGCCGTCGTCGATCCGGCCCGGCCCCCGACCGCCAACCCACCTGGGACGACTGTGCAGGCGCAGCGGCCGGGCTGCCTTATTCATGTGACTTTGCCCTTGCAGCCGGGTCTTCCCTCGCTCTCTTGATGCAGTTCGGCTCTCACCCTCCTGGAGGAGGAACTCACCGTGTCCACGAATCAAGCCTCGACGCCCGAGAACGAACCGGCTGGCGCGCCTGATCACTCAGCGGGCGATCAGACAGCTGCGGCGGCGACGCCCGCTCCTTCGTCGGCTGCGTCGGGCGGCACCGGCTCGACAGACGACAAGGTCAAGGTCGGACCTGCGTCGTCCCGGCCGACTCGGGTGGTTCCGCCGGCACCGGCGGCTGCGCCTTCGGTACGGCCGCCGGCGTCGCCAGCCGGCGGCTCGGGCGGCGCCAGCCCCGCAGGCGCCGGCCCGGCAGGCGGCAGCCCCGCCGGCGGCCCAGCTGCGCCCCCGCTCCCCACCCAAACCGCAGCCTCGCCAACCGGACCCGGTCCGGCAGCCGCACCGGGCGGGCCCGTCGCCACCCCAACACCTGCCGAGCCGCTGGCTCAGACGAAGCGGGTGGCAACCCCCGATTGGATCCGAGCACAGAACGCCGACCAATCGGGCGCCCCCGCAAGTGGAACTGCCCTGGCCACCGCCCAGACCAGCCACGCACAACCCGCCCTGGCGACACCCGGCCTCGCACACCAAGGCGCAGCACGACAAAGCCCGCCACAACAAAGCCCCGCACAACAAGGCCCCGCACAACAAGGCCAGGCAAGATCAGGCCCGGCCCAGCAGACACCGAGGCAGCCAGGCTCTCCCGGCGCACAACCGGCCGCCCTACAGGTAGCCCAACTGCACGGACCATGGGCCGACGTATCCCTGTTCGGCAACCGCTGGCCCGGCCCCACCCGCCCGGCCTCCCGCGCAACCATCGTCGCCCTCCTGGTCGCCGCCGCGGTGGCCGCCCTCAGCGTCCCCCTCGACCGCGCCGGCGTCGGCTGGTTCGTCACCGCGATCGCAGGCGTCGCCGCACTGGTCGTCGCCCGAGTCGTGCCCGATCCCGAGCCGAAAACAGCCGGCCCTGCCCCGCTCGTCCGCCGCGGCCCCCGAACCCTGAGCAACGCCCGCTACTTCTGGTCAGCAGCCACCGTCGCCCTGCTCGCGGTCGGCACATTCCGGGCCGCGGGCTGGCTGTTCTTCCTCTGCCTGTGCACCGCCGCGATCACCGGTGCCCTGGCCGTAGCCGGTGGACGATCCCTGCGGGCGATGGTCGTCGCCGTGCTCATGGCTCCACTCGCGAGCTTCCGCGCCCTCCCCTGGGTCCGGCGCGGGCTCACCGCCGTCCGCGCGAAGGGTGGCGGCAAGGGTCTGCGGGTCACCGCCACGGTTTCCGTCTCGGTTGCACTGCTCGTTGTCTTCGGTTCGTTGTTCGCCTCGGCCGATGCCGCGTTCGCCGATCTGGTCGGCCGGGCGATGCCGGACATCAACGGCGTCACCGTTTTCCGCTGGGTCTTCATCTTCGTCGTCACAGCGTTCGTGCTCGGCGGCGCCGCGTATCTGCGGGCCGCGCCGCCGGATCTTGACGGGCTGGAGCGGCCCGGTGGTCGTCGGGTCGCCCGGCTCGAGTGGGCGGTGCCGTTGACGTTACTGGTGCTGCTGTTCGCCATGTTCGTCGCCGTCCAGCTGACCGTCCTATTCGGAGGGTCGAAGCATGTTCTCGACACCGACGGCCTGACCTACGCCGAGTACGCCCGCGGCGGCTTCTGGCAGCTGCTGGTCGTCACCGGACTGACGCTCGTGGTTCTCGCCGGGGCGGCCCGCTGGGCTCCGCGGGACACCCGCACCGACCGCGTCCTGATCCGCGTGATCCTCGGCGCTCTCTCCCTGCTGACCCTGGTCGTGGTCGCCTCCGCCACGCATCGCATGGACCTCTACGCCGACACGTACGGCCTGACCCGGCTGCGCCTGCTCGTCTCGCTCTGCGAGTTGTGGCTGGGCCTCGTCTTCGTGCTGATCCTGATCGCGGGCATCCGGCTCACCGCGTTGTGGCTGCCCCGGGCCGTGGTCGCCGCCGGGGTGCTGGCGTTGCTCGCTCTGGCCGGTGCCAATCCGGACCGGCTGATCGCCGACCACAACGTCACCCGGTACGAGCAGACCGACCGGATCGACACTCGCTACCTGTCGAACCTTTCGGCCGACGCGGTCCCGGCCCTGGACCGGCTGACCGGTGCCAACCGGAACTGCGCGCTGGCCCCGATCGCCGCCGATCTCAAGCAGAACGAGGAAGACTGGCGCGGCTGGAACCTGGGGCGGCACCAGGCCCGGGATCTGCTGGCGCACAAGCCGGCGCCCGCACCGTCAACTTGCCCGGGCGACTACCCCTCGTACTGACCGGGGAGGCAGCCGCGCCCGCCGTGCCGAGGTCGTGTCTTGACATCGGCGCGGCGGCGGCAAGACTGCCGGGCATGGACGGCGACCCGACGGACGGCACCAAGGTACGGCGTACCCGCGTCGTCCTCGGTGAGGCTGCCGCGCGCCGGCCCGCGCCCGACCCCGCCCGGGCCGACCTCGCCGAGCAGACGCCGGTCGGTGAGGCGCTGGTCAAGGGGCTGGTACGGGCCCAGCTGGCGCTCGCCCTGCGACTCTCACTGGTCGTGGTCACCGGGCTCGGCGCGCTGCCGCTGCTGTTCGCCGTGGCGCCCGCGGTCGGCCGGGCCAAACTGCTCGGCGTCAACCTGCCCTGGCTGCTGCTGGGCCTGCTCTCCTTCCCGTTCCTGATCGGGGTCGGCTGGGCCTACGTGCGCTGGGCCGAACGCAACGAGCAGGACTTCACCGCCGTCATCAACAGGCCGGAAGGGTGAACCCGTACGTCATCCCGGGGCTGATCCTGGTCGTGCTGATCACGGTCGGGATCGGCGCGTACGGGCTGCGCTTCGCCCGCACCACCTCCGACTTCCTGGTCGCCTCCCGTTCGGTCAGCCCCAGCTGGAACGCCGCCGCGATCAGTGGCGAGTACCTCTCCGCCGCGTCCTTCCTCGGCGTCGCCGGCCTGGTGCTGCGCTACGGCGTCGACGTGCTCTGGTATCCCGTCGGGTTCGCGGCCGGCTATCTCGCCCTGCTGCTGTTCGTCGCCGCCCCGCTGCGCCGTTCGGGTGCGTTCACCCTGCCGGACTTCTGCCAGGTGCGGCTGCGGTCGCCGGTGCTGCGCCGGCTCGCCACCGTCTTCGTCGTCTTCATCGGCTGTCTCTACCTGGTGCCGCAGCTGCAGGGCGCCGGCCTGACGTTCACCACGGTCACCGGCGGCCGGTACGAGTGGGGTGCGCTGCTCGTCGGCCTGGTCGTCACCGCGAACGTGGCACTGGGCGGGATGCGGGCGATCACCTTTGTGCAGGCGTTCCAGTACTGGCTGAAGCTCACCGCTCTGGCCGTACCGGTGATCTTCCTGGTCATGCAGTGGCAGTCGGACGGACGCCCGGCCGTGACGCCCCCGGCCGGCCCGACGTTCTCGGCGACCACGACCGTGACCTTCACCGACGCGGCGACCCTCACGCTGCCCGACGGCTCGCAGAGCCGGGTCGTCGAGGGCGAGGAGCGCACCTTCGCGGCCGGTGAGGCCGTGCCCGAGGTCAGCTCCGTCGACGACAACCGCGGCGCCGACTGGCTGCTGCCCGGCGGCGACACCACGCTCTTCGCCACCTATTCGCTGATCCTCGCCACGTTCCTGGGCACGATGGGCCTGCCGCACGTGCTGGTCCGCTTCTACACCAACCCCGACGGCGCTTCGGCCCGGCGCACGACCCTGGTGGTTCTCGCCCTGGTCGGCTGCTTCTACCTGCTGCCCACCCTGTACGGCGTCCTCGGCCGGATCTACACCCCGCAGCTGCTGATGACCGGCCGCACCGACGCCGTGGTGCTGCTCCTGCCCGAGGCCGCGCTCGGCGGCGGACACCTGGGCCAGTTCCTCGGTGCCCTGGTCACCGCCGGCGCCCTGGCCGCGTTCCTGTCCACCTCGTCGGGCCTGCTCACCAGCGTCGCCGGAGTGGTCTTCACCGACATCCTGCACGCCGACCGGGGTGGTTCCGTGCGGGACTTCCGGCTGGCCACCGTGCTCGCCGCCATCGTGCCGATGGCGCTGTCGATCTACGTCGCCAACATGGATGTCTCGCGCGTGGTCGGGCTGGCCTTCGCCGTGGCCGCGTCGAGTTTCTGCCCGCTGCTCGTGCTCGGCATCTGGTGGCGGGGGCTCACCGATGTCGGCGCGGTGGCGGGCATCCTGGCCGGTGGCGGGGCCGCGATGGCCGCGGTGCTGATCACGGTGCTGGGCCCGCCGCTGTCCGGCTGGCCGGCGCAGCTGATCGAGCAGCCCGCGGCCTGGACCGTGCCGCTGGCGTTCCTGGTCATGGTGGTCGGCTCGCTGGTGAGCAAGCGCCGGGTGCCGGCCGACATCGGGGCGACGATGCTGCGGTTGCACGCCCCGGAGTCGCTTCGTCTCTGAGGATCACCCTTAACAATATTTAAGAAACTTGTCTGAACTCTTCGCGGCGCCCGCCCCGTAGCTAACGATGCTGCAACGGGGCAGCCGGACGAATGCGAAGGAGCGCTGCATGTACCGCAGGAACAGGACGAGCGGCCGGGCCCGGAAACTGCTGATCGGCGTGGCGGCCGCGACACTGGCCGGCGGGGCGTTCGCGGTGAGCACCGGCATGAGCAGCGCGGGCGAGAACTGCGCGGGCCTTGACGGCGCCCTGCGCAACAACCTGGACTTCATCGCCGGTCAGCGGGCCAACCCGGACGCCCTCTCGGACGCGCGCATCGCCAACCGGCAGGCCGTCGTCGACCTGATCAACCAGCGCCGCGCGGCCGCCGGCTGCACCGGCAACGTGCAGGCCGCGCCGACAAAGGCGGCCACCAAGCCCCCGACGAAGGCCCCAGCCCAGGCCCCCACCAAGGCCGCCCCGACAAAGGCGCCGGCCGGCGGGGCGACCGGCGACGTCGTCTGCAAGGGCTCGACCGTGACCCTGTCCGGTGAGGCCGGCGCACCGGCGGCGTCCAGCGGCACGTTCCCGATCGGCACCACGCTCAAGGTGACGAACCTCGACAACAACAAGAGCATCACCGTCAAGGTGGCGACCCCGTCGGGCAGTTGTGTGCTGCTCAACAACGCCGCCTTCGAGGAGGTCCGCGAGGCGGGCAAGTTCCTCATCCGGCGCGCCGTGATCGAACGGGTGGGCTGAACGGGGGTCCACCCTTTCCAGGTGTGACAAGTGGCCCGGACCGTCCGCAGGGGTGGCCCGGGCCACTTACCAACCGTTAGGTTCGGGGGCATGACGGTTCCCCACCAGCGCCTGAGCCCGGATCCGGCGCTCGCGCTGCGTGGTCTCGTCAAGCGGTTCGACACCAAGCTGGCGGTCGCCGGCATCGATCTCGACGTACCGGCCGGCTCGTTCTTCGGCCTGCTCGGCCCCAACGGCGCCGGCAAGACCACCACCCTGTCGATGGCCGTCGGCCTGCTGCGGCCCGACGCGGGCCAGGCCCGGATCCTGGGGTACGACGTGTGGGCCGACCCGGCCGCGGCGAAGGCCCGGATCGGCGTGCTGCCCGACGGCGTACGCCTCTTCGACCGGCTCACCGGCACCGAGCTGCTGGCGTACCACGGGCTGTTGCGCGGGATGGATGCCGACGTCGTCGATCAGCGCTCCGCCGAGCTGCTGGACGTCCTGGCTCTGGGCGCCGACAACCGGACCCTGGTCGTCGACTACTCCGCGGGCATGAAGAAGAAGATCGGCCTGGCCTGTGCCATGTTGCACGCGCCCCGGCTGCTGGTGCTGGACGAGCCGTTCGAGGCGGTCGACCCGGTGTCCGCCGCGCTGATCCGCGACATCCTGCAGCGTTATGTCTCCGGCGGCGGCACGGTCGTCTTCTCCAGCCATGTGATGGCCGTGGTCGAGCGGCTGTGCAGCCACGTCGCGATCCTCGCCGACGGCTCGATCCGGCTGGGCGGCACGCTCGCCGAGGTCCGCGGCGAGCGCTCGCTGGAGGACGTCTTCGTCGAGGTCGTCGGCGGCCGGACAGCGACCGGGTCGGAACTCGCGTGGCTGTAGGCGTCCGGCACTTCGTCAAGCTGAAACTGCGCATCACCGCGAACGGCCTGCGGGGTCAGACCTGGCGGGTGGCCCTGTTCGTGCTCGGCGCGGTCCTCGCCGCGTGCGCCGCGGTCGGCGGCTACGCCCTGTTCAGCCTGCCCGGCCTGCTCGGTGAGCAGCGGGCCGCCGAGGTGGCCCTGCCGTTGGCCGGCGGTCTGCTGGTGCTGGGCTGGCTGTTCCTGCCGCTGGTCTTCTTCGGCGTGGACGAGTCCCTCGATCCCGCCCGCTTCGCGCTGCTGCCGTTGCCCCGGCGCACGCTGATCCGGGGCCTGTTCGTCGCGTCGCTGGCCGGGGTGCCCGCGCTGGCCACGTTCGCCGGGACGCTGGGCATGGTCGACTCGGCGGCCCGGCTCGGCGGGCCGGGTGCCGCCCTCGTCCAGTTCGTCGGCGTGGTGACCGGCATCCTGCTCTGCGCGGCGATCAGCCGGTCGCTGACCAGCGCCTTCGCGACGGCACTGCGGTCGCGGCGGGCCCGCGATCTGGCCACCGTGCTGCTGGCCTGTGTCGCCGCGCTGCTCGGGCCGCTGCAACTGGCCGCGCTCGCCGGGGCCGAGAACGCCGACTGGACCGGTGTCGCCCGGGTGGCCGACGTCGTCGCCTGGACGCCGTTCGGGGCGCCGTACAGCATGGGTCTGGATGTGGCGGCGGGCCGGCTGTGGGCCGTACCGGTGAAGCTTGTCCTGGTCCTGGCCACGATCGGCCTGTTGCTGTGGTGGTGGTCGGCGACCCTCGAACGCGCGATGCTCGGCTCGGTCGGCCGGTCCGCCCGGCGGGAGCGGGCGGCGTCGGCGCGCAAGCCGGTCGCCCAGCTCGTGCCGGCCTGGCTGCCCCGCACCCGGTTCGGCGCGCTGACCGCCCGCGAGATGCGGTACTGGTGGCGCGAGACGCGGCGGCGGGCCAGTCTCATCACGTTCAGCGTGGTCGGGATCTTCCTGCCCGTCTTCATCGGCGTGAGCAGCGGCACCGCCGGCGCCCCGACCGGCATGCTGATCTTCGTCGGCGCGCTGGCCGCGGTGAGCCTGGCCAACCAGTTCGGCTTCGAGGGCAGTGCCTACGCGGCCAACGTCGTGGCCGGCGTCCCGGGCCGGCTCGAGCTGACCTCGCGGGTCGCCGGCTTCTCCGTGTACGTGGTCCCGTCGCTGCTGGTGATCGCGATCGTGGTGGGAGTCGCCGTGGGCCGCCCGGAGACGATCCCTGCCCTGGTCGGCATGCTGGCCGCGGCGTACGGCGTCGGCCTCGCCCTGGTCCTGCCGATCTCGGTCCGGGTCGCCTACGCGCTGCCCGACACGGCCAACCCGTTCGCCCTGTCCTCGGGCGGCGGCATGGCCAAGGGCCTGCTGACCTTCGCGGCCCTGTTCGGCGCGGCGCTGATCACCGTGCCGATGCAGCTCGTCGCGTTCCTGGCCCATGACGTCTGGCTGTGGGTCGGCCTGCCGCTGGGCCTGGTCTACGGCGCCGGTGCCCTGCTGCTCGGGCTCCACCTGGCCGGTCCGATGCTGGACAGGCGGATGCCCGAGCTGCTGGCCACGGTGACCGCACGTCAGTAAAGGGTGCCCATCGCCTCCCGTACCTCTTTCAGGGTCTGGTCCGCGACGGCGTTGGCCCGCGCGTTGCCGGTCCGCAGCACCTCCCGCACCAGACCCGGTTCCTGCGCGTACGCGGCCCGCCGCGCCCGCATCGGCGCCAGGAACTCGTTGACCGCCTCGGTGACCGTCCGCTTCAGGGCGGCGGCCCCGGCGGCACCGATCGTCGCGGCCACCTCGTGCGGGTCCTGGTCCAGGCACAGCGCGGCGAGCTGGACGAGCCCGGACACCTCCGGCCGCGCCTGCGGGTCGAAGGTGATGTGCCGGTCGGCGTCGGTCCTGGCCCCGCGGATCAGCCGGGCGGTCTCGTCCGCGGTGGCCGACAGGGCGATCGCGTTGCCGCGGCTCTTGCTCATCTTCGTCCCGTCGGTGCCCAGCAGCAGCGGCGCGGCGCCCAGCAGCGCCTCGGGCACCGGGAAGACCGGCCCGTAGCGCTCGTTGAACCGCCGGGCCACCGTCCGGGTGACCTCGACGTGCGGCAGCTGGTCCTGGCCGACCGGCACCAGGTTGCCCTTGCAGAACAGGATGTCGGCGGCCTGATGCACCGGGTAGGTGAACATCAGCCCGCTGACCGAGCTCTGCCGGGAGTGCGCGATCTCGTCCTTGACGGTCGGGTTGCGTTGCAGCTCCGGCACGCTGACCAGGCTGAGGAACGGCAGGACGAGCTGGTTGAGCGCCGGCACCGCGCTGTGCGTGAAGATCGTCGCCCGGTCCGGGTCGAGCCCGGCGGCGAGGTGGTCGAGGATCAGCCCCTCGACCGTGGGCACCAGCCGTTCAGCGACGTCGCGGTCGGTCAGCACCTGGTAGTCGGCGACGACCACGACCAGGTCGACGCCGCTCTGCTGGAGGCGCACCCGGTTGCGCAGGGTGCCGAAGTAGTGGCCGAGGTGCAGCGGCCCGGTGGGCCGGTCACCGGTCAGCACGCGGAAGTCGCCGGGCCTTGCGGCGATCCGGTCCTCGAGGCTCAGTGTCTGGGTGGTCATTTCTGTCTCCCTGGGAGGTCGTGGACGACCCGGGAAACACAGAACGGGCCGTCCGATGGGACGGCCCGCGCGTGCGGAAGTGGCGGCCGTCGCTAGGACGGGCGCCAGCTCTGCGGGCACGCGGTGTTCACGCGACCGATATTACCGCCGCGGGCGGCACAATGTTTCCCGTGAAACCTGTCGAGCCCGGCGCGCACATCCACTCCAGTGACCCGTTCGCCACCCCGGAGCAGGACAAGTCCGCGGTGCGGCGGCTGCGCGGGCGGCTGGCCGCGCCCGTCACGCTCTGGACCGCGCCCGGGCCCGCCGGTCTCACCGTCTCCTCCATGCTGGTCGCCGACGGGGAGCCCGGCCGCGTGCTGGGACTGGTCGACGAGGAGAGCGACTTCTGGGACGCCGTCTCGGTGGCCGGTCGTTTCGCCGTCACCCCGCTCGGCCCCGGCGACCAGCAACTGGCCGATCGTTTCGCCGGCCTGATGCCCGCCCCGGGTGGTCTCTTCGCCGGCGACGACTGGACCGAGACGGACTACGGCCGGGTGCCGGCGGGCGCGGGCACGTGGGCGGGCTGCCGGCTGGACGGACAGCGGCCGTACGGCTGGGGCCTGCTGGTGGAAGCGACGATCGAGACGATTCAGCTCGATGACGCCGGGCTCGTCCCTTTGCTCCACTTCCGCGGCAGGTACCGCGGGCTCGACCGGTAAGCGCAACAGGGGCGCCGCTCGGCGCACCTGACGACCGGCAGCCAGTGATCGCCACCACTGCTTCGTACGGTGCGGAAAAGACCCGCCCCCACGAAGGTGGTGAGCCACGTTGACAACCGAAACGACCCCGACCGAGAAGTATCTCGAGGTCCAGCGATCCGATGAATTCGCCGGGTTGCGCCGCAAGCTGCGCAACTTCATTTTCCCCGTGACCGTCGCGTTCTTCCTCTGGTACGCGCTCTACGTCCTGCTCTCGGCGTACGCCCGGGGCTTCATGTCCGTGAAGCTCATCGGGAACATCAACGTCGCGCTGCTGCTCGGCCTGCTGCAGTTCGTCTCGACGTTCGTGATCGCCTGGTACTACTCCCGGTTCGCGGCCCGGCAGATCGACCCGACCGCCGACAAGATCCGTGAGGACCTGACGGCCGGTGCCGCAGCCCGCAGTGCGGCGACTCCCGCCGCCCGCACGGACGACGCCCCCGAGACCGACACGGAGGCGGCCAAGTAATGGAACCCCACCTCTACCTCGCGGCCGAGGCCAGCTCCTCGACGAGCCGCACCCTGACCATCACGCTGTTCCTGATCTTCGTCGCGATCACCCTGGCCATCACCATCTGGGCGAGCCGGCAGACCAAGACGGCGACCGACTTCTACGCCGGTGGCCGGTCGTTCTCGGGCTTCCAGAACGGCATGGCGATCGGCGGCGACTACATGTCGGCGGCCTCGTTCCTGGGCATCGCCGGCCTCATCGCCCTGTACGGCTACGACGGCTTCCTGTACTCGATCGGCTTCCTGGTCGCCTGGCTCGTCGCGCTGCTGCTGGTGGCCGAGTTCCTGCGCAACTCGGGCCGGTACACGATGGCCGACGTGCTGGCGTTCCGGATGCGTCAGCGCCCGGTGCGCACGGCGGCGTCCGTCTCCACCATCGTGGTGTCGATCTTCTACCTGATCGCCCAGATGGTCGGCGCCGGTGCGCTGGTCAGCCTGCTGCTCGGGATCAAGCCCGGCACCACGTTCCTGGGCATGGACGCCGACACCGCCAAGATCGCCACGATCATCATGGTCGGCGCGCTCATGATCGTGTACGTCGTGGTCGGCGGCATGAAGGGCACCACGTACGTGCAGATCGTCAAGGCGTTCATGCTGATGACGGGCGCCCTGCTGATGGTGCTGCTGGTGCTGGCGCACTACAAGTTCAACCTGTCGTCGCTGCTCGGTGACGCCGCCGAACAGTCCGGCAAGGGTTCCGCGTTCCTGGAACCCGGGTTGCGGTACGGCGTCGAGACAGCCGGTGATGCGGCGAAGACGTTCTACAGCAAGATGGACCTGCTGTCGCTCGGCATCGCCCTGGTGCTCGGCACGGCTGGCCTGCCGCACATCCTGACCCGGTTCTACACCGTGCCGACCAGCAAGATCGCCCGCAAGAGCGTGCTCTGGGCGATCGGCATCATCGGCACGTTCTACCTGTTCACCCTGGCCCTGGGCTTCGGCGCGGCGGCTCTGGTGGGCGGCAAGGCGATCACCGCCCAGGACAAGGCCGGCAACACGGCCGCGCCGCAGCTGGCGCAGGCGCTGGGCATCGACTACTTCGGTGGTGACACGGGCGGCGCGGTGCTGCTCGCCATCATCGCGGCGGTCGCCTTCGCCACCATCCTCGCGGTGGTGGCCGGCCTGACCCTGGCGTCGTCGTCGAGCGTGGCGCACGACTTCTACGCCAGCGTCATGAAGCGCGGCCAGGCGTCGGAGCGCGACGAGGTACGGGTCGCCCGGATCTCGGCGTTCATCATCGGCGCCATCGCGATCCTGCTGTCGATCTTCGCCCAGAGCCTGAACGTGGCCTTCCTGGTGGCGCTCGCCTTCGCGGTGGCCGCCTCGGGCAACCTGCCGGCGATCCTCTACAGCCTGTTCTGGAAGCGGTTCAACACTTCCGGGGCGCTGTGGGCCATCTACGGCGGTCTGCTCTCCGCCGTGCTGCTGGTGTTCTTCTCGCCCGTCGTCTCCGGCTCGCCGACGGCGATGTTCCCGGACAGCGACTGGCACTGGTTCCCGCTCAGCAACCCCGGCATCATCTCGATCCCGATCGGCTTCCTCTGCGGCTGGATCGGCACGGTGATCTCGAAGGAGACGGACGCGGACAAGTACGCCGAGCTCGAGGTGCGGTCGCTGACCGGCTTCGGCGCTCACTGACGGACAGGCAGTACCGGCCGGGGCCGACGCGCGAAATGCGCGTCGGCCCCGTTCGCTTAGAGTGTCGTCCATGTCAGTGCAACAGCGGTACGGCGCAGGCCATCGGATTCTCGTCAGCGGCGGCGCCGGCTTCGTGCCGTCCCACGTCGTCGACGCTCTCGTGGACCGGGGCTGCACCGTCGTGGCGATCGACAACTTCGTCACCGGGGCCAAGGAGAACGTGGCCCACCTGGCCGGCGAGCCGCGCTTCACCCTGATCGAGGCCGACCTCGTCCAGGGCCTGCCCGCGCACCCGGCGATGGCCGAGCGCTTCGACGCCATCCTGCACATGGCGTCCCCGGCCAGCCCCACCGACTTCGCCAAGCTGCCGCTGGAGATCCTCAAGGTCGGCTCGGTGGGCACGCTCGCGCTGCTCGACCGGGCGGTCGCGGACGCGGCGCGCTTCCTGATGGCGTCGACCTCCGAGGCGTACGGCGACCCGCTGGTGCACCCGCAGCCGGAGTCGTACTGGGGCAACGTCAACCCGATCGGCGTGCGGTCGGTCTACGACGAGTCCAAGCGGTTCGCCGAGGCGGCCACGATGGGCTACCACCGCTTCCACAACCTCTCCACCGCGATCGTGCGCATCTTCAACACGTACGGCCCGCGGATGCGCCCCGACGACGGCCGGGCCATCCCCACCTTCATCAGCCAGGCGCTGCGCGGTGCCCCGATCACCGTGCACGGCACCGGTGCACAGACCCGGTCGATCACCTACGTCGACGACCTGGTCCGCGGCATCCTGCTGCTGCTCGACTCGGACGAGACCGGCCCGATCAACTGCGGCACCGAGCACGAGCTGACCATGCTCGAGCTGGCCGAGCTGATCGTGCGGCTGTGCGGCAGCGACTCGGAGATCGATCTGGTCGAGCGGATGGCCGACGACCCGGAGAAGCGCCGCCCGGACCTGACCCTGGCCCGCACCCTGCTCGGCTACGAACCGCAGGTCGGGCCGGAAGAGGGCCTGCGCCGCACGATCGACTTCTTCAAGGGCTGAGCATTTCGCCACGGTAGTGAACGTTTCACGAACAGTAATTGTCTCCTCCCTTCGTGCCGCGCCAGTGTCGATGCACGCTATGCCCGGTTCCGGGTACGTAACCTGAAGTCATGTCTGCGACCACGTCCCCTTGGGGTAGCTCCTCCGGCCGGGCTTCCGTGCCGGGCTCGATGAGCCGGGCCTCCGTGCCCGGTTCGGGCCGCGCCGGCGGCGGCGGTCCCGCATCGGCCCGCGCCGGTGTGCCGCGTGGTTACGACGACTGGCCGCCGCGCGGCTCGGGTGGCGGCCCCGGCGGACCGGCCGGCCCGCCCCGGGGACCCGGTGGCGGCGGCAACTACCCCGGGCGGCCGTACAAGGGCAAGCGCAAGCCGCGCTGGGGCCGGATCGCGATGGTCGTCGGCGCGGTGGTGCTGGTCGGCGGTCTGGTCGCCGGCATCTCGCTGTACGGCTACGCCAACGGTCTCAACGACGACCTCAAGCGCACCGACGCCTTCTCCGACATCACCAAGGGCCGCCCGGTCAAGACCGTCGACGGCGCGCTCAACATCCTGCTGGTCGGCAGCGACTCACGGGACCCGGACGCGACCAAGGAAGACACCAACGAGTGGCGTGCGGACACGCTGATCGTCATGCACATCCCGGCCGACCACAAGTCCGCCCAATTGGTGTCGATCCCCCGCGACCTGTGGGTGCAGATCCCCTCCGGTAACTCGGCAGACTGCAGCAGCGGCAGCCGCGCCAAGATCAACGCGGCGTTCGCCTTCGGTGGTCTGCCCCGCGCCGTACGGACCGTGGAGTGCATGACCGACGTGCACCTCGACCACGTGCTGGCGATCGACTTCGGCGGCTTCAAGGAGGTCACCGACGCGCTCGGCGGCGTGGACCTCAAGGTCGAGCAGAGCATCACCTCGATCCACAAGCCGTTCCGCAAGTTCAAGAAGGGCACCATGCACATGAACGGTGCCGAGGCGCTCGACTGGATCCGCCAGCGCAAGCAGTTCGCCCGCGGCGACTTCGCCCGCATGCAGCACCAGCAGGAGTTCCTCAAGGCGCTGATGGACAAGGCGGCCAGCACCGGCACGCTGAGCAACCCGGCCAAGCTCAACGAGTTCCTCAAGGCGACCACCAGCGCGATCACCGCCGACCAGGACTTCTCACTGACCGACATGGCCCTGCAGTTCCGCAGCCTGCGCGGCGAGAACCTCACCTTCATCACGAGCCCCAACCTGGGCAGTCAGACGATCTCCGGACAGAGCGTCGTCGTCTCCGATCGGGAGAAGGCTCTTGCTTTGTACAAGGCGGTTGCTGCCGACAAGATGGATGAGTGGATGAGCTCGACGAAGACGCCGGCGAGCCAGGCCAACGGCTGATCCGGCACTAACCCGGGCAAAGGGCGCGGGTCGGCGGTGATCGCCGGCCCGCGCCTTTGTTTAACGCTGCGTGTCATCGATATGAAACGCACAAGGCCTCGCAAGAGATCGAAGTTGAACGTACAGTGATGTCCGCCCGGATCCCGACCCGCTTGGAGAGCGCATGACCGTCCAGACCCCCCGACGTGCTTCGTCGCTGGATCGGGACGCCGTCACGGCCCCCAAGCGCACCGCCCCGGCCGGGCCGCCCGGCCCGCCCAAGGGCGGCAAGAAGGGCACCAAGGGCAAGAAGGACCCGGTCTGGGCCAAGGCGACCCTGATCTTCGGCGCGGTCCTGATGATGGCCAGCGGCGCCGGCATCGTCGGCACCAAGTGGGTGGTCAGCAGCGCGACCAGCGCCGTCACCCAGGACAACCTGCTCGGCAACACCAAGAAGACGGCGGCCGAAGGCGGCAACAGCCTCAAGGGCCCGATCGACCTGCTGCTGATGGGCGTGGACGCGCGCAAGCGCTGGGCCGTCGACGACCTGCACGCCGACACGATCATCATCCTGCACATCCCGGCCAGCCACGACCAGGCGTACCTCGTCTCGGTCCCGCGCGACACCGAGGTGCAGGTCCCTGCCTTCGCCAAGAGCAAGTATCCGGGCGGCACCGCCAAGGCCACCGAGGCGTTCTTCCACGGCGCCCAGAACGGCGGCGGCTGGGCCGGCGGCGCGCAGCTCATGGCCCAGACCCTGAAGAACACGACGGGCATCAGCTTCGACGGCGCGGCCATCATCGACTTCAACGGCTTCAAGGGCGTCATCGACGCGCTCAAGGGCGTGAAGATGTGCGTGGACCAGCGGGTCAAGTCGCACCACATGGTCAAGGTGGGCGGCAAGCCGATGTATCTCGCGGAGGCCCGCAAGACCGGCAAGTCCCAGACGCCGATCTGGCACGAGAAGGGCTGCCGGGAGATGGAGGGCTGGGAGGCCCTCGACTACGCCCGCCAGCGCTACGGCCTCAAGAACGGCGACTACGACCGCCAGCGCCACCAGCAGCAGCTGATCAAGGCGATGGCCAAGAAGGCCAGCGGCAGCGGCGTGCTGACCAACCCGGTGAAGGTCAGCGGGCTGATGAAGGCCGCCGGCAAGGCCTTCGTGCTGGACACCGGCGGCGTACCGGTCGCCGACTTCATGTTCACCCTCAAGGGGGTGGCGGCCAACGACCTGGTGCTGCTGCGCAGCAACAACGGCTCGTTCGCCGGCAACGGCAAGGGCCGCGAGGCGATCACGCCCAAGACGATGGACATGTACCGGGCCGTCAAGCAGGACAAACTCGCCGACTTCATCATCGGCAACCCGGACGTCGTGGCCCCGGAGAAGTAGCTCTACGCTGGTCGGGTGTTCGGACCTCAGGTACCCAGCGTGACGCCGTCCCAGGTGCAGTCCACGGCCTACCTGCTCGACGTGCGGGAGCCCGACGAGTGGACGGCGGGCCACGCGCCCGGCGCCCACCACCTGCCGATGATGGAGGTCCCGGCACGCGTCGCCGAGATCCCCCAGGACACCGAGGTCGTGGTGGTGTGCCGCTCCGGCGGGCGCTCCGGCCAGGTCGTGTCGTATCTGATGGGCAACGGGTGGGACAACGTCCGTAACCTCGACGGCGGCATGCAGGCGTGGGCCGGCGACGGCCGCGATGTCGTCAGCGAGAACGGTCAGCCACCCCGCGTCCTGTGACCTCCGGGCGACCTCTGGTCTTCGCCCACCGGGGCGGAGCCGACGCGCTGCCGGAGCACACTCTGGCGGCCTATCTGCGAGCCCTCGACGAGGGCGCCGACGGCGTGGAGTGCGACGTCCGGCTGACCCGCGACGGGCATCTGGTGTGCGTGCACGACCGGCGGCTCAACCGGACCAGCAACGGCACCGGCCGGGTCAGCGCCAAGACCCTGGCCCAGCTGGAGGAACTCGACTTCGCCTCCTGGCACCCGGCCTCGGCGGCCGAGGAGTGGCTGGCGGACCACGTCCGGCTGCTCACGCTGGATCGGCTGCTCACTGCTCTGCGTGACCGCGGCCGCCCGGTGCGCCTGCTCATCGAGACCAAACACCCGTCACGGTACGGCGCCGACGTCGAGCGCCGGCTGGTCGAGATGCTGCGCCGGTACGGCCTCGCCGAGCCGAAGCCCGATGATCCCATCCACGTGACCGTCATGTCGTTCGCGGCTCTGGCCCTGCGCCGGATCCGCCGGCTGGCCCCGGAGATCCCGACGGTCTACCTGCTGGAGATCGTGCCCCCCGGCGTGGGCCGCGGCCGGCTGCCCTTCGGCGTGCGGATCGCCGGTCCGGGGATCGGCCTGATCCGGTCCCGCCCGCAGCTGGTATCCGCGCTGCGCGCCGCCGGCCACCAGACCTACATCTGGACGGTCAACGAGGAACCGGATCTTGATCTGGTGCTGGCCCAGCAACCCGACGGCATCATCAGCGACCGGCCGAAATTCGTGCTCGATCGCCTCGAGAAGGTACCGCCCGTGTGACCCCGGCCACTCTCGACCCGGTTAGCGGCAAGATCCACACCAACCGCTCTGCCCAAAAGCCCGTAAGCGAGGCAGACTCGCAGACATGCCGGATCGTCCCGACTACGCCGCGCTGACGCGAGGGCAGATCGAGCTTCTGAGGCGGATCAACGCCGGTGAGGCCGGCCTGGCCGTGCTGAACCAGCTCGTCCAACTTGCCCAGGACGTGCTGGGCGGGCTCGGCGCCGGCTTCGCCGAGTACAGCCCCGGGCACGGCCGGATCATCGCCGCCAGCGGCATCTGCGCCCGCGCGCTGGGCCGCCGGGTCGACCGCGCGGACGCCCGGCTGACCACCGGCAGCCGCACCCAGCTGGTCCCGCTCGACGACGAGACGGCCGCCCAGCTCGACGGCGAACACCACCGGGTGCTCGGCGCCCGGTGCGAGATCGGCGGCCTGGTCGTCGGCTCCCTGCACGTGTACTACGGCGAACAGGACGGCGAGCCCGGCCCCGAGCACCACGACGTGCTGGAACTGCTCGCCACCAACATCGGCCACATGTACGGCGACCAGGCCGGCCTGCCCGTGCACGGCGACGGCCCGGTGGTGGCCGCCCTCTCCGACGGGCTGACCATCATCGACCGCGACGGCATCGTGCAGCTCTGGAACCCGGCCGCCGAGCAGCTCACCGGCCGTACCGTCGGCGAGATGCTGGGCCGCCCGCTGCAGTTCCCGGTCCCGCCGCCCGGCCAGGTGCTGGTCCACCGGCTGCCGTCCGGCCGGCTGCTCAAGGTCACCGCCGGGGATCTGCCCAACACGGCCGCGATGCGGGTCGTCACCTTCCGGGACTCCACCGACCAGGACCGCCGGCACGAGGACCGCGACCTTTTCGTCGCCGTCACCAGCCACGAGCTGCGCACCCCGGTCACCGTGATCAAGGGGTACGCGGACACGCTCACCAACCACTGGGAGACCCTCGGCGAGGACGGGCGCCAGGAAGCCGTCCGGGTGATCGGCGCCCGCGCCGGTGAGCTGGCCCGGCTCGTCGACCGGCTGCTCTCGGCCACCAGCGACGACGGTGAGGTCGGCGTCCACCCGCCCGGCCCGTTCGATCTCGTCGACGGCCTGCGGCACGCGGCCGGGCAGCTGCCCGAGGATCTGCGCCGCCGGCTGGTGCTCGACCGGCTGCCGGGCGAGCTGCCGAAGGCGTTCGGCGACCGCGACTCGCTCGCCACGATCCTCACCGAGCTCGCCACCAACGCGGACAAATATTCGGCCCGCGACACCGTGGTCGAGGTGAGCGCCGACGCCGACGAGACGACGGTGACGTTCCGGGTCGCCGACCGTGGCATCGGTGTCAGGCCCGAGCACGTCGAGCGCGCCTTCGAACGCTACTGGCAGGGCGAGTCCCACGACCGCGGCCGCAACCCGGGCGCCGGACTGGGCCTCTACCTGGTCCGCCGCATCGTGGAACGCCAGCACGGCTGGGTCTCGCTGCGCCCCCGCGACGGCGGCGGCACGGTCGCGGAGGTCCGGCTCCCGCGGGCCTGACCTGATGATCCTTTTCGCCGCGGACGGCCCGGAGTGCCTGGATCGCGCGGCCACCGCCTAGGCTGGTTCGCCGTGAGCAAGCGTCGAAACCCCCGCGCCGCGGCCAACGCGGCCCCCAAGCGCCAGAAGGTGCGTGACATCTTCGTCGCCCGGCCGTTCGAAGGCCTGGCCGACGAGCCGGAGTGGATCGCGCTGCGCGAGCTGGTTCCGGCCGCTTCCGCGCCGCTGACCCTCAAACCCGAGATCATCGAGGAGTACGGGGACCGCCCCGTCACGCTCTCGACGGTGCTCCCGATGGCCTGGCCGGCGATGACCCGCCAGGACGGCCGGGTCTTCGTCGGGTTGCAGCGGCACGTGCAGTCCGGGGACGTGTCCCGGGACATCGCCGTGGCTGTCCTGTGCGCCCTGCAGACCGAGCCGGGCGACACCGTGGCCGTGCCGGCGCTGCCGGGTGAGGGCCCGCGGCTGCAGGACATCCTCGTGGACGGCCCGCTGGACATCACGATGCACGACGGCTTCGAGTACTGGCTCGACGCCGAGCAGGCCGAGGACGCGAACGTGAAGGCGTCGCTGGAGCGGGCCAACGCCTCGATCTACCCGACCGTGCGGCTGGGGGTGCCGGCCGCGTACTGGTGCCGGGTGCAGCCGGACAAGTCGCACGTACGCTGGGTGCTGCCGCAGGAGGAGGACCCGGCGCTGGACGCGCTGGCCCGCCTCTCCGCGAGCGGCGACCTGCTGCTCGGCGAGAACACGAAGTTCGCCGGCATGTTCCGGGCGCACGGCCTGCTGGTCCCGGTCTGGGACGTCCCGGGTGAGCCCGAGGCCGGCGACTGGGAGGCCCCGCTGGCCGACTTCGCGAAGCGCTACACGGACATCCTCGCCGAGACCGCCCCGCTGGACGCCGCTGCCCGCCGCGCCAAGCAGGGCCTCGTGAGCCGGCAGCTGACGCTGCGCTGACCGCACCGACCCGTTCGGCGGGGGCCGGGCGCCCTCGCCGAACGGGTCGGACAGGCCGGCTCTGAGTCCGTACAGTGCGGCCATGCGCACGTCTCTCGCCGTTTCGATGGCAGCGGCAGTTCTGTCATCCCTGCTTCCGGCCGCGCCGGCACTCGCCGCACCGGCGGCGGACACCGCGCCGCCCGAGGTCCACTCCATCACCTTCGCCGAGTCCGCCGTGACGGTCTCCGGCCTCGAGACCCACTTCGTGCAGGTACGGGTCCGGCTCACCGACGAAACCGGTGTCCAGCAACAGGACTACGTGCCCAGCGACCAGGCCGCCGGCCCCATCGTGCAGGTCAGCAGCGGGCTGAACAGCTACGTCGTGCTCCGGCGCACCGAAGGCACCGACCAGGACGGCATCTGGACCGGCTCGCTGCCGGTCACGTCGATCTGGAGCGGGAAGCTCGAGCCGACCCGGGTCTACGCGCTCGACAAGACCTTCCACAACCAGCTGGACGTCGATCCCCGCACGATCATCGAGACGCCCAGTCTCGAGGTGCAGAGCTCGCACCGGCCGATGATCGAGATGACCTTCAGCCCGGAGCCGGCCACCAAGGGCCAGCCGGTGACCCAGCGCATCCGGGCCTGGGACGCCACCACCAACGCACCCTGGCCGAACCTGCCCCTGCAGATCAGCTCCGACAACGGTTGCGTCGAACCGGCCGGCTCGCTGTCCCGCCGCACCGGCGCCGACGGCACGTTCCAGCGCACGCTCAGCGGCGACGAGGCTCAGTGGCTGCAGTGCACCTGGGTGGCCGGCCAGGCCCAGCCCGGCCAGGCGTGGCCGCCGACCTACCTCGCGGTCACCAGCGCCCACGTCCGGTACACCCGCTACGCGGTGACCGCGACGCCCGCCGCCACCTCGGCGCCGGCCGGCACGAACGTGAACGTCGACGGCAACGTCACGCCGCTCGCGGTGGGCAAGACCGTGCAGCTGCAGCGCCGCTACCCGGACAACACCTGGCGCAAGGTCGGCACCGCCCTGATCCGCGCCAGCGGCCGCTACACCCTCGTGGCGACCCCGGGCGGCCAGGCCACGTACTCCTACCGCGTCTACGCGCCCGGTGACTACCGCGCGGTCGGCGGCACCTCCAAGGTGTTCACCATCCGGGGCGCCTGACCAGGCAGCACTTGGATACATTGCGTCGATGGAGGACCACTTCGCCGGCGACGCGCTCGATCTCTCGGTGTGGTTGCCGCACTATCTGCCGCACTGGAGCTCGCGCGCGTCGTCCGCGGCGACGTACGTGGTCGCCGACGGCGAGCTGCGGCTGAGCATCCCGCCCGAGCAGGGCCTGTGGTGCGAGGGTGTGCACGACGGCCCGCTGCGCGTCTCCGGCATCCAGAGCGCGAGCTTCTCCGGCCCGGTGGGCAGCCCGGTCGGCGGCCAGCCGTTCCGCGACGACCTGCTGGTGGCCAGCGAGGAGCCGGAGTTCTGGGGCTACACCCCGCTCTACGGCCACATCGAGGTGCGCGCCCGCGGCGTGCTGTCCCCACGGTCCATGATGGCCTTCTGGCTCTCCGGCATCGAGGACAAGCCGCAGCACTCCGGCGAGATCTGCGTGATGGAGATCTTCGGTGACGCGGTCCGGCCGGGCTCCGCCGACGTCGGCATCGGCCTGCACAAGTTCCGTGACCCCGGCCTGACCGAGCAGTGGTCCACAGTGCCGCTGCCCATCGACGTCTCGGAGTTCCACACGTACGCGGTCGACTGGCAGCCGGGATCCATGGTGTTCAGTGTGGACGGCACGCCGGTGCGTACGATCGGCCAGTCCCCGAACTACCCGGTCCAGCTCATGCTGGCCGTCTTCGACTTCCCGGACAAGGCCACCGGCGACGACGACGGGCCGGTGCCCGAGATGATCGTCTCGCACGTCCTGGGCACCTGACCGGCCTCAGCCCGGGGTGCGCTCGATCGGGCAGCTCATGCAGCGCGGACCACCCCGGCCGGAACCGAGCTCCGAGCCGCTGATCGCGATCACCTCGATGCCCGCCCGTTCCAGCTGGGCGTTGGTCTCGACGTTGCGCTCGTACGCGACGCAGAGCCGGGGCGCGATGGCCAGCGTGTTGTTGCCGTCGTCCCACTGCTCGCGTTCGGCGGTGACCGGGTCCAGCCCGGTGTCGATGATCCGCAGCCGGTCGATGCCCATCGCCTCCGCGGCCGCGTCCAGGAACGGCCGGGACGGGCCGACCACCGGCTCACCGTCGAAGCCCGCGGTGACCGGGTACGCCCGCAGCGTGTCCGCGATGTTGGGATACATCACCACCGCGTCGACGTCGACCATCGTGCAGACCGTGTCGAGGTGCATGGTCGCGCGTTCCTGGGCGATCGGGACGGCCAGGATCGTGTGGGCCAGCCCGGCGGCGAAGACCCGGCGGGCGAGGCGCTCGGCCCCGGCCGGGGTGGTGCGCTCGCCGACCCCGATGGCCAGCACGTTCGGCGCGAGCAGCAGCACGTCGCCACCCTCCACGTGCTCCAGGCCCGGCTGGTAGAGCAGCTCGGTGCCCGCGAACCGCGGGTGGTGGGTGTAGATGGCCCGGGTCAGGGTGGTCTCGCGGTTGCGGGCCGGCATGGCCAGGCTGGTGACCGCGACCTGGTCGCGCACCCAGACCGAGGAGTCGCGGGTGAACAGCAGGTTGGGCAGCGGGTCGATGACGAAGTCGAGGCGGTTCATGAGCTGGTAGACCAGCCCGCCCGACCGCCCGGGGCCCGGCTTGACCTCCTCGTGCGCCAGGCCGGCCATGAGCACCTGGGCCAGCTCGCGGGGCGCCAGGTCGGCCAGGTGGGCCGCCACCCGCTCGCGCAGGGTGTCGCCGAGGCGCGGAGTGTTGAGCACGCTCTCGGTCAGTGCCTCCCGCGCCGCGTCCACGGCGAGCGTCTCCTCGAGGAGTTCGCCCAGGTAGAGGACCTCGACGCCGCGGTCGCGCAGGGCTGCCGCGAACGCGTCGTGCTCCTCCTGGGCCCGGCCCACCCACGGGATGCCGTCGAACAGCAGGGAGTCGTTGTTGCGCGGGGTCAGTCTCGCGAGCTCGGCGCCCGGCCGGTGCAGCATGACCGTGGCTAGCCGGCTCACTTCGCTGTCGACGTAGTGGGCCACGGGTCGAGCCTAGGGGCTGACGGGCCGCGGGGCGCGCCCACCGGCGAGGGTGATCACTGGCGAGCCGCACGGCCCGGAGCCATGCTGTGACTTAGCGCGCAGAAATCTGGGACAACGCTGCGCGATCAAGGTAGGTAAGGCTAACTTGTCGGGGACGTTTCGGATTCTCGGGGAGCCCTAGGTCGTGTGATGCACCATACGGAAAAAGTACTTGTGCGTGAATGCGGCATTCATCCCCACTCATTCCGCTTTCTTTCCGGTCTGATGACTTGCTTGAGTACCGGGTCCAACACGTACCGTAGTGGAAAGAGAGCCCGATGGACCTTTTGCCGGAGGTCGCAGTGACTGTCTTCCCCGCACGTCCCGCCCTGCCCGTGCCGTCTCGCAACTACCCACCCGCCATCGACCCTCGACGCACCGCACCGCCCGCGGCGCTCGAGCCTCGCCAGAGCCCCGTCGAGTGGGCCCGCCGTCGCCGCGCTGAGCGCGAAGCCCGCCGCCTCGAGGCAGCCGGTGCCCGCGCACTGACGCGCCTCGACCGGCTCGGACCCGCCTGGCACATCGTCGACTGGCCCCGCACCGACTCGCTGGGCTACGAGAGCGACCCCACCGACGACCGCGCCGGATTCCTCGCGATCGGCCCGGGCGGCGTCTACGCCGTCACCGTCGCCGACCACGGCCGCGCCCGGGTGCTGATCGCCGGGGACGTCGTCCAGATCAACGGCAAGCGCCCGGCGTACGTGGCCGAAGCTCGCCGTGACGCCAAGCGCGCCGGCCGGGCCATCAGCTCCGCCGTCGGGCTGAGCGTGCCCGTCACCCCCGTGCTGGCGTTCGTCGGCTCCGGGGTGATCAGCGTGCACGGTCTGCCCAAGGACTGCCTCGTAGCCACCCACAAGGAGCTCGACCGGTTGCTGATCGCCGGTGGTGCGCGGATCTCACCCGCCACCGCCAGCAAACTCTCAGCGGTGGCACAACACCCGGCCACCTGGGCAAACGCGCCTTATCGGCCGAACGGCGACTACCGGTGGCTGCCAAGCGGCCAAACGGCCGCTGACAAGCGGGCGACCCGCCGGTAACGTTCCCTGCAGAGCACCGCTTGCCGTCGAAGGTTGACGTGAGCGACGCCGGCCGGACACTCGAGGAGCCGAGGCTAAGCTTCGGACCCGGGCAGTCCGGCCGGAGTCAGGTCACGCAGACCGGGCACACAGCCTGGGCCACACCGGGCCGGGACGGCACGGATGAAGAGGGAGGTGCGGGTGGCGCACGTCGAGCTCTCACTCTCGGGAGCGTTTGTGCCGCAGGCGCGTACGCCGGCCGAGTCCGAGTTCGTCTCTGGCGTCGACCGCTGGGCGGCGACGGTCTGGCAGGCTGTCGAGCCCTGTCTGGTCATCGACACGGCCTTCAGGATCGTGGCCGTGTCGCCGTCGGCGAGCGAGCTCCTCGGACTGGGCAAGGGCCTGGACGCGGTCGGGCAGCCACTGCTCGGCGGCGACGGCTCCCTGCGCCTGATCGACTTCACGGCCGGCGGGGGCGACCTCACCGAGCAGGAGATCGAGAAGATCCCGCCGCTGCTCGCCCTCACCAGCGAACGGCTGGCCCGCGGCCTCATGCGCGTCCAGCCCAACGGCGAGGACAGCCCCCTCACGGTCGACGCGATCGCGAGCCCGCTGTCCGAGGGCGGCCGGGTGGCCGCATCCCTGACCTTCTTCTCGGCCATCCGGTACTAGTAACCCGTTCGTGTGGCGATCAACGCACCGGCTACCCATTGGGATCGTGGGGGTCCGGACCGTAGTGTTCCCCTCATGCTCGATCTAGATCTGCTACCAGCGGAGTACGCGGTGTGCCGGCTGCCGGCCGGTTCAGCCCTGCCGGCCTCCCTGAGCAGCGGTCCGGACGACAAAAGCGTCATCTCGGTGACCTGGGCCCCCGACGAGCTCTCGGTGATCTGCCCGGCCGACCGGGTGCCGGAGGGCGCCGTCGTCGAGGCCGCCTGGCGCTGCCTGCGCGTCGTCGGCCCGCTGGACCTCGCGCTCACCGGAGTGCTGGCGTCGCTGATCAGTCCGCTGGCCGCCGCCCGGGTCAACATCGTCGCCTTCTCGACGTACGACACGGACTATCTGCTGATCCCTCAGGTGCGGCTCACCGAGGCGGTCGACACGCTGACCGCCGCCGGTCACCGGCTCGCCTCCGCCTGAGGTTCTTCTTCGCGGCTCCTGAGGGCGCGTTCCGCGGCCGGAGCACCTACCATGGGCCCGTGCTGCGCATCGTCTGCTACCGATTCCTGGCACTCGCCGGGCTGGTGACGCTGCTCGCCGCGTGCGGGGAGCCACCGGCCCCACCGCTCACCGCGCCGCCGGACGCGCCGGGCGGTGCCAGTGCCTCTTCAGGTGCGGCGTATCCGCTGCCCAGCGGCATCACAGTGCCCGTACCGGTGCCCACCGGCGGGTTCCCACCGGCCACCGTGCCGACGCTGCCGTACGTACCGCCCGCGACGCTGCCGCCAGTCGCCACGACGCCGCCGCGGACCACCACGACGACCACCGCCGCGCCCACCCCGACGACGCCGCCGGCCGCGAAGTGCCGCAGCGGACCGACCGCGGCGCAGGTGGTCGCGGTCTTGAAGGGCCTGCCCGGAATCCCGGACCGCAAGCTGGCCGTGTCCGACGGACCGTTCTGCGCGGGGTCGTGGCAGTTCGCCCAGGTGCAGATCGCCGGCGAGGACCCCAAGAAGGCCGAGCAGCTCTTCGTCGTCACGACCGGCACCCCGACGGCCCTCAAGGTGATCGAGGCGGGCACGGACGTCTGCAGCGTCGAGGTCCAGACCAAAGCCCCGGCGGGCATCCGGGTCCGGGCCTGCGGCGCCTGACCGGTACGGGGTGAGCGGCGCCCGTTGCGGCTAGGCTCGCTGACATGCCGGGAAACCCGCCCACCCGCTTCGTCTACCTCGGTCCCGAAGGGACCTTCACCGAGCAGGCGCTGCGCACCATCCCCGCCGCCGAGCACGGCATCCGGACGCCCGCCCGCAGCGTCCCCGAGGCGCTCGAAGCGGTCCGCGCCGGTGAAGCAGACGCCGCCCTCGTGCCACTGGAAAACTCGGTCGGCGGCGCGGTGCCGGTCACCCTGGACGAGCTCGGCACCGGAGCACCCCTGGTCATCACCCGCGAAGTGGTGCTGCCCGTGGAATTCGTGCTGGCCGCCCGTCAGCTCATCGGCCTGCACCGGATCCGTTCGGTGGCGGCCCACCCCCAGGCCTCCGCCCAATGCCGGAACTGGCTGAGCACCCACCTGCCCGACGCGGTGGTGGTCGACGTCCTGTCGAACGCGGCCGCGGCGATCAGCGCGGCCACCGGCGAACACGACGCGGCGATCTGCGCCCCGATCGGCGTACCCCGCAACAATTTGACGATCCTCGCCGAGAAGATCTCGGACCACGCGGACGCGGTGACCCGCTTCGCCCTGCTGACCCGCCCGGGCCGCCCCGCACCCCCCACCGGCGACGACGTGACATCCCTGGCCGTGATGATCGACCACGACCGCGTCGGAGCACTGCTGTCGGTGCTGACCGAACTGGCGGTCCGCGGCATCAACCTGTCCCGCATCGAATCCCGCCCGACCGGCGAACAGCTGGGCGTCTACGTCTTCTTCCTGGACTGCTCCGGCCACGTGGCGGAGCCCAGGCTGGGCGAGGCGCTGCAGGGGCTGCGGCGGATCTGCGCGGAGGTGCGCTTCCTGGGGTCGTACCCCCGGCATCGCTGGTCCAAGGCGGCGGCCGAAGAGCCGGCGCCGTCCCAGCCGGGCCTGACCAACGCGGACTTCGCGGACAGCGCGGCCTGGCTGTCCCGCCTCCGCTCCGGCGAACCCAGCTGACCGCCCCGCCCACCCGCGGTGCCGCCCGACCCTGACGGGCCGGGCGACCGCCTGATCTTGATCCTGAAAGCTAGTTCCCCAGCAGGTTGCCGAGGATGCCGCCCTGCTGCTGCTGGCCCTGGGCGGCGCCGGCGAGGCCGCCCGGCGGCTCCTCCGACGGCTGCACGACCACGAAGCCCTGGCCGGCGAAGCTCATCGTGAAGCGCTCGCCCGTGCTGCGGCCCAGCAGGGTGCCCAGGCCCATCTGCTCGGCACGGTGGTAGCCGGTCTGCAGGTTGGCCGACCAGCAGATCGCCGCCTGCGGGTCCACATAGGTCGGCTGGTCGACGCTCAGCACGACCGGGGTGCCCTTGGTCGTGACGGCGATCCGGCCGTAGCCGGAGAAGACGCAGTTGAACAGGCCCGCGTTGGACATCATGCCGACGCCCTGGACCATTTTGATGTCGTAGTTCAGGGTGCTGTCGAAGGCGAGCACGTTGGCGCCGTTGATGGACAGCGCGTCGCCCGGCTCGATGTCGATGATGTGGATGTCGGCGGCGTTCTCGGCCAGGAACACGTCGCCGCGGCCGCTCACCTTCATCAGCGGTACGCCTTCGCCGGTGAGTTTCTGCTTGAGGAACTTGCCGATGCCGCCCGAGCCGAGGGCTTCGAACTGCACCTGGCCCTGGTACGCGACCATCGTGCCGACCCGGGCCATGAACTCGCCGTTCAGCTCGGCCTTGAGAAGTTTCGAGTTCTGCAGTCGCAGCCCCGGCTGGGACGATTCCTTCTCGAGGTTCTCGGCCGAGAAAAGTTCGCTGCGCATTGGGTCCTCCTGTTGGCGTGGAGTACCAGGGTAGGCGCACTCAGCAACGGCCGGGTCCGCCTTTCAGCCCCATCCCAGCTCGTGCAACCGCAGGTCGTCGATCCCGAAGTGGTGGGCGATCTCGTGGACGACGGTGATCGCCACCTCGTCGATGACGTCCGTCTCCGTGTCGCAGACCTGCAGCGTGGGCAGCCGGTAGATGGTGATCCGGTCGGGCAGCACGCCGGCGTAGTCCCAGCCGCGGTCGGTCAGCGCGGTGCCCTCGTAGAGGCCGAGCAGGCCCATGCTGCCGTCGGGCGGCAGGTCCTCCACCAGGATGACCACGTTGCTCATCACTTTGAGCAGTTCGGGCGGTACTTCGTCCAGGGCCTCGCCGACCAGGTCCTCGAAGCGTTCACGGCTCATCTCGACCGGCACGCCGCCCATTGTGCTCCACCCGCGAGCATGCGCGGGTGGAGCACGGGCCGGGCGTCAGGCGAGCTTGGCGCTCAGGGTGATCTCGGCGCCGGGCGACAGCAGCCGGGAGATCGGGCAGTTCTCCTTGGCGCCTTCGGCGATCTTGGCGAAGGTGCCCTCGTCGATGCCGGGGACGTCGCCCACGGTCTCGAGGTCGATGCGGGTGACACCGAAGCCGGCGTCGCCCTTGTCGAGGTGGACCTTGGCGGTGGTCTCGACGGAGGTCGGCGTGAAGCCGGCGTCCGCGAGGCCCTTGGAGAACGCCATCGAGAAGCAGCCGGCGTGCGCGGCGCCGATGAGCTCCTCGGGGTTCGTTCCCTCGCCCTCCTCGAAGCGGGACTTGAAGGAGTAGTTCCCTTCGTACCCGCCCTTACCGGTCTTGATGGTGCCGGAGCCCTCGGTGAGATTGCCCGACCAGCGGGCGGAAGCAGTGCGAATAGGCATACGCCTGACGCTAGTCCATGTCCGTGAGCACTGGTCGGTGGACGGGGTACGGGCAATGATGGATCTCATGCCGGAGACCGGAGAGGCCGTCGTCGAGTTCGGCCCGGACGACGACGCGGAACGCCCGCCGCGACGCCGTGCGGCCGTGGGCGACTTCCTGACCGGGCTCGCCGGTGACCGCCGGGTCGTGCCGCTCGCCGCGGCCCTGGGCGGGGTGGCCCTGTTCGGCTCGCTGGTCTCCGAGTGGCAGCTCACCGAGATCGACGCCACCTTCTGGGGCGACGGCGAGGTGGGCACCCGGCCGGCGCAGACCATGCTGGCCGATCTGGACGGCTGGAGCGGCGGCTATCTGACCGGCCTGTTCCTGCTGATCGCCGCGGCGGTGCTGACGCTGTTCGGCCCGCCGGCCGGCCGCCGGTACGCCCGGCTGGCCGCGCTCAGCGTCGGGGGGACTCTGCTGGCGATGGTGGTGGCCATCGGGTCGTATCTGGGCGACATCAGCGGCGCCGTCGGCCAGCTCACTCTGACCAACCTCGAGGAGGATCAGGTCACCGTCTCGAGCGGGCGGGGTCTCTGGTGCGCGGGTGTGGGCGTGGCGCTGGTCCTGCTGGCGATGGTGTTGGCCGGGCGGCACCAGGCGACGGTGCCGGTGCCGGTGGCGGTCGACGCCCCGGCGGACGAGGGCCCGGCGGACGAGGTTGCGGCTCCGGTCTGGTCGTGGCGGCGCCCGTCCACCGGCGACGAGGACCGGCCGCCCGACGCGCCGTTCGACCTGACCGTGACCGCCACGAAGCCGTTCACCACGTCCCAGGACAACACCGACAAGCCCAGCTGAGGCATATCGGGGTGAAAGCAGGACATCGTCGCCGGTAGGCTCGTCGTCGTGATTGACCTGCGTCTCCTCCGGGAGGATCCCGACCTGTTCCGCGCCAGCCAGCGTCTGCGCGGCGAGTCCCCGTCGAAGGTCGACGACCTGCTGCGCGCCGACGAGGAGCGCCGGGCCGCGACCCAGAAGTTCGAGGCCGTCCGGGCGGAGCAGAAGTCCCTCGGTGGCGAGGTGTCGCGGGCCAAGGGCGACGAGCGGGCCGCCCTGCTGGCGCGCACCAAGGAGCTCAGCGCCACGGTCAAGGAGCTGCAGGCGGCGACCGTGCTGGCCGACCAGGCTCTGCGCGAGGCGCACCTGGCGGTGCCCAACCTGGTGCAGGACGGTGTCCCGCCGGGCGGCGAGGACGACTTCGTCGTGCTCCGCGAGGTGGGTGACCTCCCGCAGATCGAGAACCCGAAGGACCACCTGGAGATCGGCGAGGCGCTGCGGGCGATCGACACCGAGCGCGGCGCCAAGGTGTCGGGCTCGCGGTTCTACTTCCTCACCGGGGTGGGCGCCCTGCTCCAGCTGGGCATGCTGCAGCTGGCCATCGCCCAGGCCGTCGAGCACGGCTTCATCCCGTCGATCACCCCGGCGCTGGTCAAGCCCGAGGCGATGGAGGGCACCGGGTTCCTGGGCGCGCACGCGAGCGAGATCTACCGGCTCGAGGCCGACGACCTCTACCTGGTCGGCACGTCGGAGGTGGCGCTGGCGGCGTACCACTCCAACGAGATCCTCGACCTGGACAACGGTCCCGAGCGGTTCGCCGGCTGGTCGTCGTGCTTCCGCCGGGAGGCCGGCTCGCACGGCCGGGACGTCCGGGGCATCCTGCGCGTGCACCAGTTCGACAAGGTGGAGATGTTCTCCTTCTGCAAGCCGGAGGACGCCGCCGACGAGCACCAGCGGCTGCTCGCCATGGAGGAGGAGATGCTCGCCAAGGTCGAGATCCCGTACCGGGTGATCGACGTGGCGGCCGGTGATCTCGGCTCCAGCGCGACCCGCAAGTTCGACTGCGAGGCCTGGGTGCCGTCGCAGGGCCGCTACCGCGAGGTCACCTCGACGTCGAACTGCACCACGTTCCAGGCGCGCCGGCTCAACATCCGCTACCGCGACGAGGACGGCAAGCCGCAGACGGCTGCGACGCTGAACGGCACGCTGGCCACCACCCGCTGGCTGATCCCGATCCTGGAGAACCACCAGCAGCCCGACGGCTCGGTGCGCGTCCCCAAGGCCCTCCAGCCGTACCTGGGCGGCCGGGACATCCTCGAACCGGCGCGTTGACCAACTGGTAACCGGCCCGCTACCTCGAGGCATAGCCGCTGGTAGCCGGGCCGGTGTAACGTTTTCCTTCCGCCCTCCGCGGGGGTTGTCACACCCTCGGAGGAACACATGGCCAAGCCGGGACTGCCCAAGCTGATCGCCACGGACCTTGACGGCACGCTCGTGCGCAGTGACGACACCGTGTCCGCGTACACCCATGAGGTCCTGCAGCGGGTCCGGGCCGCCGGCATCCGCATCGTCGGCGCCACCGGCCGTGGCCCCCGCCTGACCAGCCTGGTCCGCAGCGACATCCGGGACGCCGACTTCCTCGTGCTGGCCCAGGGCGGCTGGGTGATCGACCAGCAGGAGGGCCAGATCCTGCGCAGCGAGCGGCTCCCGGGGCGGGACCTGGCCGCCGTCCTGGCCGATCTGGAGGCCGAGGTCGGACCGTTGTCGGTGATGGTCGAGGCGCTGGAGCACGACGACTCGCCGCTCTGGGGCGACTACGACCCCACCTGGCGCTACCCGGTCGTGGTCGAGCGCCGCTCCCGCGCGGAATGCCTGACCGGCGACGTGATCAAGGCTTTCGCGCGGTCGTTCGACCACCATGTCGACGACCTGCTCGCCGTGGCCCAGCGGATCGTGCCACCGGACGTGGCTTCGGTCACTCAGGCCGGCCTGAACTACATCGAGATCTGCCCGCCGGACGTGGACAAGGGCACCGGCCTGGCCGTCGTCGCGCAGGCCGTCGGCGTCGACCCGGCCGACGTCCTGGTGTTCGGCGACATGCCCAACGACCTGCCGATGTTCGCCTGGGCCGGGTGGAGCCGGGTAGCGGTGGGCAACGCCCACCCGACGCTGCTGGCGGTCGCCGACGAGGTCACCCTGACCAACGACGAGGACGGCGTGGCGGTCTATCTGGACCGGCTACTGTCGAGGTGATGCCACCCTTTCGCCTTGTCGCTTCCGACATCGACGGCACCCTGATCCGGACCGACGGCACGCTCAGCCCCCGCACCATCGGGGTCCTCGACCAGCTGTACACCAGCGGCGTCCCGACGGTCCTGGTGACCGGCCGGCCGGTGCGCTGGCTGCGCCAGCTCTACGACCAGATGGCCGAGCCGTTGCCGGCCGTCTGCGCCAACGGCGCCGTGGTCTACGACCCCGACACCGACGAGATCCTGCGGGCCGCGCCGCTCTCGGTCGAGCTGCTCCTGGACGTGACCCGGCAGCTGCGCGAGGCGGTGCCGGACGTCGCGCTGGCCGTCGAGGTCGAGGACGGGCGGAGCTTCTGGTACGAGGAGAAGTGGCCCCTGCACTGGGACGGTGAGCACAAGCAGGTCCGCGTGCTCGCCTCGCCCGAGGAGCTCACGTCCGTGCCCGCGGTCAAGTTGCTCGCCCGCTCGGCCAGTTACGGCCCGGACGACTTCGCCGAGCTGGTCAGCCGCACGCTGGGCGGAATCGCCGAGGCCACCCACTCGTCGTCCTCGGCGCTGGTGGAGATCTCCGCGGCCGGGGTGACCAAGGCGGCCGGGCTGGCCTGGCTCTGCGAGCGGGAGGGCTTCACCGCCGAGGACGTCGTGGCCTTCGGGGACATGCCGAACGACCTGCCCCTGCTGGCGTGGGCCGGCCGTTCCGTGGCGATGGGCAACGCCCATCCCGCCGTCCGTGAGGTCGCCGACGAGGTGACGCTCACGAACGACGAGGACGGCGTGGCCGTCTATCTCGAGAAGCTCTTCGACATCTAGAGGTATTGCCCGGTGCGGCCGCTGCCGTCGCCGGCTCCCTGGCTCGGCATGCCGGGGATGACGCCGTTGGGGCCCATCGGCAGGGCCGGGCGGCCGGCGCCACCGCCGCGCATCTGCTCCAACTGGAGCCGGGCCGCCATCTGCTGCGCGACCAGAGCCGCCTGGATGCCGTGGAACAAGCCTTCCAGCCAGCCCACGAGCTGGGCCTGGGCGATGCGCAGCTCCGGCTCGCTGGGCGGCGTGTCACCCTCGAACGGCAGCGACAGCCGTTCCAGCTCCTCCTGCAGCTCGGGCGCGAGGCCGTCCTCGAGCTCCTTGATCGAACGCTGGTGGATCTCGCGCAGCCGGCCCCGGCTCGCCTCGTCCAGCGGCGCCGCCCGGACCTCCTCGAGCAGCTGCTTGATCATGCTGCCGATCCGCATGACCTTGGCGGGCTGCTCGATCAGGTTGCCGGGCTCCTCGGGCTTGAGGTTGCCGTCGGTCCCCACCGTGCCCAGGGGGCGGCCGTCGGGGCCCACCACGATGACGGAGTCGTCTTCCTGCTGGTCTGTGGTGCGGGTGTCGTCGGTCATGCGTTCCATCTTGCCGCAGCCGGCCCAGTGCCCGGTCAGGGGCGTAGCTCCGCGACGGCGCATTTGACCGATCCGCCACCCCGCTTGAGCTCGGTGAGTTCCACCAGCACGGGGGTGTAGCCGTGCGCCCGCACCTTGTCGGCCATCGCCGTCGCCTCGGTGTTGAGAATCACGTGATGACCGTCACTGACCAGGTTGAGACCGAAGGCCTCGGCGTCGGCCCGGTCGGCGATGACCGCGTCCGGGAAGAGCTGGCGCAGCACGCGCTGCGAGGCCGCGGAGAACGCTTCCGGGTAGTACGTGATGTGCCGGTCGTCGAGCGCGGCCAGTGCGGTGTCCAGATGGTAGAAGGCCGGGTCGACCAGCTTGAGCGAGATCACCGGCCGGCCCAGGACCTCCTGCGCCTCGGCGTGCGCGGCCGGGTCGGTGCGGAAGCCGTGACCGGCGAGGATCAGACCGCCGTACGCGCCGGGCAGGTACGCGAAGTCGCCCTCACCCTCGTTGACGTGCTCGGGATCGGCGAAAGTCCACGGGCCGCCGGCGTAGAACAGCTGATGGGCGGCAGCCTCGGCGGCACGCTGGGGGAACTTGAACCGTGCGCCGTAGACCCGGCCGTCGACGGAGAAGGCGCCGTTGGCCGCGTAGACCATGTCCGGCAGGCCGGGCCGGGCGTCCAGGACGTGCACGGCATGCCCCAGGTCACTGAGCGTGTCGCGGAGCAGGTGCCACTGCTTGAGCGCGAGGGCCGGGTCGACCGGGACGGTGGTGTCCATCCAGGGGTTGATCGTGTACTCGACCGTGAAGTGCTCGGGCGGACACATGAGATATGTCCTGTTTCGCGGCAAGCGCTCCGTGTGGCTCATGAGGTAAAGGCTAGGTACGCTGGCACGGCGGAAAACAGCCCTAACTCTTGCTCGTCGGAGGCGAATCGTTGCAGATGGACGCCGTTGACCAGCGAATCATTGCGTTGCTCGTGGCGGACGCGCGCGCCTCGTACGCGGAGATCGGCGCCAAGGTCTCGCTGAGCGCGCCCGCGGTGAAACGACGCGTCGACCGGCTGCGCTCCAGCGGGGTCATCAAGGGATTCACGACCGTCATCGAGCCGGCCGCCGTGGGGTGGACCACCGAGGCGTTCGTCGAGCTGTTCTGCACCGGGCGGACCACTCCGGCCCAGATCACCGTGGCCACCCGGCGGCATCCCGAGGTCGTGGGGGCGTACACGGTCTCCGGTCAGGCCGATGCGCTCGTGCACCTGCGGGCCGCCGACATCGGGCACCTGGAGCAGGCCCTGGAACGGCTGCGGGCCGAGCCGTTCGTGACCTCCACCCGCAGCATGGTGGTGCTGTCCCGGCTGGTCGAGATCCCCACCCCGGTGCCCGCGCCGAATTAACCGGAACCCGGGACGGTCACGCAGCGTCCCACCCCCATGTCGCGCCGTCTGCTGTTCTGCGCCGTCCTGGCACTCACCGTCCCACTCGCCGGCTGCACCGCTGATGCTCCGGCACCCCCTCCTCCGCTGCCCACCTCCTCCGGCGGTGGCGCGATGCGGCTGGTCGCGTTCGACTCCTGCCGGCAGCTCGCCGACGATCTCCGGAAGGCGGCCAAGGCCAGCGTCGGGCCGTACGGTCTGCCCGGCAGCGAGCTCGTCTATCCGGAGGTCCTCCGCGACGGCGCCCGGACCATGGCCGACGCGGCCGGCGCGGCGCCCACGGCCGGGGCTTCGGAATTCTCCGGCACCAACGTGCATGAGCAGGGCGCCGACGAGCCCGACCTGATCAAGACGGACGGGCGGCGGATCGTCACCGTCGGCAATGGCGCCCTGCGGGTCATCGACGTCGCCACCCGCGAAGAGACCGGCAAGGTGGACCTCGACGCCGGCCTCCGGGGAAGCGGGCTCCAGCTGCTGCTCGCCGGCAATTCCGCCCTGGTGCTCGCGCCGACGACCTCGTACCGGTCCTCCATCGCCGACGGCCCCGACCCGGGCGGCCGATGGACGGAGGTGCTGCTGGTCGACCTGTCCGGCGTCCCCACCGTGGTCAGCCGCTACCGCGGCGAAGGCAACCTGGTCGACGCCCGGATGACCGGCAGCACCGCCCGGGTCGTCCTGCGCAGCGCGCCGCGGATCAAGTTCCCGTTCGACAGTGGCATCTCCGACGAGAAGAAGCGGCTCGCCGCGTACCGCGACGCGATCGACGCCGCGCCGGCCCAGGCCTGGCTGCCCCGCTGGGAGGTCACCGACAACACCGGTACGACGAAGGGCCAGGCGGACTGCGGCCGGGTCAGCCGGCCCACCGACTACTCGGGCGCCGCCCTGGTCAGCGTCCTTACTTTCGACCTGACCAGGTCGACCCTGGGCAGCGGCGACGCGGTCTCGGTCGTGGCCGACGGGGACACCGTCTACGCCACGCCGGACAGCCTCTACCTCGCCAACGACGACCGCTGGCGCTTCGACCGGCTCCCCGGCCGCATCCCGGACCGGGAGCGTCAGCAGACCGAGCTCTTCAAGTTCGCCCTGACCGGCAACCAGCCGCCGGTCTACCGGGCGTCCGGCACCGTGCCGGGCCACCTGATCAACCAGTACGCGATGTCCGAATGGGACGGGCACCTGCGCGTCGCCACCACCGACGGCGCGACGGAACGCTCAGCCGTACGGGTGCTGGCAGACCGCGACGGCCGGCTCGTGCAGACCGGCATCATCGACGGGCTCGGTAAGGGTGAGCGGATCTACTCGGTGCGCTTCCTCGGCGCCCGCGGTTATGTGGTCACGTTCAAGCAGACCGACCCGCTCTACAGCCTCGATCTGCGCGACCCGGCGAAGCCCACGGTCACCGGCGAACTGAAGATCACCGGCTATTCGGCCCACCTGCAACCGGTCGGCGAGGACCGGCTCATCGGCATCGGCCAGGAGGCGGACGGCAACGGGCGCACCCAGGGTCTGCAGGTCTCCCTCTTCGACGTGGCCGACCCGGCGAACCCGAAGCGGCTCGCGCAGTACCACCTGCCGGGCGCCTACTCCAGCGCCGAGTTGAACCCGCATGCTCTGCTCTGGTGGCCGGGCACCCGCACGCTGTTCGTGCCGGTTGAGGGCCGCGGCGTGCTGGCCCTCCGAGTGACCGACGACCTCACCCTCGCCGGCGAGGTCAGCCAGTCCAGGCTCCTGAGGTCGCTGGTTGCCGGGACCGAACTGTGGACGTACTCGGAGAACGGCCTGCGGGCCTCCGACCTGTCCACGCTGCGCCAGCTGGCGTGGGTGCAGACGGGAAACTAGAGATACATCCCCGGGCGGTGGTCGTCGCCGTCCTTGGCGTCCTTCGGCGGGGCCGGCTTGTCACCCTCGCCGAAGAAACGCTTGCCGCCGAACTCGCCGTGCAGCCGGTCGTCCAGCTCGTCGGCCAGGCCGGTCATCACCTGCACGGCCAGCATGAGGTGGGTGGCCTGGAAGTTGCGGCCGAAGACCGGGATCGACGCCCACACGGTGTCCTGGGCGCAGTAGAGCCGGCCGATCGGCATCCTGTTGGTCAGCTCGGAGAGCTTGACGTAGAGCTGCTCGGTCGGCTCCACCTCGGTGAGGATCGGCGAGAAGACGTCGACCAGCGGCGGGTTGTCCCGGCACCGGACGAACACCATCGCCGAGCCGGCCCGGATGCCGATGTCCCCGTCGGTGTCGACCTGCAACTGGTCGACGGTGGTCTTGCTCATGGTGGCGACGACCGTGCGCACCCGCTCCTCGAGCGGGATGACCTCGTCGGCGGCGTTGGCCAGCGCCTCGGAGAGCACGCCGTCCTCGTCCAGGTCGTCGAGGCTGAGCTCCTCGTCGATGCTCGGCTCGTGCCGGGCGGTGCCGATCGGTGCGGTCTCGATCGGCTCGTCCTCGTCGTCGTGCACGAGGTAGACCAGGAACGCGGGGTGCGGGGCGCCGTACACGTCGCGCAGCGTGCGGGACACGACCGTGGCCAGCTGCTTGGCGCCGTCGGTGGTGGTCCGCAGGCCGAACGAGTCTCGCGAGCCGGGCAGCACACCCGGCGGCGACCAGCCCAGCGCGACCAGGTCGGCGACCGACGCCCGGTTCATCCGGAAGCCCTCCGGCAGGCCGGCGTTGCCGACCGCGAGCGCCTCGATGACGCCGTCCGGCAGCACCCGGATGCTCACCGAATAAACGGCGGTGCCGGTGCCCGAAGCGGTCGGGTCGAGCGTGATGTCGACGTGCGCGCCCTCGGCCAGGGTGGGCAGCAGCGTGGATAGCGCGCTCGCGAACTCCCGCCAGGCCTCGGTCACCTTCGCCCGCAGGTCGGCAGTGGTCGGCTCGTCCAGCAGCACGCCCTCAGGCTGGTCAGCAGTGTTCTCCGCCGTCATGATCGGTACCTCCGCCCGCCACCCTATCGAGCGCGCGGCGCGCTCACCGGCCGCGTCTCATTCCCGGCCGTCGGCCGGCCAGTCAAGGGCCAGCGAGCTGAGCCGGGCGGCGACATCCGCCGGGTCCGCGCCGCGGCCCACAGCCAGACCCATCAGGTACGCCGTGACGGGCGCACCCGGACGCACGACGTTGTGGGCGACATCGCGGGCGACGTCCAGCACGGCCTTGGCCTCGACGTCGTCGGGGCTCAGTCCGAGCTCATCGCAGGCCGCCGCGATCCAGGTGTCGAGCACGTTCACCGGCCTGCCCCTCCGCCGTACCTCTTGATCAGAGTGACCCGCCCAGCCGGCACGGCCCCGGTCACCGGGCCCATTCCTCGGCGGTGCGGAGGTCGTCGTCGGTGTCGCAGTCGAACCAGGGTGGCGGCCCTGGGCGACGCCAGGACACCTCTATGAAGCGCAGCTGGTCCATGAGCGCGTGCATCGGGGCGCCGTGCAGGCTGCCCCGCTCCTCGGCGACCCGCTTCAGCGCATCCCGCAGCGCCGTGGTCCGCCAGACCCCGCAGAGCGACTGCAGCCGTCCCTCAGCGTCCCGGTAGACCGCGCCCTGCATCGGCGCCGACTCGACGGTGAGCCGCAGCACGTCGATGGCCTCGCCGGTGAGCAACGGCAGGTCGGCAGCGAGCAGCGCGGTGAAGCTGACGTCGGCGGGAACCAGTTCGAGACCGGCAGCGGTCGCGGCGACCGGGCCACCACCGGGCGGCTGCTCCGTGGTCGAGGCGACCGGCACCGGAAGATCGGGAGGCACGCGCCCGACCACCACCTGCGGGTCGGCATCATGCACCGCGGCCAGGACACGCGTCAGCATCGACTGCCCGGCCACCGGGATGGTGGGCTTGTCCGCACCACCCATCCGACGTGCCGCACCGCCGGCCAACACCACCGCCGCGAATCCCCCCACGTACGTACCGTATCCCGTGGGGGACATGAGCGTGACTGTGCGGACGGCATTGCGCCGTGTGCGGGTACCGGCTCGCGCCCTGACGTGGGCCGCAACGGCCGACATACGCTCGGGTGATGGCGCGCACGATGAACCGGCGACCCGTGATGAAGATCAACCTTGATGGGGCGGCCGAGCCGCGCCGGCGCCCCGACGACCTGGCCGCCGAGGAGCCGCTGGAGATCCGGCTGCGCAAGACCCCGCTGGCTGTGACGATGCGGACCCCGGGGCAGGACATCGACCTGGCCATGGGCTTCCTGCTGACCGAGGGCATCATCCGTACGGCGGCCGACGTGGTCACTGCGCAGTTGTGCGCGGGCACTGACACGCCGAACACGTACAACGTGGTCGACGTGGTGCTCGGCGCCGACGTGCCGCCGCCGGTGACCGACCCGAGCCGCAACTTCTACACGACCAGTTCGTGCGGGGTGTGCGGCAAGGCCAGCATCGACGCGGTCCGCACCCGGTCACAGTTCGACGTGGCCGCGGACGACAGCACCGTGCCGGCCCGGGTCCTCGCCGAGCTGCCGGACCGGCTCCGGGCGGCGCAGCGCACCTTCGACCGTACGGGCGGGCTGCACGCCGCCGGCCTGTTCACCGCCGAGGGGGAACTGGTGGTGATGCGCGAGGACGTCGGGCGGCACAACGCCGTCGACAAGGTGATCGGCTGGGCGCTGCGCGAGGGGCGGCTGCCGCTGACCGGGCACGTGCTGCTGGTCTCCGGGCGGGCCAGCTTCGAGCTGACCCAGAAGGCCTGGATGGCGGGGATCCCGCTGCTGGCAGCCGTGTCGGCACCGAGCACGCTGGCGGCCGAGCTGGCCGACGAGGCGGGGATGACGCTGGTCGGTTTCCTGCGCGGACAGACCATGAACGTGTACGCGGGGACGCAACGCGTGACCGTCTGAGCTTCGTACGGACTTCCACGGCCCTTCATCCGGGCCACGTGGGTAAGACATTCACGGTCATGAGGCTGCCGGCATGGCACTCTCACGACGTACTCTCCTGCTCAGCAGCGCTGCGGTGGGCGCGGCCGGCGCCGCGAGCGTCTGGCCGCTGGCTGCCTCGGCGGCGCCGTACCGCGGGCCGCTGCGCGCCGATCCGTTCACCCTCGGCGTGGCCTCCGGCGACCCGGAACACGACGGCTTCGTGCTCTGGACCCGGCTGGCCCCGACCCCGCTCGCCGACGACGGCCTGGGCGGCATGCCGTCCCGCGACGTACCGGTGCAGTGGGAAATCGCCGGCGACGCCCACTTCCGCCGGGTCGTGCGCCGCGGCGTCGCCGTCGCCCGGGCCGCAGCGGCGCACACCGTGCACGTCGAACTGCACGGGTTGGCGCCGGCCCGCGAATACTTCTACCGCTTCAAGGCGGAGCGGTACGTGTCACCGACCGGCCGTACCCGTACGGCCCCGGCGCCGTGGGCGAGCGGGGGCACCCTGGCGATGTCGTTTGTGTCCTGCTCGCAGTACGAGCACGGCTACTTCACCGCGTACCGGCGGCTGGCCGAGGACGAGCCGCAGCTGATCCTGCACCTGGGCGACTACCAGTACGAATACGGGCCGGACACGTACAACATTCCCGGCGGCAACCCGCGCGACCACCAGGGCCCGGAGACGGTGACCCTGGCGAACTACCGCCAGCGGCATGCCCAGTACAAGAGCGACCCGGACCTGCAGGCAGCGCACGCGGTCGCGCCGTGGGCGGTGGTCTTCGACGACCACGAGATCGAGAACAACTGGGCGGACGAGGTTCCGGAGCAGCCGGACCCGAACTTCCTGGCCCGCCGCGCCGCGGCCTTCCAGGCGTACTACGAGAACATGCCGCTGCGCCGCACCTCGATCCCCCGCGGCATCGACATGCAGCTGTACCGGCGCCTGCACTGGGGACGGCTGGCGACGTTCCACATGCTCGACACCCGCCAGTTCCGCGACGACCAGGGCTGCGGCGACGGCTACAAGGACTGCCCGGCCGCAACGGACCCGGCCCGCTCGATCACCGGCGCGCATCAGGAGAAATGGCTGCTGGACGGCTTCCACCGCTCGACGGCACGCTGGGACATCCTGGGCCAGCAGGTCTTCTTCGGCCAGCGCGACAACAACGCGGGCCCGGCGAAGGTGGTGAGCATGGACTCGTGGGACGGCTACGCAGCCTCCCGCGACCGCATCACCCGGGGCTGGGTAGACGCGGGGGTCCGCAACCCGGTGGTGCTGACCGGCGACGTGCACGCCCACTGGGCGGACGAGCTGAAACTGGACTACACAGACCCGACGTCACGCACGGTCGGTACGGAGCTGGTGTGCTCGTCGATCACCTCCACGGGGGACGGGGCTGATGTGGCGTCGGGGCAGCATCCTTGGGCGGCCTGGAATCCGCATCTGCGCTTCTACAACAACCAGCGGGGTTACGTCCGGACGACGATCACGAAGGACGCGATGACGGCGGACTTCCAGGTGTTGCCGTATGTGACTCGGCCGGGGGCGGCTGTGCATACGCGGGCGAGCTTTGTGATTGAGGATCGGGTGCCTGGGTTGCAGCAGGTTGCGGACAATCCGACGCCGGGTGGGGCTGCTGTTCTGCGTAGTGGTGGGGATCTGGGGGGCGATACGGTTCGGCAGGAGTCTGAGAGGCCTTGATCGGTTCGGCCGGGCCGTCCCTTCTTGGATGGCCCGGCCGGCGTTTGGCTGGCCGGGACCGAGAGTCAGATTCGGCGGTGAGCTGCTCGGCGTTGCTTGGGGCTTCGTCTTTCGTGCTTTCCCGGTCCGTCGCCGGGCCGGGTTTCGGGCTTGGCGGGTGAGGCGTCCGGGCCGACTCGAACCGGGAGCTTCTCGCGGCGCTTGATGCTGTCCGGCTTTGGGACGTGACCGCCCGGCCGTAGCGTGTCCCTGCTGTCCGCCTGTGGCTCGGCTTGATCAGTTCCCTCTGTCGCAGGCTGTGGCTCGACTCGGTCGATTGCCTCTGCCGCAGGCTGTGGCTCGGCTCGGTCGATTGCCTCTGCCGCAGGCTGTGGCTCGGCTCGGTCGATTGCCTCTGCCGCAGGCTGTGGCTCGGCTCGGTCGGTTGCCTTCCTTGCCGACTGTGGCTTGGCTGGGTGAGTTGCCTTCCTCGCAGCCGTTTTTTCTGAGCCGGTGGGCAAGTCGGGCTTCGACTTCTCGGACTGCTCTTGCGGGGCGCCATCGCTGTCGTCAGGCTCTTCCGCTTCGGGAGAGGCTTCCATCGAGGGCAGGCCCTCCACGGCCGGCCAGCCGTCGAGCGTCGATGGGGGAAGCCCGGTGATGATCGCGGCCTGCATCAGCACCCCGAGCTGGTAGTCCTCCTTGTATTCGAGGGCTCGCTCAACGGCGACGCTGGCCAGCGGACCCATTCCTTTGCGCCAGGCCACGAAGGCCAGCAGCGCTGCCGGTGCCGAGCGGTAGCGGGGCTCCGCCCGGCGCACCAGGTCCGACCAGAGCGCCAGCTCCCAGTCCTCTGTTCGCGTACGGACCCAGGCGTAGTCGCGGACCGGCACGTGGAGCAACAGAACGCCGAGCCATGCGGCGTCGTCATCGCTGAGCCGCCCGCCGGTGCTGTAGCAGCGCTCCGCCTCCCGCACCGCCAACCGGCCCGCACGTCGCACCAGGGCGAAGAAGTAGTCCTCGTCCGACACGAGGTCCGGGCGTTCGGCTACCTCGTCCGGCGCTTCCGGCATCGGCATTTTCAGACCGAGGCTTGCCCAGAGGACGTTGCCCAGGCGTAGTTCGGCCGATCCGGGGCGGCTCCAGCCACGAGCGGCCACCGCCGCCTGCTGGGTTGTCGGGTCGTGGAAACGGGTGATCCGGGCCGGGTCGCTGCGGCTTTTGTCTGTCGGCGCGGCGGGCGGGTGCGATGGGCGGGTCGTATCGCTGTGGCGTGCCTCTGTTGAGCCGCTGTCGGCCTCCTCCTGCTCGTCGAGCGAGCAGCTCGGCAGCCGGCCGTTGGGCTGCAGGCTGTCCGGATGCGCTCCGTCCGGACGCGGGCCATCTGACGTCTTGGCTTCCCTGGGTGGTGGGCGTTCGCCGGCGAGGGCCGCCAAGCGCAGGACCGCCCGCGCTGTCGCTGCCTCCATCGCCTCGCGGTCGTCACCCGTCACCGGCGCGAGCTGCTCCGACAGGGCTTCCCGATTAGGCAATGCCACCGCTCCAGCGAAGGTCGCTTCGGCCGCCACCACGCTGTGGGCCGGCTCGCAGGGCTGGCCCTCCGGCGGGCAGCACGATGAGTCCGTGCACAGGTATGACCAGAACCGGCCGTCTTCCACGTGCAGCTCGTCGACGACCGTCGTCCCGGCCTTGCGGAACGCGTCCGAGATGCGCATCACTGCTGGTGCCACGCGGGGCTCTTCGCCGTACCCGATGATCGTGACCGCCTCGGCGTCCTGGCGCAGGACGACCGTCGCCAGGTGCAGGACCGCGGCCCGGGCTTCTTCCTCGGGTGCGTTGAGTTCAGGCAGGTCGATGCGCACGGCGAAGGTGATGAGCGTGCCCTGCAGCGCCACCACGACGAGGCTGTCCGCCGGGTGAAAGCCGATCAGGAACGGCACGGCTGAGATGAGCTCCGCCGGTGAACTGACCATCTGCTTTTTCATGCCCGGCAGCGTGGCCGAATTCAGCTCGCCGCCGCCTGCCAAACCTGGCTCCTGTGGATAACCCGGTTATCCACAGGCGTCCCCCACGACCCCGGCTCAGGAACGAAACTGCAACTCATGCAACTCGAGCCCGTCCTGCTGCCAGTCATGGGCATGCCGGTCCAGGTCCATGGTCAGTTCGATCGACGACACCACGTCGTAGCCGGCCGCGTGAAGGCTGCGGATCGCGTCGACGTTGCGCGACGACGGCGAGATCGTCAGCGAGACCATGTTGCGCTTCTTCGCTTCCGCCGCGACGTGCCGCAGCAACTTGCGGCCGACCCCCTTGTGCCGGTGGGAGCCGGTCACGACCACGGGCTCCACCTCGCCGGCGCGGCCGCGCATGATGAGCCCGACCAGGCCGATCACCCCGTCATCGGCGTGGTCGGCGACCCAGAGCCCGCTCAGGTCCAGCCGGGTGAGGTACTCCTCGAAACCCGCGCCGGCATCGTTGGCGGCATCGCCGTACATCTGGTTGTGCTGATTGGTCAGCTCCGACCACAGGCGGCGACCAGCGCTGTGGTCGCTCGGCCGGTACGAACGCACCGCGACAGGTGTCATGCCGACATTTTGACTCCGATCCGGGCACGCCGTAACCCGAAGTGGAAGATAAGGCGGTGGATCTGGCGTACCTGCGCACGCACCCCCAGCATCTCCCGACATTTCTCACCCATCAGCGGATCCGGGAAACCCCCGTCGGGGGCGGTGACGTATGCACCGCATCCCGCCTGACCTTGGACGATGGCGCGTCACTGTTCACCAAGACGTGGCCGTCCGGCAGCGCTCCGGAGCACTTCTTCGCGACCGAGGCCGCCGGCCTGCAATGGCTTCGCGAGGCGGGGACCGTGCCGATCCCGGAGGTGCTGGTGGCGCTTCCGGAGATGCTCGCGCTCGAATGGATCGACTCGGGCCCGCCGTCCCCGGCTGCCGCCGAGCGGTTCGGGCGGGAGCTGGCCGGGCTGCATCGCCGGGGTGCGGATACCTTCGGCGCGCCTTGGACTGGGTTCATCGGGCCGTTGGCTCAGGACAACACGCCCTCCGCCGGGCCGTGGGGGGCGTGGTTCGCGGAACGGCGGCTGCGGCCGTACCTCAAGATCTCGGCCGACAGCGGCGCCCTCCCGGCGGCGGACGTCGCGGTTGTGGAGCAGGTCATCGGGCGGATCGAGGGGTACGGCGGAGACGAAGTTCCGGCTCGGATCCACGGCGACCTGTGGCCGGGGAACGTCCTGTGGGGCGCCGACGGGCGGGCCTGGCTGGTCGATCCGGCTGCGCATGGCGGGCACCGGGAGACCGACCTGGCGCAGCTCGCGCTCTTCGGCAGGGCGCCGCACCTGGAGACGATCATGCGGGCGTACGCGGAGGAGTGGCCCCTGGCGGACGGCTGGCGCGAGCGCGTACCCGTGCATCAGTTGCACCTCCTGCTGGTGCACACAGCGGCGTTCGGCGGGGCTTACCGCAGCTCAGTGCGCTCCACGGCCGACGCCGCACTGCGGAACTGAGCGCTCGGCGTGCCCCGAACCACAGAACGGGCGACGCCAAATGTCACAACCAAGCGCTACGTTCGATCAATGAGCGAGTGTGCCGGGCGATCCGGGTGGCACCGAGCTCCTGCCGACGTGGCCTACCAGCGGGGCGAGGAGTCGACATGAGTGTGCTCGCTGACCGCTTCGGGCGGGTCGCGACCGATCTGCGGGTGTCGTTGACCGACCGGTGCAATCTGCGCTGCTCATACTGCATGCCCGAGGAAGGCCTCGCCTGGATGCCGCGTGAGCAGCAGCTCACCGATGACGAGGTCAGCCGCCTGATCCGGATCGCCGTTGAGCAACTCGGCGTCACCGACGTGCGGTTCACCGGCGGCGAGCCGCTGATCCGGCGGGGGCTGACGGGCATCATCGCCGCGGCCGCCGCGCTCAAACCGCGGCCGAAGCTCTCCATCACCACCAATGGCATCGGGCTTGATCGGCTCGCGGGTGCGCTGCGGGACGCCGGCCTGAATCGCGTCAACGTCTCCCTGGACACCCTGTCACCGGCCCGGTTCCTGGAGCTCACCCACCGCGACCGGCATGCCGACGTGTTGAAGGGCCTGGCCGGGGCAGCCCAGGCCGGACTTACCCCGGTGAAGATCAACACGGTGCTCATGCGCGGGGTCAACGACGACGAGGCTCCGGCGCTGCTGCGCTTCGCGCTCGACCACGGTTACCAGCTCAGGTTCATCGAGCAGATGCCGCTGGACGCTCAGCACCAGTGGGACCGGCACGAGATGGTCACCGCTGAGGCGATCCTGGCCTCGCTCGAGCCGTACGGGCTGCTACCCGATTCGGTTTCACGTGGAACAGCGCCGGCCGAGACCTGGCTCGTGCCCGGCTACGTCGACGCGGCGGGCAATCCGGCCCGCGTCGGGGTGATCGGCAGCGTGACCAGGCCGTTCTGTGGCGACTGTGACCGCACCCGGCTCACCGCGGACGGCCAGGTCCGCAACTGCCTCTTCGCCACCGAGGAGTCGGACCTGCGCGGGTTGCTGCGTTCGGGGCGGCCGGACGCGGACATCGCCAAGGCCTGGCAGGCCGCGATGTGGGGCAAGCGTCCGGGTCACGGGATCGACGACCCCTCCTTCCTGCAGCCGGTCCGCCCGATGTCAGCGATCGGGGGCTGACGTGTCGAGCGGTGCCGGCTTGGTCGAAATCAGGTACTTCGCGGGGGCGCGGGCGGCTGCTGGTTGTTCGTCGGAAAGTGTCGCGGCCGGATCACTCGAGGACCTCACCGTGGTTCTGGCGCAGCGGCACGGCGAGCGGCTCGCGATGGTGCTGAAGGCGGCCAGCTTCCTGGTGGACGGACTCGCCTGTCATGATCGACAAGCGGCATTGCCCGCCGGCGCGACGGTGGACGTCCTGCCGCCGTTCGCTGGGGGTTGAGCTTGATCGCGTTCGTCGCGCTCATCATCGTCGTCATCGGCCTGATCCACTTCTACCTGTGGAAGCGGCTCGTGCGGGACCCGTTCCGAGCCGGGCGGGTGCGGAGGTTCGGCGGTTTCGTGGCGGTTGCGCTGGCTGTGCTGGTGCCGGCGACCCTGCTCGGGGTGCGGTCCGGGTATGTCGAGTGGCTGGCCTGGCCGGGGTACCTCTGGATCGCGCTGATGTTCTACCTGCTGGTGACGCTGGCGGTCCTGGAGATCCCGCGGCTGGCGATCAACCTCTGGATCCGGGCAACGAGCAAGTCCGACAGTCTGACGAAGACCCACCCTGGCGCCGAGGCCGCAGCCACGACGGCCGCTGCGGCAGCCGGGCACACTCCGGCCGCTGCCGGAGCAGCCGGGACCACTCCGGCCACTGCCGGAGCAGCCGGGACCACTCCGGTCACTGCCGGAGCAGGCGGATCTGCGCCGGCTACTGCGCGAGCAGCCGGACCCTCGACGGCCAATGCGGGAGCAGCCGGATCCACCACGGCCGCCGCGGAGGCAATCGGGCCCACCCCGGCCGCTGCGGGAGCAACTGAACTCACGCCGGCCGCTGCGGGAGCAGCCGGGCCCACTACGACCGATGCGGGAGCAGCCCGGCCCACGCCCGTCAACGGCTTCGCGGCCGGAGCCGACGCTGAAGGGGCAAGTAAGCCCGAGGTCACCACCGATCCCTCCGCCTCACAGGGGATCGACCGGCGGCTCCTCTTAGCCCGCGGCGCAGCGATCTTCGCCGGACTCACCGCCGCCGGCATCACCGGCTACGGCGTCAAAACCGCCCTCGGACCCCCGCAGCTCGACCGGGTCCAACTCCCCATGGCCAAACTCCCCCGCGCCATGGACGGCACCCGCCTGGCCGTCGTCTCCGACATCCACCTCGGCCCGCTGACCGGCACCAACCACGCCGCCCGGATCGTCAATCTCATCAACTCCGTCAACGCCGACATCGTCTGCATCGTCGGCGACCTGGTCGACGGCAGCGTCGCCGAGCTCGGCCGGTTCGCCGCGCCGCTCGCCGACATCAAGTCACGCCGGGGCGCTTACTTCGTCACCGGGAACCACGAGTACTACTCCGGTTATCAGGAGTGGGTCGCCGAGGTGGCCCGGCTCGGGGTGAAGCCGCTGCGGAACGAGCGGCTCGAGCTGGACGGGCTCGACCTGGCCGGCGTCAACGACATCGGCGGCGTCGACTTCGGGGACGGGCCTGATCTGCGGCGCGCCCTCGGGGACCGCGACACCAGCCGGCCGGTGGTGCTCATGGCTCATCAGCCCGTCGTCGCCCGGGACGCTGCTCCCTTCGGTGTTGACCTTCAGGTTTCCGGGCACACCCACGGTGGTCAGATGGCTCCCTTCAACCTGCTCGTCGGGCTGGAGCAGCCGGTGGTCAGTGGGTTCGGCACGGTCGACGGTGTGCCGGTCTACGTCACCAACGGGGCCGGTTTCTGGGGTCCGCCGGTGCGTGTCGGTGCGCCGCCGCAGGTCACTGTCATCGAGCTGCGTACCCCTTAGCAGTGAATCTTGGGGGTTGCGCTGAGCCACGGGGCACATCTCCGCAGGATTCAATCGTGGATCGGTTATGTCACTTCGCGCGTGGCGGCTCGTGGCGCGCCGGGCGCTCGTGACAGGATGCAGCGTGCCCTCGGTTAGCGCAGGGTCCTCGGTCACCGCGGACACATACGTCGCGGATCTGCACATCCACTCCAAGTATTCGCGGGCCTGCAGCCGCGACCTCACCCTGCCGAACCTGGCCTGGTGGGCTCGGCGCAAGGGCATCGCCGTGCTCGGCACCGGGGACTTCACGCATCCCGCCTGGTTCGACCACCTCCGGGAAAATCTGGTCCCCGCCGACGAGCCCGGCCTCTACCGGCTCGGCGCCGACGCGGAGCAGGAGGTCAGCCGCAAGCTGCCGCCGATCCTGCAGAGCAGCACCGACGCCCGGTTCATGCTCAGCGTCGAGATCTCCACGATCTACAAACGGGACGACCGCACCCGCAAGGTCCACCACCTGATCTACATGCCGGACCTGGCCGCCGCCGCCCGCTTCAACACCGCGCTCGGCCGGATCGGCAACCTCACCGCGGACGGCCGCCCGATCCTCGGCCTCGACTCCCGCGACCTGCTCGAGATCGTGCTCGAGGCCAGCCCCGACGGCTACCTCGTCCCCGCGCACATCTGGACCCCGTGGTTCTCCGCGCTGGGCTCGAAGTCCGGCTTCGACGCCATCGCCGACTGCTACGCCGACCTCGCCGAGCACATCACCGCCGTGGAGACCGGGCTCTCCTCCGACCCGGCGATGAACTGGCGGGTCTCCAGCCTCGACCGCTACCGGCTCGTGTCCAATTCGGACGCGCACTCGCCCGCAGCGCTGGCCCGGGAGGCGACGCTCTTCAGCGGCACCCCCGACTACTTCGCGATCAAGGCCGGCGAGACGCTGGCCGGCACGATCGAGTTCTTCCCCGAAGAGGGCAAGTACCACGCGGACGGGCACCGGGCCTGCGGCATCAACTGGCCGCCGCAGCAGACCCGCGAGCACGGCGGCCGCTGCCCCGAGTGCGGCAAGCCGCTGACCGTCGGAGTGCTCAACCGCGTAGAGGAGCTGGCCGACCGCACCGACGGCGGCGAACGGGACCAGCAGGTCGTCCACCTCATCCAGCTCGCCGAGATCCTGGGCGAGATCAACGGCGTCGGCCCGAAGTCGAAAACCGTCGACGGCCAGCTCAACCACGTGGTCGCCGGCCTCGGCGCGGAGCTCGACATCCTGCGCAACGTCCCGCTCGACGACATCGGCCAGGCCGGCGGCGAGCAGCTGCGCGAGGCCATCGACCGGCTGCGGCGCGGCGACGTGCGGCGGATCTCCGGGTACGACGGTGAGTACGGCGTCATCACCCTCTTCGAGCCCGGCGAACTGCGCAACAAGCAGAGCGCTCCGCAGGCCGAGACGCTGTTCGACATGCTCCCCGTACCGGTGCCGCAGCAGCGCAAGGCCGAGCCGGCGATCGGCCGCGCCCCGGTCCCGAAGGCCGCCAAGGAGCCGAAGAAGAAGGCGCCGCCGCTGCCCCCGCCGGCCAGCCCGCACGAGCCGTTCGAGCCGATGCTGGCCGGCATGGAAGAGGTCGGCACCGGGCTGCTGGACCGCCTCGACGCCATGCAGCGGGTGGCGGCCTCCGCGCCCGGCGGTCCGCTGCTGATCGTGGCCGGGCCCGGCACCGGCAAGACCCGCACCCTCACCCACCGGATCGCGTACCTCTGCGCTGAGCTGGGCGTCTTCCCCGAACGCTGCCTGGCGATCACCTTCACCCGGCGGGCCGCCGAGGAGATGCGCCACCGGCTCGACGCGCTGATCCCGGACGTGGCCGAGGACATCACGGTCGGCACGTTCCATTCGCTCGGGCTGACCATCCTCAAGGAGAACGCCAAGGCGGCCGGGCTCGGCGCGAGCTGGCGGATCGCCGACGACGCGGAGCGCGCCGCGGCCCGGGAGCAGGCCGGCGATGACGACCACGCGTACGCGAAACTGCTCCGTCAGCAGGACCTCGTCGACCTGGACGACCTGCTCACGATGCCTGTCGCGTTGCTGCGCGACGAGCCGGAGCTGGTCGAGCGGTACCGCAAACGCTGGCAGTGGATCTTCGTGGACGAGTACCAGGACGTCGACGACACGCAGTACGAGTTGTTGCGCCTGCTCTCGCCGGCGGACGGCAACCTGTGCGCCATCGGCGACCCGGATCAGGCGATCTACTCCTTCCGTGGCGCCGACGTGGGGTACTTCCTGCGCTTCAGCCGCGACTTCACCGACGCCCGGCTGGTCCGGCTCACCCGCAACTACCGCTCGTCGGCGCCGATCCTGGCCGCCGCCGTGCAGGCCATCGCGCCGACCACGCTGGTGCAGGGCCGCCGGCTGGACCCGGCCCGCGTCAACCCCGAGTCGCCGCTGGTCGGTCGCTACTTCGCGGGCAGCGTGGCGGACGAGGCTGACTTCGTCGTCCGTACCGTTGACGAACTGGTCGGTGGCCTGTCGCACCGCTCGCTCGACTCCGGCCGCATCGACTCCCGCGCGGTCGCGCCGGGCACCCTGTCCTTCGCGGACATCGCGGTGCTCTACCGCACGGACTCCCAGGCGCAGGCTGTGGTGGACGCGCTGTCCCGAGCCGGCGTACCGGTGCAGAAGCGGTCACACAATCGCCTGCGGGACCGGCCCGGGGTCCAGGTGCTGGCGCGGGAGCTGCGGCACGCCGACGGCCTGGGTGGATCGCTCGCCGCCCGGGTCAAGCTGACCGCGCAGGTCCTGGCCCAGCGGTACGCGGCGCCGACCCTGGACGCCGAGCAGCTCGCGCCGGAGGACGTCTGGACGGCCGCCGACCTGCTCATGCCGCTCGCCCACCGGATCGGCGAGGACGTGACCCGATTCCTGCAGGAGATCGCCACGGGCGCTGAGGTCGACGCGCTCGACCCGCGGGCGGAAGCGGTGAACCTGCTGACCCTGCACGCGGCGAAGGGGCTGGAATTCCCGGTCGTGTTCCTGGTCGGCTGTGAGGACGGGCTGCTGCCGTTGCGCTGGCCGGGCAGCAAGCCGACGGATGACGAGACGGCTGAGGAACGGCGCTTGTTCTTCGTGGGGCTGACGCGGGCGCAGGACCGGCTCTATGTGAGCCACGCGGCGCGGCGCTTCCGGCACGGCAAGGAACGCGAGCAGTCACCGACACCGTTCCTGGACGCGATCGACGCGGGGTTGTTCGAGCGCATGGGCGACGCTGTCCCGTCCCGGCCCAAGGACCGCCAGCTACGGCTCCTCTGAGCTGAGCACGAGCATGACGTGTTCGTTGTCGCCGTGCTGGACCGTGCCGGTGCTCTCGAAGCCGCATTTCTCCAGCAGCCGGACCGACCCGGTATTGCCAACAAACGGATCGGCGTAGAGCGGCCGAACGGTCTCGCGCTGCAGGAAGAGCGTCAGCGCCGCGGTTCCGACACCCCGCCCCCAGTACTCCCTGCCGAACCAGTACCCGATGAAGCGCCGCTCCTGCTCCCACCAGGACACCACGTTCCCCGCGGTGGCGCCGTCCACGGTGACCGTCTGGGCAAGAACCGTCGGATCACCCAGCACATTCGTAGCCCAGTGGGTCATGAACCGCTCCCGCTCACGAGGTGGGAACCTGGCCCGCCGAGCGGCCTCGGCATCGTGCTCCTGCGCGAAGAACACCTCAAGATCGGCCTCTTCGACGTCCCTGATCCGCACCTCATCGCCCATGTCCGGAAGTCTGGCAGCAGCCTCTGACACTTTCCCGAGGCGCAAGACGGCCCAAGGCGTGAAGCGGCCCAAGGCGCTACGTGATCAGGCAACCGAGCAGCGCACCGGTCAGCAGAGCCGGCCCCAGCGGCAGAGCAGTCCGGCGTTCCGCTCTCCTGCTGAGCAAGAGCACCACCGCAACCGGACCGTTGATCAGATGCGGTGCCAGAAGCCCGACGACCACCGCCGGCCACCCCACGAACCCCAGCGTGAATCCCAGCACCGTGGCGAGCTTCACGTCACCCATCCCGAGCCCGCCCCCAGGCAGCAAAGCGATGATCAGATACATGCCGCCGCTGAGCACGGCCCCCAGAGTCGCCCGCACAAGACCAGCAGGCTCGCCGGTCAGCAGGGCCACAGCGCTGAGAGGCAGCACCGTCCCCACCGCCAGCAACCCGACCAGCGGGTCCGGCAGACGCAGGCAGCGCAGGTCGATCAAGGCCAGCAGGATGCCCAGCAGCGCCGCCGGAAGCAGCACCACCAACAGCGGCGCCGGCCCGATCGTGGCCCCCAGCACGCCCCCGACCACCGCACCGGTCGTCAAGGTCCACACCGGTGCCCGGGCACAGTCGCACGATGCTCCCGCCCGTACCCAGGTCGGCAGATCGGCCGTGCAGTCAGCGCACGTTGATCTCGGCCGACTGCCGCGGGGCACCGCCAGGCGGTGCGCCAGGCGGGGAACGAAGGCGGCCGCCGCGCCGCCGAAGATCGCCGCGCAAACCGTCACCGTGAACGACATGGGGCTGAACGGTAGTGGGCCGGCGTCCCCCGCGCGGGTCGCGTTGCCGACAGACGAGGCGAATGGCCCTGTTGTAGCCGAGTTGAGCCCAGGTCGGCGCGATTCCGGGAGAGAACGAGCCGGGCGTGCACGCTACGGTGGCGTACAGCGAACCCGCGCCTGGAGGAACCCCGATGTCGCAGAACGGCCCCTACCCCGGCCAGGGCTGGTCGGCCGGCGGACCGCCGGGTTCCGACGAGCCGTACACCGAGCCGGCCGATCCGTGGGGTGACGCCGCGACGCATTCGTCGCCGGTGCCCGAGACGGCCTGGGGTGGCCAGCCGATGTCGGTGCCGCCGTCGCAGGAGAATTCCGCGGGCTTCCACGGCGGCTATCCCGTGGCGCCGATGAACGGCGTGCCGCCCGTCTGGCAGCAGCCGCCGGCGCCGCCGCCGCGCAAGCGCAACACTCCGATCATCGCTCTGGTGGTCGTGCTGGCCCTGCTCATCATCGGCGGGCTGGCGACCGCCGGCTGGCTGGTGCAGCGGGCCGGCAACACGGAGGCCGGGCGGTCGGCCCAGCCCACCGCGTCGGCCAGCGCCACCAACGGCTCGGTGCCCGAGCCGCAGAGCAGCGAGGACGCGCGCTTCGTGGGCAAGGGCCAGTGCGTGCGCAACGAGGGTACGGCGGACGACAGCCCCGACCTCAAGATCGTGGTCTGCGCCAGCGGCACCTACCAGGTGCTCAAGCGCGTCGACGGCCGCACCACCGGCGAGGCTGACGCCGAGTCCAAGTGCAGCAAGGTCCAGAAATACACGAAGTGGTACTTCTACGACAGCGAGCTGGACAGCCTCGACTTCGTGCTCTGCCTCAAGGAGTATGGGGTCGACTAGCGCTCTCTAGGACTGACGCTAGACACTCGTAGAGAGCGTTCGATTGCGAACTCTAGCTTTTCGGCTAGAGAGCCCGATACGGTGCTATCCGTGGATCCGGTCCGCAACCCGTACGCGCCCGGCGCGGGCCAACGCCCGCCCGAGCTGGCCGGTCGCGGCCGTGAACTGGACGCCTTCGACGTCGTCCTGGAACGCGTCGCCCGGGGCCGCCCCGAACGCAGCCTGGTCCTCACCGGACTCCGCGGCGTCGGCAAGACCGTCCTGCTCAACACCCTGCGCTCGGCCGCCATCGGCCGGCTCTGGGGCACCGGCAAGATCGAGGCCCGGCCGGACCAGTCGCTGCGCCGCCCGGTCTCCGCCGCGCTGCACATGGCGATTCGCGAGCTGACCCCGCACCACCGCAACCCGGAACGGGTCGACGAGGTGCTGGCCGTCCTCAAGGCCTTCGCGCTGCGGGCCAACGACTCCTCGATGAAGCTGCGCGACCGCTGGACGCCCGGCATCGACGTACCGGCCGCCCGGGGCCGCGCCGACTCCGGCGACATCGAGATCGACCTGGTCGAGCTGTTCACCGACGCCGCGTCGCTGGCCACGGACGTGGGCACCGGCATCGCCCTGTTCATCGACGAGATGCAGGACCTCGGCCCGACGGACGTGTCCGCGCTGTGCGCCGCCTGCCACGAGCTGTCCCAGCTCGGCGCGCCGCTCATCGTCGTCGGCGCCGGCCTGCCGCACCTGCCGGCGGTGCTGTCCGCGGCCAAGTCCTACTCGGAGCGCCTCTTCCGGTACCAGCGCATCGATCGCCTCGACCGGATCGCCGCGGACCTGGCCCTGTGCGCGCCCGCCGCCCGCGAGGACGTCGAATACGAGCCCAAGGCGCTGGACCTGCTCTACGACAAGTCGGGCGGCTATCCGTACTTCGTGCAGGCGTACGGGAAGGCGACCTGGGACCACGCGCCGACCTCGCCGGTGACCGCCGAGGACGTCCGGGTGGCCGCGCCGGAGGCCGAGGCGGAGCTGGCGGTCGGCTTCTTCGGCTCCCGCTTCGAGCGCGCCACCCCGGCCGAACGCGAGTACATGCGCGCGATGGCCTCCCTCTCCGGCGACTCGGGCAACGACATGGACGCCGCCGTGCCGACCGCCGACATCGCCGCCGCGCTGTCCCGGCGACCGGCCAGCCTGTCGCCGGCCCGGGACGCGTTGATCAAGAAGGGCCTGATCTACTCGGGCGAGCGGGGGACGGTGGCGTTCACCGTGCCGCACTTCGGGCGATATCTGCGGACCCAGCCCTGACCCGGGCCGCGGCCTAGACCTGCCGCCAGGCCGACGGGTAGCGGGCCTCGACCGGCCGCAGGGCCAGGACCTGCCAGGCGTCGCCGGCCGAGGACCATTCGCTGGTGATCCCGTACGGGGCAGCCGGCACGAACCCGAACCGCCGGTAGTACGCCGGGTCGCCGAGCACCAGCACGAGCCGTTCCCGCGCCTCGGTGGCCCGCCGCAGCGCGTCCCGGACGACGCTGGTGCCGACCCCCTGCCGCTGTCGCTCGGGCGTGACGGCCACCGGTCCCAGCGCGAGCGCCTCCTCGCCACCGACCATCACCCTGCTGAGCAGCGCAAACGCCACCAGGCGACCGTTTTCCTCGGCGACGACGGAAAACTCGGGCAGCCAGGCGTGGGTCGGCCGCAACGCCGCGACCAGCCGGGCCTCAGCCTCACCGCCGAACGCCGACTCCAGTAGCCGGCGAATGCCGTCGGCATCCTCGGGTTGCTCGATGCGCACCTCTGTCATGCCTGGAAAGCCTACGGTGGCCGCTCAGGAGCCCTGTCCACAACTCACCCGGCACACCGGCGCGGATCCGGGTATAACGAGGGTTATGAAGCCTGTGCGTACTGCAGCCCGTGCCATGCTCGGTGCGATCTTCGTGGTCAGCGGCATCCGCGTCGTGCTCGACCCGGATGCCAAGGTAACCGCAGCCAAGCGGGTCACCGACAAAGTCGCGCCGCTGATCGAGAAGGTTGATCCGCGCCTGCCCACCGAAGCGCGCGACCTCGTGCGGGCCAAGGCCGCGTCCGACGTCGTCGCCGGACTGCTGCTGGCCAGTGGCCGCCTCACCCGGCCGGCCGCCCTCGCGCTCGCCGCCGGTCTGGTGCCGACCACCTTCGCGGGGCATCCGTTCTGGACCTATCCGCAGCCGCAGCGCGCGCAGCACCAGACCGACTTCCTGAAGAACCTCGGCCTGCTCGGCGGCCTGCTGCTCGCCGCCGTGGACACCCAGGGCAAGCCCGGCATCGGCTACCGCACCAGCCACGCGGTGGACCGCTCGCAGCGCTCGGTGCGCCGCGCGGTGCGGACAGCCCGCCGCGAAGCCAAGATCGCCACGGTCTCCGCGGCCGCCGCGCGCAAGATCCCCGGGTAAATCACCTAACGGGCTCGCCCGGCGTTAAGCCGTCGAAGCACCAGGGCGGCGGCGCGCTCGAGACCGGCGCCGTGCCGCCGGGTCGAGCCACGGGGAGGTCGCGCCATGCCCGCGATGCGGACTGCCGCGCGTCCGGCCACGACCAGGTGCCTGGTGGTCCTGCTCGCGTGGGTCGGCATCCTGGCCGCGATCACCACGATCGCCCAGCGGTACGGCTTCAGCGACCTCGCCGTGGACCGGGCGGCGATCATGCACGCCCTCGCCGGCGACGGCCTGTACGCGTACCGCTCGCCGCTGACCCACCTCGGCACCGCGCTGCCGCCGCCCGCGTTGTTCGTCGTCTCCCCCGCGGTGTTCCTGCCGTTGCCGCTCGCCGGCTGGCTGACCGCCCTCGCGGGGGTGGCGGCCCTCGGCCTGTCGATGATCGCGCTGGTCAGCCCGGTCGCACGACGCTACGGCCGCCGCCCCTGGCCGGTCGTGCTGGCCGCGAGCGCCCTGGCCCTGACCATCGAGCCGGTACGCGCCGCCCTCGGGCTCGGCACGCTCGACCTGCTCGCGTTCGGCCTGGTCACCGCGGACATCGTGGCGCTGCGCCGAAGCGCATGGGCGCGCAGCCGGGCGGCGTGGTGGCCGGGCCGGCCGGCATCCTCGCCGCCGCGCGGCCGCACCCCGGGCGACCTGCTGCGCCGCGGATGGTCGACCGGTGCCTGGGCCGGCCTCGGGGTGGGCCTGGCGACGGCGCTGGCGGTGACTCCGGCTTTCTTCATCGTGTACCTGGCGGTGACCAGGCAGTGGCGGGCAGCGCTGACCGCAACCGGTACGGCTCTGAGCGCGGCGCTGGCCGCCTGGCTGATCAGTCCTCGGGAGACTGCCGCCTGGCTCGGCGAGGTGCTGTGGCGCATCGACCGCACCGGGCCGGTCGACGCGATCGCGAACCAGTCGCTGGCCGGCGTGCTGGCTCGGATCTACGACTCCGCGACAGCGCCGGTGCTTCTGTGGTTGTCGTTCTCGCTGCTGCTGATCGCGGTCGGGCTGATCCGGGCTCGCGCGGCCCACGCGGACGGGGATGAGATCGCCGCGTTCACGCTGGTCGGGCTGACGGTGGCGATCGTGGGGCCGGTGACCGACACCCACGAACTGATCTGGATCCTGCCAGCGGTGCTGATCCTGATCGACGCGGCGGCGCGGCGGCGGGTGACGTCGCAGCGGCGGCCGCCCGGACGCCGGCCTGGGATGACCTTCGCAGTGGCGGCGGGGATGACGTATCTGCTGTTCGTGCTGGCTCCGATGTGGAGTCTGCGCGACTCGTTCTCGGACAACAGCTATGCGTTGGCCTTGATTCTGCTGGTCAACGCGTTGCCTTGGCGTCCGGGGGTGGCGCCGGCGTTTCCGATCAATCGGTGGTTGGGGCGGGTTTCTCCCGGGGCACGCCGGAAGCCGGCCTCGGCTGATCTGGGCGGTGGAGGCGGCGGCCGCTCGGCGGCCGGCAGCCCGGGTCTCGTTCGGCGGGTGGGGCCGGCGAGCAACCGCCCAGGCGGTCCGCTGCCGGCGACAGCCATTCCACCGCCACGCGATCCGGGCCGCTGATCGTCAGGGGCAGTTCACCCACTCCTCGCTGCCATCGGTGAAGACCTGCCGCTTCCAGATCGGCAGGCGGGCCTTGGCCTCGTCCACCAGCCGCGCGCACGCCGTGAACGCCGCCGCCCGGTGGGCCGTGCTCACCGCCGCCACCAGCGCCACGTCTCCGATGCCCAGCACCCCCACCCGGTGCGACACTGCCACCGCGTAGACGTCCGGGTCGGCCGCGATCTCCTCCGCCACCTCGCGCAGCACCGCCGCCGCGGACGGGTGGCCTTCGTACTCCAGCAGCGTCACGCCCTTGCCGTCGTCGTGGTCGCGGACCACGCCCTGGAAGGACACGACCGCGCCGGCTCGGGGGTCTGCCACGGCTTTCTCATGGGCGGCCAGGTCCAGGGTCGTGTCGTGGACCTCGGCGATCCGCACTGTCTCGGTGGTGGTCACGGGCGCTCTCCCGGATACAGCGGCAGGGGGTGGAACGGGACCAGGTCGCCGGCGGCCGCTTCGGTGTCGGGGCGTACCACGACGAAGCCGTCGGCGGTGGCCAGGCCTCTCAGCATTGCCGAGCCGACGTGGCCGACCGGGGTGGCCCGGCGGCCGTCCTGGTCGAGGGCGGCCAGGGCCAGGTGGGTGAAGCCGCCGCGGCCGGGGACCGGTGCGGTCAGCTCGACCTTGCGCAGCGGCGGCAGCTCCCGGCCGTGCAGGCCGGCCAGCAGCGGGGCGACCAGGGTGATCAGGGCGATCACGGCCGACTGCGGGTTGCCGGGCAGGCCGGCCAGGAAGCGGTAGCGGCCGTCCGGGGACGGCACCTTGGCCAGCAGCATCGGGAAGCCGGGGCGGACCGCGACCGTGTTGATCACGTATTCGGCGCCGAGCTCGGCCAGGGCCGGGTGCAGGTGGTCGACCGGGCCGTTCATCGTGCCGCCGGTTGTGCAGATCACGTCGGCGATCATCAGTGCTTCGCGGATCGCGGCGACGTGCGCTTCGAGGGTGTCCTGCACGGGGCCGCGCACCGCCCCGGGGCTGACAGTCGCGCCGTAGCGGCGCAGCCAGGCGGGGACCAGCGGGCTCAGTGAGTCACGGACCCGGCCGACTCCCGGTGGGCCGCTGGTCAGCAGCTCGTCGCCGAAGACCAGCAGGGCCGCGCGGGGTTGCGGGCGGACCGGGATCCGGTCGTAGCCGCAGGTCGCTGCCATGCCGAGGACCGCGGGGTCGACCGGGGTGCCGGCCGGCAGCAGCACCTCGCCGCGGCGGGCCTCGTCACCGGGCATCCGCCACTCGGGCTGGGGGCGGGGTGTGCCGCTGACCCGGCCCTCGGGGTCACGGGTCGACTCCTCGACGCGGATCAGGGCTTCGGCGCCCTCGGGGACCATCGCGCCGGTGGCGATCTCGACGCAGGTGCCGTCGGCGGTGAGCGGGGCCGCCGCGCCGCCGGCCAGCACGCGGCCGGTCGGCCGCCAGGGCGCCGCGCCGCGGACGGCCCAGCCGTCGATGCTCGACGTCGGGAAGGCGGGCAGGTCGGTCAGCGCGACCAGCGGCTCGGCGAGGGTACGGCCGTCGGCCACGGCGAGCGGCACATCCTCAGCGGGACCGGCCACCGCCCGGCCGGCCTCGTATCCGAACGTGCGTGCCTTGTCCCAGTCGACCGGGATGCTGTCTGCGCTCACTCGGAGAGCTTATGGTCGCTGCCGCCGATCTGGGCGACCGTGTGGACAAGGATCGGCCCCAGCACCGCCAGGCCGTCGCGGGCGCCGCCGGTCGAGCCGGGCAGGTTGACCACCAGCGTGCGGCCCGCCACCCCGGCCAGCCCGCGGGACAACGCCGCCGACGGCACCTTTTCCCTGCTGTACGCGCGGACGGCCTCCGCGATCCCGGGCACCTCGAAGTCGAGCAGCGGACGGGTCGCCTCGGGGGTCCGGTCGGTCGGAGTGACGCCTGTCCCACCGCTGGTGAGCACCACCTGGATCCCGTCCGCGACGGCGGATCGCAGCGCCTCGGCCACCGGCTCGCCGTCGGGCACCACGACCGGCTCCGGGTCCACCTCGCAGCCCAGGTCGCGCAGCCCGGCGACGAGCAGGGGACCGCTGGTGTCGGCGTAGACGCCGGCCGCGGCCCGGTTCGAGGCGACGATGACGCGGGCGCGGATCACGGGCGGTCCTGCGGGCGCAGCCACTGGCCGGTCTTGCCGCCCTCTTTGCGCAGCACCCGTACGGCTTCGATGCTCGCCGCCGGGTCGACGGCCTTGACCATGTCGATCAGTGCCAGACCGGCGGTGGCGACGGCGGTCAGCGCCTCCATCTCCACGCCGGTGCGGTCGGCCGTCCTGGTCGTCGCGGTGATGTCGACGCCTGTGTCGGTGATGCTGAGGTCGACGGTGACCCCGTGCAGCCCGATCGGATGACACAGCGGCACGAGGTCGGGGGTGCGCTTGGCGCCCATGATCCCGGCGATCCGCGCGACGGCGAGGGCATCACCCTTCGGCAGGCCGTCCCCGCGCAGCAGGGCGACCACTTCCGGGGTCGTGCTGAGCCGGCCGGCGGCGACGGCCAGGCGCTCGGTCACGTCCTTGGCTGTCACGTCCACCATGCGGGCTGCCCCGTGGGCGTCGACATGCGTCATTTTCGCTGCGTTCGTCACCCGTACAGCGTATCGAGGGCGGCGGTGCGGTCCCTTATTAACCCGCGGATCCTCTCGCTTCGTCAGCGATCACCAACTTTGCGTAGCCATTTTGATTCGCAATCCGTTCCGCGCGGTGAATTGGGCCATCGTGCGCTTTCCAGCGGGACACAGCGATGGGCTGGGAAGTAGATTGCAGTGCGGCCATCACCCCGCGCACCAGGGCATTTGCGAGGGTTTGGGCCGAGCCGGGGCCGGGAATGCTTGCTCCCCCACCGACTGCGGAGCGTCATTCGTCCGCTACGCATTCGGTACAAAGTTCTCGATACTCGCAATTCGTGAAACGACCGACAAATCCTGCTTCCCCATTCCGTGATCTGTTCATAGCCTGTTGTCAGGAAACGAGCTGCGGCAGTTCGCAGAATTCTTCCCGGCAGGAGCCCAGCAATGGGTCGCCCGGCATTCACGAGATGGGAGTTGCGAGATGCGTGAGACCGACTGGCACTGAAGCTGACACCTCACAACCGTCACTCATGTCGACTGAGGGATTGACAGCCCGTACAGGCCTTGAGTCACCATGGGGTCATGGGAAGTTCGCAGTGAACGACGCGAAGACCGACAGGCAGCTCCGGCTGTATGTCGGTCTCGTCGCGTCCGGGGGGTTGGCCTGCCTCGTCTGGGCCGCCAACTCGCTCACCGCGATCCCACCCGGCAAGCTGCTCTACCTGGCCGCGCTGACCGTCATCATCGCGTCGGCCAGCGGACGCCTCATCGAGCTGCGGGTCCGGTCGGACTACCGGGCGTTCACCTCGACCTCCGGTTCGATCCTGGTCGCCGTCGCCACCGTGCCGCTGCCGGTGGCCGTGATCTGCACCGCCATCGGCGTCCTGATCGCCAAGGTCGTCCTGCGCGATCCGCTGAAGGTCAGCTTCAACGTCGCCAAGAACACGATCGCCGCCACCGCGGCCGCTTCCGTCGCCTATCTGGCCGGCATCCGTCCGCCGGCCGACCTGAGCTTCCATCGGGCGTCGGTGCTCCACCTCGTCGCCGGTCTGATCCTGGCCGCGGCGGCCTACGCCGTCGTCGACGACCTGCTGGGCCACACCGTGGTGGCGATGGCCAGCCGGACCTCCTTCCGGCAGTCCATCACCCGCAACTGGGACGTCGTCGCCATCGTCCGGCTGGCCAACGTCGCGATCGCGGTCCTCATCGTGCTCGTGGTCGCCATGCAGGCCCAGTTCATCGTCGCCATGGTGCCGACGGTGCTGGCCCTGCAGTTCGCGACGAAGAACAACATCGGGCAACGGTCGGACCAGGAGGCCTGGCGGCGCCTCGCCGCCAGCACGGGCCAGCTCAACGTCACAGATCTGACCGCGGTCCTGCACGCCGCCGTGACCCGGGTTCCGGAGCTCTTCTCGGCCGACGGTGCCGAGATCGAGCTGCGCGACGTCACCCCACCGCGGCTGGTGCGCGGCTCGGCCAGCCGGATCTCCTACGAGGGACCGGCCGCGAAAGCGCCCGCCCGGACCGGGGCGGTCATCGAGGAAGACCTGCGGGGCCCGGCGAACGAGAGCATCGGCGTGCTGCGGCTGCTCTTCCGCAAGTCGGTCAAGCTGAGCGAGTCCGAGCAGTACAAGCTGCAGACCTTCGCGTCATCGCTGTACACCGCGGTGCAGAACGCCCGGGCCTACACGGAGCTCAAGCGGATCAACGCCGAGAACGCCTACGCGGCCGCGCACGACCCGTTGACCGGGCTGGCCAACCGGCGCGAGCTGCTGGAACAGGCGCGTGGGCTCTTCGCGGCTCGGACCACCGACGGCATCTTCGCCCTGCTGCTGATCGACCTCAACCACTTCAAGGAAGTCAACGACACGCTGGGGCACACCGCCGGCGACGACGTGCTGCGCGAGGTCGCGCACCGCCTGGAGGCGGCCGCGACCCCGGGTGACCTGGTGGCCCGGCTCGGCGGCGACGAATTCGCGATGCTTCTCACCGGACTGCCCACCCCCGCGGTGGCCGCGCACCGGGCCGCTGTCCTGCTCGACAGCCTGGAACGACCGATCGAGGTCGAAGGCATGCAGCTCACCGTGCAGGCGGCCGGCGGCATCGCCCTCGCGCCCGGCAGCGGCGGCGTCCAGGAGCTGATGCGCCGCGCGGACGTGGCGATGTACCAGGCGAAGCGCGGCGGTCAGCGGACCGCCACCTACGCCCACGCGCGCGACACCGCCGACGTGGGCCGGCTCATGCTGGGCGGGGAGCTGTCCCGCGCGGTGGCCGAGCACGAGTTCACCGTGGACTTCCAGCCGATCGTCGACCTCGGCAGCGGCGAGGTGATCTCGGCCGAGGCGCTGGCCCGCTGGCACCATCCGCAGCACGGCAACCTCACCCCGGCGCAGTTCCTGCAGACCGTCGAACGCTCCGGGCAGCTGCCGGGCTTCGTGAACGCGGTGCTGGAGCAGTCGCTGACCGCGTACCGGATGTGGCTCGACGCCGGCTTCGACCTGCCGGTGGCGGTCAACGTCTCGCCGCGCAGCCTGCTCGACGAGACCTTCCCGGGGGCCGTGCTCGCCCAGCTCGCCCGGCACGCTGTGCCGGCCGACCGGCTGGTGCTGGAGCTGGCCGAGACCCTCACCCTGAGCCAGCTCGACGTCGTCGACCGGGCGCTGAACGAGCTGCGTGATGCCGGCGTACGGCTGGCCCTCGACGACTTCGGCACCGGCGTCTCCTCGCTCTCGGTGCTGTCCCGGCTGCCCGTGCACCAGCTCAAGATCGATCGTGGTTTCGTCCGGGCGGTCGAGACCTCCTCCGAGGCCGCCGCCGTGGTCCGCTCGACCGTGGACCTGGCGCGCAGCCTGCACCTGACGGTCGTCGCCGAGGGCGTCGAGAGTGAGCCGCAGCGTCTTGCGCTCTGGGAGCTGGGCTGTGTCGCGGGTCAGGGCCACCTGTTCGCGCGTCCGATGCGTTCCGGGCGGCTGCTGGCCACGCTGCAGCGCGGTTCCGGCGGACGTCCGGGTGTGCTGGCCGGGGCCCTGCACCCGGCCGGGTCCGTCGTCCGGATGCCCCGGCGCCGGACGCCCGGGCAGGGCAGATCTTCTCTGCCACACTTGCCCGCGTGACTCTGCTCGCGCGACTCGACCGGGCCCGGGACGGCCTCGCCGCCGACGCCGCGCTGTACGGCCTCGCCGCCGCGTTCGCCCTGGTGACCGCGCTGACCTCGACGTTGCTGCCGCACCGGGCCTGGGGTGCCGTCGCCGCCTGGGCCTACCTCGGCGCGTTCCTGGTGGTGGCCGGGCAGCTGGTGCTGCGGCGGCCACGGTGGCGGATGGCGCTGACCTGGGTCGCCTGGGCCGGCACGGCGATCCTGCCGCTGGTGATCGAGGCGGTGCAGCGGGCCGGCGGGCGTACCGGCCGGGCGCAGGAGGAAGTGCTGGTCGTCGAGCACATGGGTGAGCGGCTGGCGAGCACCGGGACGCCGTACCTGGGGCCGGAGGCGATCGCCGCGCTGCCGCCGGGTGAGCAGTTACTGGGGTATGCGCCGTACCAGCCGGGTATGGCCGTTTTCGGCCTGCCGCGCGCCGCCTTCGGTGACGTCTGGTGGACCGACGCCCGGGTCTGGTTCGCGGTGGCGACCGCGGCTGCGCTGATCGTGGCGATCCGGCTGCTGCCGCGGGGCGCGAGCCTGGTGCGAGCGGTGCAGTTTGCGACCGTACTCCCGATCTGTGCCCTGACCCTGGCCACCGGTGGCGACGACCTGCCGGTCCTGGCTCTCGCCCTGCTGGCCCTGGCTTTGTGCGCGAGCGGTCGCTACGGCGCCGCGGGCGTCGCCGTCGGCGCGGCCGCCGCCCTCAAGCTCTTCGCCCTGCCGATCGTGGTCGTCCTCGCCGTCCTCGCCGTCTCCACCGGCAACGGCCGCCGCTTCCTGCCCGGCGCGCTCGGCCTGCCGGTCCTGACGCTGATGCCCGCTCTGCTGGTCGACGGGAACGCGTTCGTCGAGAACGTGATCCGCTTCCCGCTCGGGCACGGCCTGGTGACCAGCCCGGCCCAGTCGCCGTTCCCCGGCTACCTGATCACCCAGGCGGTGCCGGGCGGTCGTTATGTCGCGATCGGGCTGCTGGTCGCGGTGGCCCTGGCGATCGCCGTCGTGCTCGTCCGCCGGCCGCCGCGCACGGCCGCGGCGGCTGCGCTCTTCTGCGGGTACGGCCTGCTGGCCGCGATCCTGCTGATGCCCACGACCCGTTTCGGATACCTGCTCTACCCACTCGCTCTGCTGGTCTGGGCACCCGCTCTCGGCACAGCACTCAGCAGACCCACAGCAAGTACGGCACCACACGGAGACACAGCCTTGTACCGTTTGTGAGATGCAGATGACCTGTCCGAAGTGTCATGGCGAGATGCGGGTTTACGAGCGCAGCGGCGTCACGGTCGATCAGTGCACCGAGTGCCGGGGGATCTTCCTCGACCGGGGTGAGCTGGAGAAGCTCTTCGAGGCCGAGGCCAACTGGAACCGACCGGGAGCGCCCGCCGCCCCGCGTCCCGCACAGGCCCCGCCCGTCGCCCCGCAGCCGGGTGGCTACGCCCCGCCTCCGCCCCCGCCGCCGCACGGTGGTGGCTACGCATCACCGCCGCCGCCCGCCTATGGCCAGCCGGCATATCCCGCCGCAGCGCCCTATGGCGCGCCCCAGCCGCAGTACGGCGCCGGATACCACGGCCACTACCGCCAGCAGGGCCACCACGGGCACTACCGCGGCCGTAAGAAGCACAAGGGCTTCCTCGACGACTTCTTCGGCTGAGCCGACCGCCGCTGCCCGCCCGCGCCTTCTGGATGCGGGCGGGCTCGCGGCGTGCCAGGGTGCTGAGTCATGGGACTTCCCGCGCCCGCCGCCCTCGCCGAGGCCTTGACCGTCGCCTATGCCGGCGTGACGGCCGTCGTCCGTGACCTTGACGATTTCGACCTGCTGCTGCCGTCGGGCTGCCGCGGCTGGACGATCTGCGACCTGCTGCTGCACCTGAGCCTCGATCCGCAGCGGGCCCTGGTCGCGTTCGCCACTCCGGCCGACGGCCCGCCTGACACCGACTTCGTCACCTACTTCCGGTCGTTCCCGGGTGCGGGTGAGACCGGCGCCATCGCGCACGCCCAGTGGGTCCGCCGCACGGCCTCGGCCTTCACCCGGCCGCACGGCGTCGTCGAGCGCTGGACCGAGACGGTCGCCGCCGCCGGGTACGCGGCCCGCCAGGCCGACCCGGCGAGCCTGATCCGTACGCAGAACCTGGTACTCCCCGTCCCGGACTTCATCGCCACCCTGATCACCGAGGCGGTCATCCACCATCTCGACATGATCGTGTCGTTGCCGGACGCGCCCGACCCGGCGCCCGAGGCCGTGGCGGTCGCGATGTCCACGGTGGACGGCCTGGCCGGGGGCGACGGTCTGCCGGACTACTGGTCCGAGCCGGAGGCCCTGCTCAAGTGCTCGGGCCGCGAAGAGCTGACCACCGACGACCGCGAAGCGCTGGGTGATCGCGCGGAGCTCTTCCCACTGCTGAGCTGACGGCCTACCAGGTGCCGTCGTCGCGGACGCGTTCCGCCGGGCCGTCACCGGTCAGCAGGCTGAGCAGGCCCTCGTCCAAGGTCTCGCCCAGGAACCACTCGCCGCCCTGGTCCAGCGCGAACATCCGGCCGCGCTCGTCGATCGCCACGATCGCGTCACCCTTGGCCTCCACACCGAGCGGGAACAGCGGCGCCCCGATCACCTCGGCGAACTCACCCAGCACGTCCGCCGAGTGCGCCGCCGCCACGGGCTCGAGGTTGAGCCAGCGGACCCAGCGGCGTACCCCCGGGCCGCGCAGGCCGCAGAAGATGCCCGGGAAATCCATGATCGCGGCCCGGGCGGCCGGGAACGGCACATGCCGGAACCGCAGGCCGGGCACGTTGACCACGTCGTCGATCATCCCGTCGGCCAGCACCTCGGCCACCACCGGCTGCATCGGGCGCCAGCCCGCGTCGGCGAGGGCCCCGGCGACCGGGTCCGGGAAGCGACCGGGCTGGGCGATGTTCTCCGAGTACGGCCGGAAGGGCTCCACAAACGCCAGATGCGACCAGGGCAGCAGCGCGAAGTCGACGAGCGTCAGGATGCACGACTCGCACGGCCGCGCCACGGTCGCGCCCAGCGGGTCACCCCGGTCCCGGACGTAGTACGCCTCGAAGTCGGCGGTGCGCAACCACGCGCGGGCCTCGTCCAGCGTCAACGGCTCACCACGCTGCCGGTCGGCCTCGTGCAGGGCGTCGGAGAGCACGATCAGCTCGGCGTGGCGTTCGGTGCCGCGCACTGTGCGGCCGGGCTCCAGACTGCCCAGATAGGCGCGGACCAGCGGGTGAAGGTCGATCTCCTGGTCGCCCTTCGCGCCGCGGGCGATGAACAACCGGCCGTCGACGGTCAGATGCGCGGCGGTGGTGGGCGTCGGCCGGCGGCGGGCGTTGCGGCGCAGCTCCACCTCGGGATCGACCGTGCGGCGCTGGGCGACCACGTCCGGCTGGTGGGTGCGGTAGAGATCGGCGATCACCTCGGCGGGCACACCGGGATACGTGGACAGGGCGCCGGTCTGGCGGTCGATGACCGTACGGGCGCCGTCACCGGGGATGGGCAGCACGGTCGGCGGCTGCTTGGTCCAGACCACAAAACCGAGGTCGAACTCGGAGACCATGGGCAGGCACTCGTACCCCCGGCGCTCGGTCTCGCTGCGCGCCCAGCCGGCGGCGATCTCCTCGGCGTCCTCCCGCGTGATCATCTGAACCCCTGTCGCCCCGCATCCGTGTGCGGAGGTGAAACTACCGGACCACGACGCGTCGCGCCGCCCGGTAGGGTCACCTCGATCGATGGTCGGGTGCCGGGGGAGGACGACCGTGGCGGACATGGCGGATCGCGATGCCAACCACGCGCTGCGAGCGCGCTTCGACGACGTGTACGGGCAGTACCAGCGGCTCCGGTCCGGAATGGACGACATCCAGCAGCGGCTGGCGGAACTGCAGGTCACCGCGGAATCCGAGGACGGTCTGATCCGCGCGACGGTGGGCCCCCGGGGCCAGCTGATCGACCTGCGCCTGGATCGGCGGATCTACCGTGACATGGACGCGGCCGAGCTCGGCCGCAAGATCGTCGCGACCACGGAGAAGGCGGCCGCGCAGGTGGCGGAGCAGGTGCAGCAGATCATGTCCGGCTACCTGCCGGCCGACTCGGGCCCGATGCAGTTCATCCGGGACAACAACTTCGGCTCACTGCTGCGCCGCCAGGACGCGATCATGCGCGAGGCGGACGACAATGGCTGAGGAACTGTGGCTCGACCCCGACCGCGTGCTGAACGGCGGCCGCGACCTGGCGGCAGCCGGCAAGCACCTGACCGCGGAGCGCTCCGGCGCCGGCGGCGAGCTCGCCGCCATCAGCGGCCAGCGCCCCTGGGGCGCCGACGAGATCGGCCAGGCCTTCGAGAACAACTACCGCCCGATCGAGCAGCAGGTACTGCTGGCCTGGGAAAAGCTCGGCCTGTACGTCGAGGGCCTGGGCGACGCGGTGGTCGACACGGTCCGTGAGGCCACCGAGACGGACCACCACGCAGCCGTCCAGGTGGAGCGGACGTACAGGACACGCTCGTGACGATCCTGCCCAGCCCCATCCCGCACCCGCTCGACTACATGCCGTTCGACGTGCCCGGCTGGGCGTACGAGGCGCTCGAATGGGTGGTCGGCTTCGACTGGCCGGAAGGCAACGAGAAGACGACCTGGGACGTCGCCGACCGCTGGTACGCGCTCGCCCAACGCCTGGCCGAACCGCGCGACGAGGCCTACGACGCGGCCGGCCAGGTGCTCTCCGGGTACGGCGGAGCGGGCGCGCAGGCCTTCAAGGGCGCCTGGGACCAGCTGTCCGCGGACGAGAACGCGCCGCTCAACTCGCTCCTGGCCATCGCCGACGAGCTGGGCAAACTCGTCGAGGAATGCGGCTGCGACATCGAGGGCGCCAAACTCGAGGCCTGGATCGAGATCGGCCTGTTCCTGATCGAGCTGATCGGCATGGCGGTCGCCGTGGCGCTGACCCTGGGTGCGGCGTCCCCGGCGGCGGGCGGCCTGATCGCGGCGACCCGGCTGGCCATCCAGCAGATCTTCAAGCGGCTGGTCCAGCAGCTCAGCAAGAAGGCGATCAAGCAGTCGCTGAAGGAGGCCGGGCAGCGGGCGGCCAAGCAGCTGACCACGAAGGCGGGCCTGAAGAAGCTCGGCAAGGAAGCCTTCAAGGAGGGCTTCGACGAGATGCGCGAGGAGATCGCCACCAACGGGGCGATCCAGGCGTACCAGAACTCGACCGGGCGGGCGCACGGCTTCGACGTACGGGATCTCGGGATGTCGGCGGCCGGCGGATTCGCGGGCGGGTTTGCGGCAAGCGGGGCGGGCATCGGCAAGGGCGGCCACGGCGGCGGGGGAATGACCCGTGGGATGGCTGCAGAGGTGCTCGGGGAGTTCGGCGGGGCTGCGGTCAGTGGGGATCTGCCGGATCTGGAGAGTGTCGCCAAGTCGGCCAGCTCGGGGGCCAGTGGGTCGCTGATGGATGGCACGCGGTCGGGCTTCGCGGACGGGCTGGCCGACAAGGTCGGCAATCTCGGGGTGCCTGGTGGTCCGGTGTCTCTCGGGTCGGGATCTGCGGCCGCGGACGGGGGTGAGGCCGGGCCGTTGTCGTCGGTGTCGTCGGTGTCGTCGGTGTCCTCGGCCGCCGCTTCCTCGGCTGGTCCCTCTTCAGGTGGGTCTTCGGGTTCCGGGGCCGCGTTTGCGCCCTTGTCGGTTTCATCCGATCCGGCGTCATCTGCAGGTGGTTCTTCGGCCGGGCCGGTGTCCGTTTCGGCGGATGGCAGTTCCCGCTCGGCGGATGCGACTTCGATGTCCTACGCGGCTCCGGCGCCGTCCGGTGGGGTCAATCTGTCGAGCCTTGCGCCTGCGGTTGATGCGCCTTCGTCGATCGGGGGCGAGACGGGGGTGTCCGGGTCTTCGGGCACTGCTGTTGCTTCGGGTGCTTCGGCAGGGGCCGGTTCGCCTGGTGGGCTCGCCGGCTCCGGATCCGGCACGCCTGGTGTTCTCACAGGCTCCGGATCCGGCACGCCGGGCGGGATGGCCGGCGGGGGGACGCCGGCCGGATTCGCCGGATCCGGCCCGCCCGGTGGGCTTGGTTCTTCTGCTCCGGCCGGTTTCCAAGGTGGTGGCGGGTCGATGTCCACCGGGTCGATGTCCACCGGGTCGGTGACCTCGGGTTCTGGTCCTTCTGTGGCCGGGACTTCGGGGTCGTCGCCGTCAGGCACTGCAGGTCCGGCTGGGTCTCCCTCGGGTAATGGGCCGTCGGTCAGCTCGGGTCCTCGCTCCGCTGCGCCGACGGGTGGCCTCAGCCCGTGGTCTCCCTTCGGGACGGACACGTCGAGCAACGGCACCGCGCCCCCGGCCCGGAGTCCCGGGATTGACCTGACTTCGCGCACGGATGCCCCCAATCGGCCGAACATCAGCACTGCTAATCCTTCGCTGCCCGGGAACGGGAGCTCCCCGCTCGGCAACGGCACGCACCCGACGCCGGCCGGCACCTCACCCACCGGCACCTCACCGACCGGCCCGAACGTCACCGGCCCGAACGTCACCGGCCCAGGCGTCGCCGGCCCGAACGTCGCCGGCCCGAACGTCACCGGCCCGGGTATCGCCGGTCCGAACGTCGCCGGCCCGAACGTCACCAGCCCGGGTATCGCCGGTCCGAACGTCACGCCGCCGCGGACTGGTCCTGACGGCAGCACGCCCGTCGGCAACGATTCGAACCCCACGTTGCCACGGAATCCCGCCTCGCCGGTCGGTGCTGCTCGGGGCTCGGCTGCGGTTGATGTCACTGCGCCGGCGGCCGGTGGGACCGGGACCGGGCTGCTTCCGGGGCGGACCGATCCCGGTGGACCGGCTCCGAGCAACCCGGCCACGCGACCGCCGCAGGTGCCTGGGCCTCGGGACGGGGCTGTGGACGTACCGTCGCGGTTGAGCACGACCCCGACGGATCCGGCGGCGGTCCTGGTCGGCGCTGCTCCCGGCCGCGGGTTGCCGCCGCAGACGGCGGCCGCGCCGGAGACCGAAGTGGACGGTTATTTCCGGTACGCGCAGGAGCTGCGCGAGTCGTATGCGACGCACCGTCGTCAGGAAGTGATCGACGCGGTCGAGGGCAAGGCGGAGAGCGCGCGCCGCCGGGCTCGGAGCGCACGGCGATCTGCCCGGGTTGCGCGTTTCCTCAAGTTTGATCCGCATATGGCGGCGTACTTCCAGGCTCACGTCGATGTGGCGACCGCCGAGGCCGAACGGGCGGAGGCGCAGGCCGCTGCGCTGAAGGACCCGGCGTGGCGGCCACCGTCCGGAACCATCACGGACGTCGCGCCGCAGCACTGGCATCGGGCCAATGAGGACCGTGGCCGGCTGGCGCGCGGTGCGGTGACGTTCGGCAACCGGTCGATGCTCACCGGTAACGATCATCCGCCGCCGATCGACGCGACCCGCCCCTACGGGACGAGGGCCGGCCTGCGGGAGCCGCTCGCCCAACACCAGGTCGACCTGGAAAGCGCGGTCCCCCGCGACGGCAACGGCGATCCGGTACGCGGTGCCGACCCGCGCGCGCCGTACTTCCAGCTGGTCAACGACGGTGGTTCGAAGGCGGACCCGACGCGCGGGATCAACTGCCAGGACTGCGTGCTGTCGTTCTTCGACACGTACGTGCACGGTCGCCCGCGAGTGTCGGCGCCGCGAACATTCGACGGCTACGCGGACGGCGACTCGACAAAACCGCTGTACGGCGAGGACATCGGCCCAGAACGCGTCGAGCACGCAACCGGCGGCCGCTTCCAGTCACTGAGCGCGGGTGTGGGCGGCGACCACCCGGCGGTCGCCGGCCAGAAGATCCAGCAGGCGTTGGGTGACGTGTCCGCGCAGCTGCTGGCGGGTGGGCACGGGTCGTTCGCGTTCCTGGTCAACGCCTGGGAAGGCGGATCGGCGCACGCGTGGGCGGCGGTCAACCAGAACGGCCAGATCCTGTTCGTGGACCCGCAATCGGGCCGGGTCGCGCCGCCGGGCACCAGCTTGTACGGCCACCTGGGGCGTCCGGACGCGGCGAACGTGGTGGCGCTGGATGCGCTGGTGGTGGACGGGCGGGGGAACCCGATGCCGTTCAACGGGAGGCCGGATGGGATTTGGCGGCCCAAGCAGACGACTCTGCCGCCTCCGCCTCCGCGGCCGGCGCCGATTTACTACTCGTCGGCGTACCAGCCGCAGCCTGCTCCTTCGCCGGCGCCTGGGCCTGGGCCTTTCCCGGGGCCCTCGCCGTCGCCTGGTCCTACGCCTTCGCCGACGCCTCGCCCGGCGCCTGCGCCATCTCCATCTCCACCGCCCTCGCCTGCGCCGCCGCCTTCGCCGGTTCCGCCACCCTCACCTGCACCGGTGCCGTCGCCGACCCCTGCGCCTGCGCCGGCACCTGACCTTTCGACCGCGCCCGCCCCTGGGCCATCGCCTGCTCCTGACCTTACGCCTTCGCCCCCGCCTGACTTCGCAACGCAGCTTGCACCCGCACCTGATCTTGCGACGCCGCCTTCGCCCGCGCCCGATCCTGTGTCGGCGCCTCGGCTGCTCGCCACCCCACCTCCTTCGCCGGCTCCCGATCTTGTCGAGCCCACCCCGACTCCCAAGATCGAGACGGCGGATGCCCTGCTGGCGGACGACCTCGGCCGGGTCAGCCAGGCCGAGCCGGTCCCGCCGTTCGATCCGCGGCCGGAACCCGATCCGCAGCCCGGCCCGACGCCGCCGACGCCGGCACCGGAGCCGTCCGTCACCCCGCGGCCTGCTCCCAACCCGGTCTCGTCGCCGCGACGCCCAGTCGACCGCATCGCCGAAGCGCTGGCCCCAAGGCCTGCGCCGGTGGACCGCATCGCCGAAGCCCTGGCTCCCCGCGAGGACTTGCAGCCGACGCATGGCAGCACACCGAACTCCAACGATCCAAGCTCACCGATCGACGAGGCACTGAAATCCGGCACGCCGAATAAGACCGCCGGGATTCACCCCGAGCGGGCCGAATGGCTCGAGCAGGTGCGGATCGCCGAGCATGACGCGCGGGAACGGAAGTCGTACCGCGAGTACATGGAGCACGCGCGCGCCACGCACGAGGACAATCGGCGCGCCGAGTATGCCGACTATCTGGTGCGGATCGCTGATGGGCAGCGGACCAAGGTGCTCGACCTGGGCATGCAGGCGGATGCCGCCCTGGCGTCGGGTTCCACGCTGCTCGGCGAGCACCTTCGGGCCGAGGCGCGGCGTACCAGTGAGGACGCCGACGATCTGGAGCTCAAGGCCCGGCAGGTGCTGGCCGGCGAGTTCGCGCCCGAACGGGTCGAGGTCGAGCCGGCGGACTGGGTGCGGATCAACGACGACGTCGGCACGATGGCACTGGGCGGGGTCGAGACCGGGGATCAGTCGGCGCTCACCGGCGACGGCGTTCCGCCGCCGGTCGACCAAAGCCGGCCGTACGGGAAACGGGGCGGGTTGCGCGCGCCTCTCGCCGTACATCAGGTTGATCTGGAAAATGCCATGCCGCGCGATGCGGACGGCCGGGTGGTGCGCCTGGCCGATCCCCGGCAGGGGAATTGGTTCGGGCTGGCGAACGACGGCGGCCCGGCCGCGGACCCGACCCGCGGCATCAATTGCGTGGACGGCGTGCTGTCGCTGTATGAGACCTATGTGCATGGTCGCCCCCGCGTCTCGGCGCCGCGCACATTCGATTCATACGCGTACGGCGACCCGGCACGTCCATTGGGTGCGGAGGATCGGGGCCTCGCCCGCATCGAGGACACCGTCGGCGGGGAATTCCAGGGCCTGTGCCCGTACGTGGGTGGGCTGGACCCGCAGCAGGCGAAACAGGCTGTGGACACGGCCATGACGAACCTGCACAACCATCTGTACAACGCGGGCCATGGCGCTTTCGCCTTCATCGTCACGGACTCGGAAGAAGGCACGGCCCACGCGTGGGCGGCGGTGAACCAGAACGGCACGATCCTGTTCCTGGATCCACAAACGGGCCGTCTGTCGGAGGAAGCGCCGCTGTACTCCCACGCAGGAGTCAAGAACGACGGGAACGTCATCTCGATGGACGCGGTGGTGGTGGACGGACAAGGCCGCCCGGCGCCACTGCCGTACCACGAGGCAGGCCTGTGGAGCCGGTCGTCGCTGGAGCCGACGGGCGCCGCTCCGGAAAGCGCAGGCGGCGATGACAACGATCATGCCTCGGAGTCGGCGGACAGATTCAACGCAGATGCGGTCGAACGAGAGATGCTGGAGTCGCTCGACCCGGCTGTTCGGGCCGCGATCGAGGAATCCGTCAACGCGGCAAGTGAGACGGCGGCACGCGTGTCGCCCATTCTTCACCGCGCTGTCGCGGCGGTGAACGCGAGCAGCCGCAGCACTCCGCTCGAAGTCGTCAAAGAGGAATATCGCGTCAAGACCGCCGACTCGCTGGGCCGTACCTACGCGGTCGAGTCAGAGTTCGAGGATCTGAACGTGGCGGACTTCCTGTCCAGCACCAAGGACCGCGTCCGATTCTCCGTGCGGGTACCCGAGGACGGGTACGTGGAAGCGGTCCAGTCCACGCTCGACGAACTGGCGACCTCCGACCTTCGAGTCGATCGCATGGTCAATTTCTGGAACAACAACGGCCGACACAATGGTCTCAACGTGACCCTGGTGGACCCTCAAGGCTTCCTGGTCGAGTTGCAGTTCCCGACCGCGCTCTCCTTGGATGTCAGCTCAATCACCCACGATCTGTACAAGAAGGTACGGCTTCAGCGAGCGCCGGCACGCCAACGCATAGAAGCCTTCCTCGAAATGCTCGCCGTCAACAAAGACAACGACATCGGTTCCCACCGGCCTGCCGACTTGGCACGCCTGCCGATCACCAAAACGGTCGACACCACTTTCCGGCGCTTCATTGATGACGAGCCCGTAATGTGGGCGGACTACTCTCAGTACCTTGCTCAGCGTAACCAGACCTTCGACGAAGTCCTCGCGGCGCACAGGCTCACGCGAGATGATGTCTTCGGCAACAGCGGATCGGATGAGGGCGATGACCGACGAGAGATTCGGCTATCAGGCGGTCCTGAAGTCCGACATGTCGGGGACAGTAAGCAGCCTGATCGCCTACCAAGTGATCATGGACAACCCCTTCCAGGCAGTGATCTGGAGCGTCCCGCGGAAGGCGTGGATCTACGCTCCGGCACTGGCGGTACCGATGCTGTACGACGACAAGTACCAGGACCGAAGGAAGCAGATAGACAGGATCACGGCCGAGCAGATCGCACGGGAGAACCTGCACACGGAACTCCCCGCCGAGGAAATCCTCCAAGCGATGGTGGAGGAGGGCCAACGGATGGGTTGGACGTACGGCCCACCCCGTCAGTAGCACCTCGCAACACTCCGCCACCCACCCCGTCCGGTCCAGTGCCGAGGGATGCCGAGCCGGGGCGCGTCGATCCCGCGGCACTCGCTGCCGCGCAGCACGCGTTCGCAAGTACGTAGAACCTCATTCGCCGGAACTCGCCGACGTCGTGGTGCGCCTTCTGGTCGACCACGCGACCACGGATCACCGCCTCAACGCCACAGAGGCCCTACTGGACCCTCAGCGAAGGCCTCGCGCACTTCAGTTGCTCACCGAACTCGCTCGCGCGGCCACAATCTCCCGGTACATATCGCTCACCGACTTCCTCGCCGACAATCCCGGCCTGGGCACGATCTTCGAGCCGGTGTCCGAGGACATCAACACAGCGCCCGACGGCTCGTCCCGAAAGAAGAATTTCGAGGCACAGGCGCGGCAGCAGGATCCGGTACGAGCAGTGGGAGCCGACCCGACTCCGTCGGAGCTCGCGCTGGTCGATGACTACGGCGTCCGTCTGCAACGGCGGGTGCTGCCGGCCGCCAGGCGAGAAATCGCGGAGCTGGCAGACCTCCTGGGTGACCGCGCTCGGGTATCTGCCCGGGCCAAGAAGAGCGGGGACCTCCTGGACAAGATCAGGCGAATGACCAGCGACCGCCCGAATCGTCCCGCCCGACCCGATTACCGCATCGGAGACATCATCGATGCTGTAGGAGTGCGGCTGACCGTACCCGACATGGCGACGCTGACCGTTGCCTTGGACATGGTCAAAGATCGTCTTGGCGACCGAATCCTCGAGATCGAGAACATGTACGCCCAGCCCAAGGCACAGGCGCCGTCATATCGAGTGATTCCGCTCATCGTCTCGATCGAGGTCGACGGGCTGCCATGCACCTATGAACTGCAACTCACCACGGAACGCGCCTCCCTGGCCGCCGACATCGAGCACAACACGCTGTACAAGCCTTATGTCAGTACGAGCCGGTTGCAAAAGCAGGCCGTGCAGACTGCGATGGAGGAGGCTGCCGCATTGGACCAGCTCGAGAGCGCCGAACGGGACAGCGATGGTTGACAGCGATCTGGGCACCAACGTCCACCTCTACGAGTACGGCGAGGCGTACGACGATCTCCGGCCGGCGTTCTTCATCGACGAGCGGGTCTACGACGACCCGCAGCTCGCTCAGTCCGTCATTGAGTCCGCGGACGCCGCGATGACTCGAGCCGGCGTCATCTACGAGGTCGAGGTGACATCCGGACGGCATGCGACCCGGCCCATCGGCGTGCCGACCTGGGAGGAGTTCAAGCAGCGGCACTTCGTCGACGGCGTGCCCCTGCCAGTACGTCCTGCTCCCCACGGCCCTGCGATCCCACCGTCCTGGGCAGCCATGATTCGCGCCGTCGAAGACGCGCACCGCGCCTTTCGTGAGGAACTCATCCAGCTGGTCACCACTGCCCTGCCCGGCCAAGACGTCTTCATCGCGCACGACCCAGGGCCCCTGCGCCGGTCGGCCGGCTCGGTGAACTGGAGTGAGGAGAGCTTCGGCTTCGAGGTGACGATCCACGCCGGCCTGGATGATCTGCCCCCCGCCGAGGCCTTGGACCGTGTCAGCACCCTGCTGGCAGCGCACGGCTGGCGGCTTGAGGAGCGCATCACCCGACCGGCCGGCGTCGCGGTGGAGGGCTTCCGAGACCATTTCGCTGTCCTCGTGGACGCCCGGCCGTCAAAAATCACCGTGCTGGGTGAGTCGCCTCTCTACCGGGCACCGGCCGCTCCTGCCTCCGCCTTCGTGATTGAGCCGCGCTAGACGATCGCCATGTCGACGAAGCGCGACAGGTGCAGCTGCGCTGCCACCGTCACCGTGTCCGTCGGGCCGTTTCGGTGCTTGGCCACGATGAAGTCCGCCTCGCCCGCGCGCGGGGACTCCTTGTCGTAGTAGTCGTCGCGGTGCAGCAGGATCACCACGTCGGCGTCCTGCTCGATCGAGCCGGACTCACGCAGGTCGGACAGCTGGGGGCGCTTGTCGGTGCGCTGCTCCGGGCCACGGTTCAGCTGGCTCACCGCGATCACCGGGCATTCGACCTCCTTGGCCAGCAGCTTCAGGCCTCGGGACAGCTCCGCGACCTCCTGCTGGCGGCTCTCCGTCTTTTTCGGGGAGGACATCAGCTGGAGGTAGTCGACCACGATCAGTTTCAGGTTGTGGCGCTGCTTGAGGCGGCGGGCCTTCGCCCGGATCTCCATCAGGTTCATGCTCGGGGTGTCGTCGACGAAGATCGGGGCCTCGCTGATCTCGCCCATCCGGCGGGCCAGCTTGGTCCAGTCGTCGTCCGAGAGCTGGCCGGAGCGCAGCACGTGCAGCGGCACCCTGGCCTCGGCCGACAGCAGACGCATGACGATCTCGATCTTGCTCATTTCCAGGGAGAAGATGGCGCTGGCGCAGTTCGCCCGGATGGCCGCGTTGCGGGCGAAGTCCATCGACGCGGTCGACTTACCCAGACCCGGACGGCCGGCGACGATGATCAGCTGGCCGGCATGCAGGCCGTTGAGCAGCCGATCCAGGTCGGAGAAGCCGGTCGGTACGCCGGTCATCATGCCGCCGGTGGCACCGACCGCCTCGATCTCGTCCAGCGTCGGCTGGAGCATGTCGGCGAGCACCGCGAAGTCCTCGGAGACCCGGCGCTCGGTCACGTCGTACACAGCCTGCTGGGCGAGGTCGACGATGTCGTCGACGTCCATGCCGCCGTTGCCGCCCGTGCCGTACCCCAGTTGGGTGATCTTGGTGCCCGCCTCGACGAGGCGGCGCAGCACGGCGCGCTCGGAGACGATGCGGGCGTAGTAGGAAGCGTTGGCGGCGGTCGGCACGCTCTCGATCAGGGTGTGCAGGTAAGGCACGCCGCCGATGCGCTGCAGGTCGCCGGAGTCGGACAGCGCCGCCGCGACGGTGACGCCGTCGGCCGGCTCGCCGCGGCCGTAGAGCTCGAGGATCGTGTCGAAGACGGTCGCGTGGACCGGGCGGTAGAAGTCGTGTGACTTGAGGATCTCGACGACGTCGGCGATCGCGTCCTTGGAGAGCAGCATGCCGCCGAGCACGCTCTGCTCCGCGGCGATGTCCTGCGGCGGTGACTTGTCGAAGCCGCCGGTCTGGGGCGGTGGTCCACCGGAGCCTGGCGGGCGGCCACCGGGGGGCTTACCTCCTGGAGGTGACTGCGGCCGGGAATCGGGTCGTGCGTCGTCGGTGATCGACATGCCGACCTACCCCTTCATCGTCGTTCCTGCTCCGTGATCAAACAGCCCGGGTACGACACTTTCGGGTGAGCAGGACCCCCAGGTGAGTGACGGGGACCACAGATTCACCGGAAAAGTCGGCCCAGGCCACGAAGAGGGACCTGATCCGGCGCGGTAACCATACGAAGCCGCACGTCACAGACCCAAGCGGGCCGGTGGACGAGCCTCGGGACAACCTGTGGACAACCCGCCTCCTCCTGTGCGCGGCCCTGTGCACAGCCTGTGTACAACGCTTGGGGATTCCTGGAGGCGCGCCCATCTGAGCAGCACTTTTGTCGTCCCCACCGTGTGGAGAGATAAAAAGAACGCCTTCGTGAGCAAGCTGTCGTCCCAAGACATTGCAGATCGGACGCGCGCACGTCACGCTTTTCTGGTGGACCAACGGGAGTGGGACTACGGAGCCCGCCTGCCGCGCGAAAGAAGCGCGTCGGACTCCTGGACACCCACAAACCGCCCGGAAGATCCCGATTCGTCCGCTAACGCGGAGCCCGGGGCCACCGTCTGGGGCACCGGCTCGCCGGCCGACACGGGCAGCATGCAGCCGATTCCCGAAGCTGTGGCCTGGTCGCTGCGGGCCGACGCCTGGGCGCAGAATCCCGAAACACCGGGTGAGTCCGCGGGCACGGTGAGTCGCTGGTCCGACGTAGCGGCGACCGGCCGCCCGGCATTGCCGGCCGAGGGCGTCGGCTGGCGCACCCAGACTTCCGAATGGCGCTCCACCGCGGAGAGCGCCCGCTGGCGGCAGACGACCGAGTGGCGTTCCGCGTCCGGCTCGCACGGCTGGCGCACGACCACTGAGGCCTGGCAGAGCGGCGACGCCGACGCGGTCATCCCGCCGCAGGCGGAAGCCCCGACCCGGCTCCCGGCCATCTCCGGCACGGCGTGGCCGACTCCGGCGACCGACGACCAGGCCGGCTCGACCCCGAGCTGGCAGCCCCCCGACGCCACCCCGTCGTGGCAGCAGCCCGGGGAGCCGCGGCAGAGTCAGCCCAGCGCCACCCCACCGTGGGAGTCGGCGCGCAGCGAGGACCGGCCGGCGTGGCAGCAGTTCACGTCCTCCAGCGCCACCCCGTCGTGGCAGCCCGCCGACGCGCCTCCACCCCGGCAGCCCGACGCCCGGCCGTCCTGGGACAGCCGACCGAGCTGGCAGGCGTTCGCCGAGACGCCCCGGCCCGCAGCCGAGCCGTCCTGGCGTGAGCCAGCGCGGCCGGCCGAGAGCTGGCAGACGCCCCAGCCGAGCGCCCCGACGTCACACTCCGGCAGCTGGTCGGCGCCCGTCGACGACGGCCGGCACCTCGTCCGCGAGGACGACCGCGCGGCCTGGCGCGAATCGGCCGCCGGACAGACGCGACCGGCCGACGGCCCGCCCCCGGTGGGGCGCCGCCGGGCCCCCGATGTGGGCTCTCGCACAAGCGGGGGTACGGGGTGGACGGCGCGTTCCGAAGCCGACAACTGGGCGGGGCACACCGACACCGGCAGCATGCCCGCGTTCCAGGACCCGGCGACGACCGACGCACCGAGCTGGCGTCGCGGAAGCACCGAACCGCCGGCGCCGGACGGCTGGCGCACGAGCACCACCACGAGCAGCTGGCAGAGCAGCCCGCCCGTGACCGAAAGCTGGCGCAGCGCTGATCAGGCCCGCACCGAGGGCCGCCCTGACCAGCCCCGCACAGACAGCTGGCGCACGCCGCCGGCGGCCGAAGGATGGCGCAGCGGCGACGAGGCCCGCGCCGACGGCTGGCGCGACACCGGCTCCTGGCGCCGCGACGCCGAGCCGGGCCCAGCGGTCGACCCGTGGGCGCAGAGCGCCGCCGAGACGGGCGTCATCCCGCTGCCCCTGCAGCCACGTGAGCGCGACTCGGACAGCTGGCAGAGCCGTACGGACACAGGCACCTGGCAGCGCGACGCAGACACCACCGGCCGCCGAGGTCGCGGCGACACGGGTGCGAACGGCGACAGCGGCTCGTGGCAGCGCGGCACGGAGACCGGACGCACGGACACGGGTTCGTGGCAGCGTGAAACCGAGGTCGGCAGCCGCCAGAGCCGGATCGAGCCGGGCTCCTGGCAGCGCGAGCAGGACAACGGCCGCACCGACACGGGCTCGTGGCGACAGGGACCGGAATCCGGCCGCACCGATACCGGCTCCTGGCAGCGCGGACCGGACAACGGCCGCACAGACACCGGCTCTTGGCAGCGCGGACCCGAAACCGGCCGCTCCGACACGGGCTCCTGGCAGCGCGGATCGGACAACGGCCGCACAGACACCGGCTCCTGGCAGCGCGGACCGGAAGTCGGGCGGACCGACACCGGCTCCTGGCAGCGCGGACCGGAAACCGGCCGCACCGATACTGGCTCGTGGCAGCGCGGACCGGGCAACGGCCGCACAGACACCGGCTCTTGGCAGCGCGGACCTGAAACCGGCCGCACAGACACCGGCTCCTGGCAGCAAGGCACCCCGAACGGCCGTGGCGCCGATGCAGGCCCCCGGCGCCGCGAGATCGAGGCGCCGCAGGCCTTCCAGACCCCGGCCGCCCCGCCGCGCGGCGGTGAGATCGAGCGCTGGCCCGGTTCCGACCCACGCCGCGGCCAAGAGCCCTACCGCGCCCCCGAAGCCGGTCCGGAACCCCGCCGCGGCCAAGAGCCCTACCGCGTGCCCGAAGCAGGCCCGGCCCCTCGCCGTGGCCAGGACGCCTACCGCGGGCCCGAGCCGGGCCCGGAGCCGTGGCGTGGAGCCGAGCCAGCAGCAGAGCCGTGGCGCGGAGCCGAGCCGCCGCGTGACTTCGAGGCCCCTCGCGGCCCGGAGCCCCGCCGCAGCCGGGACCGGCGCGACCTCGACGCGCCGCGCGGCCCGGAGCCCCGGCGCGGCGTCGAGGGCGGCCAGCGCACCGGCGGCATCCCCCGCGGCCCGGAAGGACCGCGCGGACGAGCGCGCCCGGAGTTCGAGCGCGGACCGGAAGCCCCCCGGGAGTACGCGGACCGGAGCCGCCGTCGCGAACGTGACACCAGCTGGCAGCAGGAACTCGCGTCCGGCGCCTGGAACCGGGACCCTGAGTCGGATGTGTGGCTGCGCGACAGCGACACCGGCCAGTGGCACCGGCAGGAGCTCGAGGACGAGGAAGACGAGGACGATGACCGAGGCCCGCGCCGAGGTCCCCGCGACGACGATCGCGGTAACGGCGGCGGCCGACGCGCCATCGAAAGCAGCGAGGCGGTCTCCCGGCGTGACCGGGACGAGTCCGCGCGCTTCCGCAGCGAGCCGGCCGACGATGACCGGGGCGGCCGGCGACGCACGGCCGAGCCCCGTTCGACGCGTCTGCAACTGACGGCGAGCGCCGAACCGCCGCTCGACCCCGAGATCTGGCGCCGCGACGGCGAATCACCCACCAGACCGATCCCCCCGCAGTCCCTGACGCGACAGCGCGACGGCAACATGCCGGTTTCGGCGCAGCCGAGCACCTGGGACCGCGAGCGGGACATGCCCGTTTCGGCCCAGCCCGGAGCTTGGGACCGCGACGCACCGGCATCGGCCCAGCCGGGAGCCTGGGACCGCGATGCGCCGGTGTCAGCCCAGCCCGGGGCTTGGGACCGCGAGCGGGACATGCCCGTGTCCGCCCAGCCCGCGACCCGGGACCGCGACGAGGACATGGCGCCCGGATACCGGTCGCGGGAGACCAACCAGCCGTTCTCGGCGCCACCGGACCAGCGCCGGCGCGGCATGGCGCCTGATCTCGATCAAGCGGTCTACGACACCGGCCGGCCGGTGTCGGCCATGCCCGACGACCGCCGCCCGGCTTCCGCGCAGCCCGCCTCCTGGCAGCGTGACGTCGATCCGACGTCCGCCCCGCCGGCCCAGCGGCCCCGCGGCGCCGCGTCTGTGCCAGGACCCGACTCGCTGCGCCGCGACGGCGGCACACCCGCTCGTCCCGTGTCCGGCACGGCGGCGGCGCCGGTGTCGTCCCAGCCCGGTGCCTGGCGGGCCGATGCCCAGGCCGCCGCCCGCACCGACGCCTGGCGCAACCAGCTACGCGCCGAGCAGGGCGAGCCTCCGCTGGTCAGCGACGCGGTGACCGAGATCCGTCCCCGCGAGCCGGGGGCGTGGCGGGAAGCTGAGGCGGAGGGTCCCGTCCGTGGCTCGGCGACCTACCGCGAGCACAGCACCGGGGACTGGCGGCGCGAGCTCAGCGCCGAGGGCGACCTGGCCGACGGTGAGTCGCGGCGGATCAGCACGGCTGACTTCGTTCCGTTCCGCCCGCCGTCCAAGAACGGTGCCGCGGCGTCGGTAAAGGTGCCGGCCGCGAACTCGGCCGCCGAGGGCGCCACGGAGGTCATTCAGCGTACGGGGGCCCGGTGGCAGGATCCGCCGGACACTCAGTGGCCGCCGCGCGGTGCGGTGGCTTCGGCCGCCGGCACCTACGAGCGGCGCCCGGTCAGCACGCTGCCGTCGCCGTCGGCGCGGCAGAACGACCTGCTCGAACCGGATGAGGAATTCGAGGAAGACACCGGCGGTCCGCTCGCGGCCGTGGGTTACACCGTCGTCTGGTACGGCGTGCCGGTCGTCCTCTTCGTGCTCTACATGCTCGTGCTCAACGGCAGCCAGCAGGCGCACGCGCTCGACACCCTGGCCGGCGCCGCCCCGCAGTTCGGCCTGTCCCTGGTGCTGAGCATGCTCGTGGCGGTCGGCCTGCGCTGGGCGAGCGGCTCCTGGAAGGCGGCCAGTGTCGGCCTCGCCGCCGCGGTGATGGGCGGCGGCCTGGCGACCGTGCTGACCTCCGCCATCACTGGTCAATCCCTCAGCTGACGAGCAAAACCACCGCAGCCCCGACGCAGGCAAAGCCGAAGGCCGAACCCGGCCAAGACGCGGAAACGACAGAGCGCGCCGGACCCCGAAGGGCCGGCGCGCTCAGCGTGAGGCGTGAAGCGGTGAAGCGGTGAAGCGTCTTACTTGGCGGCGACGACGTTCACGGGGAACGACGCGGTCACCTCGGGGTGCAGCTTGACCTGGACCTTGTAAGCGCCCGTGGTCTTGATCGGGGCCGTCAGCTCCAGGCGGCGCCGGTCGAGAGCCGGACCGCCTGCGGACTTGACCGCGTCCACGATCTCGGCGGGGGTGATCGAGCCGAACAGGCGGCCACCGGTGCCGGAGCGCGCCTGCAGGGTGACCTTCAGGCCCTCGAGCTGGCCCTTGACCTCGTTGGCCTGGCCCAGGTCGCGGATCTCGCGGGCGTCGCGCGCCCGCTTGATGACCGTGACCTGCTTCTCGGCGCCCTTGCTCCACTGGATCGCGAAGCCCTGCGGCAGCAGGTAGTTACGGCCGTAGCCGTTCTTGACCTCGATGACATCGCCGGGGGTGCCGAGGCCCGACACTTCCTGCGTGAGGATGATCTTCATATCGGTGCCTCCCCTCAGCGCGCCGTGGCCGTGTACGGCAGGAGCGCCATCTCACGGGCGTTCTTGACCGCGCGGGCGATCTGCCGCTGCTGCTGCGAGGTCACGCCGGTGACCCGCCGAGCGCGGATCTTGCCGCGGTCGGAGATGAACTTGCGCAGCAGCGCGGTGTCCTTGTAGTCGATGTAGGTGATCCCGTCCTTGTCGAGCGGGTTCACCTTCTTCTTCGGCTTGCGAAGTGCCGCAGCCTTAGCCATAGCTCTTGACTCCTGAAATCATGACCCGTACGGGCTTAGAAAGGTGGCTCGTCGTCGAACGAGGAGTTGCTGCCGCCACCGCCGCCAGCGGCGGCGGGACGAGAGCTGGAAGCCGGGGCCGCCGTGGCCCAGGGGTCGTCGAAGTTGTTGCCGCCTCCGCCGCCGCTGGGCTGCCGGTTGCCACCACCAGCGCCGCCGCCGGAGGCACCGAAGCCGCCTCCACCGCCGCCGCCGGACCGGGACATCTTCTGCACCTTCGCCGTGGCGTAGCGCAGGGACGGGCCGATCTCGTCGACCTCGAGCTCATAGACGGTGCGCTTCTCGCCCTCGCGGGTCTCGTAAGACCGCTGGCGCAGCCGGCCCTGCACGATCACCCGAGCGCCACGCTGCAGCGACTCGGCGACGTGCTCAGCAGCGTCACGCCAGACGTTGCACGCGAGGAAGAGTGGCTCGCCGTCTTTCCATTCGCCCGACTGCCGGTCCATCGTCCGCGGCGTCGAAGCGATGCGGAACTTGGCGACCGCCGCCCCCGAGGGGGTGAAGCGCAGCTCAGGGTCGTCGGTCAAGTTACCGACGACCGTGATGGTGGTTTCTCCTGCCATGATCTTCTCCTCGCCGCTTCATGCGTTTTCGCAAGGAGGCTCCCAGAGCCCCCTGACAAAAACGACCGTCAGCGGGTCTCGGGCCGGATGACCTTGGTGCGCAGGATCGACTCGTTCAGCCGGAGCTGACGGTCCAGCTCGGCCACGGCCTCCGGCGTCGCCTGCAGGTCGACGACGGCGTAGATGCCTTCGGCCTTCTTGTTGATCTCGAACGAGAGCCGGCGACGGCCCCACACATCGAGCTTCTCCACCGAGCCGCCCGCGGTGCGGATCACGTTCAGGTACGTGTCGAGCGACGGTGCAACGGTGCGCTCCTCGAGACTGGGGTCGAGGATCACCATGAGTTCGTAATGACGCAAGACGTTCTCACCTCCTGTGGGCTGAACGGCCACGGTCTCTCCGTGGCAGGAGGTCTTGTGTCGCCCGCAACAGAAAACCGTGGGCGGCGCCCACGGCAGACCTGTTGCGAACCGAGCCAGCATACCCGGAGCCGGCCCGACGCCCAAAAAGGGCCCCGTCCACAGACGAGGCCCTTCGAGGTGGAAGCCGCGGGGCGTCCGGTCCGCATTCGCTGGGTGGGACCTGGGGAGGAACGACCACACCGATGAGGTTGGAACGGCCGCCCCGCGGAGCTTTCTGTGGAGTAGTCTACGCGACGCTTGCCCGAGATGCACGTTGCGACACAATTGCCCGAATTACTCCGATTGCTACACCGAGCACGCTCACTGTGGCGATCACCGCGAGCAAACCGATCGGCTGCGACTCCGGCAGCGGGCGCATCGTCGCGACCGGCTCCGCCGCGACGATCGCGGAGGAGGGACCGGCCGGGAGCTCCGGCGCGGCCGCCGTCGGCGACGAGGGCAGATCAAGCATGGGTACGCCGGGAAGAATCGTCTTGTCGTCACCGGGCGGCATCCCCGAGAACGCCGGTACGGCTGCTCCCGCCGTACCCGTGACCGGGATCTTGGTCTTGACCCGCGGAGCCGCACCGCCCTGCGGCATGGCCTGTGCCGCCGTGGTCGCGGCCTGGGCTGCGACGCTGCCGGCGTGCGACGTGCCCGGCCGGATCGTCGCCGGCCGCCCGGCGGTCGTGGTCGACGACCGCTGCGGGCGCGTCGCCGGCGCGACCGAGTCGGGCAGCGTGGAACCACTGTCGGTCGGCGTGCCCGTCGTGGCGGCCGGGGCTTCGAGCGTGGTGGGCGTATCGGCCGGATCGGTGGTCGTGTCCACCGGCGCGGGAATCGGATCGGGCTTGGCCGTCAGCGTCGGCGAAGCGGTGACCAGCACCGGCGTCGCCTGATCCGTGATCGCGCAGCTGGGATCGAGGGTGACCGCGGTCGTGCCGCGCCGGAAGACCACCTCGGTCGAGCCGTCGTCCGGGATCGTGCCCTGGGACTCGCCGTTGAGCCGCAGCCGCGCGCCGTGCCCGGTCCGGTTGACCAGCCGCACCCGGCCGTCCGCGGGCACGGTCATGACCTCGACGGACGGCGTGGATCTGCAGGAGAGGCCGAGCACCCCGCCGCCCGCGAAGACCACCTGCCGGCCACCGCCCTCGACCTGGTCGGCGTTGGCCGTGCCGGTCGTGAGCAGCGCGGCGCCGAGCAGAAAACCACCCAGCGCCATCGCCGTCACACGGTTTCGGACTTGCCGCGACATGCACCATCTCCCAGCTCGCACCGATCGGCACCGGTACGTAGGTATGTGTGATCCGCTCGATTAACGACGCGCCGACAAGGGCGGTGACGCGCACGGTTGTCAGACGGCGACGGCCGGTGACCGTCGTACCCACGTCGTAGGCTCGGACCCATGCGCATCGGAGCCCATGTCGATCCCGCCGAACCCCTCGACGCGGCCGCCGCCCGCGGTGCTGACGCCGTCCAGTTCTTCCTCGCTGATCCGCAGGGCTGGAAGTCCCCGCCGGAGCGCCCGGACGCGGCAGCACTCAAGGCGTCCGACGTGGACGTCTACATCCACGCGCCATACGTGATCAATGTGGCCACATTGAACAACCGCATCCGCATCCCGAGCCGCAAACTGCTGCTGACCCACGCCCGCGCGGCGGCCGCGGTGGGTGCGCGCGGGCTGATCGTGCACGGCGGTCACGTCAACGCCGGCGACGACATCGCCGTCGGATTCGACAATTGGCGCAAAACCTTCGCGTACGCGGAGAAGGAAGGCGGCCTGCCGCTGCCGATCCTGATCGAGAACACGGCCGGCGGCGACCACGCGATCGCCCGCCGCTTCGACAACCTGGCCCGCCTGTGGGACGCGGTGGGCGAGTTCGGGGCCGGGTTCTGCCTGGACACGTGCCACGCGCACGCCGGCGGCGAAGAGCTCCTCGACATCGTCGACCGGGTCAAGTCGATCACCGGCCGGATCGACCTGATCCACGCCAACGACTCGAAGGACAGCTTCGACTCCGGCCGCGACCGGCACGACAACCTCGGCAATGGCAAGATCGACCCGGAGCTGGTCGTGGCGGCCATCCGCGCCGCGGGCGCCCCGGCGATCGTGGAGACGCCGGGCGGCGTGGAAGGCCAGTCCGCCGACATCGCGCTGCTGCGCGAGAGGGCGGCCAGCTGACGCAGCGGCACGAGGGAGCAGCATGACGACCGAGCAGCCGCCGCAGCGCGGGGCCGACCCGACCGCGGGCGGAGCCGCGCCGGGGGAGCGCGCGGCCGGTTCGGGTGAGGGATCGGGCGCGGAGTCCGCGACCGGACCGGGTACGGCTGAATCCGGTGCGCTTGAATCTGGCGCGGCCGAGTCCGGCGTGGCTGGATCCAGCCCGCCTGAATCCGGCGCGGCGGAATCCGGCGCCCCTAAATCCGGCCCTACCCGATCGGGCACCGTTGGATCGAGCGCGACCGGATCGAGCGCGACCGGATCAGGCGGCAGCGGATCAGGCGGCAGCGGATCAGGCGGCAGCGAATCGGGCGGCAGCGAATCGGGCGGCAGCGAATCGGGCGCGACCGGATCAGGCGGCAGCGAATCGGGCGGGAGCGGATCTAGTGGCAGCGGATCGGGTGGCAGCGGATCGGGTGGCAGCGGATCGGGTGGCAGCGGATCGGGTGGCAGCGGATCGGGTGGCAGCGGATCGGGTGGCAGCGGATCTGGTGGCAGCGGATCTGGTGGCAGCGGATCGGGGGGCACTGATTCTGGTGCGGTCACCTCGCAGGCGACAGGAACCAGCGCGGCTCCCTTGATGGGCGACAGCGCCCGTCCGCCGACCAAGCCGGTCCGGCGGTGGGCCGGACTGCGAAGGGCCCGTGCCGGTAAGTCCGCAGCGGCCGCGCCGGGTGCACTGCGGCCCGCGGTGCCGCCACACAGCGGTTCGGCAGCGGATCCTTTCGCCAGCTCTCAGTCCACCAAGGACCCGTCGGCAGTCGGCGCGGATCCCTCGGCGAAGTCGCGCAATCCGGCGGTAGAGAGCGCCCGCTCCAGCCCGCCGGTCGCTGACGAAAGCGTCTTCCCCACCAACGGCCTGCCACCCGACCTGATCCCTCCGGCCAAACCGTCCAGCGCAGCCGCCGAAGGAAAAATCAAGGCAGGGGACAAGGTCGGTTCGGCAACGGACAAGGCCGACGCCCGGCCGGACCGCGACACCACAGCCGCCGGCGACGACGCCCCCCACACCAAACCCGGCGCCAAGGACGACACCAAGACCGACGCCGCGCCCACCGCCAAGGACAGCACCAAGACCGACGCCACAAAGTCAGGCGCCGCCGCAACGGGCACCAAAGACCCCGCGAAAGCCAGCGACACCAAGACGGGCACCAAGACCGGCACCAAGGACGCCCCGAAGACAGACGCCGACAAAGACAAGAACGACAGCACCCCCGAAGGCGACAGCAAAGACACCGGCAAAGGCGACGGAAAGACCGACCAGGAACCCCCCACCGGAAAACCCACCCGCCGCCGAAAGTCCAAACTGCCCTCCACCCGCCCACCCGGCGCCCCACCAGACCCGTGGACCGCCTTCGCCGAAACCTCGGAGCGCGCCCCCGGCCGCATAAAAAGAGCCTCCCGAGCCCTGGGCCGCGCCCTCATCCACGAGTACGCCCTGGTCATCTACGGCTCCCTGCTGCTCGCCGTCCTGCTGACCTGGCCCACCCTCCGCTACCCCCTGCACACGTTCCCGCAGGACATCTGGGATCCGTCGCGGCAGGCGTGGCAGGTGTCCTGGGCCGGGCACATCCTGATCACCGAGCCGGCCAAACTCTGGCAGTCCAACGCCTTCTTCCCGGAGGCCTACAGCTACGCGTTCGGCAGCAGCCTGCTCGGTTACGCTCCGGCCGGCATGATCGGCAGTGGCCCGCTCGCCGCCGTCCTGCGCTACAACATCCTCTATGTGCTGGCCCACGCCCTGCTGGCCATCGGCGGCTACGCCCTGATCCGTCAGCTCGGTGCCGGCCGCACCGGCGCCATCGTCGGGGCGGTCGCCTTCGCGTACGCGCCGTGGCGGCTGGCCCAGGAGGGTCATCTCGACATCATTTCCGCGGGCGGCATCCCGCTGGCCCTGGCCATGCTCGCCCGCGGCCACGGCTGGTCCATGCGGTACGGCTTCCGCCCCGGCCGCCGCCACGCCGGCTGGGCCACCGTGGGCTGGCTCGTCGCGACGTGGCAGGTCACTCTCGGGTTCTCGCTGGGTCTGCCGTTCGCCTACGTCCTCGCCGTGCTCATCGTCGTTGTCGGGTTCGCGGTGCTGGTCCGCCGGTTGCGTCGCCGGTCGCCGCGGCCCGTACTCGGGTGGCGGTTGCTGGTCACCGATCTGCTGGGGCTGCTGATCTTCGCCGGGGTCGGGTTGCTGATCGCGTTGCCGTACCTGCGGGTGCCGGACACCGGTCCGGCCGGCACCGAGATCCGGTTCTTCTCGGCTCCGCTGCGGTCGCTGTTGATCGGTCCGGCCGAGTCGCGGATCTGGGGCTCCCCGCACGCCGTTCCGCGTCAGTCACTGGGCTGGCCCGCCGAGATGGCGCTGCTGCCCGGGTTTGTGCTTTACGCCCTCGCGCTCGTCGGCCTGGTGTTCTCCGTCTGGCGGATGTGGCAGCGCCTGCTGCTGCTCGTCGCTGTTGTGGTCAGCGTGATCCTCACCGTCGGCACCACGTTCTTCGAGGGCCGCTGGACCTATCTGCCGCTCTTCGGTCATCTGCCGGCGTCGTTCGGGGTGCGGATCCCCGGCCGGATGATGCTGTGGGTGACGTTGCTGCTGGCTGTGCTCGCCGCGGGCGCGGTCGCCGAGTTCGTGCGCCGGGCCGAGCATCTGGCCGCGCATCGGGTGCCGCCGTGGCCCGGTCCGTGGCTGCGGCTGGCGACGCTTGTGCCCCTGCTGCTGGTGCTGGTCGAGACGTGGAACGCGACCGCGCATCCGGTGGTGCCGGAGCAGCCCGCGGCGATGCGCACCCTCACCGGCCCGATGCTGGTCCTGCCGACGACCGCCCTCACCGATCAGACCGTCATGCTCTGGTCGACGTCACGCTTCCAGGAGGTGGCGAACGGCAGCGGCGGGTTCGCCCCGCAGCGTCAGTCCGAGCTGCGCCGATCGGTGGCCACCTTCCCGGACGTGGCCAGCATCGAATATCTGCGGCAGCGCCGGATCGGCACGGTGCTGCTGTTGCGGGCCGAGGTTGTCGGCACGCCGTGGGAACGCTCGGGTGACGTGCCGGTGGAGACCCTCGGCATCCGCCGTGAGGATCTGGACGACAACTCCGTGGTCTTCTACCTCAACTGAGCTCAGGCCACCGGGGTCGGCGGCGGCGCGACCGGCGCGCTGTCGTCGACGGCCGGTCGTGGCGTCACCCGCAACCGCCGGCGCAGCGGCTCGATCCAGCCCGCGTCGGGCGCGCCGTCGAGCACGCCGCCGTCGGGGTCGTCCCGGTAGTTGTGCCGGACCACGTCCAGTTCCGGCCGCCAGATCTCGCGGATCACCAGCCCGCACAGGATCGCCACCGTGATCAGCCGCAGGCTCGAGGCCAGCACGAACGTGCCCTCCGGGATGACCGGCTTGCCGCCCGCGCCGAGCAGTTCCGCGTAGAACGCCGCGAAGTAGCCGATCTCCGCCACCGTCCACGCGATGATCGCTCCCCAGCGGGGCCGGGCCAGCACGATCAGCGGCAGCAGCCAGAGCACGTACTGCTGGGACCAGACCTTGCTGAAGATCAGGAACGCGGCCACCACCAGGAACGCGAGCTGAGCCAGCCGGGGCTTGCGCGGGGCCAGCAGGCACAGCGCGGCGACGCCGAGGCAGGCGAGCCCGGTCAGCCCGTACGAGACGTTGTTGAGCACAGGTACGTGGTCGCTGAGCCACTGGAACGGGCCCTGGTCGCCGGCGACCCCGGTGTTCCACTTGGTGTCCAGGTAGCGACCGATGTACCAGGACGTGCCCCAGTCGACGGGCCGTTCCCGGTTCAGGTCGAAGAAGCGCATCCAGCTGTCGCGGTAGAGCACGGCGACCGGGATGTTGACGATCAACCAGGCGGCCACGGCTGTGGCGGTCGCCGTCCAGAACTGCGGCATGCGTTTGGCCCGCACGGCCAGCACGAACAGTGGTCCGAGGATGAACAACGGCCACAGCTTGGCGGCGCCGCCGAGACCGAGCAGCAGGCCGGCGGCCACCGGCCAGCGCCGGGCCCAGGCGTACAGGCCGAACACAGCCAGGCCGATGGCGAGGAAGTCCCAGTTGACCGTCGCGGTGACCAGCACGATCGGGGAGAGCGCGAAGATCGCCGCGTCCCAGGGCCGGCGGCGGCGCAGCGCCAGGATCATCGCCACGGAGGCGACGGCCAGCGCCGACAGCACCAGCGCGTTGACGTTGTAGAACCACTTGCCCTGGTTGATCTGCGGGTACTTCTCGCCGAGGGCGTGCACCGGCAGGCCGAGGGCGCCCATGAAGTAACCGGTGACCACCGGATACTCCACCGGGTGGTCCTTGTACGGGACCTTGCCCTCGTTGAGCCCCTCGGCGTAGTACAGCGCCAGCACGTCGGTGTAGCAGAACCGGGTGTACTGGACGTTCTTCTGCCAGTCGCCGTCCTGACAGGGGGACTTCTGCACCCAGCTCAGCGCCAGCGTCAGGCAGAGCAGCCCGAGGACGATCCGCGGCACGGTCCAGAACCGGCCCCGGCGGGCTTCCGGGCGTACGGCGTGTTCGCCGAGCGGTCCGCCGATGGCCTGGGACAGCCCTCGGACGAATCCGTCCGATTCGGCGGGCAGGTCAGGCCGGTCGGTCTCCTCAGACGATGGCGCGCTCATGCTTTGGCATCATGCCGCATGCGCCGGACGGGCAGGAGACGCCCTACGGCACAGTCCGGCCACAACGTCACAAAAGCGAAGTGGCACCCAACTCCGCGGAGAGGGCGCCACTTCGGGTGTTGCGGACGTCAGTTGCCGTCGTCGGTGTTCTCGTCGGTTTGCCCGCCACCGCCGTCGGTATTACCGGTGTCTCCGTTCGGCGCTCCGGGCAAGGTGATGCCGGGTGTGCCGTTGCCGGGGCCGGCGTTCCCGTTGCCGTTGCCGTTCCCGTTGCCGTTCCCGTTGCCGTTCCCATTGCCGTTGTTGTCGTCACACTGTTGGAAGATCCCGCACAGCGGGTTCTGCGGATTGTCAGCCGGCGGGGGCGGCGGGGGCGGCTCTACGCCGTTGCCCTTCTTGTTCGGGTCGACGAACGCGGTCGAGTTCGGCAGGAACGGCTTGTTCTCGGCCTTGATCGCCTTCGAGGCGGAGTCCAGGAACATCTTCCAGATCTGGCCGGGGACCGAGCCGCCGTTCATGGGCTTGCCGCCGGGTTTGTAGATCGGCAGCAGGTCCATCTGCTTGGTCTTCTTGTTCACCTTCTCGCGGCCGACCCACACGGAGGCCGCGATCTCCTTGGTGCCGCCGACCATCCAGGCGTCACCGTTGTCGCCGGCCTTGCCGCCCTTGCCGGTGAACTCCCAGGTGCCGGTCTTGCCGATGGCCTTGCGGCCGTTGTCCAGGCTGATGCCGTTGATCCCGGGGATCTTCTGCATGACGTTCTGCACCGCGGCGGCGACGTCGGGGGTGAACGCCTTCTGCGGGTCGAGCTTCTCGCCGGTGTTCTTGACCGCGACGAACTTGCCCGTCTTCGGGTCGCGCTGCGACACCGAGCGGACGAAGTGGGCCTTGTTGTAGACGCCGTCGTTGGCGATCGTGGCGACGCCGCTGGCGTGGTCCAGCGCGGTGATCGCGTACTGGCCGAAGCCGACCTCGCGGCCGTAGCCCTTCTCCTTCAGCTCGGCCTGGCTCAGCTTGTTGAGGTCGTAGCGCGCCGTGGTCTCCGGGTCACCGATCAGCTGGATGCCGGCCTTGTGGGCCATCTCGATGACCTTCTCCGGGCCCAGCTTGTCGGCGAGCCAGTAGAAGGTGAAGTTGTACGACTGCTCGGTGGACACCTCGAGCGTGCAGGCCTTCGGGTTCGGGCACTTGAGGTTTCCGCCCTCACGGCCGGAGTTGCTGATCTTGCCGCCGCCGTTGACCTTCTTCAGCGTGGAGTCCCAGATCGTGTCCATGCCGTAGCCGTCGCTCAGCGCGGCGATCAGCGTGTAGATCTTGAACGTCGAGCCCGGCGGCCGGCCGCCACCGATGAACGTCTTGCCGTCATCGGTGTAGTTCGGGCCGGCGTAGTCCCAGCTCGCCGCGTCCGGGCCGCCGTAGTAGGCGAGCACCCGGCCGTTCTCCGGGTTGATGGCGACCAGGGCCGACTTGTAGGTGGAGGACATCCCGTTCAGCGGCGACTTCTTGCTCTGGGCGTTCGCCGCCTTCTCGGCCTGCTCCTGCACCTCGGAATCGATCGTGGTGCGGATCTGCAGACCACCCTGGTTGAGCTCGGCGTCGCTGATGCCCATGTCGCGCAGCTCGCGCTTCACGTACTTGACGATCTTGGCGCTCGGCTTGTTGTTACCGCAGGTGGTGGTGCACTTGTCCGGGTCCCACGTCTTCCAGGTCTTCGGGTACTCGGTCGGCGGGTTGATGCCAGCGGGCACGCCGGCCACCGGCAGCCCGGCCGGCAGGGCCAGCTCGGCCATGTTGCCTACCGTGTAGCGCCAGCGGTCCAGGGCGTCGGGCATGTTCTTCTGCGGGTCGTAGCCCTTGTGCGTGGCCGTCGGCTCAGGCTGCTTGATCACCGCGGCGAGGATCGCGGCCTCGCCGGCCGTGATCGCGTTCTTCTGGCCGATCGGGGTCAGGACGGACTTGTTGAAGTACGCCTTCGCGGCCGCCTCGACGCCGTACGCGCCGCGCCCGAAGTACACGGAGTTGAGGTAGCGACCGAGGATCTCGTCCTTGGTGTACTCGTCCTCCATCTTGCGGGCGATGACCGCCTCACGGAGCTTGACGTTGTACGTGATCTCTTTACGCTTCGTGGCGTACTTCGCGTACTGCTGGGTGATCGTCGAGGCACCCTGGGTGTCGCCGCCGGTGAAGTTGTTCCACGCGGCGCGGGCGATGCCCTTCATGTCGATGCCGTTGTGCTTGTAGAAGCCCTTGTCCTCGGCCGCCACCACCGCGAGCTTGACCAGCGGATTGATGCTGCCGTCGGGCACGATCGACCGGTTGAACTGACCAAGCGAGGCGAGCACCTTGTTGTTGCTCGTGAGCAACTGGGTGGTCTGGGCCTCGGCGGTCGGCTCCTTGAAGTCGACGTTGTCGAAGAAGTAGGTGCCGCCGACCACACCGGCGCCGAGCAGGATGACCAGCACCGCCGCGGCCGCGGTCAGGATGTTGGTCCGCCGGCGGCGCTTGGAGGCCTTGGTGAGGATCTTGCCGGCGCTGCCCCGCTTGTCGGGCCCGGCACCGTCCGGATCGCCGGGGCCACCCGGCCCGCCGACGCCCGGGGACACCGGCCGCACGGCCGCGCGCGCGACAGCGCCGCGGCTGCCATAGCCCGGTGCGGCATCCGGGGGGCCACCCACGGAGGCCCGCCCGCCGACGCGGGCGGAACCCACGGGTCCTGTGCCTGCCCCGACCGACGCTCGGCCCGCACCACCGACGGAGGCCCGGCCACCGACCGCGGCCGCACCGACGGAGGCGGCGCCACGCGGCGCGGAGCCGCCGACGCTCGCCCGACCGCCGGCCGGACGCCGGTAGGCGTCGGGCGAGGGCCGTTCGTCGTAGCCGGACTGGTCGTCGTCAGGCGTGGATGCAGCGGACGGCCCGGGCACTCGGGCCCGGGCACGCGCAGACTGCTGGTCGCCGTACGAGTTCATTCGGTCACACCTACCGGTCGCGGTGGCGCGCCAGAGAAGCCCTGGAGGGGCTTCGGTGGCGATGCCACGGGCGGACGATTCTGGGCTGCGGGTCTGCAGCCGCCCTGTCGGATGTCAAGAATGACCGACTGCGGCGCTGGATGCCCGTATCGGTCGGGGTCGTGTCCACGTTAGCGACGTTGAGGCCGCTCACTGTCGGCCCTCCCGGCGATGTGACGACGACCCTGTCTCGCGGTGGCGGCCCGAGGCGGACGAGGCGACGGCCCCGCCCTGGTCCAGTTCGTCGGAGGTCAGCGCGTCCCGGCCGAGCAGATACTGCTCGATCAGATGGTTCCACGCGCAGGACTGGCACACCTCGACCACGAAAACCTGGAACTCACGCAGCGTCATCGCCAGAACCGGGAGCTCCGCGAGCTTGCGGGCCTGCCCGGCGGACTGCTTGAGTTCATCGCCGTAGATGTAATGCACCAGGGTGAGGTTGTCGCGACGGCAGACCGGACAACGGTCGTCGGTCGGCTCGCCATGGAACCTAGCTGCGTTTTTCAGGTACGGCGACGCGTCGCAGACTTCCAGCGTCCCCACCTTGCCGTTGTGCACGTCACGCAGCAGCGCTCGCTTCTGAAGCGAGTAGTCGACCACCTGCCGCTGCGTACGCATGGCGAAGAGAGTACGCGGTCCGCACCCGTACGGCGACAGTCATCACACAGCGTGGCGCGGCGACTGCGCACGTATGACCGGCCTTGCGGTGGGCCGCATCCCGATCTACGGTGACGATGTATCGGGCCGATACATCGTGGCAAGCAGTGAAGGGGGTGGGCGTCTTGTTGGAACTCGCGATCCTCGGACTGCTCCAGGAATCCCCGATGCACGGCTACGAGCTGCGCAAGGAGCTCGCCACCAAGCTGGGCACCATCCGCGCGGCGATCAGCTACGGCACGCTGTACCCGACTCTGAAGCGGCTGCAGACCGCCGGCTGGATCGGTGAGGCCGAGGCGGCCGACACCGAGATCATTCCCCCGCTCACCAGCAAGCGCGGCCGGGTTGTCTACAAAATCACCGCCGAAGGCAAGGAACGCTTCGCCGAGCTGCTCGCCCAGGCGGGCCCGGAGACGTACGACGATGCCGGGTTCGGCGTGCATTTCGCCTTCTTCTCCCGGACCGACCGGGCGACGCGGCTGCGGATCCTCGAGGGCCGCCGCCGCCGGATCGAGGAACGCCGGGAAGGGCTGCGTGAGGTTCTCGCCCGCGCGTCCGACCGCCTCGACGCCTACACCCTCGAACTACAGCGCCACGGACTGGACGCCTGCGAGCGCGAGGTCCGCTGGCTGGAGGAGCTCATCACCAACGAGCGCTCCGGCAAATCACCGGCAACAGCGACAAACCTCAAACAAGGCACGTCCCCAGCCGGGGAGACACCCCTCGAAGACCCGAGTCCGCTTCAGGACCGGCCGTGATGAACAAGGAGGCAAACGCGATGGGCTCCGTCCGCGTCGCCATCGTCGGTGTGGGTAACTGCGCCTCGTCCCTCGTACAGGGCGTGGAGTACTACCGCGAAGCCGACCCCAACGACCGCGTCCCGGGTCTCATGCACGTGACCTTCGGCGACTACCACGTGTCCGACGTGAAGTTCGTCGCGGCGTTCGATGTGGACGCCAAGAAGGTCGGCATGGACCTGGCCGAGGCGATCGTCGCCAGCGAGAACAACACGATCACGCTGGCCGACGTCGCGCCCACCGGCGTGACCGTCCAGCGTGGACCGACCTTCGACGGTCTGGGCACGTACTACCGCGAGATGGTCGAGGAGTCGTCGGCCGAGCCGGTCGACGTCGTCAAGGCCCTGCGCGACGCCGAGGTCGACGTCGTCGTCTCCTACCTCCCGGTGGGTTCCGAGGAGGCCGACAAGTTCTACGCGCAGGCCGCGATCGACGCCGGTTGCGCGTTCGTCAACGCCCTGCCGGTCTTCATCGCCTCCGACCCGGCGTGGGCGCAGAAGTTCACCGACGCCGGCCTGCCGATCGTCGGCGACGACATCAAGAGCCAGGTCGGTGCCACGATCGTGCACCGCGCGCTGGCCAAGCTGTTCGAGGACCGCGGGGTCGAGCTGCTGCGCACGTACCAGCTCAACTTCGGCGGCAACATGGACTTCATGAACATGCTGGAGCGCAAGCGCCTGGTGTCGAAGAAGATCTCCAAGACCCAGTCGGTGACCTCCCAGATCCCGCACGAGATGGTCAAGAGCGACGTGCACATCGGCCCGTCGGACCACGTGCCGTGGCTCGACGACCGCAAGTGGGCCTACATCCGGCTCGAGGGCCGCAGCTTCGGCGACACCCCGCTGAACGCGGAGCTCAAGCTCGAGGTGTGGGACTCGCCGAACTCGGCCGGCGTCATCATCGACGCGGTCCGGGCGGCCAAGATCGCCAAGGACCGCGGCATCGGTGGCCCGATCCTCTCGGCGAGCTCCTACTTCATGAAGTCCCCGCCGGTGCAGTACAACGACCACGACGCGAAGGACGCGGTCGAGGCGTTCATCAAGGGCGACATCGAGCGCTGATCCAGCGCCAGAGGAAAGGCCGGACCGCGATGCGGTCCGGCCTTCTTCATGTGATCTTCAGCACGTCATCGCTAAGCTCATCGATGTGCGACTCACCACGGCCGCCGTCGTGCTCGCCCTCGCCGGGTCTCTGACGGCCTGCGCCGGCCCGGGCAACACCCCATCCGGTACGCCCACAGCAAAGTCCGAGACGGTAACTCTGTGGGCCAGCGCGGCACCCGCCCCGCCGCAGGTGGTGCCGCCACCAGTCCCGGGCACACCCGGAGTGGGCTGCGACGGCCGGCGGATCCAGCCGGCTCAGCCGAAGCGGGTGGGCTCAGCATCGCCGCGGCCGATGACCAGCGCGGAGGCCGACGCCGCCGAACGGGCCCGCCGCGCGCTGGAGGCAGCCAACCCGCCGCTGCCCCGGCGTGGCCCGCTGCCGCCCGCGGCGGCAGCCCAGGCCGAGACCTGCGCCCGGAACCTGTCGCCACAGCTCAACCTCCTGATGCACGCCCCCGGCCAGCTCGACGAGCAAACCCTGCGGACGCTTCTCACCCGCGAGGGCTTGACCGGCGTGGTGATCGGGCCAGGACCGGAATTCGCAGCCGCGACCGGCACCGCCTGCGTGCACGGCAGCCTCGCCGGAGAACGACCGGACCTGAGCATCGGCCCACCCGACCCCGACGGCACCTGCCACCCCTGACCCCGACGACCTCAGCCCCAGGCGCGTTCCAGGGCGACCCGCGCCTCCAGCTCCAGCAGCTGCCGCTTGCGGGGCAGCCCGCCGCCGAACCCGGTCAGCTTGCCGCCCGCTCCGACCACCCGATGGCACGGCACGATCACCGGCACCGGGTTGTGATTGCAAGCCGTCCCCACCGCACGGGCCGCACCCGGATCACCCAATGCCGTCGCGATCGCCCCGTAAGTCAGCATCTCGCCGTACGGAATCGCGGCGATCTGCCCCCACACAGCGCGCTCGAAATCGGATCCGCCGCGCAGCTCGACCGGCACCGTGAAATCCGTCAGCGCGCCGGCGAAGTAGGCCTTGAGCTGCTCGACGGCCGGATGCTCGGCCGCCTCGCCGGAGGTCGCGCCGAACCGCACGCCGACCACGACGTCACCGTCGAGCCGGACGCCCAGCGGTCCGATGGGGGAGTCCACGAGCAGCTGCATGACCCGATTGTGCCGCGCGGGTACGACAGTCAGGAGGTGTGGCCCTGCTCGCGGGCCCAGCGGCGCAGCTCCGCCTCGGCCTCGTCGCGGTCCAGCGGTCCGCGGTCCAGGCGCAGCTCCTTGAGGAAACGCCAGGCCTGGCCGACGATCGGTCCCGGCGGCACGCCCAGCAGCTCCATGATCGCGTTGCCGTCCAGGTCGGGCCGGACCCGGGCCAGGTCCTCCTCGGCCGCGATCCGGGCGATCCGCTCCTCGAGCGCGTCGTAGTCGGCGGACAGCGCCGACGCCTTGCGCTTGTTGCGGGTGGTGCAGTCGGAACGCGTCAGCTTGTGCAGCCGCGGCAGCAGCTCGCCGGCGTCGGTGACGTAGCGCCGCACCGCCGAGTCGGTCCACTCGCCGCGGCCGTACCCGTAGAAGCGCAGGTGCAGCGCGACCAGCTCGACCACCTGGGACGTGACGTCCTTGGGGTACTTCATGGCCTTCATCCGCTGCTTGGTGAGCCGCGCGCCGACCACCTCGTGGTGGTGGAAGCTGACTCGCCCGTCGCGGCCGACCGCCTTGGTGGCCGGCTTGCCGACGTCGTGCATCAGCGCCGCCATCCGCAGCACGAAGTCCGGCCCGGCGTCACCCTCGAGCCGGATGGCGTTGGTGACCACGATCAGCGTGTGCTCGTAGACGTCCTTGTGCTGGGCGTGCTCGTCGATCTCCAGCTTGAGCCCGGAGATCTCCGGGATGAACCGGTCGGCCAGGCCGGTGTCGACCAGCAGCCGCAGCCCGGCGATCGGGTCGAGCCCGCAGAGCAGCTTGGTGAACTCGTCGCGGATCCGCTCGGCGGTGATCCGGTCGAGGTCGGCGGCCATCTCCGTCATGGCCTCGACCACCGGCTTGTCCACGGCGAAGCGCAGCTTGGCGGCGAACCGGGCCGCGCGCAGCATCCGAAGTGGATCATCGGTGAACGACGACGCGGGCGCGGCCGGCGTCCGGATCAGCCCGGCGGCCAGGTCCTCGAGCCCGCCGTACGGGTCGGTGAAGACGTGACCCGGCAGGCTGACCGCCATCGCGTTGATCGTGAAGTCGCGCCGGCGCAGGTCGTCGAGCAGGTTGTCGCCGTACTCCACCACCGGGTTGCGGGTCACTCCGTCGTACGCCTCGGCCCGGTACGTGGTGATCTCGAGCCGCAGGCCGTCCTTCTGGATGCCGATCGTGCCGAACTCGCGGCCCGTCTCCCAGATGGCGTCCGCCCAGCCCTTGACCAGGGCGAGCGTCTGCTCGGGCCGGGCGTCGGTGCAGAAGTCGAGGTCGTCGCCGAGCCGGCCGAGCAGCGCGTCCCGCACCGAACCGCCGACCAGGTGCAACTCATGGCCGGCGGCGCCGAAACGGCGTCCCAGCTCATCGGCGACGGGGGAGACGCGCAGCAACTCCGTGACGGCGTTGCGCTGGGCTCGGCTCAACTCAGACATGGGACGACCAGGGTAGCGTCCCGGCCTCAGCTCAAGGGCGGTGGGCAGGGCTTCGTGGCAGTCGTCGGGGGCAGCGGGCAGGATGGACGGCGTGCCCGTTTCCGCGGCGCTGCGTCGCCTCAGTGAGGACCCGCGGTTCTGGTCCTTCCTGCTGGTGCACGACGGTGCTTTACCCGATCCCGACCCGGTCGAGCTGCGCGTCAGCCTCCCGGTCACCGGCGGCTACGGCCTCGTGCTCGACCTCGACCTGGTCACCGGCGAGCAGACCCTCGGCCTGCGCGAGCCCGCGAGCAGCGAGCCCGTGCAGCTCGGCTGGGCCGCGCCGGGCCGGCCGTACCCGGCGGCGCTGCGCTGGCACGAGCTGGAGCTGTGCGCCCGGGTGATCGCCCTGGAGGATCCGACGCTGCCGCATCCGGGGCTGGTCGTGGCCCTGTTGTCGCCGTTCGCGCTGCTCACCGCCGACGACGACGAGAGTGCGGCCGCGGCGGTGCGCGAGGCGGCGTACCGGTCACTGCGCCGGGAGGTGCCGCCGGCCGCGCCTGCCGGTCCGGAGCAGGCGCCGCTGCCGCTCTTCGCGGCCGACGCCTGGTGGCCGCAGCCGCCCGCGCCCTCACCCCGGGTGATCGACGAGGCCGCCGTCGCGGCCTACACCGCCCCGGCCCAGTCGCGGCTCGAGGTCCGCGGCGGCTCGCGCTTCCCGGCCGAGGGCCTGGCCGAGCTGGTACGGCAGGCAGCCCAGCGCCTGTCCCGGCTGCCCGAGGAGCAGTGGTACGCGGAGGTCCGGCCGCTGGCGCGGCACATCGCGGACACCGGCGACCTGCGCCCGGTCAACGATCTACTGGGGGTGCTCACCGAGGCGGGCTGTGATCACCCCACCGTGCTCGACGCCCTGAGCGAGCCGCTCGTGCCCATCGAGGCGTGCTGGATGGTGGAGACGCTGGCCGGTGCGCTGCCCGGCAGCCTGCTGCGCCGTCACGTGTGAGGCACCGCCTGGCTAGGGTGACGGTGTGTCAGTACCCCTGGGGAGGTCTTGGTGAACGGCGGCCTGTACCGGAGCGCGCACGCGGCGAGCGACGGTGACCCGCAGTCGTCCGACGGCGCGATCCTGATCTCCGTCGACGGCTCGGCCCCGACCGCGGCCGGTGACGAGGCGTTGCCGCCGGAGGACGTCCCGCCCACCGGCGGCGGCACCGAGGGCGGCAGCACGGCCGGCAACAGCGCCATCATGGCGGCCGGCAGCCTGGTCAGCCGGATCATCGGTTTCGTCCGCAACATGCTGATCGGCATGACGCTGGGCGCCGGCATCGGTGACGCGTACACCAGCGCCCAGTTCCTGCCGGGGCAGATCTACGAGCTGCTGCTCGGCGGCATCCTGTCCAGCGTGCTGATCCCGTTGCTGGTCCGGCGGCGCAAGGCCGACCCGGACGGCGGGCTGCTGTTCACCCAGCGGCTGCTGACCTTCGCGGTCGTGACCCTCGGTCTCGCGACGGCGCTGGTGGTGGCGGCTGCGCCATGGATCACGGCGATCCAGTCCGGCGATAACACGACGGAGCAGTATCAGGATCTGGTGACCGCGTTCGCGTGGCTGATCCTGCCGATCATCTTCTTCACCGGTCTGTCCGCGATGATCAGCGCGGTGCTCAACGTCCGCGGGCACTTCGCCGCGCCGATGTGGGCGCCCATCCTCAACAACCTCGTCGTGATCGCCACGTGCGGCGTGTTCATCGTGGTCTTCGGCACCACCAACGGCTTCCGGCCCGAGGACATGACGCCGGGGCGGATCCTGCTGATCGCCGGCGGCACGCTGCTCGGCATGGTCGCCCAGGCCGCCGGTCTGCTACCGGCCCTGCGCAAGGTGGGCTTCGCCTGGAAGTGGCGGTGGGCGCCGCGCTCGCTGGGCCTCGGCGAGGTGGGCCGGCTGGCCGGCTGGATGCTCTGTTACGTCGGCGCCAACCAGCTCGCCGTCTTCGTCGTGGTCCGCGTCCTGAACGGCGTCTCGGGCAAGAACAACGCCAGCGTGCTCGCCTTCAACAACGTCTACCTGCTGACGATGATGGCGCACGGCATCATCGGCGTTTCGGTGATGACCGCGCTACTGCCCAAGATGAGCGCCGCGGCGGCCGAGGGCCGCTTCGCCGACGTCAGCGCCGACCTCAGCCGCGGCATCCGCCTGACGGTCACCGCCCTGGCCCCGATCGCTGTCGCGTACGGCGTGCTCGGTGTGCCCATTGCGGTGACGCTGTTCCAGGGTGGCGCCTTCACCTATGAGGACGCGTTCGCCACGGGCACGGTGCTGGTGGTGGCGGCCTTCGCTGTGATCCCGCTCTCTGTCAGTTACCTGTGTACTTATGCCTTCTATTCACTGCAGGGCAACAAGACGGTGGCACTGATCAACGTGCCCGTCGTCCTGCTGCGGATCGCCGGCTATTTCGTGCTCGCCGAGATGCTGTCGGAGTCGCTCGCGGCCGCCGGCATGACCGCCGCGAACGCCCTGTCCTATCTGCTGTCCGCGGTTATCTCGCTGGCCGTCCTGCGCCGCCGGATCGGCCGGCTCAACCTCGGCTCGGTGGCCAAGTCCCTGCTGAAGGTGCTCGTGGCGGCCGTCGTCGCGGGCGCGGCGGGCCTGCTCGTCGTGCACCTGCTGCCCGGCGGTGACACGCCCGGGCGATTGACAGCGGCACTTCAGGTCTTCGCGGCCGGCGGTGTGATCATGATCGTCTACCTGGCCACCGCGGCGCTGCTGCGGGTGCGGGAGATCAACCAGGTCGTCGGCATGGTGCGGCGCAAACTCGGGCGCTAGCGTGTGGAAAACCTGTGGATAAATCTCTGATCAGGTAATTTTCGGTCCCCGAGCGGCGGAAACGGTCCTGGCGGGCGGTGTCGGACGAGTGCCGCGGCGGGGGATGACGTGTAGGTCACTGGCTCGGGGCGGGTAAGGTCGTGGTCGACACGTGCGGACCCACCGAGGGAGGACGGGTGACCCAGGTCGGCGAAGGCCACGAGACCGCGGCCGATGAGGCCGGACCGGTCATGACCTTCGGTGCACCCACCGTCGGTGAGATCCTGGCCGAGCGGTACCAGCTCGAGGAACACGTCAACAACGACAGCGCGGGCCGGCAGGTCTGGCGCGGCATAGACGTGATCCTCCGGCGCCCCGTAGCCGTCGTGCTGCGGTATCCCGGCGGCGACTCCGCGACCGAGATGCTGCAGGCAGCGGTCGACGCGAGCCGCGTCATCCACCCCAACCTGGTCGGCGTCTACGACGCGATCGACGAGGGCTCCCGGGCCTACGTGGTGCGCGAATGGGTCGACGGCGAGGCGCTGCGCGAGCTCGTCGCGCAGGAGGGCCCGCTGGATCCGGCCCGCGCCACGGCGATCGCGCACTCCATCGCCGACGCGCTGGCCGCCGTCCACGCCACCGGCATGGTCCACGGCAACGTGCACCCCGGCACCACGCTGATCGGTGACGACGGCCGGATCGTGCTCGCCGACGCGCGGGCCGACTCCGCCGACAGCACCGAGACGGACGTGCGCTCGGTCGGCGGCATCCTCTACTTCTCGCTGACCGGTCACTGGCCGCACGCCGAGATCAGGGGTTCGGCGCTGCCCGACGCGATGCGCGACAGCAACGGCGCGGTCATCCCGCCCCGGCAGATCCGCGCCGGCGTCCCGGCCTATCTCGACGACCTGACCATGGACCTGCTCGACAAGCGGGTCGCGTCCCCCGAGGCCGACGCGCTCACCGCCGAGCTGGCCCGGCTGGACTCCGCCGACGACGAGTACGAGGACGTCGGCCCGCTGCGCTTCACCCAGGGCACCTCGGCCGAGCCGGTCCGCAGCACCCGCAAGATCGTCATCGGTATCGGTGCGCTGGTCGTCATCGCCGTGATCGGGTTGGTCTTCGGCATCCAGGCGATCAGCAAGTCGGGCGACGACACCCCGTCGACCACCCAGGCCAACACCGCGCCGCAGGATCCCGCGGGCGGCAACACGGGCACGGGCAACACCGACAACGAGGTCCCGGCGGCCGCACCCAAGAAGATCGCCCTCACCCCCGACATGGTCCGCATCGTCGACCCGCCGGAAGGTGACCGCACCGACGAGGGTGAGGCCGCCTACACCGTCGACGACGACAAGGACACTGTCTGGAAGACCTCGGGCTTCCTGCAGGCCAAGTTCTACAACAAGCCCGGCATGGGCCTGCTGATCAACCTGGGCACGCCCCGCACGGTCAGCGAGGTCCGCGTCGAGACCTCGTCGCCCGGCATCGCGATGGACATCCGGACCGGTACCAGCGACCCGGGCAACAGCTCCGAGGGCGACGCGAAGATCGTCAAGGACTACAAGAAGCTGGGCGACGGCGACACGGCCAAGACCGACGGCAACAACGCGGTGTTCCCGCTCTTCGACGAGAACCAGAAGTACCAGTACATCCTGGTCTTCATCACCGAGCTGCCGCGGGACAGCGACGGCAAGTACCGCGCCGAGATCAGCAAGGTCGAGGTCTACGGCAACTGACAGGGTGACGCACCCTGTCGCCCTCCTCGACTAGATTGCTGGGCGTGACTTCCGGCGACGCGCAGAGCGGCCCGTCCGCCCCGGACAACCCCGGGCGGACGGACGCGGAGTTGCTGCGCGCCCACGTCGACGGGGATCCGCAGGCGTTCAACGACCTCATCCGCCGGCACCGCGACCGCCTCTGGGCCGTGGCGCTGCGCACGATCGGCGACCGCGAGGAAGCCGCCGACGCGGTCCAGGACGCGCTGCTGTCCGCCCACCGCGGCGCCGCCAAGTTCCGCGGCGAGTCTGCGGTGACCACGTGGCTGCACCGGATCGTGGTGAACGCCTGCCTGGACCGCATCCGCCGCCGCCAGGCCCACCCGACGGTCCCGCTGCCGGACGGCACCCGCTCGGACGACGGGCCCGGCGGTCCCGAGCCTGCCGCCCCGGTGCAGGACCACGACACCGCGCTGGTGGTACGGGCGGCGCTGGCGGCTTTGCCGGTCGAGCAGCGGGCCGCCCTGGTGCTGGTCGACGTGCAGGGCTATCCGGTGATCGAGGCGGCCGAGATCCTCGGGGTCGCCGAAGGCACGATCAAGAGCCGGTGCGCCCGCGGGCGCGCGCGCATGGCCCTGGCCCTCGGCCACTTGCGCACGGGCTCGGACACCCCAGGTCCCGGACCAGCGGCCACAGGGCCGGCCGCGACCGGACCGGCGGGAGCGGCCGGGCTGGCGGGAGTGGGCGGGGGAGACGGCGATCACGCCGGGAACCGCGGGGGTGCCGCGCGCGTCCCATCCGGGTCGGCTGCGACAGCGCCGCACCTTTCCGCGCGTGACGGGTCTGTCGCCGACAGAGGGGACCAGCAGTGACCGGGGCAGAGTTCAGCGAGGTCGATATCGACCTGCTCGCCGACTATGTCGGTGGCGCGCTGGACGGCACCCCCGACGAGGTCCTCGTCACCAATCTGATCGCTGAGAATCCGGCCTGGCGCGACGCCCATGCTCAGCTCTCCGGCGGGGTCGCCGCCGTGACAGGTCAGCTGCGGGCGCTGGGTTCGGTCGCCGAGCCGATGCCCGCGGAGGTTTTCGCCCGGATCGACTCCGCGTTGACCGCGGCGGCTGCCGACGAGAGCGGCTCAGTCACTTCGATCGCTGACTTTTCTTCTGGTGTCACGGCCGGTCCGGCCGCTATGGAGCCGGGCACCGATGGTGCTGCGCCTGATCGGCATCTGGTCGCCGTACCTTCGGGGTCTCGGGGTAGGCGGGCGCGGCGGCTGCGTTGGGCCGCGCCGGTCGGGATCGCCGCCGGGGTGCTCGCGTTTCTGGGCTTCGGTTTCCAGCAGTTGTCCGGCGCGGACAGCGCCGACACCTCGGCCGCCGGTTCCGCCGCGGAAGCGCCGCGGGCGAATTCGGGCCAGGAGCTCGGCGCGCCGGGTGCCGCACCCCAGATCCTGGAATCGGGCACCGACTATCGCCGCGACACCCTGCCTTCGGCCGGCATGACGACGATGCTCGACCAGCCGCCGGCGCGGGACTCCAGCACAGACGCCCGCAAGGCGTTGCCGGACGTCGGGGCGTCGGCCGAGGTCGTGGCCGGGACCGATCCGGCCCTCGCGCGGCTCAAGGCGCAGGAGGCGCTGCGCGCGTGCATCGAGGCCATCGCGGCCCAGCACGGCGTCGGTCCGATCACCCCGCAGACCATCGACTACGCCCGGTTCGACAACCGTCCGGCCGTGATCGTGCAGTTCGTCGCCGACGGTGAGTCGTGGGTGTGGGCAGTGGGTCCGGCCTGCGGCACGCGCGGAGTCGGCGCGGACACCCGCGGTTCGGTGAAGGTAGGCTGAACGGACGTCGTCCCGCCCGGCGTGAGGTGGGTTACCTATGCCCTCCGGCACATGCCGTGACGCGCGGGAATGCGCCCTCATACGATGACGTTCCAGCATGCGATGTCGCCGGTGTGCCCGGCGAAACCAGACTGAGGAGTCGGCAGTGGACGAGGTCCGAAACCTGATCATCATCGGCTCGGGTCCGTCCGGTTACACCGCGGCGCTCTACGCGGCCCGGGCGAACCTCAAGCCCCTGGTCATCGAGGGTGTGCAGTCCGGTGGCGCGCTGATGACGACCACCGAGGTGGAGAACTTCCCGGGTCACCCGGACGGGATCATGGGTCCCGAGCTGATGGACAACATGCGTAAGCAGGCCGAGAAGTTCGGCGCCGAGTTCATCACCGATGACGTGACCCGCGTCGAGCTGGGTGACAAGCCGACCGAGCCGGGCACCGAGGGCCTCAAGACGGTCTGGGTGGGCGAGAAGGAATACTTCGCCCGCGCCGTGATCCTGTCGACCGGTTCCGCGTGGCGTCCACTGGGTGTGCCCGGTGAGCAGGAGCTGCTCGGCCACGGTGTCTCGTCCTGTGCGACCTGTGACGGCTTCTTCTTCCGCAACCAGCACATCATCGTGGTCGGCGGCGGTGACTCCGCGATGGAGGAGGCGACCTTCCTCACCCGCTTCGCCGAGACCGTGACGATCGTGCACCGCCGTGACTCGTTCCGCGCCAGCAAGGTGATGGCGCTGCGCGCCCGGAACAACCCGAAGATCAAGGTCGAGTGGAACACCGTCGTCGAGGAGATCCTCGGTGACGACGGCAAGGTGGCCGGCGCCCGGCTGCGCAACCTGCAGACCGGCGAGACCAAGGTGCTCGACGTGACCGGCGTGTTCGTCGCGATCGGCCACGACCCGCGCAGCGAGCTGTTCAAGGGTCAGATCGAGATGGACGACGAGGGCTACATCAAGGTCGACCACCCGAGCACCCGCACCAACATCCCAGGCGTGTTCGCCGCCGGCGACCTCGTCGACCACACCTACCGCCAGGCCATCACGGCCTCCGGCACCGGTTGCGCCGCCGCGCTCGACGCGGAACGCTTCATCGCCTCGTTCGTAGAGCTGTAATTCAGGAGGGTTTTCCGTGGGAGCAACCAAGGCCGTCACCGACGCCACGTTCGTGACCGACGTGCTGCAGTCCGACAAGCCGGTGCTGGTCGACTTCTGGGCGGAGTGGTGCGCACCGTGCAAGAAGGTCGACCCGCTGCTCGCCGAGATCGCCAACGAGATGGGCGACCGGGTCCAGATCGTCAAGGTCAACATCGACGAGAACCCGGAGACCGCCCGCGCCTACCGGGTGATGTCCGTCCCGACGCTGACCATGTTCAAGGGCGGCGAGGCGGTCAACTCCGTCGCCGGCGCCAAGCCCAAAGGCGCCCTGGTCAACTTCATCGAGTCGGCTCTCTGAGCCATCTCACGACGCCCCGCATCCAGCCGGATGCGGGGCGTTGCCCGTTGCCGTGACTCATCGCGGGCCCGTGCCCAGGAGTACGCTCCGTAAGTTGCCCTCTGCTCTTCCCCCCAGTCGTTAGGGAGCCGCGCGTGCGTTCGATCCGACGTGGAGACACCGGACCGGCCGTCGAGGAGATCCAGTCGATCCTGGTAGGCCTGGAGTTGCTGCCGGCGGTCGCCGACACCTTCGACGAGGCCACCGAGAACGCCGTACGGGCCTTCCAGCAGAGCCGCGGCATCGGCGTCGACGGGCTGGTCGGCCCCGAGACCTGGCAGGCGCTCGACGGTGCCCGCTGGAAGCTCGGCGCCCGCACCCTCTACCACTCCGTGCCGACGTCGCTGGTCGGCGAGGACGTCCGGGCGCTGCAGGAGCGGCTCCTGGAGATGGGCTTCGACAGCGGCCGCGCCGACGCCATCTACGGCCCGCGCACCGCCCGCGCCGTGGCCCAGTTCCAGCGTGAGGTCGGGCTGACCCCGGACGGCTCGTGCGGCCCGCAGACCATGAAGGCGCTGCGCCGGCTCGGCCGCAAGGTCGTCGGTGGCCGCCCGCAGTGGCTGCGCGAGGCCGAGGCGTTCCGCCAGTCCGGTTCCAGCCTGGTCGGCAAGACCATCGTGATCGACCCGGGCCACGGCGGCGCTGAGGACCTGGGCGTGGTCGTGCCGGACGGGCAGCTGCGGTGGACTGAGGCCGACCTGGTCTTCGACCTCGCCAACCGGCTCGAGGGCCGGCTGCTCGCCGCCGGCATGCGCGTGCACCTGACCCGCGGCCCGTCCCCGGTGCAGCCGATGACCGGCCAGGAGCGGGCGGCCCTGGCCAACAGCCTCGGCGCCGACCTGTTCATCTCGCTGCACCTGGACGGCCAGGAGAGCCCGGTCGCGGACGGCGTGGCGACGTACCACTACGGCACCGGCAACGGCCTCACCTCGACGGTGGGGGAGCGGCTGGCCAACCTGGTGCAGCGCGAGATCGTCGTGCGCACCGGCATGCGCGACTGCCGGATCCACGCCAAGACCTGGGAGCTGCTCCGGCTGACCCGGATGCCGGCCGTCCGGGTGGACCTGGGCTACCTGACCTCGCCGACCGACCGGGAACGGCTGGTCGACCCGGCCTTCCGCGAGCAGGTCGTCGAGGCGATCCTGGCCGCGGTCCAGCGCATGTACTTCCCCGTCGAGGCCGACGTGCCGACGGGCTCGATCGACGTGCGGCAGCTGCGGCTGGCGTTGGCGTCCCGCAACGCCTGAGCGGTCAGTTCGGGGTCGAGCGGGTGGCGGCCGCGGGACGCACCGGCCGCAGCAGCGTCTCGGGGCTCATCGAGCCGAGGAGCTTCTCCAGCGCGTACTCGACGTCGGACTTCCACGACAGGGCCGTCCGCAGCTCCAGCCGCAGCCGCGGATAACGGGGGTGCGGGCGGACGGTCTTGAAGCCGACCGACAGGAAGAAGTCGACCGGGGCGACGCAGCCCTCCTCGCCGTCGCCCGCCTCACCGAACTTCGCGTCACCGAAAGCCTCGATCGCCTTCACCCCGCGCTTGGTGAGGTCACGCGCGACCCCCTGAACGAGCATCCGGCCGAGGCCACCGCCCGCGAACGCCGCCACTACGTGCGCGGTCATCAGCAGTGCGGCGTCCGCCGAGACCGGCGAGGTGGGGAAGGCCATGGACCGCGGCACGTACGCCGGCGGGGCGTACATGACGAAGCCGGCGGGCATCCCGTCGACGTATGCCAGTTTTCCGCAGCTCCCCCATTCGAGGAGGGTCTGCGACACCCAGGCCTCCTTCTCGAGGCCCGGATCCCCGGAGGCGCAGGCACGCTCCGCGGAGACCGGGTCGAGCTCCCAGTAGACGCACTGGCGGCAGGGCCGGGGCAGATCCTCGAGCGTGTCGAGAGTCAGGTTGACCAGGCGTCGCGACATGCGGGACCCCTTGAGAATCGACAATTTTCCGGACTCGAAGCACGGTCCTGTTCACGTGCTCGTCCGCGCCCCCGCACGGATACTACGCCGCAATGGCCGTGAACGGGAGCGTAACGGTCGTTAACCGCAGGCGGCCCCATGCGTCGGACCTTTAGCATGGACGCCGATGTGACCAGCGATTTATCGAGGTGAGCCGCATGACCGGCACGACCCAGGACGACTACACAGATCGGTACGCGCGGCGGGTCCGCGGGATGACGACCTCCGAGATCCGCGCCCTGTTCGCCGTGGCGAGCCGGCCCGAGGTGGTCTCGCTGGCCGGTGGGTCGCCGTACATCGCGGCGCTGCCACTGGACGCGGTGGGGGAGATGATGGGCCGGCTCGCGAGTGAGCTCGGCACGACGAGCCTGCAGTACGGCATCGGCCAGGGCACGATCGAGCTACGCGAACGCATCTGTGAGGTCATGAGCCTGTCCGGCATCGACGCGTCCGTCGGGGCGTCCCCGGACGACGTGGTCGTGACCGTCGGCGGCCAGCAGGGCCTCGATCTGGTGGCACGGCTGTTCCTGGACCCGGGTGACATGGTGCTCGCCGAGGGGCCGACCTACGTCGGCGCACTCGGCGTGTTCCAGGCTGCCCAGGCACAGGTACGGCACGTGGCCATGGACGCCGAAGGTCTGGTGCCCGCCGCGCTCGAACAGGCCATCGTCGAGGCCGGCGGGCGGGCGAAGTTCCTCTACACGATCCCGACGTACCAGAACCCGGCCGGTGTCACGCTCACCGACGCCCGCCGCGACGAGATCCTCGACATCTGCGAACGGCACGGGATGCTGGTGGTCGAGGACGACCCGTACGGGATGCTCAGTTTTGCCGGCGAGGCGCCGCGGCCCCTGCGGGCCCGCCGGCGCGAGGGCATCATCTACGTCAGCACGTTCTCCAAGACGTTCGCGCCCGGGCTGCGGGTGGGCTGGGTGCTCGCCCCTCATGCCGTACGGGAAAAGCTGGTGATGGCCAGCGAGGCGAACATCCTGTGCCCGAGCGCGTTCGCACAGGGCGCCGTGACGCAGTATCTGTCGACCATGCCGTGGCGCGAGCAGATCAAGACGTACCGCGAGATCTACCGGGAGCGCCGCGACGCACTGCTCGACGCACTGCGTGACCTGATGCCGGCCGGCACGACCTGGACCCGGCCGGAGGGCGGCCTGTTCGTCTGGGCGACCCTGCCGGAAGGCCTCGACTCGAAGGCGATGATGCCGCGGGCGATCGCGGCCCGCGTCGCCTACGTGCCCGGCACGGGCTTCTACGCCGACGGCACCGGCGGCACCAACCTGCGGCTCAACTTCTCGTTCCCGCCCCCGGAACGCATCCGCGAAGGCGTGCGCCGGCTGGCCGGCGTGATGGAACAGGAGCTGGCGATGCGCGCGGTCTTCGGCCCGACAACCCCGTCGCGCCGTCGTGGCCACGCCGGCGCGGACACTCCCGGCCCGGACTTGGCATGATCAACACCATGGGTACGCCATCAGAAACGCACGTCCTGGTCCTGGCCGGCGGCCTGTCCTACGAACGGGACGTGTCACTGCGCTCGGGCCGCCGGGTGCTGGACGCCCTGCGCGCGGCCGGCCTGTCGGCTGAGATGCGTGACGCGGATGTGTCACTGCTGCCGACGCTGCGCGAGAACCCGCCGGATGCGGTGGTGATCGCTCTGCACGGGGCGACGGGGGAGGACGGGTCGCTGCGCGGGGTGCTGGATCTGTGCGGCATCCCGTACGTGGGTTGCGACGCGCGCGCGGCCCGGCTCGCCTGGGACAAGCCGACCGCCAAGTCGATGCTGCGCGAGGCGGGGATCCCTACGCCGGACTGGGTGGCGTTGCCGCACGATCGGTTCTCGGAGCTCGGTGCGGTGGCGGTGCTGGACCGGATCGCTGAGCGGCTCGGGTTGCCGTTGATGGTCAAGCCGGCGCAGGGCGGGTCGGGCCTGGGGGCGGCGGTGGTGCGGGAGGCTGCTGCACTGCCGGCGGCGATGGTGGGGTGCTTCGCGTACGACTCGACGGCTCTGGTGGAACGGTTCGTTCCAGGTACGGACGTGGCGGTGTCGGTGGTTGATCTGGGGTCTGGGCCGCAGGCTCTGCCGGCTGTGGAGATCGTTCCGCGGAACGGGGTGTATGACTACGCGGCTCGGTATACGGCTGGGTTGACTACTTGGCATGCACCTGCGCGGTTGTCTGCTGCTGTGGCCGGGGCGGTTGCTGAGACGGCGTTGGCGGCGCATGAGGCTTTGGGGTTGCGGGATCTTTCTCGGGTGGATCTGATCGTGGACTCCGAGGGGCGGCCGCATGTGCTCGGGGTGAACGTGTCGCCGGGGATGACTGAGACGTCTTTGCTGCCTTTGGCTGTGCAGGCTGAGGGGTTGGACTTTGGGAAGATGCTGGCGGCTCTGGTTGGGCGGGCGGTGGCTCGGGGGGCTGCTTGATCTGTTGTTCTTCTTAGGGTGGTCGTCCCGCGCGTGTCGGGATGGCCACCCTGATTTCTTGGCTTGTTACGGCCGTCGTGTTGGATCGCTCTGGTCGGTCGAGCATCAGCTGGACTTGTCTTTCATGCAGCGTCGACGAGTAGATCGTCGTTCGGTTGTCTCGTGTGCTGACGTGTCTGGCTTTCGCCGTCCGGCTGCCGTGCCCATCGTTTAGGTCACGTGGGCCTCTCGGGCGGCCTTTCTGGGTTGCTGGCCCGGTGTCTACCTCTGCCTCGTGGATCGACGGTCGATGCGGGAGCTGGTGCCATCCGCCGGGTGCGGGGCTGGGGATTGCGTCGGTACTGGGCAGTGGGTGGTCCGGACGGGGTCGTGGCCATGGCGCTATCCGAGGTTGCGACGAGGGGCCAACTGGCGGTGGTTAGCCGGTGCGGTGGGCCGGGGCGGAAGTCCTGCGTTGACTACGGGTCGGGGACAGGATCTTCATCCCATGCGGTACCGGGCCATGGCTGAAGCAGGGGCCGCAGCCAATGAATTCGGGCAGATGCAGATTTGGCCGGGGCGCGGGCTGAGGGAGTGCTTGAGTCGGGGCCGACATCAGGGCCGAAGCAGCGCACGTGGACCCGGGCGAGCCAGGGGCCGGTCCCGCGGTGGTCAGGATCGAGGTTCGGGGGCCACCGGATGGAGGACCGGGTGGCCGCCCGGATCGAGGTACGGGTCCTCGGCCGAGGACTAGATCGGCGGTAGGCCCATTCAAGGACCGGGTCGGAGCGGGCCGCGAGCCAAGGGTTCGAGGTTCAACCCCGGGCCACCACCGAGGGCCGAGTCCGGCAGTCGGGCCGAGGTCGGCGTCGGCGTCGGCGTCGGCGTCGGCGTCGGCAGATCGCAAGCCACGGACCATAGGTCGAGCGCGGGGGTCCGCAGCCGAGGGCTGGGTCGGTGGCCGCGGCTGCCGCAGGGTCGGCGTCGGGGTCGCCTGAATGCGGCCGGCGTCGGGGTCGCGGCTGAATGTGGGGCCGACGGCAGGTCGGGTCGGAGGTCGGGGGCCAAGGGCCGGGAGCCCGGCACCGGGAGCCTGCAGCCCGCGACCCGGAGCTCGGAAGCCGGACTCTGAAGCCCACAGCCCGCAGCCCCGAGCTCGGAAGCCGGAGCTCCGAAGCCGGAGCTCTGAAGTGGGGCCGGGAGCCGGGAGCCCGCAGCCCGCAGCCCGGAAGCCGGACTCTGAAGCCGGAGCTCGGAAGCCGGAGCTCGGAAGCCGGAGCCCTGGAGTAGGGCCGGGAGCCTGGAGCCGAGAGCCCCCCGGCCCGGAGCCCGGAGCCCGGAAGCCGGGGGCTGCGGGCCGGGCGCCGAGAAGTCGAACCGACATCGGGTTGAGGCGGTGCGGGGTGGCGGCCGGGGCGGGCCGAAGCCAGAGTGCGTGTATGCCGCGTTTCAGGGTTAGCCCGGGACCGGGCTGGGGCAGCTCGAGGCGCCAGTGGATGTAGTCGTGGCCTCGGCCGGCTCGAGGCCAGGGGCCGGGTCAGGCTGGGACCAGGCTCAGGCCGCAATCGGTAGGGCCGGAGCCGCGGCAAGCCACCCAGTCGCGGCTGCGGGACGCGGTCGAGCAACTGATTGAGGGGCCAGGGGTGGGGGTGGGCCGAGCTGGAGCGCCGCGGCTGTATTCGATCACGTCGGGGTCCAAAGCCGGGCTGCGGCAGGAGTTGGCCCGGACTTCTGACCGAGCGCGAATGAGGGCTGGTGCCGAGCCGGGAACGAGGCTTCGGCGACTGGAGCCGGGGAACAAGCCCGGCGCTGCGCCGGCTTGGGCTGTCGTCCGGGTTGGGACCGCGGCCGTTGCGAGGACCGGCTGGTGCGGCGCCGAGGATCGGGTCGAGACCGGGGCCGGGGACACCGGTCGGGACGGCGCGTCAACCGGATCACAAGCCGGGATGACGGCCACGGACGGTGGTGGGAGGCATGCCTTGATGCCAAGGGAGGCCGGCATGAGGGCCAAGGTTGAGACGCGGCCGTCGCCTGGCAGCAGCGGGATTTGGACCAAGGCAACCTCGGGTCCCACGCCAGGGGCGGGGCGGGGTCCATTGGTCAGAGGCCAAGAGCCACGACCGAGGGCAGGACGAGTGACATTGGGCTGGCCTACACGCTGACCGTGGTGCGCTAGGAAGCTGGCGTGGGTGGGTTGCACACTGCCCAAGACTGTGGGGGAGCGATCCCCCGGGGCGGAGACCTGAGCTCCGACTGGCTGGGACCCGCAGTCGGAAAGCGCAACCGCTCCTGCGGTCACAGCCGCGTCGGCGGCTCCAACTGTGGTGCCTGTCGTCGGGTAGGTCGCCTTGTGTGGATGGACGCTTCCATCGCTGCGTCCGTCAGGCCGGTCAGCGTTTGGCCTACCGAGCAGTCCGGGCCGCCGCCCGTGTGTGCTTGTTCCGCTCTGCGGCCTTGGCGATCTACAGCGACGTCCTGGGCAACCAACGGCTTGTCGCGGCGTTCGACTTTTGTCACGTCGTTGCTGGACTACGGCGGCCACGACGCAACTGGCAAACCAATGACGCGGTGATGACGGCAGCTGACCGTTTGCGGGCAGACGTCGTGGCTGGGTCAGTGGGACGGGGCGGCCTGCGTCGTGGCGGGGTTGTCTGTGGCGGTTGCTGACTGCGGAGTTGCCGGGCGGCGGTCGGGGTGCTCCGGGGCTTCGGCGGTCTTCGCGTCGTACTGGGACGGGATTGTGGGGGCTGTGCTTGGTTCGGACTGCGTTGCTTGGCCGGCCCCGTCGTCGGCGTTGTGGGGGTCGAGGGTGGGGTTGCTCGTTGTCGGCGGGGCGGGGGTGCTTGCGGTTGTGGGCGCTGTGCCCGTACCGGATGCGTCGGTGGATGGGGCATCGGCGGGGTCGGCGGATGCCGGTGAGCTTGCGCTTGGGGTTTGTGGGGTCGGCGCTTCGCCGGGCTGCTGGGGTGCGGGAGGTGCGGCGGCGTTGTCGGCCGCGGGGGTGGCGCCGTTGGCGGAGGCGTTGGCTGACGAGTTGGCGCTTGTTTCGTCGGCTGGAGTCGGCGTGGTGGCCGGGCGGATCGCGTAGGAGGAGAGGTCTCGGGTTTCGGCGTTGACCGCGGTTAGGTCGCTGCGGCTGGCTGGCTCGGACGCGGTGCCTTCGGACGTCGAGTTTCTGGAGGCAGGTTCGGTGGGGGCCGGCGTCGAGTGAGTGGGCGTTGCTCCGTCGGGTTCCTGGGTGGCGGAGTTGGACGTTGTGGGCGCTGGATCTTCGGATGCGGGCTTTTGGGTTTCGGGGGTTGCGTTGTTCCACGTGAAACCGGCGGACGGGGAGTCCGTGTGGATGGGCGGCTGCCAGGTGTCGGGGGCCGGGGGCGTGTCCGGTGTGATTGTTGGTTCGTTGCCGAACGTGGACGGCGACAGCCAGTGGATGTGGGCAGGTTCGGCGATGGCGCGGCCGCCGAAGCCGGCGAGCCACTCCGCGACGAGCGCCAGGTTTTCGAGCCACTGCTCCTCCGGGATGACCGGCAGGATGTCGTCCCAGAGCGACAAGAACGTGCCGCGTAGCTGGAGCCGGCCGTAGGGCCGGGCCAGGAACCACATGTGCAGGTGCGCCGAGCCGTCGCCCCAGCGGTTCACGTGGACGCGGGCGACGCCGTCGAGGGAGCGGATCGCTCGTTCGAGGCGGACCGTCATCACGCCGAGTTCCGCGGCCAGGAGGTTCGGCAGGTCGCCGATGTCGAGGTGCGAGCGGCACTCGAGGATCAAGACCATGGGCAGGCCGGTGGGCCGGTCCATGCCGCGGACGCGCCATCGTTCACTAACCCAGATGTACGCGTCGTCGGGGGTGTTGCAAGCGACGCAGTCCTCGGCGTCCTCGCCACTTCGTGGGGGCTCGACATCGACCGGCTCGGCAAGGGTCTTGACCCGCATGTCGCCTTCGAACGGGAAGGAAGGCCAGCGTGTGAAGTCGGGAAGTGGCGGGGGGTTCTGGGGCACGAGGGTGACCCTAGCCCAGCTCACCGGGCACTGTCCCGGGTCAATTTCCGGCGGACCCGCCGATGCTCCCTCACCCGTTCAGACAGTCGTCAGAACGTCGACGCCGATCACCTTCGGTGGGCTCCGCGCTACGCCGGAAGTTATCCACAGAAGTTATCCACAGGCGGGCCGGTTTCACGTGAAACACGACGTAGAACGCGTTCACCCCCTGTGGATACAGCGGTGGAGAAGGTGTCATCCATCGGAGTTGTTTCACGTGAAACGGCCACGGGGAGGGTCGTCAACAGTCTCTGCGCACAGGTTGTGGATACTGCTGGGCGCCGATCGAGGTGGGCGGTTTCTGGCGGTGGCTTGGTGCTTGGTGGGGCTTGGTTGGGCGTCAGCTTGGACTGCCTCGTTGGCGTGGCCCTGGAGCGCTAGAAGCCGGTTTCACGTGAAACGGATCGGGTCGGATGGTCCGACTGAGTGTGGTTGAGTCGGGCTCTGGGCCGACCCCTTGCCGGTCCGCTTCGCGGTGGTGGGCGTCTGCTCGAGTTCGGTGAGGCGACGTTTGCGTGGGTCAGGATCTTGTGTCGGTTGGCGTGGACCGAGATGCACTCGCCCGAAGTCTGTTGGAGCTGGGAGCGTCGGCGAGATGGTTGGCTTCGTCAGCGGCTCGATTCCCGCAAGCGTGGCAGCTTCTGCGGTATGGCTCCTTGGCATGCTGGCCGTTGGCGGCGACATCGCCCGCCGCGCCATGTCTGCGCCGTCCCACTCAAGACCGGAAAGCGAGTGCGGGGCTGCTGATTTCGGCGCGGTGGAGGTGCGAGGTGACCGGCGAGTGCGGCACCTGCGAAAGCCCTACCGTCACCGGCGCTTGGGACTTCGCTTGATTGGCATGGTTCTGGCCGGCAGAGTCTCGCCAAGGTTTGGCGCTGGCGTAGCCGTCGAGGATAGGTCTTGGGCAAGAACACGTCTCGAGATTCCACGCTCTGTGCCGCCCACCATCTGGGGCCGGGGGTGTCTGCGTCAGGGCGAAGCGCCTGGGGATGCGAGGCAGATCCGTGGCGAGATGGCTAGCGTCGGCCCATCGGGGCCACGGACGGCGAGCTTGATCGGTAGTGCCAGCGACTTGCGAGGAACAGCGTCGCGGCACCACGAGCGTCGCGCCGGCGAGGGTTCGGGCGGCCAGGGCGTGAGCGGCCAGGGCTCCGCTGTCGGCATCGCAGCGGCCTCGGCTCAAGACTTCGCGGCCTTAAGGAAGACCTCCGCTATCCCGTTTCACGTGAAACGTCGTCTGGACGCCAAGGGCAAGTGGATGGTCGGATCGTATTCGGTGCGCTTCCGACCCGCCGCCCAGCGCGTGGCGAGCCCATCTTGCCCTGGCCCGCCCTGGGGCTGCCCCCGTTCTTCGGGCTGAGTCAGCCTGCCGATGCACTACGGATGGCCCCAGCCTTGCTTTGCCGCTGCGAGGGATTGTTGGCGGCCGTTCACTTCGGTATGGGTGTTGCTGCGTCATGGGCCGGCGTAGTACCCGCCCGAAGGTCATAGCAGTTGTGCGGAAGGCCCCGCCGTTTCACGTGAAACGGCTCCGGGCTCCGGGCTCCGGGCTCCGGGCTCCGGGCTCCGGGCTCCGGGCTCCGGGGATTGTGACACCGGCCCTGTTTCACGTGAAACAGGCGGCGGCGTGTCCCACGGAGAAAAGCACGGCTGACCGCCGAGCCCCTAAAACGGCGACCCGGCTCCATTGTCACGACGGCCAGTAGTTCGGCCGCTGAAGTTAGAACCGCGATACAGGGCTCACGCGCGACCTAGAGACTTGCCCAAGACGCACTCCTCTAACGAGCGCCGCAATCCGGAGCCGCCATCGTGGAGATCCCCCCAAGTGGCGACCGCGGCGTCACCACCGCCCCTGTTGAACCAACGTCAGGAGCCAGCCCAGCACCATGCCGACGCTTGGCTCAGCTCGCCTAGAACACCTGGCAACGGTGGCCCGAGAGGCGAAGGCCCGACACACGGTTTCACGGGAAACGTGGCACCGAGGCCCTCACAGCCCAAGTGCTCGCACGTCTGTCCGTGACACGAGCAGAGGCAAGCCGGGCCGTCACCAGACGGCAAGACGTCCATCAACTGAGGCACCAAGGCCTCCCCTCCTAGTACCGCTAACCACCAGGAGCCGCGGACGAGGCTCCTCCACGGAGTCCGAGCCGACGTCACCGCGCCGACCAATACCGCCCAGCCGTCTCGGAAATGCCACAGCTTCACGATGCCGCCCCCGACCAGCAGACAACCAGTCTTTGCCGGCCGCAATGATGCCGGATGGTCAGGCACGTACCTCCCGGCGGCTCTCGTGGATCCGGCGTGTCATTCAACAGCTCGCCCGCTGGCTTAATCCGCGAGGTCAATGCGAGCTCACTCTGATCTGGTCAGGACTGTTTGGCCGACCATCAGATGCACTTGGAGCGTATGCCGCCGGCCTGCGAGGTCGCCGGCGTCTGGTCGCCAAGCTTCAGTGCGCTCGAAGCGCCTCCGCCGTTTCACGTGAAACTAGCCTGGGATCAAGCCAGTCGAGCATCGGCGAGACACCTGCAGCAAACACCAACGGAGTGGGGCTCTGTGGATCGACCAGGAAGGGCCCTTGCGGTCTTCGGCCAACGGCACCGCCTTCGGTACTCGTTTCATCTCACCTAAGGGCCTCGGAGATCCCAACCGCGCCAGGAGGGATTGCGGGTACCAGAACTGAATCGCGGCAGCACGTCGGCTCCTTCCGCTTGAACTCGATTCACGGCCGGCGCCGTCCAGACGATGCGCGGCACCCAGGCATAGCGAGATGCTCCGTCATCCAGCAGACCCCCGTTGGAGACCGCGAGACGTAGGCTCCATTCCTCACAGCACTGACGACCAGAGCTGACAAGCCCGCTCAGGTTGTGCTACCTCGCGGTGTCTATCGGCAAGTTCCTGATTTTCGGCCATCCTCTGAGGCGCCCACTCAAGCACCTTAGGAGCACACCGTTGCGGGCAGAAGCTGTGTCTCACCACGGCTCCGACAATCCGCAAGGGCACGTCGTGGGTCACTGCCCCGTCAGGGCAGATCGAGAGGTCGTGGAGAGGGATGCAATGGACCGGAGCCGTCGCGCCGTCACCGAAGTCGGGCCGCCAGCTCACCGTCTTGCTCGATCGCCGGAACGCTGGAATCAGGCCACGAGGCTCAACCAGGTTCACCACAGAGCGACAACGCCAGCTGCAGGCTTGTAGAACCCGAGGCCCGCAAACAGAGGGGCGTGCGTCGACCATGCATGGTCAACCATCGCTACGCCTCGAAGCGAGTGGGCCGCACCCGACAGCACCCTCCTGATCAGCGATGCGGATGAACCCTCTGAAGCAAGCGCGGGCACGACGCTGTATCGCCGACCTTGTACAGGCCCGGGCGACAGCGATTCTTCGAACACGCGGGCTTGGCAAAATGGCCTTGGTCTAACCAAGGGGGCACTCGCATCGCGTGAGCTTCTGAGGGGCACAGCTGTAAAGGGAGCCGGCGTGAACAAGCCGCGTGGAGCTTGAGGCCAACTCCAGCCTTCCAAACATGAGGCGAAATCATGATCCGGCCGGGATGAAGCCCGGTCTCCCGGCCGGAGCCCCAAAACAGGGCGAATTGGGCGTCAGATTTCGCCCATCTCGAAGATCCACCCTCGCCAGAAACCTCAGGAGAATGGCTCTGACAGAACCAATTCGACCCTCAAAGACGGCCCCAAGGTCACCAAAAGTGACGGACCAGATCCACATAACCCAGGACATGAAGAAGGCACGTGATCCGCCAAAATCACGTGCCTTGCATTCCACAACCCATCACCGCCACCCAGCCGTGGCGGCTAACGATCAGTCAGACTCGGCGCCCTCTTCCTCCACGCCGATCATCCCCACGATCCGCTCCAGGTCGTCAACCGTCGCGAACTCGATCGTGATCTTGCCCTTGTTCCGGCCGATGTCGACCTTCACCCGAGTGTCGAACCGGTCCGACAGCCGGTCAGCCAGATCGTTCAGCGCCGGCGCGTGCACCTTCGCTCGCCGCGTCGGTGCCGACTTCTTCGCCGGCCCGTCCGCGATCGCCAACGACACCAGCTCCTCGGTCGCGCGAACCGAAAGCCCCTCCGCCACGATCCGGAGCGCCAACTGCTCCTGCGCGTCCGAGTCCTCGAGTCCGAGCAACGCCCGTGCATGTCCCGCGGACAGCACCCCAGCCGCGACCCGTCGCTGCACCGGCGCCGGCAGGTTCAACAGCCTTATGGTGTTCGATATCTGCGGCCGGCTCCGACCGATGCGCCGGGCAAGCTCCTCGTGCGTAGCGCCGAACTCCTCGAGCAGCTGTTGGTACGCAGCCGCCTCTTCGAGCGGGTTCAGGTTCGCCCGGTGGATGTTCTCCAGCAGAGCATCCCGCAGCATCGCATCATCGCGAGTGTCGCGGATGATCGCGGGGATCGTCTCCTTGCCGACGGCCTGGGCGGCACGCCAGCGCCGCTCACCCATGACGAGCTCATACCGGCCGCCGCCGACGTCCCGTACCACGATCGGCTGCAGGAAGCCGACCTCCTGGATGGAGGTCTTCAGCTCCTCGAGCGCTTCCTCATCGAAGACGTGCCGCGGCTGCTTCGCGTTCGGCTCGATCGCAGTGACCGGCAGCTCCGCGAAGCGGGCGCCGGGCACCGGAGCGAGACCACTGTTGTCCTCAGCGACCGGCGCAGGCGATGCCGGCGCGGTGAACTGCGGCGGCGCAGTCGCCTCAGCAACCGGCGGCGCCGAAGCCGGGGCCGAGGTCGGAGGCGGAGCCGGGACAGCAGCCGGGGGAGGAGGCGGCGGCTCCTCGGTCGTCGTCGTGCCACCGGCCGCCGGGGGAGCGGTGGGAATCAATGCGCCGAGGCCACGCCCCAGGCCGCCCCGTGGACGGTTCTTCATGCCGCGCCTCCCGTGTTGACCCCGCGCATCGCGATTTCCAGAGCTGCCTCGAAGTAGCTCGTGGCGCCCCGCGAACCCGGATCGTAGGTCATCACGGACTGGCCGTAGCTCGGAGCCTCCGACACGCGGACGTTGCGCGGAATCACGGCCTCGAGCACCTTCGAGCCGAAGTGGTTCCGCACGTCCTGCTCGACCGCGTCCGCCAGGCGGGTACGGCGGTCGTACATCGTCAGCAGGATGGTGGAGACGTCGAGCGTCGGATTGAGGTGCTGGCGCACCAGGTTGATGTTGTTGATGAGCTGGTTCAGGCCCTCCAGCGCGTAGTACTCGCACTGGATCGGGATGAGCACTTCCTGCGCCGCGCAGAGCGCGTTGACCGTCAGCAGGCCGAGCGACGGCGGGCAGTCGATGAAGACGTAGTCGAACTTCTCCGGGTGCCCGGCGATCGCACGCTGCAGCCGCGACTCGCGAGCCACCACGGACACGAGTTCGATCTCGGCGCCGGCCAGGTCGATCGTGGCCGGGACGCAGTACAGATTCGGGATGCCCTCGACCGACTGCGCCACCTCTGCGAGCGGCACGTTGTCGATCAGACAGTCGTAGACGTCGGGCACGCCGGCGTGGTGCGGGACGTTCAGTCCGGTGGAGGCGTTGCCCTGGGGGTCGAGGTCGACCACCAGCACGCGGTTGCCGTGCAGCGCCAGCGCGACCGCGAGGTTCACCGTCGTGGTCGTCTTGCCGACGCCACCCTTCTGGTTCGCGACGCAGAGCACCCGCGGATGGTCGGGGCGCGGCATGTGGATCTCGCCGCTCGGGTTGAGGATCTGCACAGCTCGCAACGCTTCCATGGCGAGGGGCGGATCGTCCTCATCCCGGTCCGGCGTTTCACGTGAAACATGCTCGTCTGCCGCCGCGCCGTCCGCGGACGGCTGCGTCGCCACGGCCGCCGGTGCGGCCGGGGCCGCAGAGACAGGAGCCGACGACGGTACGGTCGCAGAGCCCGAAACAGGCGCAGACGAAGGCCCCGACCGTGGCGCCGGAGCAGGGCGTCGAGGCTCCGACGCGCTGACCTCAGGCTCCGTCACCGGGGTGCCGTACACCTGCCCGCCGTTCCCTGCACGTGGTTGCGGCACGCCTTGCTCCCCACTGTCGAAGCTCACACTCAAGCTTCCGCTTCGATCCGAGCCGGCGTGTGGATCGGTTTCACGTGAAACACGGTCCCAGCCTGGGGCACCGTCCGGGCCCCTGCCATACTCATGCACCGTTTTGTCCCTGCCTGCTTGGATTGGGTCGGCACCGCGAGCGTGCGGTCCGGCAGGAAGCGGCGGGGCGTCTCGCGCTCCCACCGTCCGGTCCACACTATCGACGCGCGGCCAGCCTACGGCCGCCGGGCGAGCGTCGCCACGGTTGTCCGCCTGATGAGTTGATCCCAACAGCCCATCGGACGCCTCGAAGACCATGAATCCGGGCACCAACCGCATCTTCACCTTGTCGCCGGCGGGCCCCGCACCGTTCTCGTCCGGTCCGGACGCCTCTATTACACCGCGTTCGTCATCGGAGCGTGGTCCCCCAAGCGAGCGCACATAGTCCACCGACGGTCCTGGGTGGGGCTCATCCAGAGGGCTCCCACCAGGTTCCGAATCCCTCCCCGAACCGGGCGCCGAAGGGACACCGCCCGAAGAGGCACCGCCCGAAGAGGTACGAGCGCCGGATGAAGGAGCAGCGCCTGGATCAACGGAAGAGTTCGAAGCCGCCGAAGAGTAGCTAGGTAGGGAATTGCCTGCATCCGAGCCCACACGAGAGGGGGCCTCAGAAACGCCCGCTACCGAAGCCGGGTGAGCAACTCGGCGGCCGCCAGAAGAGCATCGTTCTCCTCCGGCGTGCCGATCGGACGCAACGTCCACGCCCGCCGAGCCGCCGGTTGAGCGAGTATCAGCCCCCGAGCCAAAGCCGGAGGCGCCAACCCCCGGGGCCGCTCCACGACCAGGGACAGAGCCCGCTGAGGCGACACCCCCCGCAGGCGAACCAGCACCCGCATCAATGCCGGCCGTCGAACCGGAACCATCGGTAGAGGAAGAACCAGCTACAGCCCGGCCCGTATCCGGGCCTCGCTGGGGTCGTGGGAGCTTTCCCGTTCGTTTCCGCACGCCCCGCCTGGCCATCTATCCCCTCCGCGATCTCCTTTTCCCGGAGCCGCGCCCACCGGCGGAGCGGCCCGGGTCGGCCGCCCTTCCGGACGGCCTCGGCCTTGGTGCCACGACGGCCCGCTCCCGCACGATCTCGACGACCGTGGTCGGCGGATCGATCAGTCCGGCTCCGCAGAGCCGGACGACCGGGTCGCCACCACCGAGCCGGGTGATCGCCTCGTGGTGTTCTGCCACCTCTTCCACAGCCGAAGCGCCCTTGAGCGCCAGGAGCCGGCCGCCGACGGCGGCGAGGGGCAGGCACCAACCGGCGAGCCGGTCCAGTGGCGCGACCGCGCGTGCGGTGACGATGTCGGCGGCGGCGGGGGGCCCACCGGCGACGTCCTCAGCGCGGCCCCGGACGACTGTGACGGTCGTGTCGAGGCCGAGTGCGGTCACCGCTTCGGACAGGAAAGCGGTTCGTCGTGCCAGTGGCTCGACCAGTGTGATCGTGAGATCTGGCCTAGCCACTGCCAGCACGATACCGGGCAAACCGGCACCAGACCCGACGTCGGTCACTGAAGCACCTAACGGGATCATCTCGGACATAACGGCACAGTTGATCAGGTGCCGTTCCCAGACCCGCGGGGCCTCGCGGGGTCCGATCAGACCCCGGACGACGCCGTCGGTGATCAGGAGTTCGGCATAGCGGGTAGCCAGGGGGAGCCGGTCACCGAAGGCGCGCTCGGCCGCAGCGGAGAAGGCCGGCGGAACGACAGGGGAGACAGCGGTGGGGGCAGACGACGACGGCCCGGGCACCACAGCGCCCGGGCCGTTGTCACCCGCGCCGGAGCGTGGGTCGGTCATGTCAGCTCAGTCAGCCGGACGGACCACGATGCGGCGGCTGGGCTCGACGCCCTCCGACTCGCTCTGCACGCCGGGAATCGCGTTGACCACGTCGTGCACGCATTTGCGCTCGAAGGCCGACATCGGCTCCAGGCGTACGGGATCGCCGTGCTCTTTGACCTTTTCGACCGCGTTGCGGGCGACCGCCGTCAGTTCCTTGCGCCGGGTCGCCCGGTAGCCGCCGATGTCCAGCAGCAGCCGGCTCGGCGAGCCGGTGGCCCGGAAGATCGCCAGGCGGGTCAGCTCCTGCAGCGCCTCGAGCGTCGCGCCGCGCTGGCCCACGAGCGGCTGCAGCCGGCCGCCGACGACCTCGACCATCGGGCGGCCCGCCGACACGAGCTCGTCGATGTCACCGTCGTAGTCGAGGATGTCGAGCAGGCCCTCTACATAGTCGGCGGCGATCTCGCTCTGCCGGAACAGGTCGGAGTCCGAGGTGACGGTCTCCGACTTCTTGGTCTCCTCGGTACCGGCGGACTCCGCGGCAGTGGCGGAAGCGGTCTCCTCGGTGGACTGCTCTGCGCTGGGAGTGCTGGTGTCGGTCACGGTCTCATCTCCGTACTCACTCGGGCCGGACCTGCTCGGTCCGCTGTTTCCCGCGCCGGTGCCGCCTGGGAACGATCAGGTCGGCGCCGGGCGCGGGGAGGTCTTTGTCGCCGCCCCGGCAGGGCCGCGCGCGGCCCGGGGCGTGGCCCGGGCCGCAGCTGCGTCATCCCTGTGGTTTGTTCGCGGGTCGCGCGCCCTTCTTGGGGTTCACCGGCTTGGCGCCGGGCTTCGGCGCGAGGGCCTTGGTGTCCACGACCGGGCTCGTCGGCTCCGGCTGGGCGGCCGGCTTGCGGCCGAACAGGCCACCGGTACGGCCGGTCTGCACCGGGTTCTGCGGGCCCTTGGCACCGGACTTGGCGCTGGTCGCACCGGCCGGACGGGTCGACGACGCGGCGGTCTTGCCGTTGGCCATCTGCGGCGGCGGGAACTTGCGGAGCACCCACTGCTGCTGGGCGAGGCTGAAGAGGTTGTTCGTGACCCAGTAGATGACCACGCCGATGGGGAACAGCGAACCGGAGACGAGCAGCGACAGCGGGATGCCGTACAGCATCAGGCGCTGGATCATCTTCTGCTGCGGGTCCTCGGCCCAGCCGGTCTTGAGGATCATCTGGCGGCTGGTGAGGTACGTCGTCGCCATCATGATGAGGACCAGGACGGCAGCGATGATCTTGACCACGGTGCCGTTGGTCGCACCGAGCCGGGTCAGGTCCTCGGCGGAGGAGCCGAACTGGGCCGGCAGCGGCGCGGTGAACAGCGCCGAGTGGGTGGCCTCACGGAACTGCTCGGCGGTCCAGCCGTACAGGGTGGGCTGGCCGTTGTCCGGGTTGAGCCGGCGCAGCACGTGGAACAGGCCCAGGAAGACGGGGATCTGCAGGAACATCGGGAGGCAGCCCATGAGCGGGTTGGCCTTCTCGACCTTGTACAGCTCCATCATTTCTTTCTGGAGCGTCTCCCGGTCGCCCTTGTGCTTCTCCTGCAGCTGCTTGACCTTGGGCTGCAACGCCTGCATGGCGCGCTGGGACTTGATCTGCTTGACGAAGACGGGGAACAGGATCACCCGCAGCGTCACGACCAGGAAGACGATCGACAGGATCCAGGACCAGTTCGTGCCCAGCACCCTGCCGTCGGAGACGCCGATCGCGTCCCAGAGGTCATGCCAGCGAAGAAGGATCCACGAGATCGCGATGTAGATCCAGTCGAGACTCAATTCATGCTCCAGTCACATCAGCAGGACGGTGACGGATCGGGTCAGGCACCGGATCGAACCCGCCAGGGTGGAAGGGGTGGCAGCGCAACAGCCGCCAGATCGCCAGGGCGGTCCCTCGGGAAGCGCCGTGCACCGCGATTGCCTCCTGGGCGTACGCGCTGCACGAGGGGTAGAACCGACAGCGGGCCGGCAGTGCCGGGCTCAAGTAACGACGGTACGCGACGATCCCCCACGTCAGCACCCGGGCGACCGGCCCGCGTGGCGTGCTCATCGCCGCCGCCGGGGTGACCGGGCCGCGGCCAGGGCGGCATCGAGGTCGGTGCCCAGCGTCTCGAAGGACGCCGACGCCGAGGCGGGCAGTGCGCGAACCACCAGCAGAGTGCCGTCCGGAAGGTCCGCGAGGCGCGGCCGGACCAGGTGCCGCAGCCGCCGGCGGACCTTGTTACGGGTCACCGCGTTGCCCACGGACTTGGACACGACAAAGCCGGCGCGCGCCGTGGAGGCTTGCGCCGGCTCATCGATAAGTAGGTGGACGACCACCGTGCTGCGCCCGGCCCTGCGCCCACCGCGAACCGCTGCGGCGAAGTCAGTGCTGCGCCTCAGTCGTTGCGCCGCGGCCAGCACGACTACCTGGACATCCGGCCGGACCAGCGTCGGCTCAGGCCGACAGCTTGTCGCGGCCCTTGGCGCGGCGGGTGGAGAGGATGGCGCGGCCGGCACGGGTACGCATGCGCAGCCGGAAACCGTGGGTCTTCGCACGACGGCGGTTGTTCGGCTGGTAAGTGCGCTTGCTCACGTCAAAACTCCGTCTTCGTAGGGCACCCACGAGAACGCAGGCGTCCAGGGGCATCAAAGCTGCAAGACGCCACTTTAGCAGAGCGCGGCGGAGCAACCGCCCGACCCTACGCAGCACCCCCTGGGTGGTCAACCATCGTCGGGTCGGCACGCCGACAGATCACTTCCCGGTACGGGGCTTCGTCACGCACGCTGGTCCGTCTGCGCACGGAGTGAATCTTTTCGTGCCAGGTCTGCCCCCGGGTGGGTACCGGCGGTTGATGCGGGTGCCGCCGCGCTGTTAGCGTGCCCGTTTGCTGGTCTGCAGCGCTGACGCGTCGAGTCGGCCAAAACCGGACGAGCCGGTTAATCGTTCGCCAGGTGAGCCTGTTTTCCCGCGCCAGCACAGGCTCCGGGGGAGTCCGCCGACCAACCGGCCGGGGAGCGACCGCCGACGAGTGCACAGGTTGTGGATAACCTGTGGACAGCCGGTGGCGCCGTACGTGTTCAGCACGTTGGATGTGCTGGGTTGGGGGTAGCCGGTCCGTGGCCCGTACGGGTGACGACTGGCAAGGGCGGCGGAAGCCGGACAAGGCCACCGGGAGACCGGTGGCGATGGGGGTGGCGCGGCG
>NZ_CP192101.1:0-53647 GCF_050955795.1 Actinoplanes sp. CA-051413
GTGGCGTGGGTGACGACGCTCGGCCCCGCGATGGCTCAGATCGACTACCGCCTGGAGGCTCAGTCCGGGTGCTCGCTGACTGCCGGCGACGACACCCAGGTGGCCTACCGCCTGGAGTCCGACAGCCCCCTGGAATGGGTCGGCGAAGGCCTGCGCGAGGTCGGTATCGAGCCCGGAACGGCCATCGACGACGCCGGAAAGGCGGCCGCCCGCGCGCTCGCAGACGGCGCCGATCCGGTCAGCGGCGAGGTCCTCGTCGCGCCGAAAATGGCCGTCGATCCGCGCGCGAAGCTCCCCGCCGGCCCCCTCGTCCAGGCCGTGCGCGCGGCCGCGGAACGGGCCGGAACCACCCCGGCGCAGCTGCTCGCCGAGCCGCGAACAGTCGCCCGGTACGGGCGGCTGCAGCGCGGCGTGGCGCGCGAACAGACGCGGACAGACGGACCCGACGGTGCGCGTCCGGACGTCGATACGGTTGCGCATCGCGCGCCGGTTGCCGATCTGCAGCGCGTCGCTGATGCCGCCGGCATCACCCTGGACGACGTCTACGCCGCGGACGTCCTGGCCGCCGCGCGGGAGCACCGGGACGCTCGGGTGGTGGTCGGGAACCGCGGCTACGACCTCACCCTGGACCTGCCCAAAAGCTACAGCGTGCTGACCGCGATGGCCGATCCGGAAACCGCCGCCCAGCTCGAAGACGTCTACCTCGAGGCGGTGCGCGAGACGGTGAGCGCGGTGCAGCAGTGGGCCGGTTACGGGATGCGCGGTCACCACGGCGACGGCCACCGCGCCGAGCGCGTCGACGGGACCGGCCTGCTCGGCTGGATGACGGTGCACCGCACCGCCCGGCCGGTCGCCGGGCAGGCCCCGGACCCGCACCTGCACGCGCACCTGACCTTCATGAACATGGTCCGCGGGACGGACGGGCGCTGGTCGACGATCGGCGCCGGCGGGCGGGACTTGCACCGCCACGCGCACGCCGCCGACGCGCTGGTGAAGGCCCGGCTGCGCGCGGTCACTCGCGAGCGGTGGGGCATGCAGTGGGTGCGTGACGAGCGCACTGGGGCGTGGGAAGTCGCCGCCGTCCCGGACGATCTGCGCGCGCGGATGTCCAAGCGTGCCGGTCAGGTCGCCGACCGGCTGCAGGCCGACGGGGTCGACCCCGGGCAGGCCAGCACCGAGCAGGCGAAGACCGCGGCCGCGAAGTCGCGGGAGGCCAAGCAACGTCCCGGGGCGGGTGGGGATCTGCGCGCCGAGTGGCACGCCCAGGCGGCCGCCGCCGGCGTCGACCCCGCCGCCCTGGTCGCCGAGGCGATGCCCGGTCCGGAGCACACACCCGCCCCCGTCGACGTCGCGCCGACGACCATCGCGGAGCGGGTCTTCCGGGAAGAGGACGGCCTGACCGGGCACCGCAAGGTCACCAGCCGCGCGGACGTGCTGGCCGCGGTCATGGACGCCACCCGGTCCGGAGTGGCCGACCTCGAAGAGGCCGAACACCTGACCGATGAGGTGCTCGCGGACGAGCTCGCGGTGCCGCTCCCGGCCACCGGGGCGGTCCACCTCAGCAACTCGGCGCGGTTCACCACGGCGGACATCGTCGACGCCGAGCGCACCGTCCTGCAGGCGGCCCGGGACCGCTACGACGGTGGCCAGGCCGTCGTCCCGGACGACGTCCTGGACCTCGCGGTCGCCCAGTTCGAGGCGGGTGCCGGCTTCACGCTCAGCGCCGAGCAGCGCGCCGTGTTGACCCGGCTGGCCACCGCCGGGCACGGCGTCGACACCGTCATCGGCGTCGCCGGCGCGGGCAAGACAACCCTCATGTCCGCGCTGCGCAGCGCGTACGAGGCGACCGGGCAGACCGTCGCCGGCGCTTCCACCGCGGCGGTCGCGGCCGCGAACCTGCAGACCGAGGCGGGCATTACCTCGCGCACGATCGCGTCCTGGCTGGCCCGCGTCGACGACGGCCCAGGCCTGTCCGGCGTCGACGTCCTGGTGGTCGATGAGGCCGCGATGGTCGACGACCGGCACCTCGCTCGGCTGCTCACCGCCGCCGGCGAGAGCGGCACGAAGGTCGTGGCCATCGGTGACCCACTGCAGCTGCGCGCGGTCGGCGTCGGCGGCACGTTCGCCGCGGTGCACGGCATGGTCAGCGGCCTGGAGCTGTCGGAGAACCGCCGCCAGGTCGACGTCGACGAACGCGCCGCGCTCGCCGTGTGGCGGGCCGACGAACGCAAGCAGGCGCTGCAGGCGTGGTCCGACACCGGCCGGCTGCACGTCACCGCCACCCCGGAACAGGCCCAGACGGAAATGCTCGAGCACTGGACCCGGGCGCGGGCCGCCTGGTCGGATCCGCACGACCGGATCGACCGGCTGCTGCTGCTCGCGCACACCAACGCCGACGTCGACGCCCTCAACCAACTCGCCCAGCAGCAGCTGCTCGGCGCCGACCAGACCGCGCAGGGCCGCCAGTACACCCTGACGGACGGCCGCACGCTGCAGCTCAACATCGGCGACCAGGTCCTGGCCCGGACCAACAACCGCGAGTTGGGCATCCTCAACGGACACCGCGGCGTCGTGGTCGACTCCGACGCCGCCGGCCGGGTGCAGGTCGAGCGCCGCGAGCCCGGCCCGGACGGCCCCGAACTGATCCGCACGTGGGTCGGCGCCGGCTACGTCGAGCGCGGCGGGCTGCAGCTCGGCTACGCCATCACCGCGTCCAAGGCCCAAGGTCTGACCGCCGACCAGGCCCTGGTCTACGGCAACCAGATGGACGCCCACGTGCTCTACCCGGCGATGTCCCGCGACCGGCACCGCACCGACCTGTGGCTCGCCCTGCAGCCTTTGGAGACCGACGCCGACCGGGCGCGGCACGGCCCGCCACCCAACCCGGCCGAGGCCCGGGCGCGGGCCGTCACCGCGTACGCCGCGGCGATCGCCGGCGACCGCCCGGACCGCATCGTCCTCTCCGAGCTCGGCGAGCAACCCGAGCCGATCAACCCGCCCACCCCGGCACCGGCGCACGCCACCGCCTGGCAGCGGCTGCACGACTCCATCGCCCAGGTCCGCGCCGCCGCCCAGCAGCTACGCGAGCGCCAGGCCGTCGACGCGCTCACCGACACCGTCCCGATCGGCACGGCGGTCGACCGGTACGCCGCGGCGTTCGACGCCCTGGACGCGCGCCTGGCCGAGCTGCCCGACGCCCAGCTGCGCCAGCCGTCCGACCGCGACGAGCTGCGCGACCGGCTGCGGCGCATCCCGCTCGACCCCGCCCAGCAAGCGGCAGCCGACCGGGAGCACCGCCTGGCCACCTACGCCGAGCTGTCCCAGATCAGCCGCGGCGAACCGGCGTCCGGCCAGTTCACCCGCGAGCAGCTGCAGCAGGCCGTTGTCGCCGCCCGGGCCGAAGCCGCCCGCCGCGACCGCGAGGCCGCGCTGCAGGCCGGCGGCCGCGCCGAGCGCGCCCCGCAGGGCGCGAACACCGGCGTCCCGCACTGGCGCGACCGGCCGTACGGCACGATCCCGGACGCCGAGCTGCCCGCCGCGATCGCCACCGCCGCACGCGAGGCCGCCCGCCTGGCCGCGGCCGCCGACCGGCAGGCCGCCACGCTCGCCCAGCTGCGCGCCGCGGCCGCCGCCGGCGAGGGCCGAGCGATGCGCGAGCTCGAACAGCACCGCGCCCAGCTGCAGGCCCGCGTCGCCGCCGGCGAGCAGGCCGACACCGCCCGGGCCGCGGCCGCCGCCGGGTACGCCGACTCCCGGCAGGCGTGGCAGGACGTCGCCCGCCTGGAGATCGAACGGCAGCGCAACCCCCTCGCGCTGCGCCTGGCCGGCACCTCACGGGCGCAAATCGCCGCCGAGCAGGCCCAGCTGCGCCAGGCCGCCCAGACCGCAGCCGCGGCCGCCGCCCAACACGACGCCCAGGCCGGGCAGTACGACCGCCAGGCCGGCGGCCCGGAGGGCGGCCGCCGCGCGGCCGCGGAGCTGGCCGAACTTAACGGCCAGTGGGAACAGCGCGCCGCGCATGCCCGCAAGATCGACGCCCAAGGGATCGGCGGCAGCGTCCGGCTCACCGAGCACAGCGCCCACGACAACCGCCAGCAGGCCACCCGCCTGCAGCAACGTGCCGCCGGGCTACGCGCTGAGGCGGCGCTGCGCGAGGGCCTGGACCCCGGCATCAGCCGCATCGAGGACGACGGCCGCCAGGCCCACGCCCAGCGCCAGGCCGAAGCTGAACAGGCCGCCCGCCAGGCCGAGACCGAACGCAACATCCGCGACGACTACGACCACCACCACCGCGGCCCGGACATCGGCCGCGGGCCGTCGCTGGGCATGTAGGCCAGAGTCTGGATGCGTGTGGTCAAGCCCTGTCCGTGCCGGGCGCGCTGCAGAACGCGAGCACCGCAACGTTCGGTACATCGATGGCGAGTTTTGTCCGCTTCATCCCTGATGGGTAGGGGCAACCAGCTACAGCCGTCACTGCGGGATGCGGAAAACCCCACCCGTTGCATTACGCTATGTGGTGACGACGCACTGGTGGCGTGGCAGATCAAGTCGGAGGGCCTGTAGGCCTCGGACACGGTGAAGCCCCCGGCGCCAACCGGGGGCCACCAGCACGTCGTTAACCCAGCTAGGGCTTAATCAAGAAGGGCAAGACGACATGTATCAAGAAAGATGCTACTCGGTGTCGTGGATTTTCGACACCCGGAGTAACCAACGTGTACTCAGCGTCAACTTGGCGGTGACGGCATGAGCCCCACCGCGGCGTTCATCGCCTTCTTCATCGGTGCCACTTTGATCGCAGGTATCACCGGATTGTTGACGGCGCGGTTCAACGCGACGCCGATCATCATTCTGGGTATGACCGCGGGTGCGTTCGTCGGAACACTCACGCTCGCCATGACCTCGTACGCGTTCCTCACCTGATCCCCAGCTCAGCTCGGCGAGCGAGGGGTACCTCCTCGCTCGTCGGGCGGCAGCCCGCCAGGGCACAACGAAGGCCCGGACCGTCACGGTCCGGGCCTCGTCGGTTGTGCGGCGCGTTAGTGGTCGTTGCCGCCGCTGCTGCCGCTGCCGCGGCGGCGGGCGGCGCGGGCGAACGCGCGCAGTTTGGCGGCGAGTTCGCGGGCGCTGTCGGGGGTGTGCCGGGCGGTGTACTGGCGGTTGTCGCCGTCGTCGGGGGACTCGGTGCCTTCGACTGCGGTGGCCACGACGTGCCAGGTGCCGGCGGTGTCGGGCTCCAGGTCGAGCCACAGGGTGCCGTCCTCGCCGCCGGCGGCGACCGCGGCGTGGGATCGCACGGCGTGGCGGGTCTGCGGGGCGCTCATGGTCGGATCGGCCTCGATCAGCAGCTTGAGCAGGTCGCCGGTGGTGAGCGGGACGTCGTCGTCGCCGACGAAGATGCGGTCGCGTCGGGCGGCCCGGTTCTCCTGCAGCAGCATTTCGACACGCTGCCGGGCTCGGGTGTGCTTGGTCGGCGCGGGTGGCCGGTACCCGGACTCGACCATCCCGGCCAGTTCTTCCAGGTGCCCGGCGGTGGCTTCGGCCTCGTCCGGGCCCAGCTGCGGCGGGCAGTAACGGCGCCCGTCCGCTTCTTCGCCGGTGGCCGCGTTGTAGCCGTTCTTCGGGGTGGCGACCTCGACGAACGCGCCCTTCTGGTTGATGCCGTCGTCCGGGTAGTCGATCAGAGCGAGGGTCGTGGGGACCGGGCCGGCCCCGACGACCCGGCCGGTGGCGTGGACGTTCTCACCGTCGGCGTAGCCGAGCTCGTCGCCGACCTTGATCCATTTGCCGTCGGCGGCGCGCGGCTGGTCGGGGTGGTAGTGGCCGCGGGGTGCCGCCGGCGCGGCCGGCTCATGGGTCATGGGCGTCTCCTGCTCGACGGCGGCGGCCGGGTCGGCGCCGGTGGTGGCCAGGTAGGTCTTGTCGCCGGCGTCGGGGTTGGCGTCGTACAGCTCCTGCACACTGGTCTGCTTGTCCAGCTCGACGGCGTGCACCGCGGCGGCCGCCGCGGCGTCGGCGAAGGCGTTCTGCATCTGCCGGGCGGTGACCAGGCCGGCCCCGGTGACGCCGGCGGCGGCCAGGTGGGCCAGGTAGCCCTCGTTGCCGTCGGGGCCGTGTGTCTCGGCCTGCTCGGCGAGGTGCTGGGCGTAGTGGATCGACTGGGTCAGGCCGGTGATCTCACCGGCGGCCGCGGTGCTCACCGGTCGCTGTCCTGGGCATCGAGCTGCAGCTGCAGCGCCAGCCGCTGGTGGAGCTCGCGCAGCTGCGCGTCGGTGAGCTCGAGCTGCACGGCGTCGTCGCCGTCGCCGAACTCGACGTAGCGGACGCCGTCCTCGGTGGTGCTCCAGTCGATGTAGGCGCCGTCGTCGTCTGAGTACATGATGCCGGGGTCCGGCTCGCCGTCGTTGACCGCGCCGACGAGCCGGCCGATGTCGTCGCGCAGCTGCTGCAACTCGGGCGTGGTCAGGGACAGGCCGATGGCGTCTTCGCCGTCGCTGACCTCCAGGTGCCGCACTCCGGCCTCGGTCCGCGACGACCAGTCCAGGTACGGGCCGTCGCCGTCGTCATGGGTGTCTGCGGTGAGGTCGTAGCCGCTGGCGCGGTCCTGCAGGTCGATCGCGGCGGCCGCGGCGGCCGGGTCGTCGACGTCGTGGGCGGCATCGACCGCCTCGGAGTACGCACCCGGGTAGGCCGGCTTACCCGAGGCCAGGGCGTCGTCGCCGTGCTGCTGCTGGGCCTCGGCGAGGACCTCACTGCTGAGTTGCTGCAGCCGGCCCAGCTCGGCCGCGGTGAGCACCAGCGTGCCGTCGCTGTGTTCGCCCGGGGTGACGGTCATCTCGACGGCAGGCTCGATATCGGACCACCAGCTCACCCGCGGCCGCACGGTCACCGTGTCGCCGTCGGCGGTGGTGAACGTGCTACCCGGCCCGATGTGCGCCTCGTGGTCGTGCTCGTCGTCGTCCTGCGGGCACCAGGGCGGGCACCGCAGGACGCCGTTCTCGCGCATCGTCTCCTGCCGGTCGGCGCCCGGCCCGGCGGCGACCTGCGCCCGGTCGGCGAGTACCTGGTCGGCGTGGGCGTACGCGGCGGCCCGCTGGTCAGCATCGACGCGTCCGGCGTCCCACTCCCGGGCCCGGTCGCGCTGCCAGCGCAGCGGTCCCGGGCCGATGTAGGCGCCGCGGGCCAGCACGTCGCGCTCGCTGCGCTCGGCCGGCTCGTCGGTGGCCGCGGCCACCGCCGGGTCGGTGCCGTCAGCGCCGGTCAGGTAGGTCTTGTCGCCTGCATCGGGGTTCACGTCGTACTGCTCCTGGATGCTCGTCTGTTTGCCGAGCTCGGTGGCGTGGGCCGCCGCGGCGATGGCCGCGGCGGCGAACGCGTTCTGCATGCTGTGCCCGGTGGTCAGGCCGTCGCCGGTGACCCGGCAGGCGGCGAGCCGGGCCAGGTAGCTCTGGTTTCCGTCCGGGCCGTGCAGCCTGGCCTGCTCGGCGAGGTGCTGCGCGTAGGCGATCGACTGGGTCAGGCCGAGAACCTCGCCGGTTGCGGTGCTCACCGCGTGGCCTCGCCGTCGGTGCGCTGCCGGTAGGCCTGCGTCATCAGGACATCAGTGTGGACGGTCTCACCGTCGGCGGTCCAGATCCGGACTCCGCCGCGGTGCAGCTGGTAGCGGGCGTCGGTGTACGTGGTGCGGGTGTCGTCGTCGTGGATCACGGTCAGGGTGTCGGCGTGCGGCATCGTTCACGCTCCCTGGTGCAGGGTGGTCAGGAAGTCGGCCAGCTCGCCGTTGCGCTGGTAGAGCTCGCCGTACTGGTCGTCGGGGCCGTCGTGGGCGGCCAGCAGCCGGCGGGCCTGGGCGATCGCCGCGGCGATCCCGTCGGCGCGGAACCACACCAGCGCGACCGGGGTGTCGGGGTCCGGGTCGGTGACGATCTCCAGCCGGTACTCCTGCTGCCCGGCCAGGTGCGCGGCGGGCAGGGCCAGCAGGGCCGTGCCGGTGTCGTCGGTGTGCAGGTAGAGCAGCCCCGGGCAGGTCGCCCCGGCGGTGCAGCGGCCCTCGGGGCAGGTGCCGAGGCCGGTGACCCGGAAGCGGCGCCCGCCGATGGTGACCGGCATCTGCTGGGCGCAGGCCCGCTCGAAGCCGGTCCAGGTGGTGTCCGTGGTGGTCATCGGGTTCGCCTTTCAGTACCGGTCGGTGGGGGCGGGCCCGGCGGCGACGCCGCGGGCGTGACGGTGCTCGACGTGCAGCGCGTAGGCGATCAGCAGCACCCCGGCGACGACGATCCCGGCGGTCTTGGTGAAGGTGGTGGTGCGGGCGGCGATCAACGCGGCGGCGAACATGGCGGCCCAGTGCAGGGCCTGGTCGACCCAGAACGGGGCCTCGCGCCAGCCGGTGCAGCCCTTGGCGGCGAGGATGCGCTGCACCAGCCAGCGCCGGTCGATGACCGCGTGGGTGGCGCCGCTGACGACCAGCGCGGCGATGATGCCGGGCAGCGGGATCTCGATGACCGCCAGCACCAGGGCCAGGGCGATGGCCTGGCAGGCCAGGTACGAGGTGCAATGGCGCAGGCACGCGGCCCAGCCGGTGAAGGGGTGCACGCCGGCGGCGAGCCGGTCGTTGCTGGGGTAGGCCTTGCCGGTCGCGTCGGTGTTGCGCTGCACGGCGATGTCCCCGGGCAGGTGCCCGGCGCCCAGCGCGGCGAAGCAGCCCAGGAAGGCCAGGACGGTGCCGATGCTGCTCATCGCCGGCCCCCAATCCGCAGCCGGCGACCGCCGGCGGCGTACAGGGCCTGCTGACCGGCCAGCACGATCGCGGCCGCGGCGAGCCCCACCGCGGCGATCCCGCCGAGCACCGGCGGGCCGGTCAGCGCCACGTAGGCGCCCGCCGACACCAGCGCCGGTGCGGGGAAGGTGGCCAGGTCCACGGCCAGCTGCAGGCACCGGCGCTGCCGGCGGCGCCCGTCGGCGCGATGAGCGGTCTCCCAGCCGAGCACCGGGGCGCCGGCCAGCGCGCTGAGGCGCACGCTGAGGCCGTCGCGCAGGTACTGCCCGGCGGTGGCCACCTTCACGTCGGTGACCAGGTGCGTCCAGCCGAGGATGACGGTGACCGCCGGGAGCAGCAGCAGCGCCTCGGGCAGCTTGGCCGCGGCGGCCAGCGTGGCCGCGATCGCGGTCAGCGTGCCCAACACCGTGTGGTCGCGGCGGTCGATGCGCTTCTGCTGCTCGTCCTTGAGCGCGCCGTACTCGGCGAGCAGCACGGTGAGCTCAGCAGCGCGGTCGACCGCGATCGCGGTCGCGGGGGTCGTCGTGTCGGTCATGCCCGCTCACCTGCAACCTTGGTCGTGATGGTGACGGTGACCGGGGTCAGCGGCCCGCATCCGTGGTCGGGGAACGGCTGGGAGTACCGGCTGCCGCAGGCCTCGCAGGCGAACGCGTCGTAGCTGCCCAGCACCCGCGGCCGCAAGGCTTCGGCGACGCGGGGCGCCGGGGCCGGCTTGCGGCTGGGGGCCTTGCGGGTGACGGGCTTGGTCACCGGTGCCTGGGCCGCCGTGTCGATCGCGGCCGGTGCCGGCGTCGGGGTGCTGCTCGGCCGTGCGGGCGCGGGCGTCGCGGCCCGCGCCGTCTTGCGGCCGGCCCGGGGAGTCGTCTCGGCGATCTCTTCCAGCACGCCGGTGGGTGCGAGGGTCATCCACAGCGGCCGCTGGTCGACCGGGACCGGCCGGGCCGGGGCGGCCGGGGTGCGGTAGCGGATGCCCATCGGGACGTCGCCGGTGGGCGTCTGGCGCACGCCGCGGGCGGCGCGCAGCAGCTGCGCCCGGATCTGCGGGTCCATGTCCGCGGCCGCCGCGGCGCGGGTGGGTGTGGTGGTCATGGTGGTCACCGGCCCAGCGCGGTCAGGGCGGCCGCGAGCGCGGCGAGCACCAGGGCGGTCACGAGCAGGCTCTGCGCGGTGCGGATCCGGGCGAACTTGCCGTACAGCGACCGCGACAGCCAGCGCAATTGGTGGGCCTGCCGGGTGAGCTCGCCGCTGCTGTCGGCGGCCGGCTCGTTGGCGACGGCGTCGAGCAGGTCCTGGTCGCTAGCCGTGCGGGCCCAGCGCACGAACCCGAAGTCACCGCCCAGGTTCGGCCGGGCCGCGGCCGTCAGCAGGGCCACCGCGACGCCGAGCAGCACGGCGGCGACCCAGCCGGCCGCGCCGGCCGGGCCGGGCAGCCGGCCCGTGCTGAGCAGGGCCAGCCCGGCGAGCAGCAGCCCGGAGCACAGTGACTGCAGGTTGCCGGCCTTGGTGTCGGCGCGCGGCTCGGCGGCCCGCACACTGTGCAGCTCGGCGTCCAGGCGGGCGCCGGCCAGGATGCTGTCGCGTTCGTCGAACAGCGCGTCCAACTGCGGCGAGGCCGGGATGGGTTCGATCAGGTCGGTTCGCTGGTCGGGCATGATGGCGTTGCCTCCTTTGAGGTGGTGGGCGGCCCCGCATGGCTTTCTCACGGCGGTGGGGCCGCCCGCGTACGGGTCGGGGTCAGCGGGTGGCGGTCTGTTCGCGAGCGGCGCGGCGCGCGGCGAGGTCGAGGGCGATCTGCTCGAGTACCGAGGCGGACTTGGCGCGGGCGTAGGCCAGCAGCGACAGCAGCAGCCACACGGTGACGGTGAGCCCGGCCGCGGCCGGCCCGGAGCCGGTGGCGGCACCGAAGTAGGCGGCCGCGGCGCTCAGGGCGCCGATCGCGGCCCAGCCGATCCGGGCGTAGGTGGAGCCTGCGAGGGCGCCGGCGTAGAGCACGCCGACGGCGACGATCCAGACGATCCACAGGTCACGGCCGGTGGCGGGCAGCCCAGTGGTGTGCGCGTCGAGGTAGGCCCGGACCGGGTCGCTGATCGAGGTGGTGACCGGCCCGCCGGTGATCCAGGCGCCGAGCCCGGCCAGGCCGGAGCCAGCGGCGCCGAGCCCGGAGCCGATCGCGGCGACGATCGCGGTCAGGATGACCCAGATCAGCCACAGCAGCAGCCCGAGCACGCTCACCGCGGCCAGCCCGAATGCGCCGAACAACCAGTTGTCGCGGATGAACAGCAGGCCGCGGTTGTCGCGCCAGAAGGCGGGCAGCTCGGCGAACGCCTGCCGCCAGCGGCTGCCGCCGGCGGTGTGGTCGGCGGGGGTCTCGGCCAGGGTGAGGTGCTGACGGCCGGGGGTAGGGGTGTCCACGGTGGTGGTTCTCCTTTTGCTGGGTGGGGCCTGTTTTGGGTGTGCGTGGCCCAGGCCGGGTCGCGGTGAGCGCGGCCCGGGCCGGGCAGAGCGGTGAGGGGGTTAGGCGGCGGTGGCCTGGTAGCGGCCCTGGCGGGGCTGGGCGATGAGGTTCATGGTCTTGAGCTCGCCCAGCAGGTTGTAGACCTGGCTGGAGCTGTAGCCGGTCGCGGTGGTGATCTCCTTGGGCATGGCGTGCCCGGCGCGGATGGCGTCGAGGACCTTCTGCTGCCCGGTGGACAGCTGTGCCGGACGCCCGCCGGCACCGCCGGCGGGCTGCTCCCAGAACTTGGCGACCCGGCGCACCGGCGGGTGAGAGTCGCCGAACTCGACGACGTCGACAGTGCTGCGGGCCGCGGCCGCGGCGTCCATGCGCTGCTCGAGCGCCTCGATCTCATCCACGGTGCCGGCGTCGGCCATCGCGATCAGCATCTGGTCGGCGAACTGCTGCTCGGCGGCGACCTCGCGCCGCTGGGCGTAGTCCTTGCCGGCGAAGTTGGCCTGCCGCGCGGGCAGCGATCGCCAGGTGATCCGGGACGGCCAGTACGCGGCGAGCTCGTCGGTGACCCAGTAGCCGCGGAACGGCGCGGAGCGGGCCCCGACGCCGGGGTCGCACAGGTAGCCGTAGCCGGCCAGCTTGGGGAACTTCTTCGGGTTGATGTCCACACCGAACACGGTCTTGGCGTTGGAGGTGTTCGAGCGCAGGATCACCCCGTTGCCGTCCAGCAGGCAGGCCCGCAGGGTGTCAGCCAGACCGGAGCTGCCGAACGCGTCCAAGGTGGGCGACTGCGAGGCCAGGATCAGCGCGACGCCGTTCTTGCGGCCCTCGCGGGCGATCGAGCAGAACGCCAGCTGGGTGGCCGCGGCCAGCAGCGGGTTCTCCTTGGCCGACAGCGGCTTGTGCGACTCGTCGACGATCATCAGCAGGCCGGGCCGCAGTGCGGTGGGGGTGAACCCGACCTGCTTGGCCAGGCGCCGCTCCACGCCGTTGATCTTCATGACGCGCAGGGCGGCCTGCGCCATGTTGTAGATCGCCTCGAAGCTGGTGGCGGCGTAGTCGGCGTGCTCGACCAGCAGCGGGCTGCTGTCGCCGTTCTGCCCGTCGCCGTACCAGATCATCGTCGGGTGGCTGGTCGACGCGGCGCAGCTCATGGCGATCTGCTCGATCAGCCGCGACTTGCCCGAGCCGGTGCCGCCCTGGATGAAGCCGCCCCAGATCGAGTCGCGGGTGTAGACGCGCCAGCAGGCGCAGCCCTCGCCGTCGGCGAACGGGCCCAGGTTCACCGCACCGGTCCGGGCGTTGAAGCCGGCTTCGGGACCGGGCCACGGCTGCGCCTTGGCGATCGGTGGGCGGGTGACGATGGTCAGCAGCCCGGCGGGCGCTGGCAGCTCGGGGTGGTCCTCGACGATGATGTCCTGGCCCGGCATCAGCCGCAGGCCGCCGCGCAGGGCATTGACGGCGGCGCGGACCTGCTCGACGCTCTGCGCGCCCGGCACCAGCTCCAGGGTGTAGCGGTAGCCGGCCTTGATGATCTGCGGGTCGGTCAGCTTCGCACCGGCGAACGGCTTGCCTTTGCCGCCCAGGTGCGCGTTCCACCGCTCAATGAACAGGTCGCTGCTGTCGATGTTCGGCAGGTCGGCCTCGGCGCCGGGGGCGGTGCCGGGCCCGATGCGGTGCTCGCGCCACCACAGCAGCGACAGCCCGGCGCCCAGGATGCTCAAGGCGGCGACCGCGCCGAGGGTGACCCCGGTGAACGAGATCATCGTCAGCCACGACGCGGCCAGGTACGCCGCGGCGACCATGCGGTGGCGCATCTTGCGGTCGGTGATCCGGCGACCGGTGGCGGTCGCGGCGACCACCGCGACGGTGAACGCCACGCCGGCGACGCCGTAGGCGATCTGCGCGTCGGCGTCGGTGGCGTGCTGCGCCAGGCGGACCGCGCCGGCGGCGACGACCAGGGCACCCATCGCGGCCCACGGAGTGATCTGTGCGCGCAGGCCAGCGTCGGGCAGCTCCGGCGCACCCACCGGCACCGGCGCCGCGGTCGCGGGGTCGGTGGTGGGCTCGTCGTGCAGCTGCTCGTCGCTGGTGTGCGTCGTGGTGGTCACCGGATACCTCCAGATGGTGCCGGGCGGAAGAACGGGTTGAGCGGTGGATCAGAGGTGGTGCCCGGGGCCCGGGCGGCGCGGCCAAGTGGCGCCCGGGCCCCGGTGGAAGGCCTAGCGGCCTTCGGTCTGAAACTCCTTGTCGCCGGCGTCCGGGTTGGCGTCGAACGCCTCCTGCACGGCCTTCTGCTTCTCCAGCTCGCCGGCGTGGGCCTCGGCCGCAGCGGCCGCGTTGGCGAACGCCTCCTGCATCTCCGCGGCGGTCTGCAGCGCGGCGCCTTCGACCTTGGCGGTGGTCAGGTGCCCGATGTAGCCCTCGTTGCCGGCCTGGCCGTGCTCACCGGCGAACGTGGCCAGGCTGCGGGCGTAGGCGATGGACTGGTCGAGGCCGATGACCTCGCTGTTGACGTCGGTGCTCACGGGTTCCTCCTGCGGTTTGGTGGTGCGGAACGGGATGACCTTGGCGTCCGGCCGGTTGTCCGGCGCCGCGGTCGGACGGGGCGATTGCGGCTGCTCCGGATCGGGTGCCCCGCCGGCGCCCGGTTCGGATGTCTGGTTACCGGCGGCGCTGGTCACGCAGCGGTGCTGGCGGGCGCCGTCCTGCGCCTGCTCCTGGGTGTCGTAGTCGAAGCCCTTGCCGGGGCAGGCCGGTTTACGACACGTCCAGGACCACTTACCGGCGCCCTCCTGGGTGATGTAGCTGCTGTTGGCGTGCACGAAGCCGTCCGGCACGCCCGGCTCCTGGTCGTCGCCGGCGGGCCGGACGCCCGGCTTGGCCACCGGGTCACCGACCGGGCGGCCACCCGCCCCGTCCGGCCCGTCGCCGTCCGGCTCGGCCTCGGCGAGCTCGCGGGCCTGACGCTTCTCAGCGGCCTTACGCCGGCGCCAGTCGGTCTGCGCCTGCAGACCGTCGGAGAGCAGGTCGGCGAACCAGTCGCGGCTGCCGTAGCGGTGCTGCACCGGGTCGGGCTGCCCGGCGGCGCGGGCCTTGGCCTTCTTCAGCTCGTACCGCGGGTTGGGCTTGCCGCTGCCGGCGTACATGACATCCATCGCGGCGTTCTTGAACATCCACACGATCAGCCACAGCGCGGCGACGTCGAACAGCATCACGCCACCCCCGCGGCCTTGGACTTCTTGACCACCCGGCGTGCCATGATCAGCGCGGCGGCGATGCAGGCGATCGCCAGGCCGGTCGATGAGTCGGTGATCCAGGTGTGCAGCCAGCCGTCGATCTGATCGAGCAGCGCACGGCACCAGCCCGACACGGTGTCACCGAGCTTGCCGTTCACGCTGGCCGCGATCGTGGGCATGGTCAGCGCCGACCAGATCGCCGTCTGGTTCGGCGTCAGGTCGATGAAGATGTCCACCGCGACGGCCACGATCGTCGCGGCCAGCAGCACCGGCGGGATCCAGTGCCACGGCCACAGCCCGAGGAAGCCCTGGATCAGCCGGCCCAGGAACATCTCCGGGGCCAGGGTGCCGCCGACGACCGCGATGCCGAAGCTGGTCCAGGCCAGCCCCTTGATGCCTTTCTGCTGTACGGCCCGCACGGCCGCCTTGGCGCCTGATTTCGCCATGAGCGCTCTCCCTTAGAGCAGGACCCAGGCGATGACGCCCAGGACGGGTCGGATGAGGTGGTCGGCGACCCAGGGGCCCGGGCCGGTGGAGATGAGCAGCTTGAACAGCAGGTAGACCGGGATGGCCCGGCCCGGGCGCTGGGCGATCCACTCGACGTAGCGGCACACCACCGTGACCGGCAGGCTGACCAGGCGGTGCCAGACGATCCCGAGCCGGCGCAGCGGCCCGTCCGTGCGCGATGTCCAGGCACCCCAGTGGGCGTACGCGGCCAGCTCGGCCACCGACGCCGGCGGCTGCGTGAGCACCGACGGCGGCGTCAGATAGCCCTTGATCCCCGCCAGCCCGGACCGGATCTGCTCACGCAGCGTGTCCAAGTCGAGGTGGAGACTTGACTGGAGAGTGGAGACTTCCGGCCCGCTTTCCTGCGACGCCTCTGGCGCAGGGGTGCTCTCGAACTCTCCAGTGGAGAGACTGGAGACCTGCGCATCGTCACTGAAGGTAACTTTGTCCGGGGCCGGTCCGGGCGCGGCCGGCGGGGCCGTACGGGGCCGCGGGGAAGGCCGCGAGCCTGGCGCACGGACCGCCGCCGGTGCCGTGGCGACGGCCGCCGCGGTGATGGGCTGCTGCTCAGTGTCCGGGGTCATGTGCTGCACCTCCTGGTGCTGGTTCTCGGTCATCACGCGGCCCGCCCGTCCGTCAGGGCGAGGACCTTGCCGCCGGCCAGGGCGAGGATCTGCTCGACCATCTCGGGGGCGATGTCCGCTGGGACGGCCCGCACGACCTTGCCGACGGTGCGGTCGGAAATTTCCGTGATCTCGGCAAGCTGGGCCAGGGTGGCGTCCGGGTAGGTCACCCGGGCGACCAGCACCAGGGCGACCTTTTCCGGTCGCACCGACTCGACGACCGGCAGGTTTTCCGGCAGCCGGGTCAGCACCGGCAGCGCCGATTTCCGGACCGGGCGACGGGAAATTTCCGGCTGCCGGGTCGCTGCGATTTCCGCCTTCTCGGTGGCCCGGGCGAGCCGCCGGCGGACGTTCTCCAGCTCGTCGAACGCCGCGTCGCGGCCCCGCTCGAGATCGGCGATCTGCTGCTCGGCGATCGCCGCACGGTTGCCCGCCCGCTCGGCGGCCGCCCGGGCCTCCTCGCGCTGCGCCTCCACCGTGCGGACCTGCTCGGACAGCTCCGCGACGCGGCGCTCGGCCGCCGCAGCGGCACCGGTGGCCGCGGCGAGCTGCTGCCGCAACTGGTGTTCGGCCTGCTCAGCGGCAGCGGACACCTGCTGCATGTGCGCCTGGGCCCGCTGCTCGGCCGCCGCCTTGGCCGCCGCCGCCCGCTCGGCGCTGTCGCGGGCCTCGGTCAGCCGGCCCTGTGCCAGCCCGGCCGCCTGGGTCTGCTCGCCGGCGTGCCGGCGGGCCTCATCGCGGGCCTCGATCGCGTCGCGGACCGCGCTCTGCAGCCGCCCAATTTCCTCCTGCGCCCGTCGCTGGATTTCCTGCTGCTTTCCGGCCTCGATTTCCGCCTGAGCGGCGGCTTGCGCCGTCAGGGTTTCCACCTGGGCGGTGGCCTGCGCGGCCAGGGTTTCCGCCTCGGCGCGGGCGGCGATTTCCGTTTCCGCCCGCTCGGTTTCCGCCTCGGCCCGCGCCTGCATTTCCGCCAGCTCCCGGCGCGCCCCGGCGATTTCCGCCTGCAGATCGGTCAGCGCCTTGCGGGCCTGCGGGACCGCCTGCTGCGCGGTGGCAAGCTCCGCGGCGAGTTCACCGACGATGTCCGCCAGGGTTCGCTGCAGAGCGGCGCCGGCCTCGGCGACCACGATCAGCAGCAGCGGGCCGCAGGAGTGGATCCCGACGCCGACCCAGTCGCCCTTCAGGGCAGGCTCGGTGACGTTGAGCCCCCAGCTCATCAGTGCGGTGATCCAGCGCAGCGTGTTGACCCAGCCGCTTTTGCGGCCGTAGTCGGCCAGCACCGGCGCCGCCAGCAAGGCGACGATCAGCCCGAGGTCGACCATGAGGCTCAGCAGCGGCGCGATCAGCCACGGCACGTGGTGCTGAATCAGCAGCATCGTGACGTTGACCGTGCCGTAGATCATCACTCCGACGGCCACACCCCACGTCGCCCGGTTGATGTTGGCGCTCTTGGTCCGGGCCTGCTCGACCTTCTTGCCCAGCTCTTCGGCTCGGGCGGCACTCGCGGCGGCCCCGGCGATCGGCGTGGTCACCGGTCACCTCTGGGTCGAGCCGGTGCCACCCGCTCATCGGCGATGAGGACCTGGCCCCGGCCGTACAGCTCCCGGGCGATCTCGTCCTCGGCGCACTTCAGGTGGCACGGCCGGTCCTGGCTGTCACGCATCTTGGTCGGCCCGTCGCCGAGCCGGCACGGCAGCGAGTGCTCGTCGTCGTAGTGCCCGGGGGCGGTCCAGTCGAGGTGGACCTTCACGATCAGCTGCGTGCTCATCGGCTCGCCTCGCCCTCGACCGTGCGCAGCACTCGGTTGTGCCGGTGCCGGCGGTCCTCGAGCTGCCGGGCCAGCCACGCCCCGGCCAGTAGCAGCACCGCGGCGGCACCGACCACGGCGGCCAGCCACCACACCAGGCGCTCGTCGAGCTCGCCGAGCACGGCGACCATGCCCGCGGCAGCCAGTGCGCAGCCGGCCACACCGGCCATCGCCGCCGGCGGCGACAGCCGCCAGCGCGCCGCCGGCTCGATGGTGGTCACCGCGGCGGTGTCGGCCAGCCACCGGCCGGCCAGCCCTTGGAAGTCCCAGGCCGCGCCGCACGCCGGGCAGCTCCACCCGTCGAGGCGGACCACGAGCGTGGTGTCGTCGATCGGGCACCAGCGACCGGTCTGCACGTCAGGTGGGGTCTGGTAGATCTCGCGCCAGGCCGGGGATCCGGTTGGGGGAACGGCGAAGGTCGTCATCGCGCGATCACCACCCCGAGCTCGGCCGGGACGCGGTGCGGGTGCATGTCACGCACGCGCAGCTGGGGCCGTTCGACGTCGACGCCGACCAGCGGCTCGGCCGGGCCGAACTCCACCGCGGTGTTCCCGCCGGCGGCCTTGGCCCGGTACAGCGCCGCGTCCGCCGAGCGCATCACCGCACGGGTGTCGTCGCCCGGCATGACCTGCACCAGACCGACGCTGGCGCTCACCTCGACGCGGACGTCGCCGTCGACGGTGAACGGCTCACGCAGCACGCTCGCGGCGTCGCGGGCCAGCATCATCGAGATCGCCGGAATCGGCGATGCGGCCAGGATGACGAACTCGTCGCCGCCCAGCCGGCCCACCAGATCGGCGGTTGGGTCGACCACCGTCGCCAGCCGGCGGGCAGTCTCGGCGAGCACCAGGTCGCCGGTGGCGTGCCCGTACGTGTCGTTGACCGGCTTGAAGCCGTCCAGGTCGACCAGGATCAGCGCCCACGAGGCACGCGAGGCCATCCGGTCGGCCATGTCAGCCGTGATGCCGCGGCGGTTGACCAGCCCGGTCAGCGGGTCGTGCAGAGATACCGAGCGGACCTCGACCAGCTCGCCGTTGGCGGCCGCGAGGCGGCGCTGCAGACGACGGTTGCCGTACACGGCCAGGCCCGCGGTTGTGGTCGCCATCGCGGTGACAGCCGCGGAAAAAGCAGTGAGCGCCTTCATCGAGCGTCACCACCGTCGAGCGTGCGCAGAGCGGCCTTCGCGAGCTGGCCGATGCGGCTCTTCGTGAGACCCAGGTGGGAAGCCACCTTGGACAGCGGCGTCCGGTGGCTGTTGACCAGCTCACCGACCGCATCACGGCGAATCTGCAAGAGCGTGGCCATCTGCGCTTCCAGGCACCGAGCTTGCTCTGCGGCGAGGCGTGAGCGGTGCCACGGGTCAGCGATCGTCTGCAGCGCGGCAACGTTGATGGAAGCGAACGAGGGAGGGTCACTTGCCTCGGGTTGCGGGGAAGGTAGGAAACTGAGCATGGGTCGGGCTCCTCTCACAGGTGAATCGACCCGGTTAGGGACCCTGACGGTGACCGCCGTCAGGGTCTTTTGTAGGTCTGCAGGTGTGTATACAGACCTACAAAGATGTCTTCACCGTAGAGAGCCCAACCCGACGCGTCAAGAGGTCTGTATGCAGACATGCAACAGATCAAGTAGGGTGACGCCATGAGCACCGGGCCCACTGACGCGCGTCCGCTCCAGGTGCGTGTGGCTGATGACCTGCGTATGGAGATCGAGACAGGTCGGTACGCCCCGGGGCAGAAGCTGCCCACTCTTGATGAGCTGGCCGAAGTGAACCTGTGCAGCCTCGCGGTGGCGCGTAAAGCCATGGATCTGCTGCGCCAGCAAGGCCTTGTAGTTACCCAGCAAGGTAAGGGGACCTTCGTACGGGAGCGGCCCAGCGCTCGACGCCACGGCATCGACCGATACAGCAAGAGCCGATGGCGTAGCGGCAAGCCGATCCTGACGGCTGAAGCGGAGGCGCAGGGTCACACAGCAGGACAAATGATGCGGGAACTCGGGGTAACCCCTGCTCCGGAGAAGGTGGCCGAGCGATTCGACATCCCTGTCGGCACACCTGTGTGGGTGCGCCGCCGCACCACGCTGGTTGACGACAGGCCGAATCAACTGGCAGACAGCTACTACGAGCTCGATGTCGTCGACGGCACGCTGATCAAGGAAGAGCAGACTGGCCCCGGCGGCGGTTTTGCCAGACTGGAGGACGTCGGCAAGACTCGCCACGGAGACGATTACGAACTCGACGAAATCTGCGAAGAGTGGTCCGTGCGTATGCCTACCGGCCCAGAGGGCGTCGCACTGCGTCTACCAGCTGGAACTCCAGTTATTGACCTCATCCGTACCACGTACGACTCCATGGGCCGCGCGGTTGAGATCATGCTTGCCGTCATGGCCGGCGACATGGTCAAGATGGCCTACAAGTTCAAGATCCCTGACTGATGGTGACCGACTTAGTGCAAACGAGCTATGCATCCGAGTCGGCTCCTGCCGGCGACAACGAGGACCGCTTCCGCGCTGGCGAGAACTGGGCCTTAGTCCTCGACGGCGCTGGTCGCTATCCCGGACGGACCGGCGGATGCGTTCACCCAGTGACCTGGATCGTCGAGCACCTGGCGGACCATCTCGCATACAAACTCACCGTGCATGACCGCGAGACCTTGCCTTACATCCTCGCCGCCGCGATCCGCGCGACTATGGCCGATCATGGCCCTACCTGCGATTTGAGCGACCCGTTGTCGCCAGGTGCGGCGGTCGCCATTTTGCGCACCCGTGGCGATCTGGTCGAATGGCTCGTGCTCGCCGACTGCGCAGTCGTTGTTGAGGACGCTGCGGGAAAACACACCGTCGTCATCGACGACAGGGTCGATCATCTCCCCGATGCGCCGGTCGTCGATGCAGAAGTGCGGACCTATGATCCTGACTACGTGGCGACAGTGCGTAACCGACCAGGAGGATTCTGGGTGGCTAGCACTGTCCCTGAAGCTGCCGGCGAGGCTCTCATGGGGCAGGCTCCTCTGACTGAGATTCGGCAGGCCCTGCTTTGTTCAGACGGGGTAACACGCCTGGTGGAGCGGCATGGATGGACCTGGCAGGCGATGTTCGCTGTGGCCAACGACGAAGGCCCCCAGGCGCTGATTGATGAGGTACGCCGTGCGGATGGCGACCACCCTCGCGTCCGGCACTGGCGGGGCAAAATCCATGATGACGCCACTGCTGCTCTATGCCGGTTCACCGGTCCAGAGGGGTGATCCCAGCGCTTGGTCTGCCCGTACAACGGCTGGGCTCTACAGCCCTTCGTATTGGATCAAGCTGAATTGATCAATTAGGCCTACGACCGAACGCGTTGAGACAGGTGGATGGCACGCTTTGATGCGTGTCGGTGACCGGTTTCGTACCGAGATCGCCGTACGATCCGCCGGTAGCACTGTGATCTAGGAGAGTCATCAACCGCGCTGGAGGGCGTGGACAAGTCCATAGACAGAGAAAAGCCCCGAACCTCCCAAGTCTGTTTGGCCGCAGGTAAGAGGAGGTTCAGGGCCCCTAACTCGGAGGCAACGATAACACTCGCCCCCGGGCGGGTGCTTTTTTGTCCTCGAATCGCCTGTGGGCGTGTCGCCATGCTGCGGCTTTCCCGGGGTCGGGGGTACCCGCCCGTACTCGTCACCGCCGTGGCCGGCGTTGCTAGGCCTTCGGCGGCTCCACCCCCACTGAGCTGGGGTTTTGTTGGCGCGGGCTGTGCTGATGTGCTTCGTGCTGGCGTTGGTGATCGGTCATGACCGCACAGGCTGGGCAGCATGTTCGTGATCAATTGCACGGTTGGTGCGAGGCGTGTCATGACGCGGGCCGCTTCGTGCCGGCGGTCGACGCGGGCCTGCGGGCGTGCCGGACGCATCTGCGGCTGCTGCCACGCCGGTCGACGGCCGTGGGGCAGCTGCAGTTGCCGGTCGGTGTGGTCGCGGTGCCGCCGGCGTTGCGGACGCAGTACCTGACTGGTGAGCAGCAGTGGTGCTCCGATTGCCTGGCCGCAGGCCTTGCGTATCCCCGGCAGGGCTTGTCCAGGCGTACGGCCGGGGACTCGACGCCGTTGTGCTTGACGTGCTGGCGGTCGCGTCAGGACAGGGCTCGCCGCGGGGAGCGCTCGCGTGGGCTGAGCGCGGAACAGGCTGGCTGGGTCGCGGACCTGGAGGTGCGGCTGGCGTGTGAGGTGTGCGGCCGTTCGGACGGTGCCGGGTCGTGCTGGCGGTGCGGCGACGCGGCGACGTTCTTGGAGGCCGCGCGGGCGATCCACGAATTCGACCAGGCGCAGGCGGCCGCCGGCGTCGAGCGCGTCGCCGAGCTGCAGGCCGAGCATCAGGCGGCACTTGAGCAGGTTGCCTTGGCGCGTAAGCGGCTCGCCGACGTCGAGCGGTGGCACGCCAGGGTCGCGGCGGTGATCGAGGCGATGCCGGAGCTGACCAAGACTGGCTCGAAGGGTCGTCTGCAGGTCAAGCGGGGAGCGCTGGGATGGGCGCGGGCGTGGTGGCTGCTTGCGGACTTCCTCGCCCGTGACGCCGCCGATCGGCAGCAGCGTGGGCTGAGCATGCGAGGCCGGCCGGTGGAGTACCCGCAGGTGGTCGCGGTGATGGCGATCGACGCGGACTACCGCACCGGGCGCGGGTCGATGGCCGGTCTCGAGCCGACCGCGTTATACGCGGGAGTGGCCACCAAGACGGTCACCACCGGCTGGGCCCGCTCCGTCGCACTCAAGTGCGCCGAACAGGTCCAGCAGGGCCGAGCCTGCACCCTGGAAGAGCGCACGGAGACCCGGCGTCGTAGGCAACGCGCCGCCTACGACTTCAAGCCGCTGCACCGCAGCAGGTACAACCCCGAGCCGTTCCTGGGCCAGGCCGCGATCATCATCGCGCAGCTACTGCACCGGGCAGTGCAGCTCGTCGAAGAACACCAGGCCCTGCTCACCGAGGCGAGCAGGACAGCTGAGGCCGCCGAGGCGGCTTTCCTGGACGCGCAGGCCGCCGTGGCCGAGCGCACCGCTGAGGACCTGCAGCTACAGGCGGCGGTCAACGACGTTTGGGTTCCTGACGCCCGTAAGGCCGTCACCGCGGCCATGATGGCTCGCGCCAAGGCCAGCCAGGCTGCCGCCACTCCCCCGGGCGGCCCGTCGTCGATGGCCGCCGTGCAGCGCGCCGTACGAGCTCCCCACGACGCGTTCATCGCGGTGCAGAAGGCCGCTGAACTCGCCGAACGCGTCAAGAATTTCTTCGACCACCCCCGGAGGGGTACAGGTAGAAAATCATCTTCCGGTCCGTACTGGGGTCTGCACTTCTCTCCCCGATCAACATCTCGGCTGATCGGTAGCTCGCGGCCTAACGGCCGGGGCGAAGATCAATACCAAAAGGGCGCTTCGCGCTCGACGACGACCGCGCCCGACCAGGTCACAAGCCCTGCCCATCCTAGGAAGCCCTACGGCACGCGTCGATCGTCACAGCCTCGTGCACGTCACTCAGAAGCCATGTCGTGGGCAAAACCCCTCGCCGCGGCCTTGGCGGAACGGTGCGACTTCCTGCAGCGCTATCTGGACGATGCCGGAATCGGCAGAAGCGGGACCGCGGCGGTGGCCCGTGAACGGGGATTGCGACTGCGGATGATCGCCGCCACCGTGAGCCCGCGGCTCGGTCCGGCCTGGCTCGAGCACCCAGACGACGTCGTGACGCTGGTCGAGCGCTACGCCGGCATTCACACCATCATTGCCCCAGGCGAGGCCCACTCCCCCTTGCGCTATCTGGCGACCATGCTCGACCGGGCACTTGCCAACCCGGACGCGGTCGTACCGTGGCCCTCCCCGGTACGGAACCAGGCCGCCGCAGCGGCGGCTGCCGACACTCGAGACGCCGAGTTGGCCCGCACGGCAGCGCTGCGCGCCATGCTCGACGCTCGCGATGCCGCTGCGGCAGCTACTCGCGCTGGTGACCAAAGCGGTCGGGCCGCCGCCCGTGCCGCTGCGGCCGCGGCCGGCCTAAGCCACAACAGCACGCCCTCGGCGGACCCAGTGGAGGCGGCCCGGATGTCCGCCGGCCCCGCGCGCGTCCAGCCCGCTGCCGACGGCTACGAGGACTGGCCCGCCGTGCGCCAGCCGGGTCAAGGCCGCTGCGGTTGATACTCGCTCCGGCCGTGCACCGCCGCCGCTTCGTCCATGAAGCCGGGCGACTGTTGTCCAGCAGGACGGCATCGCGAGAGGCCCGCAATCGCGCACCGCTGACCAGGCCTCGCGTGTGACGTGCGCGAACCCGCAGGTGATGCAGGTCGTAAATAGTCCTTGACGGGAGCGCCAGCCGCGGACCCGCGTTGTTAACCGCGGTTAACTGGGCGTCTGTGCGGCTGCCGCCCATGGACGGCCTCGTCAGGTGTTCCCGGCACCCGGCCGCATGAGTTGCATCGTGCTGAGGCTCGATCGTCGACACCGGCGCGGCGAGTATCCGACGTAGAGGCGCAGGTCAGGTGAGGTCGTAAATAGTCCTTGACCCCAGCGGTCGCGCCCTAGCCGGCCTCCGACCTGTTAACCGCGGTTAACAGGTCGGATCTTGTCCGTCGATGCCGGTGAGCCTCCTTGGGCCGTTAACCGCGGTTAACAAGGGATCGACCATCAACGGCCTGCCTGACCTGACGACTGGCGCGTGGCAGCAGCTCAGCATGGGTGCGATGGCCTTACGATGCTCCCAGTCCGAAGTACCGGAACCCCCGGGAAGCACACGGAAGAGGGGCACATGCCTGCCAAGATTCACGTAGTGGCGAACCAGAAAGGCGGGGTCGGCAAAACGACCCTCGCCGTCAACCTGGGCGCCGTCGCCCACGCCGTCCTGTCCGGCGAGAACAACCCGCTCAAGGCCGCAACGCCGCAAGACGGCCCCAGCCCCGTCCTGGTGGTATCCACCGACCCGCAAGGCTCATCGGTGTGGTGGTCCGGACGGGTCAAGGAGAACGGCGGTCTGCCCTTCGACTTCAGCCAGGTCGACGACCCCAAGCTCCTCGGCCGGCTACGAACACTGAACTACGCACACATCATCGTGGACACCCCGGGCAGCCTGGAAGACGACCGGATCCTGCAGGCAGCCCTGGATCAGTGCGACGACGTCATCGTGCCCATGACGCCGGAACCGTTGTCCTACGAGCCGACCCGACTCACGATCAACCAGGTCGTCGCCCCGCGCGGCATCCCGTACCGGGTCGTGGTCAACAACTGGGATCCCCGCGACGGGCTGACCGACCTGCAGCAGACCGCCAAGTTCATCGCCGCCTGCGGATGGCCGATGTGCGACACGGTGGTCCGGCGCTACAAACTGCACACCCGCGCGAGCGCTGAGGGCCAGGTCGTCACCCAGTACCCGAAGAACCGCACCGCGTCCGAGGCCCGAGAAGACTTCCTGCGCCTGGCTCTCGAACTGGGCTACGGCGGCTCCCCCGCAGGTGTACCCCGGCAGGCCGGCGCCCAGGCTCTGGTCGAGGAGGGCTGAGATGGCGGGAAAGCGCGTCGACCTGTCATCCCTCGCAAGCGCGGCGCCGGCGGAGGTACGGGCTCCGCGGATCGCCACCCACGGCTCGCGCAGCGTGCTGCTCGATCGGGTAGCCGCGAACCCGCTCAACACCCGGGTTCTCGATCCGGACTCTCCCAAGATCCACGAGATTGCCGACTCGATCCGCAAGAACGGCCAGCTGCAGGCCTGCACGGTCGTCACCCGCGCCGCCTTCTCGAAAATCTTCCCCGAGTTCGAGGACAAGCTCGGTACCGCCGATTTCGTGCAGGTGACCGGCGGCCGGCGTCGCTTGGCCCTGCAACGCGTGGACGAGATGATGGACATCTCCGTCAAGGACGAACTCGCAGAGTCCCGAGCCCAGTTCGTCAGCGCCACCGCAGCCGAGAACCTCGACCGCCAGGACTACGACGCCGTCGAGGAAGCCCGCGCCATCGAGCTGATCATCAAAGAATGCGGTTCGCCGGCAGCCGCCGCCGACCGCCTCTCCCGAACCCGGGCATGGGTGACCCAGCGGATGAACCTGCTCAAACTCGCCCCCGAAGTCCAGGACATGATCCGTGCAGGGGGAGTGCCGCTTCGCGACGTCCGCAAGCTCCACCTGTACCCACTGCCGGAACAGATGGACGCCCTACGAGCGATCCTCAAGCGGAAGGCGGCCGTGGACAAGGCTGCCGAGGCGGAACCTGGAGAACCCCGTCTCGCTGACGTTCCCGAGCCGCGTAGAGCGTCGACTGTCATCACCGCCGTGCGCAGACTCGGCACGACCCCCCCGGTGATCGCTGAGTCGCTCCGAGCGGCGCTTCCACCGGAAGATCTCCGCGCCCTGGCCCAGCTTCTCCTGGATGAGAAGTAAGCAGCCCGTTCCGAGTGCACTACCTTCCGCCGGTCCTTGTTAACCGCGGTTAACAAGGACCGGCGGAAGCAGCGTTCTGGAAAGCTGACACCGTCGGCGGTCCTGGTAGCGGTGTACTTCGCGGGCAGCCGGGGCGCCGAGCACCTACAGACGGCATCCAGGTGGATCAGCCTGTACGCGGTAGGCGCCCGCAAGTTCCGTCCGCGCCGAGGGGTTCGCGCCTAGGATGCCGCCGACAGTGACTCACCAGATTCGGAAGCGCTCATCGGTACGAAGCAAGAATGAGAAGCGCTTTGCTCCTGCCTTCTCAAGACTTTCCAAGCTCGAGTCTGCCGCGGTGTCTTCATCGACCCGGTCTCGGTGCTGGAAGTACATGACCTGGGACAGGTAGCGCCGCCGGACGAGTTCGGGATACCGCTCGGCGATCATGCAGAGGAAGTCGTCGACGTGCAGCACGGTGATGCCGGCATCGATTTCGTCGAGGCACCGCTGGAAGTTGGCGACGTCGCCGTCACAGGTAATGAGGAAATCAACTTGACCGGCATAGGCGGCGGCGAGCACATGATGATCGTTTGGGTCTGCTGGGCGCGGGACGGACTGGGGATCCCAGTGCGTCACTTTGGCCTGGGGGAAGTTCTCGTCCATCTTTTCGCGCCAGCGCTCGATCCGCCGTTCCGGGGCATCAGGGTAGTTGCGGCGCAGATGATAGAAGGCCTCGGCCAGGACGGCTTCGCTCCACCGCAGATCGAAGGCCGTATAGCCGCTGTCGAGAGCCATCATTACCAGCCAATCCCGCAGGCAGCGCGAGTACAGCACGTTGGCATCGAGGAACACAGTGAGAGGCACCGGCAGCACTCAGCCAGGCTACCGATGCCGCGCACTGAAAGCGATGGGGTGGTTGCTACTCGTAGATACCCAGCTCGTCCTGCTCGGCCATCATCGCCTCGTAGGCCTGACGCTGCTGTGCGACGCGTTGGCGGCGATAGGCCAGCACGTCGGTCAGTGCCACCCGCCGGTGAGTACCGACCCTGTGCGAGGCAATCTCACTCTTGTCGAGCAGAGCAATCAGAGTCGGCCGAGACACGCCCAAGACCCGTGCGGCCTCGCTGGTGGTTAGCTTTCGGGCAACTTCGCTGACAACCACGCCGTCTCCGCGGTCAAGGACGGCACACACTTGCCTCAGCAAATCGACCACCAGCTCAGGCACGGCAACAGAGCCGGTGCCGCCAGCATTCAAGCGAACCTCTTCGCCGTCAAGCCGTGAGATGAGCGCGAGCACCGCCTTCAGAGAGTCATGCTCCGGGCTGCCTGGACGGCTGGCGGCTTCGGAGAGCTGGATGGCCTTGGCGGCGAGCGTCGTGGTGGTGCTCATGGTCTACCCCTTACTGCGGAGCCCTGTGTGTATGAGGCTCGTACGTCAAGCTTCGAACACATGCGCAGTATCTGCAAGTGCCTTTAACTTATTTCACTTAAAAGCACCCTAGCCGAGATCGTACTGCTGCGCTGCACGCGGCCGCTCAGATCGCTACCTGGCGGCCCTGCTGATCGGATACGCCGCTCGTCACCTGCCAAGCCACCGGCGCTGGCCGGCCTGTTCCCCCGGCCCGGTGGCATCCGGCGTGGCGCGACTATTGCTGCGGTCGTTCGACCTCGCTGGTCATCGCGTTACTCGCCGAGGCGATGAGCACAGGCGCGTGAGCCGCGATCGTGGGCATGCCGACCTTCGGAGCGCTCGCCGCCGCTGAGGCAGGCGTACCGCTGGAGCACTTGGCGCTGATTCCCGAGCCTGGCCCTGACTGGCCCACCGTGGCGTCCGCGGCCGTCGACGGCATGGACATCGTCGTTGTGGCCACCCCCGACACGGTGGCCGGCAGCGTGACCCGCGCCCTGATGAACCGGGCCTGGCAGTCAGGCCTACTTGATCGCAGCCATCGCGGGTTCGTGCAACGCCTCGATCTTGACGTCGGCGGCTATCTAGGGACCAGCAGCGTCAAACGGTCTCGCCGCGCTACGTGGTCGCCCAGCGAGGTCGGCAGTAAGGCGCGGCCGGTTGGAGCGCCTGCCCCTAAGCGGCGAGCGTGACCCGCTTACCGCGAAGTCTCGACGGAAGCCTCACGATCTTGGGTGCCGGTGGACCTCTCCATGTGAAAGCAGGGCTCCCGTTCGAAAGGAACCGCCATGACCGTCGCTGCATCCCCCCAGCCGCCGGCCGAACGCCCGGGCCGGGCCGCCTCCGTGTCGGCCGTCCTGCTGCTGGAAAGCGCCGTCGCCAGCGTGGTCGGGGCGTTCCTCGCCACCGGCTCGATTCCGGCAACAGTGATCGCCGCGGTGGTCGCGATCATCTCCGTCGCCCTGGTCCTATGGTTCCTGACCCAGCGCTGACCAGGCCTGGAAGAAGAATTCTAAGAAAGTTTGGCGTCACGCCTCACGTCCGGCCGCGTTACAGGACCAACCCTTGTGACGCGGCCATACCGTTGGCCGCCACACCCGCCGAGGGGAGGCTGGCCGAGTGGAGGCAGACAACGGCGTAGCGCAAGCTACGGTCACGCCGCCTGTGGAGGTTCGCAATACCCCGCCCGTCGGGTTCACGAAGTTCTACCGTGAGCATTTCCGCACCCTGATGAAGACCGCGATGTACGCCGGCGCCACCAAGGAGCAGGCCGAAGAGGCCACCCAGAAGGCCATGCACGAGGTCCTGCGGCGCTGGGACGACATCGGCGACCGGGTGGCCTACGGCTGCCGCGCCGTGATCAGCAACTTCATCAAGGCCAAGACCCACGGTCTGGACCGTCTCCGGGTCCGGCAGGTCGAACGCGGCGCAGGCACCGCCCTCGGCCGTGAGGACGCCGCCCTAACTCTGTGGGAAGACAGCGAATGGGTTCTCGGCCTGCTGAACTCCTTGCCCACCGAGCAGCGCAAGGTCATGGCGTTCGTGGTCGACGGCTTTAGCTCGTCGGAGATCGCGGCGATGCTCGGACGCTCACCGGAAGCGGTGAGACAGAGCCTGCTCGAAGCCCGTAAGCGTCTCAAACAGGCCATCAAGGACGAGAGGGCGGCGGAACAAGACGCCGGCTCCATGAGGAAGGAGGCCCGATGACCATCGACGACCCGACCTCGAAGCCTTCCAGCGAAGAGTTCCGGGAGACCTTCGACCTCGTCGACCGCGTCGTCGACCAGGTCGAGGACCAGCACATCGAGGAACAGCTCACCAAGCTGCTCGAAAATGCCGGGATGGACGTGTCGGCCTCAATGTCCGGCGCGGCATGGGGAGAGCTCGACGGACTTCCGGATTTCGAGATGCCATTCTCGGCTGCCATGCGCCTGGAGGAGGTCGCTTGCCAGCTGCGAGAGGCCGAGGCGAAGCTGGCCGCCGCCGAGGCGGCCGTGGAAGCCGCGCAAACCCGGGCGATCGTGGAGATGCGACAGGCCAACTACGCAGCCCGCTTCGCGGCCAGGCACCGCGAGAAGGCAGCGGCCGCGGTCGAAAGCATGGACGCCTACGTCAACACCGCGCTCGGACGCGCGCAGGAAATCCTCGACAAGGCACACGAGGACGCCCGGAAGATCCTGGAAGCCGCCGAGAAGCGCGCGACGGAGACCCAGGCAGAAGCGGAACGTGCTACAAGGGCGACGGCCCCGACCACAAATTGGCACTCAGCACTGTCTTACGCGATCAAGCATCTGATCGACCACGCCGATGCCCCCACGGCAAGGGAAGTATTGGAAGCACTGGCGACATACGACAGCGCGACTCCCGCAAGGAACACCGCAGACACCGAGACATCGGACCACCAACGCCGGCCCAACCTCGAGGACTGGGGGAGGGCATACCTGGGACACCTGAAGAGGGCGAACCTGCCCGCCCAGCCTTCTGGGCAGGGCCAGCTGGCTCTCTACTGTGCGGGGCTCTATCAACCCAGGCACCTGGTACCGGACGAGGAGCACAACGCTTCGCAGGTCTCCAATCTGCTCATCCTGGGACACGGGCTCAACCAGTACTGGCGGGCGGAGTCGGCATCGGAGCCCGAACCCGTCTACCTGCAATTGGTGGCGGAAAGGTGCAGCGAATCCTCATCCAAGACCAGTTCACAGTCAGCGGGACCGCCTGAGGACGACGAGCCGCCCGAGGATGCTCGTTGCGCGACAGCCGGACATGGAGTCAGCGACTGACGACCGGGCCGCCCTCCGAACGGAAGGTGGCCCGGCTCGGCCCACCTTTACAGCCGACCCCCGGTCGCCGGCACTGATCGACGACCTGAGCCGGCTGTGCGGTGTGGTTGCACTCCTGCGTCACCCAGTGGGACGACCACGCACGGCCGCCGGACTGAAGCGGTCGGCAGCCCATCCCAGCGGTCAGCGGCCGGACGCGGTCGCCTTCGGGCGCCGGGCGGGCCACAGCCGTAGAGCCACACCGACGGCGAGGAGCCGCAGCCCCAGCAGGACGGTCGCCGCGATCGACGGCCCGGTCACAGGCATCGGCCGGCGGCGGATTCGTCCTGCCGATCGAGGACTGACCGCCCTTTCGCCGGCGACGAGCTGGAGCCCTCCCCGCGCTGGGGAAGGCTCCAGCTCCTACTGCACCGGGCGTAGAGGGGTTACCGAACCGCCGCTGTAGCCGGTATCGGCCGGCATGTGCCACTTGATGTGGCGGGCGGGGTTGGTCACCCAGGAGCCGCATGCCGGGCACTCGAAGCCGGGCGGCGCGCCCCACGGGCCTCTCTGCGGTTCAGGGGCGGGGTCGGGCTTCTGCTCGGTCTTGCGACTTGCCGCCTCCCACAAGGGCACCCAGACCGACGCGAAGGTACGAGTGTCCACATCCAGGTGCTCGGCGAGCTTCTCGAGCCGGTCACGGCCAGGGGCCAGTTCAGGCCGCTCTTGGTCCGGGGGCGCTCTACCCGGTCTGGCCCGACCTCACGGACCATCGCTCTCATGGGTCAAACCGATGGCCCGGGCCTGTGCGCCCCACCCACCGAGCGCCCCGGAGGCAGGCCCTCCCTGGCCGACCTCCCCGGCCTGCCGGTGCCACTGGGCGTGCAACGCGGGGTCGACCACCCAGCTGCCGCAGGCCGGGCAGGTGTGGCCCGAACCCGTGACGGTCGGTGCCACGCTCGGCGCCGCGGTCGGGGCTGGCTCGGTCGCGGTCCGCTCGCGCATCCCGCCCGGCCTGCGCCGCAACGTGTTCGCCGCAGTCCAAAGATGGAACCACTCCCCGATGACGGTCTGCGTCGGCACCCCGAGCTCGGCAGCGAGCCCCTCGACCAGCGGCCAGGAGGGCACCATTTTGCCGGCGAACACCTTGGACAGCGTGCCCTTGCTGTAGTGGACGGCCTCGCTCAGCACGGCCAACGACGGCTTGCCCGCGTTCACATACGCGAAAGTCAGGCGTTCGGCCAGCTCCCGCAGCGCGGTCTCCGGGTCCATCAGTCTGGCCCGCACGCGAGCCGCTTCATGCTCCAGCGCCAGAACCTCGTTGGACGGCCGGCGGAAGGTGGCGAATTGGGCGGGTTCACCGCTGGACGCCGGCTCGACAGGGTGCGGTGCCGGTTCGGCAGGGTGCGGTTCCACCGTGGGGACCGATGTCGGAGTGAGATCATCCAGCTGACTGGCATATCCCAGGGTGAGGAACACGTTGGTCAGGTCAGCTTCGGCCTGCTGTCGTTGTTCTCCGGTTCCGCAGGCTATGAGCTGGCGCAGCTCGGCGATGCGCCGGACGGCTTCCACTTGGTCGCGCGGCGTGCGGCGGCGTAGTTCCCGGGCTCCCGGCGATCCGAGGGACGACTGTTCGAGTAGCGCCTCAAAACTCTCGTCATGCTCGCCCATCGGAATCACCTCGCTTCCTGGTCATGGCTTTCTTGATTTTTTCCGCCCGGGCTCTCGTCCGGTACAGGATGCCCTCTACCGCTCGGTCGGTAGGCAGGTCGAGCAGCTCAGCGATCTCTTCGTGGCTGTAGCCGAGCAGGCGGAGCGCGACCACCGGTGCAGTCCGCCCGTCGAGACTGCGGATGACGTCCCTGACGTGCATGTCGCTCGGCACCGTCGCCGCGGGGTCGCTGAGCGGGTCGAGCAGCGGCCCTGTCTTGACGGCCGTCTCATGGGTCGCCCGGTTGTACCGAGACCGGTAGGCGCGGTGCTGGCGGAACTCGTTGGGGAACACGTACTTGGTCGCACCCACGAAGTAGGTGGGCAGGCTGGCCCCGCCGTCGCTCGTCCAGCCGCCGCCGACGAGGGCCTGGTCGCGGAACTTCGGCAGCGTGACTGCGACTGTCATGTTCGCCAGCTCTTCGCGGACATCGGAGTCGCGAACCAGTTCCTCCAGCTCGTACTCGGTTGGGTCGAGGTGGAACCCCAGAGTCGCGGTCGCCTTGAAGATGTAGCCGGAGTGCATCCAACCGCGTAGCACCGAGATCCCGTACGCAGCGAGTTCCTGCTCGAACCGGCGGTATCGAGCGCCGGCGAAGTTCTCCTCGGCCAGGGCGTCGCGCAGTCTCTGGTCGGCGAGGCGCCGGCGCAGATTGTCGCGCTGACAGGCGATGTCCTGCGCCTGTACTGCATCCGAAATGCCCGTGAGCTCGTCGAAGTTTTTCCATCGGCCAGGTTGTAGTGGCGGCACGTCGTCGGCGGTGGGCTCCTCGTCCACCGTCTGATCGTCGTGCCCAGCCACCCCGCCGCCGCCCTTTCGGTCGTCTCGCCTTGCTGTGCCCGACCTATCGCAACCAGGCGAACAGCACCGTGAATGACCTTTCCTAGGTGCACCCGCCGCAGGGAGCCCACGGACTTCCCCTAACTTTTTTCCACGAGTTTCTCCCGGCCGATCCATGGGGTGACCTGCGCATACGTACCTACTACTTGGCGTTAGCCACACAATCCCTGGAGGTACATCATGCCCCCCACACCGCCTGCACCGCTGTTGACCGTCCGCGCCGCGGTCATCCTGCTGCTCGCCCTTGTGATCGGTGTCCTGGCGGGCTTCCTGTCGTACCACGTCGACGGTTCCCTACCAGGCGCGGTGCTGTGGGGAGGCGGTGCCGCGGGCGCGTCGATCGTGCTGTTTCACAGCATCGTCGGCCTCAACTAACCATGGCCTCCACCCCCGGCAGCCTGGTTTGCGCACCACGGAACCAGGCTGCCGGTGTCTGTGGGGCCTCGAGTGCTCTGGCGGCTGCGCTCGCGAGAGATGCGCACCCGCCACTTGCGCCGGCCACAAGGTCTACCAGTTTTCGCCAGCAGGGTGGGAGGGGAGCAGGGCGATGCGATTACCGCGTACGCCCGCTGAGCCGCGATCCGGCCGGGTCGCCATTCAGGGCCTGAGGAAGCCACCCAGCACGGTCGCGTCCGGCGACCAGATCGTCGAGTACCGGCAGGGGGCGCGTGCCAGGACCTGCTCCGGTCGACGCAGAGCTGCAGCCCGGCCGTACGGAACCGAGTCTCATGCGTGGTAGTCGGCAGCCCACGCGGCGCATCTTGGCAAGCCGCACGCTTTTCGAACTCAGTCCGCGGCGTTACCAGCAAAGTGCAGGACGGCCAAAACGAGCAGGACTGTGCTACCGAAGGCTGCTCCACCCGTCAGGATCGAGGTAGGCGGGTTCAGTCCACCGACCCAAGCCAGCAGCCCAGCGGCGATGCCGACCAACGCGGCGGTCAGAGCCGTAACCGCGAGCCAGAGACCACGAGCAGTGGGATTCGTCAACGTAAGGCCCTTCAAAGGATGAGATTCCAGCAGGCGCTCGCTGCGCCACTGTTTCCATCGTCGGGGACCATCAAAAGTGGTTGACCTGCGAAGACACGGTAAGGACAAGTGATGTCTACGGTTGGCAACCATGTGTCAAAGAGTGCCGATACATGGTGTCTTTAGACTTAGGTTGTCATCACGGGTCGGCTTGAGACGAAACGGGACACCATGCCAAGGATGCTGCGGATGCCGACGAAGGCGCAGTTGCCCGAAGGACCGCACCGCGCGTTCGTCGAGGAACTCTTCTCGCACTATCGTGAGGCCGGTCGACCACCTCTGCGCACCATCTCCAACTGGATCAAAAACAACGCCGACGCGCGGAACCTAAGCGGCACTGCGAGCACTGAGACGATCCGCCGTGTCCTCACCGGCATAACCATCCCGCGCATCTGGCCCACCGTGGACACCATCCTCGAGGCGCTCTGCGGCATCGCCGGCCGCGACCCAAACGAGCAACGCTGGGGGGAGTACAGCAATGATTCCGAGTCGTTTCGAGCCGCGGTGAAGAGGCACTGGAACGCCATGCTCGACGACTACGAGCAGGACGAAGAGATGCCGACTCTGCCGCCGCGCCGGGATCCTCAGCTGTGGCAACAGCGCTCGGGCTTCGAAGACCCATGGGCAACCGCGCCAGCACGAGCAGCCTCCGCCGCGTTCGACGACGAGCCGCCCTTCTAACTTGCCCGCATACGGCGGTGTCATCGTTGCCAAGCCCGCTCACCTAGCCTCGAGGGAAGGCAGCGGTCCCGGCCGACTTCTGCCGGATGCTGTTGAGAGCTGGATCGGCAGTTCCGGCTGGTCAGTCGGCAATGGCCGTGCGCAGGTAGCTGTAAACCGTCTCGCGGCTGATGCCGAACTCCCGAGCCAGCACGGACTTTTTCTCGCCTGCGGCGACGCGCTCGCGCAGCTGCTGCGCCTGCTCGGAGGTGAGCGCCGGCTTGCGGCCGGTGTACACGCCGCGCTGCTTGGCCACGGCGATGCCCTCACGCTGGCGTTCCAGGATCAGGGCGCGCTCGAACTCGGCGAACGCTCCCATGACGCTGAGTAGCAGGGTGGCCATCGGTGAGTCCTCGCCGGTGAACGTTAGGCCTTCCTTGACGAACTCCACCCGCACCCCCTTGCCGGTCAGGGTGCGTACGAGCCGGCGCAGGTCGTCGAGGTTGCGGGCAAGGCGGTCCATCGAGTGCACAAGCACCGTGTCGCCGTCACGGACGAACGCGATCATCTCATCGAGTTTCGGCCGGGTGGTGTCCTTGCCGGACGCCTTGTCGGTGAAGACCCGCTCAACCTCGACCCCGTCGAGCTGTCGGACGGTGTTCTGGTCGACGGTGCTGACTCTGACGTATCCGACGCGCATCGTCTGGTCCTCTCCCGACGTGTTCTGTCGAGCTGGACTCTATAAAGTCACCGGACATGCGTCAAGAAATGCCCAAGGGTACCCTATTCTGACGACATCTGATGCCCGTGATGAATGTGGTGTTGGGGTGTACCCCAAAATGGCACCATCCATATCCCGCCAGCTTCATCAAGACATCCGCGACCTGGGCGACGTCGCCCAGACCGTTCGCGCCCAGCACCACCTGATCCAGGCGCTGTCGATCATCCAGTCGCAGCACACCGAGCTGCTGCACGCCCAGGGCGACGCGATCACGTCCCTGCGCCGCGAGCACACCGCGAAGCTCGACCAGATCATCACGATGCTGACCGGCTGATCGACCACCCGAACGGTCCGGCCGACCAGTATTCACTCAAGCGCGCGGCGGCTCCCAGGTCCGGAGGCTCAAGCGACGGCGTACAGGGTGATGGCACCGTCTGGAGTGGGACCGGGCGTCCACTGCAGGCCGGTGACCTGATCTTTGAACTTGACGACCTTGTCCGCCCACACTTTCGCCTCGGTGTCGGTCTCCGCGCCGCCGGCTCCGGCAACCCGCGACAGGGTGCGCAGCACCCGCCAGCCGTCCGGGTACTGCATCAGGACGTACTGGGCAACACTGAGGAAGTCGATGTTGAACCATCCGCTGGCCGGCTCCCCGCCGATGGTGGAGTCCCAGCCGATCATCGTCTCGCAGCCGATCACCTGCTCGGCCCACTGCTGAGCCTGCTCGGGGGACAGTGCCGCGGGGTTGTGCCCGAGCAGCGGGCCGACCGCGAGATGGCGGGGACTACGGTGCAGCAGGTACGTCGTCCCGGTTTTGGCCGGGTTCGAGGGCGCCGGCTGTCTCGGCTGCTTTTCGCGTACCTCGGCCAGCGGCACCCACCCGGCCAGGGTGCGGTGATCGTCGAGCACCTGCAGCAGATCGTCGCCGTGCAGCATCGTGTCGGGGTTCAGGGCGTGGGTGACGATGAGCATGACGCCCCCGCGGGCCCGGACCTGTTCGCGGTACGCCTCGTCGGCGTCGCACACGTAGGTCTGCGGGGGCAGGTTCTCCATCGTGAGCGCCACTCCGTCGTCGGCGAGCCGGACGGTGGCCTCCTGGACCGGCCGCTCAGAGAGCTGCCTGGCGTCGTGGACCAGGCCGGCGGCGGTGAACTGGGTCGGCAGCTTCACGTGCCACTGCTCGTCGGCGTCGCGTTCGAGGAACACGGCCTCGAGTCCCGGGTTGAGCAGGTACATCGGCTGCATCACCACCTCGCCGGTGCTGGCGTTGGTCCACGGCAGCATCGGGGTGCGCATCCGGTGGCTCAAGGTGGCTCCGCCGGCCGACGAGACCATGCCGGAGTCGTTCCACTCCGACTTGTGGCAACGACGGTGGTGCAGCGCCGCGCGGGCAAAGACCATCATGTCCGTGACCACCAGCGCCATCGTTGTGCCAGCCAGCGAGCGATTGCAGGTCTGGCAGTCGACCGGGAACAGGCTCGCCATCGTCTCCTCGACGCCGCGCTCACCCAGCCGCTTGACGATGTGCTTGCTGATCGCCACCTCTTGCTGATTCGGCACGGCACTCTCCAACAGATAGTGATCACTATGGATACCCAGCGTCAGAATGCCAGACCAGTACGACAAGACGCATCGATGCGCACCGCTCTCTTCCGTGGGGCCAAGATCAGCGTCAGAGGCGCTTCCGGCCACGGTGGCTACCTGATCCGCGAAGTGTGGAGTACCGAAGTACGGAAGTAACAGAGTCCGTGACTTACGTGGCCCGAAGCCGCCATGGGCAAGTGGCGGGAGTGGAAACGATGAGTTCTGGTCGGATGTGCCGGTCACGGGGACCGGCGCGGGTTACCGCCGTTCCGTGTCCGGCACACCCGACCAGAGCTGTTCAGAGCAGCAACCGCCCGAGGCCCTGGAGCAGGGGCCCGAGGTCGTTGAGGTTGCCGAGCAGCGCGCCGGCCAGCATCCAGCACAGCGACCGGGGGACGGTGAGCTGGATGCGCAGCAGGGGCTCGCGGCCGGGATCGCCGGCCGGGGTCGGTTTCTTCGCGCTCACGCCGTCTCTCCCGCGGGCCGGGCCTGGACCGCCGGACGCAGCAGCCGGGCGGGGCGGTACTCGTAGAACATGGTCGAGCCCGGCGCCGTCAGCGCCGCCTTCTTGAAGCGCTCGCGCTGCTCGATCAGTCCGTGCTCGCGCAGGTTCTTCAGCCCGCGCAGGGTGGTGTCGGCGGACCAGCCGTACCAGGCCGGCATCCACTCGGCGGGGAAGGCGGCCCAGCTGCGTTCGTTGCAGATGGCGAGCAGCATGGCGAGCCCGGGCAGGTTGACCTTCTCGTCGTAGCCCTTGGTCCAGAACGCGATGGGCAGTTGCAGGTAGGCGTCCTTGTCGGCGATCCCGGGCCGGGTGTACTCCTTGCCGCTGCCGTCCTCGCGCAGCAGCGTGACGGCGATGTTGCGGCTGCCCTTGGTGCGGTGGCACTCGATCAGGCCCTTGTCCTGCAGCCGGCCCATGGTCCGCCACGCCGCGGTCCGGGCGGCGGCGTGCTCGGCGCCGGTGTGCGCGTCGAACAGCCGGGCCCAGACCAGGCTGTCCAGCTCCGTGGTCCAGGTGCCCTGCTCGGTGGTGTTGCTGCTGGCCGCCACGATCATCAGGTAGGCGCGCAGCCCGCGCAGGTCGCCCGCGGTGATGAACGGCGCGAGCAGCCCGGGCCGGGTCTCGGCGCTCTGAGGCAGCTGGACGAACACCTTGCGCAGGGGCACGGCGGCGCGTTTAGCTCGGATGAGCAAGGCGCTTCGGGTCTGCCCCCCGGTGACGGGGGCCGGACGCTTGCTGAATGAGGTCTGCTTCGTTTGCTTGGTCATGGGGCACAGTCTTGCCGTACGACCTTCGACGAACAAACGAACCATCGATCGGTAAACCGCACGTCGTAGCGGGTGCATTGACGAGCACAAGTGCCGATCACCGAGTGCCGAGAGCCGCTGACGAGACCCGTGCGAGAACCAGTGCAGGGCGGAAGAGCCGGGACAGCGGAAGCCGGACGGCGAAACCGGCGCGCAGCGGTGACCACCTCAGCGCAGGACCGGGACCATGTGGCCCCGGTCCTGGCGAACCGGACACAATAGGTCAAATCTTCGTCGCGCGGCTGCGAGGCCAGCGCATCATGCGCGTCACGGCCCGCCTGGCACGACGACGGCCAGCATGAACGCAGGCCGCGATCATGCGCCATGCGTGCCGCGACGCCGACCAGAGATCGGGCCCGAACTCGAGCATCTGCCCGGCTGTGTCCAGGACGGTCTGGGCCGGGTCAGGCACCAGGGGCGCGAGGTTCTGCAGAAGGCTGCCGAGGTCTTTGAGAAGGTCCCTGTCGGAAAGCGGCGAGATTGGCACGGAGAGATCCGTGCCGGGCAAGGCCTACGTTGCACTCGCCCCCGGACCGCTTCCGTCCAGTTCCCGCCGACGCCGCTCGAGCTGGCCTGATGCTGTCGAAAAACGACCCGTTGCCGGCACCAGATCAACGCGCGTCACCTGAGGCGGAGCTGACGCCGGGAACTCGTGTCGGCCCGCAATGTCGACAAAGGGTCCTTACTCGGCGTACAGCACGCCGAGGCGGTGCGCGGGCGAGCGGTCAGCGAGCCGCGGTTGCGGTCGTAGCGGCGGGTGGTGCGCGGGTCGGCGTGGCCGAGGAAGTCCTGCACGTCGCGCAGCGGGGCGCCGTCGTCCAGGGCGGCGGTGGCGGCCGAGTGGCGCAGGCTGTGCGGGCTGACCTGCTCGGCGGCGGGCAGGCCAGCGGCGCGGGCCAGTCGCCGGACGATGGCGTAGACGGCCGCCTGGGTCAGCCGCTTCTCACCGCTGGTGACAAGCAGCGGCCCGCGCTCGCCCCGCTGTTCGAGCTGGGCGGATGACAGGCCGTCGATCTCTCGATCTGCCGACGACCACGCCGCCGAGGCGGGTGCCAGGTACACGCCCCCGTTGTCCACCAGGGCCCGAGCGGCGGCGAGAGACATGCCGCGCTCGACAGCTCGCCGCGGCAGGACGCCGGCGCTGAGCTGTCGGCGTACTTGCTCCTGGTCGCGGTCGATCAGCGGGGTGAACTGGTCGCGGATCCGGCGACGAGCGATGTCGCGGCGGCGTTCGGCGAGCAGTGGTTCAAGGTGGCGGGCGACCGCTGGCGGTACGGGAAGTTCGCGGGTGCGGCCGCCCTTGCCGCGGATGACGGCGGTGCGGTGGCCCTGGTTGACGCGTAGGTCGCTCACGTCCAGGCCGGTGGCCTCGCCGACGCGCAGGCCCAGGCTGGCGAGCAAGCCGAGCAGTACGCGGTCGCGGCCGGAGGTGACGAGGTCGCCGGCCCCGGTCATGGTGCGGCGCTCGACCACCTGGTTAGCGGCGCGCAGCAGGGCGCGGACCTCGGCGACGGTGAGCCCGACGGTGGGCGAGTAGTCGCGGTTCAGCGGCGGCCGGTCGACGGCGGTGACCGGGTTGCGGGCGACCAGGTCGTGGTCGGCGAGGTAGCCGTACCAGCTGGACAGGGTGGACAGCCGCCGGTTGACGGTGCTGGCGGCGGGCGGTCGCGGGCCGTCGCGCAGCTGGGCGAGGTAGGTGTCGAGGTCGCCGCGGCGCACCGCGCGGGGGTCCTGGTCACGCGCGGCCAGCCAGCTCAGCCAGCCGGCGAGGTCGCGGAAATACGCCCGGCGGGTGTGCGGCGAGCGCCGCGAGAGCAGCCAGGCAACGGTGGCGGTGCGCCAGGTCCACCGGCCTGGACCGTTGCCGGGCAGCGGCAGCGCCGCCACGGCATCGACGAGGGCTTGCTCGTCCGCACTGAGCGTTCGGGCCGCGCCGCCATCGCTAAGCCACACCAGGTTGCGAGAGCCGATCGAGAGGCTGAGTACCTCCTCCCGGTAGAGCTCCCCGTTGATGAAGACGGACAACGGCTGGTCTGCGGCGGGGCCCTCCTCGCCCTGCTCGTGGATCCGGTCGCCGATGGTGGCGCCGGAGGCGAGGGTGTGCCAGAGCAGCTCCGCGTTGGCCTCGGCGCGAGGGCCGGACGCCGGCGGCACTTCGGACAATGCGAGATCCGCCGGCTCCAGCTCACCGTGTCCGGCGAGGTGCACCAGGTCGGGCAGCGGAGAGGCCATGCTGGCCAGCCTACGGCCCAGCAGGTGATAACAGTGATTATCACTACTGCGACTTTGCAGTCCTCGGCCACCGTCGGATCCTGCGAAGCAGGGCGAAGTCAGGCAGCTCTCCCTTAAGGAGAGCTCTGCCGACCGGAAGGACCCCGCCCGCCATGACCTCCCCGGCTCCCGCCGCCACCCCCGTCCCGCCGCCCGCGCCGTCCGGCACCCCGCGCTGGGTCTGGGTGCTGCTGATTCTGCTGACCGCCGCGCTGGTCGCCGTGACCGCTGGTCTGCTCGCCCACGCCGGCGGCGCCAGCATCCCGAACGCCATCCTGACCGGCGGCGCCGCCTTCGCCGGCGCCACCGGCCTGCTACTCGGCCTGGCCCACTTCGGTGCCGGCGGCCGCGGATGACATCCCCACCTGGCCCGCCCGGCTGGCGGACGACGCCGCGGCGGGGGTCGCGCCGCCCGCCCGGACCGTCCAGCGAGCCGGGGGCAGCGCTTCGACCACCAGGCCCAGGTGTGCCGGCGCCTGGTGGTCGAACGCCTCGCCTGATCGCCCAACTGGAAGTGTCTAAACACTAGACGTAAAATGAGTGGACACTCTGACCACAAACTGTCTAATGTTTGGACATGGCTGATCCGCGTTTCCTCGATGCCGTCCGTCAGGCCGCCAAGGACTACTCCGCCGCCGAGCACCAGCTACGCCTCGCCGTCACCGCGGCCCGGCAAGCCGACGAACCGATCGCCACGATCGCCAAGGCGGCCGGCGTCACCCGCCAGACCGTCTACAACTGGAGCCAGGGCTACGCCCAGGGCCAGGCCGGCCTGACGGTGTCCGACCGGACACCGCTGGCCGAGCTGCCCACGCAGCGGCCCCGTACGGTCAAGGGCGCCCCGGTGCTCGTGCTGACCCGCTCCAAGTTCCCCGCCGGTCGCCCGAAGTGGGTCGGGCACATCGGCAAGGCCAGCGGATACGCCGGTGACCTGCTCGGCGTCAGCGTGCCCAGCAAGATCGTCGATGTCATCGCGCACTCCTGGGCGCTGATCGGCGACGCCGAGGGCAACGGGACGCGCCCGCAGCCGGGCGACCGGGTAATCTGCCTGCCCGACGACGACGCAGGCGACATGACCGCGGCGCTCGGCACAGTCGCGGACAGTACCGGCCCGGACGGGCCGATCGACGTGCTCGAGCTCGACGGCATGACCCGGTGCCACCGGTGGGCGCTCGTGCTGCCCGCTGACGGCGACGAGCCGCGGTAGGGCGACGGTAAGAGACCGGTGGCCCTCTGCCCCGTCTGGGGAGAGGGCCACCGGTCTCTTACCGGTTCGGGTCAGACGTGCTGGGTGATCGTCGTACCCGGTGCTGGGCTGCGCGGTGGCCGCGGTGACAACCGGCCGCTGCCTGTGGTTTGCCGGTCGCGCGGCGCGCCCGCGACACCGGCACGCTCGCACGGCCGGTTCTCCCGGCGGCGCCAAACCCGTAGACGCCGACGACGACACGCCGGGCCGGCACGCTCGGCTGATCGACAGGCCGACCTCATCGTCTCACGATGCGGGAACTTTTGGAGCTCTTGGGGAGTGCTCCGACGGGTCGGAAAGGGTCAACCCTCGACTCTTTATCGAATCATTTTTCGAGCAATGAACGACGTTTCGACGATGGTGCCAGGTAAAGCTTGGCAGACGCGCTTGCAATTGCCTTACATCGATGCGCTGGGGGCGTTTTAGGAAATTGCTTAATGATCGTTTTTGTGGCCTGCATCGCGCGCGTGCCCGCGCGAGGGTGCCCGCCCGCGCGCGTGGGGGCGCGCTTCCGAACGCGCGGGCGCTTCACGCGCGTGACGCGCCTTGGGTGCGCGCATTCCGAGATCCAAAGGGAGGCGATGTGAGGCTAAGTGGGACCCATCGGAACTGTTTGTTGGCCGCCGGCACACTTACGCAACGTTGTGCGCATGGTCAGTTCGTTTCATCCGCTTGCAGACCGCGGGCAGATCCCCCTCAGTTCGTTCCAGTTCGTTCCAGGAGGTTGTTTAAACAGCTCAGAACTTTGATGCTGGTACCCGTGGGACGGAGCAGGGCATACCGAGGGGGGCGACAGTGGGCTACCACCTAAGTCACCGTGACTGCCCCCAACGCCCGGTCCGCGCCCGGAGCCCTCGTCGCTTCTTCCAACGGTCTTGGCGGCTTCGAGGACTCAACTGAAAATCGGGCCTCCGTTGCCGCGGGGGCCTATTTTTGTGGAATAAGGCAGGAAAAGCATAACGCTTTTCCTGCCTTTTTTATTTGCTCACTCTTGTGCTTCCGTGGCGTCCAAACGCAAATTAATCGGCGCGCTGACTGACTCGGCTTGTAATCGTTCCGGTCCGGGGTATCGCGGTTCGGGTTGATGCGCGCTCGCCGAAAGTCATGCATCATTTGTGAAGGCGAGATGTTCGGTGTCCGGGGCGGCAACCCCGTAGGCCAGCGGTGGCTCAAGCATCTCGCTCGCAATACCCATGTCCGAGCCGCCAAGACCGTTGGCGGGCGCCTCCGTACTCGCGGGGGCGCCCGGAAAGTGAGGAGCGCGATGATCTTCGCGTTGATAGCTGTCCGCCCGCTCCGGTGGGCGTGTCAGCCTCTAGACCCACAGGAGGCCCGCGCCCGCTCGGCACGCCGGTGGCGTCTGCTGATCCTGATCGTGGTCGCTGCTGTCGTGCTTGCTTTGGTCGTGCAGGGCTACACCCTCGGCGCGGCGCTGGCCGCGATCATCGGTGTCGTGTGCGCGGCCAGCATGACGGCTCGCTACGTCCTCGGCGCTGCGGCGTCCCGGGCGGTGTGACCGCCATGGCCACCGTCAACGATCCGGAATACCAGGCCGCGCTGCGCGAATTCGGCATCTACATGCGTGGGCTGCATCGCCGAGGAGGCGAAGTGTCGTACCGCGAGGTCGCCAAGGTGACCGGTACCTCACCCGCGACGGTGCACCGGTACTTGCACGGCAGCATCTTGCCGCGCTGGAGCTTCCTGGTCGCCTACCTCGCCGAGTACGGGCCGATCATGGGCTTCGACGCCACGGATGAGCTCAAGGCCCGGTGGATGTCCGTACGCAACATCCTCAAGCCGATCCCCGACGACGTCGGCCCGATCGGCACGAGTTACCACCCGCCGAGGCGGCTGACCGCCGTCCCTACCAGTGAGCCGCCGGGCGCCACCCGACGCAAACCCGCATAACCCAGCACCAAACGAGTGGCCCGCCAGCACAGATGGTGGGCCACTCGCCGCTCGACGGTCTACCGCGCGATCGAGCGGGCCGCGACCGATGTGCCATGAACGGCACGCTGACGGCTCACCCGCACCAGCCAGCCGCGCCCGCTCCGGCGCTGGCGGCACCATCGCCGTGCTGCTCGCCCTGGCCCACTTCCTCGGCGGCCGGACCTGACGCTCGACGCCCCGGGCACCGGCTCGGCTGGCAGGGCGTGCCGTCCAGCCGGACCCCTTCCAAGGCCGGGCGTACCCGAACGGGGCCGGCCCTGAGCGCGGCCGAGGGCCAGGGCCGCCGGTGGGCGGCCCTGGCCGTTAACAGTGCGCCTCGGTGGGTGAGGTCGTCAGACCCATCCGAGGATCTGGTCGATCACTACATAGCCGGAGCCGGTGAACAGGCCGGTGAGCAGCAGGATCAGCCCGACTGTCACCGGGATGGGAGGAGCGCTGGTCCACTGCCGGGGAACGCGGAGACCGGATCGCGGTGAGCGGTTTGTGGTCTTCGGTCGTTGCGGCGTCGGCAGGGGTGTCCTGTCGCCGGGAGCGCCGTTGATGGCGAGCCCGGGAGCCGGTGGCGACGCCTGGAGTTTGTCCGGTGCGTCGAGGGTGTTGCGGAACCGCGACCGTATCTGCGCGCGGATTCTGTCCTCGCGGCTGTGGGCCGAGTAGAGGGTGCCGCGCGACCGTTCCCAGGTGTACATGAGGATTTCGGTGGCGGTGAGCGGCTGGTGGGGCTTGGTCTGTTCGGCGATAGCCCGTCCGATGTAGCGGCAATGCCCGGGTGGGGCGTCTGCCAGCGTCTCGGCTCGGCGCTGCCATGCCTCTTGGGCCTTGCGCAGCGCCTCCTGCCGGAGCTCGGTCTGGCGTTGCTGGGCCTCGTGGTCGTCGAGGAAGACTCCTTCAGCGACGTTGAGGCGCATTCCGGGTTCCCGCCGCGGGAGTTGGGCGTGCAGCGAGGCCGAGGATGCCGGAAACCGTCTGGGTGCTGGCGGTGGAGGTGCCGGACCCGGTGCGGGAGCAGGCGCGGCCTGCTCGGATTTGCGTGCTTTGCGTCTCGGCGCCGGTTTGGCGACCTTCGGAGTGTTTGCTTGGTGGCTTTTGCGGCCCTCCTCGTGGAGCTCGCGGATGTGGTCGTACTGCTGCTGGGTGTAGGTGCCACCGACGCGTTCGTCGACGAACACCTCAAGCCACTTCTCGATCGACGGCCACCCCTTGTAGCGGCCGTCCATGGTGGTGGTGATCGTGTTCTTCGCGGTCCCGGTGCGGGTCATCCAGTCAGGCAGGATGTCCTGATCGCGGAGCATCTTCCTGAGGTACTCACCCAGCGCCTTGGCCGGCCTGTCCTCGGGGATGTCCTTGAACGATCGCGGGGTCAGCTTCGCCGGTTGGTCCGGATCTGCGGATGCACCGTCCCGTTTGGTCCGGCTCACCTCAGATGCAGCGGTGACGCGTCGGCGGGCCCGCCCGCCGGGCGGCCGCCGGCCATCAGGGCCAGCACCTGGTAGGTGAAGCCGACCGCGAAGGCAGCTACGGCGGCGACCGTGGCCAGCGCGTCCGCGGTCGGCATGCCGCCGTTGATGAGCAGCAACGGCGCTGTGGCGGACACGAACACCACGATGATGATGAGCACCGCGCGTGACGGCACGCGCTGGCGGTTGCCCAGCCCAGTAGGCAGGCAAGGGAGGAACGACATCGGTCTCAACCCTTCAAAGGGACGAAGGAAGCACGCCAGCCGGAGCCGGCGTGCTCTGGGTTTCGCGCAGACGAGAGGGCTCACCGTGGCGGCTACTCCACAGCCCAGTCGTCCAGGCGATAGAAGACGATTCCCCTTTTGCGCCCGGTGCGGTAGCCCGTAGAGGCACCCCGATGTTCATCAAGATCGACATGGGGCGTCATGAACGAGGCGAAGACCAGCAAGTTCACAACCGCGGCGGGTACGTGAACATGGCCGCGGAACAGAAACCCCAGGTCAGACCCTTGCATGAACGGGTCGTAGCCATCATGGTGGGGGCTGGCATGCATTCTCGACATCGGTCTCACGGGTTTCACCACGTCGAGAAGCGGGGTCCCACGGCTACGGGACCCCGCACCCGTGCCACCGCTTGTGGTCATGAGTCGGGCACGGAGAGCTAAAACTGCGTAACGGCGTGAATATCCGGCGCTTGATCACGGAGTGCGAAGCCCTGGCGGATGCGGATCAATCGCTGTAGCTGCCCGCAGCGGGGCCCCCAAAATAGCGGCGCCTCTCCCTCGTTACGGATCGTCCCGCCGTTGTCATGTCCTCGCCCGCGAGAGACCGCCGTGTTGTCCGCGGTGGTTCAGCCGCTCCAGATGATCCGGCCGGGCAGCGCCGGGTCGACGTCGACGGTGCCGGTGATCTCGATGGGCAGCTGCTGGGTGACGGTGCTGCGGTCGCCGCCCGCGGAGGTGAACGCGGCGTAGGTGACGGTGACCCGGCCCGGCGTGATGGTCCGCATGGCCGCCGGCGGGTCGGTGGGCCCGGGCTGCTCGGCCGGCACGACCTCGATCACCGGTGCCTGGTCGATGCGCCAGCGCACGTCCGTGGCGCTGATGACGATGCCGGGCACCCGGAACGGGCAGCCGGCCGGGGTAAGCGTCTCCTGCTCGGCGCAGGCGGCGAGGAACGCGGCGACCTGCTCGTCGACCTGGTCGACGACGTCGGGCCGAATCTGCACGGGCAGCTGCAGGGCGACGGGGGTGGCGCGCTGGTCGGCGGTGGCGGGGACGTCGACCTGCGCCGGGGCCGCCGGCGTCGCGGCGAACAGCGGGTCAGTCGGCGGGACCTGGACGGTGTAGCGGCCGGGTAGCACGGTCACGCCTTGGTCGTCAACGGGCACCTGGGCGCCGGCGACCTGGACCTGGTCGAGGCGGCCCGCGGTGACGGCCAGGCGGCCGGTGGCGCCGGACATGATCCGGAACGGGCGGGCCAGGCCGGTCCCGGTGCGCTGCACCCGCATGGTCACGGTCTGCGCGGCGCCGCCGAGCCGGTACGTGACGGGGACGTAGGCGATCGACTTGTCCGGCCGGCGGGTGTTGTCGGTCGGGTCGCTGTAGGAGATCTTGCCGAGCTGCACGTCGGTCGGTGGCTCGTACCCCCTGCTCAGGGCGTTGCCGGTGCAGGCAGGTGAGGTGCAGCCGGCGAGCTCGGCCGCGGTGGTGGTGTCCCGGGCGGTCAGGGCGGCGAACAGGGCCCGGACGGGCTGGTCGGGCGGGTACCGGGTGTTGTTGATGGTGACCGCGGCGAGGTAGCCGACCAGGGCCAGCACGACGACCAGGGCGACGCCGAGCCCGGCCAGCCATGGGGTGCGGCCGCGCGGCCGCCGGTTCCACCAGGCCCGCGCCGGCGCGAGCGCGTCAGCCCGCACCTGCTCCGGAGCGAGGACCGGGCCAGGTTCCGGAACAGGCACGGGCGCAGGCTCCGGGGCAGGGACCGGGGCGGGCGCCGGGTCCGGGGCGCCGGCGAGAGAGGCGCCGCAGGTGCGGCAGAACCGGGCGGCCGCGGCCGCCGGCGCACCGCAGCGCGGGCAGGTCAGGGCAGTCATGATGCGGCTGGCAGCCGGTCGAGCGGGTGCAGCGGGGTGTACCCGGACAGGGCCTGGTACGGCGCGATGAGGCCGGCGGGGCGGGTCTCGACCAGTAGCGGCTTGTCGGAGCGGTAGAACAGCCAGGCCCGCCCGGGCGGGAGCTGCTGCAGCGCGTCGACGGGCAGCACGGGCCGGTACAGCGAACCGATCGCATGCTGCCGGCCCTCGTTGTCCCGGTCGGCCAGCTGCCCGGGCTGCGCCGGCGAACGCGTCGGGTCCGGTCCGCCGGTGTAGTACGTGGCCTGCGCCTGTCTGTACTCGCCGGCCCAGGACGACACGTCGCGCAGGTCCCCGCCGTTGCTCATCCCGCCGTAGATCACCTTCGCCGTGGTCGCGGTGAGGATGGCCTGCTGCATGTCGGTGCCGTACCGGGCGCGTAGCTGGGCGAGGGACTGCGCGGCCCACAGGGTGACGACCCCGGCGCCGCCACCCTCGGAGACCAGCTCGGGCAGCGAGTCCAAGGGCGCGATGTTGGCGACCTCGTCGAGGCACAGCAGCAGGCCCGGATCGAGCCGGCCGCCCGGGGTGCGGGCGGCGAGCTCGGCGGCGCGCTGGGCGATCGCGTCGACCAGGCCGACGATCAGCGGCGCCGCCACCTTCTGGTAGTGCGACGGCCCGACGATGAACAGGGTCGAGCCGCTGGTCAGGAACGCGTCGATGTCCAGGAACGGCCCGTGCGTCGAGGCGCGGACCCGGGGTTCGGCGGTCGCGTCGATGCAGGTTCGGGCCATCGAGAAGAAGCTGCCGCGTTCACGGTCGCCGAGCAGGTGCAGCGCGTCCAGGTCGTCGGCCCAGTCCGCGGCCATGCTGGTCGAGGCGCGCAGGATCGTCGCCGCCTGCTCGGTGTCCTGGCGGGCCAGCCAGCGGCGCACGTCGGCGATGTCTGAGCCGTCGAGGGCGGCGGCGTGGAACAGCGCGCGCAGGATGGAGGCGGCGCCGGCGGTCCAGTGCCCGGAGTCGCTCACGCCCTGGCCGACCACGGCGACCATCGCCGAGGCCCGCCGGTACGCCACGGACGGATCGGCGCAGCCCGCGATCGGGGACCACTGGACGCTGGTTACGCCGGGCACCGAGCCGAACGGGTCGTACACATACACCTGGCCGCCGCGGGCCGCGGCGAGCTGGCGGCGGCGGTTGCCGGTGAACTGCAGCAGATCGGGCCGGGTGGAGGTGACCACGGCCGGGCCGTCCCAGGTCATCAACGTGGGCATCAGCACGCCTGAGCTCTTGCCGTAGCGGGGCGGACCGACCACGCCGACCGAGTCCTGCGCGCTCGACCAGCACGGCGAGAACCCATCCAGGGGGTCCAGGCCCAGGTAGACCGCGGGGCGGGCGACGACGTCGAAGCGCGGCAGCGGCGCGAACTCGAGCACCGGGGCTTACCAGCCTTTCCGGACGGTGCTGTCGCCGGTCCAGCCGGGCAGCGCCCGCATCAGCGGGTGGTCCTCGTTCATCGGGTAGACCCGGCCGGTGTCCTCCAGGCGTTCCAGGCGCAGCTCGTTCGGCGGGTGCGACGCGAGCAGGGTGCGGTCCCAGCCCGAGCGCTGCCCGTCGAAAGACCCGCGCAGGTAGGTCAGGGCCTGGCGCAGGCCGGGTGCGTAGCCGGCGGCGGCCGCCGCGGCGTCGGCCCGGTACTCCTGCCCGCGCCACAGCCGCGACTGGGCGGGCAGGACGCCGTACCGGACGGTGACCAGCACCGACCAGAGCAGCACCCGGATCAGGACCTGCAGCGGGCGGGCCCGGGCGGCGCGGAGCATCCGGTCGGCCAGCTCGAACACCAGATACAGGGGCAGGGCGACGCCCTTGGCCCAGGCCATCGCGATCGCGTCGCCGTCGCGCCAGTGCGCCAGCTCGTGGGCCAGGACGCCGGCGACCTGCTCGCGGTCGTGGTTGAGCTGCTCCAGCAGGCCCTGGTTGATGACGATGTGCCGGATGCCGGCGGCCGCGTTCGGCTCGCGCCGGTCGTCGATGAGCAACCTGGGCAGCCCGGTCAGGCCGAGCCGCTGGCCGGCCTCGGTCAGGATCGGCAGCAGCCAGTCCGCCTCACGCCGTGACAGCCGGCGGGCGCCGCCGATGCGCAGCCGGGCCGCCTCGGTCGCCGCGGACCACCACACGTACAGCCCGCCGACGACCACGGCGACCAGCACCTGGCCGAGCAGCACCGCGACCGGCCACAACGGATCGCCGGCGTAGAGCTTGCGCCACGGGTAGACCGCGGTCATCGCGCCGAGCTCGAGCGCGCCGTTGACCATCCCAAGCAGGCCGCCGACGATTCCGCCGATCTGCGCGGCCGCGGTCGGCAGCAGGTCCTGCGCGGAGACCGGCAGGGGGAACACGTAGCCGAGCAGGACATCGATCCGACCGAGCATCGCCGTGCCGATCAGCGTGCCCGACACCACGCCGGCGACACCGCCGACGATGGCGCCGACCCCGGCCATCAGCAGCACCATCGGCACCCCGAACCACGCACCCACGATCCCCGCGAGGGTGCCGGGCACGTTCCGGCCGATCGTGGCCCGCACCCAGGACCGCCTGCTCGGGCCGCGGGCCGCCCGGCCGGGCACCGGGGCGGGCAGCGCGTCCAGCACGACCGGGGCCGGGGCGGGGGTGACGGCGGGCGTCAGGGCGGCACCGCAGTGCGGGCACGACGTCGCGGCCGGGTCCGGTAGCAGCCGCCCGCACTGGTCACAGAACACCTGGCACCCTCCCCGTGTCGCCTGGCGGAGGTCAACTGTAGAGATCAGCGTCAGCACGCCGTTGGCCTGCACACCCGGCACTGTCACGCAGCCGCAGTGCAAGTTCGTCGCAACCACTGCTGGCGCCTGCAGTGACCTGCGGGCCGCAGAACGCGCCGTCCGATGCCTGCACTGCACAACACACCGGTGCTCGGGCTGACGCCGAGCAGCTGGCGGGTGATCCACGCTGGGGCCCTGCACAGCCTGATCAATTCCTTTCAGCGTTTCACTATGTTGCGTGCAACACCCCCTGCTGAGCTGCTTTCGTCGAATGCAATGAAAGCAGCTCAGCAGGGGGTGTTGCACGTTTCAGCTGTTTAGCTTTTTGCGCGCATCGCCGCAAAGTTCTTCCGTTTCCTTCTTCCCGCGACCATCTTGTTCTCAGCGAGCCTCGGCTTTACGGCAGGGGCGGCTACCTCCGAAGCGTTGTCTGGTTGGTACCCGGGCGTGCGAGACGGAGCCGCTGGTGAGACTGGGTGACAACAGCCTCCTGGCACGACGATGGGCCGGGATCCTTTGCGGATCTCCGGCCCATCTTCTTTTGTGGATCAATCCATCTTGACTTCGGCGGGGTCTTTCTCTCCTACATCGGTTGCGCTATCGATACGGCCAGTTAGGATGACACCCAGATTCGCGCTGTCACACGCGAATCGGTAATTGGCTCCACAACTCAAGGCCCGGGTACCAACCCAGACCACCGCGACCCCGACCGCTATGCGGTCGGGGCATCACCGCACCGGAGGTGCACGTGAATCACAATCCCTGGCTGACCTTCCGCAGGTGGCTCCTGCGCGTCCTCGTCCTGCTGATCGTGCTGGCAGTCTGCGCCGCCTTCATGGCCTCCGGCGAGAGCCTGCTCGGCGCCCTCGCCGGCGTCGTGCTGGTGTTCCTGGTCGCCGCGAACGTCATCCCGTGGATCATCAACGACGACAAGGCGGCGCCGCCCGCCCTGCCGCCGAACGTGATCCCCGGCGGGTTCGGCTCTCTTACCGCGCCCGGCACGCCCAGCACCAACCCGTCGGCCCAGCCCGGCCCCGCTCAGGACCCCGGTGCCGAGCCGGCTGACACGGACCAGGCAGCCTGATGGGCTCGGTAGAGCTCATCGTGGCCGCACTGGCAGCCGGGGCGGGCAACGCGCTCGAAGGGACCGCGACAGACGCCACGGCAAACGCCTACGCCTCGCTGAAAGACCTTCTGAAGACCCGTACGCGCGACCGCTCCACGGGCGCCATCGCGATGACGCCAAGCGGCTATCTCGATCTGCCCCACGAAGACCCGGGCACGCGCTTCGCCGAGGTGCTGTCGGCTCTGCGCGCCGATGCGGGGATCCCGCTGCGTGCGCTGGAGCCCAAGGTCGGCAAGAGCGCGGCCACGCTGTCGCGGATCTTCAACGGGAAGATCATGCCGACCCGCTCCGTGCTCGGGAAGATCCTCGCCGCGCTGGAGACGCCGGCCGGTACCGGGCAGCAGATCATGCAGCTTTGGGCAGCGGCCATGAGTGCGAACGCGGGGCCCGGAAAGCCCAAGGCCTCCACGGCAGCGGCGAACGAGCAGGAGACGGACATCGTCGTGCACGGCGGGTCGATCGCCTTCACCGACAAGGCCGCCACCGGTGGCCGGGTCGTCATGATCCACGGTGGCGACGTCTTCTTCTCCCCTGAGGCCGCACGGGCGGCGCGTCAGATCATCGTGCACGGCGGCAACGTCGAGGTCAGCGACCAGCCGGCCTCGTTCTTCCAGCACGATGGCGGCGCCCACCGAGACGATGAGGACCTGCCGGCGGCAGGCGGGCACCTGCGGAGCGTCAGCTGAAGTTCGCACGCCTGGCGGCCCCTGCTGTAACAGCAGGGGCCGCCAGTGTCCTTCCAGGCCAGGCGACCCGCCGTTTCTTCAGCCGCTCCAAATGACCCGGCTGAGCTGTGTCGGGTCGATGTCGATGGTGCCGGTGATCTCGATGGGCAGCTGCTCGGTGAGCGTGCTGCGGCTCCCACCGGCGGAGGTGAACGCGGTGTCGGTGGACCGTGACCCGGCGGAACGGTCGCCGCGGCCGTGCGGAACGGCGGACCGTTCCGGAAAGCGCCCGCGGTCGAGGCCGGACCGTTCCGCCGGGTCACGTCCGGGTCATCGCGGCCTGCGGGCTCGTGGAGTCGGGCGGCGCAGGTCGGTCCAGGTGACGAGTCTGCTGCGACGGGACCTGACGCCGACGTCAATTCGGCCGCAGTCAGCTCCGGTCAGACGCGGCGCTCGGCCTGGTAGCCGGCTCGGGGCGCCGCCACCCCCAGTGCCGGATCTCCCAGCGACCGCCGTCGAGGCCCATCGCATACAGCGCGTCGGCCGCCTCGCACGCCTGCTCCACCGTGGCGAACGTGTTCTCCGTGACGTGGCTGTCCCAGGGCAGCGCCATCAGGTGCACGAGCCACCTGCCGTCCGGCAGCTCGCAGAGCCGCACGATGTACTGCGCCAGCTCGCCGTCGCCGGCCTGCGCCAGGTACGTCGCGGACTCCCGCACCCGGCGCTGCATCTGGTAGTTCCCCCAGTTCACCCCGACACGCTATCGCACACCTGTACGACAAGCTTCCGGACTGAGGACGCTGCCGCACTATTGCAGGCGCCTCATTCGTGGTCGCGAAACGAGAACCGGTGGCTCAACGGCGCAGGTCGGGAGGTGGCAACGGGTGGCAACACCCCGCTACGGGCTAGCGGCCCGTTACCGGCAGTCCGCCCGGACCGGGCCGCGTACGGTCGAGACCGTGATCGACGATGCCGAGCTGGCCGCCGCGATCGCGCAGCGGCCGCACTGGCAGCTCGACGACCAGGGCGCCGTGTACGCCCCGCCCGGCGCAGGCGCCCACGTGCGAATCCGCCCGGTCCAGACGCGGGCCCGGGCACGGGAGCGGTACTTCGCGTCGGTCATCGCCGGCGAGACCGCCCTGCAGTCCACCCTCCTGCCCACCGCGGCGACCGCGGTCACCTGGGGCGAACGCCGCCGGCTCACCTAGGACGCGATCGCGCCCGGAGGGACGGGCGGACAGCCGCGGACAGACGGCCGTCTCGCCGTCGTGGTCCTGGCGCCTGGACCATCATCGTGTCGGGACGACAGGCCAGTCGCAGGTCGTAGCCTCCCTGTACCGAGGTCGCCCTCGGCGCAGGGAGGCGAACTAGACGGTCAAACCAAAGACCGCCTGAAAGCGACATGTGCGGTCAGCGCCAGCGCGACGGGCGTGGCAGTCTCCGGATACTGCGAGACCGCGACACCTAGCAGCACTGCTGCCAGCGTGCATCCCCACCGCTGAATACGGGTACGGGTGATGCGTACTTCAATGAGGGGAATGTCCCGATTTTTTTCGCACATTGCGTGCGACGGTTTTCGCTGAGACACGGCAGACTTCTTTCCAGGGCCGCTTCCCTTGCTAAGACGCGGCGGCCCTCCTCGGAGGAACAGAACGCTCGAGGAGATCGGTGGGCGCTTGGTTAGCCCCCGAGCGCCCACCTCCCGTGCGCTGCGGCACGGAACTCTCCCACCGGACAGCTTGACGGGGTGCTTGCGCGCACGGTCGGACCAAACGTGCGTCTTTCGCGTGGCCGATCGGCCACGCGAAGCAAACCTGCCGCGCCCGAGCCGGGAATTCGGTAAGACGCACGTTCTGTGCCCCCGCCCCCGCCCCCGCCCCCGCCCCCGCCCCGTGGCCGAGCCGGAACGGGTGCAGCGGGTGGCTGGTCGCCGTCGTTGGTCCCGGCGCCCGGCTGCCGCACCGGCCGCACCGGCTGCGCCGGCTTGCCCTCGAAGGTCTGGCTGCCGCCGGCGTCGCGTCGTGGCCGAGCAGCCCCTGTCGCCCTGAGTACGTCTGTGCCGGGCTGCTGCCTGCTCACCCTGTTGGGAGTCGCTGTCTGGCTGTCCAGTCGCCTCACGACGCCGCTACGCGTCGTCTGGTCGGCCGCCGGGCCATCCGGCCAGCTCAGCTCTGTACAGAGTCCTCAAGGTCAACTTCGATTGAAGTACCAAGGTATCTTCGATACAAGATCAAGGATTTTGAACGCCTACAAGATCCACAAAGAGCGCATTTCGGGAGGTGGGGCAC